>NZ_CP126134.1:162500-3123025 GCF_030127025.1 Tritonibacter sp. AK171 | reverse complement strand
GCTGCGCCTCACGCATCCTGTGTTATGGCCGGATTTTCGGCCTATCGTTTCGTCCCAGTCCGGCTGTTCTGCTCAGAACAATCCGGTCACGATCGGGCACAGAAAGAACGTCGCCAGCCTGCATGCAAACTGACCTTCACGTGTTTCGATAACCGAAAACAACGTCATGTAACGTGCGGCAACACACAAAATGGCCGCAACGAAAAAACGTTCGCCCTTAATTCACTGAATGAGACAGATGCCTAACGTGAAGTGCGCGACGCACTACGCCGTATACTTCATTGTTCCGGTGCCACGCGCAGCGCGCAGATCACCGGCTATAACAACTCTAATGCCCGTCAGAGTTGTCGCGAGCAGCCTGTCCCCCCAGCGAATGAATCGCTGCAACAGTGGTAGCAATTTCGGACATAGAGCGGCAACGAAACTATGATGTTGACTCGGGCTTGGACGACAAAGAATCTCTGCGACTCGTCAGAAGTGACCGGAATCCTTCAAACAAAAAAGCACCGCCATCAGCGGTGCTTTTTCAGGTTGAAATCTGGATCAACGCCGCTAGCGGCGCGACATCAGAATCGCCGGACTGGCCAGCGTAAGAAGAGCGTTAGCCCAGCGCTTTCACCCGCGCGGACAGACGGGAGATTTTACGGGACGCGGTGTTTTTGTGGTAAACGCCTTTGGTCACGCCGCGCATCAGTTCGGGCTGAGCCGCGCGCAGAGCTGCGGTTGCAGCTTCTTTGTCGCCGGATGCGATGGCTTCTTCGACTTTACGCAGGTAGGTGCGGATGCGCGAACGACGAGCTTTATTGATGGCAAAGCGCTTTTCGTTCTGACGTGCGCGCTTCTTAGCCTGAGGAGTGTTTGCCATGGTGTGGTGACCTTATCTTCGAGTTCGTAGTGTTCAATTATGGCGAATGCCAGCCGAACCCGGATCGGATCACCGGTCGTGATTCTAGCCTAAGCGGGCTGCACGCGCATGTATGACGGCGGTCATTACTGGATTCGCACACAAAGCGCAAGCGATCCCTTGAAACACCGTTTCTTGGAGTGTCTCGCCGAGGAGAATGCAAAAAACGGGCCCGCGGGCCCGTTTTCAAACCTCGCTATCTAACCGGAGGCCATAGTATTTTAGGTATCAGTGGGGCCCGTACGGCGTCATTTGCGTCGGCACAGAACCTCACCAAATCTGGTTACTTGTCCCGGAACTGCGCTTCGCGCTTTTCTAGGAAAGCTGCCATACCTTCCTTCTGGTCTTCTGTTGCAAACATGGAATGGAAGACCCGCCGTTCAAAGAGCATGCCCTCGCTCAGCGGCAATTCATACGCGCGATTGACTGCCTCCTTGGCGGCAATCGAGGTCAGAACTGATTTCTCGGCGATCTTATTGGCCGCGGCCATCGCCTCTTCGATCAGTTTCTTGGCCGGAACCACGCGCGACACCAGACCGGCCCGCTCCGCCTCTTCGGCAGTCATGAAGCGGCCCGTCAGGTTCATATCCATCGACTTCGACTTCCCGACAAACCGGGTCAGGCGCTGAGTACCGCCCATGCCTGCGATCACACCGAGGTTGATCTCGGGTTGGCCAAACTTTGCGGTTTCTGCTGCGATGATGAAATCACACATCATGGCAACCTCGCAGCCCCCACCCAGCGCGTAGCCGGATACAGCCGCGATAATCGGTTTGCGGATGGCCGAAATCCGATCGTTGGTGTCGGCAAAAAGATTCGACGTGAATACGTCGACATAGCTCATCTCCGACATCTCTTTGATGTCGGCGCCCGCTGCAAAGGCTTTTTCCGAGCCGGTCAGCACGATGCAGCGCACTTTGTCGCTGGCGTCCGCTTCTTCCAAAGCGGCACACAACTCGCCCAGAAGGACGGAATTGAGCGCGTTCAACGCTTCAGGCCGGTTCAGCTTGATGAGGCAGACGTGGTCCTGAATATCGACGTTGATCGTCTCATAGGCCATGACAATTCGCTTTCGGTTGTTTCTCCTGAACCAGAGTCATTATCACGGCGGCTCTCGCTTTCAAGCTATCTTTGGCACTTGCCACAGTAGAAGGACGACCGCCCTGATTGGGTGATTCGAGTGACCGTCCCCCCACAGCCAACCCGTCGGCAAGGCTCTCCTTCGCGCCCGTATACATCAAAGGTATGTTGAAAATATCCAAGTTCGCCATTGGCTTGGCGAAAATCCTTGAGCGACGATCCCCCCGCTGCAATCGCGTCTAGCAACACTCGACGAATGATAGGAACCAGCGCTGCAACGCGCGGCGCGCTGATTTTTCCAACTTCGCGACGTGGCGAAATGCCCGCACGGAAAAGCGTCTCACAGACATAGATATTGCCAAGGCCCGCGATGATTCCCTGATCGAGCAGCGCGGATTTCACGGGCGTCTTGCGGCCCTTGAAGGCTGTGACAAGGTGATTTTCATGGAAATCGTTCCCCAAAGGCTCCGGTCCCAGCACCGCAAGCAGCTTGTGACTGTCGGCTGTCGCCGTATCCAGCAGGTCCATCGCACCAAAGCGGCGAGGATCATTAAAAGTGACCCGCGCGCCATTTTCCATGTGAAAGACCACATGATCATGTTTGGCGGTTTGCGGATGCGCATGCACAAACTGGCCAAGCGGGTCACCCGATACCGTCATCCGCCCTGACATACCAAGGTGAACCAAAAGCGTCTCGCCGCTATCAAGGTCAGCAAGGATGTATTTCGACCGCCGTCGCATCGACAACACCCTGCGCCCCGATAGCCGGTCCGCCATACGATCCGGAAAAGGCCAGCGCAAATCGGGCCGGTTCACATCTGCGCGGGTGATGACCGCCCCCTCCATAGAGGGTTGCAGGCCCCGCATCACCGTCTCGACCTCGGGCAATTCAGGCATTAGAGGACTCCCCTGACAGAAGGGCGCATTGTGCCGCCCCGTGAGCGCTCTATAACAAGTGCGAAACTGCGAGGACGACAAGGCCAATGACCGAGAAATCTGACAGCACCACCCATTTCGGCTTTGAAACCGTGCCGGAGCACGAAAAGGCAGGCCGGGTTCAGGGGGTCTTCAACTCCGTTGCCTCGAAATATGACATCATGAACGATGTGATGAGCGTCGGCATTCACCGAATCTGGAAGGATGCAATGATGGACTGGCTCGCGCCGCGCCCCGGTCAGCGTCTGCTGGATGTGGCGGGCGGCACCGGTGACATCTCCTTTCGTTTCCTAAAACGTGCAGGCTATGGTCACTCCACCGTGCTTGATCTGACCACACCGATGCTGGAAGAGGGTCGCAAACGGGCAGAGGCCGAACAAATGGCCGAGAGTTTGGACTGGGTGACCGGCGACGCAATGGCGCTGCCGTTCAAAGACAACACCTTCGACGTCTATACTATTTCTTTCGGAATTCGGAATGTGACCCGCCCGCAAGAAGCCCTGAACGAAGCCTACCGCGTCCTGAAACCCGGCGGACGCCTGATGGTGCTGGAGTTCAGCCAATTGCCCAACGACGGGCTGCAAAAACTCTATGATCTCTATAGCTTTAACGTGATCCCGCGAATGGGGCAGATGATCGCAGGTGACTATGACAGTTATCAATATCTCGTGGAATCGATCCGTAACTTTCCGGATCAAGACACATTCCTCGGAATGGTAAAACAGGCCGGGTTTGAAAATGCAAAATACCGCAACATGTCGATGGGCATTGCAGCTCTGCACTCGGGCTGGAAGATCTGATCGATGCGCGGACCTCACAATATCATCCGCCTGATCCGCACAGGCGCGACCATGGTGCGCACCGGCGCCATGAATGTGGTACTCGACGCCTTCGACGCGCCGGCCCCTTTGCGCATGGTGGCCTATACACTTGGCTGGCCTTTCCAGTGGCTTGGCTACAAGGGCGACCCATCCATGCCACCGGCAACCCGTGCAATCACCGCATTGGGGCCTGCCTACATTAAATTCGGTCAGGTGCTCTCAACCCGCCCCGATGTGGTGGGCGAGGATATGGCGCGGCAGTTGCGTGTCTTGCAGGACAAACTCCCCCCCTTCCCGCGCGAAGTCGCCATGGCAGAGGTCGCCAAGGAATTGGGCCGCCCGGTCGATGAGATTTTCACGGAATTTTCCGAGCCGATCGCCGCTGCGTCCATCGCGCAGGTCCATCGCGCCCGCCTGACAGAGACCGGTCAGGACGTAGCGGTCAAGGTTTTGCGCCCCGGTGTTGAGCGTGCCTTCCGCAAGGATGTGGATGCATTCTACTTTGCCGCCCGCATTGCGGAACTCTTCGCACCCGGCGCCAAACGCCTGCGCCCCATGGATGTGATCACCCACTTCGATGGCGTTGTCCGTGGCGAACTGGACCTGCGCCTTGAAAGTGCGGCCGCCTCAGAGTTCGCGGATAACACCTCCAATGACGCGGGCTTCCAACTTCCGCCAGTGCTGTGGAATTACTCTGCTCGCCGGGTGATGACGCTGGGCTGGGCCGACGGGTTGCCGATTGGCGACAATGACGCGCTCGATGCCGCAGGCCACGACCGGCACGCGCTGGGTCAACGGGTCTTGTCCCTGTTCCTGAACCATGCGCTGCGCGACGGGTATTTCCATGCTGACATGCACCAAGGCAATATGAAGGTTGCCGCCAATGGCGACATCATTGCCTATGATTTTGGCATCATGGGCCATATCGACCTTTATACCCGCCGGGTCTATGCCGAGATCCTCTATGGTTTCATCAAACGCGACTATAAACGCGTGGCCGAAGTCCATTTCGAGGCAGGCTATGTGCCCGCCACGCAGGATGTGGACGAGTTCGCCCGCGCATTGCGGGCCGTAGGCGAGCCGATCTTTGGCATGGACGCCACGCATATCTCCATGGGACGGCTCTTGAACTATCTCTTCGAGGTGACAGAGCGTTTTGGCATGGAAACCCGTACCGAGTTGATCCTGTTGCAGCGCACCATGGTGGTGGTCGAAGGCGTCGCCCGCTCGCTTGATCCGCGCATCAACATATGGGACGTCGCAAAACCGGTGGTGGAGGACTACATCAAATCCTCGATCGGCCCCCGCGCTATCGCGTCCGATCTGGGCAAGACTGCGTTGGTCTTGGCCCGCTTTGGCCCGCGTCTGCCGACTTTGGTGGAACGTGCCCTGATCGCCCAGGCGCAAGAACCTGAAGATAAATCAGCCCGCCGCCCTTGGAAACGTGCCGCAGCCGCGGGCGCAGCTGTTGGTGTCCTCGCCACTCTCATCATCACGCATGTAATATAACAAAAGAGGGTGCCGACGATATCAGCACCTTCTTCTAACCTAAAATATCCTGGGGTGAATGCGCGCCAGCGCAGAGGGGCAACGCCCATCTGCCCGATCAGGTCAAAGACGCTCGATTGCCAGTGCAATACCCTGACCACCACCGATACACATGGTGATGATGGCCCGGCGACCGCCCGTGCGTTCCAGCTCATACAGCGCTTTCACGGTGATGATGGCTCCGGTTGCCCCCACCGGATGCCCCAATGCGATCGCACCGCCATTGGGGTTCACTTTGGCGGCGTCGAGCCCGAGCGCTTTGTTCACCGCCAGTGCCTGTGCTGCAAAGGCCTCGTTCGACTCAATGAGGTCGAAATCCCCGATGGTCATATCGATGCGCTTCAACAGCTGCTCCACCGCCGGAATCGGACCAACGCCCATCACCTCTGGCCGCACGCCTGCATGGGCATACCCCAGAACGCGTGCCTTGGGTTTCAGACTGGCCTTCTCCGCCGCCTCACCGGTCGCCAGCACCAGTGCTGCCGCGCCATCGTTGATCCCCGACGCGTTCCCCGCCGTGACACGACCCTCCTTCTGAAACACCGGGCGCAGGCCTGCGAGCGCTTCCATTGAGGTCGCCTTGGGGTGCTCATCGACTTCAAACGGCACCATATCGCGTTTGACTTTCACCTCGACCGGTACGATCTGACTTTGGAAGTAGCCCGCCTCGATCGCCGCTGCGGCGCGGGTCTGGCTGGCCATCGCAAATGCGTCCATCTGTTCACGGGTGATCTCATGCTCGTCCGCGACATTCTCTGCGGTCACCCCCATATGGCCGGTCCCAAAGGGGCAATTGAGCGCACCCAGCATCATGTCGAGCGATTTCACATCGCCCATTTTCTGCCCCCAGCGGGTCGAGGGTGTGATGAAAGGACTGCGCGACATGTTCTCGGCACCACCCGTTAGTGCAAACTCCGCGTCGCCCAGCATCAAGGCCTGAATGCCCGAAACAATCGCTTGCGCGCCCGATCCACACAGCCGGTTCACATTCATCGCTGGTGCGATCTCGGGAATACCTGCCTGCATCGCGGCCACTCGCGACAAATACATGTCGCGCGGCTCGGTGTTGATGACATGGCCGTAGACCACGGTGCCGATTTGCGCAGGCTCAACACCGGAACGCTCCATTGCTGCCTTGGCCACCGTCGCGCCCAGATCGATCGGCGCAGTTTGTGCCAATGCGCCACCAAAGGCACCAATCGCCGTGCGCGCGCCGTCCAGAATCACGATATCCGTCATGTCTCACTCCTCATGTCCGTTTGCGCCAGTATGCACCCGCAGCATAAACCTGTCCCGCAGGACGTCCCGTCATTGACAGCCACTGCGGCGCGCGCCACTACTTCCGTCATGACGGACACAACAGACGATATCCTGACCCTTTTGCCCGCCCGCCTGAAAGAGGCACGCCGGGCGCAAGGGTTGAGCCTAGAGGCGGTGGCGAACCTTTCCGGGGTCAGCCGCTCAATGGTGAGCCAGATCGAACGGGGGGAGAGCTCTCCCACGATTGCAACACTGTGGAATCTCACCCGCGCACTTCAGGTGGATTTCGCCGGCCTGTTGGAGGCCAGCGAGACGGTCGACCGCATCGATGTTCTGCGCGCGCGGGATGTGCCGGTGATCGACAGCAAGGCCGCGCAATGCACCATCGCCATCCTGTCTCCGCCCGAAGATGTCGGCGGGCATGAGGTCTATGACATCAGCTTCGCTGCCGGAGGGGCCTTGATCAGCCAACCACATGCGCCCGGCACGCGGGAACAATTGACGGTCTTGGAGGGAACGGTTGTTTTGACCTCCGGCACGGCGGAGGATCGCCTCTCGCCAGGAGATACAGCCCGATATGCGGCGGATGTTTCGCACGCGATTGCCGCCCCGGACGGCGCTGCGCGGGTTTTCCTGATTGTGAAGAACAGTTGAGGGGCGCGGCCCCTCTTGGCCTCTCGGCCAATTCACCCCGGGATATTTTCGGTTAGAAGATGAAAATTCCGTAATTGCGGATTTTTTTCCGTAAAGCTGAAATTCCACCTTTACGGAAGCATGTCCACTATGACAGACTTCGGGAAACAACCGGAGTCGTGCTCATGTCCAATGCTTTCCTCAGCCACATCAGCGAAACCCTGACGCAGATCGAAGCCGATGGTCTTTACAAGCGCGAACGAATGATCACCTCGCCCCAGGCGGGCGAGATCCACGTGGGCGACCGCGCGGTCATCAACCTCTGTGCCAACAACTATCTTGGCCTGGCTGATCATCCAGATCTGATTGCCGCTGCAAAGGCTGTGATGGACGACAAGGGTTATGGTATGGCTTCGGTCCGTTTCATCTGCGGCACGCAGGATCTGCACCGCGAGCTGGAGCAGCGCATTGCAAAATTCCTGGGCAAGGACGATTCGATCCTGTTTGCCGCTTGTTTTGACGCAAATGGTGGGCTGTTCGAACCCTTGCTTGGGCCAGAGGATGCGATTGTCTCCGACGGTCTGAACCACGCTTCCATCATCGACGGTATCCGCCTCTGCAAGGCGCAGCGCTACCGCTATGCCAACAACGACATGGCAGATCTGGAGGCCAAGCTGAAAGACGCCCGTGCAGCCGGTGCACGCCACGTCATGGTAGCCACCGATGGCGTGTTTTCCATGGATGGTTATCTGGCCAACCTGCCTGCAATCCGCGAAATAGCCGACCGTTATGATGCGGTGGTTATGGTCGATGACTGCCATGCGACGGGGTTCATGGGGCCGCATGGGGCCGGCACGCCGGATCATTTTGGTATCGACGTCGACATCCTGACCGGCACGCTGGGCAAGGCGCTGGGCGGTGCGATTGGCGGCTATATCGCCGGGTCGCAGCCGGTGATTGACCTGCTGCGTCAGCGCGCACGGCCCTATCTGTTTTCAAACTCGTTGCCGCCTGCGGTCGTGGCGGCCGGTTTGGAAGCGATCCGTCTGGTTGAAGAAGGCGAGGATCTCCGCAAGCAGCTGTTCAAGAATGCCAAATTCTGGCGTGAGGGCCTGACGGAACTGGGGTTCGACCTGCTGCCCGGCGAACACCCGATCATCCCGGTGATGTTGGGGGATGCCAAGCTTGCACAAGCCATGGCGGCCAGGCTCTTTGACGAAGGTGTTTATGTCTCCGGCTTCTTCTTTCCCGTCGTGCCCAAGGGTCAGGCTCGCATTCGCACCCAGATGAATGCCGCCCTGACCCGTGAGGAATTGACCCGAGCCCTCGGCGCGTTTGAGCGTGCGGGCAAAGCCTGTGGAGTGATCTGACATGCTGCCCAACACGATGAAAGCTCTTGAAAAATCCAAACCCGAAGAGGGTCTTTGGATGGTGCAGGTGCCGGTACCTGACATCGGGCCGGATGATGTTCTGATCAAGGTCAACAAAACCGGCATTTGCGGCACCGACATTCACATCTGGAACTGGGACGATTGGGCCGCACATACCGTGCCCGTGCCGATGATCACCGGCCATGAATTCGCAGGCGAGATCGTGGAGCTGGGGCGCAACGTGACCGGGCTCTCGGTCGGGCAGCGTTGCTCGGGGGAGGGGCATCTGATCGGCACCGAGAGCCGTCAGTCACGCTCCGGCAAGTTTCACCTTGATCCGGGCACGCGCGGGATCGGGGTCAACGAGCAAGGCGCATTTGCGCAATATCTGCGCCTTCCCGCGTTTAATGTGGTGCCCCTGCCCGACGACATTCCGGATGAAATCGGCGCGATCCTCGACCCGCTGGGCAATGCCGTACACACCGCGCTGAGCTTTGATCTGCTGGGTGAAGATGTGCTGATCACCGGCGCAGGCCCCATCGGCATCATGGCAGCAGCCGTCGCCCGCCACGCCGGGGCGCGACATGTGGTCATCACGGATGTGAACGCTGACCGCCTGACGTTGGCGGAACAGGTCGCACGGGTGCGACCCGTCAACGTGGCCAAGGAAGACCTGAATGACGTGAAGCACGAGCTGGGTCTGAAAGAAGGCTTTGACGTCGGGCTTGAGATGTCCGGTAACCAGCAGGCTCTGGACCAAATGGTTGAGGCCCTGGTGATGGGTGGCAAGATCGCGCTTCTTGGGATTCCACCGGGCAAATCCCCGGTCGATTGGTCGCGCATCGTCTTTAAGGCGATCACTATCAAAGGCGTCTATGGCCGCGAGATGTTCGAAACCTGGTACAAGATGATCGCCATGCTGCAAAACGGTCTTGATGTAAGCAAAGTAATCACTCACCGCTTTTCTGTTGATGATTTCGGACAGGGCTTTGCAGCCATGAAGTCAGGCCAAAGCGGTAAGGTCGTGTTGGATTGGACTGGGCGTTAGTCCGCGTTCAAACGAAAAGAGGCAGGCAACCCCGATCCGGGGTGCCTGCCACAGTAAGGACAACGTGAAGCATAACTAAACGCCGCTGAAGACAGGGGATCCTGCTTGCAGGGGGCTGCAAAGGAACAGCGCGTTAGCCACGCACATCGTGATACAACCTTTACGGGTGCCGTGGCAACAATTCTCTCGCAAAATCGCTTCTGGCGTGTGCCGTGCCCTATGACTGTCCAGGTTCCAGTGGCTTGCGCCCCTCGGAGGTCAGGCTCCATGCCTTATCCCCTTCGAACACCACGGGCACGAGGGTACGCCCGTACCCTGCCCCACAGTCAATATCGACACGATTGCCATAATGAACCGGACATTTCTCGGCAGTATGCCCATGCACGATCAGATGCGAGTGGCTCTCGGTGTTCTCAAGAAACCCCTGCCGAATCCATAGCATATCGTGCTCGGTCTGTTCCTTCAGTGGCACACCCGGGCGAATACCTGCATGCACAAAGAACTGCTCACCTGCCTGATGAGACAGAGGCAACGAATCGATCCAAGCCAAATGTTGAGCAGGAACTGCCGCGCGTGCGGCCTCATGCACACGGGATTTACGATCCCCCGGGCCGCAGTCCACACCATAAGAGGCCAGCGTCTGCGCGCCGCCGATGCGTTCCTGTAAATAATAGAGCTCAACCGGAAGATGCGGGTCTTCTCGCGGAAAATCTTCCATAAACCAGGTAAACATACGGTCATGATTGCCCTTGAGGCAGATCCAATTGCGGCCGTCGGCCTGACCTTGCATCAAACGGTCAATGACACCCCGGCTGTCAGGACCGCGGTCCACATAGTCGCCCACAAAGACCACCTCCGCCTCAGCACCACCATCCATGGTGATCAGCTCCAACGCGCGCTCAAGCTGTTCGGTCTGCCCGTGAATGTCACCGATTGCATAGATAGGTTTGGTCATAGGAGAGGCGTCTTTCGATTGTCTGCAGTCAGAGGCGGTCATCGCACCGGAGTAAATGCGTCCGAGGCCATTTGCCGCCACAATGGCGCGCGGGCGCGTCAGGGCAAGTAAAAACAGGTATTTAATACAAAAACGGGCCCATCCTTCGATGAGCCCGCATTCTTTTCAAATCACCCGGTGTCAGGCGACGTCGAATGCCAGCGGCTTGATCTGGGTGAAATACCCGGTCTCCGCCAGCTTCGCGCGTGCATCGGCTGGAACTTCTGCATCCACATAAAGAAGCGCGATTGCCTCGCCGCCAACCTCATTCCGGCCCAGCGTAAAGTTGGCGATGTTCACATCCATATCACCAAGGGTCTGCCCCAAGGTACCGATGATGCCCGGAACGTCCTTGTTGGTGGTGTAGAGCATGTGCGCGCCAACTTCGGCATCGATATTGATGCCCTTGATCTGGATGAAGCGCGGCTTGCCATCCGAGAACACGGTGCCCGCGACAGAGCGCTCGCGTTTTGCCGTGACGACAGTCACCTTGATATAGCCATCAAAAGAGCCGGACTTGTCCTGATTGGTGGTAGAAATCTGGATGCCGCGCTCTTTGGCCACAACGGGCGCGGAGACCATGTTCACATCAGGGTTCACCTTTTTCATGATGCCCGCGACCACCGAACAGTTTAGCGCATCAAGGTTCATGTCAGCCGCGACACCATCATAGAGCACATTGATCGCGGTGATCGGCTCATCCGTCATCTGGCCGGCAAAAGCACCGAGATGGTCAGCCAGTTTGATCCACGGACCCATGACTTTGGCTTCTTCAGCAGTCACTGACGGCATGTTGAGTGCGTTTTCCACTGCACCAGTCAGCAGATAGTTTGCCACCTGGTCTGCAACTTGCAGTGCCACGTTTTCCTGCGCCTCAGTTGTCGCGGCCCCAAGGTGCGGTGTGCAAACCACATTGGGCAGGTTGAACAGAGGGTTTTCCTTGGCCGGTTCCACAGAGAACACATCAAAGGCCGCCCCTGCAACATGACCCGAGGTCAGTGCTTCGGCCAATGCATCTTCGTCCACCAGACCACCACGGGCGCAGTTGATGATGCGCACGCCCTTCTTGGTTTTGGAGATGTTCTCGCGGCTCAGGATATTCTTGGTCTGCTCGGTCAGCGGCACATGCAGAGTGATGAAATCAGCGCGGGCCAGCAGCTCGTCCAGTTCGACCTTTTCGACCTGCATCTTCTTGGCTTTTTCCTCGGATAGGAACGGATCATAGGCCACAACCTTCATCTTCAGGCCCCGGGCGCGGTCGCAGACAATGCCGCCGATGTTGCCAGCGCCAATCACGCCGAGGGTCTTGCCGGTCAGCTCGACGCCCATAAACTTGGACTTTTCCCATTTCCCGGCATGGGTCGAAGCAGAGGCCTCGGGGACCTGTCGCGCCACAGCGAACATCATCGCGATGGCATGTTCAGCGGTGGTGATCATGTTGCCGAAGGGGGTGTTCATGACGATCACACCCTTTTTCGACGCGGCTTCCTTGTCGATGTTGTCGGTGCCGATCCCGGCGCGGCCAATCACCTTGAGGTTGGTGGCGCTTTCCAGAATCGTCGGCGTCACCTTCGTGGCGGAACGGATCGCGAGGCCATCATATTGTCCGATGATTTCAGCCAGCTTTTCCTTATCCTTGCCCACGTCGGGCAGGAAATCGACGTCGATACCACGGTCACGGAAGATCTGAACGGCGGCGTCCGAGAGTTTGTCGGAGATGAGTACTTTGGGGGCCATTTGTATTGGTCCTTTGTCTGCGGGGGCCAGGGTGCGGCCTGAAATAGCGGGAGTGGTTGGGTGCCGCCTGGGCTGACGCCCAGACGCTATCCTTTAGCCTTGCGCGGCGATCTCGGCCTCAAAGGCCCATGCGAGCCACGGCAGCATGGCCTCGATATCGGCCGTCTCGACCGTGCCGCCACACCAGATCCGAAGACCGGCAGGCGCGTCACGGTAAGCACCGATATCATAGGCGATGCCCTCGGCCTCCAGCCGCTTGGCCACAGCCTTGGCAAAGCTCGCGCCATCCTTGATCCGCTTGTCCGTGAACTTCAGACACACAGAGGTGTTGGAGCGCGTCGCCGGATCATTGGCGAGGTTTTCAATCCAGTCGTTGGCATAGGCAAAGGCGTGGATCGCATTGGCATTGGCATTGGCGCGGCCAATGAGCCCCTCAAGGCCGCCGACCGACCGCGCCCAATCGAGCGCGAACAGATAGTCCTCAACCGCCAGCATCGACGGCGTGTTGATGGTTGCACCGGTGAAGATCCCGTCGATCAGTTTGCCGCCTTTGGTCAGGCGGAAGATCTTTGGCAGCGGCCATGCGGGCGTGTAGCTCTCCAGGCGCTCGACTGCGCGGGGGCTGAGGACGATGACGCCATGTGCCGCTTCACCGCCCAGCACTTTTTGCCAGGAGAAGGTCGTCACATCGAGCTTTTGCCAAGGCAGTTCCTGTGCGAAGGCCGCAGAGGTGGCGTCACATATCGTCAGACCTTCGCGGTCGTCTTTGATCCAGTCGCCATTGGGAACCCGCACGCCGGAGGTGGTGCCGTTCCATGTGAAAACCACATCATTATCGGTGTCCACCGTCGCCAGATCGACGATGTCGCCATAGTCGGCGGTCTTGACCTCGGCGTCGATTTTCAACTGCTTCACCACATCGGTGACCCAGCCCGCGCCAAAGCTCTCCCAGGCGAGCATCTCGACCTTGCGCGCACCCAGCAGGTTCCACATCGCCATCTCGACCGCGCCAGTGTCGGACGCAGGCACGATGCCGATCTTGTAGTCTGCGGGGATGCCCAGAACCTCGCGGGTGCCTTCGATGGCGGCGAGGAGCTTTTCCTTGCCGACGGCAGCGCGGTGGCTGCGACCCAGAGGCGCGCCAGCGAGTTTGGACAGATCATAGGTGGGGGGTTTGGCGCAGGGGCCAGAAGAAAAACGCGGATTGGCCGGCCGCGATGCCGGTTGTGCAATAGCCATAAATGCTACCCTTCCAGATAAGCGCCCCTCGTTGGGGAGGGGTGTCCCACCAACAGCGATATGCGGGGGTGCGATTCCGCGCAACTGGGAAAATCGACCGTTTGCGCCGCTTTGGAAAATTTTTGCGACCCCGGATGACGCCAATCGGAAACTTTGGCGGATAGCTGCGGAAGGCCCTCAACAATGACAGGTAGTTGTTGCCGGCAGAGTCCAACTGTGATTCAGTAGTGAGGCCCGCCGACGTTTCATGCTTAATCCGGGAAGATTAGCAGCCCTTTTTGGGCTTAGAACGTCGGTGTGGCTTAACCGGTACCGTTTTCGGTCCAGGCTTTTTGGTTGCTCTTTCGGTTCGCGTTACCGTCTTGCACGTTTTGACCATTTCACATCACCTCCTTTCGGTAGCAGATGCTACAAAATGTAGTGTGTGCCGACGGGCCTCAGTCAAGATGATCCCTGAAGCACCGTCATTTGACAACCCCCTATTCGTTCACCAAGTGTTCTGGTGGCTTTCCTCAAAGTAGGCGGTAAACAACCGAAAAGGTTCAGAAATCGCCCCCTGCCTCGCGAAGGAGTTAATCATGTTCGTCGCCACCCTGCTCGTGAACCCTGCCAATCCGACGCTAGAGCCTTCATTGGTCGAGTCGCTGAGGAACGCTTGGGGCGGTGGTGAGGCCCACTGGCTGAACCCCGGCATTGCGGCGGAGTTCACGCTGGAAGCGCTTCCCGACAATCAATGGGAGGTCTGGAGCGATCTGCAAGGCATGGGCGTCGATCTGGTCCTGCAACCCACTGAGGGACGGCGCAAGAAGATGCTGCTGGCAGATATGGACTCAACCATGATCCAGCAGGAGTGCATCGACGAACTGGCGGATGAAGCGGGTGTTGGCGCGCGGGTCAAAGACATTACCGCCCGCGCCATGAACGGCGAATTGGATTTCGAGGGCGCGCTGACCGAACGCGTTGGATTGCTCATGGGCCTTTCCGAATCTGTGATCAGTGAGGTTCTGGACAACCGCATCACCTTTATGCCGGGGTGTCGCGCACTCTTGGCAACGATGAAAGCCGATGGGGCATACGCGGCGCTGGTTTCTGGTGGATTTACCGCCTTTACCGCGCGTGTCGCGGCAGAACTGGGGTTTGACGAAAACCGCGCCAATACTCTGATCGTCGCGGAGGGCACGCTGACAGGCGAGGTGGGCCACCCAATCCTTGGCCGCGAAGCCAAGGTCCAAGCGCTCGAACAGATCACTGCGCGCCTTGGTATTTCCGAGGCAGACGTGATTGCGGTCGGCGATGGGGCCAATGATCTTGGCATGTTGACCCGTGCGGGGGCAGGCGTCGCGCTGCACGCCAAACCCTCGGTCGCGGCAGAGTGCAACATCCGCATCAATCACGGTGACCTAACGGCTCTCTTGTATGTGCAGGGCTATAGCCGGGACGCTTTCAAAGGATAATTGAATGTTCGAAGTCACCTTCGAGGTGCTGCTGCTGTTGATGGCAGCGGGCTTTGCCGCTGGTTTTATTGACGCGGTCGCCGGTGGCGGCGGGCTCATCACAGTGCCCGTCCTGCTCATTGCGGGGGCAAACCCGGTCACGGCGCTTGCGACCAACAAGATCCAGGGGCTGTTTGGCGCGGCCACGGCGGCGATCACCTATGCCCGCGGCGGCCATGTGGATCTTCGCACACAATGGAAACCTGCGGTAATCGCGTTTTTCGCCTCCATCGGCGGGGCGCTTTTGGTGTCGGTGCTGCCGGTCAATCTGATCCGCTACGCCCTGCCGGTCCTTTTGATCGGAATCGCAGTGTTTTTTGCCACCAAGAAGGGGCTGAATGATGTGGACCGCGCACGCCGTTTGTCGCCTGCGGTGTTTGCGGCCACCATGGTACCGCTTTGTGCAGCATATGACGGTTTGTTCGGTCCCGGTGCGGGCAGTTTCTATATGCTCGCCTTTGTGGGGCTTGCAGGCTACGGAGTGCTCAAGGCGACCGCGCACACAAAGCTGTTGAACTTAGCGTCAAACGCGGGCGCGCTGGCGGCTTTTGCGGTTGTCGCAACACCGTGGTGGTTCACCGGCCTCTCCATGGGTCTTGCTCAGATCGCAGGTGCGCGAGTTGGAGCGGGACTTGCTCAAAAACAGGGGGCAAAGGTGATCAAGCCGCTGTTGGTTCTGACGACCGTCACCCTTGCCCTGAAACTGATCTGGGATCTTCTGTAATCTGCTAAGTCTGGGCAGTTAGAACTGCAGGCCGGCGGCGGGGCGCATGTCGCCACAGTGGATGCCGTTCCAATTGGTAATTGGCGCACTCATATAGGACTTGGCCGAGGGGCTGTTGCCATCGAGCGCGCCAAGACTCACCAGTAAGGTTGTGATCGCGTTCTCAGCCGCGCGCGTGGTGCCATCCACGACTTTCAGTGCGATCCCCAGCTCTTGCTCGGGGAGGATGGCAACAAACACGCCCTCCGCCCCTGTTTTTACGGAAACCTTACCGCCCATATCCCGCATCAAAGCCGTGCAGGCGCGACCTTCGCCAGCCACCAGCTCCGGATGTAGTGCCATGGCTTCGCGCAACTGTACCGCCGCATCATCGGCGCGCCCGTTGCGGGTGTGTGCCGAAGCAAACCAGCCCATGGCGCGCGCAAGTCCTGTAATGCTGCATGCAAAATTAGGCGCAGAGCACCCGTCTATGCCATATGTGGGGCTGGTCTCTCCGGTGGCTTCTTCAAACGCCTCTTGGCAGGCCTGCTGTACCGGGTGGTCGATCTCCACATACTCAGATCCCGCTCCCAAGTGCTGAGAGAGCGTTAGGAAACCTGCGTGCTTTCCCGAGCAGTTGTTGTGGATTTGGCACGGGCTGTCGTCATGTTTGATAAGACTATGCAGCACCTCACTGTCACGCGGTTTCTGTGCGCCGCAGCGCAGGTCACCCTCACCAAGGTTCAACTGTTCAAGCCAATTGCTGACCCGGTCAATGTGGATGCGCGCGCCGTTATGAGAGGCGCAAGCCAGCGCGAGTTGCTCGCGCGTCAACCCGTAGCGCGCCGCAGCCCCCGAGGTCAAAAGCGGAAGTGCCTGTACCATTTTACAGGAACTGCGTGGATAGATCACCTGTTCCGGGTTGCCCCAAACGCGCACAACCTCCCCTTTGCCGTTGCAGATCACGGCATGGCCGAGGTGCTGGCTTTCGAGCAGGCTACCCCGCCAAATTTCGGTAAAAGGTGCAGGGGCGATCGGACTGGTCATAGGCTTGGCTCTTTGTTTTTAGGAATTTTAATCGCAGCAGACATTCAAAACCCCGGCTTTTCAAGGAAAAGGCGGCAAAAACCTGCCAAACCCAGCAATTGCGCATGGCCCTCGTTCCGCTAATATGCTTGTGTCAAGGATCATGAGGCATGGGCACAGACGGTGTGCAAAACACCGCACACAAGGCCCGGAGACAATTGAGGAAGACAGTCTTGGAGGCGGGACGTATGGCATTGAAACTCCGTCGCTTAGCAGGCGCGCTTATGCTGGCTGGCATGGCCACCACCGCAAGCGCACAGCAAGCAACGACAGATAACCGCGTGGGTGCGCATGTGGATTGGAGCGTCTTTGAAGAGACCTCTCCGCGCGAGTGCATAGGCGTCTCGGCACCGAAAGAAACGGTGAACACCCGCGATGGCCGCGTGGTCGCCGTGCGTCGCAGTGAAATTCGATTGTTTGTGTTTTATCGCCCGGATGGCGGCAACAAAGGTCAGGTTACCTTTACCGGAGGCTATCCTTTCGCCCCCGGTTCTACAGTGAATATGAAAATCGGTGATTCCGAATTTGAGCTGTTCACCGAAGGGGAATGGGCATGGCCTGCAACGCCGACCGATGATGCCAAGATCATCACCGCGATGAAGCGGGGATCAGATGCATCGCTAACCGCACGATCCTCGCGGGGGACGCAAACCAAAGATACCTTCTCTTTGCTTGGCTTCACTGCAGCGATTGAAGACGCAGAGAAGCGCTGTTCCGGCTGAGGCGCAAGCGATCAAGACCGACATGAGGCGGCGAAGCGCGGGCTTCGCCGTTTTCTTTTGCGAGGCGCTGCCTCGCGCTCCGGGATATTTTGGGTTAGAAGAGATACGTGGCCTGTTGCCCCATGCATAGCAGGGTTGAACGAGAATCCTTTTGATCTTGGGCCGATCTCCTATATAGAGCCGCATCCAGCCCCGTTTTGACACAAGCCAGCGAGACCCGTCTCATGACAGCCTCAGCGCCGATCACCCAAGATGTTCTGACCCTGCCCCGCAAGGAGCCGGAAGGTGGCAAGATAAACCTTGTCGGCCTGACCCGTGACCGCATGCGGGAAGTGCTGATGGAACATGGCACGCCGGAAAAACAGGCGAAAATGCGGGTCGGTCAGATCTGGCAGTGGATCTATCAGTGGGGCGTGCGTGATTTCTCTGAGATGACCAACCTCGCCAAGGCGTATCGCGCCCAGCTTGAGGAAACATTCGAGATCCGCATTCCTGAGGTTGTGTCGAAACAAGTCTCAACCGATGGCACCCGAAAGTATCTGGTGCGGATCAATGGTGGCCATGAGGTCGAAGTGGTCTACATCCCAGAAGATGATCGCGGCACGCTGTGTATTTCGTCGCAGGTGGGATGTACGCTGACCTGTTCCTTCTGTCACACTGGCACCCAGAAGCTGGTGCGCAATCTGACGCCCGCTGAGATCATCGGTCAGGTGATGATGGCGCGTGATGATCTGGAGGAATGGCCGACGCCCGGCGCACCCAAAGACGAGACTCGTCTGTTGTCCAACATTGTGCTGATGGGCATGGGCGAGCCTCTCTATAATTTTGAAAACGTGCGTGATGCGATGAAGATTGCGATGGACCCCGAAGGGATATCGCTGTCACGCCGTCGCATTACCCTGTCGACCTCAGGCGTGGTGCCCGAAATCGCCCGTACTGCAGAAGAGATCGGCTGCTTGTTGGCGATTTCGTTCCACGCCACCACCAATGAGGTGCGCGACGTGCTGGTGCCAATCAACCGGCGCTGGAACATTGATGAGCTTTTGCAGTCCTTGGCGAATTACCCCAAAGTGTCGAACTCCGAGCGGATCACCTTTGAGTATGTGATGCTGGATGGGGTGAATGACTCTGATGAGGATGCGCACCGGCTGTTGGAGCATATCAAACGCTACAACATCCCGGCAAAGATCAACCTCATTCCCTTCAATGAGTGGCCCGGAGCGCCCTACAAACGGTCGTCAAACAACCGTATCCGGGCATTTGCGAACATCATCTATCAGGCCGGTTACGCCTCTCCGATCCGCAAGACGCGTGGTGACGACATCATGGCGGCCTGCGGTCAGTTGAAATCCGCCACAGAACGCGCTCGCAAGAGTCGTAAACAGATCGAAGCCGAGGCGGGCATGGGCCAAAACTGAGCCTCGCCAACACAACTGAGATCCTCCGAGGCGCTGCGAATAATCGCAGCGCCTTATTCTTTCCCAATTTTAGCAAAATTTGCGCCACCTGAGGCCGACAGTCTCAGAATCAGAAACAGTACACGGAAACAATCTCCGGACAGCAAATAGAGCAAAGGGCAGAATGATGATTGGACAACAGACCGCGCAAATGGATGATGGTATTCTCTCGTTGGTACGTGAGGAACGGCGTAAAGCACTGAGCCCGCGTGAATGGCAATTTCGCCTGCGTGGCTATGGATATGCCATCCGCGACGAGGACGGCACACAGGTGCTGACGCGTCTGCCGCGCGGTGAAGCCGTCGGAGTTTTGCCTGCGGACATGAGCTGATCGGTCGTCAGGTTTTCCAAATTCTTATGGTCTGACGCGCTCCCGACGTTCCCACAAACGTTCCCATCCCACCCACAAGGGAAAACGACATTTGACCATAGGTTTCCGCCCTTTCGGGCGGACCCGCGCGCCGGGCCCCATGGGCCCGGCGCGCGGTCGTCTGGCGCTACTCTTGCGACCAAATTTCAGGTGTTGCGGTGACGCTTAGCGCTCGCGACCGGGCAGGTTTTGACGTGCAGGGACCGGGTTCCATGCGTCAATCGCCTCGATCGCCTCATCTGCACTTTCGACAAATTTAAACAGATCAAGATCCTGTTCGGAGATGGTGCCCGCGTCCGCCAGCGCCTCCCAATTGATGATCTTCTCCCAGAAACTGCGACCAAAGAGCAGGAACGGCACCGGTTCCATGCGACCTGTCTGGATCAGCGTCAGCGCCTCAAACAGCTCATCCAGGGTGCCAAATCCACCCGGAAAGACGCAGATCGCCTCCGCACGCATCAGGAAATGCATCTTGCGGATCGCAAAATAGTGGAAGTTGAAGCAAAGCTCAGGTGTGACAAATTCATTCGGAGCCTGCTCGTGTGGCAACACGATGTTGAGCCCGATAGATTCACCTTCGGCATCTACCGCGCCACGGTTTCCAGCCTCCATCACACCGGGCCCACCTCCTGTCACAACCACATGACGACGCCCGCCAGAAGCCTTGGACTTCTCGGTCATCTTGCGCGCGAACTCGCGTGCCTCATCATAGAAATGACTAAGATCCGCGAGCGTCTGAGTACGCGCTTTATCCTTGTCGCGAGGGGCCGGTATGCGAGCGCCGCCGAACATCACGACGGTGCTCTCGATGCCTTTTTCATCAAGCATCAGCTGCGGCTTCAGCAGTTCCAACTGCAGCCGCACTGGGCGCAGTTCCTCACGGCACAAGAAACCCTCATCCGCGAAGGCTAGCTGATAGACTGGCGACTGGGTCTGCGGCGTAACGGGTACATGTTCGGCGCGGCTACGGTCTGCGCGGGCATCGGGGAAACGGCTATTGCGGTCGTCACTCATATCAAATCTTGCCTGTTCTTTGATCCAAAAGGTCAGACCCTGTCATAGCCCGAGCGCCTTCCTCAGGCCAGCGCTCAAATCCTGTCATCTATCCCCTTGCCTCCTGCGAGCATTTCCCTAGGGTTCGCCGCAAACGCACTGAGACGAGGTACGACGATGGATTGGACAACCCAGATTTCCGGCGCGCACAGCAGAATTGCCGCGCATGTGGTGGAAACCCCAACCGTCTCGGTGCAAAGCTTCGGCCTCGCCTTCCCGGTAGAGTTGAAACTCGAACATCTTCAACATGCGGGCAGCTTTAAGGCGCGCGGCGCATTCAATACGTTACTGTCAAATCCCGTCCCCGAGGCAGGTCTGGTTGCAGCGTCTGGCGGCAATCATGGCGCGGCCGTCGCCTTTGCTGCGCGAGCATTAGGGCACAATGCCAAAATCTACGTGCCGGAAATTGCCGGACAGACTAAGATTGACCTGATCCGCTCGACGGGTGCGGATCTGGAGGTTGTTCCCGGAGCCTATGCAAATGCGCTGGAGGCCGCACAGGATTGGGAACTGCAGACAGGTGCCATGCAGATCCATGCCTATGATGCGCCCGCAACGGTCGCGGGACAGGGCACTCTTTTTGCGGAATGGGAAGAGCAAGGGCTGGATGCAGACACCGTGCTGATCGCGGTTGGTGGCGGCGGTCTCATTGGAGGCGCATTGGGGTGGTTTGAGAACCGTCGCAAAGTGGTTGCGGTGGAACCTGCTACGTCCTGCGCACTAAAAGCAGCCCTGATGGCAGGCAAGCCTACTAATGTTGATGTTAGTGGCATTGCCGCCAATGCGCTGGGCGCTCGGCGGATCGGCGATATCTGTTTTGATCTTGCTCACAACGCGCGCACTCCTAGCGTAATTGTTCCGGATGCCGCCATTGAAGCGGCGCAACATGCGCTCTGGCGCGACCATCGCCTGCTGGTGGAGCCTGCGGGGGCCACGGCTCTGGCCGCATTGATGTGCGGCGCGTATCTGCCCGCACGTGGTGAGAAAGTCGCGGTGCTCTTGTGCGGTGGCAATATTGACCCTGAACCCCTAAGCGATCCCGCCACACAACTTGATGTCTCCTTCACCTAAGGGCCGGAAAGTCTTGCGGCATTGGTCATCGCACCCTATCGAACGGACATGAGTGAAACCGCCGTCGACAAGATATTTCGCGCCTTGATGGAACGGATCGTGACCGGCGATCTGCCCGCGGGTGAGAAACTGCGGCAGGACCATATCGCGCGCGATTTTGAAGTGAGCCATGTGCCGGTACGCGAAGCTTTCTTGCGACTGGAAGCAAAAGGGCTTGCAAAATCAGTGCCCCACAAGGGGATGCGTGTCACCGAGCTGGAACCCACAGAGATCAGAGAAGTGATCGAAATGCGGGTTGCCTTGGAGGTTCTGGCACTGACACATGCCCTGCCCCGCCATGATGATCAGACCTTGGCAGAAGTGGACGCAGCCCGCGTCGCCTGCGACGGCGCGCGTGACATGATCACTTGGGATCGCTGCAATCGCCGGTATCATTTTGCATTGCTCGTGCCATGTGGGATGCCACGACTGCTGTCATCGATCGAAGACCTTCATATCACTGCGGCCCGGCATCTCTTTGCCTATTGGCGTGACCGTTGGGTGTCGCGCCCAGACAGCGATCATGCCGCTCTACTGGAAGCTGTCAGGGCACAGGATTTGACACTGGCCTGTGATATCCTGCGCCGCCACCTGCGGCGGGTCAGCTAAAGATAGCCCCCACACATCTGCTTACCTGCCGCTTCACCCGCGCGTATGGGCGTGTTCAGGGCATGACGCATGTGGCTTTTGCGGCTATAAGCGCCCGAATCCAACAAAAACCCGGAGCCGGAACACATGTCCAACGCGCAGCTGGAAACCGCAATCGAGGCCGCCTGGGAGGCCCGTGACACCATCACCCCCGCCACCAAAGGCGAAACCCGCGACGCTATTGAGGCAACCCTTGCCGCACTCGACAGCGGCAAACTGCGTGTGGCGGAAAAACAGGACGGCGGTGACTGGCACGTGAACCAGTGGGCGAAAAAAGCCGTATTGCTGGGCTTTCGCCTGAAAGACATGGAAGAGCAATCCGGCGGCCCGCAGGACTCTGGCTGGTGGGACAAGGTCGACAGCAAGTTCAAAGGCTGGGAAGCGTCTGACTGGCAATCCGCAGGCTTTCGCGCGGTGCCGAACTGCATCGTCCGCAAATCCGCCTATATCGCCCCCGGTGTGGTGCTGATGCCGTCTTTCGTGAATCTCGGCGCCTATGTCGACGAAGGCACCATGGTTGATACCTGGGCCACAGTCGGCTCCTGCGCGCAGATCGGCAAAGGCGTGCACCTCTCTGGCGGTGTCGGTATCGGCGGCGTTCTGGAACCGATGCAGGCTGGTCCAACCATCATCGAGGACAACTGCTTTATCGGCGCGCGTTCTGAAGTGGTCGAAGGTGTGATCGTGCGCGAAGGTTCCGTGCTCGGCATGGGGGTCTTTATCGGCCAGTCCACCAAGATCGTTGACCGCGAAACCGGCGAAGTGATGTACGGCGAAGTACCGCCCTATTCCGTCGTGGTCGCAGGTTCCATGCCCTCCAAGAATGGCGTCAATCTCTATTGCGCGGTGATCGTGAAGCGCGTGGACGAAAAGACCCGCTCCAAGACTGGTATCAACGAGCTTTTGCGCGACTAAATCCGCATCAAAAGCGGACCCATCACAAGCAAGTGATATGGCAGGCAGCTTCGGCTGCCTGTTTTTTTATTTCTCAAATTATTGTTTCTGTAGAATATTATTAAAGTTACGGTAGATTATTGAGTGGGCCGTCAATAACCGCCCGGCTGAAATAGGCTGAAGGAGGCACACCAATGTCCGAGTCTTGGAAACCCACAGACTACCCCTCGCTAAGCCCCTACCTCGTCTGCCACGACCCGGAAGGCACGATATCATTTCTGCAAACGGTGTTTCATGCGCATTTATTACGCCGCTATGATCATCAGGATGGCAGTTTAATGCACGCCGAAGTGCGGATTGATGACAGTATCATCATGATCGGTGGCTTACCTGATGCCGATGACAATGACGCACATGTGCATCTTTATGTCCCTGACGTGCAGGCCACATTTGATCGCGCTGTTGCTGCTGGAGGAGAGATCATTCAGGAGCCGCTGCGCAAACGGGGCAGCGACGATATCCGTGGCGGCATAAAGGGGCCGAGTGGCACAACCTGGTGGTTGGCAACTCAGACCCCTCTTTGAGCGCACGAGTACAAGCCTCATGCATATGCGCAAGAGGGTGATCCCTCTTGCGACAGTCTTATCATTCGAGGATGCCGGGCAGGTTCAAACCATGCTCTTTGGCGCAGTCTTTGGCGATGTCGTATCCCGCATCCGCATGACGCATGACACCTGTGGCAGGATCGTTCCACAGAACCCGACCGATGCGACGATCTGCGTCCTCGGTCCCGTCACAGCAGATCACCACGCCGGAGTGCTGCGAAAAGCCCATACCGACGCCACCGCCGTGGTGCAGTGACACCCATGTCGCGCCAGATGCGGTGTTCAGCAGTGCATTCAACAGCGGCCAATCCGACACCGCGTCAGAGCCATCCATCATCGCCTCGGTCTCACGGTTCGGCGATGCCACAGAACCAGAGTCGAGGTGGTCGCGGCCAATCACAACCGGCGCGGACAACTCGCCATTGCGCACCATCTCGTTGAACGCGAGGCCAGCCTTGTGGCGGTCGCCCAGACCAATCCAGCAGATCCGCGCCGGCAGGCCCTGAAAGGCGATCCGCTCATCCGCCATGTCGAGCCAACGATGCAGGTGCTCGTTCTCGGGGAACAGCTCCTTCATCTTGGCGTCAGTCTTTTTGATGTCCTCGGGATCACCCGACAGCGCACACCAGCGGAACGGGCCAATCCCCTGGCAGAACAGCGGGCGGATATAGGCGGGCACAAAACCGGGGAAGGCAAAGGCGTTCTCAAAGCCCTCTTCCAGCGCCATCTGACGGATATTGTTGCCGTAGTCGACTGTTGGGACGCCCATATCGTGGAACGCCACCATCGCCTCAACTTGCGCCCGCATCGAGGCACGCGCGGCTTTCTCGACTGCCTTTTTGTCGGTCTCGCGCTTCTCTTTCCACTGTGCCATGGTCCAGCCCTGCGGCAGGTAGCCATTGACCGGGTCATGTGCAGAGGTCTGATCGGTAACGATATCGGGGCGCATGCCGCCCGCTTTGGCGCGCTCCACCAGTTCGGCGAAGACATCCGCCGCATTGCCCAAAAGGCCCACGGATTTCGCCTCGCCCGCCTTGGTCCAGCGGTCGATCATCTCCAGCGCCTCGTCCAGCGTCTCGGCCTTTTCGTCGAGGTATTTGGTCCGCAGGCGGAAATCGATCGAGTCAGGGTTACACTCCACGGCCAGACAGCAGGCACCAGCAAAAACAGCCGCCAGCGGCTGCGCGCCGCCCATGCCGCCGAGACCACCGGTCAGAATCCATTTGCCCGTAAGATCGCCCCCATAGTGCTGACGACCCGCCTCGGCGAAGGTCTCATAGGTGCCCTGCACGATGCCTTGGGTGCCAATGTAGATCCAGGACCCGGCGGTCATCTGGCCGTACATCATCAGGCCTTTTTTATCGAGCTCGTTGAAGTGATCCCAATTGGCCCAATGCGGCACCAGATTGGAGTTTGCAATCAACACACGGGGCGCGTCCTTGTGGGTCTGGAAAACGCCAACAGGCTTACCCGACTGCACCATCAAGGTCTGATCTTCATCCAGATTCTTTAGCGTTTCGACGATTAGGTCGAAATCCTTCCAGGTGCGCGCGGCGCGGCCAATGCCGCCGTAGACCACCAATTCATGCGGGTTTTCAGCCACATCGGGGTGCAGGTTGTTCATCAGCATCCGGATTGGTGCCTCGGTCAGCCAGGACTTTGCGGTGATCTCGGTGCCAGTGGCCGGATAGATGTCGCGGGTATTCTTGCGGGGATCGCTCATGCGGGCCTCCATTCAGTCAGATCGGTGAGAATTTGAGTCAGATGCGTGCGCAGCCGGTCGGCGCGGGCGGGGTCATAGCTCCAGGGCGGGGTCTCGTCGCAATAGGTGGCTTGGGCGAGTTCCATCTGGATCGCGTGCCAGCCCTCGCCGGGACGGCCATAGTGGCGCGTGGTCCAGCCCCCCTTGAACCGACCGTTCAGCACAGAAGAATACCCCTCCGCACGCTGACAGTGATTAAAGACCATCACCTCAAGATCGCGCGCGCAGGTGGTGCCGAGGTTGGTGCCGACGTTGAAATCCGGTAAGCGGCCATCAAACAGGAACGGAATGTCACCCCGGATCGAGTGGCAATCATACAGAATGGCAAAGCCGTGGATGCCTGCGACCCGTTCCATCTCTGCCGTGAGCGCGGCATGATAGGGTGCGTGATAGGTCTCGCGGCGGCGGGCGATTTCCGTCTCATCCGGCTCACGAGTCCAGATCGGGTTGCCATCAAAGTCTGTCAGCGGCACCAGCGTGGTGGTGTTCTGACCGGGATAGAGGCTGACGCCTGCGGGATCACGGTTCACGTCGATCACATAGCGATGGATGGGGGTGCGCACGGTGGTCACTCCCTCCACCAGATCCGCATAAAGGTCGTGAATATGCCAGTCCGTATCGGCAAGACCAAGACCACGTTCGTTCAGATCCTTGGCAACCTCTGCGGGCACCTCGGTCCCCGTATGCGGCAAACCAAGGACCAGAGGTGAGGAACCTTGCGTGACCTCGATCATACCGCGACCTCCACACCTGCGGCCTGAGCCACGCGACCGGCGCGCACCATGGCGCTGGCGGCTTCGATCTCAGGCGCGAGGTAGCGATCTTCGCCTAGGCTGGGGATTTCGCCACGCAGCATGGTCAGCAAATCCTGCAACCGGGCGGAGGTTTTGAGTGGCGCGCGCGCCTCCACACCCTGCGCGGCGCAGAGCATTTCCACCCCGAGGATCACCGAGAGGTTCGCTGTCATCTTCGCCAGACGCAGCGCGCCGTGGGCCGCCATCGATACATGATCTTCCTGGTTTGCAGAGGTCGGCGTGGAATCGGTCACGCAGGGGTTTGCCAGATGCTTGTTCTCGCTCATCAGCGCCGCGGTGGTGACCTCCGCGATCATGAAACCGGAGTTCAGGCCGGGGTTCGGCGTCAGGAAGGGCGGCAGATCGTGGCTCAGGGTAGGATCGACCATCAAGGCGACCCGGCGCTGCGCAATCGCGCCGATCTCTGCCACGGCGAGCGCGATCTGATCGGCAGCGAAGCCCACATATTCGGCGTGGAAGTTACCGCCCGAAACAATCCGACCAGCCTCGACCAGCACCAGCGGGTTATCGGTCACCGCGTTGGCCTCAATCTCCAGCGTGCGCGCGGCCATGCGCAGCACGTCAAGTGCCGCGCCCACCACCTGCGGCTGACAGCGGATGCAATAGGGATCTTGCACGCGGGTATCGCCCTCACGGTGGCTTTCGCGAATTTCCGACCCGTCCATGATGTCGCGCATCACCTGCGCCACATCGATCTGCCCGGCATGACCACGCAGCGTGTGGATGTCGGCCACCAGCGGTGCGGTGGAGCCCATGATCGCATCGGTCGTCAGAGACGCAATTGCCATGGATGCCCGCGCCAGATCCAGCGCTTGAAACAGCCCAGCCAGTGCGCAAGCGGTCGAGAACTGCGTTCCGTTGATAAGTCCAAGGCCTTCTTTCGGCCCCAACACGATGGGGTGCAGGCCGGCGCGTTTCAACGCTTCGGCTCCGGACAGACGTTCGCCTTCAAACGTCGCCTCACCCTCACCAATCATTGCCGCAGTCATATGCGCCAGCGGAGCAAGGTCGCCCGATGCGCCCACAGATCCTTGCGACGGCACAACCGGGGTCACTCCACGCGCCAGCATCTCCTCAATTTGGTTGATGACCAACCAGCGCACACCCGACGCACCGCGTCCAAGCGACAGAAGCTTCAACACCATCATCAACCGCACTTTGTCTTCGGCCAATGGCTCACCGACGCCGCAGGAATGGCTGAGGATCACGTTCCGCTGAAGTGTCGCGGTATCTTCGGATGCGATCTTGGTCGAGGCCAGTTTGCCAAATCCGGTGTTGATGCCATAGACGGGCGCCTCACCTGCCGCAGCCTCGGCCACCATCGCGGCTGCCGCTTCGACACCTGCGCGGGCAGAGGCTGCCAGACGTGCGGGGGTGCCATTGCGCCAGATCTGCTCCAACGTGGAGAGGGTTACGGTGCCGGGGATCATCTCAATCATGTGCGAACCTCCAGTTTGCCGCCCATGACGCGGGCATGCAGCGGGTTAAATCCAATGCGATAGGCTAGTTCTGCCGGGCGAGCGACGTCCCAGACCACAAGATCTGCGCGCAGACCGGGCGCGATACGTCCCCGATCCGACAGGCCCAGCGCGCGGGCGGCATGTGTCGTTACCCCGGCCAATGCCTCTTCGGGTGTCAGCCGGAACAGGGTGCAGCCCATGTTGAGCGTCAGGAGCAACGAGGTCAGCGGTGAGGAACCAGGGTTACAATCAGTCGCCAAAGCCATGGGCACGCCATGGGTGCGGAAATGCTCCATCGGTGGCAATTGCGTTTCCCGGATCGTGTAGAAAGCACCGGGTAAGAGCACTGCAACAGACCCGGAGGCCGCCATCGCGCGGGCGTCTTCCTCGGTCGCGTATTCCACGTGATCGACGGACAATGCGCCGCGCTCCGCCGCCAGCTTGCTGCCCCCTTGATGGGACAGTTGCTCAGCGTGAAGCTTCACCGGCAGTCCCAGCTCGGCTGCAACGTCAAAGACACGCGCCATCTGTTCGGCAGAAAAGGCGATGCCCTCGCAAAAGCCATCCACCGCATCCACCAGACCCTCGGCATATACAGCGCGCAAGGTCGGCAGACAGACCTCATCCAGATATTCATCCGCACGGCCTGCATATTCCGCCGGGACCGCATGCGCGCCGAGGAAGGTGGTCTTGACCGTTACATCCCGCAGTTCGCCCAAACGGCGCGCCGCGCGCAGCATGTTGAGCTCAGTGTCGCGATCAAGCCCGTAGCCGGATTTCACCTCGACCGAGGTCACACCCTCAGCAAGCAGCGCATCCAGACGAGGCAGCGCACCAGCAACAAGCGCGTCCAGATCCGCCGACCGGGTTGCCGTCACCGTGGATACGATACCGCCACCCGCCTTTGCGACTTCCTCATAGCTTGCCCCATTGAGGCGCATTTCAAACTCGCCCGCGCGGTCACCGCCAAAGACAATATGCGTGTGGCAATCGATCAGCCCCGGCGTCACCAACCGTCCGCCCAGATCCTCATGCGGCCAAGTTTTATACTCCGCCGGAAGGGAGTCTTCAGGACCGCACCAGACGATTGCAGCGCCATCGATGGCGACGGCCCCCGCTTCGATCATCCCATATGGCGCGCCCGGCTCCATCGTTGCCAGCCTGACTCCACTCAACACGTATTTGTCGCGCATCTCGCCCCCTCAGAATCCTCTTGCTCCACAAACGGTATGCGCTTATTCTCATTATGTCTATACATAAGAGGGCCAGATGCAGACAATTTTTGCCGCAACCGCCTGCCTGCCCGAGGGCCGGGTTCAGGATGTCCGCCTGACCGTTGAAGGCGGCAGCATCACACGTATTGAGAGCGCCGCCATCGCCGCACCCGGAGATATGCGCGTCGATGTCCTGCTGCCGGCGCTTGCGAACTTGCATTCTCATAGCTTTCAGCGCGCCATGGCTGGCCGCACAGAATATCGCGCGGGTGGGCAGGACAGTTTCTGGACATGGCGGGAGCTGATGTATCGCTTCCTCGACCACCTCACGCCCGAACAATACGAGGCCGTGGCGGCGCTGACCTTCATGGAGATGCTGGAGGCTGGCTACGCGTCTGTCGGCGAATTCCACTATGTCCATCATCAGCCCGGCGGTGCGCCCTATGAGAACCTCACCGAACTCAGCCAGCGGGTGATGGCGGGCGCTCAACACACCGGCATCGGCCTCACACATCTGCCTGTGCTCTACACCTACGGTGGTGCAGAAAAACAGCCACTTGCGGGCGGGCAGCTGCGGTTTGGCAATGATGTTGAGCGTTTCTCGCGTCTTGTCACCGAGGCCCGCGGTGCGGCGCAAGAGCTCGGGGACGACACGCGCGTCGGTATCGCGCCGCATTCCTTGCGGGCCACCTGCCCCGAGGATCTTGCCGCGGTGTTGCCGGTCGCCACCGAAAACCCCATCCATATCCACATCGCCGAACAACCGCGCGAGGTGGCCGAGATCAAGGCATGGCTCGGCGCGCGCCCGGTGGAATGGCTACTCGCGAATGCACCCGTCGATCACCAATGGTGCCTGATCCATGCCACCCATATGACCGACGAGGAGACCCGGCGCATGGCAAAGTCCGGCGCCGTGGCGGGCCTCTGCCCCGTGACAGAGGCAAACCTCGGCGATGGCCCTTTCAATGGACCGGAGTTTCTGGCGGAGGCCGGGCGCTTTGGCGTTGGCTCGGATTCCAACGTGCGGATTTCATTGGTCGAAGAGTTGCGGACGCTTGAATACTCACAACGCCTCCGCGATCTGGCGCGCAACGTGCTGGTTCCCCACGAAGGCTCCGTCGGTGAAACGCTCTATCTGGGCGCGGCCAAAGGTGGGGCACAGGCGCTTGGCCGGAACGCCGGACGGCTGGAGGTTGGCGCGCTTGCGGATCTCGTTGCGATTGACCGCAACCATCCCGCCCTGTTTGGCTTACCAGAGGCGCAAATTCTGGATGGGTTGTGTTTTGCCGCTGATGACCAAACCGTCACCGATGTCTGGGCGGCCGGTCGTCACATGGTGCAAGAGGGACGCCACATCGCCCGTGACGCCATCGTCAAAACCTACCGAACGGCAATCACATCGCTTCTTGCAAAGCTTTGATCTGAACATGCAGCACCGTGCCCTCGACCACACCTTGGGCCGGTGCCTCCAACTCGCAACCTTGGGCGGCGACGAAATGATCCCTGCCAAGGTGAAGCGCGCCGTCGATCACAAAGACCAGATCACCCGCCTGCCCAGCAAAATCCCCTTGATGCACCTGAGCCTTCACCTGCACGTACTGAGGGTCACAGATCACGTTCACGGCACGGCACGGGCCATCAATCAGCTGCGCCTCCAATGCCAAACCTCCGTCAAACTCCAGCGGTGTCAACGGCTTGGCCTCTCGCTCCGCGTCTGTGCTGTGCAAACGCAGCCCTCTACCGGCGATGATGGTATGAACACGCCACAGCCCGGAAAACGCAGAAAACGGCCCATTTTGCGCAATCTCCGCAAGGCTCAGACGCCAGATCATGCCGTCCGCCCCTTCGCGCACCGCAAGCTCTCGCGTGGTGCCGCCACCGTTCTTCCATGGCATCGGTTCGATCTGCGCAGCGTCAAAGCGCATGGGCTCTCCTTTACAAGTGCAGTTTAATGCAGACATAATGACATTTAGCCAGAGTTATTATTCAGCGCGGAGCCCTGAAGTGCAACAACAGAAGAAAACCAGCTTTCAGGATGTGCGTGACGAGGTTATGCGCCGGATCGAGGCAAGGGTCTGGGATCAGGGCGCGCTCCTGCCGACCGAGGCCGATCTGGCAGAAGAGTTTGGCTGCGCCCGCGCCACTGTCAACCGCGCACTGCGCGAACTTGCAGACCGCGGCATTATTGATCGCAAGCGCAAGAGCGGCACGCGTGTTGCGACGCTCCCGGTCAAACAAGCCAAACTAGAAATCGCCACCACCCGCCGGCTCGTGGAGGAGCGTAACGCCACCTATCGCTATGCGCTGGTATCCCGCAAAATACAGGCTGCGCCCGGGTGGCTCAGTTCACAAATGAACCTGCCTGTCGACACGCGGGTTTTGCACATGGAAGTGATGCATTACGCGGACGGCCAGCCCTTTCATTTTGAGGATCGCTGGATCAATATTGCTGCAGTTCCTGACAGTGAAGCAGCAGATTTTTCCGAAAAGCCTCCGGGTGAGTGGTTGCTGGCTGCGGTGCCGTTCTCCAATGCGGAGGTCAGCTTCTTTGCCAGCGCAGCGGACTCTAAAATTGCGGATTACATGGCCTGCGCCACGGGCACTTCACTGTTTCAGATGGAGCGTTCCACTTGGTTTCAAGAGCAGCCCGTGACCTTCGCCCGAATGAGCTTTCATCCCGGTTACCGCATGCGCAGCCGTTACTGACCCTCTCCAAGCAACGCACGCGTTTCATATGATTTGAGCGTCGGGCGTTTCATGTTCTGATAAGTTTGCCATTTGTCGCCCATCAGATCGAAAAACTCTGCCCGCGTCTCGGCATCCAACCCGCCAAGACTGGCGGCACCCGGATGGTAGCTTTCGCTTTCCAGACCGTTGCCGCGGATGATTTCATGCTGATCGAACAGGAGATGGAAATAGGTCACAACCTGCCCATCCGCGCGGCGCTGGATGGTTTTGTCGTTGATCAGATGATGTGCCGGAACCAGCACCTCTTCCTGTCCAAAGAGCATCTCGGCCGTTGCCGAACACAGCAACACGCGATGACTGGGTGAAAGCTCAATTGCGTCATGACGGCCCAACGCATTGGCAGCGATACGCACCGGAGCGTGCTTGCCGAGAGCTGTGCGCGTACTGCGTCCGATCCAGCGCAGCTGCTGACCACCATTATCGCGGGTTAGAACCGTCATACCGACTTCAAGTTCTTCGACCGCGACAGGCCCATCGGATGTGTCGATCAACGTCCCGGCTACGAAACAAGGGGTGGTTGTCAGATCGACAAACCCGACGTCGGTGTTTCCTTCGTCATCTGCAACTGTGTAGGTGAAAACCGAGGTTTCGTCCTCATCCACATCTGCCTGACCGGTGATCTCGAGAGTGCCATCAGCGTTTAGGGTGATAATTTCACCATTCGCCAGCGTTACCGAGCTGCCTGCCGTCACCGGCTGGTTGTTAATATGGGTGATCGTAAGCTGCGCGCCGTTGCTTTGATCGTCGTTCGACAGCACGTCGAGGGTGGTGGAATCGCCTTCCTGTACCGTCACCTCATCGTCACCAGCGACCAGTGCAGTCTGAACCGAGTCTCCTGCAATCAAGAGGTTGGAATCATAAGACGCATCGCCACCGTCAGCGATGGCAATCTTGATGTGGTTTGTGACCCCGGGGTTTACCGGCGCTGTCAACTTTAGAGTAACGGTAAACCCGTCCATCTCGGTGTTGTACGGATCAGAACCAGCCGGGTTATCAACATAGAGATCCTGATTGGACGTGTTGTTGATGTTGTTAATGGTGACGTTGCCATCACCCACCACCAACTGCGCCTCGACACCGTTGACCCAGACCGAGACCGCATCGTTATACCCAGAATTGACATATTCGAGGTATTCTTCCGACGAGAAAACAAATTGCATCGTCAGGTTCGAGCCTTCGGGTACGAAGTCTGCCTCAAACACGGCGGCGTCATATGTGGTGCCGCCTGCAATCGCGTCTAAGTCCGAATCCCCTGCGGTGCCGTGACTTGTCGATCGCCCCGACGAGGTATTCGTATTGGTGCTGCCCGAACTGTTAGTAAAGTCGGTTGCCCGTCCAGTGGACAGGATTACACCGGTATCCGAGGGGGTTACCCCCGGAGCAATTGTATCGCCATTGCTGTAAATACCGGATGCGCTGCTCGCACCGGTATAGCTAGCTGACTCGATTTCAATGCCGTTACCGAAAATGGCCTCAGCCATTTGTTCAGCGCTAGCACTGGTATCAATTGGTAGTTCTTGAGCCGTTGGCATAACGCTCTCACCCAAAATTTACGTCTTCACCCCTGCGCAAAATTAGCGCGTGGCGAATTTGACTCTGAAAGGTGGTCAAATTGTGGCAAATTCCCTGTCGGTTTGTAAACAAATTGGTTTGACCTTACCCGGCGCTCCCGTCTAATTCAGGCCCATGACACAGAAAAAGCCCTCCCGTCAGCAGGTCTATACCTTGCTTGTTCAAATCGGCCGCAAAGAGGGCGATGGCCTGCCGCAGGACGCCACCGGCGCTGCCCTCATGGTATATGCCTCAGGCGTTGATGAAGCCGAAGCCGTGCGCGAAACCGTTGCGATCCTCAAGCAGGCAGATACTGCTCCGCTGGATGTGACCGGCTATGGCACAATTGCCGAGCGTGAGGCCGAAGGGCATGATATTCCTCAGGAAGAACGCGATCTCATGCAACGTGCTTTGGATGAGAATGCTGTGATCGTCGCTCAGATGACTCCGTTTTTTGGCGATGAGCTGAGCGCTATCGACGACAGCAACGCGCCGCACTGACTGAACACAACACAGCTATCCAATACGAGTTACGCTGGGTGTGCCAGCGTAACGGACCCGCAGGTTATGCAAGATCAGGATCTGCGCCCGAACCACTTACGATAGATCGTCTCGTAGCTACCGTCTTCCTGCATCTCAAGCAGTGCGCGGTTGAACGGCTCCACCATTTCGGACCCCTGCGGGAAAATGATGCCGTAGTATTCGGTCAGGAACTTGCGCCCCATCACATGCCCGATCCCGGCCCCATCGGTTCTCACATAGTGATTGAGCACCGGTGCGTCGAACACAACGATCCGCGTTTCACCCTGCTCGAAATCCTCCAGCATTTTGTCGAGCCCCGGAAAGGCAACATAGTCGATTTCACGACGGTCCAGAAACCCGGCGGCGGTTGATCCCTGAATGGTTCCAACCCGTTTGCCATAGAGATCATTGACCGAGTTCACCGACCCGTTGATCGCCTCAACCGTCATCGCAGCAGTGATCTTGGCCACAAAGACCGAGACCACGAACAGCGAAGACAGGACCAAAAGAACGCCGAAGATGCGGCCCAGAAAGCTGCGCGGCACACGTTCTTCGAAGCCACCGTTGACCACCAGATTGAGCGCCCACCAAAAGGATGGAAACCATGCATCCTTGAGCGGTCGATCGAAATAGGGCTGTGCGCGGCGTTCAAACATCCACATCAACATGCCGCCCACCAACAAGAGCACAAAGGCGATCCCAATGGCTGCAAAGAGATCCCACGACAGCAGTGCTGACATCAGGCTCGGTTCAGATACGTCCTCCTGATGCAGCATGATCTGCAGACCGCTTTCAAAGATTGGCTGGCTGAAATCCATCACAGCCTCACGGCTCGCAGTGATTGAGATATTGGCCGCAGCCATATCCGCTTCGCCGCGCTCAACCTCTTCTAGCATCTGAGCAAAACTGTCGACGCGGTTAATCTGAGTATCCCATCCCAGTCGACGTGAGACCTCGCGCAGCAGGTCCATTGTGAACCCAGCCTCTTGCCCGCCAACTGGCATCGAAAATGGCGGACGCGTGACAGTATTCACCACCACTTCCTGCGCGCGGAGCGGCAGGGCGGGCAGGGTCATCAACAAGGTGATGAAACAGAACCAGAAGGAACGCAGGGTCATGGAGCGGATCTCGCTATAAACAGTGAGTCTGCCTTAGAGGGGCTGTGGGCGATTTTTCAAGCCCCCAGTGCTCAGGCGGTGCGATGTTCTGCAAGGATTGCGGCATCAAACGCGCGCACGACAGGGTACCGAGGCTGGGCATGCTCAGGAAGCGCATTGCGATCCAATTTTGACAAAAGGCTCGCAGCGAGCGCGGAGCGGTCGCGCCGGATGCGGCCCAAAAACAGGCTCTCCACCCCCAAACCTGCGGCGAGAGGAACCTCATGCCCCGGTAGAACAACCTGAGTGTATGTCACAAGCGGCCCCGACGGCGTCACCCGATTGGCAGTTCGTGTTGCCGCAAGCATTTCCGCCGGAGCGAGCACCGCCTCGCAGCCAAAGAGATATTCAACCTCCGACCCGGTCAGCACCATCCGTTGGAAAGGCGCAACAGTGATGTCCTGCGTTAGGCCAAAGTAGGGCGCGCGCAGCCTGACAGGGCAAAAACTACCGTATGCAGGCACTTCACGCTCGATCATATGCAACACGGGAACCAAATCTCCATTGGCACAGCGCAAGAGATCCCCCCGGCGCACCGCCCCGATTGGGCGCAGACCGGTTTCCGTCTCGACGGGCGTGTCGGCAAACAGCCCCGGCATAGGGCCAACCGGCTCTGGCTTCGACGACAGCGCGATATATTCAACACCCGGCGCAATATAGCTTTGCGGAGCTCCCTCTAGCAGAGCTTGCACATCCGCGAGTCGCCATGGACGCGGTGACGGAATATCCGCTATCTCTGCGCGTCCCCCCTCTGGCCACTCAAGCGCCAACTGACCACAAAACGCCGGAGCGTCCCAGTTATAGGTCAGACGCACCCGGTCCGCGCGACCTCGCTTGGTGGGATTTACTGTCTTGTGCAAAACCGCGCCATATTGCTCCAGCACCAAATTGATACCGCCACCCGGAACTGCCGACAGCTGAAAGCGCATCGGCCAGTCGCCACCCCGCTCAAACAGGATCAGGGGTTCGGGTTTGCGAAGCTCGGGCAGGCTGACCTCAAGCACGAGCGCACCACGCGCCAAAAGCGCATCAGCTTCGCGCAGCAAAAGGCAGCTATGCTCCCCCTGCGGTGTCAGCCCGGCCGGGTCAAAATACTGCGCCTCGCGATGCCACAGGCCCAGCCAGCTCATTCTTGCGTACCCTTGGGGGCGCCGTCATCTTGCCGTCTGTCACCTGCCATCATGCACCTCGCCGCGCGTCAATGTCGTGCCCCGGGCGGCACGTTAATCGGCCTTTTTGGTGCCCGGGGCGTCCCTCAGTTTCAGTTCCGATGTTCCCGGTCAGGGACGCCGCGCGGCGCAGGTCAGAAAGGATGCGGCAAGTTTCATCGGTGAATCGGAGATTCAACGGCGCACATCTGTTCGTTTTGTCATCCTGCTCGTCGCACGTCCGGGCGATCTTCTCGCCGTCCCGTTCCATGCCTCGGTCTGTTATTCCGCCCACCTTATCACGCCCTAACGGACCTGTCAGGAGCCCGATTGTTTGGGATACGACCACACGAGCATTTCCGCCACAGGTTCCAGTACATAGCGATGGCAATTGCACCTCTACGCCAATTCGCGCTAGGTCATCTTCGATATTTCAGGAGGACACCGCATGACCGCCACCGATCCCGTCCAGTTGACCGCAGACCTTGTGCGCTGCCCTTCGGTCACCCCCACTGAGGGCGGCGCTCTGGTGCTGCTGGAACGCCTGCTAAGCGGCGCAGGCTTCGCTTGCACGCGGGTGGACCAGGGAGAGGTCTCCAACCTCTTTGCACGCTGGGGCGACAAGGGTCATGCAAAGACATTCGGCTTTAATGGCCACACCGATGTCGTTCCCGTCGGTGACGCAGCCGCGTGGACCCATGACCCGTTTGGCGCCGAAGTCGTGGAGGGGGTGATGTATGGTCGGGGCACCACCGACATGAAATCCGGCGTTGCGGCCTTTGCCGCCGCCGCCATCGACTTTGTGCGCGAGACACCGCCCGATGGCGCGGTCGTTCTGACCATCACCGGCGATGAAGAAGGCGACGCGGTAGACGGAACTACCGCTTTGCTCGATTACATGGATCAGGCAGGCGAAAAGATGTCTGTCTGTCTGGTGGGGGAACCCACCTGCCCGAACCATATGGGGGAGATGATCAAAATCGGCCGCCGTGGCTCTATGACCGCATGGTTCACGGTAACGGGCGTGCAAGGCCATTCGGCCTATCCACACCGCGCCAACAATCCGCTGAATGGCCTGTCACGTCTGATGGATCGGCTCGGCAGTCATCAGCTTGACGAGGGATCCGAGCATTTTGACGCTTCAACACTGGCCATCGTCACCATTGATACAGGCAATCCTGCAACCAATGTGATCCCCGCCCAAGGCCGCTCAGCAGTCAATATCCGCTTCAATGATCTCCACTCGGGCACATCGCTCACCAACTGGCTACAAAGCGAAGCAGACAAAATAGCCGAAGAATTTGGTCTCAAGGTCGAAATGAAGATCCAGATCTCTGGCGAGAGTTTTATCACCCCTCCCGGCGATCTGTCGGAACTGGTCTCAAAGGCAGTGCAGACCGAAACCAACCAAGTGCCCGAACTATCGACGACGGGTGGCACATCTGATGCGCGTTTCGTCAAAGCACATTGTCCGGTGGTGGAATTTGGCCTTGTGGGCAAAACCATGCATCAGGTGGATGAGAATGTCGAAGTGGCGCAAATCCACCAGCTGAAATCTATCTACACTCGCATTTTGACGGATTATTTCGCATGAGCCTTTCGATTGACGTGACACAGGACCTCGAAGCCTGTCTGAAGCTGCGGTTTGAGGTTTTTGTGGATGAGCAAGGCGTTCCGGTCGAAGAGGAACGTGACGCGCTGGATGACACCGCTACGCATCTGTTGGCGTTGCAGGATGGCACTCCCGTGGGAACCGCACGGATCGTGTTTCAGGATGACACCGCCAAGATCGGGCGGGTCTGTGTGGTAAAAACTGCGCGCGGGACAGGGCTTGGTGCAAAACTGATTGAGGCCTGTGTCAATGTTGCCCGGAACCAAGCTGGGATCACCCGAGCCAAACTCGGTGCACAGACGCATGCCATTGGCTTTTATGAGAAACTTGGATTCGAGGTCTACGGACCTGTTTATCTCGATGCGGGCATAGATCACCGGGATATGGTGAAGCCCTTATAAGGCCTTCATCCGACTGCGCCGGGTCAAAGGCTCGGAGTGCGTATAGCCAGAAAGCGTTTGATCTTTTGAGCATGACGTCCCGTGCGCGCCATGCTACGGCAGAGCTATGGCGCGTATACCGACAAAGGCCGAGATTCTGGAATGGATCTCCGCCCACCCGACCCAGACTTCTAAACGTGACATTGCCAAGGCTTTTGGCATCAAGGGCGCTGAGCGGATCGACCTCAAGCGCGTTCTGAAGGAATTGGAGGCCGAAGGGCACCTGGAAAAGCGCAAGCGCAGTTACACCGATCCGGATCGTTTGCCGCCGGTTACAGTCCTGCTTGTCAAAGCCCCTGATGACAATGGCGATCTCTTTGCCCAGCCGCTGGAATGGCATGGCGAAGGGGTGGAACCCATCGTGATGGTAATCCCACGTGCGTCTGATCCGGCTTTGGGTGAAGGCGACCGTATCCTCGCACGCCTGACCGTGGTGCAGGAAGAGGATCACAACTATGAGGCCCGCCTGATCCGTCGCATCGGGACCAACCCGAAGCGCATTCTGGGTATTTATCGCCAAGGGTCAGAAGGCGGGCGTATTGTTCCCATCGACAAAGCGGGCTCGAACGAGTGGCAAGTGCCCGAAGCAAACACGCATGGCGCGAAGGACGGCGAATTGGTCGAGGCAGAGCTTGCCGGACCAAAGGCCCGCATGGGTTTGCCCAAAGCGCGCATCGTCGAACGGCTCGGCGATCCGTCCGCCCCCAAGGCGGTGTCGCTGATTGCAATCCACCAGCATGGCATTCCCGATCACTTCCCCGATGCGGTTGTTGCCGAGGCTGACAGCGCCAAACCAATGGGCCTCAAGGGGCGCGAAGATCTGCGCGACCTGCCGCTGATTACCATCGACCCTGCCGATGCCCGCGACCACGACGACGCCTGCTTTGCCCACGCGGATGAAGATCCCAAGAATCCCGGTGGCCATGTGATCTGGGTCGCGATCGCCGATGTCGCAGCCTATGTGACGCCCGGTTCGGCACTGGACCGCGAAGCACGCAAACGCGGCAATTCCAGCTACTTCCCTGATCGGGTGGTACCGATGCTGCCGGACCGGCTTTCGGGCGATCTCTGCTCTTTGCACGAGGGTGTGCCACGTCCCTGTCTGGCGGTGCGCATGCAGATCGACGCCGAGGGCAACAAGTTCGCGCACCGGTTTGTAAGAGGGCTAATGAAATCACAGGCCTCCTTGCACTACGGCGAGGTGCAAGACGCCATGGATGGTCGCGTCACCGCGCGCACGGAGCCATTCCTGGACGACGTCATAAAACCACTTTATGCCGCCTACGAAGCGTTAAAAGCCGCCCGTGCGGCACGCCAGCCACTGGATCTCGACCTGCCAGAGCGCAAGATCGTGCTCGACGACAAAGGTAAGGTGGCATCCGTCAATTTCCGTGATCGCCTCGATGCGCACCGGCTGATCGAGGAATTCATGGTGCTGGCCAATGTGGCTGCCGCCGAAACCCTGATCAAAAAGCGCCAGCCGCTGTTGTTCCGGGTGCATGAAGAACCCGCTCAGGACAAACTGGACGCGCTGCGCGACACGGCGCAGGCGGCGGGTCTGAACCTTGCCAAAGGGCAGGTGCTACAAACTCGGCACCTGAACGCATTGCTGAATGCTGCTGCGGGAACCGATGATGCGGAACTGATCAATATCTCCACGCTGCGGTCGATGCAGCAGGCTTATTACTACCCGGAGAATTTCGGCCATTTTGGTCTGGCGCTGCGCAACTATGCGCATTTCACCTCGCCGATCCGCCGCTATGCCGACCTGATCGTTCACCGCGCCCTGATAACGGCCCATGGGTGGGGCAAAGACGGGCTTTCGGCTGACGAGGTCGAACGGCTGGAAGACACTGCGACGCATATTTCCGCGACCGAGCGGCGCTCGATGCTGGCGGAGCGTGATACCACGGACCGCTATCTTGCATCCTATCTAGCGGAACGCGTGGGCAATGAGTTCACCGGTCGAATCTCCGGCATCGCTCGCTTTGGCGCATTTGTGAAACTGGATGAAACCGGGGCCGACGGATTGGTGCCAGTGCGCTCAATCGGACGGGAGTATTTCCACTTCGATGCGCAGGCTGGCACATTGATGGGGTCTGACACCGGATTGATCATAACCATCGGCCAGCGGGTGACGGTGCGCCTGACCCAGGCTGCACCGGTGACCGGCGGGTTGGAGCTGGAATTGCTGGCCCTTGAAGATGCGGAACTGCCAAAAGGGCGCGGCGATGCCGGCAAAGGCGGTCGACGTCGCAGCCCTGCGGGCCGCACCGTGTCTCGCAGCAAGGCCGCAAAATCAAAGCACAAGGCGGCCAAGGTAAAACGCAAGGTGACCCGCAAACGCAAATAACCCGGTCACGTTGCCCGTGTCTGCGATTCACACCTGAGGTATTGCGCTCCGCTTTGCGGATCGCCGGGGGGCAGGCCGCGCCTTCGGCGCGGCCTGCCCGGCCCAAGGGGCGCCCTTGTATTTCAATGCAAAGGCGACGCGCGGGAGCGCCCCCGGCCCCTATCAGATGTCATCAACTGCGCCAAACTTACGCCGCCTGCGGGAGTGTCAGCGCGCCCTGCTCCATCACGCGGAAAACATAGGCCAAGAGTTTACCGTGGCCCTGTGTCACCTCAACTGCCTGCGGCGCAGCAGGTGCACGGGACAGGGCCTCAATCATCGGCGCGGTAGAACAATCGGCGGCGGTCATCTGATCTCCAAACAAGAAACGCTGATCGCCCAAGATACTCTCAATCGCCGTTAAATCCTGCTCCAGTCGCTTCAAACGCTCCGCCCGGTCGAACCGCGAATGCCCTGTGAAGTGCAGACCGTCCAAAACTTTGGCGCGAAACCCATTTACTGGTTCTTCCGGCACACCAGCAAAAACCGTCTGCAGCATCCCCGCCCAGCCGTCATCTTCGAGCCAACGAGCACACATAAGCTGCAACCACAGCGACTCGTCCACCACGCGGATGAGCGCGCGTGATTGACCCTTTTGAACAGCACTGAGCCCTGCATCGAACTCTGCGCCCCGGTCCTCAAGAAAACGACGGATACCTTCGCTGTCCGGGATCAATGTGCCCGTGTCATCACGCACCACCGGCAGTTTTGTATGGGGCATCCGTGCGAGTTCAGCAGGGTCGTGCACATCCTGCCGCTGCCACTCCTCACCGGACATCTGCAGCAGCAGCGCCGCTTTGGTACAAAACATGCTGTAGCTGTAAAAGCCGTCGCCACCACCGTGGGTCAATAGGGTCAACATCATCTCTCTCCATTTGGGATGTGATGAGGATGTGCTACACGGGCCTATTGACAGATTTTGTCATTAGGGGAAGGCACACTCAACGGATGACCAAGACAGAACGCCTCTTTCGTCTGATGCAAACCCTTCGCCAGCTGCCACCACCAGTGACAGCGGAGCAACTCGCACGGGATCTTGGCGTTTCGGGTCGGACCATTCACCGCGATATCGATGCGCTTCGGGCTTTGGGTGCCGTGATCGACGGGGCCGCAGGATTTGGGTTCACCCTGATTGAGGATGCGACTCTGCCGCCGCTCGGGTTTGGAGCCACAGAGCTGGAGGCGCTGGTCTTGGGTCTGTGCGAGGTTCAACAAAAGGGTGATCCCGATCTGGCAGAGGCAGCCCGGACCGCCCTCAGAAAGCTTCGCGCCCGCCTGCCGCAAAGTCAGGCCGACAGGCTGCAACACGCTGTACTTTCGGCACATAGCTTTGCCCCTCCCCTCACCCCGATGGTGGACGCCGCAGTGCTGAGGCAGGCCACATGGGATGAGCGCCAAGTTGGGTTTGATTATGTGGATGCCAAAGGCGACGCGACCCAGAGGCAGGTAAAACCGCTTGGGCTGGTCTATTTCGACAAGTCCTCAGTCCTGGTTGCATGGTGCCTGTTACGGCAGGACTTCCGTGTGTTTCGTCTGGACCGCATGCGTTCATTGGTGGTGACTGAAATCTCCTTTCGGCCCCACCGCGTCAGACTCTACCGCGAGGCACTCGAACATTTGCGCAACCAGACCTACAGCTGACCGGCGAGGCTATGCTGAGGGACGCACTGTCGCATCAGAGCGCTTTTGCACCGACGCCTCTCGCGTTACAGTTGAGACAAGAAACAGAGCAGGTGTTGAGGTTGATTATGCGCAGCTGGATAAGGACAGCGCTGTGGCTCGGGGCCGTTTTACCCGCAGGTGCGGCGCTGGCAGCGACTGAAAACAAGATCGAATTGCAGGGCACACCACGACCGCTGGAGCGCCCTGCCCTAGACAATAGTGATGCGGCAGCTCCGATACAGCTTGCCTCGGCAACCACGTTGCGACCTGTCGCCCGTACGAATGTGGCGACGGCTGCCGAGAAGGCTCTTGCGACTGCGGGTGAAACCAGTGGTAGCGCAGCCTTTCCGGCGTGGATCAAGGAGTTCCAGGTGCGCGCGCAAGCGCAAGGCATCAGCGCATCGACACTCCGGCGCGCGTTTGAAGGGGTGACGTATGACCCCTCTGTCATCAAGCGCGATCGTAACCAGTCTGAATTCAGCAAGACAATCTGGGAATACCTCGACAGTGCGGCCTCGGACAGCCGGGTCAGCAATGGCAACAAGGCGCTGCATGCCCACCAAGCCAAGCTACAACAGATCGAGAAACACTATGGTGTCGACAAGGAGATCGTTGTTGCGGTCTGGGGACTAGAAAGCAGTTACGGCACTTTCCGAGGGGACATGGATATCATCCGCTCGTTGGCAACGCTGGCTTATGACGGGCGGCGCGGTTCTTTCTTTGAGCAACAACTGATCGCCGCGCTAAAAATCCTGCAGGCGGGGGATGTAGACCCACGTTCCATGACCGGCAGCTGGGCGGGAGCGATGGGGCACACGCAATTTATGCCCACATCCTACCTCGACTATGCGGTGGATTTCACCGGTGACGGCAAACGTGACATCTGGTCGGACACGCCCACCGACGCACTGGCCTCCACAGCTGCTTATCTGAAAAAATTCGGATGGGTCACAGGCCAGCCATGGGGAGTCGAAGTCGTTTTGCCGCGCGATTTTGATTTCACACTCGCCAATCGCAAAATCAAAAAGAGTCCGGCTGACTGGGCAAAACTCGGCGTGCGCGCGATGAATGGGCAGCCCGTGGCAAATCACGGCGACGCGTCAATCCTGCTGCCTGCAGGTGGCAAGGGCGCAGCTTTCATGATTTTCAAGAATTTCTCGGTGATCGAGCGATACAACACGGCGGATGCCTATGTCATCGGTGTCGGTCACTTGAGTGATCGGCTGAAAGGTGGCGAGAAGATCAAAGGCAGCTGGCCACGCGGCGACCGGGCACTGACATTCTCGGAGCGTAAAGAGTTGCAACAACGTCTGACACGCGCCGGGTTTAGCACGGATGGCATTGATGGCCGCATAGGCCCCAATACAGTGGCCGCCGTGCGCGCCTATCAGAGCGCAAAGGGGCTGATGCCAGATGGTTATGCCTCGCTGACGCTGTTGGAAAAGCTCCGGTAACACCCCAATACTCCCCCAATCCGGCGCGATACGAAAAAGCCCCGCTCGATGGCGGGGCTTCTTTCTTGTCGTGAGGTAGGTCAGCTCGGGCTCATGCCGCGCAGTCGCTCACTACGCCGCCGCAGCATTTCCACTGTCGTCAGCAGGCAGATCGAGATCGCAACCAGAATAGTCGCCACCGCAAGGATTGTGGGAGAGATTTGTTCGCGCAAGCCAGTAAACATCTGCCATGGCAGGGTTTTCTGCCCAGCAGAGCCAACAAAGAGCACCACAACCACCTCGTCGAAGGAGGTGATGAATGCAAATAGACCGCCAGAGATCACACCCGGCAGGATGAGCGGCATCTGCACCCGGAAAAACGTGGTGACAGGACCAGCCCCCATGTTTGCGGCCGCACGTGTCAGAGAGCGATCAAAGCCCACAAGCGTCGCGGTCACAGTGATGATCACAAAGGGAATGCCCAGCGCGGCGTGCGCCAACACAACGCCAAAATACGTGCCCTGCAAACCGATGCGGCTGTAGAAGAAGTACATGCCCGCAGCAGAGATGATCAGTGGCACGATCATCGGTGAGATCAGGATCGCCATAATCGCACGACGGAAGGGCACATGCGGCTGGCTCAGGCCGATGGCGGCCAAAGTACCAAAGCCCACCGACAGAAGCGTCGCCATCGGAGCAATCGAAAGTGAATTCCAAAGCGCCTGTTGCCAGTCCGCGTTGGTGAAGAAGTCACGATAGTGCTTCAGCGAATAACCCTCGGGATCAAACCGCAGCATCTCGGGCGTGAAGGTAAAGAAGTTCTCCGCGTTGAACGACAGCGGCATCACTACGAGGATTGGCGTGATCAGGAACACGAAGATCGCGCCACAAATCACCCGAAAGCTGTAGTGCCACAGTACCTGCCCCGGTGTCAGATAGGGAGCAAGAGTGGAGCGGTAGCGCGAGGTTGCGAGCCAGAAGATGAACCAGCCCGTGAACCAACCAAAAAGCGCGCCAATCACCAGAGCAGGAAACCCGCCGATGAAAAATCCTGCCACCGCAAAGACGGCCAGAACAGCCCAGCGGATCGGTTTTTCCTGTGCGGTGAGCGACGTGAAGACAAAGCCGAGGACGCCCAGAAGGACCGCCCCGATAATCAGGCCCAGAAAGCCCGATCCCTGAGCCGTGCCGACGAAGAGGCCAAAGAAGGCCCCTGCGCCGGCCGCCACTGCGGCGGTGAAAGCGGGAGTTTGGTTTTGAACAGGTGTAAGTGCCATGTTTGTCTTATCCCAGCTTCACATTGTCGATGCCGACGATCTTGTCATAGGCCCAGTAGAGCAGCAGAACCACCACGAGGAGGATCGTGCCCAGTGCCGCCGCAAGACCCCAGTTAAGAGACTGCGAGATGTGGAAGGCGATCCGGTTCGAGATGAACACGCCCTTCGTACCACCAACCAGTTCCGGCGTGATGTAGTAACCAATGGCCAGAATGAAGACGAGGATTGAACCCGCCCCGATGCCCGGTACCGACTGCGGAAAGTACACTCGCCAGAAAGCCGTCCAATTGGTCGCCCCCAGCGATTTCGCAGCCCGCAAATAAGACGGGTTAATTGTCTGCATCACCGAATACATCGGCAGGATCATAAACGGCAGCAGGATGTGGGTCATCGCCACAATAGTACCGAATTGGTTGTTGATCATCACCAGACGGTCATTGTCTGCTACGATCCCCAGCCAAACCAGAACGTCATTGATAACCCCCTGTTGCTGCAACATGACTTTCCACGCCGATGTCCGCACCAAAAGTGAGGTCCAGAACGGCAGCAGCACGAGGATCATGAGAACGTTCGCGGTGCGTGACGGCAGATTCGCCAAAATCCATGCCACCGGATAGCCAAGCACGATACAGCTGACCGTGATAGCAAGCGACATGATCATAGTGCGCAGGAACAATGTACCATAGATGCGCTGCAGCTCAGGGCGCAGTTCAGGACCGTCATGGCCTTTCTGAAAATCGGCAGCATTCAGGAAGTAACCGTTCGTGTACTTGCTGGAGTAGGTCTTGATGGTGCGCCAGACTTCCGGATCTGCCCAATCCTCGTCTATGTCCACAAATGCATCGCGGGTAGACATGGTTTGCCACTCGGGCGACTGGATCGCTGCTGCGGCAGTTGCAAGACGTGCGGCAGTGTCTCCTTCAAACGCAGAGGCTGCATCGGGGTTGTCCGCCAGATCATGGTACAGCGCCATATAGACCGGCGCCCATGGCTCCTCTTTGGTCGGGCTGTCCTGATCTTCTGTCTGAATAGTGCGCGCCCACGCAGTATAAGCATCCGTCGCGCCGGGCAAAACCTCGGCCGCAGCGGAAGAGTACTCAAACCGGGGTTCATCTTCGCCACCGGCCGATGCAGCCCAGCTTGGATCTGCAAAAAGCGCGATCAGCGCCTGCGGCTCTTCCCACGCCGGGTCTAGCTCAACGAATTGGTCCAGATAGACCTCGCCCATGTCATCGACTTTGCGGCCTGCCTTGCGAAACAGCGAGGAGATACCCGCGTTCTCATAGTTCAGACGCGATCCGACACGGGTGTGGACCTTCTTTTCGGCGGCGACAACCAGATCATAGGCCAAGGCGTCAAACGTCGACTCTGGCGGTGCCTCGCCGCCGTCAGCGTCATAGGTTTGCACCGCTGCGGTTGTGCGCGGCAGCGTCTCAGAGACGATGCTGTTCTCAACTGATCGGAACAACATGTCGCCGATCGGGAGAATGAATGTCAGCAGAACAAAGAGAAGGAGCGGTGCGATCAAGGCCAGCGCGCGCATCTTCTGCATCCGGAGCGCCCGTGCGAGGCTACGCTTTAGCGGCGTGCCATCTGCAGCAAGGACCGGTCCGGTATCGGTTGTGTCGCTCATTTAAGGGAGCCCCCCGGGGTGTTGGTGCGGGTATTATTATTATCTTTGGTGGAGAGAGGGCCAGAATGCCCGGCCCCCTCCCGGATCCGTACTCACATTACGTGCGAGAGATTATTGAGCCAGCCACGCCTGGAACTTTGCGTCCATATCGTCGCGGTTGTCTGCCCACCACTCGTAGTCATAGATGTGCACGTTGGTCGCGTTGGCCGGGTCGGTCGGCATATGCGGTGCCATGTCGATACCCAGTTCTTCGTGCTTACCCACCAGCGGTGCAGAGGATGCACGCGCAGGACCGTAGGAGATGTATTTCGCCTGATCGGCCAGACGCTGGGTGTCTGTGGCGAACTTCAGGAAGTCCATCACGCGCGCTTTACGATCTTCAGGCAGGCCTTCCGGTACGATCCAGCCATCCAGATCGAACGACTGCATGTCCCAAAGCATGCCGATGGGCTGGTCCTGCTCTGCAATCGCAGAGAACAGACGGCCATTGTAGGTCGAACCCATGACAACTTCACCGTCCGCCAGCAGCTGCGGTGTTTCAGCGCCAGCGCTCCACCATACGACGCTATCCTTGATCGTATCGAGTTTGGCCAGCGCGCGCGCTACGCCTTCGTCGGTGTCCAGAACGTCATAGATCTCGTCCTTGGCAACGCCGTCGCAGAACAAAGCCCATTCCATGTTGTCGATCGGACGCTTCTGCAGCGCACGCTTGCCCGGGAAGGCTTCAAGGTCGAACACGTCGCAAACGGAGCTGGGCGCCGTGTCACCTACCAAATCGGTGCGGTAGCCGAATGTGGTGGAGTAAACGATCTGCGGAACAAAGCAGTCAGAGACAAGCAAGTCACCGAAGTCGTCAGACGCAGAGGTACCGTCAGGGGCTGCAGCAAGGTCTTCGTCCGGGTCGATTTCCATTGCCAGACCTTCGTCGCACAGGCGCATCGCATCAGAAGCGACAACGTCAACCAGATCCCAGGTGACGTTACCCGCTTCGGACATCGCCCGCAGCTTTGCGGTGGCTTCAGCAGAGCTCTCATCCCAGACAACGGTCACGTCGGGATTCATTTCCAGATAAGGCTCAACGTAAGCTTTCAATTGGCTCTGCTGGTAGGCACCGCCCCAGGACACCAGGGTCATTTCATTCGCCATATCCGCAGCCAAAGCCATCGGCGCGCAGAGTGCGGTCGTGGCGGCCAGAGCCGACAGGTTACGCAATTTCATAGTGTATTCTCCTTGTTGAGACACTGAATCTTTTAGTTTGAGTTTCAGATGTGGGTCCCCCGATCCGTTTTTTCGCCGGGGGTTCCGATGCGCTGCCGGTCGCGATCAAGCGTCCAGAGCGCGGCAGTCTTCGGGCAGCCAGCCGATTTCAATCTGCTGGCCGGGCTGAAGACGAACCTGATCAGGGGCGTTCCGGGTTTTGATGATGAACTCATCATTGCCCGCCACACGCAGGCGAGTGCGGAAGATGTCACCCATGTAGATGAACTCCAACACTTCCGCCTTGAGCGTATGTACGCCTTCCTGCAGGCGTTCCTTGTTATATTCCACACGTTCCGGGCGGATCGACACGCGGGTGCGCTGACCGACTTCGGACACGTTGATGGGCATGGCATCGATCAACTCGCCACCATCGAGCTGCACCAAGGCACGGCCTTCGCCAATTTCCTTGATCACACCTTCAAGCGTGTTGTTCTCGCCGATGAACTGCGCCACGAAACTGTTCGCAGGCTCTTCGTACAATTGGTCCGGCGGTGCGAGCTGCTGAATGCGACCATCGTTGAACACGGCAACGCGGTCCGACATGGTCAGCGCTTCAGTTTGGTCGTGGGTCACGTAAACCGTGGTGATTCCCAGCTGGTGCGCCAAGTGGGTGATTTCGAACTGCATTTTTTCACGCAGCTGCTTGTCGAGCGCCCCAAGTGGCTCGTCCATCAACACCAATTCAGGTTCAAACACCAGCGCGCGTGCAAGGGCGACACGCTGTTGCTGACCACCGGAGAGCTGCGCTGGACGACGGCCTCCGAAGTCCCCCATCTCCACCATATCGAGCGCGCGTTTGACTTTTGCTTCGCGCTCGGACTTGCCCAGTTTGCGAACCTCGAGCGGGAAACTGAGGTTCTCGGCAATCGTCATATGTGGAAACAGGGCGTAATTCTGGAACACCATCCCGATGCCACGTTTGTGCGGTGGAATGTTGTTGATCGACACCCCGCCCAGCCGGATGTCGCCGTGAGTGGCGGTTTCAAAACCTGCCAGCATCATCAGACATGTTGTCTTTCCCGACCCCGACGGTCCCAGCATGGTCAGGAATTCGCCCTTGGGCATGGTGAGGTTTAGATCTTTGACGACGAGTGTCTCACCGTCATAGCTCTTTTGCACGCGTTCGAATTCAACGAACGCGTCAGTATTCGACGCATCGGCCAAATCAGGCTCCCCGTTTATGTTCTTATTTGTGGCGGATTTGCTCCGCTCTTGATGACTTAGTGTAAGCACAGTGCCGTTCCACTGTGCAACCGGCACGCATATGTCCGGTTCAGCTTCGCAGTGGGTTTCTTAACACTCTGGGACGATCACTCGACGCACCCGGTAGTTTTACGACCCAAACTAGATCTTTTGCGTCATATTGGGATAATTTTACCGGTGAGTACAACAGGGCTGGCGAGGTTTTTTTAGACGAATGCATAAAAAAGGGGCCACTCAAGGCCCCTTGTGATGAATTCGAATCACCAAACTGAGTGATCAAGTTGCCGATTTCAGCAGGTCTTGTGCCTGAAGTTCGGCATAACACTCGTCCAGTGATTTGGTCGCCCGTGCGATCAGCGTGTCAATTTCTTCCGGTGTGATCACCAGCGGCGGTGAGATAATCATCCGGTCGCCCACATGACGCATCACCAAATTGTTGGCAAAGCAGCGCTCACGACAGATGAAGCCAACAGTGCCTGCATCAGAGGCGAAGGCTGCGCGCGTTTCTTTGTTCGGTGTCAGGGCAATGGACCCCATCATACCGACAATCTTCGCTTCTCCGACCAGCGGGTGGTCCGTCAGCGCTTCCCATTTCTCCTTGAGATAGGTCGCGGCCACGTTCCGGACGTGATCCAATACGTTTTCTTCTTCGAGAATACGCAGGTTCTCTAGGGCCACAGCAGCGGCCACCGGGTGCCCGGAATAGGTATAGCCATGATTGAACTCATCCTGCGCAATCACACCTGCCACCTCGTCGGAGACAATAGATCCACCAATCGGCGCGTAACCTGATGACAGCCCTTTGGCGATGGTCATGATGTCGGGGCGAATACCCATTGTCTCAGAACCGAACCAGTTCCCGGTGCGGCCAAAGCCACAGATCACCTCGTCTGCAATCAGCAAAATTTCATATTTATCACAGATACGCTGGATCTCGGGCCAATAGGTTGCGGGCGGCACGATAACACCACCAGCACCCTGCACAGGTTCCGCAATAAAGGCCGCGACCCGATCTTCGCCCAGTTCGAGAATGGCTTTCTCCAACTCTTGCGCGCGCTGAAGACCAAAGTCATCAGGGCTGGTATCGCCCCCTTCGGCCCACCAATGCGGTTGGTCGATGTGGTGAATATCCGGAATCGGCAGACCGCCCTGAGCATGCATGGCCGACATACCACCAAGAGAACCAGAGCCCACCGAGGAACCGTGATAGGCGTTTTTACGTGAGATGATGATGGATTTGGTCGGTTTGCCCTTCATCGCCCAGTAATGACGCACCATGCGAATGTTGGTGTCATTAGCCTCGGAACCGGAACCGGCAAAGAACACATTGTTCAGATCGCCCGGCGCCAGTTCAGCGATCTTTGCCGCGAGCGCAATGGCAGGCACATGGGTGGTCTGAAAGAAGGTGTTGTAATACGGCAGTTCGCGCATCTGGCGCGCTGCCACCTCGGCCAGTTCGTCGCGACCGTAGCCAATATTGACGCACCAAAGTCCCGCCATCGCATCAAGGATCTCGTGACCTTCGCTATCGGTCAGAGTGACGCCATTGGCGCGCGTGATGACCCGCGCGCCCTTCTGCGCCAGACCGCCGTTTGCGGTGAAAGGGTGCATGTGGTGCGCCGCATCCAGCGCCTGCAGTTCTGCGGTCGGCAGATGGTTGGTAATCGTCGTCATTGATGACACTCCTGAACGGGAAGCTTTCGTCCAGAATATGATCAAAAATCACACTGTCAATCGAATCAGTTGATCGGAGTCAGCCCCGCTCGAACCTGCTCCATGCCCTGCAAGACGTCCCGTTCCATCGCCAGCGCGACAAGATCCGCATCTTTTTTACGCAGGCCTTCAAGGATGTCTTTATGACGGTCTGGAAAGCTCTGTGTGCCAAAGCGTCCGCAGACCACCCGAAGCGACGGGCCAAAGCGCAGCCAGAGACGATCCGCCAGATCCGCAAGGATCGGCGCATCCGCATGGGTATTGAGCCTGCTGTGGAACTCGTAGTTGAGCGCCAGATACCCGGCCACATCACCGTTGGCTATGGCGACATCCAATTGCAGATCGAGCGCTTCTAGCGCGTCTACAGCAGGCGCAGGAATACGGGTTGCAGCACGACGGGCCAACTCACATTCCATTGTTTTTCTTGCAAAAATAAGCTCATCCACATCTTCTGCACGAAGTTCAGGAACAGAAACGCGACGATTTCCCTGAAACACCAGCGCCCCGTCAGAGATCAATCTGCGGATCGCTTCACGCACAGGTGTCATGCCGCTGTCCAATGCCTCCACCAGACCCTGAATCGTCACCGCCTGCCCCGGCGCCAGTTCACCAAACAATATCTGCGCCCGCAGACGCTGATAAACTTGCTCATGCGCGGGGAGTTTTGCGGCCCCTTCGACGGGGGAAACGGATGGCGGATTTGGCACATTCACCGGGCTTGGATCCTTCTCATTTTCGGACAGCTTGCACGAAGGAAATACAGATGAAAACATAAAGTGTCTTGCCGGATGAGGCAAAACTTGATCAAAATAGCCCACAGCCGGACGGAAAAGACGCCGGTATGCACAGGGGAGATTCTCATGAAAATCACAACGGCCACCATCGTGTCCGCCATCGCACTCAGCGTCGCAGCCGCCGCTTCGGCTGAGCAAGTGCGCGTCTACAACTGGTCCGACTACATCGACGAATCGCTGTTGGCGAAATTCGAAGAAGAGACCGGCATTGACCTGATCTATGACGTTTTCGATTCCAATGAGCTGCTTGAGACCAAGATGCTCGCCGGTGGTTCTGGATATGACGTGGTGGTGCCCACCGGCTCATTCCTGCAGCGCCAGATCCAAGCGGGTGTGTTCCAGAAGATCGACAAGGACAAGCTGTCAAACTACGGCAATGTCTGGGACGTCATTCAGGATCGCACCGCGCGTTTTGATCCAAACAACGATTATTCGATCAACTACATGTGGGGCACCACAGGCATGGGGACCAATCTCGGCAAAGTGACCGAGGCCCTTGGCGAAGATGCCCCGATCGACAGTCTCTCGCTGGTCTTTGACCCCGCCAACATGGAAAAGCTATCCGAATGCGGCGTGCATTTCCTTGATGCCCCGGATGAGTTGATCCCTGCCGCACTGACCTATCTCGGGCTAGACCCCAACAGCCACGAAAAAGACGATCTGGAGCAGGCAGCAGGCGTGCTGGAAGCCGTGCGCCCCTATGTGCAGAAATTCCACTCTTCTGAATATATCAATGCGCTCGCGAATGGCGATATTTGCGTCGCCTTCGGCTGGTCCGGTGACATTTTGCAAGCCCGCGACCGCGCGGCCGAGGCTGATAACGGTGTGGAAATCGCTTACAACGCCCCATCTGAGGGTGCGTTGATGTGGTTCGATCAGATGGCCATTCCAACGGACGCACCCAACCCGGACGGAGCGCATAAGTTTCTGAACTTCATCCTCGACGCTCAGAATATGGCTGCCGCATCGAACTATGTGTATTACGCCAATGGCAACAAAGCCTCGCAAGAGTTTCTGGCCGAAGACGTGATCGGAGATCCGGCGATCTACCCCTCTGCCGCTGCGATGGAAAATACTTACATCAAAGGTCCATATCCGCAGAAAGTACAGCGCGTGGTGACACGCCTGTGGACCCGTGTGAAATCCGGCACCTGAGACCCATCAGACCGAACCTCCGGCAGGGCGGCGTACACAGGCGCCCTGCCCCGACTGACAGAAGACGACGGGCAGGCTTTGGGCCGCCCGCATGGGGGCAGACTTGGCAATACCGGTATTTGAACCCTGGACCGATCCGCAGGCTAAGCCGCTGATCCAATTCCAGAATGTGACCAAACGCTTTGGCGATTTCACTGCAATCGACGACCTGACCATCGACATTTTTGAGCGCGAGTTCTTTGCGCTATTGGGTCCGTCTGGCTGTGGAAAAACCACAATGATGCGGATGCTTGCAGGCTTTGAAGCCCCAACAGAAGGCAAGATTTTCCTTGCCGGGCAAGATATCGCACCCGTTCCCCCAAACCAACGCGCTGTGAACATGATGTTCCAGTCCTATGCGTTATTTCCTCACCTTAGTGTCTGGGAAAACATCGCCTTTGGCCTGAAACGCGAAGGCCTGCCCCGCAATGATATCAACGCACGCGTCGAAGAGATGCTACGCCTGACCCGGCTGGAAAAATTCGCCCGTCGCAAACCGCATCAGATTTCCGGCGGACAACGCCAACGGGTGGCACTGGCCCGCAGTCTCGCAAAAGCACCCAAACTGTTGCTCTTGGATGAGCCGCTCGGCGCACTCGATAAGAAACTGCGCGAAGAAACCCAGTTCGAACTGATGGACATTCAGGAAAAGACCGGCACCACCTTTGTGATCGTTACCCACGATCAGGAAGAAGCCATGACAGTGGCGAGCCGGGTCGCCGTGATGGACAATGGCAAGGTGATGCAAGTCGCCACACCTGCAGATATTTACGAGGCACCAAATTCCGTCTATGTCGCTGATTTCATTGGCGACGTTAATCTGATCGAGGGCACGGTTACCGCAACTGGTGAAGGCGTATACGCGCTGCACTGGCGCGAGGGTGCCGCACCTTTGGTCGTAAAATCCCCCAACACAATCTCTGATGGCGAAACCGCACATCTGGCGATCCGCCCTGAGAAAGTCACCATCAGCGCCGACAAACCCGAAAGCGCCGATAATGCCGTGCAGGGCAAGGTCTTGGATATCGCCTATCTCGGCAACCTCTCGACCTACCACGTCGAACTGCCCACCGGCGATGTGATCAAGGCACAAACCGCCAACACCCGCCGCATTTCGCGTCGTGCCTACACATGGGAAGACACCGTCTGGCTGTCCTGGACAGCCACCGGCGGCGTCTTGCTGGGTGAGTGATGCGCCGTTTTTTCCTGATCGCTGTTCCCTACGTCTGGCTCTTGGCACTGTTTTTGGTGCCCTTCATCATCGTCCTTAAAATCTCGCTCTCGGATGCGGCTATCGCGCGCCCCCCCTATGTCCCACAGTTCGAGTGGGCTGAGGGCATTCGCGCGTTCTTCGCAGAACTGGATTTTGAGAACTTTACATGGCTCATCGAGGACGACCTTTACTGGAAAGCCTATCTCAGTAGCCTTCAGATCGCGCTGACATCGACCCTGCTAACGCTGATCGTGGGCTACCCCATCGCCTATGGCATGGCGCGCGCGCCCGAAGAATGGCGACCGACGCTGATGATGCTGGTGATTCTGCCGTTTTGGACCTCATTCCTGATCCGTGTCTATGCGTGGAAGGGCATCCTGTCGAACGAAGGCTTCCTCAATCAGTTCCTGATGTGGACCGGCCTTGTATCCGAACCTCTGCAGATCCTGAACACCACCACCGCCGTCTATATCGGCATCGTCTACACCTATCTGCCGTTTATGATTCTGCCGATCTATGCGGCGCTGGAACGGATGGACGACAGCCTGATCGAGGCGGCCGAGGACTTGGGCTGTTCGCGCCTATCGGCGTTCTGGCTGGTGACCATACCCCTGTCCAAAGGGGGCATCATCGCGGGCTGTTTCCTCGTCTTTATCCCGGCAATGGGCGAATTTGTGATCCCTTCGTTGCTCGGCGGATCTGACACGCTAATGATCGGCAAAGTGCTGTGGGAGGAGTTCTTCTCCAATCGCGATTGGCCGGTGGCAAGCGCGGTTGCAGTGATCCTGCTATTGATCCTCGTGGTGCCGATCGTTTTGTTCCAACGCAATCAGCAAAAAGAACAGGAGGGCGACGCATGAAACGTCTGAGCGCATTCAATGTGGTCTCGCTGACGCTTGGCTTTGCCTTCCTCTATATTCCGATGCTGATCCTGATCCTGTTTTCCTTCAATGAAAGCAAACTGGTGACGGTCTGGGCAGGCTTTTCGACCAAATGGTACGGCGAGCTGATGCAGAATGAGGCCATGCTGCAAGCCGCATGGGTTACCGTAAAGGTTGCAGTATTCTCTTCAACCATCGCCACCGTGCTTGGAACCATGGCGGCTTACGTCATGGTGCGCGGCGGACGCTTTATGGGCCGGACGTTGTTTTCCGGCATGATCTACGCGCCTTTGGTCATGCCTGAAGTGATCACCGGCCTGTCGCTCTTGTTGCTGTTCATCGGCATCGGCTTGGACCGTGGTGTGCTGACAATTGTGCTGGCACATACCACGTTTGCCATGTGTTACGTTTCCGTTGTGGTCTCTTCACGGCTTGCGACATTTGATCGTTCTCTGGAAGAGGCGGCGCTGGATCTCGGATGCTCTCAAGCACAAGCATTCCGCTTGGTCACACTGCCAATTATCGCACCTGCCGTGGTCTCCGGCTGGCTTTTGGCCTTCACCCTGTCGCTTGATGATCTGGTGATCGCTTCTTTCACAACCGGCCCAGCCGCGACGACCCTGCCGATCAAGATCTTCTCGGCCGTGCGGCTCGGTGTCAGCCCGGAGATCAATGCGCTCTCGACCATTATGATCGGCATCGTCACTGTCGGCGTGATCAGCGCATCGCTCATTAGCAAACGAGCATTGGTGAAGCAGCGGCGCGAAGAACAGGAAGCGGTGCGCACCGCATGATGCGCCGCATCTTTTCCGACTACGCCTATGGGGCAGGTCCACGCAGCACCTGCTGGTGGGATGAGACCTGCTCTGCGCCCATCTGGCCACAGCTTCAGGGGGATCAGACCGTTGATGTGGCGATCATCGGTGGCGGTTTCACCGGGCTTTCGGCCGCACTGCATATGTCGGAGGCGGGGCTGAGGGTTGCAGTCCTGGAAGCCGAATCACCCGGTTGGGGCGCATCAGGGCGCAATGGCGGATTTTGTTGCCTCGGCGGCGCAAAGCTTGGCGCGCGCGCCATGTCGCGCCTGCACGGCAGTCAGGAAACACAGGTCTATCAGGCGGGCGAGGAGGCCGCCGTCCACTTGGTAGAACAGCTGATCGCCCGCCATGGGATTGATGCGGATACACATTCACAGGGCGAAACCGTCATGGCGCATTCCGCCAAGGCCCGCACCGCTCTGATGCGAGAGGCGGAAGACACGCGATCCGAGTTCGTCGACGCCCCTCAACTGGCTGCCCAGGGTCTGGGCGGAAACTTTCACGGCGCGCTCACCACCCCTGTAGGTTTTGCGCTCAATCCACGTAAATATCTCTTTGGTTTGGCAGATGCTACACAATCAGCAGGTGCAGATCTCTATCAGAACAGCCCTGCGATCAGCCTGCACCATGACGGCAAACACTGGCACGCTGTCACGCCAAGAGGTCAGTTGCGCGCCGCACAGATGGTCATCGCAACCAACGGATATTCCAGCGAAAACCTGCCCGATTGGCTCGCCGGCCGCTACATGCCAGCACAGTCCACAGTGATGGTCACGCGGCCCATCACACCGGACGAACAGGCGATGCAGAGTTGGACATCGGCGCAGATGACCTACGACACACGCCATATGCTGCATTATTTTCGCCTGATGCCGGATGGGCGATTTCTGTTCGGGATGCGCGGAGGGCTGACGTCTTCACCCCGCTCCGAGCAAAAGATTCGCGCCCTACTGCGTAGCCATTTTGAAGGGTTGTTTCCGAAGTGGAAGCATGTGGAAACCACACATAGCTGGTCTGGGATGGTCTGCCTTTCGCGAAACCTCGTGCCTTTTGTGGGGTCCGTTCCAGAGCATCAGGGTTTGTTCGCGGGGCTTTGCTATCACGGCAATGGTGTTGCCATGGGCAGCTATTCCGGCGCGCTTCTGGCGCAACTCGTACAGGGTAACACCCCCGATATGCCCTATTCAAAGGTCCTGCAGCGCCTGCCTCGCTTCCCGTTGGGGCGCGCCAGACGTCTGCTGATGCCGCCTGCCTATGGGCTCCTGAGCCTGCTCGATTGAAGCTCGGCCACTTCCAGATCACACGCCTCCCGATCCCCGCGCCACGCACAATACGCCGCCATCCGCCAGTGGAACCAAGGTTTCAGCGCGTAATAGCGCGCCACCACCCTGCGATCCGGATAAGCTAAACCAAACTGCGCCTCTTCCTCAGATGACAACACACGCCCGCGATAAAGGTGCTGCATTGCGGGAGAGAGAAACATTGCCAAATCTTCTGCCGGATCACCCAGCTGCGGACATTGCCAGTCGATCAAAGTCAAAGTGCCATCATGAGCCACGAGATTCCCGGGTACCGGATCGCCATGGATCAGGCAAACCTGCGATGTCGGCGGCACCACACCCCGCGGGGCCATCGACACTAAACCTGCGTCCGTAGAACACTGCGCAAGAATCTCACGCGTTTGCTCTGTCAACGCACGAGATCCATTGCGGCCTGCTGGAAGATCCGGAAGCGCCGTTTGGTCATGCAGAATGCCCAACAACCGCGCTACATGACCCGCATCTTCATGCCAGCGCGAACCCGCGACATGACGATAAATAAGCCATGCCCGCCCCTGCCACGTTCCATGCGCCAGATAACGGGGTGCCATACCGGTTCCATTGAGCGCCAATAGCACAGATCTTTCGCGTCCCCACTCATTGGCAAATAGCGGGTTCTGACAGCCCTCTCGATAGAGTTTCACCACTCTGTCGCCTGACCGCCAGACATAGTTGCTGCGTCCACCCGTCAACACAACAGGGGCAGACATAGACCAGCCCTGCTGCGCCAGATGGCGAAACAGGGCTGTCTGGATCTCGTGTTGCGCAGATAGAGGCAAGAACGCTCCGCTGAACGGATCACCACCTGCCCCGGCGATCATGAGGCCCGGTTAATGCTGCGGATCAGGAACTGCCAGACGGCGTATCCGGGTCACGCAACGCAGTAACCGAGGTGGCGAGGATGGCGCTTCCGCTCTCGAGGATCAAGGCCACTTCACCATTCACGTTTTGAGTTTCCTCAACAACGCCATAGACTTCCGCAACTTCTGAGAGGATCACTTCACCCTTGGACGAGCTCTCAATCACAAAGGTATAAGATCCCTCGGGCAAGGTTTCGCCCTCCCCGTCCTTACCATTCCACTGGTAAGGCTCGGCAGAGACAGGCAATTCGACCCGCCCAACCTCATTTTCCTCGGCGTCATAGATGACCATTTCCACCTTATCCGCGACTGCAGCCGGATTCGGTGCCACAGAAATAGGAGTCGATCCATCAAAGTGAGCCGCGGCTTGCGCACGCACTTCTTTGCCGACCCAACCGGTCAATTGAGACATGTTGGAAAGCGACAGAGCCGTCAGCATACTGGTCAGCGTTTCATTGGTCAGAACCTGCTGTTCGACCGACGAGAACTGAGCCAGCTGCGCTGTGTAATCAGACGAATCCATCGGCTCCAGTGGATCCTGATACTTTGCCTGAGTCGTCATCAGCCGCAAGAACGTTTCAAAATCTGATGTGAGCGCGCTGGTCGCAGATTGTTTGCCTGCGGCCGCGCCGCCATTGGCCGTTTGCTGGGTACCTGCGCCTGTAACTGGAGTGGTCATGCTCTTATATCCTTATATCCAGCCGGTCGGCTGCGATGTTCAATTGTTGTGACAATGGAAGGCCAGACTGCGTCTCCTCGACAGCGTCGCCTTCACCCTGAAGACCCGATCCACCTGCGCCGCCATTGCCATCACCATCTTCGGATTGGCCCGCCTGCGCGTCAGAACCAAACTGGAAAGAGATGTCAGAAAAGCCCATTTCTTTGAACTCGCGGGCCAAATCCTGAATATGCCGCCGCATCAGATCTTCGGTTTCCGGGCGTTCCGCATTGATGGTGACCGTGACACCCACATCAGTGGTCATCACGCGCATGTTCACATGCCCCAACTCACGCGGGTTCAGAGTCACGTCCACATTGCGCTTGCCGCCAGTCGCGACGGCTTCTGCAAGTTGTTGTGCGACATGACGCGGTGTTTCAGCACGAAAGCTAGACGCCCCTGATCGCACCGATGCCTCCGCCAGCAGCTGTGGCAGAGCAAAGCTTTCTGCTCCACGCTGGGTTAGGATATCCTCACCAACTTTCGCCGCATCGCCTGTGCCCATAAGGCTCGTGACCACGGCGGAGCTTGATTTGAGGACGGTGTCGCTCAGTTGAGCTTGGGCTGTTGCCAAGGTCTGAGCCGTCCCGTTTGCAGCCGAATGCAACTGCCTCGTGTCGCCTGCGCTTATTTGAGCCCGAGCGCTCACAACCGTGGTCGCCGCCTGAGCCTGCACTGCAGTCAGAGGCATATCCCGAGCACGAATTTCTTCTTTGCCCACCTCAACTGGAGGAGCTGTTTTCAAAGCCTCGGCTGACGTCATAGCTTGCGTTTGAACGACCGGCTGCCCTTTCGTCTCAGGTGGCGTCGGACCGATCACTCGCTGCTGACGCACCTCTTCACGCTGCGCGTTCAAAAGTACGGACGTTCCATTGCGTTCCTGCGTATCAGACAGAGGACCTGCACGGGTGGCAATGGGCTGACTGTCTTCAATCTCCGCTTCTGCCTGTGGCATCGTGCGAGGCAAAGCTTCTGTTTTAGAAGGCGTTTCGACTGCCGATTCTTCAGTTACAGTCGATGTCTGCGCAAGCGGCGCTTGTACTGCAACTGCCCCGGCCTCTGCTACTATTTCAGCAGCATCGCTCTCTTCTGATGTGTGAAACTCGGGATCTGTCTCCGTATGCACATCTGAGGAGGTCTCGCCCTCTTCGGCCGTGCTGTTACCCACAACAAGCGGGTCAGCTTCAGCATCTTTATCAGATGACTCAAAGGGGAAGGTCTCCTCAGAAGCGGGTGCTGATTCAGATTCAGGTGCTGGTTCATCAGCTAACTGATCACCATTCACCTCTTGTGACTTAGCCTCTTCACCAGTTGGGGCGTCTGCCTCAACTGTTCCTTTGGAGGAGTTTTGATCTTGTTCGTTTGCTTTGCGGGCGAGGACGGACTCGAATGAATCACCGCCCCGGCGCGCCGGGTCTGTTCGCTTTGACGACTCAGCAGGCGTACTGCCAACTGATTGAGTCGTAAGGATTTTCGTAATCATGATCCACCGGATGTTCTATCTCGTGTGCATCCTGAATAAATGAAATCGGTTACGGCATTTTTAACCGCTTTTCGCGAAACTGAAAAATATCGAAGAATTCGACACAGTATCAGGACTGAGGCAAAATGCCCGTAACACATGTTTCGACGCCCGTAACGGCGGTCCCATATCCGCAAGCCAACGATCCAAAAGATCAAGCGTTGCGGCAGGCTGCGATTGATCTCGAAGCCTCCTTTCTTTCTGAAATGCTCAAAGCCGCTGGTCTCGGAAAAGCGCCTGAAGCCTTTGGTGGCGGCGCTGGTGAAGATCAGTTTGCTGGCCTTCTGGTCAATGAGCAGGCACGCGCAATGGCAGAAGCTGGCGGCATTGGGCTCGCAGAATCAATCTACAACTCACTGAAGGACTCTCAAGAATGAGCGCACTTACCGATCAAACCCCGCAAGCCATTATCAATGCGCTCGACACGCTGCTGGAAGAAGAGCGCGGTGCATTGACCAATGGCGAACTCCATAAACTTGAAGATATTCTCGCACGCAAAGAAGATCTGTTTGATCGCCTCAACAACATCACGGATCTGGAAAGCGGCGCACTCGAATCCGTGCAAAACAAAGTCACCCGCAATCAAGCTCTGCTCGGCAGCGCGATGCAGGGCATCAAGGCGGTCGCAAACCGTATGTCTGAACTGCGCAAGGTGAGAAAGGGTCTGGAGGTGTACAATCAATCTGGTCAACGCACCCGTTTTGCCACCACAGGCAGCCTGAAACTGGAGAAGCGTGCGTAACGCCGTCAGAGGTCTGGACAATTTTAAAAATGCAAATTGCGCCTTTAGCACTCTCTTAGCACCTAATACGCCAATGTCACCTTGCATCTCAAGCGAGGTGGCGCGGAAACCGAACGGTGAAGCACAGTCAGAACGACGACAGAGAGAGCTCCGGCAACGGAGCTGGGATTACCAAATCAAGGGCTAAAGTGCCCTAAATCAAAGGAACTCATGCTATGTCCAGCATTCTGACGAACAATGGTGCAATGGTTGCTCTGCAGACCCTCAAGTCTGTGAACACCGACCTGAACGACACCCAGAAAGCCATCTCCACCGGTAAGGAAATTGGCGTTGCGAAAGACAACGCAGCCGTTTGGGCGATCTCCAAAACCATGGAATCCGACATCGCGGGCTTTGAAGCGATCGAAGAAGGCCTGTCCATCGGCGAGGCAACCGTTGCCGTCGCATCCGCAGGCGCCGAACAGATCGTCGAAAAACTCACCGAAATCAAAGAACTGATCGTCTCCGCTCAGTCCGAAAACGTTGATCACGGCAAGATCCAGGACGACATTTCGTCCAAGGTTGATCAGGTCGCCGCAATCATCTCCGCTGCACAATTCAACGGCGCCAACCTGCTGGCGTCCGATGTTGACGGCAACGGCGCGACCAACGTAGGCGTTCTGGCCTCGCTGGACCGTGTCGGCGCAGGTGGTACAGTCTCCGCAGTTGAAATCACCATCGACTCCGTCGATTTTGAAGGTGATCTGGATCTTTCCTCTTCGCTGACCGCGATCACCGACACTGCCTCTGCAGCCTCTGCACTCGCTGAGATCGAGACCTTCCTGCAGACAGCTATTACCGGTGCTGCGGCTCTTGGTGCCGACTCCGCTCGTCTCGACGATCAGTCCGAATTCGTAAGCAACCTGGTCGACTCCATGACCATGGGTGTCTCGACAATGACCGACACCGACATGGAAGAAGCATCTGCTCGCCTCTCGGCCCTGCAAACCCAGCAGGAACTCGCAGTGCAGTCGCTGACCATTGCGAACGAAGCGCCGGGCTCACTGCTGCAGCTCTTCCGCTAAATCCGCCTTTGAGTTGGGGCGCTTAACAGCGCCCCAACTACCTTACTTCTCTGAGAATCAGTGAAAAATAATACGTTAGGATAACACGTGAATGCCCTTCTAAAGGCGAAGAGCGCCTATGCGGCGGCAAAAGCCCCGACCCGTACAGCACGGAACACCGAGTATGAAATCCTTGCCCGTATCACACATCGAATGATCGTGGCGAATGGCAAGGGCTCGGATGGATTCAAGGATCTTGTCGCAGCGGTTTCCGACAATCGCAAACTCTGGACACTCTTCACTTCGGATTTGGCCAAGGACGGCAACAAACTGCCGGACGAGTTGAAACAACGCCTGTTTCATCTGGCTCGCTTCACGCGTGAACACAGCAGCAAAGTTCTGGCCCGTAAGGCGTCAGTGCAGCCGCTGGTCGAAATCAACACAGCCATCATGCGTGGCCTTAGAAGCGGAGCGTCCTGAAAATGAGTGGATTGGTCCTTAAACTCGCCCCTAAAGAGCGTGTCCTGGTCAATGGAGCCGTAATCGAAAACGGAGATCGCCGCAGTCGCTTGTCGATCGTCACCCCTGATGCGCATATCCTGCGCCTACGGGACGCGATTCATCCAGAACAAGCGAATACGCCGGTACGCCGGGTTTGCTATGCAGCACAGCTGGTGCTGTCAGGTGATGTCGATCCCGAAGAGGATCGTCTGCCAATGCTGCGGCGGATCGAAGAGTTGAGCCAGGTCTTCACCGACCCGGACAGCCGTGCGGCCCTGTCAGAAGCAACCGAAGCTGTGATCAGCAACAACCACTACCGTTGCCTCAAAGCATTGCGTGCTTTGTTACCCCGGGAGGAACGGCTCATGGCCGTCAGAGCGCAATGACCTATACACCGCTCATTCCTTCATCAGGGGTTGCGGGCTGGAATTTTCTGCAATCGACCTATGACCGGCAATACGATGCCTTCGTCAAGTCGGGAAGCTTGAAAAACGACAGTGAATACTTCGCCGAGAACATCGGCGGAGTTACCTCCAGCGAGGATTTACTGAACGACCGCCGCCTGCTTCAGGTGGCGGTTAAGGCGTTTGGTCTTGAGGAGGAGATCAACTATCGCGCCCTGCTGCAACGTGCGCTCAACGAAGGCACATCTGCCAGCGATGCGCTTGCCAACACGATGAATGACGAGCGCTACGTTGAGTTCTCCAACGCATTTGGGTTTGGTCCCGGGCAGTCCCCGATGACCAGCGACAGCAAAGCCATGCAGGCGGTGATTGACAAGTTCCAGTCTGCCTCGTTTGAAGAAGCCGTTGGCGAAGTTGATGAAACGATGCGCACGGCTTTGTTTGCCAAACGCGCCATGATCGAAGTCTTCGGCGAGCCGGACGAAGACGATGTATCACAACTCAGCGTGAAAGAGCGTGCGCTGCGAGAATTTGATCTCTCGATGAAAGAGATCAATGGGAAGGGCGATGACGTACCCGGCGTAACCTCTGTCGAGGATCAATGGCAGGACATCGTTCAGCGCGATACGTTGCGAGAATTCTTTGACACAACATTACGTATCCCGGCAGGTGCTGCGGGCCTCGAGGAAGATGAACGTATCCAACTCTACCGCGAACGCGCACAGGTTGTTTTTGGCACCGAAGATCCGACCGTGTTCTTCTCTGGAGAGAATAAGGGAATCATCGTTTCTGCGTTTAAAACACGCGCCACGGTTGACGGAGATGACGCAGCTGAAATCGCCAAGATCGCAAAACTATCAGAGCATATCCTTGATCAGATGGTGTCTCGCGACGCCGCATTGAATGAGGAATGGGACTTCATCTCGCGCCAAGAGCCATTGGCAGAATTTATGAAAGTTGCCCTCGAACTGCCTGACGATATCGCGACGCGCAACACCAGTGACGCGATGCGGATTTATCGGGAAAAAGCGATCGAAGTGTTTGGTACCGATGATCCAAACATCTTTGCCAGTGCCGCCAACTTGGACGCTACGTTGAACACGTATCGAGAGAATGCGGCCGAAGCCGGCATGAGAAGCAGTGAAATTTCGGGCAATCTCCGCACCGTAGAAACGATCCTGAAATTCTCATTTGGTAAGGAAGATGCGGTTGACGGAGGAGACACAGATGCGGCTGACACTGCAGCAGTTGACGCAGGTTGGTACAGTATCATGGGCCAAACAGGTGTGCCTCGTTTCCTGAATACGGCTCTTGATGTGTCGTCAGGGCTTGAACCGGGTGAGACCTTTGAAGCGCTGACAGTCGAAGAGCAGCTTGCAATCTATAAAGAAAAAGCGGTCGAAATTTTCGGGACCGATGATCTCAAGGAACTGACCGGCCCCTACCAGATGGGCGCCGTGAGCGAGGCCTACAGAACCAACGCCGAGGCCGCTGGTGAAAGCGAATTTTTCATCACCTATTACTCTCAGATCGCTGAACGGGAGTTAGATATCCTGTTCCAAAGTGATGAAACCGATGCTGAAAAAGAATTTGAAGAGGCATTGGAAAAATTGCGGACTATGAACGACGAAGATGATGGCCCCAGCGCCAATTCGCAATGGTACACGATCATGGGCCAGCAAGCGATGACAGAGTTCATGCAGGTCGCTCTTGGCCTACCCAAGGAAGTCGGACAAATGGATATCGATCAGGCTGTTGGGGTATATCGGCGCAAGGCAGAACAAGTGCTGGGCACTGACAAACCTTCAGAGTTCATTTCTCGCGATAAGATGGATGAGCTGGTCAACATGTACCTGACGCGCTCGCAAATGAACAATATCAGCAGCGGATACAGCTCTGGTAGTGCGGCATTGATGATGTTGCGTAGCTGAGCCTTCAAAGTCTGACAAAATGAAAAACGCCCCAGTTTCATGGGGCGTTTTTCTATCTGATCGGCTAAATTTGAATTGATGTTGGGCAGCCATGGCTCAGCTGTGCCGCCCTTGCAGGCCAGTTGCTACCGCTTCAGGCGATCAAATACCACTATCGGCCGCCGCCAGCACGCCGCAACAAGAGCGCCAAACGGTTGAAACTTCCTTGGGTGCCGTCGGTTTCGTTGCGTCCAAAAAAGGAATCTAGCTCCGGCCAGATTTTGACCGCCTGATCCAGCACTAGGTCATTGCCTTCTGAATACAGGCCCGCACGGATCATCACCTCGGATTGCTCATAAGCGCCAAGGAACTTGCGGACCGCCAAAATCATCTCGTTTTCTTCTTTTGTCGCTGCCGCAGGCAGGCTGCGCGAAACGGAGCGTGAAACATCGATGGCTGGGAATCGCCCGCGTTCCGCAATCTCCCTGTTCAGTACAATGTGGCCATCCAAAACCCCGCGCAGAATATCGGCAATGGGTTCATCCATGTCGGAGCCGGCGACAAGAACGCTGAATACCGCAGTAATGTCGCCCTGACCTTCCAGGCCGGGTCCAGCGCGTTCGCAAAGTCCCGTAATCAATGGCGTCACCGAAGGCGGGAAACCACGAAGGGCTGGTGCCTCACCAGAAGCAACAGCAATTTCACGATGAGCTTCAGCAAACCGCGTAATGGAATCGGCCATAAAAAGTACGTTTAAGCCCTGATCACGGAAATGTTCTGCCACTGACATCGCCGACCACGCGCAGCGTCTGCGTACCAAAGCAGACTGATCAGAGGTTGCCGCCACGACAACCGCACGCTTCATCCCCTCCGGCCCAAGTACCTCCTTAACGAAGTGATTCACCTCGCGCCCACGTTCGCCAATCAATGCCATAACAACGACGTCGGCTTCCATGTTTTGCGCCAACTGCGCCATCAAGGTTGATTTCCCGACACCCGATCCCGCAAAAAGACCAATCCTCTGGCCTGTCACGATGGGAAGCACCGTATTGAGGATGGCAAGCCCGGTCGAGAGGCGCTTGCCCAAGCCACGACGGGCTGCGGCTTTGGGAGGGCTTTCCATCAGATCACGGCTCTCGACCCCACGCAGCATAGGTTTGCCGTCCAAAGGCTCGCCAAAGGGATCAATGACGCGGCCGATCCAGCTGTTATCCGGCGCAAATTCAGGTGTTTCAAAGAGAAGCACCGCATCCCCTATGGAGGCACGTTCCGGCGCAGTATCCGGCAACATTCGAATATGATTGGCACCGATCGCCAGCACCTCGCCATGGAGATCATCCTTTTTGCCGCGCCGGAGAACAAGTCGATCCCCAATGCGAGCCTGTGTCTCAAGGCCGGACACTTCGATCTCGCCACCCGAAATACCTGTCACCCGCCCCATGGGGGCAGCAAGGCGAGTATTGGCCAGTTCCTGACTGAGCGCCTGGATCGATTTCATCATCTGCGGGTTCTCCAACATTCCTCTGAAAACAATTTCTAAAGGAATCAGGGTTAAGCCTTGATTGAAATTGATCGAGGGAGAAGCCCCGGTGTTCGAAAGACTGAATGTTTTTAATATCGCCTATTCAATGGCGACTCATGCGGGCAAGCGTCAGGCGCTTGTCTCGGAAAATATCGCAAACGCGGATACCCCCGGGTATCTCGCGAAGGATATTAAACCCTTCAAAGAAGTCTTTGCTGCAGGCGAAGCGCAGGGCGACATGATTGCCTCGCGCAGTTCGCACATCAATGGCGCAAATGGCTCAGGGTTTGATTGGGCGGTCACCACGGACGATTCGGCCGTAGACCCCAACGGTAACTCCGTCTCACTTGAGGAGCAAATCCTCAACGGTATCGAAGCCAAGCGGCAACATGACCGCGCATTGGCTGTGTACCGATCATCCATGAACGTGCTGCGCGCCAGCCTTGGCCGCAGCTAATCAAGGAGACTGAGAAATGAGCGACTTTTCCAAATCCCTGTCCGTCACAGCCAGTGGCCTGCGCGCTCAAGCTGCGCGCCTCACCCATGTATCGGAGAACATCTCTAACGCAGATACTCCGGGCTACCGCCGCAAAACCGTATCCTTTCAGGCGGTGCGTGATCTGGAAACGGACGTAAGCCAAGTCAAAGTCGGTCGCGTTTCGCTCGACCGTAGTGAACTGGAGCAAGTTTACGACCCCTCTCATCCACTGGCCGATGAAACTGGCCACTACGAGGGGTCGAATGTCGATCTGATGATCGAAATCGCGGACGCGCGCGAAGCGCAGCGTACCTATGAGGCAAACCTGAAAATGTTCGATCAGACACGACAAATGTCGTCCTCCCTGATGGATCTTTTACGCCGCTAACCTGAACAGATTGGAGATCCAGAATGGATATTCGTTCGCTTACCGCCACCTCCGGCTATGCCGCAGCTCGTCCCGCTACTAAGGTTGATCCGGACTACAACCCGGCCTCCCTGCAAGAGCAGGCCAAGACCAGCTTTCAAGACTTCACCAACACGCTCGCCCACAGCGAGCAGGTTTCGGTCCAGTCCATGACCGGCGGCGCAGACCCCCATCAGCTGGTACAGGCGCTGGCCCAAACCGAGCTTGCAGTCGAAACCGCAGTAACGGTGCGCAACAAGGTCGTCGAAGCCTATCAGGAAATCCTGCGGATGCCGGTCTAAGCCATGCTGACCGAAGGCATATTCTACGACACTTTGCGTCAGGGAATTCTGGCGGCGATTACTATGTCGCTGCCCATTCTCATCACCGCACTGGTGATCGGCCTAACGGTTGGTCTGTTTCAGGCGCTGACGTCCATTCAGGAAATGTCGCTGACGTTTGTTCCTAAGCTCACGGGCATCCTCGTCGTTTTCTGGCTGACGATGGCAACCATGACGCAGACGCTCGTCGCCTTCTTTACTGGTCATATTATTCCCCTCATTCAGGGAACAGGAGGACTGTAATGGGTTCTATCGGCTATACCACGTTGTCGCGCCAGTCCGGGTTGCTGAACGAAATGCAGGCCGTGGCGAACAATATCGCAAACTCTGCGACAACCGGCTATCGCTCGGAGGGGTTGATCTTCTCGGAGTATGTCAAATCAGCTCCAGGCCAAGAAAGCCTCTCGATGGGGCGTGCGAATATCCGCAACACCTCCCTCGAACAGGGCACAATGAGCCAGACCAATGGCAGTTTTGATCTCGCGATTGAGGGCGATGGTTTCTTCATGGTGGAAACACCTGCGGGCAACCGGCTCACTCGGGCGGGGAACTTTACCCCCAATGCTGAAGGTGATCTCGTGACGGCCGATGGCTACCGGGTTCTGGATGCAGGCCAGGCGCCGATGTTCGTTCCGGGTGACGCAGAAAGCATCTCCTTTGGTGCGGATGGAACGCTAAGCGCAGATGGACAGCAGCTTGGTCAGATCGGGCTATTTGTCCCTGATGAGGAGGCTCAAATCCTGCGCGAGGACGGCGTGATGTTCCGCGTGGAAGGAGAGACATTGCCGGCTGCAGGCGCGCAGGTTCTGCAAGGGTTCCTTGAAGGGTCGAACGTCAACACCATCCACCAACTGGCCCGGATGATCGAAGTGCAGCGTGCTTATGAAATGGGGCAAAGCTTCCTCGATAACGAAGATAAGCGCATCCGCGCGGCCATCGACAACCTTATGAAATCATAGGAGATAACCATGCGTGCACTCAAAATCGCCGCCACGGGGATGAGCGCGCAGCAACTGCGCGTCGAAACGATCTCCAACAACCTCGCCAACATGAACACCACCGCCTACAATGCGCGGCGGGCTGAATTCGCGGATCTGCATTACCAACAGATCTCACGAGCTGGCACCGTGAATGCTTCTGACGGCACTGTCCTGCCGACAGGTGTTCAGGTCGGCCTCGGTGTACGTCCCGCTGCGGTTTCCGTTTATCTCAATCAAGGCGCTTTGTCGCAGACTGGCAATGAGTTGGATGTCGCCATCGACGGCAACGGCTATTTCGAGGTCACCCTGCCATCTGGCGAAACCGCCTATACCCGTGATGGTTCGTTCAAGCGCTCTGCCGAAGGATTAATCGTCACCAATGACGGCTATCCGGTGTCGCCCGAAATCACCATTCCGGAGGATGCAAATTCCATTTCGATCAACGCTGAAGGCGAAGTTTACGCCTATTTCAACGATACGGTCGAAGCAGAGCTGCTTGGTCAGTTGACCCTGTCGGGTTTTACCAATCCCAAGGGGCTTGAGGCAGTGGGAAGCAACCTCTTCAAACAAACTGAGGCCTCAGGCCAGCCCAACACGACTGAACCCGGTGCAGACGGTGTCGGAACCCTGCGCCAAAAGTATCTCGAAGACAGTTCGGTTGATGCCGTGCGCGAAATCACTGAGCTGATCGAAGCCCAGCGCGGTTACGAGATGAACTCCAAGGTGATTTCCGCCGTGGACCAGATGATGTCTGCAACCACACAGGTACGCTAAATGAAACTCCTGCCCATCCTCATCGGGATTCTCTTTGCTCAATCCGCACTGGCCGACATTCTGGTGCCCGTGCGGACCATTCGAGCCAAGGAGATCATCGCAGCCGAAGACCTCGTTTTCAAAAACGTCGAGGCCCCCGGTGCGCTGAGCAGCCCCAACGAGATCATTGGGCAGGAAGCAAGGATTGCGCTCTATGCGAGCCGTCCCATTCACGCTGGCGATATCGGACCGCCAGCGCTCGTGGATCGCAACGATCTGGTGAAACTCATCTTTCGCCACGGCGGTCTCGAAATCTCTACAGAAGGTCGTTCGCTCGGCCGAGGCGCGGAAGGTGAACTGATCCGCGTTATGAACCTGTCCTCGCGCACCACGGTCACAGGCCGGATCAGGGCGGACGGAAATATTGAGGTAAATTGATGAAACCCCTTCTCGCAGTAAAATGTGCGGTTCTTGGCCTTAGTCTTGTGGGCGGGTGCGCCCGTATGGACCACATCGGTAAACCACCAAGCTTCACGCCAGCAGACGAAACGCAGGAACACGTGGCGATGCTCTATCAGGGCCTGCCGCTGACGTCTCAAACGCAACGCGCGGTAGACAATGCCTCGCTCTGGAGTGGATCTCGCGCTTCCCTGCTCGGTGATCGGCGTGCCACCAAAAAAGGTGACATCCTCACTGTGGTGATTGAGATCAATGAGAAAGCCTCAATTTCCAACGACACAAAGCGTTCCAGAAACTCCTCGGAAAGCATGCAGGTGCCACAGCTCTTGGGCTTGCCTCAGCGCCTTGACGAAAGGTTGCCCGATGGCGCGTCCAGCGCCGATTTGATTGACTTGGGGAGTAACTCCTCATCCGGTGGCAGTGGTTCAGTGAGCCGTAGTGAAAAGCTGGAACTGCGTGTCGCGGCGACGGTTGTGGATGTGCTGCCAAACGGCGTTCTTGCCATTAGCGGATCGCAGGAGTTGCGCGTTAACTTTGAACTGCGTGAACTACTTGTGTCCGGCTACGTGCGCCCCGATGATATCAGCCGGCAAAACGAGGTGACCTACGATAAAATCGCGTCAGCTCGTGTATCCTACGGTGGTCGTGGCCAGATTACAGATGTGCAGCAACCGCGCTATGGCCAGCAGGTTCTTGATGCCGTGCTGCCGTTCTAAAGGAGGTCATAATGGCGAAATTACTTCCTATAATCATGCTGCTTATCGGCATTGGCGGCGGCATCGGTGCGGGCATTATGCTCGCACCTGCGCCCGAAGATTCTGAGGTCGCTGCCGCGGGCGAAGGCCATGATGCAAGCCAAGAGGAAAACGCAGAAGAGCACGCCGAAGAAGACGCGGCCGAAGACGAAAACGCCGAACCCAATGAGTTCATCAAGATCAACAACCAATTCGTGATTCCGGTGGTCGAGCGTGACCAGATGACTGCAATGGTGGTCTTGTCGCTCAGCCTGGAAACAAAGCCCGGCATGTCTGGGAAGGTACATTCCTTCGAACCCAAACTTCGCGATGTATTCCTGCGCGTGCTGTTTGATCATGCCAATATGGGGGGCTTCCGTGGCGCATTCACCCGCTCTGAAATCTTGGATCCGCTTCGAACCTCTCTTCGTGAAGAGGCACGGCGTTTCCTTGGCAGTGACCTGGTTGATGTCCTGATCCTGGAAATTACACGTCAAGACGTCTGATCGGGCAACATACCCTCCAAATATGAGAAAGCCGCCTCCCCGATCGGGAGGCGGCTTTCTTATTGTTCGGGGTTGGCTGAGAGCTCAAAGCCGAGTTTTGTGTGGTGCGTTACCCGTATCACCAGACCCGGCCATGGTAAGAGCCTGTAGTCCAGATGCCGATCAATCCAGCTTCATAAGGCGGTCGAACAGCATCTTATTGCGGAGTTCCTTTGCATCAGACTTATGCTGGTTTTCCATGGTTTCCACAGCATGCTTACGTCCAAAAGCATGACGCAGCTTATCCATCGCTCGGAACTTCTGTGCGGTGACCTGCGCCAGATCCTGATTGATGTCGCGCCGCGCATTCGTATGCCATTTTTGCCATTGCAGATCGACGCCAAGCGCTTTCATCTCGTGACTTTGATCAACGAGCGCACGCGAGTCTTCGACTTGCTGCTTCAACATCGCAAGTTTGCCACGGAGTTGCGCTTCACGATCCAAGATCGGTTTCACCTTCGCATGCTCTCGCAAGTAAACCGCATTCGTCACAGCTTTCATCTGCGCAAGCATTTTGTCTTGTTTCATAGAATGCTCTCCTTGGCCTTTTTGCGCATCTCTTCTGCAAATCGAATAGCGGCTGCGACCGGTGCATAGTGTTCCTCGGCAATCTCATCACCGACCTCAACAGTCGCATACAACGCCCGCGCAGTTGGCGGGTCACTGTGAAGCGGCACCCCATTTTCCTGAGCGATCTCGCGGATCATGGCAGCAACACCGTCGACCCCTTTGGCCACACATTCCGGCGCACTGCCCGAGACGCGGCTCCACTTCAGTGCAACCGCATAGTGCGTCGGGTTCACGATCACCACGTCAGCCTCAGGCACAGCTGCCGCAATTTGCTTGCTGACAATCTCGCGACCTTTTTGTTTACGCTGGCCTTTCGTGTGGGGATCGCCTTCAGAGTTTTTCATCTCATCCATGACATCTTTGCGCGACATCATGTTCTTGCGGATGAATTCAGCTTGCTGAAACGGAGCATCCACCAAGCCAATCGCAAGCGCGATGATCAGCGTCAGAATGAGAAACTCCATCGCGAGTTGTACCAAAAACGGTACAACCGAATACGGGCTGGTTCCAACGGATGCGATCATTTCTGGTAAACGCCACGACAGATATATGCCTAGCGTGATGGAGTAGAGTAACAGCTTGAAAAAGCTCTTGGCGAATTCGAACAGTCCTGAACGACCAAACTTGTTCTTTGCGTTCTTGATCACTGACAGACGGGACAGTTTCGGCTCGATCCGTTTGGGTGCAAAAACCATCGCCTTTTGGGCAAATACCGCGAGCAAAACCAATGCTGCGGGCACAATAAACCATGCCATCACGGAGGTTAAAGCCGCTGAGATGAATTCTCCCGCAACCGGAGCGGCAATCCCATCGCCAAAAAACACCGGTGCCAGCCTATCAGGCTGATCGATCATGCTCATCAAGACGGTGCCGAGCGCCTCTACCGAGGAGCCCCCCGCAGTATAGAATGCGATCAAGAGCCCCAGATAGGAGGCCGCCTGCAAAAGGTCATTTGACTTTGGAACATCGCCTTCAAGCCGCGCTTTTCGCAGCTTCTCCGGTGTCGGTTCAAATGACTTATCTGAGTCGTCGCTATCGTCGCTCATGGCATCCCCACTCCAGGGTCCGCAAAGAACATCAATAGGTTACGCCCCCAGACCTCGAGCATCATAGGCGCGCCGATCATCAATATCGACAAGCCGCCGAATGTAATAACCGGCGCCCCCACAAAGACCACCATCAGCTGTGTCATCGCCCGGTTGATAACACCAAGCGTAAGGTTATAGATCACCGCCGTAATCAAAAACGGCGCAGCTAACGTAAACGCTTGGGCAAAGGTCGCCGACACGCGATGCACTCCCCATTCGGAAAGTCCTGCAGCATCCGGGAACCGACCGACAGGGAACAAATCGTAGGACCGGATCATCAATTGTGCGGCGTGGATGTGAAAATCGAGCATTACCGCGACCGCAATGCCGGAAATCCATAAAACCGCACCCAACGCCGGCATGGGATCCGCGCCCGCACCGCCAAGCACCTGACTAAGAGAAGTACACTGCGCGGCAATCGACCCAGCGGTTTGCAGCATATGCATGAACATCCGAAGCCCGAGCCCCAGCGAAAGGCCCACCACCACCTCCGTGGCTATAAGACCTGCATACTGCATGACCGTTTCCGGTATCGGCATTTGCGGCAGGGCTGGCGCTACAATTGCTGTAAACACCAACCCGGCAACGAGACGGATTTGCGTTGGGATCAGTTGTTCACCAAATCCCAGCATAATCGATGTCATCGCACCGATCCTAAGGAACACAATGGCTCCGTGCCAGAACCCTGCCCCGAACAACGCCATCAGCTCGGGTGTTATGCCGACAAAATTCATGCTGCGACCATGCCGACGAGGGCAGGACGTGCCTCCAATCCGATCTCCTCGAAGGACAGCACCGGGTTCTGAATACCCCGCGACCTCAGAATTGTACGCAAGTAGCGGCGGCGACGGGTCGAAGTTACAATCGCCGCAAAGATCCCCTGCTCCGTCACCTGATTGATTTTGTCGCTCATCGCGTCAACCAGCTTGTTGAACGTATCAGGCGGCAGAGCGATATCCAGCCCGGATTGCGTTTCAACCTGATAGGTCGTGAAGGCATCTTCCCATTCGGGTGCAAGTTGCACCAGAGGAATCGTCCCATCGTCGCGTTTCATTTCCGCCACCAGCTGGAAGCCCAGACGTTGACGAACATGTTCTGTGATAAGTTCCGGCGACGTGGTGCGCATCCGTGCTTCTGCAATCGACTCGAGAATGAGTGGCATATTGCGGATCGACACGCGCTCCTCCAGCAACAGGCGCAAAACAGCATGCAGCGTATCAATCGGAACCTTGTCTGGGATCAGTTCATCAAGGAGCTTCTTGTTGGCATTGGCACGGAATTCATCGCTCAGTTCTGTCATTTCGCGCAGCAGACGGCGCAGTGCTTTGAGTGTCAACAAACGTGGGAAGCTCTGTTTAACAACTTCCAATAGATGAGTCGCGAGGATCTCTGGCGGGGAAACGACGGTCGCCCCCATGAGCGCAGCATCCTCTTGATGCTTGGTCGCAATCCAGCGGGCAGGCGCACCGTAAACAGGTTCTGTCACATCATTGCCTGCAGGCAATGCGGCATGGTTGTCCGGCATCAGTGCCAACACCATATCAGGATGCAGCGTGCCGCGCGCCTGCTCGACACCCTGAATGCGAACCACATAGGTTCCGTTGTCCAACTCCGCTTCATCGGTCAGTCGGATTTCAGGTAGAATCAAGCCGAATGTTGTCGCCACATGCGTGCGCATGTTGGCAATTCGCGCATCCAGTCCGGTTCCCGGATCCAACACCATGGACACCAGATCCTGCGAAAACTCCAAATGCAGGTCGTCAAGATCAAGGATGTCGCCGAGGGCTTTGGATTTTTCTGGTGACTGAACTTCTTCGACTTTTGCATCAAGCTCTTTTTGAGCGGCTTCATCGTTCGTTTTCTTAACCCGGTACGCGAGGTAACCTAAGGCTGCGCTCCCCGCGATGAAGGGGATAAACGGCAAACCCGGAACCAATGCAAACAACGCCATCAGCACCGCCACAGCTCCTATAGCGCCTGGGTATTTTGCAAACTGCGAGAAGATTGCGGTATCGGTTGATCCGGATGCACCACCTCGTGCCAGCAAAAGCGCCGCAGCGATGGAAATGATGACAGAAGGAATTTGCGACACCAGACCATCACCCACGGTCAAAATCGCATAGGTTTCAAACGCAGTACCTACGGGCATACCGTGGATGAGAACCCCCATGATGAGGCCCACGATCAGGTTCAGAAGGGTGATGAGAAGGCCGGCAATTGCATCGCCTTTCACGAACTTCGACGCACCGTCCAAAGATCCAAAGAATGTCGTCTCACGCTGTTCGGTTTCGCGGCGTTCCTTTGCGGTCGCATGGTCAATCGCGCCTGCGGACATGTCGCTGTCGATAGCGAGCTGTTTCCCCGGCATCCCATCAAGAGCAAATCGCGCGCCCACTTCGGCCATGCGCGCGGCACCCTTCGTGATCACCATAAAGTTCACGATCAAAAGTACGCCGAACACCACAAGCCCGAGGAAAACGCTGCCCCCCATCACAAAGTTGGCAAACCCCTCGATCACGTTTCCGGCCGCGTCGGTGCCAGTATGACCTTGCCCGATGATGAGCTTGGTCGACGACACATTCAGCGACAATCGCAACATGAGCGAGCCGAGCAAGATCGTCGGAAAGGACGAAAAATCCAACGGTCGCTCAATAAAGAGCGTGATCGTGAAAATCAGGATGGCGAGAGCGAACGAAGTCGCAAGCCCCACATCCAGCACCCAGGCTGGCATCGGTAGGATCATCATCACGATGATCGCCATCAGCGCCATCGCTAGGAGAATGGTCGGACTAAAAATCTCTTTGACTGACAGATTCGGCACGGATTTTCTCTTATGTGAAAGCGATCAGAAGCGGTCCGGCGGTGCCTAGGCACCGGGAGTGAGAGTGGGAGAGTTTCTGATCTAGAGAGGCCGAAATGCCGCAAACCGCACCAACAAGTCCTGTCACCTGTTGCGCGGTTGCTAAAATCCGAGCTTTACGCCCGGTTTGTCTAATGTCGTTCACTGGCATTCTGCCCGTTCCAGATGAGGATTCTTCCCTGTCCCCAAGCTAGGCTGCTATGCTTTACAAAGTGTTAGCATCAGAATGTGAAATGGCCGCACCAATGGCACGGCCATGTCGTCGAAATTCGACGATTACCTTAATCTTCAGCCGCTTGAGGCGTACGCTCCACCTGACGCAGCAATTCTTCAATCGAAGATCTTGCGCCAGCGCTGCTTTCGACCAAAGCGCGCGCCTCGGCAAGCGGTGGCAGACCTTCGGGGTCGCGTACAGCCGAGTCGATCTGTTTGGTCACTTCAGCCACGGAGCGGAAAGGTGCTGCGTCCTGATCGATGGCTTCTGCTGCCTCAAGATCCTCAGAAAGCCAGTATCCTCGGGCGGCACCATTCAGATCTTCTGCGGACATCATGTATTCGCTAGCGCGCTCATATTCCTTATTGCGCCACAACGCCTCAGCGCGCATGCGGTCTGCCTGCTGCCCTTCTAGCCCCATTAGCTCAACCAATGCGCGTTGGGGTTGGTCCAGCTGCAAATGCGCCTCCGCACTCATCATGCGGCGCTCTTGATTCTGTGGCTCAAGGCTCATCTTGCGCAGAAGCATTTCAGCCTGTTCCGCGAAACCAAGGTCCAGCAGTCGACGGGCAACAAGATCACCGACTTGCGCCGCACGCGTAGCGCCGGATTCTTCTGCAAAGATAAGAGCGTACTTTAGGAATGTTACATCGTCTGCATTTTCAGCCAGCAGTGTCATAAGCGGAGCGTTCACCGCGTTTCGCGATGTCGGGCCGTCGCGTTCCTCAAGCTTTGTGGCTTTGTGAAATGCTGCGTCGAAACTTCCGGTGAGTGCCAAAGCCATAACCTCAGCTTTGCGCAGATCTGCACCGAGTGACGTCCCACGGTTCTCCAATTCATATGACGCTGTCAGGTCTGGCACATCCGGCGACAGTGCGCGCCGTTCAGCATAGCTCAATTCAATCAAGTCGATCAGGGCCCGCGGCGTATTTTGACTTTGCTCCGCAACCTCTTTTGTAAGGTTGCGAGCTACGGCTTCTGTATCCCCATCAAGCTCCGCAATCGCCGCTTCAGCCAGATTGCGATCGGGGATACCCTCGACCCCGGTGCGATCAACAGATCGCAATGTTGCCTTGGCGACGCTAGGATCGCCGGCTTTGGCAAACAATGTACTCATCCGCACCCCAAGTTGCACACGCAAATGGGCGGGCAAACGTGCAAACGCTTGCTGAATCGCATCCGTATTTGCACCTTTTTTAACAACCCCATCCGCCATGGCCGCCCAGAAAGCTACGCTCCCATTACAGGTTTGCTGACCGGAAAAGACCGTATTCACCGGAAGCTCGCCTCCATCAACAATCTTTGCCAAGGTAGTCATGACTTCACGTGAGCGCGGCTTCAGGCTGTTTTCAGGCAGCATGTGCAACATCGCAACCGCCTCAGCGCCAAAACCAAAGTAAAGATAGGTGCGCGCAAGTTTGAGCGTTGCGTCACGATCCACCTGATCAAATTCACCCAACATCGCGTTTCGTAAGGTGCCAATTTGCTCTGAGAAAGGTGTATCAGTGCCCCATTTGTGAACAGCAAGTTCACGGTCGGGGATACAATGCGAGTCGGCCTCATCCCTGCCGCCACCCACCGCAAACAATCCCGTTTCCCTGTCAATCGCTGATGTGACAGACATGTTGTCTAATGGGTTGAGAGGGCGATTGTCATTGCCCAACGGATCAAGATGCAGATTTTCTTGGCGTTGTTCGCTCGGCTCCAATAGCCCCTGATTGCTCGCTCGCCCAATTTGTTGCAGCAGACGGGCCTCGGTGTCATTTACCATCGCGGCGCGCTGGTTTTCCTCAAGATCCATGAGCAAGCTTGCGTCCGACGTCAGTGTCTCAGGCGCTGATTTACCATCTTCGTCTTTTACGTCCGCAGGGGCGGCCACCTCGCGCTTGCGATCAGACCTGATCGAAGGACGCTCATCTGACAACAGTGGAAGCTCTACAGGACCGGTGTGAACTGGTTGGCGTTTTGACGACCCAAATGTCTGCTCAACAGCATCTTCGAGCCCCATTGCAACCCGCGCACTCGCAAGGTCACGCGGGTCAATATTGAACTCTCGCCCCTCACCGTTGCTGGGAAACGTCAGAGGCAGGCTGCTGCGGTCAGCAGGTGCGGCAAGTGCCAGCGGACGCCCCTCGCGCACGTCAATCACAAGGTAGCCATCAGACTGCTGATAATAGTCAACGCTGCATTCACAGCCCAAATCGATCCGGAGCGGCTGCCCCGGACCGTTCTGGCTAACTGATTGAATGCGGGTTCTTGGAATGAGGTCAAATACGCTTTGTGTATTAAAAACCGCCGTCGGAGAGCCGACATTCACCGTTGCGACGTTCTCATTTTGGGTCAGTGACCACTCGACACCCTCAGGAAGGCGCATCACCAATCGGGTGAAATCCTCGTGCTCTCCTGAGCGTGTCACAATGGTTTGTGCTTCTGCATATCCGGCGACCACTACTGCAGTCGTCAATGCGATCGCTCGCGAAATCATGCTGCGTCCTGTTTCACTTCATTCAAAGCTTCCTCCAGCTCGGAGAACCCGGGCCGGATGTGGGAAGGCGTATTCTGACGCCCCACTTCGATACAGATGGCTGCCGCATGGTTGTGGAGATTGGCCACAAGAACCTCGCGGATCAGCTGATAAAAATGCGCGTCTTCTTCGACAACGGATTTTACTTTACCCGCAAACGGCGCCACCAGACCGTAGGACAGGAACACCCCAAGGAAGGTCCCCACCAAGGCACCACCGATCATCTTACCCAAAACCTCTGGAGGTTGGTCAATCGACGCCATGGTTTTGATAACACCCAAAACGGCGGCAACAATTCCGAGCGCAGGCAGGCCGTCGGCCATGGTCTGCAGCGCATGGCTAGAGTGCAGCGCATGGTGCAGGTTGGCCTCGATGCGTTTTTCCAGAACTTCCTCAACCTGATGTGGATCGTCGTAGTTCATTGAAGCGGAACGCATTGTATCGCTGATCAGGTTGATCGCTTCTTTGTCCGCGAGGATTTTGGGGTATTTTCCAAAAACGGTAGAATTTTCCGGGTCTTCGATATGTTGCTCAACTTCGACTGGATTGGCCCGAGCAATACGAATCAACGCGAAGAGCAGGCAGAGAAGGTCCTTGTAGTCGTCAGGCTTCCATTTCGGGCCTTTAAACACCTTACCCATGTCTTTGAGCGTGTGTTTCACACCGCCCATGTCATTGCTGATCAGGAATGCCCCGACAGCCGCACCGCCAATCATCATCATTTCGAATGGCAGTGACTTAATGATGATGCCCAGTTTACCGCCAGCCAGCAGATAACCACCAAACACCATGGCAAAGATCACAATGATCCCTACAATCCCGATCATAGGTAAGCTCCAAATTCCGTCACTGGCTCAAGAGTAGGATAGTCTTGTTAAAAAAGACTGAGTGAGGGCCCAAGTTACTCCTTGGGCACCTCGCCATTTCGACCGGCAAGCACCACACTGATGGTATAAGCTGCCTCTGGGCTAAGCCCCGCCATAACACCCGCAGCAGCCTCAGGCTTCATGCGTGCGAGAAAACCTGCCGCAAAGGTTGGGTCCATCTCTTCAAAGAGAGCTGCGGCGTCTTTGGGCTTCATCTGTTCATAAACGGTGGTGAGCTTGGTCACATCTTGTTCCGCAGCGCCATCCGCCAACGCGAGTGTGGCAAGCAGCTTTTGCTCGGCTTGTTGCAAGTCCTGAAGCTTCTTGTCGATTGCCTCATCAGCAATTTCCAAAGCTCTCATTCTGTCTTCAAGCTCAGCCTCTCGTTCAGCCAAATTGGCCTCACGCTTCTTGAAAGCTGTGAGCATGGCTTGCATTTCGGCCGAATCGGGAACCGATGCACGCCCCGGCGCGGATGGTGCCGCCTCGTCGCTCTCACCTGCTTTGATTTCGGCCACCTCGCGCGCGATTGCCGGCGCTGCCTCAAGTGCGATTCGAACCACCGCAGACCCCATCAGGAAAAGAGCCAACAGCATCAGTGTGCCGCGTCGGGCTTTCTCCATCTTTTGGGATTTATTTGCCTTCGCCATCACGCCACCCGATTTTGGTTGCGGCTGTGCCGCACAAACATCAGACCTGCCGGCTTGGCTTCTTCCTGTGGCTCGGGCTCAGCGACGTCTTCGGTCACTTCAGCCTGTGCGTCAGCTTCATAAGCCTCTGCGAGAGCATCATTTTCCTCGGTCGCTTCGGGTTGAGCCTGTGCCTCTTGCTGAGGTGCGATGTCGTGCATCGACGCCATCATCAACTCCAGCTTATGGGCCACCGATTCGGCGCGTCCGGTCAGCTGCTCCAGCGCTTGACTGGAGCCATCAGACATTTTTCGAGCCGCAACCAGCGACTTGTTCAGATCATCCACTTGCGATGAGAGCACTGCCACCGCGCCTCCTACCCCTTTTTCAAGATCGTTGAAGCGTTTCAATCGGCGCGACAGCACCAGGCAATAAAACCCGGCACCCAGTGCTCCGGCCGCAAGCAGGATATCAGCGATAAGTTCCATCCTGTCCTCCTAGTTGAGTACGAAATCCATGATCAGCAAATCACGCACGCGACCTTGTCCGGTTACGATGTTGATCCGCCGTAGCATCTGTGCCCGCAGTTTTGGCAGAGCCATCGGATCGGTCAGATCCTCAAGCTCCAGCGCCCGCAGGTAGCTGTTCAGAACGTCGACAACTCTGGGGAGGACTGTTTCAACTTCGGCCTGATCGGCTTGGTTGACCTCGAGTTGCGCACGGAATCGAAGTTGTTGCACGCCACTGGCTCTGTTCAGTGTGACAACAATCGGTTCCATTTCAATAAAGGCAAGATTGGCGATCTCTTCCGCCGACTCACCCTTGTCCACGCCTTCTGGCGCCTCTTTGGTAACCTGCGCAACTTCTGGCGCGGGCTTATTACCAAAGGGAAGAAGGCCTGACTGAACGGCAAAGAAGCCGCCCCCTGCGCCAGCGATTCCAAGTACGAGCCCTATGATAAGGGGCATCTTACTCTTCTTCGCCGGTTCGTCTGTTTCTACATCAGCTACAGCGTCTGTCATGGCTATCCCTAAAACGTCGTGCATCCCGTTCATAACCCGACAGGAACTAACCGAATGTTAAGGCCAATCGGAGAAAAGGGTTGCAGACCGGAGAGAACGCCGGTGCGACGGAGGTTAATGTGCAGCAGATCAAGAATGTCTGGGCAGGTTTGGACACGCGGAAGCGGATGATGGCGATCGGGGCGACCCTCGCTGTGATCTTTACTTTCTTCCTCATGTCCATGGTGGCGAATAAGCCATCCATGCAATTACTATATGCTGGGCTGGAGAGCAGCTCGGCCGGAGATGTGGTCAGCGCTTTGGAACAAAGCGGTGTCGACTATGAAGTGCGCGGCGGGTCGATTTATGTACCTTCCAATAAGCGTGACGAATTGAGAATGACGCTGGCGAGCCAAGGTTTGCCTGCAAATGGTGGCAAAGGGTACGAGCTGCTCGATTCGCTCAGCGGGTTCGGAACCACTTCGCAAATGTTTGACGCTGCCTACTGGCGCGCCAAAGAAGGCGAATTGGCCCGCACTATTGTAGCGAATCCGCACGTCAGCCAGGCGCGGGTACATATTGCCAATACTGGCAGCAATCCGTTTCAACGGACAATTGAACCCACCGCCTCCGTGTCGGTCACACCTATGGGCACGCCAATTACACCGGCACAAGCAAACGCGATTCGCTTTCTTGTCGCCTCGGCGGTTGCCGGGCTTGCGGTCGATAATGTTGCCGTAATCGATGCCAATGGTGCACTGATCGGCTCCCCAGAGGCTGCTGCGGCAGCTGGCGCTGGCACGGATGACAGATCCCAAACCCTGCGCGAGCGCGTGTTGCGACTGGTCGAAGCGCGGGTGGGTCACGGCAATGCTGTGGTTGAGATCAGCGTTGAAACAGTCACCGACACCGAATCAATCCGAGAAAAACTGGTCGATCCGCAAAGCCGTGTTGCCATCAGCACCGATGTCGAGGAACGTACCGATTCCTCTCAGAATCAGGCAGGAGAGGTCACCGTCGCCTCCAACATTCCTGATGGTGATGCAGGCAACGGAGAAGGGTCTCGCGCTAACACCAATGCTACACGGGAACGCGTGAACTATGAGATTTCTGAAACCGAAAAAGAAATTGTACGCGGTCCCGGAGCAATCAAGCGCCTCACCGTCGCGGTGCTGATCAACGGCGTCACGACCCCAACCGCTGATGGTCAGGCCACATTCGAACCGCGACCAGATGAAGAACTCGACGCTTTGCGCGAATTGATTTCTGCTGCGGTTGGCTTTGATGCTGAACGCGGAGACGTCATCACACTGAAGTCGATGGATCTGCCCAACGTGGAACCAGAAGGAACCGCCGTTACGTCGTCCATGTTCGACAATCTCTACTTTGATGTGATGTCGATCATTCAAATGGCCGCGCTTGCTGTCGTTGCACTGATCCTTGGCCTCTTTGTTGTGCGCCCGATTCTCGCAGGCAACGGCGCTTCGGTGCAAGCTCTGCCGTCGCCGGACGGAATGGCGGCTGGTGGCTTGCCGGAACTCCCCAACATGGGAGGCGGTGATGCGGGCTTTATGACCAATCCTGATCTGGGTTCGAATATCGCTCTGGACGGGGAGATCGACAGCGGCGGTGACGGGCAATTCCAACCCTTGGGCGGACTTCCCGGCATGGGTGACGGTCTCGCCACCTTCGGCGGCGGCGGTGGCATGAGCGACGACCCTGTGGATCGTCTGCGCTCCATGATCGGCGAACGCCAAGAGGAAACCGTGCAGATTCTGCGCGGGTGGCTGGAAGAAAACAATGAGGAGCGTGCGTAATGACAATTGCCCATCTTCTGGAAGATTTCGGCATTAAAACTCCTGTCGAACCCGTCAGCAGCTTTTCCGAGGAAATTGTCGAAGAAGCCAAGCTGGTCTCTTTCGAGAAAGGCTACACGGCAGGTTGGGATGACGCGATCGAAGCCAAAGACAAGGAGACAACGCATGTCTCCGCCACTCTTGCTACATCGCTCGAAGATCTGAGCTTCACCTACCATGAGGCGCAATCTCAGCTGATGGAATCACTCGATCCGATGTTCAAGGTCCTGACCTCAGTGATTCTACCTGACACAATGGCTGCAACATTCGGCCATCATGTGATTGACCACCTCAATGAGATGGCCAAAGGCCAGATCAACGAACCGATGGAAATCGTGGCGGCTGCTGGAGAAGGCAACGCTATCCGGGCTCTGTTGGGTGAAGATCCGACCTTCAACGTCCGGGTGCGTGAAGACGCAAATCTCTCCGCCGGTCAGGCACAACTCCGTGTTGGCAAAAGTGAACGTGAACTCAACTCCGAGGCCCTGATCGAATCCATTCGCGATTCTATCGATGCCTTCTCCTATCAATTCAAAGAGGACAGCCATTATGGATGAGACTGGCGAACTGAACCCAAAATCGGCCGATGCTGGCAATCCGTTTGTCTCAGTGCCGGTTGAGGTGATTGTTTCGGTCGGCAAGGCCCGCCCGCTGATCCGAGATCTCGTCAACCTTGGCGAAAATGCCATCCTCACTCTCGACAAGAAAGTCGAGGATCCGGTGGATCTCTATGTCGGCGACCGCCTGGTGGCGCGTGGACAATTGGAAGAAATGGAAGGCGATCAGGCAGGTCAATTGGCCGTACGTCTGACAGAAATCGCCGATCTGCAAAGCGGTTTGGGATGATACGGAAAACTCTCGCTCTGGGCGCGCTGGCAATCTTTGTATTGCTGGTGCAGCCACAGGTAGCGCTGGCGCAAGAATTGAGCCTCAACCTCGCCGATGGTCAATCAATCTCGGCCCGTACGATTCAGCTGATCTTATTGATCACCGTGCTCAGCGTCGCGCCGGGCCTGTTGGTCATGCTCACCTGTTTTCCGTTCCTGATTACGGTTCTGTCGATCCTACGTCAGGCCATCGGTTTGCAGCAGGCTCCACCGAATATGCTGATGATCAGCCTCGCGATGTTCCTGACCTATTTCGTCATGGAGCCCGTCTTTACCGAAGCTTGGGACACCGGCATTGCACCTTTGATCGACGAAGAGCTCGAGGTTGTCCCAGCACTGGAACGCGCCGTCGAGCCTTTCAGGGTATTTATGGCCAATCGACTGGACCCTGATACTTACTATGCAATTGCAGATCTGCGTCCCGGAACGCAAGGCAGTGACCCTTCGCCGGAATCACCGCTCTCCGTACTGATACCGAGCTTTATGCTGTCGGAAATCACCCGTGCTTTCGAGATCGGATTTTTGGTCTTTCTACCGTTTTTGGTGATCGATCTTGTGACGGCAGCAGTGCTGATGTCCATGGGGATGATGATGGTGCCGCCGGCGCTGGTATCATTGCCGTTCAAACTGGCGTTCTTTGTCGTTGCCGACGGCTGGAGCCTGATCGCAAGCGCCCTGGTGCGAAGTTACTACCCCTCCTAGCGCATTCAGCAAATATAATCCTACAAAGCCCCGGCCCGCTTAGCGGTTCGGGGCTTTTCATGTTTCCAGTACAACCTCAGGCGAACACGCGCACACGATGCCAATTCGAGGCTGACCACTTGCATCAGTGTCCCGCCATCTATCGGCAAAGAGCTTCGGGGGCGCGAGTAAGGTATCTCTATCCATATCGGTTCATGCAAAACCTGATCACCACACCGTTCCGGCGGTGGTCCCGGGCACTCGTCCCAGTGGTTTTATTCAGTGTGGAACCTGACGCCCCTCCCAGAACACCGTCATGTCGATCCTCAAATCGGTGCTCCTGACCTGAGAGCGCGACCAATCGGCGGTAAAGGCCGTCAGGAGATCAGGGGTGGGCAAGTCCCCTGCTCTGCAGGGCGTCACATCCGGCCTGAGTACGAGCAAATACCCGAACACGGGCACAAAAAACACCCCGGGCGGGTCTCCCGGGGTGTTGGTCAGGGGGCTGTGGTTAGCGGGTCAACGCACGACGAACTCCGCATGCAGCGCCCCTGCGGCCTTGAGGCTCTTCAGGATGTCGATCATGTCACGCGGCGATACCCCCAGTGCGTTCAGACCTGCGACGACTTCAGACAATGAGGTGGTTTCCGGGACTTCTGCCAGCTGAACACCTTCTTCTTCTTCGATGGCGGCGCCAGTACGGGGCACCACAACGGTTTCGCCTTCAGCAAAGGGGTTTGGTTGCGACACCAGCGGTGCTTCCTCGACCCGTAAGGTCAGGTTTCCCTGTGCAACAGCCACATTTGAGATACGCACATCGCTGCCCATCACAATGGTGCCGGAACGCTGATCCACCACAACCCGGGCCTTGCGCTGCGGCTCCACCAACACGTTTTCCATTCGACCCACCGCGTGGGCTGTGGAGCGCGCATTGGTCCGTTGGATATTGACCTCAACAGTGCCAGAATCCCGCATGACCGCGACGTTGCGACCAAATTCGCTGTTAATCGCCTGCTCAATGCGGCCAGCTGTGGTGAAATCCGGTTCCCGTAGGGCAAGGCGCATGGAATTCAGCGATGACAGATCAAAGTCGATCTCGCGCTCCACACGTGCGCCCGACGGTATCACGCCAGAAGTCGGAACGCCTTGCGTCACCGTCGCGGCTTCGCCTTCCGCAACGGCACCACCAGCGAGAATAGTCCCTTGCGCCACGGCATAGATCTGACCATCGGCTGCGTTTAGCGGCGTCATAATGAGCGTTCCGCCCAGAAGACTGCTGGAATCACCGATGGCAGAAACCGTAGCGTCAATCGTACCACCGACACGCGCGAAGGGGGGCAGCGTCGCAGTCACAAACACTGCAGCAACGTTCTTGGGGCGAAACTGCTCACCGCTGACGTTGACACCGAGGCGTTCCAGAATGTTGGCCATGATCTCTTCGGTGAAGGGTGAATTTCTAAGCCCATCCCCGGTTCCGTCTAGACCGACCACAAGCCCATAGCCCACCAGGTCGTTCCCCCGGACCCCGTCAAATTCGACGAGATCCTTGAGGCGAATTGCATTGGCCTGCGCCAGCGTCGGCAGCAACAGGCACGTCATCAGGATATGAAGAAACTTACGCATTACATGTAGTTCAACAAATTGAGTTGCGAGGAGCGCACAGTGATCGAATAGAGCGCTTCGAGTTGGAACTGCACTTCTTCTACCCGGCTGGCCGTTTCGGCTGGGTCAGCAAGGATCAGATCATTCAAAGTGGTCCCCATCGAGGTGAGCGCCGCAGTGTTCCGGGTCTGAGTTTCGTCGATGCGCGCCTGGATGAAACCGAGATCAGACTGAACATCCGTAAGTTCAGATTGCGCGTTCATCAGTTCTGTCCCGGCCCGCTTGATCAACGCAGACGACTCTACAGTTGAAAGATGAGAAAGGCTGTCCGAGCTCGCGAGTGCACCGAGCGCGAAACTCTGCATCGCTTGCTTTAGGCGGTCATCATCGGCGCGCAAGGCAAAGTTAACCTCTTCGTTTGCACCGATCCGCACTGCGCTCATATTGTTGGTGGAGCCGTTATACATAATCGCATCAAAGCCGGCAGGATCGTTGAACCAGTTCTCGACAGCTTGAACGATGTCATCGACATCCGTAAGCGCGCCGACTTCGGCGATAAGCGCAGTCATCATGGTATCTGCGCTTTCAAGTGGAGTAGAGCTGGTATCTGTGCCCGCAAAAAGGCTACGTCCGGAGAGCTTACCGTTCAGGTTCGCGATCGTCTCCGTCAGGAAATTCGCTGACTGCGTTGCCATTTCCTGCGTGGTGGTGTCGTTCGAGGTACTGGACAGCGCCAGAATATCCGAGCCGAGATTCAATGCGTTATCATTGATCCGTTCAAGATAGCTTTGTGCGGTGGAGGCAAAAAGACCTGCCTCCTGTGCCGCCACTTTATAGCTGTCCATTTTTGAAATTGAACGCTCAAGATCGACCACAAAGCCCAGATCACCACCCAGACGCTCCGGCAGATTGGACGCGATCCCAGTACTCATTTCCTGAGTCAGTGTATCAAGCGTTTTGTTCAGCTCTACCGAGCGGCGACGCAGGAAGAGATATTGCGCCATGTCTCCAAAGGATTGCACATTCATAGCTTAAAGCCTCATCAGTTCCTGCATCATTTCATCAATCGCCTGAAGCATCCGGGCGTTTGCACCATAGACCGTTTCGATCATCATCAGCGTTTGCAGCTCTGCATCGGTATCAACGCCTTGTTCCAGTTCACGGGACTGGATGTCGCTGTAAATCGCCGAGGAATAGGCCAGTTCCTGTTCCGCCCAGGTGTTTTCCTGAGTGAAATTGGTCATCAGGTTAGCGGCAATCGCATAGGCACTGTAATCACCCGACCCCAGACCGGGGGAGGTGATCGTGTTTGTGGCTTCCATCGCCTCGGCATAGTTGTTGAGGATTGTGGTATCGCCCCGGTCCCCAATCGCCGTAGCATTGAGGCCATCACGCAAACGCCAAGTCTCAGCGCTGCCGCTCATTGAAATCACTTCGTTGAGCTCAATCCGGTTGGCGGCCCCCAATGTATTGACGGGATCAAAGAAAGCACCCGCATCGGTAAAGATACCGGGATCCGTTGCACCAAGGGTCGGATCCACGGCGGGATCCTGAAAGCGCCCGATCAAATCAGCCGCCATAGTGTCCAGATCTTCCTGAGCTTGCACAGAAGCAACGTCACGCACATGGAACTGTGCAGCAAGGCTGCCGCCACCGATCTTACCGTTGATGGAGGTGTCAATGGATCTGCCATCGATTTCCAGCCCCGACAGCTGCCCATTGTCGATAGACATATATGGGGTGACCAAACGGGTTTCGTCGAAAGAAAACTCTGCAACCGATCCGCCGTCAATGAGCTTGATGCCAGAGTTGGTGTAGAGCGCTGTTTGATTGTTATCGCGCTTGTGCACCTGCACCGGGATCACCTCGTTGATGGCGTTGATCAGGTTATCACGCTGATCTTCAAGGCCCGAGGGATCCTGGCCACGGATTTCTGCGGCCAAGATCTTTTTGTTGAGATCGTTGAGCGTCTCCAGATTGGTCTGAAGCCCTTCTACAAGCGCTCCAATTGAATCCTCTGCTTTGTTCCGCAGAGTCGACACACCCTCTGCTGCATTGCGAATGGACATCGCCAACTCGCCCGCCTGCATCGACAAATCGTTCAGTCGCGCATCCGAATCCGGCAAGGACGTTGCTTCGATCAGCGCCGTTTCCATGTCCGTCATTCTCTGAGCGATCGAATAGTCATCATTGACTGTACCGACCTGGTCGGAGATGCGCGCATAAAATCCCGCCGTGACCGAGGTTGCTGCAAAGTTGGCCTCTGCAGATCGCACGCTCTTTTGAATCGCGGGATCGATCATGCGTTGGACGGAACCGATCCGCACGCCTCCTGCAGAACCATTGGAGCTAAGGTCCAAAGTCCGGCGGTAATACCCCTCTGTCAGGGCATTCGCGAGGTTGTCGGATACCACCGACGTCGACCTGCCGGCCGCCGTGATACCGGTCATCGCGCTACTGAGGGCAGTCGATAGAGACATCCCAAATCACCTTCTGTGACTAAGTTTTACCTGTTCGAAGCGCTGATTTTATCAGCGCTTGATGTTGGTGGTTTCCTGAAGCATCTCATCCACGGTCTGAATGACCTTCGCATTCGAGGAATAGGCGCGCTGCGTCTGGATCATCGAGGTCAGCTCAGTCGCGACATCCGTTCCGGATTCTTCCTGACGATAGCTCGCTACCTCACCAGTCGGGCCTGCGCCCGCATCCCACAGGTAGTACGCACCACTATCTGGAGAGGGCATAAATGTCTGGCTGTCCAGCGACTTCATTCCATTGGCGTTAGGCATATCCGCCAGCGGAATCTGGTAGACGATACGGCTGCTACCGTTTTCATAAAGGGCGTGCACAAAACCGCCCTCGTCCACCTCGACACCGGCAAAGCTGGCTGCTTCATAGCCATCCTTCTCGATGGTCGCGGCCGAGAAGGCGCTTGAGAGCTGCGTCATCACGCCAATCTCAATCTCTATTGGGCCACTATCCGTCGTCACGATGATCGTGCCGGTGGCAGCATCATACGCGCCGCCGGTCGTAGTCGCGACGGTGTCCAACGTGCCTTTGCCAGTTGCTGAGTCATCGAATGTGAGAGTGTATTCGCCAACAACGGTGCCTGTCGCCCCATCGGTAAGCGTCATGGTCCACTCATTGTCGTTGGCACCTGTCGGAGTATAGACGATGTCCAGTTCCTGCTGACCGCCAAGGTTGTCGTAGTATTGAATGGCGTTCTCTTCAGGGTCACCAGCCGCACCCGCGACGGCACTGCCAGCGGGCAGGTTCACACCAAGGCTTACTGCGGTGGTGGGCGCCGCACTCAGCTGAGAGGTGTCAAATCGAACGGGCTCCAAGGGCCCATCCGTATCACGGGCAACCGTGGGAATGGTTCCGTCCGCGTTCGCTGGCCATCCCAGCAGCACCAGACCAGACGTAGTCGTCAGATACCCTTCGTCATTGGTACGGAACGAACCTGAGGTGGTGAGGAGCATGGTGGGGTCGCCGCCAGAATCAACTTCTGCAAGGCTCGCGACCGGGAGGAAGCCACGTCCTGCGACCGCAAGGTCGGTGGCATTGCTGGTGGAAATCAGCGAACTGCGCTCATCAATCATACGCGTGTTGTTCACAGACACACCGCCCGCGGCGTAAGAACCGCCATTTTGCGAAATGACCATAGATTCAAATGAGGTCACCACACGCTTGTAGCCAGCAGTCGAAGCATTCGCGATGTTATCGGAAATGGCTGCCAAACGAGTGGAATTCGCGGCGAGCCCTGCTACGCCAGCATTCAGCGAGGAGGAAATAGTCATTAGATACGCCTTTCTGCTGCATCTTGATTTATTCTCGCTGAAAGGATTACCGCGCTTGTACTTAACGTGCGGCTAACAGATAAAATCCTATCTATCTGCCAGCCGCATTTGCCTTAGTTTTATGGCGCAATCATTTCCGCAGCAGCGTGATATTGATGCGGTTGTTGCGCGCCGACATGGGATTCTTGGAAGCCAGATCGCGATCCGCGTAGCCTGTTACCCGAGAGATTCGCTTGGCCTGCATACCGCCGGTTTCCAGCAATTCACGAGTGGCATCCGCACGGGCGTGGGACAGTGCCCATACCGGGTTATTGGCGATCACCACCGGGGTCGAGGCGACATGACCACCAATCGCCACGTTGTTCTCTACCGACGCCGTTACCCGTGCAACCATGCGCAACAGATCTCGCATCAAGATCGTCGGGCGTTCGCTTCCGTTTTCAAACAGCTTGGCATCTTCGGTTTCGAAAAGTTCGATGATCAGGCCCTCGTCAGTCACACGGGTCACGATATGGCGCGCCATATCAATGCTGACCATGCTCTCACCGCCACGCCCCATCAACGCTTCTTCGATCTTGAGGAAGTTGGCCTCTTCGGCCTCATCACTTTGTTGGTCATCAGCGACACCGGTATCGCCCTGCGAGCGCGAGGCGTCGGTTGGATTCTCTTTGGTCGCGCCGATCCCGTTTTGCGGCTTCACGTCTTCAGTGAACATAGTGTCCCCCTGAAACGCGCCGTTGCCGCCACCGGAGACACGGCTGAGCGGGATAGATGGCGAGAAGTAGTCTGCAAGCCCCTTACGCTGCTTCTCGGTTGTGGCGTTCAGGAGCCACATCAACAAGAAGAAGGCCATCATCGCAGTCACGAAGTCGGCATAGGCCACTTTCCAAGCGCCACCGTGGTGGCCGTCACCGCCACCCTTCTTCACCTTCTTGATAATAATAGGAGCTTCGTTGCTCTGTGCAGTCATGTTCCCACCACCTTTTCTGTTCACCCAAAACCGGGATACAGAGGGCTTTCTTAACTAGGTCTTAACAGATAAAATTGACCCGAGTAACACGTCTAAACGTATGTTTTTCAAGGCAAAATCAGGGCCATACTGGCTTTTCGGGGGAGAACCTGCGGCGCATTGCGGGCAGCAATGTGACCCAAATATGGCAGGACGCAGAAAGGCACAACTTGCTGCCATCTTTGCCCGCGCATTGGCGGTAGGTCACTATACGATTCGCGGAGGATGTTCTTCTGAACCTTGCCGGTTCCACCGAGCAGCAACTCCATCAAGAATGCCAGAGCATTCGAGGCCTGCCACCGAGTGATCCTGCCAGCATAGAGTTAAGAACCTCTACCCAATTGTGTAAATCAGCAATCTTTAGATGAGCGTCTCCACTCTCGCTGTTCTTTCGAGAACTCAAAATACCCGGAAGGCGCGAGCCATACCCAAAGTCCACTCGCATGGCGCACATGCGCTGAACATTGGCTTAACTTAATTGGTGTAACTTCGGGCCTCAGGAACTGTTCAAAAGAGGCGCCTCGCCCATGAAATATTCAATCCGTACCGCGATTCTGTCCATTGTCGGTTTGGCCGCCATTAGCATGTGCGCGCTCGTCGGGCTGTCTTTCTATACACATGATGCGCGGGACACGTCTCAAGCTGAGGTCGAGCGCGTCGAGAAATTGGACGCGACGTTGGTTCAACTCGAGTTGGCCTTCCTTCAGGCGCGTCGGGCAGAGAAAGATTTCCTCCTGCGTCGCGACGACAAATATGTCGACCGGCACGCAGAGGTCGTCACTCAGCTCAACAGCACCATGGACTCCGCCCGCAATCAGACTGTGGATTTGGCTGGCATGGAAGACATCTCTTCCAACCTTGATCTATTGCAAGATGCCGTAGCATCCTACGCCAGCAGTTTTTCTGATGTTGTCGCAACGTCCAGAGCGCTTGGTTTAGATGAAACCGTTGGCCTTCAGGGGGAACTCCGCAGTGCGGTCCATTCCGTCGAGGAGAGCCTGAAAGCGACGTCCTACCCCGAAATGCAGGTGAAGATGCTGATGATGCGTCGGCACGAGAAAGACTTCATCATGCGCAAGAATACAAAGTACCTGGATCGCCTGCAAAAACGGGTTGAAGAATTCCGTGCTTTTCCAGACAGCTATTATGATAGTGCCGCACAACAGACGGAGATAGACGCGCTGCTGGAGCACTACCGTGTTACCTTCGCAGCTTTTGTCGAAGAAACGATGGCGCTGGACAAACAAACCGGTGTCATGTCGGAGCGCTACGCCACTGCCGAACCTATTCTCGCAGATACGCTCAACCTGATCCATGATCGCCGCGATACCATCGTATCCAACGCTCGGATTGCGCAGGATGAGTTGATGCAGCGCTCGACATTGATGGCGGGTATCGGACTTCTCGTATTTATCGCCCTTGGTTTCGCGTTGGCTCAGAAGATCGCAAAACCGTTGCTGAAAATTCAGAACGTACTGAATAAGATGTTTGAGGGAAAATTCGACGTAGCAATCCCACAGTCTTCTATCAGCGAAGTGCAGGCTGTAAGCACAGCCATCGACAACTTCCGCAAAGGGCAAATCGAACGCGAGCGCTTTGCGGTTGAGATTACCAAAGTCATCAGTGCCTGCGCACAGGGGGATTTTTCCTTGCGCATCCCGGTTGAGGACGATGACAGCGAGTTTGCCGAGTTGGGTCACGGTGTGAATGCCATCGGAACAGTCGTGGAGAACGGACTCGCCGACGTCCGTTTCACCGTTGACGCACTTGCAAGCGGCGACCTCACGGTGCGGATGCCTGATACCCATCGCGGAGTGTTTGCAGACATCGCTATGGCTGTTGATACGCTCAGCCAAACGCAAACTGACGTCATCCGCCAACTCGCCGAAAGCAGCATCACGCTGAATAACACCGCGAATGAAATCGCTGCAGCGACATTTGATGCATCCAAACGCGGTGAAGACACCGCTGCGTCGCTTGAAGAAACCACTGGGGCCATCCAAGTACTGAACGATTCTGTTCAGGATACCGCATCCAACTCTCGCCAAGCCTATGATTTCGTGCGCGACGCCCAGAACCGGGTCAACTCCACTCTGAGAGTGGCCGAGGAAACAACCGCGTCCATCAACCGGATTCGCGAAGCCTCAGAAGCGATCAGCAAGATCACCGATCTGATCGAGGGTGTATCGTTTCAGACAAATCTACTGGCGCTGAATGCTGGCGTAGAAGCAGCCCGTGCAGGCGAGGCTGGAGCAGGTTTTGCAGTCGTGGCATCCGAAGTACGCGCCCTCGCACAACGTTCTGCGGCAGCCACCCAAGAGATCAATGAGCTGATCCGAAACAGCTCAAACGAGGTCACTCAGGGTGTTGAACTTGTTAGCCGCACGGGTGGTGAACTAAGCGCAATCAAAGAGAGTGTCGCCAGTATCGTCAAAATGGTCGACCAGATCAGTGCCGCAAATGTTGAGCAATCCAGCAGCCTCACTGAGGTGAACAGTGCGGTCACGCATCTAGATCAGAGCTCGCAAAAGAACGCCGCCATGCTGGAACAAACCGCCGCATCAACACAAATGCTGCGCGATGAGGCGGCTAAGCTGGTGGCATCGGTAAATCGGTTCAAAATCGAGGAGACGGGTTCAAGCCACTCCGCCAATCTGGATCAGGCCTACGACACTCCGGGCGAGGGGCATATGGTCGCCTAAAGTCTCGTCACTCTGCTGCTTGCAAAGGGCTGGTTCCATCAAGAACCGGCCCTTCTAACTTAAGACTGTGACCCTTTAGTACGCCGTCAACACGATAGTGGTGATAGAGAACCTCACGGGTGAGCACATCTTCCGGCATGCCTTCGGCCACCAATCGCCCCTCCTGCATCAAATGCACCGTATCGCAATAGCGCGCCGCCAGCCCGAGATCATGAAATGACACGATCGCGGTACGCCCACGGCGCCTGACCTCATCCAGCAGTCTGAGCTGGTAGTGCAAATCCAGATGGTTGGTCGGCTCGTCCAGAACATAGACCTCAGGATCGCAGGCCAGAAGCTGAGCGAAATAGCAACGCTGCAACTCGCCGCCAGAGAGGCTCTCGGCGTCTTGGTTCGCCTTGTCCTGAAGCCCAACCAATTGCAGCGCATCCTGCGTTGCTTCTCTGCGCTTTTCGCAAGGAATGTCCCGCATTGTCAGGCCAATCTCTACGATATCAGCAGGTGTCAGACCTGCGAGCAGCCCCCCACCCTGCACCAATGCTCCCACATGCCGAGACCATTCGATGGGGCTATACTCTGACTGCGCACGGCCATGCAGACGTACCTCGCCCGCCTGAGGCCGCAGCGCACGATACAGAACCCGCAGAAGTGTGGTTTTACCGGCGCCATTGGGACCAAGAAGCCCGTGGAATTGCCCGCGTTTGACCCGGAGCGACAGATCCCGCACATAAGGCTGCCCACCCACGTCTACCGAGAGATCACAAATTTCGAGTATTGGCTCATCGGACACGCGCCATCCCCCTCAGGATATATATGAACGGCGGGGCAGCCAGCAATGCGAGCAGAACCCCGAGCGGTAATTCCTCAGGCGCGAGGAGCACCCGACAAGCCAAATCCACGAGGATCAAGGTGATCGCTCCGAGGATCACAGCCTGCGGGATCAGCACCCGGTGGCGCGCGCCAACCAGCAGCCGCGCCATATGCGGCAAGATCAGACCAACAAACCCCACAATCCCCGCAATCGCAACTGCGATACCCGTCAGTGCAATGGTGACAAAGAACACCAATACCCGGATGCGCCCCACGTTCACCCCAAGAGATTGCGCACGCTCGTCCCCCAATAGGGTCGCATCCAGCTTGGATGCCGTTCGCAAGGCGAGAAACAGGGAGATCACCAGTATCACCAGCAACAGCGGCAGTTCATGCCAATCGGTGCCAGCGGCGGTTCCCATCAACCACCCCATGGCGTTGCGGGTGGCATGCGGATCGCCGACATAAAGGAAAAACGCAGTGAGCGCCTGAAACATCAGAGACACCGCAACGCCCGCAAGAATGACCACCAAAGGATCGAGGGATCGCCCACGGCGTGTCGATAGCGATATGGTGAGCAAAAACGCCGCAGCCGCACCAAGGAACGCGATCAACGGCACGCCCAGCGTCTGCGTAACGCTTGCGGGAAACCAAATAATCGCTCCAACCGCAGCAGCGGACGCGCCAGATGACACCCCCATGAGATAAGGGTCAGCCATCGGGTTGCGCAGCGCGGTTTGCATCAACAAACCCGCAAGGGTCAGCCCCGCACCGATCATGCCCACCGCAAGCACCCGAGGGATGCGCCACTGCCAAACAATCATCGACAAACCGCGCGGCGCGTCTTCACTGCGCAAAAGGATCGCCAGCCGTTCGCTCCAAGTGATCTCAGCCGTGCCCCAAAGGACACCGGCCGCCGTCGCGAGCAGTAGCACCGCAACAGAAAGTGGCAGCAAGAGCGGCGATCCTCGGCTCACTTATTTCAGCCCTGCAAGCTGATCGTTCAGGTTTTCAACACCATCGGCAAATCGCATCCCCAAGAGCGTTTCGGAAAACGGCACGGTAACAAAACGGCCCTCTTTGACAGCGCGCAACTCTCTCAACACCGGGTCCGCCTCCATGTAGGCACGCTTGTCGGCAGCCGTGGACCAGTCGGCCTCAATCAGCAGGATGACATCCGGATCAGCGGCCACAACGCGTTCCCACGACAGATCGACCCAAGTGCCCGGAACATCGCTGCTGATGCTATTGAGACCCGTGAGCTGAGACAGAAGCGCAGGCCCGCCGCAACAACCAATAGAAAACGGCGTATCGGTACCGCTGTCGTAGATAAACGCGGATTGGCCTTCGCCCGCAGGCGTGGCCGTCACTGCGTCCAGACGGGCTTTGAGCGTGCCCACTAGGTCTTCTGCACGATCTTCGACTGCAAAGAGTTTCCCAACCGTTTCAATGTCGTGGAAGATCGGCTCAACAGTCAAAGGCACGTCCTTGGGGTGCTTTTCCTTACATGAAGCATCCACCAGATAGGTGCCAACGCCAAGGTCATGCCATTTGGTCGCCTCGCCGAGATTGTCCTCAGAGAAAGCAGAACCAAATCCGGCAAAGAGGAAATCAGGCTCCTTTGCCAACACCACCTCAGCAGCTGGGTATTTTTCAGCCAGCACGGGCACGGTGTCATAGGCGGCCTTCCATTGTTCCGGGATGGCATCATCCATATAGGCGGTGCCAACCATCGCGTCCTGCAACCCCAACGCCAGCATGACTTCTGTCGCCTGCTGATTGAGGGTGATGGCGCGGCTCGGTGGGTTCTCAAAAGTATGTGAGACGCCACAGCTTTCAATGGTGACCGGATCGGCATGCGCCGCCGAGGCCAGCAACCCGAGCGGCAGCAGCAAATTACGCAGGTTCATGGGACACTCCCGTTTGATGAAAAATAAGATGTTCAAGTCGGCCACCCTTTGCGAGGACGGTCGCGACAAAGCTCTGGATGTCTGAGAGATCGGCCACGCGATACCAATCGCCGCGCGGGTAATGCACGATCACCGGTCCGGCGTTACATGGAAACACGCAACCGGTGGTGGTCACCAAGCAGCTGTCACTGAGCCCGGCGCGCCGAATTTCCACCTTGAGTGTGTCAGCAAGGTTGGGCGCGTCTTTCACATGGCAACGCGGACCTGTGCAAACCAACAGGTGGTGCCGATGCGCAGGCGGCAAATCCCAACCCTTCCCCATCTCACCCGCAGGTTTTTCACCAATCCGGCGCAGGGGTACCTCAGCCCGCGCAATAGCGCGCACGGTGGCCGCGTCGTGTTCCGGGCTGCTGGCAAAAAACAACTCCGGTGTTGAGCCCGATTGCTGGGCAAGCCATGCACCTGCTGCACTGGGCAGCCATTTCTCCAGCGATTGTGAAAACGGCATTCCGACCGGGCGCAGATCAATACGGCTGGCCCCCCGCGCGAGGAGTTCATCAAGCGCAGCCCAAAGACCTTGCCCCTCTGCCTCCAGTCGAATGGCCATGACGGGAACAGGAGCGGCGGCCTCAAGCCCTTGGGCCAGTGCTGCGAAACGCTTTGCGCTCACGTAAGTCGCTGAAATCAGGTAGAGATAAACGTGCATCCCAGCCCTCCAACGGGAGGTAGGCAACTGCAGTCCATCAGATACATCACATCTGGCATCGCGTCCTCCGCAGGCCCACCGCCCGCTTGGTTTATACATCGCGATGGCAGGTCTCCTGACTTGCGGGTCGTTGCGCGTCCGTCCCTTCCCGACCCATTTGGATCAGTGGTGTGTGACGGGGCACTTGCCGCTTACAGTTGCGGGGGCAGTTTCGGATTCGGCGCCCTTTGGCTCCTCCTCACCGAATTCCCTTTTCATCCCACTTGCCTTAGGCGTCGGGGAACCATCGCTACTCTCTTGCGTCAGTGAGACGGCCTGTGTCAAGCGACAGGGAGGAGCCGGATCAGACCATCACGACCGGCCGACCCTCAACCGTGCGCAATGGCGCGTCGGTTTCAAAGACGCTCTGGATCAGCGTCTCGGTAATCACATCCTGTGGTGCACCATCTGCACAAAGGCGCCCCTCCTTCATCACCAGAACACGGTCGGCGTAGGCGGTGGCAAAATTGATGTCATGCAGCACGATGATAACCGTGCGGTCCTTATTGTCTGCCAGATCTCTGAGGCGGGCCATCAGCGCGCGCGAGGCCGCCAGATCGAGATTGTTCAACGGCTCATCCAGCAGCAAATAATCCGTATCCTGCACATAGGTCATCGCCACAAACGCGCGCTGTCGTTGCCCACCGGACAACGTATCAAGCGACCGTTCTGCCAGCGGCAACAGATCAAAGAGGCGCATGCCATCCTCAACCATCGCGCGGTCATCAGGCGTTGGGCGTCCCCTGTGATAGGGATACCGGCCAAAGCCCACCAAATCGCGCACTGTCAAACGGCTTGCGGCGTGAACCGTTTGCGGCAGAATCGCGAGGCGCCGTGCCAAATCCTTGTCATCGCTTTCGCCCACGACAAGCTCATCCACCGTGATACGCCCCTGTTGCCGCGGTATTAGCCGCGCCATGAGCGACAGCAGCGTGGATTTACCCGCACCATTGGGACCAACAAGCGCGACAACGCCGCCTTTGGGGACAGAGACAGAAATATCCCTGAGGATCGGAGCACCATGGATATCATGGGACAGGTTCTGGACCTCGATCATCGTTTCAGTCCTTTCATCAACAACAGCAGGAACACCACCCCACCAAGGAATTCGACCACGACACTGAGCGGGGTGGTAAAGGCAAAGACACGCTCGAGCGCCCATTGGCCGCCAACAAGGATCACGCCGGAAATCAGCGCGCTACCCGGCAGCAGGATCGCATGGCGATAGGTTGGCAGAACCAGATAGGTCAGCGCAGAAACCAAGAGACCAAAGAAGGCCACTGGCCCCACCAATGCGGTCGAGACCGCAACCAGAACTGAAATCAGCAAGAGCGCCCAGCGCTGCCCGCGAAGTGGTGGTTCCCCCAGCGAGGTTGATGCCACCGGTCCGAGTGCCAGCACATCCAACCGGTGCCGCATACGCCACGCCAATCCCAGTGCACCACAGCAGAGAAGAGCGGAGACGCCCAGCAGATCCGTTTCGGCCCGCGAGAACCGCGCAAAAGAGGCCGCTTGTACTACAGCGTATTCACTTGGGTCGATCACACGCTGCAAGAGGCCAGTGATAGAACGCAGCATGACCGCCAAGACCACCCCGGTCAGAAGCATGCGCATCAGGTCGCCCTGCCCTTTGCGCAACAACAGGCCAAAGAGCATCACCGCCGCCGCACACATCAACGTCGCATTGGTCAGCATCAATAGCCCCGGATCGAGCTGTTGATAGGCAGGTGCTCCCAGTGCGACCACTGCGGCTGTCAGGATCAAAACGTAAAGCGCATCAAACCCCATGATCGCAGGTGTCAGGATGCGATTGCCGGAAATGGTCTGAAACATCACCGCCGCCACCGCCTGCGCTGCGCCAATCAACAATAATGCCGCGAGTTTTTTGCCGCGAAACATCAGCGCAAACTCAAGGCTCCCCTTCACGCCAGTGAACAGATAGGCGAGTGCGCAGGCCACGAGGGCGAGCGTGAGTAACAACAGGCGATTACGATACATGCTGCCCTCTGCCGTAAAGCATCCACAGGAAGACAGCCGCGCCGATGATGCCGATGACGGTCGCCACGGGCACCTCGAACGGATGCACCACAAGGCGCGCAAAAATATCCGAAGCCAAGACCAAACCTGCACCCGCCATTGCCGTCAGCGGCAGGCTGCGGCGCAGATTGTCACCGACGAGGCGGCTGACAAGATTTGGCACCACCAGCCCGATAAAGGGGATCGCGCCCACTGTCACAACGGTGAGGCCCGTCACCACAGAAATCACCACCAGACCGCTCAGGACGACCTGACGGTAGTTGAGGCCGAGGTTGAGGCTCACCGTTTCCCCGAGGCCAAGAATGGAAAACTGATCCGCCACCAGATAACTCAGCACGGCCGCAAGACCTGCAATCCACAGCAATTCGTATCGCCCACGCATCGTGCCGGAGAACTCACCGGTCAGCCAGATGTCGATGTATTGCAGCATATCAAGTTGAAAACCGATGTAGACGGCGGCCGAGCCAATCACACCGCCGTAGACGATACCCACGAGCGGCACCAACAGCGGCTCCTCTGGCGGCAGGCGGCGGGTGATCGCAAAAAAACCGATGCTCCCGATCAGGGCAGCAAAGGCCGCGAGCGCCATCTTGAGCCCAACGGAAGCCGCCGGCAGACAGACGGAAACGACCAACAGTCCGAGCATCGCGCTTTGACCGGTACCGGCGGTCATCGGCTCCACAAATCTGTTGCGCGCGATGAGTTGCATGATCTGACCGGCAATCGCCAGTGACGCACCGGTCAGGACCACAGCAAATGCGCGCGGCAGGCGACTGTCCCAGATTAAGGCCCTCGCCTCCGGCGTCGTAACGTCCATCGGCGAAAGAGGGGTCGCTCCAACAAAGAGCGACCCAACGAACAAGAGGCTGAGGGCCAGAACACCCAAGGCAGTGCGCGACATCAAAGATCAGTTTCCGTTGAAACCGGCCTCAATATCCGAAAGCGTGCGCATCATCGACTGAATGCCACCGCCGGAGATGTAGATATCTGATGCGTTGAGATAGACGACCTGATCGTTCTTCCACGCTTTGGTTTCGTGCATCAACGTGTTGTCGAGCGTGGTTTTCGCATCCTCGCCCGGCTGACCAATCGCAGCGAGACGGTCGATCACAATTAACCAGTCCGGGTTCACGGTCTGGATAAATTCAAAAGATATGCTTTCACCATGTGTGGAATCGCTGATCTCCGCCGCTGCTTCTGGCAGGTCGAGTGTGGAATGCACCCAGCCAAACCGGCCCGCCTTGCCATAAGCCGAAATTTTCGGACCGTTGGTCAGGATGATCAAAGCCGTCCCCTTATCTGCCACCGCGGCACGGGCGCTCTTTAGCTGCGCATCAAAATCCGCGCGCAATTCGGCCGCCTTATCTTCGCGACCAAAGATCTTGCCGTAGGTGTCCAAGCGCGCCAGCCCCTGTCCAACGACATCTTCCCAGATCGTCATATCAATGGCTGGAGCCAGCTCGCCCATCGTATCAACCTGATCGGAACTGCGTCCGCCCACGATGATCAGATCGGGCTGCAGCGCATGTACGGCCTCAATATCAGGCTCAAACAGGGTGCCCAGATCTTCGGCTTTGTCCGCAACGCTTTGGAGGTAGTCCACATAAAGGTTCTGCGGCGCGCCGCTTACATCGACGCCCAGCGCAGATAGCGTGTCTACAGCGGCGATATCAAAAACGGCGATTTTTTCAGGATTGGCGGGTACGTCTACAGCACCGCGGTAGGTGTCGACGGAAACAGTCTCCGCAGCAAAAGCAGGCACTGCAAGAAACAGTGCGGAGGCACAGGCGAGTGATCGAAACATAGAAAAGACTCCGGGTCTTTTGATGGTTTTGAGGGATCGGTCTCGCTGGCTGTTGCTTGTGCAATTGCTGGCATTGATTAACTGCCATAGCTCACACAGAAGAGCCATGGTCAATTCGAAAAGTTAGATTTCAGGACCAGTCAAGGCGCTCTAGTTTATCGCGGAAGGCAAAACGGATCAGATGGCTTTCGATGATCTCTTTGGATTGCTCTAGTCCCGCCTGATCTTCTGCCACCACAGTCATAACCAAGACATCGTCGCTGGCAGCAAAGGTTGCAGTGCCACAGGGAAACGCGACCTTGCCGGAATGAGCGTCACATGACGCCTCGACCTTATGCGCGAAATGTTTGCACAATTGCTGCAGATACTGGCTGGCTTTGGCGGTCTCGAACTGGCTTTCGGACGTCAACATTTATGTTCTCCTCTTTGCTACGCGTCTGAGTTGCGCCCTTGTCAGGCGCAATGGTTCGAACGTAGTAGAGCGGATCATCAACAATGACTACCGGCAGTTGCTTGCATCTGCCTGCGCCCGCCCGCATGGTCTGCCTCATGACTCAGGACACCACTCGCAAAACGCTTCTCTGCTTTGGATATGGCTATACCGCCCGCGCGTTGGCAAAAATTCTGCCGCGCAATGAGTGGCATATAATCGGTACAACCCGTGACACTCCTGATCATAGCGATGACGCGCATGTGGAGTTGATCACATGGCCGGGAGATGTCTTCCCGCTGCAAAACGTCACTCATATCCTCTTGTCAATTAGCCCGTCCGAGGCCGGCGATCCGGTACTGAACGCGCTGGGTACACAAATTGCCGCGCTGCCTTCGCTGGAGTGGGTGGGGTATCTGTCAACCACCGCTGTCTACGGTGACCACGATGGGGGGTGGGTGGATGAAGCCACTCCCGCCACGCCATCAAGTCAGCGCGGAGATTGGCGCGTGCAGGCGGAAAATGATTGGTCGGCGGTGCCAAAGCTACCACTTCATATTTTCCGCCTCGCGGGGATCTATGGGCCTGGTCGTGGTCCATTTGCGAAACTCATGGCAGGCAAGGCCCGTCGCATCGTCAAACCCGGTCAGGTATTTTCGCGCGCCCATGTGGATGATATCGCACAGGTTCTAAAGGCATCCATCGCTCACCCTGATCCGGGGGCGATCTACAATGTCTGTGATGATGAACCAGCCCCCCCACAAGACGTTTTGGGATATGCCGCCGAATTGTTGGGGCTGCCAATCCCCTCAGAAGTGCCTTTTGACGAAGCGGGCATGAGCCCTATGGCCCGCAGTTTTTATGGCGAAAACAAACGCGTGCGAAATGACAGGATCAAAGAAGACCTAGGCGTCGATCTGCTATATCCAGACTATCGCAGCGGTCTTCAGGCGGTTCTGGCTGCCGAGGACATGGAGAAATTCATCCCCCCTGCTGATCCGCCCGGTGTCTAAGGGCGGTTGAATTCGATCAATCGTGATCGCCGATGCACAGGCTGTGATCGCCCAACGCTCCCAACACCTTGCACGTCCCGCCGCTACCGCCTTCACACAGGTGGGTGATCCTTTCCAGCTCAGCCTCAAGCTGCTGGAGGCGTGAAATCCGTGCGCGGACCTTTTCCAGCTGTGCCTTCGCAATAATATCGGCCGCATGACAGTCCTGCCCCAACTCACCGTTGAGCGCCATGAGGTCTTTGATCTCTTCAAGCGCGAAGCCAAGATCACGGGCATGTTTGATAAAGCCGAGCCGCTCTAGCCCAGCTTGATCATACCGCCGCTGATTACCTGCATTGCGTGTTGCATGATCAATCAGGCCGATTTCTTCGTAATAGCGAATGGTTGGAACCTTGACCCCGGTGGCCTTTGACAATGCGCCGATAGAATACATCGAAATCCCCTCTTGAACCTCTAGTGGCTAGAGCAATTAGGTTCATACCGAATCGAGATCAAGGACAAGAGCAAAGGACCTGACCCATGGCAGGATGTTGCAACCACAACGCTCAGTTTGACGGCGTATCACGCGAATACAAGCGTCGTCTCTGGGCCGTAATCGTAATCAACGCGGCGATGTTCTTCGTTGAAATGGCAGCCGGTCAGGCCGCCAATAGCCAAGCACTGAAGGCTGACGCCCTGGACTTTCTGGGTGATGCGCTCACTTACGGGATTTCACTGGCGGTGATCGGTGCCAGCCTGCGCACACGTTCAATGGCGGCAATTGGTAAGGGCGTAAGCCTATTGCTGATGGGGAGCTGGGTCTTTGGCTCCACCGTGTGGAAAGTGTTCGTCGTTGGCGTCCCGGAGGCGCAAGTCATGGGCTATATCGGCTTCATGGCGCTCGCCGCGAACCTTTTGTCGGTGGCATTGCTGGCCGCCTATAAAGATGGCGATGCAAACGTACGTTCGGTCTGGCTGTGTTCGCGCAATGATGCGGTTGGAAACGTGGCAGTGATGATCGCGGCCCTCGGCGTCTGGGGCACCGCAACAGGTTGGCCCGATCTGATCGTTGCGGGCATCATGGCCGGTTTGTTCCTGAGTTCCGCCTACCAGATCCTGCGCCAGGCTCTTGCAGAGTGGCGCGATGGTGAGGCCAAGCCCGCGCAAGATGACCATGCCCACGGACACGCGCACTGACCGCGCCGAATTGTTGACCAGTAAATAATGTACCAGTTCAACCCTGCGCGCTTGCCATTCATCGGACAAGCGCGCAGGGTCCGCTCATGGTAAAAAGCTTAACATCGCATCGACCACTTTTGGCGATCACCCTGAAAGTGACCGCCATTGGGCTTTTCACCATCATGTCGGGTTTGATCAAAGAGATCACACAGACTGTACCCACGGGTCAGGCCGTGTTTTTTCGATCTTTTTTCGTGCTGCCTGTAATCCTTGTGTGGCTTGCCCTACGTGGCGATCTACCAAACGGATTGCGCACCAAAAGCCCGATGCTTCATTTTTGGCGTGGCTTAGTGGGGACCTCTGCAATGGGTCTGAATTTTGCAGCCCTGGCCATCCTGCCACTGCCAGAGGTTACGGCTCTGGGTTATGCCACCCCAATCTTTACACTGGTGCTGGCGGCGTTGCTGCTCGGGGAGCGTATTCGCATCATTCGCATCAGCGCCGTCGCAATCGGGCTTGTCGGCGTAGTGATCATGCTTTCTCCCCGACTTGGGGGATCTGAGGCGTTTCAGGATACGGCCTTCATCGGCGCGATGCTGGTCCTGACGGCCGCTGCCTTGCGCGGGTTTGTACAAATCCACATCCGGAAAATGGTACAGAGCGAGGAAACCGCAGCGATTGTCTTTTACTTCTCTGTGACCGCTTCACTGTTGTCGCTGCTGACCTTGCCCTTTGGCTGGATCATGCCCGATACCCCTTTGTTGGTGCTGCTGATCAGTACTGGCTTTATCGGTGCAATTGCCCAGATCCTGATCACCTCGTCCTATCGGTTTGCACCTGCATCGCTGCTAGCCCCTTATGACTACGTGTCGATGTTGTTTGCGCTGGTGATTGGCTACATTTGGTTCGCAGAATGGCCATCCGCGGTGATGCTGGCAGGGGCAGCGCTGGTCATTGTGGCAAATGGCATCGTAATCTGGCGTGAGAGCCGTTTGGGACTGGACCGAGGCAAAGCCAAGCCACTGACTGATCCAAAGGGCGGATGATTCAGGTTACCTTTGCTCCAGCTTGTCGCGCAGTGCGTGCAGTTGATCGCGCAAAGCCGAGAGTTCCTCAATATCCCCTCCCATTGCCTCCAAAACACATGCCGTAAGCTCAGTAGCTTTGTGCTCCAACACTCGCCCGTTTTCTGTGAGCGCTACAATCAGGCTGCGTTCATCTTCTGGGTTGCGCTGCCGTGTGAGAAGTCCGGCAGTCTCCATACGTTTGAGCAACGGTGTCAGTGTATTCGTATCCAGTTGCAACTCTGTTCCCAGATCGCTGACCCGACGGTGGTCCCTGTCCCACAGCGCAACCAGCACTAGATATTGTGGATAGGTCAGCCCCAACGGGGCCAGCAGCGGGCGATAGAGGCGCGAGATCGCATGGTTCACCGAATAAACGGAGAAACACAAAAGCTCATCGATTTTCAAAGGTCTATCCATGTGGGAAATTTAGATCTCGCACGATATAATCGCAAGCGGTTGACTTTCTGCTTGAGGCACCCAAGTATATCGCACACGATATAATCGCCCACGACAAAAGGAGCCGAACATGTCCGTATCCCCCGTTTACACCGCCCATGCCTCCGCCACCGGAGGCCGCGATGGTCAAGCCAAAGTAGCTGGCACCGATCTGGTTCTCGATCTCGCCCCGCCCACAGAAATGGGAGGCGATGGCAAAGGCTACAACCCAGAGCAACTCTTTGCCGCCGGGTATTCCGCCTGCTACATCGGCGCGATGAAGTTTGCGACGACCCAAGACGATAGCCTGCCAAAAGTTCCGGACAACGTCGAAGTCGAAACCGCAGTTGGAATTGGCCCGCGTGAAGCTGGTGGCTTTGGCCTCAAGGTCCACATGAAAGTGACACTTCCCGGCGTGGACAAAGAGGCCGCCGAGCGCCTGACTGAAGCCGGACATAAAATTTGCCCCTATTCCAATTCTGTGCGGGGCAACGTCGACGTCACTACAGAAATCGCATGATCCAGCGGAGCGCCTGCAGCGCACTGGTTTGTTCAGGAATGCGAGGCTCTGCCTCGCGCTCCGAGATATTTGAGAAAAGCTGAAGGGGCGACAAGCGCCCAACGGCACCGAAGGTGCTCATACAGAAAAAGCGCGGGGCGTATGTCCCGCGCTTTTGCATTTTAGTAGCCAGAATAGTGTCAGCTACGGACCAGCGCCTCATATTCCTCGGCAATTTCACGGGTCATCTGGCCAACCTCAAATTTATAGGAGCCGATTTCACCCACAGGTGTCACTTCGGCGGCAGTGCCGGTCAGCCAGCACTGTTCAAATCCATCCATTTCTTCGGGCATGATATGGCGCTCATGTACGGTGATGCCCTTGTCCTTGAGCATCTGGATCACAGTTTGTCGGGTGATACCGTTGAGGAAGCAATCCGGTTTCGGCGTATGTACCTCGCCATCTTTTACGAAGAAGATATTCGCCCCGGTCGCCTCGGCGACATAGCCGCGATAGTCCATAAACAACGCGTCAGAGCAGCCTTTGGCTTCTGCTTTGTGCTTGGAGATCGTGCAGATCATATAAAGACCCGCCGCCTTGGCATGCACCGGGATCGTTTCTGGAGAGGGACGTTTGAATTCCGCGATATCGAGCTTTGCGCCCTGCATTTTGGCATCGCCGTAATAGGCCCCCCACCCCCAGACAGCGACCGCCATCCGGACCGGGTTTTTCGCTGACGCAACACCCATATCCTCGCCCGAACCACGCCAGACGACAGCGCGCACATAGGCATCCTGAAGACCCGATGCTTTCAAGGTCTCTTCCTTGGCTTTCTCGATATCATCCACCGAGTAAGGCATCGGCATATCCAGCGCCTCTGCTGACGCAATCAGGCGTTCGGAATGCGCGCGGCTTTTGAAGATCTTGCCATTGTAGGCGCGCTCACCTTCAAACACAGAGGAAGCATAGTGCATTGCATGCGTCAGGATGTGGACCTTGGCATCGCGCCAGTTCACCAATTCGCCATCCATCCAGATCAGACCGTCGCGGTCATCATATCCAGCCATTCCGCATTCCTTTTCAGCGCCGTATTATTTTCGGTTATTGCGCAACATAACGTTATTTCATTCACATAATTGCGCCAAACTCGTCACTCGGTACATCTCGGGTCTTGGAATGTCAATAATGCTGACATAAACTGGCCCGCAAAACAAAGGAGAGGCGATAATGTCTGACGGGCGTTCCGGAGCAGGGTTTGGCGGTGAGAGCCTCCTGTTTCTGACAGATGAGCAGTTGCGCCAAGGGATCGAGGCGATGTTCTTTGCCTATCAGGGCTTTACTGCTGACCCTGACCGTATCCTCGCCGATCTGGCCTACGGGCGGGCGCATCACCGGGCACTGCATTTTATCAACCGCTCTCCGGGTACAACGGTCAACAATCTCCTCAGCATCCTCGGGGTCACCAAACAATCCCTGAACCGCGTGCTTCGTGCGTTGGTTGAGGATGGACTGGTCGACAGCCGGGTTGGAACGCTCGATAAACGGGAACGCAATCTTTATCTGACAGAACGCGGAGTGGATCTGGAGCAACGTCTCTCCGACGCCCAGCGCGTGCGCATGCGGGCCGCTTACAAACAAGCGGGTCCAGAGGCCGTTCAAGGGTTTAAAAAAGTACTCGAAGCCATGATGGATGCGGACATGCGTCGCGCCTACGCCGATCTGCGGGAGAGGTCACAATGAACCATAATGATCCGCATCTTCTGATCGTCGATGATGACGAACGCATCCGCGATCTTTTGAAAAAGTTCCTGATCCGGGCCGGATTTCTAGTGACTGCCGCGCGCGATGCGGCACATGCGAGGCGGGTGCTTTCCGGGTTGGATTTTGATCTGATCGTGTTGGATGTGATGATGCCGGGTGAGGATGGGCTATCCCTCACCACTGCGCTGCGCGAAACGATGACGACACCGATCCTGTTGCTGACCGCACGTGGCGAGACCGATGATCGGATTAAAGGGCTTGAGGCTGGCGCGGACGATTATTTGCCAAAACCCTTTGAGCCCAAAGAACTCCTGCTCCGTATCAATGCAATACTGAGGCGCATGCCCGAGAGCCAGCCCGAAGATATCACCCCGAAATTCTTGCAATTGGGTGCTATCCGGTATGATATTGACCGTGGCGAGATGTGGCAGGGCGAGGATCTGATCCGGCTCACCTCAACCGAAGTTCAATTGATGAAAATCTTCTCCTCGCAACCCGGTGAAGCGGTAAGCCGCGCCAAGCTGGTTGAGGATCTGGGGCGTGACCGCGGCCAAGCACAGGAGCGTGCGGTCGATGTTCAAATCACCCGGCTGCGGCGCAAGATCGAGCCGAACCCAAAGCAGCCACAATACCTGCAAACCGTGCGCGGTGCAGGTTATATGCTGGCACCGGACTGAGGCAGATCGGGACCTAAGCTGTCTTGATCTTGCCTTATGCAGTCTGACAGCACTTTAACGGCATCCCCCTTGAAATGCGCCCAGTGGCGGGAGATCGTCCCTTCCAACAAAGGAGAGATGTCATGGCCACCGCATTCATAACCCACGCGGACTGTCTCACCCATGTGACGCCGCACGGCCATCCTGAACAGGCGGCACGTCTGGAACATGTGCTTCATGCGATAGAGGGGCTCAACCTAAAGCGCGTGACAGCGCCGATGGCGGCCGAAGACGATGTATTGCGCATCCATCCTGCAAGTTACCTTGCAGACCTTCGCCGCACCTTGCCTAGCGAGGGCCGCAAAGAGCTCGACGCGGACACATGGATGTCGCCCGGGTCACTTGATGCTGCTTTCCGGGCGGCGGGCGCTGCAGTGCGCGCCGTGGATATGGTTCTGGCAGGCGAGGTCCGTAACGCCTTTTGCGCGACGCGACCGCCCGGTCATCACGCAGAAACGGATACACCAATGGGGTTTTGCCTGTTGGGCAACGCAGCGCTGGCGGCAAAACACGCGCTTGACCACCACAACCTACGCCGTGTCGCAGTGGTGGATTTCGACGTACACCACGGCAACGGCACACAAGACCTGCTCTGGGATGAGCGGCGGGCATTGGTCATCAGTTCACAACAAATGCCGCTTTGGCCCGGTAGTGGGCATGCGGAAGAAGACGGTGCTTACGGCAATGTTATGAACCTACCACTCCCGCCCGAAAGCACCGGCGCAACAATGAGAAACGCTTACACTGAGCAGGTCTTTCCTCGTCTGAGAGCGTTCAAACCAGAACTTATCATTCTGTCGGCTGGATTTGATGCGCATAAGGACGATCCGCTGGCGCAGCTTAACTGGAAAACAGACGATTTTCGGTGGCTCACCGCAGAACTTTGCGCGCTTGCTCAAGAGCTGTGCCAGGGTCGTATCGTCTCGACTTTGGAAGGCGGATATGATCTGAACGCGCTAGCCGACGCCGCCAAGGCGCATGTGGAAGAATTGATAAAGGCCGCGACATGACAACCGAGACCCCCGTCGAAGAGATGAGCTTTGAAACTGCGATGCAGGAGTTGGAACGCGTCGTCGATCAGCTGGAGCGCGGTGACGTGGCTCTGGATGCCTCCATTGCGCTCTACGAACGTGGTGCTGCACTCAAAAAGCGGTGCGAGGACGAACTAAAGCGCGCCGAGGAAAAGGTCGCCGCGATCACGCTTGACGCAAATGGTCAGCCATCCGGCACTCAACCGCTCGACGCGGGATAAGATCAGATGACGGCAGGGTTTACCGCTGCGCTCTCGCAAGCGCAGGCGAAGATCTCTATCCATATGGAACACCGCTTGCCGCAGACAGATCTGCTGCATCAAGCGATGCTTTACGCCTTGCGTGGCGGCAAAATGCTGCGTGGCTTCCTCGTTCTCGAAAGCGCACGGCTGCATCATGTCCCCGAGACGGCCGCACTTGAGGCGGCGCTGGCGATTGAATGCATCCACGCGTACTCGCTGGTGCATGATGACCTGCCCTGTATGGATGATGATGATTTGCGTAGAGGCCAGCCCACCTTGCACCGCAAATGGGACGAAGCTACCGCTGTTCTGGCAGGCGATAGCCTGCAAACACTGGCGTTCGAACTCCTCGCCCGTGAGGAAGTCGGTCCCCATGCGATAAGCCTCATTCGCACGATGGCAGAGGCTGCGGGCAAGGACGGCATGGTCTCCGGCCAGATGCTGGACATCGCCGCAGAAACGGCTGAGGCACCGCTGACACTTGAACAAATTACCACGCTTCAGGCGCGCAAGACCGGCTGCCTGATCGAATGGTCCGCCTGTGCCGGTGCGCGGCTGGCAGGTGCGGACCCCGCACCGCTGCGTCACTATGCCCAAGCATTGGGACTGGCTTTTCAGATCGCCGACGACATCTTGGATATAGAGGGCGATGCTGCAACCGTAGGCAAAGCCGTGCGCAAGGACGAAGACGCGGGCAAAGCCACCTTTGTGTCGCTCCTTGGGCTGGAGGGCGCAAAACGCCGCGCGCAGGAACTAGCCGATCAGGCTTGTGCTGCCCTTGTCCCATATGGCGCGGCAGGCGATACCTTGAAGGACGCCGCCCGCTTCGTTATCTCGCGCGACAGCTAAATCGCGCCCCGAAGGAGCCACGACCCACATGACCGACCGGCCACAGACCCCGCTCCTTGATCAGATCGCATCGCCTGCGGATCTGAAACGTCTCTCTGACGCGCAGTTGGAGCAAGTCGCGCATGAGTTGCGGCAAGAGACTATCTCTGCCGTCTCCGTCACCGGTGGACATCTGGGGGCTGGCCTTGGCGTTGTGGAACTGACGGTGGCGCTTCATGCGGTTTTTGATACGCCCAAGGACAAGGTGATCTGGGACGTCTCGCATCAGTGCTATCCGCACAAGATCCTGACCGGACGTCGTGACCGTATCCGCACCCTGCGGATGAAGGACGGTCTTTCGGGCTTTACCAAACGCTCCGAGAGTGCCTTTGATCCCTTTGGTGCGGCGCATAGTTCCACGTCAATCTCTGCCGCGCTCGGGTTTTCCGTCGCCCGTGATCTGGGTGGCGTCACCGAAGAAGGCCTTGGCGACGCGATTGCGGTGATCGGCGATGGCGCCATGAGCGCGGGTATGGCGTTTGAGGCGATGAACAACGCGGGCCACCTTGGCAAGCGGTTGATCGTGATCCTCAACGACAACGAAATGTCGATTGCGCCGCCGGTTGGTGCGCTCTCCTCATATCTCAGCCGCCTTTATACCGGGGCACCGTTTCACGACCTCAAAGCCGCAGCCAAGGGCGCGGTCTCTTTGTTGCCGGAACCTTTCCGCGAGGGCGCCAAACGCGCCAAGGACATGCTGAAGGGCATGGCCATGGGCGGCACTTTGTTCGAATCGCTGGGCTTTTCCTACATCGGTCCCATTGATGGTCACGATATGGACCAACTTCTGCCGGTTCTACGCACCGTCAAAGCGCGCGCAAACGGGCCGATCCTGATTCACGCGGTTACCAAAAAGGGCAAAGGCTACCGCCCGGCGGAAGTGGCGCGCGACAAAGGTCATGCGACGGCAAAGTTCGACATGGTGACGGGGGAGCAGAAAAAAGCGCCCTCCAACGCACCTTCCTACACGTCGATCTTTGGCAAAACACTGGCGGAACTGGCTTCACAGGACTCCAAGATCTGCGCCGTTACCGCTGCGATGCCCGATGGCACTGGCCTCAACTTGATGGCGGAGCGCTATCCGTCACGCACCTTTGACGTGGGCATTGCAGAACAGCATGGCGTGACCTTTGCCGCCGCGCTGGCGGCGGGCGGGATGAAGCCGTTCTGTGCGATGTATTCGACCTTCCTGCAGCGCGGCTACGATCAGGTCGTGCATGACGTTGCGATCCAGCGTCTGCCAGTTCGTTTTGCGATCGACCGTGCAGGTTTGGTCGGGGCCGATGGGGCCACCCATGCAGGGTCGTTTGACATTGGGTTTATGGCGAACCTGCCCGGCATGGTGGTTATGGCCGCGGCAGACGAAGCCGAGCTAAAGCACATGGTTGCAACCGCCGCCGCCTATGACGACGGCCCCATCGCGTTCCGCTACCCCCGTGGCGAAGGCGAAGGCGTAGAGATGCCAGACCAGCCTGAGATATTGGAAATCGGCAAGGGTCGGATGATTCAGAACGGTAAACGCGTGGCGCTCTTGTCCTTTGGCACCCGCCTTGGCGAGGTGCGCAAAGCCGCAGAGGCACTCGCGGCCCGTGGCATCACGCCGACCATTGCCGACGCGCGCTTTGCCAAACCGCTAGACCGCGACATGATCCTGAACCTCGCAGCTGAGCACGAAGCGCTCATCACGGTTGAAGAAGGCGCGGTCGGTGGTTTTGGTTCTCATGTGGCACAGTTGCTTTCTGATGAAGGCGTGTTTGACAAGGGCCTGAAGTTCCGCTCCATGGTGCTGCCCGATACCTTTATCGATCAGGCTAGCCCCAAAGATATGTACGACAATGCCGCGATGAACGCGGAACATATCGAAGCCAAAGTGCTGGATGTACTGGGCGTTGCGCGCCTCGATGAACGACGCGCCTAACTGCGTGTGCCCTGTGCTGACAACACCTAAAACACAGGCTTTGTCAGCATCAGCCAGACAATGGCGAGCACCGCAGCAAATGCCGGAAATCCAAAGGCAAACCACCAGCGATAGAGCCTGAAATAGGCTGCCGGAAGTGGTTCTGAATTGTCACGCGCCGCGCGTGCAAGATTGCGCATGCGCAGTTGCATCCAGACCACCGGCAGCCAGAAGCATCCGACAAAAGCATAAAGACCAAGCGAGGCGGCGACCCAGCCCTCTGTCAGGGGCCAGCCAACCTCTCGTGCCAGCAGATAGCCGGTAACAGGTTGTGCAATCGCCGCCGTTGCCGTGAACACCGTATCTGCAATGACCACAATACCGGAGACATGCGCGATCAGCCGTGCATCCTTGCTTTGATGTGACATCACCATAAAAAAAGCGATACCTGCTCCGGTGCCCAAAAGAACTGTGGCGCCAAGCACGTGCAGGAACAGCAGAACCTCGTAGATCATCTGTCCTCCAAAACCAGCGCAGCAAAGCCTGCAAGCATCATGCCCGGCAGGACTTTGACCATCGGATCAAGCGGGTCGAGCCAGAGGTCTGCTGCTGTTATGAGGCTCCCCAAGACATAGGCAGCTGACAGGGCGATCATGCCCATGGCAGCACGCGCCGCCCATCGCCGCCAAAGGATTGCCATGCCCAATGCCACGTCGAGTACCGCCCCACCAATCACCGCGAGGGCGCTTAGCCAGGAAGGGGCACCGCGGTCAGTAAGGATGGAAATCGTTCCGGGGAGATCGAAAAAGGGGATCAGTCCAGATATAACCCAAAAGAAAGAGAGCGTCGCAATCGCGAGGGGTAACGCCAGATATACCCGCGCGAACACGCGATCCTGACGGGTTGCGGGCATGCGCGACAGGGTTTCCTGCAGCGACATGAAAGGAGAACCGCCAGTGGCCACCCAGTTCGAGGGATCACCGCGAACCCCATCGCGCAACACCTGAACGGCAGAGCGACGCAGTGGCGAACGCCACCCCAACTGCCCGAGCAAATCCGCAAAGGATGACATGGCCCGCAACGCCCAGTCCGGTAGGGTCGGCCTGAAGATCGGGGGCGATACCCCGAGCCAGTCCCGCATGGTCTCAGTTAGCGTTGCGAGGCTCTGTGTGCCCTCCTCCGTCAAATCCAAAATAGTTGCGGGTGCGATCTCTTTCCGGGCGGCTTTCACCACCGCCGAGGCCACATCCTCGATCGAGACTGTCTGGATCATCGCATCCGGCAGCACCTTGGGCTGTACCAAAGGTATGGCCGCCGCCGCGCGCAACAACGCCGTGCCGCCATAGGCCTCGGGCGCCAATACCAATGTCGGGCGCAGAATGACCCAATCGGAGAGTCCACGTGCGATCACTGCGTCGCCACGTGCCTTACTTCGGAAAAACTCTGTCGAGGCATCCTCCGCTACGCCAGCGGCTGAGATTTGTACCACCCGCAGAGGCATTGTCTCGGCCGCTCGGGTCAGCGCCTTCAACGCTGTGACGTGAATGGCTTCTAGGCGATCCCGCGCACCATCCTGCAATGCCCCAGCTGCGTTCACTACGACGTCGCATCCCTCCAAAAGGTCCTGCCATTCGGCAATCGTTAGCTGCGCAATATCGCGGATAACCCAATCCACAGGCAAGTTGGACCGCTGCGCTGCCTGGCTTGAACGTCCCAAGCCAGTGACGTCAAACCCCGCATCCACAAGTGCACGTGCGCAAGCCGACCCAATCAGCCCATAGGCCCCGAGAACGAGGGCGCGCGCCACCTCTACCTGACCCAGACTTCGACGCGACGGTTGGCCTGACGGCCCCAAGCACTGTCATCGCACGCGATGGGCAACGCTTCGCCATAAGCCGCCGTTTCTATCGTTATGCGATCGAGATTTGCAGTTTCGGCCGCGCGCTCCACCGCACGACGCACAGACTCGGCGCGTTTCAATGCAATCGCACGGTTGCCTTCTGCTGGGCCTTCCCCATCAGAGAACCCTACAAACACCATGCGCTTGCCGTCATACACTCCGGCCTCCAATTCGCGCGCGATCAGATCGATGTTGTTTCGAGATTGCGCATCAGGGCGGGACGAGCCGGCCTCAAACCGAAACGACGTCGTCAATCGCTGCAAACCATCAAGCCCTGAAATCATTCGCTTCAACTCCCCCAAGGGGATGTCGTCACCTGCAGATTTAATCGCATTGCTGAGGCGCTCTCCCTGCATGCGCATGGGAATATACTCCGGTGCCTGATCCACGAATCCGGCTCTGCGAATGACAATTTGCGCGGCAGGTCCCCGCACATAGGTTAGAAAATCCCGTGCAATACGCGGCAAACGGTGTGCAGGCAGATAGAGAAACATTGGCGCGGTCAAAGGATAATCTTCGGTCTTGATGCTGCGGCGGGCCGCCGAAAGTGAGAACCCACAGGTCCCCGTAAGAGTCAGCATCCGCGTCTGGCCCGTTTCCGCAAAGCTCGCAATGCCAATAGCAAAAGGATCAGTGGCGACGGTACGCACCAATGTACTGCCACGATCATGACGCCGGATAGTCTTGGCAAGCGTCAGCCCAGCAGGCGACAACAGCTTATCCTCAACCGCTTGCGCAAGCCCTGCCCCGGCGACGGGCAAATGCGCGGAAATGGGTGCATCCGCGCCACCCAGTTCTTGCCAGTTAGTGATCTTGCCCGCGTAGATATCCGCAAGCTGCGGCAGGGAAATACGCCGCACCGGATTGGAAGGCGCCACAACCGGAACCATCGCGTCCAGCGCAAGTACCCGTCCCCGATTAGAGAGCGACATATCGCCAAGGCCTGCCTCGGATGCGAGCAGATGCTCCGCCTCGCGAATTTCGCGCAAGGCCATCACGATATCGGCTTGGTTCGCCAAAACGTCGGCAAACCCTTCGTCCGTATTGCTGACGTGAAAGGTAAACCGCCCTACCACATGGCCCTCGCGCGACAGGGTGTATTCGAACTGGCGCGGGTCAAGTTGCTCTCTGGCGGTCTGGAACCCGTTGCGCAGCGCGAAACCTTCGATAAGCGCAGGCAGCAAAACCTCTGCCATGGTAGAAGAGCCAGACAGGGTAATCTCGGCGACGAAATCCGAGAGGCTGGGGCAACCGGGCCCGTCGCAGCGCACCCCGGAGCCATCCACGGTCAGCTCACCAAATTGCGTTTCGACACGGTAAAATTCACCGTCAAAACCCAGTAAATCTCCGCTCACCTCGATGGCACCATCGGGCGATGACAGCGTTACATCCTGTCCGAAAGCCGGAACGCTTGCGCTGAAAAAGCAGAGTGCGGCGCAAACCGCCGCACGATAATAGCTCATGAGAAATCCCGGTGTCGCCCCAGTTAGTTGGAGGCGATTTTCAGGCTTTCTACCAGATTATTCAACACCAGAAAGTCACCTGTTGCAGAACATTCCGGGATGTTCAGCACAAGATCGCGTGTCCGCAACCTGTCACCACGGCGTTCAACCAATTGCGCGGCGACGACCTGATCACAGTTGTCGCTCGTGATCTCTGCCTCGACAGAAATGTTGACGACGCCATAACCACTGTTTTTAGGGAGCGTATAGACTTGCAGCAGACGTGCGGCGACCTGCGCTGGATCGCCTAGAAACAGAACCTGCCCTGCGCCTTGCCCCGATTCAGAGCCTTTCCACACGTGTCCAACGCTCCCATAGGTCGCGCCAAACTCCAGCGCATGCAGCTCAAGCCCGCTGTCGCCTTGCCATTGCATGACGACACGCTCGACACTGTCGAGATCGCTCACCTCTGCAACGGCCTCCAAATCTCGACCCGACGCAAAATCTGCAATAACCACGGCGCGCGTTGCCAGCGCAGGCAACACACCGCTGAACTCACCCGCAACATCCAGAGATTGAGTCACCATCACGCCGCTATGATGAAGTGTAAATCGCTCGCCACCCCGGCAGGGAGCGGAGACTTCGACGCGCACCAAGGCATCGGGCATTGGCGTGAGTTTTAGGTCACTTGCACATTGCAGCAGTGATGTATCGACATCGCGCAACGGCTGTCGTGGCGTGCGCGTGTCTGTGCGTGCGGACGTATAGGCCACATCCTGAAACACAAGTATTCCGGTTTCAGGCTCTGTTGGCAGAGGTGCGGGCTGATCGAGCGCCGCGTTGGACGCCGGCGATCCCTGCATGTCGGCTGTACGCTGCATATACACGCCTGTGCCCAAGGCGCAGACGACAGTGGCCGCAGCAATAAGACCTGTAACTCGGATACCCATTACACCCTCCTTACCCCAAAAGGTTAAGGATTCGTATCTCGGGAAGGCGGCCAGACTGTGGCAAAGGCCGGGAGGAAACACGACCTTTGCCACAGTCTTTAATAGTTCTGGGCAGTTAGACCGCCCAATTGCGCATCAGCCCAGCCGACCGTGGCAGTGTTTAAACTTTTTCCCAGATCCGCAGGGGCATTTGTCATTGCGCGAGGGATTACCCCAAGTTGAGGGGTCGTCTTCGACAAAACCCGCAAGCGGTTCTTCTGAGGCGTCTGCACTGGCGGGCGCTGCGGCTTGCTGCATCCCAGCCTGACGGGCGGCCATTTGCATCATCATCTCGCGCTGCTCTTCTTCGCTGAGCGGGCGCACACGGGACAGCTGCTGCGTCACCGTTTCGCGCAGTGAATCGAGCATGGATTCAAACAGCTGGAAGCTCTCGTTCTTATACTCGTTGAGCGGGTCACGTTGCGCATATCCACGGAACCCCACAACAGAACGCAGGTGCTCCAGCGTCAGAAGGTGTTCGCGCCATTTGGCGTCAATGGATTGCAACAACACCTGCTTTTCGATGTTGCTCATACCTTCCTGACCAAACGCTTCCACCTTTTCGGCCATGAGCTTGTCAGAGGCCTCGATGAGACGCTCGCGGATTTGCTCGTCATCGACCCCTTCTTCTGCGGCCCACTCGACCACAGGAACGTCGATGCTGAGCTTATCGCGCACATCCTCTTGCAGGCCTTTGGTATCCCACTGGTCGGCGTATGTCTTGGGCGGCATGTAGAGGTCGATCAGATCGTCGATCACCTCATGGCGCATGTCCGTGACAATCTCATGGGTGTCATCAGACGCCATGATTTCGCGGCGCTGTGCAAAAACCACCTTCCGCTGGTCATTCATCACATCGTCGAACTTCAGCACGTTCTTGCGCATGTCAAAGTTGCGGCCTTCGACCTTGGCCTGTGCGCGTTCCAGCGATTTGTTCACCCACGGGTGAATAATCGCCTCGCCTTCTTTCATGCCAAGTCCAGAGAGCAGCTTGTCCAGACGCTCAGACCCAAAGATACGCATCAGGTCGTCTTCGAGGCTGAGGTAAAAGCTGGTGCGGCCCGGATCACCCTGACGACCGGAGCGGCCCCGCAGCTGGTTGTCGATACGGCGGCTTTCATGGCGCTCAGAGGCCATCACATACAAGCCACCAGCATCAAGCACCTTTTGTTTTTCCTCGGCGTGCTTAGCTTCTTCTTCTGCGCGCAACGCAGCAGGATCAGCGTCCGGGTTGGCCTCAAGCGCTTCCATCACCTTCAGGTCGATGTTGCCACCAAGCTGAATATCCGTGCCTCGACCGGCCATATTGGTGGCGATGGTCACAGCACCCAAGCGGCCTGCGTCGGCAACGATCTTGGCTTCTTGCTCGTGGTGGCGCGCGTTGAGGACGTTGTGTTCGATCCCCTCCTGCTGCAACAAATGGCTCAGCAGCTCGGATTTCTCAATCGAGGTTGTCCCCAGCAGAACCGGCTGACCCTTTTCATGTGCAACCTTGGTTTCTGCAATCATTGCCGCATATTTTTCGTTGGCTGTGCGGTAGACCTGATCGTCCTCGTCCACGCGGGCAATTGGCCGATTGGTCGGAACTTCAACCACGCCAAGGCCATAAATCTCGGCAAATTCTTCGGCTTCGGTCATGGCCGTGCCGGTCATGCCCGAGAGTTTGTTATAAAGACGGAAGTAATTCTGGAACGTGACCGAGGCCAGTGTGGTGTTTTCAGGCTGGATCGTTGTGCCTTCTTTGGCTTCGATCGCCTGATGCAGGCCTTCCGACAGGCGGCGCCCCGGCATCATTCGGCCCGTAAACTCGTCAATCAGCACAACATTGCCGTCGCGCACGATATAGTCCTTATCGCGCTGGAACAGCTTGTGCGCACGCAGTGCTTGGTTGACGTGGTGCACCACGGTGGTGCTTTCCGGGTCGTAAAGGCTCGCACCTTCCTCAAGCAAACCGGCCTTTAGAAGCGAGTCCTCAAGGAACTCATTGCCTTCTTCGGTAAAGGTCACACCACGGGTTTTCTCGTCGATCTCATAATGCTCTTCGTCAAGCGTCGGAATCAGCTTGTCGATGGTGTCATAGAGTTCGGACCGATCTTCGGCGGGACCGGAGATGATCAAAGGGGTGCGTGCTTCGTCGATCAGGATCGAGTCGACCTCATCCACGATGGCAAAGTTGTGCTGCTTTTGGAAAACCTGATCCAGCGAAGGCTTCATGTTATCGCGCAGATAGTCAAAGCCCAGCTCGTTGTTGGTGGCGTAAGTGACGTCACACTCATAGGCGGCCATCTTTTCCGCCTCGGGCTGATTGGAGTAGATCACGCCAGTGGTCATCCCCAGTGCCTCGAACACCTTGCTCATCCACTCGCTGTCACGCTTGGCGAGATATTCGTTCACCGTAACAACATGCACACCCTTACCCGTGAGTGCGTTCAGATACGCGGGGAAGGTCGCCACAAGGGTTTTACCTTCACCCGTCTTCATCTCGGAAATGTTACCTTGGTGAAGGAACGTTCCGCCCATCAACTGGGTGTCAAATGCGCGAAGACCCAAAGCACGACGCGCGGCTTCGCGAACATTGGCGAATGCTTCGGGCAGAAGATCATCAAGGCTTTCACCAGCAAGAGCCCGCTTGCGCAGGTCTTCGGTCTTGTCCTTTATCCCCTGGTCGCTCAGCGCCTCGAACTCAGGCTCCAGCGCGTTGATTTTTGCAATCAGCGGCCGTGTCGCCTTGATTTTGCGGTCATTCGGCGTGCCGAAGACCTTTTTGGCGAGAGTTCCGATACCCAGCATGTGCGCTCCAAAAGTCCTGTTCACGGCCTTGTTTAGCGGCAGGCTTGCCCGCCGTGTTCGCAACCCATAAACAAAGGTGGAAAGACGGTCCTGCCGCAGGCCCTATGGCGATGTAAGGGGCAGGAAAATAAGTGTCAACGCCACGACCCGCCGTGGCAGGAATATAGGAAGGTTTCCATGCGCAAAGGTCTCACTTTTTTGCGGAGCGTCGCATTTGCGGCTGCTTTCGGCCTCGCGGCACCTGCATATGCCGAACTGAATGCCAATACGGTGGTCGCAAAGGTCAACGGTGAAGAGATCACTGTTGGAAATATGATCGTCGCACGCGCCAAACTGCCCGCCCAGTACCAAAGCCTGCCAGATGATCTGTTGTTCAAGGCGCTGCTGGACCAATTGATTCAACAAACCGTTCTTAAGCAACAGCTACATGGCGACACCCCAGAGTACGTGCGTCTGTCGGTCGAGCACGAGGAGCGGTCTCTGCTGGCGTCCGATGTCATCGAATCCGTGATGGAGGATGCTCAGACCGAAGACGCGATCCGCGATGCCTATGATGCGCGCTACAGCAGCGATGATGGTGGCGACGAATTCAACGCCTCTCATATCTTGCTGGAAAGCGAAGAAGATGCCGTGAGCATCAAAGAGCAACTTGATGCAGGTGCGGATTTTGCGGCATTGGCCAAGGAATCCTCCACCGGACCAAGTGGCCCCAACGGCGGTGAGCTTGGTTGGTTTGAAAATGGTCGCATGGTGCCGGAGTTTGAAGCCGCTGTCGCCGAGATGCGTCCGGGTGAGGTTTCTGACCCGGTGCAGACCCAATTCGGCTGGCACATCATCAAGCTGAATGACCGCCGCAAACTGGAAGCCCCGGATTATGAAGACGTCCGCGAAGAGATCGGACTTGAACTGGCACAACAAGCGGTTGAGGATCGAATCAATCAGTTGACCGCCAGCGCAACGATTGACCGGCCTGAAATCGAAAATCTCGAGCCTTCAGTTCTGCGCGACATGAGCCTGATCGAGAACTGATCTCACATCATTTTCAAACTGGAAGACCAAAATGGCAAAAACCCTGCCCCGCTCTCCGCTTGCCCCCGCCACTTTTCCCGCTCTGCCGGAAATCGGCGGTCTGCGTTTCGCATCCACCGCAGCTGGGGTGCGTTATCAGGGCCGAACGGATGTCATGTTGGCGGTGATGGACCCCGGTACTTCGGTCGCCGGTGTCTTCACCCGCTCCGCAACGCGCTCGGCTCCGGTTCTGGACTGTCAGGCCAAACTTGGCAGCAACACCGAGCAAGGTGCTGCCATTTTGGTCAACTCCGGCAACTCCAACGCCTTTACCGGTCACTACGGCCAAACCTCAGTTGCGGAGATCACTGCCGCTGTTGCCGATAAAACCGGGCTGCCGAAGGATCGCGTGTTTACCGCCTCAACCGGTGTGATCGGTGAACCCCTGCCCCACGACCGTATCCTGTCCAAACTGGACGAGTTGAATGGTGCTCTGTCTGCCTCGGCAATGAAAGACGCCGCCGAGGCAATCATGACCACGGACACCTTCCCCAAAGGGTCTGCTGCGACTGTCGATATTGACGGCACGCCTGTTCAGATCGCAGGGATCGCCAAAGGATCGGGCATGATCGCTCCGGATATGGCTACGATGCTGGTCTATATCTTCACCGATGCTGTGTACGACCAAGGCAAACTACAGGCGCTGTTGTCGGCAGAGAACGATACCTCGTTCAACTGCATCACCGTCGACAGCGATACCTCAACATCCGATAGCCTGATGCTCTGCGCAACAGGGGCTTCGGGCGTGGATGCCACCGATCACCCTGCCTTTACTGAGGCCTTGCGAGGCGTCATGCTGGATCTGGCCCATCAAGTGGTGCGCGACGGCGAGGGTGCCGCGAAATTCGTTGAAATCCAGATCACAGGTGCAGCAAGCGATGCCGACGCCAAGATCCACGGTCTGGCTATCGCAAACTCTCCGCTGGTGAAAACCGCGATCGCGGGCGAAGATCCCAACTGGGGCCGCGTCGTCATGGCGATTGGGAAATCCGGCGCCAAGGCAGACCGCGATCTGCTGTCGATCTCTTTTGGTGATGTTCTCGTGGCTGAAAAAGGTTGGGTCGCCCCTTCTTACAAAGAAGAACTGGGCGCGGCAGAGATGAAGAAAGAAGAGATAACGCTGAAAGTAGATCTTGGGCTAGGTGACGGAAGTGCAACCATCTGGACCTGCGATCTGACCCATCAGTACATCACGATCAATGCGGACTATCGGTCATGAGCGAACAGAAAAAGGTCGTTCTAGTCTCTGCGGTAGCGCTCATTGATATTGAAGGCCGTATCCTTCTGGCACAGCGCCCAGAAGGCAAATCGATGGCGGGGCTGTGGGAGTTTCCCGGTGGCAAAGTCGAGGAAGGAGAGACCCCTGAAGTCGCCTTGATTCGCGAGCTACAGGAAGAGCTTGGTATCAACACCTGGTCCAGCTGCCTTGCCCCACTAACCTTTGCGAGCCACTCTTATGAGAAGTTCCACTTGTTGATGCCGCTTTTCGCCTGCCGAAAATGGGAAGGCATTCCGCAGGCACGCGAAGGTCAGGTGCTGAAATGGGCCCGTCCGCAAGAGTTGCGGGACTATCCTATGCCCCCCGCAGACATCCCACTGATCCCAATTCTACGAGACTGGCTCTAAAGCCGCTGAGATCGTTAATTCACCAATACGACCCCAGATCTATTAGGTTAGGTCTGGGGTTTTCTATATGTAGATGTGCCCAGCGCCCATCGAAACCTTTTGTTAACCATTTTCCGGCAACCTGAACGTGTTTTCATCGGGATGGCAGGATCACTCAGAACAGAACAACCTCTAAGGTTTAGATATCCGAACTCATGTGGCAGCACCTCATGGTTTGACATCGGATACGTGTCAGAACACCTCGTTCACCGCTACTTGCGGGACAATCTATCAGCAGATGTGTTGTCAGGGCAGACAATACAGACGTTCCCGGCGCAAAGGCTACGGCAGCTCCAATACCGGGAATGTAAACTCATAACCGAAGGCGAGGCTGGCAGCACCGTCTTCGGTTTTTTTATTGTACCGCCTTAAAATCAAGACATCACCTCAGATGCAGCGATCTGATTAAGAGTAGGTTTTGCAACGAAAAAGCCCCGGCCATTTCGAACCGGGGCTTTGATATTTGATCTGATATCACGATCAGTCGAGGGTGCGGGTAACTTCCTCGCGCTCGAAGATCTCGATGACATCTTTCGGACGGATATCATCGTAGTTCTCGAATGCCATACCGCATTCCTGACCCGACTGAACCTCGGATACTTCGTCTTTGAAGCGCTTCAGGGTTTTCAGCGTCCCTTCGTGGATAACCACGTTGTCGCGCAGCAAACGGACACCGGCGGAGCGGCGTGCCACACCTTCGGTGACCAGACAGCCAGCAACTTTGCCGACGTTGGACACTTTGAAGACGTCCTTGATCTCGGCATACCCGATGAAGTTCTCTTTGATCTCTGCCGAGAGCAGACCGGAAGCAGCCGCTTTGACGTCATCCACAAGATCGTAGATCACCGAGTAATACCGGATCTCCACGCCTTTTTGGTTGGCGGTGTTGCGCGCGGAGGCATTGGCACGGACGTTAAAGCCCATGACCGGCGCGCCAGACGCTTCGGCGAGGCCGATGTCGGTCTCGGTGATGGCGCCCACACCGGAGTGCAGAACACGCACGCGAACCTCGTCGTTGCCGATTTTTTCCATCGCCTGGACGATCGCCTCGGCGGAGCCCTGCACGTCAGCTTTCACAAGGATCGGCAGCTCGGAGACGCTTTCGTCATCCTTGGCCTTCTGCATCAGCTGTTCGAGCGTGGTCGCCGCACCAGCAGCAGCGCGCTTTTCCTTGGCAGCATGTTCGCGGTACTCGGCAATCTCGCGCGCCTGAGCTTCGGTCTCGGTCACGTTCAGAACGTCACCTGCCTCCGGCGTACCATTGAGACCCAGAACCTCGACCGGAACCGAAGGTCCTGCTTCCTGAACGCGCTCGCCCTTGTCGTTGATCAGCGCACGGACCTTACCGTACTGCTCACCCACAACGAAGATGTCGCCCTGACGAAGTGTACCGGTCTGAACCAGAACGGTTGCAACCGGACCACGGCCCACGTCGAGCTGTGCTTCGATCACTGCACCCTGTGCCGCACGGTTCGGGTTAGCTTTCAGTTCGAGAATTTCTGCCTGCAGCGCAATCGCTTCGAGCAACTCATCCAAGCCTTGGCCAGTGTGGGCAGAGACTTCTACGTCCTGAACCTCACCGGACATCGCCTCAACGATAACCTCGTGCTGCAGCAGCTCTGCGCGCACCTTGTTCGGATCCGCAGCAGGTTTGTCGACTTTGTTGATCGCAACGATCATCGGAACACCAGCAGCCTTGGCGTGGTTAATCGCCTCGACAGTTTGCGGCATGACCGAATCATCGGCAGCGACCACAAGAACCACGATATCCGTCACCTGCGCACCACGAGAGCGCATGGAGGTAAAGGCCGCGTGGCCGGGTGTATCAAGGAACGACAGAACCGCGCCGCTATCGGTTTTGACCTGATAGGCCCCGATGTGCTGCGTGATGCCGCCTGCTTCGCCTGCAACAACCTTAGCGTCACGAATCGCATCCAGAAGCGAGGTCTTACCATGGTCAACGTGACCCATGATGGTGATGACCGGCGGACGCGATTGCAGATCTTCTTCTTTGTCTTTGATTTCCTTGATGACGTCTTCAACGTCAGCATCGGAAACGCGAACGACCTTGTGGCCAAACTCTTCGATGATCAGCTCAGCGGTGTCAGCATCGATGGTTTGGTTCTGCGTGACCATCATACCCATGTTCATGAGCGACTTCACCACGTCAGCCACACGCTCTGCCATGCGGTTTGCCAATTCGGAGACCACAATGGCTTCGGGCAGCTGCACGTCGCGAATGATCTTTTCGCGCTCAACCTGACCCATGGCTTTTTGACGGGCGCGCTCTTGCTTGCGCTTCATGGATGCAACGGAGCGCTGGCGTCCGCCCTCCCCACCAGTTGCCTGGCTGAGGGTCAGTTTACCAGAACGGCGTCCACCGTCGTTACGGCCCTTGGCACCACGACCACGCTCTTCGCGTTCGCGCTCTGCCTTGCGAGGGCCCACCGCAGGTTTCGGCGCACCGCCACCGGGTGCAGGGCGCGCAGCAGGCGCGGCGCCTGCGTCCGCTTTGGGCGCAGCAGCGGCAGCTTTGTCGGCAGCAGCGCGCTTTTTGGCGGCTTCTGCTTCTTCCTGACGTTTACGCTCTTCTTCCTCGGCCTTTTGGCGTGCCTTTTCTTCGGCCTCGCGCTGTTCGCGCTCTTTGGCCTCTTGTTCGGCACGGCGGCGCTCACGCTCTTCGGCGCGGGCCTTCTCTTCGGCCTCACGCTGGGCGGCCTCGTCGGCCTCGCGCGCCTTCGCTGCCTGAAGTGCCTTCAGGCGGCGGTCCATTTCCGCATCAGAAATACCAGCAGGGCGCCGCGAAGCATCGCCGGCAGCAACGCCACCGGCGCCGCCTTTGCCTGCGCCCGGCTTGGGGACAACCACGCGCTTACGCTTGGTTTCCACCACAACATTCTTGGTCCGACCGTGGCTAAAGCTCTGTTTCACATTGCCGGGTCGAGACCCGCTACCACGAAGACCCAATGTCTTTTTGCCGTCACTATCGCTCATAAAGCTCTTTATCCTTCCGTGCGGCCGATGCCGCCCTTTTCGCGCAAACCCTGCAATCGCTGGGCTTCCTCTACAACACGTTGGCTGAGTCCACCAGAGGCGAGCGCGGCATGTATGACAGTTTCACGCCCAAAAGCCATCCCAAGCTCGTCTGCCGTCATGCATCCGATGTATTTGCCGCGGTGCGGCGTGCTCAGTTTTGACTTCCCTCGCCCGGACCCGTCGGAGGCTTGGATCAGAACCCGGGCCTCTTCTTTATCCAACCAATCCTTGACCTTCTCGTAACCACCCACGGCATCTCCCGACTTGCGGGCAAGGCTGATCAGGTCAACCAACCGGCGCAGCACCAGCCGCTCCACTTCGTCGACCAGACCATCCTGAACCGTCACCTGCGACTTGAACCCGCGTGCAAAGATTTTCTTCTTCACCGCTTGTTCTAGCGCCGCCTTCGTGGCGGAGACATAGACTCCACGACCCGGCAGCTTTCCCATTACATCGGGATAGACCTGATTATCAGGCCCCAGCACAAAACGGATCAGCCCGGCCTTGGGCTGTGTCTCGCCGGTAGCGAGACATTTCCGTTCTGGCCCGTCAGCACGGGATTTTTCTGCACCACCACGGGTCATTCACATCTCCTCAGAGCAGGGAAGCCGGTCAGGCTTCCGCTTCTCCTTCGGCTTCTTCCTCGAGATCTTCGGCATCGGATTCAAGTTCTGCCGGATCCACCCAGCCGAGCATGATGCGTGCCGTCATCACTAGATTTTGCGCCTCTTCAAGGCTCATATCGAAGGGTTCGAGAATACCTTCGTCCTTCACACGCTCGCCATTGACAGTGGTCCAGCCCCCCGCCAGTTCCCAGTCGGCGCAAGTTGCGAAGTCCTCGAGCGATTTCACATCGTCCTTCGCAAGTGCTTCCACCATCTGGGGTGTCAGGCCCTCAAAGTCAATAAGGCTGTCCTCAGCGCCCATGCTGCGCGCATTGTCGAGCGCCGCCTTGGCTTGCGCTTCGAGGTAGTCACGGGCCCGCGCCTGAAGCTCTTCTGCGGTGCCTTCATCGACACCGTCGATGACCAGAAGTTCGTCAAGCTCCACATAGGCAACCTCCTCGAGGTTGGTGAAACCTTCAGAGACCAGCAGCTGGGCGAAGAACTCGTCCAGATCGAGGGTTTCCATAAACAGCGCGGTGCGTGCTTCGAATTCTTTCTGACGACGTGCGGATTCTTCTTCTTCCGTCATGATGTCGATATCGAGGTTCGTCAGCTGAGACGCCAGGCGCACGTTCTGACCGCGGCGGCCAATGGCGAGCGACAGTTGCTCGTCCGGTACCACCACTTCGATTTTGCCCGCTTCTTCGTCCAGAACCACCTTGGACACTTCTGCAGGTTGCAGCGCGTTCACAAGGAAGGTTGGCTGATCTTCGTTCCACGGAATGATGTCGATCTTCTCACCCTGCAGTTCGTTCACAACCGCCTGCACACGAGAGCCGCGCATACCCACACAGGCCCCGACCGGATCGATCGAGTTGTCATAAGACACAACGGCGATCTTTGCGCGCGAACCGGGATCACGGGCCACAGCTTTGATTTCGATGATGCCGTCATAGATTTCCGGCACTTCCATCTTGAAGAGTTCGGCCATGAATTCCGGCGCGGTGCGGCTGAGGAAGATCTGCGGACCGCGCGGTTCGCGACGTACATCCTTGATGAAGCAGCGGATACGGTCGTTGGGGCGATAGCTCTCGCGGCCGATTTTCTCGTTGCGACGCAGGATGCCTTCGCCGGAACCGATATCGACGATGACGTTGCCGTATTCCTCGCGCTTGACGACGCCGTTGATGATGGTGCCGTTGCGGTCCTTGAACTCTTCGTACTGACGATCGCGCTCAGCTTCGCGTACCTTCTGCAGAATAACCTGCTTGGCCGATTGTGCTGCAATCCGGCCCATTTCGACCGGGGGAACCTCATCAACGATGGTATCGCCGACGGAGGGGCTCTCCATATATTGCTTAGCTTGCGCCACGGTCAGTTCGGACTGGTAGTTTTCCAGTTCCTCGTCCTCAACCACGGTACGCACACGGGTGAAGGTCGCCTTGCCGGTTTTGCGGTCGATGGAGACACGAATGTCCATCTCGCTGCCGTAGCGGCTCTTTGCGGCACGGGCGAGGGATTCTTCCATCGCTTCGACCACCAGATTGGGGTCGATCATCTTTTCACGTGCCACGGCCTCGGCGGTTTGCAACAGCTCCAGCTGGTTTGCAGAGGTGATAGCCATTACTTGTTCTCCTCTTCGGACCCTGCGGTCCCTTCTGCGGACCCTTCGGTCTCGATGTCGTCAAAGGCGTCTTCGTTCAGAACACCAGCGGCCTTACGCTGGCGCAGCATTTCTTTGATGAGGTCGTCGGTCAAAACCAGCTTTGCATCACTCAGCCAGTCGAATTTCAAACCGATGGTCACGGTCTCACCGTGTTCCTCGATGTTGATCAGGACCTCGTCGTCCTCAATACCTGCCAGTTCACCTTTAAAGCGACGGCGGCCATCAATCAGATCAGCGGTTTCCAGTTTTGCCTCGTAGCCTTCGAACATGTCGAAGTCCTTGAGACGCGTCAAAGGACGGTCGATTCCAGGGCTGGAGACCTCAAGCGTGTAGGCATCAAGGATCGGGTCTTCGACATCGAGCGTCGCGCTCACAGCGTTAGAGATCGCAGCGCAATCATCCACCTCGATCCCGCCATCGGGACGATCGGCCATGATCTGCAGTGTCGTGGCTTTGCCAGACATCAACCGAATACGGACCAGCTCATAGCCCAGATCCTCGATCACCGGTGTGATAATCTCGGCTAGGCGGCGGTCAATCGCGGCTTTGGCTATCAGGTCGTTGGTCATCAGACCTCCAAACACAAAAAAACGGGCCCGCGGCCCGTCGAAATCAATCAAAGGTGCCTCAGGACCAGAGCCCGACGCGCCGCTGTTGAGCGTGGATATACGCGCGTGCGCATCGTTTGGCAAGTGTTTCCTCCTGATGCGCCTTCCCTGCCGAATTGTCCCGGCGGATCACTGCGTTGGCGCGGGGGCGATTTTACGCGATACACCTGCATCGCCCCATCCACACCAGCCCCGAATCAGGCCATCCACCACCGTTCCGCAATGCGATACTCATCCAGCGGTGCTCGGGCAGAAATGCGCGGCGGCAAGGCCACATGTTTCGCCGCAGCCAGAGCCACATCATCATCTGAAGGGTGGAAATGGAACTGTCCCTGCAAACCCTTTGTCACTGGCAGGGCGGCCACATCAACAAACCCGTCGCGCAGTGCTTCTGCCCGAACAGAGGGGTCTGGGATCACGATCAAATCCAGCGCATCTAACCAGCCTGCAATCTCTGACCTGTAATTGCCTTCCGTCCGGCGGGCACGAAAATGGCGCTCGTCCTGCGCACGATCCACCCGATAAAGTCCCGTTCCGTTCAAATCTGCGAGAGCGGCACAGACATCGCCGTCCGACGCGATCACCAAGCCAGTATCCGCCAATCGATACGGCAGATGCGGGCTCCCGTCTGCAAGATCAAACACAACATCGCCCGTTGAAGAAAGATCAAGACTGCGCAGCCCCGCAATTTGCAATTCACCAGTGAGCAGATGCGCCTCGATTGACGCGATAACATCTGCCCCGGTCATCAACCGCCCATCGTGGAATGATACCTCCTGACGCAGACGAAACTCCCAGCGGCGCGCGGTCTCATCGCTGCGCCAACCGGTCGCGAGTTCCCCTCTCAGCACCCCATCCGGAGCCACTTCGGTGAGCTGGTCATAAACGGCAGCGCGCGCAACACGCGCCAGAAACGCGCCCTCGCGCGGAACCGCAACACGCAACGTCCCCCCACGACGCGGCGTCTGCGCCATCCCCGCACCCGTTGCCGCCAGCAAGGCAGCAGCCGCACCACTGGCAAAAAGCGCACGACGATCAAGCCGCTTCATACCACCAAATCCTCTGCCAGCTGATCCATGCACCGAACAAGTGCCGCGCTGATCCCCGGTTCGGAGAGCGCATGCCCCGCATTTCGTACCATGATCAGATCGGAATTCGGCCATTCCTGATGAATGCTATGCGCCGCTTCCGGAGGGCAAATCATGTCATAGCGCCCCTGAACGATCACACCGGGAATATGGGCAATACGCCCCATATTGGCGAGGATCTGGCCATCCATATGCAAAAAGCCGGCGTTAGAGAAATAATGATTCTCCAATCTTGCGAATGCGCGTGCGTAATCTCCGGGGCTCTCACCCGAAACACCGTTTGAATACACAGACGCCAGCGCATTCTCCCACGCAGACCACGCCCTGCCAAACCGTATCTCTTCGTCGCGATCCCCGGAAAACAGGCGTCTGTGATAGGCTGCAATCAGATCGTGCCGCTCGTCCTCTGGTACAGGATCGGTAAATCTTGCCCATGTTTCAGGCCAGAATTTACCCGCGCCACCGCCATAAAACCAATCCAACTCCGCCTGCGTCATAAGGAACACCCCACGCAGGATCAGTTGTGTCGTGCGATCAGGGTGTGTTTGCGCGTAAATAAGCGCCAGCGTCGCCCCCCAACTGCCGCCAAAGAGCATCCACGAGTCGATATCCAATAGCTCGCGGATCTGCTCCATATCCGCGACCAGATGCCATGTCGTATTATCCTCACAGGACGCATAAGGTCGGGAGCGACCACATCCGCGTTGGTCGAACAGAATAATACGATACACCTTAGGATCAAAATAACGTCGCATTGCCGGGCTGGTACCGCCGCCGGGCCCTCCATGGCAGACAATCACCGGCACCCCATCGGGGTTCCCACATTGCTCCATGTAAATCCGGTGCCCCTGCCCCACGTCCAGCATCCGCTGATCGTAGGGTTCGATCGGCGGATAGAGAAACTGCACTGCGCGCTTTTGATCCGGGTATTTGTCCATTACTGACCTAAATTATCCTCTGAACTCACAAGAAAACACACGGAGACAGGAATGCAAGCGCAACAGTCCACGGTTGACCCCTCCGAAATCGCCAAATTCGAGGCGATGGCGGCTGAATGGTGGGATCCGAACGGAAAGTTCAAGCCCCTGCACATGCTAAACCCCTGCCGTCTCGACTATATTACACGTCAGATCGCCGGAGAGTTTGACCGTGATCTGACCACGAATGCTCCGTTTGCTGGCTTGAGAATTCTTGACATCGGTTGCGGTGGTGGTCTGTTGAGCGAACCAATGGCCCGCCTTGGCGCTGAAGTCGTCGGCGCGGACGCGGCAGAAGGTAACTTGCCCATAGCCCGAATCCATGCAGAACAGTCCGGACTCAAAATCGACTATCGCCACACCACTGCCGAGGCGCTTGCAGACGCCGGAGAGGCCTTTGACGTGGTGCTCAACATGGAAGTCGTCGAACATGTGGCTGATCCGCTCAGCTATTTGACAGCGACTGCGCAGCTGCTGAAATCGGGGGGATTGCAAATTTGCTCTACAATTAATCGCAACCCAAAGAGCTACGCCATGGCAATTTTCGGAGCAGAGGTCGTCATGCGCTGGCTACCGCGTGGCACGCATGAATGGGCGAAATTCATTACACCGGATGAGTTGTTTGAACTGTTGCAAAACGCAGGACTTAATCCCGTGGACCGCAAGGGTTTCGTCTTCAATCCAATCCTGTGGAAATGGTCGATATCTGATCGTGATCTCAGCGTGAATTACGTAACGGCAAGCACAAAATCGTAGTCGTCTCAATAAAGCTGCAACGATATATGGTGAAAAATTCATTCTGCGGCTTGCGTGATTTGCGCTCATATACTTTAGTATACTTACGCATCCCATCGCACCGTTGTGTGGAACTGCGCACCTGAATTATTGTGGATATCAACACGTTTCCACTTTGGCTCGGTACGACGCTCCACACGTGATGAGCCTGTCGCGAAGCGTGTAATTGGGGACGCACTCACACCACTCACGGCCCCACCAATTTAAAAGAGCGCTGGAATTAACCAGCGCTCTTTTTCGTTTGGGTTATGAAATGAGATCAGTCCTCGATTTCGAGTTTTCCGCGAAATTCTCGCAAAATGGGAAGCGCCGCACGCACTCGGTCTCCACCCAGTTCGGTCACCACTTCGGAAATCATCGGAATGATTGAGGCCAGCGCTGCATCGCGTGCTTTGCGACCTGCGGGGCTGATCGCAACCATTTTGCGGCGCGCATCGTCCCAGTCCGGGCGCACATGCACATAGCCTGCCACCTCAAGCTTGTTGATCGTATTCGTCATGGCGCCGCGCGTGACATGAAATGCCTTTGCCAGCTGCGCCGGAGAACGCTCCAGCCCCGCTCGGGCGAGATGGTTGAGCACCGAAAAATGCGACAGTTCCATTCCCTTGGGCAAGGCTTTCCCCAGCCGGGCGCGGGCCAATTGGTCCGCCATCAGGATTTCGCTGAACAGCGAAATGGCAAGGGAATGATTCTCATCCATCAGGGTCCGTCAAACTCCCGGTCATGGCTCAGTGAAGGGACGCGTTTGCGTGCCTTTTTCACCGCTTCGAGATCAAGGTCAACGTAGGTGTTGCCGACTTCAGTGCCTGCATCGGCCAAAACCTCCCCCCAAGGCGCAATTGCAAGGGAGTGACCGTAGGTTTGGCGGCGCGCGCCTCGGCTCGTTGGATGAACACCGGTCTGCGCCGCAGCCAGCACGAAACAGCCGGTTTCAATCGCCCGTGCACGCAACAGGCTGTGCCAGTGCGCAGCTCCTGTGACATGACTAAAAGCGGCAGGCGCGGTCAGAATCTCCGCACCGCCCTTGGCAAGACGGCGATGCAATGCCGGGAAACGAACGTCATAGCAGATGGTCATGCCGACTTTGGCAAAGCCCGCATCGGCGACCACCGCCTGCGTTCCGGGCCGATAGCCATCAGATTCGCGATAGGTTTCTTCTGGCGTGACCTCCACATCAAACATGTGGATTTTGTCGTAACGTGCACAGATTTCACCCGTGGGTGAGATCAGGAACTGCCGATTGGCGAAACGGCCATCCGCATCCTCAGTTTTCACCCCGATCGACCCAATAGAGAGCCAGATCCCATGGCGCGCAGCAGCGTCACGCAGCCCCGCAAGTGTCGGATCATCGTCTTCAAAGTGCAAAACGGCGCGCTGATGTGTGCGGCTGGTGGACAGGCAGTTGGTTACCTCGGGCGTGAGAACAAACTCCGCCCCCTCCGTGACGGCGCGCGCGATCATGTCACGCACCGTCGCGAGGTTTTCCTCTGGCATATCAGAGGAGCACATCTGCAAAAGGGCCGCGCGCACCATCAGATTAGGCTGCCAACAACGGGTCGAGCTTACCTGCGCGATCTAACGCATAAAGCTCGTCACAGCCTCCGACGTGGATCTCGCCGATAAAGATCTGTGGTACCGTGCGGCCCCCATTAGCGCGCTGGATCATCTCCGATTTGCGATCAGGATCGGCCAGCACATCAATTTCAGAAAAGCTCACCCCCTTCTGAGTCAAAAGGCGCTTTGCCGCGTGGCAAAAACCGCAAAGGGGAGAAGTATAGATTTCGACCGGTTTCATATTGGTCTCCGTAGGCGTTGCTCATGGGTTTTGCGCGATGTGGGCACCTTTATCAAGCATTGCCAGAGTTTTCACGCTGCCGTGACCCGCGCGAGGACAACAACGCTCACGCCATCAGCCCCCGCATCGATGCACGCCCGCGCACAGGCAGAAAGTGTCGACCCGCTGGTCATCACATCATCCACCAAGAGCACCTGCCTTCCGGTCAGTCGCTCACTCATCCGTGGGTTTGGCCTGATTGCATCGGCCAGAAGAGTCATCCGTTCTGCCCGGCTGCGCCCTTCCAACATGGGCGTTTTTGAGACTCTAATTAGGGCATCGGGGCAACATTCGCAGCCCTCACGCGCCGCAAGCGCCTGTGCCAGTAATGCGGATTGATTATACCGGCGCCGCAAAAGTCGTGTCCAATGCAACGGAACCGGCACCAAGAGCGGCCTGCGGCTAAGAAGATCGCGTGCCGCACGTGCCATCCAACCGGATGCAGGCCGTGCCAAATCCGTTCTGTCTCCGTGTTTGAGCGCGAGCACCAAGCGCCGCCCCTGCCCGCCATACAGGATCGCAGCCCGCCCTTGCTCCCAATCTCGTGGGCTGCTCAAACACTCATCGCAGTGTACGCTCTGCCCATCCGCCTCACCAGGAAGCGGCACACCACAGCAATCGCAGACCAACCCAGAAATAAACGTCGTATCGCGCCAACAGGCGCTACACAGGCCGAAATCTCTCTCGACCAACCCGCCGCAGTTCAAACAACGCGCGGGGTAGACCAGTGAAACTGCCGTTTGAATCCGTGCCCGCAACGTCATAGGTACACCTCATGACAAAAGAACCGATGGCTCATCCCCAGATCTTTGACCGTGACGCACTGCAATTGCGTCGCGCCCGGCGCAAACCGGAGGCGATGTTTCTGCACGACTTAGCCAGAGACGAGATCGAGGATCGGCTCAGCATGGTTAAGAGAGTCTTTACCAAGCCCGCGATTATCGCGCCTTTTGCGGAGCCTTGGGCGGACCTGCTGCCTGACGCAAAGATCATCTCGGATGAGGATGTTTTGGATCTGGAGCCAAAAGCGCATGATCTGGTGATCCATGTGATGGCGCTTCATTGTGCCAACGACCCGGTGGGGCAGTTGATCCAGTGCCGACGCGCGCTGCAAGAAGATGGATTGCTGTTGGTTGTAACGCTTGGCGGTCAAACCCTGCACGAATTGCGCAGCGCCCTTGCGGAGGCAGAGACCTATGTCAGCGGAGGCCTGTCCCCGAGGGTTGCACCGATGGGCGAAATTCGTGATCTCGGCGCTCTTTTGCAAAGGGCAGGATTTGCCCTCCCGGTCGCGGATCTTGTGCCCCTGACAGTTCATTACCGCGACCTTGCGCATCTGATGCAGGATTTGCGCGATATGGGTGAAACCAACACAATGTCTCAGAGGTTGCGCAAACCCACGCGCCGTGCGGTGTTTACACTTGCCGATCACATCTACGCTCAGAACTTCGCTACAGAAGACGGCCGGCTCGCCGCAACCTTCGAGATGGTGTGCCTGACGGGTTGGTCGCCAGCCGACAGCCAGCCCCAACCCCTGCGTCCCGGTTCCGCCAAGGCACGTCTCGCGGATGCGCTGAAGGTGCCGGAGACCAAACTGCCCGAGGGCTGACGATAACCTGAGCCAATGGTCGCAGTGAGATGATCCAATTGGCCTTTCCCGCCGTATCGACGTAACACTCGACACACTATTTGTTTTCATACCACACAGGACCCTTGCCCATGCTGGATGCGACCTCAACTGCGACCCGCCCTGACAATGCCCCTGCGGATCATCCGCCGGTCAAGGCGGAAAAGGTCGGCATCCTGCTCGCAAATCTCGGAACCCCGGATCACTACAGCTATTGGCCGATGCGCCGTTACCTGAGCGAATTTCTCTCGGACAAGCGGGTGATCGATTATCCGTCGTGGAAATGGCAGCCGCTGTTGCAACTGATCATTCTCAGCAAGCGCCCCTTCGCCTCTGGTGAGGCTTACAAGTCGATCTGGAATCACGACAAGGGCGAAAGCCCGCTGATGACGATCACCAAGGACCAGACCAACGCCATGGCAAAGGCGATGGAAGAGATCTACGGCGACCGTGTGATGGTGGACTTCTGTATGCGCTACGGCAACCCTTCCACCAAATCGAAGGTCGAAAAGATGATCGCCGCCGGGTGCCGCAAGATCCTCTTTGTGCCGCTTTATCCGCAATACGCTGGCGCGACCTCCGCAACCGCAAATGACCAGTTCTTCCGCGTGTTGATGGATCAGCCCTGGCAGCCAGCGGCGCGCACGATCGAGCCCTATTTCGATCATCCCGAATACATCGACGCGCTCGCGAAATCGGTCGAGGACGCCTATGCCAAGATGGAAAAGACGCCGGACATTCTGGTCTGTTCTTACCATGGCATGCCCAAGCGCTATCTGATGCAGGGCGATCCCTATCACTGCCAATGTCAAAAGACGACGCGACTGCTGCGCGAGCGTTTGGGTTGGGACGAATCACAGATCACAACCACGTTTCAGTCGGTCTTTGGGCCCGAGGAATGGCTGCGCCCCTACACGGTCGAACATGTCGCGGAGCTTGCGAAACAGGGCAAGAAGAACATCGCGGTGATTGCACCGGCCTTCTCGGCGGACTGCATCGAGACGTTGGAAGAGATCAATGAGGAGATCTTTGAGAGCTTTGAGCACGCAGGCGGTGAAGACTTCACCTATATTCCCTGCCTCAATGACAGCGACGCTCATATTTCCGCCCTGTCGAGCGTCATTCGCAACAATCTCAAGGGCTGGCTCGACTAAGCTACCCTGTATGAAACAAGGGTATCCGGAGCGAGCAATAAAAAAGGCGGCTGGAGATCCAGCCGCCTTTCTTGTTCTTTAGAGCAACGATTAGTTGCTTGCAGCAGCAGCGGCCACGATGACCAGCAGCAGCAGCGGCAGAAGGATGCCGGAAGAAGAACCGGTTGCTTCTTCTACGATAACCGGTGCTTCAACGATCGGCTCAGCCAGGTTACCAGCGGATGCAGCGGAAGCGGCAGCGACCAGTGCGGCAGCAATAACGAGTTTTTTCATATTAACCTCCAGGATACGCGCACAGCACACATATGATGTGCGCACTCAAGACTTACCTCGTGAGTTTTTTCTAAGCGGGATTCCCACCGGATTGCAATTGCTTGTTAAATGCTTCTCATCCAGCTTGCAGCGGTTGTCGTCAAATTAGCAACACCTGAGTGCCGGATCGGGTGAGTTTGTAGAGCTCAGCGATGTGTTCGTTGTAGAGACCGATGCAACCGTTAGAGGATTTACGGCCAATTTTGCGCGTATCGTGCGTGCCGTGGATTCGATAGTACTTCCAGCTCAGGTAGAGCGCGTGCGTTCCAAGCGGGTTATCCGGGCCCGGCGGAATATACGCAGGCCATTCAGGATTGCGCTTGCGCATGTTGGGGGTCGGTGCCCATCCCGGTCCTTCGACCTTACGCACAATCTTGGTACGGCCGCGACGTGTCAGATCGTCACTTAAAGGTACAGAAGACGGGAATAACTTGTAAACACTCTGATCTTCGGACCAGAAGTGAAGCGCCCGGCTGTCAATATCCACAAGGATCGCCCCACGGCGCAAATTGTCAAAATAAGGCCGCCAGCTCTTGGCGCGAAACGAAGATATATTGCGCTTGACGTTAGGTTCCGGTTCCGGCGGCGGGCGCAGCGGATCAAAGGCCGGCTCTTCGGCATCAGGCAGCGATTGTGCCAGCGCCGGAGTCGCCAGAAGGGATGCGGATCCGGCGAGAAACTGCCGGCGTGATGTTAGAAAAGTGATTTTGCGTGTCATCAGAAAGTTCTCTCTGGCTGAGGGCTCTGGTGCGGAGCAGTCTATGGCTGGAATGCCGCAGTCGCAATTCAATCCCCTGAAATCTCGTGAAAGTGAAGCTGCCGGGTTTGCCTATAAGTCACAGGAAAGCTATGGGACGCTGTGATCGAACACTTTTAGGGTTTAGAATGACACGCGTATTCCTGCTTCTGGCTACACTGACGAGCTTTGTCCTTGCGGCATGTACAACTGGCAACGATGGCAGCGCGACCGGGACCGGTGTCTATAAGATTCGCAATGAGGAACGCACACAGTTCCGCATGCTTGATTCTGTAAACGCTCTGCGCGAAGCTGCGGGAAACCCGGCTGTTCAGCTCGACAGTAAACTAAACGCTGCCGCTGCAACCCATTCCCGCGATATGTCCGTACAAAACCGCCCATGGCACTTTGGCTCTGACGGCTCCTCGCCGCTCGATCGTGTGGCCCGGGTTGGATACTCCGGTGCCTTGGTCGGCGAGAACATCGCAGAAACATATGAGAACGAAGTACAGACTCTCACTGCTTGGATGGAAGATAAGGGCACCCGCTCTGTGATTATGGACGCCAAAGCGCGCAACATGGGGTTTTCGTGGTTCCAAGAATCCAATGGTAAGATCTGGTGGACTCTGCTGATGGCAGAATGATCAGACGCCGTTTATGTCTGACATAGAATCAAGGCCGCACTCAGATGAGGGCGGCCTTTTTTGTGGTCTGCAAATCTGTTGCGAGCCTGAGAAGAATGGCTCAGGGGCGCAGAGTGATGGTTGTGCCGTCATTCACCATGGACCAGATCTCTTCGATTTCTTCATTGCTCACCGCAATGCAGCCCGCTGTCCAATCTTGCGTGCGCGCCGCCCGGCGTCGGTCAGCGCGATCATTGGGCTCCCCATGGATGAAGATATCACCGCCCGGACTTGCACCAAGTGAGCTGGCATATGCTCGGTCAGCTGCATTGGGATACGAAATTCCAAGCGAAAGGTAGAATTGGCTGCGAGGGTTGCGGCGGTCGATACGATACGTCCCCTCCGGCGTGCGGCCATCACCTTCGATTTGTTTGTGGCCAACCGGAGCAAAGCCCAGCCCGACCTCATATTCTTTTAGAACCTTAGTTTCATTCAACAAATACATCCTGCGGCTGCCTTTATTGATCACAATAGAAGTGACCGGAGGGCCGTTGTAACGCCGAATATTGGGGCCGCTAGAACATCCTGCTGCTCCGAGGGTGGCAAGTATACCTGCCCCGAATGTACGCCTGTGCATGGTTTTGATCTGTCCGCTCGTTTTTGCTTTGTGCTCTTGGCTTAATAATACATCAAACTTGGTTAAGAAAAGATAATCACTTTTGCGTCTTTTCATCCTGAAGCCGCGCGATCCGTGCTTCGATCGCTTCCAGACGTGTCAGTACCTGATCTCGATAGGCATCGGTGCGTTCGCCTTCTTCTTCAGAATGCGCATCCTGCATAGAGTTCACGATCAGACCCACCAGCAGGTTCACCACCGCAAAGGTTGTGACCATGATAAATGGTACAAAGAACGCCCAGGCGTAGGGGTAGACATCCATCACCGGCCGCACGATCCCCATCGACCAGCTCTCCAGCGTCATGATCTGAAACAGTGAGTAGGCCGAGAGAGCGAGACTGCCGAACCATTCCGGGAAGTTATCCCCAAACAGTTTCGTGGCCATGACAGAGCCAATGTAGAAAATGATCGCCATCAACAGGAACACCGACCCCATGCCGGGCAATGCGGTGATGAACCCCTCGACCACACGGCGCAGGCGCGGGGCGACGGAGATCACGCGTAGGACACGCAAGATCCGCAGCGCCCGCAACACGGAAAAGCCCTGAGCACCTGGCACCAATGCAATGCCAACGATCAGGAAATCGAATATATTCCAGCCGTTTACAAAGAACCTCAACCGCCGCACGATCAGTTTGGCCGCGATCTCCAGAACAAAGATGACCAAACACAGCTTGTCGATCAACAAAACCAGATCCCCAGCACGCGCCATGATCGTATCGGAAGTTTCCATTCCCAATGTCACCGCATTCAGCAGGATGACGGCGGTGATGAACCGGCTAAACCCATCGCTGTCCAATACGGATTTCATTCGATCAATCATTTAAAAGGCGCTCCTTAGGATTCGGGGTCAGGACAGGCTCAACGACGCTGCCAGCTCCGTATGCGATGACCAACGGAACTGGTCAACGACCTGCACCCAATTCAATCTATACCCAGCGGAAACAAGCACTTCGGCGTCGCGGGCAAAGGTGATCGGGTTACAGGACACATAGGAGATAGTGGGCAGCTTTGCTTTCGCCAACTCCTGGACTTGCGCCTCGGCGCCAGCGCGTGGCGGATCAATCACCACGGCATCATAAACCTGCCCAAACTTGCGCAGATCCTCGACAAGAAGCGGGTTACGGAACAGATCGCGTGTCTCAGTGGTGACTTTCTTGAGGCCCTGCGCTTTACGCCAACCTTGCTCAAGCGCTTGCATCATTTCACGCTCACCTTCGACCGCGTGCACCTCGGCACCCGTCGCCAAAGGCAGCGAAAACGTACCGGCCCCGGCAAAAAGATCCACGATGCGGCGGGCACCGCCTACGGCATCCCGCACTGCTGATACCAGCGCCGCCTCACCTTCAGGTGTCGCTTGCAAGAATGCACCGGGTGGAGGGCAAACGCGCGCAACACCGAACCGCTGTGTCGGTGGTTGCTCCATGCCCAAAGGTTCATCATCCCATGTAAGCCGCGCCAGCTTGTGGCGCTCCACCGCCTGCGCCAACTGAATGCGCAATGGCCCATCGAGCGATTTGCCATTGCGAACCAACACATCGAGCCCCACCTCTGAAGTCGTGATCGTCACAGACAAGGGGGCTTTGCGGCTGGCACCAATAATCGCCAGATCCTCAGCCATAGGCAGCGCAGCCATCAGGTCAGGAGCCAAAAGATGGCAATCGGGTATCTCTGTGATGACGTCCGAGGCCCGCCCGTGAAAGCCTGCCATGGCACCTTTCTTGGTCCGTTTAACCGCAATTGTCGCGCGCCTGCGGGAGTGCGCCGGTGAGGTCAAAATTGGCTTGAATTCAGTCTCTAACCCGCGTGATAGCAGGGCGTTTCGAACGATATCCGTCTTCCACTGCGCCACAAAATCATCGCTTACGTGCTGCAGCTGGCAACCACCACAAGATTTGTAGTGGCGACACGGCGCTTGAACGCGATGTTCTGAGGGATGTTCAATTCTAATGTCAGTGAGGGATTGCCCCTGCACGACACCGGTGACGATCTCTCCGGGCAAGGTGCGCGGTGCGAACAAAGGACCGGAGGCGATCCCGTCGCCTTGGTGTCCCAAACGTTCAATCGTGGCTCTGGTTCTGGCTGCGTCTGTCATGCGCCTGCATTACCGCGAGAGCGGAATTGGCAAAAGCCAGAAAACGCGTGGATCTGAATTACTCTGCGGCGGCGCTGGTGTCTTGCTCGGTTCGAATGAAGCCACCAGACTGCCGGTGCCAGAACTGCGCATAAAGCCCGTCGCGCTCTAGCAGCTCATCATGACTGCCTTGCTCGATGATCCGACCGTGATCCATGACGATAATCCGGTCCATCTCTGCAAGCGTTGAGAGCCGGTGTGCAATCGCAAGCACGGTTTTTCCCTCCATCACCCGCGTCAGGGCTGATTGGATCGACGCTTCTACCTCAGAATCCAAGGCCGAGGTTGCCTCATCCAGCACCAGAATGGGCGCGTCTTTTAAAATCGCACGCGCAAGCGCAATGCGCTGGCGTTGCCCACCGGACAATTTCACCCCGCGCTCACCAAGGTAGGCCTCATACCCGGTGCGCCCCTTCCCGTCCTCAAGGTCAATGATGAACTCATGTGCTTCTGCTGCGCGCGCGGCCGCAATGATGGCTTCACGGCTGGCATCTGGGCGACCATAGAGAATATTGTCGAGCGCAGAGCGATTGAACATCGCCGTTTCCTGCGTGACCATACCGATCTGGCTGCGCAGTGAGTTCTGGCTGACATCGGAAATATCAGCACCATCAATGAGAATACGACCTTTTTCCGGCTCATAGAGCCGCAAAAGCAGTGAGACCAATGTCGACTTACCCGCCCCGGATGCCCCAACGATGCCGAGTTTCTCGCCGGGATGAATGGTCAGGGACAGGTCTGAAATCCCACCGACTTCGCGCCCATAGCTAAAACTCAGATCCTCAAGAACGATCTCTCCCGCATCAACTTGAAGTGCGTCAGCATCTGGTATGTCCTCAATCCGGTCGGGGCGTGCCAGCGTTTTCATGCCGTTTTCAATCTCGCCCACATTGGAATAGATCCCCATCAACGTGAAACTGACCCAGCCTGTCATTTGCGCAATCCGGATCGATACCGCCCCAGCCGCAACAATATCCCCTTCGCTCGCGCTGCCATTCTGCCAAAGCCAAAGCGTCGCACCAATCAGCAGGACCGGCAAAACCCCGGCAAGGGTCATCAGGCAAAACCGGAAGGATGCCGACAAATACCCGAACTCCAGCGCTCGTTCCCGGAAGGTCACCATTGCATCCTGCGCGCCGCGTTCTTCGTGATCCGCATGGGCAAAGAGCTGCACGGTCTTGATGTTCGTAATCGTGTCGACAACCTGCCCGGATACATTGGCCCGCGCGCCTGCACGTTTAGCGGAGCCCTTGCGAATTCGCGGCAAGAACCAGCGGATCATGGCAAAATAGCCAATAAGCCAAATCCCAAAGAGCAGCGTGATGCGCAGATCAACCGCGCCCAGCAAGACCATAGCCCCCGCAAGCGACGCAAGCGCGAAGGCCACAACATTTATAACCTCTGACACGACAGACGTAACAGCGCTGGCGGTCTGCATCTGCTTTTGAGCGATGCGTCCGGCAAAATCATCGTCAAAGAACCGCACCGACTGGCCCAGCGTCCAGCGGTTGAGCCGGGACAAGACAAGCGGATTTACGTTTGGTTGCAGAATGATAGCATTAGTCGCGGCGGACAGGCCAAACAGCACCGGCCGCACCAGCAGGAAAAACGCAAGCGCGGCAAATATAATCGCAATATTGGCACCGAAAAATCCTTCGGGCCCGCTGGCGACCGCGGTGTCGATAACTTTGCCGAGGATATAGGCCGTACCTGCCTCCAACCCGCCTGCCAGTGCAGAACAGATCGCCGCAACCCCAAGCATCATCCACGCACCGGATAAACACCAGCGCAAGAATGCGCCAAGTGTCTGCGGCGGTGGACCGTCTGCAGGTTGGAACGCGTCGATCAGGTTTCCTAGCTTCATTCTGCTGCCTCTACATTCAGGAACCCGCCCGATTGACGCGCCCAGAATTGTGCATATAGACCGCGATCCGACAAAAGCGCCTCATGTGTGCCTTCTTCGACGATTTTTCCCTGATCTAGCACCAGAATACGGTCCATCTGCGCAATGGTGGAGAGCCGGTGCGCAATGGCAATTACCGTTTTGCCCTCCATCATACCGTAGAGCGTTTCCTGAATGGCCGCCTCGACCTCAGAATCCAGCGCCGATGTTGCCTCGTCCAGAAGCAGGATAGGAGCGTTCTTCAGGATTACCCGCGCGAGTGTCACACGCTGACGCTGACCGCCCGAGAGTTTCACCCCGCGCTCGCCCACATGTGCATCATAACCCTTGCGACCTTGCGGATCCTCAAGATCGAGAATGAAGTCATGCGCATGCGCTTTCCGAGCTGCCGCGATCATGTCTTCTTCTGATGCGTCCGGGCGACCATAGAGCAGGTTATCCCGCACAGAGCGATGCAAGAGCGAACTGTCCTGCTGCACCATGCCGATGTGCTGGCGCAGGCTGTCTTGCGTCACCGTTGATATATCCTGACCGTCGATCAGTATGCGCCCCTGTTCGGTGTCATAGAACCGCAGGAGCAGCTTCACCAAAGTTGACTTTCCTGCCCCAGATCGCCCAATTAGACCCACTTTTTCACCGGGACGGATTGTCAGGTTCAGCTGATCAAGCCCGCCAACACCACGGCCATAGTGGTGCGAAAGATGGTCAAAGGTGATTTCACCCTTGGTCAGTTGCAATGGCTTTGCACCCTTGGCATCGGTCAGAGTAATCGGCTGGGCAATCGTCTCCATCCCCTCAGAAACCACACCAAGTTGACGGAAAAAGCTCGTGAGTGCCCACATGATCCAACCGGTCATGGAGTTCAGCCGAAGGGTCAGTGCTGTCGCAGCTGCAACGACACCCACTGAGGCCAGCCCCTGCATCCAGAGCGCAATCCCCCAGCCGACAACACCCACAATCAAAAGGCCGTTTAGCAGCACCAGAACACCATCCATGATGGTAAAAATCCGCATCTCGGCCTGAAATGTGGTGCGTGTGTTCTCGATCGCATCACGCGCGTAATCGAGTTCACGGTTGTGATGGGCAAACATCTTTACCGAGTGAATGTTGGAATAGCTGTCCACGACGCGCCCGGTCACGGTCGACCGCGCATCCGATGCGGCCTGACTGGCGGGGCCGACCCGTTTCACTGTCCAGCGGATCAGCGCGCCATAAAGGACAAACCAGATGACCAATGGCATCAGCAATCGGGGATCAGCCCCCCAAAGCAAAAGCGCCGCACCAACCAGATAGGCAAGCGCGAAGGTGATTGCATCAAAGACCTGAAAAACGACCTCTCCGGCGGCGGGTGGCGTCTGCATGATCCTATTGGCGATACGTCCGGCGAAGTCATTTTCAAACCAACCAACCGATTGGCGTAAAACATGTTTATGTGCCCGCCAGCGGATCAGCGTACCAAAGTTTGGCAAAATCGTATTGTTCAGCAACAACACATCAATGAGCTGCAATGCCGGACGAAGAAGCAAAACAAACAGCGCCATCAGGATCAGCTCAGTGCCGTGATTGCTCCAGAATTCTTCTGGCGACCCTGCAAGGATATCAACGACCCGTCCCATATAGGAAATCAAGCCGATCTCAATCGCGGCAACGATGATAGACATCACGCCGGCCGCACAGAACACGGACTTAAACGGCTGCGCATAGTCGCGCATAAACGGCCAGAGTTTGGTTGGCGGAGTGTCCGTTTCCGGATAGTCGCAATAGGGGTTTACGAGGTTTTCAAAGAAGCGAAACATGGTGTTGCTCCATCAATTTGAGCAAAGAATAGAAAAATGCGATGCGCATGGCGAAAGGCGGCGACCGAAGTCCCCGGTTCACCCTACGGGCAGGACTCGGACGTTAAATGTCGTTCCAGATCCCGTAATACATCAGCATTCCTCCTGCCATCGTCGTTTCACGCCCTTATGGGTAGCGCGACAAAATCGTTTTGTCACGCTTTTAGGGCCATGAAATTTTTCTGACAGTTTACTCAGCGTATGTCAGGCAGGCGCTCTATCAGATCTTGTTTGTCTATTTGAAAGCCACTTGCGATCCACTCAGCCTCTAGCGTTTTGAGTGCGTGGCCCAGCGCGGCGCCCTGCACAAAGGGCATCAAATCCTGAGCAGAGATCGGGAACTTAGCCGATGCACCTAGCGCAATATCAGGCTCTAACTGGGGAGATAGTGGCGTTTCCAGAAGAGCCGAGCGCAACATTAGGGCGCGTCTGGCAGTATCTACGTCATGGCGATACGCAAGCTCTGCCGCGCCAGCCATACCCTCCGCCAACTGTCGCAAAAGCGCTACCCGTGCCGCTACTGCCTTACTCAAACGAAGGGTGTCCTGAATGTTATCTCCACCCAGCGCTGCAAGGCGGGTTTCCGCCTCAATCGGCATCCCGGCCTCAAGATGTATGAGGGGCGCAATCGCACGATCGTCCGCACCCGGCAAGACATGTGCCAACACCCCGATCTGGCGCATGGTCGCAATCGAAGGTGCAGGGTCCGCAGCACTGAGCAGTTTCATCATCTCGGAACCGACACGTTCGCGCGACAAATGATCCAGCCCTTCCTGCGTCTCGGCAATCGCGCCCAGCGCCTCGGGATCGAACCCTTCGGCGGCATCGCCATACCAGCTATGGAACCGAAAATATCGCAAGATGCGCAGATAATCTTCGCGGATGCGTTGAGTTGCGTCTCCAATGAACCGTACTCTGCGGGCGAGCAGATCATCCAGCCCTCCGAGGGGGTCAACGACCTCACCGTTCGGGCGGGCGTAAAGCGCGTTCATGGTAAAGTCACGCCGCCGCGCATCCTCCGCGATATCTGTCGCAAAGGCCACGACGGCACGACGCCCATCCGTCGCCACATCCTTGCGAAAAGTGGTAATCTCAAAGGGGATGCCATCCGCGACGACCGTCACGGTCCCATGATCAATTCCCGTCGGTATCGCCTTAAGGCCCGCAACAGTTGCAGCCTCGATTACCCGCTCAGGCTCAACGTTCGTCGAGAGATCCAGATCCGAGACCGGTTCTTGCAGCAGGGCATTTCGCACACAGCCACCGACGAAATAGATCTCCGCTTTGGCCGCAATCAACGCATCGCAAACCGCGCGGGTGGGAGCTGAAGTTAGCCAAGGCTGATCTATTTTCATCGAATATCCATCATCCCAGCAAAGCCGCGCAACATGCGCGCAGTCGCCCCCCAGATGTAATAGGGACCGAATGGTACCGCAAAGTAATACCTCCGGGTGCCACGCCAACGGCGGGATTGCACCTGATATCGTTCAACATCAAGGATGTGCGAGAGTGGCGCACGGAAAATCTCTGCCACTTCGCCTGCCTCTGCGCGTGCTTCAAACGGCTGTTCAATCAATGCAACCACTGGTGTCACCTGAAACCCTGTCACGGTTTCGTGGCTGGACAGATGTCCGAGTATCTTTGGCAACTCACGTGGCAGCGCGATTTCTTCCCACGCCTCCCGCAAGGCAGCATCCGTTACGTCCGGATCCCCAGCGTCCACTTTGCCACCGGGAAACGCAATCTGGCCCGGGTGGTGTTTCAGGGCGGAGGAGCGTTTGGTCAAAACCACCTGCGGTGCAGCGCCGAAGGTCTCAATCCCGACCAACACACCCGCGGGGCGTAATTTGCGCCCTTCTGGCAGTACGGTGTCGGGGTTGAGATCAAAGTCAGACGTTGCCGTCTGAGAGCGCGCCAGCGCCTTGGTGATTTTCTCCTCAAGCGCTGACACAGGATTCACTCCTGCGAGGCGTCAAAGCCAAGCGTCGCAGGGTCGAGATTGTAATGCGCTCCGCAGAACTGACAGTCCGCGGTCACCCGCCCATCATCGGTGGTCATCGTTTTGATGTCCTTGGCCGAATAGATCGACAGGCTTTGGCGCACGCGTTCTTCGGAACATGTGCACCCGAAGCGCACGGATTGCGCATCATAGACCCGAGGACGTTCTTCGTGGAACAAGCGCAAAAGCAGCTCGCTCGGCGAAACCGAAGGGCCGATGAGTTCCAAATCCTCCACCGTTTCCAGTAGAATATTGACGCGGTTCCAGTTCTCTTCTTCTTCGCCCGAAACCAGATCAGCAGCCGTCAGAACTTCGCCAGAGCCATCGCTTTGCGCGGCAAAGGACGAGGCCTTGGGCATATGCTGAAGCATGATGCCACCTGCGCGCCAATGTTCGAGTTTACCCGGTTCAGAGCTTTTACCAAAGCTGAGAGAAAAGCGCGTCGGCAATTGTTCAGACTGTGCGAAGTAGGCTTCGGCACATTGCGACAATGACGTCTCAGCCAGCGGGGTGATCCCCTGATAGGGTTGCGTGCCTTCGCCCTGATCGATCAGGATCGCAAAGTAACCTTCGCCCACCTGCTCAAAAGGCGCGCCATCGGTGATGCGGTCGGCATCAAAACTCGCGTAGGCGCGAATTCGGGCAGGCTCGCCTTCTTTTTCCGGGGCATAATAATCGGTTGCGATCATCCGCACCGCACCCTTGGACTGCACCTGCAGCGACAGCTTCCAGCGTAGGCTCATGGTCTGGCCGATCAGCGCCGTCAGCAGCGCCATCTCGGCCACCAGTGCCTCTACCGGTTGCGGATAATTATGTTGTTTCAGGATACCATCCAGCACGCCGTCCAGCCGCGCCACGCGGCCACGCATGTCGGATGCATCAAGCTGGAAGGGCAGGACGGTATCGTCCCACGCGATTTTCGAACCAAGTGTCATGGGGTTTCCTTAACGGCCGGGTATTGGCATACCGACGCTATATAGGCTTTTCAGCATCAGAGTGAAGGGGAGACCGGTGATCAGACGTTTTGGAGAGGCTCCGCGCAAAGATCAGACCTACCGTTTGCGCCCCGGTGCATACGCGCTGTTGCCACGCGATGGCCAACTATTGTTGACCTGTCAGTATGGTCCGGCCCCGGATGTTCAACTTCCTGGTGGCGGCATTGATGAGGGCGAATCGCCCATTCCCGCGTTGCACCGTGAAGTATACGAGGAAACCGGCTGGAAGATTGCCACCCCAAAACGTATCGGAGCCTTTCGCCGTTTTGTCTATATGCCCGAATACGACCTTTGGGCGGAAAAGATCTGCCATATATATACCGCGCGCCCGGTGCTGCAGCTGAGTGAACCGGTCGAGAAGGACCATATTGCTCTTTGGATGCCTATAGCAGATGCGAGCGAAGTGCTCGGCAATGCGGGAGATCAGTATTTTGCCGCGTTACTTGCACGCTTAGGCTGAATATCAGGGCCCCTGATATTCGAACAAAGTGGCGGAGATATCATCCTCTAGCCCCTTATCATCCCCCATCACTTGGGTGAGATGCCAATAGAGATCATCCAAGAACTCTTTGCCGCTGCGCTTGGGATCGCATTGCTTGACCAGATCGACGAGACCCTCGGTATCAAGCATAGACCCATCTTTCAGATGCGCCTCGGTGAAGCCATCAGAGTAAAGAAGCAGCCGGTCGCCCTTCTCCATGATGAATTCTTCTTGCTCGTAATCGACATCTGGCACCAGCCCCACCGGCACACCACCCCGACCGATAAACTCCATGGAGCCATCCGCACGCAGCAGCAAGGGATGAGGGTGCCCCGCCTGTACCATCTTGACCACGCCTGTGCGCAGATCGGCGATGCAATAGGCCATGGTGAAATATTCTTCGATCCCGGTGTCGGCGATCAGACGCGCGTTCAATACACTTGCCACCTCTTCCGGTGGGCGCAAGGCGTAGAAGCGGTTGAACTTCTTTTCCATGCCGACGTTCTGATCGAAATAAGTAGACGACAGATATCCACCCAACCGCGCTGTCATCATTGCCGACGTGATCCCGTGGCCGGACACATCAATCGAATAGAACCCAAGTCGGTTGATTCCTGGCGAAAACATTCCGACCAAATCGCCACCGATATGGCCGCAGGGTTTCAGCAGCAGGTTCACTTCTGATGCACCGAAACCACGGGTCAGTTCCGGGACCAGAGATTCCTGAATTTTACGCGCTTGAATAAGATCTTTGTCGATGGCGTCATAAACGGTCTGCAGCTCATCGAGAGTTTCCGACACGATCCGGTTTTTCTCAAACAGCTCTCGCTGCATGCGCAAAATCCGTTCGCCCGCAGAAATGCGGGCGCGCAGTTCGTCAGAACTCACAGGCTTTGTCAGAAAATCGTCAGCGCCAGCATCAAGCCCTTCTGCGACCTCATTTTTCTCGCTCTTCGAGGTGAGCAGAATAAAGTAGCTATAGGCCTCATGAGATTCCGCACGAAAGGCACGGCAAAAATCGATGCCGTTCATTCCCGGCATCATCCAGTCGCTCAGAATGAGGTCAGGCGGATCGGCACGGCAGATATCCATCGCTTCCTCACCGCCTTCGGCTTCGACAACGTCAAAGCCCCACTTTTTCAGTGATGCGACAAGGATACGACGCTGCAAGCGGCTGTCGTCCACGACCAACACTCGTCGGATGGACCCGCTCACAGGCACGTCTTCGCCTTCAATTGAATGCTCTGGCAGCACCGACAATCCCTCATTAACGCGGCGTGTCCCCTCGTGACCTTCTTAGAAAACACCTGATCAGCTTAATAGCTGATGAAAAATACACTTTTAGTCGATTTTTTGTTCTTTACTATACTTTTACTCACTTTGACATAGGCTAGACAGGTCTCGCCCGAAAGTGTTGGAAGAAGACGATGATTGATTGGCCACGCGTACGCGAACTGAAAGAAGAAGTCGGAGATGACGGCTTTGAGGAAGTGATCGAACTCTTCCTCGAAGAGGTCGAAGGCGTCATTGATAAACTCAAGTCCGGCGACCGGTCGCAGCTTGAGCAGGATCTGCATTTTCTAAAAGGCAGCGCCCTGAACCTAGGGTTCCAAGACTTTTCCGACCTCTGCTTTGAGGGTGAGCGCCTCTCTGCAAACGGACAAGCCGACGCGGTCGACCTGTCTCGGGTCTTTGCCAGCTATGACCAATCCAAGGCACATTTCCTTGCTGACGTAAAAACAATGTCCTGAGGCCAAGCGGCCTCAGATTACAAATTGTGCCAGTGTTTCGTCATTGGTGATGTCAGTATAGGTGAACCCTGCCGCATCAAGTTGCGCAAAGAGTGGCGCGAAATTCTCCGGTTGCTTGGTCTCAATCCCGATCAACACCGAACCAAAGTTGCGCGCGGATTTCTTCATGTATTCAAAGCGTGCAATATCGTCGTCAGGGCCAAGGATATTCAGGAATTCCTTCAGCGCGCCGGGACGCTGCGGCAGCCGCAACAGGAAGTATTTCTTCACTCCAGAATAACGTTGCGCCCGCTCCTTGACCTCTGGCAGGCGTTCGAAATCGAAATTGCCACCAGATGTCAGGCACACGACGGTCTTGCCTTTGATCCAAGTCCGCAGGTCGCCCAGCGCCTCGACCGCCAGAGCGCCTGCGGGTTCCAGCACAATGCCCTCGACGTTCAACATCTCAAGGATGGTGGTACAGATGCGATCTTCTGACAGGGTCAGCACATCCGGGAGCGGCACATTGCGCAGGATGTCGAACGGGCGTTCGCCGATCTTACCAACGGCCGCGCCATCCACAAACGTATCAACCCGCCCCAACGGCACAGGTTGACCGGCCTCAAGCGCCGCCTTCAGGCAAGCACCACCTTCTGGTTCTACGAGCAAAGCGTGTACGTCATCGCCAAAATACTGAACCACACCCGACGACATCCCGCCGCCACCGACAGGCAACACAATATGATCCGGGGCCTTGCCAAGCTGCGCTTCGATCTCAACCGCGATTGACGCCTGACCTTCAATGACATCGGCATCGTCAAAGGGTGACAAAAAATACCCGCCCTTTTCGGCGCACCACGCCTGCGCGGCCGCGAGCGTATCATCGAAATAATCGCCAATCAGGTGAACTTCGACGTTATCTCCACCGAACATGCGGGTTTTCTGGATTTTCTGCTGCGGTGTTGTCACCGGCATAAAAATCACACCCCGCTTGTTCATTTGCCGACACATATAGGCCATGCCCTGAGCGTGGTTTCCCGCAGAGGCACAGACAAACAGATCCTTGCCAGTCTGCTTGCGCATGGCATTCAGTGCGCCGCGGATCTTATATGAGCGCACGGGGCTCAGATCCTCGCGCTTGAGGTAGATATCCGCGCCAAAGCGCTGAGACAGAAGTTCATTGCGTTGCAGCGGCGTGGGCGGGAAGACATCGCGCATCGCCGCCTCGGCCGCTTTGGCCTGGGTCCGGAAGTTGGTCATAGGGATTTGGTGGCCCAAAGCCGCGCCCAAGGCAAGAGGGCGCGGCAGATCACTCAGTCGATTGGGCTCCGATCAGATCGGTCGCCCCTGCACGTAATGCCCATAAATCGTCGTCAGGATAGACACATTTACCAAGGTCATGATGAGCGCAGACACAACCGCAAACACAAGGCCCAAGGGCGCGAACACGTAGATCGAGACGTTGGTTATGAGCTGCAGTAGTATTTGGACCAGCATCAGCACGAGAAACAACACAACAGCGGTACCTGCTGTCCCTTTGGTGGCCTCCATCGACTCGCTGAAGCTGAGTTTTTCTCCAATCGCCGCAGCGGGAAGTGTGGGGAGCAGGCGGAAGAAGAGGATGCCAATCGCGATCATGGCGATGAAGAGCACGATGATGCTGAAAACTGTCGAACTGAGCATCGCACCCACGGCAGTAAATACGCCCCCAATCACAATCCAAGCCAATATGATGACCAGACCGAGCAACAAGCTGGTGCCAAAATATGCAAGAATGCGGTCCCCGTGAAATTTCGGAATCCAGCCTGTCGGGTATTCTTCAAGCAAAACAAAGCGGTGCCAACTGACGAACACCCAAAGCTCCGCCGCAATGAAGATCACGACCGAAAGCAGGATCGACGTCACCAAACCACCACTGGGTACATAATCCAGTCTTCCTTGGTTATCCAACAGCTCGCCGAATTGCCCCCATAGCAAGGCGGCGATACAAACCATCGCGATCAATACCGGGACCAATGCAATCTGCAAGGCCCAACCCAAATTTCGCAAAACCATGCTCAGGGAATGAGAAAATATCTTCCAACCAGTCACTTAAATATCCTCTAGGTCTGGAAATTTGCTCGATATCTTATCATCAGTTCAGGTGTAGGAAACCCCGTAAACCTTGCAACCCGATGCAAAAGGCGCTACGGCGCTTGACGTTCTGATCAAGAGGAAAACCCATGTCCGCGCCCAAGAAAGTTGTGCTGGCCTACTCCGGTGGCCTTGATACTTCGATCATCCTGAAATGGTTGCAGACCGAATACGGCTGCGAGGTTGTCACCTTTACCGCCGATCTCGGCCAGGGCGAGGAATTGGAGCCTGCGCGCAAAAAAGCGGAGCTTCTGGGCATCAAGCCGGAAAACATCTTTATCGAGGACATCCGCGAAGAGTTCGTCCGCGATTTCGTCTTCCCGATGTTCCGCGCCAATGCGGTCTATGAGGGCCTCTATTTGCTGGGCACCTCGATTGCGCGTCCGCTGATTTCCAAGCGTCTTGTTGAGATCGCAGAAGCCACCGGTGCCGATGCGGTGTCCCACGGTGCGACCGGCAAGGGCAACGATCAGGTGCGGTTCGAGCTGTCCGCTTATGCACTGAACCCCGACATCAAAGTGATCGCGCCGTGGCGTGAGTGGGATCTGACCTCGCGCACCAAACTGCTGGAATTCGCTGAGGCAAACCAGATCCCGATCGCCAAGGACAAGCGCGGCGAAGCGCCCTTCTCGGTCGATGCAAACCTGCTGCACACCTCTTCCGAGGGCAAGGTTCTGGAAGATCCGGCGGAAATGGCGCCCGATTATGTTTACCAGCGCACGGTGAACCCAGAGGATGCACCGAACGAGCCTGAGTTCATTGAAATCACCTTTGAAAAAGGTGATGCGGTTGCGATCAACGGTGAGGCCATGAGCCCGGCGACGATCCTGACTCAACTCAACGAATATGGTCGCAAGCACGGCATTGGTCGCTTGGATTTTGTGGAAAACCGTTTCGTCGGCATGAAGTCCCGCGGCATCTACGAGACCCCCGGCGGCGACATCCTGCTGGAAGCGCACCGCGGTATCGAACAGATCACGCTCGATAGTGGTGCAGGCCACCTGAAGGACTCGATCATGCCGCGCTATGCGGAACTGATCTACAACGGCTTCTGGTATTCCCCGGAGCGTGAAATGTTGCAGGCGCTGATTGATGAGAGCCAGAAACATGTCACTGGCACCGTCCGTCTGAAACTCTACAAAGGCTCCGCCAAAACCGTTGGTCGCTGGTCCGAGCATTCGCTCTATTCCGAGGCGCATGTGACCTTTGAAGAGGACGCAGGCGCATATGACCAAAAAGACGCACAGGGCTTCATCCAGCTCAACGCGCTGCGCCTCAAGCTGCTCGCCGCTCGCAATCGTCGAGTGAAATAATGAGCATCGACGACGACTTCGAAGAAGAGTTCCCCGAAGAGGATCTGGAAGAAGAGCTCGACATGTTTGTCGAGGCTCAGGACGCGGTCTGGGGCGATGTCGTCGCCGAGTTGAAAGCCGGGAAAAAGACGAGCCACTGGATGTGGTTCGTCTTTCCCCAACTGGCCAGCCTCGGGCAGTCTCATATGTCGCAGCTCTATGGGCTTGAGGACCTCAATGAAGCGCGGGCCTATCTGGACCATCCGGTTCTGCGCCAGCGTCTCATTGAGGTGTGCGACCTGATGCTCTCGCACAATGACACACCCGCCATTGATATTCTGGGCAAGGTCGACGCCAAGAAACTGCGCTCTTCCATGACGCTCTTTGCAGCCGCTCCAAACGCCCCGGAGCAATGCGCCGAAATCATTCAAACCTTCTTTGACGGTGCGCCCTGCACGCCGACGGTTGACGAAATCAGCTGACCCAAATCAAAATGGGGAAATTTCTGCGTAAATGACCTGTCGCGCTCAGCGTCAGATTCGTTAGATTTCGTGCAGAATAATCAGCTTTGGAGGGCACCATGAGGCCTTTGATCATCAGCGCCCTGATGGTGCTCTGTGGCTCAGCGGCTCTTGCAGATTTTGAGATCTGCAACGAGACCAGCAATGAGGCCTTTGCGTCCATTGGCTATAAAGATGGCGAGGACTGGGTGTCCGAGGGCTGGTGGACGCTTCAGCCAGACGAATGTGCGATTGCAGTCGTCGGTGATCTGAAGAACCGCTACTATTACGTCCGTGCTGAGAGCAAGACCGGCAATTGGACCGGAGATTACTCTTTTTGCTACATCAATGACCCCTACACCATTCGGGGTGATGAAAATTGCACCTCACGCGGCTATAAAACAGGTGGTTTTTTTGAGGTCGATACCGGCAATTCGCTGGACTGGACTCAAAACCTGACCGACTGATCAGCCGCCGCCTCCCTTTCCCTTTGGTCACGCTTGTCACGCCACGCCTGCACCTCCTATGGCTGTGGGATAGGCGTCATGGGAGGGACATTCATGCTGGAACAGATTGCGACAGACATTCGCGACGGTCTGGATGGCAAGAACTTTGATGGATCGTTGAAGTTCGACTGTGGCACTGACGGTGTGATCATTCTCGACAATGGCTCTGTAACCACTCAAGAGCAGCCCACCGACTGCACATTGCGCCTCAGCACGGAAAACCTGAAAAAGCTCCTACGCGGTCAGTTAAACCCGATGACAGCTGTCATGATGGGCAAGATCAAGATTTCCGGCGACATGGGTGTCGCAATGAAGCTGGGAAAACTGATCGGCTGAACCACTCAGGCCTTTTGGGCTCTGGCCGGTAAACTGCCGTCACCGATGCGTGACAAATGATGTCACCACCTTGGCTGGATTTTCAGCTTCGGGCATCCTGATCCTTGCTAGCAAGTGCTGGCCCTATAGGAGGATGCCATGGGACGTCTGGACACAGTCAAACATTTCGCGCTGGCCGCGCTGATTATCATTGGCGCATTGACCAGAGGGGTTGAGGCACGCGCTCAAACGCAAGAAACGCTCATCGTTGCTGGAGGTTGTTTCTGGTGCGTGGAGAGCGATTTTGAGTCCGTCAAAGGTGTCACCGAGGCAGTCTCTGGCTACATTGGCGGCACCACGCGCAACCCGACTTACAAGCAAGTTGGAGGCGGTGGAACCGGACATTATGAGGCGGTGAAAATCCTCTTTGATCCTTCGGTCGTGAGCCGCGAGAGCTTGTTGAAACTGTTCATCCGCTCGATTGATCCCACGGATGCAGGCGGACAATTTTGTGATCGCGGAGCACCCTATCGAAGTGCTGTATTCGTCTCTAACAAAGGCGAAAAGGCTCTGGCAGAGCGAATTAAGTCAGAGGCTCAGGTTGCGCTGGGTCGAGCCATCGTCACCCCAATCCTTGACGCCACCACCTTTTATAAGGCGGAAGATTACCATCAGGATTACTATAAAGGCGACAATCTGGTGCTGACCCGTTTTGGCCCGCTGCGCCAGTCCAAAGCCTACAAGCGTTATCGCACCGCATGTGGTCGCGATGCCCGCGTTGCAGAGCTCTGGGGTAAAGACGCGCCTTTCGCCGGGACACACTGACGCTGCAAAGACACTGCAAAACATATGAAAAAAGGGGCCGCTGCGGGCCCCTTTTTATGGTTCGCGGGTTTCTGCACTTCAAAACTTGGCGTTCTGAACCTCTTTTAGATCTGGGATAACATCTGCCGCACCGTGGCGCGTGACCATCAATGCACCTGCGCGTGAGGCCTGTGCCATCGCCTGCGCCATCGGCAAACCACGGTCCAACGCCGCCAACACATAACCGGTGAATGTGTCCCCTGCCCCGGTCGTATCTACGGGCGTGACCTTCAGCGCGGGAATATCCGTCACGTCTCCGGAGCGGCCATCAAAATGCCGAGCGCCTTTTGCGCCCAATGTGACAATCACATCCTGTACATCAAGATCCTGCGGCGCTTTACCCGTCGCCTCTTCCAGTTGCGCGGCCTCAACCTCATTCAGGAACAGCAGGTCCATAAAGGGCAAAACCGCCTGCACAGCATCCGCATCAAAGGGCGCCGCTGCATACGCGACACGCAAGCCGAGCTTACGACCCATTTCCGCAGCCTCAGCCTGCATGTTGGTTTCATTCTGGATCAACAGAATGTCCCCTGCGTTCGCTGCACTCAGCGCCTGACCAATCTGATCTTCACTCAGAACTCGGTTTGCACCGGGATAAAGGATGATCTGGTTTTCCCCCGCAGGGTCGACCGCAATGATTGCGTGGCCGGTGGCGGTGTCGATTTGCGCTATGTGGCGCGTATCAACACCGTATTCAGTCAGCCTCTCCACACACCACTTTCCCTCCGGCCCGATCGCACCGATATGGCAGGCATGGGCGCCCGCCCGTGCGGCGGCAACAGACATATTCGCACCTTTGCCACCCAGCCCTTGTTCAAAGGACGTGGCTGCAAGCGTTTCACCCGGCTGCGGCATATGCGGCAGGGCGTAAACCATATCGATATTGATCGAACCGAGGTTCCAGATAGCCATAAACAGCCTCCCTTTATGGTTCAGCCGATGTTACAGGCGGCCAGAACGGCCATGTTCAGCACGTCATTGGCGGTCGATGTGGTGGAACAGATTTGGATCGGCTTATCGACGCCGGACAGGATCGGCCCCACGACTGTAGCGCCGCCCATTTCCTGCATCAGCTTGACCGAGATCGAGGCCGAGTGACGTGCGGGCACCACCAGAATATTGGCCGGGCCAGACAGACGCTGGAACGGATAGTGTTCCTGCGCCTTAGCGTTCAGCGCCACATCCACGGTCATTTCGCCCTCATATTCGAAATCAACGCCGCGTTTATCCAGAACGGTTGGCGCGATGTGCATTTTCTCCGCCCTCTCCGACACCGGATAACCGAACGTCGAGAAGCTCACAAAGGCCACCCGTGGATCAAGCCCCATGTGGCGAGCCACACCCGCTGCACGTTCCGCAATGGTGGCAAGGTCGTTCTCGTTGGGCCATTCATGCACCAGCGTATCGCCGATCAACACGATGCGCCCCTTGTGCAAAAGCGCCGTCACCCCGGCCACACCGTGGTCCGCATCCGCGTCAAACACATGGTTGATGCGTTCCAGCACATGCGCGGATTTCCGGGTCGCCCCGGTCACCAGACCGTCGCCGTGCCCATGTGCCAGCATCAGCGCAGAGAACACATGCCGGTCGCGCCCCACCAGACGGTGGATATCCTTGCGATCAAACCCCTTCCGGTTCAGGCGGTTATAGAGAAACTCCTTATAGGCATCAAAGTGGTGCGTATTGGCCGCGTTGACCACCTCCAATTCGCGCACCGCATCGCCCAGACCGGCCTCTTCGAGCTTGGCTTTGACATCCTCCTGACGACCAACCACCAGCGCCTTGCCAAAGCCGGAGCGCTGATAGGTCACAGCCGCACGCAACACGCGCGGGTCATCCCCCTCGGCAAAGATCATACGTGATTGTGCCGCACGGGCGCGCGCATTGAGGCCGCGCAGGATCGATTGCGTCGGGTCCATCCGTCCCCGCAGGCCGTGTTCATAGGCGTCCATATCGATGATCGGACGGCGCGCCACGCCGGTATCCATGCCGGCCTTGGCAACCGCAGGCGGGATGCGATGGATCAGGCGCGGGTCAAACGGCGTCGGGATGATGTAGTCGCGACCAAAGGACAGCGATTTTCCGTAGGCCAGCGCCACCTCATCCGGCACATCCTCGCGAGCCAGACCCGCCAGTGCGTGGGCACAGGCGATCTTCATCTCGTCGTTGATGGCGCGCGCATGAATGTCGAGCGCCCCACGGAACAGGTAGGGAAAGCCCAGCACGTTGTTCACCTGGTTTGGATAGTCCGAACGCCCAGTGGCAACGATGGCATCCACGCGGACCTCATGCGCCTCTTCGGGGGTGATCTCGGGATCGGGGTTCGCCATGGCAAAGATGACCGGATTATCGGCCATGGATTTCACCATCTCTTGCGTTACAGCACCTTTGACAGACACGCCGAGGAAAACATCCGCGCCTTTCATGGCGTCTTCGAGGGACCGCAACTCGGTCTTGACCGCGTGGGCCGATTTCCACTGGTTCATCCCCTCAGTACGGCCCTGGTAGATCACACCCTTGGTGTCGCAGACGATGCAGTTTTCATGCCGCGCACCCATGGATTTCAAAAGCTCAATACAGGCGATGCCTGCAGCCCCTGCCCCATTAAGGACGATCCGGACATCTTCGACTTTCTTGCCAGACAGATGCAGCGCGTTGATCAGGCCAGCGGCACAAATCACTGCGGTGCCGTGCTGGTCATCGTGGAAGACCGGGATATCCATCTCTTCCTTGAGCTTCTGCTCAATGATGAAACATTCCGGCGCCTTGATATCTTCGAGGTTGATACCCCCGAAGGTCGGCCCCATCAGCTTCACCGCGTTGATAAACTCGTCTGGATTTTCTGTGTCGAGCTCAATGTCGATGGAGTTCACATCCGCAAAGCGTTTGAAGAGGACCGATTTGCCTTCCATCACCGGTTTGGAGCCGAGTGCGCCGAGATTACCAAGCCCCAGAACCGCCGTCCCGTTGGAGATCACCGCAACAAGGTTGCCTTTGTTGGTATAATCATAGGCAAGTTCGGGATTTTCGGCGATCGCCTCACAGGGGACCGCTACGCCGGGGCTATAGGCCAAGGACAGATCCCGCTGGGTGGTCATGGGGACTGTCGCGGTGACCTCCCATTTGCCGGGGCTGGGTTCCAGGTGAAAGGCCAGCGCCTCTTCATTGGTGATCTTGGCTTTGGGCATGTCGGTCTTCGTCCTCTCCTAGTCGAAAACTGTCATATCCCAGCGGCCGCAGCCTCTCAATCCACCGCTTTCACAATTCACTATTTTGCATTTCTTTCAAATCGTGGCTTAAAATCGAAAGGGTTTGTCAAAGTTTGGCCCCAATTCAGACCCGTCTTTGCTACAGTTCCTTGGTGTTTCTTAACCGCACTTGCTGCCCAAGTGGCGCAGCGACTCATCTGTCGACTGCATATGTCAGAATGGCATCCCCCGTCCGTTCGGGCCTTGCCCGCATGGGCCAACAAAGCATGCATACCAGGTATTGGGTTATATAGGGGTGCGCAAATGACAAGTATCAACACAAACCCGGGCGCAGAGATTGCGCTACGGGTTCTCACCGGCAAGCAGGTGGAAAAGGAGGATGTCCAGGACGACATCTCCACCGGCAAAGAGGTCGACAAGGCCAAGGACGCTCCGGCGATCTGGGCCATTTCCGAAATCATGGGCTCTGATCTGGCCGGGTTCGAAGCCACCTCCAGTGGCTTGAACGTCGGCGAGGCCACGGTTTCCGTTGCCTCCGCCGGGGCAGAACAAATCACCTCGCTTTTAACCGACATGAAGGAGCTGACAGTCCAGGCCAGTTCTGGTGTCGGCGACTACTCCATGATCGAGGAACAGCTCGCCCAGAAGACAGAGCAGATCAATACGATCATCTCTTCCTCTGGCTTCAACGGGGTCAATCTCTTGGCCACGAACGCCGATGGCAATGGCGGCACAGGTCTGACGGTCGCGGCGTCTCAGGATCGCTCCGGTGACGCGGCGCCGACGCAATCCACCATCACCGTCGACAGCGTCGATTTCGAAGGCAGCACCAGCTTTGACACCAACAACCGCACCGCGGTGACCGACGCAGCCTCGGCCCGAACCGCCCTTGGCGAAATCGAGGGCTTCTTGCGCTATGCCACCGACAGTGCCGCCGCCCTTGGCGCCGGCGCGCAGCAGATGGCAGAGCAGGATGTCTTTCTCGACAAGCTGAGCGATGCCGTGAAAATGGGCATCAGCGAGCTGACCGACACCGATATGGAAGACGCCGCCGCTCGATACGAGGCCCTCAGCGCTCAGGAACAGCTTAGCGGGCTGTCGCTCTCGATCGCCAACGCCTCACCGGGATCCTTGCGGTCGCTCTACTCCTGATCGCCCCAAAAACAACACCTCTGGCCGAGTTCCGCAGATGCGGGGTTTGGCCATTGGATTGCCGGGTTTTCCTCGCGACTCGAGCCATGTAAATGTCATGCGACCTGACGAATGGGGGCTCGCATGTCTGTCACGCCGATGATGGCGCAATATCTCGAGATTAAGGCGCAATATCCGGATGCGCTGTTGTTTTATCGCATGGGCGATTTCTACGAGATGTTCTTTGAAGACGCGGTGAATGCCGCCGAGGCGCTCGATATCGCCCTCACCAAACGTGGTAAACACGAAGGCGAGGATATCCCCATGTGCGGCGTGCCTGTGCATGCGGCAGAGGGCTATCTCCTAACCCTGATCCGCAAGGGTTTTCGTGTTGCTGTGGGCGAGCAGCTAGAAAGCCCCGCCGAAGCCAAAAAGCGCGGCTCGAAATCCGTTGTGAAACGCGATGTGGTGCGTCTGGTCACACCCGGTACATTGACCGAGGATTCCCTGCTGGAGGCCCGTCGGCACAATTTCCTCGTGGCCTATTCGGAACTGCGCGATCAGGCCGCGCTTGCCTGGGCCGATATTTCCACCGGTGTGTTCCACGTGATGCCAGTCGCCCGTGTGCGGCTCAGCCCGGAGCTGGCGCGCCTTGCTCCGTCAGAGCTGATTGTCGCCGATGGCGCAGTTTATGACGCCACGCTACCGCTGGCGGATGAGTACAAGATCCCTCTGACCCCGCTGGGAAAGGCTAGTTTTGACAGCACTGCCGCCGAAAAACGCCTCTGCCGCCTGTTCAATGTGGGCGCGCTCGATGGGTTTGGCACCTTCAGCCGCGCCGAAATCTCCGCGATGGGCGCTGTGGTGGACTATCTGGAGATCACGCAAAAGGGCAAACTCCCCCTGTTGCAGCCACCCTTGCAGGAATCCGAGGATCGCACCGTTCAAATCGATGCCTCGACGCGGCGCAATCTCGAACTTACCCGCTCACTCTCTGGGGGGCGCGCCGGATCGCTCCTCGCGGTTGTGGATCGTACCGTAACCCCCGGTGGCGCGCGTCTACTGGAACAACGGCTGTCCAGCCCCTCGCGCAATCTCGATGTGATCTCTTCGCGTCTTGCTGCGCTCGATGCCGCCGTTGAGGACCCGACGCGCAGTGATGCGCTGCGGGACCTTTTGCGCAAGACACCTGATATCGACCGGGCCCTGTCGCGGCTTGCGCTGGACCGCGGCGGCCCCCGCGACCTCGCCGCCATTCGCAACGCGCTGAGCCAAGGCGAAGAGATCGAGCGCGAACTTCAGGGCGAAGATCTACCACCTCTTCTGACAGAAGCCAGAAACGCCCTTGGCGGCTTTGACGAGCTTCTGTCCTTGCTGGATGCAGCCTTGATCGCAGAGCCCCCCTTGCTCGCCCGTGATGGCGGTTTTATCGCGGCAGGATATGACAGCGAATTGGACGAGGCTAGGACCCTGCGCGACGAGGGTCGTTCCGTCATCGCAGGTCTTCAGAAAAAATACGCGGAACACACAGGCATCAACTCGCTGAAGATCAAGCACAACAACGTGCTTGGCTATTTCATCGAAACCACAGCGACCCATGCCGCCAAAATGCAATCGGCACCGATGTCGGAAACATACATCCACCGTCAAACCACCGCAAATCAGGTACGCTTCACGACAGTGGAGCTGAGCGAGATCGAAACCAAGATCCTCAATGCTGGAAACCTGGCCCTGGAGATCGAAAAGCGGCTCTATCAAAGGCTATGTAGTGCGATCCTCGACTGTGCTGCGCGCCTCAATCAGGCCGCGCGTGGCTTTGCCGAGATTGATCTGGTGACCGCATTGGCCGATTTGGCCCGTGGTGAGAACTGGACCCGCCCACGGGTCGACACCTCGCGCGCGTTTCACGTGGACGGTGGCCGCCACCCGGTTGTGGAACAGGCGCTGCGCCAACAAGGCGGCGAGACCTTTGTTGCCAATGACTGCGACCTCAGCACGGACGATGGCGCCGCAGTGTGGTTGCTCACCGGGCCGAACATGGCTGGTAAATCAACCTTCCTGCGTCAGAATGCGCTGATCGCAGTCCTGGCCCAGATGGGCAGCTATGTTCCGGCTGAATCTGCGCACATCGGCATGGTCAGCCAGCTGTTCAGCCGCGTCGGGGCCTCCGACGACCTCGCCCGGGGACGCTCAACCTTCATGGTGGAGATGGTGGAAACCGCCGCCATCCTCAATCAGGCCGATGACCGCGCGTTGGTGATCCTTGATGAAATCGGGCGTGGCACGGCCACTTACGATGGCCTGTCGATCGCCTGGGCGACGCTTGAACATCTGCATGAGGTCAACCGCTCCCGCGCGCTCTTTGCCACTCATTACCACGAATTGACCCAGCTCGCCGCCAAGCTGCCCGGTGTCGACAATGCCACGGTCTCGGTCAAGGAATGGGAAGGCGAAGTGATCTTCCTGCATGAGGTCAAAAAAGGCGCCGCAGATCGTTCCTACGGTGTGCAAGTGGCTCAGCTCGCAGGCCTGCCCGCTTCCGTCGTGGAACGCGCGCGCAGCGTCCTTGATATGCTGGAGAAAAGCAGCCGTGAAGGCGGCGGCGCGGGCAAGGTACAAATCGACGACCTGCCGCTGTTTGCAGCCGCGCCAGCGCCGCAGCCCAAACCCGCCAAAGGCCCCTCGCCGGCAGAAAAGCTCCTCGAAGAGATCTTCCCCGATGATCTCACCCCGCGTGAAGCACTCGAAGCACTCTACCGGCTAAAGGACGCCAGCAAGAGCTAAGAAAAAGGGCGGTCCCAAACGGCCGCCCTTTCATTTTATTCAAATTACCTCCGCCGGAGGCATGGGCCCATCAGGGCCCATTTCTATTAGGACGCGGGCGTCGACGACACACCAACCTGTGCGGGCCGCAGCAGGCGGTCATGCAGCATGAAGCCCTCCGCAGATACCTGAATGATGTCACCGGCCTTTGTGCCGGGCACAGGTGCCTCGAACATGGCCTCATGCACCTGCGGGTCAAACCGGTCTCCGACCTCAGGTGTCACCACCTGAATGCCGTGCTTCTGGAACACGTCCAGCAGCGCGCGCATGGTCAATTCGACCCCTTCGATCAACGCAGCAGAGACAGTCTTTTGCTCTTCAGTTGCAGCCTCGACCGCACGCTTCATGTTGTCGTAAACCGGCAGCATGTCCCGTGCCAGTTTGGAGCCGCCATACTGCTCCGCCTCACGCCGCGCTTTGTCGCCACGCTTGCGCGCGTTTTCCGCATCGGCCAAGGCGCGCATGAAGCGGTCCTTGTATTCATCACGCTCCGCACGCAGGCTGTCCAGCTCCAGCGCTTCGTCGTCGAATTCCTCGGTCTGAGCCGACAGCTCCTCGGCTTCGGCTGCCTCGATATCGTCCAAAAAGTCTTCGTTCTTGGGCTCTGCCATAATCCACCTCTAGCTCCGGTCGGATACCATTTTCCCGACCAGTTGTGCCGTGTAGTCCACGATCGGCACAATCCGTCCGTAGTTCAGGCGCGTGGGGCCGATGACCCCGACCGCACCGATGATCTTTCGATCAGCGTTCATATATGGAGACACCACCAAAGAGGAACCCGAAAGTGAGAAAAGTTTGTTCTCCGAGCCGATAAAAATGCGCACACCGTCGCCTTCTTCGGTCAGTTCAAGGAATTCGGCGATGTCACGCTTACGTTCCAGATCGTCAAACAGGCTGCGGATCTTCTCCAACTCGTCCGGCGCACCATCTTCTGAAAGGAGATTCGCCCGTCCCCGCACGATCAAACGTGCCTGATCGCCGTTCTTATCTTCCCAGGCCGCAAGCCCGCTTTCGATCATGTCGCTTGCAAGCGTGTCGATCTCCTGACGGCGTTTTTCGATCTCGACCTGCACATCCTTGCGCACATCACTCAATGTGCGCCCCTCAATCAGTGCATTGAGGAAATTGGCCGCCTCCCGCATCGAGCTTGGCGTCTGCCCCGGCGGCGGCGTGAACAGCCGGTTTTCCACATGCCCGTCCGAAAACACCAAAACCACCAACGCACGATCCTGCGCCAGAGACACAAATTCAATATGGCGCAGTTCCGCCTCATGCTTGGGCGTCAGCACCAGTGATGCCCCATGCGTCACCCCCGAAAGCGCAGCCCCCACGCGGTCCAGCATGCCACCGACATCGCTAGAGTTATCCCCCAACGTGCGGTCTATCATCTCGCGGTCCTGTCGACTCGGATCGCCCATCTGCAAGAGGCCATCCACGAATAACCGCAGCCCCATCTGCGTCGGAATACGGCCCGCACTGACATGCGGGCTGTCCAGCAAACCTAAATATTCCAAATCTTGCATTACATTCCGGACGGTCGCGGCGCTAACCTTTTCGCTCAGGGATCGGGTCAGCGTGCGGCTGCCTACCGGACCGCCAGTATCCAGATAGTTTTCGACCAGAATGCGAAACACCTCGCGTGAGCGATCGTTCATATCCTGCAGAATGGATTTCGCGTCCGTCATCTCACACCCGATGTTTCCAGCCAGAAGTCGCTGTCCCTCTCATTTGTCACTAAAGCGCATCCTCCGATATGGTCAATGACCCTTGCATCGCCAACCCCACGGGCGGTATCGACGGGGCAACAACAAAAGGATATCCACATGCGACCCTCCGGACGTGCCCTGAACGAAATGCGCAGCGTTTCCATTGAAACCGGCTTTACCAAACATGCAGAAGGTTCCTGCCTGATCAAGATGGGCGACACCCACGTTCTCTGTACCGCAACGATCGAGGACCGCGTTCCCCCCTTTATCAAAGGCTCCGGCCTGGGTTGGGTCACCGCAGAATACGGCATGCTGCCCCGTGCGACCAATACCCGTATGCGTCGTGAGGCTGCGTCCGGTAAGCAAGGCGGCCGCACCGTTGAAATTCAGCGCCTGATCGGCCGTGCGCTGCGTGCGGGTGTTGATCGTGTGGCGCTGGGTGAACGTCAGATCACCGTAGACTGCGATGTGCTTCAGGCCGACGGTGGCACCCGCTGCGCGTCGATCACCGGTGGTTGGGTTGCACTGCGTCTGGCTGTCAACAAGCTGATGAAAGCGGGCGACGTCACCATGGATCCACTCGTTGATCCGGTGTCGGCCATTTCCTGTGGCATCTATGCGGGCCAGCCCGTGCTTGATCTCGACTACCCCGAAGATTCCGAGGCCGGCGTTGATGGCAACTTTATCATGACGGGTTCGGGCAAACTCATCGAGGTTCAGATGAGCGCCGAGGGGTCTGTTTTCTCTCGCGATCAAATGAATGAGCTGATGGAACTTGCGGCCAAAGGCACATCCAAACTCGCAGAGATGCAGAAGGCCGCCTGCGCATGACCCGAAAATTCGAAGGCGACACCTTGCTGGTCGCCACACATAACGCAGGAAAGCTGGGCGAGATCACCGAGATCCTCGCTCCCTTTGGCGTGAAGGTTGTCGGTGCGGGCGAAATGAACCTGCCCGAACCCGAAGAGACCGAAGACACTTTCGTCGGCAACGCCCGCATCAAGGCGCATGCCGCGGCAAAGGCCACCGGCCTCCCAGCCCTCTCGGATGACAGCGGCATCACCATCGACGCGCTCGACGGTGCGCCCGGTGTTTATACCGCAGATTGGGCCGAGACCGGTCAGGGTCGGGACTTCATGATGGCGATGACCCGCGCCAATGATGAAATTACCGCAAAAGGCCCCGATGCCCCCCGTGCCGCGCAATTTCGCTGCACTTTGGTTCTGGCCTGGCCCGACGGTCACGATGAGGTCTTTGAGGGCGTGATGCCCGGACGCCTTGTCTGGCCCATCCGTGGCGAGGGCGGCTTTGGCTATGATCCCATGTTCGTGCCCGAAGGCTATGACGTGACCTGTGCGCAGTTGGACAAGGCGGAGAAAAACCGCATCAGCCATCGTGGTCGCGCATTGGCTCAGTTTGTACAGGGGTGTTTTGGTGGATGATTGGCGCAACGGGGGCTTTGGTCTCTACGTGCATTGGCCGTTCTGTCAGGCCAAATGCCCCTATTGCGACTTCAATAGCCATGTGGTTTCCCAGATCGATCAATCGGCCTGGGTGACTGCCTATCAATCCGAGCTGCGCCGCATGGGCGAGCTGCTCCCGGATCGCCTACTGAATTCCATCTTTTTTGGCGGCGGCACGCCCTCACTGATGCATCCGGATACGGTCGCCGCCGTGATTGAAGCGGCGCGTGAGAACTGGACCTTTGCCAACGACATCGAGATTTCGCTTGAGGCAAATCCAGGTTCTGTCGAGGCGGGGCGATTTGCCGGTTATCGTGATGCTGGCGTAAATCGCATCTCGATGGGGATACAGGCGCTGAACGACGATGATCTGCGTCGCCTTGGCCGCATTCATACCGTCGATGAGGCGCGGACAGCCTTTGACGTGGCACGTAACTGTTTTGATCGCGTCAGCTTTGATCTGATCTACGCTCGTCAGGGTCAGACCTTGGAGGCGTGGAAGGCAGAGCTTTCCGAGGCGCTTAGCATGGCGATTGATCACCTCTCCCTCTATCAGCTCACGATCGAGGACGGCACCGCCTTTGGGGATCGCTACGCGCGCGGCAAACTTCGTAATCTCCCCACAGATGACAACGCCGCCGATATGTATCTTGCGACGCAAGACATCTGCGACGCCTACGGACTTCCCGGGTATGAGATTTCCAATCACGCCCGCCCCGGCGCAGAGAGCCTCCACAATCAAATTTACTGGCGCTACGGCGATTATGTAGGCGTCGGTCCGGGTGCCCACGGCAGGATCACGCTGAACGGTCAAAGATATGCAACAGAAGCCCCACGCGCACCCGGAGCATGGTTGGATGCAGTAAAAAAAGGTCAAGGCCTTTTGCCCTTTGAAGTCTTAAAACCAGAAGATCAAGTAGTCGAACACATGATGATGGGGATGCGACTTTTTGAAGGCCTAGACCTTGAACGTCATGAAGCGCTGGCCGGTAAGCCATTGTCAGTGAAAAAAATCCAAGAACTGACCGACTGGGGGATGATCGTCGTGGACGGAGCGCATCTCAGGGCTACGTCTCAAGGGCGTGCGGTTCTGAATGCTGTGCTCCGTGAACTGCTAACGGATTGATTGATGAGATTTATTTACCTCTGCCTTGGTCTCTTTAGTGTCCTTCTGGCTGGGGTCGGTATTGCTCTTCCCCTCTTGCCTACAGTGCCCTTTCTTCTTCTTGCGGCATTTTTTTTCGCCAGATCGTCCGAACGTCTGCACAATTGGTTGCTCTCGCACGCAACCTTTGGCCCAATGATCTCAGATTGGAATGAACACGGCGCTATTCGTTTAGGTGCAAAAAAAGCGGCAACCGCATCGGTTGCCGCTGTGTTCATTCTGTCAGTTGTTCTTCAGGTGCCAATCTACGTGCTCATGATCCAGGCCATCACACTGGGTTGCGTAATGATCTTTATCTGGACCCGCCCTAGCGGCTAAGTAGATTACACAACTCATCAAGCTGGTCGAGCGTCTCGTAGGAGATTGTCATCGTACCAGCCTCGCCTCCCGCCTTATGATCAATCAAAACTTTCATCCGGATCATAGCAGACAAATCGTTTTCTAGCGCCCGTGTATCAGCGTCCTTCTCAACCTGAGTCTTAGCTCTCTTAGGTCCCGAAGTTCCGGCAACACCCGCTGCATCTTTCTTCACCAAGGATTCGGTTGCGCGTACAGACAGACCGCCTTTCACAATCTTCTTCGCCAATTCAGAGGCATTGTCAGATGTAATCAGAGCCCGCGCATGTCCGGCAGACAGTTTACGATCTAGAACCAGCCCCTGAACATCCTCTGGCAGATGCAACAGTCGAACAAGGTTAGCTATGTGGCTGCGGCTCTTGCCAAGCGCTTCGGCCATTTTCTCTTGCGTATGGCCAAACTTATCCATCAGTTGCTTGTAACTTTGAGCTTCTTCCAGCGCATTCAGATCTGAACGCTGAATGTTCTCGATAATCGCAACTTCGAGCATCTCGACATCAGAATAGTCGCGAATGAGAACGGGAACCTCATGAAGCTGAGCCGCTTGAGCTGCACGCCAGCGGCGTTCCCCCGCAACGATCTCATATATTCCACCATCGCGCGGGCGAACGATCAGAGGTTGAAGAACCCCTTTCTCTTTGATCGATGCAGTTAGATCATCCAAATCTTCCTGCAAAAATTGGCGTCTCGGCTGGTCAGGATTAGCTTGAACCTTTTCAATAGGCACAAGAATTTCGGCATTTCGCGGCGGACGCCCACCTTCGGTGCTCACTGGTTCCGCATTCACATCCGCCATTAACGCGGAGAGACCACGCCCCAAGCCGCGTGGTTTTGGTTTCTTATCTGCCATGGTTCGCCCCTTTTCTTCTTATTGTGCCGCGATATCTTGATGATTGGCAACAATCTCGCCCGCCAATTGACGGTAGGCTTTTGCACCGAGTGAAGCTGGATCATAATTTAGAACAGGCATCGCATAGGATGGCGCTTCGCTTACACGGACATTTCGCGGTATTTTGGTGCGGAAGACCAAATCCCCGAGGTTGTCTCGTGCATCCTGCTCCACTTGTTGAGACAGGTTGTTGCGACGATCATACATCGTCAACACAACACCCTCGATCCGCAGTTGGGGGTTGGCAGCATGACGAACCTCACGAATGGTCAACATCAGCTGCGACAAGCCTTCCAACGCAAAAAATTCGCTCTGCAACGGAATAAGAACTGAATGGGCCGCAACCATTGCATTCACAGTCAAAAGGTTCAACGACGGAGGGCAATCGATTAGGATATAGTCCCAATCATAGTCCGCCATTGCTGGCTGTCTCAGCGCATCATGTAGCAAAAAGCTGCGCTTTTCGTTGGAAAAAAGTTCGATATCTGCAGAACTCAGATCGACTGTCGCGGGAACAATGCAGAGATCTTCTAAATCAGTTTGCCGAATAACTTCAGAGAGCTCCGCCTCTTCGACCAGCAGATCGTAGGTCGTGTGATCTCGGTCATCCGCTTCGATCCCAAGGCCCGTAGAGGCATTTCCTTGTGGGTCCAAATCAACAAGTAGAACCCGCATACCTTCTTCTACCAAGGCAGCTGCGAGGTTGATCGCGGTTGTCGTTTTCCCCACCCCACCTTTCTGGTTGGCAATCGCGATAATACGGGGGACTCCCAAACGGGACATGTCAGACACGCTCTACTCCCTTAATTTTGAGAATGACAGCCTCAGGCTCAGTAAGACTTGTAATCTCTTCGCAATCAAACCGCCATCTATTGCGCGCGTTATCCACCTCTTTTTTCCAGTTTGCACCCTTAGGGAACACTGCGGTACCACCCGATTTCAAATGTCGCTCAGAATATCCCAGCAAAATGTCCAAATCAGCCAATGCACGCGCAGACATGATGTCAGCGCTCTCTGGCTCAGCTCCCTCAATCCGTTGGGACTTGACCGTCACTTGAACAGAGCATTCTCGGGCTGCGTTTCTAAGGAAAGCGCACTTCCTCTGATCGCTTTCCATAAGGGTAACTTTGGTCTCTGGGCTTTTTTCAGCAGCCAAAATAGCGACGATGACGCCGGGGAGACCTCCCCCGCTACCGATATCTAGCCATGTCTTAGCATTTGGGGCAATCTCAAACACCTGAACGCTATCCAAGATGTGACGGGTCCACAGATCCTCTAAGCTCTTTCGAGAAACCAGATTGATCTTAGGATTCCATTTTGTGAGAACTTCCGAGAAAATCTCAAGACGTTCAAATGTTTCACGTGAAACATCCGAGTGTTCCCGGACTAGTTCAAAATTCATGCAGATTTCGCCCCGTTCTTCGCCAAGCGTTTCAAACTCCCTAATATCAAGGCTAGCGCGGCGGGAGTGATACCGTCAATGCGAGCTGCTTGCGCCAAGCTCTCTGGGCGAGATTTGTTCAGCTTTTGCTGAAGTTCCCGAGAAAGACCATCTATGCTATAATCGAAGTTTGACGGGATAGAATACTCCTCATCCTTCTTCAAAGCAGCGACTTCCTTTTCTTGCCTCGAGATATAATTCGCATACAGAGAATCTCGCATAATCTGCTCGCGGATTTCCTTCTCCGTTGCTTCCAACTCCGGAAATAGAGGGAGAATGTGTTCAAATTCAACGTTCGGGAATGCGAGAACATCAATCCCGCTTCTCTTGTTGCCATCTTGATTGACTTGGATACCTGCTTGAAGCAACTGTTTGGGCGTCAATAGAACGGCTTCCAATGCGGATTTGACGCCTTCTATTCCTGCCATCTTTTTGTCGAACGCAGCAGTTCGCTCAGCAGAAATACACCCCAGCTCTTTGGCAAATGGCGTCAATCTTTGATCTGCATTATCGGCTCGGAGCGAAAGCCGGAATTCTGCTCGAGAAGTGAACATCCGATACGGTTCTGTGACACCGTTGGTGATCAAATCGTCAATCATTACCCCAATATAGCTAGTGGAGCGACCGAAAATAATGTCACCTTTTCCACGACACTTAGATGCCGCGTTGAGACCCGCTACCAAACCTTGTGCACCTGCTTCCTCATAGCCAGTTGTACCATTGATTTGCCCAGCTAAATACAGGCCGCTAATATCTCTGAGCTCGAGCGTCGACCTCAGGGCTCGCGGATCCACATAGTCGTATTCGATTGCGTATCCCGGTTGAAGAATAGTCGCCTGCTCCAAGCCATAAATGGATTGAACATAAACTGCCTGTACTTCTTCAGGTAAGCTCGTCGATATACCATTCGGGTAAACCGTATGATCCGAAACGCCCTCCGGCTCGAGGAAAATCTGATGTGAGTTCTTATCCGAGAAACGGACAATCTTGTCTTCAATCGAGGGACAATATCGTGGCCCGATACCTTCGATATGACCTCCATACATAGCGGAGAGTTCGAGATTATCTCGGATAATCTCATGAGTTCGCTCGTTCGTATGCGTGATCCCACAAGCGATCTGAGGAGCCGAAACAGACTTGCTCATAAATGAAAAAAGCGTCGGTTCATCATCACCTGGCTGACTGTCTAAGACATCCCAGTTAATGCTTCGCCCGTCTAGTCTTGGTGGTGTTCCTGTTTTTAGACGTCCCAAGGGAAGGTCAAAAGATTTCAGCCGTTCCGCTAGCTTAATAGACGGTCGATCTCCCATACGACCACCAGACTTTGACTGATTTCCTATGTGGATGACGCCGTTCAGAAATGTGCCAGATGTAAGAACGACCGCGCTCGCGGAAATTTCGCTCTCATCTGCAAGACGTACACCTCGGACGGCATTCTCACCTTCCATCAGGAAGTCGATCACCTCGCCTTCGATAATGTCGAGATTTGGTTGCGTTTCTGTGGCTTTAAGAACTTCGGTTCTATATATTGATCGATCTGCTTGCGCCCGCGGTCCTTGTACAGCAGGGCCCTTTCGACGATTCAAAAGTCGAAATTGAATACCTGCGAGATCCGCAACGCGACCCATTACACCATCCATCGCATCAATCTCGCGCACCAGGTGCCCCTTTCCGAGGCCACCAATTGCGGGATTGCAGGACATGACGCCGATTCCATCACGACGCAGCGTCACTAGGGCAGTCCGGACACCCATTCTAGCCGAAGCATGCGCAGCTTCAGTCCCAGCATGTCCGCCACCAACAACTACGACGTCATAGTGCGAATGTTTCACGTGAAACACTCCTTATTTTCCTAGGCAAAAACTCGAGAATATCTCATCGAGGAGATTCTCTACATCAATTCGGCCAACCAAGAGTTCAAGAGCGCGAATAGCAGACCTCATATCTTCGGCAGCGAGATCATAGAACTCTGGTCCCTGCTGCAGGACATCTATCGCTCTTTGCAAACTCTCCAAGGCGCGCTTCATCGCATCCCTATGCCGTGCTCTTGTTGCAATTCCAGCATGGGTCGAACGATTCTTCAATGTGGAGGCGATGTGCGAAACCAGATCATCTATCCCCTGCCCGGTCTTTCCGGAAATCGCGCCACGGGTTGCATCCCGTTCGTCCGCTTTAGGTAGCAGGGAAAGGTCACCATCCCGGAACGGCACATCGAACGTCTCGTTTTTTTCTGCCAAAAACACGCGAATATCAGCGGCATTTGCGCGTTCCTGTGCCAGCTGGATTCCAATTCCTTCAACATGATCGTCGGTGTCACGTAGGCCGGCAGTGTCGAGCAGTGTCACAGGCAGTCCTGCGAGATCCATGCGAACCTCTATCACATCCCGTGTTGTTCCAGCATATTCAGATGTAATCGCCGCGTTTCGACCCGCCAAGGCGTTCAGCAAGGTCGATTTCCCAACGTTCGGAGATCCAACGATAGCGACCTCAAAACCTTCACGGATACGTTCGGCGATCGAGACACCCTGAACTTCTTTTTGAATATCACTCAAGACACCAGAAAGCAGCGCATCTACTTCTGGTGTGACATCAACCGGAACTTCTTCATCTGCAAAATCGATTGTAACTTCGATCAAGGATGCGGCTCGGATGAGATCCGTCCGCCAACGATCCGCCAAGGCGCCAAGGTCACCCGATAGAATGACCTGCGCTTGTTTTCTTTGAGCTTCAGTTTCGGCATCTATTAGGTCCGCCAGACCCTCAACCTGAGTGAGGTCCAGCTTACCGTTATCCAACGCACGACGCGTGAATTCACCGGGATCTGCAAGCCGTGCAAGATTGGAAACCTCAAGAGCAGACATGACAGCTGAAACGACAGCAGTGCTTCCATGTAACTGAAATTCAACGATATTTTCCCCAGTGAAGCTATCTGGAGCGGTAAAAGACAAAACCAGAGCCTCATCAAGGATCTGACCCTCTTTATCTTTCAGTTTAGAAAATATCATGCCTCGCGCAGGAAGCGTCCTGCGCGTCAGGTTTTCTCCGACCTGAATGGCATTCGGGCCGGAAACACGAATTACAGCAACACCGGCCTTTCCTTGGGCGGTGGCCAGCGCAAAGATCGTATCCATGGGATGGCCTCTTTCTCCGCCCTGCCCCGTTTACGTGTTCATTGAGTCGAAAAACTCAGAATTTGTCTTTGTTTGCTTAAGCTTAGACAAAAGGAACTCAATTGCGTCTGTCGTCCCCATCGGGTTCAAGATGCGGCGCAATACAAAGGTCTTTGCCAGATCGCCCTTATCGACCAGTAGATCTTCCTTCCGGGTACCCGACTTGAGAATATCGATTGCCGGGAACACACGTTTGTCAGCAATTTTGCGATCCAGAACGATTTCAGAGTTACCTGTACCTTTGAATTCTTCAAAGATAACCTCGTCCATCCGGCTGCCGGTGTCGATCAGTGCGGTTGCGATAATGGTGAGCGACCCACCCTCTTCGATGTTCCGCGCAGCACCAAAGAAGCGCTTGGGACGTTGCAGGGCATTTGCATCAACACCACCGGTCAGAACCTTACCAGACGACGGCACAACCGTGTTGAACGCACGACCAAGACGCGTGATCGAGTCGAGCAGGATTACGACGTCGCGCTTGTGCTCCACTAGGCGTTTGGCTTTTTCAATGACCATCTCGGACACCGCCACGTGACGCGCTGCGGGCTCGTCGAAGGTGGAGGACACAACCTCGCCTTTGACGGATCGCTGCATGTCGGTGACTTCTTCGGGACGTTCGTCGATCAGAAGGACGATCAGATAGCATTCCGGGTGGTTCTGCTCGATCGAGTGGGCGATGTTTTGCAGCAGAACCGTCTTACCGGTCCGCGGCGGTGCCACGATGAGCGAACGCTGACCCTTACCGATCGGCGAAACCAGATCGATCACACGAGCGGAGCGATCCTTCACGGTGGGATCTTCGATCTCCATGTTCAGGCGCTCATCCGGGTACAGCGGCGTCAGGTTGTCGAATGCGATCTTGTGACGGGCCTTTTCGGGCTCCTCAAAGTTGATCTTGGTCACTGTGGTCAGGGCGAAGTAACGCTCGTTCTCCAGTGGTGCCTTGATCTGTCCCTCAACCGTGTCGCCGGTGCGCAGCGAGAACTGGCGGATCATGTCAGGAGAGACGTAGATATCGTCCGGACCGGGCAGATAGTTGGCTTCTGGTGAGCGCAGGAAGCCAAAACCGTCCTGAAGCACTTCCAGAACCCCATCCCCACCGATGTTCCAGCCCTCATCCGCGCGTTCACGCAGGATTTGGAACATCATTTCACCCTTACGCATGGTGGAGGCGTTTTCAATCTCCAGCTCCTCGGCCATTGCCAAGAGGGCTTTCGGGCTTTGCGCCTTAAGATCGGAAAGGTTCAGGGATTGCTCGGTCATATGCACACGGCCTTTATTCCCTCAGGGTGGAGGGCGTCACAGTATCAAATACGGAAAATGCGGGAATCCCGGACGGGGCCGCTTTATCGCTAGATAGTGAGTCTCCGAGGGTGAGTCAAACCCCGCGTCAGAACTTGAAGATCACTGAGACCACAATCACCACCATCAGAAGGGTCGGAACCTCGTTCATCAGGCGATACTGGCGCCCTGTGAGGGTATTCTTGCCCGCTTTGAAGTCCTTGTGACGAAACATCAACCAATGATGGAACCATGTCATAGCAAGCACCGATGCGCCCTTGGTCCAGGGCCAGACGTAGGACCAATCCACCAACCCCGGCGTAAACACCATAAAGAGCCCTGCCGCCCAAGTCACAACGCTTGCTGGACCCATGATCACTCTTAGCAGTTTGTGTTCCATGGTGAGAAAGATCGGCGTCACATCCTGAACCTTCTCAGCCTCCTCCACGTGATACACAAATAAACGTGGTAGGTAGAAGAGCCCCGCCATCCAACTGATCACTGCCATGATGTGAAGCGATTTCACGTAAGGATACAGGGTGAACATCAGATCAGTCAGATCCATGGAAGGCTTCCTTGGTGCAGTCGGGTCGGTGGGCCACCCTAATATAATTAATAAGTTATATAAGGATGATGTTTTTGTAGTGCACCCCAGAAACCGTGGATTATCGAGTCTTCACACCGGTTCTGCACAAGGTGGACAGTTTTCCTGCCTTATTCCTGCCAGAAGGGTGAATAACTCCTTAACACCCTTCAAAACATGCGCATTAACAAAATATTTACATAAGAGACTCTGGGGATAAGAGCGGGACAAACCGGGAGAGCCGTACTTATCCACGTGTTCAAAGTTATCCCAATACCCGATGTAGGAATCGCGGAGGAATCATCCGAGATTTCAGAAGTTGTCCCACCCTTGCGTTGAGGGTGGAAAATCATACAAAACGTCCCTGAATGATCAGACGTTTTCCCATAGGGTTTTCCACATGAGTACCCACATCCTGCTTGCTTCTGGATCTGAGATCCGCGCTCAATTGCTCCGTCAGGCGGGGGTTGCGTTCCGTGTGGAGGTCGCACGCGTCGATGAAGGCGCAATAAAGGCCGCTCTTCTGGCCGAAGGGGCCGCGCCACGCGATATTGCTGACACGCTTGCAGAGGCCAAAGCACGTAAAGTGTCGGGAAAGCACCCGGGCGAGATGGTTCTGGGCTGCGATCAGGTGCTCGATTTTGAGGGCACGCTGCTGTCAAAGCCCGACACAAAGGACCAAGCGCTGGATCAGCTCAAGGCGATGCGTGGAAGACGTCACATGTTGTTGTCGGCCGCAGTGATCTACCGCGATGGGGAGCCACTTTGGCGCCATGTTGGACAGGTGCGGCTGGTGATGCGCATGGCCAGCGACGCCTATCTGGAGAGCTACGTGGACCGCAACTGGGAGAGCATTCGCCACGCGGTCGGCGCATACAAACTCGAAGAAGAGGGCGTGCGACTGTTTACAACCATTGACGGCAGCTACTTTAATGTCTTGGGATTGCCGATGTTGGAACTCATAAACTATCTGGGACTGCAGGGGATTATAGAACAATGACAGAGCACAAGATCCCGCTCGCTGGCGTGATCGGTTGCCCGATCGCACATTCGAAATCTCCTCAGTTGCACCGGCACTGGTTACGGACGCATGAGATTGCCGGACATTATATGCCGATGCATGTGGAACCAGAGGACCTGGAGTCTGTGGTTCGGATGATGCCCAAGATGGGGTTTGTGGGTGCGAATGTGACCATTCCCCACAAACAGGCCATCATGGAGATTGCGGATAAAGTCACGGATCGCGCCAAGTTGATGGGCGCGGCCAACACGCTGATTTTCCATGAGGATGGTGTGATTGTGGCCGACAATACAGATGGTTACGGCTTTATCACAAACCTTCACGAGGGTGCCCCTGATTGGGATGCGAAATCCGGGCCAGCGACCGTGCTGGGTGCGGGTGGTGCCAGTCGCGCGGTTGTCGCCTCGCTGATTGAGGCCGGTGTTCCGGACATTCGCCTTTGCAATCGCACTCGGTCTCGCGCGGAAGAGATGGCAGAGGCATTCGGCTCCAAGATCACGGTTGTGGATTGGGTACAGGCCGGAAATGTCATCGAGGATGCAACCTTGGTCGTGAATACAACGTCTCTTGGGATGGCAGGTCAACGGCGTCTGCGGGTTCCGCTTGATGGTCTGCACTCCGGCATTGTGGTCACTGACCTTGTTTATACGCCGCTTAAAACGGAGCTGTTGCAAGCCGCCGAAGACGCGAATTGCACCGTGGTTGATGGCCTGGGGATGCTGTTGCATCAGGCTGTTCCCGGATTTGAGCGCTGGTTCGGCCAAAGACCAGAGGTCAATGATGCGGCGCGTGCCGCTGTGATGTGATGCGTTTTTCTCTCGGACTTACGGGTTCAATTGGCATGGGAAAATCGACCACTGCCGCCCTCTTTGCAAAGGCGGGGTGTGCGGTTTGGGATGCCGATGCAGCTGTTCACCGTCTGTATGATCGGGGCGGCGCCGCTGTTGAGCCAATTGGAGCAGTCTTTCCGCAGGCCACCATGTCTGGATCTGTAGATCGCACCGTATTGAAAGAGCTGATTTCAAACGACGGCGCTGTTCTAAAAACGATAGAAGAAATCGTGCATCCGCTGGTACAGGCGGACCGCAAGAGATTTCGTGCTGAAGCTCGTGAAGACATCTTGGTCTTTGATATTCCTCTCCTGTTTGAAACTGGGGCAGAAGTTGAAATGGATGCCGTCGCCTGCGTCCATGTCCCCCCCGAGATCCAGCGAGAGCGCGTGCTTGCGCGGGGTACTATGAGCGCGGACCAGTTTGAGCAAATCCTTGCAAAGCAAATGCCAATCGCAGACAAGCTCGCGCGGAGTGACTATAGGATCGAGACCGACACACTCGATCATGCCCGTGCACAAGTTACGCAAGTGATTGAGGATATCAGACGGAGAATGCCGCATGCGTGAAATCGTACTCGATACGGAAACCACCGGCTTTGATCCTTTCTCCGGTGATCGCATCGTCGAAATCGGCGCGGTTGAACTGCTCAACCATATGCCCACGGGCGAGACCTTTCATGTCTACATCAACCCAGAGCGGTCGATGCCGCATGAGGCGTTCGGCGTGCACGGGATCGGTCCTGACCTGTTGGAGCCGCCGCAGCCTGCTGCGCCTGGTCAGGTCACGCTGAAGGACAAGCCGCTGTTTGCCGAGGTAGGGCGGGCTTTTTTGGATTTCGTGCGCGATTCCAAGATGGTCATCCACAATGCCAGCTTCGATATGAAGTTTTTGAACGCGGAACTGGGGTGGATGAACCTGCGTCAACTGCCGATGGAACAGGCGATTGATACACTGGCGATGGCCCGAAAACGGTTTCCCGGTTCACCTGCGACACTGGATGCGCTGTGTCGCCGCTTTAGCATCGACAACTCAAACCGGACTTTACACGGCGCGCTTCTCGACTCTGAAATCCTTGCGGATGTTTATCTTGAGTTGATCGGGGGGCGGCAGCCGGATTTTGGTCTCTCGACACAGTCTGGCAGCGGACAAAATGCGGCCGATACCAATTGGCGCCCTAGCCCGCGTGCTACCCCCCTGCCCTCCCGGCTGACATCCGAGGAAAAAACGGCGCATGAGGAATTTGTGGCCAAACTCGGTGATGAGGCGCTGTGGAACGCAGGGTCCGAATAACAAAAGCGCCGCGACCCGTGGTCGCAGCGCCTGAATCTCGCCGATACTGAACGCTTAGGATCAGTTCGGGGTCTCGGTGGGTGCTTCCGCCTGACGACGAGCGAGTTCATTGCGGTAAATCGCAACAAAATCGATGTTGTCGAGGTTCAGCGGCGGGAAGCCACCGTCGCGGCTGATGTCAGAGACGATGCGACGCAGGAACGGGAACAGCATGCGCGGGCATTCGATCAGCAAGAACGGGTGCAGCTGATCTTCTGGGACACCAGAGATGTTGAAGATGCCAACATATTCCAGCTCAAGCACAAACAGAACTTCGCCACCGGCTTTGTTCTTGGACTCGATGGTCAGCTTGGTGATGACTTCATACTGGTTTTCGGTGCTGCGCTTCTTGGCATCAAGGGCAACCTGAACGTTCACGTCCGGTTGAACTTCACCACCAACGCCTTTTTGCGCCATGACATTCTCAAAGGACAGATCGCGAATGAACTGTCCGAGGATGTTCATCTGGACTTGCGGCTGACCTGTGCCTTCGGCTGCGCCATTTTCGGCCATGGAAATCTCCTGAATTTAACGTGTCGCAGCGTGCTTAACAGCTTGGGGAGCCATGCTCAAAGTCTTATTTCGGGCCTTCCACCCAACCCGAAGGCTCATCCCGGCGCGGGCGTGGTGTGACATCCTCGTAATCACCGTCAATCACATCGCCGCGCGGATCACTATGTCGGCGTGGAGGCTGTTGACGTGGATTGGGCCCCATCTGAAACGACGCGACGGTCACTTTTGACTTCAGATAGGCAAAGGCCCGTGTGCGAAATCCGGGTACCAACAGCAGAAAACCGAAAGCATCCGTAAAAAATCCGGGTGTCAGTAGGAGCGCACCGGCAAGCAAGATCATTGCACCATGAGCCAGTGGTTCCGTTGGATCGGAGAGATGTTCAAACGAGCCACGCAGCTGTCCAAGGGCCATCTGACCCTGTGTTCTGACCAGCCAAGTGCCCAAAACTGCGGTCAAAATCACGATACCAAGTGTTGGCCACAGGCCAATCAGACCGCCGACTTGTATGAACAGGGCGATTTCAATGATTGGTACCAGCAGAAAAGCCAGAAAAAGTGGCATGATAGGCGTCCTCTCCTTAGGGCAGAACGGTGGACTTGGTCCCGCCTGTCACCTACATAAGAGCAGAACACGTCGGTTTCAAATCGACAGGTCCTGTTGGACGATGAGGTACAAATGGAGTCGCCCTTGATTGAGCTTTTGGTCCTTGCTGGCATCGCGGTTTTTCTGATCCTGCGCCTGAAAAGCGTTCTGGGCACACGTGAAGGGTTTGAAAAGCCCTCACTCGCGAACAATGAAGCCCCCGCGCCGCAGCGCAAATTTGAAGTGATCGAAGGCAGCCCCGACGATGACATTGTTGCCTACGTCGATGAAGGCAGCCCGCAAGCGCAAGCGTTGAGCGATATGAAACGCGCGGATTCCTCCTTTCAGGTGGCGGAATTTGTTCAAGGTGCCCGTGGCGCTTATGAGATGATCCTGATGGGCTTTGAAACCGGCGAACTCGACGGAATTCAGCCCTTCATCTCCGAAGAGATTTTCCAGAGCTTTGTCGACGCAGTGTCTGCGCGCGAAGATCAGGGATTGACCATTGAGGCTGAGTTTATCGGCGTGCGTGAGACCACCATCGTTGATGCAACCTTCGATGCTGCCACCTCCACGGCCGAGGTGACCGTGCGTTTTGTGGGTGAGCTGACATCTGCGGTGCGCAACCGTGCTGGTGAAATTGTCGAGGGTGATCCCAAAGCTGTCAAACGCCAGAAGGACACTTGGACCTTCTCGCGTCAGATGGGCACAGGTGATCCGAACTGGCTGCTGGTGGCAACGGACGCATGACGGGGGCGCTCCGGCGTGGACTTGGCGCGGTTTTTCTGATCGCAGCCTTATGTTCCGGCGCCGGTGCGCGAGCCGAGACGGGTCCGTCCCTTCGTATTCTGGAGTTCAGCGAACTCTCTGATTGGGACCTCGACAACCATGTCGAGGCCCTTCGCGTTTTTAGGGAAACCTGCATGGACATGGATGGAGCCGATTGGAAGTCGCTCTGTGCTATGGCCAAAAACGCTGATGACAGTGGCGCGCGTGCGTTTTTCGAACTGTTCTTCCGCCCTGTTTTGATCGAGGACGGTAAGGCTGGTCTGTTCACCGGATATTTTGAACCTGAACTTCGCGGCGCACGATATCGCGGGGGGCGCTATCAATATCCGGTTTATCGAATGCCGCCAGAGGCGCGCCAGACATCATTGTGGCTCACGCGGCGCGATATCCTTACCTCTGGCGTGATGGAAGGCAGGGGCTTGGAAATCGCCTGGGTTGACGATCCGGTGGAGCTGTTTTTCCTACAAATTCAGGGATCTGGCCGCATTAAGATGGAAGACGGATCGACCATTCGGATCGGGTATGGCGGGGCAAACGGGCACCCCTATCGTTCTATTGGACAGGAATTGGTGCGCCGCGGGATCTATAACCTGCATCAGGTGAGTGCGCAGGTGATCCAGAATTGGGTCCGACGCAACCCAGGTCCGGGGCGAGAGCTTTTGATGCACAACCCTTCATACGTGTTCTTCCGGGAGGTTCGCAAAGTACCTGCGAACCGTGGACCTTTGGGGGCTATGAACCGTTCAATAACGCCGATGCGCTCGATTGCGGTGGATCCGGCGTTCACGCCGCTTGGCGCACCGGTCTGGGTTGAAAAGAACGGTCAGTCGAAGTTGCGGCAACTTATGATCGCTCAGGATACTGGCTCTGCCATCAAGGGGTCGCAACGCGCTGATATTTTCTTTGGCGCTGGCGATGAGGCTGGGCGCAAGGCCGGGCAACTGCGTGATCCCGGACGGATGCTGGTCTTGATGCCGATCCAGCGCGCCTATGCCATGTTGCCGGACGATCTGTAATGACCCGGCGCAAACTGACAGATGATGAAATCGACCTCTGGCAGAAGGTCGTAAAGCACGCGGAGCGCTTGCACGCTGACCGCGAGAAAAAAGGCGGGGATCATGCCGATCCCCCTGCCCCAAAGCCAAAGCCGAAACCGCATCGTGCAGCCCCGGCGTCGCTGCCGCATTTCGAGGTGGGCAGCAAGGCCCGTGGAAAACTGCCCGGACATGATTTAAAGGCCTCGCCCTCTCGTAAACTTGCCAGCGATCCATTGCGTATGGATGAAAAAGCCTTTCGTCGGATGAAGCGCGGAAAACTCAAACCAGAGGGGAAACTGGACCTTCACGGGATGAGGATGGAGTCGGCGCATGGGGCGCTGACCCGTTTTATTCTTTCAGCGCAGGCGTCCAATAAACGGCTGGTTCTTGTAATCACTGGCAAGGGCAAAGATCGTGATGAGCCGGGACCGATGCCGGTACCGCGGGGCGTGTTGCGTCATCAGGTTCCCCAGTGGCTCGCTCTGCAGCCACTGGCACAGGCGGTATTGCAGGTGACGCCTGCCCATATCAGCCATGGCGGCGAAGGGGCCTATTACGTCTATCTGCGCCGTATCCGCTAAGGTTTAGCGCTCTTCCCGGCGCTGTTGCCGCTCTAGCATCAGCTTTCCATGTTCATTGGTAATCGTCTGAGATTGCGGCAGGATTTGCTGCAATAAGCTGGGGTCGACGGGGCCAAACACTCTGCTGACATTGCTGGCGGATCGTAAAACCGCCAGCAAACTAGGAGATGTTGCCGCCACGAAATGCCCCGATGCGGCATCGGCGTTGAATGCGGTCAGGTCAATCACTTCGATTGGCCATCTCTCAAGCCGGTCGGCTGATTTGATGTTACCCAGTCGCTCACCCTGACTGGTCCCACGCAGGCGACCAGAGATATTGAGAATGCGGTCTTTCTCCGAGACCATCACCGCAAAGGGTTGCGGTACGCGTTTGAGATCCATCATCTGACTGTCAAACACATCCACATCCAGATCGGGCGAAATGAGGATCACCCCACCGTTCAATGTGCGTGCAGCCCAACCGGGGTTGCGCAAATCGGCCTGCCGGAGCATCTCCATTGCGAGCGCCGTCCCCATGGAATGCGCCACGAGGATAATGCGTTCAGCACCGGCCTGTTTCACACGGCGCACGGTTTCTTCCAGCCCGTCCCGAGCAAAAAGCATACTGTCGATGTCATAGGCATAACCAAAGGCGCGTCCACGGCTGGGCCAGGAATACATCACCAGTGATCCGGGTAGCTTTACATCATGGGCCATTTGCGCGGCGCGATAAGCCGTTTCCGGATGGGTGCTGTTGTAGCCATGCACAAAGATCGTCACCTCGCGCAAGGGCCAGTTGTTTTCGCGTTGCTCACGCAGAAACCGTGCGCGCAGGTCGCTGACGCTATCGACGGGGAGCTCCTGAGCGATGGTGAAGTTTTTACGCGGATCTGGGTTCTTGTATCGGTAAGAGAGCTCTCCCGGGCTGTGGCTTGGGGGGATGGTGACGGTCATCTCCACCATCCTGAGTTCCTCAGAGCGACGAAACCCAAAGGTGCCATCTGCCTCTTGTTCTCGGGTGGTGGTGGAGAAAACCGTATAAGGCGTGCCGATGTTTACCGCCTCTGGCACAATGGGCATCAGATCGCGATCAGCACAGGCCGCGAGCAAGAGCGAGACGCAAAGCGCCAGCACGCTTTTTTTCATGTCATGACCCCTCGCCCATCAAACGCCAACCCCACCCGGAACCAGTCTCGGGCAAGGTAGCGAATGATGCGCAAAGGTCTAGCCACCGATAGCGATATTCGTCAGAGGACGTAGCGGCTGAGATCGGTAGACTTGGTCAATTCGCCCAGGTTTTTGTTCACAAAGGCCTCGTCCACGGTGATTTCCTCACCAGAACGGTCCGGTGCGGCAAAGGAGATTTCCTCAAAGACCCGTTCCATCACTGTATAAAGACGCCGCGCACCAATGTTCTCAATAGTGTGGTTCACCTCCGCTGCGATCTGGGCAAGTGCATGGATGCCCTCTTTGGTGAAGGTGACTTTGACCTTTTCCGTTCCCAAAAGCGCCTCATACTGACGGGTCAGCGCGTTATCGGTTTCGGTCAGGATACGCACAAAATCCTCTTCGCTGAGGGCGCGCAGATTGACGCGGATCGGTAGGCGACCCTGAAGTTCCGGCAGCAGATCCGAGGGTTTCGCGATATGGAACGCCCCGGAGGCAATAAACAGGATGTGGTCGGTTTTGACCGGGCCATGTTTGGTGCTGACGGTGGTGCCTTCAATCAGCGGCAACAGGTCACGCTGCACACCCTCGCGGCTGACATCGCCACCGCGTGCGTCGCTACGGGCGCAGACTTTGTCGATCTCATCAAGGAAGACGATGCCGTTCTGCTCAACTGCTTCGAGGGCCGCTTTATTGACGGTTTCATCGTCCAAGAGCTTGTCAGCTTCTTCACCGATAAGCACATCATAACTCTCTGCTACAGTGAGCTTTTTGCGCGTGGTGCGCCCGCCCATGGCTTTGCCAAACAGATCGCCGAGGTTCATCATCCCCATGTTTGCGCCCGGCTGACCGGGAATTTCAAACATGCCGCCCATTGGATTGGAGGTATCGGCAATGTCCAATTCAATCACCGTGTCGTCCAGATCACCCGCTTTGAGTTTCTTGCGAAACATCTCCAGCGTGCTCTCGCGGGCGTCGCTACCTGCGATCGCTTCAAGGACGCGGTCTTCGGCAGCTTGATGCGCCTTTGCCTTCACGTCCTCACGCATGTGGTCGCGGGTCTGTACGATGGCTGTGTCCACCAGATCACGCACGATCTGCTCAACGTCGCGACCGACATATCCGACCTCGGTGAACTTGGTGGCCTCGACCTTAATGAAAGGCGCGCGGGCGAGTTTGGCCAGACGGCGCGAGATCTCGGTTTTGCCGACGCCGGTGGGGCCGATCATCAGGATGTTTTTTGGATGCACCTCGTCGCGCAGATCATCTGGCAACTGTTTGCGCCGCCAGCGGTTGCGCAGGGCCACGGCGACAGCGCGCTTGGCGTCCTTTTGGCCGATAATGAACCGGTCGAGTTCGGAAACGATTTCGCGGGGGGTCAGATCAGTCATGTCTATCCCTTGAGGTCAGTGAGAAGGTGGCAGCCGATGAAGCGGCAGCACACCAGATAAGAGCGAGAGCAGCACTGCGCGAATCCGGGCCCAGAAGGCACCAAGGATCACCAGAACCACGCCAAGCATCAGGATGCTGATCCCGGTGCCCTCGCTGTCGAAGACGGTTGTGCTCAGAGCTACGATATAGCCGATGGCGGTAATCAGGAACGACCGGCGGTCAATCACGATGGCAATGAGCGCGAAGAAGCCAAGAACCAGCGCAAGCACCACCTCTTGATCGCGTTCAAGGAGCGACAGCGCGATGGTATTCACCAGTGCGGGGGCCGCCACCACATGCAGCCAAAAGCCCTGAGCGGAACGGCGGGTCACGCGGTGGGGATCACTGAGGTCAAAGGCCATGGCGACCGCAAAGACCAACAGACCCACCGCCAATGTGATCCATGCAAACGGGCCGTTGGCACTCAGCAGGAACAGATCACCCAGCTCGGTGGGGACGCCGGATTGATCGGCTGCAACGATTAGGGCAACCGCGAACAAGCCAAGCGCGATCAGCGCCATGGCAAAGGGCACACGAAACCGGCCCCAGAACACAAAAAGCGCCAGCGTCGAAAGCCCTAGGGCCATCGGCAAGGACGAATAATCCTCCTGCGCGATCATGAAGGGCTGAGCGTATTGTGCGATGAAACCGGTTGCGGCGTTTCCGGCAAACATCACCGACAAGGCGATGGCGGGGGCGACCATGCGGCGGCGGCGAATAAAATACTCGGAAAGTCCCCAAAGGATCACCGCACCAAACAGAGCAGCCGAAGTGGCCTGAGTGCGATAATTGACGATCTCAGTGAGCATGGAGGCGGTGTTGACAGTGACCCAACCCATCGCGAGGATCACGAGGCCGACGACGATAAAGATTTCATTGAAGCCCTTGAACAGCTCAAACGGCTCATCGCCAGGCGCAAGATCCTCTCGCGCACCGCGTCGGCTGTCTGCGAGTGCTGACAAAGACGCCGCCTGTGCTTCGGACAATAGCCCGGAGCCGACAGCCGCCCTGAGATCATCGCGCGATATCATTTACTGATACGCTCCACCGTGAGGTTTCCGTTGGTGTAGACGCAGATGTCTGAGGCGATCGCCATTGCGTCACGGGCCACTGTTTCTGCATCACGATCGCTGTCCATCATGCCCCGCGCCGCAGCCAGCGCGAAGTTTCCGCCCGACCCGATGGCAGCCACGTCATGTTCCGGCTCCAGTACGTCACCTGCGCCAGTGATGACATAGAGCTCCTTGCCATCTGTGACGATGAGCATGGCCTCGAGCTTTTGCAGGTATTTATCGGTGCGCCAGTCTTTGGCCAGTTCCACACTTGCGCGCTGAAGCTGTCCGGGAGTTGCCTCCAGCTTGGCTTCGAGCCGCTCCAGCAGGGTGAAGGCATCGGCGGTTGAGCCGGCAAAACCTGCCACGACATCATATCCGCCGGGCGATAGCCTGCGCACCTTGCGCGCACTGCCTTTAATCACGGTCTGTCCCAGCGACACCTGTCCGTCACCTGCAACCACAACCTCGCCCCCTTTGCGGACTCCGATGATTGTGGTGCCGTGCCAGCCGGGGAATTGATCCTCTGCCATAAAAGCCTCCGTTTCTTTGCTGACCTATATGGAAGTATCGCCAGTCCGCCGCAAGGGCAGGGGCCGATCAGGGTGGTTCAAAGGGCAGGGTGCAAAGTTTAATAACTGCTTAATTGCTATGCACTGGGTGCAAGACGGGGCTGAAGAATAGGCAATTGTGAGACTCGCTGCACGATCGTACATGAGCATCAACAACCGACAAGGGGTCGGCTGGAACCATCAAGGAACACGATCATGGCAAACGCAAGCAACGTTATTGCACCGGCCGGCTCCGTCGCAGTTCTGCGCGCAGTCGACTTCTTCTTCAACCTGCGCAGCAACTTCGCTGACTGGAATGAAGCTCGCATTACCCGCAAAGCTCTGTCCGAGCTGAGCGACGACCAACTGGAAGACATCGGCCTGACCCGTGCCGACATCGCGGCGCTGTAACGCTCGATGACATATCCGGTAAAGTAAGAGCCGTCCTGACGCAGGGCGGCTTTTTCTTTGTCCGGGACTGGCGAGCTGATCCGCCACGAAAAAAGGCGCCTCCCTCGGGACGCGCCTTTCTCTAACTCATATCTGGCTGGCAGATCAGATGGATTCGTCAATCCAGCTTTTGAGTGCAGCTTTGGGTGCGGCACCTGCGCGGTTTGATACCACTTGGCCATCCTTAAAGACGAAGAGCGCAGGAATGCCACGCACGCCCATTGCGGCGGCGGCGTTCGGGTTGCTGTCAACGTCGACTTTGGCGATTTTCACCTTGTCGCCGTATTCGGCGGCCAGCTCTTCGAGAGCGGGGCCGATCTGTTTACAGGGGCCGCACCATTCGGCCCAGAAGTCCACCACAACGGGGACATCGGAATTCTTGACTTCGGCGTCGAAGGTCGCGTCGGTAACGGCTACGGTGGACATGGGTATGTCTCCTGAGAAGTTTGGCAACTGGACCCGGAACCTATGGACGCGAGCAGGCGACGTCAAGGTTCCAGCCGCTGGAAACCAGCGCGTTCACGCGCCTGTGTGATCAAGGTGACCGGAAGCGGCATCAGAGTGGCAGTGCGCGTCCAGAGGATCGCGGTTTCAATCTGGCGATCTGGATAGATCTGGCGCAGTGCTGCATCATAGGCCCCCATCTGCCGCAACAGACCTTCGGGGCAGGTTTCGGGGCTTTGGGGGACAACCGCGTTGGATTTGAAATCGACCGCAAGCACCCGGTCTGGCGTCACCACCAGTCGGTCGATAATGCCATGCATGCGGGTCTCACCCAGATCTGCGGTGATGGGCACTTCGGCCAGCGTGTTCGGCGCGAACACTTCCTTGCACTCCGGTGCGCGGAGGACCCGCCGCGCCTCCGCCAGCAGAGCCTGCCAGTCATCATGCTGCGCGATATGTTCGGCGCGACTGTCCCAATCTACCTGCGGCACAGTCGGCAGATGTTCGAGCAGGAGGTGCAGCGCCGTGCCGCGGGCCTTGGCCTCCTCTTCGCTGAGGCCGCTGTCACCGGGCAAGGCCTTGGCCCCGCCCAGATCTTCGGACGGGCGCAGGGTTGCTGTGGGCGCAACATAGGCGGGGGCTGCGCGGCGAAAGACGTCTGGCAGCGTGATCTCTTCTTCTTCGGTCAGATCGGACGGTACAAACGGTGGGGCATTCCAGTCCCCATGCGCCCACCGCAAGCCGTCTCCGCCGGGGGCGTCAAAGGGCAGGGCGCCCATGGTTTTTAGGGCCGCTTCTACCCGCTGGTACCAGCTGTCTCCGCCCTTATCGAGATCTCCAGCCCCGGCCACGATCAGCCATTTTTCCGCCCGCGTCAGCGCCACATAGAGCAGTCGCAACCGTTCGTTGGCCTGTTTTTCCTGCGCAAACGCCCGGGCGGCATCCATGGCTGGTGGCATCTGGTCACTGCTCATACGCCAAAGCGGCGTGCCTTCGACCTCCATCACCTCTGGCGCAGGCGAAGGGCGGCGCTTGGTGGTGTCGGGCAGGATCACGATCGGGGCCTCCAGCCCCTTGGAGCCATGCACCGACATCACCCGGATCATCGAACTGGCAGCCCCCATCTGGCGCTTGATTTCCAGATCATCGGTCTGCATCCAGACAAGGAACCCGGTGAGGCTCGGCACTTCCGTGCGTTCATAGGCCAAGGCCTGCGACAACAGCGCGTTGATGCCATCCTCAGCCTCGGTGCCCAGACGCCCCAGCAGTTTTGCACGGCCCAGATGGCGGGTCAGGATACGTTCGATCAGATCATAGGGGCGCAGGAAATCCGCCTGACCGCGAAGATCATCGAGAATCGCCATGGTCTCGGGGAATTCTTCAGATCGCGCACGTAAAGCAGGCCAGAGGTGCATCTCTGTGCGTCGATGCGCTAGGTCAAAGAGCTGTTGCTCGCTCCAGCCAAAGATCGGCGATTTCAGGGCTTCAGCAAGTGACAGTGAATCCTCGGGCAGCGCAAGAAACCGCAGCAAGGCTGCAATATCCTTCACAGCCAGCTCGGCCCCAACCTTGAGGCGGTCAGCGCCCGCGATTGGCAGCCCGGCGGCCTTGCAGGCGCGAATGATCTCGGAAAAAAGGTCCGACCGGCGCTGCACAAGGATCAGGAAATCGCCCGCATGAACGGGGCGGCGCTGGAACGTGCCACGCTCTGGGCCATCTTCGGGGATGGTGACGCCGCTATCGATCATCTCCTTGATCTGCCCGGCGATCCGCTCTGCGAGGATTACGGAATGGTGGCGCGGGCTTGGGCGGTCCACCGGGTCCGTCCAATCGCGGTCTTCCTCATCCTCTGTCTTTTCCACCAGCGGCCACAGGTCCACCCGTCCCGGCAGGTCGGATTTAAACGCCTGGTGTTTGGCATCGCGCGCAAACCCGGCTCTATCCTGACCATCAAACACCACGTCAACCAGACCAAGGATCGCCGCAGAGGAGCGGAATGAAAACGCAAGACTTGCGTTCTGCAAGCCCTCGCCGGTCTCCTCCAACCTGCGCCCGAACTCCGCCTGCATGCGATCAAAGGCATCCGGGTCCGCGCCCTGAAAGGAATAGATCGACTGTTTCTTGTCGCCGACCACGAAAATGGTGCGCTCAACATCAGCGCGGGCGCCTTCACCGGCGGTGAACTCCTGCGCCAGTTTTTCCACCACATCCCATTGCACCGGGCTGGTGTCCTGCGCCTCATCCACAAGGATATGGTCGATGCCGCCGTCCAGACGATAGAGCACCCACGCCGCCACCGCTGGATCATTCAGAAGGTTGCGCGCCTTGACGATCAGGTCGTCGAAATCAAGCCAGCCCCGCAGCTGTTTGCGCCGCTCATATTCCGGTAGGAACACTCGGGCAAAATCATGCAGGACGAGCGATTTATCCATCGCATCCAGCGCCAGGCGACGGGGGCGGGCTGTTTCGACCCGCGCCATGAAGGGCTCCAGCTGATCCATCAGCGTGCCATGGCTTTCGCGCAGTTTCTTGGTGGGAAAGCTGCCGATCTTGGCGCTGAAGGGCTCTTTTGCGCTTTTCCCGGTGAGGAACACATCCTCCAGAATGGGCAGGACCTCGGGCGTGACGGAGGAAATCCGCGCGAGTTTCTCGGCGTTCTTGGCATCCGTTGCCCCGCCGGACTTCAGCATCTCGATGGTGCGCGACAGGATGTCGGCCTCATTGCCGAGAAACACCTCGGATCTCAGCGCCTCCTGATCATAGCCAGCGGGCAGCTCGAACACTTCACCCAGCGCATTGCGGTCAAGGTTGGGGTCAAATCCAGCTTGCCGGCGGCAAATCTCGGCGGTCAGGCTCTCAAAATCCAGACCCCCGATATGAAAGGACGCAGCCTCAACCACATGCGCGTCGGGGCCTTGCGCCATGTCCTCGGTTATTTCCGCACGCAGCATGGCGGCCGCGCGATCTTCCATTTCGGAAAACTGCGGGCTGACACCGGCCTCCAGCGGGAAACGGCGCAGAAGCGACGAACAGAACGAGTGAATGGTCTGGATCTTGAGACCACCGGGCGTCTCGATCGCGCGCGCAAAAAGGGTGCGTGCCTGCGCCAGCCCATCCCCGACAGAGGCATCTTCGGCACCAAGGTCCACCAGTGCCGCGCGCAGTTTGGCATCGGGCAGCATCGCCCATTCCCCCAAGCGCTGAAACAGCCGGTTCTGCATCTCGCTGGCGGCGGCCTTGGTGTAGGTCAGACAGAGAATATGTTGCGGTTCCACCCCGCGCAGCAACAGCCGTGCAACCCGGTCGGTCAGAACCTTGGTCTTGCCTGATCCGGCATTGGCCGCAAGCCATGTGGAGGCATCGGGGCGGGCGGCGCGAAACTGCGCCTCGGACGCGGCGTTGCGGCTCATGTCAAATCCTCCGGCACAGGGTCCGAGCTGCGATCCCATTCGCCGTAGCGGGCGAGGTGGTCGTAATCCCCGGCAAAGTCATCCCGGTGCACCATGCGGCGGCTGCTGTAGCCCTGTTCGGCGTCAAAATAGGCCTCGATGAGGCTGCGCAACTCTTCCCAGACCTTGGCGGGTGGTTCATCCAGAATAGGGGCCGCGACCTCTTTCACCGGAGGCTTCAGCCCGATGTAGAGCGACCGTTCCACCCGCGCTGCACCATAGTCCTCGAATGCGCCTTGCTCCGCCATGGCGGTCTCGATCAGAAGCTGTTTTTCAAAGGATTTCTGTTGTTTTTCCGAGGGCGGATCCCCGGTTTTATAGTCATAAAGATGCAGCATGCCGCGTTCATCCACATCAATCCTGTCGGCCTTGGCGGCAATCTCGAAATCGAGGGGATCAAGGCGGACCTGACCGGATTTCTCAAACCCCGACGGGTGGGCACGCAATTGGCGCTCTCGCTCACCAGAGACAAAATCCTCCGCTACTTTTTTCAAGCGTGTCAGCCAGAGCGTGCGGGCAACCGGCCATGGCACCTCTGCCTCCAGGATGCGCTGTGATTGCTCGATAAACGCGCGGGCGGTGAGGGTTTCTGGCTGTTGCTGAGCGGATTTTATAAAATCTTCGAGCACCTTATGGATGATGGTGCCACGCAGCAGGGCGTCGGGTTCCTGCAACAAAGGGTCCACAGGTTTCAGCCGCAACACGTGTTTGGCGTAGATCGCATAAGGGTCGCGGATCAGTTTGGGGATCTCCGTCACAGTCAGACGACGCGGCCTTGCTGCAACCGGCGGGCGCGGCGAGGGTCGGGGGCTGAGCGGCGAGGGCTGCGGCGCATCCAGAACGCTGGCCCAATCCAGCCAGACTTGCCCTCGCATGCGCATCGCGGACAGCGCGGCCTGACCACCCTGATCCGGCAACCCACCCAGGAGGTTGGTCATTCGATTGAGCCAACGCGAGGGCACTGTGTCGGCCTCTTCAGACCGCACCGCGCGGGTGAGCCAGACTTCGGGTGCCGCGACTGCCTGTTGGAAGTCATGCGCCGACAGACCGATGCGCCGCTCTGGCAAGAGCAAACCGGCCTCGTGGCGCAGTTTGCGGTTGAGCCATGGATCGGGGCTTGCGGCTTCGGGCCAGCTGCCCTCATTCAGGCCGCCAAGGATGACCAGATCAGCGCCCTGCACCCGTGCCTCCAGAGTGCCCCAGATCATGATAGACCCATAGGGCGCATCGCGATCACGCACTTCGCCTTGTGACAGCAGCGCGCCCAAAAGGTCTGCAAAATCGCGTGCGGTCATTTCGCCGCCATGGGGGGCCTCGGCTTCAAGCTCTTCAAAAATCTCAAGCGCCTTGCGCCCGGCCTTCTTGTCCCAGAGTTCGCCAGATCCACCTGTTTGCGATCCCGCAGCGATAAACTCGGCGGTTGTACGCAGGTCAGCGACCCAATTGCTCAATGCGCGCAGGCCCGTCTGCTCGCGTCCGGCAAAGCTATGGGCGAGCCAGTCAGACCAGCCCGGTTGCAGGTCGCGCGTAGTGCCAAAGGCGCTCAGGCTCTCATGATCCGGGAAGGGCGGACCATAGCGGCGCATATGAAGTTCAAGATCGCGGGTGTGCAGCAGGTGCAAACCACGCTCCTCGCCGGAGTGGGTCAACGGGTGTTTCAGCAGTGTCAGCAGCATATCGGCCTGCAAGGGCCGACAAAACAGATCCGCGACATGGCGCAGGAACCGACCCGGTGGCGACAGCTGTAGCGGTAGACCCGCGGAATCGTCCGGCAGGATGTTCCAGCGATCCAGCGCGGCAGAGACCTGTCGGGTGAGCATCCGATCCGGTGTGATCAATGCCGCCGTCTGCCCGTCCTCGGCGGCCTGACGCAGACGCAGTGCAATTGCCAAGGCCTCGCTCCGGGGGCTTGTGGCCTCGATGAGCGTCAATGCGTCGGTGGCTTGGTCGAGATCGGTCAGGTGCGTGCCCTCGCTCATCCATGCATCGGTCACGGGCGCGGGGCGCAGAGCCAGTGAAATCAACTTGTTGCGCGGTGGGGATACGGGTTTCGTGCTGATCCAAGCGCGAATGTCGCGCGGGCGCAGATCAAGATCGCGCATCAACTTGAAAAAGCGGTACTGCGGGTGATCTTCGGCGACCAACCCGTCGGCCAGACTGTCCCAGACGTCCTCTGGTTGGTCAAAGTCGAACCCCGGCAGGACCACAGCGCCCTGCGGCAGGCGCGCGATGGCTTCCATCAGCAAGAGCGTGGTGCCGCGCGAACCGGTGGAGCCTGCCAGGATGATCGGGTGTTGCGGGGGCGTGTGTTCCCACTCCGCAATCAGATCCAGAACCACCTGCCGTTGCCGCGCATTCACATCGAGCGCGCCTTCGTGCATTTCGACAAACTGATCGGCGATGCCGATGAAATCCTGCGCGCGTTTCCAGTGCCCGGACATATCCGACACATCCAGCGCGCGGATCTGGTCGGTGGTCACGCCTTCGCTTTGCATCTCGTCGATCAACTCGGCCAGACTGTCCGAGAGATCATAGAGCGATGAGCGCGCCGCCAGATCGGGCTGCGCATCGAGGAGTTTTGCAATCAGTTGTGACAGTTCCAACCGGCGGCGCAGCGGCGGCAAAGCCGGGGGCAGACCGCGTAGATTGGCTTGTTTGTTGAGGCCTGAGAGCAGCGAAATGCGTGGTAAAAGCCGCGCCGGGCCGCTGTCGAACAGTTGACGCACCCGGCGCTGCATACGTTCTGTGTTCAGGATCAGCTCAACCCGGGCCAGCGCCTCTGGTGGTTGATCTGCAAATCGCTGGCTTAGCCCATCCACAAGCGCGCGCGGGAAATCCACACCGCAAGGAACGGCGAACAGACGCGGTGTGGTCTGGCTGGGGTCAAACATCTGCATGCGCCATCATGTTTTCGGCCAAGGTGATGCCTTCGGGGCGGCCCACGTCGCACCAGTGGCCGGGGTATTCAACCGCCGAGACGCGTGCGTCGGGAATGAGAAGATCCCATAAGGCGTTGAGGGAGAAAACCTTTTCAGTCATGCGATCTAGCTGGTCAAGTTTGATGATCTGCGCACCGGTGTAGACGAGATCGCCCCCACGGCTGATGTGACCTGCGTTACTTGCGGTGAAATCTCCGGCCCCCAGTCGCCCCACGGCGCGCGCGGTCGGCACGCAGAGCAACAGCGCATCCATGTGTTCCGGTCGCCAAGCGTCGCGCAACACCATGAGAGGATTGGGCCCGCGCCACGCAACATCGGGGTTCAGCGTATAGCTGCAGGTGGCATCGAGCAGGTCGCGCGCTTGTTTCAGCCCACCACCGGTATCAAGGATTTCGTCCCCCTCATGACTGATGAGGACATCGCGACCTTCTAGGTGGGTCGCCAGAACCTCGGCCTTGTAATGCGTATTGATAACAATGCGCTGGGGCGAGATGTCAGAGACCAGATCCAGCGCATGATCAATCAGCGGCCGCCCGGCCACGGGGATCATCGGCTTGGGTCTGTCGGCTGTGAGCGCGCCCATGCGGGTGCCAAATCCGGCAGCAAAGATCATAACAGCGGTCGGGGCAGTCATGCGCGCAGCCTTTCCATGGCCTCGGGTGACGGGGCGGGCAGGGCGGAGAGCAATTCCTCCGCCACGCTGGCGAGGGCGGGGTGGCTCAGCCCACGTTCGAAATGATCCCAGACGCGCGGTACAAGATCGATATAGTGGTGTTTGCCAAACTGCTGCGACAGGCGCGCAAAAATGCCAAGGATACGCATATTGCGCTGAACACCGATAACAGCATAGGCGCTGCGAAATCTGGACTCATCCACACCCGTTTGACGAATATAGTGGTCAATCATCTGCATCTCGACGCCAGCAGGGACATCGCGGCGGGCATCCTGCAACAGCGACACCAGATCATAGGCGCGATGACCGGCTTTTGCGTCCTGAAAGTCGATGACCCCGACTTTGGCAATGCCTTGCCGTTCCGGCAACCAGAGCAAGTTCTGGGCGTGAAAGTCGCGATGAACAAAGACCATATCGCCGTCTAGATGATCGCGTAAAACTGCCTCAAACCTCTGCTCAAACTGCGTGCGGATATCGTCTGCGGTATCACCAAGTATGGTGTGCCGGTATTCGCTGAACGCGAGCGCGGTCATGTCTGCCATGATACGAGGTTCAAGGGATGGCAAGTCCGGCACTTTCGCGTCGTGCAGACACACCAGAAGATCCACCGCAGCCTCGTAAAGTGGCAGTTCCATCGTCGGATCATCGGCGATCACTTCGGTGAACAGGGCATCGCCGAGATCTTCTATCAGCAGCAAACCCTGCGCATGATCTTGTGCGAGGATCGCAGGCGCTGAAGCGCCAAGCGCGCGCAAATACTCTGCAAGCTCGGCAAAAGGGCGTGTGTCACCTCCATCAATGGCTGGCCAGTCCATTAAGACCACGCTGTCTCCGGTTTGGGATGTCAGCCGTTGATACCGGCGGCTGGAAGCATCACCGGCGAGTGGGGCAGCTTTCCAGCTGGAATAGCCATGCGCGGCCAGAAAGCGCGCAATTTCTATCTCGCGCGTGGTCATGACATGATCCCTTCGAGACGTATGTTCCATTTCTCAGCGCTCCAAACAAACTCTGCTTGTCGGGCGTCTTCTATCTCCGCGTCCAGTGAGAGGCGCAGCGTGAGCGCGTCGTTGGGGCAAAGATCGTCGAGTTTGTCGGGCCACTCAATCAGGCAGATTGCGTCGTCAAATGCGGCGATCAGCCCGAGTTCCTCGACCTCATCCACATGCGATAGCCGATAGAGATCTGCGTGCCACAACTCACCTGTTGGAACATCATAGGTCTGAACCAATGTGAAGGTCGGAGAGGGCACGTCCTCGGGCACGTCCATCAGGGATTGGATCAGGCTGCGGGCAAAATGGGTTTTTCCGGCGCCAATGGGCCCTTCAAGCAAGACAACATCGCCCGGAACGAGGATCCGGGCGATGTTGCAGGCCAATTCTGATGTTGCCTCGCTGCTGGGCAGTCGGCAGGTCGCGGAGCGTTTTGTCATGGCGCCACAATGACGTTGCGCGCGAGGCTCCGCAAGCGGGTTCAGCTCTCCTTGAGGGCGGCGAAGCGCTCTTGTTCGGGCGGCGCGAGCGGGACACCGATTTGCTGGAAGCGCACCATCACCGACCCGTTTTGCAGGGATTGTACACGGCACAGCAATTGCTCGCCATTGCGCATGTCCACGCGCGACCACCAATCGGAGCGATCACTGGTGCCGCCAGCGACGAAATCGCGAACCTCGCCCCATGTGGGGGTCGGACCTGACAATTCCTGCCACGTGCGGCATGCATCGGTGATGGAGATTTTTGCAAAGCTCGCATCAGGGTCGGTTTTCCACATCGTGTGATAGGCGGTGTTGGAATAGACCATGCTGCCATCTGTACCAAAGACCGCAAAGGCATCGTCAATGTGATCAAGGATCGACTGGCCGAGTTCCAGTTCCGAGCGGAATTGACGGGTCAGAGTGATCTCGGCAGTGATATCTTCAAAGAGGAAGGCAATGGCACCATCGGGATGCGGGCGGCCTGATACCGAATAGACCGAGCCCGACGGCAAGGACCATGTTTCCTGATAGCGCCCTTCTGCTGCGGCTTCCAATAGATCCGCCATTTGGTGACGCCAGCTTGAATAGTTCTTCGGCTCCGGCATCATGCGCTGATCGCGCAGGCGGTCAAAGAATGACATCATATTAGGACGCGAGCTGAGGAAGCTTGCGGGCAGAGCGGTAAGGTCGATCAGCACTGGGTTGAACAGCACCAACTGACGATTGCGGTCAAAGATCGCAAGACCGATGGAGAGCTGAGCAAAGGTTTTCGCCAATGTCTGCACAAAGTTGCGTTGCGCGATTTCGGCGTCGACCACGGCATTGACGTCCATCGCATGACAGAGCCAACCAGCCTCTGTTTCGGTGGTGGAGACATTGTACCAGAGCTTCTTGTCAGTTTCCGGCAACTCAATCGAGACGCGTTCCGCGCGACCGCTGCTCATCGGGGCGTCGAGGTTGGGAAACAGCGGTGCAGAGGTGTCGTTGCCGCGACCGCGGATTTTCTGGTTCAGGCGATCATAGGCGAGGTTGGTCCAAGTGACGCGTGCATCGTCCGACTGCAGCCAAACCGGGTAGGGGGCCTGATGAACCGCTGCACGCAGGGTCGTAAGTTCCTGATCATCTCCCACATGCCCCAAATCTGTCGCGGCGCGGCGCAACTGAACGCGGGTGACACCGTCGATCCACTCACAATGCGCCTCGCGATTGTCGGCTTCTGCTGTGCCTGACAGCGTGAGAGAACCAACATCGCGCAAGAAGCCGGGGGATTGAGGCAATCCGGGGTAACAGCGCGACAGTTTGTCCCGCAGTTTGCCCCAGCTGAAGTCCTCGGTGTTGTCATCGAGAAATTTCCGAGCGCCGGACGACCATGCGATCAGCGTTTGGTCATCGAACAGAAACACCGCATCGGTGCGACCATCCGCGATCAACAATTCATGCTCCATCCCCTTGGCGTCTGCCTTGGGGTTGAGAAACCAGACCGCAACCGCTGCGCTGGCGATGCAAAGGGTCACCAGAATGAACCACTCTACGGACATCAAATCTTGCATGGACACGGCCTCGCTATTTCTCCTTGTGCTCAGTTTCCATGACAATGGTTAAGTGAAGTTTAATTGGTTTCCCAAAAGTGAATAGTTAAAACTGTATTGGAGTGTTTTCCCCGGTTGGCACAGGGGTGTCGCCGCTGATTGCGTCGATTTTGCGCCGCGGCCAAGTCACCACCACCAATGCCCCTTGCTGCGCTGGGGTCAGGTTTTGCGAAATGCGTACATCGCGACCGTTCAGGAATTCCAGATGTGCGCCGGTACGTTCCAGCAGGGTTTTTGCGATGAACAATCCAAGCCCCATGCCCTCATACTCCGGGCGTTTCCCACGGTCTGCATGGGAGCTTCGGCGTCGCATGAAAGGATCACCGAGACGCCCGAGCAGATGGCCCGGAAACCCGTTCCCATCATCACTGATCCTGACCGTGATTTCGTCATCGCTCCAGTGCAACTCGATCCAGACCTTTGATTGGGCAAAGTCGACGGCGTTTTGAACAAGGTTACGCAAACCGTGAATGATCTCGGGTTTACGCAGCACGCTGGGTTGGTTCAGCCCGTCGCCCTCAGCGGGATGCTCACTGAACCTGATGTCTTTGCCACGGTCGAAATGTGGTTCGGCGGCCTCATGAACCAATGTCGAGAGAGGCGCTTGTCGCAGGTGCAGGTCGTCTTTGCCCGCACGCCCCATCCCACGCAGGATGTCTCGGCAGCGGTCGGCTTGTTCGCGGATCAGGCGCGCGTCGTCCTGCAGTTCGGGGTTGTCGTCCAACTCTTCGATGAGTTCCGAGCTGGTCAGCTTAATGGTCGCCAGTGGTGTCCCAAGCTCATGCGCGGCTGCCGCCACAACGCCGCCCAGATCGGTGAGTTTTTGTTCTCGCGACAGGGCGAATTGCGTCGCAGCCAGAGCATCCGACATTGATCGAATTTCCGCGCTGATGCGGTAGGAATAGGCGCCCATGAACATGATCGCGATCACCAGCGCGCACCAATGGCCAAACACAAAGAGCGAGGGCATCTTCAGGATTTCGCCCGTCGCCGTCTCTAGGGGAACATGCAGCGGAACCAGAAGGGTGACGAGAATAATCGCGCTGGTGCCAATAATGAGCGTGGAGCGCAGACCCATCACCGAAGCTGAGATTGTCACAGGTCCCAAAACCAGTAGCGCAAAGGGGTTATTCAACCCGCCGGTCATATAAAGGAGGAAACACAGCTGCAGCAGATCAAAGAGCACCATCAGGAAATTCTGAAACTCCGTCAGGCGCTTGTTTTCCGGAAAGACGATTAACGCGACCAGATTTGCCAGTGCGGACACACCGATGGCAAAATAGCAGGGCAGAACCGAAAGCTGCAGATCGTATTGGGTTTGCGCCACGCCGATTGCGGTGGCCTGACCGATGATGGCAACCCATCGCAAAACGATCAAAGTGCGCAGCCTGACCCAGTGGCTGCGTTCCTGGCCGCTCATCAGGCCAAAGGTGGTCTCGCTCATGTGACGTTTGCTCCCGTTGCATCGTCGGTAATTGTTGATAGGTCTACCGCAAACCGGGATCAACTCGGGTGCGTCTTCCCTGAGTGCCCGCCCGTTCAGGTCTGTGAGGAAACAAGACATGATGAGAAACATCGCAATTCTGGCTTTTGCCTGTGTCGTCGCCCTTCTGGGGGGTGTTTGGTATCTGACCCTTCGTGGCAACGGTTCTGATGATGCATTTGCGCAGTGCCGTGCAAGCGCGGTTGCAGGTGGCAGCGCAGCGATTGGCGGGCCGTTCGAGCTGTTGAACGCCAAAGGTGAAACAGTTACCGACAAAGACGTGATTACCGAACCGTCCCTCGTCTACTTCGGATATACGTTCTGCCCGGATGTCTGCCCGTTCGATGCTGCACGCAATGCCGATGCAGTGGATGTGCTGGAGGAACGTGGATATTCGACAACACCGGTTTTCATCTCCATCGACCCTAAGCGGGACACGCCCGAAGTGGTCGGAGATTTCGCCTATAATATTCATGAGAAAATGATCGGTCTGACCGGATCGCCTGAGCAGATCAAAGCTGCGAGCCAAGCTTACAAGACCTATTACAAGGCGCAGGAAGGTGATGATGACTATTACCTCGTGGATCACACGACCATGACTTATCTGGTGTTGCCGGAGTATGGTTTTGTCGATTTCTTCCGCCGCGATGTGACGCCAGAGCAGATGGCGGACCGTGTCGCCTGCTTCATGGACAACAGCTGAAACTCGGCAGTGATTTGACGTTTCAGTTCCGAGACGTAATATCTCGGGAAATAAATGCGCGTGACGCTGGAAGGAAAGTGAATGGCCGAAGCAGCTCAGTCCGAGATCGGGCCTGACCCCTCGCTACTCTTGGTCGATGACGACGAACCATTTCTGCGCCGCCTCGCCAAGGCGATGGAAAAACGTGGATTTGCGGTTGAAACCGCAGATTCCGTGGCTTCGGGGCAGGCAATCGCAACTGCGCGGCCACCGGCCTATGCGGTGGTGGATCTTCGACTTGAGGATGGTAACGGCCTCGATGTGGTCGAAGTTTTGCGTGAAAAACGTCCCGATAGTCGCATTGTGGTTCTGACCGGATATGGCGCAATTGCAACCGCCGTGGCTGCCGTGAAAATCGGGGCGACAGATTATCTGTCAAAACCAGCGGATGCGACGGACATCACAAACGCGCTGTTGGCAGGCGATGATGCGTTGCCACCGCCCCCCGAAAACCCGATGAGCGCAGATCGCGTGCGCTGGGAGCATATCCAGCGTGTCTATGAACTGTGCGATCGCAACGTCTCGGAAACCGCGCGTCGTTTGAACATGCACCGTCGGACCTTGCAGCGCATCCTCGCCAAGCGCAGCCCGAGGTAAGCACCCGATGAGCGCAGCTGGCGAACTTGATCCCACGCAGCTCCCTTCTCCGAAAGGGGGCTGGTCGGAGAGTATGACGGTGTTGCGCAACGTCACCGTGGTCCCACCGGTTGAGAGCAGCATGGTTCAGGCTGCGGGTCTTCTGCGCGAAGATGGCAGCTATTGCCATGAGGGTGCTTTGTGGCGGCGGCACCGCCCCATCACGACAGAGCCGGATATGCCCAAGGAAATCACCCAGAAAATCCCTGGCCGTTGGCTTTGGGGTGGGGTGCTTTGGGCGCATTTCGGGCATTTTCTGGTGGAAAGCACCGCGCGCCTCTGGGCGTTGGCCAATCTGGATGTACCGGTTGACGGGGTGTTGTTCATCCCCAAACGTCCGGCCGTGCGCGATCAGGTACGTGGGTTTCAGTCCGAATTTGTTGGCTTGATGCAAAAAGATCTGCCGATCCGCGTAGCGGCTGATCCGGCGATGGTCGAGGAACTGGTGGTGCCCGGACAGGGGTTTGGGCTTGGTGACATTACTGAGGCCACGCCCAAATACCGTAACGCGATCCACGCACAATTCGCGCGAGACATCAAACCCGAAGGGCCGGAGAAGCTTTATATCTCTCGTTCGAAACTGGGTTTGGGCAAGGGTGGTCTTTTGGGCGAGGAGCAGATGGAGGCGTATCTCGCGGCTGAGGGCTACGAGATTTATCATCCGCAGGAACATAGCCTTTCTGCGCAACTGGCCCGCTATAAAGCGGCGCGCAAGGTGATTGCTGCGGACGGGTCGGCGCTGCATCTTTATGCGATGGTGGGACGGCCAGACCAGAAAGTTGCAATGGTGCTGAGGCGTAAATCCACGGCGCATACTCTGCTCACCGACAATGTTCGCCACTTCTGCAAATGCGATCCGCTGGTGATTGGCGCCCTTCGTACGGAATGGGTGCCAAAGGACAATCAGCGCTCCAGCCGATTGAGTTTCGGGGAGTTGGATCATTCCGTGATCGGACGCGCGCTCAAGGATGGTGGTTTCATTTCAGGTGGTGAAAATTGGCCCGTTCTGGATGATGACGCACGCCAGAACGTCCTCAAGGACAAGGGGATCAAGAGCAATCGTTTTGTAGAGTCCCCTGCCTTCCAAAAGGCCCGCGAAGAACAAGAGCGCGCGGAACGTCGCGCCCGCCGTGCTGCGCGCCGTGCCCGCCGAGAGGCCCGCGAAGCAGCACAAAACGACGGCTGAGTCTAAAGCTGACCCAGCAATGCCTCATGACGGCTGACAAAATCTCTGCGCACCTCCACAGGGGGGCGCAGATAGATGTCCAGACCCTCAATCAATTCGGCATTTGGCCTGCCAAAGAACTTTGTCGCCTCAGATTCAGAAAATCCAGCAATCTGGACCGCTTCCATCCATGCAGAGACCTTATCTGCACGTTTGATCTGCGCTTTCACCGTTTTAGGAAGGGCTGCGGGCAGACCAAAACGGATGTGAATCGCTGAGGTGAGACGTGCGTCCAGCTCTCCATATCCCGGGCCTACTGCAGCCTTCACAGGTGAAATCATATCCCCGATGACATATTCCGGCGCATCATGCAGAAGTGCTGCAAGTTTCCACTTAACCGGAGCTTTGGGGTACATGCGGCCGTGAATGATCTCCACCAGTAGTGAGTGTTCTGCCACTGAATACGCAAAATCTCCACGCGTCTGGCCATTCCAGCGGGCAACAAAGGCAAGCCCATGCGCAATGTCTTCGATCTCGATATCAACTGGGGTCGGGTCAAGCAGATCAAGCCTGCGCCCAGAGAGCATTCGTTGCCATGCACGGGGAGATTTCGCAGCCATGATGTGATCCGTGATTGTCGCGCTGCGCACTTGCTACCCCTCTCGCCGCGTAGTTGCAAACCGACAGTCATGTGCAGTGCGGCCTATGTAGACAATGCTCGGCGCTCACTGTGAGCGACGATAAGTTGAACTGGGCTTTTCTTGATCCGCAGAGCTTAGATCCCCATATTTACGGTAGAAAGGGGCACGTCCCCGACATGGCCTGTCCTTTTCCGATGCTTACACAGGAAAGGAGAAGCACAATGTTCAAACGGCTCATATCCTCAGCATTGGTGTTCGGCATGGCTGCCATCGCGCCACCTGCTCGGGCACAAAACTGTGCCCCTCGAGAGATTGTGGTTGAACGTCTGGAACGCCAGTTCAACGAAACGCTTAGCTCTGCTGGACTGCAAAGCGGTCGTTCTCAGGATGTGATCATTGAGATCTGGTCATCATCCCAAAGCGGCACGTTCACAGTGCTGGTCTCACATCCCACAGGTCTGAGTTGCATGGTGGCTTCGGGGCATGACTACTTTATCGTTCCGGAACATAAACGGCGCAATGATCCTGCCAGTTGATCGCATCCTGTATACGAGTGGCAGATCGTATATCCTCCGGTATCGCCGAAGCGCGCCGCCATCTTCGTTGCTTATCAACCTTTGCGGTGTTACCTCCCAAAACCAAGAATCCTGTGGAAATCTCAAACGGAGCAGAAAATGGCCGGAGACTATATCGTCAAGGACATCTCGCTGGCGGGCTTTGGCCGCAAAGAGCTGGACATCGCAGAAACTGAAATGCCGGGCCTGATGGCGCTGCGCAAGGAATACGGTGAGGAGAAGCCCCTGAAAGGCTCTCGTATCGTCGGTTCGCTGCATATGACGATTCAGACCGCTGTGTTGATTGAAACGCTGGTAGCGTTAGGTGCCGATGTGCGCTGGGCGTCCTGTAACATCTTCTCGACCCAAGACCATGCTGCTGCGGTCATCGCCGAAGCGGGTGTTCCGGTTTTTGCGATCAAAGGTCAGAGCCTTGAAGAGCATTGGGATTATCTCGACCGGTCCTTCCAGTTCCCTGAAGGCCCGAACCTGATCCTTGATGATGGCGGCGATGCGACGCTCTATATTCTGCTGGGCGCACGTGCCGAGGCGGGTGAAGACGTGATCGCGGTTCCGACCTCCGAGGAAGAAGAGGCCATCAAAGCGCAAATCAAGAAGCGGATGGAGCAGTCCCCCGGCTGGTTCACCAAGATGCGCGATCAGATCAAGGGTGTTTCCGAGGAAACCACCACCGGTGTGCACCGTCTCTATGAGCTGGTGAAACAGGGTCAGCTGCCCTTCCCGGCGATCAACGTGAACGATTCTGTCACCAAGTCGAAGTTCGACAACAAATACGGCTGTAAAGAGAGCCTCGTGGACGGTATCCGCCGCGCCACCGACACCATGATGGCGGGCAAGGTTGCCGTTGTCTGTGGTTATGGTGACGTGGGCAAAGGCTCTGCCGCGTCGCTGAGCGGTGCCGGTGCACGGGTCAAAGTGACCGAAGCAGACCCGATCTGCGCGTTGCAGGCCGCCATGGACGGCTATGAGGTGGTTCTGCTGGAAGAGGCGCTGGACGCGGATATCTTCATCACCACCACCGGCAACAAAGACATTCTGCGCATCGAACATATGCGTGAGATGAAAGATATGGCCATCGTCGGCAATATCGGCCACTTCGACAATGAAATTCAGGTGGCGAACCTGAAGAACCACAAGTGGACCAACATCAAGGAACAGGTGGATATGATCGAGATGCCTTCGGGCAACCGGCTCATCCTGCTCTCTGAGGGACGTCTGCTGAACCTCGGCAATGCGACCGGGCATCCGTCTTTTGTGATGTCTGCCTCCTTCACCAACCAGGTTCTGGCGCAGATCGAGCTTTGGACCCGTGGCGATGAGTACGACAACAAAGTCTATATCCTGCCCAAGCACCTCGATGAAAAAGTCGCGGCGCTGCATCTGGAGCGTGTCGGTGCAAAACTGACCAAGCTGACGTCTGAGCAAGCCGCCTACATCGGTGTAAAACCCGAAGGCCCGTTCAAGCCGGAACACTACCGCTACTGAGCGACTGGATATTTGAAGAACTGGAAAACCCGGCCATTGCGCCGGGTTTTTTCGTGATGCTGTCCGGCGCTCGTTCCGGGGGAACATCGCCCCTCCCACCATCCCGCAACGCATTTGTGATGCGCAAAGCGAAGAAAAACCCCTTTGTTGGAATATGAAATCCTCCTACCGTCAAACCACAGTAACTCTGCCAGCAGGGCAGAAGATCCAGGACAGGAGAATTTAACGATGGGCAAGCGTGAAGAGCTGATTGCGCAATATGCGGATGATCTGAAGAACAAATGCGGCATGACGCCGGATATGGATCTTCTCACCAAGGTGACAATTGGTTGCGGTCCTGCGATCTATAATGCCGATGCCTCTACCGTAGCGTCGAGCCAACCGGATGAGTTGGAGACAGTGAAAAACAACTTCTTGATCAAGAAACTCGGCTTGGCAGACGGTCCAGAGCTGATGGATGCGATCAACAAGGTGATCGAGACCTATGGTAAATCGGAGCGCAACAAATACCGCGCCGTCGTGTATTACATGCTGACCAAACATTTCGGCAAAGAGGCGATCTACGCCTAATCAGATCGGCCCGATAGAAACCCTAGTGTTTTAATGAGATTGTAGGATCGTAAGAATTGCACTCCTTCGCGCTCTCGGGGTAGATAGTGAGGAGACGCAACTTTTGCGAGAAAATCTCGGACGTGCACGGTGGGAGTGGGCGTTGAGTACACGAGAAGGCCGCGGCATCGCCAGCGGCCTTTTTCGTGGTTTGATGCCAGTTAGAACAGGGTCAGGATCAGCCCCATTATGGAGCATGCAAGGGCCGCGTATCCGCCGTCGATGATCGTCAACATTCGTGGCCGCATGCTGTAGAGATTGTTGAGTGCGATCCAAGGCGTGATGAAAAACAACCCAATACCCAGCCCGGCAAGAAACCCTGCGCCGAGAGTTTCAATCCCGGAGAGGCTGAACACGTGACGCATCATGCCCGCGATAATCAACTGGCAGAGAAACGCGATGGCAAAAATCGCAGGAGTTTGACCGCCTTTGGGTTTTCCCTCCGCGTCACGTTCAACGCCAGAGGCTGTCATCCATGGATCGGCAAGCGCGCCATAATAGGCTGCGCCTGAAGCAAATGCCGCAAGTGTCGCTACGAGTACACTGACCAGTTCCATGCCATAGTCCCTTCCTGCTGCGGGTTAAGGAGAACAATGCCAGATCACGTGATCCGGTCAATCGGCCTGTGTGCGTCCCATCTTGCAGATCTCATTCCACTCGGCTTCTGTCACGGGCTGGACGGAGAGCCGCGAGTTCTTGACCAGGACCATGTTTTCCAGGGCCGGGTTTGACTTGATCTGGTCCAGAGATACCGGCTGTGCAAAGGCACGAATGGCCTTGATGTCCACGCATTCCCAGCGTGGATCATCCGTTTTGCTGTCTGGGTGCACCTCGGCGCAGACCTCGACGATCCCGACCACGGATTTTTCCTTCAGGGAATGATAGAAAAACCCACGATCCCCCAGTTTCATCTCCCGCATGAAATTGCGGGCCTGATAGTTGCGCACGCCGTCCCATTCCTCGCCAGCATCCCCTTTGGCGACCTGGTCGTGCCAGCCCCAGATGTTGGGTTCGGATTTGAACAGCCAATACGCCATCAGCCCATGACCTTCTTCCAGGTGATCAACTCGACCGCTTCAAAGAGACCAGCCTTGTTGTAGGGATCATTGGCAGCCCATGCGTCGCCAGCGGCCATATCTTCGACATCGAGAATAACCAGAGAGCCAACCATGTCGCCGTTCTGGTCCAACAGAGGGCCCGCTTGGGCGACAACTCCGGTCGACTCGATATAGGCAAGATGTGCCGCACGATTGTCGAGACGGGTTTGCAGATGGTCGGGTTTGTCGCGGGCAATCAATGCAATAAGCATTTTATTCCTCTTTTAGTGGTCTTTTAAGCAGTTGATCCGCAGCATCCGCGATCGTCAACCTTTGATCCAGCAAATTGGTTACCGTTTGCGTGATCGGCATCTCCAGCCCCATCACTTGGGCGGCTTTTGCCGTTGCGCGGGCGGTGGCGGCGCCTTCAACGGTGATCGACGGGTCAAAAACTTCGCCACGCCCCAGGCTGAGGCCAAGGCGAAAGTTGCGGGATTGTTCCGAGCCACAAGTCAGCGTCAGGTCACCAAATCCAGAAAGCCCGGCGAGGGTTTCCGGCCGCGCACCGCGCGCAAGGGCCAGTCGCTGCATCTCTGCGTAGCCGCGTGTCATCAGCGCCGCGCGGGCACTGTCGCCAAGCTGTGCGCCGATGACCGCACCGCAAGCAATGGCGATGACATTCTTCAGCGCGCCACCAATCTCGGCACCGACGAGATCCGTGGTGCGATAGAGCCGCAGATTGTCCGTCGATAAATCCGTTTGCAGGCTTTTGCCGGCTTCGTCCGGCTCGCAGGCCAGCGTCAGCGCGGTGGGCAGGCCCTTTGCGATATCTGCGGCAAAGCTGGGGCCAGTCAGCAAGGCCGCTGTTGCCTCAGGAGCCGCTTCACGCAGCACGGAGACAGGACCCAATCCAGTGTCGAGTTCGATCCCTTTGCAACAGGCCACCAGTGTCTTGGTCGCAAGTGCCGCACGATGCTGCACCAGAAAGCTGCGCATTTTCTGCATCGGCACCGCAAGGAGGATGACATCATGCGCCTCGAAACAGGCATTGTCCGAAGTGACGGTCAGGGACGCGGGCAGGGGTGCTTTCGGCAGGCGGCGGGTGTTTTCCCGAGAGGCCTGCATGTCGGCCGCATGGGTCTCATCACGACACCAGAGCGTTGTAGGCGCTTTGCGCGCCAGCGAGATCGCCAAGGCGGTGCCAAAAGCACCTGCGCCGAGGACCGCGACGCTCATGCTTTCGCTCCTTTTTTCCCGCTGCCAATAAGCGCGGGGCTGGTCTGGTCCAGCGGCCAGCGCGGGCGTGCAGCTAGATCCATGCCATCGCGTGCTCCGGCACGAAATCGCTCAAGCCCGGCGTAGGCGATCATGGCCGCGTTGTCCGTACATAGATTTAGGGGTGGCGCGAGGAAATCAGTCTCTAATTCGGCGCAAAGAGCCATTAGGCCAGCGCGAATTTCTGTATTGGCCGCAACGCCGCCGGCGACGGCCAGCGTAGGAATTGCGGGCGCTTCATCAAGGTAGAGCCTGAGTGCGCGGCGTGTTTTTTCAACCAGTGTATCGACGATAGCGGCCTGAAAACCGGCGCAAAGATCGGCGCGGTCTTGCCAAGTCAAGCCGCCTTTCTCCGTTACGATCTGATCCCGCATCCGCATCAAGGCCGTCTTCAGTCCGGAAAAGGACAGGTTGCAATCGGGGCGGTCCAGCAGGGGTCGCGGAAAACGGAACCGTGTCGGGTCGCCATGCTCCGCTTCTTTTTGCACGGATGGGCCGCCGGGTTGTGGCAGGCCAAGCAGACGTGCGGTTTTGTCAAACGCCTCACCCGGCGCGTCGTCAATCGTTCCACCGAGGCGAGAGAACACCTCTGGCCCGCGCGCAATCAGATATTGGCAATGGCCGCCTGACACCAACAGCATCAGATAGGGATAAGCGACATCATCCGTCAGCCGGGGCGTCAGCGCATGCCCTGCAAGGTGATTGACACCCACCAAAGGCAACCCTTTTGCCGCCGCGATCCCCTTTGCACACATCACGCCCGACATCACGCCGCCGATGAGCCCCGGACCTGCGGTCACGGCTATTGCGTCGAGGTCATCCAGCGTCAGATTTGCCTCAGACAAGGCATCCCGCACGCAAGTATCGAGCTTTTCTGCGTGAGCGCGGGCTGCGATCTCTGGTACGACACCGCCAAAGGCGCTGTGCAGCTCCGTTTGGCCAAAGACGACCGACGACAGGATTTCTGCAGGGGCACCGTCCTGTTGCCGCACAATGGCAGCAGCAGTGTCGTCACAGCTGCTTTCCAGTCCAAGAAGAGTGAGCGTTTGGGTCATAGGCCTACCGTTGCATCCTTTGTGCTGCGGGGCTACCACCATGAGGTGATGCAAACAATCCCGGGAGCGTGCAGGTGAACGAGAACGGGCTAGCCCTTCTGATGACGCGCCCGCGCGAGGCCGCGCAGCGGTTTGTTGAGTTATTGCCGTCTAATCTGCGCGCAAATTTGCCCATCATCTATTCTCCGCTGCTGGAGATATCCGCTCTGCCGGTCATGATTGATCTTGGTGGTGTGGATGCGGTGATCTTTACCTCGGGCGAGGGAGTGAGGGTGGCTTCAGATGGTCAACCGCTTCGTATTAGAGCCTATTGCGTGGGGGAGCGCACGACGAAAGCAGCAAGAATGGCAGGATGGGACGCGCAGTATTCTGGTGACACTGCTGACGCTTTGGTCGCAGCCTTGCGGGCTGATGTGCCGGGCGGAAATCTGCTACATCTACACGGGGAATATACCCGTGGAGCAGTTGCAAAACGCCTGTCGGATACGGGGATTTTATGCAGTGGTATGGCGATTTATCGTCAGGAGTTATCTTCCTTTACGGCAGAAGCTGATACGGCGCTTGCGACGCAGAGGCCGTTGATCGTGCCGCTTTTTTCACCGCGCACCGCTGCGCATTTTGCCAGCTTATGTCCTGAAAATGCGCATTTGTCGCTGATTGCAATGAGTGAGCAGGTCGCCGAGGTGATGCCGCGCTTGCAAAGTGGTGCACGACACGTAAGTAAGTTTCCAACAGCTGAAGCGATGGTGGAATTGGTGTGTGATGTCGCACAGACGTGGCTTCGGGTTGAGACGGAGCCGTCTGAAGACTAGGGTCGGACCGTAGGGTGTTGAGTACGTTTGGGGAATCGGGGGAGGCCAGAGTGGCTGAAGACAAGAAAACTGGTGACATGGCAAAACCGACCCCGGAGGAGTCCAGGGACGATCTTGAGCAGGATCTCAGCACAGAGTCTGAACAGGTAAGTAAAGAGAAGGTCGAAGAGCGGCTGGTCACGGAGGAGCTTGACGACTTCGCTGAAACCGAAGTGCCTGTTTCCGAGACCGAGACCGAGACCGAGACCGAGACCGAGACCGAGACCGAGACCGAACAGGGCGCAACCCACGAAGAGTCAGCGCCTGTTCCTGTGATTCAAGAGCGCATCGTTGAAAAGCGCGGCGGCTTTGGGGCTGCGGTTCTGGGGGGGGTCGTAGCGGCGCTGATCGGCTTTGTTGCAGGCAAGGGCGACGTGCTCGATAGCGTTCTGCCGCCTTCTTTGCGTGGCAGTAGTGTTGATATCGAACCGTTGCAGACCGCTCAGGCGGATTTGAAATCGCAGCTTGCGGACCTTCGCAGTAGCGTATCGGCGATCAAAGTGCCTGATCTGGAGCCGATTGATGCACGTCTGTCCGCGCTTGAGACTGCTCAAGAAGCTGAGGACCAACCGGGGTCCGATCTAAACGCAGAAGTGGCACAAACCCTGCAAGGCCTCTCGGACCGTGTCGCAGCATTGGAAGCGCGCCCAATTACTGAAGGTGCATCCGCTGACGCAGTCGAGGCATTTGAAACAGAACTGCAGCGTGTCCGCGATAACCTGAGCGAGCAGCAGGCCGAAGTAAAACGCATGGTCACTGAAGCGCAAGAGATGGAGCGTGCGAGTGCGGAAGCCGCGCGCATAGCCGCCGCACAATCGGTGGTTTCACGCCTGCGCTCCGCATTGGATGCGGGTGCGCCTTATGGTGATCTGGTTGCGGAACTCAACCGTCTTCAAGTTGAGGTGCCTGAGGATATTCAAGTCGCGGCAGACACAGGCGTTGCGACGCTGGCTGGTTTGCGCGACGGGTTCGCCCCGGCCGCCCGCGCGGCGCTTGCAGCAGCGCGAGAGGAAACCAAAGGCAGTGGTGGCATCGTGGCCTATGTGAATCGCCATCTTGGTGCGCGCTCCGTTGCCCCACGCGAAGGCGATGATCCGGATGCGATCTTGTCACGCGCCGGTGCCGCCGTTGAGGGCGCAGATATATCCGCCGCGCTTGATGAACTTGCAGCCCTGCCTGATAGCGCAAAAGCACAGTTGGAGGCCTGGCAAACATCGGCACGGATTCGTCTTGATGCCGAAGCCGCCACCGACGCGCTGTCGCAAAGCCTGAACGCCAACTAAGGACGTCGCCATGCTCTGGTCATTGTTGAAGATTCTCGTATTCGTCGCGATCGTTGCGCTTATGGCCTTCGGTGCGGGCGTCCTGATGGAAACCGCCGGAGGTGTGCAAATCACCGTTGCGGGCATCGAATATACACTTGGTGCGCTGCAGTCCGTGATGGCGCTGGTGGCGCTGATGGTACTGACATGGCTGTTCTTTAAGCTGCTGTCGCTGCTGATCGCGACGCTGCGTTTTCTGAATGGCGATGAAACGGCTCTATCACGCTATTTCGACAAAGGGCGCGAGCGGCGCGGATATCAGGCGTTGTCGGACAGTCTCATGGCGCTGGCTGTGGGCGAGGGGCGCACGGCGCTTTCAAAAGCTGCAAAAGCAGAGCGCTATCTTCAAGACCCGGCCCTGACGGATCTTGTGGTGGCGCAAGCCGCGGAAATGGCTGGCGACACGCATAAGGCGTCAGAGGCTTACAAACGTCTATTGTCCGATCAATCCACCCGTTTTGTTGGCGTGCGTGGGATCATGAAACAGAAACTCTCTGAAGGGGATACCGAGACCGCGCGGCAACTGGCTGAAAAGGCGCTCGCATTGCGGCCCAAGCACGAAGAGGTGCAGGACACCCTGTTGAAGTTGCAAGCGCAGGCCGAAGACTGGGCCGGCGCGCGTCAGACCTTGGCGACCAAACTTAAGACCGGAACGCTACCGCGCGAGGTGTTTAAACGTCGTGACGCTGTGCTTGCGCTTTCCTCGTCCAAGGCGCTTTTGGCTGAGGAAGCCACGCCGGAGCAACAGGAACAGGCCATTGAGGCCAACCGCCTCTCGCCAGATCTGGTGCCTGCTGCAGCCCTTGCCGCGCGCAGCTACATCGCAAAAGGTAAGCCGCGCAATGCGGTGCGTATTCTCAAGAAAGCATGGGAGGCGCAGCCTCATCCCGATTTGGCTCACGCCTTTGCTGAGATTGAACCCAATGAGAGCGCGCAGGAGCGTGTGAAACGGTTCGAGACCTTGTTGCGGGTAAAACCAGACCACGATGAAACGCGTCTGGTGCGGGCAGAGCTTTTGATTGTCGCAGAAGACTTCCCTGAAGCACGTCGCGCGCTGGGCGATCTGGTGGACCGTGCGCCGGATGCACGCGCACTGACGCTGATGGCAGCAATTGAAAAAGGCGAAGGTGGCCCCGATGCCATGGTACAGGGGTGGCTAACGAAGGCGCTTACTGCGCCGCGCGGGCCGCAGTGGGTTTGCGAGAGCTGCAATCACATCCACGCGGAGTGGGCACCGACATGTGAAAACTGCGCAAGCTTTGACACGCTGACTTGGAAGCGTCCTGAAACACCGGAATATCACTCGGCGACTGGGGCGGCGATGCTGCCATTGCTGGCGGCGCGTGCAGAGGCTGGTACCGGCGCGCTCACGATCGTTGATCCGGACCCGATTGATGTCAGTGATGACGTCGAAATCGATCTGGATGACACTTCGGAACCAAGTAAGGGCGACGTGAAAAGCTGACAACCGGCTGGGAACATTGCCACTGTTCGCCTCGCCAGATGAAAATACCCCCGGCCAAGCGAGACTTGGCCGGGGGTATTGCGTTTAGTCGAGGAAGCGTGTCAGCCCCAAGGAGAGCTCCGGCACATATGTCACCAACAGCAAGATCAGCGCCAGCACCCCGATAAAGGGCAGGTTGGTACGTGAGGTTTCCCAGATCCCGGCACGCGCAATCGAGCAAGACGTAATCAGGACCGACGCAACTGGCGGGGTCTGTTGCCCGATGGCAAGGTTCAGCGTCACCATGATGCCAAAGTGAATGGGATCAATCCCCACCGCATTCACCAAGGGCATCACCACAGGCACCACCAGAATGATCGCCGCCGCACCATGCAGGAACATGCCCAGCACCAGCAGGAGTATGTTCAGCAGGGCCAGAACAATCAGCGGGTTGGTGGTGACTTCTGTGATCTGCGCCGCCAATTGCTGCGGGACCTGCGCTTGGGTAAGGAACAAGCCCAGAGCGGCAGATGTGGAGACCAGAAGCATCACAATCCCGGTCTGGCTGATCCCTTCGAGCATGGTTTTGCGCAGTCGCGATACATCCAGATCTCGGTAGATAAACAGACCGATCACCAATGCGGCCACAACGGCAAGCCCGGCGCCCTCGGTTGCAGTGACAAAGCCAGAGAAGATCCCGCCAAGGATAATTACTGGCATGGTGAGCGCCCAGAAGGCCTCTTTGAAGGTGCGCCAGACGTGCGCGGGGTCAAACCCTTCGGCGCGCGGCAGATCGTAGCGCACCGCCAGCACCCACGTGACGAGCATCAGCAAGAAGGCCCCCAGCAATCCCGGCACCACGCCTGCAACAAAGAGCTTGATTACCGAGGTTTCCGCGATTGCTCCGTACAGGATCATTGGGATTGAGGGCGGGATAATGATCGCCAGTGACGCCGATGAAGAGGTGATCGCTGCCGCCAATGTGCGTGAGTAGCCGCGCTTCTTCATCTCGGGGATCAAAACCGTGCCGGTCGCAGCCACATCAGCCACGGCAGAGCCGGAGATTTCGGCAAACACCATGGAGACACCGATATTCACCATGCCGAGCCCGCCTCGGATGAACCCGATCAGTGCTGTCACAAAATTGATAAGCCGAAGTGAAATCCCGGAAGTGTTCATCAGGTTTCCGGCCAGAATGAACAGTGGAATCGCGATCAAAGGAAAGGAGGTCGAACCCGAATAGAGCTTGATCACCATGTCGTTCAGGCTTTCGGGACCTGCGGTCAGCAGGAAACCTCCCATCGAGACAACACCAATCGCGACGGCAATCGGGACATTGATAAGGATCAGTGCGATCAGGACGATTGTGGTCAGCAGCAGGATCATTTTGCGCCCTCCTTTTCTGCCATTGCGGAATTTTCTGCTTCGGCCTCTGCGATGGCCTGTTCGATCTCGGCATGTTCCGGGTCGATCCCTTCAGCCGCAAAACGCAGGGCACGGGGGAGCGTCAACACTGTGCCGATAATCATAATGACCGAGGCAATCGGGATCACGGATTGAACAATGTCCAATGTCATCCAGCGCAGCGAGAGCAGCGAGTCCCACTTGGCCACGGCGAGCACCGCATTGCCGTACCACGCAACCACCGCGAAATAGGTGATCACCAAGAGTTCGGAAAACAGCGCCAGCGCAACAGCCAGCGGTTTTGGCAGCGCGGTTACAATGCCGGAAAATCCCATGTGCTGGCGCAGGAACACCGCATAGGCCGCGCCGAAGTAAGTGAGCCACGCCAGAAGGACGCTGGCAATTTCATCATACCACGCGGGCGACGCGCCAAGGTATCGCATGGTGGTCGAATACACGACGGACACTGCCAGGATTACCAGCAGCAATAGGCATATCGTCTCGATTGCCCGTAACAGTATACGCTCGATCATTGCGATCATGCCCATCTCCTGTCTCAAGTTGGCTCCGGCCGGTTATGGCCGACCGGAGCGCATGGTTATTTCTGGGCCAGATCTTGTGCGCGGCTGACAAGCGCATCACCACCGGGCACCTGATTATCAAAGGCTTCGTAGATCGGGGCTGACGCCGCGATAAAGGCCGCCTTGTCTGCCACATTGACCTCGACACCGGCGGCACGAACCTTATCGACCAGCTCGTTGTCGGCGGTTTCGCCCTGCTCAAGCGCCCAGTCCTGAACCGAAGCCGCAACTTCGGTGACGGCGGCTTTTACATCATCGGGCAGTTTCTCCCACGTCTGCGCGCCGCTGGTCAGATAGGTGGGCGAATAGACGTGACCGGTCAGGCTGAGGTATTTCTGCACCTCTTGGAAATTCGCACCGACAATGTTCGTCAGCGGGTTTTCCTGACCGTCCATTGTGCCGGTTTGCAGGGCAACAAAGACTTCGGAAAAGGACATTGGGGTGGGGTTTGATCCCCATTCCTTGAACATCGACACGCGCCATTCCGACGAAGGCGTGCGGATTTTCAGACCATCCAGATCGGCGGGGGTGTTGATGGGACGGGTGCTATTGGTGATCTGGCGGAACCCATTTTCCCATGTGGAGAGAACCTTTAGCCCGGCCTGCTCTGCCAGAGGAGCGAGATCGGTCTGAACAATCTCGGCATCGATGGCCTTCAGGTGCGCGCGGTCCTGCACAAGGAACGGCATGTCAAATAGCGCGAACTCTGGCGCGACATTGGTCATGATCGACGAAATCAGCGTGAAATCGACAGTACCCAGACGCAGCTTCTGCATCAGCTCTTTTTCATTGCCAAGCTGCGCATCGGCGTAAAATTCGATCTTATGCGCATCACCAAGCTGGGCCTGCAACTCTTCGGCAAAGCGTGCGGCGCTTTTTCCTTGCAGGCTGTTTGAGGCGGCGCCCACCGCCACAACATAGGTATCCGCCGCAACAGGCGCCGCGATGGTCAGGGCTGCGGCGGCGAGGCCGGCGCTCAGTGTTTTTGTCAGGGTTTCCATGATTCTTCCTCCGTTGATCAGGAAAGTCGTGCCGCAGGCCGACGCCGTTTTGGTGGGCTAGTATAGGGCAACCGGAATGCATGAGGCGTTCCGATTTGCGCTGTACTCTCTCCTCCCTTGTTTTTGGCGCTACAGCATTTTGGCATTCCAAAACACCATTATCATGTTAAGACAGATGTCAACATGATTCGTGTTTCGGCCTGTCCCGAACACCCAGCCAAAAGAGAGAGGGGCCTTGATGACCAAGATCAAATCCGTCCGAACCCGCGTCTGGACCTGGAAAGGGCCAACGGTTCCACCGACCGGCAATTTCTGCACCAACGCCTCTGATGCCCTGTGGATCAAGGGCGATGCGATGCAGTCCTTTCGTTTTCACCAATGGCTGACCTGCGAGGTCGAATGTGAAGACGGCACCATCGGTATCGGCAATGCCGCCCTCGCGCCGACGCTGGTGAAACAGGCAATCGACGATTGGTATGCCCCTTTGGTGGTGGGCGAAGATCCGTTTGATTACGCCTATATCTGGGAAAAGATGTACCGCCGCAGCCATGCTTGGGGCCGAAAGGGCATCGGCATGACAGCCATGTCCGCGATCGACATCGCCATCTGGGACCTGATGGGCAAACTGGTTGGAAAGCCGGTGTTCAAACTGCTCGGCGGACGGACCAAAGAAAAGATCCCGGTCTATTATTCCAAGCTCTACGCAGGTCCGGTTGAGGACATGCAGGCCGAGGCCGAAGAGGCGATGAAAAGCGGCTACACCGGTTTCAAATCCCGCTTTGGCTATGGACCCAAAGATGGCATGGCGGGCATGCGCGAGAACCTCAAACGGGTCGAGGCGCTGCGCGAAGTGATCGGTTACGACACAGACCTCATGCTTGAATGCTACATGGGCTGGAACCTTGATTATGCAAAACGCATGCTGCCCAAACTGGCCAAATACGAACCGCGCTGGCTCGAAGAACCGGTAATTGCGGACGACGTGGCAGGCTATGCTGAACTCAACGCGATGGGGATCGTACCGATTTCCGGCGGTGAGCATGAATTCTCGGTCATCGGTTGTGCAGAGCTTATCAATCGCAAGGCCGTCAGCGTCCTGCAATATGACACCAACCGGGTTGGTGGCATCACCGCGGCCCAAAAGATCAACGCCATTGCAGAGGCCGCGCAGATCCCGGTGATCCCGCATGCTGGCCAGATGCATAACTATCACCTGACCATGGCCAACACCAACTGTCCGATGTCAGAGTATTTCCCGGTCTTCGACGTCGAAGTCGGTAATGAGCTGTTCTACTACATCTTCGAGGGCGACCCGGAGGCGGTGGATGGCTTCCTGCAGCTCGACGATGATCTGCCCGGTCTCGGCATTACGATTTCCGACAAGCATCTTCATAACTTCGAGATTACAGAATGACCAAATATTCAGGCATCTGGCCCGTCGCGCCCACCCCATTCCATCCGGATGGAACCGTTGATTACGAAGGTATGAAACGCGTGATCGATTGTATGGTCGATCAGGGCAACGATGGCATCTGCATCCTTGCCAACTATTCCGAGCAGTTCCTGATCTCTGATGAGGAAAGGCGTAAGCTGACAGAGATCTCGCTGGCACATGTCGCGGGTCGGCTACCAGTGATCGTGACGGTCAGCCATTTTGCAACCCAGATCGCGGTGGAACGCGCCCAACACGCCAAAGATCACGGTGCCGCCATGGTGATGATGATGGCCCCCTATCATGGGGCGCTGATGCGGGGCACAGCCGAACAGACCTTTGAACAATTTGCGCTCGTAGGCGATGTGGGGTTGCCGATTATGGTTCAGGACGCGCCCCTGTCCGGTGTCGATCTGCCTGTTCCGCTCTTGCTGCGCATGGCGCGCGAGATCGAAATGGTCAAACTGTTCAAGATCGAATGCCCGCAGACCGCAGCCAAGCTCCGCGCACTTGTGGCGGAAGGTGGCGATGCGATTGAGGGCCCGTTTGATGGCGAGGAGGCGATCACCCTGCTGGCGGACCTCGAAGCGGGGGCCACGGGCACCATGACCAGCGCCATGATCCCTGATCAGATCAAACCGGTTCTTCAGCATTTTGCAGCCGGTGATTTGATTGCAGCCACAGAGGCTTACGCCCGCGTCTTGCCCGCAGTGAACCACGAAAACCGTCAGTGTGGGTTTCGTTCGGCGAAGGCTGCGATGGTTGAGGGCGGCGTTATTGCGTCAGATTTCTGCCGTCACCCCATCGCGCCATTGCATCCGCAGACGAAGGAGGCTCTCTTTCGGTTGATCCGCCCGTTGGATCCTGTGGTTTTGAACTGGGGAAAATAACATGAGCAAAAAAGCCGAGATCTCTGACCTTGATACGAATGAACTGGAACTGGCACGTCCGCGTGCCACGCTGGTCGAGATTGCGGCTGACAAGCTGCGTGAACTGATCTTGCTGGAAAAGCTGCCTGCCGGCGCGCATATCTCGGAACGGGATCTGGCCGCAGCGCTGGGGATCAGTCGCACACCGCTGACGAAGGCACTGACCATACTCGAGCAGGACGGGCTGGTGGAATATTCCGTCACCCGTCGCCCGCAGGTGGCCAATCCGCCCATCGAAGAGATCGAGCAGAATCTCGTGGTGATGGGCGCGTTAGAGGCCCTTGCGGGGGAGTTGGCCTGCACCCTGATCACCGATGCTGAAATCGCACATGTAGTGGATTGTCAGCGCCGGATGGAAGACGGCGCTGGGACTCTGCCACCGCTTGAATCGTTTCAGCTCGATATGCAAATGCACGAGGCCATCGTTCAGGCCAGCCGCAATGCGCCGCTCATAGACACCCACCGCAAATACAATGCGCGCCTGTGGCGGGCGCGTTTCCAATCGTCGCAACGCCGTTCAGGGCGCGACCAGACGCTGGCCGAACACCGTGCCATCGTCGACGCCCTGAGCCGCCGTGACGCCAAAACCACATCCGACGCCCTGCGCCATCATCTGGCCTCGGCTGTCGCCAACATCAGGAATGCCTTGCTCGAGAGCGGCGAGGCTTCGGAAACGGAGTAAACATGTCCCCACGGATAGGAGTTATCCCCGGCGATCCCAGCGGCATCGGGCCGGAACTGGTCGCCCGGCTTTTGGCCGACGACATCACACACGACGCGCAGATCCTGCTGATCGGCGACCGTCACGTGTTTGAAATGGGTCAGGCGCAGGCGGGTCTGTCACATGACATGACGGCAGTAAATGCCAGCCAGCAGGACTGGTCCACTGTCGAAGGCTATGCCCTGCACGAGATGATCACGATCAACCCCGACGAGGTGGTGCTGGCACAAAGCACCGAAAGCTCGGGCCGCTCCACATTGCAAGTGCTGGATCAAGCGCTGGAGTTCGTGCGCACGGGTGTGATTGATGCCATCGTCTTTGCGCCCTTCAATAAGGCGTCGATGCATTTGGCGGGGATCGGACATTCGGACGAGCTGCACTACATGGCCGAAAAACTCGGCGTGACCGGCTATATCTCCGAACTCAACACACTGGATGGTATGTGGACCAGCCGTGTGACCAGTCACATTGCTCTGCGTGATGTGGCCGACGTGATCAGCGCCGAGCGCATCGAAGACGCCACCCATCTGATTGAACGCACTCTGCGGCGAGCCGGGTATGCCCGCCCGCGGATCGCGGTTGCAGCGCTCAACCCGCACGCCGGGGATGGCGGCAACTTTGGGCGCGAAGAAATCGACGTGATCGAACCGGCGGTGCGCCAGATGGCGGGCGGGCAAATGGCCGTCACGGGTCCGCTGCCCTCAGATACTGTGTTCCTCAAAGTGACACGCGGAGAGATCGACGCGGTTGTGACCATGTATCACGATCAGGGGCAAATCGCGCTCAAGCTCTTGGGCTTTGATCGTGGTGTTACTGTACAGGGCGGTCTGCCGGTGCCGGTCACAACACCCGCTCACGGAACCGCCTTTGACATCGCAGGGCGCGGAGAGGCCGACGTCGGTGCAACCCGTGCTGCCTTTGAAATCGCCTGCAAAATGGTAAGCAACTGGCAAAAGGAGGACGCAGCATGAGCTTCGACCCGCACGGAAAACACCTGATCGCCGGAGACTGGATCGCCTCAGAGCAGACCTTCATGTCCGAGCCTGCAAACGGCGAGGCGCATGCCTTCAGCATTGGCACCCCTTCGCTCGTGGATCAGGCCTGCCGGGCTGCGGAGGACGCATTCTTGTCATATGGCTACAGCAGCCGTGCAGATCGTGCCGCCTTTCTCAATGCGATCGCGGATGAAATTGAGGTCCGCGCTGAGGCGATCACCCAGATCGGCACCGAGGAAACCGGCCTGCCCGAAGCGCGACTGAACGGCGAGCGAGGCCGGACCACAGGTCAGTTGCGCCTGTTTGCACAACATATCCTTGCCGGTGACTACCTCGACCGGCGTCATGATGCAGCGCTGCCGGATCGTCAGCCTCTGCCACGTCCGGATCTGAAAATGATCCAGCGTCCAATCGGGCCGGTTGCCGTCTTTGGCGCATCAAACTTCCCATTGGCATTTTCCACGGCGGGGGGCGATACAGCTGCGGCGCTGGCGGCGGGCTGTCCTGTCGTCGTCAAGGGTCACTCCGCCCATCCCGGCACCGGTGAAATCATCGCCGAAGCCATTTATGCCGCGATCAAATCCTGTGACATGCCGGCGGGTGTGTTTTCACTCATTCAGGGTGGCAAGCGCGATGTCGGGCAGACCCTCGTTCAGCACCCTTTGATTAAAGCTGTTGGTTTCACCGGTTCGCTCGGTGGCGGGCGCGCGCTGTTTGATCTTTGCGCACAGCGGTCTGAGCCGATCCCATTCTTTGGTGAACTTGGCAGCGTCAATCCGATGTTTGTCTTCCCCGAAGCCACAAAAGCGCGCGGCGTCAGCTTGGGCGAAGGCTGGGCTGCATCGCTTACCATGGGGGCAGGCCAATTCTGCACCAATCCCGGTATTGCCGTTGTGAGTAAGGGGCCTGAGGGGGATGCATTCGTAGAAGCCGCCGCCAAGGCACTGGCAGATGCACCTGCGCAGGTCATGCTGACAGATGGCATTGCAGAAGCCTATCGCAACGGTAAGGCACGCATCAACGCCAGCGCCGAAGTGCGGCCCATCCTGACCAATGATAGCGAGGGACGCACTGCGCTCCCTAACCTCTTTGAAACCGATGCAGGCGCGTATTTGCAAAACAACGCGCTGGGCGAGGAGGTCTTTGGCCCACTGGGGTTGATCGTTCGGGTTCAGGACACTGCGGAAATGGAAACTCTGGCCCAAGGCCTGCACGGCCAGCTGACGGTCACACTGCATATGGATGAGGGTGATACAGAAGCGGCGCGCCGCCTGATGCCCCTCGTCGAGCGCAAAGCAGGCCGCGTATTGGTCAATGGTTTCCCGACAGGCGTGGAGGTCTGCGACAGCATGGTTCATGGCGGACCTTATCCCGCATCGACCAACTTTGGTGCGACCTCGGTGGGTACTTTGGCAATCCGCCGCTTCCTGCGTCCAGTATGTTATCAAAACGTGCCAGAAGGCTTGTTGCCAGAGTAACCCCGGAGCCTGAGATCACTCAAATTGGGTCTAGTACCCTTTGTTAGAGACAAATATGGGCCGCAGCAAAACTCCGCTGCGGCCCGTTTTTTATTTACGCCGCCACGGCAATCGCCTTTGCATTGACGAACTCAAGCATGCCAAAGCCGCCGTGTTCGCGGCCATACCCGGAATCTTTCACGCCGCCAAAAGGCATCTCTGGCGTGGCGAGGTTGAAGTGGTTCACAAAGACCATGCCGGTATCGAAATGCTGCTTTGCGAGTTGCACCGCGCGGGCGTCGTCCTTGGAGAAGATGCCACCGCCAAGGCCAAACCGGCTATCGTTGGCGATCCGCATCGCATCCTCATCGTCGCGTGCGCGAATGATCGAGGCGACTGGGCCAAAAAGTTCTTCATCATAGGCGGGCTGACCGGGTGCAACATCCGTCAACACGGTCGCCGGGTAGAAATACCCTTTACCCTCTGGCACTTTGCCACCGCAGGCAATTCGTGCACCCTTCTCGACACTCTGCTTCACCTGTTGGTGCAGTTCATCTCGCAGATCGGCGCGTGCCATCGGGCCTAGGCCAGTCTCATCTGCATTGGGATCGCCGAGGGGAACATCTGACATCGCCGCAACATAGCGCTCGACAAAGGCATCATAGACCGCATCGGTCACCACAAAGCGCTTGGCATTCACGCAGGTTTCACCGTTGTTATACAGTCGGCCAGCCACGCAGTTCTCAACAGCAACATCAAGATCTGCATCTTCCAGCACTAGATACGCGTCGTTGGAACCCAGCTCCAGGACCGTCTTTTTCAGATGTGCGCCAGCGGTTTTGGCGATGACACTGCCACCTTTGGCGCTACCGGTCATGGTCACACCGCGAACCAAATCATGAGCAATCAATGCGTCAGACTGATCATGGTCAATGGTGAGAACCGTAAAGAGGTGCTGGGGAAGGCCCGCAGATTCAAAAATCTCGCGCAGAAGCATCCCGCTACCTGTGCAATTGGCGGCATGTTTCAACAAGACTCCATTGCCCGCCATCAGATTTGCGATTGCATAACGCACGGCCTGATACGCAGGGAAATTCCATGGCTGAATTCCATAGATAACACCCGTCGGAGCATAGGTGATGATGCCCTGACGGCCATCCTGCAGCGAACGGTGCTCGTCTGCCAGAACCTTAGGCCCATTGGCAGCGGTCCATTTGCAAATGCCAACACAGAGATCGATTTCATCGCGGCTGTCGCGCAAGAGCTTGCCGACCTCATCTGTCATCAGCTGTGCGAACTCTTCCTTGCGGTCGTTCAAAGCCTCGCCAATCCGTACGATAACCTCTGCCCGCTCCTCTAAGGGCGTCAGGCGCCATTGATCAAAAGCTGCATGACACGACATTAAAGCGTCAAACATTTGATCGTCAGACATTAGCGGATAACTGGTCAGGGGGGCTTCGCTAAAGGGGTTCACTGTAGTGATGCTGCGCTCGCTCATGGTGTATTCCTTTCGCATGGGTTTCATCAGCACAACACGAAGGCGCACCTACCTGTTCCAAGTTGTCTTGGGGGTACGTGCTGCGGAACTTTTGCGCATTCGGCGCGTTTCAGGCGGGTAACTGAGCAATGGACCAAGCGGGTTTTACCCTCACCCGAGGTCATATCGAAGGATCTAGCGATGTTTGACGCCAATTCCCCCACGACTGCGCAGCGGCGTCAAAAAAGCATCTGCATCCTGCACAATCCCCACTCCGGCAAGAAAGAGGCGGCGGGTGGTGCGCAGGCATTGAAAGATGCCTTTGCAAAACACGGGCTCGCGCCGAAAATTACGGAACTTGATCCCAAGCGCGACCTGACATCGACTCTGCAGGAGGTGGTCGCCGAAGGACATGATACGATTGTCGCAGCTGGTGGAGACGGCACGATTTGCGGCGTTGCGCAGGCTTTGAAGGGCAGTTCTTGCAGTATGGGCATTCTGCCGCGCGGCACGTTTAACTATTTCGCCCGTTCACTTGGAATCCCTGAGGATCTTGAGGGCGCCGTCGAGGTCATTGCCCATGGCCATAAACGTGATTTGCGGGTCGCAATGCTCAATGATCGAGTATTTCTCAACAACGCCAATTTTGGTCTTTATCCACAAATCCTGCGATCCCGTGAAGAGGTTTACGACTTTTGGGGCCGCAGCCGGGTTGCGGCCTATTGGTCTGCGCTCAAGGTATTGTTTCGTTGGCCGCGGCCGCTCGAACTGGACATTGTTGCCGACGGTCAGCGCACCACGGTGCGTACACCCCTTGTCTTTGTGTTCAATAACGCCTTTCAGTTGCGCCAAATGGGAATGGAGGGGGCAGAGTGCATACGCGACGGCCAACTGGCCCTGATGATTGCCCCCGATTATGGACGCTGGGGGATGGTGCGCAGCAGTTTGGCGGTGCTGCTTGGACGTGCCAGCCGCGACCGCGATTTTCATCTCATGTGTAGCGATAGTTTTGAATTACACGGTCGCCGCAAGAGACTGTTGGTGGCGCGCGACGGAGAGCGTGCCCGCATGAAGGGACCGTTTCGACTACACCTGAGTGAAGACGCGCTTCAGGTCATTGTCCCGACCGACTTTGGGGATGCAACGCGTTGAAACGTCTGCTGCACTTGTCGGACCTTCATTTCGGGCGTGACCGCCCGGAACTTCTGGATCCATTGATTGAACAGATCAACGGGCTTGCACCTGATTTGGTGGCGATTTCCGGTGATCTGACCCAACGCGCGCGTGATTGGCAGTTCATGCGAGCACGAGAGATGATCGACCGCATCAAAGCGCCATGTCTCGTGGTGCCGGGCAATCACGACACCCCTCTCGACAACTTGTTTGAGCGGGTATTGATGCCATGGCGGCGATACCGGAAGTGGATCTCCTGCGATCTCGAACCGCAGATTCATGACACGGATTGGTCTGTTGTCGGCGTGAACTCTGTGAACCCGCTTGGATGGCAAAGGGGGCGATTTTCGCTAGGAGATATCAGGCGAGTCCAAACCTGTTTTGCACAGACACCCGAGGAAGCCTATCGCATCGTCGTCGCTCATCACCCGCTGGAGCATCAACCGGGTGAAACCAAACGGCTGACACGCGGCGCACAGCATGCGCGCGCCGAGCTGTCGCGCATTGGCACCGACATAATTTTATCCGGGCATTTGCATAGCTGGTACGCCGACACCTTCGCGATGGTTCCCGACCAGACACCGGCTGTGTTGCAAATCCATGTAGGAACCAGCCTGTCAGATCGGTTGCGTGGTGAGGAAAATGATTTCAATTTGCTGACTCTAAAGCGGTCAGCCGTACGTGTTGACCGGTATGCTTGTCGCTCCGATCGCAGCGGATATGATCCGTCACGTACCGTACATTTCAGCCGAACGGATATGGGCTGGCATCCGGCCTAACCCTTCAAGTGCCCACAAGTGTTGCCGCACATTCCGTTTAAGAGCGAGGTACGTAGAACGTTCTGATACTGAGTTGTTATCGGAGGTATGGTGCCTCAAGAGGGCAACTAAAGTCTTTTAAAAACAAAGTATAAGTAGCTATTAGCGTACAATTTGCGTACTTCGGCCACATCCTTCACACGTAGTCCGGTGATACATGCCCTGACAGTTGAGCTTAGCACATACGGTTTTATTGCCTCGATTCCCGAAACCTGACATTTGCAAACGCGATAGTCTACCAAGCCCAGCTGGCAACACCTGCCTCTAATCGGGATCTCGGAGACCTTTTCAACGGCGCGGGTGCAGAGACCGCAGCAGTGGCCACATTCTCATTGCTCTAAATACATAGGGTCTGTTGTCAGAATAAGTCGGCAAGTATACCTATGCGGGTACAGCAGCATGCCCGATGCAATTTTGTATCATTGGAGGGTATGCAAATTTTGTAATGATTACTTGAATTTATGCGGGATACCCGTTTATGAAATCGAGAAGTAACCCTGACGATTACTGGACTGCGGACCCTAGCGATCCGACGCAGTCGAATGATCATGCGTCTACTATCAAGATTGAGCGGTTCAGTGATCTGGACCCCCTGGATAATCAGCTTGGTGTAGATCATCCAAAATCGGTACCTGATGCGCTAGTTCAGCCTCTCTTCGGCAAGGCACCACTAACAGCGGCGGAGCTTGAAGTTGCAGGTGGTGATCCCTCCAACGTGCCAGAGATGCATACTTATGTCATTCTTGACGCATCAAAGGTAACCAACTTGCCAGAAATGCTCGAAACTTCGGGGCTTGAGCATCGATGTTTCTTCAAGGGGCAGGTCTTTGAAGAATTGAATGCTGTAGCCCCATGGCTTGTTCGGCTGGAGGAAAACAATGCCTTCTGCAGCGGGCTCTTCACGAAGAGTGAAGCGCCTTGGCATTTGTGGGGTAAGAACTTCGGTCTCTTCATTCGATCCGAGCTGACGTTTGACAGGTTGTGGCAGCACCTACGGAAGTTCACCAAGATCGAAGGGGAAACATCTAGCACATCTCTTTTGCGGTATTGGGAAGTGAACACCCTTGAAGCATTTGTCGCTTGGCCGGATATGTTTCCAGCCATCACCAAGATGCTAAATGTGATTTTTGCGCCCGGTCACCTTCTGTTTCATGCGACCCACTACGATAGTTTTTACCAGATCAGCCTCCTTCCTACCGAGAGCCAAAAGAGGCTGCCTGAGGACTTGAGAGGCGACCTGAAGCGGGCGCGCTTCTATAGCAACATGTTCGACCAGGCCGATGATTTCTTCGAGAGTTATCCGGTTGAATCAGCCCGATACGGAGAAGATGCAAAGGCGATGCACCGGCCGCTATTTGAAGCAGTGAATGAGATCTATGCATCCGGCCTGCAAGACCCTCAACTACGTGCCCGCTTCTTGCTCCTGGCAATTATTAAGCACCCGCAAGTTTGGCCGGCGCTGTGTCAGAGTGCTGCCTGGCAAGCAATTCGGTCGGACCCGGAGAATGCAGATGTTAGGTTCCGCGACTTATGCGCGGTCATGAAACACTATAGCACCCGTCGCAATGGTGCCCTTAAAACTTGGTGGTAAGAGATGGTAGCACCCGCAATTCCATTAGTTTACTGGGGGATCGGTATTCTTTTGGCCGGCGGCGCCGCAGTCACTGCGCGCCGCATTCAGGAAGAAGAAATCGGTCGCGTTGAACTGCCCGATAGCATTGCAGAGCTCTTTGAAAACGAACCACAGCCCGATCCAGAAGAAGACCCTGAGCAACCGCGCCCGTTTCCTCCGCCGTTCGACTATGAAACCGAGACGCGCACAAGGAGACGATGTGAAGATGACCCCGAGCAGGACTGTGATATTTGCAAAGCGCTAACCGAGGGAAGCAGTACACTCCCAAGACACACGTTCGCAGGTGGCACTGTGCGCAGGCCATCGCCAAGAGCAAGGGGAGCGCTGTATCAACACTACGTGGTGGGGTGGCTACATTTTGAGGCGTCGGCTGATGAGGATAACAATCTGGAGATCCAGATTGAGGAATGGAATTGGAAACTTGGCGTGCAACAGAGCTGGGATGGGCTTGTGTTCAGTGAGTGCAGGCTGCTGGAGTGCAAGTTAGGATATCGGGATTACCTAAACCCGAGTGCTCCACACTACAGAACGGTCAACCCTCAAAAACCATTCTTGGGAACGCTGGCGCAGCAGTTTACACTCCAACTAAGAACTCAACACTCCGCAATAATGCCAGACTGGCCACAAGTTTCCCTTGACTGGGTTTTCAGTGACCAAGAAGTCATGTGGCAATTTATAGCTCTTCGCGACGCTGGAGGAATGACGCAGGTTGGCAACAGATATGTACCCTTCCATCTCGCCCCCAGTGGAACTGACTTCGTACGCGAACAGTTTAGTGATGGAAGCGCTACTGATTACGGATATTGGGAGGATGTTTAGTCGTGACGAGAACAAGTGAGGATGCAAGGAGGGAAACCTTGACGCAATTGAGATCACGGCCACGGAGTTCAGATGTCCCCTTTTTGACCGCATACTTTGCTTATGAGCCGGAGGCATTGGAAACTGGAGTAACAAATTTTTTGGCGTTGGCAGGCCGCCTTATCGGTAGCAACCGATACGTCGAGGAATGGCGGCAAGTTCGGACCGCAGCTGAACACAAAGCCAACACGGGCTTGAATATAATCGCCGACAGCGAAGAGTTTTTGAGTTTTCTCCAAAAGGTGAATGATAGTCAGGATTTTTTCTTAATTGATACAACAGGGTTCAGTTCAGCCATACCAAGAGAGGACCCTCGTTATTACACTGCTAGTCTGGGTTACAGCGGTGGCTTGCTCCACGGAGCAAACAACCAGTTGAACTTTTCCGGTAGCAACTATGCAGAACCGTTTGAGCACACCCTGTCCTTCAAAGAGTGGGTGAACGTCATCACCGAGATTGTCGCGTGGAGAACGCCGCTTTTTGTGGCGGTCGGATCACGCAATTATCCAATCCATGACGCAGTCTTCGATCATCGCGCTTGGCCAGGTTGGATGGCTTGGTTCCCTACTCGCGTTGATGCACGAGGTTTGCCGGAATATGCTCGGACATTGGATATCGGTGAAGGCACACTTGTTGCCACGCAGGAGACCAACGTGATTACTACGGACCCTTCGCAGGTTGAGCGCGCCAAAGAGGTTGAAATTGCGCTTGTGGAATTGGGTGTTCTGCCGGCGAAGAGCGACTTGATAGGGCGTGTGATCTAATATCCGGTTCGGGCCCCGCTATTGGCGGGGCCGTCCCGACAGCGCCTCGACCTTCCCACCGCAATCCAGCAGCGCGCGCCGATCCCGTGCCCAGAGCAGCTCGACCTCCTGATCCGACAACCAGCGCTCCGGCAGCAGCACTGGCGCTGCGCAAGGATCGGTGCTTTTAACGGAGGTGGTTGAGGCGGCGCAGGCGCTGAGGGCCAAGGCAGCGAGGCACGGCAACAGGATCCGCATGGGCTTTCTCCTCGAGGGTTCTGGCAAGGGTGGCGCGTTCGCGCTCGCTGGCAATGCGGGCGCGATCCAGTTGATTGGCCCGCTCGATCTGCGCGAGCGCGCGGGCTTGATAGCTGGCGCGGCAATCGGAGGCCCCGCGCTGATAGGCAAGGCCAGCAACCACGGCGATCAGCGCCAAGGCGGCCACAAGGGTGATCGCCCTCACGCCTCAAGCGCCTTCAAACACATGGCACGCTCCGACATGCGCCGGTTGGTGAGCCCCCGGATCACCCGGCCACCCGCGCGGTTCCAACGCGGCAGCTCATTGCAGGCCCCGGTGAGATCGCCTGCATTGGCTTTGCGCACCAATGTGGAGCGACAGGCGGCAGCGGGGCCGACATTGTAGGTCCAAGAGACCAGGGCGACCTTCATGCCAGTGGGCACATCAGCGGTGAGGCATCGATCCAGCGCCGCCTCATAGGCGATGATCTCGCGGGCCAGCATCGCGTCACATTCAGCTTTTCTGTAACTGTCACCGGGGCGTACGCCCATGGTCTCGCCATAGCAGACGGTCCAGACGCCGACGATATCGCGGTAAGCTTCTGTCCTGAGGCCTTCCCATTGGCCGATAAAACTGATCGCAGAGGCAAGGGCCACGCTGCCGCCAGCCAGCACGCCAATGGTGCGTTTGCGCACGGCCCCGCTTTCATCGCGCCGGAAGGCCGACCAGAGGCCAGAGGTTGGCTGCACCAGGATCCGCGCCGGGATGGCGATGAGGTTCACCAGAGCGGCGATGCCGGCAAAGACCAGGGGATCAAGTCCCAGAAGATCCGGGCTGACCAGTGAGACAAAGACTGGCAGCACCGAGATGACAGCGGCAATAATCAACAGCCGCACCGACCAGGCGCTGGTGAGAGTGGTTTTCCAATCGGGAGTGAGTTTCATGGGGATCTCCATGGCAAAAGAGCCCGCAGGCGGGCTTGGGGTGGTTTCAAAATGTTGGGGGATCAGCGGATCGGCAGGCGCTCCATGCGCTCAAGCCGGTTGTCGATCTTGTTCAGAGTGGAGAGGATCAGCGACAGGCGCTCATCCTGACGGGCAAGCGCGGTCTCATTGGCCCGCACCCGCGAGGTCAGCGCTGCTTGGCGCGCCTCAGAGGCGGTGAGATCCACCCGCAGCCCGTTGATGGTCTGCGAGAGGGCAGCGGTCTCCCCGCGCAGGGTGGCCACTTGAATGCCCACCCAAAGCCCTGCGCCCACAAGACCGCAGGCCACGGTCCAGGCGAGGGATTTGTTCAAGGTGATCCCACGGTCGCTGTTTTCAATCATGGTCATTGTGCGGGCTCAGCTGTCCAATGCCGCAGCGAATGCGGTCTCAAGATCAAAATCCGCAGGATCACTGAGGGCTGAGATCTGTGCCGCCACGGCGGCCTCGGCGGCAAAACAGGCCTGAACATGCCGCACCACAGCCTGCGCCGCAGCTTCGATTTCCGGTTGCGTCAACGCGACAAAACCAGCCGGTGTTTTCCACGCCACCGGTGCCGTGATCATGCCCTGTTGCAACGCGCTGACCGCGCCGGAGAGCGCAAGCCGCGTGGTCTCATCACCGGGGATCTGGAGGCCACCGGGCAAGGTCACACCGGCAACTGAGTGTTCCCAGCGCAGGCGGGCGAGACGGGCAAGCGCCTCTGCCCGCGTAGCCTCGCTGCGGTCCTGAGCGGTGATGATTTGAGAGAGGTCGATATTGCTCATGCCTCCGGCTCCTCGGTGGGGGCTGTTTCGGTCTGATAGGCCGGGAGTGACACCGGCCCATCCTCGGTCAAAGTCACAGGCTGCGGAAAGCGGGTGCGCTCCGGCGCATGTGGCCCATGAGGGAGGATCAGCGTCAGGCGGATCTCGCCATCGTGACGGGTCACATCCGAGGCCAACCAGGAACAAGCCACAGCATCACGGGGCAGCACATCGCCCTCCTGGAGCGGTGAGAAGTCGAAGATCTCGCCGTTGAGTGTCAAACTGTCGCCTGCGCGAGTGACGCTCAGTGCCTGGTCAAGGCGCATGGGTTGGAATGAGAGTTGCATGAATGTCCCTCCTTTAGAACCAGCGGCCAATGACCATGGCCCGTACTGCTCGACCGGTGGTCGAGTTGGGCGCATAGACACTGATGTCGATACTGTTGGAATTGATCACCCGCATGGTTCCCCAGTGAGTTTGGCTGTTGCCCTGGGATAATACCGCCCCAGACATGGAATCCACGCCGCCAAATCCAGCGGGTGGGGTCCAGGAGACCGGCGCGGCAGTGCGGTAAAGCGCCCCGGCGGGGTGTGTCACGTCAAGATATGTGAAGTCCGGCGAGACACAAATCTGCGTCCCATCAGCAAAGCGAACATATTCGCCATTGGCATTGCTGCCGCGCTCGATCACCGCACCGGTTGGGACACCACCAGACTGCGCGACCGTGCCGAGCAAGCTGGCCTGTGAGTAGACTTTGGACCAGGGCGACCAGACTTCGGGTGCACCGGTTGCAACCCGAACCCATAGGATAGGAACGTCGGAACTATAGGACAGCAATTGTGTCACTGAGGGTCCCGCAGAAAACTTTCTTTTCAGGACAAGGCAGACACCGGCATTGCCGGTTGTCCCATCCGGCTTGTTGGCAACCGTGCCTGAGATGGTCCATACACCTGCTGTTGTAAGGTCGTTCATATCCGTGATCGAAGCGTCGGAAGCTTCTGGCGCACCGCCGCCCCAGCCAAATGCCCCAACCGTGGTCAGCTTGCCGGGGTCAGTATCCATGACACTTGCCTGCACCGCCGCGCCGCTGATGCTGTCTGCGGCAAGCGATGTGAACTTGGCGGCCGCCGGATGGGTCAGGCCGATGGTGACGCCATTGATCGCGCCCTCGATGGCGGTGACGTTGTTTTCCAAAAACTGGATAAAGGCCAAGAGCTCCTGACGGTGGGTGGTCGCGAAGTGCTGGAACAACGCATACATCTTGGCGTCAAAATCCGCCTCCGGCGTGCTGCGCTGGGGGATCTCGGGAAAGGCCGAGAAGCTTGGAATGCTCATAGGGGCATTCTCCTATTTGAGAGTTTTCAGGATGAGAGGAAAGACGGACTCGCCCGCCACATCGATGGGCTGGCTGTGATCATCCACAAACCCAAGCCCCTCGATGCCGTAGCCCGGCCCGTCGCCAGAGAGATAAAATGCGGTCGCCAACCCATCGACCTCGGCCACAATATCCATGACCCGCTGCGCCTGATGGGTGGGCACCAGGAGCGACAGATCCACCTTGCGGGTGGAGCCGCGCTTCACCAGGATCTCATTGCCAAAGTTGTCATAGCCTTTGCGGCTGTGACTGACGAAGCGAACACTGGGCAGGTTCAACACCCGCCCCAAAAGGTTGTTGCGCCCCAGCACAATATGACCCACCTCGGCCATGGCGCCATTGGCATCGATGGTGATGTCGATGCGGTGCCCGAGATACCCCGGAAAGCCGTTGACCACCTTCTGGCGGGCATAGACCACACCGCCAAAGAACCAGGTATAGGCGCTGACCACATGGCCAGTGTCGGCCATCTCAAAGCGCTGATCGTAAATCCGCAGCGCCCCGTCCCAGACCTCGATGCGCAGGCTGCCCGCCGTGAGGCCAAAGAGCGCAATCGCATCGCAATCCTGCGTGGGCACAATGGAATAGGTGATCTCATTGGCCTGCCGCGCCGGGTTGGAGCGGTTCTGATCAAAGGCCCGCCAGCGGTTGGTGACACTGAGCTCAAGCCAGGCACTGCCATCGTCAATGCGCGGATCCCGCCCGCTGTTGTCCTCGATGAGGCTTTCATAGATCCGATGGGTCTGCGTGGAGATCACCCGCGCCCCCGCCGCATAGACGGTCTCGGCCTGCCATTCCGGGTGATCGTTCTCTGGGACATTGGATGCCACCAGCTCCGCCTCGGTGACTTGCATGGGAGAGAGGATATTGAAGTCCATCAGCTCCGCTCCCCCGGCAGCCCCACCTCATCCCACCCATCCAGATGGGTGGCGATGCGATCCACCAACATGCGCACCACCTGACCCTGCGCCACCACATGGCGGGTCAGCTCTTCCACCCCCTTGGCCAGCGGGCGGTTGTCCAGCATGGCCACAGACTCGGCATGGCTGTGAATGCGCGAGGGGCCCGTGGTCTCGATCTCCCAGCCGCGCTCGCCGACAATGCGCGCACCACCCCGATGCGCGCCGCCGCGGGCAAAGGCCGGAATGCCGCCCAGCTCGCGCACCTGGGCGCGGAGCTGCTCCAGCGCCTTGCTGCTTTTGGCATGGCGCTTGTTATAGGCGGCGATCTGATCCTCCAGCCCGCCATCGGCCCAGAAGGCTTTTTTCCAACCGGCCAGATCCGCGCCCGATCCATAAGAGACCCAATCCGCATCATATTGAATGCGACCGGTCTCGGGATCCACATGCAGCTCTGCATCGCGGTTGCCACTGCGGCGCAGCGAGACGCCGGTGCGCTGCTCAAGTGCGGCGATCTGAGCAATGAGGCCCGAGGCCTCGCTGCGATCCTCGAGCCCCAGCGCCAAACCACGCCCCTGCGCCTGCAGTTTGGCGAGCTGCTGCTCGGCCTCTCGTGCGGCGCGATCCGCATCCACCGCATCGCGCAGCTCCGCCAGCATGCCCCGCAGCCGCTCCATCGGCTCCACCAGTTCGCCGGTGCTGTCGACAAGATCGGCAAAGACATCATCTGCCTCCAGCACCACGCCACCACCAAAGGTGAGCCGCCCGCTGCCTTCGCCACTGCCGATGAGATTGGCAATCTCGGTAAGCTGCGCCACCGTATTCGCCCCTTCGCCGGTGAGCGCCACATTGATGCGGCGCGATAGATTGGCGGATTTGGTCAGCACCAGGGCGCGGGTCTCTGGGTCAAGATCCTGCGCCAGATCCAGACGCAGGCTGCGCCGCAGATCCGCCGCCGTGGTCAGCGCCAGCGTGCGGGTGGCCTCATCCAGATCCGATCCCAGCACCAGATCCAGCGTTGCCACATGCTGCGAGAGCGCGTGAGTGGCAATCCAGCGATCCGCTGCGGTCAGATCATCCCGACGAATGATGAAGTCCAATGTGGTGCGTATGCCGGTGTCGGCCTGTTCGACCAAGGCGCGCAGCCAGTCCGGGGCGCTGTCATCCAGTGTCACCGCCACATCAAGCGCGCCCACCAGATCCTCATAGCTGAAGGCCTCGGCGCTCTCGATGGCGTCCTGCAGTGCTGCAAGCGAGCTCTCAAAGGCGGCCACCGTGCCATCCCAATCCTGCGCCAGCTCTTGCACGCCCTCGCTCAGCTCGGCCACCTGATCGCCGGTGAGGCTTTCCAACTGCAAGAATGTGCCCAGCGATGTGAGAAGCTCAATCTGCTGCTCATAAAGCCCCGCCAGCACCTCATCATTGCCCGCTTCCAGCTCTGCAATCCCCGCCGCAAAAGCGAGGCGACCCTGCACCTCGGCGGCAATGCGGCGATAATCAAGCTCTGTGCTGGCGGTCTCGCGCGCCCGGCGCAGGAAGGCGCGGGCCAGCTCCGGCAGGTCTGCCGCTGCCGCCATATCCCCCGCCTGCACCTTGGCAAAGGCCGCATCCATCCGGGCGCGCAGGATCGCCTCGGTCTGCCCACCGCTGGCCGCCGTGAGCTCGGTGTTGACCAGATCCGCCACAAAGCCGCGCAGGCTTTCTGCGGTGCGCCGCCAGGCCTGAGCCGCATCGCGCGCCTCGGTCACCATCTGTTGTGCGGCCTCGATCTGCACCCCAATCTCGCCGCCGATCTCTTGCGCCAGCCCCGCCAGTTCTGCGGTGAAGGCCCCGACCTTGGGCAGCACATCGCCAAGCGCGCCCGACAGGCGCAGCAGATCCGCATACAGCGCCTGGCCGCCCTCCGTGGTCAGATCGAGGCTTTCCACCAGGGCGCGAAAGCCATCGCGCGAGCTGGGCATGGCAATGCCGAGCGCTTCAAACTCTTCCTGCAGGCGGCGCATCAAGACCTCGCTGCGCTCCGCCTCGGTGTAAAAGCCGCTAAAATAGCTGGAGATCGCCACCGAGAAGGCATCAGAGCCACCAAAGGCCTCAAGAAGATCAGAGGCTAGATCGGCCCCCTCAAGCGAGACATCAAACTCGGCCCGGCCCAACAGATCCATGGCGTCATTGACGCGGGTCAGACTGCCCGAGAGACGCGAGAGGGTTTCCGTGGCGCTCTCACCGATCTTGGCAAATTCCTCCGTGCCCAACAGCAGCTCTGCCATCTGATCGCTGGCGTTCTCCATATGGGCGGCGAGCTCGCGCTGGATGTCTTCCTGGCTTTTGCCATTGGTGATGATCTCAAAGCTGGCCCCACGGAAGTCTTTCAGCGCCTCGATGGAAAGACCTAGAGAGCCGCCCATGCCCTCGAGGTGATCGCGCAAGGAGCCAAACTGCAGATCGAGGGCGCGGTCCAGCTCCGGATCCAGACCGCGATACTTGGTCTTGTTGCTGCGGAACCAGCCGCCTTTGTAAAAGTCAAAGGCGCTGCCCTCAAAGCCCGTGGCCCCAAAAGAGCCCCGGATGCCGGAATGTTTGTATTTGCGGCCAAAGGCCTTTTTGAGAAGCGCCACACCGCCCAGCACAATGCCCACCGCAGGCAGGGCGGCCCCAAGCGCGCCAAAGCCCCCGACGGACCCGGAGAGCAACCCACCGAGATTGGCAAAGCTCGAGCCAAGCCCACCACCGGAGAACACCCCGCCCAGACCTGAGGCTATGCCACCCAAGGCCCCCCCGCCGCCAAAGAGCCCGCCCAGACCTTTGCCCAGAAGCCCCGACAGAAGACCGCCGCCACCGCCAGCGCCGCCCCCAAAGAGGCCACCGCCCAGCGAGCCGCCCGCCGCCTGCGCGGTCGATCCGGCCCCTGTAAGCGACAGCCCCAGCGCAATGCGGATCTGGTTCTTGGCAAAGCTTGCGGCGAGATCCGCCAGCCCGCGCTTGGCGGCCTGTTTGATCCCATCCCACATGGAGCGGAAGTCGCGCAGACCATCGGCGATCCAATCACCAAAGGAGCGCGCCACGCCATCCACTGCCGTTGAAAGCGGACCCTCCAGCTCAGAACTCAGATCCCCCGCCGCCTCAGTGGTGGTCTGCAGGCTGCCCGCCACACCGCCGCCGGATCCGTCATCCAGCGTGTCATCCAAAGTGTTCAGCGTATTGGCCAGCGCATCTGCGCTGTCATCGCCCGCCTCAATGGCGTCATTGGCGCTGTTCATCTGGCCAGAGAGAGTGCGCATGGCCGCCCCGGCTTTCTCAAACCCCGCCGTGAGCTGGCCTGCTGCCTCTTTGCGCAACCGGATCACGCGCCCCTCAAGAGAGCTGGCCGCAAGATCCAGCTCCATCACCTTGTCGATGGCCTGATCGGAGGCATTGCGCAAACTCTGCTGCACCTCGGACAATCCGGGGAGCCCCCGCATCCCTTGCGCGAGCGTCCATAAGAAGTTGCCCCAATTTAGCGACAGATCCTGCAGCATGCGGGTAAAGCCCGCCTGCACCTGCGACCAGATTGCGGCCAGCGAGGGTTTGATCGCCGCCGCGCTGGTCTTGATGCCCTCCCAGACGCCCACCGCCAGCGTGCCAAGCGCTCTGAGCGCCGCCCCCCAGCCGCCGGTGGCCACCACCAACTGGTGGAACTTCATCGCCAGATAGCCAGCCCCCACCACCAGCGCGCCAATGCCGGTGGCAATCACCGCGCCGCGCAACAGCAGCAGCCCGCGTTGCAGGCCTTTTATGGCAAGGCTCGCAACCGCCGCTTTGGTCGAGGTGGCCCCAAGGGCGATTTCCAGCGCAATGGCCGATTTGGCCGCCGCCGCAAAGCGCAGCGGGGCCAGGGCCACCGTGGAGACCACAGCCCCCATCGCCACCGCCAGCGGGGCCGAGATCTTCAACATCAACCCCAGCGCCAGCGCCGCCGGACCCACCGCCCCGGCAATCAAGCCGGTGGTGGCAATGATGCGTTTGGTGCCATCGGACAGCCCATTGAACCAGCTCGCCAGATCCGCCGCACGGTCACTCAGCGATTGCAACGCCGGGGCCAGCGCCACGGTCACCTGATTGGCGAGGCCGCGCCCGGCAAGGCTCATGCGCGACAGCGCGTCATTGGTAAGTTCGATCTGATCCGCATCCACCTCGGAGATTGCCACCCCAAAGCGGCTCACATCCTGCGCTGCGGTGCGCAGGGCGGCCCCATCAACGCGGGTGAAGATCAACCCCGCCCGGCTGCCAAAGAGATCCGAGGCCACCGCCGCGCGTTCAGCTTCTGGCACATACTCCGCCAATGCCGCTTGGATCTTTGACAGCCGCTGATCGAGCGGCAGCGCCTGCAGCTGTGCAGCACTGAGTTTAAGTCGCCCCAGTGCTTTGGCCGCAGCCCCGCTGCCACCCACCGCCTGGCTCAGACGTTTGGTGAGCTGCAATGTGGCCTGCTGCATCTCGCCCATGGAGACCCCGGAGAGATCTGCAGCGCGCTCGAGCACCTGCATCGAGGCCACCGTGGTGCCCAGCGATTGCGCCATCTTGGCTTGCGCATCGACGATCTGCAGGCTGGAGCGGATGGCCACCGCTGCCGCCCCGGCCATCGGCACCGTCAGGCCAAGCGCCATGCGACGCCCGGCGCGCTCCATATGCCCCGCCAGGCGCACCATGCGCCGCTCCACCGTGCCCATGGTGGCTTTGGCCCGCTTTGCGCCCGTCTCAAAGGCGGCGGAATCCATCGAGAGCACGCCGCGCAGCGCGCCAATTACTGCGGACATCTAAGGCCCTTTCTTGCTTTGGAAGTGCATATTCATCAGGCCTGCGCGCAGAGCGGCCAGCTCATGCGCAGGATCGCGGCTGCCTTGGCCCATCTGGGCCGAGGCTTTGGTAAAATCCGGCATCTTTTTGGGATTGTGGAAGGCGTGGCTCACCAGCACGCCCAGCTCTTGATTGAGCACCCGGCGCGCTTCCACCTGCGCATCCTTGGCCCGGATCCGCGCCCGGGTGATGAGATCGTATTCCTTGAAGGTCACGCCCTCAAAGCTGGCGTGGTGCAAGCCCAGCTCGCACCACGACGCATAAAGCGCGCTCCAGTCTACGCCCCCGCCGGGGGGCGGGCCTTTCCCGCTGTCGCCTCCCCATCACCGGTGCCGGGTGCATCACCCTTTGGGGGTGGGAAGGCTTTGGCGATGGCGTCGCCCACAAAGGGCACCACTTGACGCGCGCCGCCCGCCGCATCGACCAGCGCAATCGCCTCTTCGCGGCAGACGCCTGCACCATCCTCCAGCCCCGCCGCCAGCGCCGAGACCAGCAGGCGCACACCGCCCTTGCCCTGGATCAGATCATCCAGAAGCACATCAAAGGCGGTGCCGTTATTGTCTTCTTCAAAGCGCATCAGCGCGCCGGTGGTGAAGCGCAGTTTATGGGTGCTCTTGCCCTGCTTCAGTGTTGCTGCTGCAATCATCCCTTAGCTCCCTTTGGTCCAACTGATGAGCCCGGTGGGGCGCAGTTTGAGATCGGTCATCAGATCGCCCTCATGGTCGACCGCAGGAACCGAGGGGTTCACGAAGGCTTTGTAGGCAAAGATATCCCCCGTGGTGGCCTGACCCTCCATCTGCGGCAGCTTCACCCGGAAGAACACGGGCTTGCCTGCCGCCTTATAGGCCGCCGCCTGCTCATAGAGTTCGGAGGAATAAAAGCAGCTCAACGTGAGCTCGCTGGTATCGGTGAGGCCTACGCCCCACTCGCGCGACCGACCGGGGCTATCCAGCGAGGTGCGGTCCCGGTATTCCGGGTTTTCCTCGGGGATGCCCACGGTTTTACAGCCCTTGATGACGACAAATGTCGCCTCTTCTCCATCCGGGGACCATTCAATATCCGCCAGATCGCCTGCGATGACATTCTCTGCCATGGCTCGTCCTTTCATAAAGTGGTGGAAAGCGCCGGTTGCCCGGCCACATCAGGCGCGGTAGCGCACCTGCACATCCAGCATTTGCAGCCGGATCACATCACCGCCGGTCTCCACATGGGAATCCCGCCGGGTCAGCTCTTTGATGCGGATCACCGATCCGCCGCGATAGGTGGTGAGCGTGGTCGAGACCTCGCGGCCAAGGCTCAGCAACGCGCCATAGGTCTTGGCGGCAATGTTCACCTGCACCCGCGCTGTCTCGAGATCTGCGCGCCCCCGGAGCGAGTAGCGCGTCATCGTGGAGATCCGCTGCAGGGTGATACGAGGAAAGCCCACATCCCTGTCAAACGCGCCCCAGACCACCGGCACCCCCAAGACCTTCAAGAGATCCTTGACCTCGCGTTCCATGCTCATGCGCGCGCTGCTTTGCGCCGGGCCCGTTCCAGGCTTTTCTCGATCTCCGCCCAGACCTCGCGCTTGAGTGTCGCCAGCATCATGGCTTGGCTCGCGTCCCAAGCCGGGCGCAGGAAGGGCCGCGCCGGCATCGCCCCGGTGGCGCGTCCCGTTGAGCTTTGCACGCGGGGGCCGGTGCCAAACTCATAAAGATGCGCATGCGGGGCATCACCGCCATCTGGCTCAACCGGTCCCACATAAAGCAGCACCTTGCTGCGGCCCCGATCTCCGCGCGCCTCACGCGCCTGGCGGGCGGTCAGTTTAGCGGTCACCGCAATGGCAAAGGGCGAGGCCGCCTCGGCCATCTGCGCCACCGGTTTGAGGCTCTTCTTCATGGCGCGCCGCATCACCCCTTTGGCGGTGCCACGCGGCAGTGCTGCCAGCGCGCGCTCAATGTCGCCCGCGCCCTTGATGCGCATTTTGACGGTCATCAAGACACCTCCGGGATCTTCCAGGCGGTGATCTCGATCTCTCCTTTAAAGCCGCGCTGTTTGAGGCCGGTGATCTGCCAATCTGCGCCCTCAAACCGCAGCCGATGCGCGCCGGTGATCTGCACCATGGGCCCCGACCACAGCACCCGGAACCGCGCATCGCTGCGCTGTTCCACCGCCGCCGCCCGAAGCCGCTCGCCATCGCTCACCGGCTCATAGGCCGCCCAGCGATAAAACAGCGCGTCCCAACCGGTGACCTCTTCTTCGCCCGCATCATTCTCTGCGCGCCGCGCCTCAAGAAAGAGAATGCGGCGATCCCGTTCCGTGATGCTCATCACCGCCACCAGCTTTTATAGGGGGCCACCAGATGCGCGATCGACAGGGGCACCTCTGCCGGTTTGCCCTCCATGACCACCGGAGACCGCGCCTGATAGAGATGCGCAGCAAACAAGAGAATGGCATGACAGATGGGCTTGGGCACATCGGCAGCCGTGCCAAAGCCTGCGGTAAAGCGGATCTTGAGGGGCAGCGGGCAGCGCCCCGGGCGGGGCCAGTTGCGCGCCTGAACATAAGAGCGCCCGCCAAGCTCAAAGAGCTCCGGAGCTGCCACAACTTCCCAAGTTCCCGCAGGCGTATAGACCTCGATCTGATCCACCGAGGCCACCGGGCCCAGCATCAGCTCCACTGATCCACCAGCTCCGGGCACATGGGGAAAGCTCTGCTGCCAGACCTGATGCACCAGTGCGAGGCCCAGCTCGCCATCGTCGCCATCAAACTGCGCCACTGCCACATCCAGACAATGCTGCAGGTGGCCATCTTCTTCGCCCTCTTCCAGCCGCAGATGCGCGCGCAGTTGGGCGAGATCCACCGGCACCTCTGCCGGTGGGGTAAGACGCTCCATCGCCATGGCTCAGGCCGCTTTCATCTGCAGGACTTTGATGGCCTTGGTTTGCGCCGGGGCCCCATCGATGCGATGCACCCCCATGATGGCGAGGTTGGGGAAGAACTTCTCGCGCGCCACGCCAAGGAGCGGATTGCCCACTTTGCGCACGTAATATTCCGAGAAGTCCCCGTAAGCGATGGGCTTGGTGCCCGCGCCGATCTGCGCCATCGCCTGGTTAAACGACACAGGCCGCCCGTTGAGCGTGGCAGGCACGCCCTTGGTGACATCGCCATCGGACCACAGATAGCGGCCATTGCCATCCTTGAGCTTGCGCAGCGCCTTCACCGACTGGTCATGCATCTGGTAACGCACCTTGGGCCCACCGCGATAGGCCGGGTCTACAGAGTGCTCGAGATCCAGGATCTCATCAAAGGTGAGCGCATCGGTGGCAGTGGCCACATGGCCCACCGGCGCGCCGGTCACAAAGCCCAGAGGCTCATTGTTGCCGCTGCCGGTGGTGAGCCAGGCATTGCCCTTGCGCCCGATCCGCTCGCCAATCAGCTTGCCCAGAAGTGGTTCAAAGCCAAAGGCGGAATCCTGCGCCAGCTCAAAGGACCATTTGATCCAGGGCGTGGCCAGCGCATAGGCCAGCAATGTGGTCTTACCAAGCGCAATGTCACCGCTGTCGTCGTCCTTGCCCTCATCGCCCTCGCTGTGCGGTTTGGCCTCCTGATCGGTGTCATCCACCGTGGGCAGATCAAATGGCGCGCCATTGGCGAGGTTGATCTCCGTGGCGATCTGCCCATCCATCATCGGGCCATGGGCGGCAGCGGCCACATTGATAAAGCCCGCCAATGTGGTGGGCACCAAAAAGCCACCCTGCGCGCCGGTGCCTGCGTTTTGCGCCCGGTCTTCGCGGTAGCCCCGACGCAGGGCATCACGTGCTTCACGGTCCAGCTCCGACAGATCGGCCCCGGTGGCCAGATACAGCCGGAAGGCCTCGCGGTATTCTTCGCTCACATCCGCGTCGGGCTGATGGCGGGTCTCGTCTTGACCCGGACGGCGGCTCTCGCGCTCTGCACGCTCTTCCTGCTCGCGGCGTTCCTCGGCCTCGCGCTGCGCTTTTGCCGCTCGCTCTTCGCGCTCGGCCTCTTTGATGAGACCGTCATATTGATCCATCATCGCGTCGAACTTGTCATTGGCGGCGCGCGCCTCTTCCAGCGGTGTTTTATCGGTGATCCCATCGCGCAGGCTGGTGGCCTCGGTGAGAAGGGTTTGCGCCTTCTCGCGCAGTTCTTTGATCTTGCTCATGATATCCTCATTGGATGTGGGGTGTGCGCTTGCCCAAGGCGCGGCATGGAAAAGGGCAGGACAAAGCGCCGATCAGCGCAGCCCGGACAGACGCCCGCGCATCTGCATCCGGCGGCGCACGCAGAGCGCGCTGCCGCCAAGAGCCGCCGCTTTGGAGCGAAGGCCAATCTCTGTGCCCTGATAGGCAGGGTCGGTGACAATCGAGACATCGAAGAGCCGCACCGAGCCGATGCTGCGCAACGGATGCGCGCCGCTCTCATCCCAGGTCTCTTTCTCGGCAATGAAGGCAAAGCTCATCTTGGAGAGATCGCCGCGCCGCATCTTGGGCAGGATCCGCTGTACATCGGGATCCTGCCGGTTCAGCTCCGTCTCCACCCGCAAGCCGCGCTGATCCTGCGACAGCATCAGCGTGCCGGAGCTGGTGCGCGCCAGTGGCAGGCCTTCATGGTCGATCAAAAAGGTCACATCATCGCGCCGGTCCAGCGCAGCGCTGAAGGCCCCGGCCTCCACCACCTCTTCCCAGCCCCATTTATCCAGCGGGCCGATGGCGGTGCGCTCGCCGAACACCGCCGCATAGCCCGTGACCGCCAGCGGTTTGTCTGTATCTTCGCGCAGCTCAATGGGCGCGACGGCGCAATAGCGCACCTCGCGTGTTGGATCGCTCATCCAAGCCTCCGTTAGTTTGTGTTGGTGTCCGCGTTGTCGTCCTGATCGTCAGGATCGGCATCGTCATCTGGCTCTGGTGCAACCGCGCCCTTGGCAAAGGCCTTGCCCGCCAGCTCAATCGGCACGGTTGCGCCCTGTACCAAAAGCACATCGCCCCCGGGCAGCGGTGCGCGGTTTTCCAGCGCGCGCCCCTCATTGGGGGTCATCAAGCCGTTCTGGATCGCTTTGACAATCGCCTCGATGCGGGTCTTGAAGTCACCCCGCATCATGCCGTCGAGGTTCAGTTTGACATAGCGTTTGGAGCCGCGCCCGAAGATCTTCAGCGTCAGCTCCTGTTCGAACTTCTTCACCCAGCGCCGCAGCGTGTGTTTGACCAGGTGAAGATCCTGATGCTCGATATTGTTGTAATTGCCCTTGCTGAGTTCCTGCAGGAACACTGGCGGCAGCTGATAGATCCGCGCCACTTGCCCCACCGCAAAGACCTGTACCGGGGTGAGCTGCATCTTTTCCGGATCATCGCCGAGCCGCTTCAGCTCATGTCCCGCTGGCAGCGGCAGCACCGGCTTGCCCTCATCCGCCGCCCGCCGCGTCACCCGCATTAGATCCGCCGCTGAGCGCATCATCTCCTTGGCCGCCTGGAACGGCCCCGTTAGCACATAAGGCGGCACGCCGTTCTTGCCAAAGACCGTCAGCGCATAGCGGTTGGCATTGAGCCCCTGGCGGATGGCGCTGGCGCAGGTCATCACCGGGTTATGGCTGCTCACATGATCCGGTTTGAGCAAAAAGGCGATGTCGATCACATCGCGCCCCGGGTATGTCTTCACCCGTCCCGAAGGCTCGCGATAGTCATAAAACAGCCGCCCCTGATCCTTGCGCACCGTGGTGCGGTGATACTCCATCGGAAACAGGTTGATCACACGCCCCTGCGCGTTGCGCTCAATGTAGGTATAGGCGCGCCCGGGGCCAAAGACCTCGGCAAAGAAGGTCTCGCGCCAGCTGAACGACGTGGTGCTGTCATTCACCGCCGCGCCCAGCACATCCACCACACCGCCTTTCAGCTTCTTGTCGCCACCTTCATCACTCGTGGTCTCAAAGACCTCGATGGGCAGACCGGCCATGGCCGCCGACAGGAAGTTGATCGCCGCCCAGACGCCCGGAAGCGACAGCGCCTCGCGCATGCTCACCCCTTCGCCCACCTCGCCTGAGAGCACTTGCGCAATCGCCGCCTCACCGCTGTCCACCACCTCGGCGCGCTGTTCTGGCAGGCCTGCGCCCTCGGCCGCCGCGCGCCTGCGCCACCCCATCAATCCCACAGCATATCCTCCAGAGAGTATTCCTCATCGCCCCAAGGCGAGTGTTCCTTGCCCGCCCGCTCGCGGCACAGCGCAATCCCCGCCGACATCGCCAGCGAGACCATGCCGTCGATGCGGCCATGGGCCTTTTCCTTGTCAAACATCCGGTGCCCGGTGCGGTTCTCCGCGTAAGTCACCGAGGCCGCCATACTGTCCAACAGCGGGTTCTGCGCCACGGTCTGGCGGGCGTCATAGATGGCGTTTTCCAGCTTGTTGATGGAATCCGGCATCCACAGATAGATCTCCACCTCTTGCCCCGGATTGGTGGGATCCGGCACCTTCTCCAGCACCCGCTTCTGAAAGCCCTGCGGATGTACCTCGGTGGGCAGCACCAGGCCTTTTTCCGTCAGACTGTCTTTGAGCCGCTCCAGCCCATACTGATCGCAGGCAATCACCTCGGGCTGATAGCGGGAGGTGAGATCCGCCAGCGCGTCGGCCAGCCACGGGTATTTAAGCCGATCCCCCGGCACCGCTTCGATGAACCCCTGCCGCACCCAGAGATCATAGGGCGCCTGATCGCGCGCCGCCCGCTCCATCAGCGTGCCCTCCGGTGTCCAGAACCAGGTCTTGGAGACCAGGCGCTCTGCATCCTTGGTGGCATCCAGCACCCATGTGAGCGTCAGCGCTGAGAAGTCGCGCACCTGGCTGAGATCCAGCCCGCCAAAGCAAGGGTAGCCCTGCGCGGTCAGCTCTTCGGGATCCACCTCGCCATGGCAGGCCACCCAAGCCTCGCGCCGGATCGCCGCCGTCACCGATTGCGTCCACTGGCAAAAATGCAGCCGCGCAATGCCGTTGCGCTTGCCCGGCATCATCTTGGCCTGGTTCACCACCTTGGTGAGATACTCCTCATCGATGGTGACGCCTAAAAGCGGGTTCACCTTCACCCAGCAGCTCGGATCATTCTCCCAATCATCGCCCTCATCCAGCGAGCAGATGAAGGCAAATGTGCTGTCATCCTCCACTGCGCCGGTCACCACATTGACGCCATGCTGGTGCTCTTCCCAGCATATCGATTTTTTGTCGGTGCCGGAGTTGGTCGCCATGCACAACAGCGGCTGTTTGCGGAACTTAAAGCCCCGCTCCAGCATATCGATCACATCCCGGTTCGGATGCTCATGCACCTCATCGGTGAGCGCACAATGGGGACGCGGGCCCGATTGCGCCTTTTCCGCCGAGAGCGGTTTGAACTTGCGCTTGTCGCCACTGCGCCCCCGGTAGGTCATCTGCCAGACAGGGTTCTCCCCTTGCTGCTGCACTGTCCGCTTCAGCACCGGCGATTGATCCACCATCGCCACCGCATCCTGGAACAGGATCCCCGCCTGGTCTTTCTTGGCCGCTGCCGCATAGATCTCGGCTCGAGGCTCGCCATCGGCCACCATCATGTAAAGGCCAATGCCGCCCAGCATCGGGGATTTACCGTTGCCCTTGCCTTCCTCATCGTAAAACCGCGTGAATCGCCGGAGCCACGCGCCGTGCTGGGCGCTGTATTTTTGCCAGCCAAAGAGCGAGCCGATCCGGAACGCTTGGCTTGGGTGCAACTCAAAGGGCCGCCCCTCAAACTGCCCGCCATTGAGCCGCAGCACCTGCGGAAAGAAGCGGATCGCTCGCAGCGCTGCCGCCAGATCCCATTTGAGCCCGCGTTTGGGCCCCTCCACCAGATCGCGCAAATGCCGCGCCGCCGCCGCCCGCACATAAGGCCCGGCCACAACCTCACCGGCCTCAACCGCTTGCGCCCAGGCTGTCACCGGATCCTCGCTGGCCGAGACCCGCACGCAAGATGCGCTCACGTCAGATAGCTCTCGGGCCCATTGGGATCGGCAAAACTGAACCCCATCTGTCCCGCGCCCGAGAGGCCCCGCTCCGCCGCTGGCGTCATGCCAAAGTCATTGGCCAGCCCACGGATCTGGCGGAAGGTCTCATTGAGCTGCGCCACCTCGGGCCGCGCTTTGATCTGCACCCCGTTGCGCGTCTCGCTCTCATAGGTCTCGCCGGTCTCTTCCAGTTCCAGCTCCAGACGTTCAAACCGCAGCACCGCTTTGCAGAGCTGTTTGAACATCATCACATTGCTGGGCTTCAGCCGATCCACGGTCGGATGACACAGCGGCAGCGCCAGCCGGTCAAAGGTCCAGCGCAGCTCGCCGGTCAGCCCCTCGGGCCGGATCTCCTCCAGGCGCATCCGCGCCCGCTCTTCCAGATTGTGAAGTGGTGCGCCCTCTTCTGCGAGGGCCACCACTTTTTCCTCTGCCGGTCTGCGCCCTCGCATATCCCGATCAACTCCTTGTTCATGTGGCTTTTTCTATTCAATTTCCACTTTGCACAGACAAAGGCTCCCCCTCCGGTTGCCAGTGCTTCCGGAATTCCTTCGAACCCTCCCCCCCGGGGTGGATTGGCAGCCGCCTCGCTACGTCAGCGGTTAGCAGGGTGCTGTGGATCCACCGGCCAGCCATCCGCGCCGCGCTCTTCAGAGTACCCGCGCGCCTCCAGCCGTTGTTTGTTCTGATCATGATCATCCGGGCACAGCGTCTGCAGATTGCCCGGATCCAAAAACAGCGCCGGATCGCCCCGATGCGGGATCACATGATCCACCACCAGGCGGCAGCGCTTTGGGTTACCCTGTCGTGTGCCCGACGCGGTCAGCGAACCATCGTTCAAGATCCCCCGCCGCAGACACGCCCGGCACAGCGGCTCCCGCGCCAGATGCTGAGGTCGCAGCCGACGCCGCCACGCCGACAGGTTGTACAAATGGTGATAATCGCTCCGTGCCGTCATACCATACCCCCGGAACGCAAAAGCGCCCGCCGGTTTCCCGTGGGCGCAATCAGTGATGATGCATATTTACTGGCATGCCGGTGACGGAACCGTCAAGGGGGCATGTGGGGGGAGATGTAGCAACCAAGTGTACGAAGCTGCTCTGTTAGCTCCAACACAGCTAAGAAGACTTTATTGCGGGATATACGTCTAATCCCTTAATTCTAATAGAAATCATATAATTATTACCAAAAGACGGATTTTGAAGTTAGGTATCAGATTTGAGTCGTTAGCATTCGAGTGGAGAGGTTAAAGATCATTTACAATTACTCCGAAGGTTGAGTAAGCACGGGCTGACCTTGCCTTCCGAAATAAGCGGAAAATCTAGCAACAATATCCTTAATGAATGCTGGGGATATTTGGAGCGATGGCGCACTAAAGTGATCGTTAAATTGACTCTTCGGAATTGAAGTCAAATTCTCAAAATCTAAATACCCCCCGTCAAAGAAATCAGTATTGGGGAGGAAATGATATGAACCCTTCGCGTTGCTAAGCAAGTTTTTCCTTAGAGCAGCTCGTCCTTTGCTATTATTTTTGCTTTCCGGCAACTCCTCATAACACTCCTCTAAAGCAGAAATTCGACACAACATGACTTTCCTTGCATTGAACTCTCCATCATGCCGCTTAGTAAGATCACACAGAGGCGTGAGAACTACGAAAAACTCACTGCGATCTTTAGCTCGCACCACACTTCCAGTACGCAAGCCTTCATCAACTGGCGGATGGATGTAAAACTCCTCAGGGAAACAATTCTCCTCTTCCATATCAACCATGCTAATTAAGTGGTTCATGACATGGCGCATTAATGCCCTTTCAGATCTCTCAGAATCTAATTGACCATATGCTTTCCATGCATTCTTCTGGCTAAGTAAATTATGTCTAAATACCTTACTCAGCGACTTCTCAATTATTCCTCGCCCACCCATTACCTTTGTTAATCCAGATGAGTGAACTTGATGAAAATCTTTGAGAATTTCGCTGTGTTCCGCGTCTCCTTTCTTTTTAACATCAATATGAACAAACTCACTGTCAGCTTCATCTGGAGTCCCAGTCAAAACAACAACTGGCATTCGAAAATTAGCCTTATCTAAAACTTCTAGAATTTTATTGCCTTCACCTCCTTGATCACCAAGTTTCATATCTATTACGGCACAGTCAAAACTACTGTCCAATTTATCTAAGGTGGCTTGTAGTGTATCAAACGCAACAACCGTAAAATTTGCTCCATTCTCGTGATTGAAGCGTGTAACACTTTGTTCGAACCCTTGGCGGTCACTAGGGTCATCTTCCACCAACAATAATTTTATCTCCAATTTCACTCTCCAGCCGTGGGTTGCAGCCTAAAGTACGCGCCCTCATCAGACACCAATACATTCAACTCAATGCCGTTTCTTGAAGCGGCTTCACCTGCGATCGCAAGTCCCAGACCAGTTCCACCTAATTTAGTCGAAAACTCCGGATCGAAAATAACTTCAGTTTCGATGAGAGCTTTACCGATACCTGGTCCATTGTCACGATAATCGACGAACAACAAATCTCCATCGGAAACTTCGAAATGTATGGAAATTGATGGATTTATTGTCTTCTTTTCATTCATCCAATAAATACTATTGTCTATTAAGTTTGTAAATATTGCATAAAAATCTTGCCGCCATCCAAAGAACTCATAATCACTTGGCCCCTCTATAGAAACTCGAACGCCAAGATCGCTTAGCAACCTCTCGAAAACTTTGAATGAGCCGGACAGCGCTTCAGAAATTTTAAACGAACGTGCTTCGGCTCGCTTACCCGCAGCCAATGGATCAAGTCTTTCAAAGAGCTTTACGAACACATCTGCATTGCTACCAAGATCTCTCGCAATAGGCAGTATATGATTTAGGTTTTCAGACGTTGGATCGCCTTCAAATATCTTTGACCAATAATCCAGATTCGGAACTTGGTTTTTAAAATAATTTAGAGGCCTTCGGCCCTCGTGAAGAACTACATTTACAATTTTTCCTAATGTGGCGTGCCCTTGGTATACTGCAACTGTTTGTCTAATACTTTCTGCCGCTTTATTCTTCGCAAGCATGTCATTTGCGAGTATATCAGAAATCTCTTTGGTAACAGATTCCCCTATACCGGCGCGCTCCAATCTCATTACTATATCAGAACGAACATGGTCGTCTGAAAACAATTTCTGAATATTCTTTTCGATCCTCGATTTCGGTTTTCCAAGCTCTAGTGAACGCCTTAGTGCAAATCTTCGACTTTCTAGTTCTGCAATAACTCTATTGGTAATCTCTATTAACCGCTTGTATCCCACATTTTCTTTCAATCCATCCCGAGCGCTCTTTTCGACCAACCCGGACTCTTCTTCGGACTCAATGTGCACGAAGCCAATAACTTGGTTGCTACCTATCTTTCTCGAAGGGTTTTGAATTCTTTGCTTATTAAGTTCTAACCAATCAAATTGAGCATCACCCAGCGGCCGAATTCTAAAACCGTTACGATAGACCCCTATCCCATTATTAAAGTTAAGCAGCTGTCGGGCTGCCAAACTCCCAAGATAGTTTCCATCTTTGTCCTTCAGGCCTCGGCTTATGATCTTTTCGATACCTTCTTTTTCCCGATCATATACACGGATATCAAAGTGAAGTGCCCCGCAAGATCCCTCGAGTGAATTTGAATAGTCCACCAAGAACTTTTCATCACTAGCATTATCAATTTTTTGCGTGGAGTAGGTAAGTGTACCTACACCGCTCTGGTCTATATGGCCTGAGATCATGTAGTCAAAAAAGTCTAAAATCGGAAAAGAATCGATTAACTCTGAAGAGTCTTCAACTCCTCTAAAACCAGAAATGCTCAATCGAATATCAAAATTTTCTTGCTTTAGTTTGCAGTGAGATACTGCGGCCGCCGGAGGCGTAAGTTTACGCAATTCATATTTCAATCTACGAAATTGCGCATCGTCCCACTCACCGAACCCAGCGCTACTACCCGTGATCGTTAGTTTAGTTCCGGGTGCGGAGCTTTGTTTTCGAGTCTCAATCAACAGTTCTACTTGATCTAGGTAATCCGCATTTGCAAATTCTTCCCATTCTACAAATACAGAGGTCGACTCTCCGCACTTTGTAGTGGTTTCCAATAGCAAATCATTTCCCAAAATGGATGCTGCGAAACGTCCGACACCCTTTCTGCCTTGCAGCACTCTTCCTGATGGGCTTTCTTTTCGTTTTAGCTTATCGTCTGTCGAAGGTACCATCCAACGCTCAATGACATCTTCTCTAGACATCCCATGGCCGCCATCTGATATGATTATTTTATATTCTTCGGTATCAGCATTCCCAATAAATTTTAATTCAACAAATTCAGAATCCGCATCGAATGAATTTTTAACTAACTCCACCACAGCGGCATATGGATCTTGAATTAGATCCCTGCCGATAGTAAGAATGTGGCGGCCTGCGGGTCTGATCGAAAATGCACTATCGTTACCCATCACCAGCTCCTTATCAGTGTGTTAGCGATTTTTTCGGACAGAATAACTGGCACAGCGTTTCCAATCTGTTTAAATGCGGAGGTGCGACTTGGTTTGCCGCTGGCGCTTTCGAAAAAGTAATCATCAGGGAAAGTTTGAATTCTTGCTGCTTCGCGCGGGGTTAGTGATCTATTTTGCGAAATATCTGGATGAATATAGTAGTTCCCATCTTTTGCAATATGAGCCACCACTGTATGAGAAGCCGGTAAGTCTGCAGCGACGACTTTGAAGCGATCCAGAAATGAATTTCTATTTTTGTGTGTCTTTAACCCCTCAGGGAGGTCATTGTAACTCAAACGCTCCCTTTTCTCGCTCCACCTTTTAACGACTTCAGTGAAAATCTCCAGATCCCTTGTGTTGTGTGGGCGAGCATCGTGCCAAGTGATACTTCCGCTTCCTGAGAGCAAACCACTTTCCACTAGCCAGTGGCTAGGTGCCTTCCTTATTTTGGTATTGTAAGGAGCTCCTTGGCCAGCATTTAACGGTGGCAAGTCACCAATCGCATCTTTGACTAAGAAATCCACTGGAACTTTATCTGGTTCAGGAAAGAAACCGTCATGCTTTCCCGCTTTCCCCACAAGTATTATTCTCCTGCGTTTCTGAGGTACCCCGTACTCATCTGCTGAAAGTACTCGAAACTCTATTGAATATCCAATCTCTCTAAAAAGAGAAATCATCATATCCAAGTAGCGGGTCCCATCAGTTTCCCGAGCGGTAAGGAGGCCTACGACATTTTCGAAAATGAATATCTGCGGCCTGTATCTTTTTAGAAATTCAGCATAATAAATAAATAAATAATTCCTTTTATCGCCCACCATTTTAAGTTGCGAGCGTGCTCGCCCGACAAGTGAATAGGCTTGACAAGGAGGCCCCCCGATAATTAGATCAATTTTTTGATTGCCAACCAAAGCATCAATTCGAGAGAATATATTATCGAGATTTTGCCTGCCAATAGTAGCGTTGATTATTGAAGATGGACCAAACTTGAAAGCTGAAGAGTATAAATGGTTTCTACTAATTTTGCCTGAGATATAAGAAGTGTAGGTTTCTAGTTCATCATGAGCTTTCAGAATGTGCATCGCTTCTCTAGTTTGCAGAGTGAACGCAGCTCCAGTGTCGGCCTCCACATGGGCGATGGGCATGAAGCCAGCTCGAATAAAACCTTCAGATAGGCCGCCAGCGCCGGCGAATAAATCCAGAAAATTTAAAGAGTTGTGTTTTTTTGTTGCTAAATCAAACATTAATGGCGGCGTGAGTGCTTGTTTCTAGTGATTTGACAGCCTTCTTATGGGCGTCACAGTCTGCCCATTTGATACTTGAAACGCTGGTTGAGTGCCACACAATATTCGATGGTTGGGCTTGTCGGGCGATGGTTGCCTAACGCATAGACAACCACCAGTGAGATATCGGCGCATGGGTGACCGCGACCCACTCCACTGTGACAGGATTGTAGGTGCCTGCGTTGCTTACACTGAAACACGAACTATCCGACCCAATGCCCCCACCAAAGCCTGCCGCAGCGCACCGGACGTTTGCCCCCGCACACTCCACCCATGCGCCCGCAGCACTGCGCTGATCGGCTTATCCTCCAGGCACACCATATCCACCAGCCGCCGATCCGTGATGTTCACGCGTGAGCCCCGTTTGGACGGGCGGATCTTGCGCACGGCCATGGCCGTACCAGTGCCGATACCCCTATGGATGCGCTCAATCTCTTCGCGATCTCGCAGCACCGCATCAATGAAGCTGCCACTGCCGCCCCCGCCACTGCGGAGTGCCTCAACAGACGAACACCGGACACCGGCGCAGGCGTGACGCTCCACCAAATCCCGATAGTATCGCCCCGCCGCCACCTGTTCGCGGGTGAACGGCGCGGGCTTGCCGTTGCTGGCCGCCTTGGCTGTCATGACGTCAAACACATCTGCTCTCTGCATGGCCGAGCGGCCACGATAGCCCGAAGGGCGGGCTTTCCAGTCGTTTTCGCCGTCAGGAAACAGGCTCATCGGTTGGAAAACACGAATGGCACCCCGGGCAGGGGCCTCAGGGATGGCATCACCGCAAACCTCGGGCACATGACCACGCGCTTTCACTGCTTCAATGCGGTCCGCCTCTGCCTGCAGGCGCAGTCGGCGTGCCGTCATGAACTTTGCCACAGGGGTCAGATCTGCCACGCCATCAGATGCGACGATCACAACATGCTCGCTCATGCTGCTGCACCCCGCTGCGCCTGGTCTGCAATCTCCCGGCATTTCTGCAGCGCTTCAGACCGCCGCGCGCGAAAGCTCTCATCCTCGATCGACAACCGGTCCCCACGGCCAGCGCGCATCTCGATATCCGCCATCCGGCGCACCGCGCCATCCGCCTCATTGCGGATCTGGGTGATTGTATATGGCCCTGGCCAGACACGCGCACCGCGCAGGTAACGCAGCAACTCCGGTGCCCAGCCCTCAGCAAGTGCCTTATATCCAAGCCCGTCTGCAAAGGCCTTCAACAACAACGGCGAAGGCCCGCTGTCCGGGAACTGGATATCGCGCGCCTTGTTCAGGATCTTGAGCCCAATCGGAAACCGATCCTTATCTTTACCGCCCGGGTGCGCCTCAACCCAATCCCGCAAGATCGCAAGGTTGGCCGGGGTCATATACGCCAGCTTCTGACGCAGCTCACGGAGCATTACCGCAAACTGCGCCTTCGTCAGCGTCGAGGGCCGCGCCAGCCCCAACGCCTCCAGCGGCGTGATCAACAATTCCTGTACGCGCGCCTCACCGGCTGCCTGTTCTTTCGCATCCATTCCTGCACCTCTTCTTCTCAGCGTTCCGACATATCCACAGGCTGCTCGGCCCGAGTGGGAGCGGAACGAAATCTCATTTCATATTCTCTCATTTCATTTCCTCTCTTATGTCTGGAACTGTTCCATTCTGTTCGGAACTGTTCTGGTATGTTCCGTTCTGTTCCGCCCACAGGTGGCCGGATTTCTTCAATGATTTCAGGGAGCGCGGCGTGGACGACCCACAATGCCCTCAGATACGGCCTCTTTGAGAGCACGCCCGATGGAGGCTTGGAACTGCGGCATGCGCCTCTGACCGGGGTGGTGTTTGAGTAGCCAGTCATCCACCCAAGCCACGGCCAGCTCATCGGAACACAGATCCTCGCTGCAGCCGATGTCGCGCAGCACCTCGATCAGCCGTTTGCGCCGTGCATAGACCGCCTTATCTTCATTGCTGGCCTTGTGCTCCAGATGACCGCGCAGCGCGGCCTCCATCACCTCTTGCACCACAGGATGCGCCAGGCGAATTGCGCCATTGTCACAGCGCACCGGGTGCCAGTTATAAAGCGGGTTGAATGCCCGCTCTTTCAGCGAGATCCACCGCTCCAGCGGCAAACCCAGCAGAAAGGCCAAACTGTCGTCATCGCTGGGCAAGGTCCCCAAGGGGGCCTCACCATGCGATTTGAAGAACAGCTCCATACCAAAAAAGCCGACTTCCGGATCGCGGTAGGCCTTGCGCCGAAAATCACTGCGGTCATAGCGATCATGGTTGAACGGCATGAAGTAATGCGAGTCCAACCGACTTTCAGCCGAGATCGGGTATTCCGGCAGATCTGAGGCCTCCACCAGTTTGACCTGCGCAACCTGTGTCATTTGACCCTCACCAGATTACGCGGGCCAACGGCGTCTTTGATCTGATCCAGCGTCTTGGCCATCGAGGACACGCGACAGATGACAGCCTCCAGGCTCTCCACCTCCAATTTCGCGGCCGTCAGGCGTGCCTGCGTGTCCTGCATGAACTTGCGGATTTCATCACCAAGGACGGCCATGTCGTCATTGCTGCCACCCGGCCCAAAGAACTCATCCCGGATGCCGGCGACCCAGCCGGGCATGACGTTCAGCACCTTGGCCACTGTGTCATCGGTTTCGCCACCGCAGTAGCACTGCCGATCATGATCGTAGACCTCGCTCAGGATATCCATGATCTCGCGCTTTTGCACCCGCGTCGGTTCACGCGGGGCCGTTTCGGCAGGTGTTTTCTGCTCTGTTTTTGCTGCCATTTTCTCCACCTTTCTTTTTGCCTCACAGGTGCCGCACCGCAGTCGTTTGCCGATGTAGGACCACCCCAACCGTTGAATTTTGGACACCGCCTGGCCGTGCCCGTCACTGCCATCCCGCCCATGGCGGGCCGCGACCGTGTCTTCGCGCCCGCAGTCATCGCAAATGCAGCGGTAGCGCGGTGCGCCGCGCGCATCTCGAACTGGATCAAGCGCCATAGCGGCCCCCTGTTGCGCCGAACATCAGGCTGCCTCTCCGAACAGAGACGAGAGCTCGCTATCCAGCGCCTCAATCATCAGCGGGCCGTCATCCAGCGCGTTGCTCCGCGCCATTTTGCGATAGGAACCGGCCCAGCCGCGATAACGGCAGATCTGCGAGCAGGTCTGCATCGAGGCCTCGGTAAATTCGGCCATATCCCGCAGGGTGCATTCTCCTGCGCTGTCATGGATCAGCCACCAGATTTGATAGGCGATCCGCTCAATGCGGGGTGAGGATCTCTGCAACATCATGCGGCCCTCGCCAATTGATCCTGGAAGAACGCCGCCGCGCCGGGATCGGTGAGGATCATCAGCAAGGCGGTATGGCTGGCGGGCGCTGTCACCGCACCCCACCAGTTGAGCGCAGTCTGAAACGAGACATCGCAAAACAGCGCCACCTCGCGCGGGCTGTGAAACCGCGCGTGGAAATAGGCCGACCAAAGGTCAGGCGCGCTGATCTTCAGCGCATAAGGGTCCAACTGATTTGACCAAGACGCTTGGTCAGCTGACGTGCCAGGCTGATCGCATGGCACGTCATTATTCACGATCAGGGTTAGACGCGGGCGGCTCATGCGGCGAGATCTCCCTCGCTAGATGGCGGATTATCAGCCATGTACTTACGCAACCTCTCGGCGACGGAAAGCGTGCAGCTTTTCCCGTCCTTCAAGCGGCGATAGAGCCGACTGTTTCCAACCGCGCGACTTGTAACGGTGGCTGGTGCAACGTGCCTTTCAGCCGCATAGCACTCAATTTCAGAAATAAGCTGAGCATTCATCATGTCACTATATAGGGACTATAATCCCCACCACGCAAGGGACAATCATCTCCTATCGATAAAGGAATTGCGGGACTATTGTCTCCACATGCCTTTATCATTCCGAGAAGCGCTCAATGGGGCCATGTCAGCATCTGGGCTATCGATGCGAAAACTGGCCGAAAAGGCTGGGGTTTCGTATGAGCAGCTCAAGAAAATCAACCAGGGCAAAACCCAGAGCACCAATGCTGAAGATGCACTTCGCATAGCTGCCGCTCTTGGCATCTCACTTGAGAGCTTTATGGCTGGTGAATTCGAAGGAACGCCCACCATCGCCATCGCAGGCAAGGTAGGTGCCGGTGCTTCTGTCCCTGTATTTGACGCATATGCAAAGGGCGACGGGCCGCAGGTAATTTGCCCACCAGGACTCTCTCCCAGTGGCGTAGTCGCTGTTGAGGTTGAAGGTGATAGCATGGAGCCTGTGTATTCGGCAGGTGACCTTCTATTTTATTCGCGAAATGGTCATGACAGTGTGCCTAGTGATGTCATCGGGCATCGATGTGTGTGTGAAGATGAAGAAGGCATGGGGTGGGTAAAGCAGGTAAAAGCTGGAGATGAACCCGGCCTTTTCCATCTGATCAGCTTGAACCCAGGCGCGAACAATATCTGGAACACTCGGCTCAAGTGGGCTGCACGCGTTCGCCTACACTGGCCGTCAGACCTCGCCAGAAGGCTCTAAGCTAACTCTCATAGAAATTCTACGCTTCCCGAATCTCCCTTTGAGCAAAGGGGATGGGGCGTCGTGCGCACAATTGCGGGACAAATATCCCCATTTCTCATTGACAGGGAATATTGTCCCCATCTATCAATCTCCCATCAACCGATGGAGGATTGAATGGAAGACAGACTGGAAACTGTGCTGCGGGACGCGCAGCAGATCGCAGGGTCGCCCGAGGAACACCTCGACAGCCCGCACCTGTTCACAACAGCCTGGGCAACATTGAAGGCCGCGCGCGGTCAGGGCTTTGACCCGGCGCGCCTGCGAGCTGCGCATCTGGTCGAGCGCCCGGCGCCGACGCCAGAGCCGACCGAGCAGGTCTTGGAGCGTGTCGGCCACAAGGTGCGCCGCGTCATGGCAGATCGCCAGATCACCCCACACGGCCCCCATGCGGCGTAAGGCGAGGCGCACCCGCAATGACAAACCCTATCTCTCAAGGTTCCGCACCCATGGCGGACGACCCCCACGGGCTCCGCCTGCCTGAGGTCACTGAACACCTGTGCCGCGTTGGAGGATTGCGCGGCGTAGCCAACACCGAGGTTTCGCACTGCTCTCGCGGTGCGGATCAGGCGCGGGCGGCTCAATCCTCCAAGTTGCCCACCGCCCGCGCATCATCCACCGCGATCAACACCCTCGCGCTATACGCCGCGGCGGAGACGCTCAGAGCGACTCCGATGCGCAAGAGGTCCGAACAATTCTCAGACCTCGGCGGGCGCATCACAGCGCCCATGTCAGATGCATGGGGTTATGACGAGGCGCTCTGGCTGGTGGATCTGCTGGGCATTCATAGCACCGGCACATCCCGCCAGGGCGCGCTGAGCGATTGGATCAAGACCGCCTCTGCACGCGTACCCCGCCGCGCCAGCGATGGCCGCCCGGATTGCCCTTACAATGGCCAAGCCCTAGCGCCAGCAACGCGCTGACCACCACTCACGATACAAACCAAAGACATGATTGCTCCCGCAGCAATGAAGGATAGCATATGACCCAACAACTTATCGCGGTTGATGCTGGCGCGCTCAGTGACCTCATTGATCGCCTCACGAAGATCGAAAAGCTGCTTGCATCGGCAGAGCTGTCGCGTCGGGAGGATTGGCTTTCCATTCCCGAGGCTGCGCGCATCTTAAAATGCGACCCGTCAACCATTCGGCGCAAGATCAATAGCGGAGAACTGAAAGCCAGCGGAAGCGGCAAGACCCGCCGTGTTCAGCTCAGCTAATCTGGCCGCGAGTGGAGGCGGAGAGTGCATCTATGGGCCGCAAGCTCAGCTAGTATAGCAACTGACTTTAAATCAGTAGGCTGTAGGTTCGTAGACAGCCATCCCTTGCAGTTTTCTCATTAAAATCAGATTCTTGCTCCACGCTTGGGTTTGAACGGCTTCAATTCCATCCAACACAACAAACTCTAGGGACGTGCCGCTAGCCGAGGCTGGTGAGATCAAGCTGCAATATCATCCAGCACCTCTTGAGCGATCACTTTCGCCCTATCAAAACCAATGGCCCATTCCTCGTAACTGGTCACCGAAGTTCCAACAACCTCCTCGGGTCTAAACCGTCTTGATTGTCCATTGTTAATAACAGCATCAATGTGATTTTGACTGGCTCCAGCATCCATCATCGCTTGCATGATCTGATCTTGCCACTGCTTATCTTCATCGCGTGTGGGCCAAGTTTCTTCGTCTAAAGGCTCGAAGCCTAGAGTCCGAAACAGCGCCAGGACGAAGGTGGCGCAGGTGAGGCCCTTGCCGGCTGGTGCTTCCAATAACTCGCCACTCTCGTCATCAAAAATCATTCCATTCGCGTCGAAACCGTAGGGAATACTGGGTTTTGAGTTGGCGATGGCAGAGGCGTAGGCAGCTACAACAAGCTGGTTCTCAAATTCGAGACCGGCTGGTGCACACAAATAGTCCGGCTTCAGCTTCTCATCGCGTAGATCGTAATGGAAGGCCAAGTGTAGCATACGGATCTCGCCACTATCGAGACGGTATAAGACGCCGCAGTGGTTTTGGTCGCCGGCAATGTTTTTTATAGCGAGGCCAAGGAAATGATGCTCCTCTAGCGAATTATCAGCACCACCGACTACAGGCATTCGTCAGACCAGACCTTTCATGAGCTGTACGCCGTTTTTTCCTCGTCTATCGAGTTCAGCCTGCACATCTCTAGCAAAACGCTTCCAATTGGAGATGCGATTACGAACTGGAAAAGATGATCTTACAAAAGCAAGCATAGTTTCATTTGACATACCGTCCAAATTTGCACTGCCAATCACTTTACTCAGAAGGCCAAATTTACCCCTCGCAATCAGCCCATTGATCCCTTGAATGCAGCTCGTCAAGTTTGCCACACTTGGCTGCTCAAGCTCACCGGAGTTGAGTGCTGCAGATAGCCAACTGAGATCAACTGGTTGTTCATCCACGTCGATGAACCCAACTGTCGTCGAATCGGATGTGCCACCAATATCTGGCACAAGCGAATCTGGCGTCCCGGGCGTCCGATCAAGCAAATCAAGAAAATGGCAGTCTAGCTGCTTTTGAACCAGAAAATAGCGCCCAACTTGGCCTCGAACGAACTCACGGATCAGTTGGTTCGAGCTGATCGTGTAGTCGGTCGGTGATGAACCATCGGAATGCATTTCCTGCGGCTTGGTTATATGATCCGAGTAAGTTAGTTGCACGTTCTACTCCCTCCACTTGGTCGTCAAGAAAGAAATCTGAGTCCACTTTAAACATCGGCGCCTCATTTGGGCTGGGAAAGTGCAGCCCAGTACGTACGACGACCTTACCCTCATTGAGCTTAATTAGAGTAGTAGATGATTGCTCACCAATATCCGAAAGCGAAACATCGTTGTCCGCCAGCAAACCGAGCGCTGGGGTTCTAAGCAGTTCGGACCAGCTAGCATCCTCCAACCCGATCTCACACTTGTCTATAACATTGACATATCTTAGGCCAACTCGGGTAAAATGCGGTACGTCATAGCTGGCCATGAGTGCACTCATTGCAGTGTGAAGAACCGCATGAAAGGCTTCCCAGCGCTCATAGGCTTGCGTTTTTACCGCCAAAAAGTCGCTGCACAGGGAGACTATATATTTTTTATCGCCCGTAGAGAAATCATACACTTGTCTGTGGCTCATCGGCGTAGGGCTCTGAGAGCCTCTCGAAAAAGAAAGCCTGACTTCTTCTCTCGAATCCACGATTGGAAAGTCTTTACCGATTGCCGTTTGAAATTCGGAAGGCACTTCACGATCAAGCAGCAAAAGGCGTGGAAAGCGTAGCTGGCACACGACCTCGACCAACGGATTCCGTCCGTATACAACTCTTGGTCGTTCTGGGAATTCCATAGTCCGAGTTCCTGCCTGCTTGGAAGTCTAGCACACGATTGGTCCAATCTGACCTTGATTCTTACATATTGACGAGTCGGCGTAAAGAAATCATCGCTTCTCCTAACAGTGCGGTTCTCATGTTGCTAGCAAGTATGGGTGTCCCGCAATCGCGTTTAAGCAATCCTCTGAGCGCTATCCAAGCCTACTCCACCATGGCGAGACGGGCCTAAGCATCCGTTATCCCGATGAAACGCAGGCTAAACATGCACTTGCCCTCAAGCTGGACCATTTTTGCAGGGCTGAATTCCTGACTATCGGCAAGCCCAATTTTTCGCGGGCGCAGCGAATGCCTCATTAGACGGGCAGCGCCGCAGCAAGGGAGCTCTCCCCAAGTACCGGGATGAGCTGGCAGCGCTGGTCAGCTATGAGGAGGCCCGGCTAATGCGTGGGTCGGGTGCCTGCGCTAAGCTGACCATTAAACAGAGCGTAGTATCGGTACATTTGCAGTACTCTTAAATATTAGGATCACCAGTCGGCGTGCAAACAGATGCCGATTGCCTGTGACCACAACCGCTAGCTTTTCGCGATCTTTGATCGATGAAACAACCGTCGATCATTGATCAAGCCGCTTCGCCAGGTCTTCGGCGCTCTCGTTGTAGTAGGTAAGAAGTTGGTTCACGTTACGATGGCCGACCATCCGCGCCAAATCCATCACATCGAGTTTCTTGGCGAGCTGCGTGATCGCCCAATGCCGTGAATCATGAAACGTGAGCCCCTCAACCGCGGCTCTATCCCTCACCTTGCGCCACAAAACGTCCAGTTGCCGCGAGTCGAGTGCGAACACGGGATCAGATTCTGGTAAACTCCCCAGCATCTCCACGGCGCGGCGTGAAAGCGGAACCTGGCGTGAGGTTCCGTTCTTGGTCATGGGCAGATCCACAACCCGGCGTTCAAGGTCGATATGCTCCCACTTCATGCCGACGATTTCACCGGCACGCATTGCTGTTTCTCCGGCAAACAAAAATGCGTGAAACGCGCGTGACGTCGCATTGCTGAGGTCATTGCCTGCGGAGAGCTCAAGCCGTTCCAGCTCCGCGTTCGTCGGCAAGCGATCCCGCACAGCTGACTCTTGCGGCTTGCGCACATCGGTCAGAGGTGAATCTCCCATCAATCCCCACTCCCGCCGAGCCACGGAGAACACAGACCCCATGAGGGTCATTTCTCTCCGCACTGTCGAGGACGCCACCTTTTGCAACCGGGCGTCACGCCACGCGGCGAAATCTGCAGGCGAGAGTTCGGAGAGGCTCTTGTCGCCAAGATCAGATTGACCCCATCGGTTCAAGCGGAGCGCTTCCCATTTATATCCGCGCTTCTTCGAGCTCACCTCACGGGCGTACCGCTCAAAGAGGTCGCGCAGCTTCATCTTGGCGGAGATCTTCGACCCGTTCAGGATCTCATATTCCTTGCGGCTGGCCCAATCTTGCGCTTCTCTCTTTGAGGGAAAGACCTTGCTGGCGCGCACTCCTGCTCTTGCTACCTCGGCCCGCCAGCCTGTCTTGGTTTTGCGAAACGTCGCCATGAATTACGCACCACGCTCTAAATGCGGAAAATATGCGTAACAACATGCGCATTTTTACGCTTCATAGGCAAGCGGCAGCCGCATCCCCTAGCACATAACCCATATTTTGCAGATATTTGAGTGAGCCTGACCACCATCAAAAGAGTGGGTGGTGCCTCAAGAGGGACTCGAACCCCCGACCTTGTCCTTACGAAGGACCTGCTCTACCAGCTGAGCTATTGAGGCGAAGCGAAAGCTGATCTACCCGCTGCCCGCAGATCAATCAAGATGAAATCGATGCCTGAGCCACCATCGAGGCTGAATGCACAATAGGGAGATGTGCTCGTGTGCCAAGGGCAAGGTTGGTGGTCCGCAGTTGAAGCGCCAACCCTGTTCACCTGTGGATCTGAAAGAAGGGGCAAGCCATGGCCTGTTGCCCTCGATCAGAATGCGTAGTTGAGGAGTGCTTTGCGGTTTTTTCTGTGTCGCTCGATCAGTTTTTTCTGCTGGCTGCCGCAGGGAATTGTTCGAGCAGCTTTTGGAATCTTAGAAGATGTAGTCAAGCCGGGAAACAACGCGTCGATCTCGACGCGGGCGGCTTCATCCAACAGATGCACTGCCATTGGCCCGCAATAGAAGCTCTCTGTTGGGGGGCCGTCTGCAAAGTTCACTTCATGTTGATCCATCACAAAATGTAAATATGTAACCGGGTCATCAGTGTCTTGCACAAAAATTCCAGGAAGCGCCGTCAGCCGTTTGGCCGACACAAGAATGTCCTCTCTGCTGAACATGCGCTTGGCGAGCAGACAATCCGGCCCGAGCGACAAAGCCTTACCGCACGTCCGGCACGGGCTTTCACTCTTGGGAAGAGAAGGAAATAGCGCGCTTCTTTGCAGTCCATAAACCGGGCAGCCTCGCTCACCTCGCGGTGACCTTGATGCTCTATATAGGCGTAGCACGCGTTGATGCTGTGCAACTGGGACCTGATAATCTGAAAGATGGCAGAATCGAATACCGTCGCCAAAAGACGTCTCGATCTGGTGGTACTAAGGTCAGCATCCCGGTGCACACAGATTTAGCTGAGGTCTTGATGGCTTTACCAAGCGACCGAACCTTTTTGGCGACATCTTCTGGAAAGAGCCGTGCAGCTGCGGGGCTAGGGAACGCAATGCGGCGCTGGTGAAATGAAGCGGAGTTGCCCGCGTGTAGCTCCCACGGGCTGCGTAAAGCCTGCGCTCGGCGGCTGGCAGAAGCTGGCGCAACGACACACGAAATCGCGTCAGTAACCGGCCACAAGACATTGGCGCTGGTTCAACTCTACACCGAAGCCGCTGGCCGGGAAGATCTGGCCACGTCAGCAATGGAAAAACTCATCGCGAGGTCCAATGGCCAGCAAAACTTGACGAACCATGACGAAAAGTTCGTCAACGCAACGCCTACCCCCCCCCTGAAAGGAGATATGTAATGGTGAGGAGTGGTGAGCCGTGCAGGATTCGAACCTGCGACCCACTGATTAAAAGTTTGAAATTAGTGCTCTTCCACGCTTTGCTATATAGCGCCACAATGCACCATAACATGTTGATTTTGCTTGTTAATGCTTGAAGGTCTGGCGGCCTAATGTACTTTGTTTTGACACACAATGGCATGCACGGTGGTAGCTGGGTGGTTGCTACAGCGCATTGCGAAGAGTCAAAGGCTTCCAATGAAACTAACCAAACGCAGAATTGATACAGCTGAGTATGATCCCGCTAAACCGACCTACCTGTGGGATGACAGCTTAGCTGGGTTTGGCGTGAAAGTCCTACAATCGGGCAAAAAACGCTACATATATAAGTACCGTACTCACGGAGGCGGGCGGCGCGCCCAAACGCGGTGGATGACGATTGGCAACTATGGCGCAATCCCACTGGAAACAGCCCGTAACATCGCTTTGGAATGTGCGGCCATGGTCGCGCGGGGAGAGGACCCGCAAAGCGACAAGATCAAGAAACGTAAAGCGCCTTCGCTTGTCGACCTCTGGGATCGCTTCGAAGAGTCTGACATGAAGCGGCTCAAGCCTGCGACGATCAGAGATTATCGTTCGCTCTGGAAGAACATTCTGGAACCAGCCCTCGGCAAGCGGCGCGTTGCTGATATCGCACGTGCGGATGTCGACCGCTTGCACAGGTCTATGAGTGATACGCCCTACCAAGCCAACCGTTCAATCGCTGTTCTGTCGAAGATGATGACCCTTGCAGAAATCTGGGAATGGCGGGATCAGGGCACCAACCCATGCCGTTATGTAACCCGCCATCGTGAAGGTAAGCGTGAGCGTTACTTGTCAACGGAAGAACTGGAAAGACTTGGTGCCGCTCTGACAAACCTTGTCGACTTGGGGCTTCTTTGGCCTGATATGGCAAACCTGTTTCGCCTACTGTTGCTTGTTGGTGCAAGGCGCAGTGAAATCTCAAACTGTGAATGGAACTGGATTTATTGGGAACGCCGTATCATCGCTCTTCCCGACAGCAAGACAGGTGCAAAGCCACTGTTCTTGAGCGATGAGGCGATTACCGTACTCGAAAACCAAAGGATCACGAGCCGCCACCAATCGTCCAAATTTGTGTTTCCGGGTGCAAAAGCAGACAAAGCCATTGTCAACGTGTCTAAGCCTTGGAAGCTGATCTGCGAAGAGGCGGAGCTTGAGAACTTACGCATTCATGACTTGCGTCACACAGCTGCAAGCATTGCCGTTGGCCAAGGTGTCGCGCTTCCCATCATTGGGGCTTGCTGGGACATACACAAACGCAAACAACAGCGCGCTACGCACATGTTGACGCCGACCCAGCGCTTAAGGCTGCGAATGCCATTGGCCAAGCTATTGGTGCAGCTATTAAGTAGCAGCTGTGCTTCACGCGCGGGTTGCCCAACCTGCAACGGTGATCGGTGTCGTAGTATCACTCCGATGTGATTGCACCATCGTGATTTTCCCCACAGGTAGGGATTTGCCGCCCTTGATCCTTAAGGCGAGACCGATATGCTCTCGTTCAACTTCAAGGGTTGTGTTTTATGAATGTATTTACTCAGGATGCCCGGCTCGGGCGTCTGACGACTGTGCTGGGATCCGACGCGCTTGTGCTTTTGCGGATGGATGGCACGGAGGAGCTTTCGGGGGATTTCGAGTGGCGGGTTGAAGCGCTCTCAACCCAGAACACCCTCGATCTCAGCGCTCTTCTTGGAACCCATGCCACCGTTGAAATCAATCATGCTCAGGGCGTGCGGGCCTTTGATGGGATCGTCTGCGAAGCGGAGCAACGCGGTGCTTTTGAGAACGGGTTTCGCTATGATCTGACCTTACGCCCCTGGCTGCATGTGGCCAGCTTGCGGCGCAACATGCGGATCTTCCACAACAAAACCGTCATCGAGATTGTGCAAGAGGTGCTCAGCTCCTACGCGGCCCTCGGCAACCCTCACCTTGAGCTGCGGGTGATGGATGACTACCCGGTTCTGGAATACACCGTCCAATACGGCGAGTCGGATGCGGATTTCATCCGCCGCCAGTTGGAGCGCTTTGGTATCACATGGTCGTGGCGGCACGAGGCAGGATCACACACGCTCTTGCTCACCGATGCAGCGATCAGCCTGCCCGAGGTACCGGGATCCTCGCGCCCGTATTTTGGTGTCGCAGGCTATCACCGGCACGAGAAGGAGCATTTCCGCCATTGGTCCGCGACCGAGCGGATCACCACCGGCGCGGTGCGGCTGACGGAGTATAATTTCAAGATCCCCACATCGGCGCAGGAAGTGGACCAGCTCTCTGATGCGTCTCATCCAAGCGGCGATATCGAAAGTTATGACTGGCCGGGCGACTACCTCAACCAAGGCGAAGGTCGGGGTGTGGTCTCGCGCCGCCTTGAGGCCGAGCGCGGTCAGGCCCCGCGCCACCGGGCCGAGGGCGATGTGGTCTCTTTGGGGGCGGGTTGGCGCGTCACACTGGCCGGGGATGACGTTCCCAATGCGACGGGGCGCACATTCGTATGCCTCAAGGCCACCCATCGGTTCAGGGCGCAGGCCTATGGGTCCGGGAGCGCGGGAGCGGATGACGCACCATATGACGGGGCCTATGTGCTGATCCCTGATGATGCGCCGTTTCGCCCCGAGCGCCGCACAGCAGGGCCACGCGTGCAGGGGCCAGAAACCGCAGTTGTGGTTGGCGAAGGCGAGATCGATTGTGATGAACACGGTCGCATTTTGTGCCGCTTTCACTGGGATCTCGACGGCACGCACAGCATGCGAGTTCGGGTTAGCCAGAACTGGGCGTCGAAGGGTTGGGGTGGAATGGTCATCCCCCGCATTGGCATGGAGGTCATCGTTGAGCATCTGCGAGGTGACCCAGACAAGCCGATTGTCACTGGCTGTGTATATAACGGCAAGAACCGGCCGCCTTACGAGCTCCCAGAGCATAAGACACGCTCAACATTCAAGACTGATACTCATCAAGGGAAAGGTTTCAACGAGCTACGTTTCGAAGATCAGACGGGCAAAGAAGAGATATTTATTCACGCTGAAAGAGATCGAAACGAAAAAATTCGCCATAACCATACCGAACGGATTGACAATAACTGGGTCCAATCTGTTGGGCGAAGTAAGGTTACTGAAGTTTCTCACGACGCAGTTCAACAGATTGGTGGGTCGGCGCAAATTACTGTCGGAGCAATCAGCAAAGGAAAGTTGATAAGGCCCGAATTCACGAAAGACCCCGAGGGTATAAAGGGTATCGCTTCAGAACTTGATGCGGCAGATACCCTATCAACCGAACCTGGCCGATTTACATTAAAAGTAGAAAAGTCTGTTAATATTTCGACAGGTGGATCGTTTGTTGAGACCGTCGAAACAGAGAAGCGAATTTCTTCAAATGATCGAGTTGCGATTGGCTCCACCAACCTAACTGAAATAAGTTCAGCAGATGTTGTGTCGGTGTATGCGGGAAAAGAGTTCTCCATTGTTTGCGGGGCAGCTAACTTACGCTTCACTGACGATGGGAAGATAACAATAAATGGTACAAGCATTGATTTAACCGCTTTGAACGATGTCAAAATCAAAGCTGGCAAAATTGATTTGAATTAGGGTGTCGATTTGACTGTACTTCGTACTATCAACCATTTGTTTGTGAGTTTTGGCTGGGAAGCCGTGGTGTCTACACGTGGTATGCTAACACATTACCAGCCGTGGAGCGGCGACGCACGCATCAGCCCGCAGGCGATGTCCGAGGCAGCAGCTAGCGTAGAGGATAGCCCAACTCTATCTGTCGACGATGGACTGACCAATGTGATCCCAAATGCAACAGCTTCTGCCGTGCCTACTTCAAATCCGATGGCGGCTCTTATCAACAAGTATGGGAAATGGGGTATTAGAGCACTCGAGCAAGAGGGGTATTCAAGGCGTACTATTAATAGCGTAGGCCAACATTTGAGGCGACTTGGCCGAAATTCTGGTGGTATGGGTGAAGTGTTAGGCATTTGGGATCAACTGGCCACATCTGGCGCGTTTGAGTTTCGCAAGTCGACAGATGTAGCGAGGTTCACACACCGCTTATCCAGTTCGGCTATGCTCCAATCCTGTTCTGATATCAATCACTATATCTCCAAAGCCCAACCCTTCTATACCGACGTAGAAAAGTTCACGATCGCTCTTGCGATGTCTATATCTGGCATGCCCGAACGTGAAAGTGGAAAGTTCGCAATCGCGTTTGCGTTTGATCAAAATGCCATCCCAGTCTTGGAAGAAACCGATAGGTACTTCAACTCATGAGATACACCTTAATTCGCAACATTATACAGGTTGTGACCTTCTCAGCGATACTAGTGACCGTTAGGCCATCTGACGCATATTCCGAAACAGAGAGTGTTTCGACACTGGAGCAACAGCTATATATTGCCATCGATAACCCTGAATACAGAGAGGCGCACAGGGAAGAAATTCAAGCATCTATAAAGGATTACAAGCCTAAAAATGAAGCGAGTGACCTATCTGTTGCATATTATTCGTTTGCAGTCGCTGATTTGGATAGTGCACAATCATTTTGCCAAAACTTCAATGCGTTACAGGGTGACTTTAAACACTTTGGAGAGGAGGATCTTCTAAATTGCTTTAGGGCTGTATTTGAAGGGTTGGTTGAGAAGGAAAAGTCAGGGATAGTTTCCCTATCTGAAATGGAGTTGGCTCTTCTTTATGATGAGGTCTATCTATCTAGTGGAGATGAAAATCTCTTGGATGTTGATACCCTTCAGTTCTTCTCCTTTGAGCGAGCAACTGTGATGGCATCGGAAGACCCGAAACTACTTGATGATCCACGAGTGATGATTCCTGTTGTGAACTCCGATGTTTGTAGCGGTGCTCATATCGCCCCCAATAAATCAATTCCCGCTTCTTCTCTTTGCTACGATCCGGTGCAATACGAGAAGGAAGTTAACTCAGATGAGTCTGGCCAGTTTATTTTCGTTCGTGAAGCCCTGAAAGCTTGCAGTACACTTCCGAGATTGGAAGGATTTCGTTGTATTCCAAGACTTCAGGAGCAATTTAAGCCTTATGGGAGATGCACTTTACCTGTTCATCTCATGAGGGGCGACCCCATGGATAGTCTCGATGACATTCGCAATGAGATTGCTGCCTGCTATGAGCGGAATTTGAAACCCTAATAGGAGTTCGCATGAATTTTATATACCAAACATCTTTATTTGATGATGGTGAGACAACGGCTCCAATGATATGGTCTATTATACATAACAGTGCCAACACTCAGTTTAACACTCAGGGCTCCGAGCCTAGAATAACGAATGGGGATGCGCTGGATGCCTTCGATATGATAGCTATGAAAAAACTTGTGAATTTTGATGCTCAGAAATGGCAAGTGTTTTGTGAGAATGTTGGGATGACTGTTTACGGCGCGGTAGCTCTTTCGTGGTGTAAAGGAGCGCAAATTGAGAATGTGTGGAGCAGTTGGAGAGCTTCTGCTTTCCCACTCAAGCCCACTCCTGAGTTTGAACGTCCAGCACGTTTTATTAATCCATCATTGCTCCCTAATACAAACAGCCTTGCCGAAATAGCAGAGGCGGGTAACAATAAAAGCCTACCTATTTGCGCCATGATCGCGGCGCTCAAAGGGCCGCTAAACTTCGATTTGCCTTATGAGCTCCTACGCACTTCACCTCCACAAATAGCCAGTTTTCTAAGGTCGCGCATGCTTCGGAGTGATATACGCCAAGTAAACGACAGCAGCTTGATAGAGATTTGGTCGCAAACAATTAAAGATACTGAATATGATGTCGGCGAGGAAGAGGGGAGTAAATAATGCCGAAAGCAACTCGACTAGGCGACATCGGATCCGGACACGGATGCCATTTCCCGCCGACCCCATCGACGGGAGCCTCTCCTGACGTGTACGTGAACGGAATCGCGGTTGTTCGTCAAGGTGATGCCTATGCAGACCATGGGTGCGGTGTTTGTCCGGCTCCGGCTCACGGGCGGAATTTGTCGGGGGGCTCAGGATCAGTTTTTGTGAACGGGAAACCTGCTGGTCGTGTGGGCGATGCAATCTCTTGCGGGGGCGCGGCTGACGCAGGTTCTTCAGACGTGAGCTTTGGCGACTGAAAAATACAAAGCCTGCCGCGCCCTCTTCGGGCCGTTCGGTCAAAAATACGCGCTGCGCATGCAGTTGTTGTACCACTTTGCCCGAATGGCATTGTCGCGCTTCTGAGTGATCATAGCGCGTGTCTCTTCAACGTCTTTGGCTGTTGTATCGCCGCCGGTCAACCTTGCGCCAGCGACCATTGCTATCGCCACCTTAGCGCGGTTGTTGAAGTCGGAAAATTCCACCTCATACTGCCCAAACATGAAGTATCCTGAAATCGGGTCCAGCATGCTGACCTGCCCCCCACTGGTCCCTCGTTCATGACGAGAGTCTGCGGGTTTGATTTTGGTAGTCGTCGGTTTCGGGCTTGGCAAGCGCGCCGGGCGCGGAGCCCTCAAATTGCTCAAGCGTCCGGCGCGCTTCGGCCGGTGTTTTGTTCCCGAGCGATGAGTGCGGCCTGACGGTGTTGTAATCGTAACGCCAGAGCGCCAGCTTCCGGCGGGCGTCGTCCAGGGTGTCAAATATCTCCTCGTTCAGCAGTTCGTCGCGCAGGCTGCCGTTGACTGACTCGATAAAGGCGTTCTGCTGCGGCTTCCCTGGGTCGATATAGTGCCACGGAATTGCGTTCTGATCGGCCCACCTCAGAATGGCCCGGCTCGTGAACTCTGTCCCGTTGTCGCTGACTATGCATCCGGGTTTACCGTAGATCCGCACCAGCGCATCCAGCTCACGCGCAACACGCGCGCCGGAGATGCTGGTGTCAGCAATCAGGCACAGGTTTTCGCGGCTGCAATCGTCTATCACTGCCAGGATGCGGAATTTCCGGGATGCCCCGAAGCTGTCAGCCAGGAAGTCCAGAGACCAGCGCGCATTGGGACACGCAGCCTCCGGCATCGGGGAGCGCGTTCCACGGGACCGCTTGCGGCCGCGCCGCCGCTTCACTGACAGCCCTTCTTCCCGGTAGAGCCGATACAGTTTTTTGTGGTTCATTCTCATGCCCTTGCGCTCAAGCAACACGCCAATCCGGCGGTAGCCGAACCGGCGCCGCTTTCCGGCGATCTGCTGCATCTCATTGCGGATCTCAGGGCAGTCCGGCGGGCGTTCGCGCCGGACTGTCTTTGGGTCGACACCGACAAGCCGGCAGGCCCGGCGCTGCGAGATGCCGTGATCCCGCATCGCCCTGAGCGCTGCCTCTCGCCGCTTGGTCAGCGTCGTCAGTTCTTTCCCAGAAGATCCTTCAGAACCACATTGTCCAGCATCGTATCGGCCAGCAGCCGCTTCAGCTTGGCGTTCTCGTCCTCCAGCGCCTTCAGCCTCGCGGCCTCCGACACCTCCATGCCGCCGTACTTGGACTTCAGCTTGTAGAACGTTGCAGGGCTGAGCCCGTGCCTGCGGCACACCTCCGTCGTTGGTATGCCTGCCTCTTGCTCCTTGATCATCCCGATGATCTGCGCCTCGGTAAAACGGCTCTTCCGCATTCGTCTGCTCCTTAAGGGTTGGGCAGACTCTACATCATGGTGAGGGATTTCGCGGGGGGCAGGTCAATCGTTTCGTCGGCGGCCTTCTGGTTAGGGAAGTCTGGTTCGCCGGTCACGCCCCAAATATGAGGCAGCCATTCCGAGGGCGCGATAATGTCGCTGCAGGCAAGAATGCCGGTCACGTAGCCGTCAAGTTCGCTAAGCGACATAGGCATGTTTTCGACAGGCAGAGCTTGTAGCAATACATTGAGGTGATCGAGCGCTTGATCCGACTGATCCATGAGGCTTATCCCGGCGATGCAAGGACATTTCTAGCTACAGGTCTGCTAGTTCGCACTAACGTAAATTCGGTGAGCCGTGCGCGGCCTCCACGCCCACCAAAATCCGGCAAGCCAATGATAAAGCCGCTTAATTTACCTGCTGCTCAAAACACGGAATACCACAAGGCACCACATTTTTTCATGCAAGGTGGTAGCTAGGTGGTTGCTATAAACAAAAAATGGGAAGCTGCGATGTCGCTAACCCATTGAAAAGAGTGGTGAGCCGTGCAGGATTCGAACCTGCGACCCACTGATTAAAAGTCAGTTGCTCTACCAACTGAGCTAACGGCCCACTCTCTGTTCAGAAGCTTTTGATCGCCTCTGCGGATTGCCCTTAAAGCTGATTAATCCAGAAGGATCAAGCGCTTATTTTGGGCTGAAACTCTGCAACCTTGCTGGCTGTGTCGTTCCGATAGGGGGGGCTTCTACGGTCAAGCCCGCAGAGGGTCAACCCCCTTTTCAAAGTTTTCTACGCTATCTCTGGATTCATTTTCACATGAAGTCTATATGCGGCTCATGACCTCCCTAGGATCCGATCATATGTTGACGTTCATGAAGATGCATGGGCTTGGAAACGACTTTGTCGTTATTGATGCCCGTACGCAGGATATCCAGATCACTCCGGCTATGGCCAAGGGAATCGCGCATCGTCAGCTTGGCATGGGATTCGATCAGCTTGCGGTGATCTTTGCTGCCAAAGAGGGTGCGTCGGCCGACGCGCATCTGGTTTTCTATAACGCAGATGGTTCCACGTCTGCGGCCTGCGGCAATGCGACTCGCTGTATCGCGCGGTATTTGATGGATCAAAGCGGCAAAGATGCGCTCAACCTGACCACCGACCGAGGTGAGCTGGCCGCAAAGGATGCAGGAAACGGCCTGACATCGGTGAATATGGGGGCGCCGCAGCTGTTGTGGGATGAGATCCCCCTGTCCGAAGAGATGGACACGTTGGAACTCCCGATTGAGGGCGCGCCTACGGCAACTGGTATGGGCAACCCGCATTGCACGTTTTTCGTTGAAGACGCCGAGCTTATTCCGCTGGAGGAGTTTGGCCCACGCTACGAACACCACCCTCTTTATCCTGAGCGCACCAATGTGCAGGTTGCTCATGTGGTGGGGCCGGATCATCTGCGTATGCGTGTCTGGGAGCGCGGTGTGGGGGTGACGCTGGCGTCGGGGTCTTCGTCATGCGCGACAGCGGTTGCTGCGGCGCGCAAGGGGCTTACAGGGCGCAAGGTGCAGATTGACCTAGATGGTGGGACGCTTTGGATCGACTGGCGCGAGGACGGCGTCTGGATGACGGGGCCGACCATGCATGTGGCGGATGGCAGCTTCACCCGTCAGTTCGTTGAAAGCCTCACCCAGTGAGCGGTGCGCCGAAATTCACCACCCTTGGCTGTCGTCTCAATGCCTATGAGACCGAAGCCATGAAGGAGCTGAGCCGTCAGGCGGGTCTTGAGAACGCCGTGGTCGTGAATACATGCGCAGTCACTGCAGAAGCTGTGCGCAAAGCCCGTCAGGAAATTCGCAAGTTGAGCCGGGATAATCCCGATGCGCCGATCATTGTCACGGGCTGCGCCGCGCAGACTGAACCCGAGACATTCGCCGCGATGAGCGAGGTCACGCAGGTGATCGGCAATACCGAGAAGATGCAGCCCGAAACCTGGCGACGCATGGCGAAAGGCCCCGATTTTATCGGCACCACAGAAAAAGTTTTGGTGGATGACATCATGTCGGTGACGGAAACCGCAAGCCACCTGATCGATGGGTTTGGTACGCGTTCGCGGGCCTATGTGCAGGTGCAAAACGGCTGCGATCACCGGTGTACTTTCTGTATTATTCCCTACGGCCGTGGTAATTCGCGTTCGGTTCCAGCGGGCGTAGTGGTCGATCAGATCAAACGACTGGTGGATAAGGGTTACAACGAGGTTGTGCTGACCGGGGTCGACCTGACCAGTTGGGGGGCAGACCTGCCCGCAACGCCCAAACTCGGCGATCTGGTGATGCGAATCCTGAAGCTGGTGCCGGATCTGCCACGTCTGCGTATCTCTTCCATCGATTCGATCGAGGTGGATGAAAATCTGATGCAGGCGATTGCCACCGAGCCGCGCCTCATGCCGCATCTGCACCTCAGCCTGCAGCATGGTGATGATCTTATTCTAAAGCGGATGAAGCGTCGGCACCTGCGTGATGATGCGATTCGCTTCGCCGAAGACGCACGCAAACTGCGCCCAGAGATGACCTTTGGCGCCGACATCATCGCGGGCTTCCCGACCGAGACTGAAGCGCATTTTGAGAATTCGCTCAAACTCGTGACCGAATGCGACCTCACTTGGCTGCATGTGTTCCCCTACTCTAAACGTGAGGGCACGCCTGCCGCCAAAATCCCGTCGCAGGTCAACGGCAACGTAATCAAGGATCGCGCGGCCCGTCTTCGTGCCAAAGGGGACGCACAGGTGGCAAAACACCTTTCTCAGCAGCTGGGGCGCCATCATAACGTCTTGATGGAAAATCCAAACATGGGGCGTACTGAGCAATTCACCGAGGTGAGTTTTGCCACCCCACAAATCGAAGGTGCGCTGATACAGACCCGTATTACCGGCATACAGGGCACACAACTTACCGCCTGACCTCATAAAGGACGACCACATGGCCTTGATCTTGTTTCTTCACGGCCCGTCCAGCAGCGGTAAATCTACGCTTGCCGCCGCAATTCGCGAGGCATCAGACCGGCCCTATCTGCATCTTTCAATTGACCACCTGCGCGACAGCGGGGCGTGGGAACCTTCTGCTTACCCAGATTGGAAAACCGCGCGGCCGAGATTCTTCTCGGGCTTTCACCGCGCCATTGCCGGCTTTGCCGATGCGGGCAATGATCTGATCGTCGAACATATCCTCGACACCCCTGGTTGGCATGCAGAGTTGCAGGCTTTATTGGCCTCGCACAATGTGCTGTTCATCGGCTTGATGGCCCCTCTCGCAACCCTGAAGGCCCGAGAAACCGCGCGAGGAGATCGCCCCGCTGGAAGCGCCGCGCAGGACTATACACATGTCCATAACGGCCTCTCGTATGATATCTCGGACAGTACCCAGCCTCTGAAAACCAGCGTTGAGACCATTCTTTCGATGACCAAAAATCCGCCCATGCCGTCACGATTTTTTGCTGAGGCCAATCTCTTCTAACGCCAATTATCCCGGGGTGAATGCGCCACAGGCGCAGAGGGACTGGCCCCTCACGACCTCCTTGATAAAAAAAGCCCCCGTATCATCTGATACGAGGGCTTCTTGATCTTGTTAGGAGGAGACCTCTCAGGAGGTCTTCTTGCCCTTGTGCGGGGCCCACAGACGCTTGTTGGTCAGATACAACAACACCGACAATACCGTCAGGAACAGCACGCCGATGAAACCAGCCTGTTTCCGGGCCATCATCTTGGGTTCTGCTGTCCACATCAGGAAAGCAGAGACGTCTTTTGACAGGCTTTCCAGATCATTCTCATGACCGTCGATGAACTCGACCTGTTCATCCGCCAGGGGCGGCGCCATGGAAATCCAACCGCCCGCAAAGGCTGTGTTCTCATAGAAAGTTGTGCCTGCTTCGACCTTGGTCTCGCCAGTGTAACCCGTCATCAGCGACGCGATGTATTCTGCACCGCCCATGCCTTTGAACAATTGGTTCAGACCCAGACCATAGGGGCCGTGGAAGCCTGCACGGGCCTTTGCCATCAGGCTCAGGTCTGGTGCACCCAGAGAGGTGTTGGCCGGGAAGTGATCGACCGGCGTCGCCGGGCGGAAATCGTCCAGCGCTGCGTCGAACACCTCGAAATTGTCCGCCGCGTACGCGCGCACCTGATCCTCGGGGATGCCGGGGCCGCTTTCGTCTGACAGTGTACGGATCGGGACCTGTTTCAGACCATGACATGCAGCGCAGACTTCGGTGAAGACCTGAAGGCCACGCTGAAGCTGGTTCTGATCATAGGTGCCAAACGGACCCTCGAACGAGAAGGCGAAGTCTTCGATGTGACCCTCACCCCCAGCCGCGAATGATGCGGCTGGGACGAGTGCCAAAGCGAAAGCAGCACCGGTTACAAATTTCTTGAACATTGGTAGCTGTCCTTCTTCTTATTCAGCAGGAGTAGCTTCGGATTTCTTGCCGTAATGGGCATTGAAATCGTCTTCGATGGTTGCGGGGATCGCTTCGGGCTTCTCGATCACACCCAAGAGCGGCAGGATCACGAGGAAGTACCCGAACCAATAGGCAGAAGCGATCAGCGAGAAGGACGCATAAGGCTCTTCCGCAGGCATCGCACCCAGCCACATCAGGGCGAAGAAGTCGATGACCAGCAGCAGGAACCACCACTTGAACTGCGGGCGGTATTTGCCCGAGCGCACGCGAGAGGTATCAAGCCACGGTGCCAGCGCCATAACAGCAATCGCACCAAACATCGCCAGAACACCGAAGAATTTCGCATCGATGATACCGCCGGTCACAAAGGACGCGATCTGCACAACCCAGACCTCAGAGGTGAAGGCCCGCAGGATCGCGTAGAAGGGCAGGAAGTACCATTCCGGAACGATGTGCGCAGGAGTCTGCAGCGGGTTGGCTTCGATGTAGTTGTCCGGGTGACCAAGGTAGTTCGGCATGAAGCCGACGATGGCCCAGAAGATCACCAATACCACCGCGAGGCCAAGGAAATCCTTGATCACGAAGTAGGGCCAGAACGGCAGGGTGTCTTTCTTGGCTTCTTCCTTGGAGCCGCGACGTACCTCAACACCAGTGGGGTTGTTGTTGCCCGTGGTGTGGAAGGCCCAAATGTGAACGATCACAAGGGCGGCAATCACGAAGGGCAGCAGATAGTGCAGCGAGAAGAAGCGGTTCAGAGTTGCGTTATCAACCGCAGGTCCACCCAGAAGCCAAGTCTGGATTGGCTCGCCAATGAATGGGATCGCGCCAAAGAGGCCGGTGATCACGGTTGCACCCCAGAAGGACATCTGTCCCCAAGGCAGAACGTAACCCATGAAGGCAGTGCCCATCATCATCAGATAGATCAGCATGCCCACAATCCACGTGATTTCACGCGGGGCCTTGTAAGAGCCGTAGAACAGGCCGCGGAAGATGTGGATGTAAACCGCCACAAAGAACAGCGAAGCGCCGTTGGCGTGCAGATATCGAATCATATAGCCGCCATTCACGTTGCGCATGATGTGCTCAACGGAGGCAAAAGCCAGATCTACGTGGGGCGTATAATGCATCACCAGAACAATGCCGGTAACGATTTGCAGCGCCAGACAGAAGGCGAGCACAATACCCCAGATCCACCACCAGTTCAGGTTCTTTGGGGTGGGGATCATAATGGTGTCATAGACGAGGCCAACGATGGGCAGGCGGCTGTGCAGCCACTTTTCCGGGCCTGTCTTGGGTTCGTAATGGTCGTGCGGAATTCCTGACATGCGTGCGACCCCCTTATCCTAGCTTGATGGTGGTTTCGTCGGTGAACTCAGCCACCGGGATGTGCAGGTTCTGCGGTGCGGGACCTTTGCGGATACGGCCTGCGGTGTCGTAGTGCGAACCATGGCATGGGCAGAACCAGCCATTAAATTCACCGGCACCATCGCCAAGCGGTACACAGCCGAGGTGGGTACAGACACCCATCATCACCAGCCATTCGCCGTTCTCGTCAAGAGTACGGTTTTCATCTGAAGCATCGGTGCCGGGTTTGTTGGGGTTCTCCGAGGACGAGTCGATCAGTTCCTGCATCTCGACTGCGCGCGCTTCGTCAATTTCTTCCTGCGTGCGGCGGCGAATGAACACCGGTTTGCCGAGGAACATGACAGAGATTTGTGTGCCGACGTCAACGCCTGAAATGTCCACAAGGATGGAGGACAGGGCCTGAACGTCAGCCGAGGGATTCATCTGGTTGACCAGTGGCCAAACGGCGGCACCCGCGGTGACTGCCCCTGCGCCAGCTGTGGCGTAGTAGAGGAAATCTCTCCGGGTTCCTTCGTGGTCTTCTGCGTGGGACACGAGTTTTCTCCAAGTTTCAGCGCCCGTTTAGGGCAAACATGCGCTTACACCGCAATAAACGCGGTGACTCAGCCGCGTGTCTAGCGATGCAAACCGGGTTCGTCTAGCGGTCAAAGCAGCGCAGGCCCGCCTGAGTGTTGCATTCTTTCACAGAACTGTTGCACTGCTGCGCCTTCGCCTCCTATCTGGCCCACCCTCCTTTAAAACGAAGTGAACTCTTTGCTTCAGGTTGCGTCAGGTCGAGTTGCCTGCATTGAGGGCCGTATTTCAAAGGTCTCAAACCACTTTGCCAGCTGGGGCGATGCATTTCGCCAGCCCGCATCAGGGTGTCGGAAATCCACATAAGCCAGAGCTGCGGCAATGGCCAATTGACCAATATTTATGGGTCCCGACAGCAATGGCATCCAACGAGTCTCGATTGCGGCACAGGCTCCGACCACCTTGCTCAACTGCCCCTCAAGCCACGCGTCCCATTGTTTCTCAGCGGGGCGCAGGCGTTTTTCATAGGACATGGAAACTGCCGCATCCATGATGCCATCCGCCGTGGCCTCCAGAACTTTCATGTCCCAGCCACCGCGGTAAAGCACCCCGCCTGCACGCGCGTCTAAAAATTCGCATATGACCCGGCTGTCATAAAGCGTCGGGCCGCCTTCGCGGATTAAGGCCGGGATTTTTGCCAGCGGGTTACTGGCTGCCAGCGCCGAATCTGGCCCGGTCACAGAGGTGCTGACGGGCAGCAATTCCACATCATCCATCTGGCCAGTTTCATGCAGTACCAACACGACTTTGCGCACAAAGGGCGAGGCGGGCGAATAATAGAGCTTCATCTCACTGGATCTCCCTGATTGGTGCAACTCTAGCGCGAGGTGTGCAATGAGGGAAATGGGCTATCATAAAAAATGAAGCAGAGCAGGTAAGTTGAGGTGGTGGCAGGCTCCGCTCATGTTCCCAAATACTCTCGAAGCGCTGCTGGCGGATTGTCTAATGTTTCTGCGGTTGGGGCGGGAGGATGCAGTTTTCCTTCTGCGATGAGCAGGACCTCGTCGGTGATACGTCGGGCATCATCTGGATCGTGGCTTACCATCAGGAGCGTAATATTGCGTTCGGCTGAGATCTCCTTGACCAGATCCAGCATCTCCGCCTTGAGCGCAGGCCCAAGCGCGGCAAAGGGTTCGTCCAACAGCAACAGGTCGCGTTGTTGCACCAACACACGCGCCAGTGCGGCGCGGCTTTGCTGCCCTCCCGACAGTTCAGCCGGTTTGCGCCCCTCCATGCCGCTCAAGCCCACGCGCGATATCGCGACTTCTACAGTCTTGATTTCGTCGGGAGTGAGCTTGCGATTGGGATTGATCCCTAGTCCCGCGTTTTGCGCGACTGTCAAATGTGGAAACAGGTTGCCATCCTGAAATAGCATCGCAATGGGGCGCTTTCCCGGTGGGCGCGCCGTCAGATCGTCGCTGCGCCAAAGGATCTTTCCGCTGTCGAGTGGTTGAAACCCCGCAATCGCCTCGAGAAGGGTGGACTTGCCAGCCCCGGAGGGGCCGATCACCGCAACCCGTGCGCCTGCTTTGATGTCGGCGGTGCCGGAAAGGCAGAATTCTCCTTTGCGGATGTCCAATGCGTTAAGCCTCAGCATGAAGGCGCCCCCCTCGGTCCAAAATCCAGAACGCGCCCATGGATATGACAAACAATAGCAGCGCTGCCCCTTGTGCGGCTTCCATCCGGTAGGCTCCCATCAGCCGATAGACTTGCAGGGGCAGAGTGGCCACCTCGGGGTCGGCAAAGAGTGCGATCACACCAAGATCCCCAAGTGACAGCGCCGCCGTTAGTCCCGCTGCAAAGCCGATCTGCGCGCGACATCGAGGCAGAAGAACGCGTCTCCAGACCGTGCGCCCATGCATATCGAGTGCAAGCGCAAGCCTGGCATTATGGTGCAGCACGTGCCGCATACGTTGGACGAGTATCCGCAGTGCAAAGGGGAGTGCCATCACCATGTTCACCAGTGCTGTGACAGGCAGGGCCAACAGGAACGGGTCAACATAAGGGTATACCATCACAAACAGTCCCGTCCCGATCACCAGTGGAGAGGCAGCAAGGCCAAGTATGCCAGCCACTTCGCCGAGCCTTTTGCGTCCCAACGCTATGCTGGCCGATAACGGCAGAGCCACACATAACAAAAACACAGTGCTGAGTGCGGCAACCTGTATGGAAACCCACGTCGCGCCCCAGACAGATGCGGGCAGTGACGCAAGCCCCGGCAGCCCCGAAATCAATACGGCAAGCAAAGGTAGCATGAGAAAAAGCGCTGCGGCTGCGATCCAGAACCCGTCGATTATGCGTGCACAGGTTCCTTTGCCATCCCAACGTATCACGGCACGATCAAGACCCGTGCCAAACCCCTCAGTCGAAGAGGCTTTGAGCGCTAGAAATGCGGCCACCACTGTCAGGACAAGCTGCACGCCCGACAGCATCGCAGCCCGTCCAAGGTCAAAATCAAAGTGAAAGGCCTGATAAATCGCCAATTCGATCGTGGTGGCTTTGGGACCACCACCCAGGGTCAGCGCAACCGCGAAGCTCGACAAGCAGATGGCAAAGATCACCGCAGCCGTTCCCGGCACGACTTGCCGCAGCATTGGGGCTTCGGTCAGTTGCCACATGGCGCGAGGGCCTGCATTCAGTTGTGCAGCAAGGCGAAACCGTTCTGCTGGGATTTCTTGCCAGCCCTGCAGAATCAGTCGGGTCGCCAAGGGAAGATTAAAGAACACATGCGCGATCACCACCCCATGCAGCCCATAGATCTGCACAGGCGGCAGACCCGCAAGCCCAAGTAGATCGCTCAGCCAGCCCGAGCGGCCAAACACAGAGAGTAGCCCGAGAATTGCAACAATGACGGGCAGGATAAATGGCGCACCCAATAGGGTGATCAATACACGCCGCCCGAAAAACCGCCGCCGTGCTAGCGCTTTTGCCACCGGGATTGCCAGCGCCACGCTCAAGAGCGCCGACAGGCTGGCCTGCACCAGCGTGAAACGCAATGCCGCCCAATCGGCGGCTGCAAAACCACTAAGGTCATCTGCCCTCAATGCCACCGCAACAAGAGTGCCCAAAACCAGAAGCGCCACCCCAAGGGCGGCGCAGGTTCCGGGCCAGATCGCGACCACAGGCAAGGTTACTGGCTGAGCGCTGCGCGCCATTCGTCCAGCGCCTCGGCGCGTATAGATGCGGCTTCCTTTTCGGGCAGCAGCAGAGATTTTTCCGGGCTGACGAGGGTTTCAAACCCCTGAGGCAGACCTTCGGAGGGACTTACCGCCGGATACATCCAGTTTGTGGTCGGGATAACCGATTGGAAAGCATCAGATACCATGAACTGCAGGAACTGATCCGCCAGCTCTGGCTGGTCGCTTGCGGCAAGTTTGCCCGCAACTTCGACCTGCATGTAGTGTCCTTCGTCAAAAAGCGCCGCCGCTTTGCTGTCGTCGTTTTCGGCAATCAGATGGTAGGCAGGCGAGGTGGTGTAAGAGAGCACCATGTCGGCCTCGCCTTCGAGAAAGAGACCATAGGCCTCCGACCATCCTTTGGTCACGGTGACGATGTTGTCACTGAGGCTTTCCCAGATTGCGGGGGCCTCATCTGCATAGGCGGCCTTAACCCACATCAGCAGGCCCAGCCCCGGTGTTGAAGAACGCGGGTCCTGAATGACGATTTTCACGTCGCTCTCACCCAGGGCTTTGAAGTTCGACGGCACATCGGCATCCGCGCCGTGGACAAAGGCAAAATAACCCCAGTCGTAAGGAGCAAAATGCGTATCGTTCCACTCGATCGGCAGCGCATATTCCGCTGTGACAGACATCGGTGCAAAGAGACCCGTTTCTTTGGCTGCTGCGGTCAGATTGGTGTCGAGCCCCAACACGATATCGGCATCTGAACGTTCGCCTTCCAATTTGATCCGCGCAAGTAAGGCTGCGCCATCACCTGCCCCAACGAACTTAAGATCACAGTCACAGGTGGCCTCAAACGCGGCTTCTACAGCGGGGCCGGGCCCCCATTCCGAAACAAAGCTGTCGTATGTGTAGACCACCAACTGAGGTGTGTCTGCCGAGGCAGCGGTGGCAACCAATGTGGCGCTCGCAAGGATGAGGGATTTCATGTTGTCCTCCAATGCGGCGTTGGTAAGGAGGAGACTGAGCGCTATTGCTCCAAATCGTCCCAAACCTTCCCTCCGCCGGTATAATCCGGTTCAGGTTCAGCGGGTTCGCCAGATCGGCATCTCAGCGCAATATTTACGCGCACCCCGAGGTGGGGTGACACTAGGTGTGGTTGCATGGCTTGGCAAGGTGGCGCATGCGAGGCGCTGCCTCGCGCTCCGAGATATTTTGAGTTAGAAGAAGGCCTAAGTCCCCCGTTCTTCTAACCTGAAGTATCCCGGGGGTGAGGCCCACGGGGCCGAGGGGGCAGCGCCCCCCTTTGAATGCACTCTGCCATCCGTGTTGTGTTCACGGGCTTACTGTTTTGCAGACGAAGAAGGGGGATTTTTCTGTCCTTTGTGTGGGAGTAATGCGCGGATCTCTTTTCCCCGGCGGGCTTTGCCGCTAAAGGAACAAACCAAAGGAGACCCGCGCGCATGTCCATGAATTCTTTCGGCCACCTTTTTCGTGTCACCACTTGGGGTGAAAGCCATGGGCCCGCTTTGGGAGCGATTGTGGATGGTTGCCCGCCCAATGTGCCCATCTCACCAGAGATGTTGCAGCACTGGCTGGATAAACGTCGTCCCGGTCAAAACAAGAATACCACGCAGCGCAATGAGCCGGATGCCGTGAAAATCCTGTCGGGCGTGTTTGAGGGCAAATCCACCGGGACACCGATCCAGTTGATGATCGAGAACACCGACCAGCGCTCAAAGGACTATGGCGAGATTGCGCAAACTTTCCGCCCGGGGCATGCGGACATCACCTACTTCCAGAAATATGGCAATCGTGACTATCGTGGTGGCGGGCGGTCTTCTGCACGCGAAACTGCGGCGCGAGTGGCTGCGGGCGGTGTTGCCCGCGAGGCGATCAAAGCGTTGGTGCCGGGGCTTGAGATCAAAGGTTATATGACCCGGATGGGTGAGATGGAGATTGACCGTACGCGCTTTGACTGGGCGGCGATTGATCAGAATGACTTCTGGATTCCCGATGCGGCGGCTGTTCAACCTTGGGAAGACTATCTGCAAGCCTTGCGCAAACAGCATGATTCGGTTGGTGCTGTGGTCGAAGTGGTTGCGCGCGGTGTACCTGCCGGTATCGGCGCGCCGATATATGGCAAGCTCGACACCGATCTTGCTGCCGCCATGATGTCGATTAACGCGGTCAAAGGCGTCGAGATTGGCGAAGGGATGCATGCGGCCCAGTTGAAAGGGTCTGAGAATGCCGATGAGATCTTCATGGGCAATGACGGCGCGCCGGTTTATTCGTCGAACCACGCAGGCGGCATTCTGGGTGGTATTTCTACCGGTCAGGATGTGGTGGTGCGTTTCGCTGTGAAGCCGACCTCGTCCATTCTCACGCCGCGCCAGTCGATCCGCAAGGATGGCACAACAACCGAAGTCATTACCAAAGGTCGACACGATCCCTGTGTAGGTATCCGCGCGGTACCTGTCGCCGAAGCGATGATGGCTTGCGTGATCCTTGATCACCTATTGCTGCACCGTGGACAGATTGGTGAAAATCAGGGCCATATCGGCTGAATTGGTCGCCGTTGACAGAATCATAGATTGCTGCATGGTGCGCTGCAGCTGCCTAGTCTGTGACTGTGGTGGTAAATGACGGTGCAAACGCGTCAGCTTTTGTTCTGCCAAGGCAGTATTTTGTGTTGCTCTCTTTGTTATTGTGCTCGCGGGAGGTGGCCTGGATGAATGGGCACCGTCTCCCAGGCGTTTTGCGCTGATTAAACTATAGAACACGCTTACTTATCTGCTAACCGGCTTGGCTAACATGATGCGCACGGCCTTGTATATTTCGGTTTTTCAAAACCGTCGGCGCGCAAAACACCGTTAAAAGTGAGTCCAGTTTTGTGGAATAGTCCGGGAGTTTGATAACGCTCTGTTTAGGTGCGGATGTTTAGAGACGAGGTATTCCACTGTGGAGGTGTCTTATGAAACATGCGTTCAACAGACTAGGTTTTCAGATCGGTTTCGGTGTTACCTTGTTGCTGTGCGGATTGGCCGCAGCGTTGTTTTTTGTCCTGTTTAATCAATCCAAAACCGCACTTGTCGACGCGGCAGAGACGCGGCAGGCGATGTCCATCAAAATCCTTGTGAATGAGATGGCACATTATCAGGATTTCGAGGTGACCACCGATGCCAACGGCGAGGTGTCTGGTCTGACGGCGCAATCAATCGTCGCGTTTGAGAACCATGACATGATCGACAGGGTCGGCTCAATTTCCGGGGAAACGGCTACGATCTTTGTCTGGGACGATGCAGAGCAAGATTTCGTACGCCGCACCACAAATATCATCAAAGATGATGGTGCGCGGGCAGTGGGGACCGTCCTCGGCAAAGCTAACCCGGTTTATGCGTCGATGATGAAGGGCGAGGTCTTTCGCGGGCAAGCCACCATCCTGGGGAAAGACTATTTCACCATTTATGTACCGGTCCTCAGCGAGGCCGGTGAGCCGCTTGGTATCTTCTATGTCGGTGTGGCAAAGGAAGCGCTGACAGTTGCGATCAACGAGATGTTGGTCGAGGGGGGCGTGATTGCTGTCCTCGGTCTTCTGGTGGCGATGGGACTAACAGTGATCGCGCTTCGGTACATGTTGCGTCCGATCCAATCGCTCGAGGTGGCGGTGACCGCGATCCGGGATGAAGATTACGACACGGTCGTTCCCTTCACCAATCGGCCCGACGGGATTGGTGGGGTGTCGCGCAGTGTTGAGCAGTTCCGCCAAAAACTCTCAAATGCTGTGGAAGATGAGCACCGCGCCAAAGAGCAACGCATGCGACAGGACGCGGCGGTTGCGCGGCTTCAGGAAGGGCTCGGCAGTTTGGCCAGCCGCGACTTGTCTCATCGCATTGGCGAAAATTCCGGCTTTCCCGAAGAATATGAGGGGCTGCGCAAAGATTTCGATGCGGTTGCAGAAAACCTTGCTGCGGCGATGGGAGAAATCGCAACCGTGGCCGAAAACCTCAGCGGTTCTGCAAGCGAAGTGGAAATGGTATCTTCTGATCTGTCGCGCCGCGTAGAGCGTCAGGCCGCAACGCTGGAAGAATCTGCAGCGGCGCTGGAAGAGCTGAATAACAGCGGTAAAAACGTGTCTGAGCGCATCCTTGAGGCCAATCATCTTGCCACGCAGAGTACCGACGTATCGCGCCGCAGTGGTGAGCAACTGGAAGAAGCCATCACGGCGATTGAGCAAATCGAACAGGCCTCTGGTGAGATCGACAAGATTGTCGGGCTGATCGAGGATATTGCGTTCCAGACCAACCTGCTTGCGCTCAACGCTGGGGTAGAAGCCGCCCGGGCAGGCGAGGCGGGACAAGGCTTTGCCGTGGTTGCAACCGAGGTGCGAAACCTTGCTCAGCGTGCGTCGGATTCGGTCGGAGAAATCCGTGCCCTTACACAAGGGAACATCAAGCAGGTCTCGGAAGGATCAAGGCTGGTAGCCACAACCGGAGAGTCAATCCGAGCGGTTCTTGAGCAGATCAATAACCTAGGTGCGCTTGTGTCTGATATCACCACCGAAGTGCAAAACCAGACGCAAGGTCTCAGCGAGATTAACATGGGTATCCGTGATCTGGATACTGCAACACAGGAAAGTGCGGCTGTGGCAAGCAACGCCGACACCGCCAGTGTTCGCATGAAGAATGATGCACAACGCCTGTCGCTGACCGTTTCGCAATTCAAACTGACGCAATCGGCGGGGAGCAGCCCGGTCAGCGCCATCGCGGCTGAATAAACCACGTAGAGGCGAACCTGCCAAATGGGTGGGTTCGCCTTCGTTCAATCAGAACATGGTGTTGCTGTTTGCAGCCTCTGATGGGACGGGCTGGATGACATCCCAGTGTTCAACGATCATGCCATCTTCCACCCGGAAGATGTCGACCACAGCCTCGCCTAGGTCTTCTTCGCCATTCGTAGACTGCACATGCAACCATACGAGATCACCGTCGGCGGCGCTGCGCACGATGCGGGCGCGGGATTCGGGATTTTCGGCAAAATATCCAGAGAAAAACGATACCAATGGGGCTTTGCCGTCGGGAACGTTCGGGTTGTGCTGAATATAGTCTTCGGCAATCACATCGCTGGCTGCGATGTTATGTTCGTTGAAGAACTGGTCATAGAATTCGACGACCAGCGCACGGTTGGCTTCTTCTGTCGCAAGGTCACGCTCTGAGATCTCTGCCAGAACAGAGAGGGGAGCCGCAGAGATCATTGCAGCAAGTGCGGTGGATTTGAGGATTTTGTTCATTTTCGTGTCCATTTTGTTGTGGCTCGAAATCAAATTACGGTGTGCCTGCCCGGATCATGATGTGGTCAGTTTGACTGTCAGTGCACCATGGGTATGAAGCATGCAAAACCGGTCTGATTTCGATCGCACGGGGACAGTTAGGAAGTGCCATTTCCCCGCGCAAGAAGTCACCGGACCGTGACTAGGTCACTGCGCAGTGACCTATAACCAGTTGAAAAGGTGAAGAATGACCAGCGAACCGACTCCCTTTGAGCAACCATGCCCGATCCGTGATGTCCTTGACCGGATTGGCGATCAGTGGAGTCTTCTGGTGCTGGAGGCGCTTTCGGAGCAGACGTGGCGCTTTAATACGTTGCAGCGTGAGATTGGCGATGTGTCAAAGCAGATGCTGTCAAAGACTCTCAGGCGCCTAGAGCAGGATGGGTTTGTGACGCGCGCGATTTACCCCGAGGTGCCGCCGCGAGTGGAATATGCGCTGACGGATCTGGGCCGCTCTTTCATGGAGCCGCTCAATATCTTGATTAACTGGGCGGATGTGCATCACCTTGCAATCGTGGAATCACGACGCGCCTGCCGAGAGTAATCGGTGGCATTTGCCAATATTTATAGTGTGTTCGGAAGGATATGGTGCCCAGAAGAGGACTCGAACCTCCACGTCCATACGGACACTAGCACCTGAAGCTAGCGCGTCTACCAATTCCGCCATCTGGGCACAGATGTCGTGAGGTGGGCGTATAAGCGGGAATCAACAGAGCAGCAAGTGGAAAAATGCGTTCGCGAAGGTTCAATGCCCAGTCTGCTCAATCACGGCAAAATGACGGGATAAGCCGTTTGCAAACAGCAACTTATCTAATTTTTATAAGGGGGATATATGGTGCCCAGAAGAGGACTCGAACCTCCACGTCCATACGGACACTAGCACCTGAAGCTAGCGCGTCTACCAATTCCGCCATCTGGGCACAGATGTCGTGAGAGCGGCGTATAAGCCGAGTCTTGGGGAGGGTCAAACGGAATTTTGACATTTTTGCAAAATCATGCGGCGTAACTGCTTCGGCTCTGGGGCTTGCGTCAATCAGCGACGTTTTGCGCCTTGTTTGAAAGGGGCCAGAGCGGTAAATCGGGACAACAGCTACGCGAGAGGAGCCAAGTCATGTCCAAACTGGTCACCATTTATGGCGGTTCAGGGTTTGTCGGTCGCTATATCGCGCGCCGCATGGCGAAAGAGGGCTGGCGCGTGCGCGTCGCAGTACGCCGCCCCAATGAGGCAATGCATGTCAAACCCTACGGCGTGCCCGGTCAGGTCGAGCCGGTGTTTTGCAACATCCGCGACGATGCCTCTGTTGCTGCGGTAATGGCGGGCTCAGATGCGGTGGTGAACTGCGTTGGCGTCCTGAATGAGATTGGCAAGAACACATTCTCCGCAGTTCAGTCTGAAGGCGCGGGGCGGATCGCCCGGATCGCGGCTGACACGGGGGTGGAGCGTCTGGTTCATGTCTCCGCCATTGGCGCAGATGCCGAGGGCGCCAGCGAATATGCCCGCACCAAGGCCGCGGGCGAGGCTGCGGTGCTTGAGGCTTTCCCCGATGCGATGATTCTACGGCCTTCCATTATCTTTGGTGCGGAAGATCAGTTCTTTAACCGGTTTGCGGGCATGACCCGATTTGGCCCGATCCTGCCGATCGCAGGGGGCGCCACCCGGTTCCAGCCTGTTTATGTCGATGATGTTGCCAAGGCCGCAGTCGCGGGGCTGACAGGATCTGCCGCGCCAGGCACCTATGAGCTTGGTGGTCCGGAGGTGAAGAGCTTTGCCGATCTGATGGCGCAGATGCTCGATGTGATCCACCGCCGCCGCATCGTCGTGTCTCTGCCGAATTTCGTCGCGCGCATCATGGCCTTTGGGTTTGATCTGGCGCAGTCCGCCACCTTTGGCCTGTTCACCAATGGTCTGCTGACCCGCGATCAGCTGAAGAACCTGAACAGCGACAATGTGGTGGCCGATGGGGCTAAGGGGCTGGCGGATCTTGGTATTGAGCCGGTCACGCTCGGTTCGGTGCTGCCCGACTATCTTTGGAAATTCCGTCCATCCGGACAGTATGACGAACTGATGAAATCCGCCGGAAACCTGCGCGGCGATGTCTAAGGCCAACGCCTGAGTTAAAGAGACGCTGAGAGGGTGCGATCTGGGTCGCACCCTTTTTGTTTGTCTTACTGATAGGCGATGATCAGTAGCGCGATGCCGAGCACCACCCGATATATGACGTAGGGGGTGAAGCTCACGGATTTGAGCAGACGCATCATCAGCGCAAGTGCTGCGAGAGCGGAGACCATCGCCAGCAGAGCCGCGATTCCCATGTCGCGCATCAATCCAACATCGGCATTCAGGGCCACCTCTGTTCCAAGCAGTAAGCCTGAAGCGATGATGGTGGGGATCGACATCAGCATGGCAATGCGTGCGCCGTCTTCGCGGTTGTACCCAAGGCCTCGTGCGCCTGTGATGGTAATGCCCGAACGGGATGTTCCCGGAATAAGGGCCAGCATTTGCCAGAGCCCCATGATCAGCGCGTCTTTTGGTCCCCAGTCGGAGGCGGTTTTGTGAGAGCTGCCGCGCTGGTCGGCTACATAGAGCACGATCCCGAAGATCAGCATGGTCCAGCCGATCACAGTGATAGAGCGCAGCGCGTCACTCAGGCCAGTGAAGTGTAAAGCAGCTCCGAAGATGACGGTTGGAATGGTCGCAACAATAAGCCCCAGCGCCAACCGCGCACCGGCTGTATCGATGCGTCCGGTCAATGCACGCGGAAGTCCCAAAATCGCTTCGCGCACGTCGCTCCAGAAGAACAATACCACCGCGGCAAGGGTGCCGACATGGACGGCTACATCAATGGCCTGCCCTTGATCCTCCATGCCGGTCAAGCTGGGGAGCAGAATCAGATGTCCGGAGGACGATACGGGAAGGAATTCGGTTATGCCCTGAATCAGGGCCACAAGGATCAGCTGAAGCAATGGCATAATATCTCTATCCGGGATGGCGCTGCAAAAGTGAAGCAGCTGTGCCGACTGTATAAGGCCATTGTTTTTATGGGGAAGTCCGTTTTTAGGTCCGAATCGGACCTAAAACAACTATACAATGGCTGAGAATTGGCTATTCACAGGGAGCTAGTTGTTAAATGGGTAACTTATGCTGACCTATTTAACATTCAGAGGCTCTGTACTATCGCCGCCAGCCAAAAGGAGAGTATCGCCGTGGCCAAGCAACCGATGCTGAAGTTCGTGAAGATTGATCGCGATATGCCCGTGAAGCGGGACGCGGACACGCGTAGAGAAGATTTCGACGAGATCTATGCGGAATTCGCGGCGGCCAAGGCGGAAGAGCAGGCGAGCCGGTGCAGCCAGTGTGGCGTGCCCTATTGCCAGTCGCATTGCCCCTTGCACAACAACATCCCCGACTGGCTGCGTCTGACCGCAACCGGGCGGCTTGAGGAAGCCTATGCAACCTCGCAGGCGACAAACACGTTTCCCGAAATCTGTGGTCGCATCTGCCCGCAGGATCGCCTCTGCGAGGGCAACTGTGTGATCGAACAATCCGGCCATGGCACCGTGACCATCGGTGCGGTCGAAAAGTACATCACTGACACCGCTTGGGATAAAGGCTGGGTGAAACCCAATGCGCCACTGGCAGAGCGCGAGGAATCCGTCGGTATCATTGGCGCAGGTCCAGGTGGTCTGGCGGCCGCCGATATGCTGCGCAAGGCTGGCGTGCAGGTCACCGTCTATGACCGCTATGATCGCGCGGGGGGGCTGCTGACTTATGGCATCCCCGGCTTCAAGCTGGAAAAAGAGATCGTCATGCGCCGCAATGAGCTGCTGGCAGAGGGTGGTGTGACCTTTGTGATGAACTGCAACATTGGCGAGGACATTTCCTTTGAGGAGATCCGGGCCAAGCATGATGCGGTCATCATTGCCACCGGCGTCTACAAGTCCCGTGATCTGAACATGCCGGGCTCTGGTGCGACGGGAATCGTCAAGGCGATTGACTTCCTGACCGCATCCAACCGGGTGGCGAACTTTGGTGACACCGTGCCCGAGTATGAGGACGGCACCTTCAATGCCAAGGGCAAGAAAGTCGTGGTCATCGGCGGCGGTGACACCGCGATGGACTGTGTGCGCACCTCGGTTCGTCAGGGCGCCGAGTCGGTGAAATGTCTCTATCGTCGTGACCGCGCCAATATGCCGGGCTCGCAGCGTGAAACGCAAAATGCCGAGGAAGAGGGCGTGATCTTTGAGTGGCTCTCGGCCCCCAAGGGGTTCACTGATGAAGCTGGCAAGGTTTCGGGTGTGATGGTGCAGAAGATGCGTCTGGGACAGCCCGATGCGTCGGGTCGTCAGGCCCCCGAAGTGATCGAGGGCGCGGATTACGTCGAAGAGGCCGATCTGGTCATCAAGGCGCTGGGCTTTGAGCCGGAAGAGCTGCCTACCTTGTGGGACCAGCCGAATCTGCCCGTGACCCGCTGGGGCACCATCAAGGCAGAGTTTAGAACGGGCGCGACCAATCTCGATGGTGTTTATGCCGTGGGCGACATCGTGCGCGGTGCCTCGCTGGTGGTCTGGGCGATCAAGGATGGCCGCGACTGTGCGGAGGCGATCATCGAGCGTTTCAACACCAAGGCCGCCGTCGCAGCCGAGTAATCAACAGGTTTCCCCGAGCGGTCCGGCGCCCCTGACAAAAGGCGCGGCGCCACCGCCAGGCAGAGGAGAGTGAATATGACGAAATATGATGAAAACTGGGTGCGTGCCGAGGAAGCAAAGCGTCAGTGGATGGCCGAAAACGGTCTCTATTCCGAGGAAGAAGAGCATTCTTCCTGTGGCGTGGGTCTGGTGGTCTCCGTCGATGGCTCTCGCAGCCGCAAGGTGGTTGAAGCCGGTATCGATGCCCTAAAAGCGATCTGGCACCGGGGTGCAGTTGACGCCGACGGCAAGACAGGTGATGGCGCAGGTATCCACGTACAAATTCCCGTGCCGTTTTTCTGGGATCAGGTGAAGCGCACTGGGCACAACCCTCGCGAGCACGAGCTCTTGGCCGTGGGTCAGGTGTTTCTGCCCCGTACGGATTTTGGCGCGCAGGAAACCTGCCGAACCATCGTGGAGACCGAAGTCCTGCGGATGGGCTACTATATCTACGGCTGGCGCCACGTGCCGGTAGATGTGACCTGCCTTGGGGATAAGGCCAATGCGACACGGCCTGAGATTGAACAGATCCTGATCTCCAACTCAAAGGGCGTGGACGAGGAAACATTCGAGCGCGAGCTTTATGTGATCCGCCGCCGGATTGAGAAAGCGGCCGCCGCGGCCCATGTGGGCGGGCTTTATATCGCGTCGCTGTCCTGCCGTTCGATCATTTACAAGGGCATGATGCTCGCAGAGCAGGTCGCGGTCTTCTACCCCGACCTGATGGATGAGCGGTTTGAGAGCGCCTTTGCGATCTATCACCAGCGGTATTCCACCAATACCTTCCCGCAATGGTGGCTGGCGCAGCCCTTCCGCATGTTGGCCCATAACGGCGAGATCAACACCCTCAAGGGCAACGTCAACTGGATGAAAAGCCATGAGATCCGCATGGCTTCGGCGACCTTCGGCGACCACGCCGAGGACATCAAACCGATTGTGGCGTCCGGATCTTCCGACTCTGCTGCGCTGGATTCGGTGTTTGAGGTTCTGGTGCGCGCAGGCCGTTCCGCGCCGATGGCAAAAACCATGCTGGTGCCGGAGAGCTGGTCCAAGCAGGCCGAAGAGTTGCCACAGGCATGGCGCGATATGTATTCCTACTGCAACGCCGTAATGGAGCCATGGGATGGCCCCGCTGCACTGGCAATGACCGACGGTCGTTGGGTCTGTGCAGGCCTGGATCGCAACGGTCTGCGCCCGATGCGTTATGTCGTGACCGGTGATGGTCTGGTGATCGCGGGCTCTGAGGCCGGTATGGTGCCGATTGACGAGGCGTCTGTCGTGGAAAAAGGCGCGCTTGGTCCCGGCCAGATGCTCGCCGTGGATATGGCCAAGGGCCAACTCTATCACGACGTTGAGATCAAAGATAAACTCGCTCGCGCCCTGCCCTTTGGCGAATGGGTCGAGAAGGTTACCGATCTGGATGAAATCCTTGGTGGCGTTCAGGAAACGCCGCTGTTTTCTGGTGAAGATCTGCGTCGCCGTCAGGTGGCGGCTGGCTATACCATTGAAGAATTGGAGCAAATTCTTGCGCCGATGGCCGAGGACGGCAAAGAGAGCCTTGCGTCCATGGGTGATGATACGCCCTCTGCCGTTCTGTCCAAACAGTATCGCCCGCTGAGCCATTTCTTCCGCCAGAACTTCTCTCAGGTCACCAACCCGCCAATCGACAGCTTGCGCGAATTCCGCGTGATGAGCTTGAAAACACGCTTTGGCAATCTCAAGAACGTGCTGGACGAGGACAGCTCGCAAACCGAAATCGTCGTGCTGGAAAGCCCCTTTGTCGGCAATGCTCAATGGGACAAGCTGGTGGAGAACCTTGGCTCTACGCTGGCTGAGATCGATTGTAGCTTTGCGCCGGGTCGCGGTGCGCTCAATGCTGCGCTGGCCCGTATCCGTGCTGAGGCCGAAGAGGCGGTGCGTTCGGGTGCTGGGCATATCGTTCTGACCGATCAGCACTCCGGTGCGGATAAGGTCGCAATGCCGATGATCCTTGCAACCTCTGCGGTGCATTCGCATCTGACCCGTCAGGGCTTGCGGACCTTCTGCTCGCTGAACGTGCGCTCTGCCGAATGTATCGACCCGCATTATTTCGCGGTTCTGATCGGCTGTGGCGCGACCGTTGTGAACGCCTATCTGGCCGAAGATTCGCTGGCAGACCGTATTGAGCGCGGCTTGCTCGAAGGCAGCCTAACAGAGAACGTCGCCCGTTATCGCGAAGCGATTGACCAAGGCCTGTTGAAGATCATGGCAAAGATGGGGATCTCGGTGATCTCTTCCTATCGCGGTGGTCTGAACTTTGAGGCGGTGGGCCTCTCTCGCGCCATGGTAGCGGAATTTTTCCCCGGCATGACTTCGCGGATCTCCGGCATCGGTGTCTCTGGTATTCAGGTGAAGGCCGAGGAAATCCACGCAAAAGGCTGGAACACCACAGAGAATGTTCTGCCCATCGGCGGTTTCTATAAGGCGCGCAAATCCGGCGAGACCCACGCGTGGGAAGCGACCTCAATGCATATGATGCAGATGGCGTGCAACAAGGCCTCGTTTGAGCTGTGGAAGCAATATTCGGCCAAGATGCAATCGAACCCGCCGATCCACCTGCGCGATCTGTTGGATATCAAGCCACTCGGTAAACCAGTCCCACTGGAAGAAGTGGAGAGCATCACCGCAATCCGTAAGCGTTTTGTCACGCCGGGGATGTCGCTGGGCGCGCTTTCGCCCGAGGCGCATAAGACGTTGAACGTGGCGATGAACCGGATCGGTGCAAAGTCCGACTCTGGCGAGGGTGGCGAAGATCCGGCGCATTTCGTGCCTGAGCCAAACGGCGACAACCCCTCTGCCAAGATCAAGCAGGTGGCGTCGGGTCGCTTTGGTGTGACAGCCGAATATCTGAACCAGTGCGAAGAATTGGAAATCAAGGTCGCGCAGGGTGCAAAACCCGGCGAGGGTGGCCAGTTGCCCGGCATGAAGGTCACCGATCTGATTGCGCGTCTGCGCCACTCCACTAAAGGTGTGACCCTGATTTCACCGCCGCCGCACCACGATATCTATTCGATCGAAGATCTGGCGCAGCTGATCTACGACCTGAAGCAGATCAATCCGCGCTGCAAGGTAACGGTGAAGCTGGTGGCCTCCTCCGGTGTTGGCACCATTGCTGCCGGCGTGGCCAAGGCCAAGGCCGACATCATCCTGATCTCGGGCCACAACGGCGGCACCGGGGCCTCTCCTGCGACCTCGATCAAATACTGCGGTCTGCCGTGGGAGATGGGCCTCACCGAGGCGCATCAGGTGCTGGCGATGAACAACCTGCGCGGCCGTGTGACCCTGCGGACCGATGGCGGTCTGCGCACCGGGCGTGACATCGTCATGGCCGCGATGATGGGGGCCGAGGAATACGGTATCGGCACCGCGGCGCTGATCGCGATGGGCTGCATCATGGTGCGTCAGTGCCAGTCGAACACCTGCCCCGTCGGTGTGTGTACTCAGGATGAGGCCCTGCGTGGCAAGTTCACCGGCAACGCCGACAAGGTTGTGAACCTCATCACCTTCTACGCGCAGGAAGTTCGCGAAATCCTCGCCTCCATTGGGGCACGTAGCCTTGATGAGGTGATCGGCCGTGCGGATCTTCTGGCACAGGTATCGCGTGGCTCGGCCCACCTTGATGACCTTGACCTGAACCCGCTGCTGATAACCGTCGATGGCTCCGCGAGCATTGTTTACAACCGCGACAAGGACCGCAATGCGGTGCCGGACACGCTGGATGCGGAAATTGTGCGTGACGCCGCGCGGTTCCTGAAGGATGGCGAGAAAATGCAGCTCTCTTATGCGGTGCAGAACACGCACCGGACAGTGGGCACGCGCACTTCGAGCCACATCGTGCAGAACTTCGGCATGCGCAACACCCTGCAACCCGATCACCTGACGGTGAAGCTGCAAGGCTCGGCCGGTCAGTCTTTGGGCGCCTTTGCGGCTCCGGGCCTGAAGCTCGAAGTCTCTGGCGACGCAAATGACTATGTCGGCAAAGGGCTGTCGGGTGGCACAATCGTCGTGCGCCCGCCGATGGCCTCGCCGTTGAACGCGGCAGAGAACACTATTGTCGGCAATACCGTGCTTTATGGTGCCACCGATGGTTATCTCTTTGCGGCAGGTCGTGCAGGTGAGCGGTTTGCGGTGCGAAACTCGGGCGCAAAAGTCGTGATCGAGGGCTGTGGCACCAACGGCTGCGAATACATGACTGGAGGAGTCGCGGTGATCCTCGGCAGCATTGGCGCGAACTTCGGTGCCGGGATGACGGGCGGTATGGCCTATCTCTATGATCCCGACCGCACTGCCGAGACGCTGATGAACATGGAGAGCATCGTCACCTGTCCGGTTACCGTGGATCATTGGGAAGCACAGCTGAAAGACCTGATCGAGCGCCATGTTGCAGAGACCGGCAGCCGTAAAGCGGCTGAAATCCTGCAGCATTGGGACAGCGAGAAAGTGCACTTCCTGCAGGTCTGCCCGAAGGAAATGTTGAACAAGCTGGCGCATCCCATCGCCATCAAGGCGTCGGCAATCCCGGCAGAGTAATGCAATAATCCCCACGAATAAGATTTCTCTTATTCCTGAGCCTGAGCCCCGCAGATATTGCATCTGTGGGGCGCTTTTTTAGCTGCGCATGAACGTGCATCACATGCGTTTCTCTGTTGGAGTGGTGGAACGCTCTGTCCTATAGAGGGGCATGGCAAAGGCAGTACGCAAAAAGAAATCACCCGCAAGATCCAAACCTTCGCGCGCGCGCTATTCGCCGCGTGCGCTCTATCTGCGCCTGCGCAGATGGGTGCTGCGCGGCGTGCTGGGGGGCGTGGCGTTTTTGTTGGCGCTGATTCTGCTGTACTCCGTGGTGAACCCGCCGATCACCCATACGATCTGGGCGGAGAAACGCCGTCTCGGGGACGTGGATCGTGAGTGGCTTCCTATAGAGCAAATCTCGCCCAACCTGGCCCGTTCCGTTGTGGCCGCAGAAGATGCGCGTTTTTGCGAGCACTGGGGATTCGACGTCAACGCGATCCGCAATGCGCTCGAGTCTGGCGCTAATCGTGGGGCATCGACCATCACGCAGCAAGTGGTCAAAAACGTGTTTCTCTGGCAGGGGCGCAGTTGGTTTCGCAAGGCACTGGAGACCTTCATCACGCCGGTCGTCGAGGCCACATGGAGCAAGAAGCGCATTGTTGAGGTCTATCTGAACGTGGCCGAGATGGGCGAAGGCGTATTTGGTGCCGATGCAGCTGCGCGACATTACTTTGGGGTGGGCGCGGACAAGCTCAGCCCGCAGCAGGCGGCCCTTATTGCAGCGCTGCTACCTAACCCCAAGGAGCGATCTGCTGCCAATCCCGGCAATTTCATGCGCAAAAGGGCGCGTCAAATCATGGATGGAGCCGCCACAATCGAGCGTGACGGGCGCTCCGCCTGTTTCGAGCATTGAAGTTTCCGTTCTGGCAAGGCATTGCTGGAGGAACACAACCCCGCAACAACCGGAGAGCTCAGGACGCCCATGGCTCGTCTCTATCATGTCCCCCTGTCCCCCTTCTGTCGCAAAGTGCGTCTGTCTCTGGCGGAAAAGAAGATCGAGGTGGAGCTTGTCGAGGAACGCTACTGGGAACAGGACGCGGATTTCCTGCGCCGTAACCCGGCGGCCAAGGTCCCGGTTCTACGCCTCGACGGGATGCTGATGGCCGAAAGTGCGGCCATCTGTGAATACATCGAGGAAACGCGCCCCGATCCCTGCTTGATGCCAAAGAAACCCGCCGAACGGCTCGAGGTGCGTCGGCTGGTGAGCTGGTTTGACGATAAGTTTCACCACGAGGTCACCTCCAAGCTGCTCTATGAGCGGGTGAACAAGAAGATGACCGGGGAAGGCTATCCCGACAGCAGCAATGTCAAATCCGGTGCCAAGGCAATCAAATATCACATCGATTACCTGTCGTGGTTGCTCGACCATCGCCGCTGGCTGGCCGGAGACAATATGACCCTTGCGGATTTTGCGGCCGCTGCTCATCTGTCGTCGCTCGATTATATCTCCGATGTGGACTGGAACCGCTCTGCGGTGGTGAAGGACTGGTACGCCAAGATCAAATCCCGCCCTGCCTTCCGGTCAATTCTGGCGGATCAGGTTCCGGGCTTTCGTCCTCCGTCGCATTACGCGGATCTTGATTTCTGAGATGGTGCAGGGGGCTGTCTGCCCCCTCCGGGCCTTGCGGCCCGTTCACCCCCGAGGATATTTCTGAGAAGATGAAAGCGGTAGGGGATATCAAGGCGCGTCTGGTTGCGCAGGCTCGGGCCGAGGGCTTTGTCTCCACCCGTATCTGTCGCCCGTGGGATGTACCCGAGGTGCCCGAACGATTGCGTGCGTTTCTGGACGCTGGCTATCACGGCCAGATGGCATGGATGGCGGAGCGAGTGAACTGGCGCGAAAACCCGGCGGCGCTTTGGCCGGAGGCGCGCTCGGTCATCATGCTGGCAGAAAGCTACACGCCCGATGAGAACCCGATGGCGGTGGTGGGACTGCCGGATCGCGCGGCAATATCGGTCTATGCGCGCGGCAAGGATTATCATGACCTGGTCAAAAAGCGGCTGAAGCGGCTGGCGCGCTGGTTGATCGCCGAGGCAGGTGATGAGGCCGAGGTAAAGGTCTTTGTCGACACCGCGCCTGTGCCAGAGAAAGCACTGGGTCAGTCGGCGGGGCTTGGTTGGCAGGGTAAACACACGAATTTGGTGAGTCGAGATTGGGGCAATTGGGCATTTTTAGGCTCTATTTTTACTACATTGGATTTGCCGGTAGATCCGGTAGAGCCAGATCATTGTGGGTCCTGTCGGGCCTGTTTGACGGCGTGTCCCACGGATGCCTTTCCTGCGCCCTATCAATTGGACGCACGGAGGTGCATTTCCTACCTGACGATCGAGCACAAGGGGCCCATTGAGGAAGAGTTGCGCGCAAAGCTCGGCAATCGGATCTATGGCTGTGATGATTGTCTTGCAGCCTGCCCATGGAACAAATTCGCCGTAGAGGCCTCGGACATGCGCTATGCCGCGCGTGAGGGCACGGTTGCGCCGCCGCTTGCTGAACTATCGCAACTGAATGATGCGGCGTTCCGCGAACGGTTTTCGGGCTCTCCGATCAAGCGGATTGGCCGGGATCGCTTTGTGCGCAATGTGCTCTATGCGATTGGAAATTCCGGCGAGGCGTATTTGCGCCCCTATGCGGTGCAGCTATGTGATGATCCTGATCCAACGGTCGCGGAGGCGGCGCGCTGGGCTGTGATGCGGTTGTCATAATGACGCAAACAGAGTGGACGTGACGCAGCCAGCCGTTACACCCGAGCATGCGTGAGTGAAATGCGAGGATAAAATGGCGCTACTGCTTGGGATCGATACCGGGGGCACCTACACGGATGCAGTGTTGATCCGGAACGAGAGTGAGGTAATCGCCTCGGCCAAATCGCTTACAACGCGGCATGATCTGGCCATTGGCGTTGGTGGCGCGGTGCGGGCGGTGCTGGAGCAATCGGGTGTCACGCCTGACGACATTTCAATGGCTGCGCTTTCGACGACGCTTGCCACCAATGCCTTGGTGGAGGGGCAGGGGGGGCGTGTCGCTCTCATCTATATCGGGTTTAATTCCCAAGATTTGGAGCGACATGGGCTGAATGATGCGCTTAAGGGCGATCCGGTTTTGATCCTATCGGGCGGACACACACATGCGGGTGGAGAGGCTGCTCGGCTGGATACAGAGAGCCTTATTGCCTTTTTAGAGACTGAATCTATAGGCGTGAGTGGATTTGCAGTTGCCGGAGTTTTTGCCACCCGCAACCCGGCTCACGAGTTGGAAGTTGCGCGCATCATTCAGGAACGGACTGGCGCGCCTGTGACCTGCTCTCACCAGCTGTCGGCCAGATTGAATGGGCCTAAACGCGCGCTGACCGCGGTGTTGAACGCCCGCCTCATTGGAATGATTGACGGGTTGATAAACCGGGCGGCTGACACGCTTGCAGCGATAGGAATAGAAGCGCCCATGATGGTCGTACGTGGTGATGGCGCGCTGATGTCTGCTGCGCAAGCCCGTGCGCGCCCCATCGAGACAATCCTGAGCGGGCCGGCTGCCTCGATTGTTGGCGCGCGTTGGATGACAGGGGCTGAGAACGCCTTGGTCAGCGATATCGGCGGGACGACCACTGACGTTGCGCTGATCGAGAGAGGCTTGCCGAAGATCGACCCGGATGGGGCACAGGTCGGGGGCTTCCGGACCATGGTTGAGGCGGTGGCCATGCGCACCTCCGGTTTGGGCGGTGACAGCCAGGTCCACCTGAAGAGTGAGGGTCTGCGTGGCGGTGTCTCGCTTGGGCCACGGCGTGTGTTGCCGGTGTCTTTGGTCGCCACAGAGGCACCTGAGATGGTGCATGCGGCGCTGGATGCACAACTGCACGCTCCTGTGGTGGGGGAGTATGACGGACGTTTTGTGCGCGGCGTCGCGGGGCAAGCTACGATGGGCCTCTCGGAACGAGAGGCGGCGCTACTGGCGCGCATCGGCACCAGCGTCCTGCCGATGGGTGACGTCTTACGCACCCGCATGGAGCAAGGCGCATTAAATCGCCTGGTGGATCGTGGCCTGGTGCAGGTCGCCGGGATCACACCGTCGGATGCAAGTCACGTCCTGGGCCGTGTGGCCGCATGGGATCGAGACGCCGCAGAAAAGGCGCTTACCATTTTTGCCAGACGCCGTGTTGGCAGCGGTGATGCCGTGGCAAGAGATGCTGAGGCTCTTGCTCTGATGATCGTAGATCAGTTGACTGAACAGACATCATTGACCTTGTTAGAGTCTATTTTTTCCGAAGAACAGGCTCTGTTTGGAGGAGGCTCAAGCGAACTTGCAAGGCATGTCCTGCTTCAGCGGGGGCTTCAGGGGCACAAGAGCCTTTTGTCGATAGACGCACATGTGAATGTGGATGTGATCGGGTTGGGCGCCTCTGCGCCGAGCTATTATCCTGCGGTTGGCGAGCGTTTGCGCTGCAATATGATCCTGCCGGAACATGCGGGTGTCGCCAATGCGATTGGGGCCGTGGTGGGGCGGATCATCCAACGCAGAACCGGAACTGTCACCGCCCCCTCCGAAGGTCGGTTTCGCGTGCATTTGTCCGATGGGCCACAGGATTTCACCGCCAGTTCAAAGGCGCTGGAGGTGCTGGAAACTGCGCTGCGTGCTGAGGCTGTTGCAGCGGCTGAAGAGGCCGGGGCAAGCGATATTCATGTCCATGTGAGCCGCGACCTGCGCATGGCGGAGGTCGAAGCGCAGCAGGTTTTCGTCGAGGCGACCGTCACGGTGGAGGCCAGCGGCCGTCCACGGGTGGCGCACGACTGATACAAAAAAATCAGGCCGCACCTATTGGGCGGCCTGATCCTCAAAACAGAGAGCCTAAATTAGGCTCTAATAAGGGCTATTCAGCAGCTTGATCGCGCTTGGGCAAAACCCAATCAGGGCGCGGGAAGTGGCAGGTGTAGCCATTGGGAAGCCGCTGCAAGTAATCCTGATGCTCAGGCTCGGCCTCCCAGAAATCGCCGACAGGTTCCACCTCGGTCACGACCTTGCCGGGCCAGATGCCAGAGGCCTCGACATCGGCGATTGTGTCTTCGGCGATCTGTTTCTGGCGCGCATCTTCATAGTAGATCGCAGAGCGATAGCTCATGCCGATGTCATTGCCCTGACGGTTCGTCGTGGTGGGATCGTGGATCTGAAAGAAGAACTCCAGCATCTCACGATAGGAGGTCTGTTCGGGGTCAAACGTGATCTCGATCCCTTCGGCGTGTGTGCCGTGGTTCTTGTAGGTTGCATTCGGCACATCGCCGCCCGTGTAGCCGACGCGGGTGCCAAGGACACCTTTGCGGTGACGGATCAGCTCTTGCATGCCCCAAAAGCAGCCGCCTGCCAGAACGGCGCGTTCAGTCGTGCTCATCGGTTGTCCTCCACTTGATTGATGTAGGCGCCGTAGCCTTCCGCCTCCATATCGTCGAGGTGGATAAAGCGCAGCGACGCCGAGTTGATGCAGTAGCGCAGACCGCCGCGATCCGCGGGGCCGTCGGGGAAGACGTGGCCGAGATGGCTGTCACCATGGGTGGAGCGCACCTCAGTACGGATCATGCCAAGAGTACGGTCTTCGAGTTCCTGCACATGTGCGGGTTCGATCGGTTTGGTGAAACTCGGCCAGCCACAGCCCGATTCATATTTGTCTGACGACGCAAAGAGCGGCTCGCCAGAGACGATATCGACATAGATGCCCGGTTCTTTGTTGGAAAGCAGCTTTCCTGTACCGGGACGTTCGGTGCCGGAATTCTGGGTGACGTAGAATTCTTCTTCCGACAGCGCAGCAATGGCGTCAGGGTTCTTGAAGTAATTGGACATGGGGCCCTCCCACCTGATTTGATGAGGCTATAACTGGGGTCGATCGGTCCATTTTCAAACCCCAAACTATCCAAGCATAGATATCCTGTGCGTCAGATGTGAGCAAATGTGAACGCGCGTGTTCAGTCTGCGCGGGATCAATCCGCCTGCGGTTGCAGTGCAGCCGAAAGTGGCGGTTTCGCAGACGCGGGTTGGCGTGCAAGCTGTACCGCTAGAATGCCAAGCGTCACCACCCCGACACCGATCATATCAAGCATCCCTAGGCTTTCTCCCAATAGGACGCTTGCGACCGCGACGCCGAAGACAGGGTTCAGGAAGTGGAATGTCGCTGCGCGAACCGCGCCAATCCGATTGAGCAGCATCACCCAGATCAGTGTGGCGGCCAGTCCCGGGACAAAAGTGGTGTAAGCAAATGCGATAGCAAGCGGCCAGCTGGGCTCTACGCGAATGGTTTCAAAGGCAAAGGCGGCTGGAAACAATGCTGCGGAACCCACCAGCATCTGCAGGCCTACAACCATCATGAAATTGCCGCCTGAGGTTGCTCCGCGCAGCGCGAGCGTTGCAGTCGTGAGCGCCAGTACTCCAAGCCCGCAAAGCGCGACGCCCAGAAGATCGACACCAGCGCTGATCCTTGTACCCATAATAAGCGCGACGCCTGCAACCCCTGCGACCAGACCCAACATTCCGAGGGGACGAATCCGTTCGCGAAACAGCACCAGAGAGGCCAGCGCCACCAGAAGCGGCATGGTAGATGCGATGATCGCAGCCATCGAAGCCTCAACCCATTGCATCGCAACAAAGTTCAACCCGAGGTACAGGGCATTCTGGCAGATCCCGAAGAGGATCGTGGCCTTCCATTGACCGCGCGTCAGCCGCCATGTCTGCCCCATGGCGCGGGCGATCATGACGCCGATCAGGCCAGAGATCAAAAACCGCATCGCGAGCGAGAACAACGGAGACGCATCTGCCACGATGATCCGGGCCGATGTGAAGGCTGAGGACCACATCAGGGCGAAAGCCAACCCCATGGCAATTGCGCGCAAATCCATTTGACTAGTCCCTTCCCTGATCAGGCGGCACGTTAGCCAGTTGTCTGCGCGCTGGATAGGGTGAGACGAAGGATTGGTACAATACAAAAAGGGCCGCCCAAATGGGCAGCCCCGAAGCCATTGGCTCTGATCCAGATGTGGATCAGGCGTCGCCGTTGACGCTGTCTTTCAGCGCTTTGGCGATGGTCATTTTCACGACCTTGTCTGCTTCTTTCATGAACTTCTCGCCGGTGGCGGGGTTGCGCACTTCGCGCTCGGGACGCTCACGGCAATAGATCTTGCCAACACCCGGCAGGGTCACGGCACCGCCGCCGGACACTTCGCGGGTGATCAGGTTGCAAACGGCATCCAGAGCGGCACCAGCGGTTTTCTTGTCGCTGTCCATTTCCTCAGCCAGTGCTGCCACAAGCTGAGTTTTGGTCATCGGTTTGGACATTCTTAGCTCTCCTTGAAACTGCCCGACGTGTTGGGGCCTCATCGCGTAACATTAGCGTTATGTTGTGGGACAACACAACGCGTAGCGTGCAAGATCAAGCGCCAAACAAGCAAATTTCCGTGGAAAACAGCATATTTTCGCCATTACAGGAAGGCAGTTTCGTCAAAGGAGCGCAGTTTCCGGCTGTGCAGGCGTTCCAGCGGCATGGTTCTGAGCCGTTCCATCGCCTTGATGCCGATCAGCAAATGCCGTGAAACCTGCGTGCGATAGAAGTCCGAGGCCATGCCGGGCAGCTTCAATTCACCGTGCAGGGGCTTGTCGGAGATACACAGGAGCGTGCCGTAGGGCACCCGAAAGCGGTAGCCGTTTGCGGCGATGGTGGCGCTCTCCATATCCAGCGCGATGGCACGGGATTGGCTCAGGCGTTGCACCGGGCCGGACTGATCCCGCAGCTCCCAGTTGCGGTTGTCGTGGCTGGCAACGGTGCCGGTGCGCATGATCCGCTTGAGGTCGTAGCCTTCAAGGCCGGTTTCCTGGGCTACGGCCTCTTCCAGCGCCACCTGAATTTCCGCCAGTGCCGGGATCGGCACCCAGACCGGCAAGTCATCGTCCAGCACGTGATCCTCGCGCAGGTAGGCGTGGGCCAGAACAAAATCGCCAAGCGCCTGAGAGTTTCTGAGCCCTGCGCAATGGCCGACCATCAGCCACGCATGCGGACGCAGAACGGCGATATGGTCGGTGGCGGTTTTGGCATTCGACGGCCCCACCCCGATATTGACCAGCGTAATGCCGTTCCCGTCGGGCCGTTTCAGGTGGTAGGTCGGCATTTGTGGCATCTTAAGAGAGGCCGGCAATTCGCCATCAGCAGTTGTGATCTCAATGTTCCCGGTCGACACAAAACTGGTGTAACCACTGTCGGGGTTAGCGAGTTGTTCGCGCGCATAGGCCTCAAACTCGGTGACGTAGAACTGGTAGTTCGTAAACAGCACATGGTTCTGAAAATGCTCCGGGTCCGTGGCGGTATAATGCGCAAGACGTGCCAAAGAGTAATCCACGCGCTGTGCTGTAAAGAGCGACAGCGGACCCACACCATTTTCAGGCACATAGGTCCCATTGACGATGTCGTCGTTTGTGGTGGCCAGATCCGGTACATCAAAGACGTCACGCAGGGTGAAACGCGCAGCCCCTTCCTGCGGAACGGTCAGTCCGGGGCGGGAGGCGACCGCAAAATGCACCGGCATTGGTGTAGCGGACACGCCGACGGTCACGGGCTGGTCGTGGTTTTTGATCAGCAGTCCGATTTGTTGTTCCAGATAGTGACGGAACAGATCCGGTCGTGTCACCGTGGTGGAATAGGTGCCCGGATCGGCCACATGGCCAAAGCTCAGACGGCTATCAACCTGTGCGTAGGTCGTGGTGGTGAAGCGAACCTCTGGGTAAAAGGCGCGCACGCGGCTACCGGGCGCGGCCCCGGCGCTCATTGCGGCGATGAATTCATCACACAGGAAATTGGTCGCGCTGTCATAAAGCTCAATCAGGCGGGCAACGGCGGCTTTTGCGTCGGTAAAGCTCTCAGCGTCGGGAAGGGTGGGCGTGTTTACATTATTCATTGAACGGCTCGATTACTGGAATTTTTTTGAAGCTGCGCACATCGACAAGGCCAAGGTCGCTGATCCGCAGTTCCGGGATCACGACCAGCGCCAAAAGCGAGTGCTGCATATAGGCGTTGTTCAGTTTACAGCCGCAGGCCTCCATCGCCTCGACCAGTTTCTGCGCATTGGCGGCCACCGTGGACGCCGGGCTGTCGGACATCAACCCTGCAATCGGCAGTTCCACCAGCGCCAGTTCCTCATCGTCGCGATAGATCGTGATGCCGCCGCCGACCTCCGCCAGACGGTTGGCCGCCAGGGCCATTTGTGCGCGATCCGTGCCGACCACGATCATGTGGTGACTGTCATGCGCCACGGTCGAGGCCATCGCCATGCGGCCTTCGTAGCCAAAACCAGATACGAAGGCATTGGTCACGCCACCCGTGGCACGGTGACGTTCGACGAGGGCAATCTGGCAGACATCTTCGGTGCCTTCAACCAAACCATCCTGAACGGGGAGCTCGGCCTTCAGCGCCTTTGTCGGGGCTTGGTTTTCGACCACCCCGATCACATTGGCGGTGACAGCATTTGCGCCTTCGGGTGCAGCGAGTTCAAAGTCTTTTGCCGTCAACTCATGCCCCAGATGCACGGTACCGCGCGCGTGTGCAGGCCAGTCCAGATGCGGGCATTCGACCTTGATAGAGCCTGATTCCGCAACAATCTGCCCGCGTGCGATCACCACTTCGATCGGGAGTGTTTTCAGATCAGAAGTCAAGATCACATCCGCGCGTCTACCCGGAGTGATGGAGCCGATCTCGCGCTCCAGACCAAAATGCGTGGCAGTGTTGATCGTCGCCATCTGGATCGCCACCAGCGGATCACAGCCGCAATCAATCGCGTGACGCACCACCCGGTTCATATGGCCATCATTGACCAGCGTGCCCGAATGGCAGTCATCGGTACAGAGAATGAAGTTGCGCGGGTCGAGACCCTTTTCCGTGATTGCGGTGATCTGCGCTTCGACGTCGTACCAAGCGGACCCCAACCGTACCATGGCCCGCATCCCCTGTCGCATCCGCGCGATGGCATCCGCCTCGCAGGTGCCCTCGTGATCATCCGCTGGGCCGCCGGCCACATAGGCCGCGAAATCAGGGCCGAGGTCGGGCGAGGCATAATGCCCGCCAACCGTTTTACCCGCGCGTTGGGTGGCGGCGATCTCGGCCAGCATCTTGGCGTCGCCATTGGCAACGCCGGGAAAGTTCATCATCTCACCGAGGCCAATAATACCGGGCCAGGTCATTGCCTCAGTTACGTCCTCGGCGGAGATTTCATAACCTGTGGTTTCCAGCCCCGGAGCCGAGGGCGCGCAGGAGGGCATCTGGGTATAGATATTGACGGGCTGCAAAAGCGCCTCGTCATGCATCAGTCGAACCCCCTCAAGGCCCAGAACATTGGCGATCTCATGCGGGTCGGTGAACATGGTGGTGGTGCCGTGGGGGATCACCGCGCGGGCAAATTCCGCAGGCGTCAGCATACCCGATTCAATATGCATGTGCCCGTCACAAAGGCCCGGCACCATATAACGGCCCTCGGCCTCGATCACGTGCGTGTCTGGCCCGGTACAATAGGACGCATCCGGTCCCACATAGGCAATCCGGCCCGCCTTAATGGCGATGTCATGCCCATCGAGAACCTCACGTGTATGGACATTCACCCATTTGCCGTTCCGGATCACGGTATCGGCAGGGCTGCGTCCGGCAGCGGTTTCGATCAGTTGGGGGGCGACGTCGGGCCAGCTTGGGAAGGTCTTGTGTGTCATGGCCTACTGTTATTGATTGCGCTGAGGGGTGCAAGACCCCTAATCCGCGATCATCACAGCGTCATGAACCACAGGCAGAGCAAACTCATGGACATCGTCATTCACCACAATCCTGATTGCAGCAACTCACGCAATGTGCTGCGCCTGATCCGGGATGCAGGCTATGAGCCGGTTGTGGTGGAGTATCTGAAAACCGGTTGGACCCACGGGCAACTTCAGGCGCTGTTTGCCGCAGCTGAGTTGACCCCCTACAGCGCCATGCGCAAAGAGCGTTCGCCTGCCAAGGAGCTTGGCTTGTTGGAGGATAATGTCACCGCTGACCAGATCCTTGACCAGATGCTTTTGCACCCAAGCTTGGTCAACCGGCCCATCGTGGCCTGCAAAAATGGCGTAGCGCTTTGTCGTCCCCCCGAGCGGGTCCTTGATCTGCTCGAGTCATGGCCCAGCGGTCCTTGGTCCAAGGAAGATGGCACCTTGCTCATCGATGCTGACGGGAACAGAGTATAATAATATCCATGATTAGGCTCTATTCATGGGCCTATTAAGGGCGCTGGCGACACTTACGGATTTCCCGGCCTTTTCACGCGCGGGCAAAATGTTCATCTTTGGCGGATGCGATAACCGCCAAGGAATTCACTGATGCATGTAATTGCCGACACTGAAGCGCTAGTCGCGGATGGCACTCTGACACAGGATCAGGCACGCGTGCTTGAGGCACGCTCTCGCGACGTGATGGTGTCCATGGCGGTGAATGCGATCCTGTTTTGTGGGATCATCGCGGCGATCGCGGGCTTCATTGTCTGGTTAGCAGAGCCGCTTGCGGTGACGGTTACTGGCGCGCTTATGCTTGCGGCGGGGCTTGCGGTCCTGTCCCGTGGGGGCACGACCTATGCGATTTTCGGCAACTCGGCAGTTCTGATTGGTGTTGGGATGTTGCTGGGCGGTGCATCCGTGGAGCTGATCGACAAATACGAGGGAGTTGCAGGTTGGGTCCTCACTCCAGCAGGGTTGCTGGTGACCGTAATCAGCCTGTGGCGCTGGCGCATGGGTGGTTGGTCGGCGCGTTTTGTGCTGGGCACCGTTATGATGATGGGTCTCGCCATGCATCTTGGCGGGATTGAGGCGTTGGTACACCAATACGATTTGGGCGCACCGCTGAGAAATCTGGTTTTGCTATATTACGCCGCCGCGCTGGGCGTGGCCGGCTGGCAGCTGGATGTCCGGCTGATCACGGCCACAGCTCTGATCCCCTTTGCGCAGGTGCTAGAGACGGGCACCGCGTATTTTCATGCCGTCTATGCGTTTTACTCGCCTGAGCCGACTCTGACGATCTTGCAAATGGGGCTGCTGATCACAGTCTGCATATGGGTCTCTTTAGGCGCTATGGAGCGGGACGCGCGCCACTTGCGCATTCTTGCTGTGATGGGGTTCATCGTGGCGAATCTCTGCGCTCTGGTGGGGTCACTTTGGGGCGATTACGTGGGCGAGCATCTGTGGGGGCCGGGACGGTATCGAAGTGGTTGGGCCGATTATGATAGTTACAGCGCCGCCAGAGATGCCTTTCATGCAACCGCATTTAGGATATCTGATCTGACCTATTCCGTGCTTTGGGCGCTGGCATTGGTGGCGATGATCATATGGAGTGCGATGCGACACCAGCGGGCCCTGTTCAATGCCGCGCTAACCTTTGCGGCAATCCACTTTTACACCCAAATGTTTGAAAGCTTTTCAGACGAGCCGCTTGCCTATGTCATCGGGGGGCTTGGGGCGATTCCGCTGGCGTGGGGCATTTGGCGTCTGAACCATTGGATGGTTTCGCGGCAGGATCAGGGCTGAACTCGGCCCGGTTGCAGCAAATCATGCGTGTGCCTTGCGCATAGCGCGTGGTGTGGTTGCGAACTCAGCTTTAAACGCCCGCGTAAGGGCGCTGGCATTTTCATAGCCCGTGCGCGCTGCAATCTCTGAGACACTAATATCAGTCTCTAACAAGAGCTTTCTAGCCTGAATGAGCCGCAATCGTCGATATATCGTTGCGGGCGTTGCACCAAGATCGGCCTTCATTCGCGCCTCCAGATCTTTGCGTGGACGTCCGATCAGGCGGGCGATTTCGGGGATGGGGAGCGGCTCTTCCAGATGAGCCTGCATCAAAGCAACCGCGCGTGCGACGACGCGCGTTCGCGCCAGCGCCGTTTCTGGCGCAGCGCCACCGCTCTCTGGGCTCATGAACAAGGCTGCGACTTCAAGCCTCAGAGCTTGCCCATGGTCTTCCCCAATCCGCGCAATCATCAGGTCAAAGGCGGCCAGCGCGCCGGAACATGTGATCCTGTTGCCGTCTTGCACTGCGCGGACGCGTTGAACGTTCACCTCAGGAAAATCCTCGGCCAGCCGATCTGTCTCGTCCCAATGGATCGTTGCATTTCGCCCGTCCAAGAGACCCGCTGCGGCCATCAGCCATGGTCCCGTGTCAAACCCCGCAATCTCATTATAGCGTGTGGCCGCAGCACGCAGCGCGCGCCGCGTTTGAGCGCTGTCGTGATGCTGAAAATTATAGCTCGGCATGATCGCCAGCATATCACCGCTGCATTTTGTGAGCTGTGCATGCGCTGTAACTTCCATACCCGAAGACGATACAACCCGCGCGCCTGTTAGGGACAAAAAACGCCACCGGTATAGCTCACGCCCCGCCAGAGTGTTCGCGGCGCGTATGGGTTCCACTGTATTTGCGAGGCAATGGGCGGAAAACTCATCAAACAACAGGATATCTACCTGCTGAACCCCCGCGAGATCATTTGTCCACTTTCGCATGATTTCTGCCATCTCTGCATGGTTGTGACCTTAAGCCTGACGTACCCTCAACCGCAAGCGAACAGCATGCGGGAGGTGCCAGTGCATTTTGGGATGACAGAAGAACAAGCGATGATCGTCGAGACCACTCGGGCTTTTGTTGAGAATGAACTCTACCCGCATGAGCTGGAAATCGAACGTAGCGGTCATCTTGATATGGATCTGGTGAAAGAGATCCAGACAAAAGCCATCGAGGCCGGGTTGTATGCCGCCAACATGCCCGAAGAGGTGGGCGGCGCGGGGCTCGATACGCTCACCTGGCTGATGTACGAAAAAGAATTGGGCCGCGCGAATTATGCGCTTCACTGGACTGGCGTGGCGCGGCCTTCGAATATCCTGCTGGCAGGCACTGAAGAACAGAAAGAAAAATACCTCTTTCCCTGTATTCGTGGGGAGAAATGGGACTGTCTGGCGATGACTGAGCCGGGCGCCGGCTCTGATCTGCGTGGAATGACAGCCTCCGCGCGCACCGATGGTGATGACTGGATTCTCAACGGGACCAAGCACTTCATATCACACGCAGATGTGGCTGATTTCGCCATTGTGTTTATGGCAACCGGTGAGGAGGAAACCCCGCACGGCAAAAAGAAAAAGATCACCGCGTTTTTTGTGGACAAAGGCACGCCTGGCTTCACCGTACGCGATGGCTATCGCAATGTTTCACACCGGGGCTATACCAATCAGGTGTTGGAGTTCGACGACTGCCGCCTGCCTTCTTCGGCTGTTTTGGGGGAGGTGAATAAAGGGTTTGAGGTTGCAAACACATGGCTGGGTGCCACCCGCCTTCAGGTCGCGGCAACCTGCCTCGGGCGCGCTGAACGCGCGTTGCAACATGCGGTGGAATACGCCGCCGAGCGCAAACAATTCGGTCAGCAAATTGGCAAGTTTCAAGGCGTGTCTTTTAAACTGGCCGATATGGCGACAGAGCTTAAAGCTGCGAACCTGCTGACTTGGGAGGCAGGTTGGAAGTTCGATCAGGGCACTGTTACCGAGAGCGATATGTCGATGGCCAAGCTAAAGGCCACTGAAATGCTCGCCATGGTTGCGGATGAGGCGATCCAGATCCACGGCGGCATGGGGCTGATGGACGAGCTCCCGCTCGAACGCATCTGGCGCGACGCGCGCGTGGAGCGTATCTGGGAGGGCACCAGTGAAATCCAGCGGCATATCATCAGCCGCGAGATGCTGAGACCGCTTGGAGGCTGACCTTGTCCAACCCCGCTCAGACCGAACAGAAACCGCATGTCACCATCACCTATTGCATTGGTTGCAACTGGCTGTTGCGTGCCGCGTGGATGAGTCAGGAACTGTTGTCGACGTTTCAGGAACAGTTGGGCGGGGTCACATTGATACCCGGCGAAATTGGCGGAACCTTTGAAATTACTGTGGATGGAAACCTCATCTGGGAGCGTAAGCGGGACGGTGGGTTTCCAGATGTGAAGGAGCTTAAATCTCGCGTACGTGACTGTATCAACCCGGAACAGAGCCTTGGGCATCTGGACCGCCCAACTGCAGGTGAATAGAGTCATATGAAGTCTCTAAAAAGGCTATTTAGACCCGATTCAATCGCCGTCATTGGTGGCGGAACCTGGTGTTCAGCGGTGATCGAGCAATGTCGCAAAATGGGATTTTCAGGCGATATCTGGCCTGTGCATCCAAAAGCCGAGGAGGTTGCGGGTCTGCCTGCGTTCCGGGATATTGAGGCGCTGCCCTTCGCACCGGATGCCAGTTTCATCGGGATCAACCGGCTTGCCACCATTGATGTGGTCAAAGCGCTGTCAGCGCGTGGAGCAGGTGGGGCGGTTTGTTTTGCGTCCGGTTTTTTAGAGGCCCAGGCAGAAGACAGCGAAGGGGCTGATCTTCAGCAATGCTTGCTGGAAGCAGCGGACGATATGCCGGTCTTGGGCCCCAATTGCTACGGCTTTATCAATTATCTCGATGGAGCGCTCCTTTGGCCTGATCAGCATGGTGGACAGCGGGTGGAAAAAGGTGTGGCGATTGTCACCCAAAGTTCCAATATCGCGATCAACCTGACGATGCAGAAACGTGCGTTGCCGCTGGCCTATGTTGTGACCTGCGGAAATCAGGCACAGACGGGCTTGGCAGAGATCGGTGAGGCGCTGTTGGAGGATGATCGCGTCACGGTTCTTGGCCTCCACATTGAGGGGTTTGGCGACCTGCGCGCGTTTGAGGCGTTGGCGCTGAAAGCGCGTCAGTTGGGAAAGCAGATCGTCGCCCTAAAGGTTGGCCGATCCGCGCAAGCGCGGGCCGCAACAGTGTCACACACCGCTTCATTGGCAGGAGGGGATGCCGGAGCCGGTGCATTGTTGGCGCGACTTGGCATCCCGCGTCTGTATGATCTGCCGTCTTTTCTGGAAACCTTGAAACTGATGCATGTGGTTGGACGCCTGCCCTCGACCCGCATCGCGACAATCAGTTGCTCCGGGGGCGAGGCAAGCCTTGCTGCCGATACGGCGCACGGGCGCGGTGTCAGCTTGCCTGCGCTGAATGACCGACAGCGCACCGATTTGCGTGCCGCGCTTGGCCCCATGGTCGCGCTTGCAAACCCGCTCGATTATCACACTTATATCTGGCGCGACGTTGACGCGATGACGCGGGCTTTCTCTGCCATGGTTGATCCGCAATTGGCGATGACGCTTCTTGTGGTGGACTTTCCGCGTGGTGATCGTTGTGATCCGTCAGACTGGGAGTGCGTCACTCAGGCCGCCATTGCGGTGCGGCAGCAAACAGGTCAGCCCATTGCGATAGTTGCGACATTGCCAGAGCTGTTGCCCGAAGACGTAGCTGAACAGCTTCTTGCGGCGGGCGTGGTGCCGATGTTGGGATTGTCTGAGGCGATGTCTGCGATTGAGGCTGCGGGGCTTCCCTTGCCGGAGCTGGCTCATCCGCTGCTGCTGCCCACCAAGAGCCACCCCGATCCGGATCTGGTGCCAGAGGGCGAAGCCAAGGCGTGGCTGGCGCGATTTGGGCTACGCGTGCCGCGCTCCAAACCGGCCCGCAGTGTGGTTGCAGCCCGCGCGGTCGCCGCCGATATCGGCTATCCGGTGGTGCTCAAGGGCGAAGGTATCGCCCATAAAACAGAAGAAGGCGCGGTCAGGCTGAACCTTACTTGCGGCCAAGACGTGAGCGATGCGGCGGTTGCGATGCCGACAGACCGGTTTTTGGTCGAAGAGATGGTTACTGGCGCAGCGGCGGAATTGCTCGTCGGTGTCGTCAAAGATCCTGCGCATGGGTTTGTGCTGACACTGGCGGCTGGTAGTACGCTGACAGAGATCATGCAAGACAGCGCCTCCGTGTTGTTGCCGGCCTCGGATGCAGCACTGAATACGGCGCTCGACAGTCTGCGCATCGCGCCGTTGTTGTCCGGGTATCGCGGCGCGCCGCCAGCGGATCGTGCTGCGATTCTACGCGCCATTCGCGCGGTTGAGGCCTATGTGGTTGCGGAGGCTGAAGGCCTTGAAGAAATCGAAATCAACCCGCTGTTGTGTACCCCGTCCGACGCGGTGGCCGCAGATGCACTGATACGCAGAAAGGATATGTTGCGATGACTGAGCACACGCCGGTTCAGACCCGCCGCGAGGGCGCCATTTTAGAGGTGACGTTGGACCGGCCCAAGGCCAATGCCATTGACCTTGCAACCTCACGCATGATGGGCGAGGCGTTTCAGGCTTTTCGCGATGACGATGAACTGCGCGTGGCCATCATCACGGGCGGTGGCGAAAAATTCTTCTGTCCCGGATGGGATTTGAAGGCTGCAGCGGGCGGTGACGCGGTGGACGGCGACTATGGCGTTGGTGGCTTTGGTGGACTACAAGAGCTGCGCGACCTCAACAAACCGGTGATTGCTGCGGTGAACGGTATTGCCTGTGGCGGCGGGTTGGAGCTGGCGCTTTCTGCGGACATGATCCTCGCCGCGGATCACGCGCGATTTGCCCTGCCGGAAATCCGCTCCGGCACGGTGGCGGATGCGGCGTCGATCAAACTGCCGAAACGCATTCCTTACCACATTGCGATGGAGCTCTTGCTGACGGGCCGCTGGTTTGATGCCGAAGAAGCGCAACGGTGGGGGCTGGTGAACGAGATCCTCGCGGCGGATCAGTTGATGGACCGCGCGTGGGAGCTGGCGCGCCTCTTGGCCTCTGGCCCGCCACTGGTCTATGCGGCGATCAAGGAGATCGTGCGCGATGCCGAAGACGCCAAATTTCAGGATGCGATGAACCGTGTCACCGGTCGGCAGCTGCGCACGGTGGATGTGCTCTATGGGTCTGAGGATAACCTAGAAGGTGCCCGCGCCTTTGCGGAGAAACGCGACCCGATCTGGAAGGGGCGCTAAGACAGAATGGGTTACGCTGGCAGGATGTCCTTATGCCTGTCAGCGAGCGCTTCGGCAGCGTCGCGCACCACCTCGGCAATGTTCTGCAGGTGTGGGGCGAGTGGGCTTGTCTTACGCCAGACCATACCGATGGTGCGGCCCGGCTCTTCTCCGGGGAAACGGGCAAGTGAGACTGGCGCAGAGCGGGTTTCGACAGGAACCGCCATCTCTGGGATGATGGTGACCCCAATGCCCGCGCCGACCATCTGGACTAGCGTGGACAATGAGCTGCCATCCAGCCCGTCGCGCGGTAATGCTGGGCGCAGGCTGCAAAAGGACAAGGCTTGGTCACGGAAACAATGACCTTCTTCCAACAATAGCAGCTTCATCTCCCGCATACCCTCGGGTGAAGGAACAGGCGCATCTGCGTCTTCGGCCTGACGGACCAGCACAAATTTCTCATCAAAGAGCGCGGTTTCCGTAAGTCCCGGCTCTGAAACGGGCAAAGCGACGATAGCCGTGTCCAGACGCCCATCCAGCAGCTCGGTAATCAGCCGCTGGGTCAGCGTCTCGCGGATGTGAACATCAAGCCCTTCGTGTTTGGCATTCAAATGTTGAATCAAAGTGGGCAGCAGGTAGGGGGCAACGGTTGGGATCACACCGATCCGCAAACGCCCGACCATCCGGTCTTGTGCCACGCGTGCCAGATCGCCCAACTCATCCACCGAACGCAGAATCTCTCTCGCGCGCTCGGCAAATTCCTGCCCGAACCCTGTCAGCCGCACATGTCGCGCACTACGTTCAAACAGAACGATGCCCAGTGTTTCCTCCAATTCCTTGATCTGCACAGACAAGGCCGGTTGCGAGATTGCACAGGTGTCTGCGGCACGGCCAAAATGCCCATGCCGGGTCAGGGCCTCAAAATAACGGAGCTGTTTAAGCGTAATATTTATCATAGGTTTTTCTTATCGTTGCCATGAAAAAATGCAACTTAGAATAATTCTGAACCTTTGCTAGGGTCATCAACAAGGGCAGATGCCGGGCACTGAGATTCGCCGAATTGCGGATCAATCCGGCTTGCCCACTAAGGTCACAATAGTCCCCACCACGGACAATTTCTGGAGGAAGATATGGACGGACAAGATATTGGAGCAGGCGGCGGTTGCCCGTTTTCCGGTGCAAACACCAACAAGGGGCGCAGGTCCAACCGCGATTGGTGGCCAAACCAGCTGAACCTCGCGATCCTGCATCAGCATCAGACACGCCAGAACCCGCTGGGCGAAGACTTCAATTATGCCGAGGCCTTCAAAGGCCTCGATCTTGATGCGGTCAAGAAAGACCTGATCGCCCTGATGACCGACAGTCAGGACTGGTGGCCCGCGGATTATGGTCACTACGGCGGGTTAATGATCCGCATGGCGTGGCACTCGGCGGGCACCTACCGGACCGCAGACGGTCGCGGGGGTGGTTCCACCGGGACCCAGCGTTTCGCACCGCTGAACTCCTGGCCGGACAACGGCAACCTCGATAAGGCCCGCATGCTGCTGTGGCCGATCAAGAAGAAATACGGCAACGCCCTGTCCTGGGCCGACCTGATGATCCTCGCCGGCAACTGCGCGATTGAATCCATGGGGTTGAAGCCCTTTGGCTTTGGTGGCGGTCGTGCCGATGTTTGGGAACCCGAGGAAGACATCTACTGGGGGGCCGAGGACGAATGGCTCGCCACATCGGATCACGAACAGGCACGCTATTCCGGTGATCGCGAACTGGAAGACCCACTGGCTGCGGTGCAGATGGGCCTGATCTACGTGAACCCCGAAGGCCCGGACGGCAACCCGGACCCCATTGCCTCCGGTCGCGACATCCGCGAGACCTTCGCGCGGATGGCGATGAATGACGAGGAAACCGTGGCGCTGACCGCCGGTGGCCACACCTTCGGCAAGGCGCACGGCAACGGCCCGGTCGAGGCCGTCGGCCCCGAACCCGAAGCCGCGCCGATTGAGGCAATGGGGCAGGGCTGGCTCTCCTCGCATAGATCCGGCAAGGGCGTCGACACCATCACCTCTGGTATCGAGGGCGCATGGACGTCCAACCCGATCCAGTGGGACATGGGCTATTTCGACGTACTGTTCGGTTATGACTGGGAACTGACCAAATCCCCCGCCGGTGCCTGGATCTGGCATGCCAAGGACCTCAAGGACGAGGACCACGCCCCCGAGGTGGATGGTTCCGGCAAGAAGGTTCCGATCATGATGACCACCGCCGATATGGCGATGAAGATGGACCCGATCTACGGCCCGATCTCCAAGCGGTTCCACCAAAACCCCGAAGAGTTCGCCGAAGCCTTCCGCCGCGCCTGGTTCAAGCTGACCCACCGCGACATGGGGCCAAAGGCCTGCTACCTCGGCGCGGATGTGCCGGACGAAGACCTGATCTGGCAGGACCCGGTCCCAGCGGTCGATCACCCGCTGATCGGTGACAGCGAGATCGCATCGCTCAAGGCGGAAATCCTGGCCTCCGGCCTGTCGGTGCAGGATCTGGTCTATGTGGCCTGGTCGTCGGCCTCTACCTTCCGTGGCTCCGACAAGCGCGGCGGCGCCAATGGCGCGCGCATCCGCCTGGCCCCGCAGAAAGACTGGGCCGTGAACGAGCCGGCAAAGCTGACACGGGTCCTGAGCGTGCTGGAGGGCATCCAGTCTTCGTTCAACGGCTCTGCCTCCGGCGGCATGAAAGTCTCGCTGGCCGATCTGATCGTGCTTGCAGGGTCCGCCGCGGTGGAGAAATCCGCCAAGGACGCGGGCTTTGACGTGACCGTGCCGTTCACCCCCGGCCGCACCGACGCCACCGACGCGCAGACCGACGTCGAGAGCTTTGACGTGATGGAACCGCAGGTGGACGGGTTCCGGAACTACGCGCCCAAGAAATTCTCGGTCTCGACCGAGGAAATGCTGGTCGACAAAGCACAGCTTCTCACCCTGTCCGCTCCAGAGATGGCAGTGCTGGTTGGCGGTTTGCGTGCAATCGGTGCCACCTACGGCGACAGCGCGCATGGGGTTCTGACCACCCGCAAGGGCCAGTTGACGAATGACTTCTTCGTCAACGTGCTGGACCTGAACACCAAATGGACGGCCACGGATGACAGTGGTGAGGTGTTTGAGGGTGCGGATCGTGCCACCGGTGATGTGAAATGGACCGGCACCCGTGCTGACCTGATCTTTGGCTCCAACTCGCAGTTGCGCGCGATCTCTGAGGTCTATGCGCAGGACGACAACGCTGGCAAAATGGTTGCCGATTTTGTCAACGCGTGGGTCAAGGTGATGGAGCTCGACCGTTTCGATCTGAAGTGATCTTCGCACGCTCATGAGCATGGAAAAGGCGTCGCATGTCGCGGCGCCTTTTTATTATTAGACTTATTTATTCTATGGCTTCAAAAAGTGCCGCACTGCCAATGCCACCCGCAGCGGCAATTGCTGCAAGGGCAGGGGCATCACCTGTCCGCAAGGCATGAAACAGCCGCACGACAAGGATCGCACCGGATGCCCCAACCGGATGCCCTTGCGCCAATGCTCCACCAGCGGGGTTTACGATCTCATCAGGCAGATGAGCGCCGCGGATGCAGGCCAGCGCCTGAGCTGCAAAGGCTTCCATAACCTCTGCCCGCGCTAGGATTTTGTGATCTACGTCTGCGCGTTTGAGCACGTGTTTGATGGCAGAGATTGGGGCAAGGCCGGGTTGATCGGGTGCCGCGCCAAGGGTTGCTCCCTCGATCAGGGTCAGCCCCCGCGCATTCAGGCGTTTTGCCATTTGGTCGCTGACAATGACCACAAATGCCGCTGCATCTGCTGCAACCGCCATATTTGCGGCTGTGATATCACCGCTCACAACTCTGGCCCGCTCGCAATGGCGCGACGTTAAATTGCGGGTGAAGGCATCCTCAGAGACATCACCAACAGGAGTGATTTCACGTACGCGGCAGGCCGCATGTGACAAAGCAAGCGCATGGCTGCGCTGGGCCCATGCGTCTTGTTCTGCGCGCGTGATACCAATCTTGCGTGACAGCTCCGCCGCCGCCTCAGCCATGTCTGGGTCGCGATCTGGCCAAGGTGTAAATCGGGCTTGTGAGTAGGGCTCGGGCGGGCGTCCATCGGCAAAGGTGCGGCTGCGCAGCGGGCGGCGGGAGTAACTCTCAGCGCCACCGGCGATGACCACCTCATGGTGTCCTGCCTGCACCATGGCATGCCCGAGCAGGATCGCATCAAGCCCGCCTGCACATTGGCGATCTATGCTGAGCCCGGCCACATGTTCGGGTAAACCCGCCGCCAGGGCAGCGATTCTGGCGGGATTACCACCCCCGCCAAGTGCATTTGACAGGATCAACTCGCCGACCTCATGTGCTGCGATACCTGCATCTGCAAGGCAGGCGTGAATGACTGGTGAGGCCAACTCATGCGGCTCTAATAAGGCAAACTTTCCACCCTTTGGCACCACGGCCGTTCTGCGCGCAGCAATGATCCGTGGCATCAGGATGCGTCCCACATGCGTTTTAATGTTTGCAGGTCAGGTTTGCCCGCAGCCAGCATCGGAATGGACTCAACTACATGGAACTCACGCGGGACCGCATGGTCACCGATTTTGGTGCGGCACAGATGCCTGAGCGCGTTCAGATCAGCGCTCCCCTGAACAACCGCCACGATCTGATACCCGCGCAGCTCATCAGGAAAAGAGAGCGCAACCGCCATCTCCACACCATCAGCGCGCATTAAGACGGCTTCGATCTCTTCGGGAAATACATTCTTGTCGGCGACCGTGACCATGCGGTTACGTCGCCCTTTCGGGTAGAGGTTCCCAAAAGTATCGAGCTTGCCCATTTCGCCAATGGAAAGCCACCCCCCCTCCCAGCGGGTTTCGGCGCTGTGACCTTCTGCGTAGCCGTCAAAGACAAACGGGCTGCGGATCCAGATCTCACCCACGCCGTTCGCATCTGCATCCGTGACCTTAATCTCGACACTCGGGTAGGCCTTGCCAACGGAACCCGCCGGTGCATCTGGGCCTGCAAGGGTCATGTAGCTTGTCTCCGTCGCGCCAAAGATCTCGTGAATGTCGCAGTGGGGGAGCAGGTGCATCAAGTTTGACCGCGTTTCATCGTCAAGCTTGCCGCCAGATGAAAACAGCAGCCGGACGTGAGGCAGGTACTTCTCTTCTGACGCACGCAGTAGCAGGCGTAGCTGTGCTGGCGTGGCATATAGCACCGTTACCCCCAGCGCCTCCAGCTGCTCCAGTTGCCTGCGCGGCCCGCTCCCGCCAAGCATCGCCAGATCCGCACCGATATGGCAGGCGGCGACGGCCGCAAATAAGGTCAGTGAGTGAGAAAGGTTGCCGAGGCTCGCGTAGACATCCCCGGAGCTGAGCGCAAATATCTCTCGATCCATCTCGAAGCTGCTGATCCAACTGTGCGGCGTGCGTCGAATGGTTTTGGCAAAGCCTGTGGAGCCAGAGCTTTGACAATAGAGCCACTGCACCGGCTCTGGACGGATCTTGATGGGAGTATCGCTTGGACGTGCGAGAATGGAGTGTCCTTCACGCAGTGCCAGCAACAATTCCGACAGCCCCTTCACGTCTGGTGTCAGGACGCGTGTCTCAGGCGAGAGTTGAAATCTGTCATGGCTGTTGGTCATTGTTCGTCTCACGTGTCCCTATCAGCGCAAGGTATCGCTGGATCGGGGCCGGGAACAGACCTCAGGTGAATTTGCGAAACAGGCGCGTTCGGTCGAAAGCGGCTTCCAGCTCATCCGTGCGTGCTTTGACCGTCTCCCAGTGATCCTCTTGGATCTTGGCGATTATGCTCTCGATCAACAAAAGAAGTGCTACGCCGGAATCCCATGCGGAGGGGACAGCAATACGTGCGGCAAAGGTGAACTTTGCTACTTTTTGGATCGGAGAGCGCCACTGATCGGTGAACAGAACAACCTGCACCCCGCGCTCATGCGCCATTTCGGCAAGCAACAGCGTGGCATTTTCATAGCGGCGGATGTCAAAAAGAATCAGCGTATCACCGGGCAAGAGGTCCAGAACTGAGTGTGTCCATGAGGCGCGCGGTGGGATCATGAAGACATCTCTTCGCACCATTTGCAGGTGCAGATAGAAGTTCTGCGCGAGTGTTCCGCTTAGTCTTCCGCCTGCGATATGCACCCGCCGATCTGTGTCTGCCAATAGTGTGCAGAGCGTGTCAAACTCATCGAGATTTACGTTTTCCAGCGTCGCCCGAATGTTGTCGTAAACACCGACCGCGTACCGGTTCAGCATATGGGATTCTGGCAGGTCGGGGGTCTGTTCTGCGCGTTTTTCCACTGGGTTAGAGATGATTTCTCGTAACTCTTCCCGCAGGGCATGTTGAAATTCCGGATACCCTGAGAACCCCAGTTTTTGCACCATACGCGCCACCGTGGGCGTGGAGACCTCAGCCAGTTCGGCAAGCTCTGTGATGCTGCCGAGGCCAGGAATTGGGTAGTTGTCCAGAATAGCCGCCGATAGTTGCCGCTCCGCGCGTGTCAGGTCAGATTCACGTGCTTTGAGTTTCTCGGCGATCGTCGGCATCCACGGCCCTCCTGCTCGTGTTTTTAGCATTTTATTACAGGTTTGATCGTGATGAAAGAATTTTTACAGAAAGTATATTGACAGAAGGGGGCAGGCTGAAGAGCATGCTTCATATGAATACGGATACCCTTGCCTCTGACTTCGGTCCCTCCTTCGCCAAGACGCCCTCCGCTGCGAATGCGGAGGTTATCATCGTCTGTGAACATGCTGCCAATTGGATTCCAACACAGTTGGATGCGCTGGGCTTGGATGATGAGGTCCGTCAGAGCCACATCGCCTGGGATCCTGGTGCACTGGGTGTGGCGCGCAAGCTGGCTGAACTGTTGCAGGGGCCACTGATTGAGGGGTGTATTTCGCGGCTGGTCTATGACTTGAACCGCCCGCCTGAATCGCCGACAGCGATTCCCGCAACCTCAGAGATTTTCGACGTTCCCGGCAACCGCGACCTCTCGGATGCGGCGCGCGCGCAGCGGGTCGAAGCGGTGTACGAACCGTTCCGCGCCGCTTTGGCCGCGGAGATCGACACCCGCAAAACGGCGCTGCGCCTGATGGTCACGGTGCACAGCTTCACCCCCGTCTACAAGGGCAAAACCCGCGCGGTGGAACTGGGGCTGCTGCACGGGCGCGATGACCGCTTTGCGCAGGCGATGCTGGCGCATCAACCCGAGGGCCTGCCATGGAATACGCGCCTCAATGAACCCTACAGCGCCAGCGACGGCGTCGCCCATACGCTGGATATGCACGGTTGCGACAACGGATTGCTGAACGTGATGCTGGAAATCCGCAACGATCTGATCGCCACAGCGGATCAGCAGGACCATTGGGCTGCGGTGCTCGCGCCTTGGATTCGCGCCACTCTGGAGGAGAGGTTCGCATGATCGGAGCCATGCTGGGATATGTACGGGTGGTGGATGCGGTGAACTATCGCATCGGCCGCCTGATGATGTGGGGGCTATTTGCGATGATGGGGATCCTCCTGTGGTCCTCGATCTCCAAGACCTTCTTTCTGCCTTCGCTCTGGACACTGGAAATGGCCCAGTTTGCCATGGTCACATACTACATTCTCGGTGGCCCCTACTCGATACAGATCGGGTCAAACGTGCGGATGGATCTGTTCTATCACAACTGGTCGACGCGGCGGAAAGCCTGGTTTGACGCCTTCACCGTGCTGGCGCTCATCACCTATCTGGGCATTCTGTTCTACGGCGGCCTTGGCTCCACGGCCTATTCCCTGGGCTATTGGGGCGACAACCCCTTTGCCTTCTTCTGGGGGCTGATCACCGGCGCTGAGGAAGTGGGCCATATGGAGCGTGCCTCCACCGCGTGGCGCCCCTTCATCTGGCCGATCAAATCCATCATGGTCTTCGGCTTTTTCCTGATGCTGTTGCAGGCCATCTCGGAACTCTTCAAAGACATTGCCCGCCTCAAGGGCCACGACATCCCAAGCGAGCGCCCCTCATGAGCCAGGAATATATCGCCATCTTCATGTTTGCATCGATGATGCTGATGCTCTTCACCGGGCAGCGCGTCTTTGGTGCGATCGGTGCCGTTGGGGCCGTGGCGGCGCTTCTGCTCTGGGGCGTGGGCGGTTACGATATCCCGTTCTCGGCGGCGATGAAGCTGATGAAATGGTATCCGCTGCTGACGCTGCCGATGTTCATTTTCATGGGCTACGTGCTGAGCGAAAGCCGCCTCGCCGATGACCTTTACAAGATGTTCCACGTCTGGATGGGGCCGATCAATGGCGGCCTTGCAATCGGCACCATTGGTCTGATGGTTCTGGTTTCGGCGATGAACGGTCTGTCGGTCGCGGGCATGGCGATCGGCGCCACGATCGCGCTGCCGGAGCTTCTGCGCCGTGGCTATGACAAAACCATGGTGACCGGTGTTATTCAGGCCGGGTCTTCGCTCGGCATTCTGGTGCCGCCCTCGGTGGTTCTGGTGCTCTATGCGATGATCGCGCGCCAGCCGGTGGGGCAACTGTGGCTTGCGGGCGTGATACCGGGGCTGATGATGGCGGGCCTGTTCATCATCTACATCTGGCTGCGCTGCAAGGCGAACCCGGCGCTTGGTCCTGCGATGGAAGACGCCCACGAGGTGCCGCGTGCCGAGAAACTACGCCTCCTCGGGGCTGGTGCTCTGCCGCTCTTGATCTTTGCCGCCATGATGGTGCCTTTCGTGAATGGCTGGACCTCGCTGGTGGAAAGCTCCGCCATCGGTGCGTTGACGGCGCTGGCGGCATCTATTGCTAAGCGTCGCATGACGTGGAAGATCTTTGAATCCTGCACCAAGAACACGCTGGCGATTTCCTGCATGTTCATGTGGATCATCCTTGCAGCGCTTGGTTTTGGCGCGGTGTTCGACGGGCTTGGGGCCGTGAAGGCCATCGATAGCCTGTTCACCGAGCAGCTCGGCCTCAATCCCTGGATGATCCTGATCCTGATGCAGCTCAGCTTCATCATCATGGGCACCTTCCTTGATGACACCGCGATGCTGGTGATTGTGGCCCCGCTCTACGTTCCTCTGGTCGCAGCGCTCGGGTTTGACCTAGTCTGGTATGGCGTGCTCTATACGATCACCACCCAGATCGCCTATATGACGCCGCCCTTCGGCTACAACCTGTTCCTGATGCGGGCCATGGCTCCGCCAGAGATTTCGCTCACCGACATCTACCGCTCCATCGTGCCCTTTGTGGCGATCATGGTTGTAGCGCTCGGAATCATCATGGTGTTCCCGCAAATCGCGCTCTGGCTGCCGGAGACCGTGTATGGCAAGTGAGGCGCCCCTTCTGACGCCATTGGCTGAGGATATCTGGATCGTAGATGGCCCGACCATCGACTTTTACCGGATCCCTTTCCCGACGCGGATGACGGTCATTCGGCTGGCCAACGGGGAGCTGTTTTTGCACTCGCCCATTAACTGGACACCAGAACTGGCAGCGGCACTTGAAGAGCTGGGGCCGATCCGGCATCTGGTCTCGCCAAACTGGATTCACTACGCCTATATCGGGGACTGGGCGGCTCGCTATCCTGAGGCCACCAGTTGGGCGTCACCGGGAGTGCGTGCACGTGCAGAAAGCCGGAATGTAAAGATTACTTTCGACCGAGATTTGGCCGAAGCGCCTGCGCCTGAATGGGCAGAGGACTTAGACCAACTCATTGTCGAGGGAAGTAAGGTTCACACTGAGGTCGTCTTTTTCCACAAAAAGAGCCGCACGCTTGTGCTGACCGACCTCATTGAGAACATGCACGCAAAGGATCTGCCCCTGTGGGTGCGGCCCTTTGCATGGGTTGCGGGAATTCTCGCGCCCCACGGAAAAATGCCGCTGGACATCTGGATGTCCTTCACAGGCGGTCGGGACAAATTGCGCAATGCACTGACCCGTATGCTGGATTGGCACCCCAAAATCGTCGTGCTCGCGCATGGCGACATCCTTCGCGAGAATGCACCGCAACGGCTCCGGGAAGGATTCAGACGGCTGAAGCCCTGCGCACACAGCCATTGAACCAAGTCCGACAGAGGAGACTGAAAGACATGACAACACGTCGTAATTTTCTAAAGACCACAGCGCTGGGCGCCGCGGCTGCACCACTGGCTGCCCCGGCTCTGGCTTCCGGCAAAATCACATGGCGTATGCAGACCTATGCAGGCCCTGCGCTTGCGGCTCATGTGATTGATCCAGCGATCGAGATGTTCAACAAGATCGCAGGCGACCGCATGCAGATCGAGCTGTTCTACGCCGATCAGCTGGTGCCAACCGGCGAGCTGTTTCGCGCCATGCAAAAAGGCACGATTGATGCGGTGCAGTCCGATGATGACTCCATGGCGTCGCCGACCGAAGTCACCGTCTTTGGCGGCTACTTCCCATTTGCATCCCGCTATTCCCTCGACGTGCCGGTGTTGTTTAACCAATACGGCCTCAATGAGATCTGGGACGCGGAATATTCCAAAGTTGGCGTCAAGCATATCTCTGCCGGTTCCTGGGATCCCTGCCACTTTGCCACCAAAGATCCGATCAACTCGCTTGAGGATCTCAAAGGTAAGCGGGTCTTTACCTTCCCGACTGCGGGTCGTTTCCTGAGCCAGTTTGGCGTGGTGCCTGTGACCCTGCCGTGGGAAGACATCGAAGTTGCGATGCAGACCGGCGAGCTGGATGGCGTTGCGTGGTCCGGGATCACCGAGGACTACACCGTGGGTTGGGCCGATGTGACCAACTACTTCCTGACCAACAACATTTCCGGTGCATGGGCGGGGAGCTTCTTTGCCAACATGGATCGCTGGAACGAGCTGCCTGAGGATCTGCAGGCTCTGTTCCGCGTCTGTACCGATCAATCGCACTACTATCGCCAGTGGTGGTACTGGGGTGGCGAGGCGTCCTTGCGTGTGAATGGCGACAAGCTGAAGCTCACATCGATTCCCGATGCCGAATGGCAGCAGGTCGAAGACGCCGCCGTGAAGTTCTGGGACGAAATCGCCGCCGAGTCCGAGACCAAAGCAAAGGTCGTGGAAATCTTCAAAAAATATAACGCCGATATGGCGAAGGCTGGTCGTCCGTACCGCTACGGCTGATCGCAACAATAAAACCAACATATGTCGGGGGCGGGGTTTTACCTTGCCCCCTGTCAGAACAACAGGGAACGCCAGATGACTTTCGAGGATCTCAAGGAACAGATCGCCGCCGGACAGGTGGATACGGTTTTGGTCTGCATTGTGGATATGCAGGGCCGCCTGATGGGCAAACGCTTCCACGCCGAGGCCTTTCTTGAGATGGCCGAGGGTGAAACCCACTGCTGCAACTATCTGCTGGCCACCGACCTTGCGATGGCCACGCCCGATGGCTATGCCTCCACCAGTTGGGAGCGCGGCTACGGCGACTATATCATGAAGCCGGACCTCTCGACGCTGCGGCCGGTGCCATGGCTCGACGGGACTGCCATGGTTTTGTGCGATGTGATCGACCACCACACCCATGCACCCGTCGCGCATTCGCCGCGCGAAATGCTTAAGGCGCAGATCGCCCGTTGCGAAGAGCTGGGCCTGTCGCCAGTGATGGCGACCGAGCTGGAGTTCTTCCTCTTTAAGGGCACCCATGATGAGATCGCGGCGGGTGGGTTTCAGAACCTTGAGCCGATCTCCACCTACAACGAAGATTACAGCATCATGCAGACCTCCAAGGAGGAACCTGTGATGCGCCCGATCCGCAATCATCTGCGCGCCATGGGGCTACCGATTGAAGGTTCCAAGGGCGAGGCAGAGGCTGGCCAGGAGGAGCTCAACATCAAATATGATGCGGCACTCGCTACTGCGGATCATCACACTATCGCCAAACATGGTATCAAAGAGATCGCGCATCAGCAGGGCTTTGCTGCGACTTTCCTTCCCAAATGGCACCACGAGCGGGTCGGGTCTGCCGCGCATGTGCATCAGTCGTTGTGGAAAGAAGGGTCAAACGCGTTTTTCGATGAGAGCGCACCGCTGGGCAAGTCCAAGCTGATGGACCATTATATGGCGGGGCTGTTGAAATACGCCGCTGACTACACCTATTTCATGGCACCCTACATCAACAGCTACAAGCGTTTCGCCAAGGGCACCTTTGCGCCGACGCAGGTGGTTTGGTCGGTGGATAATCGTACGGCGGCGTTCCGCCTATGCGGTGACGGCACCAAAGGCGTACGGGTTGAATGCCGGGTTCCGGGGTCCGACATGAACCCCTATCTGGCACAGGCGGCAATGCTGGCGGCGGGCCTCAAGGGGATCGAAGAAAAGCTGGACCTACAAGACCCGTTCAACGGCGACGCCTATGCGAACGACGCCCAGCAACATATTCCGCGCAGCCTGCTTGAGGCGCGTGAGGCGCTTTTGGCGTCCGACATGCTGCGCGAGGCGTTTGGCGAAGAGGTGATCACCCATTACGCCCGCGCGGCGGAGTGGGAGATCGAAGAGTTCAACCGTGTGGTGACCGACTACGAAGTTGCGCGCGGGTTTGAGAAAGCCTGATATCTGGTGGATAGGCGGGGGCCAGCCCCCGCACCCCCGGGATATTTGGGAGAAGATGAAGAAAATCGGGGCCGTATCCTGCGCCCCCGGAGGAGTTGGCCAATGGGCAAGACACTGAATTGTATTTCGCCGATCGACGGATCGGTCTACGCCAGCCGCGAGACGCTGGATCTGGACGCCGCCCGCGCCGAGGTGGCTGCGGTGCGGACAGCACAGAAGGCTTGGGCGGCGCGCCCGCTTCAGGAACGCATTGACCTCGTAATGGCAGGTGTCGCCGCCATTGGCGAGATGAACGATGAAATCGTGCCCGAGCTTGCCCATATGATGGGCCGTCCCGTGCGGTTTGGCGGCGAGTTTGGCGGGTTCAACGAACGCGCATCGCATATGGCGAAGATCGCGGCTGAGTCGCTGGCGGATATCGAGGTCGGCGAAGACGCGACGTTCAAACGCTACATCAAGCGCATTCCCCATGGCGTCATTTTTGTGGTCGCGCCCTGGAACTACCCTTACATGACGGCGATCAATACGGTCGCTCCGGCGCTGATCGCGGGCAACACCGTGGTGCTGAAACATGCCACCCAGACCCTGCTGGTGGGCGAGCGTATGGCAAAAGCCTTCCACGCGGCAGGCGTGCCCGAGGACGTGTTCAAGAATGTGTTCCTTGATCACGACACCACTTCGGCACTGATTGCCGAGAAGGCGTTTGATTTTGTGAACTTCACCGGCTCCGTTGGCGGTGGTCAGGCAATGGAGCGCGCCGCAGCGGGCACGTTCACCGGCGTGGGCACCGAACTGGGCGGCAAGGACCCCGGCTATGTCATGGAGGACGCCGATGTGGATGCGGCGGTCGACACGCTGATCGACGGGGCAATGTTCAACTCCGGCCAGTGCTGCTGCGGCATCGAACGCATCTACGTGCACGAAAGCCTCTATGATAGCTTCCTTGAAAAGGCGCTGGCGGTGGTCAACGGCTACAAGCTCGGCAACCCGCTTGAGGCAGAGACAACCATCGGCCCGATGGCCAATGTGCGCTTTGCCAAAGAAGTGCGCGACCAGATCGCCGAGGCGGTCGAACAGGGCGCCGTGGCCCATATCGCCACCATGGAGGCCGATGATGGCGGCGCCTATCTGACGCCGCAGATCCTGACCAATGTCACCCATGAGATGCGGGTGATGCGCGATGAGAGCTTTGGCCCGGTCGTTGGCATCATGAAGGTCTCTTCCGACGAAGAAGCGATCGAGCTGATGAACGACAGCGAATTTGGTCTCACCGCCTCGATCTGGACCAAGGATCTGGAGCGCGCACAGGCGGTGGGTGACCAGATCGAAACCGGCACCGTGTTCATGAACCGCGCCGACTACCTCGACCCCGCGCTGTGCTGGACCGGCTGCAAGAACACCGGGCGCGGCGGTGGCCTCTCGGTGATCGGCTATCACAACCTGACCCGCCCCAAATCCTACCACCTGAAAAAAGTCACGGGCTAACCCCCTTCATCTTTTTGAAAATACCTCGGGGGAGCTTGCCGAAGGGCAAGCGGGGGCAGCGCCCCCACCCCGGCTCACCACAGGAACATGCTGATGTCTCTCATTGGAAACTGGTCATACCCGACCGCAATCAAATTCGGCGCCGGCCGGATCAAGGAACTGGCCGATGCCTGCGCGCAGGCCGGGATCAAGAAGCCACTGTTGGTCACCGACAAGGGGCTTGCGGATCTGCCCGTGACAAAATCCACCCTCGACATCATGGAGGCCGCCGGCCTTGGTCGCGGGATGTTTTCCGAGGTGGACCCAAACCCGAACGAGAAGAACCTCGATGCCGGTGTCGCGGCTTACAAGGCCGGCGGCCATGACGGGGTGATCGCCTTTGGCGGCGGCTCCGGTCTTGATCTGGGCAAGATGGTCGCCTTCATGGCAGGCCAGACTCGCCCGGTTTGGGATTTTGAGGACATCGGCGACTGGTGGACCCGTGCCGATGCCGACGCCATCGCGCCGATCATCGCAGTGCCGACCACTGCGGGCACCGGGTCTGAGGTGGGTCGCGCCTCTGTCATCACCGACAGCGTCACCCATCAGAAAAAGATCATCTTCCACCCCAAGGTCCTGCCCACCGTGGTGATTTGCGATCCCGAACTGACCGTCGGCATGCCGAAGTTCATCACCGCCGGCACCGGCCTTGATGCCTTTGCCCATTGTGTCGAGGCCTTCTCCTCGCCGCATTATCACCCGATGTCGCAGGGCATGGCGCTTGAAGGTATGCGCCTAGTGAAGGACTACCTGCCGCGCGCCTACGCAGATGGCACTGACATTGAGGCGCGCGCGCATATGATGTCTGCGGCGGCCATGGGCGCGACCGCCTTCCAGAAAGGCCTCGGCGCGATCCACGCTATGAGCCACCCTATTGGCGCACATTTCAACACCCACCACGGCACCACCAATGCGGTCTGCATGCCCGCGGTGCTGGAGTTCAATGCCTCTGAGATTGCCGAACGTTTTGACATGGCGGCGGCTTATCTTGGTATCGCGGGCGGCTTTGATGGGTTCAAGGCGTTTGTGCAGGAGTTCAACGACAGCCTTGGCATTCCGCGTGGCCTTGCGGAACTCGGCGTCACCGAGGACTCCATCCCCGAACTGGTCAAAGGCGCGATCATTGATCCCAGCTGTGGCGGCAACCCCGTCAAACTGACCGAGGAAAACCTGACACAACTGTTCAAAGCCGCACTTTGATTGAATAATCGGTCCCCGAAAAACCGATCCAGAGGCCGCGCCTACATTGTGGGGGCGGCCTCTTCTTATTCTTAAGGGATGCGCGTGCGGTCGATGAACTTGCGCAGCGCAAAGCGAGAGCGCACCGCGCGCAGCCCCTCCACACGCATAAGTTTGGTCTGAAGAAACGTCTCGAATTCTTCGAGGCTCTCCACCACGACTTCCAGCAGAAAATCCTGCGCACCTGTCATCAGGCTGCCTGTGACAACCTCTTCAAATTGCGCGACTTTCTTTTGAAAGCTAGCCACTGCTTCGGCGTCCTGTTTCTCCAGTTCAACCGATACAAACGCAGTAATGCCAAAGCCCGCAGTCTTGCGATCGATGCGGGCGACGTAGCCTTCGATCAACCCGCTGTCTTCCAGCTGTCGCAAGCGTCGTTTCACAGGGGTCGGAGACAATCCAACACGGTCGGACAGCTGGACCAGAGACATACGACCGTCTTCTCGCAGGGCGCGTAGAATCGCACGGTCTAACCTGTCTGCAGCGTATCTAGCCACAATAAGCCTCATTTGTAGCGGTAAACACCAATCATTCGCAATATACATGGGGGATGTTCGATTTTTCCACCAGTGTTTTGCGATAAAATCGCCAAATCAGATTTTTGCCCGGTGGAGAGACCATGACACTGAACCTGACCGAGGAAACGGTACCCGAAGGATATGAACGCCTCGTTTTTGCGGAAGATACCGAAAGCGGTCTGCAAGCCTTCATCTGCGTGCATTCGACAACCCTTGGCCCTGCTGCTGGCGGCTGCCGGATGTGGGACTACGCAACACTTGATGAGGCGCGCCGCGATGTGCTCCGCTTGGCGCAGGGGATGACCTGCAAGAACGCCATGGCCGATCTGGCGCTGGGTGGTGGCAAATCCGTGATCGTCGGCAATGCTCGCACCGATAAGTCTCCCGCCCTGCTGCGCGCTTTTGGCCGCGCCGTTCAAAGCCTGAATGGCAGCTATTACACCGCAGAGGATGTCGGAATTTCGCCCGAGGATATGAAGATCGTCGCCGAGGAAACCCCTTATGCAGTGGGGCTGGAGGGGGGTGACTATGGCACCGGTGATCCGTCGCCCTTTACCGCGCAAGGGGTATTCCAATGCCTTCAGGTCGGCGCTGAGGTGGTGTTTGGCACCCGTGATCTCACCGGGCGCCGGGTGCTGGTTCAAGGGCTTGGCCACGTCGGTATGTCGCTTGCCGAAAAATTGCATAGCGTTGGGGCCGATCTGATCGTCGCTGACATTAATGACGCGGCTCTTCAGCATGCGAAAGCGGCCTTTGGTGCAAGGATCTGCGACACAACGCAGGTTTTTGAGACAGAGATGGACATCTTTGCGCCCTGCGCCCTTGGCGGTGTACTGACCAACGCTACTGTTGAGAAGTTGACCGCAAAACTGGTGTGTGGTGCCGCCAACAACCAGCTTGAGACGCCAGAAGTGGCAGATGCGCTGCGTGCCAAGGGCATTCGCTATCTGCCCGATTACGTGGTCAACGCAGGCGGCATCATCAGTGTCGCAGGTGAGATCCACAAGGCGGGCACGCGCTATCGTACCGAGCGGCTCGACGGGGTGGCGGGGCGCATCCGCACATTGCTGGAGCTGAGCGACAAGACCGGACGCACCACCACCGCGGTCGCAGATGACATGGTGGCTGAGATTCTAGCGAAGGCGTCTGACGCGAAACGAGGTGCTGCATGACTGACGACCAGACCTACCAGCCGCTTGCGCTGAATGTGCCCGAACCGGGTTGTCGTCCGGGCGATACACCGGATTTCTCATACTTTGAGGTGCCGCGCGCGGGGGCTGTTGCGCGTCCTGCGGTGGATGTGGACCCGGATGATATGCGCGAAATGGCGTTTTCCATCGTGCGGGTGCTGAACAAGGAAGGCGAGGCCGTGGGCGATTGGGCTGGTGCCCTCACGCCAGAGGAATTGCGCGAGGGGTTGCGCGACATGATGCTATTGCGGGCGTTTGACGCCCGGATGCAGAACGCGCAGCGTCAGGGCAAAACCAGCTTCTACATGCAGCATCTCGGAGAAGAGGCCGTGAGCTGTGCCTTCTCGCGTGCGCTGCAGGATGGGGATATGAACTTTCCCACCTATCGGCAGGCGGGTCTGTTGATCGCGCGGGATTATCCGCTCGTCACCATGATGAACCAGATCTATTCCAACGCGGACGACCCTTTGCACGGTCGCCAGTTGCCGATCATGTATTCCTCAAAGGAGCATGGATTCTTTTCGATTTCTGGCAACCTTGGCACCCAGTTTGTGCAGGCCGTGGGCTGGGCGATGGCCTCCGCCATTTCCGGTGATACCAAGATCGCAGCGGGCTGGATCGGCGATGGCTCCACCGCCGAGAGCGATTTCCATGCGGCGATGGTGTTTGCCTCGACCTACAATGCGCCGGTGGTGCTGAACATCGTCAATAACCAGTGGGCGATTTCGACCTTTCAGGGTATTGCACGCGGTGGCGTGGGCACGTTTGCGGCGCGGGGCCACGGGTTTGGCATTGCGTCGATCCGGGTGGACGGCAATGACTACCTCGCGGTGAATGCGGTGGCGAAATGGGCGGCGGAACGCGCGCGTCTGGGGCTTGGACCGACATTGATCGAACATGTCACCTACCGCGCGGGCGGCCATTCCACCAGTGACGATCCTTCCGCCTATCGGTCTGCTGATGAGGGCGCCGCATGGCCGCTGGGCGATCCAATCGACCGGTTGAAACGCCACCTGATCCTTATCGGAGAATGGAGCGACGAGCGCCACAGCCAAGCAGAAGCGGAACTGATGGATCAGGTCATCACCGCCCAGAAAGAAGCGGAAAAGATCGGCACTTTGGGAGGTGGCAAAGGACCGTCCCCGCGCGACATGTTCGAAGGTGTGTTCGAGAAAATGCCGCCCCATCTGATTAGACAACGTCAAGAAGCGGGGTACTGACATGGCCCAGATGACCATGATCGAGGCCCTGCGCGATGCGCATGATGTGGCCATGGAAAAAGACGACCGCGTGGTCGTCTACGGCGAAGATGTAGGCTACTTCGGCGGTGTCTTCCGCGTCACCGCAGGCCTGCAGAAGAAGTATGGAAAATCACGCTGCTTTGACGCGCCGATCAACGAGGCAGGCATTGTCGGCACCGCGATTGGTATGGCCGCCTATGGATTGCGCCCGGTGATTGAGATCCAGTTTGCGGATTACGTGTATCCGGCGATTGATCAGATCGTCTCAGAGGCTGCACGCTTGCGGCATCGCTCGGCAGGGGATTTCACCTGCCCGATTGTGATCCGCATGCCCACCGGTGGCGGTATCTTTGGCGGCCAGACGCACAGCCAGTCACCCGAGGCGTTTTTCACCCATTCGTCGGGTCTAAAAACGGTGGTGCCTTCCAATCCAAGCGATGCCAAAGGTCTGCTCTTGGCCGCCATCGAAGACCCTGATCCGGTGATCTTTCTCGAGCCAAAGCGGCTCTATAATGGGCCTTTTGACGGTTATCACGACCGTCCCGTCACCAGCTGGAAGAAGCATCCCTTGGGCGAAGTCTCGGACGGGTACGAGCCGATCCCGCTCGGCAAGGCCGCCATTCGTCGCGAAGGCAGCGACGTGACTGTGCTGGCATATGGCACCATGGTCTATGTGGCTGAGGCCGCCGCCGAAGAATCGGGCGTTGACGCTGAAGTGATCGACCTACGCACCCTGCTGCCGCTGGATCTGGAAACCATCGTGGCTTCTGTGGAAAAAACCGGGCGCTGCGTGATCGTGCATGAGGCGACCAAGACTTCAGGCTTTGGGGCGGAATTGATGTCGATCGTGCAAGAAAACTGTTTTTACCATCTTGAGGCACCGATTATCCGCGTCACGGGCTGGGATACGCCCTATCCGCACGCGCAGGAATGGAATTATTTCCCCGGCCCCGAACGGGTCGGGGAAGCCCTCAAAAAATGCATGGAGGATTGAGCGGATGGGGATCTATGCAATCCGCCTGCCAGACGTGGGTGAAGGTATCGCAGAGGCGGAACTCACTGAATGGCATGTAAAACCCGGCGATATCGTCAAGGAAGACGATGTGCTGGCCGCTGTGATGACCGACAAAGCCGCCGTAGAAGTGCCTTCTTCCGTCGAAGGAAAGGTGGTCGAACTCGGCGGTGAGATCGGTGATATGTTGGCGATCGGCTCCGTTTTGGTGCGTATCGAAGTGGACGGCGATGGCAATGAAGATGCCTCTGCGCCGGAAGCGTCAAAGCCAGTGCCCGCCCCCAAAGAAGATAAGCCCGAACCAAAGCCTGAATCTCTGGCCAAGGCCGCAGAACCCGCACGCCCTCTGGTGAAAACCAGTAAACCCGTCGCGCGGGCCAAGAATACCAAACCGCTGGCCGCTCCGTCTGTAAGGGCACGGGCGCGCGAAGAGGGCGTTGATCTGAGACAAGTGCCCGGTAGCGGCCCGGGGGGGCGCATCAGTCATGCCGACCTAGAAAACTGGATCGCGTCGGGTGGCATTCAGCAGGGCAGTGTCACGCGCGGTAAAAACACCGGCGTTGAAGAGGTGCGCGTGGTCGGGATGCGTCGCAAGATCGCCGAGAAAATGGCGATCTCCAAGCGCCAGATCCCGCATATCACCATCGTTGAAGAGATCGAGATGGACGCGCTCGAAGATCTGCGCGCGGCGTTGAATCGAAAGTACAAAGACCAGCGCCCGAAGCTGACTTTGTTGCCGTTCCTGATGCGCGCGATTGTCGAAGCTGTGCGCGAGCAGCCAGAACTGAACGCACGCTACGATGATGACGAAGGGATCATCTACCGTCATGGCGGCGTCCACGTCGGGATCGCCACGCAAACACCGAACGGGCTCAATGTTCCTGTGGTGCATCATGCGGAGTCGGGCAGCCTTTGGGACAATGCGTCAGAGCTTACGCGTCTGGCAGAAGCGGCGCGGGATGGCTCGATCAAGCGGGATGAATTGATGGGCGGAACCATCACCATCACCTCGCTTGGCGCGCTCGGCGCGATTGCGACCACGCCGATCATCAATCACCCCGAAGTGGCGATTGTTGGCGTAAACAAACTGCAGATGCGCCCTGTCTGGGACGGTCAGCAGTTTCAGCCCTGCAAGATGATGAATATCTCCTGCTCTTTCGATCACCGGGTGATTGATGGCTGGGACGCGGCTGTATTTGTGCAAAAACTGAAACTCCTGCTGGAAACGCCAGCGATGCTGTTTGTCGAGGGCTAGATGACTGACATTAAATGCAAAGTTCTGGTGATCGGTGCCGGACCAGGTGGCTATGTCTGCGCCATTCGCGCAGGGCAGCTGGGATTGGACACTGTTGTCGTCGATGAGGCGCGCGCGGGGGGCACATGCCTTAATATCGGCTGTATCCCGTCCAAAGCGATGATCCATGCGGCGGATGAGTTTTACAAGATGACCCATGCTGCGACTGGTCCCTTGGGGATTTCGGCTTCTGCGCCGACCATTGACCTAAAGCAAACCGTTACGTGGAAAGACGGCATTGTGGAGCGTCTGACCGGTGGTGTCGGTGGGCTTTTGCGTAAGGCTGGCGTAAAGATGGTGTCGGGCCGCGCACGTTTTGTGGACGGCAAGACAGTCGTGGTGAAAGGCGCGGATGGCGACACGCAGATCCGCGCGGACTACATTGTGATCGCCACTGGATCGGCCCCGGTTGAGTTGCCCTTCTTGCCCTTTGGCGGCGCGGTTATGTCCTCGACCGAGGCGCTGTCGCTGACCGAAGTTCCCAAAAGCCTCGCGGTGGTTGGCGGCGGCTACATTGGTTTGGAATTGGGTACGGTCTTTGCCAAACTCGGCTCCAAGGTGACAATTGTTGAGGCCGAAGATCGTATCCTGCCGCTTTACGACAAAGCGCTGACCCGTCCGGTTCACAAACGTCTGGAGGAGTTGGGCGTTACCGTGATGACTGGCACCAAGGCGCAATCACATGAGGCGTCTGTACTGACAACAGATGCCGGGGATGTGGAGGCCGAGCGCGTTCTGGTTACTGTCGGACGCCGTGCGCGCACGCAAGGGATCGGCATTGATGAGCTGTCCCTTACCATGAACGGGCCCTTCATTCGCATCGACAAAATGTGCCAGACCTCCATGCGCGGCATTTACGCAATTGGGGATGTGACTGGAGAGCCGATGCTGGCCCATCGGGCGATGGCACAGGGCGAAATGGTTGCGGAATATCTGGCGGGGCATTCCGTCGAATGGGACAAAAGGGCGATCCCCGCAGTCTGTTTCACCGATCCGGAGATCGTTACCTGCGGCGCGCTGCCGGGAGAGATTGACGGCACTAAATCGGCGGAGTTCCCATTCATCGCCAATGGCCGTGCGATGACGACCGAACGTGATGACGGGTTCATTCGTGTGGTGTGGCGCGAGGCCGACAATGCCGTCGTCGGGCTTCAGGGCGTTGGTGCAGGGATTTCCGAACTTTCGGCGTCGTTCTCACTCGCGATCGAGATGGGGGCCTGTCTGGAAGATATCGCAGCGACAGTGCATGCGCATCCCACGCAATCCGAAGGCTTGCAAGAGGCATGCCTCAAGGCGCTGGGTCACGCTCTGCACATCTAAAAAGTGGTTCCTTCAGGCGGCTTCAACCGGTTGCCTCGAGATCTCCCCCTTCGCATTGAAGGGGGGCCACGGCGGCTGGCATGTTCTTCATGATCCGTTCGTGGATCAGGGATTTGCGCAGAGGTTTGGTGAGATAGTCATCAAGCCCTGCCGCAAGTATCCCCTCAGAATCGCCATCCATCGCATGGGCGGTCAGCGCAACAATCTGCACCTTTCGGCCATTTTCCTTCTCCAGCTCGCGAATGGCCTGAGTGGCTTGTTTGCCGTCCATTTTCGGCATGGAAATATCCATGAAGATCATATCGGGCACAAAGCTCTGATAAAGTTCGACCGCTTCTTGACCATTTCCGGCAAACCGCAGGTCGATGTTCATATCTTTGACCATCTTACGGAACACCAATTGGTTGGTGCGGTTGTCCTCTGCCGCCAATACGCGCATTCGGCGCAAATCAGAGGCTATCTCAGCCGTTGCTGCAGATTGGGTCACCGCCGGGCTAGGAGCCGCCTCAACCGCGAGCGATGCAGAAGGTGGCTGCCCGCTGGGCACGCTGAGCTTGGAGAGCGCGGTGAACAATGCGCCGCGTGGTATCGGTTTTTGCAGCACGCCCGCAAAGATATCCCGGATGGCGGGATCGCTTGCGTCGGCGGGGTCGGAAGAGAGCAACAGAACCGGCACATCTGACCAAGCATGACGCAGGCTACGCGCCAGTTTCAATCCGTCCATTCCCGGCAAATTGCGATCGGTAATCACCAGATCGACATCCTTGGACATCTGTTCAAGCGCCCCGGCACCGCTGGTCACAGGGATAACTTTCAAGCCGAGACGCTGAAGCTGCCGATTGAGGATCTCGCGATTGATTTCCATATCGTCGACGATCATCACACAATTGAGATCGTCTGGAAGCTCCGGCGCGTTGACCTGACTGCCATCGGCCACCACCAACGGCAGGCGGAAGCCAAAGCAGGAGCCTTTGCCAAACTCGCTTTCTACCCAAATCTCGCCATCCATCATCTTGATGAGGCGCTCGGTGATCGCAAGACCAAGACCCGTGCCTTCGAATTGCCGGTTGGTTTCATCCTCGACCTGATTGAACTCACCAAAGATGTGCTGAATTTTCTCTTCGGGAATACCAATGCCGCTATCCTCAATGGAAATGTGCAACATCACAGTGTTGTCTTCGGGATGAGGAACACCGGTCACGCGGGCGGTGACGTGGCCCTCATTCGTGAACTTCACCGCATTGCCGATGAGGTTGGTCAGAATCTGACGGATACGCCCCGGATCACCAATAAAGCTCGTCGGCATAAAGAGATCGTAATCGACCAGAAGCGTCAGCCCTTTATCGCGCGCATTGGCCTGCAGCAGCATGACCACCTCATGCATGCAGGCCTCAAGATCAAAGGGTTCAGGGTGTAGAACCAGTTTCTCGGCCTCAATCTTGGAGTAGTCGAGCACGTCGTTGATGATGACCAGAAGCGCCTCGCCAGAGTTCTTGATCGTATTGGCATAAAGGCGCTGCTCTTCGGTAAGGCTGGTGTCGTTCAATAGCTCCGCCATGCCGACAACGCCATTCATCGGCGTGCGGATCTCATGGCTCATATTGGCAAGGAAAGCAGATTTGGCGCGGTTGGCCGCCTCGGCGCGTTCACGTGCGGTGCGCAGCTCTTCCTCGTAGTGGACCGTCGCCGTGATATCGAGTGCGAGGCTTACGATATCGCCGTCATGGCCGCGCTGGTCGATCAGCTTCAGGTAGCGGTCATTCCAGAGGCGAATCACGGTGGGTTCCGGCGCAGGCGACATCCAGCGTTCGGTCATCATCGCGCGCCACGCATCCGCAGAGAGTTCCTCAGTGTCGATCAGCCCTTCATCGGTCAGGACCTGCAGAATGCGGACATAGGATACGCCCGGCGCAACTTCCTCGACGCCCTCGAATATATTCAGATATGCGGTATTGGCACCGATCAGCTTGCTGTTGCTGTCAAAGAAGGCAAACCCATCCTGAAACGCCTGAATGGAATGCCAAAGCCGTCGCTCGGCCTGCTCAACCTTTTCATTGGCGGTATTGAGGTCGCTTTTAACGCGCTCATTCTCGTTTCTGAACGTAGCGATTTCTGCCTGAGTCGCACCGATGCGTTTGGTTAGCGCAAGCGCATGGCGACCGAGTTTGCGATTCGCATCAGTCAATTCCGCCTGTTTCAGCTCCAGAAGCCGCTCAGCCGCCAATCGGGCCCTGCGTTCCTGCGCCAATTTTTCAGCAAGCGACATCTGCGCCAACTCCAACACTTGTTATTTCCACACCTGCTGCCTCAATCTCGCAGGCATTCCTTAATTTGCCTTTAGCGTTGGTGTTATGGCGGGCATGCTTGCTATGAGGTTAATCGCGTGTCAGCCTTTGCGCGGTGACAGGGAGGATTCCATGCGGCGCCTATTGATTTTATTCGTTTTTCTTTTTTCCAATGTTCTGAGCCCCGCAGTGCAGGCGCAGAGCAGTGATTCTGGGCCTTTGCCCACGCAGAGGTTTGTAACCCAACCGGATACAGATCATTTCGGGGCAGATTTGCAGGCGTTGTTCGATACATCGCTGCAATCTTGCCAGCGCGCATGCGCCACACAGAGCGCCTGCGTCGGCTTTGTGTACAATGTGAAATCCAACGCCTGTTTCCCAAAATCAGAATTGCGCGACCCATCGACATTTGTTGGCGCGCTCACGGTGCGCAAACTCCAGGTAGATGCGGGACTGGCCGCTCGCGCTGCAGACCGTGCGTCGCAGCTCACTTTGCCGGGGACTGTCGATCTGGCGTCGGCGCGCAAACTCGCCAGCGAGATCGGCACACGCTATCAGTTGAGCGGTCGTGACATCGGAACGTTGATTGACGGCGCGCAACAGTTCTTTGCCGGGAATAACGCGACTATGGCTGCGCGCTGGATGGGCGAAGCCGTGGCACTGAGCGATGCGCCGGACCTCTGGGTTGAGTATGCCCGCTACGTGCGTGCGATGCCCACCGACAACGGCAGCGAAACCCGTCGCAATCTTGCAGAGTCCGTTGCTGCCGCGCTGAACGGTTATTTGCGGGCCGATGCAGCGCCGATGCAGGTGAACGCATTGATCGAGGCCGCACAATCCTTGGAAAAGCTGGGTCGCGGTCGCGATATGATTTCCGTGCTGCGACTGGCAGAGGAAATCCAGCCGCGCAAACAAATTGCTGAACTTCTGAACAATGCGGTGGCGAAATACGGCTTTCGGGTCAGTGACACGCGGGTCGAGGCCGACAGTGCTGATCCGCGCATGTGCATCGTCTTCTCCGAAGATCTGGTCAAAACGGGCGTTATCTATAGCGACTATCTGAAATCTGAGGCCGAGGGTCTTGCGGCAGAGGCATCGGGGCAGGAGCTGTGTCTGACCGGCCTGACCCATGGCCAGCATCTGCGGGTGACCTTGCGCCGGGGGCTGCCTGCAGCCAATGGCGAAACCCTGATCAAAGACGTGGAACTCAGCCACTACATCCGCGACCGCAGCCCCTCCGTGCGCTTTCCGGGTCGCGCCTATGTGCTGGCGCGCAGCGATGTGACCGCCCTGCCGGTGGAGACGGTGAATGTGGATCGGCTGGATCTGAAACTCTCCCGCATCAGCGACCGGAACCTGTTGCGCAGCATGCAGGAGGATCTCTTCGCCCGCCCGCTGAACCAATGGCAGAGCGAGAATTTCGACGCCACAGTGGCAGAGGAACTCTGGACCGGCACCGCCGAGGTGCAGCAGGAGTTGAACCGCGACATGACCACTCGGTTGCCGCTGGATGATGTGCTGGCTGATCAGCCCGTGGGCATCTATGCGCTCAGCGCCGCGGTGCCGGGGGCCGATCCCTATGACAGCCCGGCGGCGATGCAGTGGTTTGTGCTGACCGATCTGGGTCTCAGCTCCATGTCCGGGGCCGATGGGTTGCATGTGCAGGTGCAGGGGCTTTCGGACGCCAAGGCCCGCGCCGGCGTCGAGGTCGAACTGATCTCGGAGGCCAACGCGGTGATTGCCCGCAGCACCAGCGACGACACCGGCTATGCGCATTTTGCACCGGGGCTGACCCGGGGCACCGGCAGTGCTGCGCCCGCGATGCTGCTGGCCCGCGCCGGAGAGGAGGACTTTGCCTTCCTGTCGTTGCGCGATGCCGCCTTTGATCTGTCGGACCGTGGTGTCGAGGGCCGTCCCGCGCCCGGCCCGGTTGATGTCTTCCTGACCACCGACCGTGGCGCTTATCGTGCCGGTGAAACCATCAACGTCACCGCCCTGTCGCGCGATCCGCGCGCGCAGGCCATCGAAGGGCTGCCGCTGATCGCGGTGCTGAAACGCCCCGACGGTGTGGAGTATTCGCGCCATATCTCCGAAGGCGGTGATGCGGGCGGTCATGTCTATGCCCTGCCCGTGGGCGACAGCGCGCCGCGCGGCTCCTGGGCGATCGAGATCTATGCCGACCCCAAGGCGGAGCCGCTGGCACGGCAAACCGTGCTGGTCGAGGATTTCCTGCCCGAGCGTATCGACTTCGAGCAGGAGATCCGCGACGTTGCGGGCCTGCGCCCCGGCGGTCAGCTGATTGTCGATATCGACGCGCGGTTCCTGTTTGGCGCACCCGGCGCTGGCCTCAGCGTCGAGGGTGATGTCTCCCTCGCCCCGGTGCGGCAGCTGGCCGATTGGCCCGGCTATCGCTTTGGGCGCTATGACGCGGAAACCAACCGCCAGACCCGCTATTTCAGCGGCGAGGACACCGGCGCCGATGGCCAGTCCGTCGCGACTGGTGATCTGTCCGAGGTGCAGGCCGCCGGCCTGCCGCTTGAGGCTCGCCTGCGCACGCGGCTGTCGGATGGCTCCGCCCGCCCGGTCGAGCGTGAACTGACCGTGCCGGTACAGCCTGCGACCCCCGTGATCGGGATCAAGACGCAGTTTGCCGATGACGTGGTGGCCGAGGGCACCGAGGCCGGGTTCGAGCTGATCTCGCTGGCACCGGATCTCACCCCCGCGCCGATGCAGGTGCAGTGGGTGCTGAACCGGGTCGAGACGCGCTATCAGTGGTATCAGCTCTATGGTGACTGGCAGTGGGAGCCGATCACCCGCCGCACCCGCGTGGCCTCGGGCGAGGCGATGCTGGGCGGCGATCCGGTGGCAGTCACCGCGCCGGTCGACTGGGGGCGCTACGAACTGGTGGTGGAACGTGTGGATGGCGACTACGTGACCGCCGCGCAGGATTTCTACGCCGGCTGGTACGTGCCCGCCTCCGACGCGCAGACCCCGGATCGTCTGGAACTGTCACTGGATGGCGAAAGCTATACCCCCGGCGATACCGCCCGCCTGCGTATCGTGCCGCAAGCGGCGGGCACCGCGCTGATCTCCGTCATGGGCAGCGAGCTGATCCACCGGCAGGCGGTCGAGGTGACGGCGGGCGAGAACGTGATTCCGCTTGAGGTCACATCCGAGTGGGGCAGCGGCGCCTATGTGACCGCCTCTGTCGTGCAGCCCGTCGCCAGTCGGCAGGGCCGCACCCCGACCCGGGCGCTGGGCATCGCCCATGCCACGGTGACCCAGCCGGGGCAGGAGTTGGATGTCACGATCAACACCCCCGAGGTAACCCGCCCTCGCCAGACGGTCGCGGCGACCGTGACTGTCGCCGGGGCCGAGGCGGGCGAGGAGGTCTGGCTGACGCTGGCCGCCGTTGATGTCGGCATCCTCAACCTCACCGGCTTTCAGAGCCCGGATCCCGTGGGCTATTTCCACGGGCAGCGGCGATTGGGGATGGAACTGCGCGACATCTATGGCCGCCTCATCGATCCCGGCAACGGCGCGCTGGGACGTGTGCGCTCCGGCGGTGATGCCGGGCTTGGTGCGCAATTCCAGTCACCGCCGCCGACGCAGGATCTGATGTCGGTCTTCCACGGCGCGGTGCAGGTCAGGGACGATGGCAGCGTGACCCTGCCCATCGATCTGCCGGACTTCAACGGTACCGTGCGGCTGATGGCTGTGGCTTGGACTGACCGCTCGGTCGGGCAAGCGGAGGCCGACATGGTCGTGCGCGATCCGGTGGTGCTGACCGCCTCGCTGCCGCGCTTCCTGGCGCCCGGCGATCAGAGTCGCATCCGCCTCGATATCACCCACGCCGATGGGCCTGCAGGCGAGATCGGGCTGGCGGCCGAGGTGATCGGGGCCGGGCTGCAACTGGGGGCGCTGCCGCCTTCGGTGACGCTCACCGAACAGGGCCGGGTGCTGCTGGAACTGCCGGTCACGGCAGAGACCGTGGGTGATCCCGAGGTCCGTCTGAGCCTGACCACCCCCGGCGGCGAGGTGCTGGACCAGACCCTGCGTCTGCCGGTGCGCGCCAATGATCCGGAGGTCTCGGAAACCCGGCGTTTCTCACTGGCAGGCGGCGACAGCTTCCTGTTCAACGCCGATGTGTTCGCGGGTCTGCGCCCCGGCTCTGCCCGCGCAGTGATGTCGGCGGGGCCGCTGGCCAAGTTCGACGTGCCGGGGCTGTTGTCGCAGCTGGATGGCTACCCCTATGGCTGCACCGAGCAGGTGACGTCGAAGGCGCTGCCGCTGCTGTACCTGTCGTCGGTGGCCGAGGCCGCCGGTCTGGGTGATGGCCCCAAGGTGGACGCGCGCATCAACGGTGCCATCCGCAAGGTGCTGACCCGGCAGGCCGCCAATGGCGCATTTGGCCTCTGGCGCGCCGAAAGCGGCGATTTGTGGCTGGATGCCTATGCGTCTGACTTCCTCAGCCGGGCACGGGCCAAAGGCTATATGGTGCCCGATCAGGCCTTCGCCCGCGCCATGGACAATCTGCGCAACCGGCTGAACTACGCGCCGGACTTTGACAGCGGTGGCGAGGACGTGGCCTATGCGCTGCTGGTGCTGGCGCGTGAGGGCGCAGCGGCGATGGGCGATCTGCGCTATTACGCGGATACAAAAGCAGATGCTTTCTCCACCCCGATGGGCGCGGCGCAACTGGGGGCTGCACTCGCGGCCTATGGCGATCAGCGCCGGGCGGACAAGATGTTTGCCCGCGCCGCGCAGATGATCGCAGGCCAAGGCGCGGAAAAGCCCCTGTGGCGTGTCGATTACGGCACCCATCTGCGCGACTCGGCGGCTGTCTTGGCGCTCGCGGTGGAGGCCGGCAGCACGGCGGTCAATCGCGACTATCTTACAGCGCGGGTCTCAGCTGGTGATCGGCATCGTTCGACACAGGAAGCCGCGTGGAGTCTGATGGCGGCGCAGGCATTGGTGGACAATCCCGAAGACTCCGGTCTGCGGGTCAATGGCCAGCCAGTCACCGGCGCTTTTGTCGAGGTGATGCAGGGTGATAGCCCGGCGGATCTCTCGGTCACCGCGGCCTCCGGGCGCAGCACCGACATCACCCTGACCCGCATCGGCGTGCCTGTCGTGCCCCCGGCGGCGCGTGGCTACGGCTTTGCCCTGACGCGGGAGTATTACACCTTGGAAGGGGAGCCGGTGGATCTGACCTCGGTCGCGGTCGGCACCCGGCTGGTGACAGTGCTGCGGGTGCTGCCGCAAGAGGAGATCGGCGCGCGGCTGATGGTCAATGACCCGCTGCCGGCGGGGCTGGAGATCGACAATCCCAACCTGCTGCGCTCCGGCGATCTGCGCGATCTGGACTGGCTGAGCCTCTGGGACGCGGATCACGTGGAGTTCCGCTCGGATCGGTTCCTCGCGGCGGTGACTTCGCGGGGGGATGATCCGATCACGCTGGCCTATATGGTACGCGCGGTCAGCCCCGGTGACTTCCACCATCCTGCGGCTTCGGTCGAGGACATGTACCGCCCAGCCTACCGCGCCAATACGGCGGCGGGACGGCTGCAGGTGCGATGAGCCGAACTGGTTGGCTGTGTAAGCTGGGGGCACTTTTGCAGCGGCGAGAGCGCCCGGACACTGCCGTGTCCGGGCGCGACCTGACCGAACGGTCAGGAGGGGGCGCGTTGCGCCCCCTGTTTTGGATGGCAGCGCGCCTCAGAACTCCTTTGTTGGTCTTGCTCATTGCGAGTGTCCTTGCGGGAAAGGCTCTCGATCAGTGGGTTGACGCGACGGTGCTTCCGCAAACGCTTGCTGAAACCTCCGTCGAGGTGCGTGATCGCAATGGCCGTTTGTTGCGGGCTTACCCGGTTGGAAATGGGATTTGGCGCATGGCTGTGCGTGTCGAAGAGGTGGACGCCACCTATCTGAACATGCTTCGGGCCTATGAAGATAAACGGTTCGACACCCATCGCGGGGTCGACGTTCTGGCGATGCTGCGCGCGGTCGGGCAAGCCGTTCTGAATGGGCGTACCGTATCCGGGGGGTCGACCCTGACGATGCAGGTGGCACGGTTGCTGGAGGATGGCTCCACTGGGCGTTGGGCTGGAAAGCTACGTCAGATCCGGGTGGCGCTGGCGCTTGAGCGCAAGCTCTCCAAACAGGAGATTCTGAACCTCTACCTGACGCACGCGCCGTTTGGTGGCAATCTTGAAGGTGTGCGGGCGGCAAGTTTTGCGTGGTTCGGCAAGGAGCCGCGTCGTCTGACCGTCGCCGAAGCCGCGCTGCTGGTGGCATTGCCGCAATCTCCGGAAAATCGCCGACCTGACCGATCGGTAAGTGCGGCGCGCGTCGCTCGCGAACGCGTGCTGCAACGCAGCCGTGAGGCTGGGATCCTGACCTCCGAGGTGGCACAGCAGGCGGCGCAAGCACGCCTGCCGAAGGTGCGCCGCGCCTTTCCGCTGCTTGCTCCGCATTTGGGGGACCAGCTGCGGGCTGCGGCCCCGGCGACCGCGCGATTTGACACAACGCTGGACGCCGCTTTGCAGGAAAAACTGCAGGCTGTGCTGCTGCGGCGGGCGAAAGCGGCCGGGCCTCAGCTGAGCGCAGCGATGATTGTAGCGGATCATCAAAGCGGCGAAATCCTCGCCCGGATTGGTGCGCCAGATTACACCGACACAGTGCGGCGCGGGTTTGTGGATATGGTGAGTGCGGTGCGCTCTCCCGGCTCTACGCTGAAACCGCTGGTGTATGGCCTCGCCTTTGACGAAGGACTGGTGCATCCCGACACGCTGATCCGCGATGCCCCTGTGTCCTTTGGTGGCTATGCGCCGCAGAATTTTGATGGGGCTTTTCGAGGCGACGTGCGCGTGCGCGATGCGTTGCAAATGTCGCTCAATACCCCTGTGGTCACCCTGACGGAGGCGATTGGTCCCTCGCGGTTGATGGCAGGGATGCGTCAGGCTGGGATGCGCCCGCAACTGCCCGGTGGCAAAGCGGGGCTGGCGGTGAGCCTCGGCGGAGTTGGCGTGAGCCTGCAAGATCTGGTGCAGCTTTATGCGGTATTGGCCGCGGGAGGCAGGGGGGTGCAGTTAACGGTGGAGGCTGGTGGCGAGAGTGCTGTGATCCCAAGGGTGATTTCGCCGGTCGCAGCCTGGTACCTTGAGGACATCTTGCGCGATGTGCCGGTGCCCCGTGGAGCGCGCGCTGGCGTATTGCCGTTTAAGACCGGCACCTCTTACGGTTACAGGGATGCCTGGGCCGTGGGTTGGGATGGCCAGCACGTCATCGGGGTCTGGCTTGGTCGTGCTGACGGCACGCCAGTGCCGGGAGTTTTTGGGGCAGAAGTGGCCGCACCGGTGTTGTTTGAAGCCTTTGCCGCATTGAAATCCGACCTTACGCCGCTCGCTCCTCCGCCACCGAACGCACTGGTGTTGACGACGGCACAATTGCCGCAGCCGTTGCGGCAGTTCAGGGCACGCAATGACGTGTTCTCGGATGTAGGTGAAGGTGCCCCCGAGGTGGTCTTTCCACCAACACGGGCGCGTTTGGCGCTGGTCGAGGGCCGATTGTCGCTAAAGCTGCGCGGGGGGCGGCTGCCCTTTACGGTGCTGGCGAATGGAGTGCCGGTGGCCCGGGGTCTGAGGTCCCGGGATCTCGACCTTCCGAGCCCCGGGCCGGGACACGCAACGCTTGTGGTTATTGATGCGGATGGGCAATCTGCTCGGGTGACCGTTGAGATTGAAGAGACGGGGTGATGCGCGTGTTGCAGGAGGTAAAGGGTATGATTCACAGAATGCATGGGCTGGCGGTGCTTTGTGCTTTGGCCACCCTCACAGCTGTCCCCGCCATGGCGGATTGCGCGAGCGAGGACGAGGTAAACCAATTTGCGGCTGACTATATCGCGCGAAAACCAGCCAAAGCTCTGGGCGCAAATGGCGATATGGTGGATGCACTTTGTACACAGGCGCGATTGGTGGAGGTACTGTCGGAGCACATGGGGCCAGTGATCGGCTACAAGGCCGGATTGACCAGTGCGCCCGCGCAGCAACGGTTTGGTGCGAGCGAGCCTGTGCGCGGTGTGCTTTACCGGGATATGATGCTGGAGAGCGGGGCAACGGTAGAGGTTCCGTGGGGCACGGTTCCGATGGTCGAAGCTGATCTGGTCCTGGAAATCGGTGATTCAGCTGTGAACTGGGCCACGTCCCCTCAGGAGGTGATGGAAAACATCCGCAGCGTCCGGCCATTTATCGAGTTGCCAGATCTCGCATTGGCATCGGGTGAGCCAATGACGGCGGAGACGATTACGGCAATGGGTGTCGGCGCGCGGCGCGGTGTGCTTGGTGCTGAGATACCGGTCGAGGATGTCGCCGCCCTGACCGCCGCATTGGCCGAAATGCAGGTTACTTTGCGCGATGGGGCAGGTGAGACTGTGGTATCGGCCCCGGGAACGGCTGTTTTGGGACATCCCGCGGAAACGATCCTCTGGCTCCATGAAGCAGGGGTGACATTTAAGGCCGGGGATCTGGTCTCGGTTGGATCGTTCGGTCCGTTGGTGCCGCCTTCCAAACTCAGTGGCGGAGCGCGCGTCATTTATGAAGGGCTACCGGGAGATCCGGTAGTCTCTGTCTTATTTGCACCAACCTCCTAACCCGTTGATGGTGCCTTTTGCAAAAGGTGTTTCGCATCGGGCTATGCCCGATGCGACCGGCGCCGCGCCAAAGGCGCGGCGCTCGGCCCAACTGGCCGATGGGATCGACAGATCACAAGGCTGGGCGGGAGGGCTCGCCGCTTGCCATTCTGCACAGTGCTCGCACAATAGAGTGACTTTGCTCAGGACGAGCTACGCCCTTCGCGTAGCCACGCGCCGATCAACAGCGCCCCCGCCAATAGGAGCAGTACCCAAGAGGGAAGCAACGGCGATTGAGTGACAGCAGTGGTTTCATATGCGCCGCGCGGTACGAGGCCGACCCAGCCCCTACCTGATGCAGGACGCCCCTCGCGAATGTTGCGCAAAGACGGGACGCCCGCCTCAAGCGACACGGCCCCGCCACGCATCGCGCGCACCAGTGGCTCCATTACATTGGCGGTCGCGATGGTTTGCTCAAACTCCTTTGGGGCAGCAGGGCCAAGACCGATGACTGCACGCTCCTCACCCTCTTGCAGGTGATAAAGCCCGATTTGATCGCTTTCATACCGCCCTTCCCAAAGGCCGGGCCGTACCTCGTGCAGTGTGACATCGGATGTTGTGCCATCCGGTGCGGTGACAGTCACAGCCCCCACGGTTTCGCCAAGAGTGCGACGCTCAATACGCATGCGTTGGCCTGTGGCCTCAGCCGTCAGCACCTCTTCTTCCAGTTCCGGCTCTTTCATCATCCAATGCGCCAGGCGGCGGAGCAGCTCCAATTGTGGGCCGCCGCCCTCAAAGCCGCGACTCCACAGCCAAGCGTGATCCGAGGCCAGAAGTGCAACGCGCCCCTCTTCTACCCGATCCAGGATCAACAGTGGGCGCTCGCCGATCCCGCGCATCAATGTGGTCCCGCCGGTGGTATCCAGTTCGACCTGACGCATCCAGCGGCCCCATTCCGCAGCGCCGGTCAGCTCTGCAGTGACCGGATGCTGCTGGCCGATCTCGCTGATCGTGGGACGATAGGGTTCCTCAAGCACGCGAGCCGAGGGACGTGCAGGCAGGACGTCTGCCAAAGGCGTGCGAAAGATGCTGTCAGCGCTGGCAAAATCCGGACCGGCCGCCACTAGGACCGCGCCACCGCGGCGAACGTAATTGGCGACATTCTCCAGATAGGCTGATGGCAGGATGCCGCGCCGTTTGTAGCGATCAAAGATGATGAGATCGAAATCCTCGATCTTTTCCAGAAACAGCTCGCGGGTTGGAAAGGCGATCAAAGACAGTTCATCCACTGGCACGCCATCCTGTTTTTCGGGAGGACGCAGGATAGTGAAATGCACAAGATCAACAGAGCTGTCGGACTTCAGAAGGTTGCGCCATGTGCGCCCCCCCGGATGCGGAGCACCGGATACCAGCAGCACCCGCAGCCGGTCACGCACACCGTTGATCTGCAACAGGGCGGCGTTATTGCGGGCTGTTAACTCGCCGGGGGCCTCAGGAACGCGGAACTCGATCACATTGCGTCCACCGTGGGGCAGGGTCAGCGGCAGGTCGAAATCAACTCCCACAGGCAGACGGAAATTCTGCGGCGCGCCTCCGTCGATTGCGATCTGCAGCTCGGTATATTGCACGCCCTCCGGTGCAGCGCCCTGATCTTCGACCTGTAGCGTCAGAGTGATCGGCTCTCCGATAATCCCAAAGGATGGAGCGTTTTTGACGATCAGGCGACGATCCCAGTCTCCCTTGCGGCCGGTCATCAGGAGATGCAGTGGCGCGGGGAGATCAGGCGCGCGTTCCATATCGTGGATCTGCCCGTCTGACAGCGCAATGATACCTGCAACACGTGCGCGTGGCTCGTCCGCCAATGCCCGGGTCAAAGCATCCATCAACTGGGTGCCACCATCGTCGGGGCTGTCTTCGACAGTGATCCAGCGCACTTCGGTATTGGCGCGCTCCGCCAGCGCCTCTTCAAGCTCAGCGCGCGCAGTTGCCATTTGATAGCCCCGGTCAGAGAGAGCCTGACTGGCGGTGCGATCTTCGGCAACGATGACGATATCGCTCAGGGGGGTACGATCTTCGACCTGAATGACCGGGCCGGAAAGTGCGGCCAGCAGAACCAGCGCGGCTCCAGCGCGCAACGCCCAGCCCGCGAGCCGCCGCCAGATAGCCAGCCCCAATGCCACAAAGCTCACCCCCGCCAGTGCAGCGAGCAGCGCCCAAGGCACCAGCGGGTCAAAGAGGATGGTCTGAGTCATTCGACGTGGGCTCCTTGCGCCACAGGATGAGTGATTTGCATCAGGCTACTGCCCAAGCCGGTCGAGCAGAGCAGGGACATGCACCTGATCGGATTTGTAGTTGCCGGTCAGAACATGCATCAAAAGGTTCACACCAAAGCGCCGGGCCAGCTCGCGCTGGCGTTCACCTGAAAACCCGCGCCCAACCGGATAGAGCGGGGCGTTGCGCTCATCCACGGCCCATGCCGCTGCCCAGTCATTGCCGCCGATCACCACCGGGGTTACCCCGTCGTTGAGATTGCGAAAGGGCAGTCCTTCAACTTGTTCAGCATCCGGTGGCGCGGCTTCGACCCAGATTTGCCCGCGCGGATGGCGACCGGGAAAATCCTGTAGCAAGTAGAACGCACGTGTCAGCACATGATCGGCGGGGATTGGCTCTATGGGTGGAATATCCAGCGGAAGCGCCAGTTGTTGCAGGCGCCGCGCCGCGCCGCTGCTGGCCCCGGTGACCGCTAGGTCTGCATCACGGGTATCAAAAAGGATCATACCGCCTGTGCGCAAATAGGCATTGAGCTTGCTGTAGGCCTCTGATGAGGGGAGCGGTTGCCCCTCTGTGACAGGCCAGTAGAGAAACGGAAAAAACGCCAACTCGTCGGTTTCCAGATCCACCCCGTATGGTGGCGCCGGTTCGACGGAGGTGCGCAGCGCCATCACATTGCTAAGACCACGTAACCCTTCGGCGGAAATCTGATCGACCCGCGCGTCACCTGTCAACACATAGGCCAGTGTCAATTCTGATGTGAGTTCCGTCGGGGTCGCAGCAGACGAATTGGAAGCTGTCTGAGCCTGTGCGGATTGCGGCAGTCCCGTGGTGATGCCACCCGCTATCCCCGCAGCGAGCACTAGGGCCGCCACCTTAGCAGGAGACCAGAGACCAGACACCAGAAGTGCCGCCGCAATGTCGAGTGCCAGCAGCACCAGCGCAAGGCTCAAGAGCACACCGCCGAGGGGGCGCTCCTGTGCGCCCTCATAGGTGAGCACCGGCACAGATGCGGGCCAAGTGGCGGGTCGAATTTCATCCCCCATGCGCAAGACATTGCGGGCATAGGCACCGCTGCCGCTGGTATAAAGCCCGGGCTGCAACGTGGGTCCCGAGGGGGCGTCGATCAGATCTGGCCCTGCAACACCTGCCAATGTGTCCGCGTCTGCCAGTCGACCAAAGCCATCCAAAACCTCAACGGCCTGCCATGTGGTGCCCTCCAGAGCCTCTGCCGCAGGAGGCTTTGCAGCAGAAGACACCGCGAGACGTTCCAGCATGTCGACAAACAGCCCCGAGAGCGGCAGGGTGCTCCACTCCGCATTCGCCGTGACATGGAACAGGACCACCTGTCCCTGACCCAGTGATTTGCGCGTTACCAGTGGCGTACCATCGCTCAACTCGGCCACCACGCGGCTTGCCAGTTCCGGGTCAGGTTGTGCCATGACTTGCGAGCTGACGGTAACTTCTTGCGGGATCTCCAAACCGTAAAAGGGCGAAGCTTCCGCAAATGGCGCGAGCGCCTTTGGCTGGCCCCAACTCATGGCACCGCCTATGCTGCGCCCACCAATGCGCAGGCGCACCGGCATCAGGGGTTCCTCGGTGTCGCGGGCCGTATCGCTGGCGGCCAGACGTGGCCCGGCAAACCGCAACAGCAAGCCACCCTGATCCACCCAGTCAATCAACGCCTCTTCCTGCGCAGGGGCCAGACGGGCCACATCGGCCAAAACCACCACGTCCGGGTTTGCGGGCAAAAGATCCGGCAGCGCTCCTTCGAGCAGCTCTGCCGTCGGCTCCAGCGCTTGACGCAGGTAGTGGAGCGGGGAAAGCAGTGCGAGGCCTTCATCGCTGCTCTGAGCGGAAATCAACGCGACCTCACGGCGGCGCAACCGATCATCGGTCAATGAAACCGCTCCGGCAGAGCGGGTGTTCAAAATCTCGAATCGGCTGATACGGGCACGCAACTCCATGGGCAACGCCAGCTGTGCTTCGGCGCTGTTGGAAGAGACGTCAAAGGTCATCGTGGTTGAGGCCAGCGCGCGTTCTGTACCGTTTGGGTCCGGCCCAAGGGCCTGCACGGTGACCTCTTGTTCAAGCCCGGTGCTGCTGCGCAGGGCGCGCAGAGTAATTGCACCGTCTTCGTAGGTGGCGGGCAGCAGGCCCATCACAGGCGCGCCGCTCTCGTACACTTCGATTTCGCCGCGTTCGGCAAGTGTCGCGACCAGATCGGCGCGACCTTCCATTGCCACAGCATCGCTCAACCAGAGCGTATCAAACCCGCCCTCCGCCTCGGCGATCATTTTTGCGGTGACTTGCAGTTGTTCGGGAGAGGCGACCCATGGCGCGGGCGTCATTCCCGGCAATTGGCGGCTCCAGTGACCTGCGGCGAGGAATTGCAGTGGCTCCGGCGCAGTCAGGCGCAAGAGTGCGACAGGGCGACCTGCGCGCCCGGCCTCACTTAGCTCCGCCTCGATCTGAGCGCGGTTCTGCTCCCAACGTGGCGCGCCGCCCCAGCCAGAATCCATGACGATCAACAGTGGGCCACTGCCACCATGTTCCTGTGCAGGGTTTAGCACTGGCCCCGATAGACCAAAGATGGCTGCAGCCACGGCGAGCATCCGAAGGAGCAGTAACCACCATGGGGTGCGATCCGACAGGCTCTCGTCGTCTTTGAGCCCCAACAAGAGTGTCACGGCTGGAAACGGTTGCCGTTTTGGGGCCGGAGGAATGGCCCGCAGCAACAACCACAGGATTGGCAAAACCAAGAGCCCCAGCAGCAGCCATGGGCTGGCAAAACCTATGCCGGCGATCATGGTCATTGGCGCCGCTCCAATGCGTGATAGAGCCACAGCAGACCCGATTGCGCACTATCGCCTGTGTGGTGCAGGCCCAAGGTCCAGCCTGCCGCGCGACACAATTGTTCCAACGCATCGCGCCGTTCCGCCAGTCGATCCAGATACCGATCACGCAGAGCGGATGCTTTCAATGTTTCGTGGCTGAAGCTGCTATCCGGCCCCTCGAAACGGGTGCGACCGGCGAAGGGAAACATCTCTTCAGTGGGGTCCAGAACTTGCAGAAGCACACCACGCAATCCACGGTCTGCCGCCTTGGTGAGTGCGATTTCCAACTCCTGAAAGGGGCCGAGAAAGTCTGAAATGAACAGCGCACGCGCATGCGGGATCAGCGCTCGATGCTCGGGTGGGGCATAGGCTGTGTCGTCAATGGTGGTGAAATGCTCGGCCAGCCTCAGGATCTGCATATTGCCGCGTCTCGGGGGCAGCGCACCCCCGGTCAGTCCCACGCGCTCGCCGCCGCGCACCATCAACACGGCTGAGGCCAAGGCCAACAGGCGGGCGCGGTCGACTTTTTGCGGCAATTTGGCATCCGAGGCAAAACGCATGGAGTGCCCCTGATCGACCCAGAGGTGCACGGTCTGCGCAATCTGCCATTCCCTTTCGCGCACAAACTGCTGATCGCCGCGCGCAGACCGGCGATGGTCGATCATGCGACGACTGTCGCCCTGCTGCACCGGGCGATATTGCCAGAAATCATCGCCAGCGCCGGACCTTCTGCGGCCGTGTTCCCCGAGCAAAACCGCGCCAGCCAATTGCTGCGCCTGCACCAGCAAGGGGGGCAGGACACTGGCAGCCTCTTCGGCGCGGCTGCGAATTTGACCAGCCGGACCACGGGCAGCCGTATCGCGGGAGGGGGCAGGGTGGCTCACGCGGCGGCCTCGGCTCGGATCAGGGTGGCTGCGGTCTCATCAATCAAATCCGCAAGGCTATCGCCGCGGGCGCGGGCTGCGAAATTCAGCTGCATCCGGTGGCTCAGCACCGGGCGCGCCATATCGACCACATCCTCCGGATTGGGGGCAAGGCGACCTTGCAACAATGCCCGTGCCCGCACCGCCATCATCAGGGCCTGCGCCGCTCGCGGCCCCGGTCCCCATGCCACGGTCTGGGCGACCCGTTCGCTTGCACCGGGTTCTTCGGGGCGGAAGGCGCGCACAAGATCGAGGATCACTTCAACCACCGACTCGCCAACAGGCATCCGGCGCAACAAGGTCTGAGCCGCAATCAGCTCATCTGCAGTAAAGACCTGATGCACCTCACTCTCTTCGACGCCGGTGGTGGCAATGAGGATATCGCGCTCGGTGTCCCGGTCGGGATAATGGATGTCGATTTGCATCAGGAAACGGTCAAGCTGCGCTTCTGGCAGCGGATAGGTCCCTTCCTGCTCAATCGGGTTTTGCGTTGCGAGCACATGAAATGGGGCGTCCAGCGCCCGATCTGCGCCTGCGACCGTGACGGTTTTCTCCTGCATTGCCTGCAAGAGCGCCGATTGGGTGCGGGGCGAGGCGCGGTTGATCTCATCCGCCATCAAAAGCTGGCAAAAAATCGGGCCCTGCACAAACCGAAAGGCGCGGGTGCCATCGGGCGCCGTATCCAGCACCTCAGAGCCAAGGATATCTGCAGGCATCAGGTCCGGTGTGAACTGAACCCGGTTGCCGTTCAGGCCCATGACGGTCGAGAGTGCCTCCACCAGCCGGGTTTTGCCAAGGCCGGGCAGACCGATCAACAGGCCGTGGCCACCACACAGCAAGGTCGCCAGCGTCAGATCGACGACCCGCTCTTGTCCGATGAACCGACGTGTGATCGAGGCGCGCGCCTCTTGCAGCTTGGTTTCCAGCGCTTCGATGTCGGACAACAGATCCTGTGCTTCGCTCATGACTTCCCTTTCCGTGGGCTTATATGTTCTCAGTGTATCGCGCAGAGATAGAATGGCAAAACGAATGAGTGGACAAAAAGCCGTGACACCAGATGCAAATGCCCTAGAAGCAAGCGTAAAGGCCGCAGGCAAAGGCGGATTGCCGCCGGTGCATTTGTGGAATCCACCCTACTGCGGAGATCTGGATATTTGCATCCACCGTGATGGCAGCTGGAGCTACCTTGGCTCCCCCATCAACCGGTTTGAATTGGTGAAGTTATTTTCATCGATTCTGAAGCTGGAAGGCGGAAAGTTCTATCTGGTGACACCGGTAGAGAAGGTCGGCATTACTGTCGAGGATGCGCCTTTCGTTGCGGTAGATTTTGAGGCCACTGGCGTGGGTGAGAGCCAGGTTCTCACTTTTACCACTCAGGTTGGTGATCAGACCATCGCTGGGCCGGATAACCCGGTTCGGGTCGAGCGCGATCCGGGTACTGGGGAACCTTCGCCTTACGTGCATGTACGCGCGGGGCTCGAGGCGCTCATTGATCGCAAGAGCTTTTACCGGCTTATGGAGATTGGTGAGACGCATGAGGGCTGGTTCGGCCTATGGTCTCAGGGCTGCTTCTTTCGCATCATCGAGGCGGACGCGCTGGATCTTGCCTGACGGCAAACGTTTTTGACTTGAGGCTTGTGGGCTGTGCAGATCAGCGCCACGCTCGACATAAGTGGTGATCCGGGGATCACCATTGCACTCAGAAACAGGCGCCCGCGCAATCCATTAAAATTGCACAAAATGAGGGCATTTTCATCTGTGCCGGGCGGATGCATATCAACGCATTACGAGAGCAGGTGCAGTTCAAAGTTAAATTAAAACCCGCGTACGCGCGTCACAGGTCTGTGGTATAGTGATGTGACGGGGACTGCATGCGCAGCAGGAGGTGAGAATGCCAAAGTTCGCGGCCAATCTATCCATGCTCTTTGCGGAGCTTCCTTATCTGGACCGCTTTTCGGCGGCAGCCGCCGCCGGTTTCGAGGCGGTGGAGGTGCTGTTTCCCTATGAGTTTGCGGCCAAAGAAACCCAACGTGCGCTTCTTGCCAATGGGCTGGAACTGCTGCTGATCAACGCTCCGCCGCCGAACTACACCGGCGGTGATCCCGGTTATGCAGCCGTGCCAGAACAGGCAGACCGGTTCCAGCGCGACATCCGCCGGGTGCTGCGCTATGCCGACATGCTGAAGGCCGGGCGCATCCATGTGATGGCCGGTCCGGCCAAGGGCGCGGCGGCGCGCGAGACCTTTGTGCAGAACCTGCGGGCGGCGGCGGATTCGGCGCCGCAGCAGCAGTTCACCATCGAGCCGCTGAACAGCGGTGATTTTCCGGGCTATTTCCTTGATGATTACAACCTCGCGGCGGAGATCCTCGACGAGGTCGGGCGCGAGAATGTGACCCTGCAGTTTGATGCCTACCACGCGCAGTTGATTCACGGCGATGCGCTCAAGGTCTGGGAGGCCTTTGGAGATCGCGCCACCCACGTACAGTTTGCGGCAGCACCCTCGCGCTGCGAACCGGGCAATGGGCCGCTGGATTTTGACGCGCTTTTTGCGGCCATTGATGACAGTGGCTATAGCGGTTGGGTCAGTGCGGAATACACGCCCAGCACGCCCCGTACTGAGGATAGCCTGCGGTGGATGCGGGCGTTACAGGCCGCTTAAGAGACATCTTGGACGGCTACTGAGTGCCGAGCGCGCCGCGTCTTTTGTGGCGGGGAAGCTCCCGCCCCCCGTGCGATTATCGCAGATGATCTGCGGGCGTTGGGCCCGGCGCCGCTGGCGCGGCGCAGCGCATATTGGCGCGACCGGTCACTGCAAGCAGAGAAACAGATCCAGATTGCGGCCACGGGCGCGGTCGGTTTCGGTCGAGGCATGTTCGGCGCGCTTGCCCTGACCGGCGCGACAGACGCGGTCGGCCTCCTCCCGGGCCACTTTCAGCGCCCAGTGGCGTTTGAATTTCTGTTTGGTAGCAATGGTGACGCTGTCGCCGTTATAGGCGGTGACCTGCGGGTCGATGTGATGGGCACAGGCGGTCAGCGCCGCCAGCAGTGCGGTGAAGATGATCGGTTTCAAAACGGGTCGTCCAATTGGTTTGGTCAAAAACCGGCGGCCACGTCGGGCGCCCGCCGGGAAGGGCTTTGTCAAATACCAGCCAGGGCGCGCGTTAATGCGCCTCGGCCCAGTTCTGGCCGCGACCGGCGTCCACCACCAGTTTCACGTCCATATGCACCGCCGGATCGGCAGCGCCTTCCATGATCTCGCGGGCGACCGAAATGGTTGCGTCCACGTGATCCTCCGGAACTTCAAATAGCAATTCATCGTGTACCTGCAACAGCATACGAGCCGGCAGATGCGCAATCGCATCCGGCATCCGTACCATGGCGCGGCGGATCACATCGGCGGCGGTGCCCTGAATCGGCGCGTTGATCGCTGCCCGTTTGGCAAAGCTTGCCCGCGGCCCCTTGGCGGCGATCTCCGGCGTGTGGATCTTGCGGCCAAACAGCGTCTGCACATAGCCGTGCTCCTTGGCGAAATTCACCGTGTCGTCCATATACTGACGAATGCCGGGGAAGCGCTCGAAATAGCGGTCGATGAAGCCCTGCGCCTCGCCGCGCGGGATGCGCAGGTTGCGCGCCAGGCCAAAGCCCGAGATGCCGTAGATCACCCCGAAATTGATCGCCTTGGCCTTGCGGCGGATCTCCGGAGTCATTTCCGCCAGCGGTACGTCAAAGACCTCGGAGGCGGTCATGGCGTGAATGTCGTGACCATCGGCAAAGGCCTGTTTCAGCGCGTCGATTCCCGCCACATGGGCTAGAATGCGCAGCTCAATCTGACTGTAGTCGAGCGACAGGAGCACATTGCCCTCTTCGGCGACAAAGGCCTCGCGGATGCGGCGGCCTTCTTCGCTGCGCACGGGGATGTTCTGCAGGTTGGGATCGCTCGAGGCCAGACGCCCGGTGTTCGCCCCGGTCTGCAAATACGAGGTATGCACCCGGCCCGTTTCCGGGTGGATATGTTCCTGCAAGGCGTCGGTATAGGTGGATTTCAGTTTCGACAGCTGCCGCCAGTCCAGCACACGGGCGGGCAGCTCGTGCTCGGTTGCCAGATCCTCCAGGATGTCGGCGCCGGTGGCATAGGCCCCGGTCTTGCCTTTCTTACCGCCCGGTAGGGACAGCTTGTCAAAGAGGATCTCGCCCAGCTGTTTGGGCGAGCCAACATTGAAGCTTTCGCCCGCAAGCTCGTGGATCTCGGCCTCAAGTGCTGCCATCTTTTGCGAAAACGCGTTCGACATCCGGCTCAGCGTGTCGCGGTCCACCTTGATGCCGTTCTGCTCCATCTGCGCCAGCACCGGCACCAGCGGGCGTTCCAGCGTCTCGTAGACCGTGGTCACCTGTTTCTGGTGCAATTGCGGTTTGAACTGCTGCCACAGGCGCAGGGTGATGTCGGCATCCTCGGCCGCATAGGGCGTGGCGTCCTCAATCGACACCCGGTCAAAGGTGATCGCGGATTTGCCGCTGCCCAGCAGCGATTTGATCGGGATCGGTTGGTGATCGAGGTAGCGTTCCGACAGCGTGTCCATGCCATGCCCGTGCATGCCGCCATGCAGCGCGTAGGACAACAGCATGGTGTCGTCGATGGGGACGACGTCGATGCCGTTGCGGGCAAAGATCTTGGCGTCGTATTTCATGTTTTGGCCGATCTTGAGGATGGCGTCATCCTCCAGCACCGGTTTCAGCATCTCCAGCGCCGTCTCCAGCGGCATCTGCCCCTCGGCCAGATCGTCAGAGCCAAACAGATCGTCGGAATTGCCCGCCTTATGCGTGAGCGGCACATAGCAGGCCTGCCCGGGCAACACGCAGAGGCAGATGCCGACCAGATCGGCGATCATCTCGTCAAGGCCGGTGGTCTCGGTATCCACCGCGACATAGCCGTGTTCGCGAATGAGGTCGATCCACTGTTGCAGGGTCTCGGCGTCGCGCACGGTGGTATATTCGGCACTGTCAAAGCCCGGCGCCTCGGGCAGCTCCAGCGCGGCGGCCGCGGCGGAGGGCGCTTCGGGGATGGTCGGGGCCTCGCGGCCCAGCTGGTCGGCCATCCGCTTGGACAGGGTGCGGAATTCCATCTCGGCGAGGAAACCGAGGAGCGTTTCGGCGTCCGGGTCGCGCACTTCCAGATCGTCAAGGGTGAAGTCCAGCTCCATGTCGCAGTCCAGCTGCACGAGGCGTTTGGACATTTCGATCTGTTCGCGTTTTTCAACCAGAGTCTGGCGGCGCTTGGGCTGTTTGATTTCTTCGGCGCGGTCCAGCAGATCCTCCAGCGAGCCGAACTCGTTGATCAGCAGCGCGGCGGTCTTGATGCCGATGCCGGGCGCGCCGGGCACGTTGTCGACCGAGTCGCCCGCAAGCGCCTGCACATCCACCACCCGGTCGGGGCCGACGCCGAATTTCTCGCGCACGCCATCGCTGTCGATGCGCTTGTTCTTCATCGCGTCAAGCATCTCGACCCCGTCGCCGACCAGCTGCATCAGGTCCTTGTCGGACGAGATGATGGTGACGCGCCCACCCGCTTCGCGCGCCTGACAGGCCAATGTGGCGATAATGTCATCGGCTTCGAAGCCTTCGATCTCCTTGCAGGCGATGTTGAAGGCGCGGGTGGCCTCGCGCGTCAGCGGGAACTGCGGCACCAGATCTTCGGGCGCGGGGGGGCGGTTGGCCTTGTAGAGATCGTACATGTCATTGCGGAACGACTTGCCAGAATGGTCGAAGATCACAGCAACATGGGTGGGCGCATCGGGGCCCTTGTTGTCCTCGACCTGTTTGAACAGCATGTTGCAAAACCCCGCGACCGCACCGATCGGCAGCCCGTCGGATTTGCGCGTCAGCGGTGGCAGCGCGTGGTAGGCGCGAAAGATGAAGGCGGAGCCATCAATCAGGTGGAGGTGACAGCCTTTGCCAAAATTGCTAGTGCTCATGGTGTTTGACCCCAACCGATTGTTTCCCAGATGTTCTTATCCGCCTTATCTCCGATCCGTCGCGTCACTGCAATCACTCTGCTCAGCCTGAGCGGTCTCTTGATTACATCCTGCCAACGCGAAGCCTCAAGTTCCGAAGCGGAAGCTTTCTTGTCTGGTTGCATCTCGAACCCGGGTCAGGGCGACCACTGTACACCGCTTTTGGCCTGTTTCGACAATGGGCAAAGCATCCATGGGGCGACGCTCGGTTGGTTGTCGGGCAATATCGAGGGAAAGACCCAAGATGGCGTGGCGTGCCGCGGAAAATGGGAGATTTTAAGTACATCAGATGCCAGCGGTTCTGCTCAATTTATCTGCGAGGACGGCAGCTATGGGAACGCAAGTTTTTCCTATGATCGCGCGAAGCCCGGCACAATTTGGGGGAGAGGTGAATTCAATGCGTCCGAGGCGTTTCAGGTCTGGGGCGGTTGGGACCTCATTCAGCGGCTGCGATTGGCAGGGGGCCATTTTGATCAGCTATGTGATGCTTTGAATGGCCTGAAAGAGCGCCGATCCGCACTGTGATGTTGCACGCATGTGTCGCGGTGGCCTGCAGGTAGGATATTGGCCCATATGGCAGTTCGACAGATTTAGAACATTCCCATCACAAGGCCTGCTGCCATGGCCTGACCTAAGTCGCGGCACATCTGCAATTCTGCCTCGGGGATGACCTTGTCGGCCAGAATCGCCTCCGGAGTCTGTGCGTGGGTGCAGATAATCAGCGGTTCTTGCACCGCCTTCAGCCGCCAGCCTTGCGCGATCCGTGCCAATTGCCGCGCGGCGTTCTCGCCATCTGATCCGGCACAGATCATCTGTGCATAGGGGCGCGCCTCGATCTGCCCCAGCACGGGATAGTAGCAGCGATCAAAGAATTCCTTCATCGTACCAGACAGCGCGGCGAGGTTTTCCGGCGCGCAGAACAGATAGCCGCTTGCCGCCAGCAAATCCTCCGGCCCGGCCTCCTCGGCGCGGACCAGACGCGCGGACTCTTCGTCCGAAGCGCTCTCATAAGCGGCCTCGGCCATCTGCCGGCTGCCGCCGGTGCGGGAATGATATATGATCAACAGCTCTGCCATATCCGGCAGACTAGCGAACCCGGGCGCGGATCAAAAGCGCGGTCAAGCCTGGCTCAGGCAACTTTGCCTTCAAAATCCCGGTGGATGTATTTGCAGTCGCAATAGGGGCATTCGACAAACCCACTGTCTTCGGGGATCTGAAGATAGACGCGCGGATGACCGAGCGCGCCCTCGCTGCCGTCGCAGGCGACACGGTAGCTGTCTACGATCTTGGTTTCCGGCGCTTCTATGGTCATCGCTGGCGATCCTCTGGCTAATGCGTTAGGGGCTTTATGAGCCATGGAAATACCGGGGGCAAGAGCCGCGATGACTGACGAGGCAATCCGCATTGAAGCTTTGCGCAAAACTTACAAAGGGCGCAAAGGTCAGCCGGAGAAACATGCATTAAAAGGGATCGACCTCACCGTGCCGCGTGGATCGGTGTTTGGCCTCTTGGGGCCGAATGGCGCGGGCAAGTCGACACTGATCAATATCCTTGCCGGGCTGGTGCTGAAGACCAGTGGCAAAGTGACGATCTGGGGCTTCGATCAGGATGAAAACCCGCGTCAGAGCCGGGCCTCGATCGGGGTGATGCCGCAGGAGCTGAACCTCGACCCGTTCTTTACCCCACGCGGTGCGCTGGAGGTGCAGGCGGGCCTGTATGGCGTGCCAAAAGCCGAGCGCGACAGTGACGGCATCCTGAAACTGATCGGGCTGGAGGACAAGGCCGAGGCCTATGCCCGCACCCTTTCGGGTGGCATGCGGCGCAGGCTTCTGCTGGGCAAGGCGCTGGTGCATCGCCCCAATATCTTGGTGCTGGACGAGCCCACCGCCGGTGTCGACATTGAGTTGCGCCAGATGCTGTGGGAGAACGTCCGCAAGCTGAACGCGCAGGGCATGACCATCATCCTCACCACCCATTATCTGGAGGAAGCGCAGGAGATGTGCGACGAGATCGCCATCATCAATCAGGGCGAAGTGGTGGCGCGGGATTCGACTGCAAACCTGCTGGGCCGCCTTGATGCGCGCGCGATGGTGGTGCAGCCCGCCGCCCCTGTCACGACCCTGCCACAAGGGCCGGGGATCGAGGCAGAACTGCGCGGTGACGGTGCCGTCGTGCTGCGCTATCACAGCAACGAAACCTCTGCCGAGGCGGTGCTGGAGGCGGTGCGCGCAGCCGGGATTTCCATTCGGGACGTCAAAACCGAAGAGGCCGACCTCGAAGATGTCTTCCTCGCACTGACAAAGTCCCGCTGATGCTGATCCGCCCGTTTGAACCCCGCGATGCCGCCGACTGGGCGCGGATCTTTCACACCGCCGTGCATCAGGTCGGGGCGCGGGATTACACCCCCGAGCAATGCGCCGCATGGAGCCCGGAACCGGCCCCGGTCGACCGGGTGCGGGAGCGCGCGCAGGACGGCCGCCTTATCTGGGTCGCGGCGGACGCAAACGACGTGGCGCAAGGCTTTATCGAGCTGGAGGCCGACGGCCACATCGACTGTTTCTACCTTGCCCCCGAGGTGGCTGGCACGGGCATCGGCGCCGACCTCTATGCCCGGCTGGAGGGGGAGGCGCGCAATCTTGGTCTTGCGTCGCTTTATGTCGAGGCCAGCGAGGCGGCGCGGCGGTTCTTTCTGCGCCAAGGCTTTGCCGAGGTCGGGCGCCGCGAGTTTGAACGGCGCGGTGTAATAATCCACAATTACGCAATGACCAAGGCGCTGACCTAGGTTCATAAGGGCGCAATTAACGCTCGCTCCGGGCGATCGCGCCGCTTAAGGTCGCTGAAATGATCGGGTGCGCGGCACAGCTGTGTTGGGCGTTCGGTATTTGGCTGAGAGGGATTTTGGGAATGGATTTGCATCAGATCGTCCTGTTTGCAGCTGCGGTTGTCGGGGTCTCTCTCATTCCGGGTCCAAGCACGCTGATCGCATTTGCCCATGGTGCAGCGAGCGGTTGGCTGCGGTCGATCTGGACCGCGCTGGGCAATGCAGCGGCGTCGATCTTGCAGGCGATTGCAGCCTCTGCCGGGCTGGGGGTGGTGCTTGCCGGGTCCGCGAGCCTGTTTCTGGTGGTGAAATACCTGGGCGCTGCCTATCTGATCTGGGCCGGTATCCAGATGTGGCGCAGCGCTGCGCGGCGGGTCGATATGGCAGAGGCGATGGGACCAGCCACCATGAGTTCTGCCCGCCTGTTTATCAGCGGCTTCACCGTGGCGGCGAGCAATCCCAAGGCCATCATATTTTTCACAGCGTTGTTTCCGCAGTTCCTGTCACCTGAAGGCACAGGACTTGGACAGCTTGCCACAATGGTCACAGTGGTCGGATTGGGGTCATTTGGTGTGGCGGCGTTTTACTGCGGGCTTGGCGCTTGGGTGCGCGAATTGAAACTGTCTCGCCGAGCGATGTCACGGCTGCATAAGGCCACGGGCGGGGTTTTCGTCGCCAGTGGCCTTAGCCTCGTTGCCGTGCGCTAAGGGCGTCAGCGCTCGATCCTTGCCTGATAGCAGTTGTTGCGCGCGGATCGGATGTGGATGTAGTGCACGCGCGGGTCGGCGAAGATCTCTTCGGCCTGCGCCATCATCTGGTCCTTGCCGATCACGATCCCGGTGCCGTAAACGATGCGGTCGTCTTCCCCATATCCCTTGATCAGATAGTCGGGGGAACGGGTGAAGACCTCGGGCATCTCCGGGCCCTCGTGCCGGGTGCAGGTGTCGGCACAGAGGAAGATCGGCCCGGTTTCTGCATAGGGCTGTGTTGTGGGAAAGGGGCGATGTGCGAGGATCAGCATCTCGGCCCCCTCAGGGATATAGGTCAGGCAATGGCGACATGGGTTGCCGCCGCCGTCAGAGGTGGCGCGTTCCGGCAGCTGGCCATGGGCGTCGGGCTGGCCGGCCTGATAGGCGCGCACGGTTTCGGTGGGCATGGCGATGATCTGGGGCATGGGGGATCGTCCTGTTGTTGATCTGTCCGCTATGGCTAGCAACCCCTGCATTGCCGCCGCGACCCGGATCTTGCGCCTTCGCCCCCTGTGATGCGGAGAGACATGCGCAAAAACGCACCGGCGGAGGTCACATTCGCGCGGATTGCGCACTCCCCGGTTTCCCAACCGCGCGACAGTCTGTAGAACCCGAGGCGAAACACCGCACTCGTTGACCGGAGACGCGCCATGACCGCACCCAAACCCGTTGTTCTTTGCATCCTCGATGGCTGGGGCAGTGCTGAGCCGGGCCCAGCCAATGCGCCCTATCTTGCAAAGACGCCAACGCTGGATGCGATCATGGCAAGCTGCCCCACCGCGCGGCTAATCACCCATGGCCCCGATGTAGGTCTGCCCAGCGGTCAGATGGGCAATTCTGAGGTGGGCCATACCAATATTGGCGCGGGCCGGGTGGTGGCGATGGACCTCGGCCAGATCGACCTCGCGATCGAGGACGGATCATTTTACAACAATGCTGCGCTTCAGGCCTTTATCGCCAAACTGAAGGAAACCGGGGGGGCGGCGCATCTGATGGGGCTGGTCTCGGATGGCGGCGTGCATGGCCATGTGACCCATATCCTGGCCGCGATTAAGACGATCCGCGATGCGGGCGTGCCGGTCTGGCTGCATGCGGTTACCGACGGGCGGGACGTAGCGCCGAAATCGGCGCTGGGCTATCTGGATCAGCTTGAGGCCGGTATGGCCGCAGGGGCGCAAATCGCCACCGTCACCGGGCGCTACTTCGCCATGGACCGCGACAATCGCTGGGAGCGGGTTTCTCAGGCCTATGCTGCGATGGTGAAAGGGGAAGGTCAGTTCACCGCCGCCACTGCCAAAGAGGCGGTTGAGGCCGCCTATGGGCGTGAAGAGCTGGATGAATTCGTCAAGGCCACGGTGATTGATGGATTCAATGGCATTCAGGACAGCGACGGTTTTTTCTGCCTCAACTTCCGGGCGGATCGGGCACGGGAAATCCTGCGCGCCATTGGCGAGCCGGAGTTTGCAGAGTTCGACACCGGCCCCCGGCCCGCGCTCGCCGGGCTGCTGGGCATGGTGGAATATTCCCAAGGCCACAACGCCTATATGACCACCGCATATCCGAAAAAGGCCATCGTCAACACGTTGGGCGAATGGGTGGCCAAACAGGGCAAGCGTCAGTTCCGTCTGGCGGAGACCGAGAAATACCCCCATGTGACCTTCTTCCTCAACGGTGGCAAGGAGGTACCCGAGGAGGGCGAGGACCGCTTCATGCCCAAATCGCCCAAGGTGGCGACCTATGATTTGCAGCCCGAGATGTCCGCGCCCGAGGTCACCGCGAAATTCGTCGAGGCGATCAAGGCGGGCTATGACCTCATTGTCACCAATTACGCCAACCCCGACATGGTTGGCCACACAGGGGACCTTGATGCGGCCATCAAGGCCTGTGAGGCGGTGGATCAGGGCCTTGGCGCGGTTGTCGCGGCCCTTAGGGACGCGGGCGGGGCGATGATCGTCACCGCCGACCACGGCAATTGCGAGATGATGGTCGACCCGGAAACAGGCGGCGCGCATACGGCGCATACCACCAATCTTGTGCCGGTGGCGCTTGTTGGTGGGCCAGAGGGGGCAACGCTGAAGGATGGGCGTTTGGCCGATCTTGCGCCGACGCTTCTGGCCTTGATGGGGCTGGAGCAACCTGCGGAGATGACCGGGGAAAGCCTGCTCGTATGATGCCATTGCGCGTGATGATGCTGGCGCTGGGCCTTCTGGCCGCGATCCCTGCGCAAGCGGCAACCCAGAACCCTGGCGAAGCAGCCACGGCTGCAGCGGCGGCGCTCGAGGCCGCGTCAGAACGGCTGGATGCCGCCAAAAGCGCCAATGACCGGGTCAAGGCGCTGACGGAAACCGTGCGCGCCTATGAAGACGGGCTTCAGGCGATGCGGGAGGGGCTGCGCCGTGTGGCGCGGCGCGAAACCCAGCTCACGACCCAGCTCAAGGCACGCGAGGATGAGGTGGCAGATCTATTGGGTGTGATCACCACGATTGAGACCTCAACGCCGCCAGTGCTGATGCTACATCCCTCCGGTCCACTGGGGGCCGCGCGGTCTGCGATGATGCTTGCCGAGGTGACACCGGGACTGCAGGCGCGCGCCGATGCGTTGCGCAATGACCTGCAAGAGGTGCGGGACCTGCGGCTGTTACAACAGAGCGCTGCGCAGCAGCTTGAGGATGGTTTGCGCGGCGTACAGGATGCGCGTGCGGCACTGTCGACCGCGATTGCGGATCGCCAAGATCTGCCCAAGCGATTTACCGAAGATCCAGTTCAGACTGCGATCCTGATCTCTTCAACCGAGACTCTGACCGGTTTTGCCGATGGGCTGGCGCTCATCGCAGAGGCCAACGGGGTCGAGGCTGATGATGCGGATATCACCGATCTGCGCGGCGATCTGCCTTTCCCGGTCGAGGGGCTTTTGCTGCGCGGCTACGGGGATAAGGATGCGGCGGGTGTCGCGCGTGCGGGCATTCTCGTAGCGACTCGCCCCCGCGCGCTTGTCACCACACCGACAGCGGCGACAATCCGATACCTCGGCCCGCTTCTGGATCTTGGCAATGTGGTGATTCTGGAGCCCCAACCCAACACGCTCTTTATCCTATCGGGCCTTGCCGACGTCTTTGGAGAAGCCGGGCAAGTGATCCCTGAAGGTACGCCAGTTGGCCTGATGGGCGGGGATGCGGCAGCGAGCAGCGCGATTTTGTCACTTAGCGGTGAAGGGGGTGGAACTGGCCGCTCGGAAACGCTCTATATAGAAGTCAGAATGGAAAACAGTCCCGTGGACCCAGAGACGTGGTTTCGGACAGGGCAAGGTGGATAGGCAAGAGATGAAGAAATTTGCGATGGCGGCTCTGGGCGGGACGCTTGCGGGCTTTGTGGCGACAACTTATGTGGCAGCACCGCTGCTGGCACAAGAGAGCAACAAGGCAACCGTCTATGAACAGCTCGATCTGTTTGGTGACATCTTTGAACGCATCCGTGCGCAATATGTCGAAGAGGTCGATGAAAAAGAGCTGATCGAAGCCGCAATTGGCGGCATGCTGCAATCTCTTGATCCGCACTCCAGCTATCTGTCGCCCGAGGATGCCACCAAGATGCGGGTGCAGACCCGAGGTGAGTTCGGCGGTCTGGGCATTGAGGTCACGCAGGAAGACGGGTTTGTCAAAGTCGTCTCTCCGATGGATGGCACGCCCGCCGATGAGGCCGGTGTCGAGGCAGGTGACTTTATCACCCATGTGGATGGTGAGAGCCTGCTAGGTCTGGGGCTGGATGAAGCAGTCGAACTGATGCGCGGCCCGGTGGGGTCGGAGATTATCATCACCGTGGTGCGCGAAGGCGAAGACGAGCCCTTTGACGTTTCCATCATCCGAGACACCATCAAGCTCACCGCCGTGCGGGGCCGCACTCAGGGTGATTCCGTGGTGCTGCGCGTTACCACCTTTAATGAACAAACCACGCCGAACCTTGAATCCAACCTGCAAGAACAGGTTGAGGCGCTGGGCGGTATGGACAATGTGAACGGGATCGTGCTCGACCTGCGCAACAATCCGGGCGGTTTGCTCACACAGGCCATCAGTGTGGCCGACAGCTTCCTCGAAAGCGGCGAGATCGTCTCCACTCGTGGCCGCAACCCCGAAGATGGCGAGCGATTTAACGCAACGCCGGGCGATCTGATTGGCGGTAAACCGATTGTGGTGTTGATCAACGGCGGTTCCGCCTCTGCATCGGAAATCGTTGCGGGTGCCTTGCAAGACCATCGCCGGGCGATTGTTGTTGGTACGAAATCCTTTGGTAAAGGATCGGTGCAGACCGTAATGCCACTGCGCAGCGACGGTGCTATGCGCCTGACAACCGCGCGTTACTACACCCCGTCTGGCCGGTCCATTCAGGCACTTGGCGTCAGCCCCGATATCGTCGTGGCACAACCGCGCCGCCGCCCTGAGGCAGAAGAAGACGAGCCCGCCAGCAGCGCCTTTGGTCCGCGCTCCGAGGCAGAGTTGCGTGGTCGTTTGAACAACGACAGCCTGTCGGAGGATGAGGTCCGCCAGATCGAAGCGGATCGCGAAAAAGCCGAGAAAGCCGCAGAACTGCGCGAGCAGGACTATCAGCTGGCCTATGCCATCGATATCCTCAAAGGCCTGTCCGCGCTGGGGCCAAAAGAATAACGCCTGACCGCGCATATGGATAAAAAACGGGCCGCCCCATCGGGCGGCCCGTTTGTGTTTTCCGGGGTGGCTTTTCAAACGATGCCTTAACCCAGAGGTTTATACGCCGTCACATCGATTTCGATCTTGGCATCGACCATCAACTGCGAACGCACCGTCGAGCGTGCCGGGGCGCCATTGGGGAAATAGCTCGCGTAGACCCGGTTGAAGGTCCAGAAATCACGCGGATCATCAAGCCAGACATTGACCTTGGCCACATCATCCAGCGTGCAACCCGCCTGCGCCAGCACCGCGATCACGTTCTCCATGGTGCGCTTGGTCTGTGCCTCGATACCGCCGGGCTCAATCTCGCCCCGTTCATTCATCGCGACCTGACCGGAAATAAAGACAAAATCGCCAGCGCGGGTGGCCGGGGAAAACGGCAGGTTCTGCCCGCCTGCGCCAGTGCGCTCTGCGCCGATACGTTCAATTGTCATGAGGAGTCTCCTGATAGTTTGGGAGTTTAGCCCCGCACCGCCTGTTCAAGGGCGTTGCGGGTTTGGGAAAGGGTCGGGATTGGTGTCACGGCCCCAAAACCGGTGGTCGACAGCGCGGCCGCCATATTGGCGTGCTCGGCTGCGACGAATGGATCGTCGGTTGCGAGAAGGCGCGCGAGGAAGGCGCCGTTGAAACAGTCGCCTGCGCCGGTGGCGTCTTTGGCCGCGACGCAGTGCCCGGACAGCCTGCGTTGCGCGCCATCGACAGAGATCAGCACGCCCTCAGCCCCCAGTGTCAAAGCCACGATGCGCGGGCCGAGGTCGTGATAGAACCTGGCAATGTCTTCAGCCGTGTTCAGGCCCGTCAATTGTCGTGCGTCGTCCAGACCCGGCAGGGCAATGTCACAGGTCGCCATGCAGCGATGTGTGGTCTCACGGGCCGCGTCCAGCGACCAGAGCGCAAGGCGCAGGTTCGGATCAAAGGCAAACATGCCGCCTGCGGCGCGCGTGAGTGCTGCGGCCTCGGTCACGGCGTCATGCATGCTGGGAGACACAGCAAGGCTAATGCCCGAGGCGTAAAAGATTGGGCAGTTCGGCAAGGCTGCGCGCGGCAGATCCGCCGGGGCGAGGCGAGATGCGGCTGATCCTTTGCGCCGATAGGTAAAGTGATGACCATCCGCATCATGGGTCACGAAATAGATGCCGGTCTCTTCTCCGGTGGCGCGGGTGACATGCGCGGTCGAGACGCCCTCGTCACACCACAGATCGCCAAGTGCGGCCCCAAAAGGGTCATCGCCGACACGGGTGATCATTCCTGCGCGCGTGCCCTGTCGGGCAGCGGCGATGGCGACGTTTGACACATCACCGCCAAAGCCCATCGCAAAGGAACCGTCTGGCGTCTGGTTGAACTCCACCAGTGGCTCGCCAAGGCATAGGATCTGAGGACTGCTCACCAGACTTGCCCCCGCGCCGCAACGGGTTCGGTGCCGATGATCTCATCGCCGCGCATCAGCGTGACATGGTCGAGCATATTCGACACCACGCAGGCATGATTGGGCACGATCCGGAGTTGGTCGCCAACCCGAAGCCCGGTTGGCTGATCCGAGGTGATCCGGCCATGCTCTTCACTCAGTTGATCAATTTTCAGATCGGGGTGCCCCAGAACGTGGCCAAAGCCATCGAGACCAAGCAAATCCGAGGTCAGAACTTTGGACCCTGCGTCTATGATTGCACGGGTCTTTGACGGGGTGGAAACCACCGTCGCCAGAACCGTCAGGGCGCAATCGTCCCAGTCGCAGGTGCCACGCGTCACCAAGGAACGGTCGTTGTAGATATAGGTCCCGATCCGGTATTCGGTGGCGAGCGGCATATGGTGGGCGCGCCACATATCGGGTGATCCGCCAGAGGAAATCACGTCGACTGTCAGGTCCGTGGCTTCAATTAAATCCTTGGCCTCGGCGAGCCATGTGGTGACCTGCGTCGCATCTCCCGTCGGCGGGTAGGTCATCAGCCCTGCAAAGCGCAGACCGGGGGCGGCATTGATCGCCGACGCCAGCTCCAGCGCCTCTGCCGGAGTTTCCACACCGCAGCGATCTGCGCCGGTATTGCACTCGACCAGCACCGGGAGCGGGGTTTTTGCATCCGCAAACCCTGCACTCAGCCCTTCGACAACAGCGGCGTTATCCGCCACGACCGACAGGCGCACCTGTTCCGACAGGGCGCGCAGCCGTGCGACCTTGTCATGACCGAGGATATTATAGGTGATCAGAATATCACGCATATCGCCACCCGCGATCATGGCCTCGGCTTCGGTGATTTTCTGACAGGTGATGCCGATGGCCCCCTGTTCGATCTGATATTCTGCCAGACGCGGCAGTTTGTGGGTTTTGATATGCGGACGAAGCTGCAGTCCGTGAGTATCGCAATAGTCCTGAAAAGCGCGGACATTGGCCTCTGCGATGTTCAGATCGACGAGGACAGCGGGGGTGTCGATGGGCAAGGTCATCAGGCGGTCTCCTCAGCATGCGGCGTTTCAACACGCGGCCAGATCGCACGGGTCAGACGGGTGTAGTCGGTGCGTGCCGGGTCGTTTGGATAGGGGCCATCAACGGCAGCGTAGAGGATCTCTCCGGCCACCGGCGCAAAGGCCCCGTGAAAGTGGTTGGTGGATTTCACCACCACGATGCGTTTTTCGGCGAGATCAATGCCGAGATTTGTGAAGAGATCGGGTGAGAACGTCTGGCTGCGGTTGGTGTTCAACACAAGGTCCAGATCCCCGATCCGGATCACCGCGCAATCGCCAAGCGGCACCACCGAGGTGCCAAAGCTCTGCACCGCATCACGTTGAAGCCGTATCACCGTGACCCGCGCGTCCACCGGTGCGCCCGCATGGGCAGAGGTCTTGCCGCCAAAGCGTAAATCCAGCGTCGCGCCCTCGCCGGCGGCGAAACACAGGCGCACCGCCATCGGGTCCCAAATGGTGCCAAAGGCCACGCCATCCAGCTGTTGGGTCAGCACCTCGCGCAGCAAAATCGTGGAATCGCCTGCAACACCGCCGCCCGGATTGTCCCAGACGTCCGCGACCACAACGGGGGTCTTGGTGCTGGTATCTGCACGCCGCAGGGCCTCGGCCGCCGGTAGGAAATCGGGTTTCGTACGACCACGAAAGCCAAACAGCTCCATCCCGAGGTCACGGGACAGGCGTTCCCCTTTGGCGGCATCGCCATCGGTGATCACGACGATCTTGGCACCAAGGTCGGGGCTGTCGCCGGCCATGAACCCGTGAATGACAGAGCCGGAGAGGATCTCGCCGCGCGCTTCCAGCCCCATGATTTTATCCACGAACCCGCGCATCGGCTGAATGCTGGTTGGCAGAACATCCATCATGCGCACGTCAAAGACTGATATTTCGGGCGCAATCTCACCGCGCACGGCGCGCAGGGTCAGATCCACACAAGCCTCGCCCGCCTCGACAAAATCGGTATGTGGGAATTCCTTGAACACGGTGATGATGTCGGCGTTGTCGACCCGTTTGGCGCTCAGATGGCTGTGGGGGTCAAAGCTCACGCCGATCTTGGCCTCCGGTCCCGCCAGCGCGCGGGCGGAGGCGATCAATTCGCCCTCGCAGTCGACGCAGCCATCCGCAATCATCGCGCCATGCAGGCCCAGTATCACCGCGTCCACCGGCAGGGCGGCCTTCAGTTGGCTCAGTACCTCATCGCGCAGATGCTCCCAGGTTGCCGCACTCACCAGCCCGCCGGGTTCCGCCCATGTGGCGGTGCCTTCGATCAGGGTGAACCCTTCTTCTTTTGCGCGCCGCCGCAAGGCCGGGAACACGGCGGAACACAGCGTCGGAGTGTCCGGGTGTTCGCCCGGAGGGGCGTAAAAGCTCTGCGCAAAGTCGGAAAAATCCGTGCGCAGCGGCGAAAAGGTATTGGTTTCGGTGGCAAGAGAAGCGCAGAAGACGCGCATGAGGCAAATCCTTGAAATTGAGGTTCCGGGGCGCGAGCGCGCTCACGCCCCGGTCGGGGACCGTTAGTCGAGGTAAGAGGCGTCGTTGGCCTTCCCGACTTCGGATTTGAAGAGCGTCAGCAACTCGCCCGCCTTGGCGTCGAGGTTCTCGGCCACATGGGCCTCAAACGCGGGCTGGGTGGCACCGGCCATCGCGGCGCGCTGCTCGGCGGAGAGGGCGGTCACTTCGATCTTGTCCATCAGACCCGCCAGACCACGATCCGAGGCCTCGATGATGCGCGACAGACCCCGGCTGGCGGTGACGCAGCTTTCGGCGGCGGTGTGCAGGGTGTTCTGCTCTGCCTCGGTCAGATCATCGTAGAAGGCCTTGTTGATCATGAAGGTGTAGGGCGAGAACAGGTGGTTGGTGAGCGTCATGTGCTTTTGCACCTCGGCGAAATTCGCAAAAGAGATGATCGGCACCGGGTTCATCTGACCGTCGATCACGCCGGTTTGCAGACCGGAATAGACCTCACCCCAGCTGAGCGGATAGGCCTCCGCCCCCAGCGCCTGCACGATCTTCTGATGGCTCGGCAGGGTCATGGTGCGGATGCGGATACCGTCGAAATCCTCAAGGTTTGCGATCTGGCGCTGCGAGTTGGTGACGGCAAAGAACCCGCCCGTATCCGGGAAGCCCAGCACCACAACGTCACCCAGTTCCGCCTCGATATCTGCCGCCAGTGCCTCGCCAAATTCGCCGTCAAAGACCGAGTAGGTCGATGCGTTGCTGGCGAATGCAAATGGCAGGTTCAGCACGTCGATACGCGGGTAATAGCTCGCCAGTGCGCCGGTGGAGGTGAGTGTCGCCTGAATGACGCCATCGCGCACCTGCTGGACATGCTCTGCGGCGGTGCCAAGCTGGTTGGAGCCAAAGACCTCAACCGTGACGCTGCCATTGGTGTCGGCGGTGACGATGTTCTGGAACACAGCCGTGCAGGCATGTGCGGGGTTTTCAAACGGGTCGGTTTTATTGTCATGGCCAAAGCGGATGGTGCCACCGGCCATGGCGGAGCTGGCGGTCAGGGCCGCAATCGCGCCAACGACAGCAGTTTTCAGGACTGTTTTCATTTTGATTTCCTCACTGTTGGTTTTTTTGATGGTTGGTTTGGTGGCCCCGATCAGGGGGCAAATCCGAGCGCACGCGGCAGCATCAGGGCCGCGTCCTCCCAGAATGCGAATAGGAAGAGGATGATCACTTCGGCGATCAGGAAGGGGGCGAGCTTGACCGAGATCCGCTCCAGCTTCTCGCCCGTGACCGAGGACAGCACGAAGAGGCAGGCCCCTACCGGCGGCGTCATCAGAGAGATATTGAGCGCCAGCACAAAGATGATGCCCGCGTGGATCGGCTCCAGTCCGATCTGTTCGGTGAGGGGCACAAGCACCGGGCCGAGGATGATCAGGATCGCGGTGATATCCATCACCATGCCGACCACCAGCAGGATGCAGATGATGATGGCGATCACCGCATAAGGGTTCTCCGACAGACCCAACACGCTGCCCGCAATGGCCTGCGGGATGCGCTCGAAGCTCATCCACCAGCCCAGAATCCCGGCAAAGGCGATGATGACAAAGATCACACCGGTGATGCGCGCGGTGCGCACCAACATTGCGTAGAGGTCGGGAAAGGTCAGTGTGCGGTAGACGAAGAAACCGATGAACAGCGCATAGGCCACAGCGATAGAGGCCGCCTCGGTCGGTGTGACGATCCCGCCAAGGATGCCACCAAGGATGATGATCGGCATCAGGAGTGCAGTGATCGACGAGAGGAACGTGCGCCAGACCTCTCCCAATGTGGCACCGCGGTCGGCCTTGGGCAGGTTCTCACGTTTGCCGCCAATGGCAATCACGCCCATGCAGACGGCACAGATCACCAATCCCGGCAGCAGCCCTGCTGCAAACAGCCCACCGATGGAGACCCCCATCAAGGAGCCATAGACCACCATCAGCCCCGATGGCGGAATGGTCGGTCCGATAATTGATCCCGCAGCCGTGACCGCGCAGGCGTAATCGCGTTTGTACCCCTGTTTAACCATGGCGGGCACCAACGTGCGTCCAAAGGCTGCGGCGTCGGCGGTGGCAGACCCGGTAAGCCCGGCAAAGAACACCGAGGCCAGCATATTGGTATGGGCGAGGCCACCGCGAAAGCGCCCCACCAGCACCTCCGCCAGCTTCACCAACCGTCCGGTGATTCCGGTGCTGTTCATGATCTCACCCGCCAGAATGAAGAACGGCATGGCGAGGAAGGGAAAAATATTGAGCCCGTTGAAGATCTTGCTGGGGCCAATGGCGAGGAACGTGGTGCCTCCGCCCATGCTGAAGATACCAATGACACCCGCAAGCCCGATGGCAAAGCCGATGGGCATGCCGACGGCAAGCAGGACGACAAAACAGATGCCAACGATCATGCGCCTGCTCCTTCTTCGCTATCGGTTTCGGGCAGATCAAGCTGTCGTCCGGCATCGCGGACCATCACCAGCACCACCTGCACGCAGGCCAGCGCGGCGGCGGCGGGGATTGCGGCGTAGAAGGGCTGCAACGTTGCGCCGAGGATCATTGCCTGCCGCTTGGCACCGCTTTCAGCAAAACCGATGCCGAACCACAGCACGTAGAAAAACAGGGCGAATGTCATCAGGTCGATGGCGATCAGCATGGCGCGGCGCAGCGGAGCGGGCAGGTTCAGCAAGACCGCCGTCAGCCCGATATGTTCGCGCCGCGCAATCCCCGAAGAGACCGCCAGCATCGCAGCCCAGATCATCAGGTAGCGCGCCAGTACTTCGGGCCATGGCAATTGCCAGTGAAAGAAGTAGCGATCCACAACGCCGATCCAGACGTCGAGCACCAGAGCCACCATCAGCGCGGCAAGGATAACCTCGGTCCCGCGATTGATCTGGTGGCTCAGCCGACCTGCAAAATCCCCGATCATGACGACTCCCTGTTTTGTAATTTAGGTACATATTCAGGAGGTATCGTGGGTTCCGTCAAGTAATTTTTGTTACTTAGCTACAAATATGGATGTATAAAGGAAGAATTCGATGGTGATTTGACCTAAAAATGTATCTTAGGTACAGAATCGCCTGATTAAATGACCGGAGAGACAGATGCCGACACCTGACAACGGCCCCGCACAGGGCGCAGTGGATCTGATCTCCAATCTGCGCCAGTTGAACGGCACCTTTGCCGCGCGTGAGCAGAAGGTTGCAGACTTCGTGTCGGCACATCTTGAGGAGATTTCCGGCATGACCATCGCCGAACTTGCGGGGGCGGTTGGGGTCAGCACGCCCACGGTTGTGCGCTTTTGCCGGAGCATGGGCTGTGACGGGTTTCGAGAGTTCAAATTGCGCCTGGCACAGAACCTCGCGGTTAGCCTGCAATACCTCGCGCCCAGTCACCGGGACGTGTCCGAGGGGGGCGCGGGCGCGGTTGATCAGGTGTTGGGCGCGCTTTACGCGACCGTGAATGTGATGCGTCAGCAGATCGTCCCCGAACGAATGGATGCGGCGGTGCAGGCGTTGACGGAGGCCGGGCAGATCGTGGTCGCCGGGGTCGGCGGCGGATCAACCATGGTGGCGCAGGAGGCGGCCAACCGGATGTTCCGGCTTGGAATTCCGGCAGTTGCGGTTTCCGACAGCTATCTGTTGCAGATGCGCGCGGCGACCTTGGGCGCGGGCGATGTGCTGCTGTTGGTCTCCACCAGCGGCGCGGCGGATGAAATCGTCAGCGCGGCGGGGATCGCCGGCGGCTACGGCGCAACGGTCGTGGCCATCACGCGCCCCGGCAGCCGGTTGGCGCAGGAAGCGACCATCGCAATCGAGGCCGACCTGCCCGAAGATCCGGACATCCTGAAACCCACCGCCTCGCGCTATGCGCATCTGGTGATCGTGGATGCGCTGGCGATGTCCGTGGCGCAGGCGCGCAGCGAGGCCACAACCGAGAACCTGCGCCGCATCCGGGCCTCTCTCACCGCCTATCACGGGCGCACGGGGCCGCAGCCCCTGGGCGACTAAGCCTCAGCCGCGCTGGGCGATCAAGGCGCGGAACTCCTCCAGCCGGGTTTCCACCGCATCAAAGCGCTGGGCGAGGGCGTCGTCCACGGTGTCGCGTTCCTTGAGCGAGAGCACAAAGCTCACGGTTTTCAGCACGTCCCGCCAGCGCGGGTTGTCGGGCAGGGTCTCGATCAGCAGGTATTTATCGAGCGTGCGGGTCTGCAATGATGTCTTGTCGAGGTTCACGCGCCAGATGCCACTGGTCTCGGCAAAGTCGATCTTGCCCTTGCCGGTCGCGGCGCTCCAGATCTCCAGCGAGTCCGACATCAGCGCCACGATGGTTTCGCGGTAGCTGTCACCGGGCGCGGCGCTGGCGTCTTCGGTGGTATCTTCTGTAATCAAGGAAGGCAGCGACGTGTCGACCACATCACGAAGAGAGTGCACGAATTGCGCGCGTGGGGTTTGCGCCTGTGTGAACAGCACTGCACGCCCACCGCCCGCTTCGGGGAGCATGGCAAACAGGCTGACCTGATGCGAGGTCCCACGCAGGGTGATTTCCATGTGGATCGGCTCGTCCTCGACTTCTGTTTGTTCCAGCGGGGCCAGAACCTCCGGGGGCAGAAGCTCCTTCAGTCGACTGCGGTTCACCGTCACGCGCTGATCGAGAACCTGTTGCGCGGCGTCATTGACGTAAGTGACCACACCACGGGCATTGATGCAGATCAGCCCGTCCTCCAGCGTGTCGAGCAATTGTGTCATCCGGCGCTGCGACAGGCGCAGGGCGTCCTCGATCTGGATACGACGCTCGATTTCCTCTTTCAGTTCGCGGTTTTCCTCGGCCCGGCTGCGGGCGCGGCTGGCCTCAAGAAGGGTTCGAATGCGGCTCAAAAGCTCGTCTTTGACAAAGGGTTTCACCACATAATCATTGGCGCCTGCCTCAAACCCCGCAAGCATATCGCTGGTGCGCCCGCGCGCGGTGAGCAGAATGATCGGCAGTTCATGCAACCCATGACGGCGGCGCAGATCCCGCGCCACATCAAGCCCGCTGAGACCCGCCATCATCACATCCAGCACGATCAGATCAGGCCGATCCTGCGCAACATTGCGCAGCGCTTCTGTCCCGTTGCGCGCGGTGGTGACACGGTAGCCTTGCGGTTGCAGCACATTTTGCAGCACTTGCAGGTTGATCGGTTCATCATCCACGGCGAGGATCATCGGCGACCCATCCGGTGCGGCCGGGCTGGTGTTGCCTGTCTCGGACTGCATCATCGGGGCCGGGGCAAGTTGCGTGGGCAGCCATTCCTCAAGCGGCGCAATCGCCGGAAGGTCGGATTGCGGCAAGAGCACCCGGAATTCCGATCCCTCGCCGGGGGTGCTTGAGACCTCGATGCTGCCCGACATCAGATCCGCCAGATGGCGCGCAATCGTTAGCCCCAGACCGGTGCCTGTGGCCTGACCTGACCCTTCGGGCATCAGCTGTTCCAGCGGGTGAAAGATCCGCTCCATACTATCGGCAGCAATCCCGGGGCCATGATCGCGGATCGCAAGTGCCATCTGCCCCGAGGCACGCTGTTCTGCGGTGATAAGTACCTCGCTGCCGCCGCCATATTTCACCGCATTTGAAAGCAGGTTGAACAGGATCTGCTCAAACCGTACCGGGTCGGCAGTGACGGCGGGCAGATCCTCGGGCAGGTTGAGGTGGAATTTGGCCGGATCCACCTGAAATGTCGGCTGCAACAACTGCAGCACGTTGCGCAGCGCATGGGCGACATCCACGGGCTGCAAATCCAGCCGCATGCGGCCCTCACGAATGCGGTAAATGTCCAGAAGATCATCCACCAAACGCGACAAGCGCCGCGCGCTGAAAGTAATCAGACGCAGCTGGCTCGCCTGTGCGGGCAGCATGTCGCCCATGGCGCCGCCTTCCAGCGTTTCCAGAATGCCTATGATCCCGTTCAACGGCGTGCGCAATTCGTGCGAGGTATTGGCAAGGAAGCGGTCCTTCATCCGGTCCGCTTCTTCGAGCTTGGCGTTCTTTTCGCCGATCTGGCGCAGGTTTTCCTGAAGCTCGGCGTTCTTATCGCGGATCATGTCGAGCTGATCGCGCAAGGCGCGCCGCATCTGGTTCACGGCGCGCGAGAGACGCGCGTATTCCACCGGGTGGTCGTATTCCGGTAGTGCTTCGTTCAGACTGCCGGTGGCGACCGCGCTGGCGGCCTCAGAGATGCGCCGGACCGGGCGGGTCAATGCGTTGGAAAACAGGAAGGACAATACCGCTAGACCCGCAACAGCCACCGCCCCGATCAGGAACAGCGCGTTGCGCAACTGGCGGCTGGTGGCAAATGCCGTGTCACTGTCCGCCTCGGCGACGACCGTCCATTCGGGAAAGGGCGGGTCCAGCACCCGCCAGGCCGACAGGGATGGATCACCCGAGAGACCCGCCTCCAGCAGGGCGACCCCATCCGCCCCGGACATCGCATCCGGCATATCACCGGGCGTGGGCCCGCCACTGGAGGCAATGACCGTCCCTTGCGACGACAACACCGTCAGGGCGGTTTCGCTCTCGATCATCAGCCGTTGCAGGCTGTTGGGCGGCATGCGCAGGATCATCGCGCCCTTGTTGCTGCCATGCAGGCGCACCGGCACCGCCAGATAGGCCACGAGATCCCCGGTGACCGCATCCAATGCGTAGTCCTGAAACACCGGATCATAGCCCGGCTGGCTCACCGCGCGGCTATAGGCTTGCCCCAAACCAACAGTGCCCGGATCCAGCATGCGCCCAAGGTAGCGGTCCTTGTGCACCGAATAGACCACCTGACCGTGACGATCCGCGAGATAGAGATTGTCGAATTCTGCTTCGTTCAAAAAGTCGAGAAACCCCGCGTGAAAGCGGCGATGGGTATTGGAATACTCCAGCGCCTCGCGCAGCAGCCGATCCTCGCTGCCAATACCGGACGGGGGCGCTGCAGGGCCATCAATATCGAAAATATTGCGCAGCTTGGCGCCAGCTTCCTCGGGGGTGCCGTCCATCTGCCGCAGCGCATGGCTAAAGCCATAAAACTCCCCCACGGAGTAGCGCACATTGGCAGACTGGGCGAGGTTTTCGGCCTGCCTGCGGGCATAGGTCATATACTGCGTGATTTCGCTGGCCTTGGCATCGCGCACAAAGGCAACCTTCTGAAAGGTCTCGGTAGCGATGGTCTGATTGACCAGCCGATAGAACACCATACCGCCCAGCGCCAGCGGCAGAACCGACGCAAGAAGAAAGGTAAACAGCAGGCGCGCGCGGATTCCCTGTAGCGGCACGGTGGCTCCGGTTTTTCTGGTTGTGTTATGCGTGATCCTGCGGCCTAGCCATAATTGAAGCAAGAGCACAGGCGGTATTCACAATAAATGCCGACCCGAGAATAATATCTCTAACAAATTGGAATGTTTAAATTATTACGATACGTCAAAACGGCGCGCGCGGCGTTTTGACGAAATTTCCGATTTTTCGGGTACCATTGGAGGCGCAGCGCGGACTTCATTGTGGGACATCCCCGGCGTTTGGTGAGGAGACTGAATGCTACCATGGATTGTAACATGGGCCACCTGTCGCAAGGCGGCATCAGGCGGATGAACACGAGGCGGGGCAAACCCGTCATCACAGGGAGATAGAAAATGAAATTCACTGCTACCGCCGGGCTGCTGGCATCGGTTGCGCTCTGGACTACCGCTGCTCAGGCAGAGGAAACCGTGCTGAGTGCGCTGCCGGAACAGGTCACCGCATGGGTGGAGAACTTCAACCCGTTCAACCAGACCACCGCCGCGCCCTCGGTCATGCACTTCATGTACGAGCCGCTGATTATTTTCAACGCGCTGGATGGCGGCAAGCCGATTTACCGACTGGCGACGGCATTTGACTATTCCGAGGATCTCAGCACCATCACCGTGACCCTGCGCGACGGCGTCCAGTGGTCCGATGGCGAGGCGTTCACCGCCGATGACGTGGTCAAATCCTTCGATCTGGCGCTGAGCGATCCGGCGCTCGATAGCGTGGGCATGGCGCAGATGCTCTCTGGCGTCGAAAAAATCGACGAGATGACGGTTCAATTCAACCTCTCCACCCCTTCCAGTCAGGCGATGTATCAGATCGTGCGCGTGCCGATCGTGCCGGAACACATCTGGAGCGAAGTTGCAGACCCCGTCACCTTTACCAACCCTGATCCGGTTGGTTCTGGCCCGCTGACGGAAATCCGCCGCTTTACGCCGCAGGAATACATCCAGTGCCGCAATGACAATTATTGGGACGCTGAGAGCCTCAAGGTCGACTGCATGCGTTTCCCGCAGATCGCCAACAACGATCAGGCGCTGGCAGCCGCCGCCAATGGCGAGCTGGACTGGATGGGGTCTTTCCTTCCTGATATCGAGAACACCTATGTTGCCAAGGACCCGGAACATCACAGCTACTGGCTGCCCGCAGGTTCTCTGGTTGCGTTCTACATGAACTTTGAGGCCAAAGAGGCCGGCGACAAAGAAGCGATCAACGATGTTGCCTTCCGCCGCGCGGTGTCGATGGCGTTTGACCGCGAGGCGATGGTGGAAATCGCAGGCTACGGCTATCCGACGATCAACCAGTATCCGTCCGGACTGGGTCGCGCCTATCACGCGTGGAACAACCCCGAGGTGGACGACAAGTTCGGCGCGTTCACCCAATACGATATCGACGGGGCCAAGGCGCAGCTGGCCGAAGCCGGGTTCAAGGATGTCGATGGCGACGGCTTTGTGGAGACCCCAAGCGGTGAGCAGATCGATCTTGAGGTCATCGTGCCCAATGGCTGGACTGACTGGGTCAACAGCAGCCAAATTGCGGTTGAAGGTCTGAATGCAGCCGGCATCAAGGCCAATGTCTCAACCCCCGAGTCTGCGATCTGGACCGAAAAGCTGATCAAGGGCGACTACGACATGGCGATCAATTCCGTTCGTGTCGGTGCGACCCCCTTCAACCAGTATCTGGACTCGCTGCATGAGATTAATCAGGCCAAATCGCGCTTTGCCGCCTCACGCTACTACAATAAAGAGCTGAGCGGCCTGCTGGATGCCTTCACCCAGACCAGCGATACCGACAAGCAAATGGCGATCATCGCCGATGTGCAAAAAATCGTCGGTGAAGACATGCCGCTGGCCTATGTGTTCAACAATCCGCGTTGGTATCAGTACAACACCAAGCGTTTTGAAGGCTTCTTTAATGCCGACAACCCGGTGGCCAACCCGGTGGTCCACAAGACCAATCCGGCCCGTCTGATCCACCTCCTGAACCTGCGCCCGGTCGAATAATTCCTCCCCGACCTTCGGGACCGCTCATCTGATGAGTGGTCCCGCTTTTGGCGCCACACCCCCCTCCCGACAGATGGTTTGACCTGATGCGTTTTCTTTTGAAGCGGCTCGGCTTTTATGCCGTTGCCTTTTTGGTGGCCGCGACCTTCAACTTCATGATCCCGCGCCTGTTGCCCGGCAACCCGGCGGATATCATGCTGGCGAACTCCGGTGGCATGATCGCACCCGAAGCGCGCGAGGCGCTGATGGCCACCTTTGGGTTCATCGACGCGCCGCTGCATGAACAGTATTTCGCCTATCTCGGCTCGATCTTTACCTGGGACTTTGGGCTGTCGATCAAGTTTTACCCGATGCCGGTTGCCGATGTGCTGACACAGGCGTTGCCGTGGACCTTGTTCCTGACTGGCTCGGCCCTGTTGATTTCCTTTTCCATCGGCACGCTTCTCGGTGTGCTTGCGGCATGGCGGCGCGGGCAGCTTACGGATGTGATCGCCTCGCCGACCGCATTGGCGCTGCAATCGGTGCCCGCTGTCGTGGTGGCGCTTTGCGGGCTGTATTTCCTTGCGGTGCGCAACCGTTTCTTCCCGACCTCCTACGCCTTTGATCCCAAGCTGGACCCGGCGTGGAGCTGGGAGTTCATCTCTTCCGTGGCCTATCACGGCTTTTTGCCGGTGGTGACGCTGAGCGTGGTGCTGATCGGCGGCTACCTTATCACCATGCGCAACAACATGATCGGGCAGCTGGGAGAGGACTACCTCGCCATGGCCGAAGCCAAGGGGCTGAGCGATGCCCGCGTGCGCTATGCCTATGCCGCCCGCAACGCGCTGCTGCCATCCGTCACCGCGCTGGCACTCAGTTTCGGGGCGCTGTTTGGTGGCTCGCTTATTACCGAGGTGGTGTTCAACTACCCCGGTGTGGGCAACCTTTTGTACCTTGGCATCGTCGGGCGGGATTTCCCGCTGATCCAGGGCCAGCTCCTCATCATGACACTCGCCATGCTGCTCGCGAACCTCGCGGTGGATCTGGCCTATGTCTTCCTTGACCCCAGACTGAAGAGGGCCTGATGTCAGATCTCCTCCGTACCTTCCTGCGCAACCGCAAGGCCGCCATCGGGCTTGCTATCGTACTGACCTATGTCGCGATTGCATTGGCCGCGCCTTTGCTGGCCCCTTTTGATCCCATCGCCCGCGTGGGTCGTCCGCATCAGGCCCCCTCGGCCGAGCATTGGCTGGGCACCACCCGCATGGGGCGCGATGTGTTCAGCCAGTTGATCTGGGGCACCCGCACCTCCTTGATGGTGGGGATCGTTGCCGGGCTGATCGTGACTGCCATCGGCACCTTCATCGGCATCACCGCCGCATATTTCGGCGGTATAGTGGATGATGTGCTGAACTTCCTCACCAATGTGGTGCTGGTGCTGCCGCAACTGCCGCTTCTGCTGGTTCTGGCCGCGTTCCTCGGTCAGGTCGGACCCTGGGCGATTGCGCTGATTATTGGCCTGACCTCTTGGGCGTGGGGTGCACGCGTCACCCGTGCGCAGGCGATGTCGCTGAAAACCCGCGATTTCATTCAGGCCTCTGCAATGATCGGCGAGCCCACATGGCGGATGATCCTTGTGGAGATGCTGCCGAACCTTCTGTCGATCATCGGTTTCAACTTCATCGGCTCTGTCATTTTCACCATCATTACCGAGGCGACGCTGGAATTCCTCGGCCTTGGCAGCCCCTTGGCCCTGTCGTGGGGCACCATGCTTTACAATGCGCAGACCGCATCGGCGATCATGGTGGGCGCCTGGTGGGAGGTGCTGGCCCCCTGTGCCGCCATCGTGCTGATCGGTATCGGGCTATCGCTGATGAACTTCGGCGTGGACGAGATCGCAAATCCCCGGATGCGCACCCTTGGCAATGTCGCCAAGGCACTCCGGATCGAAAAGCGCCTGTTGCGCCAACGCATGCAGGAGGCCAGCCAATGAGCGCGCTTCTTTCTGTCGAAGGCTTGCGGGTCGACTACCTGACCGCAGGCGAACCCTTCACCGCTGTTCGGGATATTTCGTTCGAGATCCAACCCAATGAGATTCTTGGTCTGGCGGGCGAGTCCGGCTGCGGCAAGAGCACGGTGGCCTATGCGCTGATGCGCTTGCACAAACCTCCGGCTTTGGTGCGCCGCGGGCGCATCCTGTTTGAGGGGCGCGATGTCTTGTCGTTCTCTGACAAGGATTTGCGCGCGTGGCGCTGGTCCGAGGTCTCCATGGTGTTCCAAAGTGCGATGAACTCGCTCAGCCCGGTGATGACGATCTTTCGCCAGTTCTACGACATGCTGCGCGCGCACGGTCCGATCACCAAGGCGGAGGCACAGGATCGCACCGCCCATATGCTGGAAATGGTCGGCATCCCGGCGGATCGCATGCAGTCCCATCCGCATCAGCTGTCGGGGGGGATGCGGCAGCGGGTGGCGCTTGCCCTTGCGCTCACCTTGCACCCCAAACTCATCATCATGGATGAGCCAACAACCGCGCTCGATGTGGTGGTGCAGCGCGAGATCCTGCAAGAGGTGCTGCGGCTGAAGGAGGAACTGGGGTTTTCGGTTCTGTTCATCACCCACGACATTGCCCTGATGGCGCAGATCTCGGACCGCATCGGCATCATGCGCGCGGGCGAGATTGTCGAAATCGGCACTGCCGCGCAGATCGTGACCAACCCGAGCCACGACTACACCCGCAGCCTGTGGGAGGCGATGCCGATCCTTGCCAAACGCCCGGAAGGAGCGCGTCATGCTGTCTGAAACCCCGATCCTCAGCCTTGATACCCTCAGCAAGACCTTCACCTTGCGCCCCGCCTTCGGCCGCGCAACCGAGGTGCATGCGCTGCGCAATGTCTCGCTTGATCTGATGCCGGGCCGTGCGCTGGCGCTGGTGGGCGAGAGCGGCTCTGGCAAAAGCACGGTGGGCCGGATGATTGTGGGGCACCACACGCCGACCTCGGGCCGCATCCTGTTTGAGGGCCAAGACATCGCAGAGCTGACCACACGCGCCGATCAGATGCGCTATCGGCAAGCGGTGCAGATGGTGTTTCAGGATCCGTTTTCGGCGCTCAACCCCGCGCATACGATCCGCCATCACTTGCTGCGCGCGCTGGCGCTGCACCAGCCAGAGGCCGATCCCGAAACCGCCCTGCGCATGATCCTAGAGGATGTGGAGCTGGACCCGATCTCGACCCCCGCAAAGTTCCCGCATGAACTATCGGGCGGGCAGCGCCAGCGGGTGAATTTCGCCCGCGCATTGGCGGTCAAGGCGCGCCTGATCGTGGCGGATGAGCCGACTTCGATGCTGGATGTGTCGATCCGCAAGTCCATCCTTGGTCTGATGCAGCGCCTGAAAGACGAACACGGGCTGTCGCTCCTGTACATTACCCACGATATCGCCACGGCGGAGTATCTGGCCGAAGACACGGCGGTGATGTTTCGCGGTCAGGTGGTCGAGAAAGGCCCCACCGCAGAGGTCGTGGGCGCGCCGCAACATGGCTATACGAAACTGCTGCGTGCGGCGGTTCCCGACCCAGAGCTGCGCCTCACCGGCAGCGATGCGGGCTTTGCCGCCGAGGCACGCCGGGTGCGGGACCTCAGCGCGCATCCTGTCCGTACCTTGAAGGAGGTCAGCCCCGGCCACCTCATCGCCGAACACGCGGAGGCCGCCCATGCCTGATATGTTGGTGCCGCTCTATCGTCTGCCGCCGGTGCCCGATCTGGCGGACGGTCTCACGATCCGACCTGCACTGCCGTTTGAATCGCATGTCCTGCTGGAGTTCGTGGGTCGGCATTTCAGTCCCAAATGGGTGGATGAGTGCACGGTGGCGCTGGCTGCGCGGCCGGCGCGGGTTTTGATCGCGACCGAAGGCCAACGCCTCTTGGGGTTTGCCTGTTATGACGTCACCTGTCGCGGCTTTTTTGGTCCCACCGGCGTCGACCCGCAGGCCCGTGGCAAGGGGCTTGGTAAGGCGCTTCTGCTCGCTGCACTGCATCGTCTCCATGACGACGGCTTTGCCTATGGCATCATCGGTCAGGCCGGGCCGGTGGAATTTTATCAGCAGGTCTGCGGCGCGGTGGCGATCCCGGACTCTGATGAGGGCGTCTTTGCGCGCGCCCTTGTCTGACATCCTCTGACACATACAACCAACAGGATCATCTCAAATGCATTTCCACCTCGACAGCCTTTGGCACGCCGAAGAGGGCGCGATGGAGTTCGCGCTGACCAATTGCGGCGACACTCCGGTTGCAAATCCGCGCCTTGTCTACGCCACCCTGACGCGCTGCCTGCGACCCTCGCGCTGCACGGGGGCGCGGCTGATACGGCGACAGGCGAATTTTCACGAGTATGCCTCTGACGCGGGCTTTGTGCTGCAACCGGGCGAGACGTGGCGGTTCACCGAGTTCAACCTCACCCGTCCGGCGCTGCATTCCAATGAGGGGCCAAAATCTGCCGGAGTCTTGCTGGAGGACGGAACCCTTGTCCCGGCCTTTGCGGGGGATTTGCAGGCCTCAGCGGCGGTTGCAGATACAAATGCATCGCAAAATGCTGCTCTAACATGCGGGATTTTGCCCGAACCTCGGCAAACCGCCATTACGGAGTGGTGCGCCACGGCCCCCGTCCATCTGGCACTTCGGACCGATGACGTCGCGGTCATGCAGAGCGTGTCTCAGGTCGCAGACCTGACCCGGCGCCTGCACCCTCTGGCCCCGACCCCCTTTGTGCTGATTGCCAAGGATGACGTCCCGCAGCTGACCGTTGAGGCGGATCAGACGCTGGGCGAGGACGCCTATCGGATCACCTGGACGGAGGGTAAAGCCACGCTCTGCCATGGCGCAGGGCAGGGGCTGCTTTACGGTCTGATTACGCTGGCGCAGGTGCTGACCAATGCCCATGCGGCGCCTGCGCGTTATGGCGTCCCCCGCAGTGGTCAGATCGAGGATGCTCCCCGCCACGGCTGGCGCGGCGCGCATCTGGATGTCTCGCGCCAGTTCTACCCGCTCGATCAGGTGCTGCGCTATGTGGACATTCTGGCGTGGCACAAGATGAACCGGTTCCACTGGCATCTGACCGATGACGAAGGCTGGCGGCTGGAGATCAAGGCCTATCCGCAGCTCACCGAGACCGCCGCGCATACCGGGATAGACCTGCCGGTGTTGCCGCAACTTGGCCCCGATATGACTGGGCAGGGCGGCTATTATACGCAAGACGAGGCGCGACAGGTGGTGAAACATGCGGCCCGATTGGGTGTCGAGGTCATGCCGGAGATTGATGTTCCGGGGCATTGCGCCTGTGTGCTGGGGGCCTTGCCCGACCTCGTCGACCAAGAAGAACCCGAGAGCTACTGGTCAGTGCAGGGCTTTGGCAATAACGCGCTGAACCCGGCCATTGAGGGGTCTTATACCTTTGCCGAGACCGTGCTGGCCGAGGTCTGCGAGATCTTCCCGTTTGAGGTCGTGCATGTGGGCGGTGACGAAGTGGCCGAGGGCGCATGGATGCAATCGCCCAAGGCACAAGCCATGATGCGCGAAACCGGTCTGAAGGACACGCCAGAACTGCAGGCCTATTTCCTGCGCCACATTCAGAACTTCCTCATCGGTTTGGGCCGCAAGCTCGGCGGCTGGGAGGAGGTCGCCCATGGCGGTGGCCTGGACCCCGCGCACAGCCTGCTGTTTGCATGGACCACCATCGAGAAAACCGCTGAGCTGGCGCAAGAGGGCTATGAAGTGGTCAGCACGCCGGGGCAGGCCTATTACCTCGATATGGCGCTGTCGGATGCGTGGTATGCGCCGGGGGCCAGCTGGGCCGGGTTCACCCCGCTCGACAAGACCTATGCGTTTGAGGCCGATAACGGAGATGCGGCTCTAATTGGGCGTTTGAAGGGTGTTCAGGCCTGCGTCTGGAGCGAGCATCTGACCACGATGGCACGCCGCAACCACATGATCTTCCCCCGCCTCAGCGCCATTGCCGAGGCCGGGTGGAGCACAGCGGAAAACAAGGATTACGACAGGTTCACGGCGCGCGCGGACCTCATGCCGCGTCTCTAAGCCACCAAACAGATCAACGGCCTCGGGGACACTCCGGGGCCGCTTCTACCCCAGCCTTGGAAAGACCGAAGTGTTCTTGACCGTGCTGTAGACAAAGCTGGTGTCAATCGAGGCAATGCCACCGATGGGGTGGATGCGGTTGCGGATGAAATCCTCGTAGGCGTCCAGATCGGCCACCACCACCCGCAGCTGGTAATCCGTGGCCCCTGTTAGAATGTGACATTCCAGCACCTCGTCGATCATATGGACGCGGCGCTCAAAATTCTTCACGTCCTCCTCATTGTGGCGCTCCAGTTTGATGCGCACAAACACCGTGATCGGCAGCCCGTAGGCCCGCGCGTCCACATCGGCGCTGTAGCCCCGGATCACACCGGCGGCCTCAAGGTTCTTGACCCGGCGCAGGCAGGGCGAGGGCGAGAGGTTCACCGCGTCCGCAAGGTCCTGATTGGTCATCCGACCATTGGCCTGAAGCACGCGGATAATCTGGCGATCTTTGCTGTCCATTTTGCTGTCCATTGGCAGAATCTGCCAACATGATCTGTGATGTTGGTATCTTTTGCAATCTAACGCCTCACGCAGGGGCGCATCATGGCGGACAAATGAGGAAGGAGACCCCAGATGTCCGACGCCAAAGGTTTTGCCACCCGTGCCATCCACCACGCCTATGACCCGATGCAGAACGAGGGCGCGCTGACGCCGCCGGTGCATTTGACCTCGACTTTTGTGTTCGAGAACGCCGAAGCGGGGGGCGAAATGTTCGCGGGTGAGCGTGAGGGCCATATCTACAGCCGGATCTCGAACCCGACCTGCGCCCTATTGGAACAGCGCATCGCCACGCTCGAAGGGGCCGAGGCCGGTCTGGCACTGGCAAGCGGCATGGGCGCGGTGACGGCGATCCTGTGGACGCTCCTCAGCCCCGGTGACGAGGTCATCGTCGACAAGACGCTTTATGGCTGCACCTTTGCCTATATGCGCCACGGGTTGTCGAAATGGGGCGTGACCATCACCCATGTGGACATGACCGACGCGGACGCCCTGCGCGCCGCCGTCAGCGACAAGACCCGCGTGGTCTATTTCGAGACCCCCGCCAACCCCAATATGCGGCTGGTGGACATCAAGCTGGCCTCTGAGATTGCCCATTCCGTGGGCGCGCGGGTGGTGGTGGACAACACCTATGCGACACCGTACCTGACCCGCCCGATAGAGCTGGGCGCAGATCTGGTTCTGCATTCGGCGACCAAATACCTTGGTGGTCACGGCGATGTGGTCGCGGGGCTTGTGGCGGGCAGTGCCGAGCTTTTGACCGAAATCCGCCTGGTCGGCATGAAGGATATGACCGGCGCGGTGATGGCGCCCTTTAACGCGATGCTGATCATGCGCGGGCTGAAAACGCTGGCGCTGCGGATGGACCGTCACTGTGCCTCGGCACAGACCGTCGCGGAGTGGCTCGAGGCGCAGCCCGGTGTCGCCAAGGTCTATTTCCCCGGCCTTCAAAGCTTTGAACAGCACGAGATCGCCAAGGCGCAGATGGCGCAGCCCGGTGGTATGATCGCCTTTGAACTCGAAGGCGGCATGGAGGCTGGCATCAGCCTGATGAACCGCCTGCAAATGATCCAGCGCGCGGTGTCGCTGGGCGATGCAGAGACGCTGATCCAGCACCCGGCCTCGATGACCCATTCCACCTACACGCCCGAAGAACGTGCCGAACATGGCATCAGCGACGGGCTTGTGCGCTTGTCGGTGGGGCTGGAAGAAGTCTCTGACATTCTGGATGATCTGCATCAGGCGCTGTCGCCCGAGATGCGGCAGGCGGCAGAGTAAGGGGGCGAGATGTCCGACCAGATCCAGCACCTGAAAACGGTGGAACAGCGGCTGTTGTGGCTGTCCCACTGGATGATCCACAACGCCAACCATCTGCGGGCCAAGGAAGACGGCATCAAGATCGGCGGCCATCAGGCCTCCTCGGCGTCGATGGTGTCGATCATGACCGCGCTCTATTTCTCGGCGCTTCGCCCCGAGGATCGGGTGGCGGTCAAACCGCATGCCTCGCCCATTTTCCACGCCATGCAATACCTGATGGGCCATCAAAGCCGCGAGAAGATGGAGAATTTCCGCGGCTATGGCGGTGTGCAAAGCTACCCCAGCCGCACCAAGGACATCGACGATGTGGATTTCTCCACCGGGTCTGTGGGCCTTGGCGTGGGGATCACCGCGCTTGCGTCGATGGTGCAGGATTTCATCACGGCCAAGGACTGGGGCGGTGATGTCGATCCGGGCCGCATGGTGGCGCTGGTCGGCGATGCCGAGCTGGACGAGGGCAATATCTACGAGGTGTTGCAGGAAGGCTGGAAGAACGACCTGCGCAACACCTGGTGGATCATCGACTACAACCGCCAGAGCCTTGATGGCATCGTGCGCGAGGGGCTGTTTGGCCGGGTCGAGAAGATCTTCGAGGCGTTCGGCTGGGATGTGGTGCGGGTGAAATACGGGGCGCTGCAACGGGCCGCCTTTGAAGAACCCGGCGGCGCGGCCCTGCGCGACTGGATCGATGCTTGTCCGAACGTGGTATACTCCGCGCTGACCTATATGGGCGGGGCCAATTGGCGCAAACGGCTGATGGAGGATCTGGGCGATCAGGGCGCGGTCTCGGCGCTGATCGACAAGCGCAGCGACGCGGAACTGGCGGCGCTGATGGAGAACCTCGGCGGCAATTGCGTGGAGACCATGGCGGACACATTCGCCGCCATCGATCATGACCGCCCGACCTGTTTCCTTGCGTATACGATCAAGGGTTGGGGCACGCCGATCGCGGGCCACAAGGACAACCACGGCGGTCTCATGACCAAGGCGCAGATGTCGGAGTGGCAGACCCATATGGGCGTCGCCGAGGGGCAAGAGTGGGAGCCGATGGCAACCGTTTTTGACACGGCGGGCTTTCAGGCCTACCTCAATCAGGTGCCGTTTTTTGCCAAGGGTGCGCGGCGCTATTCGGATGCGCGGCTTTCGGTGCCAGCGGTGGCGGTGGACACAAGTCGCGAGATTTCAACGCAGATGGCCTTTGGCAAGATCCTCGACGATCTGGCGCGCGGCGACAGCGAGCTGGCGGCGCGGATCATGACCACCTCTCCGGATGTGACCGGCACCACGGGGCTTGGGCCATGGGTCAATCGGCGCAAGCTCTTTGCCCGCAAGGCACAGAAGGATGCATTTATCGAGCATCGCATTCCCTCGACGGCCAAGTGGAACTTTGATCCGCAAGGTCAGCATGTCGAACTGGGCATCGCGGAGATGAACCTGTTTCTCCTGTTGGGGGCGGCGGGCCTGTCGCACAGCCTCTGGGGCAAGCGGGTGATCCCGATCGGGACGGTCTATGATCCCTTTGTCCACCGGGGCTTGGATGCGCTGAACTACGCTTGCTATCAGGATGCGCGGTTCATGATCGTTGGCACGCCTTCGGGGGTGACGCTCGCGCCGGAGGGCGGCGCGCATCAATCCGTGGGCACGCCCCTTACGGGCATGGCGCAGGATGGGCTGGCGAGTTTTGAACCCGCCTTTGCCGATGAACTGGCCGTCATCATGGAATGGGCCTTTGACTATATGCAGCGCGATGGCGAAGGCGACCCGGACGAACGCACCTGGCTGCGCGACGAAACTGGCGGGTCGGTCTACCTGCGACTGACCACCAAACCGCTCGAACAGCCGGGGCAGCGGGTCGATGATGCCTTCCGTCAGGGCGCGATTGATGGGGCCTATTGGTTGCGCAAGCCGGGCCCAAATTGTTCGGTGGTGATCGCCTATCAGGGCGCGGTCGCGGATGAGGCGATTGCGGCGGCGGGGCTTGTGGGCGAGCATCGCCGGGACGTTGCGGTGCTGGCGGTGACCTCGGCGGATCGTCTCAATGCGGGCTGGACGGCGGCGCAGCGGGAACGGGCGCGCGGGAACCCGCAGGCCGTATCGCATGTGGAGCGTCTCTTGGGCGAACTGCCTGCCCATTGCACCCTGATTACCGCGATTGATGGCCATCCGGCGACGCTCTCGTGGCTGGGGTCAGTTGCTGGGCACCGGGTGGTGTCGCATGGCGTTGAACACTTTGGCCAAACGGGCACCATCGGCGACCTCTACCGTCACTTCGGCCTCGACCGTCACAGCCTGGCGCGGTCGGTGGGTGAACTGACGGCGGGCGCGCGCCGCATTCCCGGCGGACAGGCGGGATAGCGGCCTAACGCAAGACGGCGCTGCTCCATTCGCGCAGAAACGCAGCCTTTTTGAGCGCGTCGAGATAGACCAGCAGCCCAGGCCCCATGCGAATACGACGCAGGGCCTGGGTGTCATCGCTCCATGAATCGTCATCCAGAACCGAAAAGGCACCGGGCGCTGCCTGCCAGCCGCGGGCAATCAGGTGGTCGATCATCAAACCTGCAAGTTCGGGCGCTTGGCTGCCGCGCGGAATGAACGCGGTGCGCAAGGCCACCACCGTGTAGTCTTTTGGCAGCAGGACGATCACGTCCTCCGTGTTGCTTTTCTCACGCGCGTAGCTGCCCAAGACGTTATAGACCATGGCCAGTTCGCCCGAAGCAACATCATCGATCATCTGGCTCGAACAGCAATAAAGACGCACGCCCACCGATCCGATCACCTCGCTGAGCCGCCAATAGGTTTCCGAGGTCCGCGCATCTTGCGTGGCATAAAGATACCCAAGACCAGAGGTGCGGATGTCATAGGTGCCGATCTTGTTTCTGAACCGCTCTGGGTGATCGCGGATCAATGCGATGAGATCCTGACGGTTTTCAGGCAATGGCAAGCCGTCGAGGGCCTTGCGTGACAGCACCACCGCAGCAGGCTCCTGCGTGAAGGCAAAGAGATGCTCGCGCCAGCGTGCCCAAACAGGCAGGCGCTCTGTTGTCGCGGAGCTGTAGGGCTGGGCCTGACCGTCATTCACCAGTTTGGTCTGGAGATCAGTCGCAATGGAGATCGCCAGATCCATGTTGAGGCCCTCTTGGTCGAGGGCTTTCATCATCTCGCCGGAACTGGCGACGGTGTATTCGATCCGCACATCAGGAAGATCGCTCAGGAAATCCTGCAAGGTGGGCTCAAAAAACTCTGCGTCCCCGGTGGATATCACACGCAGCACGCGGCGGGCATCTGCCGGGCCGACGCTAATCCGCTCCTCAACCTCGAACGCATGCGCTGCAGTGGCGAGTGCGAGGAAAATCAAGCCAATGGAAAAGACAAGCTTGCGCATGCGCCACCTTTGTCGCTGTGATTGGTCAGAAACAGGCGTCCGCCATGGGCGCGGGCAACCTCGTTTGCGATGGTGAGGCCAAGCCCGGAGCCGACCACTGCGTCCGTATTCCCGCCGCGGACAAAACGGCGGGTCAGGCGGCCCATATCCGCCTTGGGAAAGCCTGCACCCTCATCCCGCACGGTGATTTCAGCGCCGCTTTCGGTTCTGCGGGCAGTGACGTGAACGGTGCTGTCCGGGGGGGAGTATTTGATCGCATTGTCGAGCAGGTTGAGCAACGCGCTTTGCATCAGGATCGGATCGCCCTTCACCACCATTGCGAGGTCGGGCAGGGTGATCTCAAGGTCGATATCGCGCAGTTCCGCCATTGGGCGCAGGCGTGACACCGCATCCTGCGCCAGACGGGTCAGTTCCACATCTTCCATCTCCAGGTGGTCGGAGCGAAAAGATACCATGGCGTGATCCAGCAATTGTCCCGCTGCCCGGCTGCTCTCATCAATGGCGCGGATCATCTCGCGCACGGCCTGACGGTTTTCAGGCTTATCCACCCGGCGCAGAGTGATTTCCGCCTGCGTGCGCACGGTGGTGAGCGGGGTGCGCACCCGATGCGCGGCCTCGGCGATCAGATCCTCCGAGCGTGAGAGCGAAGTCTTGAGGCGGCTCATAAACCCATTGAGCGCGCCCACAAGGGATTCCATCTCCGCTGGCACCGGGGCTGAGACGGGCCGCAGATCCGAAAGGCCGCGCCGCGACACCGAGCCTGCCAATTGCCGCAGCGGCTGGATTGCGGATTGGGCCGCGAGAATGCCAAAGACAGCCGCGATCACAAAGAAACCGATGCCAAACCCGGCCACGGTCTGTGAAATCCCCGCCAATTGCTGACGCAAGCCATAGCGGGTCTGTGCGACGGTGACTTCGACAAAATCAGGCGTGCCGCTGACGGACAGACGCCGGGTGGCGGTCGCCATCCGGATTTCTTCGCCATCGTAATGGGCGGTTTGAAATCGCGGTAAAATCCCATTGCTGGCGACGGGTTTGGGCAGGTCGGAGTATCCTGTCAGAAAATCGCCATTGCGGGTGATGGCGTAAAACACGCGATCATCACTGATATTGCCGAGCATAGAGAAGGCGAAATAGGGAATATCCACAGTGAGATCGCCATCGCGCACCGATGCAGAATCAAGAATCGCCGTCACCGAGGCAGAGAGGATTTCATCCTGACTTTGCCCCGCGAGGTCGCGCGCATAGTTCTGAACCACCAGAAACATCAAACTCGCAAGCAGTGCGGCACCCGCCAACAACTGAATAATCAGACGTCGTCTGATGGAGCCACGCAGCAGGATCGGCGTGTTCATGACAGGCTCAGCCGGTAGCCCAGCCCACGCACTGTCACGATCTGCGCCTTTGCGCCTTCGAGGTGTTTGCGCAGCCGCCCCACATAGACCTCAATGGCGTTCTCCGAGGCGTCTACGTCATAAGAAAACAGCCGGTCCACCAGCTTGGATTTTGAAAAAACCTGATCGGGGGCGGCGATAAAAATCTCAAACAGTCGCAACTCTCGGTTGCGCAGGCGCACCTCGCGCCCATTCACTGTCAGAGTGCAGGCCAAAGGGTCAAATACCACGTCGCCATATTTATGTAGATTGCTCGCCCCCCCGCTACGGCGGCGCTGAACGGCGCGGCAGCGCGCTTCAAGCTCTGAGAAATCGAACGGTTTGACTATGTAGTCGTCAGCCCCGAGGTCCAGAACGCTGACGCGGTCCGATACCTCTGATCGGGCGGTCAATACAATCACAGGTGTATTGCGCTGTGCCGTGCGATGGGCCTGCAAGAACTGCCGCCCATCGCCATCAGGCAGCATGATATCGAGCAGAATCATATCGTATTCCGTTGTGGCGATGAAATCATCTGCCGTGCCCAGATCCGGTGCCCGGTCCACAACATGACCGTCAAGTGTGAGCCGGTCCAGCACCGCGTTCGCAAGCTGATCGTTATCTTCGACGAGTAAGTAGCGCATTGGGGCGAAACATCTGCTCCGTGTCAGGTTTGTGTCAGCTTGGGTCGGAATACCATGATTCATGATCGCGCTTTTGCGTGTTTGTCAAATGGGAGGAACATTATGACATCTTTTGCGCTGGGTCGTCGGACCCTGATGGCTGCTGCTGCGGCTGCACTGACTTTCGGCTCCCCGGCTATGGCCGAGCAAGCTCTCGACAAGGTTCACTTCCTGATCCCCGGCGGTGCCGGTGGTGGTTGGGACGGAACCGCGCGCGGCACCGGTGAGGCGCTGACCAAATCGGGCCTTGTGGGTACCGCATCTTATGAAAACATGTCCGGCGGTGGCGGTGGCAAGGCCATCGGTTACCTGATCGAGAACGCCGAGAGCCTGGATGACACGCTGATGGTGAACTCCACGCCCATCGTGATCCGCTCGCTGACCGGTGTGTTCCCGCACAACTTCCGTGACCTGACGCTGGTTGCGGGCACCATCGGGGACTACGCGGCCCTGGTCGTGGCCAAGGACAGCCCGATCAACAATATGGAAGAGTTCCTCGCGGCCTACCGTGAAGATCCGCGCGGCACTGCCGTGGGCGGTGGCTCGGTTCCGGGCGGCATGGACCACCTCGTGGCGGCCATGGTGATGCAGTCTGCGGGCGAAGATCCGACCGCGCTGAAATACATCCCCTATGACGCAGGCGGCAAGGCGATGGCGGCACTGCTATCGGGGGAGATCAAGGCGCTCTCCACCGGGTTCTCCGAGGCAATCGCACTGGCCGAAGCCGGCGAAGTCAAAATCCTCGGCGTGACCGCGGACGAGCGTGTGCCGGCCTATGACAGTGCTGCCACCATGAAAGAGCAGGGTCTGGAGACCACTTTCGTGAACTGGCGCGGGTTCTTTGGTGCGCCGGGCCTGTCGGAAGACAAGGTTGCCGCCTATCAGGACGTGCTCTCCAAAATGTACGACACCCCCGAGTGGGAAGACGTGCGCGCACGCAACGGCTGGGTCAACATCCACAACTCTGGTGATGACTTCCGCAGCTTCCTTGAAAGCCAGGAAAAAGTCATCGGCGACCTGATGAAGCAATTGGGCTTCCTTTAAGCCTTAGGCAGACACGCTTCGGTCCGGCACCAATCGCGGGTGCCGGACCCTTTCCCGTATCCCCCAAAACAATCACAGGAGGAGATCATGGCGCTCGACCGTTGGATCGCGCTGATCATTCTCGGCATCGCTCTGGCCTATGGCTATGCGGCCTTTTTCACCATGGATCAGCTTTTGCCGCCGTTCATGCAGCGAAACCCGATCTGGCCGAGCACCTTCCCCAAGGTACTGGCCGTTCTGTCGATCATTACCGCTGCGATTATCGTTCTGGGGCTGGAAAAACCCAGTGGCGAGGTCAAGACCCCGGACATCGATTACCGCCGCCTGGGTGACTACAACATCGGTCAGGCCGCGCTTCTGCTTGGGCTGATGGTCGCCTATGCGCTCTTGCTGCGCCCGGCGGGGTTCTTGCTGTCCACCTCCGGGTTCCTGATCGTCGGCGCGATGATCCTTGGCGAGCGCAAGCTGTGGATTTTGATCCCGGTTGCGGCCTTCGCCACCGGTGTTGTCTGGTACCTCGTCGAGGGCGTGCTGGGCATCTTCTTGCGGCCCTTGCCGTTCTTTCTCGGATAATCGGAGGCTCAGATGCTCGAAGGTTTGATGATCGGCCTCTCTACGGCCTTCTCTCTCACAAATATCCTGATGGTGATCGGCGGCTGTCTGATCGGGACATTCATCGGGATGTTGCCGGGGCTTGGCCCCATGTCCATCATTGCAATCATGATCCCGGTTGCGATCACGCTGGGCGACCCCTCTGCCGCGCTGATCCTGCTGGCCGGGGTCTATTATGGTGCGATCTTCGGCGGCTCGACCTCGTCGATCCTGCTCAATGCGCCGGGGGTGGCGGGCACCGTGGCCTCCAGTTTCGATGGCTATCCGATGGCGCGCGCAGGCATGGCCGGCAAGGCGCTGACCATTGCGGCGATCTCGTCCTTCATGGGGGGCACCATCGGCGCGATCCTGTTGATGGTCTTTGCGCCGATGCTGTCGACGGTTGCCCTCCTGTTCCACTCGGCTGAGTATTTCGCGCTGATGGTCGTGGGTCTTTCCGCGATTGCGGCCTTTGCAGGCACCGGCAATGTGGCCAAGGCGCTGATGATGACGCTTCTGGGGTTGATGATGGCGACGGTGGGCGAGGGCGCATTGTTCAACATGCCGCGCTTCACCATGGGGCTGATGGATCTTCAATCCGGCTTCAGCTTTATCACGCTGGCGATGGCTATGTTTGCCCTGCCTGAAGCAATCTTTCTGGTGATGAACCCCAAACGCGCCGCCCAAGGGGGCGAGAACGGGGGCAAGATCACAGGCTTGCGGATCTCCGGCCAGGAGGCGCGCAAGATCGCGCCCGTGATCGGACGCCAGTCCATTCAAGGCTTCTTTATCGGCGTTCTGCCCGGCGCGGGGGCGACGATCGCCTCCTTCCTCGGCTACGCGGTGGAGCGCAACATCGCCACCGAAGAAGAGCAAAAAGAGTTCGGCAAAGGTTCTATCAAAGGGCTGGCCGCACCGGAGACTGCAAATAACGCGGCCTGTACCGGATCGTTTGTGCCGCTCTTGACGCTGGGTATTCCGGGTTCGGGCACCACGGCGATCCTGTTGGGGGCGTTGATTGCACTTAACGTGACGCCGGGGCCGCGGCTGATGGTGGATAGCCCGCATATCTTCTGGGCGGTCATCATCTCGATGTATATCGGCAACCTTGTGCTCTTGGTGCTGAACCTGCCGCTCATCCCCTATATCGCCAAGGTCCTGTCGATCCCGCGCAACTATCTGATCCCGTTCATTTTGTTCTTCACCCTGATGGGGTCCTATATCGGACAGAACAACGCGACAGAGCTGTTGATCCTCGTGGGCTTTGGCATCTGTGCGACGGTGCTGCGGTTTGCGGATTATCCGCTGGCCCCCTTGCTCATCGGTTTCATTCTGGGGCGGATGCTGGAGGATAACTTTGCCCGTTCGATGCAGATCTATGACGGCATTTCCTTCATCCTTGATCGTCCGATGACGCTGGGGCTGTTGGTGCTGGCCATCCTGCTGGTGATCGTGCCGAGCTACCGTGCGCGCCGTGCCCGCGCCCGTGCGGCCGGGGTGGCCGATGGGGATTAAACCGCTCTCCGGGGTTCGGGTTCTTGACCTGACCAATGTGCTTGCGGGGCCGTATTGCTGTTATCAGCTGGCCCTGCTCGGTGCAGAAGTCATCAAGGTCGAGCGCCCCGGCACCGGTGATCTGGCCCGCCAACTGGGGGCCGATCCGGAGCGGAATAAATCCCTGATGGGGGTCAGTTTTCTGGCGCAGAACGCGCAGAAGAAATCCGTGACCCTCGACATGAAACACGATCAGGGCAAGGCGCTGCTAAAGCGCCTTGTTCGCACATCTGACGTATTGGTTGAGAACTTCCGGCCCGGCGTGATGGACCGTCTTGGTCTGGGATATGAGGTGCTGAAGGCGGAAAATCCAAACCTTATCTATTGCGCCATCAGCGGTTTTGGGCAGGACGGTCCGTGGAAGGACAACCCCGCCTATGACCAGATCGTGCAGGGGATCAGCGGCGTGATGTCGATCACCGGCGATGGCGACAGCGCACCGTTGCGCGTGGGCTACCCGCTGGCAGATACCGTGGGCGGCATGACGGCCGCCTTTGCAATCTCGGCGGCGCTCAACGACCCGGAGCGCGGCGCGTTTCTGGATATCTCCATGACCGAGGCGGTGATTTCCACCATGGGATGGGTGGTGTCCAACCATCTGATCGCAGGGCAACCCCCCGGCGCGCATGGCAATGAGAACACCACATCCGCGCCCTCGGGCACCTTTGCCTGCGCGGATGGGCCGATCAATGTGGCCGCAAACCGGGATGAGCAATGGCACTCCATGGCGCGTCATCTTGGGCGCGACGATCTTCTGGCCCATCCGGACTATGCCACCCGAGAGGATCGCAAACGCAACCGTCACATGCTGCGGGCAGAGCTGGAAAGCGTCCTTCGGACCCGTCCTGCTGAGCAGTGGGTGGCGGAACTGAATGCGCTTGGGGTGCCCTCAGGGCCGGTGCTGACGGTGCCGCAGATACTGAATGAGCCGCAAATCAAGAATCGTGGCCTGATCGCTGAGGTCGAGACCGCAGATGCGCCGCTGTCGCTGGTGGGCGCGCCGGTGCGGTTTGGCACCCATCGCCCGGTTCCGGATCAAGCGCCTCCTGCCTTAGGCGCAGATAATGACAGCATCTGGCAGGACATCGGTCTAAGCGCCGATGAGGTCGAAACCTTGAGACGGGAGCGCGTGATATGAGCGATGTGAGTGATTGGTGGCGCACGTCTATCATCGACATGGAGCCGGGCCGCATCGAACTGCGGGGCACCCCCGTGCAGGATCTGATCGGCAACGTCAGCTTTGCCGAGATGATCTGGCTGATGGTGCGCGGCGACCGGCCGACACCTGCGCAGGCCCGCCTGTTTGAGGCCGCCTTGGTCTCGGCTGTGGATCACGGCCCACAAGCCCCCTCGATCGCGGCGGCGCGGATGGCGATCACCTGCGGTTTGCCCTTGAACAATGCGATGGCGACGGCGGTCAACATGCTGGGCGATGTGCATGGCGGGGCCGGGCAGCAGGCGGTGGAGCTCTATCACCACGTCGATGCCCACTCGGGGGATCTGGCCGCGGCGCTGGACGGCTGGCGCGCAGAACATGGCAAGATCATCCCCGGCTTTGGCCACCGGTTCCACAAACCGACCGACCCGCGCGCGCCGCGTCTGATGGCGCTGGTGTCCGAGGCGGCAGAGGCAGGCGCGGTGTCAGGACGGTTCCAACACATCGGCCAAGAGATCGAGGCGCAGATCTCGGCTGAAAAAGGCACGGCCCTGCCGATGAACATCGACGGTGCAACAGCCGTGATCTATGCGGAACTGGGCTTTGCCCCGCCGCTGGCGCGCGGGCTATTCTGCCTGTCACGGTCCGTGGGCATCCTGTCCCACGCGTGGGAGCAGCAACAACAGGGCGGTCGCAACAAGGGGCCGACCCCGCCAAAATACAGATGGACGTATGACCCTACGTGATACATTTGGCCTGATTGGCGCGCTTGTCGTCGCCGTGTTGGGCACCTTGATTTTTGAAGCAATCGGTTTTCCCTGCGCCCCCCTGACCGGATCGGCGGCGGCGGTGTCGCTGGCGGCGCTCTTTGGATTGCCGATCAAGATGCCAGTGTGGCTCAGGACCACGGCCTTTGTGCTCTTGGGGATCAACATTGGCAGCAGCGTCACCCGCGACATGCTCGCCTCCGCGCTGGCATGGCCGGTGACCATCGCAATCCTCGCGGTGAGCCTCTGTGTCTCGCTGCAGATCTGTCGCATCGGGCTGGAGCGTTGGATGCGGTTCAGCGCGCGGGATTCGGTTCTGGCCGCCGCGCCCGGCCATCTGAGTTATGTGCTGGCGCTGTCACTCAGTGAAAACGGACAGACCTCTCGCATCGCCATCGTACAAAGCATCCGCGTGCTGTTTCTGACGCTGTGCGTGCCGGTGCTGGTCTCGACGGTCTTTGGGGCGACGGGTGTGGAACTGATGCCGGAGCATCCGCTAGCCCTTTGGCAACTGGCGCTTTTGGTGGGGGTCACGCTTGCGGTCGGCGCGGTGTTTGATCGCCTGAACGTGCCCGCCGCCTATTTGCTGGCTGGTATCTTTTGCAGCGCCGCCGGACATATCTTTGCGCTCACACCCGGACGCCCGCCGGAAGAGGCAACCTTTGTGGCGTTTCTGGTGATGGGCACCCTGATCGGTTCGCGTTTTGTCGGACAAAAGCTCGCGGATCTGAAACTCGACTTTCTGGCGGGGCTGTGGGTCACGGGCGTCAATGTTGTGATCACCTTGATCGCCATCGGGATCAGTATGCAGATCATGGGCCTGTCGCCCGCGCTGTTGATCGTGGCCTTTGCGCCCGGCGGGGTGGAGGCCATGGCCGCGATTGCCGTCACGCTCGGGCTCGATCCCGCCTTTGTCGCGGCGCATCACGTGATGCGGTTGATGATCCTGACGGTGCTGATGCCGCTGGCGCTCAGCAGGGCCAGACCCACCTGAAAAAAGCCCCGGCGCGACTGACGCCGGGGCTGCGCACAGTGAGGTTATTGCGCCTCCTGCGCCTCTTCTTCGATTTCATTGCCAAGGTTGGACACATCGCGGCCCAGTCCCTCGGTGGCCTCGCAAGCGGTCAGGCCAAGAACGGCCACCAGTGACAGATAGATCGTGCGCATGGCGGGCCTCCTGTTATTTCAGTTTCTCGGCAACATGGGTGGCAAAAGCGTCAACCATCGCGGTGTAGAAGACTTCGCTGCCCACGTTGAGCGTGGTCACATCGGTGCCCTCGGGGTAATAGACGTTCGCCTGCTCGGCACTCACGGTCAGGGTGTAGCGCTGGTCGTACTGGCTCCCCGGCAGGTCAACAGAGACGTCCCCTTCAAGGACGGAATCGGCGATCCCCATTTCGGCCTCAAGGCTGGAAGCCAGCGCCACGGTGTCGATCTCAATGTCGATCTCGGCGGCGTCTTCCATCTCTTTGTCGGCGATCTGATCCACCAACTGCGCCGCCAAAGCGGTCTCAAGGTCGGTTTCGAGTTCGCTCCAGACCGATACGGCTTCGCTGTTCTTAAGCGCGCTGGCGTCGGCGGTGACTTCGATTTCCTGTACCATCGTGGACGCGCCAGCGGCGGTCGCCATGGTTGCAACGAGAGCGGTTGTACGGATCAGATGTGTCATCGTTTAGCTCCTTGATATAGTGCTCATATCCCCGTGGGATCTGCACTATCAACACGCAGGGGCGGCAGAATGTTCCTGATTTTTAAAGGAAATTTTCCGCCTATTTTGTTCCGACCTTATAATGGCCAATTGAATAACGGTGAAATCAAAGGGAACTTTGCCCCGCCTGAAGCGTTCAGAATTCGAGCCAAGCCCCTTTTTTGGAAAACGGACCCCATGACCCAGTCGAGCCACCCAGTCGAAGATGTATTAGATACGACCGACCAGCTGTTAGAAGACGGCAAGGATGGTTTGCAAGTATCCGAACTGATGGATGAACTGGGGGTCAAATCCATTGCAGCAGTGTTGTTGGCCCCATCGCTGGCATTGGTGTCACCATTGAGTGGTATCCCGCTGTTCTCCTCGGCGTGCGGCATTACCATTGCGTTGATTTCAGCGCAGATGTTGATGGGACGTAATCACCTTTGGTTGCCCTCATTCTTGTCGAAACGCTCACTGCCTGCGCGCAATACGCAAAAAGCAACCCGCACGCTGCGATCGCTTGCGGCTTGGATGGACCGCAGATTTAAACGCCGTTTGCAATCGCTGCTGACACCGCCGTTCTTGCGAGTGCTTCAGGGCATTTGCCTGTTGTGCGGTCTGATCATGCCCTTCCTTGAAATCTTGCCATTTACCTCGTCGATCCTCGGCGGCGTTGTTGCTTTGCTGGCGCTGTCGATGCTGACCGGAGATGGGCTGATCGCGCTGGTGACCGTCACGGGCCTGACCCTTGCGATCGGCGGGGCGGCGATACATCTCTTTTAGGGGCAAATGTTGCGGTGCGTCCGGCCCAACAAATAGGGCCGGACCTGTGGTCAGGCCCGGCCGGTAGATGTCAAAGATGCGGCGTGATCTTTTCAGATTATGTCAGCCCTTGTATTCGGGCAGCTCTTCCATCTGGGATTTGGTCAACATCGTGTAGATGCGAATGGTGCCGGATTCATCCTCAATGCTGAGGTCCGCTAGTTCCAGTTCGACCGGCTTGGCCCCAAGGCCGAGGAAACCGCCGACGTCGACCACAACGGCGTTTACGTTGCCCTCACCGTCCATCACGATATCAGCCACCTGTCCGATCATTTCGTCATTGGCATCAAAGGCGGTTGCGCTGAGCAGTTCTTCTGCGGTCAGCTCCGCCATGTGAACCGAGGCTTCGGTGGTTTCATTGATCCCAAATGCGCTCTCCACTCGATCCGCCGGAGCATCGCTGCGCTCGCGTTCCTTGAGCGTTGGTTCTGCAATGGCAGGCTGCTTGGCGGTCTCGTAGCGTGGGGCGGCTTCCAGGGCATCAGCCGGGGCATTCAGGACAAGGAAATAGCCATCCGCACCCCCGTCTGAATTGCCGTTGCGCACGAATTTCAGCGCGTCCATATCAACGGCAATCTGGTTCTCTCCGATCCCGAGAAAACCGCCAATATCGACCAAAACCGCCTCTGCTGTGCCATCGCGGCTGAGGATCACATCGTTGACCTCACCGATGTCAGCCCAGCCGTCCTGAATGCCGTCCATCACATCCTTGAGCGCCTCATTTTCGGTCTGATAAATGCGCTTTCCAACAAAAGACGAGGCATGGAACTCTGCGGGACCGGCTTCGCTGCGGAACATGTCGCTGGTCTCTGCTGCAACAGCGGGCAAACCCATCGCGATGATCAGAGACGTGGAAATCAACAGCTTTTTCATCGTCTTAACTCCTATTCGGTGAGACGCGCCCGCATGTGCATGCAGGCATAATGAAAACGCAAAACGCCACTCAATGTTCCGCGCCCAAAATGCTGTACGGCGCATCGGCAAGAATTGGCGCGCAAGAGTTTGCCGAGATCCATGTTGTGAACCCGTCACAAAAATAGGGCCGCCCTGCGCAACAGAACGGCCCCAATGGTGCATGATGATCGCGTTAGTCGTCGTGATCGACGCCGGCGAGCGCTCTGTTTTCGTGGTCAAAGGGCAATGTCTCAAAGGTCACGCTCATGGCGTAGCTGTCTTCGCCTTCGGTGATCTTTGGACTGCACTCCAACTGGCGGGCAAAGCCGCGGATCAACTGGCTGCCAAGCCCGGTGCCTTCGTCTTCAAATTCTGCCTCATCGGAGGTCGAATTGGCGATGGTCAGACAGACTTCACCCTCTTGCAGAACTTTGAGTGAAACGCGGACCCAGCGATTGCCTGCCTTATCGACGCCAAGATACTTCAGCGCATTTGTTGCGGCCTCGACGGTCAGCAGTGCCAGCGGGACGGCCTGATCCGGATAGAGGACAACCGGCTCCAGATCGATGTCGATCTTGGGTATAGGCGCGGTGGTCGGGGCCAATTCGGTCAGCGGTTTGACCACGTCACGCAACAGATCATTGGCCTGAACGCGACCAAGCTCTGACGCCTGATACAGCGTCTGGTGTACCGTCGCCATACTGGTCACACGTCGGTTCACGGTCTTTAGCGCGGCTGCCGTCACCTGATTGCGTGTTCTGCGGATCTGCATCGAGATGATCGAAGAGATCAATTGCAGGTTATTTTTGACCCGATGATGCAGCTCTTTCAGCAGCACATCCTTGTCGTGCATGGCATCAAACAGATGTGCCTCGTCATGCAACAGCTTTTCGGAGACTTGCGTGAACTGGTTATAGATGACCTCAAGCTCGTGCGGCATCAGTCCGCTTTTGGGAGGGCTGGGCAGCACGCGGGAGCGGGCAAATTGGCGCATCTGCATACCGATGATGCGAAGGTGCCTGACAACCTGATGATCCAGCGCCACGTAGATCAGGACCAGACTGACAAGCCACATCAGCATCGGAAACAGCGCAGGCGTCAAAAAGAGATGCTGCAACGCGTTGGTTTCTGTCGGGGCATGTATGCCCTCCGGGTCCCAGCTTCCGACCACGTAGAACGCATCGCTCAGGATCGGGACGATGGAGAACAGTCGCATCTCTCCTGCTGCATTCTCTGCCTCGATGTGACGCGGATTGAGCGAGATCAGCTCCTTGATGCTCATGTTGGCGGGGAGGCGATCCAACGCCGTCTCGCGCGCACCAGAGGCACTCAGGATGTCGCCCTCGGCACTCAGTGTCACCAGATCAAGCGGGCGCTCGCCAAGCTTGGTCTGAAATTTCTTGTCGATGCGTTCGTGCGGGACGTGAATGATCTGATTGCCGATAAAGGTGCCGTTCGGATCATAGACGGGTTCGGAAATGATCAGGACCGCGCTGCCTGCAACGGGGCCAAAGGAGTTCACCCTGATTTCACGCTTCGGGCGACGCATCCAATCTGGGAAGTTCGGATTCTCAGAATAATCGATTGTCAGCCCGGTTGAGGCGCAGGACATGACGCCGTCTTTGGGCAGAAAACCTGCAAAGCTGTAGCGCTCTTGGGCGGTGTCGATGAAACGCTCCATCAACGCCCGGCAGCGATCCAGATCTTGGGTCAGATCGGGCACTGAAAGCGCAAGTGCCTCGGCAGAGGCGAAGGCGGATTTGATGATCTCACGCTCTTCTTGCGCAAATTCTGCGGTGAGTGCTTTTAGGCTCAGGTTGTTGGAGGCGGTGACCTCTTGTTGCAGCCGCACGGTTTGGTCCACTGCGATGAGGCCCAGCGGCACCATCGCGACAGAGAGCATAACGGCAAGGCGCACCGACAAACCCCGCGCCCAGGCGAAGGGCCGGGGCGCGTCGGGTGAATTGTCAGAAATGGATGAGGCGCTATTGCGGGCGCCCCCACCCCGAAGCAGGGCGAGGGACGGAAAGTTCATTCTGTTCACGCGGCGGTTCCACCACTTGCAGCGACGACCGCATGGGTGGCTGCATCTGTCAGTTCCAGCTGTTCGTCAGCCTTTAGCTGCATCTTAATGGAGAGGGCCTCGCGACCACGGTTAAGGCGGCTTTTGACCGTGCCGACCTTCACGCCGCAGACCTCGGCGGCCTCTTCATAGGAATATTGCAACACGCCGATCAGCGTCAGAACCTCGCGTTGTTCAGCTGGCAACTCGCTCAGCGCGCGACGGAACTCTGCCAGTTGCAGGCGGCCGTCATGGGCTGGCTTCACAGAGATGCTTTCGGTGATGCTACCGGTGGAATCTTCCACTTCGCGCATCGCCTTGCGACGGCCTGAATAAAACGTGTTGCGCAGGATGGTAAAAAGCCATGCCCGCATGTTGGTCCCTTCCTGAAACTTGTCCAGATTGGTCCATGCTTTCAGGATTGTGTCCTGCACGAGGTCATCTGCTGCCGCATCGTTGCGGGTCAAGCTCATGGCGAAAGCGCGCAGCACCTTCATATGGCTTGTCAATTCAGCCTTCGCACCTTGTCTATCCATTTACTCGGCCTCCTCCTGGGAGTGGGAGGGGGCGCCGGATGCGCTCCCTGACCCATCCGCGACCGGAATCTTGTCCAGACGATCAAGTAGGTCCATCAGATGCGGCGGCAAATCCGCATTCGCATCTTCGTCAAAAACCCGCTTAAGGTTTTCGTCGATCAGAGTGTCCCATGGCTGTTGTGAAAGTTTGTTTGCCATTCATCTCTCCCGCAACACCTTTAACTTTCAGGCGCAAATAATATCCATTTCCATGGAACAAACGCCCCAATCGTGCGTTTGTTCCGAGAAATATTGGTGACAGGAGAAAAAAATTGTCGACCCCTACAACAGGACAAGCGCTGACTCTGTCTGACCTTATCGCTCCGCATTTGCCATACCTGCGCCGCTACGCACGTGCGCTCACCGGTGCTCAGCAATCGGGCGACACATATGCGGCCTCGACGCTGGAGGCGATCCTTGCCGATCCGTCCTGCTTTGATGCGGAGAGCGTCGGCGGAAAAGTAGCGCTTTTCAAAGTGTTCCACAAACTCTGGAGCAGCTCTGGCCAGCCTGTGGCAGAGCTGGATGACGGCCCACGGGCCCGCGCGCTGCAACATCTGGCCTCTCTGACCGCCAACACCCGCGAGGCGCTCTTGCTCAATACGGTAGAGGCGTTTTCGGTCAGCGAAGTTGCCGACGTCATGGAAATCTCTGCCGATGAAGCGGCGCGACTGATCCAGCTTGCACGCGATGAAATGCAGCAATCCGTGAGCGGCAAGATCATGATCATCGAGGATGAAGCGATTATCGCGATGGATCTGGAAGGTATCTGTTCCATGATGGGACACGAGGTCACGGGTATTGCACGCACTCACAAAGCGGCCGTGAAACTTGGCCTTGAGGAAAAGCCGGACCTTATCCTTGCTGACATTCAGCTTGCCGATAACTCTAGCGGTATTGATGCCGTGGCGGACCTGCTTGAAGAGCTGGGTGATGTGCCGGTGATCTTCATCACGGCCTTCCCTGAGCGTCTCCTCACTGGCGAACGTCATGAACCTGCCTTCATGATTGCAAAACCCTATGTCCCGGATCAGGTAATCTCGGCGATCAGTCAGGCGATGTTCTTCTCCTCTACCGATACGCTGACCAGCTAACCAAAGCGGCTATCCCTTGCCAAAGACTCCGTACATTTGCTTGTGCGGGGTCTTTTTGTGCGCACAGATATCAAACCAGCTTTCAAAGTTCGAAAATAAAGAAGCCCTGCAAACCGATGGGTGTGCAGGGCTTCTTGATGGATGAGAGCGTGCTTACGAGGCAGACAAAGCACGCAGCATCCAAGCCGCTTTTTCGTGGAAGGCCGCGCGTTCGGTTGCCAAATCGCCGGTCACCATATCCTTGCGCGCCTCCGCAAGTTCGATCAGCGCGTGCAGTCGGTGCGCCAAACGCATGTGATCTTTCTCAAGGTCTTTGCACATTTCGCCCGCGCTCGGCATCTGGCCCAGATCATCTACGATGCTGTCAGACAGCACGCCATTGATCTTGCCCGGCGTCAGGTGGCCCAAGGCACGGATGCGCTCTGCCAACTCGTCTGCGGCCGCGAACATGTTCTGGTACTGCTCCTCGGTGAGGTTATGCAGCGAGAAGAACAACGGGCCCTCGACATTCCAATGATAAATATGGGTTTTTAACGTGAGGCGGTAAGTGTCCGCGAGCACGTCGCTCAGACCTTCGGCGATTGCCTCGGTGTCACGAACACCTGTCTCGACGGGGGCCAGTTGTGGTTTCACGTTCAATGCGGTCGTCATGATGTCTCCTTTCCGAAGGGAGTTTGCGTGATGGGTCGTGTCTGTGCGTCAGCGACGCACAGCACGAAAAATCAACGCGGCGATAAACATCACCAGGAAGATGAAGAAGAGGATCTGCGCGATCCCGGCCGAGGCGCTGGCGATGCCGCCAAAGCCAAAGACGGCCGCGATCAGCGCGATCACTAGGAATGTCAGTGCCCAACCAAGCATGGGGTGTCTCCTTTGCCGTGTTTCAATGCCCACCCTCTGTGGGCTTCGGGGAGACAACGGCAGAGGGCAGATTTTGTTCCGCGAAATTCTCAATCTCTGCCGCATTCGCCGGTTGGCGACAGCAGAGCCTTGGTTTTTCGGAGGATGTGCGCAGGGCCCAGCAAGGGTTTGTGCGCGACAAAGCGTGGGCGGGCATCCAGACGCGATGGTCTGGATGCCCGCAAAAGATCAAGAGGCGAGAGCGAGCACTGCCATGGAGGGCAGGCGAAGCAGCTCATGCGCCTGCGCGACGCGCTCGGGCGTGTAATACCCCTCTTCATGCAGGATGTTGACCGTGGCCACCATCTTGCCGCCAAGGATCACCGGCAGGTTGATGACCGATCCGCAGCCCAGTTTGCCGATCAGCTCCGCATCGGGGAACACGGTGTCGATGTCGGCCAATGTGTTGGAGACAAAGGTCTCGTGACGGCCATGAACCTGCTCGAACCAGCGGTTCATCTCGATTTCCTTGGTCCCGGTTGTGGGGTAATTTTCCGCATCATCCGTGTAGACGCGACGGGCGAGCATAGCGTCCATGTCAGCGGTCATCACAGTAAACAGCTTTGCCCCCACCGTGGCCTTGGTCAGCGCGCAAAGCGCGTCATAAGCCTGCTCTTCGGTGGTGGCCTCTGACAGCGCTTTTTCAAAATCTTGGCGCGCCGTGTTTGTGTCCGTCATGTCTTAGTCCTTGCGGTCTGGATTGCCGCCCGATGCGGCGTAAAGGGATTGCGTATAAGGGTCGGTGAAACTGCCATCGTGCAGCGCTGTTGCGGGCGCGATCTCGACGATGCGGCCCTTGTTCATCACCGCCATGCGGTCGCACATGAAGCTGACGACAGGCAGATTGTGGGTGACCATCAGATAGGTCAGCCCCTGCTCACGGCGCAGTTTCTTCAGCAGGTTGAGGATCTCCGCCTGTACCGAGACATCCAGCGCCGATGTGGGCTCATCAAGCAGCATCACCTTGGGTTCCAGCATCAGGGCGCGCGCGATGGCGACCCGCTGGCGCTGCCCGCCCGAAAGCTGGTGTGGGTAGCGAAACCGAAACCGCTGGTCGAGGCCTACGGCTGCGAGCATCTCGATCACGCGGGCATCGCGATTGCCCAGCCCATGGATCTTGAGCGGCTCGCTCAGCACCGTGTCCACGGATTTGCGCGGATGCAGCGATCCATACGGGTCCTGAAACACCATCTGGCAGCGGGTGGCAAAGCCCTGATCCACGTTGCGCCCGCGGGGCTGTCCCAGTACCGAGATCTCGCCGGTCCAGTCGGGCGCGAGGCCCGCGATGGCCTTGAGGATCGTGGATTTGCCAGAGCCGCTTTCGCCGACCAGCGCAAAGCTCTCACCTTCGGCGACCTCAATATTCACACCCTCAACCACCTTGGTGTGGCCATAGGAAATGTCGAGATTTTTCAAAATGATCGCGCTCATGTGCCGCTCCATGCGCTGCGGTCGAGGACGGGGAGTTCCTCGCGCGTTTCTTCCATCCGTGGCACCGCCGCCAGCAGGCCTTGGGTATAGGGGTGCGTCGCCTTGTGCAGGTCCTCTGCCGCGCAGCTCTCGACCACTTCGCCTGCGTGCATCACGAGGATGCGGTCGCAGTAGCGCGCCACCAGATTGAGGTCATGCGAGATCAGGATCAGCCCCATGCCCTTGTCGCGTACCAGCTCGTCGATGAGGTCCAGAACCTGCGCCTGCACGGAGACATCCAGCGCTGAGGTCGGCTCATCCGCGATCAGCATATCCGGGCGCGGGATCAGCATCATGGCGATCATGATGCGCTGGCCCATACCGCCCGAAACCTCATGCGGATAGAGGTTCACCACCCGTTCGGGATCGTTGATGCGCACGGAATGCAGCATCTCCAGCACGCGGGATTTGACCTCGCTGCGGGCAAGGTTCTCGTGGGTCTTGAGCGCCTCGGCGATCTGCGCGCCGATGGTCATCACCGGATTGAGCGAGAATTTCGGGTCTTGCATGATCATCGAGATCCGCGCGCCGCGCAGGTCGCGCATCTTGCGTTCCGACAATCCTTGCAGGTCGATGCCGTCAAAGATCATGCGATCAGCCTGCTGGCGTCCCGGTTTACGCACAAGCCGCAGGATCGCGCGGCCCGTCATGGATTTGCCCGACCCGCTTTCGCCGACGATGCCGAGCCGTTCGCGACCCAAGGTGAAGGACAGGCCTTTGACCACCTCGACGCGCCCCTGTGGCGTGGGGAAGCTCACGCGCAGGTTTTCCAGTTCCAAAAGTGGCATATCGCTCATGATTTGCCTCCCTGTTTGGGGTCCAGCACATCGCGCAGGCCGTCACCGAGGAAACAGAAACCAAGCGAGACGATGATGATGGCAAAGCCCGGCATGGTAGCGACCCACCACTGATCGAGGATAAAGGCCCGACCGCGCGAGATCATCGCGCCCCATTCCGGCAGCGGCGGCTGTGCGCCAAGGCCGAGGAAGCCCAGACCAGCTGCGGTCAGGATGATACCTGCCATATCCAGCGTCACCCGCACGATCATCGACGAGGTACACAGGGGCAGCACATGGCCGGTGATGATCCGCGTGTGCGACGCCCCCAGCAGGCGCATGGCCGAGATGAATTCCGAGTTGCGGAAGGTTAGTGTTTCGGCGCGTGCGATCCGGGCATAGGCGGGCCAGGATGTGATGGCGATGGCGATAATCGCGTTTTCAATCCCCGGCCCAAGCGCTGCCACAAAGGCCAGCGCGAGGATCAGCTTTGGCATCGACAGGAACACATCCGTCACGCCCATGATGATCTTGTCCGTCCAGCCACCGAAATAGCCGGATACCGCTCCGATGAGCAGTCCAAGCGGTGCGGAGATCACTGCCACCAGCGCCACGATCAACAGAGTGATGCGCGCGCCGTAAATGACGCGGCTAAAGATGTCGCGGCCCAGCTCATCGGTGCCCATCCAATGCGCGGCAGAGGGCGGCAGCAGGCGTTGACCGAGGTTTTGTCCCAGCGGGCTGTGGGGGGCGATCCACGGCGCAAAGATAGCCGCTAAGATCAACACCAAGAGGATCAGAGCCCCAACCACAGCGAGCGGATTGCGCATCAGCATCCGTGTCACGCGGTAGCTGTGACCCAAGGAAGCCTGCAGGCGGGAGCTGGGGGAGTCGTCGAGCAGCCAGTTTGTCATCGTTGTCATGGCACCCTCCTATCGGCTGCGCGGGTCGAGAATGCGGTAGAGCACATCCGACAGCTTGTTGATGAGAATGAAGACCGAGCCGATCACCAAAGTTGCACCAAGGACGGCGTTCATATCGGCATTGAGCAGCGCCACGGTCAGATAGTTGCCGATGCCCGGCCAGCTAAAGACCGTCTCGATCATCACCGAACCTTCCAGCAGTGCTGCATAGGAAAGGCCGATCACTGTGATCAGTGGCACTCGGATCGGGCGGAAGCCGTGGGTCCAGATTACCCGCCATTCCGACACGCCTTTGACGCGGGCGGTGGTGATGTACTCTTGGCCGAGCTGATCCAGCATGAAGCTGCGGGTCATGCGCGCGATATAGGCCAGCGAGAAGAAGCCAAGGATGGTGGCGGGCAGGATCAGGTGATCCAATGCGCTCCAGAACACATCCATGTCGCCTGCAATGAGGGCATCAACCAGCAGCAGGCCGGTGTGCGGCTCGACCAGACCCTCGTAGAAGATATCGACACGTCCCGGACCACCGACCCAGCCAAGGCCTGCGTAAAATACGACCAGCCCCACAAGACCAAGCCAGAAAGCGGGAACAGAGTAACCCAGCAGTGCAAAGACGCGGATCAACTGATCCACCCATGTGCCTTGCCTTGCAGCGGCCCAGACACCCAGCGGAACGCCCATGCCGACGCCGATGATGATCCCAAGCGTTGCCATCTCCAGCGTTGCCGGGAAGACACGCGCGAGATCCTCTGCGACGGGTCGGTTGGTGGACACCGAATGGCCGAGATCGCCCTGAAACACATCGCCCACATAGGTGATGAACTGCACCACCAGTGGCTGATCCAGCCCCATGGCGATGCGGGCGGCGTCGTATTGTTCTTGCGTGGCGCGATCTCCGACCACGGCCAGAACCGGGTCAATCGGGATCACGCGGCCGATGAAGAAAGTGATCGCCATCAATCCGACAAAAGTCAGGAACGTGACGATGACAAAGCCACCAAATGCGCTGGCGGTTTTCCTCAGCCCGGCGTGTGAAGGCGCGGCTGTACTCAAGGGTCTGGTCCCCTTTTCTCCTCCCAAAACCCCCGGCAGCCGGGAGATCTGGCATCGTGAAAACTCTGCGCCAGAGCGGCCCCTGACGCGGTGGTTGGTGCATCAGGCATAAAACAATTTTCGAAATGTGCAAAAAAATTTTTGCCTGACAAAAATTTTTTTTGTAGCGTGAGCGAGACAACATCCAGGAATGTGACCCTGTCTGATGCTACAGACGCAGGGTCCAACCCAAAGTGTGAAGAACAAAAATGCCGCGTGAAAAACCACCACAAGAGCCCAATGTCGGCCCCGCGATCCGCAAGCGCCGCAAGCAATTGAAACTGACCTTGCAGGCGCTCTGCGACAAATCCGGTGTGTCTGTGGGGTACCTCAGTCAGGTTGAGCGCGACAACGCAACACCTTCGCTTGGGACCTTGGCGCAGATTTCAGCGGCGCTGGATGTTGGGCTGGATTATTTCATTTCGGCATCGAAGCCTTCGGATGGTTTGACCCGTGCGGGAACACGTCCGCTGTTTGCGCTGGATGATTCCTCTCTGCGCTACGAGGCGCTGGGCGCGGATTTTCCCGGCTCTGAGATGTCGTCCTATATCCTGCACATCCCGTCTGGCTATGTATCGGAAACCGTGAGCCATGAGGGCGAAGAGATCATCTTTGTCCTTGAGGGGGAAATCCAGCAAACGCTGGATGGCCAGTCCTTCGCCATGACCGCGGGCGACAGCCTGCACTACAGCGGCAACACCCCGCACGCATGGAGCAACCCAACCGATCACACCGCCCGAATCCTCTGGACCGGGACGCTGACAGTTCTCAACCGCAAAGGCGCCATCGAGCTTCCGGAACTGTCCCACAAACAGAACGCGTAAACCGCGACAGACTGACTAGAAGTTTCATCCAACAAGGAGACCTCCCGTGAAACATCTGAAGACAACATTGCTGGCCAGCGCGCTGCTGTTGCCGCTTGCGGCACCTGCCGTCTTGGCCGACACGCCCGAGGGCGTGCTGGTGGTGGCACAGAACATCGACGATATCGTCGCAATCGACCCTGCGCAGGCCTATGAGTTCACCTCTGGCGAGTTGGTCACCAACCTCTATGATCGTCTGGTTCAATACGATGCCGAAGACACCACCGTTCTGGCGGCAGGTCTGGCATCGGAATGGGTCACCGATCCCGACGCCAAGACCATCACCTTCACCCTGCGCGATGGCGCGACGTTTGCCTCTGGCAACCCTGTAACGGCAGAAGACGTGGTCTATTCCTTCTCCCGCGTGGTGAAGCTGAACCTGACCCCGGCGTTTATCCTGACCCAGCTGGGCTGGACGGCAGATAACATCGGCGAGATGGTCACGGGCGAGGGCAACACCGTCACTGTGAAATACGCGGGCGATTTCTCTCCGGCGTTTGTGCTGAACGTCCTGGCTGCGCGCCCCGCATCCATTGTCGACAGCAAGCTGGTGCAGGAAAACGAAGTTGACGGCGACATGGGCAATGCGTGGCTCAATGCCAATGCAGCCGGTTCCGGTCCCTTCACGCTGCAACGCTATTCTGCAGGTCAAATGGTGCGCATGCAGGCGAACCCGACCTATTTCAACGGCGCGCCCAAGATCGACAGCGTGATCATCCGTCACGTTGCCGAAAGCGCGACCCAGCAGCTGCTGCTGGAGCAAGGCGATGTCGATCTGGCGCGCAATATGACGCCGGATCAGGTGGCTTCGCTCGACAGTGGCGAGATCAAGGTCGAGACCTTCCCGCAGGCGGCTGTCCACTTCCTGTCGTTCAACCAGAAAACCGAGAGCCTGACGCCCCCCGCTGTTTGGGAAGCGGCACGCTATCTGGTCGACTACAAAGGCATGACCGACACGATCATCAAAGGTCAGATGGAAGTGCATCAGGCCTTCTGGCCCAAGGGCTTCCCCGGTTCTTATGATGAGACCCCGTTCTCTTATGACCCGGAAAAGGCCAAGAGCATCCTGTCCGAGGCCGGCATCGAGACCCCGATCACCGTGTCACTGGATGTGATCAACGCGGCCCCCTTCACCGATATGGCGCAGTCGCTGCAAGCGAGCTTTGCCGATGCGGGCATCAACTTTGAGATCCTGCCGGGCACCGGGAGCCAGGTAATTACCAAATACCGCGAGCGCAGCCATGAGGCGATGCTGCTGTATTGGGGCCCGGATTTCATGGATCCGCACTCCAACGCCAAGGCCTTCGCCTATAATTCCGACAACTCTGACGACAATTATGCAGCGACCACCACTTGGCGCAACGCATGGGCCGTGCCGGAAGAGATGAACAAGAAAACCATGGCAGCGCTGTCCGAGAGCGACGCGGATGCGCGTCTCGACATGTACCGCGAGCTGCAAAAAGAGGTGCAAGCCGAGTCGCCCATCGTGATCATGTTCCAGGCCGCCTATCAGGTCGCCATGAACGAGGCGGTTTCGGGTTACGTCAACGGCGCGACCTCTGACTTTGTGTTCTACCGTCTGGTGGAAAAAGAGTAACTGTGAACTGATCGGGCCGCCCGCGCTGGTGGCCCGATTCCCCTATCTCTCCCTATAATCCCGGAGCCTTCGATGACCGAATTCCCGCTGACCGCCGCCCGCCTTGCTGCTCTGCGTGCCCGTATGGAGCTGACAGGCACCGACCTTGTCGCCCTCGGCCCTTCCAGCCATATGGCGTGGCTGTCTGGTGTGCATCCTCATGGCGATGAGCGCCCGGTGATGCTCTTGGTGAGCCAGTCTTATGCGGGCTTTTTGATGCCGGCGCTGAATGCCGCCGCCGCGCGCAAGGACACGGACCTGCCGTTCCACCCATGGCGGGATGACGAAGGCCCGGATGCCGCTTTGGCCGCACTGCTTGAGGCCTGCGGCGCGACGCGCCCGAATCTGTCGGTGGTTCTGGATGAGACCATGCGCACCGATTTCTCTCTGCGCCTGTTGGACGCACTGGAAAACCCACGTCGTCGTTTTGCCGATGATACCGTGAGCCTGTTGCGAGCCTCCAAGGACGACAGCGAGTACCACGCGATCAAAGCCGCGCATCTGACCAATGACAAGGCCGTCAAGGCCGCGTTTGCCGCCCTCAAAGAAGGCGTCACCGAGCGCGAGATCGTCGAGTTGATCAAATCTGAATATGCCGCTGCCGGCGCGACGCTGGAGTTTTGCTCCGTGTGCTTTGGCGCTTCTGGGGCCTTCCCACACCACACACCCGGTGACACCCAGTTGACCCGCAACTCTGCTGTGCTGATTGACACCGGCTGCCGTCTGGATGGCTACCCGTCCGACATGACCCGCTGCGGCTACTTTGGCACGCCCGAAGAGGATTACGAGGAGGTCTTTGCCGTGGTCGAGAAGGCCGTTCAGGCTGCGCTCGCGGTGGCTAAACCCGGTGTTGTGGCCAGCGATATCGACAAGGCCGCGCGCGATGTGATCACCGCCGCGGGCTATGGAGATCGTTTCCTGCATCGCACCGGCCATGGTCTCGGCATCGACATTCACGAGCCGCCCTATATCGCCGCCAATTCCGACGTGGTGCTGGCCGAGGGCAATGTGTTCTCGATCGAGCCGGGCATCTACCTTGAGGGTAAGTTCGGCATCCGTCTGGAAGAGATCGTCATCCTGCGCGAAGACGGTGCGGAGATCTTTTCCGAGATGCCGCGCGACATGGTGCGCGTCTAAGCACACAGCCCGTCAGGGCTAAGGACAAACAGGCGGCGTGGCTCAGAGCTGCGCCGCCTGTTTTCCGAGTTGTCCCGGCACCGCCAGATCCCGCAGCGCAAGGCCCGCGAGGCTTGCCATGTGCCAGCCGAGAACTTGATTGGAACTCAGCACCGGCAGGCCCAGTTCCTCTTCGAGGGTCGGAATGACCTCAAGTGTGCGCAGGTTGGTGCAGGACAGGAAGACCGCATCCAGTTCAGCCCGTGATGCAAGCGCATGGGCCGCGGCACGGACGGAGGCAGGTGCGATCCTCGCGACACGGGCCTCGACCTCTTCGCCAAAACCAAGCATGTCGGGCACCACAAAATCCGCTGCTTCAAATCCTGCGCGGATCGGGGCAGCCACAGAGGCGATATAGGGCGAGACGATCCCGACACGCGTCACGTTCAGTGCCCGCAGCGCAGCAATCGCGGCGCTGAGCGGGTCGCTGACGGCATGTGTCGTGGCATTGGCATGGATCAGTTCTCTCACGCGACCTGCGCCGATCAGACTGGTGCCGGAGGTGCAGCCATAGGCGATGACCTCAAACCGGGCGGCAGGCGGCAGGAGGCGCGCGGCCTGTGGTAAATCCTCTTCCATGGCGGCGATGGTGTCGGGCGTCAGCTCCGCACCGGAGGGAACGCGACTGATGTGTAGCCGTGCCGCAGGCTGAGGAAACATCTGGCGGAAGTCCTCTTCGATGGTTTCATCCACCTGCAAGGCAATCAGCCCGAGACGCGGGCGCGGGTCTTCGGTGATCTCATACGGAAAGGATGTCATCACCCAAGCTCCGGCAGGTCAGAGGGCGCACGGGGCGACAAAAGCTCAGCACCACTTTCGCGCAAAACGATGTTTTCCTCATGCACCATGATGCGACCCGGCCCCACCATTGCGCCGGGTTCGAGTGTCAGCACCATGCCCGCCCGCAGGGGCGTGGTGTCCTTCGGGGTGAACGACGGCCACTCCGTCAACGTCACGCCCAGCCCATGGCCCAGCCGTCCAGCGCCGGGTGTTGCCCCTTGCGCAACCAGCGCATCGCTCAGTATCTGATGCACATCCCGCGCCAGCATCCCCGGACGCAGCGCCTCAAGACAGGTCTCTGTCGCAGACCAGAGCGCGAAATGCGTGCGTTTGGCCAGATCCGAGGCCGGACCGATGGCATAGTTGCGGTCAAAGTCGCAGAAATACCCCTCGCGGACAGCGCCGGTGTCGAGCATCAGAATATCGCCGCGCTCCAGCGGCTGCGCGGTGGCCGGAGAGATCACATCGCCGTAACCGTCCGCGCCCGCGCCGCCGGCAAGATAGCTCACCCAATCGGCCCCCTCATCCAGTAACAGGGCCTGAAATGCGCGAAACACCTGATCAAGTGGGCGGCCCACGCCCGCGATCTCTGACACCCGATCAAAAGCGCGCCCAGCGATGGCGCAGGCGGTGCGGATCTTGGCGATTTCGGCCTCGGATTTGATCTCACGCACCCGCTGGACAATATCAGTGCCATCCATCAGCTGTCGCGGGGCCAGCTGCGCGCAAAGGGCGTGATAATCTGCAAGCGGCATCCGCAAATGTGTCTCTAATCCCATGGGCAGAGCAATTTTTCCCTGCTCCGGGACCAGTGACGCCAGCGTGTCGACCAAGAGGCTCAGGCCGTCATCCGCAGGGTCAGGCGCATCCCACGTCCGGACCTGCGTGATCCATGTGCGCTGCATCAAGGCGGCACCGATAGAGGGGATGACCGCCACCGGAGCGCCAGAGGCGGGCACCACGATGAACCAGGGCCGGGCGGGGCTTTCCCAGAACCGGGTCAGGAACCCAGTCACGTAAAACACATCCGCCGCCGTGGTCAGCAGCAGCGCATCGGCCCCGGCTGTTGCCATACGGTCCTGCAACCGGGTGATGCGGTTTTGATATTCACGCGCGGGAAAGATCAGCGACGTTTCAGGCATCCTCCGGCCCTTCGCTCAAGATCGCGAGAACGCGGGCCTCTGCGGGCAGATCAAGCCCGGCGATCAAGGCACCGATCCCGGCCCCGCCAGAGGGGGTTGTGGCCAGTCCTTCGGTTTGGAGTGTGACCACGGCGGCAGCGGCCTCCTCTTCGCTGAGGGTAACAAATAGATCCGCATCGCGCGCCAATCCCTGAAGCGCGATCATCGACGGCGTTTTGCAATCCAGCCGCCCCATCGCAGAAACCGGCCCTTGGGTATCGACCACGTTGCCAGCCCGGATGCTTTCCATGAGGGCAGGGGCTGCCTCGGGCTCAACGACAATGATCTGTGGGGCGTCGCTCCAGACCTTGCGGGCATGGGCGGCGACCGCGGCCGCCAACCCACCCACCCCGGCTTGCAGCAGGATATGTGTCGGGGGCGCGGGGATCTGCTGAGCGGCCTCCGCAGCGAGTTGCAGGTACCCCTCCATCACCAGATAAGGGAGTTCGGTATATCCGGGCCAAGAGCTGTCAGAGAGCAGCGTCCAGCCGTTGCGCGCGGCCGCCGTCTCTGCCGCATCCATGCTGGCCTCGTAATCGTTTCCCTCGCGCACCACCTCGGCACCTTTGGCACGCAAGCGCGCGGCAAAACTTTCGGGCACGGTTTCGGCAAGGTAGATCACCGCCTGCGCCCCAAACAGGGCCGCCCCGGCGGCAACGGACAGTCCGTGGTTGCCTGCACTTGCGGTGACGAATGTGCGCCCTGCCAGCGCTTTTGACCAATCGCCACCCTCAACCACATCCCACGCGGCGCGGGCAATGGCATGTGCGGCCCCGAGTGCCTTGAAACTGCCAAGCCCCATGCGGTTGCGCTCGTCCTTGAGGTGGATTTGAGCAACGCCACATTGCGCGGCCAGCGTGGGCACGGACAGGAGCGGTGTTTCCTGATGCGCAGGGCATTGCCCCAGCAGACCGGCGACCCCTTTTGCATCATCGCGAGGAAACGGCGCGTCGAGGGCGAGACCCCGACCACGGTGGGGGTTGGCAAATGTCACGGGCATAAAGCGGGCTCCTGTTCTTTGATGCCCAGCCTAGCGCCCTTGCGGTGACGTATCCCGGATTTCTCGGATCGGATCGGGCCGAAAACCGTACCGACCGAGCTACAATGATCCGAATACCGTCCGGCAGAACCGTTGCGTCTTACCCAAAGGCCGAATTTCCGCCATTCTGCCGGTATGGATAGATTCGACGCCCTGATACTGGAGGCCATCCAGTCCGACGCCCGCATGACCGCCGAAGCGCTCTCCAAACAGGTGGGGCTGTCGCCAGATGCCTGCCGCAAACGCTTGGCACGGTTGCGGGCGTCTGATGTGGTGGAATCTGAGATCACCGTGCTCGCCCCGGACAAGGTGGGACGTGGGTTGCTGCTGATTGTCGAGGTGACGCTGCAAAACGAGCGGATGGAAGATTTGGACCGCTTCAAGGCGCAGATGCGCGCCGCACCGGAGGTGATGCAGTGCTACTATGTGACGGGCAACGCGGATTTTGTGCTGATCATCTCGGCGCGCGATATGGCCGATTATGATGAGTTCACCCGTCGTCAGTTCTTTGCCGAAGAAAACGTACTGCGGTTTCGCACCAGCGCGGTGATGGATCGGGTGAAAACAGGTTTCTCAATGCCAGTGCTTGATATGGTCGACCAGTCCCGACGTACCTCATAATAACCTGCGCGCTGGCAACCACTCAGCGCGCAGGTCTAGGTTCAGGGTTTGGACAAGTGGCCTATTCTGCGGCTTGTGGCGGAGTTTCCTCCAACACCACATTCGCATTCACCAGATCATCTTCCTTGTGAAACAGCGGGTAGATGAAGAGGAACGCAGCCGCGATCAAATAGCCACCGGTCACGCTGTTCAGTTCTGGCCAGTGCAGGCTCGCCCCGTGGATGATCCCAAGCGCCGACATTGCTGCCGCAGCAATGGCAAAGCCTCCTGCGCCGCGAAAGTTCCCGTCAATCACATAGGCAACGATGGCCCCCCAGATCAGCCCGGTCAGGATGGCCCCCTGTGAAAGCGACAGATGACCGCTGAAATGTGCGCCCTGTTGTAGCAGTGCCGAGGTCAGCGCGGCGTCTCCCAACTGCGGCACGCCTGCGACGCCGACCGCTCCGAGCGCGCCGATCAGGGCCGCCCATTTCACCATCAAAAACGCCGAGACATGCGGCATCATCGCGATGGTCACTGCCGCCATGTGCTCGGTCTTGACCGAATGGGCAGTGTTGGTGATCAGGCTCAGCGCCACAAACACCAGCACCGGCGCCGCCGCGGCCACCGGGATCAGGTTGTTGAGGAAGGCAAGCAGGCCAAAAAACGCCGCCAGCGGGATCACCGTGCCGACGCCGATGATATAGCCTGAATGCGCTCCCATGCGTTTATAGGCCGGATGGCCGATATAGGCGGTGGTCGGAAAGGGAGAGCCAAAGACCGCGCCGATCATGGTGCCCACCCCGTCGGTGATCTGGCAGGTGGCCACCGGGTAGTGATCGCCCGCCGCCTCGGCGCTCTCGACGTTGTTCATGGTCTCGATGAAGTTGTAGATCTGCACTGGCACCAGCACCAGGAACAGCTCAGGATTGGCAAAGAGGTACTGAATACCCGCGATCAGATCTCCGATGTAGGGCAGCGGCGGATAGAAGCCGATGCCCTCAAGGCTGAGGGTCGAAGTGCCCAGCATCAGCGCCACTACGGTGCCAACAATCAGCGCCAGAAGACCTGCAGGGATATTATACGGCAGGCGAAAGCGCCCCACGAGCCCCCAGAGAATGATGATCATGGAGGCAAAGCCGATAAACGGGTTCTCAAACACGGTCGCCAGAGGCACCGAACCGATGAACACCAGCGCAATGCCGCAGAGCGTGCCGAGCATACCCGCGCGTGGTGTCACGCGTTTGAGCCATGGGCCGACAACCGCACCAAGGGCGGCAACAATTCCGCCCATGAAACCGGCTCCGATCCCCACCTGCCACGCCAAAAGCGGATCATTGGTGGCCCAGTAGATCGGGCCGATCACGCCAAAGAGATAGACAAACATCACCGGCGTCGAGATGCCGTAGGGCAGGGCGGTGACGTCCCGCCCGTGTTGGTGTGCGGCGCGTTTGGCAAGCGCCACATAGGCCACGATCCCGGCAAGGATCGCAACACCGGCCCCCGGCACGATGCGGCCATAGACGATCTCGGCGGGCATTTGAAAGACGAACTGACAGATGCCCGCAAGCACCATCAGGTTGACGATATTGTCGGTAAACAGAGCCCAGAACGCGCTGAAATCGCTGCGGTGAAACAGCTTGTAGGTATAACTCCCATCCCTCATGGGGACCTCCCTTTGATGGCCGACCTTTGGGGTGGTTCTCCTCCCTCCCCAATCAGGTGCGGCGGTCTACTACTGCGCCGCGATATGCAGGGCAGTCTCCCCATATGCGGGGTGGTCTGCGGCAGTTTCAGAGGTCAGTGCCGTGATCACTTCTGCCGCAACCTGTGCGGCAATCACGGCGGGCCGCTTGTCGCGGCTACCGCCTGCCCCGATGGGGCAGATCAGATCTGCGACAGAGAGCCCGTCGCAGTGGTCTTGGGTCCAGCTGGCGAATTTCGCCCGTTTGGTGGCAGAGCCGATCATGCCGACATAGGCCGCATCACCCCGTTGCAGGGCGGCAGAGGTCAGCAGGAAATCAAGCCCGTGGTCATGTGTCAGCACGATGAAGGCGCTGCCCTCGGGGGCGTTCATCACGTCGATTTCGGGGATCGCGCTCTGGCGGCGCTCGACCTGCGCGTGGGACTGCGCCAGTTCCTCCTCGCGTTGGTCAATCAGCACCGCGCGCACCGGCATGTGCTGGAACAGATCCGCAAGCGCGCGGCCTACGTGGCCTGCGCCGAGGATATAGACAGCAGGCAGCTCCGCGTCCTGTGCCTCTGCTTCGCGCAGGGCGGCCTCCTTGTCGCTTGTGCTCATCCGGGTGAGGGCGATCTCAACCCGCCCGCCGCAGCATTGGCCGATCTCGGGTCCAAGCGGTACATCCATATGGTGCGACAGGTTCCCCGCCGCCAGCAATTCCCGCGCCGACGCGATGGCAAGATGCTCCAGCTGGCCACCGCCGATCGTGCCAAAGAGGCTCTCGGCGCGCACATACATCTCGGTGCCCATGTTGCGCGGCGAGGACCCCCGCACCCGCGTCAGCCGCAGGCTGGCCACCGGGCCGGGCGCGTCGAGAAACTGGCGAAGGCGCTCTGCCTGCATGGCCTCACCCTCCGGCCTTCAGCCGTTCAACGGCCATCAGCACGCGTTCGGGCGTGGCGGGTGCCTCAAGACGCGGGCACTCGCGATAGTCGGCAACCGAGGCCACCGCCATCGACAGCGCCTCCAGCACCGAGATCCCCAGCATGAAGGGCGGCTCGCCCACGGCTTTGGAGCGTTTGATGGTCATCTCGCGGTTTTCCGACCAGTCGGCGAGCTTCACGTTGAAGCTGCGCGGCCGATCCGAGGCCAGCGGGATCTTATAGGTTGAAGGCGCATGGGTGCGCAGGCGCCCTGCGTCATCCCACCACAGCTCCTCGGTGGTGAGCCAGCCCATGCCCTGGATAAACGCGCCCTCAACCTGGCCCTTGTCCAAGATCGGGTTCAGCGACCGGCCCACATCATGCAGGATGTCGGTGCGCTCCACCCGGTATTCCCCGGTGAGCGTGTCGATGGCGACCTCCGAGCAAGACGCGCCGTAGGCGTAATAGTAGAACGGCCGTCCCTTGCCCGCCGCACGATCCCAGTGGATCTTGGGCGTCTTGTAGAAGCCTGCCGCCGACAGATGCACCCGCGCCATATAGGCCTCGCGGATGAAGGCGGCGAAGTCCACCACCTCCTCGCCGATGCGAATGTGGTTGGGGCCAAAGCTGACCGCGCTTTCGGCCACGCCCCGGCTCTCGGCGGCAAATTTCACCAGCCGCGCTTTGATCTGCTCGCAGGCATCCAGTGCTGCCATACCGTTGAGGTCGGACCCGGAGGAGGCCGCCGTGGCAGAGGTGTTCGGAACCTTCTCCGTGGTGGTCTTGGTGATCTTGATGCGGTCGAAATCGACATGAAACGCCTCGGCCACCACTTGCGCAACCTTGGTGTTCAGACCCTGACCCATCTCGGTGCCACCATGATTGAGGTGGATCGAACCGTCATTGTAGATGTGGATCAGCGCACCGGCCTGATTGTACCAGGTGGCGGTGAAGGAGATGCCGAATTTCACCGGCGTCAGCGCGATGCCACGACGGATGATGCCGCCCTTGGCATTGTCGGCAATGATCGCCGCGCGGCGTGCCTGATAGTCGGCGCTTTCCTCAAGCTCCTCGACAATGCGACCGATCACATTGTCCTCCACCTCCTGATGATAGGGGGTGAGGGTGCGACCATCGCCGGGTTGGCCGTAGAAATTGGCCTTGCGCACCTCCAGCGGATCCTTGCCCAGCGCATAGGCGATTTCCTCGATCATCCGCTCTGCGGCGACCACGCCCTGGGGGCCGCCGAAGCCGCGAAACGCTGTGTTAGAGACTGTGTTGGTCTTTTGCGGGCAGGATGTCAGTCGCACATGCGGATAGAAATAGGCGTTGTCCGCGTGGAACAGGGCCCGGTCGGTGACCGGGCCGGACAGATCAGAGGAATAGCCGCAACGCGCAGCAAACTGGCTGTCCACCGCCAGAATGCGCCCTTCACCGTCAAAGCCGAGATCATAATCGATCACAAAGTCATGCCGCTTGCCGGTGGCGGTCATGTCCTGATCGCGGTCGGGGCGGATCTTGACGGGGCGGTTCAGCTTCTTTGCGCCAAGGGCCGCAACGGCGCAGAACAGGTTCATCTGGCTTTCCTTGCCACCAAACCCGCCGCCCATGCGGCGCACGTTCACCACCACCGCATTCGACGGCACGCCCAGCACATGGGACACCATATGCTGCGCTTCGCTCGGGTGTTGGGTGGAGCAATGCACTACCACATCGTCATCCTCGCCCGGAATGGCAAAGGCGATATGCCCCTCGAGGTACATGTGATCCTGCCCGCCGACGGTGACGCGGCCCTGCACACGGTGCGGCGCTTCGGCCAGACCAGCCGCCACATCGCCGCGCTCCAGCTTCAGCGGATCGGTGACCATCGGCATGCCCGCCTCGCGCGCCGAAATCGCATCCAGCGCGTGGGGCAGCACGTCATAGTCGACATCCGCCAGCTCCGCCGCCCGCCGTGCGGCATCGCGGCTCTCGGCGATCACCGCAAACAGCGGCTGGCCGTGGAATTCCACCTTTTCGGTCGGGAACACCGGCTCGTCATGTTTGCCGGTGGGGCTGACGTCATTGACGCCAGGGATGTCCTCGGCGGTCAGCACATCGACCACGCCCGGCGCGGATCGCACGCGGGTCAGATCCATGGCGCGGATGTTGGCATGTGCAACGGTGGAGACCCCGAGATAGGCGTGCAGGGTGCCTGCGGGTTCCAGAATGTCATCGGTATAATCGGCCCGGCCCTGCACCTGCTTGATGGCGCTGTCGTGCTTGAGGTCCTGATGGGCGGCGCCCTTGATCTCGGCGCTGATGTTCAGATCTTTCATGGTTCCGTCCTCCCTCACGCGATGGCCAGACGCACCGGTGCGTCATGTGTGCTGTCTTGTTCCAGATAGAACCGGCGCAAGAGGTTGGCGGCGACGGTGGTCCGGTAGTCCGCACTCGCGCGCCAGTCGCTCAGTGGGGTGAAATCTTGGGTCAGCGCCTTTGCTGCCGCATCGAAGGTTGCCGCTGTAAAGGGCTGTCCGACCAGCGCCGTTTCGGCATGCGCGGCCCGTTTCGGAGTGGCTGCCATGCCGCCAAACGCCAGACGGGCGGCGGTGATGATGCCATCACTGACGGTGACGCTGATCCCGGCGGCCACCGAGGAAATATCCTCGTCCCGGCGTTTAGAGATCTTGTAGGCGGCGTCGATCTGGCCCGGTTGGCTGCGCGGAATGCGGATGGCGGCGACAAAATCGCCCGCTTCGCGGTCCTGCTTGCCATAGTCGATAAAGAAGTCTTCCAGCGGCAGGATGCGGGTGCCACGCAGGCTTTGCAGCATGACCTCTGCGCCAAGGGCGATCAGCACCGGCGGTGTGTCCCCGATCGGCGAGCCATTGGCGATATTGCCGCCGATGGTGCCCATATTGCGCACCTGCCAGCCGGCGATGCGGTCCCAGTATTCGCCGAGATGTGGGAAGGCCTCGCGGATCGCGGCCTCGCTCTCGGAATAGGTGACACCAGCGCCGATAGTCAGCGCGTCATCATTCAGGTCGATGGTCTTCAGCCCCTCCAGATGGGTGATGAACACCACCGGCGAAATGGGGCGCATGAATTTGGTGACCCACAGCCCCACATCGGTGGAACCAGCCACAATGGTCGCCTTGGGGTTATCAGTCAGCACCTGCGCGAGGTCGGCAACGTCCTTGGGCAGGATCGCACGGTCGTCCTCCGGGCCTGTCGTAATACGCGTTTTGGGCTGAAGCGCGATCAACTGCGCGGTCACAGCTTGGCGCTCGCGGGTGAGGTGGTCATGCGCCGGGGTGCCGTATTGGGTGACGGCCATCGCCGCCCGAACAATCGGCTCATAACCGGTGCAGCGGCAGAGGTTGCCTTGGATCGCAGTTTCCACCTGCTGCATCGACGGCTCCGGATTGCCCATCCACAGCGCATAGAGCGACATGACAAAGCCCGGCGTGCAAAAGCCGCACTGACTGCCGTGATAATCCACCATCGCCTGTTGCACAGGGTGTAGGCGACCCTCCGGTCCGGAGAGATGCTCGACGGTGACGATGTGGCACCCGTTCAGGGACGCCAGAAAGCGGATACAGGCGTTGACCGTTTCATAGCGCAGCTGGCCCTGATGCAGGCGACCGACCAGCACGGTGCAGGCACCGCAATCGCCCTCGGCACAGCCCTCCTTGCTGCCCGTCAGGCGCTGATCAAGGCGCAGGTAATCCAGCAAGGTCAGCGTCGCTTTGACGTCAGCGATGCGCTTTTCCTCTCCGTTCAGAAGAAAGCGGATTTGATGTTCCTGAGCCATTGAACCTCCCTGTTCTGCCCTGCCTCTAGAGCTGTGGCACAGAGTAACCCCTCTGACTCCATTGAAATACGGCGTGCTTTGCGAAATACTTTCAACGATGTGTTGATAATCAGAGGCGATTTGCTCGGCTATATCGGGAGAGTCTCAGCAATCGAGGTTTTTGAATGGCTTATATGGAGAGCCTGCGTCTGTTCTGTCGCGTGGTGGAGCTGGGCAGTATCACATCAGGCGGGCGGGACGTGCGTTTGACCCCGGCTGTGGCCAGCAAACGGATCAAAGAACTGGAAGAACATCTCGGTGTGCGGCTGTTCAATCGCACCACACGGTCGCTGACGCCGACAGAGGCAGGCAAGCGATTCTACCAAGAAGCCTTGCGTATCCTTGAGGTGGTCGAGGAAGCAGAGAGCGTGGTTGCGCAATTCTCTGGCCGCCCGCGTGGGACCCTGAAAATCACCGCGCCTCTGGCGGCCGGACGGCTCATTATCGCCCCGTTAGTGCCTGATTTTGTCAAACTACACCCCGAAATTGATGTGCAGATGCGGATGTCGGATCGCCGTGTCGATATCCTTGCCGATGGGTTGGATCTGGCGTTCTTTGTCGGCACACCGAGCGACTCGAGCCTGAAGATGCGCAAGATCGCTGGGGTGGAGCGCGTGCTATGCGCATCGCCCTCTTATCTGGAACGGTACGGCACCCCGCGTGTGCCGCAGGATCTGATGGGCAAACACAACTGCCTGCTGCTGCGCTACCCACGTTCGCCAGAGTATTTCTGGACCTTGAACACAGAATCTGGATTTCGAAAATTCGAAGTCAGCGGCAAATATGATGCCGATGACAGTGAGGTGCTGTTGAACTGGGCGCTGGATCACCGGGGCATCGTCAATAAACCGCGATTTGAGGTGGCCGAGCATCTCCGCACAGGCGCGCTGGTGGAGATCCTGCCGGAGGCGCGCCCTATGGCTGCGATCTTCGGCTGCCTTTATCCGCATAAAAAACTGCAGGACCCGAAGGTGCGCCTGTTGGTGGATTTCATCACCGAACGCGGTCAGGCCTATCTGGACGCGCATGTCTGACAAAAAAACGCCCCGGCGATGAACCGGGGCGCAAACAGCCGTGAGTGATGGCGTCTTGAGGTTAAAAATCGACTTCGATGGCGATGCCCTTTTTCACCGCCAACTCAATCACTGAGGCGGCTACCGCAAGGTCCTGAAGGCCGACGCCAGTGCCGTCGAACAGGGTGATCTGCTCCGCTGAACTGCGGCCCGGATGCGCGCCGTTAATAACGGCACCCAACTGCGCCACATCCGCCTCGGCAATCAGCCCCTGCGCCACCGCATGCTGCGCCTCGCCGATGGAGATGGATTGCGCGACCTCGTCGGTAAAGACATCGGCGCGGACCAGAAGCTGGGGATCGACCTCCTGCTTGCCCTTGGTGTCGGTGCCCATGCAGGCGATATGGGTGCCAGGGCTGACCTGATCCGCCTGCAGGATGGCATCAAACGACGATGTGATGGAAATGATTACATCCGCTGCACGCATGCCGTCCAGCTCCACCGCCTCAAACGGCAGGCCCGCCTCGGTTGCGACCTCTTCGAGGTTCGGCAACATCTCGGGATGCAGGTTCCAGCCGATCACCTTGTCAAAGTCACGCTGCTCCAGCGCGGCGCGCAGTTGGAACTTGGCCTGATGTCCGGCACCGATCATGCCGATCACCTTTGCATCCTCGCGCGCAAGGTGCTTGATCGATACGGAAGACGCCGCCGCCGTGCGCAATGCGGTCAAGAGGTTGCCGCCCACCATGGCGCGCACCTTGCCAGTGTCGGGGTCAAACAGGAACACAGTGGACTGGTGGTTGATCAGTCCGCGTTTTTCCAAGTTGTTGGGCCAGTAGCCGCCGGCCTTCAGCCCCAGCGACAGGCCCGCGCGGTCAAAGCCGCCCTTAAACCCATAAAGCGCGTCTTCATGGCCAATGGCCTCGCGCACCACCGGGAAGTTGTAGGCATCACCGGCGGCCATGGCGGCAAAGACCTTCTCCACCGCATCAAAGGCAGCATCGCGCGTCATCAAGTCGGCAATCGCCCGTTCGGGTACGATATACATCAGTGTCTCCATTGATCGGGCGCGGCCCATTCATCTGGACCGCGAGGCAAATAAAAAGCTGGCGGAGGGCTGCGATGCACACCTCCGCCAGTTGGGGGGTCAGTAGGCCTTGCCGCGGGCAGATACCGGCCACAGGGTCTCGACCTTGCCGCCACGCACGCCGACGTACCAGTCGTGCACATTGGCGGTGGGGTCGCAGTGGCCCGGCACCAGCTTCAGCTTCTCGCCGACCTTGAGCACGCCGTCAGGGTCGGCAATCACGCCATGCTCGTCGGAGCATTTGACGTATTCCACATCCGTGCGGCCAAAGATGAAGGGCAACCCGCTGTCCACTGATTGCGCCTTGAGGCCCGCGTCGCAGATCGCCTTGTCGGATTTTGCGTGGCTCATCACCTGGGTGAGGATGAAGAACGCGTTTTCCCATTCTCCCTGATCGATCCGTTTGCCATCCTGATCAAGGATACGGCCATAGTCGGCGTCCATGAACGCATAGGAACCACACTGCAATTCGTTATAAACGCCCGAGTTAGACTCGAAATAATAAGAGCCTGTACCACCACCAGAGACTAATTCAGGCGCCAGACCTGCCGCTTTCAGACCCTCGACCGCATCCGCCACCTGTGCGATGGCGATGTCGAGTTTTTCTTTGCGACCCTCGTAGCTATCTATGTGTTGCATGGCGCCCTGATAGGCTTGGATGCCGGTGAACTTCAGGCCCGCTGCCGCATCAATTGCCTGTGCGATCTCGACCACGGCTTCGGTGGTGGTGACACCGCAACGCCCCGCGCCGCAGTCGATCTCAACAAAGCACTCGATCTCGGTGCCGTGCTTTTGTGCGCCCGCCGACAGATCCGCCACATTGGCCAGATCATCGACGCAGACAATCGTGCGCGCGCCAAGCTTTGGCAGCCGGGCCAGACGGTCGATCTTGGCCGCATCTCGCACCTGATTAGAGACTAATATGTCCTTTATGCCACCACGGGCGAAGACTTCGGCCTCCGACACTTTCTGGCAACAGACACCCACCGCGCCGCCCAGCGATTCTTGCAGCTTGGCCACATCCACCGATTTGTGCATCTTGCCGTGCACGCGATGCCGCATGCCATGCGCCTTGGCATAGTCGCCCATCTTCTTGATGTTGCGCTCCAGCGCGTCAAGGTCGAGCACAAGACAGGGTGTCTGAATATCGGCTTCGTCCATGCCGGGCAGGGCCGGTACGTCAAAGCCCACTTCAAGGTTTTCGAAATTTGCGGGTGCATTCATTGGGGTTACTCCAATATTAGAGTCTATTTAGGGAAACACAGGGTCTCAAAGCGTCCATGGCAGGCGGTCGAGGTCGACATTGCCACCGGTTAAAACGATACCGACACGTTTGCCGCGAAAGGTCTCGGGGTTCTTCAGGATCGTCGCGAGGGGCACCGCCGAAGAGGGCTCCATCACCACGCGCAGGTGCTTCCAAATGAGCTTCATCGCGTCGATGATTTCGGGGTCAGATGCGGTCAGGATGTCGGACACATGGTTTGACACAAAATGCCAGGTCAGATCTTTGAGTGGCACCAGCAGCCCGTCGGCAATGGTCTTGGGCGCGTCATCAGCGATGATGTAGCCCGCTTTGAAGCTGCGGTAGGCGTCATCGGCCTGCTCGGGCTCGGCCGCGATGATCTTGGTCTCGGGCGCCAGCGTCGACAGGGTCAGGCAAGTGCCGGAGATCATGCCGCCGCCGCCAATAGGCGCGAGCACGAGGTCCAGCCCATCGGTTTGTTCCACGAACTCCTTCGCGCAGGTGCCCTGACCCGCGATCACACGCGGGTCATTGTAGGGATGCACAAAATCGCCGCCCGTCTCGGCCTGCACGCGGGCAAAGGTCTCCTCGCGCGACGAGGTGGAGGGCTCGCATTCAGTGATCTTGCCACCATAGCGGCGCACGGTGTCCTTCTTGGCCTGCGGCGCGGTGCGCGGCATCACCACGTTGCAGGGAATGCCCCGCAGCATCGCCGCATAGGACAGGCAGGAGGCATGGTTGCCGCTGGAATGCGTCGCCACGCCCTTGGCCGCCTGTGCTGCGTCCAGACCAAACACCGCGTTGCTGGCACCGCGCACCTTGAACGCACCCGGCTCTTGAAAGTTCTCACACTTGAAAAACAGCTCCGCACCGGTCAGCTCGTTCAGATAGGCCGAGGTGCGGATCGGCGTGCGGCGGATGTGCGGGGCAATCCGCTCATGCGCCGCCAGCATGTCCTCATAGGTAGGGATATACATCGCGCTGTCCTTCATCACGCGGCATCCTGCTGCGCCGTCGCCGCATTGCCGCGATAATAGTCCTGCGCCGCCGCAACACCGGAGCCGAGTTGGATATCAAGGCCAAGGTCGACCATGCACATCTCGGCGGTGGCGATCCCGGAGAGCGCCATCACATCTGTCAGGCTGCCGAGGTGGCCGATGCGGAACACCTTGCCCGCGACCTCACCCAACCCCACGCCAAAGGCGACGCCGTATTTGTCGGCGGCATGGGTGACGATATCGGTGGCGTTGAACCCTTCGGGCGTGCGGATGGCGCTGACGGTGTCGGAATAGACCTCCGGCGACGCGGCGCAGAGCTCCAGCCCCCAGGCGCCGACCGCAGCGCGCACCCCTTCGGCGATGCGGTGGTGGCGGGCAAAGACGTTCTCCAGCCCCTCGTCCAGCAGCATCTTGCAGGATTCATTGAGCCCGTTCATCAGACCCACGGCGGGCGTGTAGGGATAGGCGTTGTTGGCATAGCCCTTGGCCATGTCATGCACGTCAAAGAAGGTGCGCGGCAGCTGGGCGGTCTTGGTCGCCTCCATCGCCTTGGGGCTCAAGCCAACGATGGCGAGGCCCGCGCTCAGCATGAACCCCTTTTGCGAGCCGGTGACGGCCACGTCGACGCCCCATTCGTCCATGCGGAAATCCATCGAGGCGATGGAGCTGACGCCATCCACAAACAACAGCGCCGGGTGACCGGCGGCATCCAACGCGCGGCGCACGGCGGCGATGTCGGATTTCACGCCCGTGGCGGTCTCATTGTGGGTGGCCAGCACCGCCTTGATCTTGTGGGCTTTATCAGCGCTCAGGATCTCCTCATAGCGGTCGGCGGGCAGGCCCGCGCCCCAGGGGGTCTCGACGATCTGCACATCAAGCCCGTGGCGCTGGCACATGTCGATCCAGCGGTGGCTGAACATGCCGTTGCGCGCCGCCAGTACGGTATCGCCCGCCGACAGCGTATTGCTCAGCGCGGTTTCCCAGCCGCCGGTGCCGGAGGAGGGGAAAATGAAAACTTCGGCGGTTTCGCTTTTCAGAACCTTGCGCACGCCGTCGCGGGCCGGATGCAGGATCTGACCGAACAGCGGCGAGCGGTGGTCGATCGTCGGCATGTCGCAGGCCTTGCGCAGGCTTTCGGGGATGTTGGTCGGACCCGGGATGAAAACGGGATTTTGAAAGCTCATGGAATGTCTCCTTCCGTCGTTGAGACACCCTAGGCCGGACCCGCCAGCGATGAAATTTTTTTGAAATCGTTTTTCGAAAACGGCTCTGGGTGGAAATATCGTTCCTTGTCAGGTGCTTGAGTTTTTCATATCGTGAATTCGAATTTCGCACAAAACCGGAGGGATCTGATGGATTCGCAAGAAACTCGCCCCAAGACCACCCGGCGGGCCCGGGGGCGGCCCCGGGACTGGCACGACAAGACGGCGCAAAACACCATCAAGTCGCTCGACCGAGCGATGGAGGTTTTCGAGTTCCTGAGCGAGGCGCAGGGCAAACCCCTGACGTCGATTGCCGAGGAGATGGGCCAGTCGCCCGCCACGGTCTATCGGATCTTGGTGACGCTCGAAGGGCGCGGGCTGGTGGAGTTCGACACCGAGGAGCAGCTCTGGCACATCGGTGCGCGGGCTTTTGTGATCGGTGCGCGGTTCCTGCGCCGCACCAGTCTGGTGGATCGCGCGCGCCCGATCCTGCGAAAGCTGATGGAGGAAACAGGCGAGACCGCCAACCTCGGCATAGAGAAGGAGGGCCATGTTCTGTTTCTCAGTCAAGTGGAGACCCACGCCAGCATCCGCGCTTTCTTTCCGCCCGGCACCCTGTCGCAGATGCATGCGTCGGGCATCGGCAAGGCGCTGTTGGCGCAGATGGAGTCCAGTCGTCTGGACCGGCTACTGGCGACCACCCGGCTGGAGGTCTTTACCGATCACACCATCACCGATCATGAGGCGCTGAAACAGGATCTGGCGACGATCCGCACGCAGGGTTTTGCGGTCGACAATGAGGAAAAGAACGCGGGCATGCGCTGTATTGCGGCACCGGTTTTCGACATGAACCGAGAGGCCATCGCGGGGATCTCCGTTTCTGGTCCGACCAGCCGCATCAGCGCGCAGGAAATCAGCCAGTTGAGCCGCCCCGTAATCGAGGCTGCGCGCGCTTTGACCCTGGCCATCGGCGGGGATGTTGCGCCCTGAGGGGCACATCCTGCGCGTGTGCTGTTGGGGTGTAGTGCGGAGGCTATGACGGCGCGATCATTCAGGCCTTTCACAAAGGGCGCGATAAGAATTTTCTGACAAACCTCAAAAAACACAGGAACAATTTCTCCGGTGCTCTCGTTGTGTGGCTGTAAGCGGCCGCAACTGAATACACTTAAATGAGGAGAGTACTGATGAAAAACCTTCTGATCTCTACCGCCCTGCTGACTGCCACTTCTACCATGGCGTTTGCGGATGATCACAAGTTTATGGCCGAAGCTGATCCGATGGCGATCCAAGCCTCCGAGTTCATTGGCCAGCGCATCTACACCACCAGCACCGAGGTCAACACTGAGGGCTATGAAGGTGTGCAGCAAGATTGGGAAGATATCGGCGAAGTGCATGACATCGTGCTGAGCCGCGACGGCAACATCCAGTCCGTTCTGGTTGATATCGGGGGTTTCCTCGGCATCGGTGAACGTCAGGTCGCTGTCGACATGGATGCCCTGAAAATGGTGTCCGACAGCGCCACCGCAGAAGATGACGCGGACTATTTCTTGGTGATGCAGGCGGAAGTGGCTGAGTTGGAGAATGCACCAGCTTATGAGCACACCGCGATGAACGATCTCGGCAATCGTGCAGAGCAGGTGGCGGATAACACCGCGACTGCAGTGGAAAACACAGCCGAGGACCTTGAGAACTCCGCCCAAGCCGCAGCAGACAATGTTGGCGAAGCAGTGAATGATGCGACCGCTGAGGTCAAAGAGACCACTGCCGAGGTCAAAAGCGAGATGGGCGAGATGCAGCGCGAGGGCTTTGAAACCGTGCAGGGTGATAAGCTCACCGCCGAAATGCTGACCGGTGCCCGCGCTTATGATGCCAAGGACGAATGGATGGGCGAGGTGTCTGACCTCGTGATGAACGACAAGGGTGAAATCACCCACGCCATCGTCGATGTGGGCGGCTTCCTCGGCATTGGTGAAAAGCCGGTAAAACTGGACCTGAACCAGATCGAAGTTCTGCATGAGACCGGCGGTGACGAAGTTCGTGTCTATCTGCCGATGACCGAAGACAAGCTGAAGGGCATGGATGCCTACGAAGGGTAATCCCGCGCTTGGTTAGTGAGTAGCGATGGCACCCTTGCCATCTGTTGACGAAAAAGGCCCGCCAGTTTCTGGCGGGCCTTCTTTCTGTTCTGCCGGGATAGCCCAGCGATCAGGAATTGGGGCGGATGAATCCGTTGATCGGGTAGACACTGCCAAATGAGCCGGGGTTGCTTTCCACACGCACACGCGACCAGTCGTTCTTGTCGGAAACGTCAATCACGGCCATCCCAAGCGATACCTTGTTGCGGTGCCAGTTGGCATGATCGACCCGCAGCATGCGGTCATCAACAACTTCAGAGACAACCGCAACATGGCCAAGCGGCATAGATGGCGTGGCGCTGAATGCCATGACGGCGCCAACAGAGGGAGATTTGCCAACATCAAACAGGCCCTGCGCCTGTTTCCACCATGTCCGCGCATTGCCGCGAATTTCCACACCGGAGAGATTGCGCGCAAAAGGCACACACCAGACGCGCGCTCCACGGGATCGCAGGCTCTCTGCCTCGCGCATCGCAAAGGCACGGCGGGTTGGGTCGATCTGACTATCATCGCCAACGGGCGCTTCGCCACAGGCGCTCAGGCCCAGAGCCGCGATAAGAAGAATTCCACTAACAATCGATTTCAGGCGGAGGGTGCGGGCAATGGTCTGCAAGGGAATCTCTGGCGTTGTTTCTGACGTTCGTGAAGCGCCGTAACATTCTGTCAAAAACCCGTGTGTGCCAATACGCCTGTTGTGCGGTGGCAGATTCTTGCCAATGACTCAGAAAACATGGAACAATTTCGTCCCCCCTCCCGCATTTGGTGTCGAGAGGGGTGCCAATATCACTGGGCGTCCACAGTGAGAATGTCGCGGAATCGCTGCATCGCGCGTTTTGGCAAATCTTCGGGCAACTCCTGTGCGACGGCCACGTCGCCCACATCAATCACCATCACCATTCCCATCGCAAAATGCGGCGAACATTTGATGCCGTAGCGTCCGCTCTCGGTCAGGGTCACGGTGAAGTCCTCGTTGATCTTGCTTTTGAAAGGTGTTGCACCCTCGGGGATCATGCCGTCAATCGTTGCCGCGTTATGACTGGGTTGCGTGGGGATGAACCGCACACTGTCGCCGGGGGCAATCTGTAAATACTCGGGCTGATAGATCATCGCACCTTGTTCGTTGCGATTGAACATCTGCACCTCGTGGGTCTCGGCAATCAGAGGCGAAGCCATCATGGCAGCTGCAAAAACCATGTGAAATTTCATATCGTTAAGTCCTATAGGCAATGAAAACGAAGAACGGTGGAGTCATCGGTTGGATCAAAGAGCGGCGTTGCGCGGATGCGGAAAACCTCAGCCAGCCGATCCGGCGTCAACACCTCTGCGGGCGGGCCACAGGCGATCAGTCGCCCCGATTGCATTACCCCGACCCGATCACAGTTCATCGCTTGATTGAGATCATGAAGCGCCATCACAATGGTAATCGGAAGACGGCTAACCAATTGCAGGAGCGTCATTTGGTGGTGAATGTCGAGGTGGTTGGTCGGCTCATCCAGGATCAGCAATCGCGGGCGCTGGGCAAGGGCGCGCGCGATCTGAACCCTCTGGCGTTCACCGCCCGAAAGGGTCGCCCAAGCCTGATCGACCATATCCGCCATGTCCACGGCCTGCAGTGCGTCCATCACGATGGAGCGATCATGATCATCAAACGGAGAGAGAGCCGAGAGCCAGGGCGTGCGCCCCAATTCCACAACATCGCGGACTGTCAGTCGCTCCGAGGTGTCCGCGATCTGCTCCACAAAGGCGATGCTCTGCGCGATCTCGCGCCGGGACAGATCCGCGAGGGGGCGGTCGTCCAGATGCACCGTGCCCTTGCCGCGCTTGGCAAGCCCCGCCAGCAGCTTTAGCAAGGTCGACTTTCCAGACCCGTTCGGGCCGATCAGGCCAAAGGTCTCTCCCGGCTCAATCTGCACAGAGACATCTTCGACGATTGCTCTGGTGCCTGCGCGCCAACCCAGTGATGTGGCGGTCAGTTTCATACCCGGCTCCGATTGTGAATGAGGATCAGCGCAAAGCCGGGCGCGCCCACCAATGCGGTGACCACCCCGATGGGCACCACCTGTCCGGGGATCAACACGCGTGATGCGATATCGGCGGCAATCAAGAACACCGCACCTGCAAGGGCGGTCGCTGGCACCAGCCGCACATGGCGCGGTCCCACAACGTAGCGCATGGCGTGCGGGATCACGAGACCGACAAAACCGATGGACCCAACAAGGCTCACCATGGCGGCGGTCATCAGTGTCACAGCTCCGATCAGGGCGATTTGCACCCGGCGCACCGGTATGCCCAACGCGGCCGCCGAGGTCGCACCAAAGGAAAACGCATCCATGGCCCGCGCGAACCAAAGGCAGACGAAAAAACCTAAAACCGCTGTAGGCACCGCGAGTGACACATCCGGCCAGCGCACACCCGACAGGTTCCCGAGCAGCCAGAACATGATCCCGCGCGCCTGTTCGGCATTTGCCGACTTTGCGATCAGAAAAGACGTGACCGCATTGAACAATTGCGACCCGGCTATCCCGGCCAGAACCAGTTGTGCGGGGCCACCCCCAGCGGCGCGCGCCAACAATGATACAACACCAAAGGCCAATGCCGCGCCGATAAAAGAACCTGTCGAGATCCCCAAGAGGCCGCCGCCGACGCCTAAGACAGTCACGGTAACCGCTCCGGCGCCAGCCCCGGCGGAGACACCGAGCAAATAAGGATCGGCCAGCGCATTGCGCACCAGCGATTGCAGCACCACGCCCGAAAGCGCCAACCCGGCGCCGCAGGCCGCCGCGACCAAGGTCCGGGGCAGCCGGTAGCTCCAGATGATACCGGCATCAATGGGATCGATTACATAGCCTGCATCCCACAGGTTATTGGCAAGCGCCGCCGCCACCGTGGGGATGGGCAGCGGCGTCTCTCCAATAATGACGCCAGCCAGAATGGCCAGCGTCAAGACGGCAATCCCCGGCACGCCCCACAGCGTGACACGTCGATGCAGGGGGCGGGTGAGTGCCGCGTCGCTCATCACTGATCCAATGCGGGCAGTGCTTCGGCCAGCGTTTCCAGCGCCGAGATATTGCGGATCGAGGGATCCATCGCATGGGCATCAAGGATCACGATACGGTCGTTTTTCACCGCATCCATCTGGCTCGCAACCGGATCGGTGCGCAGGAACTCCAGCTTTTTTTCAACATCGTCGGCTTCAAAACGGCGGCGTTCCATACGGGCGACCACAATCACCGACGGATTGGCGCGCGCGATGGTTTCCCAGCTGACGGTCGGCCATTCCTCATTGCTTTCGATGACGTTCCGCAGGCCGAGGGCCTCCATCATGTAGGCGGGTGCGCCAGCTTGCCCAGCGACGTAAGGGTCGATGTCCATCTCCGCCGAGGAGAACCAGAACACCGCAGAGCTATCGGTCAGATCAAGCGCCTTGGCGGTCTCGATCGCGGCGGTTTCGCGGGCTTTGAGGCTCGCCACCAGTTCTGTGCCGCGCTCGGGAACATTGAATATCTGCGCCATCTCTTCGATGCCGCGATAGACGCTGCTCATTTCGTACATCTCAAGGCGGGTGCCATCGGACCCCTTGGTGTTGTCTTTGCCCACACAGTCGGCAGGCAGGACGTAGGTCGGGATGCCAAGGTCAGAGAATTGCTCGCGCGTGGCAACGATACCCTGCGGGCCGACATGCCACTCATATTGTACGCTCACCAGCCCGGGGCGCTTTGCCACAACGCTCTCAAAACTGGGATCATTGTCCGCAAGACGCTCAACCCCGGCGTTCAGTTCTTCAAATTCGGGGAGCACCTTGGTGAACCAGACCGAGGTGCCGGTGACCTTTTCACCCAGACCCAGCGCGTACAGAACCTCTGTTGCGGCCTGACCAACGGTCACCGTTGTTTCGGGGGCTTTGTCAAAGGTGACTTCCGATCCGCAATTTTCGAGCGTGAGCGGATAGGTGGTGTCAGCCTGCGCGGCAAAGCCAAGACCGGTGGCGCAAAGAGCGCTCGCCAGAAGGAATTTCGGATACATGGATCAACTCCGGTATGTGATGGACCCGGAGAAAGAGAGGATATGCCGCTTCAGAACTGGACCACCGACCGGACGGCAATGGCCCGTATCCCTGATCTGGCTATGATCCGCGTCAACTTTGCTGCTGACAACGTGCATTCGACACCTCCTCAGACACCCCGTCCGAGCCAAGTTGCAAAACAGATGTCGGCAGGTCTCCTGACTGGCGTTTCATCGTGTCGGCGGGCCTTCCCACAGCCAAGGCTGCAGTGGCAGTTCGCCGACGCTCCGCGCCTACAGTTGCGGGGGCAGTTCCGGTTCACCAAAGAATGGTGGCGGATTCCCTATTATTTCCAAATGGAAACCGACGCGCGATTGTTAAGGGGGATCTTAGCGTTCGGCAATAGCCTTTCCGACCGTCCCTCGGGCAGGGGCAAACGCATGCCAAAAGATCCCGCCGTGTCGCCGGCCCAGCAGAGCGAGCGTCTGAACCAGCTTGATCCTGCGGTGACGCATTGCTGCGAGAAAGCGGCTCGAGATGACTTGTGGAGGTGCTCCCGAGCCGGGTAGGGTCTTGATCCAACATGAACGTAAATCCCACGCCCTCAACTCCCAGCGCACCGCCCGACGCCAGCGGTGAAAACCCGCGATTGACGGTTGAGATTTTTGTGCAGCCGGGGTTTTCGCATATCGAGCTGTCCTCGATCCTTGCGGTGTTTGAGGCCGCAAATGCGCTGGAAGCAGGCACATGGTTCTCATGGCGGATCACCTCTGACAGTCCGGGTGTTGTGACGGGCACTGCGGGAATGATGATCCGGGCGGAACCGGCAATTGGGCTGCAATATCTGCAAGATGTGCTCTTTGTCATCGGCGGGCGCAACTGCAGCGGAGGCAGCTGGCTGGCGCGTGCGCGTGCAATGCAAAAGCTGCGCCGCCCGGCCTTTTTGCTGTCAGATGCGGCAACCGCCTATATCCGTCGGTCCGCGCCCTTGTCGGGTCCGGCCACAACCCATTGGCAAGACCTGCGCGCGCTGCGGGAGGCCGGAGAATACCCAACGCTCACAGATCGCTTGGTGGAGGATAACGCAGGTCTCCTGACCTCTGCCGGGGGCGGTTACAGTGCCGAATTGGTGGTGCGCTACCTGTCGCAGATCCTCGCACCGCAACATTGCGCCGAACTGGCGAGCGTGCTGATGATCGACACCGCACGGGGCTATTCTGGTGAACAGCCCCAAGGGGCTGCCCGCAATACCAACCTCCTTGAGGCCCGTTTGGTACGTGCCATGGCCATCATGGAAGAGTTCATCGAACATCCGCTCCCCACGGCTGAGATCGCCGAGCGCGCCGGGATTTCTGTGCGCCATCTGGAACGATTGTTCCTGACGCATCTCAACACCACCCCGGCCAAGCACTACATGCAGTTGCGGTTGAAACTTGCCAACAAGCTCATCACGGACACGAACCTTCCCATTGCAGAGATTGCCTTTGCCAGCGGCTTTGCCTCGTCAACATCGCTCTCTCGTGCCTATCGGCGTGAGTATAACATGACCCCCTATCAGGTGCGCGCGCGCGACCGTGCGGGGGCAGGGCTGCGCTCCGACTAGGGAGAGCGCAACAACCTGCGCGAATGGCGCGAGCGCACACAAGGCTTTGAATTCCCGCTCAGCCTTCGTATTGGTGACATAGAGAGAGGCCCCGCAATTGAGGCGAAGGGTGCTCCATTCCCGACAGGCAAAAGGACAAGGCGATGAAAGACAATCCGATCTCTCCGACGATTCCACTGGATCAGGACGGTGTGCACCACGGGTTTCTAAAGCTGCCTTACAGCCGGGATGACAGCGCGTGGGGGTCCGTGATGATCCCGATCACGGTGATCCAGAACGGCACGGGCAAAACCGCGCTTTTGACCGGAGCCAACCACGGCGACGAATACGAGGGCCCCGTGGCGCTGCAAGAGCTTGCCGCCACCACCCGCGCCGAGGATGTCACCGGGCGGCTGATTATCGTGCCCTATTTCAACTATCCTGCCTTTCGCGCCAGCGCGCGCACCTCGCCCATCGATCGGGGCAACCTGAACCGCGCGTTTCCGGGCCGTCCCGATGGCACGGTCACTGAAAAGATTGCCGATTATTTCCAACGCACGCTCCTGCCGATGGCGGATGTGGCGGTGGATTTTCATTCTGGCGGCAAAACGCTGGATTTTGTGCCCTTCGCTGCGGCGCATATCCTTGAGGACAAGGGCCTTCAGGAGGCCTGCTACGCCGCGATGCAGGCCTTTAACGCGCCTTACTCTGTGCAACTTTTAGAGATCGACAGCGAGGGCATGTACGACACCGCCGTCGAGGATATGGGCACGGTGCTGGTTACCACGGAACTGGGCGGCGGCGGCATGTCCACCGCGCGCAGCAATGCCATCGCCAAGAAAGGCCTGCGCAATGTGTTGATCCACTTTGGAATTTTTCAGGGCGAGATGCGGATTGATCCTTCGGTGACGCTCGATATGCCAGATGGGGATTGTTTCCTGTTCAGCGAGCACGACGGTCTTTTCGAGATCATGCTCGACCTTGGCGATCATGTGCAAAAGGGCGATGTGGTCGCCCGCGTCTGGTCGCCCGACCGCACCGGGCAGGCCCCCGTGGAATACCGCGCCCGCCGCAGTGGCGTGCTGATCAGCCGCCATTTCCCCGGCATGATAAAATCCGGTGACTGCGCCGCCGTGATCGGTGTGGTCGAGGGCTGACATGCATCTGGATCAGCGCGACCTCGATATCCTCCGCATTCTGTCCCGCGATGGCCGCATCACCAAGGCAGCACTGGCCGATCAGGTGGGCCTGTCGCCCACGCCTTGCTGGGAACGCCTGAAGAAGCTGGAAAAGGCCGGGCTGATCGAGGGGTATAACGCCCGCATCAACCTCAAGAAAATCGCACCGCACGTCACCGTCTTTGTGGCGGCCGAACTTGCGGATCACACGGCGGCAAGCTTTCAGTCCTTTGAGGCCGCCATGCAGCGCTATGATGAGGTGGTGGCCTGCTGGGCGCTGGGCGGTGGCTTTGATTACCTGTTGCAGATCGTTACCTGCGACATCGATGCTTACCAGCGGCTGATCGACGCGATGCTGGATGCACGCATCGGTCTTAGCCGCTATTTCACCTATATTGTGACCAAGCCCGTAAAGGGCGCGGGCGTGCCGCCTCTCGAAATCCTGCTGCAGGGCAGTTGAATCCTCTGCCCACCCGGCAAACTTCAGTCACATCTTCTGAAAACACCCTGCACACTCTTCCTGAGACTTTCAGGAGGAGCAGACATGTCGTTATCGGCCCTGTCCGCGCGTGCGGAGATCAGTGACAAATCGCTAGTGCGCTCGTTTTCCTACATAAATGGGAAATGGTGTGCCTCATCCAATGGCGAGGTTGTCGCCGTTCATGACCCGGCCACCGGGGATTTCATCGGTGATGTGACCGCGATGACGGCAGAGGATTCCTCTGCCGCGGTGGATGCGGCGCATGCCGCCTTTGCCAGCTGGGCATTGATGCTGCCGCAGGACCGTTGCGCCATCCTGCGTCGCTGGTTTGAATTGATGATCGAACACAAAGAAGACCTCGCCCGCCTGATGGTGCTGGAGCAGGGTAAGCCCCTCTCTGAGGCACGCGGCGAGATCGATTATGGCGCGGCCTTTGTCGAATTCTATGCCGAGGAATCCAAACGCCCCAATATCGAGGGCGTCACCAGCCATTTGCCCGATGCCGAGGTGGAGCTGTGGCGCGAACCTGTGGGCGTGGCCGCATTGATCACGCCATGGAACTTTCCATCCGCGATGCTGACCCGCAAGGCCGCAGCCGCACTGGCGGCGGGTTGCACCGTTGTGGCGCATCCTTCTGGTGAAACACCTTTCAGCGCGCTGGCATTGGCCGAGCTTGCGGAACGCGCGGGCATCCCCAAGGGCGTATTCAACGTGGTTACGGGCAAAGCCCCGGTGGTGGTTGAGCCATGGACACGGGACGCGCGAGTGCGGGCCTTGTCGTTCACCGGCTCTACCGAGGTTGGCAAACTGCTCTATCGCCAGTCCGCCGAGACGGTCAAACGGCTGGTGATGGAACTGGGCGGACATGCCCCGGTCATTGTCTTTAAAAACTGCGATCTGGACCGCGCGGTGGCCGAAACGATCAAGGCAAAATTTGCCACCTCCGGGCAGGATTGCCTCGGGGCCAACCGCATCTTTGTTGAACGCGCCATCTATGACGAGTTTTGCACCCGCTTTGTTGCAGCGACGCAGGCGCTGACTGTGGGCAAGGGGATTGATGATCCCGACATCGGTCCCTTGATGAACGAAAAAGCGGTGCAAAAACAGGAACAACACGTGGCCGACGCGCTGGAAAAGGGAGCAACCCTCGCCTGTGGTGGCAAACGCCACGCGCTGGGGCCGCTGTTTTATGAACCCACCGTGTTGACCGATGTGCCCGCAAATGCGGCCATCCTGCGCGAGGAGACCTTTGGCCCCGTCGCGCCGATCACGCCGTTTGACACCGAGGAAGAGGTGATCCAGCGTGCCAATGACAGCGAATATGGCCTCGTTGCCTATGTGCACAGCCACGACCCGCGCCGGATCTATCGCCTGAGCCGTGCGTTGCAGTTTGGCATGGTGGCGGTCAATCGCACCAAGGTCACTGGCGCGCCGATCCCCTTTGGCGGCACCAAACAGTCCGGCATGGGGCGCGAGGGTGCTCGGTTGGGCATGGAAGAGTTTACCGAGGTCAAATACGTCTGCCGCGACTGGGCGTAACCCTCGAATGATGCGAGATTTTCCACCCCGCAGGTGGAGCACGGAAATAGGAAGGACAGATCATGCTGAAGAACGATCAACTGGACCAATGGGACCGCGACAACTTCTTTCACCCCTCGACCCATCTGGCGCAGCACGCGCGCGGTGAGAGCGCAAACCGGGTGATCAAGACCGCCTCCGGCGTCTTTATCGAGGACCGCGACGGCAACAAGCTCTTGGATGCGTTTGCCGGGCTTTACTGCGTCAACGTCGGCTATGGCCGTCAGGAGATTGCCGAGGCCATCGCCGATCAGGCACGCGAGCTGGCCTATTATCATTCTTACGTGGGCCACGGCACCGAGGCGTCGATCACACTGGCCAAGATGATCCTGGATCGCGCGCCCAAGAATATGTCGAAGGTCTATTTCGGCCTTGGCGGCTCGGACGCCAATGAAACCAACGTCAAACTGATCTGGTATTACAACAACATCCTTGGCCGCCCCGAAAAGAAGAAAATCATCTCGCGCTGGCGCGGCTATCACGGATCCGGGCTGGTCACTGGCTCCCTGACCGGGCTTGAGCTGTTCCACAAGAAATTCGACCTGCCCGTCGAGCAGGTGATCCACACCGAAGCGCCCTATTACTTCCGCCGCGAGGATCTGAACCAGACCGAAGAGCAGTTCGTGGCCCATTGCGTGGCTGAGCTGGAAGCTCTGATCGAGCGTGAAGGTGCCGACACCATCGCCGCCTTCATCGGTGAGCCGATCTTGGGCACCGGGGGCATCGTGCCGCCGCCCGCAGGCTATTGGGAAGCGATCCAGACAGTTCTGAAGAAACACGACATTCTGCTGGTTGCGGATGAGGTGGTCACCGGCTTTGGCCGTCTGGGCACCATGTTCGGCTCGGATCACTACGGTCTGGAGCCCGACATCATCACCATCGCCAAGGGTCTTACCTCTGCCTATGCGCCGCTTTCCGGTTCCATCGTCAGCGACAAGGTCTGGAAGGTGCTGGAGCAGGGCACCGATGAAAACGGCCCCATCGGCCACGGCTGGACCTATTCCGCGCACCCCATCGGGGCGGCGGCGGGTGTGGCCAACCTGAAACTCATCGACGAGCTGAACCTTGTCAGCAACGCCGGCGAGGTGGGGGCCTACCTCAACGCCACCATGGCCGAGGCGCTGGGCGCGCACGCCAATGTGGGCGATGTACGCGGCGAGGGCATGCTCTGCGCGGTGGAATTTGTGAAGGACCGCGACAGCCGCACCTTCTTTGACGCTGCCGACAAGATTGGCCCGCAGGTCTCGGCGAAACTGCTGGAGCAGGACAAGATCATCGCGCGCGCCATGCCGCAGGGCGATATCCTGGGCTTTGCGCCGCCCTTCTGCCTGACCCGTGCCGAGGCCGATCAGGTGGTCGAAGGCACCCTGCGCGCGGTCAAATCCGTGCTGGGCTGATCCAACCCCCTCAACACGATTGCGCCGCCCGCAGCAGGTCTGCGGGCGGTTTTCCGTTTGCCCACCTCAAGAAAAGACCAATTCCTTGCGCTGATTTAATGATGATACCGGTGATTTTGCGGTCGGTTTGAGCCGGTATTAATTCATCTTTTCTAGGCTCAATCGCATCGCGCGAATGCCAGTTTTCAGCACGCGCGCGTCACAGGCTCTCTTGCTTTGGGGGTCGGTCTATGTGGTGTTGATGGTGTGAATTCGGAAGCAAATGACGACCTATAGCGTAACGTCCGCAAATTATAATGACCCCGGATTCTGGTCTTCGATATCTGAATCCAGCGGCGGCCATTGGCTGGATTTTCGCGCTCTTCCAAGCACCTACTACGTAGATATCGATGCAGAGGCACGCATAATCTCAATCTGGCACGGGGGGGCATGGTATCGCGTCGGTGAAGATGGAAATGGCAGCACTGATTCCAATTTGGGAAGCCCAACCAGCTTAGACGATTTCAATATCATCACCGGCAACGACGCGAGTGACTACATCGAAGCATCCGACGGCGATGACAGTCTGATCGGAGCAGGAGGAGATGATACGCTTTCGGGTGATCAGGGTGACGACACCATCGACGGCGGCGCAGGCAATGACAATCTTACGGGCGGGGATGGTCAGGACAGTATTTTAGCGGGAGCGGGAAACGACTCGGTTTATGCTGACAATGTGTGGGCGTCCCTCTCTTCTGCAGCGTCCGGAACGGGCACAACACCCACGTCGCTCACCGTGACCAATTCCGCCGATGGCCCGATTGAGCTGTGGTGGATAGATGGCTCTGGTCATCTGCAATATTACGCAACCATCCAAGCGGGCGACACACTGACTCAGAGCACTTATGAGGAGTATAACTGGGAATTGCGCCACCCGGATGATTGGTACCTCGGCACCATTCAAGGGGGCGCGAACCCAACCGTGAATTTCGGCGCGTCGGGCTTGAATGACACAGTTTTTGCTGGCTCTGGCGATGATCTGGTCCTCGGGATGTATGGGGATGATGTCATATACGGTGAAACCGGCGCCGACACCCTTGATGGGGACTATGGCGATGACACGATCTGGGCAGGTACTGACGCCGATACAGTCGACGGCGGCGATGGGGACGACTATCTGTCAGGCCAAGAAGGCGATGATCTCATTCAGGGCGGGGCGGGGTCCGATACCCTGATCGGCGGCACCGGCAATGACGAGCTGAAGGGCGACGCCGATGACGACACCTTTCAGATCTTTGACAATTCGGGCGTCGATACGATTATCGGGGGGGAGAGCGGCGTTGATGACGATCTCGTTGATCTCTCCGGACGGAGCAGCGGGGCTTCGGTCAATTTTACCGGTGCAGAAATCGGCATCATCGAGGGCGGCAGCGATACCGCCTATTTTCAGGAAATCGAACGGCTGCGGCTGACGGATTTTGACGACAGTCTGGATGCAAGCGCGTCCAGCACCGGTGTCAATGTCGACGCAGGCGCGGGGGCCGATACGCTGACGGGCAGTGCAGGCGATGACAGCCTCACCGGTGGGGGTGGCGACGACCGTTTTGTCATGACCACCTCCGGTGGGGCCGACACAATCTCGGATTTTGATCTCACGGATGATGATCTGGATGGGTTCTACAATGATCAGATCGATGTCAGTGGGCTGAGCGGCGGGTCTGGTGCAGGCGGGCTGGTGACAGCCTCTGATGTTATTGTCACCGATGATGGATCGGGGAGCGCGGTCCTCACCTTCCCCGATGGTGAGCAGTTGGTGCTAAAGGGCGTTGCGCCCTCGATGATCAACACGCAACCTCAGCTTTATGCGGCAGGTATTCCTTGCTTCACGCCGGGCATTCGCATCGCGACGGCCCGCGGCGCAATCCCGGTGGAGCAGATCCGCACAGGGGATTTGCTGCAGACGGCGGACAATGGGCTCCAGCCGGTGATCTGGACTGGACGACGCGATCTGAGCGGTGACGACCTCATCGCGCAACCCCACCTTATGCCGCTGGTGTTGCACCCCGGTGGCCCTTTTGCGAATGACCGGCCCCTGATGATCTCGCCGCAGCACCGATTTATGCTGGACCGTCCGCGGTTGGGGGATCTCGGTCATATGAACGAGGCCTTTGTGCGCGCGCGGCTGTTGCATGCGCTCCTGCCTGACCGTGTCGCCCGCTGCCGCCCGCAGACAGGGGTGAGCTACATCCACCTGATGACTGAAACACATCAGGTCATCTTTGCCGAAGGGATCGCAACAGAGACCTTCTGGCCTGGCCCGGAGGCGTTGCGTGGTCTCGCAGATGATGATCGCCGGGAATTGTTCGATGTGTTCCCAGACCTGTTCTTGGCGCGCCGTCTCAGTGGATCATTGGGGCGCAGCTATGTCGCCAGCACATACTGCCAGTTGGCGCGCACCGATCTGACACGCCGCGATCTGCGGGCGCTGGGCGCGCGTTTCGCCGCATAACCCCGATCACCCTTTCGCCAGTCGGCGCAGATAGGCACAGGTCACGTCAATCGCAGGCCCCATGTCCTCGGCGGAGGCAAATTCTTCGGGGCGGTGGCTCAGCCCGTCTTTGCAGCGGACAAAGAGCATCGAAATATCACAAAGGTCCGCCATCGCAGAGGCATCATGGGTGGCGCCCGATGGCAGCAGCGGCGCATTTTGGCCCGCATCCTCAGCGGCCTGTTCAAGGGTCTGGATCAGGTCTGGCGCGCAGGGCACGGCGGTTTGCTCGTAGGTTTTCGACATTGCAAAGCTCACATCGCGTGTCCCAGCGATCTCGGTGCCCCAAACCTGCGCAGCAGCGGCAAACTCCAGCCGCGCCGCATCGGAAAGAGCGCGGATTTCCAGCGTCAGCGTCGCATCCCGCGCAATGGCGTTCACCACATCCGGTTTCAGCGCCAGCGTGCCGATGGTGGCGCGCAGCCCATCGATACGACGAGCCGCATCATGGACCTTCACGATGAACTCAGATGCCGCGACCAGCGCATCACGCCGCCCTTCCATTGGTACGGTTCCCGCATGACCGGTTTCGCCGCCAAAGCTCACGCTGTTGCGCTCGATGCCGCAGATGCCGGTGACGATTCCGACCGCAGCGTCGTTCTGTTCCAGCACCGGACCTTGCTCGATATGAACTTCCAGATAGGCGCGGGCGGCGTCCTTGCCGCGCGCCTCTGCGGCGATATCATCCGGTCTGCCGCCAAAATCCTCCAGCGCATCGCGCAGGCGCAGGTCATCGGCGTCACACATCTCCAGCACCTCTGGGTCAAAGCTGCCTGCGATGGCGCGCGGCCCAATCAGCGCAGTTGGAAAACGCACACCTTCCTCATCGGCAAAGGCAAGCACCTCAACGGGGAAAGGCAGCACCGTGCCCTCCGCCGCCAGCCGTTCCAGCGCGAGGCAGCCGATCAGCACCCCCATGATGCCATCGTAACGCCCCCCCTCAACCACGCTGTCCTGATGCGAGCCGATCAGCACCGCCGCGCCATTAGAGGGTGACGCACTGCGCCCAACCAGCGTGGCGGCTGCGTCCAGCCTTGGCTCAAGGCCCGCACGGCACATCCAGTCACTGATCTGTTCTATGGCGGCCGCGTGTTCGGGGGTATAGGGCAGGCGGGTGACGCCGGGGCCGGGGCTGCTGCAGGTCGCAATCTTGTCCAAGCGTCGTTGTGCTTCCTGTCCCCAATCCATGGCCCATTCCCCAATTTATCATGATGAATTGAGGTCTATACCCCCGCCGCTTTCCCGTCTATGTTTTTATCATGATAAAAGAGCGGCGGGTGATGAGTAGTAAGAGCAATAGCCCTAAACAACCCAAGCGCTCCCGCCCTGTGCGGGTCGCGGATGAAATCAAAACATGGGTGGTGGAGCGAGACCTCCAGCAGGGCGACAAGCTGCCCAATGAAACGGAGATGATCGCGCAATTTGGTGTGTCCAAGGGCACCGTGCGCGAGGCGATGCGCATCCTTGAGGCGCAGGGGCTGATCATCACCCGAACCGGTCCGGGGGGCGGCAGTTTCGTCGATAAGGTCTCTGCCAACCGCGCCCGGTCGCTCTTGGCGAATTATTTCTACTTTCAGAACCTGTCGATTGCAGACATCTACCAGATGCGCCGCGCGCTGGAACCTGAACTTGCAGCGAGCCTTGCCGGCCGCTTGAATGAGACGCAATTGGCTGAGATGGAAGCCCTCGCGGCCCGGTATCCAGAACCGGCGCGGTCGGCTGAGGAAGAGAAGGAGCAGCATATCTCCTCGCTCGAATTCCACGCGCGGCTGGCGGAGTTTTCAGGCAATGCGCTGTTGGGGTTTGTGATTTCCTTCATGGCGCGGGTGCTCACCGATATGACCATCTATCGCAAACTCTATGAGCCACCAAACCCGGAACTCTGGCGGCGCGGGCGCGAGCATCAGATGCAATTGGTGACAGCCCTGCGCGATGGCGATGCGGAGGCTGCGCGGCAGATTATGGCCTCGCATATGCAGGGCGCAGAGGAGCAAATGCAATCGCAAGAAGCGCAACTGGCGCGCCGCTTTATTGGTGAGCAGCGTTAGCTGGCGTCCGGCAGCACCGCCCGGTGGCGGTCCTTCAACACCGGAACTTCTGTGAGCCAGTCATAATAGGGCGAGCGATGCGCCCGCAGGCACAGGGCACGCAAGGCGGGCAGCGGGTCGTCGCTATAATCGATTCTCAGGTCCAGCGGCGGGCGCTCCGGTGACAGCACCAAAAGGGCTGCGGATTGCAGCCCGCGCGCATCCCCCCCAACCGTTGCGGCGGCATCCAGAACTGCCAGCATTCGGTCAGATAGCGTGGCATATTCGCCCTGTACCGCCTCATGCATCGCCGTCAAAACCTGTGGTCCCGCCAACATATTGCCAGCGATCGCCAGATCGCGATCTGTCATATGGCCTGCGTAGTTTACACTCTGCATGCCGGTGAACCCGCCAGTGCCGCCGCAACGATCAAGCGCCAGCAATTGCCGATGTCCGCGCCCCGGATCTGCATCTGTAACCTGCGCCACCGCCGCTTCTGCCCGGTCTCCGCTATACATCCGCCGCAGCACGTCATCGCGCCAGAATGTACTGGGCGCGGTCCCCTGCGAGGCCACCAGCCCTGATTCGATATCTCCGCGCAAAACCCAGCCGCCGACGCACAGGCTGCCAGTGGCCGCCGCCGCTGCAAAACTGCCTGTCTCACGGTCATACATCAGGATTGAAAAGGTCATTGTGGTCTCCGGACGGGGGTCTTGCAGGTTTAGACTTGTATTTATCATGAAAATTTGCGTGGATACAATTAATCATGAAAAATAAATCTCAGCAGAGAGGATCCGACATGAAATTTCTTGAGATGACGCGGCGCGGCGCACTGGCTGCAATGTTCGCGACGACGGCTCTGGCCGGGGTTTCGATGGGCGTGGCACCCGCGGCGGCGCAGACACCGCCGGGCGTGTTGATCGTCGGCCAGATCGCAGAACCCAAGGCGCTTGACCCGGCGGCGGTGACGGCGGTGAACGACTTCCGCATCCTGATGAACGTCTATGACGGGCTTGTGCGCTACAAGGACGGCACACTGGAGGTGGAGCCTGCACTGGCCACCGACTGGAGCATTTCCGAGGATGGCACCGAATATACATTCACGCTGCGCGAGGGCGTGTCCTTCCACGATGGCAGCGCCTTCAATGCCGAGGCGGTGGTGTTCAACTTCGAGCGGATGCTCAATGAGGACCACCCCTTCCACAACACCGGCCCCTTCCCGCTGGCCTTCTTCTTCTCTGCCGTGGAGAGCGTCGAGGCGGTCGATGACCTGACAGTGAAATTCAAGCTGAACGCGCCCTATGCGCCGTTCCTGTCGAACCTTGCCTATCCCACGGGCCTGATTGTCTCGCCCGAGGCGGTCAAGACCCATGGCGCGGAGTTCGGCCGCAACCCCTCCGGCACCGGCGCATTCAAATTTGCCGAGTGGCGCTCGAACGAGGCCGTGGTGGTTGAGAAAAACCCCGACTACTGGGACGGCGCGGCAGAGCTGGACGCGGTGGTCTTCCGCCCGATCACCGATGCCAACACCCGCACGGCAGAAATGCTGGCCGGTGGTATTGACCTGATGGTCGAGGTGCCGCCGGTGGCGCTGTCGGAATTCCAGGGTGATGCGTTTACCGTGCATGAACAGGCCGGTCCGCACGTTTGGTTCCTGATCCTCAACGCCAAGGAAGGCCCCTTCGCCGACAAGCGCGTCCGCCAAGCGGCGAACTACGCGATCAACAAATCCGCGATCGTGAACGATGTGCTTGAGGGCACCGCCGAGGTCGCCGCAGGCCCGACCCCGCCCGCCTTTGCCTGGGCGTACAATGAGACGCTCGAACCCTATCCCTATGACCCCGAGAAGGCGCGTGAACTCCTGGCCGAGGCGGGTGCAGAAGGGGCCGAGCTGACGTTCTATGTGACTGAGGGCGGCTCTGGTATGCTTGATCCTATCGCCATGGGCACCGCGATTCAGGCGGACCTCAATGCCGTGGGGCTCGATGTGAAGATCGAAACCTACGAGTGGAACACCTTCCTGGGCGAGGTCAATCCGGGGCTGGAGGGCAAGGCCGACATGGCCGAGATGGCCTGGATGACCAATGACCCGGACACATTGCCCTTCCTTGCGCTGCGCACCGATGCATGGCCCGACAAGGGCGGCTTCAACTCCGGCTATTATTCCAACCCGAAGGTGGATGAGCTCTTGGAAGCGGCCCGCGTTGCGACCGATCAGGACGAGCGCGCCAAGCTTTATCAGGAGATGCAGACCATCGTGCAGGAAGATGCGCCTTGGGTCTTTGTCGCCAACTGGAAGCAGAACGCGGTGACCTCGGAGCGGGTGGGCAATTTTGCCCTGCAGCCCTCGTTCTTCCTGCTGCTCGGTGATGTGACCAAGAACTGATGAGAGGTTTCGGATCGGGCTTTGCCCGATCCGACCCGCGCGCGCCCCTGCGGGGCGCGCGCGGCCCCCGTTTCCCCGGAGTTTCTGCTGAAACCTCCCCGGAAATACGCTCCCCCCAATCGGCAGAGCAGGAAGGCGCGCCATGACTGGCTATATAATAAAAAGGCTCATCTCCGCGGTGCCGGTCCTTCTGGGGATCTCGGTCATCGTGTTTCTGATCATGGCGATGATCCCGGGCGACCCGGCCACGGCGATCCTGGGCTCTTATGCGACGCCCGAGAATGTGGAGAAGCTCAATCGCGATCTCGGTCTAGATAAGCCCTTGGTGCAGCGGTACTTTATCTGGCTCGGCAATATGTTGCAGGGCGATTTTGGCCGCAGCTTCTCGCTCAATCGTGCGGTTCTGGACGAGGTGCTGGAGCGGTTCAATGCAACGCTGGTGCTGGCGGGCACATCCTTTGTGATCTGTTCGATCCTTGGCGTTGCGGCAGGTGTGGTCTCGGCGGCGCGCCAATACGGGCTGGCGGATAAGGCGATTACATTTGCGGTGCTTCTGGGCATTTCGATCCCGTCGTTTTTCCTCGGCATGATGATGATCCTGATTTTCGCGGTGAACCTGCGCTGGTTTCCGGTCTCCGGCATGTGGCCGATCTACGGCGCGCGGGATCTCTCGGCCCTTATCAGTCATTTGACACTTCCCGCCATTGCGCTGGCGGTGGTGGCCACTGGCGTTATCGCGCGCCTGTCACGTTCCGCCATGCTGGAGGTTCTGCGGCAGGATTTCATCCGCACCGCCCGCGCCAAAGGCGTGCACGAGCGCAGCGTGATCTGGCGCCATGGTCTGCGCGCGGCGATGGTGTCGATCATCCCGGTGCTGGGCATTCAGGCCGGGTTTGTGCTCTCAGGCGCGGTCTATATCGAAATGGTGTTTCAATGGCCCGGCGTCGGGCGCATGCTGGTCGATGCCATCCTCAAACGTGACATTCTACTGGTGCAGGGTGGCGTGGTCTTTGTGGCTGCTTGCTATGTGCTCTTCAACATCGCCGTCGATGTTGCCCAAAGCCTTCTGGACCCGAGGATCAAGGCATGAGTTTCCTGCGTCTTTTGTCCCGCAACCGTCTCGCGCTGGCGGGGCTCATCGTGATGTCGGTGGTGGTGCTGCTGGCGCTGCTGACACCCATTTTGCCGCTGCCCGACCCGGATGTGACCAACACGGCAGAGCGGTTCAAAAAACCCTTTAGCGAAGGGGCGTTGCTGGGCACCGACCATCTTGGTCGCGATCTCGCCAGCCGCCTGATGTGGGGCACGCGGTTGTCGCTGGCGGTGGGATTTGCGGCGGCGGTGGCGGCGGCCACCATCGGGGCGGCCATCGGCGTGATCGCCGGGTTTTATGGCGGGCGCGTGGACAATGTGATCATGCGCGGCGTCGATATGCTGATGGGCTTTCCCTATATCCTGCTGGCGCTTGCGATTGTCGCAGCACTTGGTCCGGGGCTGCTGAACGCGCTGATCGCGGTGGCCGCCGTCAACATCCCCTTCTTTGCCCGCAACATTCGTGGCGTCACTGTCGGTATCGCGCATAAGGAATTCGTCGATGCGGCGCGGCTATGTGGGATGTCGAATGCCCGGATCATTATCACAGAGGTGGTGCCCAATGTGATCCCGGTGATCGTGATCGCCATGTCCACCACCGTCGGCTGGATGATCCTTGAGACGGCGGGGCTCAGTTTCCTTGGTCTTGGCTCACAGCCGCCGCAAGCAGATCTGGGCTCCATGCTGGGGGAGGCGCGTTCGGCGCTGATTACCAATCCGCATACCTCCGTGGTGCCCGGTGCGATGATCCTTGTGATCGTGATGGCAATCAATCTTCTGGGCGATGGCGTGCGCGACGCCCTTGATCCGCGTCTGAAATCCGGCGCGCTCAGCCGCCCGATGCCGACCACCATGGTGCGCCGCACAGACCCCGTGCCGCAGCCCGAAGGCGACGGCATCCTGAGCCTGCGCGGCCTGCAAACCCAGTTCCACGTGAAGGATCGCATCTACAAGGCCGTGGGCGGAGTTGACCTTTCGGTAAGACCGGGCGAATGCCTTGGTATTATTGGTGAAAGTGGCTCTGGTAAATCCGTGACGGCGCTGTCGATCATGGGGCTGGTGGCCTCGCCCCCCGGTGTCATCACCGGCGGAGCGGTGCATTACAAGGGCGAGGATCTGATCGGTGCGCCCTATGAGACCCTGCGCCGTCTGCGCGGTGACCGCGTGGCCTATATCTTTCAGGATCCGCTGGCGACGTTGCACCCGCTCTATACAGTTGGCGCGCAGCTCATCGAGGCGATCCAGAGCCATCATCGCACCAGCACCTCCGAGGCCCGCGCCCGCGCGATTGAACTTTTGAAATCCGTGCGCATCCCCAATGCCGAGGCGCGCGTGGACAATTACCCGCATGAGATGTCGGGTGGCATGCGCCAACGGGTCGGCATCGCCATGGCGCTGGCCAATGACCCGGAGGTGATTGTCGCGGATGAACCCACAACCGCGCTCGATGTGACGGTGCAGGCGCAGATCCTTGCGCTCCTGGATGATTTGCGGCGCGAGCGGGGCTTGGCGATAATCTTCATCACCCATGATTTTGGTGTGGTGGCGCAGCTCTGTGACCGGGTGGCGGTGATGTATGCGGGCCGCATTGTCGAGGAAGGCCCCACCGATGCCATCCTCAATGCGCCGGCCCATCCCTATACCGCGCGGCTGATGGCCTGCGTGCCGGAACTGGGTCAGGGCAGACGCCAATTGGCAGCCATTCCCGGCCTGCCGCCGGTGGTGGACAAACTGCCCGCAGGTTGTGCCTTTGCAGATCGTTGTCCCAAGGCCGCAAGTGCCTGTCGCAGCGGGGATATTTCGCTTGGCCCCTTTGGGCCTGCGCGCAACATCCGCTGTATCGACCCTGAAATCCCAGTGCAGGAGGCCACGGCATGAGCGCGGCACTGAAACTCACCGACCTCAGCAAGACCTTCCCGGTGGGCAAACGCCCGTTCGGCGCACCCAAGGCGGGCGTCAAGGCGGTGCAGCCGCTCTCGCTGACGGTGGAACATGGCGAAACCCTCGGCATCGTGGGTGAGTCGGGGTGTGGAAAATCCACATTGGCGCGGATGCTGGTGGGCTTGCTGCCGCCGACCACCGGCCAGATCGAGATCAACGGTGCACCGCTTGATAACGCGGACCCGGCCACCTTTGGGCAGAAGATCCAATATGTCTTTCAGGACCCGATCAGCAGCCTCAACCCGCGCAAAACCATTCGCCAGATCATGGACGCGCCCCTGCGGCATCTGCACGGCATGGACGCCAAGGCGCGCACCGCTCGCATTGCAGAGATCTTTGCTGCGGTGAACCTGCGCGAGGAGTTTCTCGACCGCTACCCGCATGAATTTTCTGGCGGACAGGCGCAGCGGATCGGCATTGCGCGCGCTTTGGCGGCGGATGCGCGTATATTGATTTTGGATGAGCCTGTGTCCGCGCTGGATGTGTCCGTGCAGGCGCAGGTGTTGAACCTTCTTGCTGATCTAAAACAGAAATTCGGCCTGACTTATATCTTTATCAGCCATGATCTCGCGGTGGTAGAGGCGGTCAGTGATCGCGTCGCGGTGCTCTATTTTGGCTCCGTGGTCGAGGTCGGTCCCGCCGATCAGGTCTTTGCCGCGCCGCGCCATCCTTACACCCGGCTTTTGGCCGACAGCGCGCCGGTTGTGGGCCGCGCCCTTGCCGCGCCCGAGGCCAAAGAGACCGAACTCCCCGACCCGCTGAACCCGCCCGAGGGCTGCGCCTTTCGCGCCCGCTGTCCGCGCGCCACCGAGGTCTGCGCGGGGGCGGTTCCCTCGCTTGAGGTACAGTCAGACTCGGTTTCTGCGGCCTGCTTTCACCCACTGGCCGGTGCAGACTAAAACTGCCTCATAAATGCATCTTTTGAGATGTGTTGACAGGTCATGGCCAGATTTCCGATACTCGGGTTTGGGGATCGGGTTGGGATGCGGGCAGACAACGTGCCAGAGCATATTACATATCATGTGAATTTGTTCGGCCCCTTCGAGGTGACAACTTCGGAGGGGGATGTTCTGCATCTGCCCAGCAAACGCGGCAGAGCGCTGATCGCGGCGCTTGCCACCGGTCGCAAAAGACAGCGCACCCGCGATTGGTTGCAGGACCTGCTTTGGCAGGGGCGTGGAAAGGCGCAGGCCTCCGCCAGTTTGCGGCAGGAGTTGCGCCTGCTCCGCAAGGCCTTTGCGCAGGCGGATGTAATACTGTCGGAACATGGCACGCTCACACTCAATCCGGATTTGGTCACGACGAATGCGGCAGAGCCTTTGGCCACCACGTCTGGCGAATTTCTCGAAGGTCTGGACCTGCCCGCGCCCTTTGATGGCTGGCTCTTGGAACAACGCGCGGCTTTGAGTGCGCCGTGCGCGCCCCAAGACGGTGCGGAACGGACATCCCCCGAGCCACCAACCGGCGAGCCGATCGTCTATTTCAACCGGACCTCTCCGGATCAACTGGACATGCAGACCGCAAATGAGGTCTTCCAGTGTCAGATCGAAAAAGGTCTCGCTGATCTCGCACCCCTGGAGTTCCGGTATACCTCCGATGACAGCGTTGCGGCAGATCACACGCTGGTCAAAACCCAGATCCTTGAGGCCGGACGCGAGACGTTGTTGCGCGTGGTAATGCCCGGCCATTCCAACGGACAGAGCAACTGGACCGCCCATTGGCGCGGCATGCAGCAGGATTTGCTGCTTTATGATGACGATGAATTGCTGCAACTGGCCTACCGCGCACAAGAGGCGGCGGTGGATGCGCTCTCGCTCAGTGAGACCCGCAAGAACAAGATCAGCGCGAGCCTTCTGGGGTTTCGTGCATTGCGCAATATCTTCAGTATGGATCGCCCGGATCTGGATCAGGCGGACAGCGACCTGCAAGCGGCCTATGAACGTGTGCCAAAAGGGATCTTCCTCGCATGGCGGGCCTTTATTCAGGCCAATCTGATCGTCGAAAGCACCGATCTTGACCCCGGCCATCAGGCGCAGCTGTCGGCCAATCTTGCGCGTCGTGCGTTGCAGTCCGAGCCCGAAAACGCAGCCCTCAAGGCGGCCGCGTCACATGTGTTCCTACTGACCGGACAAGATCCGATCGCCGCCGGAGAACTGGCCCGTGATGCCACCGCGCTGAACCCGTCCAACCCGCTGGCCTGGGCCTCTTGGGCCAATGCCGAAATTGCCATGGGACAGTTGGAAACCGCGGCGGGATATTCCCGCAAGGCGTTGCAAATCGGTCGGTTTTCTCGCTCTCGCCATTGGTGGGAGATGCAGGCAGGGGTCTCGGCAGCGCTGGTCGGCAATTACGAGGCGGCGCGCGTACACAGCCGCATGGCCCATTCGCTGGTGCCCAGTTTCCGCCCCCCCTTGCGCTATCTCGCAGCCCTTGAACAGCAGCGCGGCGACGGCGAGGTGGTGGACACGCTAAAGGATCGGATGCGTGATCTCGAACCCGGCTTTGACATGTCGGATCTGTCCGAACCGGAATACCCCTCAGGGAACTTGCGCCGCGCGGGTCTCGCCTGATCCTCGCCCCGAATTGCCTTTAGGGCGCGCAGGCTTTCCGCCAGTGGCTCCGCCGGTTCTCACGAACTTTTCACGGTACCTGCGGTGAGGCTGCTGCTTTTCTAAAGCAGCTGCTCAGTGGGATCGGCACGGCATCAATCATCTGGGGGATGGGAACAATGGCGCGATTTGGACATACAGGACATACAGGCCACACGGGACAAAGTGGTGTAGCTTGGCCTTCGGGTCACACCGGTCATACCGGCCAAACGGGGGGCGGGTTTCCCGGCTCAAACCATAGTGCGGCCATGACGACCGCGCTTATGCTCAGCCGCGAGGGCATCATCGGCAATTGGCAACCGCCCGCTGCCAAGGCCGTCAGCCGTTTTGACACCGCAAGCCTCGAACATCTGGCGGGCACGCCGCAGGCTGCGGTGATCGACTATGAGCTGATCGCACCTGTGGTGATCAATCTGGTGGCACAAGAGACGGATGCGCCCGATGGGGTGGCTTATCTTTGTCACGCCGACGCCCTTGGCAGCGCGCCAAAGGTCGACCTCATGCGTCTTGCAGCGCCGGGGGCGGATATCTTTGAACAGCAGTTGGATTACCTTCATCACTATGCAGATTTACGTGCGGACCGGATGGAGGAGATTGATGTTCAACTCTCTGATTTGACGTCTTTCTTTTCGGCGCTGGCGCATTTTCATCCGGCGCGCGGCAAGGCCATATTCCGGTTCATTGCGGCGGCTCTGCGCTTTTGCGCAACCGTCCAGTTTCGCATCAAACACGGGTTTGGCTGCCCGCGCCCGGCGAGCTTTTCTGCGCAAGTGCAGCCCATGATACAGACCCCGGACCACGGCACTTTGCCCAGCGGCCACGCGACCGAGGCGATCTTTCTCGCGACATTGTTCAAGGCGATGGCCGAAGAGCTTGCGACAACTCTGCAAGGCGATGCCGAGTCTTGGCTGTCGCAATTCTGCAGCCAATGTGACCGTCTCGCGGTGCGTATTGCCGTCAGTCGCACGGTGGCGGGGGTGCATTTCCCGGTCGACAGCGCCGCTGGTGCAGTGTTGGGCGATACGCTGGCGCGGTATGTGCTGGCGCGCGTTCAAACGCCCGCTCCGAATGAGACAGAAGCAGCGCCACTGCAATGGCGTCAACTGGACGCGCAGATGCAGGCCTTTGGCGCGGCGGATTACAACATCGACACGCTGGATGCGCTGCGCACCGGCTGCGCGATCAACGATCAGACCGTGACCACGCTGACCACCGTGGATCTATCGCTGCGCCATAGTCCGCAACTGCATTGGCTCTGGCAGACCTGTGTCGATGAGTTGCATCGCAGCGCAGCTCTGCAGGAGGCATGATCATGGCGCTCTTTTGGCGACAAGACCGGGCCGGGCCACTGCGCCCGCTGCCCCGGCACCCTTCGGCGCATTGGTGGTACACGCTGGATGACGAATTGCGCGCCGCCGGAGCGGAGGGCCTGCATACCCGCCTTCTGGCGCTGGATCTTGAGGCACCGGATGCCGCGGCTGGCCTGCCGCCCCTGCTGCTGACGACGGATCAGGGGCAGGCCTTACACAAGGGACTGCCGCTGCCAGACCAGGAGGAAGAGGGGCCGTTGGATACCCTGATGGCCCGCATGCGCGACGGGCTGCGGGATCGCACGCTGATCGCACCTGTTCTGCCCGGCGCTGCAGATTGCACATTGGCAACAGGGCCGGGCACCGGTGCGGCGGAGGTGCCCTTGGTGCCCAAAGACAGCACGGTGATCGGGGTGATCGACGATGGCATCGCCTTTGCGCATCCTGCGTTTCGCATGGATGCGGGGCAGCGCAGCCGATTTGCCTCTCTCTGGCAACAGGACGCGCAATGCCTGCGGGCCGGGAGCGCGGATGTCCCCTTTGGCCATGTGTTCAGCCGCGCCGAGATTGAACAGCGCCTGCAAGAGGCGGGTTACGACGAGGACCGTTTCTATCGCAACCTTCCCCCCATTGGCAAAAAGGGGAGCGGGCCGTTTCGCTATCGTCGCCTGCATGGCACCCATGTCGCGGATCTGGCGGCGGGCGCGGGGCGCGGAGGCGAGATGGACGCCGCACCAGAGAAATTCCCGATTGTGGCGGTGAATTTGCCCACGGCGATGGTCAGCGACACGGCAGCCACCTTTATGGCCGGGGCCATGATCCTTGGCGTTCACGATATTATGCGCCGCACCGAAGCCATGATGCGTGCGGCGGATGCGGCCTTCCCGCTCATTATCAACCTCAGCTTTGGTCTGGGTGGGGTGGGCAAGAACGGTGGTCATCTGGTGGCCTCCGCGCTGGAGCAGGCCATGGCGTATTGGCATCGCAGGCATAAGGTGCCGATGCGGGTGGTGTTGCCTGCGGGCAATACGCTGCAATCGCGTCTTGCGGCGCATGCCAATATTGCGCCGGGTCGCCCCCACCGTGCGGTACTGCGTGTCGCCCCCGACAACCGCGGCTCCACCTATATGGAGATCGCCGTCAGCCAGCGTGGTTTGAAACCGGACTATTCCTCTCTCTCGGTCAAGGTGACGCCGCCAACCGGGGCCGGGGTGTTTGCGCCCGCGATGCCCAAGGCGCCCATCCGCATGGATACCGCCCTGCAATTGGTCATGACGAAGGATCAGAGCATTGCGACGGATAAGGGCTTTGCCCAGTTCGGGATTTATCACGGCTTCCAGCGGGATTTCTCTCCGGTTGACGGGGCGGTGGAGGGCACCGGGGTGGAGATCGTCACGGTTGCTCTGCCGCCCAATGCGGCGGCCGACCCGTACCGCCCGCTGCCACCTTGCGGCGACTGGATCGTCGAGATTGCGCTGGCTCCGGGCCAGACCGAAGCGCGCGATATCGAACTGCGGGTGCTGCGCAATGATGTGCCGCGTCAGATCAATCCGCTGCGTCAGCGCTCGACGCTGGTAGACCCGGCGTATCGCAGCTTTGATGATGATGGGTTTCCCGAAACAGAGCTTCACACCACAGGATGCAGCATCACCCGCGCAGGCACGCTCAATGCGCTTTCTGGCGGCGCGCAGCTGGTCACCGTGGGGGCGTCTTTCGTGCTGCGTGAACAGCTTGGGGACTATTCCTCCGCCGGTCCGGGGGGACCTTTGGCCGAAGGGGCAACTGTTAGCCTTCATGCCTGCGCGGATGACGGCCCCGCCCTGCGCGGACGTCTTGGCGCAGGATCGCGAAGCGGCAGCCGGGTGCGCATGTCGGGCACCAGCGTTGCGGCGCCTTTGGTGACGCGCAGGCTGGCGCAGGAACTGGCGAAATGGCACCAGTCTGCAAAAGACGATCCCGCAGGATTTGCCCCGGTACAGAGCTTTGCCAGCCGTGCGCCGCACCACCCCGCCGAGCGCAGCGGCGTTGGTGGCCTGCCTCCGGATGGTGCCAGTTTGGATCACTCCTTTAACTAGAAGCTTCACAGCGTTTACACTTTTTTCACGAATTCATCACGCACCAGCGGGTGCATTGAGAGGCGGGCGGCGGCATACTGGTCTTGTGAGTGCGGACATGCCGTTGAGTGAAAAGACCTTTTTAGTACCAAAGTGTAGATGTGAGTATTGAGTAGTTCCGCCAAGCAAGCGTGAGCTGGTTCCGTACAGAGTGATATGGTTGGTGTATATCGCGCTGTGCAAGCTAACGCAGTTTCGGCGGCCCCCAGTCCCATGTGGGGCCGCCGGCGATCCAAGATGGAATAAGAGAGTGTCCTCCGAAAGCGTGGTTCAAGAGTGATGTGTTGGTATCTCTCGGGCGCTTGCCGTGCCAAAATTCTCCTCATGGGGGAGAACGGCGCGGCGGTGCAAGTGGCCCAATGCTGCCCCGGAGTAGCCGATGGATGAGTCCGTTCCCGGCGACGGCATGGACCGGTTAGAACCGGACGACACCAATCTGAAACAGGCTTTTCAGCAGATGGAAACGCAGGCCGCCGCCTTGCAAGCCGCGCGCGCTTCGGATGATCAGAGTGCATTTGATCAAGCGCTCACGGCGCTGCGGCGCGCGCAGGTCACCTTTTTACGTGAGCTGAACAAATTCCCCGCCGACACCGCCCGCTTTCTCGCAGAGCGTCAGGGCGATTTGCTGGACGGGGTGGCGCTTGACGCGCTGGCGGAACTGTCGCCCGATGACACCCCCGACGCCCCCACGCCAGATCAAAGTGACAAGGAATAAGCGCGCGCAGGCAACGAGCTTTGTGAAAAGGCCGCGCGGCACAAACGATCTCACCTGCTCCACCTGCCTGCCAACGCACTTGGGAAAAAGGTTTTTCGGCCCGCGACCCTAAGTTGACATACTTCGGAAATTCCCTGATACACCCTCTCTAAGACGGGCCGTTAGCTCAGCTGGATTAGAGCAGGGAACTTCTAATTCTCAGGTCGGGGGTTCGAGTCCTCCACGGCTCGCCATGTTCTTTCATTTTCTTTTACCTTTCATGGGCTTGTCGCTCTCGTTGGCGAGGTTTTCTGGAAGGTTCACCACGTTTTGTTCCCCATTTTGGCGTGCAATCAGCTTTTCCATCGCGGAGCCTGCCAAGCCTTCACGGCCTGTCGCTTCGGTGTATGGCTGCACAAGCGCGAGGGTCTTGTGACCTGTAATAGATGCAATCTCGAGGGTCGTGCTCGGGCCTCTGCCAGCCGTTGCGCACGAGCCTTTCTGAGGCAATTCTCCAACGGCGAGAGGATCACGCTCGCAGGGGTCCGAGTTCAGTGAACAGTCAGGCTGCCTTGCATGAGCAGGCAGTACATCATTTGTGAAGGTGCGGGAATTTTATATAAACGCCCGAATTTCGGCGGCAGGCTCTCAGGGCGTCGTTAAAGTAGCGCCATGATGATGTTTGACCTGCCTGATTCCCAGACCCTCTATGCCGCGCTTGTCGCGCGTGATGCCTCCTATGATGGGCGTGCCTATGTGGGGGTGTCGTCAACAGGGATTTTTTGTCGACTGACCTGCCCCGCGCGCAAGCCGAAGTTTGAGAACTGCCAGTTCTTTCCCACACCCGGGGCCTGCATCGAGGCAGGCTTTCGCGCCTGCAAACGCTGCCATCCTCTGAGTGCGGCAGCGGGCAACGACCCGATGGTGCGCCGCCTGTTGGAGGCGCTGGAGGCACGTCCCACCTACCGCTGGCGGGAAGAGGACGTCGCGCGCATGGGAGCGGACCCCTCCACCATACGCCGCGCGTTTAAACGTCAGTTTGGCATGACCTTCCTTGAAATGGCGCGGCAACGCCGCCTGCGCGAGGGCTTTACCACGCTCCGTGCTGGCGAGGCCGTCATCTCGGCGCAACTGGAAGCAGGGTTTGACAGCCCCAGCGCATTTCGTGCGGCTTTCGCTCGGCTGGTGGGGATCGCCCCCGGCGCGTTTCGCAAAGATGCGCAGCTTTTGGCGGATTGGATCGATACGCCGCTCGGTGCCATGGTGGCGGTGGCGTGCCAGCATAAACTGCATCTTCTGGAGTTTGCCGACCGAAAGGCCCTGCCGCGCGAGGTGGCAAAACTGCAAAAACGCCAGCCCGGCGGCATCGGTTTTGGCAGGCCAGCGGTGATCGATCAGGCCGCAGAGGAGCTTCAGGCCTATTTCGCGGGAAAGGCCGCGCGGTTTGAGACGCCATTGGCCTATCACGGCACCGCATTTGAGAGCGAAGTCTGGCACGCGCTGCGCGAAATCCCGGCAGGTGAGACCCGCAGCTACGGCGAATTGGCCCGCAGTCTGGGTCGTCCCGGCTCCAGCCGCGCGGTGGCACGCGCCAATGGATCAAATCAGATCGCAGTGATGATCCCCTGTCACCGGGTGCTTGGTGCCGATGGGACGTTGACGGGATATGGTGGCGGGCTGTGGCGCAAACAGCGGCTGATTGAGATCGAGCGCGAATTAAGCGTGGCTTCGGCCTGACGGCGCATTTTCGCGACATCAGAGGTGTTTCCGGCCTGATCGGCCGGACCCGCGCGCGCCGGGCCAAAGGCCCGGCGCGCGCCCCTCGGCGGGCTCGTCAGGGCCCGCAAACCCTTATGAAAAGACGCAAGCCCTTTGCGGGATGTGCTCAGGTGGTCTCTAGACAGTGGCGACGAAAGGCGCGTTTGAGCATATCAAGCTCGGCCCGCAGCAATTCCACTTCCGCCCGCAGATCATCTGCCAGCGGCTCACCTGCGATCAGGGTAAAATCACCCAGTTTCACATTGGCGTCCGCGTCAATGATCACAAAGCTCTGCACCCCTTCGCTTATCGCTTCGATAGGGATTGGTATTGTCAGCGCCCAACAGCCCGGCGCCTCTGCTTCCTTGAGCGTGACCCCGGTTACTTCGCGGTCCAGATAGCGCACGATGATCTGAGGGCGCGCGCCCGAGGTCGGTGCGTTTTCAATCCGGCCTTCCCATGTGCCGGAGCGAAAACGGATCTTCTGGAGGGTCAGGGCGCTCATGCAGGGTCTCCCATAGGTGATCGCGGGCGATGTCGTCAGAGGTTGGCGCGGCGGAACCGCGCAAAGGTCAGATCGCGCAGCACCACTTGGTTCATATCGGGCGCTTCAAAGATCAGATCGATCCACGCTTTTTCGATACGTTTTTCATTCAGCCGCGAATAGGCCAGATCATATTCCACCGAAAATCGCGTCTCGCCCGGCGGCAGCTCACGGACCAATTGCTCGGTATTGGGGCCATGCTTGATGTTGAGGCGGGCAAAGATCTCGATCGGCTTTTCGCTCTCAACGATGCAGTCGAGCCGCACCAGATGTTGTCGGGTCAACCCAATGGCGGCCTCTGTGGGCAGGTCGATCACCAGAGACAGAAAAGAACCGTCGAATTTGAATACATCCATCCGCAGGCCATAGGGCGCAAGATCCTCTTCGCGCGCGTTGCGCAGTTGGCGCAGGGTCAGCTCAGAGATGGCACAGTCGTGAAACATCTGGATTTCACTGCCTAGGCGGGTTTTGCTCGGCACCGAGGATACACCCGCAACCGGCAGCGGGCCACGCCAAAGTTCGGGACGCCATGACCAGTCGGTGCCATGGGGGCGCGGAAAATAGGAGGATCCGATCATCGGCAAGGCCAGACGACTGTCCGCCGTATGGATCAGCTGGTCGAGGTGCATACGCAGCTTGCGGGCGTCATTGCGCTGCTGACGCAGACGGGCCAGCGGTGTTGTCGCAGCAGCACGGGCGGCAGCGCGCCAGCGCCGCATCGCTCCCGTGTTCAGCACTCGTTCCAGAAGTTTGCCCATCCTGCCCTCGGGTCGCGCGGTTTCGCCTGTTCTGCCGGGGCGTTCTGCCCGGATTTGTCCCTCATATTAACGAATTAGACGGCGGGGACAAAGGTGTTTCTCGGCGCAAATGCTACCCCGCCTCGAACCTCTCTGGCCCATAGGTCTATTGTTGTGGGGCAGATGTTGCACGCGCCAAGGCAGTGCCGCCACGGGTGCGCGGGCGGGAGGTTTCCCGCGGTGCGGCCGCGCCGGGAGCCGCCGGAGGGGTGGTGGTTTCGGCCAGCAATGTGGCGTTGCGGGTGGCGCGCATGAACTCACGGATCAGCCGCGCACCACGTTCGCCAAGATAGCCACTGCCCTCAGGGGCATAAAGCGCAACCGACACCATATGACCATGCACAAGGAAGGCACCGCGCCAATGGGTGCCACTGGCGCCTTCGGCAGAGTGACCATCCATATATAGCTTGATCAGCGGCATGTCGTTGTCGCCGCGAATTTCCAGCACGCGCGCGGGATTGCGCGCGGCGGTAAAGGCCGTGCGCAGCGCATCCGCTGACGGGGCAGGGGTATCGGCTGTGACCGCGCCAACCGTGGCCGTCAGCATCGCACCATCGCCAGAGCGGAACCGGCCAAAGCGGCTCATCCGCTCACACCGCGCCAAAAGCGCAAAGCCTCCGCTGCCGGTGTGCTGTTCCATCTGCGCGTCAAAGCAAAATCCGCTGGGGGCCGCCAAAATCAACTGACCATCGCCAAACACAGCCGTCAGCGCCCGGCCCCGGCTGCTACTGGGGCGCGACAGATCTTCACCCGGCGGTGCAAAAGCGAGCCGGTTGCCTTCCATGCATCCCGCCAGCAGCAGCGGTGCGAGCATCATCAAGCCCAATTGGCGCAGCGATGGCCCGCGTGTCACCATGCGACGCAAACGTCCAAGAGAAGGTGTGATATCGGTCGGTGTTCGGGTCAATCTCTGCTCTCGCCCACAGGTCGCCTGTGTTCTCGGCACCTCATTGAGCACCGAATTTTCCTATCCAAAAGGTGTAGACGCAGCCATCTGTCGGAACAAGGCCTAACAAAGAGTGAATGCGCCTGCCTTGAACTGTGGCGAATTCACGCTTACCTGACGCCCCTTCGCGGGGTGCAGCGGCAGATTGGGCAGGGTGTGACGTTATAAAAGTGGCCTGCCTGCCAGCATGGGCAGTCTGCTCCTGAGTTTAACCCCGTGTGGTCCGTTCGCAGATGTGCAGCGCCCGCACCCCGAGTAAGGACAAGGCGGTGGAGCCGAGCCTGTTTTCCTTTATCTGGCGCCATTCAAAACGGCAGCAGCTTGGCTTGCTGGTGCTGACCCTGCTGACGTTTCCGTTCCTCTATGCTACGCTGGAGCTGCCCAAACGGATCGTCAACGACGCCATCGGCTCGCCCAGCGAATGGATCGACCTCTGGGGCTGGCGGCTCACCTCAGAGCATTACCTCCTCGTGCTGTGCTTTGCCTTCCTTGGCGCAGTGCTGGCGTCCGGCATGATGAAAATGCGGCTCAACACGCTCAAAGGTATCCTGTCCGAGCGTCTCCTGCGCCGCCTGCGCTTTCAGATGATCGCGCGGATGATGCGCTTTCCGTCCAGCCATTTTCGCACCACCAGTCAGGGCGAGATGGTCTCGCTCATCACCTCCGAGTCAGAGCCGATGGGCGGTCTGATGGGCGATGCGGTGGCGCAGCCGGTGTTTCAGGCGGGGCAGATGCTGACGATCGTGTCCTTCCTGTTCATTCAGAGTGTCTGGTTCGGGCTCGCGTCGGTGGCGCTCATTCCGCTACAGGCATGGCTCATCCCGATGCTGCAACGTCAGATCAACCTGTTGAACAAGGACCGCATTGCCGAGGTGCGCGCGCTTTCGGCAGAGATCGGCGAGACCGCAGCAGGCCTGCAGGATCTGCGCAGCAACGGGGGCTGGCGCTATCGTCTTGCGCAGGTCTCTGACCGTCTCGGGCGGCTTTTTGAAATTCGCCGCCGGATCTACATGAAAAAATTCTTCATGAAGTTCCTCAACAACCTGATCGGCCATCTGACTCCGTTTTTCTTTTATTCCGTGGGCGGCGTGCTGGCGATCAGAGGTGAGATCACGGTGGGGGCCTTGGTGGCAGCCCTCGCGGCCTACAAAGATCTCTCCGCCCCGTGGAAAGAACTGCTGACCTATTACAATCAGGTGCAGGATATGTCGCTGCGCTGGCAGATCATGGTGGAGAAATTCGCACCTCCCGGCATGATCGACGAGACCCTGTTTGAAGGCGTGCCGCATCAGGTGCCACATCTGCGCGGCGATATCGAACTGCGCGATGTCACCGTGCGCGACGCTGAGGGCAAGCCGGTGCTCGATGGGCTGACGCTCACCATTCCCGCAGGCGCGCAGGTTGCGATCCAAAGCAGCTCTGCCGCCGAACGCGAGGCGCTGGCGCAGCTTCTGACCCGCGAAGTGCTGCCCACCCGTGGCGAGGTGATTGTCGCGGGGCATTCGCTGTCCAAACTGCATCAGGGCGTGATCGCCAGCCGCATCGGCTATGCGTTCAACGCGCCCTATCTCTTTGACGGCACGCTTGGGGACAACGTGCTGATGCCGCTGCGCAATCAGCCCCGCGCCACTGAGGCGGAACGGCAATTGTTGCAACGGGCCGAGGCGCTGCGGGCGGGCAACAGTGCCGATCCTGTGGACGCGGATTGGGTCAATCCCGACCTCGCGGGCCTGCGCTCGGAACATGATCTGCGCGACTGGTGGTTCCAACTCGTCGAGGCCATGGGCATCGACGGGCAGCTTTTTCACCGCACGTTGCATGCTCGCCTGCAGGATCACCACCGCGCGCTAGAGGCGCAGATTACTGCGCTCAGACCCCGCATTGAGGCCCGGCTAGAAGAACAAGGCCTGCGCGATGTGATCTATCGTTTCCTGCCCGATAGCTACAATCCGGCGCTGCCGCTGGCGGAAAACATGATGTTCGCCTTTCCGGTCGAACCGGTGCCCACCACGCTCTTTACCGATCCCGATGGCCCCTTCCAGCGGGTCTTGCGTGCCGAAGGGCTGGAGTCGCAGACCCGTGACATCAGCCTTGCACTGCTCGACACGTTGCAGCGCACCTTTGGGCGTGGCCAGACCTCGCACCCGCTGTTTCGCCGCCTCAATCTCGACGAGGATCTCTACGCCGAGATTGTCAAAGCCGCCGATCGCTACCGCGAGGGCCGCGGCGTGGATCAAAAAGACCGCGCGCTTCTGTGTACCCTGCCGTTCCTGCTGACCGAAGAACAGATCGGCGCGGGGCTGCCGCGCGACTACAAGCTGCGCATGATCGGCATTCGCAACCGGCGCGGTGATCTGCTGCTGTCGGATTGTGGCGGGGTGTATCGCAGGCTTCGGGCCGGAGAATATGCGCGCAAGCTCACGGTGCTGGAAAACGCGCTCTTTGGCCGGATCTCGCTACATGCGGGCGGCAAGGCACAAGCGGTCGAGGATGTGGTGGCCGATGTGATGGCCGATCACGACCTGAAGGCCCGGCTGGCGCTGATGATCTACGATCTGCCCACTGGCCTTGGCGGCGCGCTGCTGGAGCCGGTGTTTCGCGAACGCGCGGCCTTTACCCGCGCGGCGATCAAACGGCCCGATATTCTGATCCTCGATCACGTGCTGGCCAGCCATGATTCCGACAACCGCCTGAAAACCCGCAACCGGCTGCAGGCGCTCCTGCCAAAGACCACGATGATCCATCTGGAGGATCACTTTGAACACCCCTCCCGCTATGACCTCCACCTGAGCCTCAAGGACGGGCGCATCGACGGTCAGAGCGGTGTCGCCACCGCACTTCTGGATCAAGAAGTGCAGAGCGAGGATGATTTTGACCGCAAACTGTCCCAGATCGGCGCGGTGGATCTGTTTGCCCGCCTCGATGCCCGGCACCGTCGCCTTTTGGCGTTTTCGGCCTCATGGGTGCGGGTGCCCACCGGGGCTGCGGTGTTTCGCGCGGGCGAAGAGGGTGATGCGGTCTATCTGTGCCTATCCGGTCAGGCGGCGCTGCAGTTCCCCGAGGATGGCAGCCATCTGGACATGATCGACCCCGGACGGCTGATTGGCGATCTTGCGGTCATCACCCGCGAGCCGCGCCAATTGGATCTGGTGGCGGTCGAGGACTGCGTATTCCTACGCATCGGGGCTGAGGAATACCGCACCGTGATCGAAAGCGACGTCACCGTGGCGCTGCAACTGCTGCAAACCGTCTCCGGGCATCTTTCCAGCGCGGCGGTTGCCTTGCAAGAGGCCCGAGCAGGCAAACCCGACCCCGAGGCGTGATCGCGCACTGGCCAGAGCGGGCCGCGGCGCATAAAACGCCACCGAAGCGAACAAGGAACGCCCCACATGAGCTACCAGCCGCATGAGATCCTCCTGCATCAGGCCCGCCCCAAAGCGGAGCTTTGGCGGCTGGCGCTGGGCGTGGTGCTGGTGGTGGTGACATGGTTCGCGCTCGGGCTGATCTCGGATATGTTCCTGCTGCCCGCTGTGCTGGCTTTGACCGGCGGGGCTGATCTTTATTCCGGCAGCGATCCTGCGGGCATGGCGATCTTGCTGGGCAATTTCATCTTTGCCACCATCGCCGTCGGGCTGGTGCTGCAGATGCTGCATGGCCGCAGTCTTGGCACGCTTGTTGGGCCACGGGCGCTTTTGCTGCCACAAGGGTTGCAGGTGGGGCGGATCTTGCTCCTCGTGCTGGTCGTGCTGCTGGTGCTGCCGCCTTACGATATGGGCGCGCCGCTGGTTGCAAATCTCGCATTTGGGCAGTGGGTCGCACTCTTGCCCTTGTCGCTGGTGTTGGTACTGATTCAGGTGAGCGCCGAGGAAATCCTGTTTCGCGGCTACCTTCAGCAAGGTCTCGCCGCCCGCTTCAAATGCCCCCTCGTGTGGCTGGTTTTGCCCTCGCTCCTGTTCGGCATGGGCCATTACATGCCGCAGGAGGCCGGGGATAACGCCTGGCTCATTGTCGCGGGCGCGACGCTTTACGGGATGTTGATGGCGGATCTGACCGCGCGTTCCGGCAGCCTTGGCCCTGCAATTGCGGTACATTTCGTCAATAACGTCTGGGCGCTTCTGATCGTGTCTTCCCCGTCGAGCCTCAATGGCCTCGCGCTTTATCTGCATCCTTTTGCCATGGATGATGTCGCGGCCCTGCGCCCGTGGCTCTGGGTGGATGTGATGGTGATGCTGGTCTCATGGCTTGCGGCGCGGGTCGCGATCAGGGCCTGATTGCAATTAATGGAAACTGCCCTTATCTGGGGACGCAACGCCAATCAGGCAGAGGCCATTTGATGAACTGGATCACCAACTACGTCCGCCCCACGATCAACTCGATCTTTTCGCGCCGCGAAGTGCCCGAGAATCTGTGGAAGAAATGTGACGAATGCGGCACCATGCTGTTTCACCGCGAGTTGAGCGACAATCAGAACGTCTGCACCAACTGCGGCCACCACATGCACATCACGCCGCGCGACCGCTTCAAGGCGATGTTTGACGGGGGTGTATTTGCCGAGGTCAAGGTGCCCGAACCGGTGGTTGACCCGCTGAAATTCCGCGATCAGAAACGCTATCCTGATCGCCTCAAGGCGGCGCAGAAAAACACCGGCGAAAAAGAGGCGATGCTGGTCGCCACCGGTGAAATCGGGCGCACGCCGATTGTGGCAGCGGCGCAGGATTTCTCCTTCATGGCAGGCTCCATGGGCATGTATGTCGGCAACGCCATCATCGCCGCCGCCGAAGAGGCCGTAAAACTGGGCCGCCCGCTGGTGCTGTTCTCCGCCGCAGGTGGCGCACGCATGCAAGAGGGCATCCTGTCCCTGATGCAGATGCCGCGCACCACCGTCGCGGTCGAGATGCTCAAAGAAGCGGGCCTGCCCTATATCGTTGTGCTCACCCATCCGACCACCGGCGGTGTGACCGCGTCCTATGCGATGCTGGGCGATGTGCACATCTCCGAACCCAACGCGCTCATTTGTTTTGCCGGTCCCCGCGTGATCGAGCAGACCATCCGCGAAAAACTGCCCGAGGGATTCCAGCGCGCCGAATACCTGCTGGACCATGGCATGCTGGACCGGGTGACCCCACGCACCGAGATGCGCGACGAGTTGATCACCATCATCCGCATGATGATGAAACTGCCGCCTCAGGTGCATGGCGATCTGCCCGCCCCAGAGCCTGAGCCGCAGGTCGAAGGGGCCGAAAAAGACGAAAAAGCGCCCGAGGAGGACGCATCGGGCGAAGACAAAAAAGCCTGAGCCCCTTCATTATGAGTTTTGCCTGACCGAAGGTCGGGCAGCGCCCGCCCCAATCGAGGCGGGCGCTTCGCTTCCACCCCGACGGGACGGGCGCTGCCCTCATCGCATATGGCACCGCCTGGCTCCGTGATCAGACTGGATCACGTCCGATGACCGAACAGACCTCCGACGCCATTCTCGCCCGTATGATGGCGCTGCATCCCAAGATCATCGACCTGACGCTGGATCGGGTCTGGCGTCTGCTGGCGGCGCTGGACAACCCGCAGGACAAACTGCCCCCGGTGATCCATATCGCGGGCACCAATGGCAAAGGCTCCACCCAGGCGATGCTCCGCGCCGGGCTTGAGGGCTGGGGCAAATCGGTGCACGCCTATACCTCGCCGCATCTGGCCCGCTTTCACGAACGCATCCGTCTGGCGGGGGATCTGATCTCAGAGGAGCACCTGACGCAGGTGCTGGACGAGTGCTACAGCGCCAACGGCGACGAGAGCATCACCTATTTCGAGATCACCACCGTGGCGGGGCTGCTGGCGTTTTCGCGCACCTCGGCGGATTACACCCTGTTGGAGGTTGGCCTTGGCGGGCGTCTGGACGCCACCAATGTGATCACGCCCGAGGTTTCGGTGATCACGCCGATTTCCATCGACCACGAACAATTCCTCGGCAACACGCTGGCCATGATCGCAGGCGAGAAGGCCGGCATCATCAAACGCGGCGTGCCCGTGGTGGTCGGCCCGCAACCTGACGAGGCGATGGAGGTCATCGAAGACACCGCGATGCGCCTTGGCGCGCCCCTGATCGCCTATGGTCAGCACTGGCACGTCCACGAGGAACGCGGCCGTCTGGTCTATCAGGACGAGCGCGGCCTGCTGGACCTGCCGCTGCCCAACCTGATGGGCGCGCATCAGATCCAGAACGCAGGTGCCGCCCTTGCGGTGCTGCGTCACCTCGGCGCGGATGAGGCCGCCTGCGAGGCGGCTGTTGTGGGGGCACAGTGGCCCGCCCGCATGCAACGCCTCAAAACCGGCCCGCTGGTGGAAATCGCAGGCGCGGCCGAACTGTGGCTGGATGGTGGTCACAACGCCGCCGCAGGCATTGCGCTCGCCGATGTGCTGGCCAAACTGCCCAAACGCCCGACGCATCTGATTTGCGGCATGCTCAACACCAAGGATGTCACAGGCTACCTGCGCCCGCTCGCCGCCGAGGCCGCGAGCCTCACGGCGGTGTCGATCCCTGGCGAGGCGGCAACCCTCTCAGCCGAGGAGACAGAGGCCGCCGCAAAATCGGTAGACCTTCAGGCCTACACGGCAGAGAACGTCACAGAGGCGCTCAAGGCGATCCTTGCGCGCGATCCAAACAGCCGGGTGCTGATCTGTGGTTCGCTCTATCTGGCGGGCGCGATCCTGCGCGAAAACGGCTAAGAACGGCTAGGGCGCAAGCACCAAGGCCCCCTCGCGCAATGCAGCCGTCAGCCCTTCGGGCGGCGGCGCATTGCTCACCACATAATCAGGGTCTCTCAGCCAGCCGCCCCGCGCAGGCGCGCGGCGCAGGAATTTGACCTGATCGAGCACCAACACCGAGTGCCGTGCATGGGTTTGCATCGCGGCCCGTGCGCGGGCCTCTTCTGTGCGAAAATCCAAGAGTGCCCCGTCCTCATCAACACCCGCGACGCCAAAGACCGCAAAATCCACGCGGTAGGCGGCAAAGAACTCCGCCGCGGCGCTGCCCGATACGCTGCGATCGCGCACAGAGCCGCCACAGATCGACAGGTTGATCTCTTCACAGTCCCACAGATGGCTCGCCGCCACGAGGTTGTTGGTGATCACGTCCCGCGCCCCGGCCCCTGCCAAGAGCCGCGCAACCTCTGCCGGGGTGCTGCCAAGGCCAATGGAAACCGACGCCCCCGCCGGAATGAGCCGCAGCACCTCGCGCGCCAATGCGGCTTTCTCGTTTTGCTGTTCCACCGCCCGCGACGCATAGGGCCGCGCGCCATCATTGGGACGCACCCCACGATGCACTCGCATCAGCAGCGCCCGGTCGCGCAGGTCGTTGACATCGCGGCGAATGGTCTGGGTGGTGACCTCGAACCGCTCCGCCAGATCCTCGATGGTGGCAAAGCCGCTTTGCTCCAGCAGACGCAGAATATCGCGCTGTCGGTCGCTCAGGTCGGTGGCATTCATCAGCGCGCTCCCCTGTTCATACGAACATCACCTTTGTAGGGGAGGCGGGATACTATGCAAGAAAACTCTGATCCTGAGGGGGTATTAGGCTCATTTGAGGTCTTTCTGCGCACTCATATGAGCACGCCTTACCCCTCAATGCGGCCCCAGTCCTTGTCCTGCATCTCCCGCAGGCGCGAGGCGGTGCGCTCAAATTCAAAGGCCCCGTCGCCCTCCATATAGAGGAACTCCGGCTCTGCGGCCGCCGAACAGATCAATCGCACCCGCGCCTCGTAAAGCGCGTCGATCAATGTCACAAAGCGCTTGGCCTCGTTGAAGTTGTTGCGCCCCAGTGCCGGGATGTTTTCCAGCACCAGCACTTTGACCGCATCTGCCACCGCGAGGTAATCGCCCGGCCCCAGCATGGTGCCGCAAAGGTCGTAAAACGTCGCCCGTGCCACCCCGTTGCGATAGGCGGGCAGGATCACTTCGCGCCCTTTTACCGTCAGCACCAGAGGCTCTGCCGCTCCGCCCGTGAGATCGCGCCAGATCTCTTCCATCTCGGCGCGCACCTCAGCGTTGAGGGGCGTGAAATAGACCCGAGAGCCGGTCAGACGGTCCTGTCGGTAGTCCTTCGGGCTGACCATCTCATGCACCTGCATCTTGTCTTTGATGAGGTCGATAAACGGCAAAAACAGCTGCCGGTTCAGCCCGTTTTTATATAGATCATCCGGCACCCGGTTCGATGTGGTGACCACCACCACACCCGCCTCAAACAGCGCCTCAAACAGTCGGCCCACGATCATCGCATCGGTGATATCGGTGATCTGCATCTCGTCAAACGCCAAGAGCCGCACCGAGGCCACCACATCCGCCACCACCGGTGCCAGCGCATCCTCGGTGCCCGCCTCGCGGGCGCGGTGCATCTTGGCGTGAATTTCCTGCATGAAGGCGTGAAAATGCACCCGGCGGCTGGGGATGTCATCAAGGCTCTCGACAAAGAGATCCATCAGCATCGACTTGCCGCGCCCGACACCGCCCCACAGATAAAGCCCCTTGACCTCCGGTCGCACTGCCTTGCGAAACAGGCCACGTTTCACCGGCTCCGCGCGCAGCCCATCGGCAATCCGGTCAAACTCCGGCAACACCGCCTGCTGCGCGGGGTCCGGCTGGATGTGCCCGCTGTCTACACGGGCCTGATAGAGGTCGGTCATATGTGTCATGCCCCCAGCCATAGCCGGATGATTTTGCAAAGGAAAGCGTGGCATGCCCTGCCTCTGAACCTGATGGTTCAATTTTGCTTATGTGTGCATTCAAAACTCCTGAATTGACGCCTCGGTTGCGATGGTCAAACTGGCCTTTCACCTTAGCGGAGCACCTCCATGGATCGTCCCACCCCTCTGTTTACCCCCGTCCTGATGGTGGGCTGTCTGATTATCATGGTGAGCTTTGCGGTGCGCGCCTCGTTTGGGGTGTTCCAGATCCCGATTGCCGAGGATTTTGGCTGGCTTCGGAGCGAATTCTCCCTCGCCATCGCCATCCAGAACCTCGCTTGGGGCATCGGTCAGCCGATCTTTGGCGCCATCGCCGAGAAGATCGGCGACCGTAAGGCGATCATCATCGGCGCGGTGATCTATGCGGCGGGCCTTGTGCTGAGCGCGGGCGCGACAACCCCAACGGAAATGCAGGCTTATGAATGGCTGGTGGGCTTTGGGGTTGCGGGCACGGGCTTTGGCGTGGTGCTGGCCGTGGTGGGGCGCGCCAGCTCGGACGAGAACCGCTCCATGTCGCTGGCGATTGTCACCGCAGCTGGTTCGGCAGGGCAGATCTTTGGCGCGCCCACAGCGGAATATATGCTGGGGCTGATGTCGTGGCAGACGGTGTTTTTGGTCTTTGCCGGCGTCGTTCTGGCGCTGATCCTGTCGCTGCCCCTGATGCGCGCGCCAGTCTCTGCGGGCAAAGCAGAGCTGGAGGAAAGCCTAGGTTCGATCCTCAAGAAAGCCTTTCGCGATCCGTCTTACACGCTGATTTTCCTCGGGTTTTTCTCCTGTGGCTATCAGCTGGCCTTTGTCACCGCGCATTTTCCGGCCTTTGTGACAGAGATGTGCGGGCCGATCATGCCGGGGGGCGTTTTGCATGGTATCGGGATCACCACCACCTCCGCGCTGGGGGCGGTGTCGATCTCGCTCATTGGTCTGGCGAATGTGGCGGGCACATTGCTCGCGGGCTGGGCGGGCAAGCATTATTCCAAGAAATACCTTCTCGCGGGCATCTACACCGCGCGTACCATTGTGGCGGGAGCCTTTATCTTGCTGCCGATCACGCCGCTTTCGGTGATCCTGTTCTCGGTGGCGATGGGTTCGCTGTGGCTGGCCACCGTGCCGCTCACCTCGGGGCTGGTCGCCCATATCTACGGGCTGCGTTACATGGGGACGCTTTATGGTATCGTGTTTCTCAGCCACCAGATCGGCGGGTTTCTGGGCGTGTGGCTTGGCGGGCGGATGTATGACATCTACGGCGACTACACGATGGTCTGGTGGATTGGCGTCGGCGTCGGTGCCTTCAGCGCCATCGTCCATCTGCCGGTGCGCGAGCGTCCCCTGCAGGCGGCAGCGGCCTGACCTTATAGACCAAGCCGCTGATTCTCGTATATAATGCGCGCAACTTCCTTGGGGTGGGTATAGACCACCTCATGGCCTGCGCCTTCAATCACATCCTGTTTGGCAGAACGGTTGATCTCTGCCAGCCGTCCGATGGTGTCGCAGGGGACGATCATGTCGTCCCGTCCCCAGATCGCCAGAACCGGCAGGCCTTGTTGGTTGAATGTCTTCTGCTCCGGCGCAAAATCCTCGCGCAGGATACCCTGCATCGCTGCCAAATTTGAGGGTGCATGCCCCTGTCTGCGGCTCTGCGCGCGTTGGGCCTTTTGCACCTCTTCCGGTGTGCGCGGATCGGCCAGCACCCGGTTCACATAGCGGCGGGCAACGATTGGATAAGACCAACGCAGCATCAGATTCTTGACCCCATGCGGACGCTTTCTGAACTGCGCCATTGGCCCACGCGGCTCGTGCAGACCCACAGGGGTGATCAGGATCAAGCTGCGGATCCGCCAGACATTGGCGGCGGCATAGGCGGTCGCAATCGCGCCCCCCGCAGAATGCCCAACAAGGACAAAATCCTCGACGATCCCTTCAAAGGCGAGCAGATCATTCAACTGCTGCAGGAAAAACTCCCGATCCTGAACGCCGGGCACGTAATCGGAATACCCCCGCCCATAAAGATCATAGAGCAGCACCCGGTACCCCATCTCCGCCAATTGCTTGGCCAGCGGCACGAAACCCTCTGACGGGGTGGTGATCCCATGCACGCAGACCACCACCGGTCCGCGCAACGGCCCAATCCAGCGGTAATGTGTCTGCCCCTGCGACAGTTCGGCAAAATCGCCCGGCGCATCCGATCGCATCGCCTCATTCAGCGGCCGGCGCAACGCTTCTTGCAATGCAGGCAGAAACAGCAGGGCGATCACAAGCAGGGCAGCGCAGAGGAACCAAATCATGTATTGCGGGTCCAAAGATCCAGAATATGACGGCTGGTCATCAGGTCCAGATGAGCGCCACCACCGTTTTTAAACAAGGTTATCGCCTCAGGGTTGTAGCCCGTAAATCTATCGATATTGTAAAAATCCGCCAAGACCTCTTCGCGGCGCAATGCCCCCGAGGCCAGCGGGATCTTAAACTCGCCGATATGGTCCAGCGTGGTGTCGAAACTGTCGCAATAGATCTGCGCGCGGTGAAGTGCGGCGTCATCGGCCTCACGCATATCCGGGCGATACGCGCCAATCATATTGAGGTGCTGCCCCGGACGCAGCCACTCCCCCCGGATTACCGGTTCGGTCGACATGGTGCAGGTCAGGATGATGTCCGCAGCCCCGACCGCCTGCGCCAGATCGGTGGCAACAGTAACCCCTGCATAGTCCTGCGCCAACGCCTCGGCCTTGGCGGTGGTGCGGTTCCAGATCCGGATCTGGGCGTCTGGCCACACCGCGGAAAACGCCTCGATCAGGCTGGCCGCCACGGTGCCTGCCCCCACGATCAGTATTGCCTCGGCGTTGGGGTTAGCCAGCCTGCGCGCGCCCAAGAGGCTGTCGCCTGCGGTCTTCCACTTGGTCACCAGATGGAAATCCACCAGTGCCTCAGGCTGGCCGGTTGCATCGTCAAAGAGGCTCACGGCGCCATTGATCATCGGCAGCTCTCGGGCGGGATTGTCTGGAAAGATCATCGCTGTTTTCACCGCGATCCCCAGACCGTCAATCCAGGCCGAACGCGACAGCAGCGTATCCTTGCCGCGATAGAGAAACGTATCGCCCACCTCGGCCTTGGGGCGGCTGTGCCCCTCGGCCAGTGCATCCGTAAGCGCCACCCAATCGAGCAGCGCCTCGCCCTCGTCAAAACCGATCTGAGGCAGGCTCATCGGGCGTCCTCTTCGCTCAGCAGCCCTTCCTCCACCAGCCGCGCAGCCCAAGTTTCCGGGTGGTCAAACAGATGGGTTTTCCAGCCCCGCACCGCCGCTGCGGTGATGTTTTCGGGGCGATCATCCGTAAACAACAGCTCCTCGGGGCGGCGTCCGGTGCCCTGTTCCAGATGCGCGTAAATCTCCGCATCCGGTTTGATGCAGCGCAGATGCGCCGACACAAAGGCCTGATCGAACTCGCGCAGGAACGGATAATGGGTCTGCGCAATCACAAAGGTCTCTGCCCCGAAATTCGTCAGCGCATAGACCGGCACCCCCTTGGCCTTTAGGGCGCGCAGCAGCCGCACCGAATGGGGGATCTCGGGGCTGGCCATCTTGATCCAGCTGTCATGCCAATGGCGGATTTCCTCCGCCCACTCCGGGTGTTTTTCCGCCAGCCCATAGATTGTCTCGCGAAACGGATGGCCACGATCCACATCAAGGTTCGCCCCGTGCAGATCCACCTCCTTAAAGAGCGCATGGCGACGTGGCTCTCCGATCAATGTGTCAAAGAAGCGCTCAGGCTCCCATTCAATCAGAACACGACCAATATCAAAGACGACAGCGGTAATGGGCATAAGTTCAGGGCCTTTCTAGCCGGAGGAACGGGGACGCGGGCGCGGCGGCGGGCCGGGCGTGCGGGTCTCACGCCAAAGAGAAACAAGCCCCGCGCCGATAATCAAGGCCGAGCCAAGCCAAACCGAAGGTTCCGGCCATTCCGCAAAAACCAGTACCCCCCAAACCACAGCCAGCGGCATGGCGACATATTCAAACGGCGCCACCAGCCCGGCCTCGCACATGCGGTAGGCCTGACCGACCAGATAGCCCCCGATGGCACCGGACACGCCGGCAACGGCGAAAATCGCCCACTCGAGGCCCTCGGGCCAGGCCCAGGGTTTCAGCACCACATCCAGCACCGGCGTGCCCGTGGCCCAGCCACCATGGCCAAACACCACTCCCGCCAGCGCGCTGATCACCAAAAACGCAAACGTTGGATAAAACGACAGCGTCGCGGCCTTGTCCGACCCGCCCGCCCGCCGCGTCAGAATATGCAGCGTCGCATAGCCGCAAGAGCCAAAAAACGGCAGCAAAGCATAGGGTTGAAAGGCATCCAACCCCGGCTTCACAATCACCAGAATGCCGCTGAAACCCACCATCACCGCCCCCCAGCGCCACGGTCCGACGCGCTCCTTCAAAAACAGCACCGAAAGCAATGTCACGATCAGCGGTGTGGCAAATGAGATCGCAATCGCCTCCGCAAGCGGCAATACCGCAAGGCCCGAGAAAAAGCTGATATTGGCAAAAAGCACCGCCAGGCTGCGCATCACATGCAGGCGGATGTTTTGTGTGCGCAGGATCTTATAGCCCCCCTCTAGGGGGATAATGATCACAAAGAGCAGCGACAACGCCACCACAGAGCGGATGAACACCATCTGATAGAGCGGATAGCCTTGGGAGAGGAACTTGAACGTGACATCAATGATGGAAAAGGACACCGCCGCACCGACAGCGGCAAGGATACCTAAAACATTGGAATTTATCAGTGATATACGCATCATGTGCACTCCCCGGAATGTTCTCGCGCAGGACTGCATTTGGGGCAATCAGAATGGCACTGGGGTACAATTTTTACCCGATGTACCAATCCTGATTTCAGGACAACACCCCCCTCTTCTAACGCCAAATATCCCGGAGCGCGAGGCAGAGCCTCGCATCCCCGTTGCGCCCCAAGCGCACGCTGGGCTTATGAAATCCTAAACCCACAAGGCTATTGTGACCCGGATCGCGATCATCCGCCGGACTTAAAACCTTCGGCATCAGGAACCGGCTTCCCTTTCTGGGGAGCAGTGCAGAGATAACGTTGAGCACGCGGGGAGATATCCCCGGCCACCTCCGCCTTTTGTGGCGGCGCCGCCATCTTTATCCAGACCCTTTCGCCTGACGATCCGGGCAGATTTCGAAAGACCGTAAGCCCAGAGCGACCAAATCAGCACAAGCGCACCGGATGCCATGGGGCAGGCCGGATATGCGTCGTGCCGTCTTTGGTCAGACCTCAGACCAACACGGCAGAATATCGCCCTCTGCCGGGGTCGCTTTGTAAACCGCGCGCGCAATCGCCCGTGCAAGACACAGCGAGCCTGCATGACACAGCGCCAGCATATCCGCCGCGGGATCATTGAGCGGCTGCGCCCCGGTGGCCGCGGCAAAGACCAGATCCCCATCATGTGGCCCGTGCGAGGGTAGAATGGCGCGGGCCATACCGTCATGGGCTGTGGTCGCCAAACGCTTGGCCTCAGCCTTTGTCAGCACCGCATCGGTGGCGACAATTGCAATGGTGGTGTTGGACCCCTCAGACGAGACCGCCTCGCCTGCAAGTGCCGCCATCGCCTCCATTTTGCGACTGCGCAGGCTGCGCCCGAGGCCCGCGCGGGGATCGGGGCCAAGCCCGCCAAACTCACCGTCGATCTCAAAAGGCGCGGCCCAGAAATGGCGCTCGCCCGGTGTGGTTACCGACCCGATCGGATTGACCACCACCAGCGCGCCGACCGTGTGGCCGCTCTCCAGCACCAGCGAGGCAGACCCAAGCCCGCCTTTCTGCATCCCCGTCAGCGCACCGGTGCCTGCGCCAATGCTGCCGAGGGCAAACTCCGCGCCCGCATTGTCCAATGCCGCGCGTCCCAAAGCCGGATAGGGGTTTTGCGTCCAGCCCTTATCGCCACCATTCAGCAGGTCAAAAATGATGGCCCCCGGCGAGATTGGCACAATCGCTGGACCAAGGCGGAAACCGCGCCCCATGGCACGCAGCCCGTCCACCACGCCCGAGCAGGCATCCAGCCCAAAGGCAGAGCCGCCGGACAAAACCAGCGCATCCACCGCCTGCACGGTTTTGTCGGGCGCGAGCAGATCGGTTTCCCGCGTGCCGGGCGCCCCCCCCATCACATGCACTGCCGCCGTAAAGGGCTGATCCGCCGTCAGCACCGTGGTGCCTGATTTCAGCCGTGCATCCTGGGCATTGCCGACCTTCAGGCCAGCGACATCGGTAACGAGATTACGGGGACCGGGTTTCATGAGGGGGCGTCCTGTCGTGATGAACGGTTATCAAGCGGAGCGCCCGTTCCGGGCGCGCAGGTTCAGCGCTGGCGCGCCGTTTGGCGTTTGCGGCAACTGTCCGCAGGTTGGCCCGCTAAACGCCCAGACGCAATTGCAAAATTCAGTCGCCGTCCACACGCCCGCGCATGGATTTGACCTCGGCGCGGGTTTTCTTGGCCTTGAGGCGGCGTTCAACGCTGCCTCGGGTGGGTTTGGTGGCGATGCGGCGCTTGGGTTTTATCAAGGCGCGGCGGATCAGCTCTGCGAGGCGTTCGCGGATGATCTCGCGATTGCGCGCCTGCGAGCGGGTCTCGTCACATTGCAGGATCAGCGCGCCGTCGTTGGTCCAGCGCCGCCCGGCAATGCGGCGCAGGCGGGTTTTGACTGGGCCGGGCAGATGCGGCGAGCGTTCGGCCTCAAAGCGCAGCTCGACAGCCGATGAAACCTTATTGACGTTCTGCCCACCGGGGCCAGAAGCGCGCATGAAGCTCTCGGTCAGTTCCCAATCTTGCAGGGTGATATCGTCGTTTATGCGTAGCATGGGCGGACCATAGAGCATGTCGTGCAAAAGTGGGAACCGGTTTTGCGCCCCCCCCGGATAAGCGCCATCAGGGAAAGTGCATCTGACGCGGGACTGTGACCCCACTCTGTCAGCACCGCATCGCTCCAGAGCACGGTTGGCACTCACAATATGCTGACCACGCACGGACCACACACGGAAAAGGGCCGCTCCAGATGGTGCGGCCCTTCCGAAAGTCTATGAGAGCAAAGGCAGGTTAGGGTGCTGTCAGCGCTGTATCAGCCTGTGCAGACCCAGCCGGTTGGCCGCTGCCAGAGAGGGCTGCCTCAGTGGCGGACCGCTCCGGTGGTTGCTGCTCCTTGCTCCAATCCCTTTCTTGACACTGGATCACCTCCTTTTCTCACTGTTTCTGTTGCCATCAGGTTGGCACGGAAAAGGCAGATCACCAAATGAAATCCGCGCGAAATCACGCCTCGGTGAGGTGAGATTGCGTCAAACGCGCAACAATCAGACGGAAGGGGATCAGCGCGATCAGCGCCAGCGACAGCTTTACCAGCCAGTCGGCCACGGCCAGCGACACCCAAAGCGGTGCAACCGGGCCTGCGCCCAGAAGCGGCAGCATCTCACCGGCCCATGAGACGTCATTGGCGGGCTCAATGAAGGTCAGCGCGCCGGAGAAGGCGATGGTGAAGAAGATCGCGGTGTCGAGCGACGATCCGATCAGCGTGGAGGCCAGCGGCGCACGCCACCATTTGCCACCACGCAGGCTGGCAAAGATCGCCACGTCCGACAGCTGCGCCAGCAGGAAGGCCAGACCAGAGGCAATGGCGATCCGCAGGGTCACCAGCGGGCCAAACTCGCCCATGATCTGCGTGCCAATGAGCGAACAGATCACGCCGACGACAAAACCGGCCAGCACGACTTTGCGCGCGGGGCCTGCGCCATAGACGCGGTTGGTCACATCGGTGACGAGGAAGGCAATGGGATAGGTAAACGCGCCCCAGGTCAGCCAGTTGCCAAACAGGAATTGCACGAGGATGTTGGAGGCCACCACGACGGCAGCCATGGCGAGAACGCCAGGAAGATAGGTGCGGGTCATGTATATTACCGTTTTTTAGACAAGGTCGCGGAGACTTGTGCACCCCATTCGGAGCGCGAAAGATCGCTTCGTTTATGCAGATCTTAAGGTGAATGCAAGCGATTCCCCCTGTTTTTATGGGGCGATCCGCATCAGGGTCGGTCGGGCAGATCGTATTCGACCAGTTCCGTGCGCTGCACCCAAAAGAAATTGTCATCCGAAATCATGGTTGCGCGCAGCGAGCCGGATGCGGTGCGCCAGACGCTGACGCCTTCGAGATTGTCGTGCATGGCGAGGGGCGTATTCAGCAACACCTCTCCACCACTCAGACCCTGATCCGACAGATCGAAACGGCGCAGGCGGCTGCGGAACCCGATGGTGATGAATTTGCGCTCCAGCACATATAGCGCGCCATCCGGGCCGAAATCAGCGCCAACCGGCAAAAACCCATCGCCTTCGGGATATGCGCCAAGGGCCTGCCAACCGGAGGGGGCGGACCAGCGCCAGACGCGCGAGGTCTCTGGGTCCCTTGGCGCACTTTCAGAGATGACAACCAGCCCGTCATCGTCGCGATAGGCCAGCGCCTCGAGAGAGGAGTTGATGTAGAACTGTTTGAAATCGCGCGGTGTTTCGAGCTGGCGCACCTGCGCGCCACGATACTCCAGCACCCGATGCGGGCTTTCGAACGACACGAAATACCTGTCGCCACCGGTCAGCGCGAGGCCCTCGCTGTCCTCGACCTTATCGGCAATCGGCGCCCCATCCGCATCGCGCAGCCGGACATCTTCGGTCATCCGAACGCCCGTTATCGCCCCGTCGGTGCGGGTGATCTCGCCTTTGACCATATGCGCGCGGTCGGTGATCGCGGTAAAGCGCTGGCCATCGTCACTAAGATCAATCCCCGAAAGCCCGCCAAACCATGGAGCGTCCTCCTGCCAGCGATAGCTGGAGACATAGGTCGCGCTATTGCTTTCGGCGTGGGTCACTTTCCAGACGGTGGATGCCGCCCATGCCGCCGCGCAGAGCGCGACGATCAGGGCAGCAGAGAGCGAGGCTAGTCGGACGAGAGAACGGCGGCGCATTGTTGTGGAAGATCCGATAGGGTGTAGTCCCTGCGCGGTTTAGGCTTTGGCGCGTTCGGGTCAACCGGTTTTGGCGGCGGAGGGTTAAGGATGTTGGCGACCCACTCGCGGGCGTCATCACAGCCATCCCCGCGCGGGGGCGGATCCTGCTCGACGCACCCACGGGTACCTTTGGGGCAATTGAGCCGCACATGGAAGTGGTAGTGATGCCCCCACCATGGCCGAATTTTGCGCAGATAGCTGCGGTCTCCGGTCTCGGTATCGCACATTTTGACCTTGGCGCCGGGGAAGACAAAGATCCGCGCCACACGCGGGTCCGATGCAGCGGCTTTCAGAATGGCGTGGTGCTGGGCGCTCCAATTGGAGTTCACATAGGCCCCGCTGGCGCGCCGCAAGGAAATAGACGAGATGTTTTCGCGTGCCTCGCGGCTCAGATCGAGCCGATCCGGCGGCAGCATCCAGATATCGGCATCCAGACCGATCTGGTGGCTGCGGTGCCCGGACAGCATCGGCCCACCGCGCGGCTGACTGATGTCACCGACATAGAGCCCCTTCCAGCCCGGTTGACGCGCGGCAAAACGGCTTAGATCCTGAATGAAATCAATGACCTCAGGATGCCCCCAATTGCGATTGCGGCTGAGGCGCATGGCTTGCCAAGTGGGGCCTGTCTCGGGCAATTGCGCGGCACCAGCGACGCAGCCTTTGGAGTAAGATCCATAAGGCGCAGGGCGCTGGGCAGAGGCGGAGCGTTTCGCACCGAACAATTGCTTGGCAAGCGCGGTGGAGTTCACCGCCTTATTGGCGAATGTGGAAACCGATGTGGGCTGGCTTTTTTGTTCTGGGGCACATGCGCCCAGCACAAAAGCCGCCAATGCTATCTGTATGAAAAACCTCAAACCTGATCTCCTTCACCATCGACCCGAGACAATAACAACAGACCAAGGGCAAAGAGCGCAATCACCGGTGTAATGCCAAGGCGCGCACTGCCCGTAAGTGTTGTCATAAGGCCGATCAACGCAGGCGCCAAAAACGCTGTGGCTCGGCCGGAAAGCCCATAAAGTCCAAAGGCTTCGGTGGCGGTTTCTGGGGTTGTGTGACGCACCATCAGGGTGCGGCTGGTGGCCTGCAAGATTCCGCCGAAACCACCGATCAGCACGCCGCACGCAAAAAAGACCTGATCCGGCAGGCTTGATCCCTCTGCCAAAGCGACGCCAAAGATCCGCGTGCGCGACATATTGACGACGATCAGGCAGACCAGGCTCAGCACCAGAATGGCCGTGACAATCACCGGTTTGGGGCCAAAGCGTTTGTCGGCAAGCCCACCCGCCCAGCTGAACAGCGCGGCAGAGATCGCGGCGATAATGCCGAAGATACCAATCTGGGTGATCGACCAATCGAGCACCAACCCCGCATAGACGCCGCCAAACCCATAAAGCCCATTGAGTGCGTCGCGATATAGCATCGAGGACACCAGATAGCTGGTGAGGCTCTTGCGATGTTTCAGCCCCTTGACCGAGGTGACCACCATCGACACCGCCCGACCAAGGCTTGCGCTGCCGCGTCGGGGACCGCGTGGGTCGCGCACCCATGCAAAATAGGGGATCATAAAGAGCGCAAACCAGATCGCCACAAAGGGGCCCACCGCGCGGGTGCCCTCGCGCGCGCTGGCGTCGAGGCCCAGAACCGGGTCTAGGCCGATCAGCGTCTTGCCGCTGTCTTGTTCAACGAACAACAACAGCATGATAAACAGCGCAATCACCCCGCCGAGGTAGCCAAAAGCGAACCCCGAGCCTGACACCTGTCCGACCTCTTCTTTGGTGCCGAGCGAGGGCAGCTGCGCATTGACAAAGATCAGCGCAAACTCCGCGCCGATAAAGCCGACGCCGAAACTAATGAGCATCCACCACAGGTTGCTGCCCGCCGGATCCATGAACCACAGCCCCGCCGAGCCCGCCACATAGGCCACAGAAAATCCGATGATCCACGGCAGTTTGCGCCCGGCAATATCGGCCAGCGCCCCAAGGAAGGGCGCCGAGAGGCCGATAATCAGCCCGGTGATCGTAAGGCAGAGCGACCAGCTCGATTGTGCCTGCGCGCGGGCGGCCTCGCCGCTCAGGCCCGAGGCAAGGAAATATTCGGTCGCGGTTGCCGCAAAGAACGGGCCAAAGACGAATGTCACCAGCAGCGTGTGATACGGTTGGCTGGCCCAGTCGAAAAACCACCAGCCCCAGATGCGTTTTCGCAGGGAAATGCCCTGTGCTGCCGAAAGGTCTGCCATAACTGCCCTCAAATGCCTCAATGCACTGTTTGGTCTAGCTATGGCAGGGGTCAGGAGGCGCTTGCAAGCCTCACGTCGTCTCTCCCGGCATCTTCATCCGCCATCGGCGGCCAGGGGCGTTTGTCTTCCGCGTCGCACCACGCCTGCACCCAATCGGGCAGGGTGGGGCTATTGATGTCCTGTTTCCACGCCTTGATGACACGTTCGGGTGGCACGATGCCGTTCTTGTCGGTCACCACCGTGCGCAAGAGTGCGTGGTTGGCGCAGTCGCCGTTCGCCTTCCACATGCCCTGTTCCACATAGATAAAGCGCGCGTCCCAGCCGATGGCGCGGCTTTTCATTTCAAACCGTTCAAAGGCTTTGATGCGGCGGCGATAGCGGATCGAGGTGCCCGCCACGGCCACGGCCCAGCCTTCGCGTTTTAATACTCCGGCAAGCCCGGTGCGCAGGGTCAGCATCGTGCGCCCCAGATCATAAAGCGTCAGCGTGCGGCCATTGTTCAGCTCCATCCAGATGTCGATATCCCACGGCCAGCAGTGATGGCGCGACACATGGGTGTCGAGCGGCGCAAGGCGCGGCTGGCGGCTGGCAATCACGGCATCTTTTAACAGGCGGACTATCGGGTACATCTGAACGCTCCGGTTTACATCACCTCTACATGCCACCTGTTCACCACACGTCAACCTAAGACCTCGCGGAAGGGTTGCGAAATCTGCGCGTCACGCCTACCTGTGGTGCGGTTCGAAAGAGGAAAGTTCAAAGATGCAGTCGCTGTTTCAAATTCTGATGCTGGTTCTGGACATTGTCTGGTTCTTCATCATTGCCCATGTGATCATGAGCTGGCTGATCAATTTCCAGGTGCTGAACCTGAACCAACAGTTCGTGGCGCAGATCTGGTATGGCTTGAACCGTATTCTTGAGCCGATCTACGCGCCGGTGCGCCGCATCCTGCCCAATATGCAGGGGCTCGATCTGGCCCCGCTGGTGGTGCTGATCGGTGTCTATGCGCTGCGCATCATCTTGGTGAACAACGCGGCGATCTTCTACTAGCGCCTGCGCCAATTGACCGCTGCGGCCCGCGGCGGGTCTTGCCCCCCGATTCCAGCTGTGGGATTGTGCCGCTCATAACCTGAGCAGACCAACCCACAGGCCCCCTATGCACGACGCAATCCCCCTGTTGCGCGATATCTTTGGATTCGACGGCTTTCGCCCCGGACAGGAAGAGATCGTCGACGCCGTGAGCGCAGGCGAAAACGTGCTGGCGATCATGCCCACGGGGGGCGGCAAATCCCTGTGTTTCCAACTGCCTGCGCTCAGGCGGCAGGGCATCACAGTGGTGATTTCGCCGCTCATCGCGTTGATGCGCGATCAGGTCCGCGCCTTGCAGGAGGCCGGTGTCTGTGCCGGGGCGCTCACCTCTGGCAATACCGAGGAAGAGACCGAAGCGGTCTGGAACGCCATCGAGGCGGGCGAGCTGAAGCTATTATACATGGCGCCCGAACGGCTGGCCGCAGGCAGCGCCATGGGGATGCTGCGCCGCATTGGCGTGTCGCTTATCGCGGTGGACGAGGCGCACTGCGTCAGCCAATGGGGCCATGATTTCCGCCCGGATTATTTGCGCATCGGCGAGTTGCGCCGCGCGCTGGGCGTGCCGCTGGCGGCCTTTACCGCGACGGCGGATCAGGAAACCCGAGCTGAGATCGTCCAGAAGCTCTTTGATGGCGAGGCCCCGCGCGCCTTTCTGCGCGGCTTTGACCGGCCCAATATTCACCTCGCCTTTGCCGCCAAGGACAGTCCCCGCAAACAGATTTTGGAGTTCGCCGATGCGCGGCGCGGCCAGTCGGGCATTGTCTATTGCGGCACCCGCGCTAAGACCGAGGACATCGCCCGCGCGCTGGAGGCCTCGGGCCATGTGGCGTGTCACTATCACGGCGGTATGGAGGCCGAGGACCGCCGCATCGTGGAAACCCGCTTTGCGCGCGAGGACGGGCTGATCGTGGTGGCCACGGTGGCCTTTGGCATGGGCATCGACAAGCCCGACATCCGCTGGGTGGCTCATGCGGATCTGCCCAAGAGTATCGAGGCCTATTATCAGGAAATCGGCCGCGCCGGGCGGGATGGGGCGCCCGCCGAGACGATGACGCTGTTTGGTCCCGAAGACATCCGCCTGCGCCGCAACCAGATTGACGAGGGGCTTGCGCCGCCCGAACGGCGCGGCGCGGATCATGCAAGGCTCAATGCCTTGCTGGGACTGGCGGAGGCAATGACCTGCCGGCGTCAGACCTTGCTGGGGTATTTCGGCGAAGAGGCGCAGCCCTGCGGCAATTGCGATCTCTGTGATGTGCCGGTCGAGACGTTTGACGGCACCACCGCCGTGCGAAAGGCGCTCTCGGCCATTCTGCGCACCGAGGAGACCTATGGCGCGGGGCATCTCATTGATATTCTGATCGGCAACGCCAATGACCGCGTGCGTCAGAAGGGGCATGACGATCTGTCGGTCTTTGCCTGCGGGCGCGAGCATTCAAAGCCCGAGTGGCAGGCCATCTTCCGGCAGATGATGGGGCGTGATCTGGTGCGGCCCGACCCGGAGCGCCACGGCGCGCTCAGGATGACCGAACCCGCGCTGCCGATCCTGCGTGGTGAGGACAGTATCACCCTGCGCAAAGACACCATCAAATCCGCCACCCGCCGCCCGGCGGTCAAGGCGCTGGTTTCGGATGAGGATGCGCCTCTCTTGTCGGCGCTGAAGGCCAAGCGGCGTGCCCTGGCCGAGGCGCAAAAAGTCCCGGCCTATGTGATCTTTCCCGACCGCACATTGATCGAGATGGCGGAAAAACGCCCGCAAAGCCTGGATGAGATGGCGCGCATTTCCGGCGTTGGGGCAAAGAAACTGGACCGCTACGGCGATGAGTTCCTTGGGGTGATCACCGGCGAAGCCGAAGCGCTGCACCCGGCGCGGCGCAAGCTGGCGGGGCGGGCGCAGGGGTCAATTTACGATACACTTCTGGAAGTGCAGGCGCGGTTGCAACGCGGCGAATGCGGCACCCAGAAGCCGCTGACCTGTTCGGCCTCGCAATTGGCCAAGGTGGCGCAGATGCGCAGTGACGATGAGACGGGGCTGGAGCGGCTGCTGGGGGAGCGCCGCGCGCAACGCTTCGCCTCGGCGTTTCTGGATGTCTTGCGCGGCGCGGGATAGGGCGTCGCCCAGAATTGACCGGGACCTGCCGCAGCAGTGCTTGGCACCCGTGCGAATTGCGTTACAACTCTGTGCAAAAGCGATCCCGAAGGAGTGCAGCCGTTGATCATTATCGTGTCCCCCGCAAAGAAACTGAACGAAGAGCGTGCGCGTGGTCATGCGCAAACGGTGCCGCGGTTCCTTGATGAGGCGGCAGAGCTGGCCGCAGTGGCGCGTGAGTGGTCCGAGGATGAGATCGCCAAATTGATGGGGATCAGTGCGACACTCGCCAAGCTCAATAAAGAGCGGTTTCAGGCGTGGAATGGCGATGGGACCTGCGCAGCGGGGCTGATGTTTGACGGTGACGTCTACAAGGAGCTGGAGCCAGCTACATTTGACGATGTGACCAAGGACGCCGCACAGCGGCGGCTGCGCATTCTGTCGGGGCTATACGGTCTGTTGCGTCCCACGGACGCCATCGAGGCCTATCGCCTTGAAATGGGGCGCAAAACACCGGGGCACCCGGCCGGGACGCTCTATGGGTTCTGGGGCGATAAGATTGCCGCCGCCATCGTGGAAGAGGCCCGCGAGCTGGGCGTCGGCAGCGTCCTGAACCTCGCCTCTGAGGAATATGCCAAGGCGGTGCCTCCCAAAGCGCTGGGCGATCTGACGCTGATCAGCCCGCGCTTTGAGGAGGAGCGCGGCGGCAGCCGTAAAGTGATCGGCATTGCCGCCAAACGGGCGCGCGGCGCGATGGCGCGCTGGGTGCTGGAGAATGGCATCACTGAGGCCGATGATCTGAAGGGGTTCACGGTTGGGGGCTATGCGTTTGATGCGGAGGTTTCGCAGCCGCAGCGCCCGATTTTTGTGCGGGGCTGATCCGTGGACGACCTCGACCGCCGGATCATCGCGGCTTTGCAGCACAACGCGCGTGAATCCACCACCAAACTGGCGGCAAAGCTGGGGGTGGCGCGCACCACCGCGCATGAGCGCATCACCCGGCTGGAGGAGCGCGGTATCATCGCGGGCTACACCGTGGTGCTGCGCGATCCCGACGAGGGCAACCGGGTCATGGTGGTGGTGCTGTTGGAAGTGCAGCAAAAGGAAACCGGCCGCATTATCAAGCGGCTGGAGTCCTACCCGGAAATTCGCCAGTGCCTGTCGATCAATGGCGAATACGATCTGATGGTTTCGGCCGAGGCGCCGCGGATCGAGGATCTGGACATTCTGGTCGATGAGGTGGGCCGCATTCCGGGCGTGCAGCGCACCAATACGCTGGTGGTCTTTGGCCGCCGGATTGATCGCGTTTGAACGATATGACGATTGATCCGTCATTTTGGCGCGATTTTACGTCACTCCGACAATCCTGACCCTACAAAACGAACAATTTAACCTGCACGCTGGTCTCAAAGAGGAGGTGCAGGTCACATGCAATGGAACATCTGTGTCGTGGGCGCGGGCAAGATCGGTCAGGCGATTGCCACGTTCCTGAAAACATCCGCCAATTATCAGGTCACGCTTGCGGATCATGATCTGAACGCGCTGAGCGCGGTTGCGGATCTGGGCGTGCCGACCCGACAGATCGACGCCAAGGATCCGGTGGATCTGGCAAAGGGGCTTCAGGGTTTTGACGCGGTGATTTCTGCCGCGCCGTTCTTCTTGACGCCAATGATAGCTGAGGCCGCCAAAACGGCGGGCGCGCATTATTTCGACCTCACCGAGGATGTGGCCGCAACCGATGCGGTGCGCAAGCTGGCCGAAGGGAGCAAGACGGTATTCATGCCCCAAAGCGGCCTTGCGCCCGGTTTCGTGGGCATCGCAGGCGCGTCACTGGCGGCAGAATTCGACGAGCTGGACAGCCTGCACATGCGGGTGGGCGCGCTGCCGAAGTTTCCGACCAACGCGTTGAAATATAATCTCACATGGTCCACCGACGGGCTGATCAACGAGTATTGCAACCCCTGCGATGCCATCGTGAATGGCGCGCGCACCAAGACCGCGCCGCTCGAAGATTACGAGCGTCTGAGCCTTGATGGGGTAGAGTATGAATGCTTCAACACCTCGGGCGGGCTTGGCACCCTGCCGGAGACGCTGGAGGGCAAGGCGCGGGCGGTCTCGTATCGGTCGATCCGCTATCCCGGCCACTGCGACATCCTGAAAATGCTGCTGCATGATCTGGGGCTGGAACGCCGCCGCGACCTGATGAAAGAGATTTTCGAGAGCGCATTGCCGCGCACCGATCAGGACGTGGTGCTGGTCTATTGCACTGCGCGGGGCCGCATCAATGGTGAGCTGCGTGAAAAGAGCCTGATCAACAAGAGCTATTCCCGTCAGATCGGCGGCAAGACATGGAGCGCGATCCAAGTGACCACCACCGCAGGCGTGCTGGGTGTGGTGGATCTGGTGCGGCGCGGCGAGCTGCCCACCAGCGGTTTTGTGCGTCAGGAGCAGGTGAACCTTCTGGCGTTCCTTGAGACTGAATTTGGCCAGCTCTACCGGGCGGGCGACATTGACCACATGACAGACACAACAAAATTGGCAGCTGAGTGATGAAAGACATGGCACAAACAGCAGACGATATCCTGAAGAACCTCGACCTCACAGCAGCAGAGCTGAGCGGTGGCAGCCGCGCGGTGCGCTCGCCCATTGATGGCAGCACGCTGGCTGAGGTCCACGACACCCCCGCAGGCGAGATGCCCGCCATTCTGGAACGCGCGCAGTCCGCGTTTAAGGCATGGCGCGTGGTGCCGGCCCCGCGTCGCGGTGAGCTCATTCGCCTGCTGGGTGAGGAACTGCGCGCCGCCAAGGATGACCTTGGCGCGCTGGTCAGCTGGGAAGCGGGCAAGATCACCTCTGAGGGCCTTGGCGAAGTACAGGAGATGATCGACATCTGTGACTTTGCGGTGGGTCTGTCGCGCCAGCTTTATGGTCTGACGATTGCCTCGGAACGTCCCGGTCACAGCATGCGTGAAACATGGCATCCGTCGGGGCCTGTGGGCGTGATCTCGGCGTTCAACTTCCCGGTTGCGGTCTGGTCGTGGAATGCGGCGCTGGCGATTGTCTGTGGCGATCCGGTGATCTGGAAACCGTCGGAGAAAACACCGCTGACGGCGCTGGCCTGCACCAAGATCTTTGAACGCGCGGTGAAACGCTTTGGCGAGGATGCGCCCGAGGGCCTGCTGCAGACCCTGATCGGCGATGCGGAACTCGGCAAGGTGCTGGTCGCCAGCCCATCCGTTCCGGTGATTTCGGCCACGGGGTCGACCCGCATGGGCCGCGCGGTGGCACCTGTGGTGGCAGAGCGGTTCGGCAAATGCATTCTCGAACTTGGCGGCAACAACGCGATGATCGTGGCCCCCTCGGCGGATCTGGAAATGGCGGTGCGGGCAATTGTGTTCTCTGCCGTGGGCACCGCCGGTCAGCGCTGCACCTCGCTGCGACGCCTGATCGTGCATAACTCCATCCGCGAGGATCTGGTGAAACGCCTGAAGGCCGCCTATGCCGGTCTGCCGATTGGCGACCCGCAAGCCGAGGGCACGCTGGTTGGCCCGCTGGTGGACGAGGCCGCAGGGGATGCGATGACCTCGGCGCTGAAGGCGGCCGAGAGCGAGGGCGGCACCGTGCATGGTGGCGCGCGCGTCACTGAGGGTGTGCCCGCAGGCGGTGTCTATATGGCGCCCGCTATCGTCGAGATGCCCGGTCAGAGCGCGTCGGTCAAAGAAGAGACCTTTGCGCCGATCCTATACGTCATGGGCTATGACGATTTTGAAGACGCGGTGGAGATGCAAAACGACGTGCCGCAAGGGCTGAGTTCTTGCGTGTTCACGCTCAATATGCGCGAGGCGGAGAGTTTCCTCACCGCTGCGGGTTCTGATTGTGGCATTGCCAACGTCAACATCGGGCCGTCGGGTGCGGAAATTGGCGGTGCTTTTGGCGGCGAGAAGGAAACCGGTGGTGGGCGCGAGAGCGGCTCTGACGCGTGGAAATCCTACATGCGCCGCCAGACCAACACCGTGAACTATTCGGCGGAATTGCCGCTGGCGCAGGGTGTGAAGTTCGACATCTAAGGTCGGGCCGGTCCTGATTTGGCTGTCGCGCAAGCGGCAGCCACGCGCCCGCCAGAGTGCGGCGGGACACGCTGTGTGATGGTAACGAGTGTCTGAGGGTCTCCCTCCCTGCCCAATGCGGCGGGGAGGTTTCTGTTAATCTGCCGCGATGGCAAAGCTCTCGACCGGCTGCGAGACATTGTGCAGCTTCACATGTCCCAGCGGCTTGGCCTCGGCGGTCTCCGTCAGGATGTCGCGCGACACCACGATGCGGTGGCCAATGGTCTTGCCGTAATCGCCCAGACGTGCAGCGATATTGGCGGCCTGACCGATCACGGTGAAATCCAGCCGCTCCTGCGAGCCGATATTTCCATAAAGCACCGATCCAGAGGCAATCCCGATGGCGCAGTCCAGATTGGGCAGCGACGGGCAAGGGGTGATTTCTGCCAGCGCCGCGACAATGGCCCGTGCGGCCCGGAGCGCCTGCGCGCGGGCTTCGGCCGGGTTCTGGCCTGCCGGGAACACCGCCAGCACCGCGTCGCCGATGAACTTCAGCACCTCACCGCCGTTTGCGTGCACCACATCGGAGGTGGTCTCGAAGAACCTGTTCAGCAGCTTGATGTATGTGTCGCGCGGCAGGGTTTCTTCGAGCAGGGTGGAGCCGCGCAGATCGCAGAACATGATCGCGGCGTCGATCTCATCGCCCTCACCCCGGCGGATGTTGCCCCCAAGCACCCGCGCACCGGAGCGTTTGCCCACATAGGTTTCCAGAACGGCCTGCGCGTTTTCACGCTGCATGAAGACCTCGTAATAGCGCGCGATCACCGCAGAGCATTCAAAGATCAAGCCCAGATCAGCAGTGCTAAAGCCATCAGGGGTGTCCGAGGCGACGGTCAGCACATTGATCCGCCCGTCCGAGAACGGCAGCGGCATGGCGACATAGTCGGTCATGCCGCGGCCGCGCAGATCGCGCAGGATCGGGAAGTCCTCGGGCGGGGTCGCGCCGGTCAATCGGTAGCGCAGCCCGCCAAGCCCCTTGGACACATGGCGCAGCGGAGAGTTCTTGAACTCCGGCTTTTCGTGGATCTCGTAGGAGGGCGAAAATGTCTCCACTCCCGGTACGCCTTTTTCCCACAGGTAATGGTGGCCCGCGATCCGGGGATGCAGGGCCCAGGCGAGGATGGTCAGGCGGCTGACGGGCAGGCCCTGTTCGTGCAGTTTGGCGACGAAGGCCTGGGTGAACTCCTCGGGCGAGGGCAGGAAGGCCGCCTCGCGCAGGAGCCAGTCCACCAATGGGCCGGAGATATTGCCATCATCGGGCGCTTGCAGTCGGTTTGGGCCCAGATCCAGCCGGTCGAGCGCCTCGGGGATGAAGCCGATATGGCCCTTGATCTGGCGCGCCTCGGGCAGGGTTTCGTCATAGCTCCAGACCGCGCTGCACAGCTCCTTCTTGCCGGGCAGGATCAGGTCGCGGTAATGGGCGGTGCCCTTAAAGGGGCAGAATGTGGTCTTGCTGCAGGCCTTGTCCATATCCACCAGCAGGTCTTCCTTGGGGAAATAGACCACGGGGGAGAGGCGGGTTTCATACATCACCTTGGCACGGATGCTCTGCGCGAGCAGCGTGTCGCCGTAATAGGCCGCAACCGGGCCGTCCAGTTGTTCCACAAGGATACCGTAACCGCTGCGCGGCGAGACCTGAATGTTCATGGGGTGTATCTGTCCAAAGCTAGCCTTCCTAATATGGGAAGGTTTGCGGCAGATTTCCAGCCCCTTCGCCCGCAGCGGGGATCACATTTGAGGGATTGCGCCGTGCGCTGCACGTCGCCGGGGGGCAGGCCACGCCTTCGGCGCGGCCTGCCGGGCCCAACGGGCGGATGGGAATTTTCAATTCACAGACGACGGGCGGGAGCGCCCCGCCCCCGCCTTTTGCGTATCCGGAGTGACGGAGGGGGACCGGGGCGGGTGTCACACCATACGGATCACATCCTTGTTGATCGCCAGCACATAGCCGCGTTTGGCGATGTTCTTGACCAACAGTTCGCTGATCATCTGATTGCCCAGCGTGTCGCGCAGGCGTTTGATCCGCGTGGCCCCGGCGGCCTCTTCGCAGTCACTGCTGGATTTGCCGGAGATCACCGCCTCGATTTCAGCGCCCGAGAGCACATCATCGTCGAGCCGCGCCTCCGCAAGCACCGACAGCGTTTCCATCGCGGCCTTGGTGAGTTTGAAGCCCATATTGTTGAGATATACGGTGTTTTCCTCGCGGCTGATCAGCAGTTCGGTCACCTGAATCCCGGCGCGTTCGATCTGCGCCATGCGCCGGTTCAGCATCACCAGCATCGCCAGCACCACCAAAGCCGCAATCATCATCGCGGTGGCAAAGACCAAAAGCACAAAGATCACCATCCGATAGCTTGCCAGCGTGTCGGCAAAGGCGGTGCCGCTCTGGGCGAGGATCTCCAGCAGTTTGACCTCGGCCTGGGTGGTGAGGTCGTTTTCCACAAAGAGTCGTTCGATCCGGGCGTTGAACGCGTTGCCATCGGGCAGGGTCAGAAGCAGCACCGTACCCGCGATCCCCAAAAGCGCCACGATGGCGCAGATCCCGAGGGCGATCACCCGGGACCCGGCGTTGCGGACCTCAGAAACGGAGAAAGTTGGATCCGGCATCCGCTTTCCTTTTGTCGAGCCCCTCGGGGCCAAAAACGGACAGGACGTTCAGAAGCGTCCAGCCTGCGCGTTGCAGACGGGCGGCCACCTCATCGCGGGCGGCGGATTTGGAGCAGGCCCCCGAGAGTTCCATCACACCGTAATGGAGCTTGAGCGGCTGGTCCTGCTTTGCCTTGTAATCGGCATAGCACCCGGCCGCATGCGCGGGCTGCGCGAGGGCTGCGAGGAGCAGCAGAAGGGCGGGAATTTTGCGAATGTGTGTCATGTGTTCATCATGCAGTCGGTGCCGCTGATATTCAATGACAACAGGGTGTTGGGGCGCTGATATTTGATAACAAGCGGGCGTTATTGCCTGTCTGAAGCGCTCGGGGCGAGGCTTGGGGCATCCGGTTGATTGCCAACCGTCACATCCACCCACATAGGATAAATCGATATGACCCGCCTCGCGTCTTCTTCCCGTAATCTCCACCGTAAATTCATTGCCGCCGTGATTGCCACGGCCATGGCGATCACTGGATTCTCTGCCGCGCCTGCCCGCGCCGACAGTGATGATATTGCCAAGTTCATCGCAGGGGCTGCGATTCTCGGCATCATTGGCGCTGCGATCAATGACAGTAAGAAAGACCGCCGCCGCCCGCCCCATGTTGACCCGACACCACGTCCAAAACCGCTGCCGCCGCGCGTGCGTCGCTATGACCTGCCGGCGCAATGTCTGACCAGCATTCGGGTGCGCGGTAAGGACCGCAACCTCCTCGGCATGCGCTGCCTGCGTCGCAACTACGACTATGTGCGCGAGCTGCCGAACCGCTGCTATGCGGAGTTCGACAACCGCAATCAGAGCCGCCGTGGCTACCGTCCGGGCTGCCTGCGCAAACACGGATACCGTCTGGTGCGTCGATAAGCGCCAACGGTGAGGTTCGAGAGCAGTCAACTGGGGCGCATCCTGCGCCCCTTTTTTGTGCCGAAACCCTTGCGCGGCACGGTGAAACGGGGGCAGTGAAGGGCATGGATACTCCGGATTTATCATTAGAGCAGATCGCCTTGTCGCGCGGTTACACGCGGATTGCAGGTGTCGATGAGGTCGGGCGTGGCCCATTGGCAGGGCCAGTGACGGCGGCGGCTGTGGTGTTGGACCTTGCGGCGCTGCCAGAGGGGCTCAACGATTCCAAGAAGCTGACGCCACGCAGGCGTGCGGCGCTGGAACCAGAAATCATGGCGCGGGCGAGTTACGCGGTGGCGCATGCCTCGGTGGAGGAGATCGACCACCACAATATCTTGCGTGCGTCGCATCTGGCGATGGAGCGCGCGGTGGCCGCCCTCGACCCACAGCCGGATTACCTGTTGATCGACGGAAATCTGATCCCGCGCGATTTGCGCATTCCGGCCGAAGCGGTGGTCAAAGGGGACGGTCGATCCTTGTCAATTGCTGCGGCGTCAATTCTGGCCAAAGAAGCACGCGATCGCATCATGGTGGATTTAGCGCAACAGTTTCCGGGATATGGTTGGGAGCGAAATGCGGGCTATCCGTCGAAACAACACCGCGAGGCGCTCATAAAAATAGGGGTTACCCCTCACCATAGAAGGTCGTTTAAGCCGGTCCACAATATCTTGTATCAAGAGTGAACCGTAGTCCGCTGATTCAAAAAACAAATTGACCTCGAATCCGGGATGAATCATCCTGTGGACAACCAGAATGAGCGCAAAAGCGCCGTGGTTATCGAGGCAGAGCAAATGAACAAAACCATCGCGAAGGGCGCCGCTACGGCGCTCCCTTTAAACACGATTCTTGATGGCGACTGTATCGAGAGGATGGCAAGCCTGCCCTCCAATTCGATCGACATGATCTTCGCGGATCCGCCCTATAATCTCCAGCTCAAAGGGCAGTTGCACCGCCCTGATAACTCCCGCGTTGATGCGGTCGACGACGAATGGGACCAGTTTTCCAGTTTCGGCGTTTATGACCAGTTCACGCGTGCGTGGCTGAAAGAGGCCCGCCGCATCCTGAAGCCCAATGGCGCGCTTTGGGTGATCGGGTCCTACCACAATATCTTCCGTGTGGGCTCTGCCTTGCAGGACGAGGGTTTTTGGATCCTGAACGATGTGGTGTGGCGCAAGTCTAACCCGATGCCGAACTTCCGTGGCAAACGCTACACCAACGCCCATGAGACGATGATCTGGGCGTCGAAATCCGAGGGTGCCAAATATACCTTCAACTATGAGGCGCTGAAGGCGCTGAATGAGGGCATCCAGATGCGCTCGGATTGGGTGATGCCGATCTGTACCGGCCATGAGCGTCTGAAAGATGCAAATGGCGACAAGGCGCATCCGACCCAGAAGCCCGAAGCGCTGTTGCACCGTATTCTGGTGGGCTCCACCAACCCCGGTGATGTGGTTCTGGACCCGTTCTTTGGCACTGGCACCACCGGTGCGGTGGCCAAGATGCTGGGACGCGAGTTCATCGGCATTGAGCGCGAAGAGAGCTACCGCAAGGTTGCCGAAGAGCGCATCAAGAACGTGCGCAAATTCGACCGCGAGGCGCTGCAGGTCTCTGCCTCCAAACGGGCAGAGCCGCGGGTTCCTTTTGGCCAGCTGGTCGAGCGCGGTATGCTGCGTCCGGGCGAGGAGCTTTATTCGATGAACCGTCGCCACAAGGCAAAGGTGCGCGCGGATGGCACCCTGATCGGCGACAATATCAAGGGCTCGATCCATCAGGTGGGCGCGCATCTTGAGAACGCGCCGTCCTGCAATGGCTGGACCTACTGGTGCTTTAAGAAGGACGGGAAAACCGTTCCGATCGATGTGCTGCGCCAGCAGATCCGGGCTGAAATGCAGGCCTGATCGGCACTTTAGCCAAATTCCGAATTTATTCGAACGCCGACAGCGCGCTGCCTCAGGGTTCAGCGCGCTGCACCTTGCCCCGCCGATTTGGCGGGGTTTTTTGCATGTTTTGCGACAATTGGCGCGTGTAACCTGCCCGCCATATACCTATTTAGGGGCAAGCCGTTTCATACAATAAAATCCTCAAGGGAGGGCCGGATGGCTGAAGCCACCACCACCGCACCCGTTGCTGCTGCGCGCGCATCCAGTGATCCGATATTGCAGGATGACGCGCTGGAGACAAAACACATCCGCGAGGCGCTGGAGGAACACAAAAGGCGCGGCGTGGAGATGGCGGTTCTGGCGCGCTGGATCATTATGCCCATCGTCGCGGTCTTTCTGTTTTCGGTCTACCCGCATCCCTCGCAGCTTTATTATGTCGCGCTTCTCGGGGTGCTGTGCATCAACGGGTTCTTTATCCGCCGATTTGCGCGGGTGGGGCGGTCGCATGCGGAGGTCGGATTGATCATGTTCGACCTTGTGCTGATGACATTCGGCATGGTGTTTCCCAATCCCTTCAGCCCCAGCGAGATGCCGGTACCGATCCTCTATCAGTATGATAACTTTATGTATTTCTTTATCATTCTGGCAGCGGGCACATTGGCCTATAGCTGGCGCACGGTGCTGGGGATGGGGCTTTGGGCCAGTGTGATCTGGCTCGGCGGATCGGGGCTGATGTGGCTGTTTGGCACCCCAAATGAAGAGATCGCGCAGCGTCTTTCGGTGGCGCTGGCGGAGTGGCCGGAATTGCTGGAGCTTTATGATCCCAATGACGTCGGGTTTAAGTTCCGCATCCAAGAAGCGATGGTGTTCTTGATGGTGGCGGCGATCCTTGCCCAGTCCACCCGGCGGTTTTATCTGATGCTGGATCAAAACGCCGATCTGGCGCGGGAACGGGCCAATCTGTCGCGGTATTTCTCGCCCAATGTGGTGGAGCAGCTGTCGCAAAATGACGACGCATTAAGCCAGGTGCGGACCTCGCGCATTGCGGTGCTGTTTATCGATATCATCGGCTTTACCCGACTGGCAGAGCAGAAAGACGCGGTCGAGGTGATTGAGCTTTTGCGTGGGTTTCACGGGCGCATGGAGCAGGAGGTGTTTCGCCACGGCGGCACGTTGGACAAATATCTGGGCGATGGCTTGATGGCGACCTTCGGAACGCCTGTCGTCGGAGAGCGCGATGCCTCGGACGCGCTGGCCTGCGCGCGGGCGATGTGTGTGGTGCTGGATCAGTGGAATGCGGAACGTCGCCAAGCGGGCGAGCCGGAGATCCACGCCGGGATTGGCATTCATTTTGGTGAGGCAGTTCAAGGTGATATCGGTGCAAACCGGCTGGAATATGCGGTGATCGGCACGGCGGTGAACATCGCTTCCAGACTGGAGGCAATGACCCGTGTGATGCAGGCGCGGATCGTGATGAGCGACGCGCTGTGCAGGCAAGTGCATCAGGAGGGCGGCGCTGAGGCGCTGATGCAGGGCTTTACCCGCGCGGATGAGCAAAGCATTCGCGGCCTGCAGGAACCGATGACGGTCTGGGCCTTGCGCGCGCTTTGATAAGCTATTCCTTAAGGGTCTGAGGCTATGGTCGCGGCAGCATCTTTAAAAGGCTATTATAATGTCGCAGACCCATCGGGACGAACTCTTCGTCTGGTTCGGACTGGGCGAGGAAGCTCGCTCTACCATTGTCGACATGGCCTCCCTCGTGGAGCGCCATATCGATCAAGTGCTTGATGAGTTCTATGAGCTGTGCCTCGCACGCGAGGAAACCAAAGGGTATTTTCCCACCGAACACATTGTTGCCCATGCCAAGGCGGCGCAACGCGCCCATTGGATAAAGCTGTTTTCCGGTCGGTTTGACGAAAGCTATATGGCCTCCGCCGATAAGGTCGGGCGGGTGCATTTTGAGGTCGATCTGCCGTTTCACCTGTTTCTCGGGGGCTATGCCACCGTGGGGGACCGCATTCTGGATGTGGTGCAGTCGCAGAAAAACGGCTGGCGCGGTGCAAAGGCGCGTAACAGTCAGGCGCGCGTGTTGCAGCGGCTGATCCTGTTTGATTGCGAGCGGGTGATTGCGGGTTTTATCAATGCGCAGATGCAGGAGCGTGAAAAGGCGCTCACGATCATGACGCAAGGCATTCAGCGGCTTGAGACAGGCGATCTGACCTCTCAGATGCCGGGCGTCGAAGAGAACGGGCTGCCGGAGCGGTTCGACAATGTGCGCCTGTCCTATAATCACCTGTTGGATCATTGGTCGGGGATTTTGTCCGACGCGACCCGGCGGGCGCATTCGGTGGATGCCAAGATGGCAGAGACCGCGCAGATGACCCGTGATATGGCGCATCGCTCTGGCGAACAGGCCAGCACCTTTAATGAGACCGTGACCTCTGTGAACAGTGTGACCAGCAGCACCCGGCTGACCAGCGAGAAGGTCGCGGATGCGGCCAAGCAGATCGAGGCCAACCGCGTGGTGGCGGAAGAAGGCGGCGCGGTGGTTCGGGATGCGATCCTTGCGGTCGAACGGATCGAGCAATCCTCCAGCCAGATCAATAAGATCGTCGATGTGATCGACGAGATCAGCTTTCAGACCACATTGCTTGCACTCAATGCGGGCGTCGAGGCCGCGCGCGCGGGCGAGGCGGGCAGGGGCTTTGCGGTGGTCGCATCAGAGGTGCGCGCGCTTGCCAGCCGGGCCACGGATGCGGCGGATGACATCAAGAAGCTGATTGCTGGCAGTTCTGATCAGGTGCGGGAAGGGTGCGAGCTGGTGCATCAGACCAGCGAGCGGCTCAATAGTATCTGCGCGAGCGCGGACAGTGTCGCGCGGATCATGCAAGAGGTCGATGGCGTGATTTTTGAACAATCCGGCCAGCTTGAAAACATCAGCGAGCGGATGGAGCGGCTGGACCAATATATCCAAAACAGCGCCGGGCAGGCAGGTACAGTGTCCAGCACCACGGATGCATTGGCGCAGGATTCGGCGGCACTGAAGGCCAGCATGGATGGGTTCCGGACGCGCAGCAATATCGCGTTGCGCGAGGCGGCGCAGGATCAGGAGTATGAGCGTCTGGCCAACCGGCGCTAAGGGCAGGCAACACCTTAGCGCGGCACCCGATGCTATCGCGGCATCGGGTTTTGGTGCCGGTTATAAGGTTTCCAGTCGGTGATCTCCGGGTAGTACTGCTTGCGCCAGCGCCGGACCTTTGGGTTCATCATGCGCCGCCACAGGGGCGGGATCATCGCCGCAATGGACATCACCGGATAGCCGTAGGGCAGTTGCGGGGCGTCCGTCTCGGAATAGTTCTGCAACAGCGGAAACCGCCGGTCGGGTTTGTAGTGATGATCCGAATGGCGCTGCAGATTGATCAGCAGCCAGTTTGAGGCTTTATGCGCGGCGTTCCATGAGTGATGCGGCTTGACGTGTTCATATTTGCCGTCGCCCAGATGTTTGCGCGTAAGCCCATAGTGTTCGATGTAATTGACCAGTTCCAACTGCCAGATCGCAACACTGGCCTGCACCAAAAACAGCAATACGCCGGACACACCGCCAATCAGGAACGCCAAGAGCAGCATCACCGCCTGTAGCCCCCAGTAGCGCAGAAACGGGTTGCTGCGGTGATACCAAGGCAGACCCTTGCGCGTCAGGCGATCCGCCTCGGCACGAAAGGCCGAATGCCAGCATTGCCAAAGCACCCTTGGGTAAAAGCGGTGAAACCCCTCGTTATAGCGCGCTGTCACCGGGTCACGGGGGGTGGCAACATAGCGGTGATGCACCAGCAGATGTTCCGAGCGAAAATGCGAGTAAAGCACCATGGCCAAAAGGATATCTGCCATCCAGCGCTCAAACCGGTTGGTCTGATGCATCAGCTCATGGCTGTAATTGATGCCGATGGTGCCCGACACCACCCCCATGCCAAAGAACACGCCCACTTTTTCAATGCTCCTGAGGTGGTCCGCATCGCTCACATAGGCGATGAGGCCAAAGAGGCAGAGCACCTGCAAGGGCACCCAAGCGGTGGTGAGGCGAATGTACCATTTGAGGTCAGCCTCGGACGATTGCGGGTCGGCGTTCGCAAGCTCCAGCCCCAGAACTCCGTCGAGCGCTGCAAAGAGGTACCAGGTGGCAAGTGGCGGGATCAGCACCCACCAGCTGCCATAGACCGCGCCGATCCAGACCATCGGCAGCAGTGCCAGCGAGAGCCAGAATGGCAGCGCGCGACGCCAATCGCGCAACTGGGCGGCCGGAATGAACTGGGTCATATGTTTCTCCACAGAGCAGGCGCGTCTGACTGAGGAGCTTAATGCTGTTGTGACTGTAGCCCAAGAGGGAAGTCGTTGATTTAACGGTGCAGTAAATCAAAGGCTTTGCGCATGACCGTTGGCAGGTCCGAAGGGCGAAAGTCATGGCGTTTGATGATTTCCTGCCCGTCAGAGAGGTTGAAACCCGCGGGCAGCTCCGCCATGCGCACCTGCAAGATCAGGTGGAAATGGGTGAAGGTATGACGCACCTCTGCGCCGAGATCCTGCCAATTGGCCTCAAAGGGCGGTGCCTCGTTGGGGGCCTCGTTCCAGTCTGAGCCGGGCCAGCCGAGCATACCGCCCAACAGCCCCTTATCGGGGCGCCGCTCCATCAGCCAGTCGCCCTCGTGGTTGCGGGCGATATAGACAAAGCCAAGCCGGGTCGGTTTGGGCTTCTTTGGGGTTTTCTTGGGCAGCTCGGCGGCGGTGCCATTAAGGCGGGCGCGGCAGGGCGTGCGCCACGGGCAGATGCCGCAGGCGGGGGATTTGGGGGTGCAGATGGTGGCACCGAGGTCCATCACCGCCTGCGCATAATCACCGGGGCGCTGGGCGGGGGTCAGATGGGCGGCGTGGTCCTTGAGCACAGGTTTGACACCGGGAAGGGGGGCGTGTTCGTCATGAAGCCGCGCCATCACCCGTTCGACATTGCCATCCAGCACGGTCTCGGGACGGTCAAAGGCAATGGCCGAGATTGCCGCCGCCGTATATGGCCCGATACCGGGGAGCGCGATCAGCCCCTCATAGGTGTCTGGAAACAGGCCGCTCAGGTCATCGGCCACCACGCGGGCACATTTCAGCAAATTGCGGGCGCGGGCGTAATATCCAAGCCCGGCCCATTCAGCCATAACATCGGCATCGGCAGCGGCGGCGAGGTCGCTCACTGTGGGCCAGCGCCGGGTGAAGCGTTCAAAATAGTCTTTGACGGCGGCAACGGTGGTTTGCTGCAGCATCACCTCGCTGAGCCAGATCCGGTAGGGATCGGGCCGCACGCCAGCGGCACGCGCCTCTGGACCAACGCGCCATGGCATTTGGCGGGCGTGTCTGTCATACCATTCCAGCAGATCCTGGCTGAGTATCTCGGGATACACGGCGTGGTCACGCATTCTTTATCCTTTGCCCTATGGTTTGGCTGGTCTCTTGCTTCCGGCCCTTTACAATAGGGCGAACACACACGCAAAACCACCGGCATGGCATATAGGCATTCTTCCACACGCGGTTTTAAACGCACAGGCTCGTTGCTGAACGACCAGATCCGTAAGGCGGGCGAAAGCCGTGGCTTTGCGGTGTCGCGGCTGCTCACCCATTGGGAAGAGATCGTCGGCCCCGAGCTGGCGGCGATGGCGCGGCCGGTCAAGGTCGGCTATGGGCGCGGCGGCTTTGGCGCGACGCTGACGGTGCTGACCACCGGTGCGATGGCCCCGATGCTGGAGATGCAGAAGGCAGCCCTGCGTGAGAAAGTCAACGCAGTTTACGGATATAACGCGATCTCCAAACTGCATATCACGCAGACCGCACCCATTGGTTTTGCGGAAGGCCAGGTTGATTTTCGCTATGCGCCCAAGGTGCGCAAGGCGGCGGAACCCGCGCCGGAGGATGTGGCATCCGCCAAGGAGACAGCCACCGGCGTTGAGAATGACGAATTGCGCGCAGCACTCGAGCGGCTTGGGCGCAATGTACTGACACGACAAAAATCATTGAGAAAGGGGTATAAATGACCCGCATCATGACAGGTATCTGCGCGGCTGTTGCCGTGGCAGCGGGCGTATATGCGATCGACAACTTCACAGGCCGTCAGGGTGACACCAGCCTGCTGGACATTCAGTTGATCGGAAGCGCAAGCGCGCAGGAAAGCGCCGAGGCCGCAGAGGTCGATACCTCCACGATCATCGAGATGGTGCAAGGGGCCGAGGATGCGCCGGTCACTTTGATCGAATACGCTTCTTATACCTGCCCGCATTGCGCGAACTTCCATGAAGGTGCCTATAAAAAGCTGAAGGCAGAATATATCGACACCGGCAAAGTGAAGTTCATCTACCGCGAGGTCTATTTCGACCGCTTTGGTCTGTGGGCGTCGATGGTGGCGCGCTGTGGCGGTGAAGAGAAATTCTTTGGCATCACCGATCGGATCTTTAAGCAGCAGTCCGAGTGGACCCGCGCAGGCGGCCCCGCCGAGATGGTGGATGCGCTGAAGAAAATCGGCCGTGTGGCCGGGATCGACAACGAGCAGTTGGAAGCCTGCATGCAGGATGCCACCAAAGCGCAGACGCTGGTGACATGGTATCAGGAAAACGCCACCAAGGATGAGGTGGAATCGACCCCGTCGTTCATCCTGAATGGCACCAAGGTTTCAAACCAGCCCTATGAAGATCTGAAAGCCCTGATCGACGCAGAGCTTGAAGAGTAAGCCCTCGCGTCAGTGACGTTTAAGCGCGCCGCTTCCTTATGCAGGGGGCGGCGCGATGTCTTTGAGGCGGGCGAGAAATGCCTCATGTTGCGGCACCTGCAAGCGCACGGGCAGGGTGATGACCTTGTGGCGAAAGCTCAGCGGCAGGCGCACCGCATCCTTTTCGGTGGTCACAAGCTGCGCCCCCAAAAGCCGGGATTCCTGTTCCAGCCGGGTGAGGAGTGCAGGCGCGAGCGATTGGTGATCCTCCAGTGCTTCGGCGCGGCGGATGTCTGCGCCAAGGCCGCGCAGGGTGGCAAAGAATTTCTCTGGGTGACCGATACCGGCAAAGGCCAGAACCTTGGTGCCCTGCCATGGCATGCCGGTGGGCAGCGGGGCCACATGGCCGGTGAAATGAGGGATCGTGATCTGCGGCCCCCAAGTGGATTGAAACGCGCCCTGCGCGGCCTCATCGCCCAGCGACAGCACCAGATCGGCGCGGCTGAGGCCGGTGTCGACGGGTTCGCGCAACGGCCCGGCGGGCAGGCAGCGGCCATTGCCAAAGCCACGTTTGGCGTCCACCACGACGATAGAAAAATCCTTGGCCACCGAGGGGTTCTGAAACCCGTCGTCCATCAAAATGACGCTGGCCCCGGCTGCGGCGGCCTGCTCAACCCCCTTGCCACGATCCTTGGCGACCCAGACCTCGCCAAAGGCGGCCATCAGCAGAGGCTCATCGCCAACGTCCTGGGCGCTGTGGCTGCGCGGGTCGACCTGAACCGGGCCCTGAAGCTGACCGCCGTAGCCGCGTGACACCACATGCACCCGGTGCCCGGCAGCGCCCAGTTGTTCCATCAGCCAGATCACGGTGGGGGTTTTGCCGGTGCCACCTGCATTGAGATTGCCGACACAGATCACCGGCACCGATGCCTTGACCGGGGTGCCCTTTTTCAGGCGTGCAGCCGTGCCACGGGCATAAAGCGCGCCGAGCGGCGACAGCAGGCAGGCGCGCAGATCAAAGGCGGCGGGAGGTTTGTTCCAGAACTCAGGCGGGCGCATGATTGATTTCGCTTTGATCCAGCAAATCCTGAATCCGGTCGAGGAGATTGTCTGTCATGACCGCACCTTCTGTTACCACCTGCCAGCCTGCAAGGGCCATCTCTGCCGCGCGGTCCGGTGACGAGAGGCGATAGACCGCATCCGAAAGCTCCTCTTCGCCGTGGATACGCTCTGCTGCGCCGAGGGCTGCAAGCCGCTGATAGGCCTGCGCATGGGCGACCACGCCGGGGCCATGCAGGATCGCAGAGCCAAGCGCTGCGGCATCCAGCGGATTGGTGCCTTGCGCGCCCCGAATGAGGCTGTTGCCCAGAAAACAAAGCGGGCAGAGCCGATACCAAAGGCCAAGGTTCTCGGTCAGGCCAATCGCCACCTGCGTGTGGTCTTCGGGGTCTTCGCCCATGTCCCAATCGGCAAAGGCCAGCCCCTCTTTTTTCAAAAGACTGCGCGCGGCGTCCAGATCCTCAAAGGTTTCAACCGTGAGCACCAAAAGCAGCCGGTGCAGCGAGCGCAGGGCGGTCCGATGCGCTTTGACCACCGCTTGCAACTCCGAGAGGGAGACATGCGCGGCGAGCCAGATCGGGCGGCTGCCGAATTGCTTTTGCATCTGCGTCAGCTCATCGTCGTTGCAGCTGGGCGGGGTGCTGGATTGAAACAGACGCCCGGAGGGGCGGATGCGTTCAGGGGGCACGCCTGCGCGTTTCAGCCGCTCGGACACCTCTGTGCCGGGCACGAGAATCTCGGCAAAACCATTGAGCAGCCGGTGGCGCTGATCCGGCAGCCAGCGCGAGGCACGACCGGGGAGTTCTTCGGCGTCGATATCGCACAAGAGCGCGGGCATGTTGCGTTCGCGGATCTGCCGCATCAACAGACGACGCAGCCGGCCCCCGGCCCAGACGCAGAGATCGGGGGACCAGTTTTCAAGAAAGCTGCGAATGTCATTGGGCTGCTCGACCGTCAGCGGCCCCAGTGCGATGTCGCAGCCGTCGGGCAGCACCGAGGGGCGCATGTCCTCTTCCCATGTGAGCATCATCGACAGATCCGGGCGCATCATCTTGAGCCGGTTGCCCACGTCACACAGGCCCAAGAGCCGCTCTTGGGTGGTCGCATGCGCCCAGACCAACTCACCTTCGGGGCGGGTCAGTCGGGCGGCGTCAGCGATATGTCCACCGCCGGGGCCAAACATCAGGTTTTGCGACCCTTAGACGTGTAGATCAGCCGTGAGAGCAGCGCGCGGTGCATCTTGCGCCCCCCCGCCACAACGCCGTTTTGCAAGGCATCGGGGCGATTGAACGTGAGCGCAGCGCCGCTGCGGTCAGTGGCGAGGCCGCCGGATTCCTGCACGATCAACACCCCTGCGGCGATGTCCCATTCCCACGTGGGGCGCAGGGTGAGCATGGCGTCATAGGTGCCATCCGCAACCCGCGACATGCGATAGGCCAGCGAGGGGCGGTGGCTGCGCTGAAAGGCGGGCGGGGTGCCCGCGTGCCAGTGTTTGGCATCCAATGTCGGCTTGGCGCTCAGGATATGGGCGGTGTCGACGTTTTGCGCGGTGCTGGCCGCGATGGGGACGGCATTGCAGGTCGCGCCCTCGCCTGCGGCGGCGGCAAACAGCAGGTCGCGCTGCGGCAGGTAGACCACTGCGGCGACGGGTTTTCCCGCCTCCACGATGGCCAGCGAATGCGCCCATGTGCGTGAGCCATCCGCAAAGCTGCGGGTGCCATCAATTGGGTCGATCACAAAGACGCGCTCGCAGGATTGGCGCAACGGGTCATTTTCGCTTTCCTCAGAGAGCCAGCCATAGTCGGGGCGTGCACCGCGCAGGTGATCCTCCAGGTAGCTGTTCACCGCAAGGTCGGCCTCGGTTACCGGGCCTGCGCCATCGGGTTTGTCCCATTTCTGCGCCTCGGTGCCGGTGAATTGCCCCGCGATCTCGCCTGCCTTTTGGGCGGCGGTGATGAGGAGGGACAGGTCATTCTCCCGCAAGGGTCATTCCCTCAACAAGGAGCGAGGGCACCACCCGCGACAGATGCCCGCGTGCGTCATTGGCGGGCACCAGCGTTTTCAGCATATCAAGGAGGTTTCCAGCGATGGTGACCTCATTCACAGGATACTGGATTTCGCCGTTCTCCACCCAGAAGCCGGACGCGCCGCGCGAATAATCTCCGGTGTTGGGGTTGATGGTGGAGCCGATCATCGACGTCACCAGCAGCCCGGTGCCCATGTCGCGCAACAGGTCTGCGCGGGTTTTGTCACCCTCAGTCAGCGCAATATTCCAGTTCGACGGCGAGGGCACCGACCCGATGCCGCGCGCGGCGTTGCCGGTGCTGTGCAGGCCCAGCTTGCGGGCGGAGGCAAGATCCATGGTCCAGCCGGTGAGCAAGCCGTTTTCTACAATCGCGCGCTTCTGGGTGGGCAGGCCCTCGCCATCAAAGGGGCGCGAGCCGGATACACGCGGGCGGAAGGGATCCTCAATGACCGAGAGGGTTTCGGGCAGGATCTGCGCGCCCAAGCGATCCTTGAGCCACGAAGAGCCGCGCGCCACCGCCGCGCCATTGGCGGCACCCAGAAGATGGCCGATCAGCGAGGAGGAGATGCGTTCGTCAAAGAGAACCGGATAGGCTCCGGTCTTGGGGCGACGGGCGTTCAGGCGCTCGATCGCGCGGGTGCCTGCGGTGTGACCGATTTCATCGGCACTGCGCAGATCGCTTTGAAAGGTGCGGGTGTCGCCATCATAATCGCGCTCCATCCCGGTGCCGGTGCCCGCGATCCCCACGCAGGAAATCGAGCGGCTGGTGCGGGCGTAGCCGCCGGAAAATCCATTGCTGGCGGCCATATGGATGTCATGACGCCCATAGCCTGCGGCGGCGGATTGGACCTGCGTGATGCCCTCAATGGCGGCGCAGGCAGCCTCGGCGGCGAGGGCGTCCTGTTGCAGCTGGTCGGGGGCAGGCTCGGCGCTTGGGTCGGCCATCTGAAGCGCGGCCAGATCCCAGTTCTGCGCCAGCTGATCGGCATCTGCCAGCCCGGCATAAGGGTCTTCGGGTGCTTCATTGGCCATGGCGACGGCGCGTTCTGCCATGGCGGTCAGCGTCTCGGTGCGGGTATCAGACGAGGAAACCTGCGCCTGTCGTTGCCCGACAAAGACCCGAAGCCCGATGTCGACCCCTTCTGAGCGTTCCGCATGTTCCAACGTGCCGTCGCGCACCTCGATAGAGAGGGAGCTGCCCTCGGCAGCCATGGCATCGGCAGAATCGGCCCCGGCCTTTCGGGCGGCGTCGAGCAGGGCGTGGCAGAGCGTTTCAGGAGTCTGTGTCATGGGCACCTTCGCAAATGGGTGGCATTGCTACAGAGCTAGCCAGACCGCCGCCCTACCGCAAGGCCTGTGCGCCATAAAAACGGGCCGCCCCCGGAAAAGGAGCGGCCCCATCACATACCGGGCGTGGCCCGAAATTGAATATTACTTCAGGCGCTGGCCGTTGGCGAGCACGTGACCTTCGTCGTTCACTTCGATCTTCGAGGTCACGGTGTCGTCACCCGCAGGAACCGTGAACATGCCCATCATCATGCGCGCGCCCATGGCGTCATCCTCGGACACAAGACCCATGCCGATCAGCTTGTCGATCAGGGCGTTTGCGCCGACCAGTTTCAGGTTTGCTTCGCCTTCGGGGGCGGGCATGCCGTCAAAGCTCTCCAGATCGGTGTTGTCGAAGGTGAAGGCGCCGTCACCGGTCAGTTCCGCACCCGCAACGGAGAGCAGGATCTGGTTGATGCTGAGGGAGTTCACCTCACCCGGTGCTTCGTCGCCTTTTTCTACGGCTGCCATTTGTTCCTCGTCCACGAGGTCAAAGAACAGCTTGCCCTTGCCGGAGAGGTCGACAACGAGGTTTGCAGGATCGCGCGGCAGCTCTTCGTTCGGGTCGATCAGACCCCAGAGCATGTCCGGAACCGCAAATTCACGCAGTGACACGCCGAGGGCGAAGTCCTGCTCTTCATCGGATTTGGTCAGCGGCATCGCGAAGTTGGTGCCCATCTCTTTCATGCTGAGAGAGATCGGGAACGGGATGTCGGAGCCCATCATGTTCAGGGTGGTGTCAACCTGCGTCACATCATAGGTCAGCCCCTCCGGGCTCAGGCCGATGTTGAATTCGCCGCCTTTGGAGGAGGTCTGAACCTCAAAGGTGTCGGAGCCGTCCGCGCCTTTGATGTTGGTGTTGCCGGACTCGAAGGTGAATTTGCCGACATAGGCCATGCCCGCCTTGAGCATCGCCGCCACATCAGAGGGATCTTCGACCTGTGGCACGGTCATGTCGCCGGAGAAGTCGAGGCCCTGAAGGGTGCCGTTAAAGGCCGCGTTGTCGCTGCCTTCTGGCTCATTGAACATGAAGTCATAGGCCATGGTGGCGACAGTCATGGACTGGGTGTAGGAGCGGACATCACCGATTTTCATCATGGTGTTGCTGGCCAGATCGGTCATGTTGACGGTGAGGGCCGCAACATCAGCCGGTACCGCTTCGCCTTCGATTTCGAGATCCTTCAGGGTGAGGCCTGCGGTCGCGGCGGAGTAGCTGTACTCCATCTCGGAGGTGTCACCGCTGACAACCATCGGGCTGCCGTCATGGGTGTAGATCAGGCTGCCGGAGATGGCGTCGCCGTCGGCATTGAAGTCAAAGGCCATCGGGTATTCGGCAGGCATCACCATGTTCACGGTGCCATCGCCGTTTTCGATGAATTCCAGCGTGCCCATGGTCATGGAGAAGGCGTCGCCTTCGATGTCCATCGACATGGTGATGTCGGAGACGGTGAGCTTGCCGCTGCTTTCGGTTTCGGATGCGGTGACCTCGTAACCGGTGCTGGACATATAGTCCTTCCAGTCGGACCAGACATCCTGTGCGCTGAGATCAGCGTGCGCGGCCTGAGCAATCAGCAAAATCGGGGCGACAGCACCCATGCCACGAAAAAAAGAAACAGACATAAGAAGAACCTTTCCTAGCGAAGAGTTGGGGCGAACCTCTCCGCTTGTGCGGGCATGGTCAAGGGAGCCAATGACTGGACCGTTCCCCCCAAGTCAGATTAACACATATGAACACGTCGGTTGGGAGACAAGTTATGAAATTCGCGAATAAAACGATCGTCATTTCCGGTGCAAGCCGTGGCATCGGGGCCAGCGCTGCAAGGGAATTCGCGAGTCAGGGGGCCAATGTCGTGCTGTTGGCGCGCAGTACAGAGGCGCTGGAGACGCTTGCGGATGAGATCGGCGAAAAAGCGCTGGCACTGGCCTGCGACGTGGCCGATTACGCGGCAGTCGAGGCCGCATTTCAGCGCGCCAGCACACATTTTGGCAGTCTCGATGTGCTGATTTGCAACGCGGGTATGATTGAACCCATCGCGCGGCTGGAACATGCCGAGCCTGCCGATTGGGCGCAGCTGATCAATGTGAATATCACTGGCGTTTTCAATATGATGCGCGCGGGCCTGCCACATCTGAAGGCCGCAGGCGGTGGCGCGGTTCTGACCATCGGGTCGGGGGCCTCTCAACGCCCGCTCGAAGGCTGGAGCGCCTATTGCACCTCAAAGGCGGGGGCCGCGATGCTGACACAGGCGCTGCACCTTGAAGAGGGCGAAAACGGCATCCGCGTGATGGGGCTGTCACCGGGTACGGTGGCCACGCAGATGCAGCGTGAGATCAAGGTCAGCGGCATCAACCCGGTGAGCCAGCTTGCATGGGAAGATCACATCCCCGCCGAGTGGCCTGCCCGCACGCTTTTGTGGATGCTCAGCGCGGATGCGGATGAATTTATAGGCACCGAGGTGTCCCTGCGCGATGAAAATATCCGCAAACGGGTGGGGCTGATATGATCGAACATCATCAGGATTCGCGGGGGCTGTTGACCTTGCGACTGAACCGTCCGGACAAGGCCAATGCGCTGACGCCCGAGATGCTGGAACAGCTGATCGAGATTGTGCAGGGTGCTCGTGCGGTGCGGGCGCTGATCCTGACGGGCACCGGCAAAGTGTTCAGCGCCGGTGCGGATCTGGATGCGGCAAAGGCGGGGCTTGCGACGTCGCCCCTGTGGGAAGATCTCTCCGCTGCCTTGGCGGGATTGCCGTGCCTGAAGGTTGCCGCGCTCAATGGAACATTGGCGGGAGGGGCAAACGGCATGGCGCTGGCCTGCGATATTCGCATCGCGGTGCCCACGGCCAAGGTGTTTTATCCGGTGATGCAGCTTGGCTATTTGCCGCAGCCCTCTGATGCGGCGCGGATGCGCGCGCTTATTGGCCCTGCCCGCACCAAGATGATCCTGGTGGCGGGCCAGAAAATCACCGCGCAACAGGCCTATGATTTCGGATTGATCGACAGGATCGTCGCGCCGGAGGATCTGATGGCGGAGGCCGAGGCGCTGGTTGGCCCGTCGCTTGCGGCCCAGCCTGATATTGCGCGGGCGATCCTTCGGGCCGCTGCCGGGGACCCTCAGGAGAAATAGAGCTTGAGTTCCGAAAGGTAGCTTTGCCACTCCGCGCGGCGGTGCTGGGTGCGCTCGGGGTCTTTTTGCGCCACCGCATGCACAATGAAGTTCTGCAGCGTCACCAAGGGCGCGGTTGTTTCCAGAAACAGCCCGGTCTTGGTGCGCCCGTGAAAGACATAGTCGGTGTAGTCATAAGCCCAGTTGTTGAACTCATCCGTGATGACCACAACCGTCATGCCGGTTTTCTGGGCGAGGCGGGAAATCTGGATCGCCTCGCGCGCGAAGGGCACAATGTCGACGACGATCAGCACGTCCTGACTGTAGTCATCGCACCCTGCGTCCACCCATTCCACCAGACCGCCGGAGTTTGCTGAAACGAAGTGCACGGAACTGCGCACGATATTGAGCCGTTTTGCAAAATCCTCTGCCACGCCGCTAACGGTCTGAAATCCCGTGACATAGACCCGGCGCGCCTGATCGAGTGTGGCGATCATCCGGGTCCAGTTTTCCGTCTCCATCTGTTGTGCAAGCGCCAGAAGCGACTCCGCCTCTGAGGTCAAAAAGCCGCTGAGAGAGCCTTCTTTCAGGCGCTCGCTGCGCAGGGAGGGTTCCAGCAGGGCGCTGGTCATTTCGGTGCGCAATGCTTCCTTGAGGCCGGAGATTCCCTTGTAGCCGAGTCGCTTGAGAAAGCGGGAGACGGTGATCTCGCTCACGCCCGCTTTGGCCGCGACAGAGGCGCCCGTTTCCAATCCGAGCTGTGCTTCGTTGAGCAACAGGTAGCGGGCAATCTTTGCCTCAGATTTGGTCAGCTCAGGCAATATCTTTTGAATTTTCAAAGACATCGCGCTTTCGGTTCCGGCTTGAGTCTTCTCGTTCAACGGCATCCTCCCTAGATGCACAATGCATCATTTTTAAAAAATGATAGACTTATGTCATTTCGCCTACCATGATCCAGACAGGAATACAGAGTTCGCATCAAAAATCGAACCTAACAAATCTGATCCACAGGGAGATCATCATGAATATGCTAGCCAAATTCGGGTGTGCCGGTGTCATGGCCCTTTCTTTTGCCGGTGCTGTGCAGGCTGAGGGGGCGCTGAACCTTTATAACTGGGGGGATTACATCAACCCCGGTATCCTCAAGAAATTTACCGAAGAAACCGGTATTGAGGTGAACCTCGACACCTATTCCTCCAACGAAGAAATGCTGGCCAAACTGCAGGCCGGCGCGACGGGCTATGACATCGTGTTCCCATCGGTCCACATGCAGGACATCATGTCAAAGCTCGACCTGTTGTTGCAGACCGACATCAACCAGAGCGCGGGATTTGCCAATATCGACCCGCTGTCATTGCGCGCCAAGAGCGACCCGGAGGGGGTGTTCTGTCTGCCTTATGCCTTTGGGACCGTAGGGATTTACTACAAGCCCGAAATCACTGGCGAGATCACCGGCTGGGACGATTTCTTTGCGATCCCCGAAAAAACTGGTGGCCGCATCACCCTGCTCGATGACATGCGCGAAGTGCTGGCGATCGGGCATGTGATGAACGGCACCTCGGTAAACAGTGTCGACCCGGCCGAGATCACCGCGGCGCAGGACTATATTCTAAAGCAGCGCCCGAATGTGTCGGCCTTTACCTATGACGTGCCGGGGCTGATCGCCACGGACGACATCGCCGCAGCACAGTATTTTATCGGCATGCATGTGCTCACCAGCAACATGGAAAATGTAAAATACGTGATCCCGAAAGAGGGCGGTACGCTTTATCAGGAAAACATGTGCGTGCTGAAATCCGCGCCGAATGCCGAAAATGCCAAGGCGTTCATGGAGTTCTACCTGCGCCCGGAGATCGCGGCGATGAATGTGGAACAGCAGTTCAACGGCACGCCCAATATCCCTGCGCGTGATCTGGCCTCGGATTATATCCGCAACAACCCCAACATCACGCTCCCTGACGAGACTTACGAGCGGTTGCAGACCTTTGAGGATCTGGGCCGGGGGCTGCGCCTTTATGACCGCGCGTGGAACACCATCCGCACCGCACAATAATCAGCTTTTGCCTAGGCGGGCGGCGCGCAACGTGCCGTCCGGCAGCGGAGACACATATGACACAGATACTAGAGGTGCGCGGCGCTCGCCGTGTGTTCAAGACCCCCGAAGGCGGCACGGTGGCCGCATTGGACGGTGTGGATCTTGATGTGGGGCAGAATGAATTTGTGACCCTGCTGGGGCCGTCGGGATGTGGCAAGACCACGCTCTTGCGCTCCATCAGCGGGTTTGAGCAGCTCGACAGCGGGACGCTGATGCTGGACGGCAAGGACATCGGCAGAATGCCCGCCTTTCGGCGTCCGGTGAACACGGTGTTTCAAAGTTATGCGCTGTTTTCCCATATGACCGTCGCGCGCAACGTGGCCTATAGTCTTGAGGTTGCGGGCGCGTCCAAGCAGGAGCAGAAAATCCTCGCGGGTGAAGCGTTGGAGATGGTGGGGCTGTCGGGGACGGGCAGCCGGATGCCGTCGCAACTGTCGGGCGGGCAGCGCCAGCGGGTGGCCTTGGCGCGAGCGATTGTTGCTCGGCCCAAGCTGTTGCTACTGGATGAGCCGCTGTCGGCGCTGGATCGGCGTCTGCGTCAGAAAATGCAGATTGAACTGAAGGCGCTGCAATCGGAACTGGGCATCGCCTTTGTCTTTGTCACCCACGATCAGGAAGAGGCGCTGACCATGTCCGACCGGATCGTGGTGATGCGTGGCGGGCAGATCGAACAATGCGGTGCGCCGCGCGACATCTTTCGCAAGCCTCGCACAAAATTCGTGGCGGAGTTTATTGGCGATACCAACCTGTTTGAAACCACCATCGAGTGCGTCCATGGCGGGCGCATTCTGGCGCTGACCCGCGAAGGAACCAAGATCTGGCTCTCGGAAGAGACCAAACGGGCCAAGGGCGATGCGGCGACGGTGGTCATCCGACCCACGGATCTGCAAGTGCAGGACGCGCACAGCGCCTGCGGGTTTCGGGGCAAAATCACGCGGGTGATCTATCTGGGCACCGACCTGCATTATTATGTCCAGCCTGCGGTGGGCGGGCAGGAATTGCTGGTGGTGTCACGCACCGATGGCAGCCGCCGTGCACCGGGGGATGAGGTCACGCTGACCTATCGGCCAGAGCGCGCCCATGTGGTGGAGGACTGCTGATGGCCACGCCACATACCCGCGAACGCCTGTTTCTATTTGGGTTGCTGACCCCTGTAACCCTGCTTTTGGGCATCTTCTTTTTGCTGCCGCTGGCGGTTATCGTCATCTACTCATGGCTGATGCCGGGCCTTTATGGCGGCGTCGAGTGGGAGTTCTATCACTGGAATTACGGACGTCTCTTTGGCTGGGCGGACGGGGTGATGGAGATCTACGAGCCGATCTATCTGAAGATCCTGCTGCGCTCGCTCAGCCTCGCCATTCTGACGGTGCTGTTGACGCTGGTGCTGTGTTATCCGGTGGCATTCTGGATTTCCCGGCTGTCGCCGCGCTGGCAAGTGGTGTTCCTGTTTCTTATCACCTTGCCGTTTTTCACAAGTCTGGTGGTGCGCCTTTATGCGTGGCTGCTGATCCTAAAGCCCTCGGGCGTGTTGAACAGCACCCTGTTGGGGATGGGTCTTATCAGCGAGCCGCTGGAGATCCTGTTCACCCGGACTGCGGTGGTGATCGGCATGGCCTATGTAATGATCCCGTTCATGTTCATGCCGCTGTTTGCGAGCATCGGAAATCTGGACCGTTCGCTGCTGGAGGCCAGCAGTGATCTGGGTGCTGGGCGGGTGCAGACCTTTTTCAAGGTGATGCTGCCGCAGACCATGCCCGGCGTGATTGGCGGATCGGTCATCGTGTTCATCCCGTCGGTTGGCAATTTCGTGGTGCCTGATGTGCTGGGCGGCGCGAAGGGGCTGATGATCGGTAATCTGGTCGAGCAGCAGTTCCTGTCGGCGCGCAACTGGCCGTTTGGCTCGGCGTTGTCGGTGGTGATCATGGCCGTCGTGCTGGGGGTGATGCTGGTCTATGTGACGCGACTGGCGCGCGAGGGGAGGGCCGCGTCATGAAATACCTGCATCGTTTGCCGCTCTCGGCTATGCTGCTGACGTTTTACAGCCTGTTGTTCTTTGCCTTCATCTATGCGCCGCTGGCGTTGATCGTGACCTATTCGTTCAACGCCAATCCGGTCAACATGATGGTCTGGGACGGGTTTACGCTGGATTGGTACCGGATCATCCTCGGTCTGAAAGATCGCCCGGTCGATATCGTGAACAGCTCCTCCGCCTATCTCGATTCTACCGATCAGTTGCTGGAGGCACTGCGCAACAGTCTGATCATCGCCACCTCGACCACCACGATCTCGACGGTGATTGGCACCAGCGCGGCGATTGCGCTGGCGCGGTTCCGGTTTCGGATGCGCGGGTTTTATCGCGGGCTGATGATGATGCCGATGACGATGCCGGACATCGTGCTTGGGATCGGGTTGCTGATCTTTTTTGTCAGCGCGGGCGCAAAGCTCGGGCTCACCACGATCATCATTGGCCACTGCACGTTTCTGACCTCTTATGTCTTTATCATCGTGCAGGCGCGGATGGCGGGGCTTGATCCGGCACTTGAGGAGGCCTCGGCCGATCTGGGTGCAAATGAGTGGCTGACCTTTCGCAAGGTGCTGTTGCCACAGTTGATGCCGGGGATCGCGGGGGGCGCCATGCTCGCCTTCATCATCTCGATGGATGATCTGGTCATCACCTATTTCATCTCGGGCACCGATAGCACCACCTTGCCGGTCTTCATCTTCTCGATGGTGCGGCGTGGGGTGAAGCCTGAGATCAACGCCATCGCAACCCTCATCATACTGGTTTCGATCATTATTGCGGCAGTCGGCCTATGGCTGCGCGCCCGTAGGAAAGACTAATGCAAGACAAGACTTCTGATAAACCACGCGCCCGTGATCTGGGGCTGCCGTTGCCGGGCACGCCGGGGGTTTTTAACGCGATCACCGATGTGCCGGGGGTTGCTGTCGGGTTCAGGACGCTGACCGATCCTGTGCGGCGGATGCGCACCGGCGTGACGGCGATTGTGCCCCGGCAGGACGCGGATGACCCGCAACCGGTCTGGGCCGGGCAGTATGCACTCAATGGGAATGGCGAGATGACCGGGACCCATTGGATCAATGATGCGGGGTATTTCCTCGGGCCGATCTGCATCACCAACACCCACGGCGTGGGCATGGTGCACCATGGCGCGACGCGCTGGATGATCGACCGCTACCCCACCCATTTCAGGCAGGGGCACGCCTGGGCCATGCCGGTGGTGGCCGAGACTTATGATGGCGTGTTGAACGACATCAACGCGCTGCATGTCAGCGCTGCTGATGCGATCAAGGCGCTGGAAACCGCGCGGTTTGGCCCCGTTGCCGAAGGCTCTGTCGGGGGTGGCAATGGGATGATTTGCTACGAATATAAGGGCGGTACCGGCACGTCCTCGCGGCTGGTTCAGATTGGCGACAAGACCTACACCGTGGCAGCGCTTGTGCAGGCAAACCACGGGCTGCGTCCTTGGCTTAACATCTGCGGCGAGCCGGTAGGGCAGGCGTGGGACGAGAACCGGCTGCTGGATGCGGAAACCGGCTCGATCATCGTGATCCTTGCAACCGATGCGCCGCTTGGCCCTCTCGCGCTGCGGCATCTGGCCAAACGCGCGGCGATCGGGATTGGCCGGGGTGGCACGCCGGGGGGGAATAACTCGGGCGATATCTTCCTTGCGTTCTCTGTCGCCAATCCGCAGCCGATGCCGCAATCTGCGGGCCCCGAGACCACGAGGGTGGAACTCAACGGGGAATACATCGACCCGCTCTATCTGGCGGCGGTGGAGGCGGTGGAGGAATCCGTCCTGAACGCCATGGTGGCGGGGGAGGATGTCCCGACCGTAAAGCCTCCGAACAAGACGTGCAGCGCGCTCCCTGTGGAGCGGTTGCGCGCGCATTTCTCCCCGGGGCAGGACGCAGCGCAATAGAGTTGCGATATATACAGGCAAGAGAAAAGGCGGCGCATTCCCTGCGCCGCCTTTTTTGTGTATCAATGACTTACTGCGGATCAGGCGTCGCGCTCCATGATCCATTCGACCTCTGGCGCGGCAACAAAGCGCCATTTGCGCAAGGGGCCTGCCATGACGTTGAGGTAATACATCTCAAACCCGTAAGGCGCGCCGCAGGGGTGGTGGCCGCGCGGCACCAGGACCACATCGCCATCCGCGACCGCCATGGTCTCATCCAGCTGCCCGTCATCGGTATAGACGCGCTGGATGCCAAAGCCGCTCGCCGGGTTCAGGCGGTGATAATAGGTCTCTTCCAGATAGGTGATCCGGGGGAAATCATCCTCGTCGTGGCGGTGGCTGGGGAAGGACGACCAGTGGCCGGCGGGGGTGAAGACCTCGGTGACCAGCAGGCTGTCGCAATAGTCCTCGTTCTCCATCGCGATATTGTTGATGTAGCGGGTGTTGGTGCCCTTGCCGCGCTCGGTCAGGGTAATGCCCTCGGGGCCGATCCGGCGTGCCGCATGGCCGCCCTTGCCCGGTGCGGAGCAGACCGCGATGGTGCAATCGGTGGTGGCCTCGGCGCTCCAGTCGCTGCCATTGGGCAGATAAAGACAATGGGGTGGGGTTTTCTCAAAGACAGACATGCGCGCGCCCAGCTCGCCCCAGTCTTGCCCCGCGCCGGTCAGGTTGGCTTTGCCTTCCACCATCACGAGGATCACCTCGCGGTCGCCGGTGACGTCAGCCACCCTGTCGCCCGCGCGCAGGTGGTGCAGGGCAAAGCCCACGTAGCGCCAGCCTGCGCTTTCCGGGGTGATGCGATGCACCTCGCCATGGGTGCCAAAGGGTTTTCGCAGCAGATCGCTCATGGGTCTTGCCTCCTGTTGTTAGGGCGCGGGGATTAACCCGCAACCTCTAGCCCATAACGCGCGCAGAGGTCGCGAATGGTCTGATAGCCCAGTTTTGAGGCCGCATAGGGCGCGACCTTGGCGGGGTCTTGTTCGGCCTCGACCACGATCCAGCCCTGATAGTTCATCTTGGCTAGACGTTCGGTCACGGCTGCAAAATCGATGGACCCTTCTGCATCCCCCGGCACGGTAAAGGCCCCGGCGATGACCGCATCCAGAAAGGACCAGCTCTCAGTGCGGGCCTGCGCGGCGATATTGGCGCGCAGATCCTTGTAGTGGACGTGGTGGATGCGATCGCCCCATTTGTCGAGCGTGCCCAGCAGATCGCCGCCGCCAAAGACCAGATGCCCGGTGTCATAGAGCAAGGTCACCTCGGGGCTGCTGGCCTCCATCAGCCAGTCGATATCCTCCTGATCCTCGATGAAGGCCCCCATATGGTGGTGATAGGCCAGAGGCAGGCCCTTGTCGGTCATCCATTTGGCCAGCTCAGAGAGTTTTGCGCCATAGGCGCGGACCTCGTCCCGCGCAAGCTTGGGGCGGTTGTTCACCGGAGTCGTGCGGTCGCCCTGCACGGTGTTGGAGCATTCCGCATAGACCAGACAGGGCGCGCCCAAAGCGGCGAATTGTGCGACCTGCTCTGCAATGGCGGCTTTTTCGGTCTCGACGTCATTGACCAACAGGTTGCCCGAGCACCAGCCTCCACAGAGCGAAATGTCGTATTTGTTCAGGTACTTGCGCAGCCCTTCGGTGTCCTGGGGCATGCGGCGGCCACGTTCGACCCCGGTATAGCCGATCTCGCGCGCTTCGCTCAGGGCCTGTTCCATCGTGTAGGCGGCGGTGAGGTCGGGCAGGTCGTCGTTCTGCCATGCGATGGGGGAGATGCCGATCTTGACGCTCATGGGCGGTGTCTTTCGTTGTGGGCGCATGTCCGCGCCTGATCCAAAATTTGGGGCCTTTCCGACGCGCGGGAGGACGCACCCCGGAAAGGCAGGCCACGGGCGTCAGTTGAGCGCGCGGGCCTTGATCTGTTTTTCATATTCGGCGCGTTTGGCGCGCACCTCGGCCCTTTCCGACACTTCGGGCACCGCCACATCCCACCAATGGCCGCCATCGGGCGTCGAGGGGTAGGGATCGGTGTCGATCACCACCACAAACGGCCCTTTGGCGGATTTGGCGCGGCTCAGGGCCTCTTCTAGTTCCGCAATGCTGCTGACATGTACGGCGGCCGCCCCCATGGATGCGGCATGGGCGGCAAAGTCGATGTTGGACGGTGTCACGTGATGGGAGTGGTCGAGGAGGTTGTTGAACTCTGCCCCGCCGGTACCCATTTGCAGCCGGTTGATGCAGCCGTAGCCCCGGTTGTCGGTGATCACCACGGTCATGTCGATGCCCAGCATCGCCGCCGTCGCCAGTTCCGAGTTGGCCATCATATAGCTGCCGTCACCGATCATGCAGACCACATCGCGCTCTGGCTGGGCCATCTTGATGCCCATGGCGCCGGCGATCTCGTAGCCCATGCAGGAATAGCCGTATTCCATGTGATAGGCCCCGGGGCGCGGGGCTTTCCAGAGTTTGTGCAGCTCGCCCGGCATGGTGCCCGCGGCGCACATCACCACCGTGTCGGGACCGGAGGCCCGTTGCACCGCGCCGATCACCTGCTGGTCGGTCGGCAGTTGGATGTCCTCGCGCGGGGCGGCGGTGAGCGGGTCAACCGCGCTGAACCACGCGTCCTTGAGTGCGGCGGAGGGGGCGGCGAATTGCAGATCGCCAAGCGCCGCGCCCAGCAGCTCCAGCCCGACGCGGGCATCGCAACAGAGCGGCTCTGCGCCATGTTTCATTGCGTCATAGGCGGCAACATTGAGGGAGACGAGCGTGCGATCCGGGTTCTGGAACAGGTTCCACGAGCCGGTGGTGAAATCCTGAAACCTTGTGCCAACACCCAGAACCAGATCGGCCCCGGCGCAGACCTCATTGGCAGAGCCCGCGCCTGTCACGCCGACGGGGCCGAGGTTCAGCGGGTGATCCCACGCGAGGGCGGATTTGCCCGCCTGGCTTTCGACAACCGGGATTTGATGCGCCTCGGCAAAGCACTGCAGCGCGGCGCAAGCGCCCGCGTAATGCACGCCACCCCCGGCCACGATCACCGGAGATTTTGCCGCTTTCAGCAGGTCGGCGACCCGCGCCAGCTCGCCCTCATCCGGGCGGGGACGGCGGGTTTGCCAAATGCGCGGCGCAAAGAAGGCCTCGGGCCAGTCATAGGCTTCGGCCTGCACGTCCTGACAGAAGGACAGGCAGACCGGGCCGCAGTCTGCCGGATCGGTCATAGTGCGAAAGGCGCGCGGCAGGGCGGTCAGCAGCTGTTCGGGGCGCATGATGCGGTCGAAATAGCGCGTGACCGGTTTGAAACAGTCATTGGCGCTGGTGGTGCCATCGCCGAAATCCTCGATCTGCTGCAACACCGGGTCGGGGCCTCGGTTGGCAAAGACATCGCCGGGGATCAGCAGCAGCGGCAGCCGGTTCACATGCGCCAGCGCCGCCGCCGTCACCATATTGGTGGCACCGGGTCCGATGGAGGAGGTGACTGCCATCGCCCGTTTGCGCCCGGACTGCTTGGCATAGGCAATCGCGGCATGGGCCATGGTCTGCTCATTGTGGCCGCGATAGGTGCGGAATTCGTCGCGCGCGCCATGCAGCGCCTCGCCCAGACCGGCCACATTGCCATGGCCAAAGATCGCCCAGATCCCGGCGAGGAAGGGTTCGCCCTCCTCGTTCAGTTGTGCGGCGATATATTTCACCATCGCCTGCGCTGCGGTTAGCCGGATCGTGCTCATTGTGCCGCCTCCATGGTGCGTGCGCGTGCCTGCGCCCAGACATCGCAAAGCCGGGCGTAATTTTCTGTCATGCGCGCCACGGCGCTGTCGTCGTCAATGCGGCCTGCAAACCAGTCGCGGGCCACATCGCCAAAGATCGTCCGCCCGACAGCAAACCCTTTGACCAGCGGGAAGCGTACGGCAAGCGCGAAGCTCTCGCGCAGCTCGTCCTCCGGGGCGTCCAGACCCAGCACCACGATACCTCGGGTGCGTTTGTCGTTGCGTTCGATCGCATCGCAGCTTGCGGCCCATGCGGCCTCGGAGCGGAAGGGTTCGAGCTTCCACCAATCGGGGTAGATGCCCGCATCGTATACGCGTTGGATGACATCTGGCGTGGTCTTATCATCAAAGGGGCCGACCTTGGAGGGAATGACCTCCAGCAGGAATTCAAGCCCGTTGCGGCGGCAGGACTGGAACACGCGGGTGATGGTGGCGATCTGGTCGGCCCACATCGCGTCGTCATCGTCGGGATGCGGGAAGCACAGGCATTTGACCACATGTTCGCCGGGCCATTCCTTCAGCCCGCCTGCATCCTCGCCCACCTGCGGTTCCAGCCGCAAGGGGCGCGAGCCGGGCCATTCCACCGGGCGGCCGATCCACAGACCCTGACCCGCTGCGGCATAAAGCGCGCGCGCGCCAAGGCGGCCATCGCAGAGGATGCCGTGACCGGGGCGGCCTGCGGCCTGTGCAACGGCGGCCCTGAGGCAGAGCTCCTTGAACGCGCCGATGCGCTCGGGCGTGGCGCCGTCCATCTCTTCCATCTGCATGCGGTGATCAAAGGCAAAGACCCGCAGATCGTCCCAGTCACGCTTGCGGGTGGTGGACCAGTGGATCTGCTCCAGTGCGGTGTCGTTGCGCAGGGCTTTCTCCACCACGCCGCGCTGGAGGAAGAATTGCAGCTCTTCCCAGCTGGGATAAGCGGGGGTGCAGCCATGACGGCTGACGGCAAAGGCCCCGCAGGCATTGGCGTATTTGAGCGAGGTGGGCCAGTCTTCGCCGTCGAGCCAACCCTTCAGAAGACCGGACATGAAGCCATCGCCCGCACCGAGCACATTAAAGACCTCGATAGGAAAGCCGGGGCCGCTTTGGCCGTCGTCCAGCCTGTCCGGGATCGCGCCGGTGAAGGCCACCGCGCCTTCGGCACCGCGTTTGCACACCAACGTCGCACCCGAGACCGCGCGCACGGCGCGAAGTGCTGCGACGGTGTCGGTGGTGCCGCCTGCGATGTGGAATTCCTCTTCAGTGCCGACGATCAGGTCAAACAGATGCAGGGTGGATTGCAGCTTTTCCGTCACCGCATCCGAGGCAATAAAGCGGTTTTCGCCGTCCCCGTGACCGGACAGCCCCCAGAGGTTGGGGCGGAAATCAATGTCCAGCGCGGTCTGCGCGCCGTGTTTGCGCGCGAAGTCCAGCGCTTTCAGCACCGCCGCCTCAGTCTGCGGGTTCGACAGATGGGTGCCGGTGGCGACCACGGCGCGGGCGCGGGCAATGAAGCCTTCGTCCACGTCCTGCGCGCTCAGCGCCATATCGGCGCAATTCTCGCGGTAGAAAATCAGCGGGAACTGGTCCTCATCCCGAATGCCGAGCAGCACCAGCGCGGTCAACCGCTCCGGGTCGGTGAGGACGCCGGTGACGTCGACGCCCTCCTTCACCAGTTCCTCACGCAGGAAACGGCCCATATGCTCGTCGCCGACCTTGGTCAGCAGCGCCGAACGCAAGCCCAGACGCGCGGTGCCCGTTGCCATATTGGTGGGGGAGCCGCCGACGTATTTCTCGAAACTGCGCATGTCCTCCAGACGGCCACCGACCTGCGCGCCGTAAAGGTCAACGGACGACCGCCCGATGGTGATGAGGTCCAGATCCTTGGTCATTACACAGTGCCCCCGAGCGAGCCTTCGAGCTGGGCCATTTCCTGACCACCCGCCATGAGATCCTGCAGCTCTTCCGGTGTAATCTGGCCGCGCTGTGCGGTGCCCAGCGTCTTGCCGCGATTGAGGACGGTGAACCGGTCGCCCACGGCCAGCGCGTGGCGCACGTTGTGACTGATGAACACCACGCCGACGCCTTGCTTGCGCACCCGGTCAATGGTCGCCAGCACATTCGAGGTCTGCCGCACGCCAAGGGCCGAAGTGGGTTCGTCCAGGATCAGCACCCGCGCGCCGAAATAGACCGCGCGCGCAATCGCCACCGTCTGGCGTTCGCCGCCCGAGAGCGTGCCGACCGCCTGATCGGGGCCGCGCAGGTTGATGCCCATCTTGCGCATCTCCTCCACGGTGGTCTGATTCATCATCTCAATGTCCATGCGGCGGAAGGGTTTGGAGCCCTTCAGTGGCTCTCGCCCCATGAAGAAATTGCGCGTCACACTCATCAGCGGGATCATGGCAAGATCCTGAAATACCGTGGCAATTCCGGCTTCCATCGCATCGCGGGGGCTGTCGAAATTCATCGGTTGCCCGTCGATGGTGATGGTGCCCTTGGTAGGTTTGTGCACGCCCGACATGGTCTTGATAAAGGTGGATTTGCCCGCGCCATTGTCACCAAGCAGACAGTGGCATTCGCCCGGTTTCACATCAAAGCTGACACCGGCAAGCGCGATGATATTGCCGAAGTGCTTTTCGATGTTCTGCATCTCGATGATCGGCTTGGCCGCGTCCTGCGGGCTGCCGTGGTGAAAGGTCGTGTCTTCGGTCATCTGCTGGGTCATCTCAGCGTTCCCCCGTCACGCGCTTGCGGATGTAGTTGTTGAACAGAACCGCGATCAACAGCATGCCGCCAAGGAAGATCTGGAACCAGTCCTGATCGAAGTCCGTATAAGTGAGGCCGATGGTGACCATGCCAAAGATGATCGCGCCAAAGAATGCGCCGATGGCGGATCCGTAGCCGCCGGTCAGCAGGCAGCCGCCGATCACTGCGGCGATGATGGCCTCGAACTCTTTCATGAAGCCGCGGCGCGCGTCGGTCGAGCCTGCATCCATCACGGTGATGATCGCAACCAGCGCGCCACAGAGCGCCGTCACCATAAAGAGCGAGATCTTCACCTTGCGCACCGGCACACCGGAGTTGGAGGCCGCGTTGCGATCGCCGCCCGAGGCAAAGATCCAGTTGCCCTGCGGGGTGCGCAGCAACACATAGGTCGCCACCAGCGCCAGCGCGATGAACCAGAGGATTTCCACCGGGATGCCGGGCACTTTGGGCGTGCCGTTCTTGAAGGTGTCGATCAGGCCGATCTGGGCAAGCCAGGCAAAGATCGGGCCGAATGCGTCGCCAGAGAACATGGGCGCAAGCCAGTCGCCCTCAACCGCATCGCGCACGCCGCGCAGCTGGGTGGAGCCGCCAGACGCCAGTTTCAGCCCCACCAGCGACGCGCCGCGCAGGATGAACAGGAAGGCGAGTGTGACGATAAAGGACGGCAGGCCGGTTTTTAGTACGATCACGCCATTGACCGCGCCAAGCCCGGCCGCCACCGCCAATGTCAGCGGGATCGCGAGGATCAGGGGCAGACCAAGGGTCACGACGCAGGCGCCAAAGATCAGACCCGCAAAAGCCACCATGGAGCCGATGGAGAGGTCAAATTCACCGCCGATCATAAGCATCGCCGCGCCGATGGCGAGGATGCCGAGCTGCGCCGCAGGGGTCATGAAGTTCATGATGCCCGAGAGCGTGAACATGGTGCCGTCGGCAGTAATCAAAAAGAATGTGGTGACAAGAATGACACCGGCGATGGCCCCAAGCTCCGGGCGCTTCATCAGCCGCGCGCCAAAGCCTTCTTGTTTCAGGCGTTCGTCGGTGACGGTTTGGGCCGTGTCGGCCATGGCGTGATCCTCCCTTGGGGACAAAGAAGGGCCGTGGCGCGGCGTTTGCACCACGGCCCCAAATGCGATTTATCGTTTTAAATGCGTGACTTAGCGGATGCCTTCAGCACTCAGCTCGACCACCTGGGCAGCTTTGTCCTGAGTGATCAGGTTGGGGCCGGAGGGCACGTTGCCGCCGGGGATCAGGCCGTAGTTGGCATTGAGCGCCAAGAACGAGACCGGCAGATAGCCTTGTAGGAATTGCTGCTGGTCGATGGCAAAGGCCGCGTCGCCCTTGGAGACGCTCTCAAGGAAGCTTGCCGATAGGTCAAAGGTCGCCACATTCACCTCGCCGGTGCGGCCAACGGCGGCGACGGCGCGTACGGAGGGCTCACCCACCAAGGAAGCCCCAAGGCCCATGACCGTGTCGATGTCAGGGTTGGATTCCAGCGCTGCTTTGACCTTGGCTTCGACTTCGGCCGGGTCGTTCTGGGTCGGGATCACCTCGACAGAGCCGCCGAACCCGTCAGAAAAGCCCTGACAGCGCAGGTCGAGCGCCACGTTGCCGACTTCTTGGTTGACGCAGATGCCGACCGTGCCGCCCATGGAGGCGAGCTTTTCACCGGCGGCCTTGCCTGCGGTATATTCGTCCTGGCCTACGTGCAGCAGCGCGCCGAGATCCTTGGAGACGTCAGAGCCGGAGTTCATGGAGATGACAGGAATACCAGCCTCGACCGCGCGGCGGATCGAGGGCGACAGCGCGTCGGCATCGGGGATGGAGACCACCAGCCCGTCGGGTTCCTGATTGACGGCGGCGTCGATCAGCTGGCTCATCTGCACCATGTCAAAGGTCTCGGGCGAGCGGAAATCGACATTCGCGCCTGTGTCCTTGGCGGCCTTTTCCACGCCGTTTTTCACCACGGACCAGAATGGGTCGTTGGCCTGCCCATGGGCGACCACGATGATGTCCTGCGCCATGGCGGGGGCTGCGACGGCCATCCCGGCGACAACAGCTGCGGTTTTCAAGAAATTTTTCAATTTGTCCTCCCTTAGACAAAGCCCGGTGTCCCGGATTGTAGGCGCCTCGGCTCGCTGAAGGCTGAGGTGCTCCTGATGACCGGCCTCCCACCGGTCAGCGCGAAACGGTGTCGAATCGTGCTATGGAACATTTATTCCGTTTTGGCGCGAGCCTGTCAAGATTCGCGTCGTTGCGAGCCGACCAGCACCGAAAGGGCGGTGGTGAGCGTGATGGAGGCGTTGAGTGCGCGAAAGCCTGCGACCTCATGTTCGTGCACGACGAGCACCTCGCGGGCGAATTCAAACAGCGGGCATTTTTCGGAATCGCTCAACCCGTAGACCGGAACGCCACGCTCGGCGGCCTCTCTGGCCTGCTGGATCACGTCCTCGGAGAACGGCGCGAATGTCACCGCAAACAGCGCATCATCGGGTGTCATCAGGGGAGGGCTGTCAAGGTGGCCAACATCGGTATGCAACAAGGCAGGCACATCCATCTTGCCAAGGAGATAGGACATATTGCTGACCACGGCAAAGGCGCGGCGCATACCCAATAGATGCAGAATGCGCGCCTGTGCCAAGCCACTTGCGACGCTGTTAAGCCCCTCATTTGCAACAGAATTACCCAAAGATAGCAGCGACTTATGGCCCGCCTCGGCAAATTCACCCAACAGCTGACCGCTGCCCTGCGCTACGTCGGGGCGCACCTGAGCAAGGCGCTGTTCATAGTCGGGGCGAAAAGAGGTGTACTGCACCCGAAACAACCCCTGCATTTCGGAATAGCCGCTAAAGCCAATGGCCTGACAGAACCGGATATAGACCGAAGGTGCAACGCCCGATGCCTTGGCCATATCTGAGACCGTAGAGAACGCCACAAGATGCAGGTGACGACGGGTGAAGGATGCACATTGCTTCAGCCGCTTGGGCAGCTCATCCTGCATCTGGTCCAGCCGCTCGATGGTCTGGGTGATATTGGTGGGGGGTGTGGCGATACCCTCGTTCTCACTCATTCAACGTCCTCTCTCTTGACAGGGTCACTGTAATCGCTCATCACCAAAAATGGAATGAAAATTCCATATGGGAGGTTTTTGTGACTCTGGGTCTTGGTTTGATCGGAACCGGCTTCATGGGCAAGGCGCATGCGCTGGCCTATGGCTCTGCCGCGGCGGTATTTGGGGATCTGGCGCCGGTGCGTCTGGCGCAATTGTGCGACACGCCCGCACAGAAGGCGCGCGATCTGGCGGCTCAGCTCGGGTTTGCCGCAGCCACCGACGATTGGCGCGCCCTGATCGCCAGTCCGGAGGTCGATATTGTCTCCATCACCACACCCAATGCGTTGCATAAGGAGATGGCGCTGGCGGCGATTGCAGCCGGGAAACATGTGCATTGCGAAAAACCACTGGCGCTGACGCTGGAGGATGCGCAGGAGATGGAAGCTGCGGCGCGTGCCGCCGGGGTGCGCACCAAAGTGGGGTATAATTACATTCACAATCCCGCCGTCACCCATGCCCGCGCGTTGATTGCCGAAGGGGTGATCGGAAAGCCCGTGCATTTTCGCGGCTGGGTGGATGAGGATTATCAGGCCGACCCGGACCTGCCGTGGACCTGGCGCGCCACCCGCGCGGATGCGGGGCTTGGTACGCTGGGCGATCTGGGCTGTCATCTGGTGTCGATGTCGCATGTGCTGATGGGCGAGATCGAGAGCCTGATTGCCGATACGCAGATCATTCATGAAACCCGCCCCCTGCCCGATGGAAGCGGCCGCGCGGCGGTGGAGAACGAGGACACCGCCTCGGCCATCATTCGTTATCGCAACGGGGCGCAGGGCACGCTGTGCACCTCGCGCTCGGCCTGGGGGCGCAAGAACAAGCTCGACTGGGAGGTGCATGGCACCAAGGGTATGATGACCTTCAGTCAGGAGCGGCTGAATGAATTGCAGCTTTATGTAAATGAAGGCCCCCGCGCACAGCAGGGGTTCCGCACCATTCTGACGGGGCCGGAGCATGCACCCTATGGGGCGTTCTGCCCGGCACCGGGGCATCAGCTGGGCTTTGGCGATCTGAAAACCATCGAGGTCGCGGGGTTCCTGCGCGCCATTGCGGCGGGCGAGGAGAGCTTTCCCAACTTCACCGACGCGCTGGAGTTTGAGCGCGTCATCCACGCTATCGACACTTCGGCCCGTGAGGGCCGCCGCGTCACCCTGTGACGCCAGCACAAAAGGAATACGCCTATGAAAGTCGCATTGTTTGGCGCGGGCCGCATCGGCAAGGTCCATGCCGCCTCGATCAAGATGGATCCGCGCTCAGAGCTGGTTGCGGTGACAGACGTCATGACCGAGGCCGCCGAGGCGCTCGCACAGGAGCATGGCATCGCGGTGCGCACACCGGAAGAGATCTTTGCCGATACAAGCATTGACGCGATCCTGATTGCCTCCTCGACCAACACGCATTCCGACCTGATCGAGGCGGGCGTGAAGGCGGGCAAAGCGATCTTTTGCGAAAAGCCCATTGATCTGTCGCTGGAGCGCGCGCTTCAGGTCCGCCAGATTGCCGCCAGCCATGACAAGCCGATGATGATGGGCTTCAACCGCCGCTTTGACCCGAACTTTGCCGCCGTCAAGGCGGCGCTAGACGCGGGCGAGGTCGGCAAGGGCGAGATGTTGGCGGTGACCTCCTATGACCCCGCGCCGCCGCCGGTGAGCTATATCAAGGTCTCTGGCGGTCTGTACCGGGACATGATGATCCATGATTTCGATATGTGTTCGTTCCTGTTTGGGATGCCGGTGAGCGTGATGGCGCATGGGTCGTGCCTTGTCGATCCGGAGATCGGCGCGGCGGGCGATGTCGACACCGCCGTGGTGGTGCTGACCTATGCGGACGGGCGCATCGCCACCATCCGCAACTCGCGCCGCGCGCCCTATGGCTATGACCAGCGGGTGGAGGTTCTGGGCTCTGAGGGTACGCTGGCCGCCGAGAATGAGATTGAAAACACCGTGGTGAAATCGACCACCGCCGGGGTGCAGTCGGCCAAGCCCGTCTATTTCTTCCTTGAACGCTACATGCGCGCCTATGCGATCGAGTGGTCGGCCTTTGTCGATGCGGTGGTTGCGGGCACGCCGGTGCCTGCATCGATACAGGACGGCGTCAACGCGCTGGCGCTGGCTGAGGCGGCGAACCGTTCGTTGGCCGAGGGGCGTCCCGTGGCGATCACCTCCGATCTGATCGGGGGCTGATCCATGGCGTTTACCCTTGCTGCCTGCGCCGAGATGCTCTGGCAGGACAAACCGATCGAGTGGCGCTGCGCGCAGTTGCACGAGATGGGGTTTCAGGTTGGGCTGTGGAACTGGCCCGACCATGATCTGAACAAGCTTGAGGCCTCTGGCGCGGTGTTCTCGATCATGAATGGCTACCTTGAGGGGCGGCTGTCGGATGATGCGGGCGCCGATATGCTGCTGGCCTCGGCACGGGAAACGGCGCTGGTGGGCAAGCGGCTGGGCGTGGCGCGGCTGAACCTGCACGGCACCGGGCTGGGTGAGGGCGGACGGCCAAAGCTGGCCGAAGTGGCGACGCCGCTGAAATGGGTCAAGGCCATCGACACGCTGCATCGGATCTGTGATCTGGCCGAAGAGCTGGACGTGCAGTTCACGCTGGAGAACCTGAACCTGCCAGTGGACCACGCGGGCGTGCCCTTTGCACGCGCCGAAGAGACGCTGGCCTTGGTCTCGGCGGTGAACCGGCCGCAGCTGCGCCTGAACCTCGACCTTTACCATGCGCAGATTGGCGAGGGGAACCTGATCGAGCTGTGTCAGGCCTGCCTTCCGTGGATCGGAGAGATTCAGGTCGCCGATGTGCCGGGGCGGTGCGAGCCGGGCACGGGTGAGATCAACTACGCCGGGGTTGCGCGCGCCTTGCAGCACATGGGCTATGACGGCCCGGTGGCGATGGAGGCCTTTGCGGCGGGCGATGAACTGGCGGCGCTCGATGCGTTTCGCGCGGCCTTTACCGTAGCTTAGCGCATCAATCCTACGGGAACCAAAAACGCGCCCTCATGGGGCGCGTTTTCGTATTCAGCCATGATGAGGCGGATCAGACGCCAGCGTCGACGATTGCCTTAGCGAGGATCGGCACGGTCTGTGCGTTGAGGCCTGCGATATTGAGGCGGCTGTCACCGACCATGTAGATGCCTGCATCCACACGCATTTTCTCCACCAGCTCCGGCGTGGTGCCCAGCAGAGAGAACATGCCGCGGTGCTCTGCGATAAAGCCGAAACGGTCAGATCCGGTCAGGCGCTGCAACTCGTCCGCGAGCTGCTGACGCAGGGCGAGCATGCCCAAACGGGTTTCTTCCAGTTCCTTCTGCCAGTCCGCGCGCAATTCAGGATCGTTCAGGATCGTGGTCACAACGCGCGCGCCGTGATCGGGCGGGAAGGAGTAGTTCTGACGGTTCAGATAGGCGAGTGTCTTTTGGTTCAGACCTTCTGCATCGCCCTGCTGGCTGATCGCCATCAACAGGCCGGTGCGTTCGCGGTAGATGCCGAAGTTCTTGGAGCAGCTTGCCGCAATCAGGCATTCCGGCACCGAGGAGGCCACGAGGCGCACGCCAGCGGCGTCTTCTTCCAGACCGTCGCCAAAGCCCTGATAGGCGATGTCGATCATCGGGATCAGGCCGCGCTCGTTGAGCAATTCAACCACGGCTTTCCACTGGGTGAGGTTCAGGTTGGCACCCGTCGGGTTGTGGCAGCAGCCGTGCAGCAGCACCACGTCGCCTTCTTTTGCGCCTTTGAGATCCTCGATCATACCGTCGAAGTTCACGGCACGGGTCTCTGCGTCAAAGTAGCGGTAAACCACGGTCTCGATGCCGACGTATTTCAGGATCGACACGTGGTTCGGCCATGTGGGATCGGACACAAAGACGCGCGCATTGGGGTTGGCCATCTTGATCAGTTCAAACGCCTGTCGCACCGCGCCGGTGCCGCCGGGGGTGGCGACGGCGGCAATTTTGCTGCGCTCGACTGCTGTATCAAGGATCAGACCGATCATTGCGTCGGCATAGGCGGGATCACCCGCGAGGCCGGTGTAGGCCTTGGTGGCTTGCTCGTCGATGATGCGCTGTTCTGCGGCCTTTACGGCGCGCATCACCGGGGTCACACCCTCGGCGTTCTTGTAGACACCTACACCCAGATCGACCTTCTGGTCCCGCGGATCATCGCGGTACATCTGCATCAGCGCCAGAATCTTGTCGGCAGGCTGGGGTTTCAGGTTCTCGAACATGTCTTAGTTGTCTCCGGTTGCAACGGGAAGAGTGGGGAAGGCGCCCCATTCGCTCCATGAGCCGTCATAGAGCGCGTGATCGTGCTTGCCCATGCGCTCCATGGCGAGGCTGAGCACGGCGGCGGTGACGCCCGATCCGCAAGAGGTAATGGCAGGCTTCGTGAGGTCAACACCAGCGCTTTCAAAGATGGAGCGCAAGGCGTCCGGGTCTTTCATGGTGCCATCGTCATTGAGCAAGGTGGTGAAGGGCACATTCTTAGAGCCGGGAATATGGCCTGCGCGCATGCCGGGCCGGGGTTCGGGGGCTTCGCCGCGGAACCGGTCCGCCGCGCGGGCGTCGATAATTTCGTGATCGCCGAGTTTGGCGGCAGAGGACACTTGTGTCACATCGCGCACCAGCTGGTTTTGTACCCGCACCGTCATGTGGCGGTCGCGGATCACCGGCGGCAGATCCTCCAGCGGGCGGCCCTCGGCGGTCCATTTTGGCAGACCGCCATCCAGAACGGCCACATTGACCTGACCCATCAGGCGGAAGAGCCACCAGACACGGGCGGCGGAAAACAGGCCCGCGCCATCATAGACCACCACCTGATGCCCGTCGCCGACGCCCATGGCGCGCAGGCGGGACATGAATTTTTCAACCGGGGGAGCCATATGCGGCAGATCGGAGCGATGATCAGAGATATCATCGATATCAAAGAAGCGCGCGCCGGGGATGTGCCCCGCGTCATACTCTGCCTTAGCATCGCGTTCCATCTGCGGCAGATACCAAGACGCATCGAGAATCCGCAGATCGGGGTCCTTTAGATGCGCGGCCAGCCAGTCGGTGGAAACCAGGGTTTTCGGATCGTCCATACTCAACGCCTCCCGGGACTTGCGTTGGCAAAATGCCTACTACCCGCGCCCCGGTCGTGCAAGGCCGCTTGCCATGCTTTCACGCAGGCGACCCCAGTTGTGCGATGAAATACCGGTTTTGCGCCGTGTTTACCCCACAACGCGCAGGGCAGGTGCGCCGCGCAGCCGTTGCCGCGCGCCCGAAGGGAAGCGATCTGCAAATGACAGACCGGCGCGGATGAGGTCGGGGTCCATTTGCCCGTGGGTCAGGGCCTCGACCGCGTCGCGCGCCTTGGCGGTATTGTCGCGGCGCATGTGGTGCAGCATGGCGATAAACTGCGCTTCATCGGCGCTGAGCAAGTCGCGGGTATCCAGATCAAGGGGGTCATTGGAGGTGAAATCGCCGCTTCTGAGTTCAAGCACCTCGCGCACCACGGGCCACAAGGTATGGGCAACCGCCAGACCATGTGCCTCACCCCAGTTTTCAGCCGCAATGATAAAGGCGCGGTGCCACGCCTGACTGCCCGGCGCGTTGGCCGCCGTAACAAAGTGGCGCATGATCGACACCAGCCGGGTCTCAAACGGATCAAAGCCAAAAGCCACCAGCGGGGCCTGCGCCAGTTCGGGAGTGAGAGGAACCTGAAGTGTCATAATCTGCGCCTTTTACCTGTCCGCCCGCAGCGGTCGCATCAGGGATGCGGTCGGGCTGTTCACATTCTGACCGGGCAAAAAAGGCTGGGCGCTATTTCCTTAGTTATTTTGTCGGATATTGGCAAGGGGCAAAAAAACACCGCAGGGCAAGAGGCTCTGCGGTGCATTATCGGCGTCAGACGGTGCTGAGGCGAGAGGGGTGCCCCTCTCAGTAGCGCGGATCGTCGCTGTCGTCGTCTTCATCCTCATCGCTGCTGGCGGGGAGGTTGAAGAAGCTGTCGGCGTCGACGATTTCGTCTTCTTTCTTGTCCTCGTCATCGGAGGAGCCAAGCGTAAAGGTCTCAAGCCCCTCAATGGCGGTCGGGATCTTGGGCTCTGCGTCCATTTCCAGCGATTGTTCGGTGGAGACCAGTTTGCGGCGCTCGTCGTCGCTCATCACGCCACCTTCGGCAGCGCGTTTCTTGGCGGCTTTTTGCACGGCGGCATCCAGTTCGGACTGTTTACACAGGCCAAGGGCCACCGGGTCAATCGGCTCCATGTTGGCGATGTTCCAATGGGTGCGCTCGCGGATCGACTGAATGGTCGGCTTGGTGGTGCCCACCAGTTTGGCGATTTGGGCATCGGCCAGCTCGGGGTGGAATTTCACCAGCCAGAGAATCGAGTTCGGGCGGTCCTGGCGTTTGGACAGCGGGGTGTAGCGCGGGCCACGGCGCTTTTCTTCGCCTGCAGCTGCGGCATTGAACTTCAGCTTCAGCTTATGCAGCGGGTTGTTTTCCGCTGTGTTGATCTCGTCCTGCGTCAGCTGGTTGTTGGCAATCGGGTCAAAGCCCTTCACGCCAGCAGCCACATCGCCATCTGCGATGCCCTGAATTTCAAGCTCGTGCATGCCAACGAAATCGGCGATCTGCTTGAAGCTGATCGTGGTATTGTCCACCAGCCACACGGCGGTCGCCTTGGCCATCAACGGTTTTGCCATGTGCTTTACTCCTTCGAAACACGTCTGCCCCCGACGGTGTGACCGGACAACCTGCGGATAAACCTCTCCCGTCGCCTTAGATCGGCTTCCCCGGAGCTTCGGGGCGGGTTTCCGTTGTCGGGGAACTTCAGGTCTATATAGTCGCCTCGAAACCATAAGGAAAGAGGCGAATGCGGGGAGTTTTGTTCACAATATTAGCGGCTGCGGGGCTCTTGGGTGGTGCGGCGCAGGCCGAAGGTGAGCGAGCGGGTGAGTTTGACTATTACGTGCTGGCGCTGAGTTGGTCACCCAATTGGTGCGCGATTGAGGGCGACGCCAAGAGATCAGAGCAATGCGATGAGCGGTATGATTACGGCTGGACGTTGCACGGGCTGTGGCCGCAGTTTCATCGCGGCTGGCCCAGCTATTGCCGCACCAAAGAGGCGCCGCCGCGCCGGCGTCAGACCAGCGAGATGAGCGATATCATGGGCACATCGGGGCTGGCGTGGCATCAGTGGAAGAAACACGGAACCTGCAGCGGTCTGTCGGCGCAGGGCTATTTCGACCTGTCGCGTGAAGCCTACGCGAAAATCACCCGTCCTGAGGTGTTCCGTCGTCTCGACAAGGCGGTGAAACTGCCTGCCTCCGTTGTGGAAGAGGCGTTTCTGAAGGCCAATCCAACACTTACGGCCGACAGTCTTACGATCACCTGTCGCGACGGGTTCATACAAGAAGCGCGGGTCTGTCTGTCGCGTGATCTGGCGCCGGTGCCTTGCGGACGGGATGTGATCAAGGATTGCACCTTGCCCAACGCGGTGTTCGAGCCGGTGCGCTAACACGCTGAAGACAATGAAAAACGCGGCCCCGAGGAGCCGCGTTTTTTGGTCTTTATCGGACTGAGGGTCAGCTTGCTTTGAACTCCGGGTAGGCGTCCATGCCAAGCTCCGCCATGTCGAGGCCGTTGATCTCGTCTTCTTCGGTGACGCGGATGCCCATGGTGGATTTCAGGATCATCCAGACCACGCCGGAGACCACGAAGGTAAAGGCACCGATGGCTGCAAAGCCGATGATCTGGGTCACAAAGGACGTGTCGGCGGTATAGAAGGGAACCGCGAAGGTACCCCAGAAACCGGCCAGAAGGTGAACCGGGATCGCACCCACCACGTCGTCGATCTGCATCTTGTCGAGCATCGGCACGGCGAAGACCACGATCACACCACCCACGGCCCCAATCCACAGCGCGCCAAACAGCGTTGGATCAAGCGGACCTGCGGTGATGGAGACCAGACCGGCCAATGCACCGTTCAGGATCATGGTCAGGTCGGGCTTTTTGAACAGCAGTTGGGTCAGCAGTAGCGCGGTGACGGCCCCCGCCGCAGCGGCCATATTGGTATTGGCAAAGATGCGGGACACATCGGTCACATCGCCCACGGTGCCCATCGCCAGTTGCGAGCCACCGTTGAAGCCGAACCAGCCGAGCCACAGGATGAATGTCCCCAAAGTGGCCAGCGCAAGGTTGGAACCGGGCATCGGAACGGTGCGGCCATCTTTGTATTTGCCGATACGCGGACCGAGGATCAGGGCACCGGCGAGGGCGGCAAAACCACCAGCGGCATGCACCAGAGTAGAGCCTGCAAAGTCGGAAAATCCCATCTCGGAGAGGAAGCCGCCGCCCCACTGCCAAGACGCCTCGATCGGGTAGATCACCCCGGTGAGGATCGCGACAAAGATCAGGAAGGGCCACAGCTTGATCCGCTCGGCCAATGTGCCAGACACAATAGATGCGGTGGTGGCGCAGAACATCAGCTGAAAGAAGAAGTCAGACCCGGCGGAGGCATAATCGAGTGCCGCAGCGTCCGTGCCAAGGCCCACAGGCTCCAGCGAGGTGACCGCAAAGAGCGGGCCGAGCACGCCCGGCACAATCCAGCCTTCGCCCGGATACATCAGGTTAAAGCCGATCAGCCAGTACATGATTGCGGCGATGGAGAAGAGCGCCACGTTCTTGGTGAGCTGCATGGTCACGTTTTTGGAGCGCACAAGGCCTGCTTCGAGCATGGCGAAGCCTGCGGCCATCCAGAAGACCAGAAATCCGCCGATCAGGAACAGGAGCGTGGTGAAGATATAGGGGGTGATGTCTGGTGTCTCTGCTGCGGCGTCCTGCGCGAAGGCCAGACCCGGCAGGGTCGCCAGCGCCGTGGCGGCGAGTGTCACTGTCAGTTTCTTCATTTTATTTGGCTTTCCTTTGCGAAAGGCGCGTTAGAGCGCGTCTTGATTGGTTTCGCCGGTGCGCACACGCACGGCTTGGCCGACATCCAGAACGAAGATCTTGCCATCGCCGATCTTGCCGGTGCGGGCGGTCTGGGTGATGGTCTCAACGACCTGATCTGCGAGGTCGGAGGGCACCACGATTTCGAGCTTCACCTTGGGGACGAAGTTCACCTCGTATTCGGCCCCGCGGTAGATCTCGGTGTGACCCGCCTGCGCGCCAAAGCCCTTGATTTCGGTTACCATCAAACCTGACACCCCAAGAGCGGTCAGCGCCTCGCGGACCTCTTCGAGTTTGAAGGGTTTGATGGCTGCAATGATCAATTTCATCTCGTCACCCTTTCCCGGGCCCTGCGCCCGCTGTTTGCAGGTGCAGAAGATCGCTCCTCTCGAGTCGTGGGAACGCGGGACTGGGGTCAAGACGCCTGCTTTATGGGCTTCGGCTGAATAATTTCGCTGAAAAAAGGAGCTTTGCTTGTTATTTAGGCGCGATTTAGATGGGGTTTGGCGGAAAACCGCCTCTCTACATCCTGAGCCAGAGCCGCTATTCTGTGCAAAACAGGCAGGGCGTAAGTCCGCCAAGACCTAAAAGACGAGCAGTCAGAACAGGATTTTCAGTATGACGCAGGGGCGCAATTCCGGGCGCGGAACTTCTGGTCGCGGGCGTGGCCCGCTGGTTGCGGAAAAACGCAACGTGGGCGGGACAACACGCAAACCGGCAAAAAAGGCAACAAAGACGCGCACACCGCGCAAGGCCAAGCGCGGCTGGAGCCTGTTTGGACGCCGCAAGACAAAGCGTGCCGCGCCTCGCAAGCGCGGCCTCATTGGCTGGCTCTTGATGCCGTTTCAGATCGTGTTGCGCGTTGTTTGGGCGGTGAGCTGGCGTATGGGGGTTGTTGGCGGCATTTTCTTGGCGGGCGCGGTGGCCTATCACTATTCTAAGCTGCCCGAGTATCAGGCGCTGCTGGATGGCCGTCATCAAGGCTCGGTGACGCTTTTGGACCGCGAGGGCAAAACATTTGCGTGGCGCGGCGATCAGTTCGGCGGCGTGGTGACGGCGGATACTGTCTCTCCCCATCTGAAAAACGCGATTGTCGCCACCGAGGATAAACGGTTCTACCGCCACTTTGGGATCTCGCCACGCGGCATCGCCAGTGCGGTGCGTATCAACCTGAGCGAAGGTCGCGGGCCTTTGTCGGGTCACGGCGGGTCAACGATCACACAGCAGACTGCCAAGCTGATGTGTCTGGGTGTGCAATATGACCCCACCGTCTGGGAGAGCGAAGCCGCTTATGAGAGCGATTGCCGCCAGTCTTCGCTGTGGCGCAAGGCCAAGGAAGCCATCTTTGCGATGGCAATGGAGGCCAAATACACTAAGAACGAGGTGCTCTCGATCTATATGAACCGCGCCTATATGGGCGGCGGGGCCCATGGTGTAGAGGCCGCGTCTCAGCGCTATTTCGGCAAATCCGCAAATCAGGTGAACCCGCCTGAGGCCGCGATGCTGGCGGGGCTGCTGACCGCACCTTCGACGCTGGCACCGACCAATAACATCGAGCGGTCGCGCAATCGCGCCGCCACGGTGCTGCGCCTGATGGAAGAACAGGGCTACCTGAGCGCACAAGAGCGCCAGATGGCGGCGGCCAACCCGGCAGAACTCAGCGAGGCGGCAGCGGCGCGGGCCGGTGGCTATTTCGCGGATTGGATCATGGACACGGTGCCAAGCTTCCTTGGCGATCAAACCACAGAGGATGTGGTGATCCGCACCACGCTTGATCAGCGCCTGCAGCAGGCGGCTGAAGATGCGGTGACCTTTGTGTTTGAAAACAAGGTGCGTGAGGGCTCCAAGGCACAGGCGGCCGTGGTTGTAATGAGCGCCGATGGCGCGGTGCGGGCCATGGTGGGGGGGCGCAAAGTGCGTGCCTCTGGTGTGTTCAACCGCGCGACACAGGCGAAACGTCAGACCGGATCGGCGTTTAAACCCTTTGTCTATGCGGCCGCGCTGGAGCTTGGCTATTCGCCATATGACCGGGTTTTGGACGCAGAATACTGCATCGATATTCCGGGATCTGGCCCGTGGTGCCCGCAAAACTACACCCGCAAGCACTATGGTGAGATCACACTGGCCCGTGCGTTGCGCGATTCTCTCAACATTCCGGCGGTCAAAGTCTCTGAGGCCGTGGGGCGCGACAAGGTGCGTCTGGTTGCTGGAGAGTTCGGCATCGACAGCGATCTGGCGGATGGGCCGTCGCTGGCGCTGGGGGCGTCCGAGAGCACCCTGTTGGAAATGACGGGCGCCTATGCGGGCATTCTGAACGGTGGCTCATCGGTGACGCCTTACGGTGTGGATGCGCTGACCTTGGTGGGCGATTCAGAGCCCTTGATGGGCGCTTCTGGCGGGATGGGAGAACGGGTGATCCGCCCCGTCGCCGCACAAGAGCTGATCTGGATGATGGAAAAAGTCATCTCAGAAGGCACTGGACGCCGAGCGCAGATCCCCGGCTGGCAGGCGGCTGGTAAATCCGGCACCACGTCGGCGGCGAAAGATGCATGGTTCATTGGCTTCACTGCCGATTACGTCGCCGGGGTCTGGATGGGCTATGACGACAACACGCCGCTCACTGGTGTGACCGGTGGTGGTCTGCCCGCAGAGATCTGGCGCGAAACCATGGTGCGTGTCCACAAAGGGTTGGAGCCGCAACCGCTTCCGATGAAAGCACCAGAGCCAATCATCGTGCCAGAGCCGCAACCCCAGCCGCAACGCCGCAATGGTGGCGGCGGTCTTGGCCGCGAGATTGAACGCACACTCAATGGCGTGTTGCAGGATATCTTTGGCAATTGATGCTCAGGTTTGTGTCGCCCGGTGCGTCTCAGCGCATCGGGCGACATGCTTTGTTCCTTGATAGCCCCGGATGATCAGCCCTCCACTCAGGCCAGTGAGATCAGCAACTCACAAATCGCATCGGGGTTATAGCGGTCGGTATGGTCCCTGCGGGCGAGGGGCAGCGCAAGACAGGGGATGCCGTGATCCTGTGTGACGCGGTCGCGCTCCGACACAGCGACGCTCGCGTCGCAGATCACATGGGTTAAAAACGCGCTGTTGGGCACATCACAAGCATCTCTGCGCAAAGGCTCCAACAAGGCCGCGACCTGATCGCTGAGGCTCATGGCGTGACATTCCGGGTCCGTGCCAAGGCTTGGAATATAGACCTTCGGCACGGTGCGCGCGGCAATGGCCCGGCCGACGCCTTGGGGCAGAAGATTGCACATAACGCTGGAATAGAGACTGCCGGGCGGATAGCAGATCAGCTCTGAGCTGGCGATCAGCTTCTGGTTCCGGTCGGGCAGTTGCACAGCATCGGCGGGCAATTCCGCCGTGCCGTCCGAGAGGAAGAGGCGCGCGATACGGGTGCCGAGCGGCGCGCTCTCCTTGCCTGTCATCTGGCGCTGACCGAAGACGCGCCGCCCGTCCTGAAGCTCCGCGCCGATCTGCAGGTTTACATCCGCAATCGGGCGCACGGTGCCGCGCACATCCACCATCTTTGACATCAAAAACAGCACCGGCTCCAGCACTCGGTCGTGATCCAGATAGCCCCCGGCGAGGATCAGGTTGCCGATGCTGGCGTTGCGATAGTCCAGATCCTCGGGTGCGGCTCTCTCAAAATGGCGCAGATTGCCGACGATCAACTGCCGCATTGGTTTCGACAGCGCCTTGAGCAACGGGTGAGCTCCCTCAAACAGGCTGGCGACCTCGTGTCTCAGATCCTTCTGGCTGCCGTTTTTTGGTAAGCGGTGTGAAAACAGCCGGTAAATATCGGGCTGTCCCAGTTCCGTCTCATCCGCCAGCGCCATCAGGCGGCTGCGCAAATCCCCCACCGCGGGCATACCAAAGGCCTCGCGCAGCACCTGAGAGGAGCCGCCACTGTCAAAGGGTGTGATCAGATGCACCGAGTTATGGGTGTATTGTTTGAGTTTCCGCGAAATCTCATTCAGGGCGCTGCCACCGGAAAAGAACAGCAAGCGCGGCCCCAGATTGGGGGCGGCACGAGACCGTGCAATGCGCAGCGTATCGGGAAGGGTGGCGTGGCGTAGAATCGCGATGTCGGACATGGTCATCCATTGATGCAGCTCTTCTGGACCATGCCACCCCTTTATCCAAAACGCCACCGTGCGCGGCGGATGATGGGGCGTTAGCCCGGCTGATGCTGGTCCGGATGCGCAGCGGCAAAGGCTGGATGATCCGCGCAGGTGGCCTCGATCCGTTCTAGGCGAGGGAAGGGGCTGAGGTCGACCTCCCAGCGCCGCGCATTATAAAGTTGCGGCATCAGGCAGATGTCAGCCAGCCCGGGGCGATCACCGGTGCAATAGGGGGCCTCCTCCCAGCGGTTGAGCAGCGCATCGAATGCCGCAAGCCCGGGGCCAATAAACTGGCGCATCCAGTCGCCCATCTGCAAGTTGCCGCCGCTTTGCGCAACGCCGAAACGGGCAACAGAGAGGTTGCAGACCGGATGCAGATCGACCGCGATAGACTGCGCCAGAGCCTCGACATGGGCGCGCTCGGACGGGGCGCTGGGCAGCAATTCAAGGTTGCGAGTTGTGTTCAGGTAGGTGAGACAGGCCAGCGACTGCGTAAACCGATGCCCGTCGATTTCCAGCACTGGCACAAACCCCTGAGGATTAAGCGCCAGATGATCCGGCGACCGCTGATCGCCTGCTACCAGATCAACGACGCGGCTCTCGTAAACGATCCCTGCAAGGTTCAGCGCAATGCGCAGACGGTAGCTGGCCGAAGAGCGCCAGTAGTCATAAAGCACTGCCTCAGTCATCGCGCAGCCCTCGTTTTGCCTCTGTTAGAGCCTGTTTCAGAACCTGCGGGTCGCCAATGTGGTTGGCCAGAAGCAGGATCAAGCGGGCATTCAGCGTATCACTTTGAGCCTTGGTCAGTCCCTCATGGGCAGCCAGCAGCAGGGCGTAACTGTCATCAGGTTTCGCAAGGTTCGGGGTCAGGGTCAGGGCATCGGTCATATGGGTCACTCCTTACCGATGGCGCGGCGCAGGGCGGCGCGGAAATGGGGCGCGTCAAAACGGTCCATCCGGGTGGCGACATGCTGATCCGGGCGGATCAGATAAACGGCAGAAGCGGCGTCACCCAGATAACGCTCGGCCAATGCCGTGTGGGTTTCGGTGGTGAGCGCCAAAGACGAGACGGTCACGCCAGCCTCCTCAAACCCGTCGGGCAGCTCTGCATTGATCGACAGCAAGGTGAACCCGCCGCCGAGCTGCGCCAGCAGATAGCCCGCGTCCAGCGGCACATCGGGGCAGGGCGCACCGGGACGGGTGCGGGCAGGGCCACCGGGCAGCTGATCGGCAGAATTGAGCCGGGAGCCGTCATAGATAGAGGGCACCGAGAGGCGGCCCGAGTTCACCAGCGGGCGGGCAAAGCCGTGATGTTCGGAGAGATCCAGCACCGCATCGCGGAAGATGCGCGACATCTCTGATTTGGGCGTAATGAAGTCGGTTGAGCGGGAGGAGTTGAGGATATTCTCATCCGCCGCCGCCAGCCGCTCGGCATCGTAGGTATCCAGAAGGCTCTGGTCCGCGACGCCGTCCAGCACCAGTTTCAGTTTCCAGATCAGATTGTCAGTGTCTTGCAGGCCGGAATTTGCCCCGCGCGCGCCAAAGGGCGAAACCTGATGCGCGCTATCGCCGGCAAAGATCACCCGACCGTGGCGAAATTTCTCCATCCGGCGGCACTGAAACGTGTAGATGGAGACCCACTCCAGCTCGAACTGAACGTCCTCGCCCAGCATCGCCTTGAGGCGCGGGATCACGTTTTCGGGCTTTTTCTCGGCCTCTTTGTCGATGTCCCAGCCCAGTTGCAGGTCGATGCGCCAGACGCCATCGGGCTGTTTGTGCAACAGCGCCGATTGACCCTTGTTGAAGGGCGGATCGAACCAGAACCAGCGTTCGGTCGGGAAATCCGCATCCATGACCACATCGGCAATGAGGAAGTTGTCTTCAAACACCCGGCCCACAAAATCGAGCCCCATCTGCGCGCGAATGGGCGACCCCGCTCCGTCACAGGCGATGAGCCACTCGGTTTCCAGCGTGTAGGCCCCGTCCGGGGTCTCCACCGTCAGCGCGGCATAATCACCGTGGTCCGAGACATCCGTGACGCGGTTCTTGCCGCGCATTTCAATCGGCGCGCCCTCAGCCTGCAGGGCGCGGACGCGGTCAACGAGATATTCCTCGATGTAGTATTGTTGCAGGTTCACAAAGGCCGGAAACTGGTGGCCATCTTCGGGCAGAAGGTTGAAGTCATAGACCTTACGATCGCCGAAAAACACCTTTCCGACGTTCCATTCCTCTCCCTTGTTCGCCATCGCATGGCCAACACCAAGGCGGTCCGCGATTTCCAGGGTGCGTTTGGCAAAACAGATCGCACGAGAGCCAAAGCTCACCTTGTCATTGTCGTCCAGTACCACGACTGGAACGCCGGATTGTGCAAGGTCAATGGCGGCGGCAAGGCCCACGGGACCTGCGCCCACCACAACCACCTTGTGGCGCGCAGGCGGATGCGCGTCCTGATCCGCATGTCGCGTATATGGGTATAGCGGCACCTCGAAAATCTTGTTCATCCGGTTTCCTCCCTCCGGGCAAGCAGGCACGGGTCCGGTCCCGCGACTTGGGGACCGGTGCAGGGGCGGACAAGGCCGCCGATGCGTTCAAAATAGGCTCTAAATCAGGTGTTAGAGCCGAAAATCAGGACTGCAGCGCCTCCCACATCTCCAGATCGCGCTGGGCGGTCCAGATGCGGGGGGTGTCGATGCCTCGGGCCTCGTCATAGGCGCGGGCGACGTTGAACGGCAGGCAGTGTTCGTAGATCGCGTAGTCTTTGAACTTGGGATCACAGGCCTCGCGCACCGCGTCCCATGCTTCCTTGAGGGACCCACCACGGGCGGCAACCTTGGCGGCCGGGCGATAGGTGCTCTCGACAAAATCGCGGGTGTTTTCAATGGCGGCGTTGACCATGTCCTTGCCGACCAGCGCGTCGCCACGACCGGGGGCGATGGCGTCCACATCATAGGCCTTGATGTTGTCGAGGGTGTTGCCCCAATCGCCAAAATGCCCGTCGCCGCAATAGCAGGCGGAGTGGTATTCGACGATGTCGCCGGTGAACATGACGTTCTGATCCGGCACATGGATCACCGCATCCCCTGCGGTATGGGCGCGGCCCAGATGTTTGATGTCGATGCGGCGATTGCCAAGGTAGACGGTCATACTGTCCGAGAATGTTGTGGTCGGCCAGGTGAGGCCGGGGATGCTTTCATGGCCCTCAAACAGGCGCGGGAAGCGTTGGAATTCGCTGTCCCAGTCCTCTTGGCCGCGTTCCACCACCATGGCGCGCGCGGTGTCGGACATGATGATGTTCTGTGCGCCAAAGGCCGAGGCCCCCAGCACACGCACCGCGTGGTAGTGGGTGAGCACCACATGGCTGATCGGTTTGTCGGTGACGGAGCGCACACATTCGATCACCTTGTTGGCCAGACGCGGGGTTGCCTGCGCCTCAACAATCATCACCGAGTCATCCCCGATGATGACGCCCGAATTCGGGTCGCCTTCGGCGGTGAAGGCATATAGCCCCTCGCCCACTTCGGTGAAGGAAATTGTCTTTTCGCTCATGTCGCCTTGGGATGCGAATGCCTTGGCCATGGTTGCGTATCCTTTTTGTCTGTTCCGCCGGAGGTCAGGTTGGGATGCCTCCGGCGGAGGTATTTATGAAAAGATGAAGGCGTCAGCGTGCGAAAGGATCGCTGAGCGCGGGCAGGACCGTGCCGGTGCAGTCGCCAAATCCGATGGTATAGCCATCGCCTTTGGCTGCGCCTTTGAGGGTCAGCGTATCGCCGTCCTCGATAAAGCTGCGGGTGTCGCCCGAGGGCAGCGTGAGTGGCTCCTTGCCGCCCCAGCTGAGTTCAAGGAGCGAGCCGCGTTCGTCTTTGTTAGGGCCTGATATGGTGCCGGATCCCAGCAGATCGCCCGCGTTCATCGGACAGCCCGAGGTGGTGTGATGCGCCAGTTGCTGCGCGGCGGAATAATACATTTCCTTGTAGTTGGTGCTTGCGATGGTGGCCTCTTCGCCACCCTCAGGACGCAGGGTCACGGCAAGGTCGATGCTATAGAGCATCGGGCCGCAGTCCTTCAGGTGATCCAGAAGCTCTACTTCGCGCGCAGGCGTGTCGCAGCGGAAAGGCTCTAATGCGGCTTTGGTGACGATCCACGGGCTGATGGTGGTGGCCGTCGCTTTGGCCTGAAAAGGGCCGAGCGGCTGGTATTCCCAAGCCTGGATATCGCGGGCGGACCAGTCGTTCAGCAGCACATAACCAAAGATGTGATCATCCGCTTCCTGCACCGTGATCGGCCCATCCGATGGCGTGCCAACAATCGCGCCCATTTCCAGCTCGATATCAAATCGTGCGCAAGGCGCCCAACGGGGCGCGTCATCATTTGGCCCCTTGAGCTGACCCCAGGGGCGCCGCACATCGGTGCCCGAGACCACGACGGAAGACGCACGACCGTTGTACCCGATCGGAATATGCAGCCAGTTTGGCGGCAGCGCGTTCTCCGCGCCCCGGAACATGGTGCCGACATTGGTGGCGTGGTGACGCCCGGCATAGAAATCGGTGTATTCCGACACCATAAAGGGCATGTGCATCTCGGCATCGGCCATCGGCACAAGGCAGGCTTCGACTTTCTTTTGCTCTTCTGCGCCCTCTTGCAAAAGCGCGATCAGGCGATTGCGAAGCGTGGCCCAGACCGCAGGGCCTTCTTCCATAAACTCGTTCCAGAAGGGCAATTCGAACAGCGCTTCCTCGCCCATATCAACCAGTCCAGCCGCTTCTGCCGCCTGCAGGTCGAGGATCATGTCACCAATTGCCACGCCACAGCGCGGATCGCTGTCGGGGGTTGAAAACACACCATAGGGAAGGTTGTTCAGCGGAAAAGGGTGGTCAGCGGAATTGGCCGACGTCACCCAGGATTTTTTCAAAGGCATGCGCGTTCCTTTTTGGTGGTGAGGGCTCTGTCGGCCCTCCTTCAGCTTTTTACAAATATCTCGGGGGTGAATGCGGCCCCCACTTGGGGCCGCAGAGGGGGCAGCGCCCCCGCCCCCTTACTTCTTACCGGGTGTTCCGTCGAATTTCTTTTCCAGATCGCTCCAACAGTCGATGTATTCATCCTGAAGCGGAGCCTCATTGGCGGCAAACTCCGTCAGATGCTGGGGGAAGCGGGTTTCAAACATGAAGGACATGGTGTTCTCCAGCTTCTCCGGTCCGAGGTTGGAATTCGACGCGCCCTCAAAGGCCTCCCGGTCGGGACCATGCGGCAGCATCATGTTGTGAAGGCTTACGCCACCGGGAACAAAGCCCTGCGGCTTGGCATCATACTGGCCGTAGATGTTGCCCATCAGCTCGGACATGATGTTCTTATGATACCACGGTGGGCGGAAGGTGTTCTCGGCCACCATCCAGCGTTCGCGGAACAGCACAAAATCGATATTGGCGGTTCCCGGCTGGCCCGAGGGCGCGGTCAGCACGGTAAAGATCGACGGGTCAGGGTGGTCAAACAGGATCGCGCCCACCGGGCAATAGGTGCGCAGATCGTATTTATAGGGCGCGTAGTTGCCATGCCATGCCACCACATCGAGCGGGCTCTGGCCGATCTTGGTCTCATGGAATTGGCCACACCATTTCACGGTCAGCGTCGAGGGCACTTCACGGTCCTCATATGCGGCCACCGGTGCCTTGAAATCCCGCGGGTTGGCCATGCAGTTCGCACCGATCGGACCACGGCCGGGCAGATCGAATTTCTGACCGTAGTTTTCGCAGACAAAACCGCGCGCCGGGCCATCCAGCACTTCGACACGGTACACCAGACCACGCGGGAGGATGGCGATTTCTTTAGGCTCAATGTCGATGATACCGAGTTCGGTGGCAAAGCGCAGGCGGCCCTCCTGCGGGACCACCAGAAGCTCTGAGTCGGCGGAGAAGAAATATTCATCCTTCATCGACTCTGTCACAAGGTAGATATGGGTCGCCATGCCGACCTGGGTGTTCACATCCCCCGCCGTCGTCATGGTGCGCATCCCCGTGAGCCAGGTCAGCCCCTGATCCGAATGCGGCACCGGGTCCCAGCGGTATTGGCCGAGCGAAATTACATCCTCTGGAATATGCGGCGCGCTCTTCCAGTAAGGCAGGTCGATTTTCTCGTAGCGGTGTGAATGTTTGACGCTGGGGCGGATGCGATAACACCAGGTGCGCTCGGGGCGCTCTGCGGTAAAGGCGGTGCCGGAAAGCTGTTCGCCATAGAGCCCATATTCGCATTTCTGCGGGCTGTTCATGCCTTGGGGCAGGGCGCCGGGCAGGGCTTCGGTTTCAAAATCATTCCCAAATCCGGGCATGTAACCCTCATGGGTGCCCTGATTGGACGGGGCTTGAATCATCTGGTCAGGCAAAGCGTGACGGGTCATTTTAGCCAACCTCCTCTTGCATTTCCCTCTCGGTAATAGTTGATTTTGTAACTAACAAGAGATGCGGAGCGCGGGTATGGACAAAAATGATGATTTTATAGTGCAGGATTTCCTGCCGTTTCTCCTGAATCGGGCGGCAGAGGATTCCTCGCTGGAGTTTCAAAAGCTCTACAAGGGGCGCTACGGCATGCTGCGAACCGAATGGCGGGTGTTGTTCCATCTCGGCATGTACAATCGCATGACCGCGCGGGACATCAGTCAAAGGGCCAAGATCCACAAGACAAAGATCAGCCGCGCCGTCGCAAAACTGGCGGAACGCCGCTGGGTCAGTCGCAGCCGGGATGAGTCTGATCGCAGGGCAGAGCACCTTGAGTTGACGGCGGCGGGGCGTGGCGTCTACGACGATCTGCGCAAGCAGGCTCGGGCGTATGACCAGAAACTGACTAAGGGGTTTTCGGCTGGCGATGTGGCACTCTTGCGCCGTATGTTACGGCAGTTGGCCAGCATGGAATGCCCGGTCGATCTTGAAACATGACCCACCATGAGGAGGATGGGGCAATTCACGCCGCCACCGAAGATCTAAAGAACTGGCTCACCCGTCAGGGGCTCAAATCCCGTGGACGCGAAGAGCTGTTGCGCGCCTTTTGCGAACGACTGGTCAACCACGGGGTGCCTCTGTTGCGGATGCAGCTGGCGCAGCGCGCGCTGCACCCTGAGTTTGGGGGCATTGGTTTTACCTGGACCCGCAAGGATGGGATGAACGCCGAATACTTTGGTCGCGTCGATCACAAAGAACCGCATCATGAGTGGCTGCAAAGCCCGTTTCATGCGCTTCTTACCTCGGGCGAGACTGAGATGCACAGTGTCTTCAGCGCGCAGGATGTGTCGCGTTTTCCGATATTCACCCGCCTCAAGGCGATGGGCGCAACGAGTTACTTTGCCCATTGGCAGCCGTTGGGACCTGCAAGCGATACCGCCTATGAGCCTGAACGCCCTGATGCCGAGGGCCTCGTGGTGTCCTGGAGTTTTGACGGCGCGCCCGAGGACGCCGCGCCCTACTTGGACATCATTCGGGGGGTATTTGACACGCTGGCTCTTGTGCTTGCAGGCGCGGGTAACCGCGAAATGGGGCGTGCGTTGTTGCAGGTCTATCTGGGCCGGGATGCCGGCGCGCGCGTGCTGTCCGGGGAAATCGCGCGCGGGTCGTCTCAACATATCGATGCGGTGATCTGCCTGTTCGACCTGCGCGGCTTTACAGCGCTCTCTGAGGCTCTGCCGGGCGAGGCGATGGTCGATTTGCTGAACGACTATTTCGGCCATGTGGTGGAGCTGATCCAGTCGCATGGCGGCAATATCCTGAAGTTCATGGGGGATGCGGTCATGGCCATGTTCAACCTTGGCACGCTGCAAGAGGATGCGCAGGCCGCATTGCGCGCCGTTGCGGAACTGGGGCCTCGGATGAAAGCGGTCAATGCCGCCCGCGCCGCGGATGGTCTGCCGCTGGCCGAATATACCATGGCCCTGCATGCGGGTGAGATTCTCTATGGCAATATCGGTGCGCCCAATCGGCTGGATTTCACCGTGATCGGCCCGGCCGTGAATCTGACCGCACGAATTGCGGACATGCATCGCACGGTGGAGCGCTCGATCATCCTCTCGGAAGACGTGCGCAATGCGGCAGGGCGTGACGGAGAGGGGCTGATCTCGGTCGGACGCTACATGTTGCGTGGGGTGGCAGAGCCGGTGGAGCTTTTTACGCTGTATCAACCGGAGGTGTGAGGCGCCAACCAAGCCCCCGGACATCGTTGCAGGATCCCAATCACTCTGTTGGTCGAAGAGGTTTCCACCCGTAACCGGGTGGACCCGCGCGCGCCGGGCCAAAGGCCCGGCGCGCGCCCTTAGCCGATCCCGATCTGGCACACCGAAGGTGGGTCAGGGCAGGGAGCGGAACCCCTGAGTGCCGCTACATAGCCTTTTGGATCAGATGTCGATCTCGACTTCGGGCAATTCCAGCGCTTTCATCATATCGCGCAGCTCCTGACGTGCGGCGATATTCGAGATGTTGAGCTGTTTGACGCCCACATCCTTCAGATCCAGCAAAGTCAGGCCGCGTGGGAAGAGTTCGCGGAAGATCACGCGCTCGGAAAAGCCCGGTGCGACGCGAAAGCCGATCCGCTTGGAGAGCATATTGATCGCACGCTCCATCTTTTCCTTGTTGACCATGCGCTGGGTGCCGACCCGGTTGCGGATCACGATCCAGTCGATGGGGGGCAAACCCGCCTGCGCGCGCAACTGGCGCGCGTTCCAGACCATTTCGGAGTAAACCGAGGGGCCTTTGATTTTCTCGCCCTTCTCATCCGTATGCGCCAGCAGGTCAAAATCCACGAAACTGTCATTGAGCGGCGTGATCAATGTGTCGGCCAGCGAATGCGCCACTTGGCTCAGCCGGGTGTGCGAGCCGGGACAGTCGATCAGGATGAAGTCGTATTCCGGCTCCAGTTCGGAGATTGCTGCAGAGAGACGCAAATCATAGATGTTCTCGCCGGGCTGCAATGTGTCTGCGTCGATCTCCGGAAGCTCGTGCAGCGAAACCATCGGTAGGTCGAGGTTGGATGCTGCAATAAATCCGAGCCGGTTTTCCAGGTAGCGACCAAGCGAGCGTTGCCGCAAATCCAGATCCAGACCTGCCACCTTGTAACCCATACGTGCCAATGTTGTGGCCACATGCATGGAGACGGTGGATTTCCCTGCGCCGCCCTTTTCGTTTCCGACGACAATGATATGCGCCATCTTACGGATCCCTTTAAACCTGCGCTGCTTTTGCTGCCGCGCCTTGTGCTTTGGGTGGACTATAAGCGCCAGTCGAATCAATGGGAAGCGGCCAAAAAGCCCAAGTTAGAGCCTATTTTCCGTGAGGCCGTGGCGGAATGGCCATTCAGGACTCTATTGTGTTCAAATGAAGAACGCCGCCCGAAAAGGGGCGGCGTTCAACAGGAAATCCGATGTGGATAAGTCCGTGGAAGGATTGGATCAGAAACCCAGACCTTCGTATTTTTTCTTGAACTTGGACACGCGGCCGCCGGTGTCCATCAGGCGGGAGGAGCCGCCGGTCCACGCGGGGTGCGCGGAGGGGTCGATGTCCAGTGCCAGCTGGTCGCCTTCGCTGCCCCAGGTGGAGCGCATTTTGACGATGGTGCCGTCGGTCATTTTGACGTCGATGAAGTGGTAGTCGGGATGGATGTCTTTTTTCATGAGACCACTCCTTACGCTTTGGCTTTGTAGTTTGCGTCTTCAGCGATACGGGCGGATTTGCCGCGACGCGAACGCAGATAGTAGAGTTTCGCACGACGCACACGACCGCGACGAACAACCTCGATAGAGTCGATGTTGGTGGAGTGCAGCGGGAACACACGCTCCACGCCTTCGCCGAAGGAAATCTTGCGAACGGTGAAGGAACCAGCAATGCCGGAGCCGTTCTTACGGCTGATGCAGACGCCCTCATAGGCCTGCACACGGGTGCGGGTGCCTTCGGTCACTTTGTAGCCGACGCGGATGGTGTCACCGGCTTTGAAATCGGGGATCTCTTTCCCCAGCGCAGCAACTTGCTCCGCTTCGAGTTGTGCGATCAGATCCATGATCGTCTCCTATGTTGCTCGTGGTTATATCCACGAAGGTCTTGTGATCCCCCAGAGCTCTTGGTCTTCACCGGGTCCGCGATTGCGCCCGCCAGAGATGTGGTGTCGTTACTTGTCGTATTCGCGTTGGGCTGCAGGGCTGCCGAAGAAGACAGCGCAGACACGCAAAGCGAGCCCGGACGACTCATAATGAGCCCCGGACGCGCGGTATCTAGGCCAGATGAGGCCAGTTTGCAAGCCTGTTACGTGATGCCAAGAGGTGCTGATGTCCCCTCAGACCTCGCGCGTTTGTGGCTTTTGCATGCTGTGGAAGATAAGGGCAGTGATTGCCGCTAAAATAAGGGCCGTCGCCAGCGTTGCAAAGGTGCCAGAATAGCCAGTGCTGCGCACCAATGGCAGGGTCAAAAAGGGCGAGATGATCTGCCCCAAGAAGACCGAGGTGGTCATCACACCTGCGGCCCGCCCGCGGCGGCTGGCAGGGGCAGAGCGCAGGGCGATTTCGTTGAAATTCGGCGAGACAGTCGCAAAGCCCAACCCAACGAGCGTTGCGCCGACAAAGATCACCGTAAGCCCCGGCGCAAAGGCCAGCGTTGCCATGCCTGCGCCCATGAGACCATAGCCAAGCATGAACAGTCGAGCATGCCCAAGCCGTGGCTTTAATGCGCCATAGCGGGTGGCGGCGAGAGTCCCTGCCAGTGTCAGCGCCCCCATGACCGCGCCGATGACGGCTGTGTTCTCAATCCCGTGGCTTGCCACAAAGAACGGCACCTGCGTTGGCATTGTGAAGAAACAGATCGTGGTGAGCATCTGCAAAGCCGCCATTGCCCAGAGCCCCACGCCCAGCCCCTGCGTGCTCTCATGATCCTCTGTAGATGTGGTCTGTGCCACTTGCGGACGCTTGGGTTCGGTAATTGTCGTCCAAAGAAAGGGCAAGATCAGCAAGGCGACGCCGTGAATTGCAAAGGCGTGCATCGGTGACATCAAGGCCAGAACACCAGCCAGCGTGATCGAGACCAGCCCGCCGAGGTTGCGCGCCGAGATCTGCAACCCCAAGAGACGACTGCGCGCGGCCCCGTCAAAGTAATCTGCGATGAGCGCGGTTTGAGCCGTCATAATGAGCGCTACGGCAACTCCCAACGCAAGGCGGCTTGCGAGGATCGCCTCAAGGCTGTTCAGCACCATGCCAAGGCTTCCTGCCAGCGCAAACAGCAGCACGCCTGCCAACAGAAGTACGCGCTTGCCAAGCCGGTCAGCCAGCAATCCGGCCCAGCCTGCGATCAGCACAACGGCGACGGACGGGGCAGGCACAAGGAAGCGGGTCAATAATGCCGCATGCGGATGCTCGGCAAAGCGTGCCTCCAACCCCGGCAGCGCCGGGCTGATGGCGGCATTGGCCATGGTTGTCAAAGTGGCGGCCAGCAACAGGGCCACCGCGCGGCGATCTAGCGCGGGGAGGGGAGAGGGGGAGGCAATCATCGAGTTCTCCTTGCCAAATTCAAATTCGATGGGCAGGCTACGAATTCAAGTTAGCTTGAGGTCAATAATGAAATTGCTCGATATTGGTGAGGTCGCAAAGCTGAGCGGCGTGAAGCCGTCAACACTGCGCTACTACGAGGAAAAAGGCCTGATTCAGTCGCTGTCGCGCAATGGGCTGCGGCGCCAATATGGCCCCGGCGTGCTGGAACAGCTGTCGCTCATTGCGCTTGGCAAGCAGGGAGGTTTTGCGCTGGATGACATTGCCGCCATGTTTGGTCCCGGCGGCCGTCCGGAGATCCTGCGTGAGGATGTGCAGGCGCGCGCTGAAGATATGCGCAGACAAGCCCAGCGGTTGGAGGCGCTTTCGGAAATGATGCACCATGTCGCGGTGTGCCCTGCGGAAAATCACATGGAATGCGAGAAGTTTCAGCAGCTCTTACGGTTGGCAACGCGGGTGCAACGGCGGGGTGCAGCTTCCAAGGCATAAAGCTGAACCCCGACGTTTGCCGGGGTTCGCATCAAAGGGATCTGTGTGATGGGATCAGGTCAGATCTTCGACGCGCGCGTCTGGCGCGTTTGATTTGACGGATTCGATGCCGCCATCGCGCCCGGATGCGCTGGCGTAGCTTTGCGAGGTGCCGATGACCTGACCGTTTGTGGCCTTGAGGTTGAACATATGCTTGCCCGCAGCGGTTTCCTTGCGCTCATAGCGGGCATCTTCGCTGGCGTTCTTCTTGACCGACTCGATGCCATTCTCGGCGCTGGATTTTTGCTTGTAGCCTTCGCTGGCCAGAATGTTCTCGCCATTGCCAGCTTTGAGGCGAAAGCGGTACTCGCCCGCATTGTCGGTGTAGAGTTCGAACTTACCTGCCATCGGAGGTCTCCAGTTATTACGTTCACTTACCGCAAGGACTAAAGCACGACATGGGCCACCCGGCAACGGGGGCATGCCACGCGACAGGGGGGTGATCCATCCATAGTGTCACGCCGATGTCGCCGCAGGTCAGAGCGGGGTTGCACCGGATTGACCCTAGGGCGCGCTCAGGCCACTATGACGACAAACCGCAGGAGACATTAAATGGTTTTAAAGCACTGTTTTGCATTGGGATTTTCGGCACTAATGATTGCCGGGTGCGAGTATGCCGGACCCGCCTCTGATGCGGCGGCACAGAAACGGGCACAGAATGAGGCGCTTTGGGCCGAGCGTACAACCGTGCGCGATGGCAGCAAGGCCTATGCGTTTAGTGCGGATACAACGCGCGGATTGGCGTTGATGGCCCCGGCTGCGGATGGGTTTGCCTATACCGCATCGGATCTGGAGCGCATCGCCAGCGCCAAAACCGGCTGCACCGCAGTGTTTCAGGATGGTATCCTTGAGCTCTTGGACGGCTACACGGAGAAAACGAACCTGCGCAGCATGCAAGAGCAATTGGACAGTTTCCGCAGGTGGCAGCTTAAACTGACGTGCTGATCACGTGTCAGACTTGCGGGCCTGATGCGCGGCCCAAAGATCCGGGCGGCGCTCTTGGGTGATCTTTTCGCTCATGTCCTGCCGCCATTGCGCGATTTTGCCGTGGTGGCCGGACATCAGAACCTCAGGGATCGCGCGTCCTTTCCACTCTGCCGGACGAGTGTATTGAGGATGTTCAAGAAGGCCAGAGGAGAAGCTCTCTTCCTCGGTTGAGGCCTGATTGCCCAGCACACCGGGGATCAGCCGGACGGTCGCGTCAATGAGCGCCTGCGCGGCCAACTCGCCGCCGGTCATCACAAAATCCCCAAGCGAGACTTCCTGGATGCCGTAGTGTTCAAGCACACGTTCGTCGACGCCCTCAAAACGGCCACAGAGCAGCGTCATACCGTCGCAACGGGCGAAGTTCTGCATCATCTTCTGGTCCATCCGGCGACCGCGTGGCGACAGATAAATGAGTGGCCAGTTGCCGCGTGTGCCTTGCATGGCGTGTTCAATCGCCTCGCCCAGCACATCGGCGCGCAGCACCATGCCCGCGCCACCACCGGCAGGCGTGTCGTCGACATTCTTGTGCTTGCCGATCCCAAAGGGGCGCAGATCCACAGTTTCCAACTGCCAAAGCCCCTGCTGCAGCGCTTTACCGGTCAGGCTCTCGCCCAAGACACCGGGAAAGGCCTCTGGAAACAGAGTCAGGATCTTGGCCTTCCACACGCCCGCAAGGTCCGGCGTATCGCTCATCAACTCGCGGGGACGCAGGCTGGCACCGATTGAGATGCGCCCATGGGATTTTGTTGGTTTGCTCATGGCAAAAGTGCATGCCGCCCTTCAGATTGGTTTGCAATAGGGATTTGGCGGTTGTTATGCATATGAATGCACAGTCTCGGGGCCTCAATGAGCAATAGCACCAGAAAAACCGAGCCGGGGCTGGATCGAGATGCAGTCGTGAGGGCATTGGGACTGAACCCCGATCAAGCTACGTGGCGATTGATCAAGTCAGTTTCGACGGAGCGCGAGCAACGCGAGGTACTTCTTCTCGATCATACCGACCGCAGCTCGTTTGTGGTGAAACATGAGGCGCGCGGGTCCAAGGAGCATTCTGCGCAGATGCTTGGATGTTACCGCGCGCTTGAAGGTGTCATGGAAGGAAGCCGGGCGTTTCACATGGCGCCGCTGGTTTGGGCAGATTCTGAGCGCCAGATTCTCGTGCTGGACCATGTGCCGGGATTGACCGCCTATGCACGGTTGCAGGCGTCTGAAATTGAACTGGACACCCGGGCAGATGTGCTTCGTCAGTGTGGCGCGTGGCTAAGGCATCTGCATAGCGAAACATCTGTTTTGCAGTTTTACGGAAACGGCATGTTGCGGCGTGTGCGCCGCTTTGCTCAGAGAACCCGCAACGGTGAGCATGAAGCGGCCTATCCGAAAAAGTTTCTGGGGATTTGCGCCTTCATGCACCAATTGATGCGCGCGGCGGACGGGGCCGCGTGCAAATATGGTTTGCGCCATGGTGATGCACACAGTCGCAATTTTATCTTCGGGCGCGATGGGCTCTATGGTATTGATCCGCTCCCACGCGGCGACGGTCCGGTGGCATTGGATGTGGCGCGTTTCATGACCCGGCTGGGCTATTCATTTGGGGTAGAGCGCGCAGGGGAGCGCGGCTTGGCCGGGCTTAATGCCGCTGACTGGGTCGCTTTTGGTTCCGGGTATGGTCAACCCTGTCAGGATGACCCGGTGTTGCATGTGTTCTTTTGCCATCAGCTCTTTAATGACTGGCTACAGATCCCGGCCAAGAAAGAGCTGCGCACACAATCTGAGCAGCGTCGGATCGAGCGAATACTGATGATGTTTCAGACGCTACGTGACCAATTGGGTCGCGATTAAAATACCCCTTCGGGTGGGTCTGCGATGATGCGGCCCTGTGTCAGGTCGACCGTGGGCACCGCCGCCTTGGTAAAGGGCAAGAGCACCGTTGCCGAAAGCCCCGGCCCGTGGAGTTCCAGCAGGTCATCGGCGCCGTAGTTCTGTACCGCCTTAACGCGCCCCAAGAGCGTACCGCCGGTGTCAAACACCTCCAGCCCGATCAGGTCGGCGTGATAAAACTCGTCATCAGGTAGCGAGGGAAGGTCGTCTCGCAGTGCGTAAAGCTGCACACCCTTGAGGGCATCCGCCTGTTCTTTGGTGTCGACATCCACGATACGGGCGGCGAAACCGTTCTTGACCGCGCGGGTGATCGCCAGCGTGTAGCGGGTCTGGCCGTCTTCTCCGAACAGGGGGGAATAGTCCTCGATCTCTTCGGGATTGGCGCAGAAGCTTTTTAGGCGGACCTCGCCACGTACTCCAAAAGAGCCCGCCAGCGCGCCGACACAAATCAGATCTTCACTTACATTGCTCATGTCACATCCGGCAAATCATGCCGGTCCCCGTTTCCGTTCTTGCCCAGTCTCCACCAGCGGTGGCGCAGCGCTCGCGGGCACCGCTGCGTTCATAAAGGACCCCGGCGCCAAAGGCGACAAGGGTGAAGATCAACATGCGGATCAGCCCCATAACGGCTCCTTACGCCTAGCGCGTCTCAATCGGAAGCGCGGCAAAGCGTTGCTCCCAACCTTCCTGCTCCAATTCCGGAATGTCTGACAGACGCTCCGGGTGACCGATGCAGAAATAGCCGATGAGGCTCCAGCTTTGGGGCACGTTCAGATCGCGCGCCATCTGATCGGGGTCGAGCACCGACACCCAGCCAAGGCCAAGGCCCTCAGCGCGCAATGACAGCCAAAAGAGCGTGATGGCCGTGACCACCGAATAGCGGCGCATTTCCGGCATGGTGCGCGCGCCAAGGCCGTGACCTTTTTCGGTTTCGTCATCGCAGAAAAACGCGATCTGGACCGGGGCTTCGCGCATGCCGGAGAGTTTGAGGCGCGCATAGGTGGCGGCGCGGTCCTCGCTGTAATCCGCCAGCGCCTCGGCATTGGCGGTCTCAAAATTCTTTAGCGCCGCTGCACGTGCGGCATCAGAGTCGACGCGAATAATGCGCCATGGCTCGCTCAGCCCCACAGAAGGGGCCAGCGAAACAGCAGAGAGGCAGCGCGTGAGCACTGCCTCGTCTACCGGATCGGTACGGAAGCGCCGGACGTCCCGGCGCAACTTCATCAACAGATCGAGCTCGGCGCGGAACGCCTGCGGGAAACACCCCTTTGCATCCTGCACCGGGCCCGTCATGTGATTATTCCGCGTCTGCTGCGGCTTCGGCTGCTTCAGCTGCCTTGGCGGCTTTTTCTTCAGCGCGCTCCTGAGCTTTTTTGCCCGGCTTTGCTTTGTTGGGGTTGTTGCGCACGGCTTTCTCGCGAACGCCTGCTGCTTCGAGCATACGTGCAACACGGTCGGTCGGCTGTGCGCCTTTGTCGAGCCATGCCTGGATCTTTTCGATGTCCATTTTCACGCGCTCTTCGCTGTCTTTCGGCAAGAGCGGGTTGTAGGTGCCCAGCTTCTCGATGAAGCGGCCGTCACGCGGCATGCGGGAGTCCGCTGCAACGATGCGGTAGAAGGGGCGTTTCTTGGAGCCGCCGCGGGCCAGACGGATTTTCATTGCCATGGTTTCATTCTCCTTTGATGGCGTTGAACGAGGTGTCCTGGTTTCAGGTCAAACCCCGCTTATTCCTGGTGCTTCTTGTGGTGGCGGATGACCTCATCAATGATGAAGTTCAAGAACGCCTTGGCGAATTTTGGGTCCAGATCGGCCTCTTTCGCCAATTCTTCGAGTCGTGCGATCTGCTTCGCTTCGCGCGAGGGATCGGACGGGGGAAGGTCGTGTGTTGCCTTAAGCTGGCCAACAGCCTGCGTGCGCTTAAAACGCTCTCCCAGCGTGTAGACAATGATCGCGTCCAGACGATCAATGCTTTCGCGGTGCTCTTTCAAAAGCTCGGCTGCGCGCGCGGCAGGACCGGTCGTGGTCTCAGTCAATGGCCCATCCTTTCGGTTTGAACAACGGGTCGGCGTAGTGACCGATTTCCATCTCAATGCCATGTGTCAGCTGGCTGTCTCGCAGCTGTGCTGGTGTCGGGTGCCGATAGACCGCGTCGTTGCCGTCGATGGTCTGGGCATCGTGATCTTTTTTCGCACCAAGGCGTTCGGCAAGGCGGATGGAGTCGAGGTTCTTTGGGTCGATGTAGCTGACCGCGCCGTCCCAGCCTGCCGTGTTGTAGAAATGCTTGCGCGCTGCGTGGGTCGCCTCAAGCGCATAGCCCTTGCCTGCCTTCTCTGGCCAGATGATCCATGCGATCTCGCGCTCCGGCCAGCCTGCAGGCTGCCAGCCCCCGGCCATGCCGTAGGTTTCATCGGTGATCTTGTCGTGGATCATCCACATGCCAAAACCGCGCACCTGCCAGTGGCCGATCTCGGCAGCGTAGAGCATCCAAGCCTCGTAGGTATTGAGGGGGCCGCCCATGAAACGCGCACGATAAGACGTGAATGTCGCCTTGAAGTTCGGATAGTCCTCAGCCTCTGGCCCGCGCAGGATCAGACGTTTGGTTTCAATCACCGGAATGGAGGGCGTGCTCATGCGTAGGCCTCCAGTCCGGGGCCCGTGCTGTCGGGCGCATGGCGATAGACCAGATCGACCGTGTCGTAGGTCGCAGCATCCGGGTCAAGCACCGCGCCCATACGTTCCGCGAGCAGAACCGAGCGGCGGTTGTCACGGTCGATGTAGCTTACCAGCGTTGGTACTTCGAGAATTTCAAAGGCAAAGTCGCGCATTGCAGAGGCGGCCTCGAAGGCATAGCCAAAGCCCTCAAATCCTTCAAAAACGATCCAGCCCAGTTCCAATTCGGGAAAGTGCGGCGGTTGGCTGATGCAGACCTGCCCGGCCAATTGACCGTCCTTGGTTTCAATCGCCAGACCACCCCAGCCAAAGATCTCCCAAGAACCGACCTCAGCAAGCAACCCGGCCCAGAGCTGCGACTGGCTGCTGGGCACGTCCATATAACGCGACCGGTCGCTCTGGTAGAACGACCAGAACGCCTCCAGGTCACCCGCTTCATGCGGGCGCAGGACCAAGCGGTCGGTTTCTATGGTAGGTGCCGAGGTCATCTGTCGGAGTTACTTCTTTTTGCCAAAACCAGAGAGGCCGCCGGGCAGCCCCATGCCGCCGCCGAGACCACCCAGTCCACCGAGACCACCGGGCAATCCGCCCTTGCCGCCCATCGCTTTGGCGGCCGCTTCCAGTGCTTTGGGGTCCATCTGCGAGGGGTCCATACCGCCGGGCATACCACCCGGCATCTCGGGCATGCCGCCTTTGCCAAACATGCCTTTCATGGCCTGTTTCAGCATCTTGCCCTTGCCCATTTTGCCCATCTTTTTCATGACATCCGCCATCTGGCGGTGCATCTTCAGCAGCTTGTTAAGGTCGGCTACTTCCATGCCGGAACCTGCGGCGATGCGCTTCTTGCGGCTGGCCTGCAGAAGCGCAGGATTGGCGCGTTCCTTTTTGGTCATGGACTGGATCATGGCGATCTGGCGCGTGACCATCTTGTCGTCAAAGCCCGACTCTTCGACCTGTTTGGCCATTTTGTTCATGCCCGGCATCATCTGCATCATGCCTTGCATGCCGCCCATCTGCTGCATTTGTTCCAGCTGCATGCGCAGGTCGTTCATGTTGAACTGACCCTTCATCATGCGCTTCATCATGCGCTCGGCCTGTTCGGCCTCGATGGTTTCCTGTGCCTTCTCAACAAGGGCGACGATATCGCCCATGCCAAGGATGCGGCCTGCGATCCGGTCCGGCTCGAAGGTCTCAATGGCGTCCATCTTTTCGCCAAGGCCGACAAAGCGGATCGGCTTGCCGGTCACTGCGCGCATCGAGAGCGCCGCGCCGCCGCGACCATCACCATCCATCCGGGTGAGGACCACGCCGGAGATGCCGATCTTGTTGTCGAATTCCTCGGCCACCTCGACGGCGACCTGACCGGTCAGACCATCGACGACCAGCAGGGTCTCGCGCGGGGAGACCACGTCGCGGACGTCCTCGACCTCTTTCATCAGGACATCGTCGATCTGCAAACGACCGGCGGTGTCGAGCATATAGACGTCATAGCCCCCCAGCGCCGCCTGCTGTTTGGCGCGCTTGGCGATATCTACAGGGGTTTGCCCTTTGACGATCGGCAGGGTGTCGACGCCGATCTGGGTGCCGAGCACCGCCAGCTGATCCATCGCTGCCGGGCGATAGACGTCGAGCGAGGCAAGAAGTACTTTCTTGCCCTCTTTTTCCTTGAGCCGCTTGGCGAGTTTACCGGTGGTGGTGGTCTTACCGGAGCCTTGCAAACCAACCATCAGGATCGGTGCGGGCGGGCTGTCGATCTTGAGCGCGCCGGGATCGTCTTCGCCGCGCAGCGTATCGACAAGCGCGTCATGGACGATCTTCACAACCTGCTGGCCCGGTGTCACCGATTTGGTAACGGCCTGACCCGTGGCCTGTTCCTGCACCTTCTTGACGAAATCACGGGCGACGGGCAGCGAAACGTCAGCTTCGAGCAGAGCCACGCGCACTTCGCGCAGAGCGGTTTTTACGTCATCCTCAGAGAGAGCGCCCTGTTTCGTCAGCCGGTCAAAGACACCAGACAGGCGTTCGGATAGATTTTCAAACATGCCTTCGGCCTCCATTGCCGGTTACGATGTGTGCTCCTGATGTAAGGAGCGGTGGAACGAACCTCAATCACCTGCCACCAGATCGCAACCATAGGCACAAACCAACAAGGTTTGCCCCCGCCGTGCAAGAAATGTGGGTGCAAACCAATAAGGTTTGCCCCCACGGGCGCAACGCGCTGGTGGAGGGCGATCCCCGACCCATGTCGAGGACCGGAAGACACGACGACTCCCGGAATTGGCTCTGCCCTACTCTGGGGGCACCTGAGAGTCAAGAAGAAGGGCGCAAGTGCAAAAGAGGGCACTCCCGGCGGCATCGGCAGTTTTCCACCTGTACCCGCCATTTCTGGCGGATCGCCACCAATAGGTGCATTTGATATTCAGTTTTTTCGAGCGGTCCCGTTGACCTTCCCCCGTTGCATTTGCTCAAAGCCGGGTTCGGCAAGGAGTTGTAAAGAAATTATGACAAAAGTCCTCATACTTGGCAGTGCTCCCTATGCGATCGAGGCCGCAGGCTGGCCGGTCGGACTGTTTGATCATGTGGTTGCAATCCATGATGCGTGGAGCATCCGTGAAGACTGGACCCATATGATCCACAGAAGGGACTTTTCCGTGGACAGGAGGCCCGTGCTGCTGGAGGGCGACCAGAAAGTTGTCACCGAGGCAGAGTTTTCACCGGTTCAGACCCTTTACGGCGGCGCGCCATACACCGGCGAGGGTATGGCATTTGTGGCGGGATATTGGGCGCTTGCTGCATTGATGCCCTCGCAGATTTACTACTTTGGTTGTGATATGATCGACCTTGGCGCAGGGCGAACTCAGGGACATGAAGACCAGCTGGGCGAGGCCGGTCGTCCCCACCGCATGGGCGAAAACACCGCTGCCAAGGCGCGGCGGTTGGAGTATTTTGCGGCTCAGGAAACATGCGGCATCGGCAATCTCAGCCCGTATCGCAGTGCGCTCCCGTATCAGCGTGTGACGCTTGAAGGTTTGGACCGCCTGCGCCCTGCATCTGTGTCTCCACGGGATGCAGAGCCGGCGCGGCTGCGCGAGCAGCGTTGTGGCTATCCGGCGGCCCTCGGGTGCGGCCCGAGTGGAGCAGGCCGCGAGATGGCCGACATTGATGCTGCTTGGCTCAGGTGCTTTGAACCACGGGTTGCCGCAGTCGCCTGAAGTTCGGTCGCAACCGCGTTGCACAGATACCGGGCAATCTGCCAAAAGGGCGCTGTATGCCTGTTACGGCCTGAATTCCCTGACCTGAAGGAGCGATTATGGACGCGCCGACCGCCGCACCGGTTTCTATGCCTCTGTCTTCTGATGCTTTGCTGGCCCAGCTGGACGCATGGGGGCTGTCTTATGTCTTGCACCAGCACGTGCCATTGCGCACGGTCGAAGAGTCCAAAGCGGTGGAGGACGAATTGCTGGTGCCCGGTGAAACGGCGCTCCGCCTCAAGAACCTCTATCTGCGGGATCGCAAGAAGCGAAATTACCTTGTCTCCCTGCAGCAGGATCGTGAGATCGACCTGAAGGCGCTTGGCGCGCAATTGGGGGTGGGAGGGCTGTCATTTGGGTCCGAAGGGCGCCTGATGGAACATCTTGGCATTCGCCCCGGCGCCGTCACCCCGCTGGCGATGATCAACGGCGCGCCAAAGGGCGTCAGGTTCTTTATGGACGCTGAAGCTCAGACGGCGGATCGCATATATATGCATCCGCTGGTGAATGACCGCACCGTTGCAATGCCGCGCGCGGATTTCATGGCGTTTTGTGAGAAAATCGGCATCACGCCCGAGTGGATCTGATCTGTTTCAAACCTGAGGATTGAGGTGTTGCGCTCCGCGTTGCGGATCGCCGAGGGGCAGGCCGCGCCTGCGGCGCGGCCTGCCGGGCCCAACGGGGCGCGAGCAGCCTGTGGCTGATCGGCGGACGGGCGGGAGCGCCCCTCCTCCACGGTGTTGTCACTTATGCGGCCAGTTGTGCGATGGCGTCTTTGGCCTTTTGTACGGAGCCTTCGGCGTCAATGGCTTGCTGGTCCGCCGCGACGATTTCAATGTCGGTAATTCCGATAAAACCCAGCATGTGCCGCAGGTAGCGACTGGCGTAGTCGATGTCTGATCCGGCTTCGGTGCCGCCCGATGCAACCGCCAGAACGGCCCGTTTGCCCTTCAGCAGACCTTCGGGCCCGGTCTCGGTGTATTGAAAGGTCACGCCAACGCGGGCGACCAGATCGATCCAGGCCTTGAGGGTGGTGGGGATGGTGAAATTGTAGATCGGGACACCGATCACCACGGTGTCCGCCTCTTTGAGCTCATCAATCAGACTGTCCGACAAGGCCAGCGTCGCTTTTTGCTCATCGCTGCGTTGATCGGCAGGGGTGAAGTTCGCGCCAATCCATGCCTCATCCAGCAGCGGCAGCGGCGTCGACAGATCGCGTCGAATAACGGTTTCGGCATTCAGCCGTTCCACCACCTGCGCGGTCAATACGCGGGAGGTGGAGCCGGATTGGCGGGCGGAGCTGTCGATATGGAGTACGGTGTGAGCCATCGTCTTGGTCCTTGTGAGGAGGAAAATTCGTCTGAGGCTCAGAATGGATATTTGCACACCCGAACACAATTTGTGATATTGAACAAAGTCTGTGCGCATCCGCGCAAATACTTACAGATATCGTCGCGACGGGGGATCAGGTGGAGAATTGGGACGAAGTGCGCACCGCGTATCAGGTGGCGCGGCTTGGCACGGTAAGTGGCGCGGCAGAAGTGCTGGGCGTGCATCATGCGACGGTCATCCGGCATATTGATGCGATCGAAGCGCGCCTTGGTGTGAAACTGTTCCAGCGCCATGCGCGGGGGTACACGCCGACTGAAGCCGGGCTGGATCTGTTGCGTGTTGCGCAGGCGACAGACGATCAGTTCAGCCAGCTGGTTGGGCGGCTCAAGGGGCAGGGCGACGAGGTGTCTGGCGAATTGGTGGTGACATCCCTGTCCTCCATGGCACCGATGCTGGCGCCCGCGCTGACGGAGTTCCAGCAGATGCACCCGGATCTGGTGATCCGCTATCTGACCGGGGATCGGTTGTTCCGGCTGGAATATGGTGAGGCACATGTGGCCTTGCGCGCGGGGGCGGCACCGGAACAGCCGGACAATGTGGTTCAACCCTTCGTGGGGCAGCGCCTCGCGCTTTATGCCTCGCAAGACTACGTCGCGCGCCACGGCATGCTCAAAGGGCAAGACGATATGGTGAACCACCGGTTCGTTGCCAGTGACAATGAAAACACCCGCGCCCCGTTCGAACGCTGGCTGCGCGCGACCATCCCGGCTGAGAACATCGTGTTTCGCTGTTCGGATGCGGTGGCCGGGCATAAGGCCATCCGGGCTGGGGCGGGCATTGGGTTTATCTCCTTGTGGGAGGCGGCAAGCTGCCCGGATCTGGTGATGATGATGGACCCCCGTGACGAATGGTCGGGCAAGATCTGGCTGGTGACCCATGTGGACCTGCATCGCACCAATAAGGTGCAGAGCTTCGTGCGCTTTTTGAAAGAGCACGCAAAAACCTGGCCACAGTGATGAGCGATCTGGATCTGGCACCCATGCGGGGCGGTCTCAGCGACAGCCACAAGGGGCATCTGGCGATGCTGGCGTTTTCGGCGCTGGTGGCGGGGTCGTTTTCGCTTGGCGCGCTGATCGCGAATGAGGTCACGCCTGCGGCTCTGAATGCCGTGCGCTTTGTGCTGGCGGGGATCTTGATCGGTGCGGCGGCGGCCATCGGGCCGGGCCTGAAGTCGCAACATTTCAGCGCACCCTGGCGCTATGCGCTATTGGGCGGGGTGTTTGCGACATATTTCGTACTGATGTTCTACGGGTTGAAAACCGCAGATCCTGTGAGCGCGGCGGCGGTCTTTACGCTGACGCCGGCGATGAGCGGCGTCTTTGGCTGGCTCTTGCTGCGCCAGATCACAACGCCGCGCATGGCGCTGGCCTTGATGATCGGCGGGGCGGGGGCGCTTTGGGTGATCTTTCGCGCAGATCTTGAGGCTGCGGTCCGCTTTGAGATCGGTCAGGGTGAGGTGATCTATTTCGTCGGCTGTGTGGCCCACGCGCTTTATACGCCGATGGTGCGCAAGCTGAACCGGGGCGAGCCTGCGCTGGTCTTCACCTTTGGGGTGCTGGTCGCCGGGGCGGTGGCGCTGATCGCGCTGGCGTGGCGCGATCTGATCGCCACGGATTGGGCGGGGCTGAAGCCCATCGTCTGGATCGGTCTTATTTATGTGTCGGTCTGTGCCTCGGCCTGTACATTTGTCCTGCTGCAATTTGCAACGCTGCGGCTGCCGTCGGCAAAGGTTATGGCCTATACCTATCTGGTGCCCTCATGGGTGATCCTGTGGGAGATCGCGCTGGGCAAAGGCTGGCCTCCGGCACTGATCTTTGTGGGGATCGCGCTGACGATCGTGGCGCTCTGGCTGCTATTGAAGGATGAACACGGTTAAAGGTGCCGAGTTTCACTTGGTCCGCGCCGGGCGTGTGCCTCACTCGCCGTCGCGGAGCTCTTCTTCCAGAAACCGTTCAAAGGCATCTAGATTCACCGGCTCAAACTGACCAAAGCCCTGCATCCAGACCGAGGCCGCGCGCAGCGCATCCGGTTGCAGCTTGCACCATTTCACCCGCCCGCGCTTTTCCTGCTGGATCAGACCGGCACGGGTGAGGATGGTGAGATGTTTGGAAATCGCCGCAAGCGACATCTCAAACGGCTCTGCCACATCGGTGACGGCCATATCGTCTTCGAGCAGCATAGACAGGATTGCCCGACGGGTCGGGTCTGCTAGGGCTGCAAAGACAGTATCAAGAGTATCGCTCATGGGGATATCTCCTAAAGCGCAGGAAGCGGGTCGACAATCCCGAAGCGTATGCGCAAAACGGCGCGGGCGCTATTGAGGGAGAGCACCATGGCATTGCGGTATTGGGCCATCATCGTGATCCTCGGCATCGGCTGGGGGATGTCCTTTATGTTCAACGCGGTGCTGCTGCGCGAGTTGGCACCCTTATGGATCTCAGTCGGGCGTGTCGGGCTTGGCGCCTTGGGGTGCTGGGTTTTCCTGCTGGCGCGCGGGCGCAATTGGCGCATATCGCCATCGCGCGCGCTGGCTCTGGCGGGGTTTGGAGCCCTGAGTTATGCGATCCCGTTTTCCTGTTATGCGCTCGGGCAGCAGCATATCGCCAGCGGTGTTGCGGGGATCGTCAATGCCTGTACCCCGGCGCTCGCAGTGGTGGTGACCCATTTCTGGCCGGGCGGCGAGCGCGCCAATTGGCGCAAGAGTTTGGGTGTCGCCTCCGGGCTGGCGGGGATCGTTCTGCTGTCTTTGCCGATCCTGCAAGGCGGGGAGAGTTCTGCCATCTGGGCGATCCTCGTCACCTTGGGCGCGCCACTGTGTTATGCCTTTTCGGTCAATGTCGCGCGCCAGTTTCGCGATATGGAACCAGTCGTGCTGGTGGCCTGGGCCCTGACCGGGGCAACTGCCTTTATCCTGCCACTGGCCGTCTGGTCCGATGGGGTGCCGGGCGCGCTGTCCGTACAGGCATGGGGGGCGTTGCTGATCATCGGGTTTGCGCTGACCTCTGCCGCCTTCATCGCCATGTACTGGGTGCTTCCCAAGATTGGTCCGACCAATGTCACCCTTCCGACGCTGATCGCGCCAGCCTCGGCGCTGACCTTGGGGGTCTTGGTTTTGGGAGAGCCGCTTGAGGTCAGCCATCTGTCGGGGCTGCTTGCGATCCTTTTTGGTCTTTTGCTGATCGACGGACGACTGTTCCGCCGCCGGGTTCCTGCGGTGTGATTTCAAGATCAACCATTTGGTTGAATATGCATCTGGCGATGCCGAAAGGCATATCCTTAGGCGAAGGATGCCGCGCGTAAACACGTGGTTTGGCTTAGTGCCCTGAAAGTATTGAAGTTTTACCCAGAGTAGATCGGCGTAATGCGCAATTGACTCTGAGCGGAGGACCGCTTAGCAAACCCTCAGATTTCGCGAGAGGATGCGTCACCTTGATCGACGACGACCAAAAGCAGCGCATGGCGCAGCTGGAGGAGAAACTGGCAGCCGCCAAGAAGGCGCATGAAGAGCCAGAACCTCGCGCGGATGAACACTATTCCATGGCCAATCAGGCCTGGCGGATGGTGACGGAATTGGTGGCCGGTCTCGTGATCGGCCTCGGCATCGGATACGGGTTGGATGTTCTCTTGGGAACGACCCCCATTTTCATGGTGCTGTTCATATTGCTGGGTCTGGCCGCCGGGGTGAACGTGATGCTCCGCAGCGCACGCGAGATTCAGGACAAACAAATGGCCGAGGCGGAAAAATCCGTCGACGCTGATAAAGATGCATGAATGCTGGGCGACGGCCTAAGCGACAGGAGAAGCGGAACGATGGGCAAACTGTTCTTTTACGTAGCTTTGGCTTTGGTGCTCGTATCGGGCCTGGTGTTCGCACCGGAAACGGCGGGTCTTGCCATTCACCCGATGGAACAGTTCACCGTGACGCCGCTGTTTGGTGGTGACCATATCGCTTGGTACACGCCCACCAACGTGACGCTGTGGATGTTCCTTGCCGTGGTTGCGATCATCGGCCTCTTGGTGTTTGGCTCCTCCAATCGGGGCATCGTTCCTTCCCGCGCTCAGTCGGTTGCGGAACTGGCCTATGGTTTCATCTACAAGATGGTCGAAGACGTGACCGGCAAAGATGCCGTGAAGTTCTTCCCCTACATCATGACACTCTTCATGTTCATCGTGACGGCCAACTTCCTTGGTCTGATCCCGATGTCCTTCACCACCACCTCTCATTTCGCCGTGACCGCGATCCTCGCGATGCTGGTCTTCGTGACCGTGACCATCACCGGCTTTGTGCTGCATGGTGCGAAATTCCTCGGCCTGTTCTGGGTTAGCTCCGCTCCGCTGGCGCTGCGTCCGATCCTGGCCATCATCGAACTGATTTCTTACTTCGTGCGCCCCGTCAGCCACTGCATCCGTCTTGCAGGTAACGTGATGGCGGGCCACGCGGTTCTGAAGGTTTTCGCAGGTTTTGCTGGCGCGCTGGGCGCCGGGGCATTCCTGCCGATCTTTGCCATCACCGCGGTCTACGCACTCGAAGTTCTCGTGGCCTTCATTCAGGCTTACGTGTTCACCATTCTGACCTGTGTCTATCTGAAAGACGCGCTGCATCCGTCCCACTAAGGGCAGGTTGCTGGTCTGAACTACTACCTCAACTTCCAATCGTAAGGAGATATCAAATGGAAGGCGATCTCGCATACATCGGCGCTGGCCTGGCTGGCATGGGTACTGGTATTGCTGCTCTGGGTGTTGGCAACGTTGCTGCTAACTTCCTGGCGGGCGCTCTGCGCAACCCCTCCGCGGCTGCTTCCCAGACCGCAACCCTCTTCATCGGCATCGCATTTGCAGAAGCTCTGGGCATCTTCTCGTTCCTGGTCGCTCTGCTCTTGATGTTCGCCGTCTAAGACTCCGGAACACTTTTTCCTTACGGCCGGGCGGAGTGCCAACCGCGCCCCGCCCGGTGTAACGGCAAGTTCCATAGGAGGACGACATGGCATCTAATACGGCCGATACAGGTCATGGAGCTGCCGACGCGGTGCACGGGTCTTCCGGCATGCCGCAGCTGGACTTCTCGACCTACGGAAACCAGATCTTCTGGCTTCTGGTCACGCTTGTCGTGATCTACCTGATCCTGTCGCGCGTCGCGCTGCCCCGTATCGCAGCCATTCTGAACGAGCGTCAGGGGACTATCACAAACGACCTCGCTGCGGCTGAAGATCTCAAAGCCAAAGCTGTCGAGGCCGAAAACGCTTATAACAAGGCACTGGCTGATGCCCGCGCGGAAGCGCAGCGCATTGCCGCCGAAACCCGCGCCGAAATTCAGGCAGGGGTCGACGAGGCAATCGCAAAGGCGGATGAGGAAATCTCTGCGAAAGCAGCGGAATCCGAGAAAGCCATTGCTGAAATCCGCGCTGGTGCGCTGGAAAGTGTCAAAGTCGTTGCAACCGACACCGCATCCGCTCTGGTTGCGGCTCTGGGTGGCAAGGACGACGCTGATGCTGTGGCGGCTGCTGTCGCCAAACGGACGGAGGGCTAAGACCATGCGCGCAACTCTTGCAATTGCTCTGACCCTCGCAACCGCATCTCCTGCCTTCGCTGCTGGCGGTGGCTGGAACCTCGGCAACACCGACTTTGTTGTTGTTCTCGCATTCCTGCTGTTCATTGGCATCCTGCTCGCTGCCAAAGTGCCGTCTTTGATCGGCAAACAGCTCGACAATCGCGCGGACAGCATCAAATCGGAACTGGAAGAAGCCCGCGCGCTGCGCGAAGAGGCCCAGACCCTTCTGGCCTCCTACGAGCGCAAGCAGCAGGACGTCCAGGCCCAAGCCGAGCGCATCGTCGCCAACGCCCGTGACGAGGCCGCTGCTGCGGCTGAGCAGGCGAAGGCAGATCTCGCGGCTTCCATTGCGCGCCGTCTGGCCGCTGCGGAAGAGCAGATTTCCTCTGCAGAAGCTTCTGCAGTGAAAGAGGTCCGTGACCGCGCCATCACCATTGCTGTCGAAGTCGCCGATCAGGTGATTTCCAAGCAAATGTCCGCAGCCGATGCAAACAAGCTGATCGACGCGGCCATTCAGGACGTGGACGCCAAGCTGCACTAAGCAGATCTTGCATGCGACGATTATTGCGAAAGCCCCGGCCTGACGGCTGGGGCTTTTGCATTTGGGAATCGACGGAGGGCTTGTTTTGCACCTCTCATGGTACTGCGGTCGCTTCATGAATTTTTCATGACAACTGCAATCGGTGGGATGATCCGTTAACCCTGCCGTGCGAAGAGCGAGGGCATCCCGATAAGAACAGGGTCCCGATGTTTCATTCATTGCCGCTCCATCACAAGACATCTCAGCTGACGAAGGATCGGGTGACGCTTCCTGCGGCGATCAGCGTGCGAGAGTTTAGTCTTAAGGTTGGCGGGCGGGATGTGCTTTGCGATGTCACACTAGATATTCGCAAGGGAGAGGTTCTGGGGCTGATAGGGCGCACTGGTGCAGGTAAGTCCGTCTTGATGCGGGCCATGTGCCGGCTGTTGCAACACGAGCGTCAGCTGGCGACGACTGGCAGCCTGACATATGGCGACACAGAGGTGTTCTCACCCCAGTGTGATCTGCCTGCGCTGCGGCGCAAGGTGGCCTATATCCCTGAGACACCAAACCCGTTCCCGTTGTCCGTCTGGGACAATATCGCCTATGGCCTCAAACTGAACCAGATCGCGACCAGCCGCCATGAGGTGGCTGAGATCGTAGAGACGGCATTGCGGCGATGTATGCTCTGGGATCATGTGAAGGATGTCCTGCACAAACGGCGTGGCGTGGATCTGCCGCGCCACCAGCAACGCCTGCTGTGCATCGCGCGCAGCATCTCGGTGCAACCCGAGGTCCTGTTGCTGGATCGCTCTACCGGGTCGATTGATCAGGGCGAAGGCGAGGCCCTTTGTGCGCTCTCAGTGGATCTGAAAAAAGATCATGCGGTTGTGGCTGTGTCTGCAACCTTGGCGGAAACCGCGCAAATTGCTGATCGTGTGGCGTATTTTGAACAGGGCCGCCTCGTTGAGGTGGACAGCGCCGAGATGATCTTTACCGCCGCACTCAAGGCTGAAACCCGTGGATTTATCGACAGCACATCCGCCTAGCGATTGCGTTCATGTTCTAGTCGCTGCGCTGCAATCCGGGCATTTCGATCTGCCCGTATTTGTTCGTCGAGCGCCTGTTTCACATAGTCCATGTGGGTTTCGACAGCCGTTCGTGCCGCATGGGCGTCGCGGGCCTGCAATGCGGCGTTGATGGCGCGGTGTTGTTCCAGCAGTGCCTCATAAGTGGTGTGCTGGCCGAACATGATACGGCGGTTGTAGAACACACCTTTGCGCAGCATGTCGAACATGGAGCGCATCATATGCAAGAGCACGACATTATGGCTGGCTTCCAGAATGGCGGAATGGAATTGCGCGTCGAGCTCCGCAGCGGCCTCTGAAATGCTGGGATCTCCCGCTTCTTCCATGCGGTCAAAGATCTCCTGAATGACGCCGAGGTCCGCGTCGGAGCCGAATTTTGCAGCGCGTTCAGCGGCCATGCCTTCGAGGTCACGGCGAAACGACAGGTAGTCAAAGACCGCCTCATCGTCGCTGGCGAAAAGCTGGATCAGCGCAGGCGAGAAGGCGGAGCCAAGGACATCGGCCACAAACACACCGGATCCCGCGCGGCTGGAGAGCAATCCGCGGTCCTGCAATTCTGCCAGCGCATCGCGCAAGGAGGGACGGGAGACCCCCAGTCGCTCGGCCAGTTCGCGCTCTGAGGGCAAGCGTTCCCCGGGGCGTAGAATGCCGCGCAGAATGAGTTTTTCGATTTGGCGCACCACTGCGGTGGAGAGCTTTTCCGGCTGCACTTTCTGGAACGGCATCGAAGACCTCGAAAAACAAAGATTGGTCAAATCATATGACCACCAACATGAGGGGCCTGCAAGATCACGAAAGCTGAAATAATAGGTCAGAAGTATTGACTTGTTTTGCGCTTTCCTGTCGATTTCGCGAAGGTGACGAAAGGAAGTGATTGAAATGACCCTCGCTGCGCAATATGCAACACGTATTGGCCGTATGAAGGCTTCGGAAATTCGCGAACTGCTCAAATTGCTTGATCAGCCGGGGTTGCTTTCTTTTGCCGGTGGGATACCTGATCCGGCGTTGTTTCCGGCGCAGGCGTTTGCTGATGCGTTTCAGGCGGCGCTCTCGCCAGAGCATCAGGCGCAATCCCTGCAATACTCTGTCTCTGAGGGCTATCTGCCCCTGCGTCATTGGATTGCCGCGCATATGGCGAAGATTGGTGTTCAGTGCGGGCCTGAGAATATTCTGATCACGTCGGGATCGCAGCAGGCGATTGATTATCTGGGTAAACTGTTCCTCAGTCCCAAGGATACGGCGCTGGTGGGCTGGCCCACTTATCTGGGCGCGCTTGCGGCCTTTAACGCATATGAGCCACGCTACGACCGGCTTCGGTCTGGTGAAAATCAACCACCCGAGCGTTACGCGCAAGCCGCCGAAGCGGCAGGAGGTCGGGTTAAGTTTGCCTACCTCAGCCCGGATTTTGCCAATCCAACGGGTGTGACGATGACCCGTGCAGAACGTCTGCAGATGTTGGATCTGGCCGAAACGCTTGATACGGCGGTCATTGAGGATGCCGCCTATCAGGACCTGCGATTTGACGGGGAGCCGGTGCCGCCGATGCTGGCGCTGGAGCAAGACCGGAAGGGCGGCGATATTGAGGCCTGCCGGACGATCTATTGCGGCACATTTTCCAAAACCCTGTCGCCGGGTTTGCGCGTGGGATGGGTGGTTGCGGCGTCGCCGGTGATCCAGCAGTTGGTGCTGATGAAGCAGGCTTCGGACCTGCACTCTCCTACGATCAACCAGATCGTGACCTGTCAGGTGGCGGAGCAGTTGTTCGACACTCATGTTGCGGAATTGCGTTCGGTCTATATGCGGCGACGTGATGCGATGCTGGCTGCCCTCAAGGAACATATGCCCGCAGGCGTCACTTGGACCAAGCCCGAGGGCGGCATGTTCATCTGGGTCACCTTGCCTGAAGGCATAAGTGGTGCACAGTTATTGGAGCGTGCCTTGGAGCAGGAAAAAGTCGCTTTTGTGCCGGGACAAGCCTTCCATGCGGATGGGTCGGGCGAAAACACCCTGCGGCTGAGTTTCTCAAACAGTAATGAACCCGCAATCGCCGAGGGGATTGCGCGGCTGGGACGTGTGCTGAAAGTCCCGATGTGAAACGGGGTTATCCACAAGATATGGTGTGAGCGCAGGTGGGAAACTGCCGATTTTGCGGCATGTGCCGTTGACTCGGGGGGCGCAAGGCTGCTGTGATTTCCTGCAACGGAATCACCAGAAGGGGCGAACTTGCGCTTTTCCAAACTCAGGCTCAACGGCTTCAAAAGCTTTGTGGACCCCACTGACCTGCTCATCGCCGATGGGCTGACAGGTGTTGTGGGGCCGAATGGCTGTGGCAAGTCGAACCTCTTGGAGGCGCTGCGTTGGGTGATGGGGGAAACCCGTGCCAAGGCGATGCGGGGCGGTGGCATGGAAGACGTGATCTTTGCCGGCACCGCCACCCGGTCTGCACGCAACTTTGCCGAAGTCAGTCTGCAGATCGACAACTCCGAACGACTGGCGCCTTCCGGGTTCAATGACTCTGACCAACTCGACATTGTGCGCCGGATCACTCGTGACGTCGGCTCGGCGTATAAGGCCAACGCGAAGGATGTGCGGGCCAAGGACGTGCAGATGCTCTTTGCCGATGCCTCAACCGGAGCGCATTCGCCCGCGTTGGTGCGGCAAGGTCAGATTTCTGAGCTGATCAACGCCAAACCCAAAGCGCGCCGTCGGGTGCTCGAAGAGGCGGCCGGGATCTCGGGCCTCTATCAGCGCCGTCATGAGGCGGAACTGAAGCTCAAAAATACGGAACAGAATCTGCTGCGCATCGATGATGTGATCGAGCAGCTTGCGACGCAGTTGGGCCAGCTTGGACGACAGGCCAAACAGGCGCAGCGCTACCGCGAGATTGGCGAAAAACTGCGGCTGGCCGAGGGCATGCTGCTCTATCGCCGCTGGCGTGAGGCGGATGAGGCGCGTCTGGCGGCCGAAGAAGAACTCCGCACGCGTGTGACACAAGCCGCCAAAGCGGAGGCGCTGGCGCGTGTTGCAGCCGAAAAACGGGCTGAGGCAGAGGACGGGTTACCACCGCTGCGCGAAGAAGAGGCGATCGCAGCGGCTGTGCTGCAGCGTTTGATGGTACAGCGCGACGCGCTCTCCGATCAAGAAGCGCAGGCGCGGCAGAATATCGAACGTCTGAACAGCCGCATCCAACAGCTTGGCAATGATATCGAACGCGAGGCCGGGCTGAACCGGGATGCGGGCGAGACGATTGAACGTCTGGAGTGGGAAAAGCGGGAACTGGCCAAGGCGGGTGAGGGGCACGATGACCGCATGGCGGAGGCCGCAGAGGTTGCCCAAGAGTCCACATCCATCCTCCACAATGGTGAGGAACATCTTTCGCAGGTGACAGAGGATGTTGCACGGCTCGCCGCGCGCCATCAGTCTGCGCAGCGCCTCGTCGAGGATTGCCGCCGCGCATTGGAGCGCGCCGAAGGTGAGGGTGCCAAATCCCGCGCCGCTCAGTACACTGCGCGAGAGGCCTTGGCTGCGTCCGAGGCGGCCTATGAGGCGGCTTTGGAGGCGGAGGAAGAGGCCCGCGACGCCGCCGAAACGGCAGAAGACGCGCTGGCCGAGGCGGATGAGCTGCGCACTGAAACGCAGGCACATGAAACCGAAGCGCGTGCGAAACGCTCTGAGGCGGAGGGGGAGCTGGGCGCGCTCAGGGCCGAGGTCACGGCGCTGGCAAAGCTGGTTGAGCGTGACACCGCCGAGGGCGGTCAGGTCATGGATGATCTGCGGGTGACACCGGGTTACGAGAAAGCCCTTGGTGCTGCATTGGCGGATGATCTGCGCGCGCCGCTTGCGGATAGCGATGGGCCGACGGGCTGGCTCACCTTGCCGTCCTATGAACGTGATGCGCCGCTGCCGGATGGGGTGGAGCCGCTGGGCAAATATGTCGATGGTCCCGATGCGCTCTGGCGGCGGATTGCACAAATTGGCGTGGTCGATTCGGATGAGGCGGCGCGTTTGCAGCCTTTGTTGCAACCCGGTCAGCGTTTGGTGACGCTAGAGGGCGATCTGTGGCGCTGGGACGGGTTCCGCTCTTGGGCCGAAGATGCGCCCTCAGCGGCGGCGATGCGACTGGAGCAGATGAACCGCTTGGAGGCGCTGAAACAGGATCTGGCGCATGCCACGGCCCGTACAGAGGGTGCGCAGGCCGCGCATGAGACCTTGGTGCGCAAGCTTGAAGAAGTGACCCTTGCGGATCAGGCCGCCCGTCAGGCCCGCCGTACCGCCGATCAGCGCGTCGCGGATAGTGCCCGTGCCCTCAGCCGCGCTGAGGCGGAAAAGAACCTCGCCGAAGGCAAGCTGGAGAATTTTGGCATTGCTGTCGCGCGCCATGATGAGGATGCGCTGACTGCATCCTTGCAACTGAAAGATGCCGAAACCGCGCAGGCGGCTCTTGGGGATCTCTCTGAGGCGCGCGCCAAGGTTGAGGAGATCAAACACGGGGTCGAGGCGGCGCGGATCACCATGCTTACGCACCGCTCCGCGTTGGATGAGTTGCGCCGCGAAGGGGAGGCACGCACCAAACGCGCGCAGACCGTGACCAAGGAAATCTCTGGCTGGCGGTTGCGTCTGGACTCGGCCGGTAAGCGGATTTCCGAGCTCGAAGAGCGTCGTGAGACCAGCCAGGAAGAACTGGAAGACGCGATGGCGGTGCCCGGCGAGATTGCCGAGACCCGCGAGGAGCTTAACGAACAGATCACCGACGCCGAGGCGCGTAAGGCTGAGGCGACGGATGCGCTGGTTGCTGCCGAGGCTGTGCTGCGCGAGGCGGTCCACAATGAGCGCGAATGCGAGCGTCTGGCCTCTGAGGCGCGCGAAGCACGGGCGCGGTCCGAAGCCCGCACAGAGGCTGCCCGCGAAACCGTCGAAGCCACGGCTGAGCGCATCGATGAGGTGATGCAGCTGGAGCCTGCCGAGCTGTTGGAGCAACTAAACGTCGCGCCTGAGGATATGCCGAACGCCGAAGCGCTGGAGGTCGAGGTCGCCCGTCACAAACGCCAGCGCGATGCGCTTGGTGCGGTGAACCTGCGTGCAGAGGAAGATGCCCGCGAAGTTCAAAGTGAGTATGACACACTGGTGGCAGAGAAGCTGGATCTGGAAGAGGCGGTGAAGACCTTGCGCTCAGGGATTGCCTCTCTCAACCGCGAGGGGCGGGAGCGCCTGCTGACCGCCTTTGAGCAAGTGAACAGCTCTTTTGCGATGCTGTTCACTCATCTGTTCGGCGGCGGCGAGGCGAACCTGTTGATGGTCGAAAGCGATGATCCGCTGGACGCAGGTCTGGAAATCATGTGCCAACCGCCGGGCAAGAAACTGTCGACCCTGTCGCTTTTATCTGGTGGGGAACAGACCCTGACGGCGATGGCGCTGATCTTTGCTGTGTTCCTGTCAAATCCTGCGCCCATCTGCGTGCTCGACGAGGTCGACGCGCCACTTGATGACGCCAATGTCACGCGTTTCTGCGATCTGTTGGACGAGATGTGCCGCCAGACCGACACGCGCTTTTTGATCATCACCCACCATGCGGTGACGATGGCGCGCATGGATCGGCTGTTTGGCGTGACCATGCAGGAAAAAGGCGTGAGCCAGCTGGTTTCTGTCGATCTGAAAAAGGCAGAGGCGCTGGTCGCCTAGCGGAAACGGCTCCAATTAAATTGCTTCTTTGGCAATCGGAATTGGTTGATAAATATGCACATTAGTTCTCAATGTGGTTTGTAACTTCTTCGCCAGTAATTAATGGAAAATAAACCATAATCGTGTACTCAGATAGTGCGTTTTCCTGTACCCTTATCGGGCCGTATTAAGGTCAAGTAAGGAGGTGTACAAACTGGATCAGTCAACGTTTTCGAAATGGATGGTAGCACTAACTGCGATCGCGGTATTAGTTTCAATCATCAGACTTATACTCGGGCTCTGAACCGTAGAAGAAGAAAGCCGGGTAGAGTTGCAGCTCTGCCCGGCTCATTTATTCGGTGAATTCACTGAATAACGTTCTCGATGTTTATACTGTAGTCTATACCGTTATGAGCTGTAAACAGTACAAGGCTCTTCCTAGAGCGCGTTCAGCAGATCCGGCGTGGGCCAAGCATCTGCGGGAAGCCCCAGACGCTTTTGCTCTTCCTGTACCGCCAGTCGGGTGTTCGCGCCGAGAATGCCATCAACATCACCTACGTCGTGACCGCGGGCTTGCAGGCGGCGCTGCAACTCTTTCATTTGATCGCCAGACAATCCCTGCTCAGAGTTTCCGGCATCGTAGACAGGCGCGCCTTCCAATCGGGTTGCAAAATAGGCGGCCGTCAGAACATAGGTAAAGCTCTGATTCCACTCAAAATAAATGTCGAAATTGGGGTAGGCAAGAAAGGCAGGGCCTTTGTGGCCTTGCGGGAGCAGCAGCGAGGCCTCTGCATCCTTCATCGCAAAGCTGGTCGTTCGGGGTGCGACACCCATCGCCTCCCAGTCGGCAAGGGACTTCTTATAAGCGGGGCCGGAAGCAGAGACATCCATGTCTGCCGGGATCGTGACCTCTTGCAACCACGGCTCATTTGCGCGCCAACCAAGGTGCGAGAGCATCCGTGCAGCTGACATCAGCGCATCCGCTGCCGATGTCTTGAGCGTTACATGGCCATCGCCGTCCGCGTCCACTCCGTGCTCAAGGATATCGCTGGGCAGCATCTGCACCATGCCTATTTCGCCGGCCCAAGCACCAGTGGTGCGCGCCGGGTCAAAGTCCCCTTTGCGATAAAGCTCCAGCGCCGAGAAAATTTGCGGCCTGAACAGGTCTGGGCGGCGGCAATCATGCGCGAGCGTCACCAGTGCATTCCGGGTGTTGAAATCGCCCTGCACTGCGCCATAGTCGGTTTCAAACGCCCAGAACGCCAGCAGGACGCCCCGGTTGATGCCATAGGTCGTCTCGATCCGGTCAAAGATTTTGTCGAATTCCTCGCCCTTGCTGCGGCCACGGTTCAAGCGGCTCTGCGAGATCAGGCGGCGGGAAAATTCGACAAAGGGTTTCTGGAACACGCCCTGAGAGCGGTCAGCTCGGAGCACGCTCTGGTCTTGCGAGACGCCATCAAAGAACTCGTTGACGGTACTGATCGCATAGCCTGCCGAAACGGCCTCGTCTTTCAGGCCACGTACGAAGTTTTGAAAACTCCCACCGCATTGCGCTGCGGCAAGGGTCGGGGCACTCAGTAGGGCAATCAAGGCGGTGCGGTGCAAGACCGCTTTGGCGCTGGGCAGCACACGCATGGCTCTTTGTCCTCTGGTCGGATCGGTTCGCGCTAACGATATCTAGAAGAGCAGACCCAATGCAACCACCAGAACCAGTGTCAGACCCCAAGATTTCCAAAGAACGTCGCAGCACCGTGTGATTGCATGGGCGTTGGCGCTTTTTGACCCCGCCTCATTTACCCAAGCAAAATCCCGCATCTCGCCGTCATAGGATCGGGGACCGGCCAGCGCGACACCCAGTGCGCGTGCCATCGCGGCTTCGGGCCAGCCCGCGTTGGGGGAACGGTGCTTGCGCGCATCGGCACTGATTTCTCCCCACTCGCTCGTGCGCCATGTGACCACTGCCAGCAGCAGCGCACTCAGACGGGCGGGAATGATATTGAGCACATCGTCAAACCGCGCCGCCGCCCAGCCGAATTCCTCGTAAGCCTCGGTGCGATAGCCGATCATACTGTCGGCGGTGTTGATGAGTTTGTAGATTAACAGGCCCGGCAGGCCGGCAACCAGAAACCAGAATGCTGGCGCGATGACACCATCCGAGAAATTTTCTGCGCCGCTTTCAATTGCCGAGCGCGCAACCTGCGGGCCGGTCATATTGGCTGTATCGCGACTGACAATCTGCGCAACGGCTTCGCGCCCCTCAAGGAGGCCATGGCGCAAACCGGTGGCTACCGCGCGTACATGATCAACCAAAGAGCGTTGAGCGATGAGGATGGCAGCGATCAATACGCTGACCACATCTCCTAACCACGACACTGCCCAGCCCAGACACAGGCCAGTGACAACAAGCACGAGGACGGCCACAACGCCCTTGCCACGTCGTCCGTCACCGTCATTCAGCCCATCATCGAGCGCCTGTACAAGTTTGCCCATCAGAACCGCCGGATGCGGCACGCGGGACCAGAGCCATTTGGGTTCTCCAAAAATGGCATCGAGGATCATTGCCGGGATCAATAGCGCAGCGGTGCTCATAAAAGTGCGGCCTCTAGTTGGTTCCAGCGATCTGCGGGCGGCAGGCCGAGGCGCAGGAAACGGCTGGAATAGGGAAATATACGGCTCCAGATATGAGCGCGGGCAAGGCGGTCTTGCCAGGCACTTGCGTCCTCAACGTCGTAAAGCCGGAACAGATCGGTGCCGCCGACAGTTTGCGCACCGGCCTGCTGCATCAGTTGATCCAGCCGAGAGGTTGCGTCAGCCAGTTCAAGCCGTGTGGTGGCCGCCCAGTCGTGATTGTTCAAAGCATGCGCGCCAATGCGCAGTGCAGGCCCAGAGACAGCCCACGGCCCCATTGCTGCGCGCAACCCTGCGATCAGATCGGGATCACCAATGGCAAAACCCAGTCGCAAGCCAGCAAGCCCCCAGAATTTGCCAAAACTCTTGAGAATAATGGTGCCCGAGGCAGATGCGCGGGTGATGAGGCTCTGTTCCGGGCAAATGTCGCAGAAACTCTCATCTATCACGCAGAAGGGGGCGTTGATTTCGTCTGGCTGCCACAGGCGGCCATCTGGGTTGTTGGGGTGGACCACGACCTGCGCCTCGGCTGGGCCATGATCCAGAATTTGCCAGCCGCAATGATCAAACGCTGCGGCGTGTTCATTGTAAGTGGGCGTGGTGATCTGAACCGTTCGCGCAGGGCGCAGTGCGGGGAGGCGTGCAATCAGGGCGGAGGCACCGGGAGCGGCGAGGATGTCTGCCCCCTCCGGCACGCGCCAAAAGCTGCGCGCGGCATCGATGAGCGCCTGTTGGGCATCGCGGTCGGGCAATGCGGTCCAGTCCTCAGCCATGAGCGGCGGCAACGGGTAGGGCGCTGGATTGATCCCTGTCGAGAGGTCAATCCAGTCTTCTCGCAGACCTCCAAATCGGGCGATTGCCGCAGCGAGGTTGCCACCGTGGTCACGCGCTCCTCCGGCAGAGGCCGTGGCCTGCGCCGGGTCTTGCACAGCGGCAAACTGAGAGGGTTCTGCCATCGCGGGGCGGCCTTTTATCAGATCAGCGTCTAGGCACGATATGCCCCTGCAATGGCCATAAAGCAAGCGCGGCAACCCATAGCCCGCCTCACGAGGGCGGGACTGAGCCGCGCCCGTGCGGTGCCTGCCAGTCAAGTACCGGATTGATCGGCAAGATCCGGTTGGGGTTTATGGTGTCGTGACTGTAGTGATAGTGGCGCACGATATGTGGCATGACCACCGTCTCCGCCACGCCGCTCATTTGGTAGAGTTCACGTGTGTAGCCCCAGAGGTTTGGGTAATCGATAATGCGACGTCGATTGCATTTGAAATGCAAATGATAGACCGGATCAAATCGCACCAATGTGGTGAACAGGCGCCAGTCTGCTTCTGTGAGTTTGTCGCCCATCAGGTAGCGGTGTTGGCTCAGGATATCTTCCAGCCAGTCGAGGCTCTCAAACAGCGGCACAACGGCGGCGTCATATGCCTCTTGCGAGGTCGCAAAACCTGACTTGTAAACGCCGTTGTTCACCGTGTCGTAGACACGTTTGTTCACGGCCTCGATGGGTTCGCGCAGCTCCTCGGGCCAGAAATCAAGGGTGTTTCCCGTGATGTCGTCAAAGGCAGAGTTCAGCATGCGGATGATTTCCGCGCTCTCATTAGAGACGATGGTGTTGTCTTGCTTGTCCCACAGAACGGGGACCGTCACCCGGCCAGAATACTTTGGGTCCGCCTTGGTGTAGACCTGATGCATATAGTCAAAGCCAAAGAGCGTATCGCCAGTTGCGCCATCCTCGTCGGTTTTAAACTCCCACCCTTTGTCCAGCATATCCGGGTGAACGACCGAAGCACTGATGTGGTCTTCCAGACCCTTGAGTTTGCGGAAAATCAACGTGCGATGGGCCCATGGGCATGCATACGACACGTAGAGATGGTAGCGCCCGCTTTCAGCCTTAAATCCCTGTTGTCCGTCCGGGCCGGGGCTGCCATCCGCCGTCAGCCAGTTGCGGAACTGCGATTCCGAACGCTTGAACGCGCCGCCGTTTGATTTCGTGTCGTACCAGACATCTTGCCATTCGCCGTCTACCAGCAGTCCCATAATCGGTCCTTCCTTGTTCGCTTGCGGATAAGGATAGGGTCGGGAAGGGGACGCGGCCACCTGTGCCACTGCGCAGGGTCCCTGCATGCGCGCACAGGTAAGTGGCACTGCGACAGGCGAAGCCTCATCACCACAATTACCCTTCTCGAAGGAAATTCACCGTTTCTTCACTTGATTTTAGCCAATTTGACGTCACCCTAAGACTCGGTCTGCTAAAGCCGGAGGTTGAGACCATGACCACATATGTTCCCAAATCTGTTCAGGACGCCCTTGATAAGGCGCGTATTGAGGGCATGAAGAAAAAGAACCGCCTGCGGGTGCATGTGGGCGATGAAATCTACCCGGTATTGCGCCTGTGGGATCGCGGATTTTCTGTCGAAGAGGAAACCGTGCCGCAACTACGTGGCCTCGTGGACCTCTACGATGGCGCGCGTCATCTGTCACAGTGTCTCATCGTCGCTTCCGAGGCAGAAGCGGGTGAGATGTGCTACGACTTCAAACGCGCCACGGCTGCTGCGGAGACTGCGCCACTTGATTTCTATCGCGCGCCAGATGCGCCAGTCGGCCTCTTGGGGCACGAGCAACATCTGGGCGAGGGCTGAAGACGCCCCCTAGGCCACTATGGGCTGAGATTTGACAAACCTCTGTCGCCAGTGATGATCCCGGCGACAGAGACTTTATAAACCCGCGTTACTGCAAATCAGCGAACGCTTTTGATAGCCGCTCGCAGGCTTCTTCGACCCGCGCGCGCTGCGTGCCGAGGTTGAAGCGCAGGAAACTCTCGCCACCGGTGCCAAAGGTCGTGCCATGGTTGGCGGCGATCTTTGCGCCCTGCTCGACGCGACGGATGAATTCTTCGCGCTCCATGCCAGTGCCAGAGAAATCAACCCAAGCCAAATAAGTGGATTGCAACTCCATCGATTGCAGGCCCGGAATGGCGTTCACCGCTTCATCAAACAGTTTCTTGTTGCCCTCGAGGTAGGGAACCAGTTCCTCCACATAGGCGACGCCATCGGGAGAATAGGCGGCGATCGTGGCAAACTCTCCGGCCGTATTGCCTTGCAGGTAGATTGCCATCATGCGACGGCGGAACTGTTCGCGCAGCGTTTCATCAGGGATGATCACTTGCCCGGTGTGAAGGCCCGCAAAGTTAAAGGTTTTCGACGGTGCTGTCAGCATGATCAAACGCGTGCTTACCTCAGGCACAGCGACGGCCATCGGGATATGCTTGCGCCCGCCAAAGACCAGATCATGGTGGATTTCATCAGAGATCAGCATCAGGTCATGACGCTTGCAGAAATCGGCGACCTGCTGCAGTTCGTCCTGGGTCCAGACGCGCCCGCCGGGATTATGCGGCGAGCAGAGGATGACCATTTTCTCCTTGCCGGTCATCTGCGCGTCATAGGCTGCAAAATCCATTTTATAGGCGCCATCTTCCTGCACCATCTGGCATTCCACCACCTCGCGCCCGGCAAGGCGGATCACCTTGGCAAAGGCATGATAGACCGGAGTAAACAGCACAATGCCATCGCCGGGCTGGGTGAAAGTATCAAGGCACATGCCGACGCCGTTCACCAGACCGGTTGTGGTAAAGATCGCATCCGCGTCGACGCTCCAACCGTGGCGGTTTTCCATCCACCATTGAATGGCGTTCTTGTATTGGGATTCGCAGTTCACATAGCCGTAGACACCATGATCAGCCATCTCGCGCATCTTGGCTGAGACAGCGTCCGGCACGGCAAAATCCGTATCGGCGACCCACATGGCCAAGCCTTCCTCAGGGGTGACGCCATAGAGCGGTTCCATCATATCCCATTTGGCGCAATGGGTGCCGCGTCGGTCGATGATCTTGTCGAAATCCATTAATCTGTCTCCGTGGTGTTTGTTGCAAAAGCTAGGTGATTGCGCGCGCGCTGCAAAGCCTTGCCAATGTGCTGGTACAAACACGCCCTGCGGCGCGTAGGTGTCTAACGATGATGAGACGTTGCGGCCTTGCGGGGATTGGCCTAAAGCCTTTGCCCATGAAACGCTCCATTCTGATCCACCCCGACCCGCGTCTGAAGAAGATCGCCGCCGATGTGCCGGACCTCTCTGATGAGTTGCGCGCGCTTGCCGATGACATGCTTGAAACCATGTATGCCGCGCCCGGTATAGGCCTTGCTGCGCCACAGATCGGTATTCTGGACCGCCTGATCGTGCTGGATTGCGTGAAGGAAGGCGAAGGCGAGGCGCGCCCGCTGGTGATGTTTAACCCCCGCGTCATTGCCGCCTCGGATGAGACGAACGTCTACGAGGAAGGCTGCCTCTCCATTCCCGAACAATATGCCGAGGTGACCCGGCCCAAAGTGGTGGATGTCGAGTGGTTGGACCGTGATGGCAACCTCCAGACCGAGACGTTTGACGGGCTCTGGGCCACATGTGTCCAGCATGAGATCGACCACCTCGATGGCAAGCTTTTCATCGACTATCTGAAGCCGTTGAAGCGTCAGATGATCACGCGCAAGATGCAAAAGCTCAAGCGCGAACGCGCACGCGGCAACGTATGAGCCTCTTACCCATCGTCAAATGGCCCGATCCCCGCCTGACGGCGGTCTGCGCTCCGGTAGCAGAGGGCGAAGACCTCTCAGGCCTGATCGCGAATATGCTGGAAACCATGTATGACGCGCCGGGACGAGGCTTGGCCGCGCCGCAGGTGGGTGTTCTCAAACGGCTATTTGTGATGGACGTCGATTGGAAAGATGGGGCACGAAATCCCGTTGTGATGGTAAACCCCGACATCCTGTGGCGCGCGACTGAGACCGCCGAGGGCGAAGAGGGCTGCCTGTCTATTCCCGGCGTCACCACACCAGTCACTCGCCCAACAGAGATCCGAGTGCGCTGGTATGATGCCGGAAACGCAGTGAACGAACAGTGTTTTGACGGGTTCGCGGCCCGTTGCATTCAACATGAATACGACCATCTCGACGGGCGCGTAACATTCGATCACTTGTCGCCAGAGATGCGCCACACGGCTCAGCAGCACTATCTTTCCCAAAAGGAGGCCAATGCATGACCACCCGAACCTGTCTGCCATGGCCCGATAAACGCCTGCGCACCGCAGCGACTGAGGTCAGCGAGATCACCGATGAGATCCGTGCGATCTGGGATGATATGATCGACACGATGGAGGCAATGCCGGGTGTGGGCCTGGCGGCCCCTCAGATTGGGGTCATGCTGCGTCTCGCAGTGGTGGATGGCTCGACCGAGCGTGGCCGCGCTGTGCGTCTCGCCAACCCCGAAATTCTGCACGCTTCAATCGAGCTGCGTGAACACGAAGAAGCCAGCCCGAACCTCCCAGGTATCTCAGCAAAAATCAAACGCCCCCGCGCGGTCACAGTGCGGTTCCTCAATGAGGATGGCGTGATCGACCGACGTGATTTTGTCGGTATTGAGGCCACGTCAGTGCAGCATCAGATCGATCACCTGAATGGAAAGATGTACTTTGACAATCTCTCCAAGGTGAAACGCGACATGCTGATTAAGAAAGCGCGCAAATTCGCGCGCTGAGCGGTTTCATCTTTTCCCAAATACCTCCGCCGGAGGCACTGGCCTGACCCAGAGGGGCAGGCTTGACCCGTCGCGCGTCAGCGCGTCTGCTCTGGCCCTGACTGTCATCCTGCGCTAAGCCTTCGTGCAAAGACGGTTGCGGCAAGAAGGGGCTGGAATATGCGGGTTATCTTTATGGGAACGCCGGAGTTTTCTGTGCCGGTACTGGATGCCTTGGTGCAGGCGGGACACGAGATTGCTGCCGTATACTGCCAGCCCCCCCGTCCAGCCGGACGCGGCAAGAAGGACCGTCCGACACCCGTTCATGCAAGGGCCGAGGCACTGGGGCTTGAGGTGCGCCACCCGGTGTCGCTGAAAACCGCAGAAGCGCAGTCGGAGTTCACTGCGCTTGAGGCCGATATCGCCGTGGTGGTGGCCTATGGGTTGATCCTGCCACAAGCAATTCTGGACGCGCCGAAAAAGGGCTGCCTCAACATTCACGCAAGCCTTTTGCCGCGCTGGCGGGGGGCGGCTCCGATCCACCGGGCGATCATGGCCGGGGATGTAGAAACCGGCGTTTGCATCATGCAAATGGAAGCGGGTCTCGACGCTGGTCCGGTGCTTTTGCGCAAAAAAACGGCCATTGGAGCCGAGGAAGTCACATCTGAACTGCAAGATCGCCTCTCGGTGATGGGCGCGACACTCATTGTTGAGGCGCTTGAAACCCTGCCGGATCTCAGGTCCGAGCCGCAGCCCGATGCAGGCGTCACCTATGCCAGCAAGATCGACAAAGCTGAGGCGCAGATCGATTGGTCGCAGCCTGCCGAGGAAGTGGATCGCAAGATCCGGGGCTTGTCTCCCTTTCCCGGGGCTTGGAGTGAAGTGCAGGGGCAGCGGATCAAGGTGCTCGCATCGCGACTGGCTGAGGGCAAGGGGCCGGCAGGAACGGTGCTGGATGAAAACCTGACGGTGGCCTGCGGCAAGGGTGCGGTGGAGTTATTGCGCCTGCAACGCGCAGGCAAAGGCGCGCAGGATCGGGAGACTTTCTTGCGCGGGTTCCAGATGCCCAAAGGTATGCAGCTGTCGGCAGCGGAGGACACGCAATGATGCTGGCCCTTTTTGGTACCGTGGTGATTGCGGGTATTGTCGGTTACGCGTCCGAACGCAGTGGCTTTACGCAAAATGGTGTGGTGCAATCCATTATTATCTGTGTTGGCGGAGCGTTCCTGTTTTTCTTTTTGCGGCTGATGTTTGGGATCGGCTTCAACGCTCCGGGCTGGAATGCTGTGGCGTCATCAATCGGGGCGCTTATCATCGTGCCGTTTCATTGGCGCCGCTAAAGTCATCCCGTGGTGCAGGCGCGGTTTTGATCGGGGCCTGAGTGAATGTGAAACGAATGGCTCTGAGGTGAGCCGGAAAGTGGGGCGGAATGCCAGTTGTTTTCCTGATCATTGTCGGCGCGGCAGCCGGATTCATCGCAACGCGCATCATGCGAATTGAGACGGACGTGATCACGACCATTGTGATTGGTGTTGCTGGCGCTTTGATTGGCGGGCTGGTGTTGCGAACTCTGCTGGCGGTCATGGGGATGCTCGCAGGGCTTGTTGGGGCCATACTGGGAGCCGTGGTGCTGATCCTGCTGTGGCAGAAAATTCAAAATAAATAGCTATGTGTTGAGGTGTTTCGCTTCGGGCTTTGCCCGAAGCGACCAGCCCGGCAGCGCGCCCATAGGGCGCGCTGCCGGGCGAGACATAGGCTGGTGTCTGAAGATCCAAAAGACCAGCGTTTGTCTTGTTGGCGGTCGCAGCTATTGAGTTATTGCCGGGGTGGGCGGGGTTTATAGACGGGCAAGTGCCAGCCAAATGCCAGCGAACCCGCCCGCGTAACCCAAGTGACGCCAGCGCAGGCCAACAATGCGGTGGCGGCAGGAAGGTTCAGCCACACCAATGCAACGGCAGTGATCGCCCCGGCCATTGCACAGGAAATGTATAGCTCTCCCTGTTTCAAAACCAATGGCACCTCATTGCAGACAACGTCTCGCATCAAACCACCAAGACTGCCGGTCGCCATGCCCATCAGCACAACAATCACGGGGCCGTGCCCCAGCTCCAGCGCGGCACCTGTCCCTGCAGGAACCGCAATGGCAAGCGCGAAGGTATCGAGCCAGATCACCCAGCGCAGGCGGCTTTCGACGAGATGAGCCGTAAAAAACACCAAAATGGCCACACCGGAGGCAAGGAGGATCGGCATGGGATCGCCAACCCAGAACACAGGATGCCGGTCGAGCAGCACATCCCGCACAGTGCCGCCGCCAACCGCTGTCAGACAGGCGATGAACGCAAAACCTACAATGTCCAATTGCGCGCGGCTGGCGACCATCGCACCCGATGCCGCAAATACGATGGCTGCGGCGTAGTCCAGAAGGGTCAGAATGGTCATGCTGGAACCTCTGCGCCGGGTGCGCTCCTACCCGCGGTCAGACGCTCTCCACCGACTGCATGCGCAAAGGCCGGCCATTCTTCGCGACGAAGGACGACCGAACAAGCATTGCGCAGGAGGGATGCCATGTTTAACCCGCAGAAGCCTTGCCAGAAGATTTGAAAGGGGCCATGCCCGCGCGTGCCAACTCATCCGCACGTTCGTTTTCTGGGTGGCCTGCGTGCCCTTTGACCCATTCCCATGTGACATCATGGCGGGCCTGCGCTGCATCGAGTCGCTGCCATAGCTCGACGTTTTTCACAGGTTTTTTGGCAGCGGTCTTCCAGCCGTTCTTTTTCCAGCCGAAGATCCAACCGGTGACCCCGTTTTTCACATAGGCCGAGTCGGTGACGACGGTGATTTTTGAAGGCCGCGCAAGACTTTCGAGCGCGTGGATCGCAGCCAGAAGCTCCATCCGGTTGTTGGTGGTCTCTTGCTCGCCACCTTTGAGTTCGCGTTCTTTCACGACGGTCTCGCCGTCCATGGCACGCAAGAGGGCACCCCAGCCACCGGGGCCGGGATTTCCGGAGCAGGCTCCGTCGGTATAGGCAAATAAATCAGGCATGTGCGGTCAGTACGATAAAGGTCTCTTCTGCGCCAGCTAATCCTTTGCCATTGCCGCGTCTTGCGCCGAGGGGGGTGAAGCCAGCCTCGGATAGAAGAGTGCGCAGTTCGTCCTCGCTGTAGTACGCATAGAAACGGCCCAGCTCGTCACGCCCTTCCGCTGTGCCAAGCTTCATGCCCAGTGCCAACATGCCGCGTGGTCTGAGCGCGTTGTGCAGGCGCAACAGGTGGCCCGGGAACTCTGAGCGCGGAGCATGCAGCAGGCTGAAGAATGCCCAGATCCCATCATAGCTTGCCTCAGACGTGATATCCTCGAACCGGCCAACGGTTACTTCGAGGTCATAGGCGTCTTGTGCATATGTGGCCATTTCGGGCGATGCGTCCATTGCAGTGACAGTGTAGCCGTCATCGCGAAACCGCGCGGCCCAATGCCCCGGCCCGCAGCCCAGATCCAGCACTGAGCCGCCAGATGGGAGCCCTGCGGTAAAGGCCTCGTAATCGGGTTCGTGAAAGGTATCTTTGGAGCGGGCAAAACCCTTGGCATAATCCGCTGCGGCCTTGGCGTAGACGGCCATGGTTTCTTTGTCGCTCATAAGAACACCCCAACGCTGAGGCACAGGACAACAACGCTGGTGAGTAGCAGGCGTAGCTTGACCCACCACGAGGGCGTGAGACGCCACAGGCTAAACATCATATCGAGTAGCAATAGGCCTAAGAACCCCCAGATGAGGTTCATACCGGCGCTGACAGGCCCGCCCCCTGTCATGAAGAACGCCCAGAGGGCCGGGATCACCGAAAGGGCGTAGCAGGCCGCTGATTGTAGTCGACCTGAGGCGCGGGTGGCATAGCCCCAGAGGACGCCAGACATGAAGCTGAGGATCACCGAGCCGTAAAAAAGCTGCACATAGGGGCCAACGAAACGCGGACCTAGATTGTTGATGCCCCATCCCTGCAGGGAAGGCAGCAAAAGCGTTAGCGCGCCCCACACGAAAGGTATGAGTCCCGCAAGCCCCAGTGCGAGCGGGGCCGTCGGGATGCCACGCAGCATCAGGCGCGCTCCATCGCGAGGCGTAGAGCGAGTGCCGCAAAGATCGCCGCAAAGCTGCGGTTGAGCCATTTTACAACCGCTTCTGAACCGAGGATCAGACTGCGGGCCTGGGCGGCAAAGAGGCCGTACAGCGCAAAGACGGCAAAGGTCATACCCATGAAGACCGTGCCGAGGAGCATCATTTCCTGTGTCGCCGTTGCGGCGCTGCCGGATAGGAACGGCGGCATCAGGGCGAGAAAGAAAATCGAGAGTTTCGGGTTCAAAATGTTAATCAGCGCCCCACGTTTGGCGATGGTAATACCCGGCTGGGGGTCTGGTTTTGCCGCCGAAACAGAGAGTGCGCCGTCTGATTTCAGCATCTGCCACGCGAGATACAGCAGGTACAGAACACCTGCGATTTTTACGCCTTGGAACAGCAGCGCCGAGGAATGCAGGACCGCTGCGAGACCGAGCGTTGCGGCAATCAGGTGCGGCAGAATTCCGATAGTGCAGCCCAAAGCCGCCCAGATTGCGGCACGCCGACCGCGCCCAAGGCCAAGCGCGAGTGTGTAGATCACACCGGTTCCCGGCGCGAGGACGACGACAAATGCGGTGAGAAGAAATTGCAGAGAGATCAAAGCACCCGTTCCTTATAACTCAATAGACGGCACCCGAGAGGCGCACGGACCAAGGTAGCTGCGCTTTGTGAAGTTGCAAGCGAAGTTCAGTACCTTGAGGGGAGCCTGTTTCGGCGAGACATGCCGCTATGGGTTTTGTTTCGTTGGTGTCAGGCCGTGCGCAGGACGCGGGGCACTTTAAATTCGACGCGCTCCACTGCGGTTTCGACCAGTTCCACGGTCACATCATAACGCTCGCGAAAGGCGTCGATCACTTCGTTCACCAAGAGTTCTGGTGCTGACGCGCCGGCGGTAATAGCGATGGAGCGAATGCCGTCGAGCGAACGCCAGTCAATGTTCTCAGCGCGTTGAACCAATTGCGCATAGCTGCAACCGTTTTTGGCACCGACCTCAACCAAGCGACGGGAGTTCGAAGAATTTGGCGCTCCCACCACAAGAAGTGCATCAGATTTGGGTGCAACCTCTTTAACGGCTTCCTGACGGTTGGTGGTCGCGTAGCAGATGTCTTCTTTGTGCGGGCCGATAATCGCAGGGAAGCGCGTTTGCAGCGCGGCTACGATGTCTTTGGTGTCGTCGACAGAGAGCGTGGTTTGGGTCACGAATGCGAGGCGCTCAGGATCGCGCACGTCAACATGTGCCACATCCTCGACGGTCTCGACCAAGAGGACTTCTCCTTCGGGCAGCTGACCCATGGTGCCAATGGTCTCCGGGTGACCCTTGTGGCCGATCATGATCATCTGCAGGCCAGCCTCGGCGTGGCGCTGGGCCTCGATATGTACCTTCGAAACCAGCGGGCAGGTGGCGTCGACAAACACCATCTCGCGCGCCTGCGCGGCGGCGGGGACGGATTTCGGCACACCATGCGCAGAGAAAATAACCGGGCGATCATCGGGGCATTCTTCGAGTTCTTCGACGAACACGGCCCCCTTGTCGCGCAGACCATCGACCACGAATTTATTGTGCACGATTTCATGGCGCACATAGACTGGCGCGCCCCATTTCTCTAGCGCCATTTCCACGATTTTAATCGCGCGATCCACCCCGGCGCAAAAACCGCGCGGGGCTGCAAGGTAGAGCATGAGAGGAGGTTTGGCGGTCATTGGCGCGGGTCTCCGCAGGTCTGAAAGGAGGACATTGGCCAAGAGGTAAGGCTTGCACCGCCTGAGGTCCAGAGCTGGGCAAGTCCAGCGCGCAAAAGAAAACACCCGACGATGTGATTGCGCCGGGTGTATATCAGAGCTTGAAGGCCGGTAAGCGTCGACAGCGGGCGCTTTAGTCTTCGACTGTTGCGGCGCGCGGTTCGCTGGGGATGTCGCGCGGAGGACGGCCAATCACATCGCGCAACTCTTCGAGTTCGATGAAATTGTCGGCCTGACGGCGCAATTCGTCCGAGATCATCGGCGGCTGGCTGCGAATCGTAGAGACGACCGAAACGCGGACGCCCTGACGTTGCAGGCTGGCGATCAGAGGGCGGAAATCTCCGTCACCTGAAAACAGCACGATATGATCAACGCGGGGCGCAAGCTCCATGGCATCGACAGTCAGTTCGATATCCATGTTGCCCTTCACCTTACGGCGGCCCATGCTGTCAGTGTATTCTTTGGCGGGTTTGGTCACCATGGAGAAACCATTGTAGTGCAACCAATCCACCAAAGGCCGAATGGGAGAATATTCGTCGTTTTCCAGCAGCGCAGTATAATAGAAAGCCCGTACAAGTTTGCCGCGACGCATGAATTCTTGGCGCAGAAGCTTGTAATCGATGTCAAATCCCAATGCCTTTGCCGAGGCATACAAATTCGAGCCATCTATGAACAGCGCGAGCCGTTCGTCTTTGTAAAACATTAAATGTGTCCTTCTGGTGTCGCGGGCCAAAGTTCCGTGAGTGAGTTAAATAAATCTCCGGCTCCGCGGGTGGACTTAATTTAGGTTATTTGGCACTCCCCGCAAGAGTTAGGTCTTATGGAATTGGGGTCAACAATGGCCGAAAACCGGTCAAACTATCTTGTCGCTTTGGGGAGCAACCTCGAAGATGAGGGTACTACACCGCTCGAAATTCTGCAAACCTGCCTTGCGGAGTTTCACGCAGAGGGCCTTGATCTTTCGGCTGTTTCACGCTTCTTTGCGACACCTTGCTTCCCTGCGGGAGCAGGGCCTGACTATGTGAATGCGGCAGTGATGCTGGAAGGTAACTTTCCAGCAGCGGAAACGTTGCGTCGCCTTCACAAAATCGAAACTAAGTTCCATCGCACCCGAACGCAGCGCTGGGGCATGCGAACACTGGATCTGGATCTTCTTGCGGTGGGTCGAGAAATTATTCCAAACATTCAGTTGTTTAGATATTGGCGTGACCTGCCATCGGCGGAGCAACGTGTCAGCGCCCCGGATCAACTGATTCTTCCGCACCCTAGATTGCAGGATCGCGCATTTGTGCTCGTTCCGCTTGCGGACATTGCCGGTGATTGGGTCCATCCGGACTTGGAAAGGTCTGTGCGTCAGATGCTATTGTCGTGCCCTGCGAATGATGTTGAGCAGGTGAGACCACTATAACGGCGGCTTTTGCAGCATTCGTGCAATTGTGAACGCCTCCGCCTTGTCAAGCCCCGTGATTCATCATAGAAGCACGTCTTCTGGACCCAGAACTGTATTGGAGAGTCGCCCATGGCCCGCGTGACGGTCGAAGACTGCGTTGACAAGGTTCCCAACCGATTTGAGCTGGTGATGCTGGCCGCACATCGTGCGCGTGAGATCTCCGCCGGTGCTGAACTCACTGTGGACCGCGACAACGACAAGAACCCGGTCGTCTCCCTGCGCGAGATTGCCGAGGAAACTCAAAGTGCCGACGCCCTGCGTGAGCGCCTGATCGAGAGCAACCAATCTCAGATCGAGGTCGACGAGCCGGAAGAAGATTCCATGGCTCTGCTCATGGGTGGCGAAGCGGACAAACCTCAGGAAGACGACATGAGCGAAGAAAAGCTCCTGCGCGCCCTGATGGAGGCTCAGGGTCAAGGCTGATCCGGGCTGTTTGACATGAGAGAGGTTGCGGACCGGCGATGACTTCTGCTGACGACCTGATTTCCCTGGTCCGCGACTATAACCCGAAGACGAATGAACAGCGCCTGCGTGATGCCTTTGCTTTTGGCGAGGAGATGCACGAGGGGCAGTTCCGTCATTCGGGTGAACCCTATTTTACGCATCCCGTAGCGGTGGCCGCGATCCTGACGGAGCAGCGGCTGGACGATGCCACGATTATCACCGCGCTCCTTCACGACACCATCGAAGACACGAAGGCCAATTTTGAGGAGGTCTCTTCCCGCTTTGGCGAGGAAGTTGCGATGCTGGTCGATGGGGTCACCAAGCTGACCAACCTGCAGCTTTCGTCGCGCGAAACCAAGCAGGCGGAGAACTTCCGCAAACTGTTTATGGCAATGTCCAAGGACCTTCGGGTCATTTTGGTCAAGCTTGCGGACCGGCTTCATAATATGCGGACCATCCGCGCCATGCGTCCTGAAAAACAGGCTCAAAAGGCGCGGGAGACCATGGACATCTATGCGCCGCTGGCAGGCCGCATGGGGATGCAATGGATGCGTGAGGAGCTGGAAGACCTCGCGTTTAAGGTGCTGAACCCTGAAGGGCGCCAGTCGATCATCCGTCGTTTTGTCACCCTGCAACGGGAAACCGGCGATGTGATCCACCGGATCACCGGCGACATGCGGCTGGAGCTGGAAAAGGCGGGCATTGAGGCCGAAGTCTTTGGTCGCGCCAAGAAACCCTATTCGATCTGGCGCAAGATGCAGGAAAAGGATCAAGGCTTTTCCCGCCTCTCCGACATTTATGGGTTCCGCGTCATCACCCGCTCTGAGGAAGACTGCTACCGCACCCTTGGCACCATCCACCAGCGTTGGCGCGCGGTGCCGGGGCGGTTCAAGGATTATATTAGCCAGCCAAAATCCAATGGTTATCGCTCCATCCACACCACGGTGTCGGGGCGCGATGGCAAGCGGGTCGAGGTACAGATTCGCACCCGCCAGATGCATGACGTGGCCGAGTCGGGCGTGGCGGCGCATTGGTCCTATCGCGACGGCGTGCGCACCGAAAACCCCTTTGCCGTTGACCCTGCCAAGTGGATTGCATCGCTGACGGAACAGTTTGATGGCGAGGACGATCACGACGAATTTCTCGAAGCGGTCAAGCTGGAGATGTATTCGGATCAGGTGTTCTGCTTCACCCCCAAAGGGGATGTGATCAAGCTGCCCAAGGGCGCGACACCGATTGATTTTGCGTATGCGATCCACACCCGCATCGGTCATGCCTGTGTCGGCGCAAAGGTTGATGGCATCCGCGTGCCGCTCTGGACCCGTCTCAGAAATGGCCAGTCGGTGGAGGTGATCACCGCCGAGGGGCAAACTCCGCAAGTCAGCTGGTTGGAAATCGCCACCACGGGGAAGGCGCGCACAGCCATCCGCCGGGCCTTGCGCGAAGCAGACCGCGAGAGATTTGTGAAGCTCGGTCACGAGCTTGCTCGGTCTGCCTTTGAGCATGTGAACAAGAAGGCCACCGACAAAGCATTGGAAACCGCAGCGCGCGCCTTGCGGGTCAGTGATGTCACCGAGCTGCTCGCACGTCTGGGTGCTGCAGTGATCACCGCCCATGATGTGGTGCAGGCAGTTTATCCTGAACTGACCGACAAAGAAGGCGATGAGGTCTCGCCGCGCCGCGCGGTGATCGGTCTGGAACCCGGGCAAAAATTCGAACGCGCCTCCTGTTGTGAGCCGCTTCCGGGTGAGCGGATCATTGGCATCACCTCACGAGGGCAGGGGGTTGTGGTACACTCTGCTGATTGCGACCGTCTGGGAGAATTTGAAGATCAAATGGATCGCTGGGTGGATGTGCATTGGCATTCCGGCACCCATCCGGCCGTCTATGGTGTCACGCTGGAGTTGACCATTGGCAACGATGCGGGCGTTCTGGGGCGGATCTGTACGTTAATTGGTGAAAAAAAGGCCAATATTTCTAACCTTGAATTCAAGGATCGGAAACCTGACTTTTACCGCTTGATGATCAATGTGGAATTGCGTGATGTGGAACAGCTGCATTCGCTGATACTTATGTTGGAAGCTGAAAGCGACGTCGCCGCGGTCGCGCGCCACCGGGAAACGCCTGGAACGCAACTCCGTACGATCTAGGCTCTTCAGTACGAAGAATAGGGACGATCTTTTGGTATTCAGGCGCCGAGACAGACGCCCGCCGCATAGGGCGGTTGCGGAGTTTCTCTGGCCTCGTGGAGGTTGGGGAAGGGCGTTTTTGTATGTCAAACATCGGGTGCGCCGTCTGCCGGACAAGCCGGAGCGCATCGCGCGTGGCATCTGGGCCGGTCTCTTCACCACCTTTACCCCGTTTTATGGTCTGCATTTTCTTGTTGCCGCAACCATTGCGCGGGTCATGAACGGCAATATCCTTGCGGCGCTTTCTGCGACCTTTTTTGGAAACCCGCTGACTTATGTGCCAATCGGTGTGATTTCTTTGCAGACCGGGCACTGGTTGCTGGGCAGTCAGCCGGTGGCGGAGGTTGATGCGACATTGGCGGACAAGTTCCTCGCGGCAGGGTGGGACCTTTGGTACAACATCTACGCCTATGCGACTGGAACTCCCGTTGATTGGACGGGGCTAAAGATCTTTTATGACGAGGTATTCTACCCCTATATGATTGGCGGCATCATCCCGGGCCTCATTGTCGCGACTGTGGGCTATATGCTTTCTGTTCCATTGATCCGCACCTACCAGCAGCGGCGTCGCCGCAAGATCAAGGCGAAGTTCGAAGCGATCAAGAAACGTGCAGAACTTGAACCAGTCAACAGCCCACATGCACCGAGCGGAACCACCCCGCCGAGCCGCTCTCCGAAGATTGGCCGCACAGACTAAACGCGCTTGGCGGCGGGAGAATTGTATCACTCTAGTTCTTGTGCCTTGCCTCTTTGGCCTTGCCCGCTAGGCTCTGCCGCAAAAGACATCCCTGACAAAGAGACGTTCTCATGTCCCAAAACTCCCTGCGCCTTGGCGTCAATATCGACCATGTGGCCACAGTGCGAAATGCCCGTGGCGGAGCTTATCCAGACCCGATCCGTGCGGCGAAACTGGCAGAAGAGGCAGGTGCCGACGGCATCACCGCTCACCTGCGCGAAGACCGTCGCCACATCACAGATGCGGACATTGACGGGCTGATGGAGGCGCTGTCGGTGCCGCTGAATTTTGAGATGGCCGCAACCGATGAGATGCAAAAGATAGCGCTTCGGCATAAGCCGCATGCGGTCTGTATCGTTCCAGAAAAGCGTGAAGAGCGCACCACTGAGGGCGGTCTTGAAGTGGCCCGTGAAGAAAATCGTCTGGCCCATTTTATCGCGCCATTGCGTGATGCGGGGTGTCGGGTGTCGATTTTTATCGCCGCAGACCAAAAGCAGATCGAAGCCGCGCATCGCATCGGTGCCGAAGTCATCGAACTTCACACAGGGGCCTATTGCGACCACCACGCCGAAGGCAACTTTGCCGCGCGGGACAAGGAACTGGCCGCGCTGCAGGACATGGCAACGTTTGCGCATTCACTGGGGCTAGAAGTACATGCAGGGCATGGGCTTACCTATGAAACAGTCGCGTCCGTTGCGGCTTTTCCGGAGGTGATGGAGCTAAACATCGGTCATTTTCTGATTGGCGAGGCCATTTTTCGCGGTCTCACCCCGGCAGTGCAGGAAATGCGCCGCCTGATGGATGAAGCACGCTGAGGAGACAGCACATGAAGCTCGGGCGCTTTGCCGTAGTTTATCTCGCCATCATGGTCGCGTTGATGGTTCTGATCCTGCTGGTTCAGGCGATTTTCCGGTTCGACATCTCCAACGCAGGCATGGCGATTATCCCTGCGATGGGGGCTGCGATGGCGGAGGGGCAGGCCTTTGCCAAGGCAGAGGATCGCGCACCTGAGACCTCTGAAATGTGGGCGTTTGCGCGGCGTGCCGGGCTGGTCGTTCTTGGTCTGACGCTTTTGTCGACCGCGGCGTTCAGCATCGCCGTTCCAGAGATCAAATTTGTGCTCAGCCAACCCGGAGGCGCATTGGTGCTTCTGGCCGCGATCCTGTTCCAGACCTTGATTTCATTCGTGCTGGTGCGGTTCTTCTTGGCGACAGGTGCGAAATCCATACTGCGCGCCCAGAAGCGTGGCTGAGTATCAAGAACCTGATAAGAGGCCCAAATGATCCTAGGAATCGGCACTGATCTGGCAAACATAGAGCGCATTCAAGCTGTGCTTGATCGTTTTGGTGACCGGTTTCGAAACAGGGTGTTCACTGAGGTGGAGCAGGCGAAGTCTGAACGTCGCCTTGATGTAGCAGGCACCTATGCCAAGCGCTGGGCTGCAAAAGAAGCCTGCTCCAAGGCGCTCGGAACAGGGCTACGCATGGGGATCGCGTGGAAGGATATGTCCGTGTCCAATCTGCGCAGCGGCCAGCCGGTCATGCATGTGACGGGTTGGGCGAAGGAGCGGCTCGACCAGATGACCCCGGCTGGGCATGAGGCTGTGATCCATGTGACACTCACCGATGATCACCCCTGGGCTCATGCGATGGTCTTGATCGAGGCGCTGCCAGTGTCCCGGCCCAGTCCAGAGACCTAGACCACTTGTTTGGTGCGCATCGAAAGTGCGGCAGAGTTGCTCACTTCTGCGCCACATCCCATATGTCTTGCCTCCACCGCTTGACTTGCGCCGGACAGCCCCGCATGTACGCGCCTGACCCGTCCACAAATGACCGGAGAGCCTGATGGCGTCGAAAACCACGACCGGGAACTCAATCGTCGAGACGATCAAGACAATCGTCTACGCACTTTTGATTGCCGGTGTCTTCCGCACCCTGTTTTTTCAACCCTTCTGGATTCCTTCCGGCTCGATGAAAGAGACGTTGCTGATCGGCGATTTTCTCTTCGTCAATAAGATGGCCTATGGCTATTCCTATGCGTCCTGTCCAACCATCCGCATCGGTGCTGTTGGCCTCAATATCGATGCCAAAGACATCTGTGGCTTTATCGATGGTGACAACACGCGCATCCTCGCCAGTGAGCCAGAGCGCGGCGATGTGGTGGTGTTCCGCCATCCGGTGAATGGCACGGACTACATCAAGCGTCTTGTGGGGCTGCCCGGCGATAAGCTGCAGATGAAGGACGGCGTCCTCTACATCAACGGCACCGCGGTAGGGCTGATGGATGATGGCGAGTTCGAGGAAGAAATGGAACGTCAGGGGCCGCAGGGTAACTTCCCGCGCTGTGAAAACGACCCTGTCGGGCAGGGCGGGATCTGTAAGAAATCCCGCCAGATTGAAACCTTGCCGGGTGGAACTTCTCACGCTGTCATCAATATCGGCAACCAGTCGAGCGATCATACCAAGGTCTATCATGTCCCCGAGGGTCATTTCTTCTTTATGGGGGACAACCGCGACAATTCCACCGACAGCCGCGTGCCACAGGCCGTGGGCGGCGTGGGATATGTACCGTTTGAAAACCTGATCGGGCGCGCAGATCGCATCATGTTCTCGTCCGCTGGCCGCTCCATGCTGTTCTTCTGGACATGGCGCAGTGATCGGTTCTTTAAGGGCATCACATAGTCAACGGCGCTTTGTGACGTTGAACAAGGCCGTTGGCAGTCCCTGCCTGCGGCCTTTTTACTGTGGTAGGGGATGCGAGGTGCTATCTTAGCGCATGCGACACGCAGAGTGCTTTCCTCTGGCGCTTTGCTGGGATAAGGAACGAACCCACCGGGGCCGAAACGCCCCAATGATGCTCAAAGGACCACATGTGAAGCTATCTCGGGATATCCTCGCCTTTCAGGCAAGGCTGGGGCATGAATTTTCCAGCCCGGAGCTGTTGATCCGTGCGCTGACTCATCCTTCGGTTTCCTCGCCAAACCGTCAGGACAATCAGCGGCTGGAATTTCTCGGCGACCGCGTGCTGGGGCTGGTGATGGCGACGGCGCTCCTTGAGCATGACAAACACGCCACAGAGGGCCAATTGGCACCGCGGTTCAATGCGCTGGTGCGCAAGGAAGCCTGCGCGGATGTCGCGCGCCAGATTGATCTTGGTGCGGTGCTGAAACTTGGCCGATCTGAAATGCTATCCGGTGGGCGGCGCAAGCAGGCGCTGTTGGGCGATGCGATGGAGGCCGTGATTGCCGCCGTCTACAAGGACGCAGGTTTTGAGGCTGCCCAGAACGTGATCCTGCGCCTGTGGGGTAAGCGCGTTGGCACGGTTGAAGATGATGCCCGTGACCCCAAAACAGCGCTGCAGGAATTTGTGCAGGCGCGCCGTCAACCGCCACCCGCATATGTATTGATCGCCCGTACGGGCCCCGATCACGAACCCGTCTTCACCATCGCTGCCCGTCTTGAAGATGGAACCGAAGAACAGGCCACCGCAGGTTCAAAACGCCTCGCAGAGCAGGCCGCCGCCAAGGCCCTTTTGGCCAAACTGGAGCAAGAGACATGACCACACGCGCAGGCTTTATCGCCCTCATCGGCGAGCCGAACGCCGGGAAATCCACGCTTCTCAATCGCATGGTGGGGGCAAAAGTCTCCATCGTGACCCACAAGGTGCAAACCACCCGCGCGCGCATTCGTGGCGTGGCGATGGAAGGCGAGAGCCAGCTTGTGTTCGTCGATACCCCGGGCCTGTTCCAGCCGCGCCGCCGCTTGGATCGCGCTATGGTTGCGGCTGCATGGGGCGGTGCTGCAGATGCGGATGTGATCGTTCTGCTCATCGAGGCGCATCGCGGCATCACAGAAGGCGTAGAACGGATCATCGAAAACCTTGGCGAAGTTGTTCAGGGCCGCCGCGTCGCACTGGCGATCAACAAGATCGACAAGGTGCAATCCGATGTGCTGCTCGGCCTGACCAAGGATCTGAACGACCGTTTCTCCTTTGCTGAGACCTTTATGATTTCCGCAGAAAAAGGCTATGGCACCGACGATCTGCGCCAATGGCTCGCGGCCGAGGTGCCCGAAAGCCCGTGGCTCTACCCCGAGGATCAGATCGCGGATCTTCCACTCCGGATGATTGCCGCCGAGATGACGCGCGAGAAGCTCACCCTGCGCCTCCACCAGGAACTGCCTTACCAGCTCACGGTTGAGACTGAGAAATGGGAAGAGCGTAAGGACGGCTCTGCGCGCATTGATCAGGTGGTCTACGTGGTTCGCGATGGCCACAAGGGCATCGTGCTGGGTAAGCGCGGCGAGACAATCAAAGCCGTGGGACAAGCGGCCCGCGCAGAACTTGAGGAATTCCTGGATCGCAAAATCCACCTGTTCCTACAGGTCAAGGTCCGCCCGAACTGGCTAGAGGAATCCGAACGCTACTCGGAAATGGGGCTCGATTTTAAGGACGGGAACTAAACGCTCGCTCCATCATCTTTTTACAAATACCTCCGCCGGAGGCACATTAAGGGTGTCGCGCAGGTCGCAAGGAGCACTTATGTCCCGTCTCACTGCTCGGTTTTGGGTCGACGCCTATCTGGCCCGCTTGCGTTTTCAGGATATCCCCGCCTTTGTCACCGCACATGGCGATGACACCGCCGGCGCGGTGCTGGTGAAGCTCAATACGCTGGACGGTGAGGCCCGCGCGTATCAGCGCAGTTTCGATCTGATGACAGGAGATCGCAAATGGGTCGAACTGGTCGCGGGTTCGGACGAAGATGTGGAGGCATCAATCGCCAAGCAACGCCAGTTTGACAGCGATCTCTGGGTGATTGAGGTAGAAGATCGGCAGGGCAGACACCTGCTGGATGAGCCGGGGCTGGACTAGGAAATGGACTGGCGTGATCAGGGCATCTTGTTGACGGTACGTCGCCACGGCGAATCTTCCGCCCTGATCGAAGTATTCACTCAAGCACATGGTCGGCACGCGGGCCTCGTGCGCGGTGGGGCCAGTCGCAAGATGGCACCACATTTACAGCCGGGGGCGCAGTTGGATCTGACGTGGTCCGCCCGTCTCGAAGATCACTTGGGCACCTATAAGGCGGAACCGCTGCGCAGCCGTGCTGCTTCGGCGCTGTCGGGACGACTGGCGTTGTCAGGGTTGAATGCGGTCTGCGCGCTTCTGGCTTTTGCGCTACCGGATCGCGAAGCATATCCAGAGCTGTATCACCGCAGCGAAGCTTTGCTGGACCTGCTCGACAACGAAGATCTCTGGCCGCTGGGGTATCTGCGCTGGGAACTCTCGCTGCTTGAGGATCTTGGCTACGGTCTTGATCTGTCTTGCTGCGCGGTGACCGGCGCCACTGAGGGGCTCATGTATGTTTCACCCAAAACGGGCCGTGCGGTCTCTGAGGCGGGCGCGGGGGAATGGGCGGATCGCTTGTTGCCCCTGCCACCGGTGATGCGAGGCGAGGGCGATGGCGAAGACATAGAAATCCTGACTGCGCTGAGAACCACGGGGTTTTTCTTCGAATCAAAGCTGGCACCAGCCTTGGGCAATCGGCCTGTTCCCGAGGCGCGCGGGCGTTTTCTGGATGCGCTGTCGCGTCGCCTGTAGGCGCGTTCGGCGAAATATCGCATCCGCCCCTGGCAATCACCGCCGGAGCGGGATGGCGTCACACGCATGATACATCGCCCGGAGATGAACGCTGTCGCGGTTGGGCCCACGCATTTCGGGTCGCATCCCAGCCTTTATGACAGCTAGGAGCACAGTAAAATGGTTGAAAAGAGCCTTATCGATCTTTCGTGGGACGACTTTGATGAACATCGCGATCCCCGCCCGAATGAGAATCAGTTTGATGCCGTGGTTGAGCGTGCCGTCTCTCGCCGGGGCTTTCTCGGTGGTGCGCTGGCCTTTGGCTCTGGTGCGGCGGTCTTTGGCACTGGCTTGATGTCCTCCACCACAGCGTCGCGCGCGGAAGGGCACGCAAGATTTGCGTTCAAGCCCATCGATATTGCCACCGATCACGCGGTTCATGTCCCCGAGGGCTACACCTCACAGGTTTTGGTGCGTTGGGGGGATGCGCTTTGGTCCGAGGCCGAAGGGGCCTATTCTCCCGAAACCGGTGTGTCGGCAGAGATGTCCGACAAGGTCTTTGGCGAGAACACGGACGGTATGGAGCTCTTTGAGGTCGACGGGCGCGAGATCATTGCTGTGAACTCGGAATATGTGAACCCGAAGATCAACTTGCCTGCAGCCTCTGAGGGCGTGCCGCAATCTGCCGAGGAGGTGATGCTGCTGAAGAACCTTCAGGGCGTCACTGTCATGGAAGTCGCGCGGGGTGACAACGGCTATCAGGTGGTCAAAGACAGTCCCTACAATCGCCGGATCACCCATGAGACAGAAATTGTTCTGGCGGGTCCGCTGGCCGGTCATCCACTGGTGCAAACCCACGCCGACCCAGCGGGACGCCGGGTGAAGGGCACCATGAACAACTGTGGAGCGGGGAAGACCCTTTGGGGCACCTATTTGACCTGCGAAGAGAACTTTAACGGTTACTTCGGTGCCACCGGTGCAATGCCCGAAGGCGAAGGTTACATTCGTTATGGCATCGGCGGCGAAGGTCGCTATGCCTATGAAAAGTTCGACGAGCGGTATGATTTGTCGAAAGAACCCAACGAGCCACACCGCCATGGGTTTGTGACCGAAATCAACCCGGCGGATGCATCGTCCACACCGGTGAAACGCACAGCACTCGGCCGTTTCAAACATGAAAACGCCGAGATGGTGCAGGCTTCTGATGGTCGGATCGTCGTCTACCTGGGCGATGATGAGCGCGGCGAATATCTATATAAATACGTCTCGACCAACACTTGGGCCGAAGGTGAGCCAACCGAGGGTCTGTTGGATGATGGCCAGCTCTATGTGGCAAAGTTCAACGACGACCAGACCGGTGAATGGCTGGCATTGACGCCAGAGACGACCGGCATGGAGCAGGCAGAGATCCTCTGTTTCACGCGCATGGCGGCCTCTGCTGTTGGTGGTACCACCATGGACCGTCCGGAATGGGTGGCCTGCAACCCGCTCAAGGCGGAGGGCTATTGCGCGCTGACCAACAACAAGAACCGTGGCGTGAAGCCTAATGCGGGTGGGGATGATACCTCTGTCAACGGACCAAACCCCCGCGAGACCAACAACTTCGGGCAGATCGTGCGCTGGGCTCCGGCAGATGAGAATCACGCCGCAGAGGCCTTTACGTGGGATCTCTATGTGATGGCGGGCAATCCGAAGGTCTACAACAATGCCTACGCCGGGTCTGCCAACATCAACGAAGGCAACATGTTCAACTCGCCCGATGGCATGGCCTTTTCTTCCGACGGTATGCTTTGGATTCAGACCGATGGGGACGACGACAACGAAGGCGAATTCGAGGGGCAGGGTAACAATCAGATGCTGGTTGGCGACCCAGAATCCGGCGAGATCGCCCGGTTTATGACGGTGCCGAATGGTGCTGAGGTCACTGGCTTGTGCTGGTCGCTGGATAAAAAAGTGGCCTTTGTCGGCGTGCAGCACCCCGGCGGTGCATGGCCGGATGGCGCTGGCAAGCCGCGTTCTTCTATTGTTGCCGTCTGGCGCGAGGACGGTGCGCTGATCGGCTGAGGCGCGTACCCCCCCCTTGGGATTGGCCCTCATCGCGGGGCCAATCTCTGGGTGTCAGCGTTTGAGGTCTGCTGGGTAGACGCCCAGAATTTCCACATCGGTTGTGAAATAGTTCAGTTCATCCATGGCGAGGCGCACATTTTCGTCCTCGGGGTGGCCGTCAATGTCGGCGTAAAACTGAGTCGCTGTGAAAGAGCCGTTGACCATGTAGCTCTCCAGCTTGGTCATATTGACCCCATTGGTCGCAAAGCCGCCCATCGCCTTATAAAGCGCAGCGGGGATGTTGCGCACCTGAAAGACAAAACTGGTGATCATGCCGTTTTCGCCCCGGCGGCTGGTGTCTGCCTCACGCGCCATCGTCAAAAAGCGGGTGGTGTTGTTGCCTTGATCCTCGATGTGGCGGGCCAGCACGTTTAGACCGTAGATTTCTCCGGCCAGTTCAGAGGCTAGTGCTGCGTGGGTTACGTCGCCGCGTTCGGCCACTTCGCGCGCCGCACGCGCATTGTCGGGGCTCACCCGGCCCTGAATGTTGTGATCACGCAGGAAGCTTGCGCATTGTGGCAGCAAGACCAAATGCGAATGCGCCTCGCGGATGTCTTCGAGTTTTGCACCCGGAACACCAAGCAGATTGATGTGAACGCGCACGAAGGCCTCGTCAATGATCTTGAGACCAGAATGCGGCAGCAAGCGGTGAATATCGGCCACCCGCCCGTAGGTGGTATTCTCCACAGGTAGCATCGCCAACTCCGCCTCGCCCGAGCGCACAGCGTTGATTGCATCCTCAAAACCACGGCAGGGCAGCACCTCCATATCGGGCCGCTTGTTGCGGCAGGCCTCATGGCTGTAAGAGCCGAGTTCGCCCTGTATCGCGATTTTTTGGGTCATAGCTGCGTCATCTTTGCAAAAACTTGGGAATTTGGTCGTTTAGTCGCGGTGTCTATACCTTGCCAGTTGATAGGGGAAGCCTTAGACACCGTGGAAGACAGCTGAAATGGACACGCTATCATGTTTGACACAATGACACTCACCAAAGCGACTGCAGGTTTCTGTGGCGCGTTCCTTGTGTTCCTCTTGGGCAAATGGGTTGCCGAGGAGCTTTATCACGTTGAGGCACACGGCGAGGCGTCTTACGTCATCGAAGTGGCTGACGCTGGTGGCGCAAGTGACGAGCCTGAAGTGGACTTTGCGACGCTGATGGCGGAGGCTGATGTCGACAAAGGTGCCAAGGTCTTCCGCAAGTGTTCTGCTTGTCACAAGGTTGACGGCACAGATTCGACAGGTCCGCACCTCGATGGCGTCGTCGGTCGCGATATCGCTTCTGTAGCGGGCTTTGGTTATTCCGGCGCTCTCACTGGTCTCGAGGGCAACTGGACCCCTGAGCATCTGAGCGAGTTCCTCACCAAGCCGTCGGCATATGCGTCGGGCACCACCATGTCCTTTGCTGGCCTGAAAAAGGTCGAGGACCGGGTGAACCTGATTGCCTATCTGGAAAGCCTGGCAAACTGATCCTCCGATCACAGAATTCCTGAGAAAAGGCCGCAGCCCACGCTGCGGCCTTTCTTCTTGTGGCGACCTGTACCGCAGACAATTGCGGTGCATTCGCGCTGATCGGCGAGGATTGGCTTTCAAATCACTGCGAGGCGGCATTCTCGGCTTGAAAACAAGGCGCTCTGGCCTTTAGCTTTGTTAGAAGCAGATAAAACGTCAGATCCGGTGATACACGGACAATGGCGCCACATAAGAAGGGTTAGGCAGATGACGATCAGACACGCGCGTGGAATGGCTAAAGTGGCTGCGAAGTCCCGCACCCGATCGTGGATCAAGCCCTTCACCACTGCTGCGCTACTGTCCGCAGCGGCGCTGATGACATCTGTTCTTGCGGCGAGCAGTGCCGAAGACGGCGCCATCACAAAAAGCCACGGATATTCCTTCTACGGAGATCTCGACTACCCGGCGGATTTTGAGCACTTCGATTACGTGAACCCGGATGCGCCCAAAGGGGGGGAACTGGCAGTTCCTTTTATCGGCACACTGGACAGTATGAATCCCTACTCTGGCAAAGGGCGGGCGCATGCCTTTTCTGTCTACCCATATGAAAGCCTGCTTGCGGATGCAGCGCCTGCGGATAAATACGGCCAATCCTACTGCTTGCTGTGCGAAAGCGTAGAATATCCCGAAGACAAAAGCTGGGTCATTTTCCGCATGCGGCCTGAGGCGCGTTTCTCGGATGGCACTCCGGTGACAGCCCATGACATTGCCTTCAGCCATAACCTGCTGCTCGATCAGGGGTTGCAGTCCTACGCCGATTTTGTCCGCAAGCTGATCCCCAAGGTCGAAGTCATCGATGACTACACCATCAAGTTCTATTTTGCTGACGGTGTCTCCCGCCGCAGCTTGGTCGAACAGGTGGGCGGGGTGCCTGCATGGTCGAAGAAATGGTTCGAAGAGACCGGTCAGAAGCTCAACGAGAACTGGATTGAAGGACCTCCGGGCTCTGGCCCCTATGTGATTGATGAAATTGACCTGTCGCGTCGCATCGTACTCAAACGCAATCCCGATTACTGGGGAAAGGATCTTCCGGTTAATCAGGGGCGTCATAACTTTGATGCGCTGCGGGTTGAGATCTTTGCCGATGACACCGCCGCGTTTGAGGCGTTCAAGGCGGGCGAGTATACATTCCGTGCCGAGGGCGACAGCAAGAAATGGGCCAGCGGTTATGACTTCCCCAAGGTTGATAGCGGTGCTGTAAAGCTCGAAGAACTGCCCAATGGTGCACCGCCCACGGCCTCCGGTATTGTGTTCAATCTGGCATCCCCCAAGCTTCAGGACCGCCGTGTCCGTGAGGCGCTGGCCTTGGCGTTCAATTTTGAGTGGTCCAATGAAAGCCTACTCTATGGGTTGTTCGAACGCCGCGCGTCCTTCACCCAGAACTCGCCCTTGATGGCGACGGGCACTCCCGAAGGTGCGGAGCGTGAATTCCTCGAAAGTCTCGGTGATCTGGTCCCGCCAGAGATGCTGAGCGAAGAGGTCTATGTTCCGGCAACATCTGATCCTGCCCGACTGTTTGATCGCCGCAACGCGCGTAAAGCTGCCGCAATGCTAGAGGACGCAGGCTATGTTGTTGGCGACAACGGCAAGCGGGTGACGCCCGAGGGCGCACCGTTTGAACTGAATTTCCTGTTCTCCTCTTCGTCGTCACCTACCACGCGTGGCGTGATGGAGAATTTCGTTGATAACCTCGAAAATCTCGGCATTGCGGTTAATTTTGAGGTGGTCGACACCGCGCAATACACCAGCCGCGAGCGAGAACGGGACTATGATCTGGTCGTGGACAGCTACACGACCTTCCTTGGGACGGGTACGGGGCTGGAGCAGCGGTTCGGGTCTGAGGCCTCGACCTATTCGCTATTTAACCCAGCTGGTCTGGCCTCGCCGCTGATTGATGCGATCATCACAAAATCGCTGCGCGCGGAAACGCGCGAGGAAGAAACGGCGATCATGACTGCGCTTGATCGCGCGTTGCGGCATGAGTTCATCATGATCCCGCTGTGGTACAACCCGAACCATTGGGCGGCCTATTACGACCAATACGAACATCCGGCGGAAATCCCACCCTACAGCCTCGGGTATCTGGACTTCTGGTGGTATAACGAGGACAAGGCCAAAGCGCTGCGAGATGCTGGCGCGCTGAGGTAAATCCCCGATGCTAAACTATATTCTGCGGCGCCTCTTGCTGGTGATCCCGACCTTGATCGGGATCATGGTGGTGAATTTCGCGCTGGTTCAATTCGTTCCCGGTGGTCCGGTTGAACAGATGATCGCCCGTCTTGAGGGCGGCGGCGACGTCTTTGGGGGCTTTGCCGGTGCCGCAAACGATGGCGGCGCAGAAACCGTCGGCCAAGCTGAGAGCCAGTATGCCGGTGGGCGCGGCCTGCCGCCTGAGTTCATTGAGGAGCTGGAGCGCGAGTTCGGTTTTGACAAGCCACCGCTCGAACGTTTCCTCAATATGATGTGGAACTACGTCCGGCTCGACTTTGGCGAGAGTTATTTCCGCAATGTCGGGGTGATTGATCTGGTGATGGAGAAAATGCCGGTGTCAATCTCGCTCGGCCTGTGGTCGACGCTGATCGCATATATGATTTCCATTCCATTGGGAGTAAAAAAAGCGCTGCGTGATGGCAGCAAATTTGACAGCTGGACAAGCGGCGTGATTATCGCAGCCTACGCCATACCGGGCTTTTTGTTTGCGATCCTGCTGCTGGTGCTCTTGGCGGGCGGGTCGTATTGGCAGATCTTCCCGCTGCGGGGACTGACATCGGAAAACTGGGAAAGCATGAGCCTTTTGGGCAAGATTGGCGACTATTTCTGGCACATCACTTTGCCGGTTGTGGCCTCCACCATATCCGCCTTTGCAACGCTTACACTGCTGACCAAGAACTCCTTTCTGGATGAGATCAAGAAACAGTATGTCATGACCGCGCGCGCCAAGGGGCTCACCGAGAACCGGGTGCTCTATGGGCATGTGTTCCGCAATGCGATGCTGATCGTGATCGCAGGGTTTCCGGGTGTGTTTATCTCGATCTTCTTCACCGGCAGCCTGATCATCGAGACGATCTTCTCGCTGGACGGACTGGGGCGGCTTGGGTTTGAGGCCGCGGTGGCACGCGATTACCCTATTGTTTTTGGAACGCTTTTCATCTTCGGGCTAATGGGCCTAGTGGTGGGGATCTTGTCTGACATCATGTACGTGCTGGTCGATCCGCGCATCGATTTTGAAAAGCGGGAGGGGTGATATAATGGCACTGTCTCCTCTGAACCAACGCCGCTGGAACAACTTCAAGCGCAACCGCCGGGCCCTCTGGTCGCTCAGGATCTTTATTGTGCTGTTTGGCCTGTCGCTGTTTGCGGATGTATTGGCCAACGACAAACCGATCCTCGTGAACTATCGCGGCGAGTATTTTACTCCGATCTGGAACTTCTACCCGGAGACTGCCTTTGGGGGTGATTTCCAGACTGAGGCCGTCTATCGCGACCCGGAAGTGAAATGCCTGATCGCGTCCGGCGGCAGTCTGGACTGTTTCGATGATCCCGATGGCATCATCGCCGAAATTGATGCGAGCACCTATGCGGGAGAGGATTTTGTCGAGGGCTGGTCGCTCTGGCCGCCGATCCCCTACAGCTTTGACACGCCAGTAGATCGCTCCGGGGCCGCGCCGCTGCCGCCTAATGGGCAGAATTGGCTGGGCACCGATGACACCAAACGCGACGTGCTGGCGCGGGTCATCTATGGTTTTCGGCTCTCGATCGTCTTCACCCTCGTGGTTACGATCGCCGCAAGCCTGATCGGGATTGTGGCGGGCGCCGTGCAGGGGTTCTTTGGCGGCTGGGTGGATCTGATCTTCCAGCGCGTGATCGAGATCTGGTCCGCAACGCCATCGCTTTATGTCATCATCATCATGTTTGCGATCTTGGGGCGCAGTTTCTGGCTCCTGGTGTTTTTGATGATCCTGTTCAGCTGGACGGCGCTTGTGGGCGTGGTGCGCGCGGAGTTTCTACGGGCGCGCAACCTCGAATATGTACGCGCGGCCAAGGCGCTTGGCGTGGGGAACGTCACCATCATGTTCCGCCATATGCTGCCGAATGCGATGGTTGCGACACTCACCATGCTGCCGTTCATCGTGACCGGCACCATCGGCACCTTGGCGAGTCTTGATTTCCTCGGCTTTGGCCTGCCGTCTTCGGCGCCATCGCTGGGCGAGATGACCCTACAAGCCAAACAGAACCTGCAAGCGCCGTGGCTTGCCTTCACCGCCTTCTTTACCTTTGCAATCATGCTCTCGCTTCTGGTCTTCATCTTTGAAGGCGTGCGGGACGCGTTTGACCCGAGAAAGACTTTTTCATGAGCCATGCAGACATGAGGATTGAAAAACGCGCGACCTCTCGCCCGGGCGGGTCGCACCAATGACGCAATCTCCCATTCTTCAGGTCAAGGACCTTCGCGTTGCCTTTCGCCAAGACGGTCAGCTCACCGAGGCGGTTAAGGGCGTGTCCTTTACGGTGTCGCGCGGTGAAACGGTTGCACTGGTGGGCGAGTCGGGGTCTGGCAAATCGGTTTCCGCACTGTCCACGGTTCAATTGCTCGGCGACAGCGCACAGGTCTCCGGCTCCGTCACCTATGATGGGCAGGAAATGATCGGCGCAGATGAACGCACCCTGCGACGGGTGCGCGGCAATGATATCTCCTTCATCTTCCAAGAGCCGATGACCTCGCTCAACCCGTTGCACAGCATTGAAAAACAGCTGGGCGAGGCGCTTGCCCTACATCAGGGCGTAATGGGCGAAGACGCGCGCGGGCGCATTCTGGACCTGTTGAACAAGGTCGGTATCCGCGACGCCGAAACCCGGCTTGGCGCCTACCCACATCAGCTCTCGGGTGGGCAGCGTCAGCGGGTGATGATCGCGATGGCGCTTGCCAATAAACCAGACGTGCTGATTGCGGACGAACCCACCACGGCGCTTGATGTGACCATTCAGGCGCAGATCCTCGACCTTCTGGCGGATCTGAAATCAAGCGAAGGCATGGGGCTTTTGTTCATCACCCATGATCTGTCGATCGTGCGCCGCATCGCTGATCGGGTCTGCGTGATGAAATCCGGCGAGATCGTCGAAGAGGGTCCCACCGAAGAGCTGTTTGCCGATCCCAAACACCCCTACACACAGAAACTGCTGGCGGCTGAGCCCTCCGGCAGGCCGGGGTCGGTCCCTGAGAATGCGGAGGAGCTTGTCGCGGCAAACGACCTCAAAGTCTGGTTCCCGATCCAGCGCGGCCTGCTCAAACGTACGGTTGGCCATGTGAGGGCCGTGAACCCGATGTCGCTTTCGGTGCGCGCCGGTGAAACCCTCGGCATTGTCGGGGAATCCGGTTCTGGCAAAACCACGATGGCGCTGGCGATCATGCGTCTGATCGCTTCCGAGGGCGAAGTGCGTTTTCAGGGTCAGGACCTGCGCAAATGGTCGACGCGCGAGTTGCGCCGCCTGCGCAAGGATATGCAGATCGTATTTCAGGATCCCTTTGGGTCGCTGTCACCGCGGATGACCTGTCAGCAAATCATCGCCGAAGGCCTGGCCATCCACGAGGTCGATCAACACCGCAAACCACGTGAACTGGTGGCGGAAGTGATGGAGGAGGTCGGCCTCGATCCCGCCGCCATGGATCGCTACCCGCATGAGTTTTCTGGCGGACAACGCCAGCGTATAGCGATTGCCCGCGCCATGGTACTACGCCCGAAACTGGTGGTGCTGGACGAGCCCACATCGGCGCTTGATATGACGGTTCAGGTTCAGATCGTTGATTTGCTGCGCGATCTGCAGGCCCGTTACGGGCTGGCCTATCTCTTTATCAGCCATGATCTCAACGTGGTGCGCGCCATGTCGCATGAGATTCTGGTGATGAAAGCTGGCGATGTGGTGGAGCAGGGCGCTGCAGAAGAGGTCTTTGCCAATCCCAAAGAGGAATACACAAGGCATCTGCTTTCAGCCGTGACAGGCGTTTAACCCAAAGCACCTGTCGTATTTCTTCTAACTAAAAATATCCCGGGAGCGCGAGGGCAGCGCCCTCGCTTCCCTCGCCTTCCCAAAACGATGTCACCGGATATTATGTGGCCGCCTAGATGGCGGAACTGTGCCCGGCTTTGCTAAGATCATAAGCGTCAAAGTGGCGTGCAATCATGCGGGTCAGAGGTTTACCCTCCGGGCGAATACGGATCCCATCTACATGTAGATCAAGCATGTCGGGAAACGCAGCCGACACGTCACGATACATCCTGTCCAGTGCGGCAGGCGCAATGTCAAACGTCGTCAGTATTTCCTCCGAGGAAATCGCAAAGTCGCACATCAACCCCTCGATCATGCGCCCACGCAGCAGGTCTTCACCTGCAAAAACATGTCCACGTGCGGTCGAGAACTGCCCATCACGGATCGCCTTGGTATAGGCGGATGTGGAAGGCGCGTTTTGTGCGTAGCCTTGCGGGAAGCGCGAAATCGACGAGGCTCCCAATCCGATCAGCACCTCTGCGCGATCGTCGGTGTAGCCTTGGAAGTTCCGGCGCAGCTTGCCAGTTCGTGCCGCCACAGCAAGTCCATCATGGGGCGTGGCAAAGTGGTCGATGCCAATTTCGCGATATCCGTCCCACATGAACAAACGCTGAGCCGTTTCAAACAGTTGCAATCGTGCTTTCGGCGAGGGCAGGCTGTCGGTGGGGATCATATTCTGCCGTCGTGCCATCCACGGCACATGTGCATACCCATAGAGCGCAACCCGGTCAGGCGACAACGACAGGAGCTTCTGCACGCTCTCGGTCATGCGCATCCGTGTCTGATGTGGCAAGCCAAACAGGATATCAGCGTTAAGGCTGGCAATCCCACGTGCGCGGATCATGTCAACCGCATCACGGGTGAGATCAAACGGCTGGATGCGACCTATTGTTTCCTGAATTTCAGGGTCGAAATCTTGCACACCGATCGACGCGCGGTTCATCCCGGTTGCGGCGAGCGCATCTAGACGAGGTTCGTCAATCTCATTGGGGTCGATCTCTACCGAGAACTCGCCGCCCTTCGCCAGCGGGGTGACGGCGAATATCGCCTCTGCCAGTTCCGCCATCATTTCTGCAGACAGTAGCGTCGGTGTTCCTCCGCCCCAATGCAGCCGGGCCAGACTCACGCCCTCCGGCAGGTGACGCGCCAGAAGTGCAATTTCCTGCTTTAAAACGTCCAGATAAGCGCGCACCGGAGAATCCGATTGCGTGCCTTGAGTGCGACAAGCGCAAAACCAACATAGCCTGCGACAGAACGGCACATGCACGTATAAGGAGATCTCCGCACCGGGTTTAATGGCCTTGATCCAATCAGCGAATCCTTTTGCGCTTACATCATTTTTGAAATGAGGCGCAGTGGGATAGCTCGTGTATCTGGGCACCTTTGCGTCGAATAGTCCGAGCCGTGCCAATTGAGATTCCTGTGTCATAGGATTACGATAGGGATGGTCGGCATTGTCGGCTTTGACTCAGATCAACCAGAGGCGCGTATGTCCCTTGCCCAATTCCAGTCGATCGAGTGTGCGGATTGCCCAATTCGCCACCGCGCCGTGTGCGCCCGTTGTGATTCGGACGAGCTCGAGGCACTCGACGCGATCAAGTTCTATCGCAGCTATGAGGCTGGGCAGACCGTGATCTGGTCCGGAGATCAGATGAACTTTGTCGGTTCGGTGGTGTCTGGGATCGCGACTTTAACCCAGACGATGGAGGATGGGCGCACTCAGATGGTTGGTCTGTTGCTGCCGAGCGATTTTGTAGGCCGGCCCGGGCGCGATGGATCTGCATATGATGTCGTCGCGACGACAGACGTTGTAATGTGTTGTTTTCGAAAAAAACCTTTTGAAGATTTGATGACGCGAACACCTCATATCGCGCATCGATTGCTGGAAATGACACTGGATGAGCTTGATGCAGCGCGTGAGTGGATGTTGGTGCTCGGGCGTAAAACCGCGCGTGAGAAGATCGCCAGTCTCTTGTCGATTATCGCAAGGCGCGATGCGTCGCTCAGTGTGGATGCCGCCAGTGGTGCTGTCAGCTTTGATCTGAAGCTGACGCGTGAGGCGATGGCGGATTATCTGGGCCTGACCTTGGAAACCGTGAGCCGTCAAATCTCTGCGCTTAGGAAGTCGGGTGTGATCGAATTGGAAGGAAAGCGGCATGTTACGGTGCCCGATATGCGCCGCCTGATCGAAGAGGCCGGAGACGATAGCGACGGCGGTGTGCTTGGTTAGAGAATTTCCAGTGTCGCGTTGATTCGGCGTTTTTGAACGGGAATGGGCTGGCATTTGAATTTGGTCGGCCTGAGGCGAAATTTTCTCAAACCGGGTTTCTCAACCACCATCACTGGTTGAATTTACAAATTCGAATAATAAGCCCACGTCGCTTTCTAGGGCCATGATGTGAGGCGCCATCTCCAATAGATGAGGCCGGTCCCGATTTAGACCGGCCAATTGCCCAAAAACGCGCGACTGCGCGTGGTGCCATCAATGCGCCATCAGCACCGGGACTTTTGCATGCTCGAGCATATTGCGCGTTGCGCCGCCGAGGATCGACTCACGGAAGCGCGAATGCCCATAAGCGCCCATCACAATAAGCTCTGCATCCGTATCTGTTGCGTGACGGCACAGCACATCAGAGATGCGCGGCAGCGTTTTGCTGAGGACGTCAATCTCGCAGGCGACGCCGTGGCGGGCCAGCATCTGACACAACATGCCACCGGGATCTGAGCGTTCGATCCCGTGTTTTGGCGGATCAATTACAGTGATCCGAACCAGATCTGCAGACTGAAGGAGGGGCAGGGCTTTTCGTACGGCCGTGAGGGCTTCGATGCTTTCATCCCATGCGACGAGGACGGTTTTGGGTGATGCAGCAAGTGTTGTCCCCTCTGGCATCACGAGAACCGGGGTGCGCGTGTCAAAGAGGGCAGCCTCGACGATTGGCTCGACTTCCGGCCCCTGACCTTCGCCATAAGGCAGATCCATCACCACCAGATCGCTAAAGCGCGCATGATGCGAGGTGACCCGAGAAATATCGCCAAATGGGGCAATTGCGGTGGAGAGGCTGCGCGGCACGTCGCTACCAGAGAGATATTGCTTGGTGCTTTCTTCGGTTGCCTGCACTTCTTCACGGGCGCGATCCAGCATTGTGTTGATGGCAATCGCATTCGCACCGCCGTCATAGTACCCCACGCGGGTGCGATCTACCCCAAGGCACAGAACATCCAGATGCCCATCAGCGCGGCGCACCATGGTCTCGGCTTGGTCCAATGCAGTTGTCGATCCGTTTGGAGTGGATCGCACTGTCAGAATTGTCTTGTACGTCATGAGCTTACCTTTTCCCAAATCCCGTGATTCCGGTTGAAGGTAACGGGGCCTTGGTTCTCAGGTTACCCGTATCCCGTGAGGTGACATGACACATCCCAAACGCCAGCATCTTGATGCAGATCAATGTTTGCAAAACCTCGCTCTGGCATCAGGGACGGGGAAAACGACGCCCGAGGTGTATCTGCGAGGGGTACGATTCGGGTGAATCATTCAAAGGGGCATGAAATGTCTAATTATCTCAAGCTGATAGTGCTTGGCGTATTGACGGTCTTCTTCATGATCGCCGCCGGCTATGCCAGGGATCTGGCCTATCAGGTACATGCGGTGATCTTGATGCTCGTCGCAGGTGGCCTGTTTTTGTCAACGCTACGCAGTACCGACGAGCCGGTCGCGGCTCCCGTCACCGGGGAATACCTCGATGGCGTCGTGCGCGCGGGCGTCATTGCAACCGCGTTCTGGGGTGTGGCGGGGTTCCTCGTGGGAACGTTCATCGCGTTCCAGTTGGCGTTTCCGGTTCTGAACTTCGACTGGTCCGAAGGATTTGCGAACTTTGGCCGGTTGCGTCCATTGCACACTTCTGCAGTGATTTTTGCGTTTGGGGGCAACGCGCTGATCGCAACCTCTTTCTACATCGTGCAGCGGACGTCTGCGGCGCGGTTGTGGGGCGGTAACCTCGCGTGGTTCGTGTTCTGGGGCTATCAACTCTTTATCGTTCTGGCCGCGACCGGTTATCTTCTGGGCGGCACGCAGTCCAAAGAATATGCTGAACCCGAATGGTATGTTGATCTGTGGCTGACCGTCGTCTGGGTCGCCTATCTGGCCGTTTTCCTGGGCACTATCATTCGCCGCAAAGAGCGCCACATCTATGTGGCAAACTGGTTCTTCCTCGCCTTCATCGTGACCGTTGCCATGCTGCATGTGGTCAACAACCTGACCATTCCGGTGTCGATCTGGGGTTCCAAGTCGGTGATCGTCTGGCCGGGGGTGCAGGATGCCATGGTGCAATGGTGGTATGGCCACAACGCTGTGGGCTTCTTCCTGACCGCAGGTTTCCTCGGCATGATGTACTATTTCATCCCAAAACAAGCAGATCGTCCGGTTTACAGCTATAAACTGTCGATCATCCACTTCTGGGCGCTGATCTTCATCTACATCTGGGCTGGTCCGCACCACCTGCACTACACCGCGCTGCCGGATTGGGCTTCGACCCTCGGCATGGTGTTCTCGGTCGTGCTGTGGATGCCGTCGTGGGGTGGTATGATCAACGGTCTGATGACGCTTTCGGGCGCTTGGGACAAGCTGCGCACCGATCCGGTTCTTCGGATGCTGGTGATCTCGGTTGGTTTCTACGGCATGTCCACGTTTGAGGGTCCGATGATGTCGATCCGCGCGGTGAACTCGCTGTCGCATTACACGGACTGGACCATTGGTCACGTGCATTCCGGTGCGCTCGGCTGGAACGGTATGATCACCTTCGGTGCGCTCTATTACCTGACGCCGGTTCTGTGGAAGCGCGAACGGCTCTATTCGCTGAGCCTCGTCAGCTGGCACTTCTGGCTCGCCACCATCGGCATCGTGCTCTACGCGGCGTCCATGTGGGTGACCGGTATCATGGAAGGTCTGATGTGGCGTGAAGTGGACGCAAACGGCTTCCTCGTGTGGTCTTTTGCCGACACCGTGGCTGCGAAGCTTCCGATGTATGTGATGCGTGGTTTGGGCGGGGTTCTGTTCCTCTCCGGGTCGCTGGTCATGTGCTACAACCTCTGGATGACCGTTCGTCGGGCGCCGGCCAAAGAGGCCAGCCTGTCCGTCGCGGTCCCGGCTGAATAAGGAGGGCCGGAGAGATGGCAATTCTCGACAAGCATAAAATCCTCGAGACGAACGCAACGCTTCTGCTGATCTGTTCCTTTCTCGTCGTCACCATTGGTGGCTTGGTGCAGATCACCCCGTTGTTCTATCTGGAGAACACCATCGAGGAGGTGGAGGGCATGCGTCCCTACACCCCGCTCGAGCTGGCAGGGCGCGACATCTATATTCGCGAAGGCTGTTACGTCTGTCATAGCCAGATGATCCGCCCGATGCGCGATGAGGTCGAACGCTATGGCCACTACTCACTGGCGGCAGAGTCGATGTACGACCACCCGTTCCAGTGGGGCTCCAAACGCACCGGGCCGGATCTGGCCCGTGTGGGGGGGCGTTACTCGGACGAGTGGCACGTCGATCACCTGCGCGACCCGCAGGCGGTGGTGCCGGAATCGGTGATGCCGAAGTATGACTTCCTCGAGCGCACCCGCATCGACGGCAAGTATATCGGTGATCTGATGGCCACCAATGCCATTGTTGGCGTGCCCTACTCGGACGAGATGATCGAAGAAGCGCGCCGCGATTTCCGCGCTCAGGCTGATCCCGACAGTGACTATGACGGGCTGCTGGAGCGGTACGGCGAGAACGTCAACGTGCGGAACTTCGACGGTCAACCGGGTGTCTCTGAAGCGGACGCATTGATCGCTTATCTGCAGATGTTGGGCACGTTGGTCGATTTCTCGACCTTCACACCTGACGCAAGCCGGTAAGGGAGGATTGAGCCATGGAAACCTATTCCTTGCTGCGACAGTTCGCTGACAGCTGGATGCTTCTCTTTCTGTTCCTCTTTTTCATTGGTGTCGTGTTCTGGGCGTTTCGCCCCGGCTCCACCAGAACTTATGAGGACACAGCCAATATCCCCTTCCGCAACGCGGATAAGCCGGCGTCAGAGAGCGCCGCTCAACCGGAGGCCCAGAAATGAGTGAGACGGGCAACAAAAACACCGTAAAGATCCAAGAAGGTGACCCAAACACCACCGGCCATGAGTGGGATGGGATCATGGAGTTCGACAACCCGATGCCGCGCTGGTGGCTTTGGGTGTTCTACGCCACCATCGTCTGGGGGATCGGCTATAGCATCGCCTATCCGGCTTGGCCGCTGGTGAGTGAGGCAACCTCTGGCATGTTGGGCTGGTCCTCGCGCGCCAAGGTTGAAGCTGAAATCGCTGCGGTCGAAACGGCAAATGCACCGATCAACGCACAGTTGGAGGCACTGGAACTTGCGGCCATTCCGGGTCACCCGGAGCTTGAGGGCTATGCGGTGTCTGCTGGGGCTGCGGTGTTCAAGACCTGGTGTGCGCAGTGTCACGGCTCTGGTGCGGCGGGTGCCAAAGGGTATCCGAACCTCTTGGACGATGACTGGCTTTGGGGTGGTACGATGGAAGACATCCACACCACCGTGTCCTACGGTATCCGCAATGAGGAAAGCGACGATGCGCGCTTCTCCGCGATGCCTGCCTTCGGGCGTGATGGGCTGCTGGAAAAAGAGCAGGTCAGTCAGGTGGTCAACTATGTGATGTCCCTGTCGGATACGCCACAAGATGCAAGCCAAGTGGCAGCTGGTGCGGCTGTCTTTGAGGCGAACTGTGCCTCCTGTCATGGCGAAGACGCCTCGGGGGATATCTATCAGGGCGCTCCGAACCTCAAAGATGCCATCTGGCTCTATGGTGGCGATTACGAGACCGTCTATGAAACCGTCTGGAACTCTCGCTACGGGGTCATGCCGAACTGGGATACCCGCCTGAGTGAGGCCGAAATCCGCGCGGTGAGTGCCTATGTGCACCAGTTGGGTGGTGGCGAGTAAATCGCGATCTGACACGGAAAAAGCAGGCCGCTCCAAACGGGGCGGCCTTTTTAGTTGGGGACAGTAAATTGGATGTGCAGGCGCGCCGGACCTGTGCAAAACAGCGGCGTTTTTTGGTGTGAACTTTGGTCGAGTTGATCTGCATCAAGGCTGCGCAAGCATGCAGATGACAAAACGGTATCAAGACGAAATTCAGGGCCATGGTTGGGAAGGCTATCGTGTCAGGCCTCGGATTTCGCCGTGCCCCGCTGGGTTGACTGGCGGGTCTTTACGACGCCGGTTCCCTGCTTGTTCGCGCGTTTCCTGGGGAGCCGGCGTCTTTTCCCTCTAATCACTACTAAGGCTATTTGCAGGTCGCGATGTGCGGTTGGCAGGGAGATTGGCTATCGCGTGTCTCTTTCCGCGCCTTGATCAGGGCGGTCACGATACGACGCCATATGCCGGGGCGGACCTTGGGGCTGCGGTAGGCCACTGGCATTGGCCGTTGCGGAAGATCGCTGTGGCGGGTCGCGTTCAACAGGGTGCGGGCATAAATATCAACTAACATGTTCACTCTCCTCGGCATGTGATCCACACGCTGGATCTGTGCTCATGCTTGCCTGAAGTCGTGTTTTATGCGAGTCAGGAAGAAATCTAACATGTAAGGATAACTTACATATGAACTGGCGTGATATGCCTTCAATGGCGGCCCTTCGGGCTTTTTCGGTTTTTTCTGAAACCGGGAACCTGCAACAAGCGGGCGCGCAGCTGAACGTCAGTCACGCAGCAATCAGCCAACAATTGCGTCAGCTTGAGGCCCATATGGGAGTGCCGCTCTTGGACAGGTCAGGTCGCGCATTGCGACTGACGCCGGAGGGCGAGCAGCTCGCACAGGCCTTGACGCTGGGGTTTGGTGCAATTCGCATGGCGGTACAGGATTTGACAACGCGCGGCGCAGGGCAGCCGCTCCATGTAACCTGTACGCCGATGTTTGCCACCCATTGGTTGATGCCGCGTCTGGCCGGGTTTCGGCAGGCCTATCCTGAGGTGGATCTGGTGATTGATCCCACCGGCGAGGTGGTACAGCTCACACCCGGTGGCATCGACGTTGCGCTGCGATACGGAAGCGGCGCTTGGCCCGGTCTTGAGGCCGAGATGCTGCTGGCGTCGCCTATGGTGGTGGTGGCAGCTCCGGGCCTTTTGGACCAGCGAGCGGTGAAACAGCCGGAGGACCTGCTTGACCTGCCGTGGCTGGAGGAAATCGGCACCAATGAAGCCTCTGTTTGGCTCCGCTCCCGCGGGGTGGAAGACAGCCTTAAAGCAGGGCGAGTCGTTTTACCCGGTAACCTCTTGATGGAGGCCCTGCGGGCGGGGCAGGGGGTTGCGGTCTCGGTGCGCGAATTCGTCGCGCCGGATGTTGCCGCAGGGCGTCTGACCGAGCTTTTTTGTGAAGAACAAGGGCGTGGATACCATATTGTCCATCGTCCCGGTGTGCTGCGCCCCGGTGCGCGGCATTTCGTCAACTGGCTGCGCCGAGAGCGCGGATCTACCCCCTTGATCTGACCGCACAGTTTGTGTGCGGCGCTCCCGCAGGGCTGCGACATTTGTGCAAAATGCACATATGGGATGCGAATTTTGATCCACGTCAAAGTCTCGATCCCCGGTCTCTGGGAGAACACAATCAGACCTGTCACAGGATCGGAGCCAGAAGTTGAGCGATTCGAGCCAAGCCCCCAGCCTTTACGCCGCAAGGGAGCCAATCTTTCCCCGCCGAGTCTCGGGAAAGTTCCGCACTCTCAAATGGGTGATCATGGCGGTTACCTTGGGCATCTATTACCTGCTGCCTTGGATCCGTTGGGACCGTGGTCCCGAACTGCCGGATCAGGCGGTGTTGCTCGATCTTGCCGGGCGACGGTTTTATTTCTTCTGGATTGAGATCTGGCCGCATGAATTCTATTTCGTCGCGGGCCTGTTGATCATGGCGGGCCTTGGCCTGTTTCTGTTCACCTCGGCGTTGGGGCGGGTCTGGTGCGGCTATGCCTGCCCGCAGACTGTCTGGACTGATCTTTTCATTCTGGTTGAGCGCTGGATCGAGGGGGACCGAAACGCGCGCTTGCGCCTGCACCGTCAGAAAAAATGGGATTTCAAAAAAGCGCGCCTGCGGATGACCAAGTGGGTGGCCTGGCTTTTGATTGGCTTGGCAACCGGTGGGGCATGGGTGTTCTACTTTGCCGATGCACCAACCCTGCTGCATGATCTGGTGACGGGTCAGGCACACCCGGTGGCGTACACCACAATGGCGATCCTGACCTTCACGACCTTCTTCTTCGGTGGCTTTGCCCGCGAACAGATCTGTATCTATGCTTGCCCGTGGCCGCGTATTCAGGCGGCGATGATGGATGAGGATACGCTGACCGTCGGGTATCGCGATTGGCGCGGCGAGCCGCGCGGCAAGCACCGGAAATCGGCCGATGCTGATCAAAAGGGCGATTGTATCGACTGTATGGCCTGTGTGAACGTCTGTCCCATGGGGATCGATATTCGCAAGGGCCAACAGATGGAGTGCATCACCTGTGCGCTTTGTATTGATGCCTGCGATGACATCATGGCCAAAGTGGGTAAGCCACGTGGGCTCATTGATTATATGGCGCTGTCGGATGAAACCAATGAGCGTGCGGGCAAACCACCGCGCCCGGTCTGGAAGCACATCCTGCGCCCGCGCACGATTATGTACACGACGCTTTGGGGGGGTGTGGGGCTGGCGCTTGTGTTCGCACTCTTCATCCGTGCCGACATCAATATGACCGTAGCGCCGGTGCGGAACCCGACCTATGTCACGCTCTCGGACGGCACCATTCGCAACACTTACGATGTGCGACTGTCAAACAAACACGGTGAGGCGCGACTGTTTGAGCTGTCGATCGTCGGTGATCCGGCGCTCTCTGTCTCGCTCGAGGGGGAAGAAAGTGTTACGGTTCAAGTCCCTGCTGACAGCGCAAGCCTGCAACGGGTCTATATCGCTGCGCCGCGCGGGAGTTCCCCGGCAGAAGCCGAGAACACCGGGCTGCGGATTTGGGTCGAAGATCTGACATCGGGCGAACGCGCTTACCGCGACACCACCTTCAACGGACGGGGGAATTGATCCATGACGGGAGAGACCACACGAAAACCTCGCGAGTTCACAGGCAAGCATATGCTGGCGCTTTGTGTGGGGTTTTTCGGGATCATCATCACGGTGAATGTCTACATGGCCTATAGCGCTGTGAGCACGTTTCCCGGCCTTGAAGTGAAGAACTCTTATGTCGCGAGCCAACAGTTTGATACACGCCGCGCCGCGCAGGAGGCGCTGGGGTGGTCGGTTTATGCCTCAGCGATTGGGGAAGAGGTGAAGCTTGAGATCACCGATCGTGACGGCCAGCCGGTAGAAGTCGCCTCGCTGACCGCGACACTTGGTCGGGCCACCCATGTGAAGGACGATCAGAACCCGCAGTTTGTATTCGATGGCTCCGCATATGTCGCACCTGCGGAACTGGCACCGGGAAACTGGAACATTCGAATGATCGCGCGTGCCAAGGATGGCACCGAGTTCACTCAGCGTGTGATCCTGCACGTCAAAAAGTAGCACTGACGCCTGACACCACCGTGTAAGATGCGCGTTTGCACGCAGTATCCGTGATCAGCGTCCCTCAGAGGTAGAACCATGACTGCTCCGATGCGTCATCAAACGGCTGTGTGCCCCGGTTGCGTGGCTGCCCCGACAGAGGCGGTGGAGGATGCACCCACCGAGGCGCGCCTTGCGATCTCTTTGCCGACAATCCACTGTCAGGCCTGTATTTCCAAAGTGGAGCGCGGGTTGTCGCAAGTCCCGGGCGTGCGAACTGCACGCGTCAATCTGACCCTGAAACGGGCTCTCATTGAGGCTGACCCGGACATGCGGGCGGCGGATCTGGTTCCGGTCTGCGAGGGGCTTGGTTACGAGGCACATGAATTGGATCTTGCGGCCTTGGCTGCGACTGAAACAGATCGCGCAGGGCGTGAATTGTTGCTGCGGCTTGCGGTGGCAGGCTTTGCGTCCATGAATGTGATGCTGTTGTCGATCTCAGTCTGGTCCGGCGCGTCTGACGCGACCCGTGATATGTTCCACTGGATTTCCGCTGCGATCACCTTTCCAGCCATCATCTATTCCGGGCAACCGTTTTTCCGAAATGCATGGCATGCGCTGCGGGCACGTCGTCTCAATATGGATGTGCCCATCGTGTTGGCGTTGTTGCTCGCGTTGGTGACTTCGCTGTGGGAGACATCGCTTTCGGGGGAGCATGCCTATTTCGATGCGGCACTGACGTTGACGTTCTTCTTGCTGGCGGGGCGCTATCTTGACCACCGAACCCGTGCTGCGGCCCGATCTGCTGCGGAGGAGCTTGCAGCACTCGAGGTCCCGCGTGCCTGGCGTCTGGATGAGCAGGGACAAGAGGTCGAGGTCTCCGTTGCTGATCTGGCGATTGGTGATCTGATCCGCGTGCGCCCCGGCGGACGCATGCCGGTAGATGGCGAGATCGTCGAGGGGCGTTCTGAGCTGGATCGTTCATTGCTGACCGGGGAGACATTGCCTGTCCTCGCAGAGCCGGGCACCGAGGTTTCCGCAGGTGAGGTCAATTTGACCGGACCGCTGACCATCCGCGCCACAGCTGTTGGCGCTGAGACCTCGCTGCATCGTATGGCGGATTTGGTGGCAATCGCAGAGTCGGGGCGGTCTCGTTACACCTCGCTCGCGGATAGCGCGGCGAAACTCTATGCGCCCGGGGTACATATCCTGTCGGCGCTCGCCTTCGTTGGGTGGTATCTATACACCTTTGATCTGCGCACGGCCCTGAATATTGCGGCTGCGGTACTGATCATCACATGCCCCTGTGCATTGGGCCTTGCCGTCCCTGCGGTGACCACGGCTGCCTCGGGTCGACTGTTTCGGGCGGGCCTGCTGGTTAAACATGCCACTGCGCTGGAGCGGCTCGCCGAGGTGGACACAGTGGTGTTTGACAAGACCGGAACATTGACGGCGGGAGCGCCGGAGGTTGTGAACCTTGATGAGTTGAACGCCCAACAGCTGTCCATCGCGTTGGCCTTAGCCGAAGGGTCGAGCCACCCACTGGCGATTGCGCTGACCCGTGCGGCAAAGGCGGCAGGGGTTGAGGCTGTGGTGTTGGAAGATTTGCAAGAAGTGCCCGGCTACGGCACGCAGGCGTGCCTTGCGGGGCAGGTCGTGCGGCTGGGGCGTGCCGCTTGGGTTGGGGCGCAGGGGTCGTTGGAGCAGACAGCCACCTGGCTGGATCTGGGCGATGGCATGCCAGTTGCAATCCGTTTTACGGATGCCTTGCGCCCCGGTGCGCAGGAAGCGGTTTCAGCGCTTCAAGATGCAGGTATGGGCGTGATGCTTATATCCGGCGATACGGTGGCGGCAGTCCGCGATCTGGCAGAGCGGTTGGGTATTCAGAGTTGGGTGGCCGAAGCGCTCCCAGATGAAAAGGCTGCGCGCGTGTCACAACTGACCGAGGCAGGCCATAAGGTGCTGATGGTTGGGGATGGTCTCAACGACACGGCCGCGTTGGCGGGTGCGCATGTCTCGATCTCGCCTGCTTCGGCGCTTGATGCTGCGAGGGTGGCGTCTGATATTGTTTTGCTGGGCAAAGATCTGTCTCCGATTTCGAAGGCATGCGGTGTGGCCAAGCGTGCCACCAAGCGTATTCGCGAGAACTTCCAGATTGCAACGCTGTACAATGTGATAGCCGTGCCTCTGGCGATTGCAGGTCTGGCCACGCCCTTGATTGCGGCGCTGGCGATGTCTACGTCATCGATTACCGTATCACTCAACGCACTGCGCCTGCGTTAGGCGCGCTGGGGAGCGACATGACCGTTTTGTCTTATCTTATTCCTATCTCCCTGATCCTTGGCGGGGCCGGGTTGATTGGGTTTATCTATACCGTGCGTTCAGAACAATACGACGACCCAGAGGGGGATGCGCGTCGGATCTTGAGCGATGAATGGGACGACCACCCCAAGCCCTGACCGCTGGTGGGGCGCTGCCCCCTCTTGCCCGTGCCGGGCAATTCACCCCCGGGATATTTGGGGTTAGAAGAATGAAATAGCCGCTGCCCCGGGTGATGGTGCAGCGGCTATTATTTTTTAGATGCTGTTGGCAGGCCTTGGCTCGGTCGCTTGGGGGTTAGGACGCCGGCCCCAGTGTTTCACAGGTTACATTGCGAGAGTTGAGGCGGCGGCAGGCAAGTTCCGCGCTTTCCTTGGTCATACCGAGGAAGTTTGCATCAAAGCCGCGCGGGCTCTGTACCACTTTGCGGAGTGAGCCATCGAGTGTTTCCATTTCAGCCAAAGCGGTGCGCAACAGGACTTTCTCGGCCTGAAAACGGTTCGTGTAGCGACCGACATTGATACCCCAGTAGCGCCCGCCTGAGGTCGACAGGCGTGTCACAACTACAGGTTCCTCGGCCGAAGCAACCTGTGTTTCCAGCCCCGTCGGGCGCACCTGCGGGCGCGGTCCCGTGTAGCGACGCTGGGTTGGGGCCTCGACCGCGCGGGCAACGGCGGTTCGAATTTCGGCTTTCAGAGCTTCTTCGCCCTCCACATCTGCTTGACGTTGGGCAGGACGTGCGAGGGGTTGAATTGCCGACACTTCAGAAACCTCGGTGACCTCAAGAAGCGCGCTGTTGATGCCGGATTGAAGCGCGTCTGTGTCCAACGCGGCGATCTGCACCTCTTCTTCTGCGGTTTCGGGCGCAACCTCTGCTTCGGCCACCAGCAATGCCGGATCGACCTCGGGTGCGGGGCGGGCACGCGGGCGCATGGTTTCAGAGATCACACCGCTTACGCGAATGGTTTTGCCAGCAAGCCCATGAGTGTCATCCTCTGCCAGGCGCACGCCGCTGTTGCCCACATAAGGTGGCATCGGGGGTTTTTGCAATTTGGCATAGGCAGGCGCGCGACGGAACCCAAGGTCCAGAAGTTCGGCAACCTTGGCGTTGCGTGCCGCGGTGGATTGGCCGCCAAATACGGTCGCGATGATGCGCTCATCTCCGCGTTTGGCTGAGGACACAAGGTTAAAGCCAGCCGCACGAGTGTAGCCGGTCTTAATGCCGTCCGCGCCGCGATAGGCTGCGAGAAACCGGCGGTTGGTGTTGTACACCACTTTGGTTCCCGCGTTGGTCGATTTGCGCGAGAACAGGTTATAGTACTCAGGATAATCATAAAGCATATGACGCCCGAGGATGGTCATGTCGCGTGCCGTAGACATATGCCCATTGGCGGTCAGACCATGCGCGTTTTTAAATGTGGTGCGGGTCATACCCAGCGCTTTGGCCGTGCGATTCATGCGCCGGGCAAAGGCGGCTTCGGAGCCGGAGATTGCCTCGCCGATGGCAGTTGCGGCGTCATTGGCAGATTTCACTGCGGCCGCACGGATCAGATAGCGCAGGGCGATTTTCTGGCCACGCCGCAAACCTAGTTCTGAGGGCGGCTCTGCTTCGGCGTTACGGGATACCGTGATTTCTGTATCGAGGGTTATTTCTCCGTTCCGCACCGCCTCAAAGGCGATGTAGAGCGTCATCATTTTAGTGAGGGAGGCCGGGTGCAATCGTGTGTCGGCGTTACGGGAGTGCAAGACCTCCCCCGTGCGCGCATCCATCACCATTGCAGCATAAGGTGCCGCTGCCGCCTGTTCTGGAGCGACCGCAACCAGCCCGACTGCGAGCGCCAGACCCTGTATGGTGCGTTTGCACAGCCCTACCGCGCCTTGGAGAATTGTTTGCCCTGAATTGCGACGTTGCCCACGGCCACACTTCACCCAACGGGAGAAGAGACGACCGCCGTCGACCTGAGAAATCACTGCCATGTTTGCCTCGTGTCGCCGGTTTTCCGGCTGACGTTTTGTCTGCTTATGCAAGCGTATCATAGCCGGTCTGACGAATAAACCAGTTGTGAAGGAACATCTTGTTGTGCTGGACGGGCGAAACCTAAGGGTTGTCGACATCTAGTAGTCGCACGCCTCAACCTCGCTAAATAAAGCGATAGCGGCGGCAAAAATGTCAGCAATTTTCTGTCTGCTTGGCAGTGCTGCAACCGGTATCACGCCTTATTTCACAGGTGAAATGAAGCGTTGAGGTCACAGTAGTGAATGATTGGTTAACATAACCCGGTTTTCCGGCGGGTTTTAGCCGAGTCGCTCGATGAGAGTGGGCAGGGCGCTCAGATCGGGAATCTCGTGGTAGCGCGGGCTGTGTTCTGGGGCGTCGGCGTGCTCGACCTCCCACACGAGTCCATGGGGAACATAGACGCCATGCCCACCTGCCTCCACCACGGGGACGACATCGGAACGCATGGAATTTCCGGCCATCAAGGCACGCGCGACACCGTCGCCATGGCGATTGAAGATATCGATATACACCTGAGGCGTCTTTTCAGAGACCACCTCGACCGCGTCGAATAACTCGCCAAGGCCAGATTGCGCCAGTTTGCGTTCCTGATCCAATAGATCGCCCTTGGTAATCAGGACAACGCGATAGTCGTCTGCCACGGCCTCGACTGCTGTTCTTGCGTGTGGCAACAGTTCGATCGGAAAGGAGAGCATCATCTGCCCCGCTTCCAGTAACTCTTTGATAACAGAAGATGGAACCCGGCCTTCGGTGACGTCGATGGCGGTTTCGATCATCGAAAGGGTGAAGCCTTTGACGCCGTAGCCATAGGCCCCAAGATTGCGCTTTTCAGCATCCAGCAGTTTGCGCTCCAAGGCCTCTGGCCCCATATCTTCCGGTGTGTGATCCATCAGCAGTTCAGCAAAGCGATCCTGTGTCACCCGAAAGAAACGCTCGTTGTGCCAGAGCGTGTCATCTGCGTCAAAACCGATGGTCGTGAGCGTTCTAGGCATTATCCCGGCCTCAATCTCTTTTCCTTATGGGGTCTTCCCCTATATAAGCCGGTGACGAACGCAGATGCACGACTGGAAAATTTTGATCCCATGCTAAAGCACCCCGTAATGATGTCGGACAATCCGGATGACGAGAGCGACCTTGGTGTTCTGACCAAAACCCGCCCGCGTACGCAACGGCCGCCGCGCTACAAGGTGCTGCTGTTAAACGATGACTACACACCGATGGAGTTTGTGGTCATCGTGCTGGAGCGGTTCTTTGGGCTCAACCATGCGCAAGCCTTTGAAATCATGCTGACAGTGCATAAAAAGGGTCTCGCCGTTGTTGGTGTTTTCAGCCACGAAGTTGCTGAAACCAAAGTGGCGCAGGTGATGGATTACGCGCGTCGCCACCAGCATCCTCTGCAATGCACCATGGAAAAAGACGACTGACCCGATCATAGCGGGTTGGTTCTGGAAAGGTCTCTCAAGATGTCTCAACGCCTGAGCCTCGCGGTTCATTCAGGCGATTTCGCCGTTCCTGAAACGGGGCGAATCGCTGTTTTTCTTCCGCGTGAGGGCCATGACCTCTCGGCTCTGCCTCAGGGGCAGCTAGAGGTGATCCAGCCGCTGAAGCCGGAAAATGACTATTGGACCGCGCGCGGTTTGACCTGTGTGGCAGAGGCGGAGGCAGGGGCGACCTATGCTGCGGCGGTTGTGTTCATTCCGCGTGCCAAACCGCTTGCGAGGCAGCTTGTGGCGCAGGCGGTTGCTGCAACCCAAGGTCCGGTACTGATTGATGGTGCCAAAACCGACGGTATCGATTCCCTCCTGAAAGAGCTGAAAAAGCGAACCACGCCCTCTGCAGCCACGTCAAAGGCACATGGCAAGGCTTTTTGCATTGAGGGAGGTTTGGATCTGTCTGACTGGATCTTGGGGGCGCAGGAAGTTTCTGGCGGCTTTGTCACCGCGCCGGGTGTATTTTCTGCAGATGGTATTGATCCTGCATCGGCGCTATTGGCTCAGGCGCTTCCGGCCAAGCTCGGTAAAGAGGTTGCGGACCTAGGAGCTGGTTGGGGCTATCTTTCTGCGCAGATTCTTTGTCGCGACACCGTGGAGACGCTGCATCTGGTGGAAGCAGATCATATCGCGCTGACCTGCGCACGTCGCAATGTGGATGATACACGCGCGCAGTTTCACTGGGCGGATGCACGCCAGTGGGATGTGAAAGGCAGTCTGGATGCGGTTGTCATGAACCCGCCATTCCACACCGGTCGCGCCGCCGAGCCTGCGCTGGGACAGGCGTTTATCGCCAATGCGGCGCGGTTGCTGAAACCGGCAGGCCAGCTTTGGTTGGTGGCTAATCGGCATCTTCCGTATGAGACGCCACTGAACGAGGCATTTGCGTCGCTCACTGAGGTTGCAGGAGACAATCGTTTCAAGATTCTGCATGCCGCTCGCCCACGCCGCAGCCGCTAGGGCCTGCCCTCACGGCAAGGCCGCAAAACCTGTTCAAATCTCAAATCCTTCGGGCTATCGTCGCGACAACACGCGCACCAACTTGGGTGCTTTTTGTTCTGAAACCTGGCCCAAGGAACAGGCGCATCGCCTGACGCAAGCAAGGATCTTTATCCCATGAGTTTTTCCATCTCTGGCAAGACCGCCATCGTAACTGGTGCCGCAAATGGCATTGGTTTGGCGATTGGTCGACAGTTCGCGCGCGAAGGCGCGAATGTTATGTTCGTGGACCATGATGAGGCCGCACTCCTGCAGGAACTGGGCAGTGACGTCGAAGATGGCAATATCCGCCATTTCGCCGGGGATCTGCGAGAGCGCCTGACCATTGCCAACCTTTTATCGGCCACCATTGATGCCTTCGATCAGATCGACATTCTGGTCAATGGGGCGCGCAAGGTTGTGCCCAGTGAGCCACTCAACCCAGATGATGAGAGTGTCGAATTTCTGTTGCACCAGAACCTGATGTCGACATTGCGCCTGTCGCAGCATGTGGCCAAGCGGATGATCCGCCAGGGCGAGGAACGCGACGACGAAGGCGCAAATGGCGCCATCATCAACCTGTCGTCAATTGCCGCCCGGCGCACCCACCCGGATCTGATGGGGTACTCCGTGACCTCGGCTGCGCTGGACCAGATGACACGCTCGCTGGCGGTGTCGCTGGCGCCGCATAAGATTCGGGTGAACTCCATCGCTTTCGGCTCTGTGATGAGTGCATCGATGCAGGCCACGCTCAAGGACAACCGCTCCCTGCGGCAGGACATTGAGGAGCACACGCCCCTGAACCGGATCGCACCGCCCACCGAACTGACCGAGACGGCGCAGTTTCTGGCGTCTGAGGCCTCGGGATTTATGACCGGGCAGGTGTTGACGCTGGATGGTGGGCGCACGCTGCTTGATCCCGTCACCGCGCCGGTGCATTGAGGCGACACGCCCGAATTACGATCTGACTCAGGAGGCCCGGATGGCAGAGAGTGCGACAGAGATGCGCGCAGAAAAAGCGCGCGCGGCAGCATGGTTCCGGGAGCTGCGCGATCAGATCGTTGCAGCTTTTGAGGGGCTGGAGGACAGCCATGCAGACGGTCCCTTTGCCGATATGGAGGCGGGTCGGTTTGACGTGAGCGAGACCAAGCGCACGGCGGAAGATGGCTCTGACGCGGGCGGTGGCCTGATGAGCGTCATGCGCGGCGGCCGCGTTTTTGAAAAGGTCGGCGTCAATATTTCCGAGGTCTACGGTACACTTGGCGAACGCGCGCAAAACGCGATGGCGGCCCGCAAGGGACTACCGGGCATGAAGGAAGATCCGCGGTTCTGGGCCTCGGGCATTTCGCTGGTGGCGCATATGCGCAACCCGCATGTGCCGGCGGTGCATATGAACACGCGCATGTTCTGGACGCCGCATGGCTGGTGGTTCGGGGGCGGGTCTGACCTCAACCCCTGTATCGAGTACGACGAGGACACGGCACATTTCCACGGCGTGCAGCAAGCGCATCTCGACCCGCATGGCGGCGACCTCTACCCCCGGCTGAAGGCCTGGGCGGATGAGTATTTCTTCATCCCGCATCGCGGTCGCGCGCGCGGTGTTGGCGGCATTTTTCTGGACGATCACAACACCGGCGACTGGGCGGCGGATTTTGCGCTGATCCAGGACATTGGCCGTGCCTTCCTGCCTGCCTTTGTACCTCTGGTGGAAAAACGGCGAGTGCAGACTTGCTCTGAGGCGGACAAAGACGCGCAGCTCATTCACCGCGGGCTCTATGCGGAATACAACCTCGTTTATGATCGCGGCACCAAGTTTGGTCTGGAGACCGGGCATGACGCCAATGCGGTGTTGATGAGCCTGCCGCCGCTCGCGAAATGGGTGTGACTGTCGCATCGGTGTAAACCCGCTCAGCGCGCGGGAAAGCGGACCCTATTCGGCATTCTGCATTGAAGGATCTGCCTGTCTCCGGCTCTATGGAGGCAGGCAGTTTTCTTTGGCAGGTAGATATGAAATTTCATCAACTGATTGGTTTGGGGATGCTCGCGGCGCTGGCCGCCTGCGGCAGTGCAACGCGGGAGCCGGTGCCGCCGCCGCCTCTGGAGGGGGAGGTCGAGCGGGTGATAGACCCCGCATTTGCGCGTGCCTATGCGGCGCTCGCGACCTATCCGAAATACGGCGACAATGACCCCCACGACTGGGACGGGGGCACGCCATGGGGCTATCCGATCCATGGCATCGATGTGGCACGCTATCAGGGCGATATCGACTGGCGTCAGGTGGGCGCGGCGGGCGTGTCCTTTGCATGGATCAAGGCCACGGAAGGGGGCGATCACCTGGACCCGGAGTTCAAGTCCAACTGGCGCGCGGCACGGCGTGCAGGTCTGCGACGCGGAGCCTATCATTTCTATTATTTTTGTCGCAGCCCGGAAGAGCAGGCGCGCTGGTTCATCCGCAATGTGCCCAAGGAGGCGGGCAGCCTGCCACCGGTGCTGGACATCGAGTGGAACCATGCCTCGCCGAGCTGTAAACGCCGCCCGTCCGGGGCCGAGGCGCGGCATGAGGCGGAACGCTTCATCCAGAAGATCGAGCAGCACTATGGTCGCAGGCCGGTGGTGTATACCACGGTGGATTTCTATCGCGACACCGGGATTGGGCAGCTTCAGGGGGTGGATTTTTGGCTGCGGTCGGTCGCCGGGCATCCGGAACAGGTCTATCCCGGCGCGCACTGGGTGTTCTGGCAATACACGGGCACAGGCTCTGTTCCCGGCATCGAGGGAAATGTGGACTTGAACGCCTTTGCGGGCAGCGCGGAGAACTGGCTCCAATGGCTTGGGTATCGGAAATACCTGCCGGTGGAGGTGCCCACGGCAGAGGCGGAGGGCTGATCCAGGCGCGGTGCAAGAGGTTTTGCGCTCCGCTTGCGCGGATCGCCGGGGGGCAGGGGCAGCGCCTTCGGCGCTGCCCCTGCCGGGCCCAACGCTTTTGGGGGAGACTTGTCTCACCCGCAAAGGGGCGGGAGTGCCCCCTTGCCCGGTGCGGGAGCAGTGGCGGTGTGGTCAGGTGCCACGGCGGTGCCAGCCCGCTTCGATCAGGGCCTGTCCATAGCTTTTTGCCACACGCATGCGCGCGCCGTATCCTTTCGCCAGTAAAAGAGCGTGCATCTTTGGGAGCTGCCAGCAGGGGACATGCATGACCATGTGGTGTTCGAGGTGATAGTTGACCCAATAGGGTGCGACCAGGGCACGGGCCAGCGGGCCGGCATAGGTGGTGCGCACGTTCTGGAACGGGTTTTCCGAGCGCTCCACCGCGCCATGTTCGGCGATATTGCGCAGGCGCACGACGAACTGGAACCATGTCAGATAGGGCAGGAGCCAGAAGGCCAGCCCCCACCACCAGCTGCCCAGCAGGCTCATGACCAGCATCGGCAGCAGGAACAATGGCAGGGCGGGCAGCAGGCGCGGGCTCTTGAACGTCTGCGCAAAATCGCCCGAGGCGGCTTCCATCGCCTCGTGATCACCGGCCAGAACGAGGGACATGCGGATCTGGCCAAAGAGCTGCTTGAGACCGGTTTGGCCCGTGAGGTCGCGGGTGAACTTGCGCTTGAGGGAGGCGCGTGTGGTCGGGAAGGCCAGCGACAGCGCCAAATCCGGGTCCTTGTCGGTCTGGGTATAGCGGTGATGGGTCAGATGATAGTGGCGATAGGCCGGCAGGTCGGCCAGGATCGGACGCGCGCAGAACCATTGCCCGATGCGATCATTCAGCCTGCGGGATTTGAACAGCGCATTATGCGCGGCCTCATGCATCAGGATGGCCAGTCCCAACTGGCGCGAGCCGATGAGCATCACGGCAATAAGCGCCGTCAGGAGGTTGGGCCAGAGTGCAAACAGCGCCACCGCCGCCGCAATCACGCCCCAGCAATGCAGCACCAGCCACGCGCCCATCAGGTCTGATCGCGCAGCAAGCGGGCGAATGTCGTCGCTGCTGAGATAGGCCTTGCTCGGTGTCATCATGCGCCCTCCCCGCCGCCTGATCCTGTCGTCTCAGGCTGGCAGCGTAACGGGCCTTGCGTCAATCGGGGCGTGGCGTCACGCAGGTTGCGACCGGCTCTGACAGTCGCAACCGCGCGAGCGCGGGCCCGTCGGTCAGTGGCTGAAAAACCCTTCTCCCGCCCGCGCGCGCAGAGCCTCGCCCATGCGGCGACCGAGTTCGGCACCGTCCTCGATCGCGCAGCTTTGCTGATCCGCCAGCGCCTCTGATCCGTCGGGGCGTAGAATTTGGCCGCGCAGCTGCAAGGTGCCGCCGGAGAGGTCGGCCAGCGCGGCAATCGGCGTTTCGCAGGATCCATCCAGCGCGGCCAGAAACGCGCGCTCGGCCGCGAGGCGCAGGCTGGTCTCGGCGTGGTGGATGGCCTCCAGCATGGCGGCCGCGGTTGTGTCGTCGCTGCGGCGTTCGATGCCGATTGCGCCTTGGGCCACCGCAGGCAGCATGTCCTCGGGCGCGATGGGCGTGGCGGGAACCTCCTCGGCCATGTTGAGGCGACGCAGCCCGGCCATGGCGAGGAAGGTGGCGCTGGCCACGCCATCTTGGAGCTTTTGCAGGCGGGTCTGGACGTTGCCCCGGAACTCCACCACCTGCAAATCCGGGCGCCGGTGCAGCAGTTGCGCGCGCCGGCGCAGGGAGGAGGTGCCCACGATCGCGCCCTCCGGCAAATCGGCAATCGCACGGATCTGGGGGGAGACAAACGCGTCGCGGACATCTTCGCGCGGCAGGTAGCAATCCAGCATCAGCCCTTCGGGCTGCTCGGTAGGCATATCCTTCATCGAATGCACCGCGAGGTCGATGCCGCCGGAGGTCAGAGCCTCTTCGATCTCCTTGGTGAACAGCCCCTTGTTGCCGATCTCTTTCAGCGGGCGATCCGCGTCGATCATGGCGCGGTTGTCGCCGGTGGTCTTGATCACCACGATATCAAAGGCCGTGGGCTCCAGCTCAAAGGCGCGGGCCAGCCGGTCGCGGGTCTCATAAGCCTGAGCGAGCGCCAGCGGAGAGCCGCGGGTGCCGATCTTCAGGGGCGAAGCGGGAGAGGGCAGGGTCAAGGTCATGGGGCACAGGATTAGTCGCGACATTATGCCGTGGCAAGCGCCAGTCTGTGCGGGCGGGCAAGCCTTGACAATTTGCCGCTGAGGCTAGACCTCAGAGTGACCGCAATTAAAGGGGCAGAGCATGGGCCAGAAAAAGACGATCCTTCGCGCATTGGCAGGCGAAACACAGGCTGTGCCACCGATTTGGATGATGCGGCAGGCGGGTCGCTACCTGCCCGAATATCGCGCAACACGGGCGCAGGCCGGCGATTTCCTGAGCCTGTGCTACAACCCGGAACTGGCCGCTGAGGTGACGTTGCAGCCCATCCGTCGCTACGGTTTTGACGCGGCGATCCTGTTTGCCGATATTCTTCTGGTGCCGCAGGCGCTGGGTGCGGAGTTGTGGTTCGTCACCGGTGAAGGGCCGCGCCTGTCCACCATCACGACGGAGGCGGATTTTGCCAAGCTTGGCCCCGCCAGCGACGTGCATGAGACCTTGAACCCGATTTACGAGACGGTGCGCATTCTGTCGCGGGCGCTCCCCTCTGAGACCACGCTGATTGGGTTTGCGGGGGCGCCGTGGACCGTGGCGACCTACATGATCGCGGGACGCGGGACACCGGATCAGGGTCCTGCACACGCATTGATGCAGGAAAATACCGCTCTTTTTGAGGCTCTCTTGGCGCGTATCACCGAAGCCACTATTCACTACCTTTCGGCGCAGATTGAAGCGGGCGCAGAGGTCGTGAAGATCTTTGACAGCTGGGCTGGATCGCTCAAAGGCCACGCATTTGAAAAATACGCGCTGGAGCCTGCGCGTGAAATCACAGCGGCACTGAAGGCACGCCATCCCGGTATTCCGGTCATCGGTTTTCCACGTGAGGCCGGAGAGAAATATGTAGGCTTCCATAAGGCGACCGGTGTGGATTGCGTGGCACTCGACAATTCTGTTGATCCGGAATGGGCGGCGGCGCAGGTGCAGGTGGATGGTTGCGTGCAAGGCAATCTTGCGTCGCGCCATATGGTGACTGGCGGCGAAGAGCTGGTCGCGGATACACGCCGGATCGTGCAGGCGTTCTCAAAAGGGCCACATATTTTCAACTTGGGCCACGGGATCACGCCGGATGCCAACCCTGACAATGTTCAGCTTATGATTGACACAGTTCGCGCGGGGGCCACGGGGTAATCTGGCTTGGCCCGATCAAATGCCGTTTCAGCTTTGCTATGATGAGGGGGCTCTGCCCCCTCAAACGCCCCCGGGATATTTCTGGTTAGAAGATGATGTGAGGCGATCAGCGAGGTCTGCGAGAATATGCGCGCGATGCTGATCGCGGTATGGCGATGTCCCGACCGGGCGGGTTTTACCATCAAAGCGCGGCGCGGGAGCAGCCTGAAGATGGCCATCCTGTGTAAGCCATGTTTTGCGGCTGTTCATTGCATCTTGCGCAGCTTCTGCCGGGGAAAGAACGGCCGTTACGCAGGCGTCACAGTCGTTGAACATGTCTGCCCAGTATTCGCGCGGGTGCTCTGCAAAGCGGCCTGACAGGCGGGCTGTGAGTTCAGGCCAGAGTGTTTTGTCGAATTGGTGAAGGAAATCAGGATCGTCGCCAAGGCCCAGTTTCGCAAGGAAGATGGCGTAGAATTTGGGCTCAAAACACTGGACCGCGATATATCCTCCACCTTTGCAGAGATAGGTTCGGCTCCAATGCGGGCCGTCCAGCAGGTTTTCCCCGCGTGTTTCTCCAAATCCACCCGCTTGGCGTAGCGCCATAAGCAGGTTCATCATATGCGCAGACCCATCATAGATTGCCGCGTCGACCACGGTGCCCACGCCGGTTTGTGCGGCGCGCAAGAGCCCCGCCAGCAGCCCTGCGACGAGGTAGAGCGCGCCGCCACCGATATCTCCTACGAGGGTCGGTGGCGTCAGGGGCGTATCGTTCGGGGCTGAGGCTGACCAGAGTGCCCCGGACAGGGCAATATAGTTCAGATCATGCCCAGCCTGTGTCGCGCGAGGGCTTTGTTGCCCCCAGCCCGTCATCCGGCCATAGATCAGCTTGGGGTTTTTCTGATGCATTTGCGTGGGGCCGAGCCCCAAACGCTCCATGACACCGGGGCGAAACCCCTCGATCAGGCCGTCTGCGGTGGCAATCAATTCCTGTGCGATCTGAAGATCTTGTGCATTCTTGAGGTCAAGCGCGATGGATTTCTTACCACGATCCAGAATTGAGCGCTCTGGCATGCCGGGAGGTGCGGCGGTTTCCTTGCGATGAATGCAAATGACATCAGCTCCCAAGTCAGCAAGCATCATTGCTGCAAATGGTGCGGGGCCCAATGCTTCGATTTCGATGATGCGAATCCCACGGAGCATGTCTGTCCCTCATTGTTGTGCTGATGGGTGTAAATTGCATTCGCGCAGGCCATAGCGTGCGCTGTCAATCTATGTGGCAGGCCATGACGCCACGTTGCGGCCCTTTGCTGTCGATGTGGATCGCGGCAAGAGGTTCTTGGCAGCGCGACAAATTTCCGGCTAGGTGGAGACTGATGTGCCGTTTGGCCCGCAGGTGCAGAGCAAAGGGAGTTACGCCATGCAGATGAGTGATCAAAAAGAAATTGCGGCAGATCCGGCGAGTGTTTACGCGGCCCTGCTCAATCCTGAAGTGCTGAAGGCCTGCGTTCCCGGCGCGCAAGAAGTCACCGGCTCACCGGAAGAGGGATTTGAGGCGAAGGTGACCCAGAAGGTTGGTCCGGTAAAGGCAACCTTCACCGGCAAGGTGACGCTCTCTGATATGGTGCCGGGTGAGAAGCTGACCATTACTGGCGAGGGGAAAGGGGGCGCTGCTGGTTTTGCCAAAGGCGGCGCCGAGGTGACGCTGACACCCAGTGATACCGGCACTCTGCTTTCTTATGACGTTGAGGCGAAAGTTGGTGGGAAACTGGCGCAGCTTGGCAGTCGGATTATCGACGGTTTTGCCAAGAAGATGGCAGATCAGTTCTTTACGAACCTCCAAGATGCACTTGCGCCAGCACCACCAGAGGGTGAAGCCGAGGCACCGGATGCCGACGCTGGCGATGCTAAGCCAAAGGGCTGGTTCAGAAAATTGTTGGGCGGAACCCCGGACGAGAGCGCCTAAATCTGCGATCCCTTTACGCGCGTTCGTTTATGCAGAAGGTAGCGCCGCATTGAGTTCAAGGCTGCGTCAATGCACAGTGGAATGCGCGGCGATGGGGGTGGTGGTTTGCTCACGTGAGCGTTACCAGTAATACAAAGCGTGAACAAAATGGTTCATGCTTTGATTGCCCGTATTCGAGCACGATCCGAAGTGGAGGCCGCATGAGCACCATCCTGTCCATAACTGACCTGCGTAAATCCTATGCAGGCGGGTTTGAGGCGTTGAAAGGCGTTAACCTTGAGATTGCGGAAGGCGAGATTCTCGCACTTCTTGGTCCCAATGGCGCTGGGAAAACGACTCTCATCTCAACAATCTGCGGGATTACCACCGCGACCTCCGGCTCTGTCACCGTGGGGGGGCACTGTATCGAACGGGAGTATCGCGCGGCGCGGGCGATGATTGGTTTGGTGCCGCAGGAGATCAATTTGGAACCGTTTGAAACGGTGATGAATTCGGTCCGGTTCTCGCGCGGACTGTTTGGTAAACCGAGAAATGACGCGCTGATTGACGACATCCTCAAGAAACTCTCGCTCTGGGACAAGCGCTCTAGTCAAATCAAGGAACTATCTGGTGGTATGAAGCGCCGTGTGCTTATCGCCAAGGCGCTGAGCCATGAGCCGCGTGTGCTGTTCCTCGATGAGCCTACCGCGGGTGTCGACGTAGAATTGCGCAAAGACATGTGGGACGTTGTGCGTGAACTGCGGGAAAGCGGTGTCACCATCATCCTCACCACTCATTACATTGAAGAAGCGGAGGCAATGGCCGACCGCGTTGGAGTTATTGCTGGGGGAGAGATCCTGCTAGTGGAAGAAAAATCCGACCTGATGGCGCGGATGGGCAAAAAGGAATTGCAGGTGTTCCTTGTCGATCCGGTTGCGACTGTACCGGAGGCTTTGGATCAGCATGAGTTGCGTCTGGGCGAGGACGGGCACTCCCTGATCTATACCTATGACGTGAAGGCCGAGCGCACCGGTATCACCACGCTGCTGAACGATGTGGCGGCTGCGGGACTGGTGCTTTCGGATGTGTCGACGCGGCAATCAAGCCTTGAGGACATTTTTGTCGGCCTTGTTTCGGGAGAAGATGCATGAACTGGACGGCCGTATCTGCCATATACAAATTTGAAATGGCGCGCTTTTTTCGAACTCTTGCACAGAGTTTTCTGTCACCGGTCTTATCGACCTCGCTCTATTTTGTGGTGTTTGGGGCCGCCATCGGCAGCCGCATAGATCAGGTAGAGGGCGTGTCTTATGGGGCGTTTATCGTGCCGGGACTTATCATGCTCAGCGTGATCACGCAGGGTATCTCTAACGCGTCTTTCGGGATCTATTTTCCAAAGTTTATCGGTACAGTTTACGAGTTGCTGTCGGCTCCGGTGAACTTTTTGGAAATCGTGCTTGGGTATGTGGGCGCAGCCGCGACCAAAGCGTTGTTTATCGGGGTGGTCATTCTTGCCACGGCGCATCTGTTCGTCGACATCACCATTGCGCATCCACTCGCGATGCTGCTCTTTTTGGTGCTGACCTGTATCAGCTTCGCGCTCTTGGGGTTTATCATCGGGATCTGGGCGAAGAATTTTGAGCAGTTGCAACTGGTGCCGCTTCTGATCATCACGCCGCTGATTTTTCTTGGGGGGTCATTTTACTCGATTTCGATGTTGCCGCCAATCTGGCAGACAATCACCCTGTTTAATCCTGTCGTTTATTTGATTTCAGGGTTCCGCTGGTCTTTCTTTGGTGTGTCGGATGTCCCGGTCGGCTTCAGCTTGTTGGCGATTGCGGTGTTCACGGGTCTGTGCTTGGCGGTTATCGGCTGGATATTCCGGACTGGCTGGCGCCTGCGCTCGTGAGGATTGCCGGGTGATCTCCCGCCCGGCAGAACTGCATTGTAAATGCCGCCCTGCCCGTTGGGCCGAGCGCCGCCCCCCCCACTGAGGGGGCGGCGCGGTTGCATAAGAACGCAGATATTGTGACCTGAATTGAACGAGGATTACGTTGCATTTTTACCCTCCGGAGGGCTGCAAACGTAACATCGCAACAATTCCTCTATGCCGATACCTTGTTTCCGGGGGGTGGGCATTCTACATCGGCGCCATGAGTGTTCGATTGCCCTTCAAAAAACGCCCGCCTCTTGTGGCGGTAGTGCGCCTGTCCGGAGCCATTGGCATGGCAGGTCGCGGAAGTCTGAACGACACAACGCTTGCTCCGGTGCTGGAGCGCGCCTTCAAGAAAGGCAAGCCACAAGCTGTCGCACTAGAGATCAATTCTCCTGGTGGAAGCCCGGTGCAAAGCGCCCTGATCGGTGCCCGTATTCGCCGTCTCGCCGAAGAACACGACGTTCCTGTTTTTGCGTTTGTCGAGGATGTTGCGGCTTCTGGCGGATATTGGCTTGCGGCAGCAGCAGACGAGATTTTTGCCGATGCAAGCTCGGTCGTTGGCTCTATCGGGGTTATCTCCTCCGGTTTTGGTGCGCATATCTTTTTGGCGCGGCAGGGGTTTGAGCGCCGTGTACATACGGCCGGTGAAAGCAAGAGCATGCTCGATCCATTCCGCCCGGAAAACGAAGGCGATGTTGCACGCCTGAAGGTGCTTTTGAACGATATACATGCCAACTTCATTGATCATGTCACTGAGCGGCGCGGCACCAAGCTCACGAGTGATGAGAAACTCTTTACCGGTGAGGTTTGGCTGGCACGCCGGGCTATTGGGCTGGGGCTCATAGATGGGATCGGGCATCTGAAGCCGGTGCTGCAAGAGAGATTTGGAAAGAAAGTCCGCCTGCGCCGCTATGGCGTGAAGAAGCCGTTTTTAAGCCGATTTGGCCTCTCGATGGCCGAAGACGCGCTGGCTGCGGTGGAGGAGCGCGCGCAGTTTGCGCGTTTTGGCCTGTGACGTGATCCTAAAGATCGTCTCTCTGTTTCTGGTGGCCATGGCTGTCCTCGCCATGTTTGGACGTTTGCGTTTTCCGGGACAAAAGAAACTCAATTCGGCCCGCTGCCCGTCCTGTGGACGTTTCAAAATTGGCAGAGGCGCCTGTGACTGTGGACGAGGAGGTCCAAAAACATGATGCCCTGGCTGTTTTCTGCCCTAGGCCTGGTGATCCTGTTACTGGCCGGTGACGCGCTGGTGCGCGGCGCTGTGAACCTCAGTCTGCGGGTGGGTATTCCTGCGCTGATCGTGAGCTTGACCATCGTGGCCTTTGGCACCTCCGCGCCCGAGCTGTTGATCGCAATACAAGCGGTGCATGAAAATGCCGATGGCATCGCGCTGGGCAATGTGGTCGGGTCCAATACTGCAAATATTCTGTTGGTTCTGGGCCTGCCTGCTTTGCTGCGCGCGTTGCACACCAGTGAATGTGACAGCCGGAAGAACTACATCTTCATGGTTGCGGCTTCCGTATTGTTCATTGCACTCGCCTTTGTCGGAACCTTTACGTGGGTGTCCGGTCTGATCCTGCTGCTTGCGCTGTTTGGCGTGCTGTTTACGGCCTTTCGCGAAGCCAAGGCGCACCGCGCAGCGGGGGAAGAGGACGAGCTGGAAGACATCGACGAAGCAGATCCGAATATGCCGTATTGGCGTATCGGGATCTATTTGGTGCTGGGTCTCATCGGTCTGCCTCTGGGGGCGGAACTTCTGGTGGAGAACGCGACCATCATTGCGCGTATGTATGGCCTCTCAGAGACCGTGATTGGCCTCACACTTGTGGCACTCGGCACCTCGCTGCCTGAACTCGCAACGACATTGGTTGCGGCCATGCGTCGACAAGCGGATGTGGCGCTGGGCAATGTGATCGGGTCGAACATGTTCAACCTTCTAGCGATCATTGGCATCACCACCTTTATCGGGCCTATCACAGTTGATCCGGCGTTCCTGCATTTCGATCTGTGGGTGATGCTGGCGGCTTCGCTGCTGATTATTCCCTTCGTGTTCTTCCGTCAGGACATTACGCGTATTTGGGGCATCGCATTGACGGCTCTTTATGTGGTCTATGTGTGGTCACTGCTCTAAGTCTTTGTGCAAGACACAAAGATAAAGGGGACAGAGATGCGGGCATTGGTGACCGGCGCGGGCAAGCGCCTGGGTCGAGCGATGGCATTGGCATTGGCACAGGACGGCTATGATGTGGCCGTCCACTATGCATCCTCCGAACGAGACGCCGAGGATGTGGTGGCTCAGATCCGTAGCCTTGGACGCAATGCCGTGGCGCTTCGGGCAGATTTGCTGCAAGATGAGGAAACCGAGACATTGCTGCCGCGTGCAGCAGAGGCTCTTGGTGGGCATATCACATGTCTGGTGAACAATGCCTCCATCTTTGAGCCGGACGCGTTGGGAACCGTGACCCGACAAAGTTGGGATCGACACCTGCAGAGCAATCTTCGCGCACCGGTCGTGCTGATACAGGCGCTGGCTGCACAGTCTCTGCCAGATCTGAGGGACAATTCCGGTGAGCCGCTCGCTGCGGCTGTTGCGGTGAACATGGTGGATCAACGGGTCCAAAAGCTCACCCCCGATTTCATGAGTTATACCTTAGCAAAATCCGCGCTTTGGACACTGACGCAGACGGCGGCGCAGGCCTTGGCTCCTAAAATCCGGGTCAACGCGATTGGTCCGGGTCCGACGCTTCAAGGGCCACGCCAGAGCGCATCTGACTTTTCAGCTCAACGTGCATCGACGCCGTTGCTGCGTGGAGCAGGGGAAAATGACATCACTGCGGCTCTGCGCTATCTGGTCGCCTCTCCCGCTGTCACCGGGCAGTTGATTTGCGTGGATGGCGGTCAACATTTGGCATGGCAAACGCCTGATACCCTTCTTCCAGAGTAGTGTTGGCGACGGTCAAAACAGGTGTCGTCAAAGTACAAAAGTGCAACGTGAGCCGCGACTTATGCACCCGTCACAGATCCTTCACATGAGCGTTACAAAAACCTCATTGTTTTCAATGATTTGGAATGGGTGCGGGGAAAATGTAAGAAAAATCAGCCATTTGCGGCATCGCTTAATTTTTAGGCAAATCTGCGAAGTCGCGATATATAAAGGTAAAATTCCAACAAGCCCAAAGTTACCCGCACAGTTATCCACAAGAATGGTGGATTCATCACAGCTTGAAATCCCTGTCTGAAGATTGCAGCAAACCCCTCAGAATCATATGTCAGAGAACATGAGTGACCCCAGCGCAGAATCGCCCGGCCAGTCCGAGACGCCGCGCACCGGCTACGGTGTAATTCAGGACTATCTGAAGACGCTCGACTCCTCGCCCGGCGTGTATCGCATGCTCGATCATGAGAGCCGTGTTCTCTATGTGGGCAAGGCACGCAACCTGCGGGCGCGGGTGTCGAATTACACGCGCCCGGGCCACACGCCGCGCATCGAGAAAATGATCTCGCAAACCACCCGCATGATGTTTCTGACCACACGGACGGAGACTGAGGCGCTGCTGCTTGAACAAAACCTGATCAAACAGCTGAAGCCCAAGTACAACGTGTTGCTGCGTGATGATAAGAGTTTTCCCAACATTCTTGTTGGGAAGAACCATGCCTACCCGCAGCTGAAAAAACACCGCGGGGCCCGCAAGGAGAAGGGCAGCTATTTTGGGCCTTTCGCAAGTGCCAGCGCGGTGAACAGAACGCTGAACCAGTTGCAAAAGGCGTTTTTGCTGCGCAACTGCTCGGACACGATGTTTGAGAACCGCACGCGGCCCTGTCTCCAGTACCAGATCAAACGCTGTTCGGGGCCCTGTGTGGGGCTGATCTCGCATGACGACTATTCCGACAGTGTGCGCGACGCAGAGCGGTTCCTTGCCGGGCGCTCCACCAAGATTCAAGAGGAACTGGGCGCGCAGATGATGGCCGCCTCCGAGGCGATGGAATACGAACGCGCGGCGGCCCTCAGGGATCGGATCAAGGCGCTTACTCAGGTGCAGTCGGCTCAGGGTATCAACCCGCGTGGGGTTGCGGAGGCGGATATCATTGGCCTGCATTTGGAAAACGGGCTGGCTTGCGTGCAGGTGTTCTTTATTCGCGCCAATCAGAACTGGGGCAATCAGGATTTTTATCCGCGTGTGGCGGATGACATGTCCGCGGCAGAGGTCATGGAGGCCTTTATCGGCCAGTTCTATGACAACAAGGATGTGCCGCGTCAGTTGATCTTGTCCGACGATATTGAGAACGCGGATCTGATGGCCGCTGCTTTGGGCGATAAGGCTGGGCGCAAGGTTGAAATCCTGATCCCACAAAGAGGGGAGAAAACCGAGCTTGTGGCCTCTGCCGTACGCAACGCCCGCGAAAGTCTCGCGCGCCGGATGGCCGAAAGCGCGACACAGGCGAAGCTGTTGCGCGGTATTGCGGATGCCTTTGGTCTGGAAGGGCCGCCGAACCGGATCGAGGTCTACGACAACTCTCACATTCAGGGCACCAATGCCGTGGGCGGAATGATTGTCATGGGACCGGAGGGGTTCATGAAGAACGCCTACCGTAAGTTCAACATCAAGGATGGCGAGACCATCGCGGGGGATGACTTTGGCATGATGAAGGCGGTGCTGAACCGCCGGTTTTCGCGTCTGCTTAAAGAAGATCCTGACCGTCAAAAAGGCATGTGGCCTGATCTGTTGCTGATCGATGGGGGCGCGGGGCAGGTTTCTGCTGTTGCTGAGATCATGGAAGAACACGGTGTGCAGGACATCCCGATGATCGGCGTGGCAAAAGGCGTGGACCGGGATCACGGCAAGGAAGAGTTTTACCGTCCCGGCGAGAATGCGTTTGCGCTGCAGCGAAATGATCCGGTGCTCTACTTCATTCAGCGCATGCGGGACGAGGCACACCGCTTTGCAATCGGAACTCATCGAGCCAAGCGGGCAAAGTCTCTGGTCGCTAACCCGTTGGATGAAATCCCCGGTGTAGGCGCACGGCGCAAGAAGGCATTGCTGACGCATTTTGGCAGTGCCAAGGCCGTAAGCCGGGCGAACCTGTCGGATCTGAAAGCGGTTGATGGCGTGTCGGACGCGTTGGCGGAAACCATCTATAACTATTTTCAGGTGCGTTGAGTGGAAATGCACACGTGTCGCAAAAAATGAAACCCCCACGGCCATGGGCTGCGGGGGTTTTATTCTTAAACAGTATCCAGAAGCGACTGGAGACGGGCGAGGGGTCTTAGAGGAGACCTTCGCGCTGTGCTTTTTTGCGTGCCAGCTTGCGGGCACGGCGGATAGCTTCAGCTTTCTCGCGCGCTTTTTTCTCGGAGGGCTTCTCGAAATGTTGCTTGAGCTTCATTTCGCGGAAGACGCCTTCGCGCTGCAGCTTCTTCTTCAGGGCGCGGAGCGCCTGATCGACGTTGTTGTCGCGAACACTAACCTGCATGTGGTTTTCACCACCTTTCTAAGTTGAGTTGCAAGGATTTGCAGGAAGTGGCCGTATAGCAAGACAGTCCTAAATTGTCTAGTACTGGAGCCGCCGACACAAAGGAGCACGGGCATCATGGCAGAAAACCAAGGAAATTCCACCGATCAGGGCGCGGATTTGCAGGCCAAGCTGCTGGATGCGGCGCTGATGCATGTGGCATTCGACGGCTGGACCAGGGCGACTTGGGATGCGGCTGTTGCTGATTCGGAGGTCGATCCAACCCTTGCCGAGGCGCTATTTCCGCGTCATGCGCTGGATCTGGCGGTCGCCTATCACAAACGCGGTGATGCGCAGATGCTGGAACGGCTGAAGGATGCGGATCTGTCGAGTTTGCGGTTTCGTGACCGGGTTGCGGCTGCGGTGCGGTATCGTCTGGAAGCGGTTGGCGACAAAGAAGCAGTGCGTCGCGGCGCGACATTCTTTGCGCTGCCGCAAAACGCCGCTGAGGGCACCAAACTGATCTGGGGAACGGCGGATGCGATCTGGAATGCGCTTGGTGATACGTCAGAGGATGCAAACTGGTACACCAAACGAGCAACGCTTTCGGGGGTCTATTCCTCTACTGTGCTATTCTGGCTTGGCGATGACAGTCCCGAGCATCAAGCGACTTGGGATTTTCTGGATCGTCGCATCGACAATGTCATGCAGTTTGAGAGCCTTAAGGCCAGCGTAAATAAGAACCCATTGCTGAAGCCGCTGCTGGCAGGGCCAAATTGGCTGTTGAGCCATGTCCGAGCCCCCAAGCAGCGTGATGATCTGCCAGGTCGCTGGCAGTAGCCCCGCGTCGACGGTTGAGACATCCTGCGCCCGTCCATTCGCGGGGCGTTGCCAATGTGGCATGGCTTGGCCAGAGGCGTCGCGGGTGATAGCTCTCTAATGGAGATGCAGGGGAGAGGACCGCACCGATGACTTTAGAACTTCCGCAAACCATGCGTGCCGTCGAGATCTCAGAGTTTGGCGCTCCAAACGTTCTGAAAATGGTGGAGCGGCCAGTCCCCGAAGCCGCGCATGGGCAGGTGGTGATCCGTGTTGCCTATGCAGGTGTCAATCGCCCCGATGCGCTGCAACGTGCCGGGGCTTATGCGCCCCCCAAAGGCGCAAGCGACCTGCCGGGGCTTGAGGCATCCGGCGAGATTGTCGCCATCGGTGCAGGCGTCGCGGGCTGGTCCATTGGAGATCAGGTGTGCGCGCTTCTGCCCGGCGGTGGATATGCAGAATATGTGGCCACTCCGGCTGCGCACTGTCTGCCGCTCCCAGAAGGTGTGAGCCTGAAAGAAGCGGCCTGTCTGCCAGAGACCTGTTTTACTGTGTGGTCCAACGTGGTGACACGTGGGGGACTTGCTGCGGGCGAGCGCTTTTTGGTGCATGGTGGATCATCGGGGATTGGAACCACGGCAATTCAGCTGGCATCGGCCCTCGGCGCGCGGGTTTACGCCACCGCGGGGTCGGATGATAAATGTGCAGCTTGCGTTGGGTTGGGCGCAGATGTGGCGATCAACTATCGCGACGAAGATTTTGTCGAGATCATGAAAGCCGATGGAGGTGCGAACCTCATCCTCGATATGGTGGGCGGCGATTATATCCCCCGTAATATCAAAGCGCTGGCCGATGACGGAAGACTGGTACACATCGCCTTTCTGCAAGGGCCTAAGGCAGAACTCAATTTTGCCCAGATCATGGCGCGGCGATTGACGGTAACCGGTTCGACGCTACGCCCGCAAAGCGATTTGGCCAAGACCCGCATTGCGCGTGATCTGATTGAAGCTGTGTGGCCATTGATTGCGGCGGGCAAGCTGCGCCCGGTGATGGATTCGACCTTCCCGCTGGCGGAGGCGGCCATTGCGCACGCCCGGATGGAGGGCTCCACCCACATCGGGAAAATCGTGCTTGAGGTGGCTGGCGACAGCTAAACCCAGTCATTCAGTCCCGACCCAATCCGAGCGCCGCATGTCATTGCGCGGCGCTCACATCACTGCGCGGCGATAAAGATGCCATGTTGCATGTCCAAGCAGTGGCACCACGAAGATCAGGCCCGCAAACAGAGGCACTGAGCCGATCACCAACATGAGGCCCACTAAGGCACCCCACGCAAGGCAAACCACACGATTTTTGCGCATCACCTCAAGCGAGGTCGCCACGGCAATCGGAAGTCCGACATGGCGGTCGAGCAGGAGTGGGAAGGATACGATGCTGATGGCGAGCGCCGCATATGCAAAGGTGGCCCCAACCAGTGTGCCAACAATAATCATAGTCCAACCCGATGAAGTGTAGAACACATCGCGCACGAAGGCACTCAGCGTAGCAGGGCTCTCTGGTCCGAGGGTGGCGCCATAAATTGCTTCGGCAACCATGATCCAGATCACGAAGAGTGCCGCGAGATAGAAGGCGAGCATCAGGACCGACGCAAAAGCGGGGGATCGTATCACCGCGAAGGCTGACGCCCAGCCCATGGGTTGGCCTGCTTCGCGGCGGCGCGACATCTCATAGAGGCCAATGGCGGCGGCGGGGCCAACGAGTGCAAAGCCCATCACCATCGGAACCAGAAGCGGTAACACCTCGAGGTGAAACCCGCTGACGACCATCGCAAGGCCGATCAGCGGGTAGATGAACACCAGAAACATTGCGTCAGAGCGCGCGGCTTTGAAATCGTCCCAACCTGCCCGGAGGGCATGCGTAAGATCCGCCATGTCGAGGCTTCGAACACGTGGGCGACTGTGCGATGCGCCGCGGATCTCGTCGATTGCATCGGCGGTGCCATGACTGGCGGATTGCATCGATTGCAGAACCCAACTGGCTGGGTTGCCGATGGTTTTGGGGGCGGTGTCTGACATGGCTTGGCTCCTCCTGTGGCGCGCTGGGGCGTGCCGCGTGGACAGGCAGGATCTAAGCCGGGACCGGGCCAAGAAGGCGCAGACATGACGCGGCGGCTCTCGGTCGGTCCCGGTGGGAGGTTCCCACGATTGGGCCTGTGCGCGGCATGTCTGCGTTTCAGTGTAGCAGGATCGCTGCCGGTGCGGGATCAATTTCTGCTGAGGTCATCAGGTGCAGTCGTAGACCTCGCCCGGAAACGCGGTTGCTTGCTGCGTTGGCGATCAAATAGAATGGGTATGTCATATGCGCGTCATCGCGTTGTCATCAGTTGGTAGCCAAATCCAAGAAGAGTTGCGACGCAGGGCGAATTGAGCCATAAGACCAACAAGAATGTTTGCGTTAACGGAAGATGCGGTCACGAACTGATGCCGTGCAAGTCCACGCAAATTCAAATTTAAGAATTGCCGTATTTAAAGGCGGCTGTCGAAGGATGGAGATCCCATGAAACGCACGCGCAATGTCAAAATCGTGGCCACGCTCGGTCCTGCGTCCGAGACCTACGAGACCATTCGCGCGCTACATGAAGCGGGGGCGGATGTATTTCGCCTCAACATGTCGCACGGCAGCCACGAAGAAATCGCATCAAAGCACAAGATCATCCGTCAGATTGAAGCCGATCTGGATTCCACCATCGCTATCCTTGCTGACTTGCAAGGGCCGAAACTGCGGGTTGGTGTCTTTGCGAATGGGTCCGAAGAATTGGAGGAGGGTGCGAAATTTCGCCTCGATCTTGATCCGGCTGAAGGAAATCTTGATCGTGTGTGCCTGCCACACCCCGAGATTTTTCAAGCTTTGGAGCCGGGGGCGTCGCTACTGGTCAATGACGGAAAAATCCGCCTGAAGGTCGAAGATTGTGGTGAAGATTTCGCCAATTGCGTGGTGACCACCGGTGGCACCATCTCCAATCGCAAAGGGGTGAATGTTCCTGACGTGATCCTGCCTCTGGCGGCGCTTTCGGAAAAAGACCGTGCTGATCTGGAATTTGTGTGTGAGCTGGGTGTCGACTGGCTGGCGCTGTCTTTTGTGCAGCGCGCCAAGGATGTCTTTGAAGCACGCGCGCTGGCTGATGGGCGTGCTGCGATCCTGTCTAAAATCGAGAAACCCGCTGCGGTCGACAATTTTGCCGAAATCCTAGATGCCTCTGACGGGATCATGGTGGCACGTGGTGACCTTGGGGTGGAGCTGCCAGTATCGCATGTGCCGCCAATTCAGAAACGTCTGGTGCGCAAGAGCCGGGCAGCGGCGAAGCCCGTCATTGTGGCGACTCAGATGTTGGAAAGCATGATCGAGAGCCCGATGCCGACCCGCGCCGAAGTTTCAGATGTGGCCACCGCAATCTATGAAGGCACTGACGCCATCATGCTCAGCGCAGAATCTGCGGCCGGTCAGTACCCGATCGAGGCGGTCCAGACCATGGATAAGGTCGCGACCGAAGTGGAGCAAGACCCGACATATCGTGACATCATCGCGGCGTCGCGGTCCTCTAAGGGGGACACGATTGCAGACGGGATTGTGGCCGCTGCACGCGAAATCGCTGAGAAAACAGAGATTAAGGCGATCTGTTGTTTTACTCAATCGGGCACTACTGCGCTGCTGACCGCGCGCGAACGCCCCTATGTGCCGATTCTGGCTCTGACACCGCTGGAGAAAACCGCGCGCCGTCTCTGTCTCAGCTGGGGCTGCAATTGCGTGATCACCCTCAAGGTGGACCGTTTCAAGGGGGCCGTGGTCTCGGCGGCGCGTGCTGCGCGTTCGGGCGGTTTTGCTTCTGAAACGGATCAGGTTGTGGTGACTGCGGGTGTGCCATTTAACGTGCCCGGAACCACCAATATTTTGCGAATTGCGCCTTGTGATGAACGCCTGATTTACAACACCGATCCGGAATAATACGCTTTCCCCTGTGTATTTAAGGGGTAAGGCAAATATGGACACGGATCTGTTGCTGGTGGCTGGGCTGGTATTGGCTTGGCTTGGTGTGCCGGCGTTCTTTTCGGCCTATGCCCACCGCCGCAGCCCGGTAATGGCTGCGGCACTGCTTGTGCTCGGGGGCGGCTGCATTGCATGGGCAGTGCTCACCAACCCTGGAGGGTATAGCCTCGCTGAGGTGCCGGATGTATTTTTCCGGGTTCTGGGACGCTTTCTCTGACCAAAATCTCTTGCCCTTTATAACTAGCTGACGTAAAGGGCACCCCTGTTCGCGCGACCGGCCAATGTGGCATGCCGAGTCGCGTGTGTAGCGAACCTACGAATAAGGAGACGGAAATGCCCAAGATGAAGACAAAATCGAGCGCCAAGAAGCGCTTTAAAGTGACCGCGACCGGCAAGGTCATGGCTGGTCAGGCCGGCAAACGCCACGGCATGATCAAACGTCACAAGAAATTCATCCGTGATGCCCGCGGAACCACCACCCTGTCCGCACCGGACGCAAAGATCGTCAAGGGCTACATGCCCTACGACCGCTAAGAGGAGATCTGAGATATGTCCCGCGTTAAAGGTGGTACCGTCACTCACGCCCGTCACAAGAAGGTCATCAAGGCAGCCAAAGGTTACTACGGCCGTCGCAAGAACACCTTCAAAGTTGCCCGTCAGGCCGTCGATAAGGCCAACCAATATGCAACTCGTGACCGTAAGAACCGCAAGCGCAATTTCCGCGCGCTGTGGATTCAGCGTATCAACGCTGCTGTCCGTAGCCACGACGAAGCGCTGACCTACTCCCGCTTCATCAACGGCCTGAACCTGGCCGGTATTGAAGTGGACCGTAAGGTTCTCGCAGACCTCGCCGTTCACGAGCCCGAAGCTTTCGGTGCAATCGTGCGTCAGGCACAGGATGCGCTGGCCGCCTGAATTCAGGTGTAGCCGAACAAATTGGACCCGTCGGAGCGATCCGGCGGGTTTTTTTTATACCACGATTTACGAATGGTCCTGCCGCCGACCGGTGCAATGGAGCTGAGTGGTGGGGGTGATTGAGCGCAGGTCTATTCAGCCTGCGAGCGACGTCGTTTGAAGAGGGAAAATATTGCGATTCCGCCAATCGGCCAGAGCGACCAGAGCGCGCCTTCCCAGCTGAACAGGTTCACCAGAAACAGGAAACCTGCGATCACGCAGAGTTTCACCGGGATGCCAAGGAACTCGGATCGACCCAGAATGCGGTGGCCATCCCGAAGGCCGATCACCATCGCAAGCGCAAGCATCGGCCAATGAGCCCAGATACCGCGCCCCGATATAATATCTAACAGAAACAACCCTGCAGCAACGACGGCGAGTTTCTTGCTGCCATCACTTAGCGGAAGGCGCCGCCCAAACAGCCGGTCTAAACCCTTAAGGGGGCGATCATCTGTGTCTTCGGGCGTATCCGGGAGCGCATAATCCCGTTTCGGCGCGCCAGAGAAAGGGTCGGGATCTTCCCACACCTGCGCACTGCGGCCCGCATGATTGGTGCGGCTGGGGCGTGGCGCACCAAGTGAGATGCGATAGACCGCGATATCCTCGGTCAGGTTGCGAGGGCGACGGTCCCCAAGATATTCAAACCCGATGGTGAGCTTGTTTTTCACATGGTCATAGACCTGCTGCGAAATCAAAACGCCGCCGGGCTCTGCCATGGTTTGCAAACGGGCAGCGAGGTTTACACCCTCGCCAATCAGATCGTCACCATCGCAGATCACGTCGCCCAGATTGACGCCGATACGAAAGGAAAGGGCACTGTCCTTGGCGGCAAGTTCCTGCTGCACCTCTATGGCGCATTGCACCGCCTCAACGACGGAAGGGAAATCTGCGATCAGCCCGTCACCTGCGGTATTTGCCACCCGGCCACCGTGCCGCTCGATCAGTTTGAAAAACACATCACGGGCCGACTGCAGCTCGGCATAGGTGCCGACCTCATCCGCCGTCATGGCCGTGCTGAACTGCTCAGCATCGGCTGCGAGGATCGTAGTCAACTTGCGTGTGATGCGATCATGCATGAAAGGCGCCCAAGTAAGTATGAGACCAAAGTGGGCCTTTGCGCCTGCGCATGCAAGGGGTTTGCGCATTCCTGGTGACAGGTGTTGGCATTAGCCGCACCGCAAGAGCACGGGCGTGGATGGAGGGCGACAACATCCGTCTATGTGGCGGCTCATGACCCTCGGGTGCTTGCTTTCGACGCCTCGTGTGGTAGCAGGACAACAAAGCGAGACTTGAGGGGCCGTCATGGACGATCTTAAAGCAAAATACCTCGGCCAGATCGCCGAAGCCACGGATGAAAACGCGCTGGAGGCCGTGCGCCTCGCTGCTGTAGGCAAGAAGGGCGAAGTGGCCCTGAAAATGCGCGAGCTGGGCAAAATGACGCCCGAAGAACGTCAGGTGGCCGGCCCCGCGCTCAATGCGCTGAAGGATGAAATCAACTCGGCACTGGCCGCCAAGAAGGCAGCCTTGGGCGATGCCGCGCTGGATGAGCGTCTGCGCTCCGAGTGGCTTGATGTGACCTTGCCAACACGTCCGCGTCGGCAAGGGTCGATCCACCCCATTTCGCAGGCTTCAGAAGAGCTCACCGCGATTTTTGCCGAGATGGGTTTCTCGGTGCAGGAAGGCCCCCGCGTCGACACCGATTGGTATAATTTTGACGCGCTGAATATCCCCGGCCATCACCCGGCCCGCGCCGAGATGGATACGTTTTACATGCACCGTGCCGAAGGCGACAATCGTCCGCCGCATGTGCTGCGCACGCATACCAGCCCCGTGCAGATCCGCTCCATGGAGAAGCTGGGCGCGCCGCTGCGCATCATCTGCCCCGGCGGTGTTTATCGCGCCGATTACGACCAGACTCACACACCGATGTTCCATCAGGTCGAAGGGCTGGCGCTGGATGAGAACATCTCCATGGCGAACCTCAAATGGGTGCTTGAGGAGTTCGTGAAGAGCTTCTTCGAGGTGGACGAGGTGGAACTGCGTTTCCGCGCGTCGCACTTCCCCTTCACCGAGCCATCCGCAGAGGTCGACATCCGCTGTAGCTGGGACAATGGCCAGCTGAAAATCGGTGAAGGTGACGACTGGATGGAGATCCTCGGCTCCGGCATGGTGCACCCGAAGGTGATCGCTGCGGGCGGGATCGACCCCGAGAAGTATCAGGGCTTTGCCTTTGGCATCGGGATCGACCGGTTGGCGATGCTGAAATACGGCATCCCCGACCTGCGCGCCTTCTTTGAAAGTGATCTGCGCTGGCTGCGTCATTACGGGTTCAGCTGTCTGGACGTACCGACACTTCATGGCGGACTTAGCCGCTAAGTGTTCCTGTTCGGCGAATATCTGGCGCGGTACATCGACTGGTGTGCCGCGCTTTTTTTGACCTAGCGTTCGCCGGCGTATCACTTGCAAAAAAAGGCCGCCCTAATCAGGGCGGCCTTTTTGTATTCTTCAGATCGCTTCGGATCAGACCCAGGGACGTTCCTGTGCGACGCGCTCCTCGTAGGACTTGATCGCATCCGCTTTCTCAAGCGTCAGGCCAATATCGTCGAGACCGTTAAGCAGGCAGTGCTTGCGGAAGGGGTCAATGTCAAACTTGATGACCTCGCCCTCCGAGGTTGTGATCTCCTGCGCCTCAAGATCCACGGTCATGCGGGCATTTTCGCCCTTTTCCGCGTCTGACATCAGCAGGTCGACCTGTTCCTGAGGCAGGACAATCGGCAGCATGCCGTTCTTGAAGCAGTTGTTGAAGAAGATGTCAGCAAAGGACGTTGAGACCACCACTTTGATGCCGAAATCCGCCAGCGCCCAGGGCGCATGCTCACGCGAGGAGCCACAGCCGAAATTATCGCCTGCCACCAGAATGGAGCTTTCGCGATAGGCGGGCTTGTTCAGCACGAAGTCAGGCACTTCGTTACCTTCGCGATCAAAGCGCATCTCGTCAAAGGCGTGCACGCCAAGGCCGGAGCGTTTAATGGTCTTCAGGAACTGCTTTGGGATGATCATATCGGTGTCGATATTGACCAGCGGCATTGGCGCCGCGATCCCGGTGAAGGTTTCGAACTTATCCATGGGTTTCTTCCTTCAGAGCTCGCGAACGTCGGTCAGTTTGCCGGTGACAGCAGCAGCGGCGGCCATCGCGGGCGACACCAGATGCGTGCGTCCCTTAAAGCCCTGACGGCCTTCAAAGTTACGGTTGGAGGTGGAGGCGCATCGCTCGCCTTCGCTCAGCTGGTCGGGATTCATCGCCAGACACATGGAGCAGCCCGCCAGTCGCCATTCAAAGCCTGCGTCCTTGAAGATATCAGCAAGGCCCTCTTCTTCAGCCTGAGCCCGCACGAGGCCGGAACCCGGAACCACCATGGCGCGCATGCCGTCCTTGATCTTCTTGCCTTTGACGATCTCAGCGGCGGCGCGGAGGTCTTCGATCCGGCCATTGGTGCAGGAACCGATGAAGACGGTGTCGATCTCGATGTCCGAGAGCTTCATGCCCGGTGTCAGCCCCATGTAATCCAGCGAACGGCGCGCGGCTTCGACCTTGCCACCGGTAAAGTCCTCTGGTGCGGGGACGGTTGCGGTGATCGGCAGCGCGTCTTCCGGGCTGGTGCCCCATGTGACGGTCGGGGCAATGTCCTCGCCACGGATCGTGACGACCTTGTCCCAATGGGCGTCGTCGTCAGAGTAGAGCGTCTTCCACCAGTTCACGGCTGCTTCCCACTGCGCGCCTTTCGGGGCATGTGGGCGGCCTTTGACATACTCAAAGGTGGTCTCATCCGGTGCGATCAGGCCAGCGCGTGCGCCGCCCTCGATGGCCATGTTACAGATGGTCATCCGGCCTTCCATCGACAGATAGCGGATCGCTTCACCGCAATATTCAATGACGTAGCCAGTGCCACCACCGGTGCCGGTTTCGCCGATGATCGTAAGAACCACGTCTTTTGCAGTGACACCGGGCGAGAGCTTGCCGGTGATCTCCACCTTCATGTTTTTGGATTTCTTCTGGATCAACGTCTGCGTTGCCAGGACGTGTTCCACCTCGGAAGTGCCGATACCATGGGCAAGCGAGCCGAACGCGCCGTGGGTCGCGGTGTGGCTGTCGCCGCACACCACGGTCATGCCGGGCAGGGTCCAGCCGTTTTCAGGGCCGACGATGTGCACGATGCCCTGACGGATGTCCGTGACCGGGTAATAATGCACGCCGAACTCGCGGGCGTTGGTGTCCAGTGCGGCAACCTGGATACGGCTGTCTTCCGGCATCTGATCTGGGTTTTCGCGCCCCGCAGTGGTGGGGACGTTGTGATCTGGAACCGCGATGGTCTTGTCCGGGGCATGCACTTTGCGGCCGGACATGCGCAGGCCTTCAAACGCCTGCGGGCTGGTCACTTCGTGAACCAGATGGCGGTCAATATAGAGCAGACAGGTGCCGTCTTCGGCCTCTTGCGCGACATGCGCGTCCCAGATCTTGTCGTAGAGTGTTTTGGGGGACATCGGTCCTCTCCCGTATGTGGGTAAATGTGCTGGCGTAACTGGTCTGGCGGCGCAGCTTATAGGCGCGCAAGAACCGTGCGGGCGGCACCAAAGAACCGCTCACGCAGTCGCGCGCGGTCCTGAAGGGCAATAGTCTGAGCCAATACGTGAGTCATGCCTTGTGGAATATATCCACACCTTCCGACAATCAAGATTCGTTCTCGGGCTTGTGAGCACTCAAGTTCCGGAGTTCCCCTTGCCTCAGGCCCACCGTGCGGGACATGCTGGAGCGAAGGAGGACCGGAATGGAGCAAGACATTCTGCCCGAGGCAGTGCAGGGCACATTGCAATATCTGATCGCGCAGGCGCAAATCTATTGGGAAATGGCGCTAACCCCCGGTTGGCGCCAGTATCAGGTGCTGATCGTCATTGCGTTGGTGCTGGCCTCCATCGTGATGCGCAAGGTCACGCATGGACGTTGGGAAGCATGGGCAAGATCACGTGAGGGTTGGCCCAAATGGCGTCTGCGTTTGCTGGTGCAAGTGCTCAGGCGGTTGTCGCTGATCTACTTCACGGTGTTCTCTTGGGCCGTTTACGCGATCATGCGCGAGGTCACATGGCCGTCCCGCAGTTACCTGATCGGAGCGGTGGCAAAACTCGCGGCAGCGTGGCTGGTGATCGCACTTATCTCGCGGTTCATCGCCAATCCGACATTGCGAAAACTCGCATCATGGCTTTTGTGGATCTACGCGACACTGGCGGTGTTCAATCTGGTGGACGATACCGCTCAGATCCTCGATTCCATCGCATTGAATTTCGGTTCTCTGCATCTGTCGTTGCTGGTCGTGCTAAAGGCCGTGGTGCTGGCAACGGCAATGCTGACGCTGGCGCGGATGGGCTCCGGGCTTGCGGAACGTGGCCTGAAGGGGAACGAGGATCTCTCCCCATCTATGAAAGTGCTGGCGGGCAAGGCCGTTCAGGTCCTGCTCTATGGGGTTGCCTTTGTGATCGTCATTCGGTCGGTCGGCTTTGATCTCACCGGGCTGGCTGTTCTGTCTGGTGCCGTCGGCGTTGGGATCGGTTTTGGCCTGCAAAAGGTGGTCTCGAACCTTGTGTCGGGCATCATCATCCTGATGGACCGGTCCATCAAGCCGGGCGATGTGATCTCCCTTGGCGAGACCTTCGGCTGGATCAATGCGCTGGGCGCGCGCTACGTGTCGGTGGTGACGCGGGACGGCAAGGAATATCTGATCCCGAACGAGGACCTGATCACCTCGCAAGTGGTGAACTGGTCGCATTCCAACCGGTTTGTGCGGCTCGATATCAATTTCGGCACCAGCTATGATGACGACCCGCATCTGGTCCGCAAGGTCGCGATTGCGGCGACCATGACCGTCGACCGGGTGCTGGAACGCGAGGGGATGAAGCCCGTGTGCCATATCGTCGGGTTCGGCGACAGCAGCGTGGATTACATCCTGCGCTTCTGGATCACCGACCCGACGGGGGGGCTGACGAACATCCGCGGCAATGTGTTTCTGGCGCTCTGGGATGCGTTCAAGGCCGAGGGGATTTCCATTCCCTTCCCGCAGCGGGAGTTGCGCCTTTTGAATGATCGACTGGCTGTGCAGATGGCAGAGGGACAGAGCGCGCCGGGGGACGCCGATGACCTTGGGTCACAGTCACGCGGCAGTGCGGCGCAGCTTGATTGAAATGGGGGCGCTCTGTTGCTACATTTGAGGTATCCCCAGCGCCGGGGGTCCGTCGGCGCGCAGCAAGGAGGACAATGTCCTGGCACCCCAACCTCAGGCGGCAGTTGCCGCCCCGTCCGGAGCAGCCGTGATGGCCGCTTCTGCACCGCAATTCTCCAGCGAGGACCTGCTGGAGCGCATCCTTTCCTCTCTCGACGACGACAAGGCCGAAGATGTCACGCGGATTGACCTGCGCGGCAAGACGTCCATTGGCGACTATATGGTCGTGGCCTCTGGCCGTTCGACCCGTCAGGTCGCGGCGATGTCCGAGAAACTGACCGAGAAGCTGAAGCATGAATTCGGCATCTCTTGCAAAGTCGAAGGCAAGGACGCAGGTGACTGGGTTCTGATCGATACCGGTGATGTGATCGTGCATATCTTCCGTCCCGAAGTGCGCGAGTTCTACCAGATCGAGAAGATGTGGCTGCCCGCAGGCGCAGTCGCCAGCTAAAAGACGGTTGTACCCGAGGCCCGTCGCGGGTCGGGCGTTGCCTGACCCGAAAGGCCTTTGTTATATCCCGGCATTGCAGTCTTGGTCCCGCCAGGCACGCATGCAACCGCCGGGCCTTCCCTTCTGACATCAGGAATCCCTCATGCGCGTGCATATCTGCGCGGTCGGGCGGTTGCGCACCGGGCCGGAAAAGACATTGATCGATGACTATTTGCAGCGATTTGATCGCAGCGGTCGGGCACTCGGTCTTGGCCCGGCCAAGGTGATCGAGGTCGAGGACAAGAAAAACGCCGGTATGGGCGCGGAGGCGGATCTGTTACGCAAGGCGCTGCCCAAGGGGGCCTTGATCTGCACGCTGGATGAGCGTGGCAAGGTGATCTCTTCACCGGATTTTGCGGATCGGCTTGCAGGCTGGCGCGACATGGGGCGGCAGGATCTGGCGCTGATTATCGGCGGCGCAGACGGGATCGACCCCTCACTGCGGGCCGAGGCGGATTTTTCGATTTCATTCGGGAAAATGGTCTGGCCGCATATGATGGTGCGCCTGATGCTGGCGGAACAAATCTATCGGGCCGCGACCATCCTGTCCGGCAGCCCTTATCACCGGGTCTGACGGGCTTCAGGGCAGGTCGATCACCGTGGTGTTCTGCGCCCAGCCGTCGACGCTGCACCGCGCCTGTATTTGCACTTTTCTGACGCCTTCTGGCACCTGAACGCCACCGAGCGAACGCGTGAAGGGTTGCTCGTTTACATGCGGATGCGCCAACACGCGCAGACCGAGTTCGTTGCCTTCCATATCCAGAACCCGCCATCCGTCGGCGTAGTGATCCCAGCCCGTGTCCGGGTGGGACAGCGTGACGGAAAAGCTCCAGCTGTCGCCACGCTTCACTGCGGTCGCGTTTTCGACAACGGGATCCGCCGCCAGGGCTATCTGTGGTGTGACGAGGAAAAGCAGCGATATGAGGACATGTTTCAACATGCGCTCAGGCTAGTCAATTCCCGGGGGGAGTGCGGTCACATTTTGGTGGGGGCGGTGATTTTGGGTTCTGACTGCATCAGGATGCGGCGGGACCGCGAGATGAACTCGCGACGATAAAGCACCGCAAGGGTGATCACGGTGGCGAGGATGAGCGCCTCGGCGCCCACCAACCACGCCAGCCCGGCAAGCGAGAAATAGGTGGCCCGCAGGCCGCGATTGAAACTGCGTGCCGCCGTGATGTTGATTTCGGCAGCCTGTTGCGCCCGCGGATAGGCGCGGGGATCGCTGGGCTCATTCGGGACTGCGGCCATCAGAACCGAGCAGTAGCCAAACAGCCGGTGCGACCAGACAAAGGCAAGAAACGCGTTGGTGAGTGCGGCCAACACCAACAGGATCTTGATCTCCCAGACAAAATCCGGGGTTTGCCCCAGTGCCAGATCCTGCGCCACGCCGGCGAGTTGTTCTGTATTGCCGATCAGCGCCAGCCCCGCCCCCAGCGCCAGCATGGTGGCCGATGCAAAAAAGGCGGTGGCCTGCCGCAATGAGGAAATCACCTGCGAATCAAAGATCCGTGGAGACCGGGTCACCATCTCTTTCATCCACTCGCGCCGGAAATCCGCCATCAGAAGCGAGACCGAGGGCCGTGATTTGCTGGGGTTCTCAATGCGCCAGCCGATCCATACCCAGCCCAGTATGTAACAGGCCAGGCTTATGAAATCCCACGCAGAAAACAGTGACAGTCGCTCGATCCAGATCATGGCCCGACCCTAGCTCAGTCAGTTCGCCCTTGCCAGTAGAGATGAATTGGTAATATTATTTTACCAAAGAGGAGAGCCCGCATGGAGATGCCTACCCCCAATGCCGCCATCCTGGCCCGAAAGGCCGAGTTGCTGAAACGATTGCAGCAGGTGCTGCCCGATGATGCGTTGATCTCGGATGAGGCGGAGACGCGCGCCTATGAGTGTGATGCGCTGACGGCCTACAAATGCCCGCCGATGCTGGCTGTGTTGCCACGCTCGACCCAAGAGGTGTCGGATGTGCTGCGGATCTGTCACGACATGAATGTGCCGGTGGTACCGCGCGGTGCTGGGACGTCTCTTGCCGGTGGGGCACTGCCAACCGCCGATTGTGTGATCCTCGGTGTGGCACGAATGAACGAGGTTCTGGAAACCGATTACGCCAATCGCATCATCCGGGTGCAGACCGGACGCACAAACCTCTCGGTCTCTGGCGCGGTGGAAGAAGAGGATTTCTTCTATGCGCCCGACCCATCCTCGCAGTTGGCCTGCGCGATCGCGGGCAACATCGCCATGAACTCTGGCGGGGCGCATTGCCTCAAGTACGGTGTGACCACCAACAACCTTCTTGGGGTGACGATGGTGATGATGGATGGCACCGTGGTCGAGATTGGTGGCGCGCATCTGGACGCAGGTGGGCTGGATCTGCTGGGTGTGATTTGTGGCAGCGAGGGGCAGCTGGGCGTGGTGACTGAGGCAACCTTGCGTATCCTGCGCAAACCCGAGGGCGCGCGGCCCGTGCTGATCGCCTTTGACAGCAATGAGGTGGCGGGGGCCTGCGTGTCGGACATCATCAAGGCCGGCGTGTTGCCTGTTGCGATCGAGTTCATGGACCGCCCCTGTATCGAGGCCTGCGAAGCTTTTGCCAAGGCAGGGTATCCGATGTGCGAGGCGCTGCTCATCATCGAGGTCGAGGGGGCGGAGGCGGAAATTGCGCATCAGTTAGGGTTGATCGTGGAGATCGCGCAACAGCATAACCCGGTGGAATTGCGCGAAGCGGGCGATGCCGATGAGGCCGCGCGGATCTGGCTGGGGCGAAAATCGGCCTTTGGGGCCATGGGGCAAATCAACGACTACATGTGTCTGGACGGAACCATCCCGGTGTCTGCCCTGCCGCTGGTCTTGCGCCGGATCGAGGAGATGAGCGCAGAATTTGGCCTGAAAGTCGCAAATGTCTTTCATGCGGGGGATGGCAATATGCACCCGCTCATCCTGTTTGACGCAAACAAACCTGGCGATTTGGAACGTTGCGAAGCCTTTGGGGCCGAAATTCTGAAGCTGTGTGTCGAAGTGGGAGGCTGTCTGACCGGAGAGCACGGCGTGGGAATCGAGAAACGCGATCTGATGCTGCACCAGTATGAGGTTGCGGACATCGAGGCGCAGTTGCGTGTGAAGGATGTGTTCGATCCGAAGTGGCTGCTCAACCCGGCGAAGGTTTTTCCGCTGTCGAGCACAGAGAGCCGCCGCACCGTTTGTCTTGCCGCAGAGTGACACGCCATGGGGGCTTTGCCCCCCAGACCCCCAAGGATATTTGGAAGAAGATGAAATGATGACACCGCAAAGTGAGGCTGAACTGGCCGACATCATTGCCGGGGCAAACGGGCCTCTTTGCATCGAGGGCGGCGGGACTCGGGGTATTGAGGTGCCCGGTGAGCGGCTGAGAATAGGTGGTCTGTCAGGCGTGACGCTCTATGAACCGGGGGCGCTGACTCTGGTGGTGCAGGCGGGTACGCCGGTGGCCGAGATTGAGGCGCTGCTGGCGACGGAAAACCAGCGTCTGGCGTTCGAACCTGTGGATTTCCGTCCTGTTCTGGGGACAGAAGGGGAGCCGACAATCGGTGGCGTTGTTGCCACCAATGCCTCCGGCCCGCGGCGCATTCAGGGGGGGGCTGCGCGGGACTTTCTGCTTGGCGTGCGGTTCGTCGATGGGCGCGGCGAGGTGCTGCGCAATGGTGGCCGGGTAATGAAAAACGTCACCGGCTATGATCTGGTCAAGCTGATGGCGGGATCACATGGCACGCTTGGGGTTTTGACGGAGGTCGCTCTCAAGGTGCTGCCACGTTCCGAGACCGAGGCCACTCTGGCGGTTGAAGAGATTGATCTTGCCGCCGGGATTGCCTGTTTGTCGGCAGCTCTGGGCTCTCCGTTTGATGTGACCGGGGCCGCATATGACCCGGACGCGCAACGGGCCTATGTGCGGCTCGAGGGGTTTGAGGCTTCTGTGGCCTATCGCGCTAAGGCATTGCGAGAGCAGCTTGGGCGCTATGGCGCGGTGACAGAGGTGTCTGGCGCGGGTGAGCTGTGGCGCGGTCTTCGTGATCTGCATGATTTTGCGGGGCTGGAGGGCGATATCTGGCGGGTGTCTGTCAAACCGACGGACGCGGTGGACCTGATCCCGACATTGGGGGCAACGAGATGTCTCTGTGATTGGGGCGGTGGTCTGGTCTGGGCCTTGATGCCCGGAGGCGTGGACTTGCGGCAGCGCATGACGGTGCCCGGTCATGCAACATTGATCCGGCGCGGCGCGGGCACATCGGTGCCGCGCCACCATCCGGAGCCCGCACCGCTGGCGGCGATTTCCGCGGGATTGCGTCGGCAATTTGATCCGCGACACATTTTGAATGCAGGATTGATGGGGTAGCGATGGACGTGATTTTTATCTTTGTGGCGGGCGTTCCTGTCTTTGTGGTGCTGTCGGTGATCCCGGTGGCGAGACTGGGCCTCGCCGCCAGCCTCATCGCCGGGGCCGGGATCATTGCCTATAGCTTTGGTCTGGCGCCGATCACGGGCAACGATCCGGCGGGGAACGCGATGTCCAATGGCTACCGCGGGATATTGCATATCTCGGCAGCCGGTGGGGCAGGGGTTGCCGCGCTCTATCATCTGACCCGCATATATATCCCGAGTTTTCCCGAGCCTGCGCTCAATATCCTGCGGTATATTGTGTTCCTACTGCTGAGCTTGCCCGGTGGGATGATGGGAGCTTGGATCGTGGCAGAGGCGTTGGTGTAGGACGATGCAGACCAGTTTTACCGATGAACAACTTCAGAACCCCGGAACGCAACGCGCGAATGAGATCCTGCGCACATGCGTGCATTGCGGTTTCTGTACCGCCACCTGTCCGACCTATCAGGTGCTGGGCGATGAACTCGACAGCCCGCGCGGGCGGATCTACCTGATCAAGGACATGCTGGAAAACGAGCGCGTCCCGGATGAGAAAACCGTCAAGCATATCGACCGCTGCCTGTCTTGTCTGGCCTGCATGACCACTTGCCCGTCTGGTGTGCATTACATGCATCTGGTGGATCATGCGCGCGCCTATATCGACAAACACTACAAACGGCCCTTTGGCGATCGCGCACTGCGCTGGATCCTGGCGCATGTGTTGCCCTATCCGACCCGTTTCCGGCTGGCGCTTCTGGGGGCGAAGATTGCGCGGCCCTTCCGGGGATTGATGCCGGATGCGAGGCTGCGAGCGATGCTGGAGATGGCACCCAAAGTGATCCCGCCGGTGAGCCGTAATGACGACCCGCAGAGCTTTGCGCCGGAAGTTGCGCAGGTAAAGCGCGTCGCGTTGATGACGGGGTGTGCGCAAAAGGCGCTGAACACCGATATCAATGACGCCACCATTCGCCTGCTGCGGCGTTTGGGTTGCGAGGTCGTGGTGGCCGAAGGCGCAGGCTGCTGCGGCGCGCTTACGCACCACATGGGACGCGAGGACGAGAGCCACGGGGCGGCGGCAAAGAATATCCGCGCCTGGATGGCAGAAAAACATGGCAAAGGGCTGGACGCGATTGTTATCAACACATCCGGCTGCGGCACCACCGTCAAGGACTACGGTCACATGTTCCGCAACGATGCGTTGGCGGAGGATGCGGCAACGGTCTCTGGCCTTGCGATGGATGTCTCTGAATTGCTGATGCAGCTTGACCTGCCTGAGGGCGCCGACAAGGGGCTGACTATCGCCTATCATGCCGCCTGTTCCTTGCAGCACGGACAACAGATCAAGACTCCTCCGAAGACCTTGCTGAAACGTGCCGGGTTCAAAGTGGTGGAGCCAGCGGACAGCCATTTGTGTTGCGGCTCTGCCGGGACTTATAATCTGTTGCAGCCGGAAATTTCGGCGCAACTGAAGGCGCGAAAACTGCGCACGCTTGAGGCTAAGAACCCGGATATTATTGCAGCTGGCAACATTGGGTGCATGATGCAGATCGGGTCTGGCACCAACATCCCTATCGTGCATACGGTTGAGCTGTTGGACTGGGCGACTGGGGGACCCAAACCACCTGCGCTGGAAGCGAAGTGCAGCCGACCCAATGTTCCCATCTTGCGTTGAACCTGCGCAAACGGCATCACCAAGGGATGCGCGGAATCGCCCACGCGCGCCCAATTTTTGCCCGAAGCGTTGGCTAGACTGCCGCATGAGGGATGTGGAGAGTGTCTGTGCTGCCGATGAAGCGTTTGATTTTGAGCGGGGTGCTTTGCGCCTTGTCTGCTACCGCGATGGCGGGCACGACCCTGAGCGGGGAGAATACCCGGCTCAAGAGCCTGGAGACCACCGACGCGGGGCGCGATTGGGAGGCGGTTGGCCGTCTGGATCGCAAGGGCGAGGGGTTTTGCACAGGTGCGTTGATTGCGCCCGACATTGTTTTGACGGCCGCGCATTGCCTTTATGATCGTGACACGATGGAGCAGATCGACCCGACCTCCATCGAGTTTCTGGCGGGGTGGCGCAATGGGCGTGCCTCGGCCTATCGCGCGGTCAAGCGTGCGGTGCTGCATCCATCTTATGTCTACGATGGCACGCTATCGGCAAAACGGGTGCGCAACGACATTGCCTTGCTGCAATTGCAACGCCCCATTCGTAATACCACCGTCACACCGTTTGAGACGGACGCCCGCCCGCGTAAGGGCGCACGGGTCGGTGTGGTGTCCTACGCTCAGGATCGGTCCGAGGCCCCATCGCTGCAGGAGGTCTGTATGGTAATCGCCCGTCAGGATGGCGTGCTGGTCATGTCCTGCGATGTGGATTTCGGCGCGTCCGGCGCGCCGGTGTTTTCCTTTGAGGGGGAGCGTCCCCGGATTGTTTCCGTGGTTTCCGCCAAGGCGCGGGTGGAGGGATCTGCAGTTTCGCTTGGCGCATCACTGGCGGATGAGCTGGCGCTACTGGAGGCACAACTGACAGGTGCCCATGTCGGGAGCCGTATGCCGCAAGGTGTTGGCCGGGTGCAGGTTGGCGAGCCACGCCGCAATGATCTCGGCGCAAAATTCATCTCCAATTGAGCATGAACCTCTTGAAACTGCGATGACCCTTCATAAATCGATGGGTGTTCAGGGCGCCAATGATTGGGCTCTGAGAAAGAACCGCCCGTCCCGAGTTGGGAGGGCTTCATAGCAGTTATCGCTCAAAGATGAGGATGAACCATGCGTACGTTTGATTTTGCTCCGCTGCACCGCGCAACGGTTGGATTTGACCAGATTGCAGACCTGATGGATCGGGTGATGAGCTCGGATATCCAGCAGCCCAGCTACCCCCCTTACAACATCGAGAAGACCTCAGAAGATGCCTACCGCATCTCGATCGCCGTCGCCGGGTTTTCCGAAGATGAGCTGAACGTCGAGGTGAAGGAACACGCCTTGGTCGTGTCGGCGCGCAAAACCGAAGACGCTGGCGAGCGCACCTATCTGCATCGCGGTATTGCCACCCGCGCGTTTGAGCGCCGCTTTACGCTGGCGGATCACGTGCGGGTCGAAGGTGCAAGTCACGCCGACGGTATGCTCCATATCGACTTGGTGCGCGAAGTTCCCGAAGCGCTGAAACCGCGCCGGATTGAAATCGCATCCGCCGCAGGATCGAAGCCCAGGGAAATCGCGGGCTCGACCGTGAACTGATCCCTCCCCGGGATGCACCCGCATCCTGTTTGCAGCGCCCCTGGTCTTACGGCTGGGGGCGACTTTATTTGTGGATTTGCGCATCCCTACCAATCGGTAGGTTGCCGCCCACGTGATCACCTGCGCTAATGGCGCAATGACATTACGTGATGCGCCATCCAATACCCGCACCCAGCTTATTGAGAGCGCGTGCCGCCTGTTTGCGGCGCATGGCTATGCTGGGGCCTCGATCTCAAGCATCGCCAAAGAGTTGGGCCTGAGTAAGCAGGCGCTTTTGCACCACTTTGGCAGCAAAGGCGCATTATATACGCTCGCGGTCGAGCAGGCGGCGGCAGCGGTGCTGCAATTGCTGTTTGATGCCATGGAAGATGATCACCCGCCCGAAGATCAGTTGGCGGCTTTCTTTGCGTGCTATCATCGGCTCTTGAGCGTCGACTCCACAGCTGGGCAACTCGTACTGCGTGAACTATTGGACCACGCCCTGACCACGGACGCAGGGGGCGCTTTGGACACGTTACTCGAAAGCCTCGTTGCCACCGTGCAGGCGACCGAGCGCTGGCAGGGCGCGGGTGTTGCCGGGGCGTTGGCAGTCGTGACGCAGCTGTTGGGGGCTGCGTCACTCATGTCATCGGCAGAGAGCGCGCTGAGCGCAAAATTTGGCAGTACTACTGTAACGAAAGCTCAATCGCACACGGCAGCAATCTCTGCAGAACTGTTCTCAGGCATTTTGCGCGGGTGACGTTGGTCGGGCACGGGCTTCCCGATTCAACAGATAGATGCTGGCCACAAGGATCAGCAGGGTGCCGAGCCACATATTCCCATCTGGCATAAATCCAAAGACCATCGCGCCAAGACCGACGTTGAACACCAGTTTGAGGTGGTCAAACGGCTGCAGGAACGCCGCATCGGCAAGCGTATAGGCGCGCACCAATGTATGTTGCGCCAGTGCGGTCAAAAGCCCGGCCCCGATCACCAACCAGATCGTGGCTTGTGGCAGGGCAAAGCCGGTGCTGACCGTAAGCAACGCATTGGCGGGGCTCAGAAGCAGCAGCAGGTAAATGGTGACGGTCTCGGTGTTGTCGCGGCGGGTGAGTTGCTTGGTCACCACGGAACTTGCAGCCCAGAAGGCAGCAGCAGCCACCGGGAGCAGTGCCGCCAGTTGAAACCGGTCCGACCACGGCGCAAGGATCACCATGCCGCCGATGATGCCCACGACAACCGCGCCCCAGCGATGCAAAGAGACCTCTTCGCGCAGGAACAGCCCCGCCCCGATGGTGACAAAAAAGGGCGACAACAAGATCAGCGCAATTGCCTGCCAGATCGGCACATGGGCAAGCCCCAGCGTCCAGAGCTGTACGCCGCCCACGGCCAGCGCGACACGCAGCACATGGGATGCGATCTGTCGGGTCGACAGCACAGCCGACCGGTTGCGCCAGATCCATGGAATATAAAACAAAAGCGCGATCAGATACTGCCAGAAGGTCACCGTCGGAGCAGAAGCCCCATGGAGCATGGTGGCCGATTGCAGCGCGGTGTTGACCAGCGCGAAACAGGCTCCGGCGATGACCATGAGGCCAGCCGCCTTGAGCGGGGTGGGGAGCGTTTGAGCCATCTGCGTGTCGTCCTTTCCTCGGTACGCATGTGACCCAAGGCAGACGAACAGACCCGGTGCCGCCTCCAGATTGGGGGCGGTGCGGGGCTCTCCATTCTCTTCCATCCGGACTATGACCGTCGGCCCCGGAATTGCGCCGGGTCTGCTGACACCTTTGCAAAAGCAAAGGCCGCTCGTGGGCTGTGACCACCGGTAGGGAATTTCACCCTGCCCTGAGAATATCACCTCACTCTCATGAGGTGACAAAGACATAGCCAAGCTGACCGGCAAAGAAAAGCATCCCGTGCATAACGTGAAAGAGGCCCCCGTTTGGAGGCCTCTTTGCGTGGTCGGTATGTCGGCTGGATGAGCGAGCGGGTTACTCGACCTTGAAGGACCAGAACATGGTCTCGCCAGAGCTGTCATCGACGCCGTCGTTGTCGGTGGCAACCCATGCGGTGCCATCCGCCATGATGGCCAGGCCTTCGACCTTATCGAGGACATAACCGCCGGTGGATTTCAGATCGGGCAGCAGGTCGCGGACCTCTTCCTTGGTCACGACAGGCAACTCGCCACCGAGCGGAGCCGGGGTCATTTCAGACAGGGCAACGCGGTAGATCTTCTTTGTGACCGCGCGATCATCATGCTGGTTGTCACGTTCGATGACATAGACATGGTCGCCATGTGCCACGATCTCGGACAAGCCGACCCAGCCGGTTGCAGGCTCTGCCTTGGGATAGTGCACGGCGCCCCACTCCTTGGTTTCCAGGTTGTAGGACACCAGTTTTACAAGGTTTTTGGGGTCGTCTTTCCACTCGCGCTGCACCGGCATCCAGAGTGTGTCGCCAACCTTGGTGATGCCTTCGAACCCAAAGCGCTTTTCCACCGCTTGCAGTTCTGCCGGGATGGTGATCTCGCCCTTGTTGGTCTTGATCAGACCATCAGCGCTGACGTGATAGATCGCATGTGGAATGGCACGCTCCGTGCGGCCTTCGGAGGCCACGTAAAAGCCGCCCTTGCCGTCCAGTGTGATGCCTTCGAGGTCAAGCTTTTGAGCCGCATCGCCATTGGCGCGATGAATGCGGATCACATCGGTGATGCGTGCCGGCGTCTGTGACGGGTCGATTTTAAAGATGGAGGGCTGGAAGCCATAGAAGCTGTCGTTCACAGCCCAGATCATCCCGTCTTCATCCGCGACCATGCCCGAAATTGCACCCCAGCCGATCAATTCATCTGCGCCCGCAGAGGTCAGATGCGGATAGACCGGCGCGCCATCCTGACGTTCGAACAGCATCACATGCGCCCGCGCGCCGCCGTCCTCGATCAGGTCTGCCTCGTTGGCGGAGACCAGCAGGCCGCGCTCCGGAATGGTGACATAGCCCTCGGGACCGGTGCCCGACGGCAGCAGCTGGGTCAGAACCGGGTTGGCCGGGTCGGTCACGTCATAGACCCCCACGACCGAGGCTCGCTCAGCCCCGACAAAGACATAGGGCGTGCCGTCGAATTCGGCGAAGGTCACGGATTCAGGTTCCACGCCTTTGGCATCGGACCGTTTGTCCGGATAGTGGCCGATCTGAATGATGGCATGTTCAAAATCGACGCCGGAATCGTACACGAGCGTGCCATCTTTGTTGAAGATGCTCCAGCCACGCGAGCCGCCGTTGTAATCGCCTTCGTTGGCGATGGCGAAATGCTCATCATCAATCCATGTCACCGCATCGGGTTCGCGCAGGCGACCCTGCTGGCTCTCGGTGAAGATCAGCGCGCCACGCTCATCCGTGGCGTCGATCCCGTCGAGGTCAACAGACCCGGCGGAGAAATGGTTCAGGATCTCGCCCTCCTTGGAGACCACAACCAGATGGTTGTTTTCCTGCAAGGTCACGACGGTTTCGCCAAGGCCGTTGATCGACACATACTCGGGCTCGGGATCGGAACCGGCGATGTCGGCCAGCCCGGTCAGGTCGACCATCTTCATGCTGGCACAGTCGAGGCCGTTCTCGGTGGTGTTGACCATCACCAGATTGCCCGCAGGCATTTGCGGGATGACGCCGTCGTTCAGGTCCTCGTCGCGTTCATTCTCGATCGCGATGGACAGGAAGGAACCATCTTTGGCGTTGGCAACAGAGTCCGGCTGACCGCCGAGATCGCAGGAGGCAAGTTCCTTGCCTGTGGCCGTATCAAAGGCCATGAACTGGCCGGAGGGCTGGGTGTAGCTCTCGGAGGTATTGACGCCCACGTAGGCGATGGTGCCGATGACGGCGACAGAGGTCGGTTCACCCGGCAGAGCGATGTTGCCCTTCGGGGTCGGGTTGGCGGCGTCGGTAATGTCGACCAGGCCAAGCACGCCCAGCGGGCTGTCGGTATAGACCAGTGTCATGCCATCTGCAGTGACGTCGATGATCTCTGGCGAGCTTTCGCGGGTTTGGTCTTCGCCTTCGGCCATGTTCTTGATGACGGGGAAGGACGCGATCCGGTTAAAGGATTTCTCAGCCTGCGCAAAACCAGCGGTCAGCGCGAGGGCAGAAGTCAGGCACACAAGGCGCAAGGACATCGGCAGCTCCTGTTGGAATTGTTGCAATGCCTTGGCCATGCCGATCCTGTGCAAAGTATTTGCGACGGTTTTCTGTAAATTTAATGACGCATGCATAAGTCCGCATTTACGAAGTTTCGGTACTGTTCCTGACAATACGCTGCAAAAACCAACTCTGCCGGGGTGTGCAATGGGGATAGCCATACTGCATCAGATTGATGCTCAACTGGTAAAAGGAAGCTTCAGGCAGGTTTTTGCGCGCAAGGCTGCGCTCACGGACAAATTCTACGAGTACCTGTTTCTGGAAATGCCTGACACCAAGGCCATGTTCACCGGTGACTTCTCTCATCAGAAAGAGATGTTTGCCAGCGTGCTGGCAACGGGTGTGCGCAGTCTTGGTCAAGACGCGGAATTGTTAGCGCTGATTGATCGCTTACTGCTGCGACACAGGCATCTGGGCCTGACCTCTGGGCATATGTATATGGCGCAAAGGGCGCTGCTGTTGGCGTTTCGCGAGGTGATGGGGCCGCATTTAACCGCAGCCGAGGCGTCTGCATGGGGGGCGGCGATCCGCCGTCTCTGTCAGACGCTGGCGGCGGGGATAGACACCCCCGCCACCTGAATACCTGTCCTCAGACGGACATGCAGAGGTATTTCATCTCGAGATAATCCTCGATGCCGTGGTGGCTGCCCTCACGTCCCAAGCCGGATTGTTTAACGCCACCGAAGGGTGCCATTTCAGTTGAGATGATCCCGGTGTTGATACCGACTATGCCATATTCCAGCGCCTCTGCGACCTTGTACACGCGGCTCAGATCCTTGGCGTAGAAATAGGATGCGAGGCCAAAGATGGTGTCATTTGCCATCTCAATCACCTCGTCTTCGGTCTCAAACTTAAAGAGCGGTGCAAGCGGGCCAAATGTCTCGTCCTGAGCGAAGGCCATTTCTGGTGTTGCTCCGGTTACGATGGTCGGCTCAAAGAAAGTTCCGCCGAGCTCGGATGGATTGCCGCCAAGGATCACCTCAGCGCCCTTGTCCTTGGCATCCGCGATATGATCCTCGACTTTTTTGACCGCGGCGTCAGAGATCAGCGGGCCGAAATGGATGCCATCTTCAAGACCGTCACCGACCTTCATGGCGGCAACTTTTTCTTTCAGCTTGGCCGCAAAGGCATCATAGATCCCTGCCTGCACGTAGATCCGGTTGGCGCAGACGCAGGTTTGGCCGTTGTTGCGGAATTTGCACATAATCGCGCCTTCGACTGCCGCGTCGAGGTCGGCGTCGTCAAAGACGATAAAGGGTGCGTTGCCGCCCAACTCCATCGAACATTTCATCACCTGATCTGCAGCCTGCCGCAGCAGAATACGACCGACATTGGTGGAGCCAGTGAACGTCAGCTTGCGCACAATCGGGTTTTCGCAGAATTCCTTGCCAATGCCCGATGCATCGGATGCGGGAATGACATTGAACACACCTGCGGGGATGCCAGCACGCTCTGCCAAGACCGCCAGCGCTGTTGCCGAGAGCGGTGTCTCGGACGCGGGACGCGCCACAAAGGCACACCCTGCGGCAAGCGCTGGGCCAGCCTTGCGAGTGATCATGGCATTGGGAAAATTCCATGGTGTGATAGAGGCCGCAACGCCAATCGGCTGCTTGATGACCGTGATGCGTTTGTCACGTTGGTGGCCGGGAATGGTCTCGCCGTAGACTCGCTTGGCTTCTTCGGCAAAGAACTCGATGAAGGACGCGCCATAAGCGATTTCACCGCGCGCCTCGGCCAGAGGTTTTCCCATCTCCGCAGTCAGGATTACGGCGAGGTCTTCTTGGTGCTCCATCATCAGATCAAACCATTTGCGCAGAACGCCCGCGCGCTCTTTGCCGGTCCATTTCGCCCACTCTTTCTGGGCCGTATTGGCGGCTGCAATCGCCTCGCGGGCCTGCATGCGGCTTACGTCCGCCACCTGCGCGATCACGTCACCACGTGCCGGGTTTGCCACTGCGAAAGTGCCCTCGCCAGCCACGAAGGCGCCGTTGATATAGGCACGCTCTTCCAGAAGGCTTGGATCCTTTAGAAGGGATTTCAGATCAGTTGTTGCGTCGAGCATGGGTTCCTCCGCAGATTCAGGTCTCGCAAATCAAAAGCAGTTGCGCCTAATGTTGTCCAGTGACAGCGATAAGTCTAGAAAATTAACACGTTAAGGGAATGTTATGGAACTCGACGACGCCTATGCAAACGGAGCCTATATCGAAGGAGCCGCAGACTACCCCCCGCGCTGGGCGGCCTCAGCCGAAGATTTCCGCAATAGCCTGCAAGAGCGGGCGCGACTAGACATCGCTTACGGCACGGGAGCGCGTCATAAATTCGATTTGTTCCTGCCAGAAGGCGAGCCTGTGGGGGTCTTCGTTTTTGTGCATGGCGGCTATTGGCTTGCCTTTGATAAATCCAGTTGGTCGCATCTTGCTGTCGGTGCGCTCGAGAAGGGCTGGGCGGTGGCGATGCCGTCTTATGATCTTTGCCCGGATGTGCGCATTCCTGAGATCACGCAACAGATCGCGCAGGCGGTTCAGGCAGCGGCCAAAGAAATCGATGGCCCGATTGTGCTGGCAGGGCATTCGGCGGGCGGACATCTGGTTGCACGGATGCTCGATAAGTCAGTCCTGCCTGAGGCGGTCGGGAGCCGGATTCGAACCGTCGTGCCCATTTCGCCATTGTCGGATTTACGACCTTTGCTGCGCACCTCAATGAACGAGAAGTTCAAGATGGATGCGGAAGAAGCCGCAGCTGAGAGCCCGGTAGAGATGCAAGACCGCTATGAGGCCAATGTGACGGTCTGGGTTGGTGGGGCGGAACGGCCTGCCTTCCTTGATCAGGCGATCTGGCTGGTGGAGGCATGGGAAGCGGATCACGTCATTGCCTTTGAAAAACACCATTTCAACGTGATTGAACCGCTCGCAGATCCTGAGAGCGATCTCGTCGCGGTGATTACGGGCTAATCATATGCCCTGCCCGGACCGTCGTTCGGGCAGGCCAAAAACACCTTGCCGCATCGGTGATTTCATCCCATCATCGGTGCGGAACCAGCGATGGCGTCGCGCGTGGGGTGACCACGGGTTCCACATTCCGAACAACATCCTGAACGCCGGGATCTTCTTGTCAAAAGGAGGGTCCAGCATGACTGCTCGTCCTGAAATGTATCGCTTTCACAATGGTGAGAAAGCGCCGCTGCAATTTGCCGTGGCGGAGTATGAAGCACGCATCGCGCATCTGCGCAGTATCATGTCTGAACTGGGAGTAGAGGCTGCGGTTTTTACGTCCATGCATAATATTTCCTACTACTCGGGCTTTACCTATTGTTCCTTCGGGCGGCCCTATGGGCTGGTTGTGACGGCGGATCAGGCGGTAACCATCAGTGCCGGAATTGACGCGGGCCAACCCTGGCGGCGGTCGTTTTGCGACAACATCACCTATACTGACTGGCAGCGAGAGAACTTCTGGCGCGCGATCCTGTCGGTGACGGGTGCCGCGCAAGTGGTGGGATATGAAAGTGACCATCTCACACTGCTTCAACGTGGTAAGCTGGAGCACTTCCTTTCTCCCAAGCAGACTGTCGATCTCTATGAAGCCACTATGCAGCAGCGGATGCACAAGTCTCTGGCCGAGCTGGAAATTATCCGGGCCGGGGCGGCTGTTGCTGATGTGGGTGGGTTTGCCATTCGCGATGCGGTTAAAGCGGGCGTGCGCGAGATTGACGTGGCCATGGCGGGCCGGGACGCGATGGAGATGGAAATCGCCAAACGGTTTCCAGACGCCGAGTATCGCGACACATGGGTGTGGTTCCAGTCTGGTTTGAACACCGATGGCGCACATAATCCGGTGACAGCACGTCAGTTGCTGCGCGGCGATATCCTGTCGCTGAACACCTTCCCCATGATCTCTGGGTACTACACCGCATTGGAGCGGACGATGTTTGTTCAGGAAGTCGATCCTGACAGCCTGAAGATCTGGGAAGCCAATGTCGCGGCCCATGAATACGGCATGTCACTGCTGAAGCCAGGGGCGAGCTGCGCTGAGATCACCAATTCTATCAACCGTTTCTTCGAGGAGCGCGACCTCTTGCAACACCGCACATTCGGCTATGGGCATTCTTTTGGTGTTCTGTCGCATTACTACGGTCGCGAAGCTGGGCTGGAACTGCGTGAAGATATCGACACGGTGCTGGAGCCCGGCATGGTGATCTCGATGGAGCCGATGTTGACAATTGCCGCAGACCAGCCCGGTGCTGGTGGCTACCGTGAGCACGACATTCTCATCATCACCGAAGATGGCAATGAGAACATCACGAAATACCCCTATGGCCCTGAATTTAACGTTGTCGGCTGACCAGCGATAAAACCCTTGACCGGCCCGCGTATGACTTGCATCCAGCGCGGGCCGGTGCGCAACTGGGGTTTCACCCCCGGCACCGCGAATAATTCGCCCTATGTCATTGTTTCGGGAGGCCGGATGCCCGACATTGGATAGAGTGGCTCAGCGTGTGAAGGGGGCGAAATGGCCTATGTGAAGTGGATTTTCATTCTGATCTTCTGGCTCTTTGTCGGAGGCTTCCTGCACTACACGTTGCCGCAATATGACGTGGTCCGCATCGTTAACACCTATGAAGAGCGCAAAGAGCTTGGTGATTGGACGCGGATGTTCTGGTCGACCCCGGACACCCAGAGCAGTGGCCTGTCCAATCGGGATGTTCAGTTCATTCAGGCCGTGCGCCCCAATGGCAAAGCGATCGTGTATCGCAATGAAGACACCGGCTGGAACTGGCCGCCCTATTTCAAGTTCGACACTGCGAACCTCTATACTGAGGCCAATGATGCGATTTCTACCAAGGATGACCCGGAATGGGTGCGTATCATGCATTATGGCTGGCGCAGCGAGTTGCTTTCGTCCTTTCCGAATGCGGTATCCATCTCTGCTGCGGCAGGGCCGGATGACAAGCCGATCAACTGGATTTCCATCACCATACTTGTGTTGCTAGCAGCAATCTTCTGGGCCATTTTCGTGCGCCTGCGCCGCTTCAAACGCAACCGTCTGGACCCGATGTTTGAAAATGTTGAGGATGGGTTCTATGCAGCCGGAGACGCCATTGACGACCGCACGCGCGGCGTGCGGCGCTGGTTTGGGCGTAAATCCAAATAGCCCCTTGGCGCTCTGCCTTATGTGGTGAGTGCTCAATCAGCAAACAGATGTGGCGTGCGCACGACCTCAAAAGCGGTATCCATCGGCACGTCGAGAAACTGTGCAACCGCGCTTGCGTTGTCTTTTTCAAAGGCGCGCTCGGCCACCGCCCAGTGACGCTCAAAGCCGGCATCCCGGATCTGGTCGACCTCATTGCTGATATCGTTGCGGATCGCGGGCAGCAGTCGCTCCAGCGTGGCTTTGGCCGCATGTTCCCCCGCAAGTCCCACCCTATGCGCGTGTCCGATCAGATAGTCATCGGCGAACTCACACTCGATCCGCAACAGGCGCGTGTGTGAGCGATCAGAGAAAAAGTCATGCATCAGATCCAGTGCGGATGGATCCAGACAGATGATCATGCGATCTGTTTCAAAGTAGTCAAACAACATGCGCACCAAAGCGCGCCGATGCCGGGTGCGTTTGGCCAACGTGCGCTGGATGCCACCAAGATCAGGAAGCGGCGTGCTCTCCTCGTGAAAGAGGTACTCAATCGCTGGGGTGTTGGTAAGTTTTCGGATTTGCTCCAGCATGCGTTTGGCAACGTGCCATTTCTTGCAAGTGAGGATCAGCAATTCCCGCTCGCGTCCCAAACTGCTCTCTGTTTCCCAGAACCGCGAGGCAAAGCGCTGCCCCGTGCGGCCGCGTTCTGACAGGAATTTATAAAGGTTGCGCCCCTCATTGGAGATCTTGAACTCTACATCGCGCGCGGCATAAAGGCGCCCGAGGCGGGTTTTGAGTTCTTTTGCATCCGGGCTGATCTTACGCGCGAACAGGAAATCCTGTCCCAAGAGCAGATCGTAGTGATCATTATAGAAGGTCACCGGCATGCCGTAGTCGCTGAACATCAAAAACGTCAGCGTCCGGCATTCTATTTCGTTCTCTGGGATCAGGTGACGGACAAGGGTTTGAAAAAATGTCTCGTCAGGGATCCACGTGGTGGAGAAAAACCGCATCACATCCCGGCGCTTACGCGTCATGGACAGAACCGCCTCAACGGTGCGACGACGCAAGCACCACCATTGACTGCCGATCTGAACCTGAATGTCATTGGGAACATCGCGCGTCAGGTTCAGCTTCTTCTGTAGCTCATAGGATGCATAAAACAGTTGTTTTTGCGTGCGTTCGTTGAAGTAATGGCGATAGATCAGCCGGTCGTCTTTCATACCAGTCTTGATCCAGTCGCTTTCAAAGAAATCAAAGCTTTCGATGAAGTCTTTGTCATGTTGGTCAAGAAACGCACGCGCATATTCGGCGGTCTTGATGGCCATGCAGTCACCGGACAACATGTAAAAATGTGTCGCACGCGGGAATTCGTCCACTGCGGCCTGCAATGCGTTGAGCGTGGCGCGCACCAGTGACCATTCCCCCCACCCACATTTCACCCGACGCTTTGCGAAGGTCACATTGGGATTGTCACAAAGCGCAGCACGTATGGTGCGGAAATCGCGTGCTTTGGCGCGGGCATCAAAGTGGATTGCCATGAAATCGCCAGTCGCAGTCAGCCGGTTGGCCTGCTGAATGATGGCCTCCGGATCCTTGTGGCAGAGCAGAATATAGGCGATTTTTGCCATAGTTGGGATGCAATAGCCTGTTTTATCGAACTGTTTCCTTGATAAAGTGGAACTAGGACTGAATAAACCAGATTGTTCTGCATTTACGAACAGATCGGGCATTCTTGCCCCAAGAGAGACGCAGGGGACGTTTAAGAGATGGGATTTCCGGGCACTTGGATGACCGAGAGCGAGAGCGTGGTGTACCGCGTGGTGCCAAAATGCGCGTGCTCTACTATCGGCCAGATCATGTTCTATTCAGACCACGGGCGCTTTTTTGATGGGGATATCCACGACTCGACTGCCGGGTTGCACAAGTGGGCGCAAGAGGAAAGCAAGCCTCTGATCCAGTCTAATGTGACATCTCACAGCGCCTATGCCTTCACCTGCGTGCGGAACCCCTACACGCGGATACTCAGTTCGTTTTTCGACAAGATTTGCGGAATTCAACGCAATGGGCGGCGCTACCGCGGTAATTTGGTGCCCCAGCTGGTCTATGAATACGGGATCGAGGTGGGTGGCGAAGATGGCAAGCAAGAGTTTGACCAAATCAAGAGCTTTCGCCGTTTCCTGCTTTTTGCACGCGATACCATTCGCTGGCGCCGACCGATGGATCCGGACATCCACTGGTCTGCGGCGTCGGGTCATGTGTCGACGTTCATTGTGAACGGCGGGCGCTACGACAAGGTGGTGTGGACAGAGAACTTCAACGACGGCATGCAGGATGTGCTCGATGCGATTGAGACGCCGCATAAGGTAGATCTGGCGTCGATCCCGCGTTTTAATGAGAGTGAGGGTCACGGGCCGAAACGGGCCCATCCGGTCGAGGACTACTTTGACGATCTGTCGATGCATCTGGTTTATGAGATCTACAAGCGTGACTTTGAGGTTTTCAAATATGATTTTGAGAACCCAGCCAATAAAATGCCCATCGGTGAGATCGACCTTGATGAGCTGCACGCCAAACTGGGCGATTGATTAAAGTCTCAGAGGCGGGGGAGCTCCCGCCCGTCCTGCGATCATTGAAATGATCTGGTCCAGTTGGGCCCGGCGCCGGGCTGACGCCCGGCGTGCGCTTTGTGGCAACGCGACGCTGTTGCAGATCAAGCGGGGTGCTGATCTCGCACGGGCAGCGCAGGGGCGGCAGCCCAAATCAATAAGGCCCCTACGCGGAGATCGCGAGGGGCCTTTTGTGTAGCATCAAAGGGGCGTGCTTACTCGTCTTCGGGCACCTGACGTACCGCACCTTTGGCGGCCGAGGTGGCAAGCATCGCATAGGCTTTGAGCGCCGTTGACACCTTGCGCTTGCGCTTCGCTTCGGGCTTCCAGCCTTTTTCATCCTGCGCGGCACGGCGCGCGGCCAGAGTGGCCTCATCCACCGCCAGATGGATCGAACGGTTAGGGATGTCGATTTCAATGGTGTCGCCATGCTCGACCAGACCGATGGTGCCGCCTTCGGCAGCTTCTGGCGAGACATGTCCGATCGAGAGGCCGGAGGTGCCGCCTGAGAAGCGCCCATCCGTGAGCAAGGCGCATTCTTTGCCGAGCCCTTTGGATTTCAGGTAGGAGGTCGGGTAGAGCATCTCCTGCATGCCCGGTCCGCCGCGCGGCCCCTCGTAGCGGATCACCACCACGTCGCCTGCGCTGACCTTGCCGGTCAGGATGTCATTGACCGCCTGATCCTGACTTTCGCAGACATAGGCGGTGCCGGTGAATTTCAGGATTGAGGCATCCACACCGGCGGTTTTCACGATACAGCCATCCAGCGCGATGTTGCCGAACAGCACGGCAAGACCACCGTCCTGACTGAAGGCATGTTCTTTGGCGCGGATGACGCCGCCCTTACGGTCGGTGTCGAGGTCCTTGAACCGGTTGGCCTGACTGAAGGCTTGCGTGGTGCGCACACCACCGGGAGCGGCCTTGAACAGCTCTTCGGCCTCCGGGTTGTTGGCGACGGCAATATCCCATTTGGCGATGGCACTGCCCATGGACGGACTGTGCACGGTCGAGACGTCGTTATGCAGCAAATCGGCGCGGCTCAATTCGCCAAGGATCGAGAAGATCCCACCGGCGCGGTGAACGTCCTCCATATGGACGTTCTCAATATTGGGCGCGACCTTGCACAGGCACGGCACCTTGCGGCTGAGGCGGTCGATGTCCTGCATTGTAAAGTCCACCTTGCCCTCGTGTGCAATCGCGAGAAGGTGCAGTACGGTATTGGTGGAACCACCCATGGCGATATCGAGGCTCATGGCGTTCTCGAAAGCCTCGAAGGTGGCGATTTCGCGTGGCAATAACCCCTTTTCGTCATGCTCATAGTGGCGTTTGGTGATCTCGACGATCTTGCGCCCGGCCTCAAGGAACAGATTTTTCCGGTCCGCGTGAGTTGCCAGTGTGGAGCCATTGCCTGGTAGCGCCAGACCCAGAGCCTCAGCCAGGCAGTTCATCGAGTTCGCGGTGAACATGCCCGAGCAGGAGCCGCAGGTGGGGCAGGCGTTTTCCTCGATATGCAGCACCTCTTCGTCGGTGAGCTTGTCGCTGGCGGCGGCCACCATTGCATCGACGAGGTCGACCTTTTTCGCATCAAGGGATTCGATGTCGATTTTGCCCGCTTCCATCGGGCCACCGGAGACGAAGATCACCGGAATGTTGAGGCGCATAGCCGCCATCATCATGCCCGGCGTGATCTTGTCGCAGTTGGAGATGCAGACCATCGCGTCGGCGCAATGGGCGTTGACCATATACTCCACGCTGTCGGCAATCACCTCGCGGGAGGGCAGCGAGTAGAGCATCCCATCGTGGCCCATGGCGATGCCGTCATCGACCGCGATGGTGTTGAATTCCTTGGCCACACCGCCTGCGGATTCGACTTCGCGGGCCACCATCTGGCCGAGATCCTTGAGGTGGACGTGGCCGGGCACGAACTGGGTGAACGAGTTCACGATCGCGATGATCGGCTTGCCAAAGTCGCTTTCGGTCATGCCGGTGGCGCGCCAGAGGCCGCGTGCGCCCGCCATATTGCGACCGTGGGTGGAGGTTCTTGATCGGTACATCGGCATAATGCTGGTTCCCTATATTTTTGCCCACAGGGACACTATTCGCGCAGTAAAGGCAACATGTCGGGGCGGGTTGTGGTCACGAAATTGCTCTTGAGGCTGGGATTTCGTGGATTTGCGAAAGATGGTCAGGGTGCGGGGCGGGCGCGTACGGGTTGAGGTTTGGATGGATTGAACAGGTAATTCACGGCAAGCCCCATCAGCAAGGCCCAGAACGGAGCACCAATTCCAAAGAAACTGACACCCGAGACGGTCATCATGAAGGTGATCAGAGCCGCCTCGCGTCCCCGGCTGTCTGACAGCGCAGCGGAGAGGCTGTTGCCGATGGTGGACAAGAGCGCAAGCCCCGCCACCGTGGCGATCAACGCTTTGGGCGCGATCAGGAACAGGCTGATGACGGTCGCGCCGCCGAGACCCACGAGGCAGTATAGCACACCTGCAACGACGCTGGAGAGATAGCGGTTCTTGGGGTCATCATCCGCCTCCGGCCCGGCACAGATCGCGGCGGTGATGGCGGCGAGGTTGAAAGCAAAGCCGCCAAAGGGTGCAAGGATCAGCGAGGCCAGCCCGGTGACGGTCAGACTGGCGGACACCGGCGGCGTGTAGCCTGCGCCTCGCAAGGTCACCACGCCGGGCATGTTCTGCGAGCACATGGTGACGATATAGAGAGGCAGCCCCACGCCGATAAGAACAGGGAGCGAGAAGGCTGGTGCGACGAATTCCGGCACGCTGATGCTGAGATCAAGGGCCTCCACATCGCCAAACGACCCCGAGAAACCAGCCCAGAGGCAGCCAGCCACCAGCACGGCAGGAATGGTGTAGCGGGGAAACATGACCCGGCCAGCGAGGAAGGTCGCCCCCATGATACCCACCAGGGCCGCATCATCGCCAAGCGCTGCAAAGGCCGAAAGCCCAAATTGGAACAGGATTCCGGCCAGAAGGGCATTGGCCAGCGCGTCCGGTATCAGCCGAGCCAGGCGCTCGAACCAACCGGTGAGACCAGTGAGTGTCAGCAACGCGCCGCAAAACAGAAACGCTCCCACCGCTTCGGAGATCGGAACGCCGTTTAAGCCAGTGGCCAAGAGGGCGGCACCGGGTGTCGACCAGGCGGTGAGGATCGGCATCCGAAACCACAGCGATAGGATCAGACTGGTCAGCCCCATCCCGAGCCCCAAAACCACCAGCCAGCTGTTGGCTTGTGCCTGTGTCGCGCCCACCGCCTCGATGGCCTGAAAGATGATCGCGACGGAACTTGTATAGCCCACTAGCACCACAATCGCCCCCGCAGTGAGATGTGAGAGTTTTAATCTGCTCAGCATGCGGGTTTTCCTCCGGCGGTGGCTGGGGTAGGTGTTGTGCGTTATAGCGCACACTACAATCCGTGCGCTATAACGCACAAGTGTTTTTTGGGAGTGGCTTTCGAGCGGTGGAATATTGGCCACCCGGAGCTGAGGGAGTGGCATGAGCGACGAAAGTATCACGTTGAACTTGCGGGACATTCGCGCATCTGCGGGGTTGAGCCTGTCACGTGCCGCCGAGATCACCGGCGTCAGCAAGGCCATGTTGGGGCAGATCGAGCGTGGCGAATCAAGTCCGACGATTGCCACGCTCTGGAAGATCGCCAAGGGGTTTCACCTACCGCTGACGGCACTGATCGAAGAGAGTACGCGCCCCTCGGGGGTGAGCGGCGAGGTCTATCGCACGGTGCAGTTTCCTGGCAGTATTTCGGTCAAGATCGTCTTTCCCTTTGATCCACAGCTCGGGGCGGAGACGTTTCATGTCAGCCTGAAACCCGGCCAAAGCCATGAATCGCAGCCTCACGACAGCGGGGTCACCGAAGAGGTCTTTGTGCTGGAGGGCAGAATGGAAGTGCTGCGGGGCGGCGATTGGGTTTCATTGGAGCCGGGGCAGGGGCTGAGGTTTGCAGCTGACCAGCCGCATGGATACCGAAGCCTTGAAACCGGTGCGGCCTTCCTGAACATGCATCACTATCGAAACGCGGGTCTGTTCCGCGCGGCAGATTGACGCCGCGGGCTTGTTCTTTGCCTGCTCCAGCGCGTACCACTTGCGTTAAGATCTTTTCTTATCGGGATAATTTATATGGATCGGGACACCCTGCGCGGCAGTCTTTTGATGGCGCTGGCGATGGCTGCTTTTGCAGTTGAGGATATGATCATCAAATCGGTAGCGGGCGCGATGCCAACGGGGCAGGTGCTGATCTTCTTTGGTCTCGGCGGCATGGCGATCTTTGCCGTGGTGGCGCGTGCGCAAGGTTCCACCCTCTGGCATCCGGGGTTTTGCACGCGCCCGCTGTTGTGGCGCTGTGTGGCCGAGGTTTCGGGGCGGTTGTTTTTTACACTGGCGATCGTTCTGGCCCCTCTCTCCTTGGCGTCTGCGATCCTGCAAGCCACGCCATTGGTGGTGACCGCAGGTGCGGTGGTGTTTTTTGGCGAAACCGTTGGCTGGCGGCGCTGGCTTGCGATCTGTCTCGGATTTGTCGGTGTTTTGATGATCCTGCGTCCGGGAATGAGCGGCTTTGAAGCGACCTCATTGTTGGCGGTCGCGGGTATGCTTGGGTTTGCGGGTCGTGATCTGGCGACACGCGCAGCGCCCAAGACCATGAGCAATGCACAATTGGGCATTTTTGGCTTTGCGATGCTGGTGATTGCAGGGGCAATCCTGTTGATCTGGACCGGTGGCGCGGTCTGGCCCACTGCGGGGCAGAGCGGCGCGCTTGCTGCGGCGGTGATTGTGGGCGTGTTGGCCTATATGGCGCTCACTGGCGCGATGCGGACGGGGGAAATTTCCGTCGTGGCTCCGTTTCGCTACACACGTCTGGTGTTTGCCATGGCGCTGGGCGTCATGGTGTTTGGCGAACGCCCGGATCTGATGACAATCCTCGGGTCTGTCGTTGTGGTCGCCAGTGGTATTTTCACGCTGCTAAGAAGCCAGAAGACCGCATGAGAACGGCGATTAATTCTGGCGTTTGCAGCACAGGTTGTCTGCTTTGTGCATCAGGTGATCTTGCACGTGGATGCAGGGCGACTTACATCTGCGCCCCATGGCTCAACAAAAGACAGACCCGAATTACAAAGTCATAGCGGAAAACCGTCGCGCGCGGTTCGACTATGCTATCGAGCAGGATCTCGAATGCGGCATCGTGCTCGAAGGGTCCGAGGTCAAATCCCTGCGTGCGGGTGGCTCCAATATCGCGGAGTCCTATGCTGCGGTCGAGGAGGGAGAGCTTTGGCTCGTGAACTCCTACATTGCGCCCTACGAACAGGCTAAAGTCTTTAAGCATGACGAACGCCGTCGCCGTAAGCTATTGGTGTCGCGCAAGGAAATGGCCAACCTGTGGAATGCGACGCAGCGCAAAGGCATGACGCTTGTGCCGCTGGTTCTGTATTTCAACCATCGCGGTATGGCAAAAATCAAGATCGGCATCGCCAAAGGGAAGAAGAACCATGACAAACGCGAGGCGCAAGCCAAGCGAGATTGGTCACGGCAAAAGCAGCGTTTGCTAAAAGACCACGGCTGACCCCCATACGCCCGCTTCGCAACGCTCGCCACATCGGCGGGCGTTTTGTTTGGTGAGGCCATGTAAAGGATGCTTGACATTGCTTGGCGCCTCACCTCATGTAAAGGGTGTTTTACATGAGGTGAGATATGCTCAAATATGTTTCTCTGCTCTGTCTAGGTTTGATCGCCTATGCAGGGGTTTTGGTGGCAGCGCAGCTGCGTCTGGCGCAGGGCATTGATGACGGCGCGATCGAGGTTCTGCTGTCTGTGCTTCCAATGCTGCCTGCGCTCTTTATTTGTTGGGTGGTGGTGACAGGTATCCGCGACATGGATGAGCTGCAGCGCAAAGTGCAGTTTGAGGCTCTGGCGCTCGCATTTGCGGGCACCGCGCTGATCACGTTTACTTATGGTTTTCTTGAGGGCGCCGGGTTTCCAAAGCTCTCAATGTTCGTAGTCTGGCCGCTGATGGCCGGGCTTTGGGTTATCGGCGTCATGATGGGGCGATTGCGGTACGGATGAAAAACAACATCCAAGAGTTGCGCCAAATAGCGGGTTGGTCGCAAGCGGAGCTGGCCAAGCGGTTGAATGTGTCGCGCCAGACCGTGAATGCGTTAGAGCGCGGACGCTATGACCCCAGCCTGCCGCTTGCCTTTGCCATTGCGCAGTTGTTTGAGCGCCAAATTGAGCAAGTTTTTCAGCCAGATACATAACTCACAATAAAAAACGCCCCGGAGAAGATGTCTCTCTTCCGGGGCGTTTCCAATGCTTGGTAATGATCAGCTGAGCTTTTTCAGGTCCGCGATCATCTTGTCGATGTCCCCACCGTTGCGGTCGATCATCGCGCCAATTTCGGTGCGTTCGGTCAACAGAAGGTTCACGCCTTCGATAAACATATTGAAGAACAGATCTCTGCCGGAGCGGTCCGAGACGTGGAACGTGACCTCGAACGGGGATTGCCCACGCAGGTAGGCCACGCAGGAGACCTCGTACCACTTTTTGACTTTCTTGACGCCAGTGACCTCAAGGCGGCCACCGATGAACTCCCGAAAGCGGCTGCCGTATTTGCGAGCAATGTACCCCTGAAACGCATCGGAGAAGGCACGTTTTTGCGCACTAGAGGCACGCCGTGCATCCACTCCCATCGCGTAGGCCGCGATATAGGAGGTATCGCTGTAGCGCTGGAAGATGCGCTCAAAATCGCCATACATGGAGCGCTCCGACTTGCCGGAGGCGATCACTTTGTTGATGTCGGCAACGAGATTGTTGATTAGAGCCGATGCAGAGCTTTCGTTCAGAGCGAAGGCAGGCAAAGCGGCGACGGATGCGCCAATCGCACCAAGCGAAGCGAGGAATTTACGGCGAATCATGGTTTAGAACCCTCCGGTGTCTAGTTCGAACGGATCGATCTCAGAATTGACGTCTTCCTGCCCCAGCTCAAACCGGCGGTTTTGCAGATAGATCTGTCGGCCCTGCGCGTAGCTGTCTGCGCTCTCGTAGAGAATCGAATCGATCGTGTCGGAATATGTACCGCGATTGCCAAGCTGATCCACGATCTCGGCTGGGATCTGCAGGTCTTCGGCGGGATTGTTCTCAAACTGGCTAAGCGGGTTGGTGAAAAAGTCCACAACGATGCCAACCGCATCGCGCGTGGTGGAGGGGCCGTAGGCAGGCAGTTCTACATAGGCCCCTTCACCGGCACCCCAAATATGCAAGGTCTCGCCAAAGTCAGTGCGTGCTTCTGGCATTTTGAAATCTGACGCCGGATCACCAAGGCCACCGATCCCGAGCACGGTGTTGATCGCAAAACGTCCCAAGGCCTGACCTGCGCCCTTTATATTGCCTTGCAGCAAGTAGTTGACGGCATCTCCCGGTTTGGAGAGGTTCTCGGCGAAATTGCCAAATGCAGTGACCATATCGGGCGGAACGACCGTTACATACCCTTTGGACGCGGGACGGAACGCATAGCGGTCCAGCCCCTTGTTGAACTGGTGAATGGATCGGTTGGTTTTCTCATAGGGATCGAAAATCTCTCCGGCAGCCTTTGCTGCAGGGTCCTGTGTTGCACAGGCCGAGGTCAGGACCGCCACAGAGAGGGTCATCGCGATCACGGGTTTTTTCAACAGGGCAATCATGTCTACCAATTCAGTTCTAACTGGCGCCGGGGGTCACGCTTCCTAGGGTCACTTAGCAATCTCTGTGACACTTCCCAGCCCGCATCACAGCAAAGCCAGATAATGTGACAGATATAGAACAGATTCCAGACACTCTTTGAAAAGAGTTTCCAGACTTTATAAGGGAGCACAGGCGCGCTCTACTGGGACGATATGAACAATAAATTTACAAACGCGGGACGAGAAGAGCTTTTGGCAGTACGTCGCCAGAGCCGCAATCTCTACTGGACGGTCGCGCTGTTTAGCGCATTTGTGAACATACTGATGCTCACCGGGCCGCTCTACATGATGCAGGTCTATGACCGGGTGCTGGGCAGTCGGTCAGAGGCCACATTGCTGGCGCTCTCGCTCCTTGTGATATTTCTCTACGGGATGATGGGGCTTTTGGATGCGGTGCGTGGGCGTATCATGCGCCGGGTCGCCGCGCGCTTTCAGTCTGCCTTGGATCGACGGGTTTTTGACGCCATGATCCGCCGCTCTGCAGTTGCGAATGATCCAGAGGCGCAAACCGGGTTAAACGACTTGGAGAGCGTCCAGAAACTGATTGCGTCTCCGGGTGTAATGGCTGCGTTTGACTTGCCGTGGACACCGATTTTTCTTGCCGGGATTGCCCTCTTCCACCCTTGGCTCGGCTGGCTCGCGATTGGTGGCGGGAGCGTATTGATCGCGATTGCACTTCTCAACCAGCTGCTGAGCACCGCACCCAGTAAGGCGGCCATGACGAGCAGTCATCAGGCGATGTTGCAGTCCGAGGAAATCCGCACCGAGGCCGAGATGATCCAAGCCATGGGAATGCGCGAAGCTGCGTTTCAACGTTGGCGGCAGGCACGGGGCAAGGCGCTTGCAGACAATATGGTTGCCTCAGACGTCACCGGAACCTTTAGTACGGTCACCAAAACTCTGCGCCTGTTTCTGCAATCGGCCATGCTGGGCCTAGGGGCCTACTTGACGCTTGAGGGCGAAGTAAGTGCTGGTGCCATGATTGCAGGCTCAATTCTCTTAGGGCGCGCGCTTTCACCTATCGAGGTCGGATTGGGCCAATGGCCGTTGGTTCAACGCGCGCGCAAGGGCTGGCAGAACCTTGAAACGCTATTGACCAAAACCCCGCCAGAGCCTGAGCGCACCTCCTTGCCGAAACCACGTGCAATACTGGATGTGGAAGCCATCGCGGCCACTGCACCGGGTGAAAACCGTCCTTTGCTGCGCAATGTGACTTTTCGGGTTGAGCCGGGCGAGGCCGTCGGCGTGATTGGCCCGTCGGGTTCTGGAAAGTCGACCCTTGCGCGTGTTCTGACAGGTGCGTGGCGAACTGCGGCTGGCACCGTGCGCCTTGATGGGGCGTCTTTGTCGCAATATGACCCGGCAGTGCTTGGGCATCATATCGGTTATCTGCCTCAACGGGTCGAGCTGTTTGATGGCACAATCGCACAGAACATCGCGCGCTTGGCCTCCGCACCGGATGCCGACGCGGTGGTCGAAGCTGCAAAAGCGGCTGCGGCGCATGATATGATCGTTAAACTACCCGAGGGTTACGACACGCCTGTGCGTTCTGGGGGCGGGCGGCTCTCGGGGGGGCAGATGCAGCGTATCGGGCTTGCCCGTGCTCTTTATGGTGACCCGGTCATCCTGATCCTTGATGAGCCGAATTCCAATCTCGATAACGACGGCTCCGTGGCGCTGAACAACGCGATCAAGCGCCTAAAATCGCAGGGAAAATCTGTACTGATTATGGCCCACCGCCCGGCTGCCATTCAGGAATGCGACAAGATCTTAGTTATCGAACAGGGCAAGATGGCGGCCTTTGGACCCAAGGATGAGGTGCTTCGCAAAATGGTGGCCAATCACCGCGACATCCAGCAGGCGGGCGGCCCACGTACTGCGCGAGGCGCACCGGTGGTGAAGGGAAACACGCCATGAGCCAGCCGCAAAACAACACGTGGTCCGTGCGTGGCACGCTTGTCGTCGGCGTGCTTGGCATTCTCGTTCTGCTCGGTGGATTTGGGTCATGGGCCGTGCTTTCCAATATTGCAGGTGCGGTCGTCGCCTCTGGTCAGATTGAGGTCGATCGCAACCGACAGGTGGTTCAACACATCGATGGCGGTGTGGTTGAAGAAATCCTTGTGGATGAAGGTGATCTGGTCATGGCCGGTCAAACCCTGTTGCGGTTGGATGCGGTGGATTTGCGTTCACAGCTGACGATCACCGAGGGGCAGCTTTTTGAAATGATGGCCCGGCGCGGCAGGCTCGAAGCGGAGCGCGATGAGGTCGATACCATCAGTTTTGACGCCGAGTTGCTGGATCTCGCCAGCCAACGCCCTGAGGTCGCTGAATTGGTGGAGGGTCAGGACCGCCTGTTTCGTGCTCGCCGAGAGTCGGTACGCCGCGAAGTGGAGCAGTTGGAAAAGCGCGCGGTTCAGATCGAAGATCAGATCAAAGGTGTCCTGGCGCAACAAGAAGCCACGCGCGAACAGTTGCTTTTGATCGATGAGGAATTGACCAATCAGCAATCCCTTCTGGACCGCGGTCTGGCACAGGCTTCTGTAGTTTTGAACCTGCGGCGCAATCAGGCCAACCTGCAAGGCACGCTTGGCGAGTTGATTGCAACAGAAGCGCAGGCCCGAGGACGGATTACCGAACTGGAGATTGAGACACTCAAACTCAGCACGCAACGCCGCGAAGAGGCGATCACGCGTCTGCGAGATTTGCGGTACAAAGAGCTGGAGTTGATCGAAAAACGCCGGTCACTGATTGACCGCTTGGGGCGACTAGACATCACGGCACCTGTCTCTGGCGTCGTCTATGGCATGAGTGTCCGCACACCACGCTCGGTGATCCGGCCCGCCGATCCGGTGCTTTATCTGGTCCCACAGGACCGACCATTGGTTATTGCTGCGCGGGTTGCCCCGACAGATATCGATCAGATTCATGTCGGGCAGGCGGTTTCAATCCGACTACCCGCTTTGGACCAGCGCCAGACGCCTGAGCTTTTTGGGACGGTCACGTTATTTTCTGCGGACGCCTTTCGCGATGAGGGGACAGGTGTTTCCTACTATCGTGCGGAGATTGAGTTGAACGAGGGCGAAATGGAACGACTGCCGCAGGGCACGGTCCTTATACCGGGCATGCCGGTGGACAGTTTCATTCGTACGGCTGATCGCTCGCCCCTCGCCTATCTGGTGAAGCCGCTCGCTGACTACTTTGTGAAGGCATTCCGTGAAAGTTGACCGGGGGTGATCAAAGGCACCCAAAGGGGTCGCATTTGCCTCTTTTCCGGCGGGGGCTTCCCCTGTAGCGTCCGCCACAACAACAGACGGATACTCACACAGGAGCCCTCACATGAGCATTGATGCGAAACTGCAGTCCCTTGGCCTGACCCTGCCTGATGCCCCGGCTCCGGCGGCGAACTACGTGCCCTTCGTAGTGTCTGGCAATATGGTCTATGTGTCCGGTCAAATTTCGGCTGATGAAAACGGCCTGATCACTGGCTGTCTTGGCGACGATCTTGATGTGGAAGCGGGGCAGGCGGCTGCAAAACGCTGTGCCCTGTCGATGTTGGCGCAGGTTAAAGCCGCCTGTGGTGGTGATCTCAGCAAGCTCAAACGTGTGGTCAAACTCGGGGCCTTTGTGAACTCCACCGCCGACTTCACCCAGCAGCCGCAGGTGGTGAATGGGGCTTCTGATCTTCTCGTCGAAATCCTGGGTGATGCGGGTCGTCATGCTCGCTCCGCCGTGAGTTCACCGTCACTGCCGCTTGGTGTTGCGGTCGAGATTGACGGCGTCTTTGAGATCGAAGGCTAATATTCGTCATGTCAGGCCCGCGCCTGCCCGCGGCATTCTTGCAGCGCCCGATCACGCATCGCGCGCTGCATGGTTTGCGCGAAAAATGTCCCAAGAACAGACGCGCGGCCGTTCGCGCAGCCATCAAGGCGGGGTACGGGATTGAGATTGATCTGCAATTGTGTGCTGATGGGCGGGCGATGGTCTTTCACGATGACGAGTTGCGCGACATCCCAGATTTTGAACGTGTGGGCGCCAGCTTCATCAATCACGAGGCCGGTGACGTGACACGAGACCGCGTTCAGTCTCTTCGACACCATGGGCTGCCGGTTCGCAGCTGGACCTCGCGCTCGCCTGAGCAAGAAGCTGAGGTTGCAGCTTTGGTTGATAACGTGACCTTTGAAAATTATCTTTCTGCCTTCGGTGCTTGATCAGATGAAACCTGCGCCCAAATAGAACTTAGGCGACGAGGGGTGGCATGGATCAGGCGCAAATCGAAATCCAAGTGTTCAGCAGCTTGTCGCAAATCGCGGCGTCGGATTGGGACGCCTGCGCCTGCCCCGAGGCATCAGACGGCGCGCGACCGCTCGATCCTTTTACGACGCATCGCTTCCTGCATGCTCTTGAGGCAAGCGGGTCTGTGGGACGCGGCACTGGCTGGCAGCCTCAATATTTGACCTGCCATCTGGACGGGCAGTTGATTGCCTGCGCGCCGCTTTATGTCAAAGGGCACAGTCAGGGCGAATATATCTTCGACCATAACTGGGCCCATGCCTACGAGCAGGCGGGAGGGCGCTATTATCCGAAATTGCAGATCGCGGTGCCCTTTACACCTGCAACCGGGCGGCGGTTCCTTGTGCGTCCCGGCTATGAGGAAATCGGTGTCTCGGGATTAATTCAGGGCGCGGTGCAGCTGGCGTCTGACAACCAGATCTCTTCTCTACATGTCACGTTCTGTACCAAAGCTGAGTCAGAGATCGGGAAACAGATCGGGTTGATGCCGCGTTACACCCAGCAGTTTCATTGGTTGAACGATGGCTATGAAGGATTTGAAGACTTTTTGTCGGCGCTCTCATCGCGCAAGCGTAAGAATATCCGCAAGGAACGAAAACAGGCTCAAGAGTTTGGCGGTACAATCGAAACTTACACCGGTGCGGATTTGCGCCCGGAACATTGGGATGCGTTCTGGAGGTTTTATCAGGATACCGGCAGCCGTAAATGGGGCTCACCCTATCTGACGCGAGCGTTTTTCGACATCGCGCATGACACCATGGCGGATGATATAGCGTTGGTTCTGGCGGAACGTGATGGCGTACCGGTTGCGGGTGCATTGAACTTTATCGGCGCAAAGACATTGTATGGCCGCTACTGGGGCTGCACAGAGCATCACCCCTGCCTGCATTTCGAACTGTGCTACTATCAGGCCATCGACCTTGCCATCGAGATGGGGCTTGAGCGCGTGGAGGCCGGGGCGCAGGGTGAGCACAAATTGGCGCGCGGCTATTTGCCAACAGAAACGTATAGTTTGCATTGGGTGGCTGATCCCGGCTTTCGCGCCGCTATCGAACAATATCTGGATGCGGAACGTGCAGCAGTGGATGAGGAGATCGAAATTCTCACCAGTTACGGCCCGTTCAAAAAGACTGAAGTGGAGGAACAGGAATGACCGAAAAACTCTCCGAGGAAACCCGCGGGCCTTTGTTGAAACCTTTGTTCGACACCGGGTGGGAACTGGTCGAGGGCCGAGATGCAATCCGCAAGACTTTCAAGTTTGGTGATTTTGTCGAGGCCTTCGCTTTTATGACAAAGGCGGCAATCTGGGCAGAGAAATGGAACCACCATCCTGAGTGGAGCAATGTCTACAATAAGGTGACGGTCTTGCTTACGACCCATGATGTCGAGGGTTTGAGCGCGCTGGATGCGAAGCTTGCCCGAAAAATGGACGGATTGATCTAAGCGGAATTGTCATGAGGTTTTGCGCTGCGCATGGCGCATCGCGAGGGGGCGGGGGCCGCGCCTTTGGCGCGGCCCCCGCCCGGCCCAACGCTTTTGGGGCAGCCTTTGGCTGTTCCTGAAAGGGGCGGGAGCGCACCCGTTCTGGCCGAAACAAGGGCATGCGCACGGTGCTGGCGGCGTGCTGTTAATGCAGTGGCAACCCGACCGTGGCGCGCCACAACTTTTGCAAACGCTTGTGGTCGAGCCCTACCGCGGCTTCCTTGGCTTTGATCAGTTCTTGCGCGATATGACGCTCGGCAGAGCCTTCTTCCATATCATGCATCAGGTCTTCGAGCCGATCCCGCACCGCACTTGCGTCCCGTGCTGCAACCATCGAATCCAAGAGCTTTTTCAATTGCTTGAGGAAGGCTTTGGTCTTTTTAGACGCAAACATCGACTGGGTGAATTCGGCTGTTGCGCGCAGTTTGCGCAGGCTTTTGCGGAAGCTGTCGCGCGCTTGGCTGTCCAGCCGCTTCAGTGTCTCGCCATGTTTAAGTGCCTGATTGAGCCTGAGTTCCAGCGTCTCAATGCACAGGCTTTCCAGCTTTTCACGGCTTTGTGCAGCTGGGCGCCAGAAATCCGGATCGCTCATCTCACGTCCGCGCGCCATCAGGTCACGGACCCGTTCACCGTCGAGCAGCGCCCGCAACTGGGTGCGTTCGCTCTTGATGCGGGCAAGCACGCGTTCCTCAAGCGCCCGCAGCGCATCATTTTCAGGCAAGGCTACGCGGGCGGGCGTTAGAGTGTCCTGCCAAAGCAGGTAGAAATCCCGCAGTCGCGTGACCTCAACGGCCAGCCAGCGTGCCTCGTCCAACAGTGCCTTGTTGTGATCTGGCGGCAGCATCGGTCGAAACAATGTCAACCCGCTGCGCAGCCGCCTGAGCGCCACGCGCAACGCCTGCGCACTATCAAAGGAATCATCCCGCGCCACAAAGGCGCGAGAGGCATCGATTTCGTCCATGACCTCCGCCATGATGAGGGCGGGGTGGTTCGCAGAGTGGTGCGCGTCAGTCATTCGTCTTCGTTCAAGGCCTTAGCTAAGCTGGCGTGTCCGGGATCTGCAGCAATTACAACGCATCAAGCAGCGCTTCGCCAGCAGACACTTCGCAAGTGCCCGGACTTTCCTCGAGGTGCAGGATTTTTACCTCACCATCCTCTACGATCATCGCGTAGCGCTTGGAGCGGCCAATCAATCCAGCTGGAGGGGCATCGAACCGCATTCCGATCGCATCGGTAAAGGCGCATTCTGCATCGGCGAGCATTGAAATACCGGCCTCTGCCGCCCCGGTCGCCTCACCCCAGGCTTTCATAACGAAGGGGTCGTTGCCAGAAACGCAGATGATTTCATCAACACCCTTGGCTGCGAATTGATCCTTGGTGCGAATGAAACTTGGTACATGTGCAGAGTGACACGTGGGGGTGAACGCCCCCGGGACTGCAAAAATCGCCAGTTTTCGTCCTTGAGCGAGGTCCGAAATTGCGACCTGTTCCGGGCCATTTTCGCCGATCCGGGTCAGGGTGGCAGCGGGCAGCTTGTCTCCAACAGAAATCATCTGGTCAATCCTTTGTGGTTTTCATGAGTGCCACCGCGGGTTTGGACAATTGCATCGCGGTAGGCCCTGCATGTAGGGTTCTGCGCAAACGGTATATGAACTGCATCAGGAGACAAGAGCGCACATGACTCATATCGCGGTGATTGGCGCAGGTCAGGCAGGAGCGTCGCTCGTAGCCAAATTGCGCAAGAGCGGATTTGACGGTGATATCACCCTGATCGGTGCTGAAGACGTGCTCCCCTACCAACGCCCTCCTTTGTCCAAGGCTTATCTCTTGGGAGAGATGGAACTGGAGCGCCTGTTTCTGCGACCTCAGAGCTTTTATGCGGAAAATAATATCACCTTGCGACTGGGCACCAAGGTGGATTCGATTGATGCGGATGCCAAGACCATCCACATCGGGGATGAGGCGATCTCTTATGATCAGTTGGCCCTGACCACCGGTTCGCACCCGCGTCGCCTGCCGGCCTCAATTGGGGGTGACCTTGATGGCGTACATGTGGTGCGTGATCTGGGAGATGTGGATGCGATGGCCCCTTCGGTATCTGAGGGCGCGCGCACGCTTATTGTTGGTGGCGGCTATATCGGTCTTGAGGCGGCAGCGGTTTGCGCCAAGCGGGGCGTCTCAGTCACTTTGGTCGAGATGGCTGACCGCATTTTGCAACGGGTCGCCGCCCCTGAAACCTCAGACTATTTCCGAACTCTCCACCGCTCGCACGGTGTCGATATCCGCGAAGGCGTTGGTCTCAACCACCTTGAGGGGGAGGATGGGAAGGTCACGCGCGCTGTCCTGAGTGATGGCAGTATGATCGAGGTGGATTTCGTGGTTGTTGGTGTCGGGATCGCGCCAGCATCGGAATTGGCGGACGCCACCGGGCTTGAGATTGAGAATGGCATCCGTACGGACGCGCATGGCCGCACCTCTGACGCGTCGATCTGGGCAGCGGGAGATTGCGCATCCTTCCCTTTCAAAGGTCAGCGTATCCGTCTGGAAAGTGTCCCCAATGCCATCGACCAGGCCGAAGTGGTGGCTGAAAACATGCTGGGTGCACAAAAAACCTATGTGGCGACACCTTGGTTCTGGTCCGATCAGTATGATGTGAAGCTACAAATTGCAGGTCTCAATTCGGGTTATGATAATGTGGTGACCCGGCAGGGTGCAGAGGGGGCCGTCTCCTTCTGGTACTATACGGGCGATCAGCTCGTTGCCGTGGATGCAATGAACGACCCGCGCGCCTATATGGTGGCCAAACGCCTGATTGAGGCAGGAAAAACGGCTGATAAATCGGTTGTGGCCAATTCTGACGCGGATCTGAAGCCGCTTTTGAAGGCGTGAGGATTATCGCAGGAGATTTCCGCGGACGCGCCCTTGCGTCCGTGGGCAAGGGCGATGCAGGTGCGCATTTGCGTCCTACCACGGATCGTGTGCGCGAAAGCCTCTTTAACGTCCTCAATCACAAGATAGAGTTTCAGGGCAAACGCGTCCTTGATGTGTTTGCGGGTACGGGCGCGCTTGGGCTGGAGGCCCTGTCACGCGGCGCAGAGAGGGTCACCTTTGTGGATGACGGTCGAGTCGCGCAGGGATTGATCCGCAAAAACATCGATATTTGTCGCGCCGGGGCGAATGGCCAGTTGCTGCGCCGTTCCGCACTCAAGCTCGGCAATAACCCTGACCCGGCATACGATCTGATTTTCCTGGATCCGCCTTACGGGAAATCCTTGGGGCAAAAGGCGCTTCAGGTTTTGCTTGATGGCGCATGGATCGCACCAAACGCGCTTGTGGTCTGGGAGGAGAATTCTCCAATGGAGGCCATTCCGGGTTTCATATTGGAGGATGTGCGCAAATACGGCGACACACATGTGACACTGCTCTGGTCCCAAAGTGATGACACGGACTGACCTGTCGTAAGGGGCGGTAGAGAATCCATTCCTCCTTACCGCGTGGCCGGAGCAGTTGTTCATGCCCAAAACCTACCCTAGACCGAAGCTGGTGATCTTTGATTGTGACGGAGTGCTGATCGATAGTGAGCCGGTCTTCAACGCTGTGCTTGTTCAAAACCTTGCCCGCCACGGCTTGTGTCTTACGCCGGAGCAAAGCCAACTCACTTTCTCAGGCCTTGCGATGACCGAACTTGCCAGAATGGCATCGCAGATGGGGGCCGTGCTGCCGCAGGACTGGATCACAGAGGTTTACGACGAGGCATATGCTCTCCTGCGTAAGGGGGTGCCACTTATTCCCGGCGTGCTGGCGGTGATCCGGCGACTGGACGAGGAAAATATTCCTTGCTGCATTGTTTCCAACGGGAGTGAAGAAAAGATGCAGATCACCTTGGGACCCCATGGCTTATGGGATCGGTTCCACCCCAACGCCATGTTCTCCGCCCATACGCTGAAGGTCGCGAAACCTGATCCGGAGATCTTCCTCACAGCTGCCGCTCATTTTGACGTGCAGGCGCGCGACTGTGTGGTGATAGAGGATAGTGCAACAGGGGCCCGAGGCGCTGCGCGGGCCGGTATGCAGTGTTTCGGCTATGCTGCCAACACTCAAGAAACGGCGCTCTTAGCCGAAGGAGCCGAGATCTTTCACCACATGAAGGACTTGCCGCGACTGCTCGGTCTACGTTGACGCCCTGTCCTCTTCTAACCCTGAATATCCCGGGGTGAATGACCCATCAGGGCCAGAGGGGCAGCGCCCCTCTATGCGGGGAAGGTCAGTCTTGGTCGTAGGTGGGATGAAAACGGCCTGCGGGGGACAGGGTGAAAATATCCACGCCATCTGCAGTTACCCCTACGGAATGTTCAAATTGTGCCGACAGCGATTTGTCACGGGTGACCGCAGTCCAGTCATCTGCCAGCACCTTGGTTTCCGCGCGGCCCAGATTAAGCATCGGCTCAATCGTGAAAAACATGCCTTCTTCAAGCACAGGCCCAGTGCCAGGGCGGCCATAATGCAGAACGTTTGGGGGGGCGTGGAACACCTGACCCAGACCGTGACCACAGAAATCGCGCACCACGCTCACCCGTTGGCTTTCGGCATATGACTGGATCGCGTGGCCGATGTCGCCAAATGTATTGCCGGGTTTGACCACCTCAATGCCCTTCATCAGGGCATCATGGGTGATTTGAATGAGGCGCTCTGCTTTACGTGGCAGCTTGCCTGCCACATACATGCGGCTGGTGTCGCCGAACCAGCCATCAACGATCACGGTGACGTCGATATTGAGAATATCGCCGTCCTTTAGTTTCTTGTCACCGGGAATACCGTGGCAGACCACATGGTTGATCGAGATACAGCTGGCGTGCTGATACCCTTTGTAGCCAATGGTCGCCGAGGTTGCGCCAGCCTCTTCCACCATTTGGGTGATGATCCGGTCAATCTCGCCAGTCGTTTGGCCGACAAAAACATGCGCAGCGATATCGTCCAGAATTTTAGCCGCCAGAGCACCGGCTGCGTGCATACCGACAAAATCGGCCTGCTCGTAGATTCGGATACCGTCTTTGGTGGTGCGGCCGTTTTTGGATCTCATCGGGGCGTGCTCCATCGCGTGTGTTTGGACTGCTATTTAAGGGGTTCAACTCAAAAGGGCCAGAGGGGCGCGCCTTTCTTTGCGGAACCTTCCTTGGGGTCGGGCGTTTTGTCGTAAGAAATAAGCCAAAAAACAGGGAACAGATCGAGATGGAGCGCCTAGACAGCATCATGCAAACCGAAATTTACGACGGCAAGGCTCTCGCCGACCTTGTAACACTGGAGTTCCTCGCACAGGTTCTCGGCAGTGTTGTGGCGGCGGCTCTCATTCTGATCGTCGGCTTTCTCGTGGCAGGCTGGGCCAAGCGACGCGTCGTTGCGATAAGCGACAACCACACGCGGCTCGATGCTACGTTGTTTCACTTCTTGGGTAATTTGGTGCGCTACGCAATCTTGGGTTTTGCGGTTCTGTTTGTTCTCAATACCTTCGGGGTGAAGACAACATCCATCGTTGCGGCCATCGGTGCGGCGGGTCTGGCCATCGGTCTGGCCATGCAGGGCGCGCTTTCGAATGTCGCTGCAGGTGTGATGATCATTCTCTTTCGTCCGTTTAAGCTCGGTGACTTCATCGACGTGGATGGAGAAATGGGCACGGTGAAGGAAATCACGCTCAATAACACGGTGGTTGCAAGCCTTTCGAATGTGAAAGTGATCATTCCTAATGCCGAGGTCTGGGGCAATACGATTTCCAACTACTCGGAATACCCGACGCGCCGTGCAGAATGGAGTTTCGGTGTGGGATATGGTGCCAACCTTGCCCTCGCTGAACGCACAATCCATGACACGATCATGGCTGATGAGCGGTCAATGACAACTCCGGAGCCCTTTATTCAGGTCAACAATCTGAACGACAGCTCTGTTGATTTTCTGGTGCGTGTCTGGGTCAGTTCAGCCGACTACTTTCAGTATCAAGCTGACATGAAGCGCAAGGTAAAAGAGGCGCTGGATGCGGCCGGAGTGGATATTCCGTTCCCAACCCGGACCTTGGTACAGCCTCGTACCTCTCAGGATGAAGATCTCGACGCAGCCTGACTGTCAAAGGTCAGTCCTCGAGGGGCTGACCTATCTCCACCCCTTCGGGCGTGATGGAAGTGCCGACAACCAGACGTTCGACGCCACGCGCGCGCGCCGCATCAAATTCAGCGGCGTATGTTGGATCAATGTCCGCGGCCAGCGCAAAACGCTGACAATCTGTTCGCTGCACCAAGTAAAGCATCACCGCCCGATGACCGGCCTCGGCCATATCGCCAAGCTCTCGCAGGTGCTTTGCGCCGCGTGCGGTGACGCTGTCGGGAAATTCCGCAAGGCCCTGCTGGCGTGAGAGCGTGACGCTTTTCACCTCGACGTAACAATCGGGTAATCCATTGCCTGTCAGCAGAAAATCAATGCGGCTGTTTTGGCCATACTTCACCTCTGCGCGAATGGTGGAATAGGCGGCGAGTTCTTTGATTTGACCTGACGCCAATGCGCTTTTCAGGGCACGGTTCGGGACTGATGTATCGACCCCGGTGAAATGGCCATTTGCATGTTCGACCAGCCGCCAGCCGTATTTCAGCTTCTTCTTGGGGTCGTCATTCGGTTCGAGCCAGATCCGCATGCCGGGTTCCGCCAATCCCATCATGGAGCCGGGGTTGGCACAATGGGCAGTCACCTCGCGCCCATCCTCCAGCCGACAATCGGCGAGAAAGCGTTTATAGCGTTTGATCAGAGTCGCGGGGATCAGGGGCGTGGGAAATCTCATGGAACCGGGTGATGGGCCATATTCTGCCACCTGTCAAAGCCTGATCCGCCCCTATCCGCTTGCACCGGCGGCGGGGCTGGCTATCCTCTTGCCAAGAACCGGAAATCCCACAGGAGACGTGCTATGCCCAATCCCACCGCTGCCATGCTTGTGATCGGGGATGAAATCCTGTCGGGGCGCACCCGTGATGCCAATATGTATTACCTCGCAGGTGAGCTGTCGAAACATGGCGTTGACCTTAAAGAGGTGCGGGTGGTCAGCGATGACGCGCCAGCAATTGTTGCCGCTGTGCGGGCACTTTCTGATGCCTACGACCATGTTTTCACATCTGGCGGAATAGGCCCCACCCATGACGACATCACTGCCGATTGCATCGCCGAAGCATTTGGTGCTGCCATTGATGTACGTGCTGACGCCCGCGCGATCCTTGCGGAGCATTATACCAAGACCGGGGCAGAACTGAATGAAGCCCGTCTGCGCATGGCTCGCATCCCGGATGGCGCAGAGCTGATCGACAATCCGGTGTCACGTGCGCCGGGGTTCACGATGGGAAATGTGCATGTGATGGCCGGGGTGCCCGCAGTGTTTCAGGCCATGGTTGAAACCGTATTGGCGACACTTGTCGGGGGCAAACCTTTGCTTAGTCAGACCCTGAGGGTGGATCGTGGCGAAGGTGAGATCGCGGCAACCTTATCGGCACTGGCCGAGAAACATGGCGATCTGTCGATCGGCTGCTACCCGTTCCAGATTAACGGCGCGTTTGGTGCGAATGTGGTGGTGCGCGGCACAGATGGCGCGCAGGTGGACGCGGCAATCACTGAACTTGCGCGGGATCTCGGCCTGTGACGCAGCCGCTGACTGATCCCAAATACTACGACGTGGTCGAGGCGACGTGGCCGTGCCTTCGTAAAGACACTTTGGGTGAGATCACGCTTCGTGTCGGTGCAGGAGGTGGCAGCCGGGTTTCAGCTGCCACCGCAGAAGCATCTGTAAGCGATGAACAGATCGCCGAGGCCGAAGCCGCCATGCAGGCGCTGGGACAGTCGCGCCTGTTTATGATCCGCGACGGTCAGGATGAGTTGGATCAACAACTCGACCGGCTAGGCTATGAGGTGATGGACCCGGTGGTGCTGTGGACCTGTGCGCCATCGCTGTTGACGGATGTCACAATTCCCCGCGTCACGACGTTTTGTCTGTGGGAGCCTTTGGCGATTCAACGTGAGATCTGGGCGACCGGAGGGATCGGACCTGAGCGCCTTTCGGTGATGCACCGTGCGTGCGGGCCTAAAACCTCACTTCTTGGGCGATGGAATGATAAACCCGCGGGGACGGCTTATGTGGGTATGTATGGCGACACCGCCATGCTGCATGCGCTTGAGATTTTACCTCACCAGCGGCGCAAGGGTGTGGGCGTTTGGATGATGCGGCAGGCAGCCTATTGGGCGGCAGAGCAGGGCGCAACTGAGCTGGCGGTGCTGTGCACCCGCGCCAACAAGGGCGCGAATGCGCTTTATGGTGGCCTCGGGATGACCCAGGCGGGCGGCTATCACTACCGTATCAAACGCTGACAACCACACGCCGGAGGAGGGCGTACGTTATGACCAATCCAAAGGAGCCGACCGCGCTCGACCTGCCAATGATGGACCCGCTTCCACCGGAGACACAGAAGTATTTCGACATCTGCCAAGACAAGCTCGGCATGGTGCCCAATGTTCTGAAGGCCTACGCTTTTGATGTTGAGAAACTCAATGCATTTACAGCGATGTATAATGATCTGATGCTTGGTGAGAGTAAACTCTCCAAACTGGAGCGTGAGATGATCGCAGTGGTGGTTTCTTCCATCAACAAGTGTTTTTACTGTCTGGTCGCACATGGTGCAGCGGTGCGGCAATTGTCAGCGGATCCCCAATTGGGCGAGATGCTGGTGATGAACTACCGCGTCGCCCCATTGGAGGAACGCCAGCGCGCGATGCTGGATTTTGCGGCCAAGATGACCCGCGCAAGCGCGGAAATCGAAGAGGCCGATCGAGAAGGGCTGCGCGCTCACGGATTTGATGATCGTGACATCTGGGACATCGCCAATGTCGCGGCCTTTTTCAATATGACCAACCGTGTTGCCAGTGCCTCTGCCATGGTGCCCAACGCTGAATATCACGGGCAGTTTCGGTGATGTTTCAGCAGAGGCTCACAGCGAGGCTTTGGCGTCTGGTATGCGCGGCATTGATCTGTGTGGGGATTACCGTACAGGCCAATGCAGCAACCATCTTTGTCCCGCTGCCTGCAGGAAGTGAGCTTCTGCGCGAACAGGAAACGCCGCTCGACACATTATTGTTGCCGACTGGTCCGGTCGCTGGGGATGATGTCCCGACACGCGCTGTGGAAGGGCGCATTCATCGACGCAGCTGGCGGATTGGTGATGATCTTAGTCCGCTGGAAGTCCTCGCCCCGATCCGTACAGCATTGGAAAAACGCGGGTTTCAAGAGGTTTACGCCTGTACGGCGCAGGCCTGCGGTGGCTTTGGGTTTCGCTTTGGCATTGAGGTAATCCCGGCCCCGGATATGGCGGTCAACCTCTCCAACTACGAATTCTTGGCGGCTGAACAGCCTGAAACCGGCACCGCCGTATCCTTGCTGGTATCGCGGTTCGGCGGATCGATCTATGTACAGATGTTAGAGCGCCATGACCCCAGTCAATCGTTGCGCCCTTCTGGTGGGCCATCCAATGGCGGGCGCGACACCTCTGACGGTGCAGAATTAGGCTCTGATATTACCGATGCGGCTGAACAGGCGTTGCTTGTGGATGCGATTAAGAAAGGTGGCAGCCTCACCACAGGGGCCATTCGGGATTTGCTGTTGTTGCAGGGCCGCGTTCCCCTGCTGGATCTGGAATTTGACACCGCCTCGACGCAGATGGGCGAGGGCCCATTTGATAGCCTGCGCCAACTTGCCGAGTTTCTCGATCAAAACAAAAGCGCCACTATTTTACTGGTGGGTCACACCGATACTGTGGGGGGGCTTGAGGGCAATATCGCCTTGTCTCGGCGCCGTGCCATTAGTGTTCGCGAACGGTTGACCACACGCTATGGCATTGATGGTGGGCGTATTCAGGTGGCGGGAGCGGGCTACATGGCTCCCTTGGCCCCGAATACGACCGAAACAGGGCGTGAAACCAACCGCCGCGTCGAGGCAGTCTTGGTCACGCCCTGAGCGGTGGCCGTCAGGTCACAAGCATCCAGACCGCCACGGCAAACAGCGCAAAGGCAAAGATCATGTTCAGAATGCGTGACTGTGCAGGGCTGTTGAACACCCGTGCCAATCGCGCACCCGCCAAGGTCCATATCGTAAAGGCCAAAAGGTTGTTCAGTGTAAAGATCGTGGTGATGAGCAACACCTGCTCCCATGCGTTTTGCCCCGAGGCGGACAGAAACTGCGTAAACATCAGCGCAATGATCACATAGGCCTTGGGGTTAAAAAGCAGGAGCACGACCCCATCCGTGAACCGCGCAGAGGTGGCACTAGCACGACTGTCATCGGGGGCCGCTTGCAGAAAACGCCACGCGATCCACATGACATAGAGCGCGCCCAGGACTTTCAGGATCTCGAACACAGCGGGCATGCGGGATAGTGCTGCGAACCCCCCGAACCCGATCGCCAGCGTGACGAGCCAAGTGGCGATATGGTACCCCGCAGATGCCGCGATTGTGGCGCGCGCACCGAAACGCGCACCAGCCGCTGCAAAGAACAGATTGCCGGGGCCGGGGCTATAGGCCAGCGGAAACAGGAAAACGAGCAGAGCAGGGATCATGGTGAATCTCTCCGAGAGCAGACTGATGTGTCGTGCTTGCCTGAAATGCACAGACCACCGCGACCCGAAGCTTGCGCATTTCGCCTGATCCTTCGTCATACTGCAGATAGGGATTTCTTTGCCGGAGAGCTCCCGCCCCCCCCAGGTGCTCCGGCTTGCGCCGCAACCCCTTGGCGGCGTTGGGCGTGGCACCGCTGTGCGGTGCGGGGGGGTGTCGTCGGGTAGTCGCCCCTTTCGCAATGGCGGGGTCTATGAATATGCGGCGCATCAGTTTCAGGCGAAACCGCAGCGTGCCGCTAAGGCACGCTGCCGGGCCCAACGGGAAGGTGGTGCATTAAATGCATCCCTGACGGGCGGGAGCGCGCCGTCAGAACAGGGTGCTACCGGTCATGTAGCGCACGGCTATCCGCTGGGGCTTCATCACGTTCTGACATGCCGTAATCTCGGATGACACCCGCGACCCGCAACCGGTAGTCCGCAAAATAGCCTCCCCGGCCTTTTGACTGCGCTGCCCGGTGTTTTTCCAGATTGCGCCAACGCGCCAGCGCCTCTTCATCCTCCCAGAATGAGAGGGATAGCAACTTGCCCGGAGTGGTCAGGCTCTGGAATCTTTCAACTGATATGAAGCCCTCCATATCCTCGAACAAAGGTCTAAGCGACGCGGCATGGTCGAGATAGGCTTCGGTCATGCCGTCAGCTGGGGTGACTTCAAAAATAACTGCGATCACGTTGCGTCTCCTGAGGTGCCATGCGGTGCCGAGGCCAGTTTGAGCCATGTGCGGTCTTCACGCAAAATGAACTTCTCTTGCTGCGCAAAGTCGTAGTTTTGCTGCCCCAGCGGATCGGCCGCGAGGCGTGTGCGATAGGCTTCGTACTCTGCCAGTGACGGGATGTTGTAAATACCATAGGCGCAAGTCGAAGACCCTTCATGCGGGGCAAAATAACCAATGAGATCTGCGCCGTTGCGCGGGATGGCCTGCCCCCAGGTTTGTGCATACTGGCGAAACTGTGCCTGTTTTGTTGGGTCAATTTGATAGCGAATAATGCAAGTCAGCATAGCGGCCCTCTCGTGTTTACAGTGTCTTATGCCCAATATCCCACGCCTTGCGCATAAGGGTTCGCTCTGGGTCGAACTGTTCTCAGAGCCTGTTTCCGGAATTCGAACGATCCGGCGAAAACCCCGCAATTATCCCAAGCGCGCCCCGATCTTGCCTGATTTGCCCCGCAAGAAGGACAGAAGACAGAACGTGCGACGAGGAAACCGAAATGGACCGACTGACCGAGATGGAAGCCTTCGCCAATGTGGTGGATCAGGGTGGCTTCACCGATGCTGCGAAGAAGATGGGCATCTCCAAATCCGCTGTGTCCAAACATGTTTCCAGTCTGGAGGCCCGCCTAGGTGCGCGCCTGTTGAACCGCACGACCCGCCGCGTCTCGCCAACAGAGATAGGCCTAGCCTACTATGATCGCGCCCGCCGGGTGCTGAATGACGCGGGCGAAGCGGACGCGCTGGTCACCTCCATGCAGACTGCACCTTCTGGCCTGTTGAGAATTTCGGTGGCGACAGATTTCGGCGTTAATCACCTGTCGCCCGTGTTGTCGGAATTTCTGCGCGATTTCCCGGACATCACTGTCAACATGGTCCTCAACAACCGCTTTGTAGAGCTGATCTCCGAAGGTTTTGACATGGCGCTGCGTATCGGTGAGCTGGAAGACAGCTCTCTGCGGGCGCGTAAGTTGACGGAAACCACAAAGCGCATGGTGGCCTCTCCGGAATATCTTGAGAAATATGGCCGCCCGCAGAAGATTGACGATCTGAACGAACACAAGCTCCTGCATTACTCCAACCAATCCAGCGGCAACGTGTGGAAACTGACCGCACCGTCCGGTGAAAAACGCCAAGTGCGCTCCACCGGTTGGCTTTCGGTCAATGACGGTCAGTCGCTGTTGAATGCCGCGATCTCAGGTCTCGGGATCGCCTATCTGCCGAGCTATCTTTACGCCGAAGCGAAGGCCGAAGGGCTGGTTGAGGATGTCATGCCGCAGTTGCCGGTCGAGACGCTCGGTATCTACGCGGTTTACCCGCCCGGTCGCTTCACTCAGCCGAAGGTACGCGCCTTCATTGATTTCCTCGTTCATGCCTTTGCAGAGAAGGGCATGGAAACCTGGTAGATTGAGTGGCGCTTTTTGTGTGCCTCTCAATCCACCTTCTCCCGGCCGCAAGGCCATTTTCAAGACTCCCTCGAAAGACTTGCCCCTCGCGTCATCCGCGGGGGCTTTTTTGTTGCGTATCCTTTCGCGTGTCGGAGTGGTCTTCTGCCACACATTGGGTCAAAGTGCAGGTATCTCGCACAAGAGCACTCGCCGAAGGACCATCTCTCATGACCGCTACACAGGCCTTTCTGGATCGTCTCGGGATCACGTTGCCACTCATACAGGCTCCGATGGCCGGCGTGTCGACGCCCCAACTGGCGGCTGCGGTGTCAAATTGCGGCGCGCTTGGCTCTATTGGGGTCGGAGCGTCGCAACCCGATGCGGTGCGCGCGCAAATCCAAGAGGTGCAGAGCCTGACCACCTCTGCGTTCAATGTGAATTTCTTTTGTCACCAAACGCCGCTCCGCGATGACATGAAGGAAAAACAATGGATAGATCGCAGCCAGCCTCTGTTTGAGCGGATGGATGCAAACCCTCCTGCCGAACTCTCTGAGATTTATACAAGTTTCCGGGACACCGATGCATTCCTTGAGGTGATTTTGGATCTGCGCCCTTCGGTTGTGAGCTTCCATTTCGGCCTCCCCAAGCCCCACCAGATGGAGGCGATGAAAGCCGCTGGGCTCACGCTTCTCGCAAGCGCGACCTCGCTGGATGAGGCGCGCCAGATCGAAGCATCGGGGTGTCACGGTATCATCGCACAAGGGTGGGAGGCAGGCGGACATCGCGGCATATTTGACCCGCAGGCAGCGGATGCGCGCACGCCCGCGATGGATTTGGTTGCCGACCTTGCGAGCCGCACGTCACTGCCGGTGATCGCCGCCGGAGGTCTGATGACCGGAGGCGATATTGCCAGTGCATTGGCTGTGGGTGCGGCGGCAGCACAGCTCGGTACCGCTTTTATTGGCTGCCCGGAGAGCGTGGCTGACACTGCTTATCGCGAGCGGTTGGCGCTGGGTGGAGAGACGGTTATGACAGCTGCGATTTCCGGTCGACCCGCGCGCTGCCTCAGCAATGCTTTCACCGAATGGGCAGGAGATATCCCAGCGGGCGAAATTCCCGCCTATCCCTGTGCTTATGACCTTGGCAAAGCACTGAACGCTGCGGCTAAGGCGCAGGGTGTCACCACGTTTGGGGCGCAATGGGCGGGCGCTGGTGCGGATCAGGCGCGCACCTTACCTGCCCAAGAATTGGTCCACGCCCTGATGACGGAATTGGAAGCCGCGATTTGAGGCCGCGTGCAAAGCGCCGAAGCGTCTGTTGCCCATGCCAAAGTTTCGGGCGGCATCGGTCAGCTCGACACGCGGCGTCAGGTCAAAGTGTTGCAGCCAGACGCGTGCCTTGATTGATCGCGCGTTTGGCGTCGAGTTCCGCTGCAACATCAGCACCCCCGATCACATGGGCGGTCACACCGATTTCGGACAACTGGTCCGCCAGTGAGCGTTCGCTGACCTGACCCGCACAAAGCACGATGGTGTCGGCCTCGATCACGGTCGGATTTTCACGGGCCTCGCCAAAACTCACATGCAGGCCTGCGTCGTCGATGCGCTCGTAGTTCACGCCTCCGACAAAATCGACGTCTTTCATCTTGAGCGTGGCGCGATGAATCCAACCGGTGGTTTTGCCCAACCGCTTACCGTGGCGTTCTGCTTTGCGTTGCAACAGTGTGACTTTACGGGCCGGTGCTTCTGGCTGCGGACCCTCCGGAGCAAGACCAGAGCGATGCTCGGCAGGATCGGTTACGCCCCATTCGCGCATCCACAGCGGCAGGCTTTCTGATGGGCTTTCGCCCTCATGTAGCAAGTATTCAGAAATATCAAAGCCGATGCCCCCCGCGCCAATCACCGCGACCTTGTCGCCGACTGGCACTTTGTGGCGCAGCACATCAATGTAGCTTACGACTGACGGATGATCCTGCCCCGGAATGTGGGGGTCCCGCGGGATGACGCCGGTGGCGATCACCACCTCATCAAACCCCTTTAGGTCTTTGGCACCCACGTAACGCCCCATCTCCAAGGTGACGCCCGCCTTGGCAACCATAGTGCGGTACCAATCGACCAGGCCCCAGAACTCTTCTTTGCCGGGGACTTGTTTGGCCATATTGAGTTGGCCGCCGATTTCATCAGCAGCATCAAAGAGCGTCACGCGATGTCCGCGCTCAGCGGCTGCGATTGCGGTGGAGAGGCCAGCGGGGCCAGCACCAACGATCGCAATGGATTTTGGAGACTCGGTGGGCGTCAGCGTCAGCTCGGTCTCATGGCAGGCACGGGGGTTCACCAAGCAAGACGTCAGCTTGCCGCCGAAGGTGTGGTCCAGACAGGCCTGATTACAGGCGATACAGGGCGCGATCTCGGCGCTGCGACCTGCCTCGGCCTTTGCGACAAAATCTGCATCAGCCAGCATCGGGCGTGCCATCGACACCATGTCAGCGCACCCTTGTGCCAGCACGTCCTCGGCGACCTCGGGCGTGTTGATACGATTTGAGGTGATGACGGGGATAGAGACATGACCCATTAGTTTTTGGGTGACCCATGCAAATGCGGCTCGGGGAACCGAGGTTGCGATGGTGGGAATGCGCGCTTCATGCCAGCCGATCCCGGTGTTGATAATGGTCGCGCCTGCAGCCTCTACGGCTTTGGCGAGCTGCACGACTTCGTCAAAAGTGGAGCCATTGGGCACGAGGTCGATCATCGAGAGGCGATAGATCAGGATGAACTCCAGCCCGACCGCTTCGCGCACGCGACGTACCACCTCGACCGGCAGTCGCATGCGGTTTTCATAACTGCCACCCCAGCGGTCTTCGCGTTTGTTGGTGTGGGTTACGAGGAACTGATTGAGGAAGTACCCCTCAGAGCCCATGATCTCGACGCCATCATACCCGGCTTCTTTCGCCAGTTGGGCGGCATTCACGATGTCAGAGATCTGCTTTTCGATCCCATCTTCATCCAATTCATTCGGTGGGAAGGGCGAAATCGGCGACTTCACGGCACTGGGGGCCACGCATTTGGGGCCATAGGAGTAGCGACCTGCATGCAGGATCTGCATCGCGATCTTGCCGCCAGCCTCATGCACGGCTTTTGTCACCACGGAATGGTTCGCGACATCCTGCTCGGTTGTCATCATCGCCGCACCGGGCAGCACGGAGCCTTCGAGGTTGGGACCGATCCCGCCGGTCACCATCAGCGCAACCCCGCCACGGGCACGTGCGGCGTAGAATTCCGCGACGCGGTTCCAATCGCGGGTCTCTTCCAAGCCTGTGTGCATGGAACCCATCAGGACGCGGTTCTTCAGCGTGGTAAAGCCCAGATCCAACGGGGCCAACAGATGTGGGTACGCAGCCATGACACTCTCCCTGCAAACTCATTTGGCGGCTCGTGAAAACGCACCGCATGTTGGGCGCAGGATCGCCCGACGGGCTGTCGATGTCACCTCCATACGCGGCGTCACCCCCTTGCGTGCCCCGGCGGCACACGGTCTAACAGGGAGCGAAACAACCGTTGCCGGAGGCTGAGGCATGAGCAGAACATCCCCAAAAGAGATGACCCCGGAGCAGATCGCCGCACTGCCGTATCGTCCAAATGTGGGCGTCATGATGATTAACGGCGAGGGGGCTGTGTGGGTCGGCCAGCGGATGGATCGCTATAAGGACGCTTGGCAAATGCCCCAAGGCGGTATCGATAAAGGCGAGGATGCGCGTCTCGCGGCGCTGCGAGAATTAGAAGAAGAAACCGGCGTCACCCCTGATCTGGTCGAGGTGATCGCTGAAAGCAACGGCTGGCTGCCCTACGATCTGCCGCATGAGGTGGTGCCGCACTTCTGGGGCGGTAAATACCGCGGGCAGGAACAGAAGTGGTTCTTGCTGCGATTTACCGGGCGCGATGAACAGATCAACATTGCAACCGATGACCCGGAGTTTTCCGCGTGGTGCTGGCTGCCGGTGGATCAACTTGTCGATAAAGTCGTCCCCTTTAAAAAGGAGGTCTACGCCCGTGTTGTCGAAGAATTCCAAGCTCATCTGTAAAGCTGCCCTTGTCGCAGGATTGACCATAGCGACAGCCACGCAGGCTTTGGCGTTGAGTTGCGTGCCGATGGGGCCGGGCGATGTCTATCGGATCGTCTCCGACAGCGAGGATCCATTTCTGGTGATCGAAGGCCGCGTCAGTTTTGACGAAACGCTTTTGCCGCAATACTCGGATGCCAATTCGCGTGCGACAGAGAAACCCACGGAAATCCCGGCGCAAGTCACGGGTCTTTTGTTGGGCGCGCGCATGTTTGATCAGCCAGTGGAGGGAGAAATCACCCTCGAAGCCCATTGTCTGGGACCCTGGTGCGGCAGTCTGGTTTCGGGCGCGCGCTACCTGTTTTTTGCGCGCCAGGCCGAGGATCGTGTGGTTGCGGTAGTGGAGCCTTGTGGTGGCTTTTTCTTCTCAGCAGAAGATGGCAGCGCCGGAGATACGGTGCTGCAGTGTCACTTGGGCGGAATATGCCCCTCGCAATTGCCCGATAGTTTGGAAGGCGCAGTGACACCGCTGGCCGAGGATTGATCGGCCAGCAATTAGGTTTGGCGTAGGCCGCATTCTTATGCAGCGGCTACGGGTGCTGTCTTTACAACCTCTGGTTTCGGGGCCTGCTGGCCGAGCCAGACTGAGAACAATGCAACGATTGCCCCAAGCGCCTGCAGCATGGAAAAGTGCTCGCCCGCAAACAGCGCACCGAGGATCACGGCCGTCAGCGGGCTGAAAACACCCAGAAGCGAAATCTGAGCCGGCGCGATGCGGCTTATGCCGCGAAACCATAGAATATAGGTGAACGCGCCGCCAATCAGGCTCATATAGCCGAGGCCAATCAGGTTTGCTGTAGAAAGGGTTGGCCATTCGGGCAGAGCAATTACTGCGACCGGTATCAACAAGATCCCGCCCGCTGTGAGTTGCCACGCCGTGAAGGTTAGCGCAGGTACACCCGGTTGCCATTTCCGGGTGAGCACCACGCCTGCAGCCATCGACAGCGCACCGCCAAGTCCGGCCAGCACACCTGTGGGGTCTAGGCTGGCCTCTGGCCCGAGCACCAGTAATCCAACCCCAATGATGCCCAGAAAGGCGGCCGCGATGCCTTTGCGGTGGATCTGTGTGCCAAGAAGCGCACCGGAGAGGGCCATCACGAACAAAGGCTGCACGGCTCCTAACGTGGCTGCGACCCCGCCCGGCAAGCGATAGGCCGACAGGAACAAAAGCGCCCAAAACACCGAGAAATTGAGCGCGCCAAGCACAAAGATCTTTGGCAACAACGCTAGGGGTGGAAGCTGCCGCACGAGTAAAAGGAGTAACAAACCAGCGGGCAAGGCGCGCAGCAGCGCAACCAGGTAGGGCGACTCTCCGGGTAGAAAGGTTGTGGTCACAATGTAGCTGCTGCCCCATATCGCGGGCGCAAGTGCAGTGAGGGCGAGGTCTCTTGTGTCTGTCATGGCGTTGCCTCCAAGGTATCTTGACGTCGAGATAGTATTCGAAAGTCTCGACGTCAAGATATGGACTTGCATTGACCTTCCCTGCACGGCGGCACATTACTGTCGCATGGATCATGTGGACTTCATTTTAGAACAATGGCGCAAAGAACGGCCTGACCTTGATGTCACCGCGATGGGCGTTGTGGGTCGCGTTGGTCGGCTTCATCTCGCGTATATGAAACCGATGGAGAAAACCTTCGCTCGCTTCGGTCTGAATGGGGCAAAGTTTGATGTATTGGCGACGTTGCGCCGCGCCGGAGCACCGCATTGCCTTTCTGCTGGTGACCTGATGAAGGCGACAATGGTTGCCTCAGGCACCATGACAAACCGGATTGACCGGCTTGAGGTGGATGGGCTGGTGAGCCGCACCACCAACCCAGAAGACAGCCGCAGTTTTTTGATTGGTCTGACGGACAAGGGCTTTGACTTGATAGATCGAGTCGTCGAAGTCCATGTCGAGACACAGGCATCGCTCCTTGAGGGATTGTCAGATGAAGAAACCGCGCAACTTGCGACGTTGCTGTCAAAGGCATTGAATGCCGCGGGCCGCATCTGACATCAGATGCGACCCGTTGGTTTGTCCGTCACCTGAGGCCGCAGGGCGAGCGGTCAAGATGCGGACAAAGTCTGATCAACTGGTTTGGCCTTAATCAGAAATCTTCGTAGTAGTTGAAAGCGGCACTGCCATCACTCGCGAATGTCCCATGGGCCGTCGGGGCGAGAGGGGTCTCCTCATCCGTTTGGGCGTCCAAATCCCAACTATCCACCGCCGGTTTGGGGTTGGTGGATACCATTTGCCCGGACAATTTGAACTTCGCCACGACGCTACCCAGTTCAGAGGCGTCATTGTCCAGCATCTGACAAGCGGCAGACGCTTCCTCAACCATCGCGGCGTTTTGTTGTGTGACTTGATCCAGTTGCACCACGCCGGTGTTGATCTCGCCGATGCCATTGGATTGCTCCGAGGCACCCTCAGCGATACCCGACACCAGTTGCGAGATATTGTTCACACGCTCCACGATCATCTGCAGCGCGTCACCAGCTTTGCCGACGAGATCGACGCCAGCTTCGACCTGTTTGGAACTCTCGCCGATCAGCGATTTGATCTCCATCGCCGCATCTGATGAGCGCTGGGCGAGCGCTCGGACTTCGCTTGCGACGACGGCAAAACCACGTCCGGCCTCGCCTGCACGCGCAGCTTCAACGCCAGCATTGAGCGCCAGCAGGTTGGTTTGGAACGCGATATCGTCAATCACAGAAATGATCTGTTCGATCTTCTTCGAGGATTGCTCAATTTCCGTCATCGCGGTCACAGCATTCTGTACAACCCCGCCGCTGACTTCCGCCTCCTGTTTCGCCTCGCCAGTGATCTGTTCGACGCTGCGAGCACTGTCTGCAGCGGACTTAACGCTCACCGTCATCTCTTCTAGCGCGGCGGCTGTTTCTTCCAGTGTCGCGGCCTGACTTTCAGTACGGTGGGAGAGATCATTTGATGATTGGTTGATTTCCGCCGCACCATTGCGGATGCGATTCACCGCGCTCACCACATGCCCGAGTGTTTCATTGAGCGTGGTCACGGTTTTGTTGAAGTCTTCGCGCAGTTTTTCGTGTTCACCCGCAAAAGGCGTCTCAATCTTTGTGGAGAAGTCTCCTTGCGACAGGCGCAACAACCCGGTGCTGAGGTTCTCGACGACAATGGCCTGTTCACGCTGTTGTTCAGCACGTTCTTCGTCTGCGCTGCGGGCGATTTTCAGGTCGTCCTGAAAAGAAAGCAGCGCTTTGCCGATGTCGCCGATTTCGTCGCCACGCTCGGCTTCTTCGACGCTGGTGTCCAGATTTCCGGAGGCAACATCGGCCATACCGTTCGCAATTTTATGCAGCGGACGGGTAATCGACGCAGCAACCCGCCAGCCGAGAAAAGACATCATCGCACAGATCGCAAGCCCGATGAGAGCAAGTGTCCACGCTTTTTGATACAGCGGTGCCATGACGTCTGCGACATCCTGTTCGACAACCAGCGCCCAATTGGCAAGATCAAGCCCGACTGGACGGGATGCCGCCATGACTGGGTGGCCGTCCAACCCGGTTTCACCCTTGGAGAAATGGGTCTCTCCTTTCAGGGCGGTTGCAAGATGATTTGCCTCTGGGAGCGTGTCGAGCACGCTGTATCCCCCGTCAAAACGGGAGGTTGTACGTGCTTTATAATCTGCGCCAACGATATAGACCTGTGCGGTCTCACCAAGGCCGTCATCATTGTTTGTAATGACACCGAACATATCGACCGGAACCTGCACTGCAACGACCCCCAATAGGCTGCCATCCGCTGCCATGACAGGGGTCGCGAGGAACGCCGCCGCAGCGCCATAGCTTGGGGCGTATGGTTCCATATCTGCAAAAACCACTTCGCCCTCAGCAGCAGCGCTCGCAGCGCGATAAGCCTTGCCCAACCCAGAGTCCGCATAGGCGCCATCACTGAGGTTGGTGGCGTAATCCATCTCCTTAAAGACGGAATAGATGATGTCGCCCTCTGGATTGATCAGGAAGGCGTCATAATAACCTTTGCTTTCGATCAAGGTGCGCAAACCGTTATGATAGACCGCGTGCGTCTCGTGATAGGCTGCGTCCCCTTCGGCGCGCTGTAACTTATGCTTCTCACCGGTAGGGAAGCTGTTTTCAGTGATATAAGCGGTTTGCAAACTGTCTGCCGCCTCAGATCCAAGAGCGTTCCATGTTTCTTCGAAACTGACCAGCGCAGATGAGGTGGCGGGAGACTGGGCCAGTGAGACCAGATCGTTACGAATATTGAACATGATCTGGCGCACAGAATAGCTCCGGTCCGCCAAAAGCGATGCCATCTGGTCTTTGACGGATCGTTCGGCGAACCGGTTGAAGGCAATCAGCGCCGCAGCGATCAGGAGGAAACTGGTTACCGCGCAAAATCCCGCAAAGAACAAGGGCAGTTTGCGAGAGATCTTTATGGTATTCGTACGAAACATGACGAGATCCTGTGGTGTTGCTTGACCTTCAGAGTATCTGTCGTCGCCGCTGTTTAAGAATTCGCAAATATAGCCATAATCGTATATCTTTCGAGCGAACCTATACTTTCGCGCTGTCGAAGTGTTCGGAATTCCGGTCAGCTATGGCTTCAATGCGAAACGCCTTGATCTCACAGGGAAAGTCCGATTCGAATCGGGTGGAATGATGGCAGGGGGGTATGTGCCCAATATTTGCGCATAAATTCGGATATGCTAATATTTTAGGCGTATCGATGAGGGCGCGATTGCACGTTCAGATGCGCGCATCTGCTGGCACCGAGCTCACGTGGCCCGGTGCCATGATCTGTGATGTTAGAGAAGACCCGCTTCTTGCAGCAATACGCGCATGTCTGCCTTGGGGCGGGGGCCGATGTGGCTGATGACTTCGGCGGCGCAGGTGTTGCCCATGCGTGCGCAGGTCTCCAGATCACGTCCTTGGGCGAGGCCAAACAGGAAGCCTGCCGCAAACTGATCGCCTGCTCCGGTCGCGTCCACAGGGACAACCTTTGTTACGGAGACATCGATACGACCGTCCGGGCTGACCACAGTCACGCCATCGCCCGAGCGAGTGCAGACCACCAAAGGACAGATTGCTGCCGTTTTCGCCAAGGCCTCTTCCAGATCATCGGTTTCAAATAGAGAGCGAATTTCGTCCTCATTGCCGATCACAAATTCCAGTTCGGTTTCGATCAGCTTTAGAAAATCGGCGCGGTGACGTTCGACACAGAACGGGTCAGAGATTGCGATGCCGGGTTTGCCGCCGCCAGCGCGGCAGTCTCGCGCCGCTTCCATAAAGGCGGTTTTGCCTTTGTCCTTGTCGAAGAGATACCCCTCAAGGAACATGATCTGCGCCTGACCTGCGACCTCGTTTGGTACATCGTCAGAACTGAGTTCAGATGAAATCCCCAGGTAGGTGTTCATCGAGCGCTCGCCATCGGGCGAGACAAAAATCATCGAACGAGAGGTGGGGAGTTCGCCGCCCGCGACGGGCGGGTTCACAAAATCAACGCCATCGTCCTGCATGGCTTGCGCGTAAAACCGCCCCAGAGCGTCATCATGCACGCGACCGATGAAAGCCGAAGAAAGCCCCAGCGCACCAGCACCCGCAATGGTGTTGGCGACAGAGCCACCGGGCGTCTGCACCCGCTCTTTCATCGCGGCATAGAGCACTTCCCCACGCTCACGCTCGATCAGCTGCATGATGCCCTTCTCGATCCCCATATGGTCGAGAAAACTGTCGTCGCATTGAGAAATCACATCGACAACGGCATTGCCGATACCGACGAGTTGATAGGTTTTGGTCATAGTGTTTTATCCTCGTAGAGGCAGAGATCTCGGATGATGCAGGTGGAGCACAAGGGTTTGCGCGCCTTGCAGTGATAGCGGCCGTGCAGGATCAGCCAGTGATGCGCGTGCAGTTGGAAATCGACCGGGATATTGTCCTCGATCGCCCGTTCGACGGCGTTCACATCCTTGCCGGGGCAGATGCCAGACCGGTTGCCGACGCGAAAGATATGCGTGTCCACCGCCTGTGCCGGGTAGCGCCACCACATGTTCAAAACCACATTGGCGGTCTTGCGCCCCACGCCGGGCAGGCTTTCGAGCGCTGCACGAGAACAGGGAACCTCGCCACCGTATTGATCGACAAGGATGCGGGAGAGCTTGATGACGTTTTTGGCCTTGTTGCGATAAAGGCCAATCGTCTTGATGTGTTCGATCACACCCTCTTCGCCAAGGGCGAGCATCTTCTGGGGTGTGTCGGCGATTTTGAACAAATCCTTGGTGGCTTTGTTAACGCCTGCGTCGGTTGCCTGAGCGGACAGGGCGACGGCCACGACCAACGTGTAGACGTTGACATGGTCGAGTTCGCCCTTGGGTTCGGCCTCGGCGTCCTGGAACCGCGTGAAGATCTCGCGGAGCGTATGATAATCGAGTTGCTTGGCCATCGGGCGTTCTTTTGCCCGCTGCGGACACAGGGCGCAAATTAAAAACGCGTGGTATTCGCAAGGGTTCGGGCGTTGCGGTGCAAAAGTCGCGCTTTTGCGTCGCGCAACAAAACAAACCGCAGGTTCCGGGTCGCGCCGCGTGCTCACTGTGGCTAATCTCAATGCCAAAGTAGAGAGAATACCAATGAGGACGAGTGCCATGCCGCGGGACGAACAGGCTTATCACTATGGGGTGATCCGCCGCGCGATCGAGGTCATTGATGCGGATGGGGCGGATCTGTCTCTCGAAGAGTTGGCGGCCCGCATGGACATGAGCTCAGCACATTTTCAGCGCATATTTTCAGCCTGGGTGGGTGTTTCGCCAAAACGCTATCAGCAATACCTGCGTTTGGGGCATGCAAAGTCGCTGTTGCGCGAGGATTTGCCCTTGTTGGAGACCGCCCATGCGGTCGGGCTTTCCGGGTCAGGCCGCTTGCATGATCTATTCGTGCGTTGGGAGGCCATGAGCCCCGGTGAATATGCCCGCCGGGGCGAGGGGTTGACCGTGCGTTGGGGCTGGTTTGACAGCCCTTTCGGGCTGGCGCTTGCCATGGGCACTGAAAAAGGCCTGTGTGGTCTGGCCTTCGCGGCCGAGGTCGGGGCAGAAACGGCCTTGAGCGATATGCGTGCCCGCTGGCCCAAGGCCGCGTTTGTCGAGGATGCAGATGCGTTGCGCCTACAGGTCGAAGTGGCCTTTGCGCGCAAAGGCGATACTGCGCTGCATCTGATGGGGGCACCTTTGCAGATCAAGGTCTGGGAGGCGCTCCTGCAGATCCCCGAGGGCGAGGCCACCACCTATGGCGAGATTGCCGAAGCTATCGACAACCCTCGTGCTGTGCGTGCCGTGGGAACGGCGGTGGGGAAGAACCCGCTGAGCTGGCTCATCCCCTGTCACCGGGTGTTGCGCAAAGGCGGCGAAATGGGCGGCTACCACTGGGGCGTGCCGGTCAAACGCGCGATGCTGGCTTTTGAGGCCGCCCGCGCGGAGGTCGCGCAGGAGAGCGCCGCGTGAACATGCGCGTGAGCACCCTTTTTATGCTCTGCAAAAGCGCTTTGCGGCGGGCGCGGCGTTTTGCAGCCAGATGGGCTTCGACTTTGTCCCAAGCTTCTTTGCGCTCAATTTCATAAGCGGTGCGCGGTGGGGCAGGCTCATTCCAGCGATCCAAGCCGAGGGTGACAAGCGCGATCCAATCATAAGACGACATGAGCAGACTCCATTGGGTGTGATGTGACCCTCTGAGAAAAGCAAATCGCTGCTGACACCCTGTTGTCAGTGGGGCATGCTAGGATGGCAGCAGGGTGTCACGGTATGTGCCCGCCCATCTGCATCACCGGAGGTGTCATGACCCGCAGCAATCGGATGTTTGAATTGATCCAGATCCTGCGCGCGGCCCCTGCGCCGGTTCGGGCCGAGGATCTTGCCGCTCAGCTTGAGGTCTCAAAGCGTACGATCTACCGCGATATTGCCGCGCTTCAGGCGATGCGCACGCCCGTCGAGGGAGAGGCGGGGATCGGCTATATGCTGCGCAAGGGGTATGATCTGCCGCCGCTCAACTTCGATGAAGAAGAAATCGAGGCGCTGCATGTCGGGCTTGCGATGTTGATGCGCACGGGGGATGGCGCGCTACAGCAGGCGGCGGCACGGGTTGGGCGCAAGATATGCGATGTCCACGCCAGCGCCGAGTGGCTGCAGGTTGCCCCTTATGGTGCGCCGCTTGATGACCCCGACAATGGCTGTGTGTCCAAGGCGATCTTGCGCCAGGCGGTCCGCAGCGCCCAGAAGCTGCAATTGGTCTATGTGAATGAGGCCGGAGAGCAGAGCGAGCGCATCCTGCGCCCCTTGGCGTTGATCTATCACATCGATTGCACGCTGCTTGCGGCGTGGTGCGAGCTGCGCAGCGGCTTTCGGCATTTCCGCACGGACCGGATGATGTCTGCTGACTTGCTGGAGGCCCATTTCACACACGAAGCCGCGCTGTTGCGCAAGCTGTGGCGGGAACAAGAACGCGACACGTTTGTTTACAAGGCGTAACCTAGCCCGCCGCTTTGCGAGTTGGGTTGCGCGGCAATCCGCCGAACGCGATGCCTGCACGCTTGCTGCGCGCGGCGATGCGCACAATATCTACACACAACGTCTCCGCCCGCGAACAGAAAACGCGGGCGATAAAAGACAGGTTTGAGGAAGAAAAGGTAAACTACGTATGTCTTTTGCAAAAATCCCCGCCCTTGGCGTGCTGGCCGCTGCCGTGGCGCTGAGCGCTTGTGACGATCCTGCCTCCTATGGTGCGCCCGGCGGTATCAACCGCTCTCAGAACGGGGCCATCATAGGTGGCCTGATTGGTGCAGGCATCGGTGCGGCGACCTCGGATGACGACAAAGCAGAGACCATCATCGGCACCGCTGCCGTCGGCGCACTGGCTGGCGGCTTGATCGGGCGAGAGTTGGACAAGCAAGAGGCTGAGCTGCGTCAAAGCCTCGATAACGACTCGATTTCCATTGTGAACACCGGCGATCGTCTGATTGTCTCGCTGCCCAATGATCTGACCTTTGCCACCGATAGTTCTGCGATTTCCTCGGTGGTGCGGAGCGATCTGCGCAAGGTTGCAGGCAGCTTGCAGCGCTATCCGGGCAGTGTGGTTCAAGTGATCGGTCACACCGACAGCGATGGTGCTGCGTCCTATAACTATTCCCTGTCTGAACGTCGGGCCAATGCGGTCGCCGATGAAATTGCTGCCGGGGGTGTTTCTTACAACCGTATGCGCATCATCGGTCGTGGCGAGGATCAGCCTGTCGCCAGCAACCTGACGGCAGAGGGAAAAGCGCGCAACCGCCGGGTGGAGATTGTCATCATCCCGCAGGCGAGCTAAGCCCAGTCGCACGAACAAAATCCCAAGGCCGCGCCCAGAGCGCGGCCTTTTTTCGTTATTTCGCATCGCTTGTGTAAAGGTGCACAGCCCGTCTGCGGTGGTCGGCCTTTGTTCGCGGACAGGCACGCCCTAGCTTTGTGAGCGAGATTGATAAATTGAAAGGACCGAATGATGGCTGATCCTGTGTTGCTTATTATTTCAGGCTCTCTCCGCAAGGAGGCGACCAACCGCAAACTGGCCAGAGAGGCCGCTCGGCTCTTTGGACCTGCAGAGGTCATCGAGGGCGAACTGAACCTGCCGCTTTATGATGGCGACGCTGAAGAGGCCGATGGTATACCCGCCGCTGTTCAAGCGCTGGCAGACCAAATTGCGCGCGCTGATGCGGTGGTCATCTCGACGCCGGAGTATAACAAGGGACCGTCAGGTGTGTTGAAGAATGCGCTGGATTGGGTGAGCCGCACCGAGGGCAACCCCTGGGCCGACAAGCCCGTGGCCGTGATGTCTGCGGCAGCGGGGCGTGCAGGTGGGGAGCGTGCTCAGATGATCCTGCGCGGTTTCATGGTGCCCTTTCGCGCAAATGTTCTGCCAGGGCCGGAGGTGCATCTGGCGGGGTCCAGCAAGGAATTCGATGAGACGGGCACGCTCACCAGCGATCTCTATGCCAAAACGCTTGCGGATTTGATGACACAATTGCGCGCATTGGCCACGCGGTCATGACATAGCGAATGTTTGGCGGGGCTGATGGCCCCGCTTTTCGCTTTTACAAAGCCGTGGGTTCAATCCCATCTTCTTCCAGCTTGTTGTCCGGCTCGACATGTATTGTCACATGAACACCGGGCAGGGCGGCTTCGATCTCTTCTTCCAATCGGTCGCAGATGTCGTGGCTTTCCGCTACAGACATGTCGCCGTCCACTACCATGTGAAACTCCACAAAAATCGCCTTGCCTGCGCGCCGGGTTTTGATGTCGTGGATTTGCAGTGCACCGCCGCCAGAGCCAAGGATGACGGCGGCAATTTTCTCCTGTTCTTCGGGGGAGGCGGCCTTGTCCATGAGCCCATCCACCGAGTCAGAGACCACATGAAGCCCCTCGCGGAGGATGTTTACCGCAACCAGCAAGGCAAGGATTGGATCCAGGATGTGCCAGCCGGTTGCCAGCACCAACACCAGTCCGACCATCACACCGGTGGAGGTCCAGACGTCGCTCATCAGGTGTCGGCCACCTGCGACAAACGCCGGAGATTTCAGGCGCCCGCCTGCTCGCAGCAACACCTGAGCCCAGCCGAGGTTTACCATTAGCGCCAATGCGTTCACAGCCAATCCGACAGGTGTGAGGTTCGCAGAGGCCCCCGAGACCAGAGCGACAACCGCCTGATGCAGGATCAAAACGGCGGCGAGGATAATCATGATCCCCTCGATCACTGCAGAGAAATACTCGGCCTTGTGGTGCCCAAACGGGTGCCCATCATCGGCCGGGCGCTCTGCATAGCGGATTGCAAACCATGCCAGCACCGCTGCCGACACGTTCACGAGGCTTTCCATCGCGTCGGAAAAAAGCGCGACCGATCCGGTCAGCGCCCAAGCGCCAAGTTTTAGCGCAAGCACCAAAACAGAGACCGCAATCGTGCCGGTTGCGATCTGACTGGCACTGAGGCGCGAACTGAGACCCAAGGGCATCCGCTCAACCCACCAAGGCGCGGCGCAGCAGGTTGAGGCCGGCAATCAGCAGAACGAACAGTGTGGCTCGGCGGAAGGTTTTTTGATCAATGCGGTCCTGTAGCCTGCCACCAATCCACATGCCCATCAGCGCAGGCACAATCATCAAAACGGAAAATGGCAGTGTCTCGCTGCGCATCACGCCAGAGCCGATATGGGCAAAAAACAGCACCACTGCGCCAAGGCCGTAGATGACGCCTTGAATACGCATCTGCTCTTTCTTTTCAGTGCCAAGAGCAGTCAGATACGCAACCGTTGGCGGCCCCCAGATGCCAGAAAAGCCACCGATGAACCCTGCAAACGCTCCGATGCCAATCTCCACTCGGCGCGAGGCCTCATGCAAAACCAGATGCTTACCCAATAGTTGCGTCACCGCAAAGAGCGTGATTGGTGCGCCAATAATCAACAGCATCACCTGCGCAGGCAATACCCGTACCATCTGCGCGCTCATCATGAGAAACAGCCCGCCCACCAGCAAAAAGGCCCGAAAGCGCTTGATCGACTCCCAAGCCGCACCCGGTCCTTGTTTGAGCGCCTGAAACCCATTGGTGACCAAAGTGGGCAGAATCAGCCCTGCCAATGCGAGGTCAGGCGCCATGATAGAGCTGAGGCCCGAGACCATGATCATCGGCATGGCAAAGCCAACGAGGCCTTTGATCGTGCCAGCAACCAATGCCACGGCGAAGGCCAGCACGAATCCAGCGGGCGCGAGAAAGGGAATGAGATCAGTCATATCCTTGCGTTTAGCACAACCAACGGGTGCTGCACTGCAAAAACGAGCGAGTAATTATTGAACGATACGAGTGCTGTTTGAGATTTAATATTGCGCTGCAAGTGCAAAGTGGCCTATCACAGGGCAAGCTCTGAGGAGGATGGCACTCATGCCCCACGACGGACAATTGGACGGACAGGATATGAAACCTACCACGCCGCTGCTGCCGGATTTGCTGGCTTTGACACAAAGCGCACTCGCGCCTCTGGATCAGCTGCTCGAGATCGCAACCTCGCGGGTTCGCGAAACTGTCAGCGATGGCGGCCGTGTTTCTGGTGCGCTGGTGGAACAGCACCAATACGCCGCCCACGGCCTCGCGTGGTTGGCGACGTATGTCTATTCTCTGCGTCAGATGCACCGCTGGGCCGAGGCGCTCTCGGGCGAGGGTAAGTTTGGTGAGATGGAACAGCTGATCCACCAGATCGCCTTTGGTGAATACCTCTGGCAGATCTACGGTGGCATTCAGATGAACCAGGGCGAAGTCCTGCGCCTGCAGGATCTGGGCCTCAGCCAGGACGACCAGCGCGCGATGATGGCACCTGCGGTGATGACGCTGACGCAGTCCGGCAATACGCAGGCAGCGCGTGTGCGTCTGGTCGAATTGATGGAGCAGCAAGCTGGTAGCACCATGTTCGGAGCATCAGGGCTGGACGACGAGCTGGAGATGATCCGAGATCAATTCCGCCGCTATGCTCAGGAAAAGGTCGAACCTTTTGCACATGACTGGCACCTCAAGGACGAATTGATCCCGATTGAGGTGATCGAAGAACTGGCGGAGATGGGCGTCTTTGGCCTGACTATACCCGAGGAATTCGGCGGTTTTGGTCTATCCAAGGCCTCGATGTGCGTGGTCTCCGAGGAGCTTTCACGCGGTTATATCGGAGTCGGCAGCCTTGGTACCCGTTCTGAGATTGCCGCCGAGTTGATCCTCGCCGGTGGCACCGATGCCCAAAAAGCGAACTGGCTGCCCAAAATTGCCAGCGCGGAGATCCTGCCGACCGCTGTTTTCACCGAGCCAAACACGGGGTCTGACCTCGGCTCTCTGCGCACCCGCGCGGTCAAGGATGACAATGGTGACTACAAAATTACCGGCAATAAGACATGGATCACCCATGCGGCGCGGACCCATGTGATGACACTCTTGGCGCGGACCGATCCGGAGACAACCGACCATCGCGGTCTTAGCATGTTCCTCGCTGAGAAAACGCCGGGAACAGAGGATAATCTGTTCCCGACCGACGGGATGACGGGTGGTGAGATCGAGGTGCTCGGCTATCGCGGCATGAAAGAATACGAGCTGGGCTTTGACGGATTCCATGTGAAGGGTGAAAACCTGTTGGGTGGCGAGGAAGGCAAGGGCTTCAAGCAATTGATGGAGACCTTTGAGAGCGCGCGCATTCAGACTGCGGCACGGGCCATTGGCGTGGCGCAATCGGCGCTCGATATTGCCATGCAATACGCTCAGGATCGCAAACAATTCGGCAAGGCGCTGATCAACTTCCCCCGGGTGTCGTCGAAGCTGGCGATGATGGCGGTCGAGGTCATGGTGGCACGGCAGCTCACGTATTTCTCAGCCTGGGAGAAAGACAACGGCCACCGCTGCGACCTTGAGGCCGGTATGGCAAAGCTCCTTGGTGCGCGTGTGGCATGGGCTGCTGCAGACAACGGTTTGCAGATCCACGGCGGCAATGGCTTTGCGCTTGAGTATAAGATCTCGCGAGTGCTGTGTGATGCGCGCATTCTGAATATCTTTGAAGGTGCAGCAGAGATCCAAGCGCAGGTGATCGCGCGACGGCTGTTGGCCTAGGGAACAGCCTACAGGACTGCGCCCTCCCGTGGGGAGGGCGAGAATTTTCGTCAAATTGCCCGGCGCATCTGGCGAGATCTGTGATATCGCTCCGGTATGATGCGCTTCCTTCTCCTCAGCCTGTTCTTTCTCACCGCCTGCGGCGACAGCCCCGTTGGGCGCGAGGCCCGCATTCTTGCCATGGGCGATTCCATGATGGCGTGGAACAGCCTTGGCGGGCAGTCGATCCCGGATGTTGTCTCTGATGTGCTCGGGGAGCCGGTTGTAGATCGCTCTGTATCGGGCGCGCGGATGATCTATCGCCTGCCGATCAGCGGTGCAGCGGGTCTGTCGATCCCGAAACAATATCGCGCTGGCAATTGGGACTGGGTGATCCTGAATGGCGGCGGCAACGATCTGTGGTTGGGGTGCGGCTGCGGTCAGTGCGACCGAAAGATGGATAAGCTGATTTCCGCAGATGCCCAGACAGGGGTTTTCCCCGAACTTGTCACACGCATCCGGCAGGACGGCGCGCGTGTGATCCTGCTGGGGTACTTGCGCACGCCGGGCCGGTCATCGCCGATCGAGAACTGCCGTGACGAAGGCGATGCGCTGGACGCACGCCTAATGAGGCTGGCAGAGGGCGATACCAGTGTGACCTTCCTTCCTGCTGCTGACTTGGTCCCCTATGGCGATCTGAGCTTTCACGCCGTGGATCGTATCCATCCCTCGCCAAAAGCCAGCCGGATCATCGCGGGCAGGGTGGCGGAGGTCATTCAATCGGTACCTGCCAGCCGCTAAGAGGCAGAAATCGCCGCCTGACCTTTTTTATGCGCGGGAACGAAAAAGCCCCCGCAAAGGCGAGGGCTTTTTATTCTCAAGGTCGAAGTTGGATCAGGAGATCGCAGCCGCTTTTACATCTTCGTCGATGTAGGGCAGGTACTGTTCAAAATTGTCAGAGAACATCTGAACCAGTTTTTCAGCCTGCGTGTCATAGGCGGCCTTGTCATCCCAAGTGCGGCGCGGATCGAGAAGCACTTCGGCCACGCCCGGCGCAGCCACCGGCACATCAAAGCCGAAATTCGGATCCTTGCGGAACTCTGCATTGGCGAGCGAGCCGTCCAGCGCTGCGGTCAGCAGGGCGCGGGTGGCTTTGATCGGCATCCGCGAGCCGGTGCCGTAGGCGCCGCCGGTCCAACCAGTATTCACCAGCCAGCAGGTCGCGCCGTGGGCGGCGATCTTCTCGCGCAGCAGGTTGCCATAAACCTCTGGGCGGCGCGGCATGAAGGGCGCACCAAAGCAGGTGGAGAAGGTCGGCTCCGGTTCGGTCACACCACGCTCGGTCCCGGCCACCTTGGAGGTGAAACCGGACAGGAAGTGATACATCGCCTGCGCAGGCGTCAGTCGCGCAATCGGAGGCAACACGCCAAAGGCATCACAGGTCAGCATGATGATATTCTTCGGATGGCCGCCACGCGCCGACTCGGAGGCATTGGAGATGTAATGCAGCGGGTAGGCACAGCGCATGTTGGCGGTCAGGCTGTCATCATCAAAGTTGAGATCGAAGGTTTCCGGATCGAAAGTCATATTCTCGATCACGGTGCCGAATTTCTCGGTGGTGGCGTAGATCTCGGGCTCCGCCTCGGGGTTGAGGTTGATGGTCTTGGCGTAGCAACCACCCTCGAAGTTGAAGGTGCCGTTGGACGCCCAGCCGTGCTCGTCATCGCCGATCAGCACGCGGTCGGGGTCTGCTGACAGGGTGGTCTTGCCGGTGCCGGAGAGGCCGAAGAACACGGCGGTGTCGACCGGATTGCCCTTGGCGTGGTTGGCAGAACAGTGCATCGGCATGATGCCTTTTTCCGGCAGCAGGTAGTTCAGCAGAGTGAAAACGGATTTCTTGTTCTTGCCCGCATATTCGGTGCCGCCGATCAGGATCAGCTTACGGTCGAAGTTCAGCGCGATGACGGTCTCGGACCGACAGTTGTGCTTTTTCGGGTCTGCCTGAAAGGACGGGCAGTTGATGATGGTGAAATCAGAAGTGAAATCATCCAGATCTTCGCGGTCGGGGCGACGCAGCAGATGGCGGATGAACAGGCTGTGCCATGCCAGTTCAGTTACCATGCGCACGTTGATCGCGTGGACCGGGTCCGCACCACCGACGAGATCCTGCACAAAGTAGTCACGACCCTTCATATGCTCGACCATATCGGCATAGAGCGCATCAAAGCCCTCTGCGCTCATCTCGGCGTTATTTTCCCACCAGATGGTGTCGGCAACAGAGTCGGTCTTTACAACATGTTTGTCCTTCGGGGAGCGACCGGTGAATTTCCCGGTGGTCACGAGGAAGGCGCCGCCCTTGCCGAGGCTGCCTTCGCCGCGGCTCAGTGCTTCCTGCACAAGGGCCGGTTCCATGAGGTTGTAATAGACATTGCCCAGACCCTCTATTCCCTGATCCTCGAGGCGGAAGTTCGGGTTTACCCGTCCAGATGTCATCTTGTGTCTCTCCTGGTGTCGGCCCTGCTGATTGCGCTGTAGCTGTGACAGGGACCGCATAGATCAAAGGCTGCGCCATAGGGCACCGGAGCGCAACATTAGCACTCATGCAGGCGGTCTTAACATGAGGTTTTGCAGAATGAACAGGATGGTTTCAGGTAGTTAGCGCAACCATGCAAACCTTTAGCGCCACCAAAAGTTTCCCATAGTGAACAGAGGTGTTTCACAGCGCCGCCATCGGTGTTTCACATGGCTGTCTTTAACAGTTGATAAGGTATTTTTGCGTCAATGAACGCCAAAGTTTTGCCTGATTCGTTAATCAGGGATTGATTCGTGCCGTCTTCCAAGCGACAAAGGGCATAAAACAAACGAATAATGAGCAGATAAGGGCAAGTTCGATGTCAAAGATTGCTTTGGTCGATGACGACAGGAACATCCTGACCTCGGTGTCTATGACACTGGAGGCCGAAGGGTTCGAAGTCGAAACTTATAATGACGGACAGGCGGCGCTAGACGCCTTTAATAAACGACTGCCGGATATGGCGGTGCTGGATATTAAGATGCCGCGTATGGATGGCATGGATCTGTTGCAGCGCCTGCGCCAGAAAACCCAGATGCCGGTGATCTTCCTCACCTCAAAAGATGATGAGATCGACGAGGTTCTGGGTCTGCGCATGGGGGCGGACGACTACGTCAAAAAACCGTTTTCCCAACGTCTTCTGGTGGAACGCATCCGCGCGCTCTTGCGTCGGCAGGAGGCGGTCGCCACCGATGAGGTCGGCACTGCGCCAGAAACCAAGGTGATGGAGCGCGGACACCTGCGAATGGATCCGCTGCGCCATGCGGTCAGCTGGAAAGGTCAGGATGTATCCTTGACCGTGACCGAATTCTTGCTGCTGCAGGCGCTGGCCCAACGCCCCGGATTTGTCAAAAGCCGTGACCAGCTGATGGATGTGGCCTACGATGATCAGGTCTATGTGGATGACCGGACCATCGACAGTCATATCAAGCGTCTGCGCAAGAAGATGCGCAGTGCTGATGCAGATTTCGCGGCGATCGAGACCCTTTATGGGATCGGCTACCGCTATAATGAAGAATAAGTTCCCGGTTTTCGGGGGCTTTGGCGGAGGCATGCGCGCATGCGCGACAATAGCATGACCGACACTCACCGGCAGACGGGCCGGAATGCAGGCCGGGACGGAGAGCTGGTTCTGGGCGACGACTGGGTTGCGCCAGAACAAACCGTTGGGCGTGAAATGCGGGCCAAACGGGCGCGGCGTGGCTGGTTTTCGCTACGCGGCTCCCCGTTGACACGTAAGATCATCACCTTCAATTTGATCGCTCTAATCATTCTGGTTTCCGGAATTCTCTATCTGAACTCCGCGCGACAGAGTCTTGTGTATCAGCGACTGGGTACACTTGTGTCTGAGGCGATGCTGGCGACTGATGTGCTGGAGGCGCAACTGCCTGAGGGCGGCTCAGTTGGCGTCACCGCAAGCCAAGAAGGCATCTCGCGCATGCTCGACAACATCTCGTTGCGCGGTGGTGTGGAGATTTTTGTTTTTGATACCTCTCTTACTTTGCTTGATCAGCAAAAAGGTATCATGCGGGCAGATGCGCTGAACCGCCTGAACGACAATGAAGGTGGGCGCACTCTCATCACCGATACGCTCAAGGCCATTTGGTCAGCAGTTGGCGGCCAGAGCGCGCCGGAGCACACCGCAGCTGAGATCGAACTGTCGGAACCTCAGCTAAAGGATCTCATCCAGCGTTCGCTAACAGATGGCACGCAAGTGGGGGCCGTACCGGATAGCGCAGGCGGTACAGTTTATGCAGCAGCCACGCCGATCCTGCAGCAAGGTAAGGCGGCTGGCGTGTTGTTGATGACCTCTGCCACCGGCGAGATCGACCGTTTGGTGCGTATCGAGCGCGAGCGCGTGTTGCAGATGTTTATTGTGGCTTTGATGGTGTCTATCGGCCTCAGCCTCGTTTTGGCATCGACAATCGCTAATCCTCTTGCCGATTTGGCTGAGGCGGCAGAGCTTGGTAAGGACCGCGACGATGACAAGGTAAAGCCCGGTCGCATTCGCATTCCGGACCTTTCGGCGCGCCCTGATGAGATCGGACGATTGAGCCGCGCGCTGCGTGGTATGGTAAAAGCGCTATATAATCGTATCGATAGTAACGAACAATTTGCAGCTGATGTGGCACATGAGATCAAGAATCCTCTAGCCAGTTTGCAGTCTGCGGTCGGCACGCTGCGCATGGTTCATCGAGAGGACCAGCGGGAGAAGCTGATGGAAGTGATTGAACATGATGTGCGTCGTCTTGACCGGTTGGTGAGTGATATCTCCAACGCGTCGCGACTGGATGCGGAACTGGTGAAAGAAGACGAAGAGGACTTTGACCTCCTCAACATGCTCGGCAACTTGAACCAGTATCTGGGCGAAGATGCGCGTAGCAAGGGCATCGACTATATTGCCGAACTGCCCAATGAGCCAATCCTGATCCGCGGCCTCGAGGCCCGGTTGGCGCAGGTCTTTGTCAACCTGATCACCAATGCGATTTCCTTCTGCGAAGAAGGTGACGCCATTCGCGTCTGGGCGCGGCGTCGCGACAATCGCGTTTTGGTGGTGGTCGAGGACACAGGCCCCGGCATTCCAGAACAGGCGCTGTCCAAGGTGTTCAAACGATTCTATTCCCAGCGCCCGGATGAGCATTTCGGCAACAACTCGGGTCTCGGTCTGGCGATTTCCAAGCAAATCGTAGAAGCGCACGGTGGCGTGATTTGGGCCGAAAACATTCGTCCAACAGAGGCCGACCTGACGTCAGAACCCCTTGGTGCGCGTTTCGTGGTCGGGCTGCCGGTCTGATCCGGTGGCTCCTCCCACACCCGACAATACAACTCTACACGCCAGTTGCGTCGCGCTCGATGGGCGCGGCGTTCTCATTTGCGGCCCCTCAGGCAGTGGGAAATCGGCATTGGCACTGGAGTTGATGGCGCGCGGGGCGAGCTTGGTCGCAGACGATCGAACAGAGGTACGCCGCGTGGGAAAACGCCTGCTGGCACGCGCACCTGCCGCGATTTGCGGCCTTATTGAGGCGCGCGGTGTTGGTATTCTGCGCGCGGATGTTGTGACGGAGGTACAACTCCACGTCATCGTCGATATGGGGCAGCTTGAAACCGCACGGCTTCCACGCCACCTAGAGGGGCAGATACTCGGCGTTACGCTGCCAAGATTAAACCGCGTGGATGGCGATTATTTTCCGGCAGCCCTGATTCAATACCTGAAAGGTGGAGCAATTGACCCCGAAGGAGAGCCAAAACTCCGTTAGCGCCATTGCGCCCCAGCCGCCACTGGTGCTGGTGACCGGTCCATCGGGCGCCGGGCGCACCACGGCTATTAACGTGCTGGAGGATCTCGATTTCGAGGCCATCGACAATTTGCCTCTGCGCCTTGTGCCTGCCTTGGTGAATGCCGGTGGTGCCGATCGACCGCTTGTTCTGGGGCTTGATCCACGCAATCGGGATTTTTCTACCGAGGCGATGGTCGATTTGATCGACATGCTCAAGGCGCGGCAGGGGATTAAAACCACGGTTCTCTATCTCGATGCACAGGCAGATGTTCTGTTGCGTCGCTTCTCCGAGACACGTCGCCGTCACCCGTTGTCCCCCGCAGAAAGCCCAGAGCTGGGCGTAACCCGTGAACTGGATTTGATGCGGATGATCCGGGAGCGTTCTGATGTTGTGATCGATACTTCAGACCTGAATGTGCACCAGCTGCGTGCAGAGGTAGAGCGCCTCTTTGCGCCGAAAGGGCGCACTCTTGCTGTGGCCCTGCACAGTTTTTCCTACAAACGCGGCATTCCGCGCAGTGTCGATATGGTGTTTGATTGCCGCTTTCTCGCAAACCCCTACTGGGAGCCGGAACTGCGTGCGCATAACGGGCAAGATAAAGAAGTGCAGGATTACGTCATGAAGGACGCGCGGTATCAGGGCTTTTTCGACCGCGTGCTCGATTTGACCCTGATGTTGCTGCCAGCCTATCGCGAAGAAGGTAAATCGCATTTTTCGATTGCCTTTGGCTGCACAGGCGGGCAACACCGTTCCGTCACTTTGGCGGAAACCTTGGCAAAGGCCCTTGCACGCGAGGGGCAGCAGGTGTCAATTAGGCACCGCGAGCTGCTTGGCCAGCAATTGAAGTGAGAGAATGCCCTTGATCGGGATCGTGATCGTCGCACACGGCGGATTGGCCAAGGAATACCTGGCCGCCGTAGAACATGTAGTTGGGCGTCAGCCTGCGCTGATGGCAATCGCCATCGGCCCGGAAGACGACCGCGATGCCAAGCAAGATGAAATCTGTGCCGCCGCCAACTCTGTCGACATTGGCGATGGCGTTGTGGTGGTGACCGATCTTTTCGGCGGCAGTCCCTCGAACCTTAGCCTGCGTGCCTGCGCCCCTGCGAACCGGCGCATCCTCTACGGGGCCAATCTTCCCATGCTGATTAAGCTGGCGAAGTCACGTCATTTGCCGGTGGCGGATGCGGTGCGTCATGCGATGGAAGCCGGACGTAAGTATATCAATTCTCAAAATGTGAACCCTGAAGGGGGCGTGGCATAATCAATGGCTCGAAAAACGCTCAAGATTGTGAATGAAAAGGGTCTGCATGCGCGCGCGTCGGCCAAGTTGGTTGAGGTCGTCGAAGGCTTTGATGCCTCCGCTGAGGTGATCAAAGACGGAATGTCGGCCTCCGGAGACAGTATCATGGGGCTTTTGATGTTGGCAGCGTCGAAGGGAACGACTATTGACGTCGAAACCTCGGGACCGGATGCTGACGCGCTGGCTTCTGCCGTAGAGGCCTTGGTGGCTGACAAGTTCGGCGAAGGCTACTAATCTGGCGGAACGGTCCAAAAAGACGGGACAGGTGAAAGTGGCTGACACCGCGCACGATAATGATTCCGGCATCACGCCGCAGGAGCCTAAAGGGGCGTCTACGGTTGAAGTCTATGACCGGCGCACGCTGACCTATGCGAATTCCTTCGATGATCGCTGGACGTCTCTGGCGATCCGCACGCTGGAATGGCTGACAGGGAAATTCACCATTCTACGGATGGTGTCAAAGTTTGAAGCCCGCAATGCTGACTATCGCGGGAACAAATTCTGGCGCGGTGCACTCAATGTGATGGGCATTGAACTGAAAACCCCGCAAGAGCAGATCAACAATATTCCGGAGACAGGGCCTGTTGTGGTTGTGGCCAACCACCCGCATGGGATGGTCGATGGCATGATCTTTGCTGACCTGATTGGCCGGCGGCGTCAGGATTACCGCATTTTAACACGCTCTGTTCTAACCGGATTGGATGAGGCGGCGACCTCCTTCATGATCCCGGTTCCGTTCCCTCATGACCCTGACGCCCAACGCAAAATGGTCGAGATGCGCGCCAAGGCAATGGCCCACCTGAAGGAAGGTGGTGTCGTGGCGTTGTTCCCGTCAGGCGTCGTGATGTCATCCGACAGCTGGTGGGGCCCCGCTGTAGAGCGCGAATGGAATGTCTTCACAGCACAGCTCATCCGACGCTCAGGTGCAAAGGTCGTTCCGATGTTCTTTCCGGGGCGAAATTCCCGAGCCTATCAGATTGCGTGTCAAGTCTCGCCAATCCTGCGCCAAGGCCTTCTCCTGCATGAGATCGTGCGCTCCTGTAATAAACCGCAAGCGCCTGTTGTGGGGGAGCCATTGACGGATCAGGAGATGGAGCGACTACACAGTGATCCACGTGGCTTTATGGCGTGGCTGCGCGAGCATACACTGAACCTTGGTCGTAAAGACTGAGATCTGAGGCAGCGGGGGAGCGGAGTGCTCCTGTAGCGTAGACGTTCAGAACTTCGCGGACACAATCGAGAGCGCTTAAGCGATGCCTCGGTTTTTCTCGAGGGAAATTCGTTTCGAAGGCTTGTTGCTTATGGGCCGCCGCCATCGGCGTGCCGACCGCGACCAGCCTTGCGAACAAGCGCCGCGTTCAGCTCTACTCAACGTGCGGCCCGGCCTTCACGCGCAGCTCTGTTTCAGGAAAAGATGAACTGTCCATATCTTAACCCTCATTCTATCCCACACGTTCACTGAGAGCGTCGGGCCAAATGTTATGACAATCTGTCAAACTCAGAATATGTAGGCGAATTGGATGCCCGACCCGGAAAATGTCGGGGAATCTGGCGGAAGGGATGGGTCTGACGTCGAACCTTCTCTACCTGCCAAGGAATTGATCTTAACACATCAAATGGACTGAGCGCCCTCAAGCGCGCCGCTCAACACTTCGATTCCGCACGGCGTAACGCCGTTAGGCTGAACTGCTTGGAAGCCATCTATGAATGTTGATTGTCACTAAGAATTGACCCATGTGAACACATTGCCCCGACGGTTTTGGTTGGTGAGATTTGGAGTGATCGACATGGGATTTTTGAGTGTTACCAGACGCTGGGCATTGCGTGACAAAATGCCGATACGCGAGATCTCCCGGCGGACGGGCTTGTCTCGCAACACCATCAAGAATTATCTGCGGGAAGGCGCGGCGGAGCCGAAGTTCAAGACGCCGAAACGTCCAAGCAAGCTGCGGATCGGTTGTCTGCTTGGCTTCTAGTCCAAACCCGGAAGCTACGCAATGAGTGGCGCACAATCAAGCAAATGCATGCTGATCTGGTGAAGCTGGGATATGACGGCCCCTATGAACGCGTCGAGGCTTTCGCTCGGGCTCGGCGTGACGATCGGCACCGCGCTGAGTAGACAACTGGACGCGGCACCTACGTGCCTTTGGTGTACGAGCCCGGCGTAGCTTTCCAGTTCGATTGGAGTGAAGACTGGGCCAATATTTGCGGTGAGCGGGTCAAGCTTCAGGTCGCGCATATCAAACTGTCACACAGTCGGGCGTTCTTGGTGCGGGCTTATCCGCTGCAAACGCATGAGATGCTGTTCGACGCTCATTGGCATGCCCCACGGGCAATCGCTCTGTTTGACATGTGTTGCGAAGAACGGGGTTACGGAAGAAAACTCTACAGCCGTGAACCGACAGTGGCAGGGGATAAGAACTGTTCCGAATTTGCAAGCTCAGCCGCTGCTCAGAAGTTTTTTCTGATTTCAGGAGGGCCGACGAAGGGCAGGCACGGCTTGGATAAGCTCCGGTGCGGCTTTCATTGGTCAATGCCAACACCTAATTAATTGATAATAATAGAAATAGGTGTGATGGCGGAGACGAAGGGATTCGAACCCTCGAGACGGTTTCCCGCCTACTCCCTTAGCAGGGGAGCGCCTTCGACCACTCGGCCACGTCTCCGCTGATCCGTATATGTGGCAGTGCGCAGAGAGACAAGGCGTTTTTTGAAATTTCTGCGACGGTTGTTAAATCAACGGCTTGGTATGGGGCGGTGTACGTTGGCTTGCTTTGGAATGGGCGCGAGGCGAGATGCGAAACTCAGCGATCCAGAGGCACCAAGACGGAACTGCTCCAGGCCGATACACCCGTCTGACCAGTGTTGCGATGTGCCATGCGTTCCAGATTAACAACGGTCGACAGCATGAGGCGATCGTGACTCCAATCTCCGGGGCGCTGGATCAAAAACGCGGTCGCAATTACGGCGCAGGCAATGGCCGCAGACACGCCGCCCCAGACCAGGCTTTGGTGTTCGTGGCGGCGCTGTTCGGTTACGGCAATAATCCTGCGCGCGAGAATGGGCGTGTGATGGATTTCCCGACGCTCCAGCAGGGCAACAGAGGGGCTGCGGGAACTGAGAAACACCGGAGACTTGCGGGCGCGTTCGGTCGCGCGGATCAGGCATTCGCAATAGCTCCGCAAGTCAAAGCGCCCTCTGCTGCTGAGCGCCTGATCGCAGGCGTATTCCCGCACCGCCCGCATATCGCGGCGCCACAGGTAATAGGCGGGGTTCCAGAACAGAAGCGGTCGCAGGCATTCCATCAAAAAGGCAGTCTCAACATCACGCTGGCGAAAATGTTGCAGCTCATGCGCAAGTGTAAGGCGCAAATCGCGTGAATCATTCAAAAGCGAGGTCGGCAGAACGACATAGCGACGAAACAGGCCGCGGGTGGAGTATGCAACCGCTGTATCGTCACTGAGAAGAAGGTCCACGCGACCGATGCGCTTCCACCGATACGCTGATGCAAGTGCGTGGCGCAGGCGCAGGATTGCGGTGCAAAGCAGAAGCACTGAGATCGTGGTGCCGACGAGGATGAATGCGCTTACGAGCTGGCTCCACAGTGCTGTGCCAGTGCTGAGATCACGGACCAAATCCTCACGCATCCCGATCATGGACTCAAACTGTACTGCGGACATGCTGACATTGCCTTGCAGGTACTGCGCGACAAGTACATCGGAGAGAGTGGGGGGATTACCAATGCCGCTGGCGTTGAGCGCCAGAACCAAAATCGGTGTCGCGGCCAGCAGCACAGTCATCCCATTCAGCAAATGCAGTTGCGGTCCATAGGACGTCGCAAGGGACGTTCGTCGCATCAGGTAACGTGCGGCGAGCCAGAGCAGCGCGCCTGCGCAAACCAGAAGGTTCAGATCGATATAAGCGTTCAGAAGCGCATCAGCTTTCATTGTCCCCCAGCCTTTCGTTCAGCAAGGCCCGCATTTCTTCGAGCATGGCATCGGTGATGTCCTCGTCATCGACCAACCGCGCCACGAGGGCGGCGGGTGCACCGTTGAAGAGCTTGCTCGACAAGTTCTTGAGCGACGTTTTCTGATACTCGGTCTTGGGAATTGCAGGACGGTAGACGAGGGAACGATCAACCCGTTCGCTGGTCAAAAAGCCCTTTTGCTCCATGATCTTGAGCACCGTAGCGACAGAAGTATAGGCGCGCTCTTGTACTGTGTTCAGTTCGGCAAGGATGTCACGCACGGAGCCTTGTTCCAGCTCCCAGACCACGGTCATGAATTCGAGTTCGACCTCGGTCAGAAGGGAGTGGTGCTGTTTCTTGCGCATATGTCCAAGCTTTGCTGTTCGGGCCGCGACCGGGGAGAAGCCACGGTGATCTGTTTGCGATCAAGGGCGAGGGTAGGGGATTTCCGGGAATTCGAAAACTATTTTTTTAGAAGATGCGTGAGGCGTGCCCTCAGGGTTGTTAAATTGTGCGCTTCCGCGCGCCGATTTCTCGCTGGGAGAGAGGCGATGGCCTTGTTGCAGCGGACGCAACTGGCGCAGACCTTTGATTTGGCTTGCTGAGATAGCCCTGAGGGGCAGGTTTGCCCTCAGGACCGTTTTTGAGTTTGTTCTTTTGTGGCGCGTCAAGGGCAAGCCGTCCGGTGGGCGGGGCCTGCGGCCCCCTTGACCCACTGGTGGTCTACACCTTCCAGAAGCAGAAGATCCCCCATGCGATTGCGAGGCCCAGAGGGGTCCAGAGCGGCATGCCGACCAGCCCCAGCCACGCGAGAAAGATGTAGGACGTGCCCAGGAGGCTGATGAACAACCGGTCGCCACGTGTGGTTGTGAGGCCGAGGATACCCTTGCGGGCGTCTCCACCGGGGGCGCGGATTTCCAGCAGGATCAGCACGCCGATGGCGGAGAAGATCCCAATGAATACAAGGGCGGTGGGCCAGGTCCAGGCCATCCAGCTCAGCATATCAAACCCTCCCCATCGCGAAGCCCTTCGCGATGTAGTTGCGGACGAAATAGATCACGATTGCGCCCGGAATAATGGTCAGTGTACCCGCTGCCGCCAGCAGGCCCAGCTCGTAGCCTGCGGAGGATGCGGTCTTGGTCATGGTGGCGGCGATGGGTTTTGCCGCAACTGCCGTCAGGGTCTTGGCCAAGAGCAGCTCGACCCAAGAGAACATGAAGCAGAAGAAGGCCGCGACGCCGACGCCGGCCTTGATGGCAGGCAGGAAGATCGACACGAAGAAGCGCGGGAAGGAGTAGCCGTCCACATAGGCCGTCTCGTCCAGTTCTTTTGGCACGCCGCCCATGAAGCCCTCAAGGATCCAAACCGCCAGCGGAATATTGAACAAGCAATGCGCCAGCGCCACCGCGAGATGGGTGTCAAAGAGACCCACGGCTGAATAGAGCTGGAAGAAGGGCAGGGCGAAGACCGCTGCAGGCGCCATCCGGTTGGTGAGCAGCCAGAAAAACAGCTGCTTGTCGCCCAGAAAGCGGTAGCGCGAGAAGGCATAGGCCGCAGGCAGCGCCACTGCCACAGAGATTACCGTGTTCACCGACACATAGAGGATCGAGTTGATATAGCCCCAGTACCAAGTCGGATCGGTGAAGATGACTTGGTAGTTTTCCAGCGTGAAGGTTTGCGGAAACAGCGAAAAGCCGGAGAGGATTTCATTGGTTGTCTTGAAGCTCATCGCCACCAGCCAGTAGATCGGCAGCATGAGGAACAAGATATAGACGATGGGGACGATAGATCGTTTCTGCATATCAGGTCCCTCCCTTAGTTCTGATCGTCTTTGGTCATCAGCGTGTAGAACAGCCAGCTGACCAGAAGCGTGATTGCAAAGTAGATGAGCGACATCGCGGCGGCGGGGCCGAGGTCGAACTGCCCGAGCGCGATCTTCACGAGATCGATCGACAAGAGCGTGGTGGAGTTGCCGGGGCCACCGCCGGTAAGCACAAACGGCTCGGTGTAGATGTTGAAACTGTCCATGAACCGCAACAGGATGGCGATGGTGAGGACGGTCTTCATCTTCGGCAGCTGGATGTACCGGAACACCGACCAGTTGGACGCGCCGTCGATCTTGGCCGCCTGATAATAGGCATCAGGGATCGATACGAGACCGGCGTAGGACAGGAGCACCACCAGCGAGGTCCAGTGCCAGACGTCCATGGTGATAATAGTCACCCAAGCCGCAATCGGGTCCTGCGTCATATCATAGTTGATGCCCAGCGTGTGGTTCAGGAAATAGCCCAGAAGGCCGATGTCGGGCAGGGTGAAGATGTTCCACATCGCGCCGACCACGTTCCATGGGATCAGCATCGGCAGCGCCATCAGGACGAGGCACACGGGCACCCAGAACCCTTTGCGCGGCATCGAAAGGGCGATGGCGATACCGAGCGGCACTTCGATGATGAGGATCAGGAAGGTGAACAGGAACTGCCGACCAAGGGCGGCGTGGAAGCGGTCCGAGCGCAGGATCTGTTCGAACCAATCAAGGCCTTGCCAGAAGAAGACGTTGTCGCCAAAGGTCTCCTGCACGGAGTAGTTGACGACGGTCATCATCGGGATCAGGGCATTGAAGGCCACCAGCAGCAGGACCGGCAGCACAAAGAACCATGCTTTTTGGTTTTCGGTTTTCATTTGCTGTTACTCCGGGTCAGTGGCGAGCCAGCCGTCGACATAAAGCCGGGTCTGGTCTTGGCGGAAGGCGAGGTGGGTGCTGTCGCCCTTTTGCGGCGCGGCGCCTTCCTCGATCACGGCGTTCACCTTGTGGCCGAGGCAGTCGCATTCGACGACCGTATGGCGGCCCACATCGGAAACCTTGGTGACCGTGGCGGGCAGGCCGGTATCAGAGAGCGAGACAAACTCCGGGCGGATGCCGATTTCGGACTGGCCGGCGGGCGTGCCGCGCACGGGACCTTCCAAGGCGACGGGCTGGCCTTCGATTCTGGCGCTGCCGTCGTAGGAGCAGGGGATGATGTTCATGCCCGGCGAGCCGATGAAGTGGCCGACGAAAGTATGCGCCGGGCGTTCGAACAGCTCGACCGGCGTGCCGATCTGCACCACTTCGCCCAGCTGCATCACCACCACCTGATCGGCAAAGGTCAGCGCCTCGGTCTGGTCATGGGTGACGTAGATCATCGTCGCCTTGACGCGCTGGTGCAGTTCCTTGAGCTTGGAGCGCAGCTTCCACTTCAGATGCGGGTCGATCACGGTGAGCGGTTCGTCGAACATCACCACATTGACGTCCTCGCGCACGAGGCCACGCCCCATCGAGATCTTCTGCTTGTTGTCGGGGCTGAGGCCGGCGGCCTTTTGGCCCAGCATCTCGGTGACCTCGAGCATCTCGGCGATCGCCATGACGCGCTGTTCGACGGTGGCCTCGTCGCGGCCGCGATTGCGCAGCGGGAAGGCGAGGTTGTCGTAGACGGTCATGGTGTCGTAGATCACCGGGAACTGGAACACCTGCGCGATATTGCGCTGGTCCGGGGGCAGTTTGGTCACGTCCTTGCCATCAAACAGGATCTGGCCCTCGGAGGGCACCAGCAGGCCGGAAATGATGTTCAAGAGGGTGGATTTGCCACAACCGGAGGGGCCGAGTAGCGCATAGGCACCGCCGTCGTTCCAGTCGAGGTCGATCTCCTTCAGCGCGTAGTCGCTGTCGGATTTGGGATTGGACAGGTAGCTGTGCCGCAGTTTGGACAGGGTAATCTTAGCCATCTTTTCGCCTCACGCCACGCGGGAGCCGTCGGGGGCAAAGACATAGGCCGCCCGAGGATCCATATAGAAATCATGCAGTTCACCGACCTCGTAGGGGTGCACGCCATGGCTGAGCGACACCCAGGAGGTTTCCTGCCCGGAGGCGGCAAGGTCGAAATGCGCGGAGCTCTCAGAACCCGAAAGCTCGGTCACTTGGACGCGGCCGTTGAGCTTGACCAGACCGGCGGCCTCGGCCACCGGCACCACGTGGTGCGGGCGAATGGCGATGGTGTAGGTGCCATCCTGCAGGCTTGCGGCAGCACCGTCGAGGGTCCAACGAACGTCATCGCCGAGGCGTGCTTCAAAGCCTTGCTTGGTGATCGTGGCGGTGTTGATCGGCGGGTCTGAGAAGACCCGCGCGGCCTCTACGTTTTCGGGATTGCGGTAGATCTCGGCGGTGGGGCCGAATTGGCTGACGCGCCCATCCCGCATCAGGGCGGTCTTGCCACCCAAGAGCAGCGCCTCTTCGGGTTCGGAGGTTGCATAGACCACCACGGCACCACGACCTGCAAAGAGTTCGGGCAGCTGGTCGCGCAGCTCCTCGCGAAGTTTATAGTCGAGGTTCGCCAGCGGTTCATCCAGGAACACCGCGCGGCTTTCCTTGGCGATGGCGCGGGCCAGCGCGGTGCGCTGCTGCTGGCCACCAGAAAGCTCATGCGGGCGGCGGTGCAGCATCGGGGTCAGTTGCAGGATTTTCGCGGCTTCCTGCACGCGGTCGTCCAGTTCCGACTTGGCCATGCCCGCGACCTTCAGCGGTGAAGCGATGTTGTCGTAGACCGTCATATGCGGATAGTTGATGAAAAACTGATGCACGAGGCTGATATTGCGCTTTTGCGTGCTGAGGCGGGTCACATCCTGCCCGTCCATCAGGACCGTGCCGGAGGCAATCGGGTCAAGCCCGGCCATCATCTTGATAAGAGAGGTCTTTCCTGACCCGGTGGCGCCCAGAAGGACGTTAAAGTGACCGGGTTCTAACGTCAGCGACGTCTCCTTTATATGGAGATCACCGCCCACGCGCTTGGTCACGGATCTGAGTTCGAGTGCCATGGTGGTTTGGAACTTTCCGGTCCTGCGCCCGCGTTGATGCGTGCCCGGGACAATCGTGGTGTCGAGGGAAAAACTCCGGCTAACAAGCCGCACAGAGGCAGATCAATCAGCCGGGGCAGGTGGGGCCGGGCCCAGACCCGCAAGAGGTCAGGCCCGGCACGTCAGGGGAAGCCCCCCGGGGAGATCAGGTTGAGATCAGTTCTCGGCCCAGCGAGCGACCAACTCGTCATAGTTGACGGTCTGGCCTTGGGGCTTTTCGTTCTCCAGCTTCGGCTTGGCGCCGCCATTGGCGTACCACCATTCCGCATCCTTCTCCTCGTTGAGGCGTGGGCCACAGCCGCCGTAGACATTCGCCTGCTCGTCGGCACGCTGCATCCGACCCATGGTGATGTCCATTTCCTGCGCCAGACGATCCATCGCTTCTTGCGGGGTAAAGGCACCGGAGTTCACGTCCCCAATTTGCTGCCACCAGATCTGGGCCAGCTTGGGGTAGTCGGGCACGTTTACGCCGGTCGGTGACCAAGCAGTCCGGTCGGGCGAGCGGTAGAATTCCACCAGACCACCCAGTTTCGGCGCGCGTTCGGTGAAGCTCTCGTGGCGCACAGAGCTGTCGCGGATGAAGGTCAGACCGACGTGAGATTTCTTCACGTCCACGGTCTTGGAGACGACAAACTGCGCATAGAGCCATGCAGCCTGCGCACGATCAAGCGGCGTGGAGTTGAGGAAGGTCCAGGAGCCCACGTCCTGATAGCCGACTTTTTGGCCTTCTTCCCAGTAGGGGCCATGCGGGCTGGGGGCCATGCGCCACAGCGGGGTGCCGCTGTCGTCTACAGTGTTGTTGCCTTCGGATTTCGGCTTCACCATGTCGGCAGTAAAGGCGCTGTACCAGAAGATTTGCTGTGCCACATTGCCTTGTGCCAGTGCGGGCAGGGACTGGTAGAAGTCATATGACGCCGCACCTGGAGGCGCGTATTTGCGCAGCCATTCGTCCCATTTGCGGATCGCGTAGACCGCCGCCGGGCCGTTTGCCGCACCACCGCGGGTGACGCTTGCGCCCACCGGGTTACAGGTGCCTTCTTCCATCCGGATGCCCCATTCGTCGATTGGAACGCCGTTTGGTTTACCTTTGGAGCCCGCACCCGCCATGGAGAGCCACGCATCCGTCATCCGCCAGCCAAGGTCCGGCGCGCGTTTGCCGTAATCCATATGGCCGTAAATGGCGGTGCCGTCGATTTCTTTGACATCCTCAGAGAAAAACTCGGCAATGTCCTCATAGGCGGACCAGTTGACCGGGACGCCCAGCTCGTAGCCGTATTTCTCCTTGAAGGCTGCTTTCAAATCTTCGCGGTCAAACCAGTCTTTGCGGAACCAGTAGAGATTCACGAACTGCTGGCTTGGCAGCTGGTAGAGATCGCCATCCGGGCCGGTGGTGAACTGCGTGCCCATAAAGTCATCAAGGTCGAGACCGGGGTTGGTCACATCCTTGAAGTCACCTTCCATCATGTCGCTTAGGTTGTAGGCGAGTTGTAGGCGCGAGTGGGTGCCGATCAGGTCGGAGTCATTGACGTAGGCGTCATAGAGGTTCCGCTTGGTCTGCATCTGGGTCTGAACGGCCTGTACAACCTCTCCCTCGCCCAGAATTTGGTGGTTCACCTTGATGCCGGTGATTTCCTCAAACGCCTTGGTCAGCACCTCGGATTCGTAGCTGTGCGTTGGGATACCCTCGGACAGAACATTGATCTCCATGCCCTTGTAAGGTTCGGCGGCGTTGATGAACCACTGCATCTCTGCAAGTTGTTCGTCTTTGGTCAGAGCCGAGGGTTGAAACTCCTCGTCGATCCATTTTTGGGCTGCTGCCTCATCGGCATACGAACCCGTTGCCGCAATCACAGCCCCGGCTGCAACTGCGGTCAAAAGATACTTCCGCATCTTTTCCTCCCTAAAGTCTGCAAGGTCGGATGTTTGCCCATCCAACTGGCCTAAAGGATTTCACCGAGCCAGCGATGATGTCAAACTAATTATTTAGTAATCGTGCATCTATCAGAAAATAAAAGATTATGTATCTGCTCCGATGCTGCTTACCTTGGGTCCAGAAACCCACATTGCGCCTAAATCTGGTGTTGACCCACCACGGCAGCGAGCGGTTTTACGCCGAACGTTTGGGGATACCGGAGGGCAGTGATTCCGGCTAAGAGATGCCTCATGACAGCAGATAGCACCTTTGAGATCTTTCTCGTGGCCCCACCGGGGCTGGAACATATCCTTTGCGATGAGGCCCGTCGTGTGGGCTTTGCCGCTGCGCGACAGGTCGCGGGCGGTGTCAGCTTTGATGGCACATGGGAGGATGTGCGGCGTGCGAACCTCTATCTTCGTGGCGCCACCCGTGTGCTGGCGCGGATTGGCTCGTTTAGAGCGTTTCACCTCGCGCAACTTGATAAGCGCGCGCGCAAATTCCCATGGGGTGAGGTGTTGCGCAAAGACGTGCCGGTGAAAGTCGAGGTTGTCACCAACAAAAAATCTAAGATCTATCATGCCGGTGCGGCGACGCAGCGGATCGAGACTGCAATTTCCGAGGAACTCGGCGCGCCGGTTGCAGCGGATGCACCTGTGACGCTCAAGGTGCGGATCGATGACAATACTTGTATCTTCAGCGTCGATACCTCAGGCGAAGGGCTGCATAAACGCGGTCACAAAGTTGCAGTCGGCAAAGCGCCGATGCGCGAAACGCTGGCGGCGCTGCTGCTGCGTGCCTGTGACTATGACGGGCTAGAGCCTGTGGTAGACCCAATGTGTGGCTCTGGTACCTTTGTGATCGAGGCGGCAGAGATCGCTGCGGGGCTTGCCGCAGGGCGCAGTCGAGAGTTCGCGTTTGAACAGCTCGCCAATCATGACGCCCTAGCCTGGAACGACGAACGGCAGGCGCTGCCAACTGCGAAAACCCCGAATCTGCGGTTCTTCGGCTCTGATCGCAACACCGGGGCAGTAGAAATGGCCGGGCAGAATGCCGCGCGGGCTGGGGTTGGGGACTTGTGCCGCTTTACCCATGCGGCTGTCAGCGACCTGCAGCGCCCAGACGGACCTCCGGGCCTTGTGATGGTCAACCCACCGTATGGGGCGCGGATCGGCAATAAGAAGCAGCTATTTGCGGTCTACGGTGCCTTGGGCGAGGTGCTGAAATCCCGCTTTTCAGGCTGGCGCGTCGGTATCGTCACCAGCGATACGGCACTGGCGCGGGCAACGGGGCTGCCGTTCCTGCCGCTTGGCGCGCCAATCGCGCATGGTGGTCTAAAGGTTCGGTTGTTCCGAACTGATCCCTTGGCCTGAGGTCCAATGTGCAAACCTCTGGCGCATAGTCCGTTGCGTCAGTCTTTTGAACACCGGTTGCCAAAGCCTGCGCAACCGCCTCAAACTCGCATCAATACATCGTCGTAATTCGAGGTGAGATGCTATGCAGCAGGCCAATGACTTTCAGGAGGAGAGCCGGATTCTGGCGCGCTGTCTTGAAGCGGCTCCTGACACGATCTTTGCTGCGACCACACAGTTCAAGGATTGGACCGTCGAGGATATTCTGGGGCATTTGCATTTCTTTAATGCCGCGGCTGAGGCAGCGCTGGCTGGTCCAAAAGCCTTTGATCGTATGATGGCACCAGCGATGGCCGAACTTGCCGCTGGTGGCAGTATCTTGGCGTTGCAGTTTCCCTGGCTTGCCGGGCTTTCTGGGAGAGAACTGTTTGTTGCGTGGCGTGACGGCGCAACACGTCTTGCAGGCGCCTACAGCACCGCAGATCCAAAAAAGCGTGTGAAGTGGGTCGGACCTGAGATGAGTGCGCTAAGCGCAATCACCGCCCGGCAAATGGAAACATGGGCGCATGGGCAGGCGATTTTCGACCTCTTGGGCCAGGAACGCCCCGAAAGCGACCGTATCCGCAACATCGTGCATCTCGGTGTCGTGACGTATGGCTGGAGCTTTCGCGTGTGGGGGCAGACGGTGCCAGAGCCTGCTCCCTATGTGGAACTGATCGCCCCATCTGGCGAAGTCTGGACATGGAACACGCCGCAGGACAGCAATCACGTCACTGGAACTGCGGTAGAGTTTGCACAGATCGTCACTCAGACACGCAATTGGAAAGACACAAGTGTTGCCGCATCTTCTGAGGTGGCGCAGCGCTGGATGCAGCAGGCGCAGTGTTTTGCGGGGCCTCCCAACAAGCCGCCGGAGCCGGGAACGCGTTTTCGCCGTCTACTTTGAGTGGCGCTATTTGGGGGACTGCGCCGCGTCAGGTTTCAGTCTTGTAGTAGGCGTAGGCGCTGGCCAGTCCTTTGATCGTCATCTGCGCCTCGTCGACCTCGGTAAATGGGACATACTGGCTGGAGAGCGCTGCCTTATAGGGTGCGGCCAGCGCCGAAGGGGCGATCAGGGCAAGGTTCTGCCCCAGCCAATAGGCGCGGGCTGCCGCCAGTTCAGCCCCAAGCGCTGCTCCCCATGTTTGCGACAGTACCGCCGCATCGTTCAGTTCACCCGCGGCCCACAGCGATCGGCTTTCCGCAAGGCGCAATCCCAGGGTTTCGGGTTTGGAAATTACATCCTGCAGTGGAGAGATCAGAGCGTCCGAGTCGATTGATGCCGAAGCAGCAACCGGTGATAGCGCTTCGACCAAGGGGGCTGTGGTAAAGGAGAGCACGCTTACCACTTCATTTGCGCTTATCAGGGCCCAAACCGTTGTTGCAAACCCCGGCAAACATAGCACACCATCCCAGTCCTTGTTGACCTGCAAGAACCCCCGGATTTTTGACACGGCGGCACACAGCCGGGTGTGTGGCTGAGCCTGCGTTAAGGCCCCAAGGCGCAAGGTGTCGCCATCCGCGTGAAGGTTCAGGTCCGCGGGTGCGGCAGGTAGCGGCAAGGCCGGGGTGACTGCGTGCGCATGTGTCACCAACGGGTGTCCCAATGCGACCTTGCGGGCTTCATCAAGTCCGGCAACGACTTCTGCAGGGCCGTCGGGCGCGGTTCTCACCATTCGCCAGATGCGGGCGGGGCGGTGGCTGTCATCGAAGGCGAACCAAGTATCGGAAGGCTGTGACATGTTGTGGCCCCATTCAGTGTTTGGATCGTTTGCGCCACTGATGCCTTGAATTTAAGCAAAACTCAATCACCCGGCTGCGCCCCCACTCTGGATAGGGGCGCTATACTTTTGGTTTGGCGAATTAAGCGGATGCTATGATGAGAATTTTATACATCTCTACAATACTGGACAAGGTCAGGGTGCGCAGAGAAGCCGCGTTCTAGGCAAGGTTGTGTTGCAGAGTTTGCTGGTTGAAACGTTGCCTTCCGGGCAACAGTCAGGATCTTTTGTGTCGCATCCTGTCGGCTGACTATGTAAAATTTTGAAATCTGTTAACGCATGCAGACATTTGAAGTATGCGTATCTGCGAGGTCTTCGGAATGCTCAGCGACGGGATGGTGGCGACAGGATATCATGTGTGTCCGAACCCTTCTACCCACGCGTGTTCCAATAGATCTGCGCAGCGTGCGGGAGGCGTGTTGTGAAGGATGTTTTTGCCCCGAACGGTGGGGTATTTGTCAATCGGTTGGTAGAGTATGTGTCCGGTAAGGGCCATGACTTTTCAAGTCTGATCAACAATAAAATTACCATCCCCGGCCAACTCAGTGACAGCAATCAGGTGCTTCCTGTATACGAGCACTCTTTGGTGTTTGGTCTGGCGGAACGGGTCTGTAATGATGCGTCGATCGGCTACTCGCTGGCGCATCAATGTACATTGCGTGACGCAGGTCTTGTTGGATACGCGATAAGCGCCTCCGAGACGTTGGGAGAAGCGCTGCAAACGTTAACCCGACTTAGCAGCATCTTTGATGTCGTACCGACATCGGTCGAAAACGGGCAGGTGGATCTGCGTTGGGATTATGGGTCACAAGGTAAGCTGGATCTGCGACACTGGAGCGAGTTTATTGCGGCACTGCTGGTGCGCAGTCTTAAAACGCTCAGCACAGGAACCGCCACTCCGGTCGCCGTCGAATTCACCCATGCGCCGCAGGCGGCCTCTGAACCCGCAGTTTTGGCGTTTGGGCTAAGGCCGGGATACCGTGGTCGGGTGAACCGTCTGACATTTCGAGAGCAAGATCTGGCGCAACCTCTACGCAGCGCTGATGCGGGGCTGTTACGTCTCTTGCTTGAACATGCCGAATTGCTGCGTCGCCGCCCGGATCGAAACAGCAATGATCTGTCGATTACGGTCGAACGTCTCATTATGGATGGCATGTCGGATGGAGAGGCGAGCCTCGCGCAGGTGGCTGACTTGCTCGACATGAGTCAGCGGACTCTCTCGCGTAAATTGGCGGGCGAAGGCACCAGTTTCTTTGCAATACTGGAAGGGGTAAGAAAATCGCTTGCGCTGCGTTACCTGCACCAGAATGAGAAATCTCTGTCAGAGATTTCCTTCGCACTGGGCTACTCCAGCCTGAGCAGCTTTAACGATGCCTTTCGCCGTTGGTATGACCAGAGCCCCGGCAGCTATCGTAGTGAAGCACTGCGTGAGAGCGTCGTGAGATCTTAGGATCAACGAGGTTCGATCAAGATCCGATATTCCCATCTAAGAATGTGATTCCCGTCCAGTCCCGGCATGCGCTGGGCTGGACCGTATACAATAGGAGTGTTAACAGCGGAATGTTTCGCAAATGAGCGGTTCAAAACCCGGATGGGTAGCGATAGTAACCATTTGGTCAGATTTACATCGATTTTTCTATAAATACGGTATTTTGAGAAGGAAGTTAGGACACGGGAGAATGTGTCCGACGTACTGCACTGGATCGAACCGACCGTCATTAGGGGACTTTGGCCGTTTCGATTGCACGGATCTCCGGGGGATTGGAGAAGCTGTGTTGCCTCGCAAGAGGCCTGAGTGGTGCGTGGTTTTTTGGGGGTAACAATGAAAATACTCAATCACGGGGCGATGACTGGTTCTGCAGTTCGCGACTTCCCAGAGTTGACGCTGGCCGCTGCGTTTCGCGAGGCCGGAACCGACTACGGGCATGGCAGTTATGCGGCCTATGGAAAGCGGGTGCTGGATATTGTCCTAGTGCTGTTTGCGCTGCCTATTGCACTGCCGTTGGTGCTGTTTTGTGTTCTGGCTCTGTGGTTTGAGAGCGGATCACCTTTTTATCGCCAGAAGCGATTGGGCAAGGATGGGCGCGTGTTTCAGATGTTGAAACTGCGCACGATGGTCCCCAACGCCGATGAGCTATTGGAGTGGCATCTCGCTCAAGACCCGAAGCTGCGTCAGGAGTGGGAGCGGGATCAGAAGCTCAAGGATGACCCAAGAATCACGCGCTTTGGCCGGATGATGCGGACCACATCGCTTGATGAGTTGCCTCAGCTTTGGAATGTGCTGATTGGTGATATGAGCATTGTTGGCGCACGTCCGATGATGGTGGATCAACTGTCGATTTACGGTAAGGCGGATGCATACTTCATGCTGCGCCCGGGGATCACCGGGCCGTGGCAAGTGGGGGATCGCAATGAAACCAGCTTTGCCGAGCGCGCCAAAATTGACGAGGCCTACTGCCGAAATCTCTCTTTCCGCGAGGATTTGAACATCTTGTTCAGAACTGTTGGGGTCATATTGCGCAGCACCGGATACTAAGCGCGGATTTAAAGTCGCACGCCATTGCGTGCGGGTATGTGCCGATGGATCGCAGAGTTTTGATAGGTGTGACGTGAAAGACTACGTAGATCATAATGGCGAAAACATAGCGTCCATTCTATGCTTGGAAGAAGGTGGTGAGACACTGATGACGGACCATGGGTTCAGGAAATTTCGGCGACGCCGCAAGCGTGATGAAGCGCCTGCGAAAGATGCCGTGCATCCTAACCCATCTGATGAAGCGCCAAGCTCTGATGTCGTAGACCAGCCCGAGCCTGCCAAACCTGTGCGCCCGTCACGCCCCGTACGTCCTGCACAGTCTGTGCGCCCACAGCAATCTGAGCGCCCGTCGCGGCCTGAGCGTGCGCCCCAAGCGGTGCAGCCCCGTCACGCGGGCACAAAGCCATTGAACGGTGCACCGGTTGCAACGGAGACCGAGCAGTCGCAACCAGCGCGTGGTGAAATGCGACACGCGCCCAGCGTTGAGACACCTGCGATTGAGGACATAGCAGCGCCGCAGTCACAGAACTCTGTGGCCCTGCCCGCCGCGCTCCCTGATCCGTGGCATGTGATGAGACAGGTTGAAGTCACCGGCCTGAATGAACGCCGCAGCCGTCTGCCATTGGTCGATTTTTTCCGCAGCTCACCCACTGCGCGGGCTTTTGATTTGCTGCGCACCCGGATGTTGCATAGCCTGCGTGCCCATGGCTGGAAGCGTGTGGCGATCTGTGGTCCGACACCGGGGTGTGGGGCGAGCTTTACCGCCGCCAATCTCGCACTGAGCCTTGCTCGGGTACCGAACAGCCGTACGGTTCTGATGGATATGAACCTGCGCAACCCCGGCATCGCCCGCGCATTGGGGCTGGAACGCTCTGCGCTTTATAACGGCGATATGCTTGGATTCTTACGGGGCGAAACCCGTCTGGAAGAGCATCTGGTGGCGGCTTCCGACCGGCTGGCATTGGGCCTGAGTTCCTCGACGTTTCACAACGCGGCCGAAGTTCTGCACGAAACCCGCTGTGCTGCGATCATTGATGATGTGGTTGCGCGCACCCGCGCAGATGTTGCGCTTTTTGACCTGCCGCCGGTGTTGCACAATGATGATGTGGCAGCTTTTTTACCACAAGTTGACGGGGTGCTGTTGGTGTCTGACGGCAGTCAAACAACCGCACGTCACTTGAAAGCCTGCGAGAAAATGCTTGCAGGACACACACAGCTTCTCGGGGTGGTGCTGAACCGCGCCCGCAGCGAGGATGAATTCTCCGGCGGTGCCTGAACCGGCAGCGCAGGAGAGGAAAACGGAATTCACCATGGCTTCGATTTATTCAGTTGCAGATTTTATCGATATGCTGCGCCGCCGCATGTGGTTGATCCTTGTGGTGACGTTTCTGGGCTGCGTGGCCTCCGTGTGGATGGCGCTGCAGCAGCAACCGGTCTATTCGAGCACGGAAGTGATTCAGATCACCCGTCCCAAGATCGCGGGCGAATTGGCGCGGTCCACCGCCGACGGATCATCAGCGCGGCGCATCCAGTTGATTGAGCAGCGTTTGATGGCGCGCGGCACTATTCTTGAGATCGTGGATCAACTCAACCTATTTGCAGATCGTCCGGGTTTGCTCGATTCTGAAATTGTCCCAATGATGCGGACTTCGGTGTCGTTGATGGGGACCGCAGCCGTGCGAGAAGGGTCTTCGGATGATGGGGCGATTTCGGTGCTGACGATCACCGCCAATATGCCCACGCGGGAGCAGGCTCAGGCAGTCGCGCGGGAATTCTCCAAGCGTACGATTGCCTTGAGCCAGAGCACGCGGCTGGATCAAGCGCGCGAGACGTTGCTGTTCTTTGACCAAAAAGAAAAGGCTTTGGTGCGCGACATCTCGGCTCTTGAGGAAGAAATTGCCAATTTCCGCTACCAGAATGAGGTGACTCTGCCCGGCGCCATCGAGATGCGCGGGACTGAGATCGCCGCCATCAATGAGAGCTTGCTCGAACTTGCGCGGCAAGAAATCGAATTGCGCAAGGGTGCAGAAGAGGCCGAGGCGACCCAGCGCGAAGCCTATGCACGCCGCGTTCGTGAGGAGTTTGAAAGCCAGTTAGAGACGCTTACGGCGCAACGTCAATTGTTGCTGGACCGACGCGCGGAGTTGGAAGCCTCGCTTGAGTTGACGCCCGAGGTCGATCGCCAATTGGCAAGCTATGAGCGGCGGCATCAACAGATGCAGTCTGAACTTGAGGTGATCACGGCGCGTCGTGCAGAAGCGGAAGTCGGCTTTCGCCTTGAGACTGCAAGTCAGGGTGAACGCCTTACGGTGATTGAGCCTGCCCCTCTGCCAGATTACGCCATGGGGGGCGGTCGCAAGGCTCTGGCAATCAAGGGCGGGCTTGCGAGCTTTGTACTAGGGGTACTTGCGGCCTTTGCGCTGGATTTACGTCATCCTGTTTTGCGGACCAGCGGACAAATGAAACGTGAAACGGGCTTGTCGCCTGTGGTCACAATTCCGGTTCTGACCCCGCGCAAAAAGGGGCTGTTTGGGCGCCTGTTTGGGGGCGGAGCGCGTCCGACAACTGGCGAAATGCACGGTTAAAGTCCCGGCCCTGATTACCTGAGGCAGAAAACAGGGTGGGCGCGGTCCATCATTTAGCGTCTTACATCTTGCCGATCACATAAGCCCTAAACTACTGCTGATTTTGGGCCAGTGATACCACAGTGCACCGCCGCATAAGAGCGCACTTGCCGCCAGGAAAATCAGATCATGTCTTGGGTCTTCGGCGCGGTAAGGTCGCGTCTGCCGCATGAGTGTCGGATAAGATAGAAAAACTGCAAGCCCCATGGCGGCGATGCCTCCAACCAGTCCAAAGTTCGCCACCCCGGCCAGAAACAGCGCCGTTTGCACAAATGCGCGAGTCGCAGTGTAGAAAAAGAACCCTTTGGTGTTGCCCGCCGCCAATGAGGCGCGATCATAGGTTAACACAATGATTGAGGGGGCCAGACTGCTTGCCAGCAGGACAATGACCGGCCCGGCAGAGGCGTAGCGGTGATCATAGAGCAGGTCCACGAGCCATGGGCCGATCCATGCCATGAGCCATAGGATCGACAAGATCCCTCCGGTGAGCGCGTAGCGCAATTGACGTTGCTTGCGCCTGTTTTCGTCGCTGTGTAGGGCAGGTTTGTCGCGATAAACTGGTATCATCAGGCGCTGGTTGACGTCTTGCCCCAGTTGCACTGGGAAATTCGCCAGAAAAAACGCGATGTTGTAGATCCCCATCGCTTCGAGCGAGAGATATTTGCCAAGGATCGCCCGATCGCCCTGCGTGGTCAAAAAGAAACATGCGGTGGAGAGAAAAATCCATTTGCCCATGCCGATCAATTCATGGGTGGCTGCTGGCTCCCAACGCAGGGCGTTGCGCCGCCCCGGCAAGGCCCAATGGGCAAGCGCCAGTTTGGCAGCTTCTTGCAGCACGCTGCCAATGGCAAGCGCGATGACGGATTGAGTCCAGATAGCGAGAGTGACCATGCTGACGATCCCGCAAACCTGCGCCATCAGGTTGATTGCGGTGACGCGCCCAACCAGTAGATGACGATAGGCGGTCTCCACCCGCGTCGGCTGAAGCCCCTGAATGACCAGACTGAACCCGGCAAGAGGCAGGCAGTAAGCCAATTCGGGGGCATCATAAAATGTGGCGGCGGGCAGAGCGAGCGCACAGGTCAAAAGCCACAACAAGCCGCCTCGGATGATTTGAACAGTCCAGGCAGAGTCGAGAAAGTCCGGTTCATCTCCTCGCGGATTTTGCGCAATGGCATTGGAGATGCCCATATCCGAGAACAGCGACAGGCCGATGATAATGACTGTGACCAATGCCATCAGCCCGAAGGCTTCGGGAAAAAGGATGCGGGTCAGCAGCAGGTTTGACCCTAGCCGCAAGATTTGCCCGGTGCCAAACCCGAGGATAATCCAAGAGGTAGAGCGGACGACGCGCGCCATGAGGCTCTGATCGTTGATCGCAAGTTTCATTGAAGTCCAGATCGCGCCGTTTCAGATCAGCCGCAGGCTATGGCCGCACTGCAGCAAGGTCAATCACAGCACGGGCTCAAGCGTGCCGATGGTGACCTTTTGGACCAAATTCCTCTCCATTAGAGAGTAGATGCGCTGTGGTTGATACTGGGCAAAACTCTGTGATCCCGCTAGGTTGCAAGCCGGACCGCAGGAAGGGATGAACCGGCGTGAAGATTGCATATGTGCTGAATACTTATCCGCAACCCTCGCAGAGTTTCATCCGCCGCGAAATCCAAGCATTGGAACGGCGCGGTGTTGATGTGCTGCGGCTGCCGATGCGCCCCTCAGAGCAGCGGCTTGTTGATCCCGGTGATCAGACCGAGTCAGAGCGCTGTCACTATGTTTTGGCGGAAGGAGCGGCGCGTCTCGTGTTGGCGTTTTTGGTTTGCGTTGTCCGCGCGCCGCATCGCGGTTGGCGTGCTTTCCGGCTGGCGATGCGGTTGGGTGGCGCAAATGCAGCGCGTCTGCGACATCTGATCTACCTGATGGAAGCCGCCTATGTGGCGCGCGTCACCCGGCGCGAAAACTGTGAGCATATCCACGCGCATTTTGGCACCAATGCGGCTACGGTTTCCTTATTGGCAGAGGCTTTGGGCGCTCCGGGATATAGTTTTACGACCCACGGACCAGAAGAATTTGATGCCCCACATACATTGTCGTTGGGGCAGAAGGTGGATCGCTCCCGATTTGTCGTTGCGATATCGAGTTTTGGCCGCAGTCAGCTGAGCCGCTGGGCGTCTTTTGGGTCCTGGGCACGGATCAAGGTTGTGCATTGCGGCATTGAGCCTGCGCGCTTTGCAGAGCCACGACCGGTGCCGGAAGGGCCTCTGCGTCTGGTGGCTATAGGGCGCTTTGTTGAGCAAAAGGGACTGATGGTTCTGATCCACGCGCTTGCAGATGCGGTCAGGGATGTACCGGATATTCATGTCTCTTTGGTTGGGGATGGCGAGATGCGTGCGGGTCTTGAGGCGGCAATCGCAGCGCATGGGTTGAGTGAGAATGTCACGCTGACCGGCTGGCTGTCAGAGGCGGGCGTTCGTGATGAACTGGCGAATGCGCATGCTCTGGTGATCCCTTCGTTTGCGGAAGGGTTACCGATGGTGGTCATGGAGGCCATGGCCTCGGGCCGTCCGGTATTGGCGACATATATCGCGGGCACGCCGGAGCTGGTGGTTCCAGAAGAGACAGGCTGGATGGTGCCTGCAGGTGATGTGCAGGCGCTGGCAGATCTCATGGTGCGGGTCGCCGCGGTGCCGCAGGCACGGCTGACCCAGATGGGTCAACAGGCACGTGAGAGGGTGCTGGAACGCCACGACATAGATCAGGAGGCCGAAAAGCTCGCAGGCCATTTTGCCGAAGCAATCGCTGCAGGCGAGCGCTGAAGGGGTGCGATCAGCGTCCCCGTGTCCAGACGACGTTGGAAGAGAACAGTCGCGTCTTTACCGCCAGTGAAACAGCGACGTAGACTGCCGCGCCAATGGGGTTATTGAGTGCGATCCGGGCCATAGCACGCATGCCCGATGGGCGCGGGTCATCGTTTTGCAACAACTGTGGGAAAAGCGTTTTGATCTCAGCGACGCCGCGATCTTGCCGTCTGCGCACCCGGACCAAGTTGCGAAACCCCTCTACCATGGGCCAGTGATAGCGACCGGGCAGGCGGATACGTTCCTCGGGTGAGAAATGCAGCCGCGCATAGGTATCGTCAGAGATGATTGCAGGCCACTGATCCCAGCGCTCTCGGCCTGTGCGTGTCATTGCAAAGATCCCAAATCCCGGCGCACCTGTACGGACAAACGGCAGACGGACCCATGCGCTGGCATAGGCGCGGGTGAACGCGCTTTGGGCGGGAGTGACACAGGGGCTGCCGCTTGCATAAAGCGCGCGTTCGGGGCAGAGCGCGTGGGCGATTTGCGACAGCAATTCCGGCTCTACCTGAACATCCGCATCCAGATAGACCAGTATGTCCCCGTTCGCAGCCTTATCGCCCTCGGTGAGCGCGGCGAGCTTGCCGCCTTCTGCGCGCTCCAGGACTCTCAGCTCCCAGCCATCTGGAACGGACACACTGCGGGCGCGCGCCACCGTGTCATCTGTGCAGCCATTGGCCAGCACCAATACCTCGATCCCGTGCCTGCTGATGGCTGAGGCATAGAGCGCGGTCAGGCAGCCCGTGATATAGTCGGCTTCGTTATGGGCCGGGATGAGAACGGAGATCCTGCGCGGAGGGGAGCCTGTCACCGAGCGGCCTCCAGCACATCCCAGCGCGGGTTGTCATCCGACAAGGTCCGAAGTGCTCCCCAGCTGCCCCAACGCCCGGGCACGGATACATCGGAATAGGCACCAAACAGCGTGCCACCGATGTCGGGCCAGGCGTTCAGGAGCTTGCGGTAAAGTTCTGCCATCTCCGGCGTGTAATTCAGGTAGGTAAAAAACGCGGTGAGGTCGTCATCATCGACCAATGCGCCATGGCCGACCACATGGGTTCCGCCCTCGTACATAATCAGTTCAAGCCCGTGTTTTTGCGCAACCTCCGCGTGGTATGGCAGCACGCGGGTCAGCAGGTCGTTCAGTGACCCTTCTTGAGATCCGGTGTTTAGCCCATCCTGCAACTCCACTGCAGCCTGCGCTGCGGCCACGTCAAAGCGGTGATCGCGGATGTAATCGCTTGCGGCGTCGCCAGTCAGCCCCTGCGCGGAGGCCGCAGCGCGCGCGCGATCCTGACTGTCGGCAATCCAGGCCCGGACCATTGGGGCCTGCTCCTGCATACCAAGGGACGCGCCGAAATAGCCGGTCACGGCATAAGCATCAAAGCTGCGATAAGGCGGTTCACGACCTGCTTGTGCTGCGGTCCAAAGCGGTGCGTTCAGGATTTGCTCCTCGAGACCGAGCCACCCGGTCTGGGTCGAAATCACCCGTACCAGTCGATCCGACAGGTCTGTTTGGTCCGCGCCCTCCGAAAACACCTCTGTCCAGATGCCTGCAACCTCGGCAGCGCGTCCGCCGTAATACTGAAGCCAGAGACCGTCCTTGCCCCAAGTCTCTCGTGCCTGTTTGTCGGCCCATTGTGCCTGCTGGAACTGCCAGTTCCATACTTCATTGGAGTATTCGACGTATGTTTTCAGGTCTTCGTCCAGACCATCACGCACCAATGTTGCAAGGTTGCGCACATAGGTGTCGTCGGCCATATGCGGCAGGGTGAACCACGGATCTGCGCCAACGCGATTGGCAAGTGTCACCAGCACTTCGGCGGGGATGCCATTGGTGGTCCATGTGTAATCGCTGTAACGCTGGCGGTCTTCCCAACCGATCTGTTTGGAGTTGTTGGTGTCCATCCAATCCATAAAACGCAGGGCGGCAAAGCCCTCAATCCGATCAAGCCAATCAGGGTTGAACAAAGCGCCCTGATCATAGGCTTGCAGGTCGCGTTCGCGCACCACGGTGATATTGCGCACGTAATCTCCGGTGCCTTCGCGGTCGGTGCGCTGAATACGGATGTCCACAGCACCGGGTCCGGGTTCAAAGTCAAAGGACACTTGATTGCGGCCGTATCGGACATTTTTTGCCCGGCCCCCGGCCTCGACGATGCCCTGTCCTTCAAACCGCAGCACATAGCGCCCGGAGAGGCTGGTCGCGGTTTCAGGCAAATCGTTCAGGATCACAGTTCCAATCGAGCCAAGCTCGGGGGGCAGGGCCAAGGGCCAGCCATCCGGATCAAGGTATCCTGCATCACGCAATTCGTCTTCGGTAACACCACCCCAACGGCCGGGCAAATGACCGATCCAAGCGCGTGCGGTTTTGAAATGATCAAGAAACGGCGCCTGCGGGCTCCAATCGCGCACAGAAGCCAGATTCATGGCAATTGGTTGCCTGCGCACATCTGGCTTGCCGGTGGGCAGCGACGGGACAGTAACATTGGCGTTCAGGATGGCAGGTGCCGGGTCCGCGGGCAGGTCTACCGGGTCTGGTGGCAAGGTCATACGTGCCTGTGATCCGCTGGCAGCGCCCGCAGCGATTTCCTGCAAGCGCTGGGCGAGTTCGGCGGAAGGGGCCTTATAGGCGGTGCCCCACTCAGTTTTCAGAACACGCGGCAATCCTTCGGGGGAGTTGCCGGTGAGCACCGCATATTGAACCAAAGCGAGATAATAAAATCCGATGTCATTGGGGTGAATATCGTCTGAGAACACGTCTCTGATATCCTGCAAACCCGGCACGGTGCCGGTCTGGATGGCATCGGCTAGACGGCCCAAAGCCTGTCCTGTTGGCAGTAAACGAATGTCTCCGCCGGTATTGGCGCGCACTTTGTCCACAACACCCTGCCAGCGGGGCAGGTCGTTGTCGAGCCGCTCGCGCCATGCCACATCGCCACCATTATCAAACGGCACTTCAACGCCGGTGCCGCTCAGCAGGCTATGCCAGCCTTCTTGCAGGTAAAGCGTCACATTGGGATTTGATTGAGCGGCGAGCGTATAGAAATTCTCGACAGAGCCTTCGGTGTCACTCCAGCGCAGATGATTGGCGAGCGGAATGGCCTCGGTGACGATCACCGCATCAACGGGGCCTTTGGCGAGACGTTCGCGGGCGTTGATGCCTTGGGCCTTGTCGGCGTGTTCCCAGTTGTACCGCAGGGGCGCGCCGTTGATGACCTGATACTCGACCACCGGGCGATTGTCCTGCCCGGCTGCAAGCAACTGCTGTAACATGCGCGGATTTTCGGGACCGATCAGCGAATGACCGATCATGACAAGCGCCGTGAGGAGCGTTTCCGGTGTCATGTGACCTCCACTGCAGTGCTGGCAAGACCAGTGCGGGGCAGGGCAGTTACCACCTGCCAGACAAGGGATTGCAGGATGCCTGCGCCCTCTGCGTCAAGCGCGGTATAGGCGGTGCCATCTGAGAGTGTAACCTGATGTGGCAGACCCTCGGGACTGCGGTGATAGAGCACCGCGTAATGGGTCAACGCAACGATATAAGCACCAAGCGGGCTCAGGTGGATCTGATCCCTTGTCCCATCTGGCAGAAGATCAAACAACGCGTTCCGGTCTGTAAGGCCCGGAATGCCTCTGGCCTCTGCCGCGCGGGTGATCGCCGCGAGCACCTGCCCGCCAGGGATCAGGTACAGCGGTTGATCGTTTGAGGTGCGGTCATCCTTGGCCGTAAGTTCCCCGAGCCAAAGTGCATCCAGATCCTTGTCTATCCGAGCAAGCCAACCATCCGGATCATCGAGACGGTGCCATGTCTCATATAGATAGAGCCGCGCATTCGGGTTGCCTTTACGGGCTAGATCAGCCCAAAGGTTCAGATAATGCGCCGCGTCAAAATATTTAATCGCATCGCGTAGCTCCACCATTTCGGTAAAGATAACAGCGTCATAGTCCTGCGTCGCCAAGGCGGCTTTGGGTGCGCGCCAGATTGGTGCGGCGTTGACCTTCTCGAAGTCGAGGATCGGTTCATCCTCTTCCCAATGCGCGCGCAGAGACGTGCCTGAGCCGCGTTGCACGTTGTAGCGATGACCCTCGCCCGCAAATTGCGCCAGCAGATACGGAATATCTGCACCGACCAGTGAATGGCCGAGATGATAGACGTTCAAAGGACCGCTTGGCGGAGGGAGAGCTGCGACCTCTATTGGCGTGCTGTTACGCTGCCCAAGGGCCCAAACCCCCAGAGCACCGACCGGCAATGCGGCGCAAGCCATGAGGAGCGCGCGACGGGGCAGGCGGCGGAGACGGTTCATCATGGGTGCATCTCGCTTCTGGGGATCTCGACCGCTGTGATGATTACCTCAGAGCCGATGGCAAATCGACCCTTGAGGCTGTCGCCGCCTGAGAATGGGGGCTGATCAGAGGTGAAACATGCAGTGAAGCGGCCTGCGCTCATATCGAAGGTGAGTTCCATACCGCTGAAACCAAAAAAACGGCCAGAAATGGCGTATTGCGCCTTATAGGCGGCCTCTTTGGCCGAAAACAGCAGCTTGCCTGCTCGGCCGGGGTCCGGCTGCGCGGCCATCCAACCCTGTTCAGGGGCGCTTGCGATGCTGTCCCATAGGTTGCCAGAAAGAGGGGTATCTTCCTCAATGTCGATACCAATACCAGAAAATGTCTCAGCCAGCCCGACTGCCGCCAACGCACAGCTGTCGCAATGAGAGATGCTGCCCGTCAATCCTGCTGGCCAAAGAGGCGCGCGTTTCGGGCCAACAAGGATAGGCGCAGGCCGTAGATTCAACGCGCGCATCGCCTGATGGGCTGCGGCGCGACCGGCGGCAAATTCGCGGATGCGTTTCTCGACCGCATTGGGCGACAGGCAGGCGCTTTCCTCTGGCAAAGGTGCCGGGGGCGTTCCCAGCGGATCGCAGGATGCAATGGTGATTGCATCCGACAGCAATGGGCGCAGCAACCGTTGCCGGGCTTCAGCAAGTTCTCTTGAAACGCTTGGGGCCTCGATCATCCTGAGCGGGCCTTGCGGTTGGCGCGCATTGCACGGCGTTTGGACATGGTATCTGCACGGCCAGCAGTATTTGCGGTGGAAGAGGCGGTTTCAGTTGGTGCTTCACCTCCGCCATGGAGCTGTTCCACATGTGTCGCCAGCCCGTCGAGCGTCGGGAAACGGAAGATATCCGTAATCGACAACCGCTCTATGCCCAACAGGCTGCGAATATCGCGATGGGCCTGAACCGCCAGCAGCGAATGCCCGCCAAGGGCGAAGAAGTTGTCGCTCTGGCCCACAACACTCACACCGAGCAGCTTTTGCCAAACCTCGGCGATCTTTTGCTGTGTGAGCGATTGCGGCACTGCCGCCACTGCAGATGCTTCGCGACGCGTCGGTTGTGGATCGGGCAGGGCTTTGCGGTCAATCTTCTTGTTGGGTGTCAGGGGAAAGGCTTCAAGCGTCACGATATGTGCAGGCACCATGACCTCTGACAGATGCCGCGCCAGATGGGCCTTGGCTTGCGCTTCGGAAAACGGCGCAGAGGCGGTCACATAGCCGACCAAACGCTCGTCCGTGCCGATCTTGCGCGGGATGACCACGGCGGCTGTCACGCCATCAATCGCGGACAGGGCGGCCTCGATTTCACCGAGTTCAATTCGTTGGCCCCGGATCTTGACCTGATGGTCGGTACGGCCGAGGAACTCCAGCGTGCCATCCGCGCGCCAACGCACGAGATCACCGGTGCGATACATCTGCTGACCGGCCCTGAAGGTGAAGGGATCAGCCGGGAAGCGCTCTGCCGTGAGGTCCGCGCGCTGCCAGTAGCCAGCGGTCACACCCGCGCCGCCGATGCACAGCTCACCCGTCGCCCCGATCGGCACCGGCTGGTCCGTGCCATCGAGGATATAGACGGTCGTATTGGCAACAGGCGTGCCGATGGGCGCGATCCCCTGCGGCGTCCCGTCAAGGGTTTCGACCGTGGACCAGATCGTCGTCTCGGTCGGGCCGTACATATTGTGAAGCGTCGCGCGGGTCTGATTGCGCAGGGCGTTCACCAGATCGCCGGGCAGGGCCTCACCGCCCACCAGCAGATGCTGCAAGCGCGCCAGCACCGGGCCTGCGTCCGCATCGGTGGCGATCATCCGCGCCATCGAGGGGGTGCATTGCATATGTGTGACGCCGTGGCGCACGATCTGGGCCGCGAGCGAGAAGTCATCCGCTGCCAGTTCCTGTACGCGATTGGCGCGGCGCAGCACTTCGGCGAGGGGTTTCAGACCCTCCAGCACCACATGCGGCGCGATGCCGTAGTCGATCAGGCAGGCCACCTCATCCACGCCAATGCGTTTGAGGTCTTCGACCCGCGCCACGGCGTCCTCAACCGTGCCGAACAGGCCTGAGTCCTCGAAATAGCGTTCAAATGCAAAATCGAGGATCGCTTCAAGTTCCTCGGTGCTGAGGCTGCCCAGATCCATCTCGAACGGGTTGTCGACGCCCTTGGGTTTCTTGAACGCCGGGAAGGCCCAGGCGTATTGCTTGATGAGCCCCGCAGCAGAGCGCAGGTAGTCTTTCATCGGCTCGCGCGCCACCTCGCGGGCGGTCTCACGGGTGTCAGCCAGATAGGTGTGCAGCATGAGCGTGACGGTGAAATCTGCCGGGTCATGCCCCGCCTCGCGCAATGCGGCGTGATAGAGCGCGATTTTGTCGCCGACCTCATCAATGCTCTGGCCCAACAGATGCGTGAGCACATTGGCCCCCACGCGTCCCGCTTCGCGCCATGTGTCTGGGTTGCCTGCCGTTGTGACCCAGACGGCAAGCTCGTCCGAAACCGGGCGCGGCTGCGTCACCACCGAATGGAGGCCGCCATCCTTGCGCGGAAAACCCACCTCTTCGCCGCGCCAGAGTTTGCGCACGGTCTCAAGCGCTTCGAACAACGCGGGTTTGTTGGCCGGCGGCGTGTTCTCTGGCCGCAGGATAAAGTCGTCCGGCTGCCAGCCCGAGGCAAACCCGATGCCCGCGCGCCCGCCGGTGAGGTTGTCGATCACCGCCCATTCCTCGGCGATGCGGGCCGGGTGGTGGAGCGGGGCCACACAAGAGCCTGCGCGCACACCGATGTTGCGGGTCACGGCGGCGACAGCTGCGCCCGTGACCGACGGGTTCGGATAGGGGCCACCAAAGGCGTGGAAATGCCGCTCCGGCGTCCAGACCGCGTTAAAGCCATGGGCGTCGGCAAATTTCGCGCCCTCAAGGAGCAGTTCGTATTTCTTCTCGCCCGCGCCATCGTCGTTGCCCCAATAATAAAGGTTGAAGTCCATCTTGCGATCACTGAGCGCGATGGGGCCATTTGAGAGTTGCAGACGGCTTTCATCGCTGGAGAGCACCAGTTTGAAGCCGCGCGCCAGCGTCCAGAACAGCTCCAGCACGGAAATGTCGAACGACAGGCTGGTGACGGCGAGCCAAGTGTCGCCGACCTGGTGCGGGATACGCGCATCCATGGCTGTGAAAAAATTGGCGACATTGCGGTGCCGCACCATCACGCCCTTGGGCAGGCCGGTCGAACCGGACGTATAAATCAGATAGGCCAGATCCTCGCCGGAGCCTTCGCTGACGGGTTCGGCTGGCGTGCTGAGATCAAGCGTGTCGAGATGCAGGGACTGCGCGCTGCTGTCGGGCAGATCCGGCGCCAATGCTGCATGGGTGACAATGACCGAGGCCTGACTGTCGGTGATATAATGCGCGATACGATCACTAGGATAAGCCGGATCAAGCGGGACATAGGCCGCGCCTGCCTTCAGAATACCAAGCGTTGCCACTACCAGATCCATCGAGCGGCGCAAATAGACGCCGACGTGGCTGCCGGGTTTCACGCCCTGCTGTTGCAGGTGCCGAGCCAGCGCATTGGCGCGCTGGTTCAGCGCGGTATAACTCAGATGTTGATCTTCAAAAACGAGGGCGGTTGCATCCTGTGTTCGCGCCACCTGTGCCTCGAACGCGGCATGAATGGTCTGATTTGCCGGATAGTCCGCGTCGGTTGCATTCCATTGCTCCAGCATCTGCTGGCGTTCAGTGTCGGGCAGCAAGGGCAGGGCTGAGAGTGCAGTGTCTGCCTGTGAGGGTAGTGCCGCCAGCAGGCATTCGAGGCGTGCCGCCAGTAGGGACAGCGCCTGTTGGGACAGATACCGGGACTGTAGCTGCATGTGGTCCCCGGACTGGATCAGAGCCAGTTGGGCGTGGTCCGGCACGCTGTCGGTACCTAGACACAGGACAACCGTCGGAGGTGCCTGCACAGAAATCTCTGGCGCGCGCAGGATCAGGTCCGTTGCAAAACCACCCTGATCTTCCGCTCGGGTCAGGACCGCCTCAGCACGGGTCGCAAGGGTCGAGAATGCTTCATGCGCTTGCGCATTGAGGGGCACCCAATCCGCCGTCAGCCCGGACTTTGCCGCAGACTGTAGCGCGGGCAGGCTGAGCGCGATTGACCCCTCGGTCTCGCCCAGACTGCGCAACACCCATGCAAGTGCAGCCGCAGCCAATGTTGCGGGCGGGCACTGCGCAGGCAGTGTGATGTCGGCGGTTTGCGCGTCGCCTTGTTCAGCAGTCTGCAACGGGACCGGCAGGGGCAGCATGCCGGACAGCGCGCGCCGCCAGTAGGCCTCGGGCGTCTGGCTGGTTTGCGCAGCATTTTCCAGCGCGTTGATGTCACTCTCGGTAAGAGCAGGCAGCACATCGCCAGCGCGCAGAAGGTCACGCAGGCTCAGGGGCGTGCCAGACAAGGTTGTCAGCGTCCCGAGCCGAATGGCCCCATCGGCGCAAGCAATGGTGACGTCGTCACCCGTGACGGCGAGGATCTCGCCCGCTGCGCCTGCGCCCTCAGCGGCATGCGCCTGACCCACCGCAACGAACTGATCGGCCAAGCGGATCTTTGCAGTGGTGAGCGGGTTCCAGTAGCCGCCCATATCCAGACCACGGACAACCCGCAGCAGCTCCGCAACCGGGCGGTCAAAGCGCAAAGTCCCGGCGGCCTCCGGGCGATCCGCGCGGGCGTGATAGTGGCGCTGGCTCAGATCCTGTGGCTGGCGGTTGAGGGTGCCGCTCTCCAATTGGTCGAGCACCTCGGCAAAACTATCAAGCGCTGCGCCGTAACATTTCGAGTTGAGGCTAAAGGCGGTTTCATCCTCAGCGATCGCGAAACGGCGCTGGGCGAGGATGTCGCCTTCGTCCACCCCGCCCTCGATCATGTGCCATGCGATGCCGTGTTCCGCGGCCCCTTCGAGAATGGCCCAGTTGGGGGTGTTCAGGCCTGCGCGTTCGGGCAGCGGGCCATCGTGGAAATTCACCGCCCCCCGGCGGGCCTTGGCAATCACTGCTTTGGACAATACCCGCAGGTTGGCAATTGACAAGAGCCAATCAAAGTCGCCCTTGATGCCACTCGGGGCAGCAAGAACCTGCAGCCCTTTGGATGCAGCCCAGGAGGTGATCTCTGCATTTTCGCTGACCACAGCCCGGATCTCGTGACCACGTGTCAGCAAAGCCTCGCTACACCCGATCAGCAGGGATTCATTGCCAATGACGACGGTTGAAAATGTCATGACTTGTGTTCCTCCAGAACGGCGTCGGACGCAAATGGCCGAGCCGGGTTTGGCGCGGGCAGGGGGCGCAGCAGCCGTTTGAAATGATGACGCAGCAGGTCGCGATGAAAATGGGGCGCATCGGCGCGGGGCTTGCCCGAGGTCAGCCGGCGCAGACCGTAAACCGCACCGCCCAGCAGCCGTGCAAGGGTCGCGCCAATCGCATAGATCGGGCCGTGGGTTTGCGTGAAATAATGCAACCGCGAGTCCAGCCAGAACTCCGGTGTGCGCGCCCATGTCTTCATGCCTGTTGAGGCCGACCCCACATGGGCAACGGTGCTGTGTGGGATGTAATGTGTCCGCCAGCCCGCACGTGCAGCGCGGTGGCAGAGTTCGGTTTCCTCGAAGTATAGAAAAAACGTCTCGTCAAAGCCGCCGATGGCCTCGATGACCTCGCGGCGGATCATCATGCTGGCCCCGGCGGTCCAGTCCACTTGTTGTGCGTCATCCGGGATCTCCAGTGGCACGATGGCGTGTTTCAACAGGCGGGAGATCACACCGGTGCGCGCGGCACCTTCAAACTCGCTCGCGATGGTCGGAAAGCGAAACAGCGTGCAGTGGGGCGTGCCGTCTTCGCCATGCACATACGACCCCGCCAGTCCCGCACCCGGTGCATTCAGTAGAAAGTCCCGCAATCTGCGAATGCAGTCCTGCTCGGGAAAGGCATCGGAGTTCAGGAGGTAATAGAAATCGGGGCGCGACCCATCCGAAAGCCGCGCGCGAAAGCCGATGTTCATGCCCGCGCCAAAGCCGCCGTTGACGGGTGAGGCCTCGATCCGCAGGCGACCACTGTCCAGCCAGCCGCGCGCTGTTGCGCCGGCCCGCAGGGCCTCGAAAGAGCCATCGCCCGATCCATTGTCGATAATCAGCACTTCGCCGGGTAGATCTTCCATCTCCTCCAGCGCCGCCTCGGCAGAGCGCAGCGTCATGGCGGGCGTGCGAAAGTTCAGGATGATCGTGAGGATGGTCTGCGCGGTCATGGGTTACTCTGCCGCCTTGGAGATGTCCTGCGGCCCGCCGCTTTGCCGTGCGCTTTGGCCGAGAAGATCGCGGATTTCTTTTCCGAGCACGCTGACGTTGGGCACCAGAACCATACCGTCGTGATCACCGGGAACCTCGCGCACGACCAGTGACGGCGCAAAACGGGTCCAGTCATTGTCCGGGTAGACATATTCACGGTCTCGGCTGACCCACTGTCCCCCAGAGACTTTCCAATGCCGGTCCAGCACAGGCCGATAGAGTGTCACCGGACCCGTCCAGGGCTGAACCTCATACGCGGCCACCACGCGCAGGAAGGCCAGTTCGATCTTGCGGTTGTTGAAACCGGTGCTCTCGCCGGTTTCCGCCGGGCGGTCCTGACGCTTGCGAATTTCCCAGGCAATGCGGTTGCGCAGCCATTCACCGAGGTAGCCCGGCCCTTTGCTGCGGATCTCAGCGAGCTTGATCAGCGCCTTGTCAATGGGTTTGAGGTCAGGGCGTACCGGCAGCGGCGTATCCAGCAGCACCAGAGCATCCACCGCTTCGCCCGAGGCCTTGAGCTGCTGAGCGATCTCATACGCGGTGATGCCGCCGCCAGAAAATCCACCGATCAGATAGGGTCCTTCGGGCTGCACCTGTCGCATCTCGGCGATATAGTCGCGGGCGGCGTCCTCGATCCGCTCGTGCGGCTCATCCGTGCCGATCAGGCCACGCGCCTGTAGCCCATAGACCGGACGATCCTCGCCAAGGATCTGTGCCAGATGCCGCAGGTTCAACACGTTGCCAAACATGCCCGCCACGATGAACATCGGTGCGGCTTGGCTGTCCTTGCTGGGGGCAAGGCGTACGAGGTGGCTGAAGCTCTGCGATGTCGCCTCTTGGTTGTCCGTGGCGTCACCCTGGGCCTCCAGCGGCCCGGTCTCAGCCTCGATCCGGGCCGCCAGTGCGGCGACGGTGGGGGCATCAAACAGCACGGACATTGGCAATTCGACCCCGAAGCTGCGTTTGATCTGCGCGAACAGTCGCACGGCGATGAGGGAATGACCGCCCAGATCAAAGAAACTGTCCTCGACACCGATTTGCGACAATCCCAGCAGTGTGGCGAAATGACCGGCGAGGGCCTCTTCGGTTGCCGTGCGGGGTGCGACATAGTCAGTATCCAGATCGGGGCGGTCAAAGCTCTGCCCTTCACCTTCGGGGGCGGTTTGCCCGCTGGTGTCTGCCTGCTGGCGCAGGGCGTCGAGGTCCAGCGAGGAGACAACAACCTGCGGCAGACCCGCAGCGAGCGCGCGCTCCAGTGCGATGCCGCCCTCGCTGGTGTGGATGCCATTCTCCAGATTGGCGAGCAGGCGCCGTTCGTCCGGCGACAGGGGCTGCGTTTCCGCATCCGAGGTCAGGCCAAGCGCGGCGGCTGTGGTGTCGGTGCGGGTGGGCAGAAGGCTGAAGCCGCCGCTCAGCTGCTGCATGCGGAAATGCGAGATTTCCACAAGTACCTTGCCCGCCGGGTCGCACAGGGTGATGTCAAACAGCACCGCGCCCTGCTCGGTCTGCCCGTCCGAAAGCCGTACATGGCTGTAGATGTCCTTGGTCAATGGGGCGAGCACCCTGATCGCACCGTACGAGACCGGCACCCAGAGCGTGCTGGGCTCGTAGCCCGGCGCAAGTTCGATGGCCCAGCCGGTGGCAAGATCCAACAGCCCCGGATGCAACAGCGCGCCGTCATTTTCTGCAACATCAGGCAAGGACAGTTTGGCGAGCCCTTCGGCCCGACCAAGCGCCATTGACTGCAGAACATGCCAGCGCGGACCAAACCGCAGGTTGGCCTCTTGCGGAGATCTGATGCGAGCGCCCGCGACATCTGCCTCTTGCGGCGTGCAGCGCGCAGAGATCGCATTCAGATCCAGGGGGGCGGCGGCAATGTGGTCCAGCGTCACCACCTCAGCCTGCGCCGTGCGTGCATATCCCTCCGTCGTTTCCGCGTGGATTTGCACCTCATAGCCTGCGGCGCCGGGCCTCAGATGCATCACCGCCTCGCGCGGCATATGATCCTCGACCACAAAGGGTTGCAGGAAATAGAGGTCCCGGATTTCGTAAGGCGCGGTGCTGCCGAGCGCATCCAGCCCTTCGGCAATCAGCTCGATATTGCCGGTGCCGGGGATCAGGGCGGTGCCATCATGGGTGCGGTGATCGTCCAGCAGCCAGTCGCGGCGCGCGTCAAAACGGCTGCGGAACACCGGCGCACCGGAGCGGTCAAAGCCTTGTGTCTGCCAAAGCGCGGCCTCTGACGGCAGTGGTTCCGAGGGGGCAGCGCCGCCGCGCCGGGCGGCCATAGCGTCCGCTGCCATGCCGGCATCCGCCCAGATCCCCCAGTCGATGGCCATCACGCGGGTTTGCCCGCCCTGACGGGATTTCGCCCATGCGTTGAGGTATTCGTTGGCGGCCACGTAATCCACCTGCCCGGCAGGGCGCGTCACGGTGGAGGAGGAGGAGAACAGCACCATCAGGTCGAGCGCGCCATCCGGAAAGACCTGATCCAGCACACGCAGGCCGTTCACTTTGGGCGCGAGCACCTCGGCGATCTGGCGATCTGTCTTGGCCAGAAGAGGAGCGTCGGCAATATGGCCTGCACCGTGGAACAGCCCTGTGATGGGACCAAATGCGGCGCGTGCGGCCTCTGCCGCGTTGCGCATGTCCTGGAGGTTGCAGACATCGGCGCTGAGCGTGAGCACTTCGCCGCGTCCGGTCGCCTCAAGTTTTTGAACGGCGCGAATGCGGGTTGCGATCCGGTCAGCCGGGCTGTGGCGGCGCAGGTAGCGTTCCCATTCGGCGCGCGGTGGCAGGGCGTCGCGGGACAGGAGCGTGATGCGCGCTTCATACGACTGCATCAGGTGCTCTGCGATCGTCAGCCCTATGCCGCCATAGCCGCCGGTGATGAGGTAGTGCCCCCCTGGTTGCAGCGGCAGGTCGCCTGCCGTCGGTGCCGCGAGGGGCACCGGGCGATAGTCAAGCTCCAGACGTTTTTCGCCACGCCAGGCGGCGGCGTGGTTGCCGGGTGCGGCCAGCAGCTCTTCGAGCAAGCGCGACGTGATTGGGGCGGGTCTGGCGCCGGATATGAGGGCGGAAAGGCCCGCAGGGACTTGCGGCAGCTCAATGTCACAGGTCGCGACGGTGACACCGGGGATCTCGCGCGGGATCACCCCAGCGGGGCCGGAGACCATTGCTTTTTCCGGATAGGGCAGGGGCTCCTCCCGCACCTGCGCAGCACCGGTGGTCAGCACGCTGAGATGTACCGGATGCGGCAGCTCTGCCTGCGCCAAGGCTTGCCCCAGGGCGGTGAGCGACATCAGCCCCATTTCGATATTGCGATCAAAGAAGGAGGAGCCGGGGCGGAAATCCTCGGTCTCGGTGACCAGCCAGAAATGCGCGATCCGCTCTGGCAGAAGATCCGCTTGGGCCAGATCCGCTAGCAGGGCCTCGGTGCCAAACCGGCCTTCTTCCGGGGCCAGTTGATAGAGGTCGGGCGCAAGCTGCGCATAGGTATCCCCAGCCCGCACGCGGGCCATGCGGTGACCGGCGGCGAGGAGTGTCTCGGCGCAGGCGGCAGCCTGTCCGGCGGTGTCCTCAAAGATCAGCCAGGTTTGCGGCTCCAGCGTGAGTTCGGTCTCCACATCCAGAGTGCAATCGGCCAGACGGGGTCGCCAGACCGGGCGGTAGCCCCAATCGGCAACGTCCGCGTGCCGTGCAGGCAAAACAATCTCGGGCGCTTGCACCGATTTTCCGGGTTCGATGAAATAGCGGCTGCGCTGGAACGCATAGGTGGGCAGGCTCAGGCGGTTGCGGCGGGCATCGCCCCAGATCTGAGGCCAGTCGGCCTCGACCCCGCAGGCCCAGAGACGTCCGATGATGCCAAAGAAATAGGCATCATCCGCGATATCCTGCTCCGGGTGGCGCAGAGAGCTGAGCACCTGACCGGAGGCAACCTGTGGCGACATTTGTGCCAGGGCGCTGAGGGCCTTGCCGGGGCCGACCTCCAGGTAGACGCGGCCCTTGGTGGTTGCGAGCGTTTCGATGCAATCGGCAAAACGCACGGTATTGCGCAGTTGCTCAACCCAGTAGTCGGCGCTGGTGGCCTGTTCCGGCGTCAGCGGCTGGCCGGTGCGGTTGGACATCACCGGCAGGTTTGGCGGTTGCAGATCGAGACGGCGCAGGAAATCGCCATAGGCCGCGAGGATCGGCTCCAGCATGCGGCTATGGGCGGCGATGTCGATGGGGATACGCTGGAACTCCACATCGCGAGCGCGCAGCGCCTCGGCCAGCGCATCCAAGCGATCATTCGGGCCGGATACAGCGGTTAGTTCCGGCGCGTTGACGCTGGCGATGTCGAGATCCGCACCCACAAGTGTCTCGACCTCAGAGAGCGGCAGCGAGATCGACAACATGCCGCCCGGCTCAACCGTGTCAAACAGCCGACCCCGCAATTGCACCAAGTCGATGCAGTCCTCAAAACTCATGACACCGGCCAGACAGGCGGCAGTGTTTTCCCCCATGGAATGGCCCACCATGGCGGCAGGCCGGACGCCCCAGCTGATCCAGAGCTGCGCCAGCGCATATTCCACAATCATGATGAGCGGCAATTGCACCGAGGGTTTCAGCAGGGCCGCATCAGCATTTGTCTCCTCGCCGGGGTCCGGCAACCACAGGGCACGGATGTCGAAATCGAGGCTCTTTTCCAGATGGTCCAGCCCCTGATCCATCCAGTCGGCGAAAACCGGCTCCGTCTCATAGAGGTCGCGCGCCATGCCTGCAAATTGTGCACCCCCGCCGGGGAACATAAATACGACCTCTGGATGCGCACCGAGATGGTCGTGGGTGAAGACCTCACGCGGGTTCGCGGCTTCCAGCATTTCGGCGGCGTCCGTCGCGGTTTCGGCCACTACCACGCGACGTTTGGCAAAGCCGCGGCGGCCTTCCTTGAGGGTGTAGGCCACATCCGCCAGGTCCACATCGGGGTTGGCGCGCAGGTAGGTCGCGAGGTTCTGCGTGTTTGCCTCCAACGCCGCCTTGGTCTGGCCGGAAATACAAAGCACCTGAAACGGGAAATCGCTTTCCTCGGAGGGGGCGCGCACCGGGGCCTCTTCGAGGATCGCATGGGCGTTGGTGCCGCCGACGCCAAGGGCGTTCACAGCAGCGCGCCGGGGTCCTTTGTGCGAAATCCACGGGCACAGTGTATCGTTCACGCGAAAGGGCGAGGTTTCAAAATCAATGGTCGGATTGGGTTTTTCATACCCCAGCGAAGGCGGCAGCGAATTGTTCTCCAGCGCGAGTGCAGTTTTCACAAACCCCGCCACGCCGGCTGCCGTGTCCAGATGGCCGATGTTGGTTTTGACCGATCCGATCCGGCAATAGCCCTTTGCATCTGTGCCATCGCGGTAGGCATCGGTGAGGGCGGCAACCTCGATCGGGTCGCCGATATAGGTGCCGGTGCCGTGGCATTCGACGTAATCGATAGTCTCGGGGTTCACCCGCGCAGCCGTCAGCGCCTTGCGCACCGCTGCGGATTGCCCATCCACCGAAGGGGCCAGATATCCCGCCTTGGCCGCGCCGTCGTTGTTGATCGCAGAGCCTTTGATGACCGCCCAGATATGGTCGCCATCGGCCACCGCATCGCCGAGACGCCGGAGCGCCACGGCCCCCGCGCCAGAGCCGAACACCGTGCCCTGCGCTCGGTGGTCAAAGGCGTGGCAATGGCCGTCGGGCGACAGGATTTCGTTTTCCTTGTAGAGATAGCCGCGCCCCTGCGGCAGCTCGATCGTCACGCCACCAGCCAGCGCCATATCGCATTCGCCCTTGCGCAATGCTTCGGCGGCGTAGTGGATCGCTACCAGCGAGGTGGAGCAGGCGGTCTGCACGTTAACCGATGGCCCCTTGAGATCAAAGACATGGCTGACGCGCGTGGTCAGGAAATCCTTGTCGTTACCGGTATGGCGCAAGAGGAACATGCCCACGTCATCGACCAGATCCGGGTTCGAGCAGATGTTGAAGTAAAAATAGCTGCCCATGCCGCAGCCCGCATAGACACCGACCTGGCCTTTCAGGCTTTCGGGTGTGTGACCGGCATCCTCCATCGCGCCCCATGCGACCTCGAGGAACTTGCGGTGTTGCGGATCGAGGATCGCGGCCTCTTTGGGCGAAAACCCAAAGAACTCCGCGTCGAATTCATCAAATCCTTGCAGCCGGGCCGAGGCGGGCACGTAGTTGGGATCGCGCAAGGTTTCGGCGTGTTCGCCAGCAGCAAGCAAGCTGTCTTCGTCGACGACCTCGATCGACTCGATGCCATCACGCAGATTGGCCCAAAACTCGTGAATTGAAGCCGCACCGGGCAAAGTGACAGACATGCCGACCACTGCGATATCGTCGGGGCTGTGGTGATCGAGTTTTGTCATCTTATCCATCTATATCGCCCTGTCTCACGTTGCGTCGGCGGTCGTACCCATAAGTGTGCGGCGCTCAATGATATTCGCTTAGGTAATGTGGCGGGTCTGCGTTGGCTTTTGTATGTATGAATTACGAAACATCTTGGGCAGCGCTGAGGTGTGATTGTGGTCAAACTGAGGATCTGCGCTGTGGATTATATGGCGCAGCGCTAGTCCATCACCGGATGAGAACGCTCTTTGCTCAGCGGCATATCGAGTGCTTGCCGACCTTCGAACAAAGCTTTGCGTGGCTCAAAATCCCGAGGGTAGAGCTGACGCTCCGCGTACCCCAGAATTGCCCCCGCACACATCCAAGTAATTGGGACCAGCGTGTCGTTTAGCAACATGTCGATCATTGTTGCGCCCAATATGAGCGATATACAAGAAACATAAGGAGAAATTTCCTCCTCTGGCATCCTGCGCAGTGCCAAGTATAGCAACGCAAGCGTGCCTGCCAACAGTCCCATCTCAGCAAGGTAGCCAACCCATCCAAAACTGCCGAAGGTGATAATCCACCGCCCATCAGGGATGGACAGGATACGACCATCTTGTGGATCCCGGATCAGGTTTCTACCCCAAGCCCCCCAGCCGAAAACTGGTTTTTCGGCGGCGCGTTCTAACAATACCTCCTCGTTATCAAATCGGTAGCCCAGCGATTGTGCCCGCTCCGGGCTGAAATCCTCCACTTGTGTCAGAATCGCGTCGAGCGGAATGACATGCGCGTTTCGTAGCATCGGGTAGACGCAGCCGATCAACGCAATAACCAAGGCCAATTTAACCTGCAAACGGTAGGAGGCCAGCGCGACGATTGGTGTAAAAGCCAACCCATAAGAGAGCGACGCCATGCTTTTGCATAGGACCAGCATGCCGAAGAGATAAAATGCCGCAAGGCACAAGCGGATGCGGTTGTTCTCTTTTGCGACGCGGGCCAGAGATACTGCGGCGATCATGGCGCTGAACATAAAGAGCGCAAGCCATAGCGCATGCGGCAGGAACACAATGGGCCGATAGCCCCCTTGGCGGATCATCTGGGCGAAGTCGTGTTGGAAAAAGCCGTAGATCCAGACGTTCATCTGCGGGCTGAGACGGATTTCGATGAGCGAAGGGATGGAGTAAAACAGACCCGCAATACAAAACGCCAGCAGCAAATCCCGATGAGCGTCAGGCGTAGAAAGATGTCGGCGTGCGATGATGAATGGTATTAAAACAATAACTTGCCCGATCACCACTGAGCCCATATCGCGCCAACGCAAACCGGGAAGTTCGGAGTGATAGAAGATGATCGGTGCGGCGTTTGGGACGGTCTCGAACAAGACCCGGTCTGTATTTGTAAGGACCGTCGGGATCGCGCTGAGGACGAAGATGATCATCAAAATGCGCAGGATCAACGGACGTGGCAGGATCGGAACAGGAACCTTTGCCACAAAGAGACATCCGACCAAGGCCATGATGGAACTGATCGAGAATTTGTCGAGATCGGGCACCAGTGGCAAATCGAATGCGGCCACCGGAGGCAGGATCAGATACCCTCCGATGAGGCAGAGCAAGATCGCACGCTGCAAGGGCAGCCGCTGAAAGAACACCAGCGCCGCCACCGGCCACACCAGCAACATCAAGTTCGCAATCGCGTTAGGCACCAGAGCTCGCCTCACTTCGACCCAAATTCACTACTACGGTATACGCAAGAACTGGCACAAGCCCTTAGGGCAGGGGTAATAAAATCAGGCACTTTAGTGATCTGGATCGAGAGCAAGATGAAATTCGCATTTGAAAATCAAGAAATTGAAGTGAACGTGCCGGACGCCGACCAACTGAAGAAGCTGATCAAGGATCGGTTTGATCGCAAGGAAGGTTTTGGCTTGGCGACAGTCAATCTGGACCATCTTGTCAAACTTGCGGGTGATCAGCAGTTCTTGAGAGCCTACCAGCGTCAGGATTTTATCGTCGCCGATGGGCGCCCCATCGTGTGGCTGTCTCATTTGGCGGATCGCCCGGTCGAACTTGTACCGGGATCTGACTTGGTGATCCCATTGTGCAAACTTGCGGCAAACGCAGGGGTCAAAGTCGCTCTTGTGGGATCAACCGACCCAATTTTGCAGCAGGTGCAATCCGCGCTGATGCACAAGGTGCCCGGTCTCAATGTGGCTTATGTGCGGGCGCCGAGTTATGGGTTTGATCCGCATGGCGAAGAGGCTCGCGACATCCTGAAGGAACTTGCCACGCAAGAGATCAGCCTGTGTTTTCTGGCGCTGGGCGCGCCAAAACAAGAGCGGTTTTCTGAACTTGGCCGCAGCCTTGCACCTCAGACCGGGTTTGCATCCATCGGCGCGGGTCTGGATTTTATTGTCGGGGCACAGCGGCGTGCGCCACGATGGATGCGCAAATTGGCGCTGGAGTGGTTGTGGCGCATGCTGTCCAATCCGATGCGACTCTTTCCCAGATATATGCAGTGCTTTGCCATCCTGCCGGGGCAGATTGCGCAGGCTTTACGTTTACGCGCGGCTTCAAAGCTCTGAGAGGATTGGCACAGATTATTTATACTCAATCAAAGTGCGCTGATTGCCGCGCAGCCGATTGATGTGGAACTCCAACACTCCCAAGGCTTCCGCGAATTTTCCAACAATGGAATAAAACGCTGCCGTGCCCCCCATACGCCGGGACAGGCGCAAGAACTGGAGCGGGTACAGAAGAGCGATTAGCCCGGCAAACATTGGCGCTGCCAATAGGGCTGCGGCGATCATCAGGGGCAACACAGCCCCCCAAAGGAGCGCGCGTCTTGTTTCCTTGACCCAATGGCGTTCTGGTGGAGCGCCATGCAAGAAAGCGCCTTCCGCAAATGCGTGACCCGCGCGTCTGGTGCGTTTCCACCACTGTGAAAAATGCAACATCTGCGCGTCATGCAGGGTCATTTCCAGATCAAGACGCCAGATCTTCCATCCGGCTTGGCGCAAGCGCACGCAGAGTTCTGGCTCTTCACCAGCAATAAGCGTTTCGCGATAGCCGCCTGCATCCTGTAGTGGCCCGCGCCGCATCAAGGCATCACCTCCACAGGCGCGTGCCTCGCCGATTGGGGTGTCCCACTCCTGATCGCAGAGCCTGTTGTAAACACTTACCTCCGGTGCGCGCTCGCGTCTGCGCCCGCAAACGATCGCAACATCGGGGTGTTGCGCGAGGAAAGCTGCCGCTTGCGGCAACCAGTCGCCAGCCAGCACACAATCCCCATCGACGAATTGCACCAGCCTGCCTTCGGTGGTCGTTCCCAGATGTGCAAGCCCTGCGTTGCGTGCCCGCGCTGCTGTGAAGGGACGCGACATGTCCAACTCCACAACCTCAGCACCGCGTGCCTGCGCAGCGGCGACCGAACCGTCAGTCGATCCGCTATCAACATAAATGATCCTTTGAACCTGCGCCTTGAGACTGTCGAGACAAGCCAGAAGGCGCGCGCCCTCATTGCGCCCGATGACAATGGCATCAATGGGTAAGGGGGCAGGCATCTTTGCGGGGGTTGCGGTCATGAGCCAGACAATGCGTTGAAAATACCGCCCAATCCTATGCAAGCACCAGCAAAGCGCAAGATGCGCAATGGGTTGGCGGTGCAGGATTGGGGTCAGCCCCCTTTAATAATCCCGTTTAAAGAACACCCCAAGCCCGGTTTCACCCTCACTGTCGGCCTTGCCTGTCACGGTGAGTGACTTGGTGAGGTCAAGGTTGATCGACAACTCGCTGTTGCCCTCTGCGGTCACATTCACATCGGTATAGATGTTATCTGCAAGATACCCACCCAGACCAAGCTGGCCAACGCCGAGGTTGTCGACGCCGATATCGACGTTGTCGGCGCCGGTGCTGTCGCGCAGCGCCTTATTCGCGCCGCCACCTCGACCACTCAATGTGAGCGCTGAGCTGGCCAGACGGGCCAGCGCCAGAGGCGAGATATCCTGGATGTTGTCACCAAACAGCAGCAGAGCCAGCGCTTCTTCGCTGGGGCGCGGTGGCTCTGATGTGACCTTGATCTGCGGGCTGTCAACCTGACCTGAGATCGACAGCGTTGCGGTGCCTTGTTCCGTATTGGCGCTGGATACAAACTCTAGATAGGGCTTCAGATCACCCAGCAAGGTGATGCGACCCTCATCAAGGTTCAATCGGCGTCCAAGAATATCAAAAGTACCCCGGATCAGGCCGATTTGCCCCGAAGGTGCCAGATTAGAGGTGGTCCCGCGCAGGGTGATCGCACCGCCCAATTCCGCGTTGAGGCCACGACCTCGGGCAAAAATCTTGTTTGGAGCATTGATCAACACGTCGAGGGCAATATTGCTGTTGCCTCCTGAACCACCTGACCCTGTTTCAATCAGGCCAGCGCGGGATCTGGTGGCGATTTGCGCGCGGGACTGGCCCTTATGGCGAATGGGCGGGATGGGAGCGGCCGAAACGGCACCACCAGCGGTGTTGAGGTTAAAGCTCGTCTCGCCCACATCAACACGGCCCGTGAGGCTGCTGTTTCCCGCAAGTGGTCCCGACAGGCGCAACTGTCCCCCAAGCGAGGTGTCATAGGAGAGGTTATCGGTCAGAACCACATCGGATAGTGAAATGCGCAAGTCGCCCGAATAGGGCGCGCTAAGAGATACGGGACCATTGACCTCCACGCGACCGCCATCGCGGGGGCGGGCAGAGAGCGTGAGAGAGGCGGAGCCGTTGTTCAGCGCGATGCGGGTAGAAATGCCATCAATGGCCTGTGCGGCCTGTGGCAGAACCAGTTGTGCATCGGATGTCGTCACTGTGCCGCTGAGTGAATTGAGCTGTGCCGGGCCGCGCAGGGCCAGATCAAACCGGGCAAGTCCTTTGATAAGATTGGGTTTCAAAAAGGCGTTGGCGCCTTCCAGACGCAGAGAACCTTTGGCGGTGATATCCGCAATCGACTGGGTCTCATCCCATGTGCCGGCAACGCGAGAGTCGATCCCAAGCGGACCGTCAGCGGTGCTCTCGATCGTCCACACCCCATCGGTGCGGCTGGCGTCCCCCTTGGCAGTGAGGACCCCGTCGAGCCCAGGTACAATTTGTTGCAGTTGCCGTACCACAGCGTCGTAATTCACGCGGGCAGAGCCGTCAGCCTCATCGAACTGGCCGTCCACCTTGGCAGAGGCACCCGCTGGGCCGGTGATTTCACCACCGCCCTTCCATTCTCCTGCGCGCCGGGTCGCAGAGATATCGGCTGAGGCTTGACCGGGTAGGGTGGGGGCATAGGCGCGTACATCCGCCACCTCAGCCTTTAGGTCGAGATCAACATCGCCAGAGCTTTCCACAAAAGCACCATCAAATCGCGCGATGGTTTCTCCGGGGGCGGTCACATCGCCTTCTGCCTGCCATTGCCCATCGCGTCGGGTTGCGGTCAGTTTTGCTGTCGCTTCGCCTCTGATTGAGGGGGCAAATTGTTCGACCCGTGCGATCAAAGTTGAAAGATCAAGATCGACGGCACCGTCTGCTTCGCTAAAGCCGCCTTTTATGCGTGCGCGTGCGCCGCCGGTTGCGCTCACATAGGCTTGGCCCGTCCATTGTGCCTCACGTCGGCTTGCGGTGCCTTCGGCAATCAGTGGCGCGCCGGCCAGTTGTGGCGCAAAGGCCTCTGGCGCGCCGACAAAAGCCTCAAAGCCAAAGTCAGCCGCCCCGGCGAGGGTAAAGCTGCCGTCTAGATCCATCGAAGTTTTGCGCGGCCCGCGCAATTCCACGGTGCCATCAAGACGGTCTCCGGTGCGGTCGAAATTCGCGGCCAGTGTCAGTGGACCGGGAAGTTCCGCCACAAAGCGCTCGAGTTTGGCGAGCTTGGCATCCAGACGCAGCGCGCCTTCGCCACTGTCCAGCGTCCCTTGCCCGTTGGCAGTTACTTCGGCGGTTTTTAAATCGAGCTGGTCAATGCGCAGCCCTGCTGTATCACGCGCGGCGACCAGCTTTAGCGTGCTATCGCCCACCAAAAGCGGGTCCACATCCGCGATGCCAGTGCCAAGATCCTGCCCGAGCAGTGACAGATCCACACCAAACGCCCCACTGAGCGGCTGGTAATGCCCGGTGACATCTGCGGTGGCAGCCCCCGACAGATCAAGCCCGGCAATGTCGGAAAAGCGGGTCAGGTTTTCCGCCTCAATCGCCAGTTCGGTTGCGATACGTACGTCGCCCTCGACGCCGTTAAATCTCAGTTCTCCACGTGCGGCATATGTATCGCCTTGCAGGTCGAGGTCACGGATCAGGAAATCCGCACCATCTTCGGTGGTTAGACGCGCACTTAGAGTCAGATCTCTGCCTGTTGCTGCCGCAAGGGCTGGATCTGCAAGAACAAATCCATTGAGACGGGCATCAAGCGCACCATCCAGCGCGAATCCTGCGCTTTGATCCAATTCGCCCGCAGCGCTGATGACAGCGCGTTTGATGCTCATGTCCGGGGTGCGCAGGCTGTCGAGTTCTGCGTTGATCGTCCAGTTTTCGCCTTCGGGCTTTTTCAAATCCATGGTGACGGCAGCAACGGTGGTGTCTGCGCCCGAAACCGGCAGGATCACAGCGGCTTGCCCCTGCGGTGGCGTGATGGCGGCCTTGAGGTTGGCGGTCTGCAAATTGCCACCCTCAAGCAACAGCGCCCCGGTCATTTGCAACGCACGAGTGCGCAGAACGAGATTGTCCAGCTCAACGCCACCGGAGGCCAAGGTGCGCCCTTTCACATTGGCGCGCAGGCCGGGGCCAAAGAAGGTGCGATAATCCGGTGGCAGGAGCGGGTCGATATTGCCGCCCAGATCAGCGGCGAATGCCAGTCCTGCCTCTGCGCCACCCGCCACATCCGCAAGCCCCGCGAGACTGACGGTGCCGGTGATCCGGTCGTTACCATTGGTGGCAAAGCCGATGTCTGCGGTGAAGTCGGCCAGTGGCCCTTCGCCCTTCACCGCCAGGCTCAGATCCGGACGGCCGGGAAGGTCCATGACGGTCGACAACAGCCCGCCAGATGCCTCGTTCAAGGCGAGATCCAGTGCCAGCTGCTCTGTCGAGTTTGCGAATGAGGCCTTCAGCGTCAATGCATCGCCGCGCCGGTCCAGCCGCGCGACGCGCAGGCTGGTATCCAATGCACCATCAGCGAGTGTCAGCGCGCCATTGACGGATAGGGCCGCTTCTTGCCCGGCAAGTTCCTCGCCCAGCAGGATTTCATTGGCTGCGATTTCACCAATTTCCAGCGCTACGGGTAATTCAGGCAGTGAAAAGGGCGTGGCTTCTGGTGTGGGCAAGTCTGGGTCAGCAGGCAGCGATTTGGGGCTGCGCTCGACGATGATACGATCCGCCTTGAGGTGGTTCACAGAGAAACGACCGCGCACCAATGCCAGACGATTCCAATCCAGTTCAGCCCCTTCCACTGTCAGCCAGACGCCATCCTCGTCGGACACTGTCAGTTTGGCGATCTTGGCTTGTGAGGAAAATGCGCCCTCCAGCCCCTGCACGCTAATGGCGCGGCTATCGCCGGAAAGCGTGTCCTCTAAGAACGAGACCAGAAGGCCACCGGACTCGGAGGCGTCCTGCGCCATCAGGGACACCGGTGTCAGCGCGGTACTGGCGGTCAGGCCGCCGATGACAATGAGGCTGCGGAACTTATGTTTCAAAACGCTTGTCCTATGCCAATGTAAAACTGCAAGCCGTCGTCGGTGTCGCCGGAGACGGGCATAGCAAGATCCAGCCGGATGGGGCCAATTCCGGTCACATCGTAGCGCAGGCCGATCCCGGCACCCGCATGATATTCGCTGTCGCCACTGATAAAGCTGTTCTGGTCTACAAAACCAACATCATAAAAACCCACCAGCGAAATGCTGTCAGTGATGCGCCCGCGTACCTCGCCGGAAAGGGCGAGGTAGGACCGCCCACCAGCAGTGCCACCGGGCGTGTCGATGCCAAGCGACTGATATTCTTGCCCCCGTACGGACCCGGCCCCGCCCGAAAAATAGAGGAAGGTTGGTGATACATCACTGGGGTCGGGACCAATAACGGATCCCAGTTGCACCCGCCCCGCGAGCACCACGCGATCAGAACTGCCAAGCGCCTTATAACCACGCGCGTCGATATTGATCTGCACACCCGGATCGCCACCGGAAATCCCGACAAAGGGGACGATTTCCCCGTCCAGATAATACCCGGAAGTCGGGTTGGTCTTGATGTCGCGCTTGTCTTTTTCGCCCCGCAGACGCGCAGCGAGGTATTTAAACTCGCGGTTATTGCCATAGGCGTCATCTGCTTTCACGTAGCGCACCCCCAGAGCGCCCTCGACGAAGGTTGTGTCTGAGACCGTGCGCCGCACCCCGATGGCTGCGGTTGCGCTGCGGGCGGAATAATGCTCCTCACGCAGTTGTTCGAGTGCGCCGACATAAAACAGGGTTCGGTCTGTCCCAAGAGCGGCGGGGCGATCAAGGCGGGCGGTGATACTGCTGTCGATGTCGCTGGTGCCAATACCGCTGACCGACAGATCGATTTTCAAACGTTCCGCAGCCCCAAACAGGTTTCGGTGCATCCAACTGGTGCTCAGTTCCATTGCCTCCGACGAGGAAATCTCCACCCCAAAGGTGAAACGACGTTTGGGCAGATCTTCTACTTCGGCGATGAAATCGAGCGACCCATCTGGGTTCGGGGTTTCGGCCTGTCGGAGTGCAACGGTTGAAAACGCTCCGGTGCGACGCAGGCGATTGGCCGCTTTGGCAACGAGGTCAGGGTGATACGTGTGCCCGGTTGCAAAACCTGCAATGCGCTGCATGGCCTCACGTCGCACGTCAGACTCGCCTTTTATCCTGAGCTTGCCCAAGCGCAGTTGCGGTCCCGGTGCGATCCGGAGTTCTGCGTCCAGCCGACGTTTGACGGCATCTGCAGTGATCGACTGGCTGGCGAGTTCAGCCTTGGCGTGGCCCGCACGATCCCATGCGCTCAGGCCTGCGGTGGCGGCTTCCTGAATAGCGCCGGTACTGGCCGGTTGTCCGGGTGCAAAATTTTCAGGCAAGGTGGCCGTACGGCCCGTCGGCAAAGGAGCAACCTCCGCACGGCCAAACACAAATTCAGGCCCCGGATCGACGGTGATGGCGATATTTTTGATGACCTTGGGCGGGTTGAGCAAGTTGATCGCTGCGGCCTCGCGACCATCAATTCGGATGTTCACCACCGGTGCAAAATACCCGGCATCATAGAGCACCTGCACCAACGTGCGATAATCAGACAGAGAAGCGGCGATGACTTCTTGAATTTCCGAGTTGCTACCAAGTCCCAGTGCTGCGCTGGACGCACGCAACCGGTCGGTGAGGTCCTCAGTCGCTTTGGGTGCGGTGAGATTTGCCTCAAGCGCGACCAACGGGGTCGTATGCAATGCTGCGCTAAAGCCGATTGCCAGTGAAAGAGGACGCAGGGCGCGACACAGGGTCAATGCGGTCCGGCGCGAATGGCGAAAGCTGATCATGAAGTCTCCGGCAGCGGGCAATCGTATGAACTGTTGGGCCGCGGTTGGCTAAAACCGGCGCACGGCATATGCGTTTGACGCTACACGCTTGACCTGCGCCGTAAAACCTCCGCCCGCAGAATGGTTCTACGTGAGGTTGAGATGTGGGCCTGTGGTGGCGGAAATTTGCCGATTACGCGCCTGAGTGCATGGCGCGCGCCACATCTAGCATACGGGCCGAAAAACCCCACTCGTTGTCGTACCAGCCAAAAATCCGCAATTGTTGCCCACCGACCATGCGGGCCTCTGGTGCGGCGATGATCAGCGACTCTGGACGCGCGCGCAGATCAGATGAGACCAGAGGTTGTTCGGTCCAGCCGAGAATGGGGGAATGCGCGGCGGCGTCTTTGAGCGCAGCCAGCAAGCGCGCCTCTTCCCACTCACTCCGAAGGGAGGCCACCAGATCCACCGCAGAGACACTGGCGGTGGGAACCCGCACAGCCGCGCCCGAAATGCGCCCGGCAAGATGGGGCAGGACAACATCGATCAGATGCATGGCAGAGGTTGTGGTGGGCACCATGGACTGCGCGCCACCACGCGATCTGGCGAAATCACCGCGCGGGGTGTCCACCATGGGTTGGGAGTTGGTATAGCAATGGATCGTCGTCATGTGACCGGTTTCGATCCCCGCGACCTCATCGACCAGTTGCACAAGACCGGCCACCGCATTGGTGGTGCAGGACGCATTCGATACGATCTGAGCACCGGCGAGCGCATCATCATTCACACCATAGACCACAGTGACCTCTGCCGCAGGGGAAGGCCCTGAAATCAGGACTTTGCTCGCTCCGGCCGTCAGGCCACGTTCTGCCAGATCCGTGGTGCGCGCGATGCCAGTACATTCCATCAGGAGATCAACGCCAGAGAGATCCAGATTGGTCACATTGGCTTGCTGATGGAGCGGGATACGCTTGCCGTCAACACAGAGCACACCGTCTTCCAGCGAGACTTCGCCGGGGTAGGGGCCAAATGTACTGTCGTATTGAAACAGATAGGCGCACATCTCAGGATCGGTGATGTCGTTGATGCAAGCCACCTCAATCCCGGAGCCACGTGGGCTGGTCAGGATCTGACGTAAGATCGTGCGGCCAATACGGCCGAATCCGTTGATCGCTATCTTCATGCGCAAAGCTATGGCAGCGCTTTTTGCGTCCGGCAATCCACCCGCACAATAATGCTTGTCGCTTGATACAATTGCCTTGGTGGCAAAATAGGTAACCATTTGCGACAGGATGGGGACCGATTCCGTCTTGCGTCAGATGCGGCCCACTGGTAGCGTCCGCCGCAGTACATGGGAGAACCGATCCAAGGCGTCACAGGCCGAGGAATTCGGTGCCGAAGGAGCAACCGCCCCGGAAACTCTCAGGCCAAAAGGACCGTGTGCGCGTAACTACTCTGGAGAGGGCCCGGCCAGACCGGGACGCCGAAGGGATAACGATCTCAGGCGAAGGGACAGAGGGGGCATCAAAGCGTGCAGGCGGAGCCTGCGCAAAACCTTGGATGCCGGATGCCAAACGACGCGTTGACATGTTGTGATTTGACCGCACCGGCCGCAGACGCGGAAGGCAGGCAGAAATGTCGGATCTGAAGACCACCCCCCTTACTGAATTGCACGAAAGCCTCGGGGCCAAGATGGTGCCCTTTGCAGGCTATTCCATGCCCGTGCAATATCCGCTGGGGATCATGAAGGAACACACTCACACGCGCGAGAAGGCCGGGCTTTTTGATGTCAGCCACATGGGGCAGGTGATCCTGCGCGGTGAGAGCTATGAGGCCGTCGCAAACGCTTTTGAAAAACTGGTGCCGATGGATGTGCTGGGGCTTTCTGAGGGCCGTCAGCGCTATGGCCTGTTCACCAACGACGCGGGGGGTATCGAGGATGACCTGATGTTTGCCAACCGTGGCGACCATCTGTTTGTCGTTGTGAACGCCGCCTGCAAAGACGCCGACATCGCCCGTATGAAAGCCGCACTCGAACCTGAAATCAGCGTCGAGCCGGTCACCGACCGCGCACTTGTGGCCCTGCAAGGCCCGGCTGCCGAGGCGGCGCTGGAGGCGCTGGTGCCGGGTGTGGCGGCGATGAAATTCATGGATGTAGCGACATTTGACTATGCGGGTGCCGAGCTGTGGATTTCGCGGTCCGGCTACACCGGTGAAGACGGATATGAAATCTCCGTACCCGAGGCAGTGGCGGCGCAGTTTGCCAGCGCGCTGCTGGAACAGCCCGACGTTGAGGCCATCGGCCTTGGTGCGCGGGACTCGCTGCGGCTTGAGGGCGGTCTTTGCCTCTATGGTCACGACATCGACACCGAAACGCGCCCGTTTGAGGCCGCGCTGGGCTGGGCCATCCAGAAGGTGCGTCGCCCGGATGGCGACCGCGCGGGCGGCTTTCCCGGTGCGGATGCGGTCTTTGCCGATCTCGGCGGGAATGCTCCGCGCAAGCGTGTGGGCCTGAAGCCCGAAGGTCGCGCGCCGATGCGCGAAGGCGTTGTGCTTTATGCCGCTGCCGAAGGTGGCGCGCCGATCGGCACCATTACCTCCGGTGGCTTTGGTCCAACCGTGGGCGGCCCTGTCGCTATGGGCTATGTCACGGCAGAGCACGCAGCCCTAGAGACCCAGATATTCGGTGAGCTGCGCGGCAAGCGCGTGCCGGTCACCGTCGCAAAACTGCCCTTTGTGGCAGCCAACTTTAAACGCTGAATACCCGTCCCCGAAAAGAACGGCCAACACAGGAAGAGAACCCATGAAATATACCGAAGAACACGAATGGCTGCAGGTCGAAGGCGAGATCGTGACCGTTGGCATCACCGCGCACGCGGCAGAGCAACTGGGCGATGTGGTCTTTGTTGAACTGCCCGAAGTCGGCAGCGAAGTCTCCAAGGACGATGAGATCGTGGTGATCGAATCCGTCAAAGCGGCTTCCGACATTCTTGCGCCTCTGGACGGTGAAGTTGTCGAAGTGAACGAGGCCATCGTGGACGAACCCTCCAAGGTCAATGACGACCCGGAAGGCGAGGCGTGGTTCTTCAAGCTCAAGGTTTCCGACATGTCGCCGATGGACGACTACATGGATGAGGCCGGCTACAAAGACTTCATCGGCTGATGTTTCTGGGCCCGTCGCCATCCGGTGCGGGCCCGTCTTTTACCTGCGAGGGCATCACCGGGCACGCCCGACCTGTTGTTGCATGCCTTTGATCCCGAGATCTGACAGACCCTGAAGGAGGCAAAAGATGCCTTTCGAACCGACAGATTACCTTCCTTATGATTTTGCCAACCGGCGCCATATCGGCCCCTCGCCCGAGGAAATGGCCGAGATGCTCAAGGTGGTTGGTGCCGACAGCCTTGATGCGCTGATCGACGAGACCGTGCCGAAATCCATCCGCCAGAAAGCGGCGCTGGACTTTGGTCGCCCGATGTCCGAGCGCGAGTTGCTGTTTCACATGCGTGAGGTCGCAGGCAAGAACAAGATGATGACCTCGCTGATCGGTCAGGGCTACCACGGCACCGTGACCCCGCCCGCGATCCAGCGCAACATTTTGGAAAATCCCGCGTGGTACACGGCCTATACGCCCTACCAGCCCGAGATCTCGCAGGGTCGCCTGGAGGCGCTGTTGAACTTCCAGACGATGATTTCGGATCTCACCGGTCTGGAGATTGCCAACGCATCGCTGCTGGACGAGGCCACCGCCTGCGCCGAAGCGATGACCATGGCGGAGCGCGTGTCGAAGTCGAAGGCAAAGGCCTTCTTTGTGGACCGCGATTGCCACCCGCAGAACATCGCAGTGGTGAAAACCCGCGCCGAACCGCTGGGGATCGAGGTCATTGTCGGCAACCCCGACAAGATGGACCCCGAGGCGGTCTTTGGTGCGCTGTTCCAGTATCCGGGCACCTATGGCCATGTGCGTGACTTCACCGATCACATCGCCAAGCTGCATGAGCACAAGGGTATCGCCGTTGTTTCGGCTGACCCGATGTCGCTGACCCTGTTGAAAGAGCCGGGCGCGATGGGGGCGGATATTGCAGTTGGCTCCACCCAGCGTTTTGGCGTGCCGGTGGGCGCAGGTGGTCCGCATGCGGCCTATATGGCGACCAAGGACGCCTACAAGCGCAACATGCCGGGCCGCATCGTCGGCGTGTCTGTCGACGCACATGGCAACAAAGCCTATCGCCTGTCGCTTCAGACCCGCGAACAGCACATCCGCCGCGAAAAGGCGACCTCCAACGTCTGCACCGCGCAGGCGCTGCTGGCGGTGATGGCGTCGATGTATGCAGTTTTCCACGGCCCCAAAGGGTTGCAGGCGATCGCGCAGCGCATTCACCGCAAGGCCGTGCGTCTGGCCAAAGGTCTTGAAGAGGCCGGCTTCAAGGTCGACCCGCAGGCGTTCTTTGACACCATCACCGTGGATGTCGGCCCGTTGCAGGCAGCGGTGATGAAATCCGCCGTTGATGAGGGCATCAACCTGCGTCGCGTGGGTGAAACCCGTGTGGGGATCTCTGTCGATGAGACCACGCGCCCCGAGACCATCGAGGCGGTCTGGCGCGCCTTCGGTATCGTGCGTGCGGATGATGATTTCAGCCCCCAGTACCGGGTGCCTGAGAACATGCACCGCAAGTCAGAATACCTGACGCACCCGATCTTCCACATGAACCGGGCCGAGACCGAAATGATGCGCTATATGCGTCGCCTCGCGGACCGCGATCTGGCGCTGGACCGTGCAATGATCCCGCTTGGCTCCTGCACCATGAAGCTGAACGCGGCGGCGGAAATGATGCCGCTCAGCTGGCCGGAGTTTTCGACCATCCATCCCTTTGCGCCTGCGGATCAGCAGGAAGGTTATGGGGAGTTGGTCACGGATCTGTCCTCCAAACTCTGCGATATCACCGGCTATGATGCGATCTCCATGCAGCCGAACTCCGGCGCGCAGGGGGAATATGCGGGTCTGCTGACCATCGCCGCCTACCACAAGGCGCGCGGTGAGGGGCATCGCAACATCTGTCTGATCCCGATGAGCGCCCATGGCACCAACCCGGCGTCGGCGCAGATGGTGGGCTGGAAAGTGGTTCCGGTAAAGTCCGACGAGAAGGGCGATATCGACCTTGAGGACTTCCGCGCCAAGGCGGAAAAACACGCCGAGCACCTTGCAGGCTGCATGATCACCTATCCCTCGACCCATGGTGTGTTTGAGGAAACGGTGCATGAGGTTTGCAAGATCACCCATGACTCCGGCGGTCAGGTCTATATCGACGGTGCCAATATGAACGCCATGGTGGGCCTCAGCCGTCCGGGCGATCTGGGCGGTGACGTGAGCCACCTGAACCTGCACAAGACCTTTGCCATCCCGCACGGCGGCGGCGGCCCCGGCATGGGACCGATCGGGGTGAAATCGCATCTGATTGAGCATCTGCCGGGTCATCCGGAAACCGGCGGCGTTGAGGGGCCGGTTTCGGCGGCACCTCTGGGGTCGGCCTCAATCCTGACCATCTCCTGGGCCTACTGCCTGATGATGGGCGGCGCGGGTCTGACGCAGGCGACCAAGGTTGCGATCCTGTCGGCGAACTACCTCGCGAAGCGGCTCGAAGGGGCCTATGACGTCCTCTATAAGGGACCGACCGGCCGGGTTGCGCATGAGTGCATTCTGGACACCCGTCCCTTTGCCGACAGTGCGGATGTGACCGTTGACGATGTGGCCAAGCGCCTGATGGACAGCGGTTTCCATGCGCCGACCATGAGCTGGCCGGTTGCGGGCACGTTGATGGTGGAGCCGACGGAATCGGAAACCAAAGCCGAGCTGGACCGTTTCATTGAGGCGATGCTGTCGATCCGGGATGAGATCAAGGCCGTCGAAGCGGGCGAGATGCCGCGTGAGAACAACGCGCTGAAGAACGCCCCGCACACGATGGAAGATCTGGTGAAAGACTGGGATCGCCCCTATTCGCGCGAACAGGGCTGCTTCCCTCCGGGGGCCTTCCGCGTCGACAAATACTGGCCGCCGGTTAACCGCGTCGACAATGTCTACGGCGACCGCCATCTGGTGTGCACCTGCCCACCGATGGAGGACTACGCCGAAGCGGCAGAGTAACACCCTCACCACATAGCGGTCTGTGATCGCTCCCGCAAAGCCCTCCCCTCCCGGAGGGCTTTGTTCGTCTGCAGCCGCGCCATGCGTCCATCCTATGGGAGAGGTAAGCACGACCTTCGCAGCGATGAGCTATCCTCCTGCGCGTGCCGGAGACGACGCTATTTCAGTGACTGAGTTGAAAATTTTCTTAAAATGGAAAGAACATAATTTGTGCGACCGAAAGAAGATCCATGAACCCTGTCATCGCCGACCTTGGGGTCTACCGCATGTTGCGGGGCCATACGCAAGGTGTCGTTCCGTCGCATAAATCCCTGCGGGAGCAGAATGCCCCGCAGGAAGTCGGGGACGCTTTGACGACTGGTAAGTCAAAGGGACTGGCATTCGCCATCCAGCGTGAACAAGCGTTGAATCAGCAGGAAGTCGTCATACACCACCCTGACTTAAAACAGAAATCTGTTACAGTCATCGAACATGAAGATATAACATCGAGCTGCGCAGGCAGCATTGCGCAATCCCGGTATTTACAAAGTCTCATATCAGGTAGCGTTGAGGGGCCGATCCCGATGAGTGCCTTGATCGCGCGCCAGAACTATGAACGCGCTAAAAAGATACTGGCTCCGTAGTGATAGGCTATCTCCTGTATCTGGATGAAATACCTAAAAGCCTATTGATCGCGCCCGAAGCCACGTTTTCTCAGGTATAATTCCTTTGACCCCCAAATTGGGAAGTCTCGACCCGACACGCAGGTGGAAAGGAACTGAGATGATTACAGCAATGCGCCCCTATTCTGGCGTGCCCTCGAGCAATATCACGCCGGTTGTCTTTACCGTGACAGATACGGTGGCTCTGTCGTCGAATGGTAGCGGTGCCACGGGTGCTGAGTTTGCCAACAGTCGCTTGGGCAATTTCCTGAGCGATGACCCAGCGCCAAAAGATCGTGATCTGGACTCACTGTTCAGCAGCGATAGTCTTGCAGCCTACGACAGCGCATCTGCCGTGCCTTCGTCTGAGAATGCGATCCGAGCAGAAGGGCCCCTGCCACCGCTGCCAGACGCACTCGACCCGATCAGCCTGCCGCCGCTGGAAAATTTGCTGAACAGTCAGATGCGGCAGCAAGCTGCGGATGCGCAGGATAATGTCTTTCGTGGCATTTCCTCAGGCAGTTTTGCACAGGAAATGTACACCAACACTCAAGACGTCTTATCCCGGATTGCCGCCTGAACAGACTCTTGGTGACGCACCAAATGAAAACGCCCGGAGAAACATCTCCGGGCGTTTGTTCTTTTAGCTTGTGTTGCCTATCAGCTCGCTAGCGCGCTGTTGCAGCGGCCACAGGTGCCCGGATGGGCGTGCGTGCCCACATCTGGCAGGATCTTCCAGCATCGCTGGCACTTCTCGCCTTCGGCTTTTTCAAAGACAACTGAGACCCCTTCGATTTCCGGCAGGCGATAGGCTTCTGCCGGGCTTGGGTCATTGGTCAACTGCACGCCGGAGGTGATGCAGACATCGGCAAAGTTCACCGACTCCAGCGCCGCCAAGACATCCGCCTCGCGCACATGCACCACGGGCGCAGCCTCTAGCGACGCACCGATCACCTTATCTGTACGCTGAACCTCAAGGGCAGCGGTCACAACGCGACGCGCCTGACGCACCTTGGCCCATTTGGCAGCCAGAGGTTCGTTAATCCAGTCGCGCGGCGTGTCCGGCATATCCACCAGATGAACCGAGCTGTCCGCGCCGGGGAAGCGCTCCAGCCAGACCTCTTCCATCGTGAACACGAGGATCGGCGCGAGCCACGTGGTGAGGCGGTGGAACAGGATATCCAGCACCGTGCGTGCGGCGCGAGCGTTCAACGTGTCGCCATCGCAATAGAGCGCATCCTTGCGGATATCGAAGTAGAAGGCCGACAGATCGACGGTGGCAAAGTTAAAGATCGCTTGCCACACACCGTTGAAATCAAACGCTTTATAGCCAGCTTTCACGGTGTGATCGAGTTCGGCCAGGCGGTGCAGTACCCATTGCTCCAGCTCGGGCATGTCTGCAGGCTCTACCCGCTGATCTTCGCTGAAATCGCTGAGGCTACCCAGCATGTAGCGCATGGTGTTGCGCAGGCGGCGGTAGCTGTCGGCAGTGCCTTTCAGGATCTCCGCACCGATCCGCTGGTCGGCGGTGTAGTCGGTTTGGGCCACCCAGAGACGCAGGATGTCAGCGCCGTATTGCTTGACGATTTCCTCGGGCACGATGGTGTTGCCGAGGCTCTTGGACATTTTCATGCCCTTCTCATCCAGCGTGAAGCCATGCGTCACCACGTTGCGATAGGGCGCGCGACCTTTGGTGGCAGAGGCCTGCAACAACGAGGAATGGAACCAGCCGCGGTGCTGGTCGGTGCCTTCCATGTAGACGTCGGCAATCCCGTCCTCGGTGCCATCTTCGCGGTCGCGCAGGACAAAGGCATGGGTGGAGCCGGAATCGAACCACACGTCGAGCACGTCGAACACCTGCTCATAGTCATCCGGGTTCACGATCCCGTCGAGCACCTTGGCTTTGAAACCGTCCTCATACCAGACATCCGCGCCGTTTTCCTCAAACGCGGCGGTGATGCGGGCGTTTACCTCGGCATTGCGCAGAAGATAGTCCGCATCCGTAGGCAGTGCGCCCTTTTTGGTGAAGCATGTGAGTGGAACGCCCCATGCGCGCTGGCGTGACAGCACCCAGTCCGGGCGGTTCTCAATCATCGAATAGAGACGGTTGCGGCCGGTCTGCGGCGTCCATTTCACCAGCTCATCGATCGAGCGCAGCGCGCGTTCGCGGATGGTGTCGCCATAGTCGCCCATGCCGTCATCCAGCTTGCGGTCCACACCGGCAAACCACTGCGGGGTGTTGCGATAGATGATCGGCGCCTTGGAGCGCCAAGAGTGCGGATAGCTGTGCTTGATCTTGCCACGCGCCAGAAGCCCGCCAACTTCGACCAGCTTGTCGATGATCGCCTTGTTCGCGTCGCCTTCGCCACCCTTGCGGTTAAGGATATATTTGCCGCCAAAGAACGGCAGGTCGGCTCGGAAGCCGCCATCGTCCATCACGTTATAGGTGATGACCTGCTCCAGCATCCCGAGATCACGGTAGAGTTCGAATTCCTCCATGCCGTGGCTCGGCGCGCAATGAACAAAGCCGGTGCCTTCGGTGTCGGTCACAAAGTCGGCGGCGCGGAAGTCGCGGATGTCGTCCCATTCACCGTTGGAGCCTTCGGCCCCGGCGAGTGGGTGGGCGAGGCCAATGCCCGCAAGGTCATCGGCAGAGACGTCCGCCACACGCGTATACTGATCTTCTGAAAGGCGGGCGCGTTTGAACACATCTGCGGCCAGATTGTCGGCAAGCAGATATTTGTCGCCTACGTTGACCCAGCATTCCTCCGGCGTACCGGTCACCTCATAGAGACCGTACGCAATATCTGCGCCGTAAACGACGGCTTTGTTCGACGGCATCGTCCAAGGAGTCGTGGTCCAGATCACCACATGCGCGCCTGCCAGTTTGTGATCCGCAGGTTCAGCCACCTTAAACTTCACCCAGATGGTAAAGCTTTCCTTGTCGTGGTATTCGACCTCGGCTTCGGCCAGTGCTGTTTTTTCAACCGGCGACCACATCACGGGCTTGGAGCCCTGATAGAGCGTGCCGTTCATCAGGAACTTCATGAATTCCTCGGCGATCACCGCCTCGGCATGATAATCCATGGTGATGTAGGGATTTGGCCAGTTGCCGGTGATGCCCAGACGCTTGAACTCCTCGCGCTGGATGTCGATCCAGCCCTCGGCGAACTTGCGGCACTCCTGACGGAATTCGATGACCGGCACCGCATCCTTGTTCTTGCCCTTCTTGCGGTACTGCTCTTCGATTTTCCATTCGATCGGCAGACCGTGGCAATCCCAGCCCGGCACATAGCGGCTGTCAAAACCCATCATCTGATGCGAGCGGACGATCATGTCCTTGATGGTCTTGTTCAACGCATGGCCAATGTGCAGATGGCCGTTTGCATAGGGGGGGCCGTCGTGCAGGACGAAAGGCTGGCGGCCTTCCTTTTCGCGCAGACGATCATAAACGCCGATCTCCTCCCAGCGTTCCAGCCATGCGGGCTCGCGCTTGGGCAGGCCTGCGCGCATGGGGAAATCGGTTTTGGGAAGGTTCAGCGTGTCTTTGTATTCGGGCGTGGCTTCGGTTTTTTCGGCGCACATATCGGTGGCGTCCTTTTGCATCAACGGGTCGGTTTGGGGATATTCGGTTCGGTGCGATCACTCAAGCACCTTTGCCCGGCGTCTCGTCTACTCAGAGCGCCGGGTTTATAATTCGAATAATGATGGCCACACGTCGTGTTGCAGTCGGTGTCATGAGGGCGCTTATAGGGGCTTGCGGCGCAAGGGTAAAGTGCGTCTGCGGATCCAGTAGGGTGCGACGCTATGCGCCCCTTTTTGCAGGGCGATTTTATTATTACCTTGAGGGCGCTATCAGAGCGGAGCGGAGAGATTATGCAGGACGCGCATCCATTGGCTCGTTTCGACATTACGGCAGATGATATCCGGCGTGTCGTGCGTGTCTTTTACAGCGAGGTACGGCGTCATCCTGTCATCGGGCCAGTGTTCGCGGCGCATGTCTCCGATTGGCCGGAACATGAGGCAAAAATCGCCAATTTCTGGCGCAATGCTATTCTGCGCGAGCGGGTCTACGATGGGTTCCCGATGCGAGAGCATCTGGCCCGTCCAGATGTGAAGCCAGAGCATTTCCCCATTTGGCTCGGTTTGTTTCACAATGTGCTCAATCGTGAACTCAGCGCTGAGCAGGCCATGCAGTGGGGGCATCTGGCGGATCGTATAGGCGAAGGGTTTCGCACCGGCATTGAATCGATGCGCCAGCCAAAGGGAGAGCCACCCCGGCTGATCTGAATGTCTTGGATCGCGCGGAGGCGCATTCCATAAAGAAACCGCCGGAGGGGACCCTCAGGCGGTTTGATATAGCGAGCGGGCTGACGATGAAACGCGGGCTGGCTTGCTGTACTGATTTGAGCATGACTGGCGTGCTTGCGAGTGGGCTGGATATCTACCGGGCTGGCTGGCGAATGCTGGCGGGCGAGGGAGATGTCTGGCGAACTGGCTGGCTTGGCTGGCGTTTGCTCAAATCACTGGGCTGCCCTGCGATCAGGCAGCTTCGTTTTCAAAATGACCGCACCAGTCGTCTTTTTTGACAACGGGCCAGTACCCACGCTCTGCTGCTTCTGGTTGAAAGACCGGCGGGTTGAAGCGGCACAGACCGGCGTTTTCCAGCGTCTGTTCATTGTTGGCTTTGTGGTCTTCATAGAAGGCACAGCTGCTGCATGCGGAAGTAGTCATATCACTCTCCTTGGCTGAACGGCCCTAAGGGTAGGGCCGTGTTTGGCTCTGTAACTTAGATAGATTCTAAATTGAGGGAGTGCAATATATTTTTTGTTTATTTTCAAATAGTTGATAGATTTAGTCGGGTGTTGAAATGCGAGAGTTTTGCTCGGAAATCACTTAGCAAAGCCGCTGAGCGCTCGCTGAAGCACCTTTGCCAGCCGTGGTTTTTGCTGATTTTCAAAGGCCATGGGACGGCAAACTTCAATCGCTGCAATGCCAACCCGTGCGGTCAATGCACCGTTCACCAAACCTTCACCAAAGCGACGAGAGAGTTTGGAAAGCACGGACGCACCAAGGATGGGCTCTAGCAGGTCGTCGCCAATCGCAACCGCACCGGTTGCAACCAGATGAGAGAGCACTGCACGCGTGAGTCGCCATGAACTGAATAGGCCAGAACGCCCGCCGTAAATCTCAGCAATGCGCCGGATCATGCGCAGGCTCGAGACCAATGCGGTCAGCACATCGGCCAATGCTAACGGAACCAGTGCCGTGACGCCTGCTACTTGGCGGGCGGCGGCTTCGACTTCTGCAACCGCGCGTGCGTCCAGCGGACGCATCAGCTCTGCTTCGGCAAGGTCAACCAATGCATCCGCATCGAGGATCTCGTCTTCTCGCTCATTGAGGTTGCGCAGACCCCATTCCAGATCCGCGCGCCCGTTGTAAAACCGCTGTAATGCCGCGATCTGCGTTTGCGCCTCTTTCAAGGTGCCGCCACGCGCCGTGCGACACCCTTGTCGCAACCCCTCGACGCGGCGAACCCGACCAACCGCGGCCAGTTCTTTGGCACAAAAGGCCAGTGCCGCAAGGGCAAGCCCTGCAAATGCTGCCGTAAAGATAAGGCCGAGCACGGGCATCCGGTCGAGCAAGCTGTTGGCATAGTCCCACGCGGCCACCGTTGCGATGGTGGTGATCAGACCGGCGACCAGCCCCCAGATCCAACCGCCCCAGCCGGAGCGTTTGTTTTTGCCCAGTGCGGTGACCGAGGCTTGCACCGCTGTGGGTGCATCAAGATCCGGCACCGGTGGAGCCTCGCTGACATTCGGAGCCGTTTGATCGTCAGGTTCTACGTCAAATACAATGGGGTCGCGGCTCATGTAGCGGTCTCCATCTCTTGGGCGTGCCAATGGTACTCGATGTCCGGCAGGCCTTCGCTGTTGCGCTGACCATCTGTGCGTTTTTTCTCGACAAACCCTTCGCGCAGATAAAACCGCTGGGCTGCGAGATTGGCCTGAAAGGTCCAAAGTCTCAGTTTTGAGGTCTGTCGTTTCGCGTGGTCCAGCAATCGTTTGCCGATGCCGCAACCGGTGTGCTCTGGCGACAGATAAAGAGAACAAACCTCTGCCCCATCCTGAGCGCAAAACCCGAGGATCATGTCTGTTGAGCAATCTTCGGCCACAGTGACCCACCCGCGCGAGATCATACGGTCACAAAAGGCGATCGCCTCAACCCGCGAATGCTCCTTGGGCATCCATGGCGTTTCATGTTCAAAACGATAGAGGATTTCGCCGATCTTGCTGGCATCGAGCGGCGTTGCGGGGCGCAAAACGTAAGTCACAGGCGATCACCGATCAGAAATTCTGCGGCCCGATCCAGCCGAATGTGGGGCGGCCCGTCACCTGGCTTGAGCGTCAGCGGCTGCGGCGCAAAACGCATAGAGGCATAGCTGCCGTCGAGCCAGTTTTCCGCACCCTGCCGTGCAGGGGTCAGCAGGTGCCGGGGATCCTCTGGCAAGCGACCGGGATAGAGCGCAGCAGCTTTGCCGTTTTCAGCCAAGATCCCGCGCACGCAGGGTAGCTCTGTCCCGTCATGGGGGCGCATTTCCTCTGTTGTAGCACGCAATGCCGCGAGGGAGAGCGCCGCCGTCTCTGCGCCCGCAAATTGCGCGCGGTCGCGGGCTTCTGCAGTCAACGCTTCTATAATGGCGGTAAGTTGAGGGTGCTGAAGGTGGTGCAGGTGATCGGCCTTGGTGGCGGCGAAAAGGATCTTCTCCACCCGTTTGCCGCGCAGAAGTTGGCTGAGGAACCGGTTGGAACCGGGGCGAAAGGTGCTCAGGATATCCGTCATCGCCCGGCGCAGGTCTTCCATGGCGGGGGGGCCGGAATGCAACGCACCGAGGGCATCGACCAACACCACCTGCCGGTCGATGCGGGAAAAATGGTCGCGAAAGAAGGGGCGTACCACCTGGGCTTTATAGGCCTCGAACCGGCGGGCCATTTCGCGTGTGAGACTGCCCCGCGGGGCCTCGCTCGAAGGCAGCGGCGCGAATGTGAGCACGGGCGAGCCTGCTAGATCGCCGGGCAACAAAAACCGCCCCGGCGTGCAATCGTAATATCCGGCTTTGCGTGCGGACTGCAGATAGTCCGCAAAAGCGGCGGCCAACCCCTGCGCGACGGGTTCATCGTGGGCCTCAGCGGGGGAGGCCGCTTTAACAGCGGCTTTAAAGGCTTTGGCTTCTTCGCGGGTTTCAATCCGGCGCAGGACGTCGGCTGACCAACTCGCGTAATCCTTGTCCATCAACGACAAATCCAACAGCCACTCGCCGGGATAGTCGATAATGTCCAGATGCAGGATGCGTGGCCCTGTGACTCCGCCAAACAATCCGCTGGGCCGAATGCGTAGGCTCAGACGCAACTCGGACACTGCGCGCGTGCTGTCGGGCCAATGCGGCTCCGGCCCCGTGAGAGCGGCGAGGTGATTTTCAAAATCAAAGCGCGGAACAGTGTCATCCGGCTGCGGCTGTAAATAGGCGGCCTCGATGCGCCCATCCTGATGTGCCGAAAGCTGGGACATGCGCCCCCGGTTGATCAGGTTGGCGACCAGTGAGGTGATAAAGACGGTTTTACCTGCCCGCGCAAGGCCAGTGACACCCAGTCGCAATGACGGTGCGGCAAAGGGGCTGGCCAATGCCCCGCCCAATGTCTCTGCGCCCCGCAAAACTCCATCGGCCACATCTGCAGCCAATCCTGTAACGCCTGTTCCTCGCGACACTTTCTGCCCCCTGCCTGCCAATCGCTGTCTTGCCCGAGAAAGCGTTCGTCCCGAAATTTCTCGTCACAGCCTCAGGGACTGAACATAAGCATGCTGGGATGGGGTTGCCAGCCTCGCAGTGCAAGGTGGCGGCGCGGGGCTTGCCAGTTTTGCTTTGGCGGGGTACCTCGCGCCCATGCCGCGTATTGCTCTCAAAGTCGAATATCATGGAAAGCCTTTTGCCGGATGGCAGAGGCAAAAGGACCAGCCCTCCGTGCAGGGCGCGATTGAAGCTGCCTTGGCCAAGCTGGAGCCGGGCGAGCATACAATCGCTGCGGCGGGGCGTACGGATACAGGCGTTCACGGGTTAGGGCAGGTTGCCCATTGTGATCTGCAAAAGGACTGGGACCCGTTTCGTCTGAGTGAGGCGCTGAATTATCACCTGAAGCCCGATCCCATTGCGATTGTAGACGCTGCGCGGGTAGATGATGACTGGCACGCCCGGTTCAGCGCGATAGAGCGGCAGTATCTGTTTCGGATACTGATGCGCCGCGCGCCCGCGACCCATGATGCCGGACAGGTCTGGCAGATCAACCACAAACTGGACGTAGAAGCGATGCAGGCTGGCGCTGACATGCTGCTGGGCAATCATGATTTTACTACGTTCCGCTCCTCCATCTGTCAGGCGGCAAGCCCAGTGAAGACGCTGGATGAGTTGCGGGTAGAACAGGTGCAGGGCCTTTCTGGCCCAGAGGTGCATTTCCATGTGCGTGCGCGGAGTTTCCTGCACAATCAGGTGCGGAGTTTTGTCGGGACACTGGAGCGTGTTGGCGCGGGAGCATGGACGCCCGAAGATGTCCGCGATGCGCTTGTTGCCAAAGATCGGGCCGCTTGCGGTCCGGTCTGTCCGGGGCACGGCTTGTATTTGGCGCGGGTGGGGTATCCTGATCCGGTTTTTGCAGGCGATTTCACCTAAGGCTCAGGTGTTCTGCCCTGATGATCCATGGGGCTGAGGATATCAAATAACCGCCTTGGCCCCCGCATAGAGTCGGCTTGCCTCACGCTCAGACATTCGGTGCAGATTGCGGTGCGCCAAAAAGGCCTGCTGTGCAGTGTCATGCTCGCTCGCGATGGGTTTGGGGCCTGCTGGCCGGTCACTTGGTGCAGCCTCGCGCGGGAAGTGGGCACCGGCGGCGGATTCGCGAAGCTCCGCCATCGCACGCGCAAGTTGCTGCGTGGCCATGCTATTACCAAAGGCCCTGTAGCCATCGACAGCGGCTTGCTGGCGGGCGTTGACCGAAGAACTGTCTTCTTGCATCGACATGTTCGCACTCCTGCGCCAAAACTCGGAAACAAAACATACCCCATGACTTTCACGAGTTATGCTTAACAGCCGGTTTACCGAACCTGCATCCGGCGCTTTCGAGCGGAAAATATCAGTAAAAAGTCACGCCAATCGACACGTCGGCGTGCGATTTCGCGCTTCAGATCGGGGTTTGGTGGGGCTGGTCTCAGTCCCGCGAAGGGATGATTTGCTGGGCGATGCCAACAAACAGCAGATAGACCGATGTCACCAATAGCGCCCAATGGACCAGCTGACCGGGCGCAAATTGCACCCAAGCTGTCCAACCAGCCAGAGCTGTCCAAACCAACGCGATGGGCAGAGAGAGCGCGCGCCAGCGCTCCGTGCGAACGGGGTGGATGAACTTTAGGGGCAAGAACTGGGTGGCCGACAAAAGCGTGACCAGACCGAGGCTAACCCAGTGATTGGGCTCCAGCGCAAAAATCACCAAAACCAGCATGTTCCAGCAGCCGGGGAAGCCGGAAAAGGAGTTATCCTTCGTCTTCATGCGGGTGTCGGCAAAATACATTGCGCTGGTGAAGGTAATGACGATGATCGCCGCCCAGCCTGTCCAACCTGACATGAGATCGGATTTAAACAGCGCGAATGCGGGGATGAACACATATGTGAGATAGTCGATGATGAGGTCCAAAAGCACGCCGTCAAACTGCGGCGCATTACGCTTCACGTCGTAGTGTCGCGCAAGGGGGCCATCTACGCCATCGACGGCAAAGGCCACTACCAGCCAGAGATACATCAGATCCCATTTTGCATCGACCGCTGCAAGCATCGCCAGCATGGCAAATACAGCACCGGTTGCAGTCAGGAGGTGGACGGACAGGGCACGGAGTTCAATCGTCATTCGCCCGTGATGACGAATTTCGCCGTAACCCGCAACCCAGAAGCGCAGAGCAAGCCTTGCGTTTTGCTTCAATCGGCTCCCTCATACACGATCACGCAGAAACCTGTGCACTGTTGATCGGGTTACGCTTTGGGATGCGACCGCGCATAGACTTCCATCAAATGAGCCGTATCCACCGCGGTGTAAGCCTGCGTCGTGGAGAGCGATGCGTGGCCGAGTAATTCCTGAATCGCACGAAGATCGCCCCCGGCCTCAAGAAGATGAGTCGCGAAACTGTGCCGCATGGCATGAGGGGTCGCGGTTGCGGGTAAGCCCAGTTGCCTGCGGGCATCGGCGACCACGCCTTGGATCATACGTGCATGCAGCCCGCCACCGCGCACGCCACGAAACAAGGGCAAGCTGGCCTCTTGCGGGTGCGGACAGATTTTCAGATAGCGATTCACGGCTTGTTGTGCAGCGGGCAGCACCGGTACGATCCGCTCTTTGCCGCCTTTGCCCTTTATCCTGAGGGTTGCGGGGAGGGGGGCGTCTTTGCCAAGCAGGCCAAGCGCCTCGGATATACGCAGACCACAACCATACAACAGAGTAACAACCGCCACATCACGCGCGGCGACCCAATCCTGTTGGGATTGTAGCTCAACCGTATCAATCATCGCCCGTGCGGCGTCTTTATCAAGCGGGCGTGGCAGTTTCTTCTGAAACTTTGGCGAACGCGTGGACAGAACTGCCGTGGGTTCAAACCCCTCGCGCTTGGCCAGCCAACCGTAGAACTTTTTCACTGCAGAGAGTTTGCGAGCAAGAGAACGCGCGCCTGTGCCCGCATTGCGGGACGAAGCCATCCATGCGCGCATATCTGCTGTGGTAATCTGGCTCAGGGCACCAAGTCCCTGCGGGCCACCAAAATGGAGGCTCATGAACGCGAGGAAATCTACCACGTCGCCGCGATAGGCGGTGCGGGTGTTGTCGGCTGCTCCCTCCAGCGCGCCGAGACCGTCGAGCCAGATCTGCAGCGCATCGCGCGCCGCAGGAGAAATCAATGTGGGATCACCCGTGCTCAAGACAGCCAGCGGCGCATGCAGCGCTCAAATACCCCGCCAAAAAAGGTCAGCAGGTCGGTGCCATGTTGCGGGGTGAACTGATGTGGATCTTCTGCGCCGAACACCAAAAGGCCGGGCAGGCGACCAGCACCAAGATCAAGGCGCAGACAAGCCTCAGAACGCAGATCGGGGGCGCGGTCGCCGTAGATGCGCGTAGGTCCTGCCTGAATCTGGCGCAGAGTCACGCAGCGATCGCCGCCATAGGTGCGGCCTTGTGACAGGTAGGACTCTACGAATCCGGCTTCGGTGAACTTTAAGATGTCACCAACGCGTTCGACTGCCGCTCCCGCCTCTTCTTGCGTGGTTTCCAGAATCAGCGCCAGCGCATCGACGCGCAGGATATCACGCAGATCACCGCGCAAAATCTCCATAAAACTCGCAAAGCTCTCAGGGTCCAGCAGCCGGAGCACAGCGCGATGGATCTGGTTGGTTCCAGCGAGGTTCTCATAGGCCGCAGCAATCACCGACCGGTGCGTGTCTTCAAGCCGATCAAGCCGGGTTTCCAGCCGCTCCATCGCAATGCCGCGCAGATCAACGATGTTGGAACCCATCGCGCGCTCATTCGCGGCCACCAGCGCGCGCATCACGTTGGGGTCGTCCAGCACCATATCGGGCTTTTCAATGATTTTTTGGCGCAGGCTGTCATCCAGCCCAACGGTCATACTGCTCATCGTCTCGTCTCAACCTCTGATCGGGTTTTGTTTACTATAACATGTGGGTTGCGCCCGCGCGCGCGAAAAATTGCAAAAATAGTTCTCGGTACAGGGGAGAATGTTGAGCTCGGCGATAACATGCTGATTGTAAATGAAAATGGCGCCCCCAAAGGAGCGCCACCAAACTAATTTGCACTGAATTCAGAGATCAGAGGATCTTGATGCCAGCGGCTTCGATGTCGGCGAGGAAGGCCGAGAGACCCTTGTCGGTCAGCGGATGGTTCACCATCGACTTAATCACAGCGGGTGGGGCGGTGATCACATCCGCACCGATACGGGCACTGTCGAGGATGTGGTTCACAGTCCGGATCGAGGCCGCGAGGATCTCTGTCTGGAAGCCGTAATTGTCGTAGACGGTGCGGATATCTTCGATCAGCTCCATGCCGTCGATGTTGATATCGTCCAGACGACCGATGAAGGGCGAAATGAAAGTCGCGCCCGCTTTGGCGGCCAGGAGCGCCTGATTGGCAGAGAAGCACAGGGTCACATTGACCTTGTGGCCATCGTCGGTCAGGGTCTTACAGGCCTTGAGGCCGTCCCAAGTCAGCGGCACTTTGACGGTGATGTTTTCCGCGATCTCAAGGAGCTTGCGCCCCTCAGCGATCATTGTCTCTGCGTCGGTCGCGGTGACCTCGGCGGACACCGGGCCGTCTACCAGATCACAGATTTCCTTCGTGACTTCGATAATGTCACGGCCGGATTTCTTGATCAGGGAGGGGTTGGTGGTGACGCCGTCGACCATGCCAAGATCGTTCAGCTCGGCAATGGCATCGATTTCGGCGGTGTCTACGAAGAATTTCATGGGCTTTGGTCCTCTGGATGGCTTGGCCTCGGTGCGCCTTGGCTTTACCTGATAGGAGGTCCGGCGGAAAGTGCGAAAGACCAAGAGGCAGGGCAGGGCGCGTCCGCGCGCATGTTAGCGTAAACAGTTCCGCGCGCCTACCGTCTGGAACAGGAAAAAGAGCAGGGTCACGCGAAGAATGACGCAGCAAGGCGACAGTCCGGAGTTTTTTGCCCAAGGTGAGCGGGTTGGGGTACTGACGGCGCAGCGCTTGGACCGCCTGCTGGATTATCGCGCGCCCGAAGGGGGCTGTTTCCTTGGGGCCTTTGTCGAAGTGCCTTTGGGGCCGCGCAAAGTTGTTGGCGTGGTTTGGGGGCCGGGGGCGGGTGATTTCGACGCAGCAAAACTGCGTTCGGTGATCCGGGTGCTGGATTTGGCCCCAATGCGGACGGAAATGCGGAGTTTTCTGGAACGTGCCGCCCAATACACGCTGACACCGATGTCGATGATGCTGCGGCTGGCAACGCGTGCGCCGGGGCTGGCTGACCCGCCGTCGATGCGAAAGGTCCTGCGTCGCGGGGATGGCGAACCCGACCGCATGACCGATGCGCGCGCCAAGGTGCTCGACGTGATGGACGAATATGAAGGCGCGGCCTTTACGGCATCGGAACTCTCTGGCCTCGCGGGTGTGACGGCTTCCGTGGTCAAAGGTTTGGTCAAGCAGGGCGCAATCCGCGAGGAAGAAGCCCCCCGTGACCTGCCATTTCCACCGTTAGATCCTGAGCTGCCGGGCAAGACACTTTCAGAAGATCAGGCCACCGCCGCTGCCGCACTTGAGGCAGGGGTGAATGGGGGACGCTACGGTACAACGCTCCTGAAGGGTGTCACCGGCTCTGGTAAGACAGAGGTATACCTTGAGGCTGTAGCCGCCTGTCTACGCAAGGGCCGGCAAGCCTTAGTGCTGCTACCTGAAATTGCGCTGACAGCGGAGTTCCTGAAACGGGTGGAGGCACGTTTCGGCGCGGTGCCAGCCGAGTGGCATTCCGGCGTGACCATGACCGAACGCCGCCGGGTCTGGCGCATGGTCGGGCAGGGGGCAGCGCAGCTGGTAATCGGCGCGCGCTCATCGCTCTATCTGCCGTTTCGCGACCTTGGCCTGATCATCGTCGATGAAGAGCACGACACCTCCTACAAACAAGAAGAGGGGGTACTTTACAACGCGCGGGATTTGGCGGTCTGGCGGGCGTCCTTGTGTCAGGCGCAGGTGGTGCTGGCATCAGCGACACCGAGCCTTGAGACATGGGCGAACGCGGAGGCGGGCAAGTACCAGCGTCTCGATCTGACGTCGCGCTTTGGCGAGTCGGTGCTGCCGGAAATGCGCGCGATTGATATGCGCAACGAGGAGCTTTTGCCCTCCACTTGGATATCGCCGACGCTCAAGCAGGCGATGAAGCTCAGGATCGAACGCGGCGAGCAGTCCCTCTTGTTCCTGAATCGGCGTGGCTTTGCCCCGGTGACGATCTGCCGGGCCTGTGGCACGCAGGTGGCCTGCGATAACTGTGATGCGCGTATGGTCGAGCACCGGTTCATGAAACGTCTGATGTGCCACCAATGCGGTGAAACCAAACCAGTGCCGACCGAATGCCCATCCTGCAAGGTCGAAGGCAAGATGGCCCCCGTAGGCCCCGGTATCGAACGGCTGGGCGAAGAGGCGGCGGCACTTTTCCCAGAGGCGCGCATCGCGGTGCTCAGTTCTGATCTCTTTGGCTCTGCCCGCGCGCTGAAACAGCGGATCGAAGAAATCGCCGCTGGGGAGGCGGACATCATTCTTGGTACGCAGCTTGTGGCGAAGGGGCACAACTTTCCGCTGCTCACGCTTGTGGGGGTCATCGACGCAGATCTTGGCCTGCAGGGTTCAGATCTGCGCGCGGCAGAGCGCACGTTCCAGCTGATGCGGCAGGTGGCAGGGCGCGCAGGGCGGGCGGAACGGCGAGGCGAGGCCTTGATGCAGAGCTTTCAGCCAGAGCATCCGGTGATCCGCGCGATCCTCTCAGGTGACGAAGAAGGTTTCTGGCGTGCGGAGGCCGAACAGCGACAGGCGGCAGGTGTGCCCCCTTATGGACGTATGGCGGGGATTATCCTGTCGGGCACAGATCTGGCGCAGGTCTTTGATCTGGGCGGCGCGCTGGCGCGAAACGACGGGCCGTTGCGGCAGGTCGGTGCGCAGCTCTTCGGACCGGCACCAGCCCCGATCGCGCGAGTGCGCGGGCGTCATCGGGTGCGGCTGCTGGTTAAGGCCGACAAGGGCGTGCCTTTGCAAGATGCAATTACCCGATGGACTGCGCCCTTCAAGCTCAGGGGCGATTTGCGCCTGAATGTGGATATCGACCCGCAGAACTTCTTGTAGAACGCCCGGCACAGAGCGTTTGGATGCAGAAATGCAGGGAGACCTGTGCGCGATGAAGCGGGTTTTGATACAATTCTTTTCTCGCCCGGCTGCCAAAAGCGCTCTAAAGCCAAGCTATGTTTACGCCTATCACCCTCGAACAGTCCCGCGCACTGCCGTTCTGGCGCCGCCCTGTCACACTGCTATTCCTCATGGCGATTGCTATGCCGGTGGCCTTCAATACGTGGTCAGCGCTGCTGAATAACTTCGTCATTGAAGTTGCAAGCTTTGACGGTGCTGACATTGGCGTACTGCACACTTTGCGCGAAATTCCGGGGTTTCTGGCGTTTTTGGTGATCTTCCTGATCATCTTTATGCGCGAGCAGGTTTTGGGGCTTTTATCCCTCGCCTTGCTTGGTGCTGCGACGGCGGTGACGGCGTGGTTCCCGACGCTTCAGGGTATTTTGGTTATCACCGTCCTCAGCTCTATCGGGTTTCATTACTTTGAAACGGTGGCGCAGTCCTTGCAGCTTCAATGGTTGTCCAAGGAACGCGCGCCGCAGATGCTGGGGTGGTTGGTGGCAACCGGTTCCGCCGCAACATTGGTGGTTTATGGCGTAATTGTCGTATTGTGGGAGCCACTCAATCTGTCCTACAACGCTGTCTACATGGCGGCAGGGGGCTTTACAGTGCTGGTGGCCCTGTTCTGCCTTTTTGCGATCCCGCAATTTGATGGCCCAACCCCTCAGAACAAAAAGATGGTGCTGCGACGCCGGTACTGGCTCTATTACGCGCTGCAGTTCATGGCGGGAGCACGGCGGCAGATTTTTGTGGTCTTTGCAGGCTTCATGATGGTCGAGCGCTTCGGGTTCGAGGTTCATCATCTGACCGGCCTTTATCTAATCAACCTGCTGGTCAATATGGTGGCGGCACCGATGCTTGGGCGATTTGTATCCCGCTTCGGGGAACGCCGAACCTTGATCTTTGAGTATGCCGGTCTGGCCACGGTCTTTGCTCTATACGGCGGGATCTATTGGTTTGGCTGGGGGGTGATGCTCGCGGCGGCGCTTTATGTGGTGGACCATATCCTGTTCGCACTGGCGTTGGCGCTCAAGACCTATTTTCAAAAGATCGCAGACCCAGCAGACATTGCCCCTACCGCTGCCGTGGCCTTCACGATCAACCATATTGCTGCGGTTTTCTTGCCGGTGTTGCTTGGTTTATTGTGGGTGGCGTCTCCGGCGATGGTCTTTGCATTGGCCGCACTTATGGCGCTTGTGTCTTTGATGTTGTCCATGATGATCCCGCGTCATCCTGAACCCGGGAATGAAACGATCTTTGCCCGCTTAAAGGCCCCGACACTGGCACAATAGCGAGGCCGGCGTGGTCAAGTTTTCCGCTCGCCCCTTGACCATATGTGCAAGGCTCGCGTAGGCGCAGAGCAACCTATGCGCCATCATGTTCTTTCGGAGATCCCGACATGCCTACATTCACCGCCCTCACCACGCTGACCGGAAAAGCTCAGGCCGAGGCACTGGGCGATGCGATGGAGCGTCTGAATCCGGAACCCACGGGTGTGGGCGTGTTCGAGGTCGAGGATGGTTCAGGCTTGTGGGAGGTGGGAGGCTATTTCACCGAAGTTCCGGACCAAGCAGGCCTCGCGTTGCTCGCCACGCTGCATAAGGCAAAACCGTTTGCCGTATCAGAACTGCCAGAAACCGACTGGGTTGCGCATGTGCGCCGTGAGTTGGCACCGGTGGAGGCTGGGCGCTTTTTTGTCTACGGCAGCCATGATGCAGACAAAGTGCCCGGCGACAAAATCCCGCTTTTGATTGAGGCGGCGATGGCCTTTGGTACAGGGCACCACGGCACGACTCTGGGCTGCTTAAAAGCACTGGATCATCTGCTCGGCGAAGGGCTCGAAGGCGAGAAAGTCGCCGACATTGGATGCGGTACGGCCGTTCTGGCGATGGCGGCCGCGCGCGTCTGGCCGGAGGCGCAGATCCTTGCAAGCGACATTGATCAAGTCGCGGTCGACGTGGCTGAGGCTAATATGGAGGCCAACGGCATGAAGGGCGCGGTGGAATGCCTGGAAGCTGCAGGCTTTGACGCTCCTGCGTTAAAGGCCGCCGCGCCTTATGATCTGATCTTTGCAAATATCCTCAAAGGACCCTTGGTTGCCCTGTCGCCCGATATTGCGGCCCATTTGCGTGATGGCGGCTATGCGATTCTCTCTGGCATCCTGAACGAGCAGGCGGATGATGTGATTTCGGTTTATGCACAAAATGGCGTCAATCTTGTCAAACGTGATGAGATTGGTGAATGGACCACGCTGATTTTGCGCAAGTAGTCGAAGATCGGCGGCCATTTAGGCAAATTTTACACAATCGCCATGACTTCGCCGTTGTCCTAGCGTAACTTCTTTTCATCCGCTGGTGGGGGCCAGTTCGGAGTTACGTTTTATGAACCATCAACACGCGGAGTTTCGAAACCGACTTCGTCAGTTGGATCGAAAACATGCCAAAGCTGCGCATGGTTTCAGAGCGCGTATGCGTTCGGATGGGCTGATTGTTGTCGAGCCACAGAAAGTCGTCCGTTCCGGAATTTCCGGAAAGGTCTTCATTCTGTTTGTCGTGGTTGGCCTGATGTTTAAGGCTTTCCTGATGGCGGCGCTTGGGTACGCGAGCTACGATTATCGTGTGGCGCAGCTGGGTGAAGGGTCGATGATTGAGCGCGGCGGTGCGTTCCTGATGCAGCGAGACCCGGTTTCCTATCGGATTGCAGAAGAATTGCGACCATTGCTGCGCTGACAGTATCACAGGGTCATTTTACCCTGATAGAGGTAGAAACGCCGCGTCCGGGCTATCCGGAACGCGGCGTTTTCATTTGGACCTGCCAAATATGACAGATGACCTGATGCTTTCTGTCAGACCAGCGGCGAGTCTGAATTGATCTGGTCGATGTCGCCACGGCAGAGGCCGATATCCGCCAGTTCCCGATCTGAAAGCGCGCTCAGCGCTTTGCGGGTCAGGCGGGCGTCGTTCCATGCCATGAGCTTGGCAGATGTGGTGTGAACAAGAGCGCCGATACGGCCGATCAGGCCGGAGGTGCCTTGCGCGGTGCGAGTGGTGTCGATTGCAGCCATATCTAGTGTCTTTCTGAGTGCTATCCGGTTGCCCGCTTTGGTGCGGGTGAGCGGCAAATAGAGGTCGAAATCTGCTCTCGCAAGGGGTGAAATTGCATGCGACCCATGCGATTTTTGCATGTCTCAAAGCCCTGCGAATAAGGGGTTTGACGCCTTCTGTGCCTTTTGCAGGAATTGGTGTCGTTGCTGCGTTTCGGCGCGTCGTATTTGTTTCATAAATCGCAAAATTTCGGCCAGCTTCTGGACCAAAACATCGAAGTGCGGCGTGTTGGGCGGATTGGACCGGGGGCGAATTAGATTGGATGTGTTCGCGTTTTGTGCTAATCGGATCACCAAATTGTAAGAACCAGACACAAAAATCGGGCAGTGAGATGCGAATACTTGGGATCGATCCGGGGCTCAGAACCCTTGGATGGGGCGTCATCGAATCAAATGGCGCGCGTCTCAGCCATGTTGCCAATGGGCTATGCCACTCTGACGGAGATGATCTGGGAGAACGGCTGTTGTCATTGCACAATCAGGTCACCGAGATCATTGACGCCTATCAGCCGGATCAGGCTGCGATTGAACAGACGTTCGTGAACAAGGACGGGGCTGGCACGCTCAAGCTCGGTCAGGCGCGAGGGGTGGCCTTGCTGACATTGGCCAAGGCCGGACTGCCCACCGGGGAATATGCGCCCAACCGCGTCAAAAAGACGGTGGTCGGCGTCGGTCATGCCGAAAAGGAACAGGTGCTGCACATGGTCAAACTGCAACTTCCGGGTTGTGCCCCCAAAGGGGCGGATGCGGCGGATGCACTGGCGATTGCAATCTGTCATGCCTATTACGGGGGCAGCAACCAGCGGCGACTCAAAGAGGTAGGCGCATGATCGGAAAACTGACCGGGCGGCTTGAGTATAGGGCACCCGACCATGTGATGATCGACGTGCGTGGCGTCGGTTACATCGTCTATTGTTCTGACCGCACGCTCGCGAGCCTGCCATCCGTGGGTGAGGCAGTCCAACTCTATACCGAGTTATTGGTGCGCGAAGACTTGATGCAGCTCTTTGGGTTCACCTCCTTGGTGGAGAAGGAATGGCATCGTTTACTGACGTCGGTGCAGGGCGTTGGCGCTAAGGTGTCACTGGCAATCCTGAGTGCGCTTGGTCCCGAAGGCGTTAGCCGCGCGATTGCGCTGGGAGATTGGGCTGCGGTGAAAGCGGCCAAAGGGGTCGGCCCTAAAACCGCACAACGGATCGTTCTCGACCTCAAGGACAAAGCCCCGTCTGTGATGGCGATGGGTGGTACGATTACAGAGGCATTGGAGGGGCCCGATCTGGAGGCGGTGGTCGAGCCAACCTCAGATGCGCCGGTGAAACCCGCGCGCAAAGCCGCCCCCAAAGCCCCCACCGGCGCGGCGGCCGCATCGGCTGGCGCCCTGTCGGCATTGGGCAACCTTGGTTACAGCCCCTCTGATGCCGCAGGGGCGGTGGCTGAGGCGGCTGCCGATAATCCCGAAGCAGGCGAGGCAGAGCTGATCCGCGCAGCGTTGCGTTTGCTGGCACCCAAAGACTGAGGGGACGAGTGAATGATTGACGCGGACCCCACCCTGCGCCCCGATCCGCTGCCGGAAGACAACGACCGCGCCTTGCGCCCGCAGGGTCTTGGCGAATTCATCGGTCAGGCGGAGGCCCGCGCCAACCTGCGGGTGTTTATCGAATCTGCCCGCCGACGCGGTGAGGCGATGGATCACACCCTGTTTCATGGCCCGCCGGGGCTTGGGAAAACGACGCTTGCGCAGATTGTGGCGCGAGAGCTGGGGGTGAACTTTCGCATGACCTCCGGGCCGGTGCTTGCAAAGGCGGGCGATCTGGCCGCGATCCTCACCAATCTTGAGGCGCGCGATGTGTTGTTCATTGATGAAATTCACCGCCTGAATCCGGCCGTTGAAGAAGTTCTATATCCGGCAATGGAGGATTTCGAGCTGGATCTGGTGATCGGCGAGGGGCCTGCGGCACGTACGGTGCGCATTGAGCTGCAACCTTTCACACTGGTAGGGGCAACGACGCGCATGGGGCTTTTGACCACGCCGTTGCGGGACCGGTTTGGGATTCCGACGCGGCTGCAGTTTTATACCGTGGATGAGCTGTTTGAGATCGTCAGCCGCAATGCCCGCAAATTAGGTGCTCCTGCTGATGATGCAGGGGCGCGTGAGATCGCGCGGCGCGCCCGCGGCACCCCAAGGATCGCTGGGCGGCTCTTGCGCCGCGTGGTGGACTTTGCGGTTGTCGAGGGCGATGGAACGATCACCCGAGAGCTGGCGGATGGTGCGCTGACGCGTCTTGGTGTGGACAAACTGGGATTGGATGGCGCGGATCGGCGCTATTTGCGACTGGTTGCCGAGAATTATGGCGGCGGCCCTGTCGGCATTGAGACAATGTCCGCTGCATTGAGCGAAAGTCGCGACGCGCTTGAGGAGGTCATTGAGCCGTATCTGCTGCAGCAAGGGCTGATCCAGCGTACACCGCGTGGACGGATGTTGGCACAAAAGGCATGGCAACATCTCGGTATTGCACCACCGAAATCGCAAAACGATCTCTTTGAATGACAATCAGGAGCGCACTGTGCAGGATCTCACCCAGCTAACCAGTGCCGCAAAGCAGGTTTCTGACCTCTATGCCCGGCGTTTTGGCGTTACGCGGGATGCCGCGTGGTATCTGGGCAAAATGACCGAAGAGCTGGGCGAAGTGACATCTGCTTACCTGAGCCTTGCGGGGCAGACTCGCAAGGACGGCAGCAAAAGAGACCTGGAAAATGAGGTTGCAGACCTTCTAGGCTTCTTGCTGTTGTTTGCGGACTGGCAAGGCATTGATGCGGGTGCAGCTTTTGAGCGCAAATGGGGCGCATACCTGACTGAGGATAAGTGACGGGAGGGCAAAGAGACTTCCCCCTTGCTGCAGTCCTGACACGTCCGTACAAACGCCCGACGAGCGAATAATATGACGAGGCCGCACATGTCTGCACTCCTGCTGCCAGAGGAAATCGAGGCGCTGTTTACCCGGGAAGACGGGACTTATGCCTTCGCCCGTTGGGGACGCCCGATTGCTCCGATCGTCTTTGGTGTCACCGATGAGACCTTGGTGACGGTCAAAGGTGCGGTTGAGGCTGTGGTCACGCTCGCAGGGCATCAGATGGCAGAAACAGATCCTGAGCTTGGTGCGAACCTGATGTTTTTCTTCTTCCGGGAATGGGGGGAATTGCTGGAGGTTCCAGACCTCGATCGCATGATTCCCGGGCTTGCCCCGCTTGTGAACCGTCTCGCAAAGGAAGATGCCAGCCAGTACCGCGCGTTCCGCTTTGACGATCAGGGCGCCATTCAAGCGGCATTTGTATTTCTGCGTATGAAAGGTGCGATGGCAGAGGTCCCCGCGGAAACACTCGCGCTGACCCAAGCGGTGCAGGTGATGCTCTTGTGGGGCGAGCGTGCCTTTGCCGAGGTGTCGCCGCTGGCGGTTCTGCCGGAGAATGGCAATACGATCCTGCGACCGGAGATCGCGGGGGTGATTGCTGCCGGCTACGATCGGATGATGCCTGTGGCGGCGCAGGACGCGAGTCATGCGCTGAGGCTCTATGCGAGGCTGCAAGCGCCGCAGTCAGAGAACGCGGATGGTGAGGTATGACCCATCAGTTCCCGATCACGGTATATTACGAAGACACCGATATGGGCGGCGTTGTTTATCACGCCAATTTCCTGCGGTTCATCGAGCGCGCACGCAGCGACTATGTGCGCCGTTTGGGGGTTGATCAAAATGCGATGCGCGATGCTGGCATCGTCTGGGTGGTGACCCGAATTGAAGCCGATTACCTCTCGCCTGCACGGTTTGAGGATGAGCTTACCGTGGAAACCGTGCCTGAGAAAATGACCACAGCCCGGCTGACCATGTCGCAAATTGTCCGGCGAGAGGGGCGCGAGCTGTTTCGCGCCAAGGTGACAGCTGTCTGCATGGATATGCACAGCGGCAAACCGGTGCGTCTTCCGGCAGAAGTTCGCGCATCCTTGTAACAATAGGCGGCAATCCCCCTGTTTCCTTGGCAATGGCGCTTGTTTTGCGCTAGCGTCCGCCCCAATTAGGCCGCGCAACCAAAACGACGTGGCAACTGGCTATAGAGCAGGCAAATGGAAGCAGAAACTCTGGCACTGGCACAGGAGATTGATTTCTCCATGTGGGGGTTGTTCGCACGGGCGACTCTCACTGTAAAATTAGTGATGATCATGCTGATCGGGGCGTCGATCTGGTCGTGGTCAATTATCGCGCAAAAACTGATCACCTATCGCTCTGCACGGCGTGAAGCGCAGGTGTTTGAACGCGCGTTTTGGTCAGGCAATCCGCTGGATGAACTCTATGAGGACATCGGAGCAGATCCGTCAGGGCATTCCGAACGCATATTTGCTGCTGGCATGACCGAATGGCGTCGCAGTCACCGCACGGATGGCGCGCTGATCCCCGGAGCACAGGCGCGAATAGACCGGTCCATGGATGTGGCGATCTCTAAGGAAAGCGAAGGCCTGCAAGGTGGGCTGCAAATTCTTGCGACCATTGGCTCTACCGCGCCCTTCATTGGTCTCTTTGGGACCGTGTGGGGCATCATGAATGCCTTCATCGAGATCGCAGAGCAGCAAAACACCAACCTTGCCGTGGTGGCGCCGGGCATTGCCGAGGCCCTCTTGGCGACGGGCTTGGGGCTCTTGGCGGCCATTCCGGCGGTCATTTTTTACAATAAGCTCTCTGCAGATTCGGATCGGATTATTGGCGGCTACGAGGCCTTTGCCGACGAGTTTGCCACGATCTTCTCGCGCCAGTTGGACAGCTGAGCCATGGGTGCAGCGGTTCAGCAAAAAGACGCGGGCGGTGGACGTCGGCGTGGTCGGCGGCGCTCTCGTGCCCGGCCTATGGCGGAAATCAATATCACGCCGTTTGTGGACGTGATGCTGGTGCTGCTCATCATCTTTATGGTGGCAGCGCCCTTGATGACCGTGGGCGTTCCCGTGGAGCTGCCAAAGACGGCGGCGGGCGCGTTGTCGGGGGACGACGAAGAGCCGCTCACTGTGACGATGACGGCCTCTGGCGACATCCAGATCCAAACGACGCCGGTTGAGCGGGATCAACTCGTTGCACGCTTGCGTGCGATCGCGGCTGAGCGCGCGTCCGACCGGGTCTATCTGCGCGCGGATGGGGCGATTGCCTATAGCGATGTGATGCAGGTGATGGGTGCGCTCAATGCGGGCGGCTTTGCCAATGTGGGTCTGGTGACGGATACAGGCGGACCTGCGTTCGACGGGCGGCCTGCCGCTCCGGGCGAGTAATACGGGTGATAATGTGCAAACCGGCACGAAGATCTCTGTAGCAGGGCACGGTCTCCTGATCACATGGGCGCTTGTGGGTGGGTGGCTCAATCCCGAGCCGTTGCCATTCCAAAGCCAGGATGTGTCAATCATCTCGGCTGAAGAGTTTGCCCGGTTGAGCGAGCAGCAAGCTGCACCTGAAGTGGCCGACGAACCTGTTGCGCCGCAAGAACCCGCTGTCACGGAGAGCACACCTGCAATTCCGGAGCGTCCAACGCCGACGCCAGAGCCACCTGTGCAACCAGAGCCGATTGAAACACCGGCAGAAGACGCAGAGGCAGAACCGCCTGCGCCGGAACCTGTGCCCGAGGTGCCGAGCATCATACCCGATGCGCCGGATGTCCCCGAAATTGTGACTGATCTGCCGCAGACAGCGGAGCCTGAAACTGCGCAGCAAACGGATCGCGTCGCGCCGGAACCCGTGCGCCCACCAGAACCGGACACTCAAATTTCCGATGTGGTGCAGGAAGAGGTTGCACCTGACGCGGGGGCCGAAGCCAATCAACCGGTTCAAGAAGCAACCGCCCCAGAGGCGGCCAGCGATCGGATCGTGACTGAAGCCGAAGCAGATGATGCTGAACCCACAGCACCATTGGCCAGCGTCCGTCCAAGAACGCGTCCGAATCGCCCGCAGCCTGAGCCTGAGGCTGAAACGCAAACCGCTGCGCGCGAAGAAGAAACGACTCCGTCGCCGGAACCAAACCCGGAGGTTGAGAGTTCTGCAGTGGATGATGCGTTGGCTGAGGCGCTGGCGGGATCGGGCGAAGTGGAAGCACCAGAGCCTTCTGGTCCACCTATGACACGGGGAGAGAAAGATGCGCTGCGGGTCGCGGTGTCGCAATGTTGGAACGTTGGCTCATTGTCCAGCGAAGCATTGCGCACATCTGTTGTCGTTGGTGTTACGCTCTCTCGTGAAGGTATGCCGGATATCGGTTCAATTCGCATGCTGTCCAGCTCCGGCGGATCTGACAGTTCAGCAAAGCAGGCCTATGAGGCCGCGCGCCGCGCAATCATCCGCTGTGGATCAAGAGGATTTGATCTTCCGGCTGACAAATATGCGCAGTGGCGTGATATTGAGATGACATTTAATCCCGAAGGAATGCGGATCAGATGAGAAACGCGATAGCGACAGTACTCCTTGGCCTTGCGATGTTGCTGCCCGTTGGGGCGGTGCAGGCACAGGACGGGCCGCTCAGGATTGAGATCACCGACGGGGTGATTGAGCCGTTACCCTTTGCGGTGCCCGACTTCATCGCCGAATCTCCTGCGGCGGCGCAATACTCGGCAGATATTGCCCGGGTGATTGCAGAGGATCTGGTCGGCTCAGGCCTGTTCCGTGAGATCCCCAAAGTGGCGTATATCTCGCCCTACACAGACTTTGATGCGGCGGTGAATTTCACCGACTGGAAAGCGATCAACGCGCAGGCGCTGATTACCGGTTCGGTCAGCCTGTCCGGCAACCGGATCACCGTGCGGTTTCGCGCCTATGATGTGTTTGCCGGGCAAGAACTGGGGTCGGGCCTGCAGCTTTCCGGTACCACCGATGGCTGGCGTCGCATTGGTCACAAGGTGGCGGATACGATCTATTCGCGCCTGACCGGGGAGAGCGGATATTTCGACAGCCGTGTTGTCTTTGTCTCGGAAACCGGCCCGAAAGATGACCGCAAGAAACGTCTTGCCATCATGGATTACGACGGGGCCAACGTGCAGTATCTGACCAATTCCGAGTCGATTGTGCTTGCCCCAAGGTTCTCGCCTACGGGTGACCGGGTGCTTTATACCAGCTATGAGAGCGGCTTTCCGCAGATCCATGTTCTGGATGTGGGGCGGGTGCAGCGCCGGATTTTGTCGGCAGGAAACGGCTCCATGAGCTTTGCGCCCCGATTTGCGCCCAATGGCCACACTATTGTCTATTCTCAATCCGCAGGTGGCAATACGGACCTGTTCTCGATGGATATCAACTCGGGCAACCCTCAGCGGCTGACCAGTGCGCCCTCGATTGAGACCGCTCCATCTTTCTCGCCCGACGGCAGCCAACTGGTGTTCGAGAGCGACCGTTCAGGGACCTCGCAGCTTTATGTGATGCCGGTGTCTGGGGGCGAAGCAAAGCGGATCAGCTTTGGACAGGGGCGCTATGGCACTCCGGTCTGGTCTCCACGCGGCGATTACATCGCCTTTACGAAACAGAACGCGGGCCGTTTCCATATCGGCGTCATGCGTACAGATGGCAGCGAAGAGCGTCTTTTGACCGCATCGTTCCTTGATGAGGGGCCGACGTGGTCGCCCAATGGCCGGGTAATCATGTTCACCCGTGAAACCCAAGGTGCCAGCGGTCAGGCGCGGCTGTATTCGGTGGATATTTCCGGGCGTAACCTGAAACCAGTCAAAACCCCGGACGGCGCATCTGATCCGTCTTGGTCCCCGTTGCAAAACTAATGAACCGCCCGACCGTATACCACGCGTGCAAGCCCGTGGCGCGGTCGGGTACAATGTGCTAACACTTCGGTAAGAAATGTCCGATCACACGAGGCGATTTCAAATGAGCGGTATCAATAAAGCAATCCTTTTGGTCGCGGGCCTTGCCCTTGCGGCCTGTTCTGATGCGCGTTGGGATGACACCAACGCTGGCAATGGCGGCACTGGCATCGGTGGCGGTAGCACGGCAGACCCGTCCAGCCCGGCCTATTTCCGCGAAGCCATCGGCGATCGCGTGCTGTTCCTCGTAGACCAGTCCAGCATCTCGCCGGAGGCGCAGGGGATTCTTGACGGTCAGGCGCGCTGGCTGACGGCCAACCCGGCCTATGTGGTGACCATCGAAGGCCACGCGGATGAACGCGGCACCCGTGAATACAACCTCGCGCTTGGCGCGCGCCGTGCGAACTCTGCACGCGAATACCTGATTTCTCAGGGCGTCGCAGCCAGCCGCATTCAGACGGTCTCCTACGGCAAAGAGCGCCCGATCGAGATTTGCTCTGAACAAAGCTGCTACAACAAAAACCGTCGCGCGGTGACCGTGCTGGCGGGTGGCGCAGTAAGCTGAGACGGATGAGTAACTTGCGGCAGATCTTGCTGGCGTCGGCGCTGATTGCGGTCAGCGCCATCCCCGGCGTGGCGCAGGACCGGGAGCAAACCTTGGCGGATATCCGTCAGGAGCTGACGGTTCTGCATGTGGAAGTACAGCGTCTCAATCGGGAGCTGTCGACTACGGGCGCGCCGTCCGCGTCGCTGGCAGGGTCGTCCGTTCTGGATCGCGTAACGGCGATTGAGGCGGAGCTGCAAAGGCTTACCGCCAAGACGGAACAATTGCAGCACCGCGTCCAGAGCATTGTCAAAGACGGCACCAACCGGATTGGCGATCTGGAATTCCGTCTTGTCGAACTGGAAGGCGGAGACCTGTCAAAACTCGGAGAGACCACCACCTTGGGTGGTGATGTCGAGGGAGAGACGGATACCGGTCAGGCAACATTGCCCGCCACTGGCGGCGAGAGTAGTGCGCTTCCGGGGGGCGGTGAGCTAGCCGTTGGTGAAGAGGCCGACTACAAATTGGCGATGAGCGATCTGGAAGCTAAAAATTACCAGGCCGCTGCGGATCGGTTTGCGAATTTCAAGCTTGCCTACCCGGGAAGCCCGCTGACCGCCAAAGTAGATTTTGGCCTTGGAAAGGCGCAGGACGGGTTGGGTGACACGCGCGAAGCTGCGCGTTCCTACCTAGCGGCTTTCACCGGTGATACCGCTGGCGCCATTGCACCCGAAGCATTGTTTGAACTGGGCGCCGCGCTGGGGCGTTTGGGACAGACCGATCAGGCTTGCATCACGCTGGCAGAAGTCGCCGTACGCTTCCCCAATGATCCTGCGGTGACCGCTGCAGAGGCGGAGCGGTCTAAACTGGCGTGCTCCTGACGCCGACAGAAGAGGCCCTGATCGCTGAGATCAGGGCTCGTATCGGTGTATTGCCCTCAAAGCTCGGCATCGCTGTCTCCGGTGGCAGCGATTCCGTTGCGTTGATGCATTTGCTTGCGGCACTGGCGCGCAACAGCGGTGCAGACCTTGCGATCGCAACTGTGGACCATGGCCTCCGCACCGATTCGCTGATCGAGGCACGAGGGGTCGCACAGCAGGCCGCAGATCTCGGGCTATCGCATGACATTCTGACATGGCAGCATCCTGCTCAATCTGGGAATCTTCAGGCCGAAGCCCGCGCCGCCCGCTATCGATTGCTAGGGGAGTGGGCGACTGCGCGTGGAATTGAAACGGTTGCTGTCGGCCATACCGCAGACGATCAAGCCGAGACTTTTTTGATGCGTTTGCGGCGCGTCTCTGGTGTGGCCGGCTTGTCCGGTATGGCATCGCGCCACCATCGGGACGGCATCGAAATTTTGCGTCCCTTGCTCGGAATTCGTCGCAGCGATCTGCGCTCTTACCTGACAGCCCGTGAAATCAACTGGGTCGACGATCCTTCCAATCTCGATATGAAATTTGAGCGTGTCCGCGTTCGCGATGCACTGAAAGCACTGGAACCGCTTGGCCTGACCGTAGACGCACTGACGGCGGTGGCTGATAATATGCGGATGGCTGATGATGCCCTTGAGGCCGCGATGCGAGCGGCAGCCGCGACGCTTGGACAGGTGCGTCTGGGCATGGTTGTGCTTGATCATACAGACTTTACCACCCTTGACGATGAATTGGCCCGCCGCATGCTGCTGTCGGCAATCGCATATGTGAACGGCGCAGAATACCCGCCACGACGCGCGCCAGTTCTGGATGCATTGCAGGCTTTGAAAGACGGCCGTGGCGTGACCTTGCAAGGCTGCCAGATCGTCATTCGCGGTAGTCAGATCTGGATCGGCCGTGAGTATGCGGCAGTGCGTCAAGTCGGTGTCTCGTATTTGCCAAGCGCCAGCAAACATATTCCGTGGGACGCGGCTTGGGCAATTTCCGCACCACAGGACTGGACGCAGCAGGTGGAGATTCGCGCGCTTGGTGAGGATGGGCTCGTATTGATCGACGATTGGCGCCAATATGAGGCCCCGCGAGAGCTGCTTAAGTCGCTCCCGTCGGTGTGGCAGGATGCGAACTTGATCGCCGTTCCACCGCTTGAGGAGCGCTCAGACTGGGGTGCTGCGGCAATCCGACGGCCCGAGACATGGGCACGACCCGCTTTATCGCATTGAACCTGACCAAATCATCCTTATTTTAGGTGCAACTGATGGTCGTCGCGTGCTAGTGCCGTGGCGTCCTTGGAATTCTTGGGAGAGCCATTTTGGGCAACGCACGCAATATCGCCTTCTGGGTAGTTCTGTTCCTGCTCGTTGTGACCCTGTTCAATCTGTTCAGCGGGTCCGGCAGCACACTACAGAGCCGCGAGAAGACTTATTCGGAATTCGTGACCGCCGTTGACGGTGGGAACGTCAGCACTGTGACGCTGGATGGCGAACAGGTTCGCTACACGACTTCCGATGGCCAGAGCTACACCACGATCAAGCCGGGAGACGCCGAAGTCACCCAGATGCTGATCGACAACAACATTCCCGTGCGCGCGGAAAAACAGCAGCAATCGACCTTCCAGTCGTTCCTGCTGACCCTTCTGCCGTTCCTGCTACTGATTGGTGTTTGGATCTATTTCATGAACCGGATGCAGGGTGGCGGCAAAGGTGGCGCAATGGGCTTTGGCAAGTCCAAGGCCAAGATGCTGACCGAGAAGCATGGCCGCGTGACCTTTGACGATGTCGCTGGCATCGACGAGGCCAAGGAAGAGCTGGAAGAGATCGTGGAATTCCTGCGCAACCCGCAGAAATTCTCCCGTCTTGGTGGCAAGATCCCCAAAGGCGCGCTGCTTGTGGGCCCTCCGGGCACGGGTAAGACGCTGCTGGCACGCGCGATCGCGGGTGAGGCCGGTGTGCCGTTCTTCACCATCTCAGGGTCCGACTTTGTCGAAATGTTCGTAGGTGTTGGTGCAAGCCGCGTGCGCGACATGTTTGAGCAGGCCAAGAAGAACGCGCCCTGTATTGTCTTTATCGATGAGATCGACGCCGTGGGCCGCCATCGTGGTGCCGGTTATGGCGGCGGCAATGACGAGCGCGAACAGACCCTCAACCAGCTGCTGGTTGAAATGGACGGTTTCGAGGCCAATGAAGGCGTGATCATCCTGGCGGCAACGAACCGCAAGGATGTGCTCGATCCGGCCTTGCTGCGTCCTGGTCGTTTTGACCGCAACGTGACTGTCGGCAACCCCGACATCAAAGGCCGTGAGAAGATCCTCGGTGTGCACGCCCGCAAGACACCGCTGGGCGCCGACGTGGATCTGCGCATCATCGCACGTGGCACCCCCGGTTTCTCCGGTGCGGATCTGGCGAACCTGGTCAATGAGGCCGCGCTGATGGCCGCGCGTGTCGGGCGTCGTTTTGTCACCATGGAAGACTTCGAGAACGCCAAGGATAAGGTGATGATGGGCGCGGAGCGCCGCTCCATGGTCTTGACCGCCGATCAGAAGGAAAAGACCGCATATCACGAGGCGGGGCACGCCGTTGTGGGGCTGAAACTTCCCGAGTGCGATCCGGTCTATAAGGCGACCATCATTCCCCGGGGCGGTGCGCTTGGTATGGTGGTGAGCTTGCCAGAAATGGACCGCCTGAACTGGCACAAGGATGAATGTGAACAAAAGCTGGCGATGACCATGGCCGGCAAGGCCGCCGAGATCATCAAATACGGCGAAGGTCACGTCTCCAACGGTCCTGCAGGCGACATCCAGCAGGCCAGCCAGTTGGCCCGAGCGATGGTGCTGCGCTGGGGCATGTCCGACAAGGTCGGCAATATCGACTACGCCGAAGCGCATGAGGGCTACTCTGGGAATACCGCCGGGTTCTCCGTCTCTGCCAACACCAAGGAACTGATCGAGGAAGAGGTGCGCCGCTTCATCGAGGACGCCTACAAACGTGCATATCAGATCCTGGAAGAGCACAAAGACGAGTGGGAGCGTCTGGCGCAGGGTCTTTTGGAATATGAAACCCTCACCGGAGAAGAGATCAAACGTGTGATGAATGGTGAGCCGCCGCAGGCGGACGATGATGCCGATGATGATGCGGATACCGGAGCGACCTCTGTCACGGCAATTCCGAAAGCTAAGCCTAAAAAGTCCCCGCCCGAAGGGGATATGGAGCCAGAGCCGTCTTCGTAACGGTAGATCTCTATGTATGATGAATGAGGAAATAGCCGCAGCGTCCCTGCGGCTATTTCGTTTTGTAGCGAAGGTGCCATTCACTTCGGCGTGAGCGTTGTCATTAAACTGTCACATGGGTCTTGAAACTGAACCATGCAGTTCAAATCTACACCAGAAGCTTTTCTATTTCTGGTGCGTTCATGCATTCAAAGACTACCCATGCGGCGGCAGCCTCTCAGGCAGGTCATGCGACAAAAATCATTTCTGCGCCGGTTGCGTTTTCAGCATTGATTGCTGCTAGCGTCGGATTTGCAGTTCTGGCGACTGCTTTTTATTACACGCCTTTTCACTCTGGCTTACATGAGGACGGCCCGGTTGAGAAAGTCTCGGCCGCGCTTTGGGCGCTGTGTGCGATCATGGTGTTCTATTTTGCCACGCTACCCGCACTGCGAAAGCACTGGCAGATTCCGATGTTGTTCTCGCTTTTGTGCGCCCGTGAGTTGGATTTCGACAAGCGGTTCCTAAGCGAAGGCATTTTGCAGCTACGCCTCTACTCGGGGGATGCGCCGCTTTGGGAAAAGGCTATCGGCGGACTTGTCATTCTCTTGGTGCTAGTCGTGCTCTGGCGGTTGCTACGGGTAAACGTGCCCATTCTGATGTCGGGTCTGCGGCATCTGAGTGCATGGGCATGGGGCGGCGTATTCGCTGTTGGTTCCATCGTTGTGGCCAAGAGCATCGATGGCATCGGGCGTAAATTTGCGGATTTCGGTGTGACGCCCGATCCGCAGCTTATAGAGACCGCGATGGTCTATGAGGAACTGCTGGAGCTGTTCGCAGCGGCAATTGTGGCATGGTCAATCTGTCTCGTTGGGGCGCAAATTTGGCGAGATAAGAATGCATGATCACGCCTTGTTGTCGGTGAAACTTTGTCTAGACTGCCCGCATATTTCGACAGCAGAAAGACAGCGACATGCCCGTATTACGTGAAACCGAGTTCTTGGGTGAGATTACTTGGTTGGGCATGGTTCCCGCAAATGCCGGTATTCAAGCCGAGGCCCGCGACATGTTGGACTTCGGTTTCAGCGGTGTTGCGGGTGAGCGGCACGAAGGAGCCCAGCGGCCGTCCTGTGTGCGGGTGAAAAATCTCCACACACCCGGCACCGAAATTCGTAACACCCGTCAGGTGACCATTGTCTCTGAGGAAGAGCTTGCTTTGATCGCCGCGGACATGGGCTTAGCGCAGCTTGATCCGCGACATCTGGGAGCGACCATCGTGTTGCGTGGAATCCCCGACTTTACTCATGTGCCGCCAGCGGCCCGTCTGCAGGGGGCTGGTGGTGTGACGCTTACGGTTGATATTGAAAATCGCCCTTGTGTCCTGCCGGGTCGGGAGATCGAGAAAGATCACACCGGGTTTGGACCAAAGTTCAAGACCGCAGCCGAGAATCGGCGGGGTGTCACCGCATGGGTTGAACGTCCCGGACAGCTGAAACGCGGCGATAGCCTGCGCCTGTTTGTGCCCGATCAGCCAGCCTGGGTCGGCGAGCACTGAAGGCCTTGCATGGCATCTCGGCCTGTTTCGATCGTTTCGGGAAAAGGGCCCGCGACGTTCTGGATCGCAATTATGTCGGAAACCAATGGCGCGGTTTGTCTCAGACTCGCTAATCGTAGAGTCATTCTCGGTGTCCGCCACCGGGCCCTGCAACTCCACATCTAGGAAACTAGGCTATGAGCTATAAGAGTGACATTGAGATCGCCCGCGCGGCGAACAAGCTCCCGATTCAGGAAATCGGCGCCAAATTGGGCATGAAAACCGAAGATCTTCTGCCTTATGGCCACGACAAGGCGAAGGTGAGCCAAGAGTTCATCAACTCCGTGCAGGGCAATCAGGATGGCAAGCTGGTCCTTGTGACCGCGATCAACCCGACGCCAGCAGGCGAGGGTAAAACCACCACCACCGTGGGTTTGGGGGATGGCCTGAACCGCATCGGCAAAAACGCGATGATCTGCATCCGTGAAGCGTCCCTCGGTCCGAACTTCGGCATGAAGGGCGGCGCAGCTGGTGGCGGCAACGCGCAGGTTGTGCCCATGGAGGAAATGAACCTCCACTTTACCGGTGATTTCCACGCGATCACCTCTGCACACTCGCTGCTGTCGGCCATGATCGACAACCACATCTACTGGGGCAACGAGCAGGAAATCGACATCCGCCGCGTTGCATGGCGTCGTGTGGTCGATATGAACGACCGCGCCCTGCGCCAGATCACCGCATCGCTCGGTGGCGTGTCCAACGGCTTCCCGCGCGAAACCGGGTTTGACATCACCGTGGCCTCTGAGGTCATGGCGATCCTCTGCCTCGCAAACGACCTGAAGGATCTGGAAAAGCGTCTCGGCGACATCATCGTAGCCTATCGCCGCGACAAGACCCCGGTCTATTGCCGCGACATCAAAGCCGAAGGCGCGATGACCGTGCTCTTGAAGGACGCGATGCAGCCAAACCTCGTGCAGACCCTGGAAAACAACCCCGCCTTTGTACATGGCGGCCCGTTTGCCAACATCGCACACGGTTGTAACTCTGTCATTGCGACCAAGACCGCACTGAAAGTCGCCGACTATGTTGTCACCGAGGCAGGCTTTGGTGCCGATCTTGGCGCTGAGAAGTTCATGAACATCAAGTGCCGCAAAGCGGGCATCGCGCCATCGGCGGTGGTGGTTGTTGCAACTGTACGCGCAATGAAAATGAACGGTGGCGTGGCCAAAGCCGACCTTGGTGCGGAAAACGTCGATGCGGTCAAAAACGGCTGTGCGAACCTTGGCCGCCATATCGAGAACGTCAAATCCTTTGGTGTGCCGGCGGTTGTCGCGATCAACCACTTCGTCACCGACACCGACGCAGAAATCAACGCGGTGAAGGAATATGTGGCCTCCCACGGCGTTGAGGCAGTTTTGTCCCGTCACTGGGAACTTGGCTCTGAGGGCTCTGCACCGCTGGCGGAAAAAGTGGTTGAATTGGTCGAAGGCGGCACCGCGAACTTTGGTCCGCTTTACCCCGATGAGATGCCGCTCTTTGAGAAGATCGAAACCATCGCCAAGCGCATTTATCGCGCCGACGAGGTTCTGGCTGACGCCAAGATCCGCAACCAACTGAAAGAATGGGAAGAGGCGGGCTACGGTCATCTGCCGGTCTGTATGGCGAAGACCCAGTACTCTTTCTCGACTGATCCGAACCTGCGCGGCGCACCCACTGGTCACTCCGTTCCGGTGCGGGAGGTACGTCTTTCGGCAGGTGCTGGCTTCATCGTGGTTGTCTGCGGCGAGATCATGACCATGCCGGGTCTGCCACGCACCCCGGCGGCGGAAAGCATCCGCCTAAACGAAGAAGGTCTGATCGAAGGCTTGTTCTAAGGCTCGAAATGGGCAATCTGCGGCCCGGGGCAAATGCCTCGGGCCGCAGGAGTTTTGAAAGAGAGATGACCCACCGCAAACCGCCGCAAGACTGCGCCGACATGTCCGAACTGCGTCAGGCGATCGATGCCATCGACGTGGAGTTGGTAAAACTGCTTCGGGACCGCGCCGATTACATTGATCGCGCCGTGACACTGAAACAGGCAAATGGATGGCCTGCGCGTATCCAGTCCCGGGTGGAGGAAGTCATCGCCAATGCGTGCCGCGCGGCCGAGGCCGAAGGCCTTGATCCTCAGCTGGTCGAACGCATTTGGCGCGATATGGTGGATTGGTCGATTTCGCGTGAGGCGCGTGAAATCCCCGAGACTTGAGCTGACTCACCCCTGAGGTCGGCACCCTGAGAAGGATTGATACAATGGCAGCAGAAATCATCGACGGTAAGGCCTTTGCGGCCAAGGTCCGCGGTCAGGTGGCCGAACATGTGACCCGCCTGAAAGAAGAGCACGGCATCACCCCCGGTCTTGCTGTTGTGCTGGTGGGTGAAGATCCCGCCTCTCAGGTCTACGTGCGTTCCAAGGGAAAACAGACCGTCGAGGTCGGTATGAACTCTTACGAGCACAAGCTGGATGCCGACACCTCAGAGGCTGATCTGCTGGCACTGATCGGCCAGCTCAATAATGACGCGTCAGTGCATGGTATTCTGGTTCAATTGCCGCTGCCTAAACATCTGGACGAGGATCTGGTGATCAACTCCATCGCGCCGGAAAAGGACGTTGATGGCTTCCACATTTCGAACGTGGGTCTGTTGGGCACCGGTCAGAAATCCATGGTGCCCTGTACGCCGCTTGGGTGTCTGATGATGCTGCGTGACCATCATGGGTCTCTGTCTGGCATGGATGCGGTTGTTATTGGGCGCTCCAACATTGTCGGTAAACCAATGGCGCAGCTTTTGCTGGGCGACAGCTGCACCGTAACGATTGCTCACTCGCGCACCAAGGATCTGCCGGAGGTGGTGCGTCGTGCGGATATCGTTGTGGCTGCCGTGGGCCGACCCGAGATGGTGCCGGGCGATTGGATCAAGGAAGGTGCGACCGTTATCGACGTAGGCATCAACCGGATTGATGCGCCTGAGAAAGGTGAGGGCAAGACCCGCCTTGTTGGGGACGTGCACTACGAAAGCGTAGCCGCTCGTGCCGGGGCGATCACCCCGGTTCCCGGTGGCGTTGGACCGATGACCATCGCGTGTCTGTTGGCCAATACGGTGACTGCGTGCTGCCGCGCGAACAACCTCGCGGAGCCTGAAGGGCTGACGGCATAAATCGGAGCCAGATCGCTCAACGCTAAACTCCCGCCGGATGCACCGCGCGGGAGTTTTTTTGTTCAAGTGTAAGCGCAAAGGGATCGCTAATCAGAGTGCGACGGGGACCATAGTGCCTTGCAGTATGGCGATGAGTTTTTCTTCTTCGTCCGTAATCGCGTGGACTTCTGCGGTTACGACAATCAATCGACGACCCGGTTTTATCACACGGCCCGTCGCGCGCAGGTAATTCCCAGCGCCGGGCGCAAGTAAGTTGATCTTGATCTCGGCTGTCATGACCTCGTGATCATTCGGCATTTTTGTGAGTGCCGCATAGCCTGCGGCAGTGTCGCCAAGCGCAAACGTGAGCGCAGCATGAGCGACTCCGTGTTGTTGGCGACTGCCGGGCAAAATCGGCGCAGTGATTTGCACTTCACCCTCCGTGACGCGCGTTAGGTCTGCACCAAAGGTTTGCATCATGCTCTGTTTGGCAAAGCTCTGACGAATACGTGTTTCCATTTCCTGCCCCCCGTGTTTTCAACTGCTGACCTTATCGATCAAAGAGCAGGAGGTGGCGCATAACGTTGCGACCACCCTGCGTGCACAATGAAGCGGCTTACTTCACGATCACCTCATCCTTGACGAACATATTCGCCCAGGCACGATCTATCAGTTCCGGCGACATCTGATAGGGGATGCCCTCAAATTCACAGATCGAAATCATCTGGTCGATCAGGAACACAGGCTGATAGTTCGCATAGACATTGTTGATGGTTGGATACTTGCTCTTGAGGAGATGCACCAAGGCGGCCTCGTCCAGCGGCATACCTTTCTTGCGGGCCACCATCGCAAAGATCTTGAGAAAGTTTTCCTGATCCGGGCCGTCGATTTTGATCTTGAAGAAGATCCGGCGCAGGGCCGCTTGGTCAAAGATCTCGTTGGGATGGAAGTTGGTGGAGAAGATCACCAGTGTATCAAAGGGGACTTCGAACTTTTCGCCCGATTGCAGAGCAAGAATATCCTTGTTTTCTTCGAGCGGCACAATCCAGCGGTTGACCAGCGCTTGCGGGCTTTCGGCCTGACGGCCAAGGTCGTCGACGATAAAAATACCGCCAGTGGATTTGAGTTGCAGCGGTGCCTGATAGGTCCGTGCGGTCGGGTTATAGACGAGATCCAACATCGACAGTGATAGCTCACCGCCGGTGACCACCGTGGGACGCTCACAGCAGACATAGCGTTCGTCAAAGCGGCGGCGCTTTCGCAGGGCGTTGGGGTCTTCGGGTTCGGCTTCGACTTCGGTGTGGACAATCGGATCGTAGACCGTGATGACCTGACCCGCATATTCAATGGCGCGCGGGACATAAACCCGATCGCCAAGCGCATCGCGAATACCGTTGGAGATGGAGGATTTCCCGTTGCCGGGCGGGCCATACATCAGGATGGAGCGGCCCGCGCTGACAGCGGGGCCGAGGTGATCCAGCAGGCTATCCGGCAGGATCAAGTGGCCCATCGCGGATGTAAGCTGCTGGCGTGTCACCATAATGTTGCGGATCGACTGGCGTTTGACCTGCTCGCGGTAGACATCCAAGGGGACCGGCATTGCGCCAAAATACTCCGACTGAGACAAGGCATCCAGCGCGCGTGCCTTGCCTGCGTCGGTCAGTTGATAGCCCATCTCATTACCAGAGTTGGCGTTGAGTGTCCCTGTGGCTTCGAGGAGCTTTTGCTCGCGCGCCATGTCCACGAGTTCCTGTGTGACCGAGGTTGGCAGGCAGATCGCGCTCGCCAGTTCTGTTACCATGTCAATGTTCTTGCGGAACATCGTCTTAAGCAGGATATCCCGCATCATCACCAATGGCAGGCGCATTTCTGCCAGCCCTTTGGGGGCAGGGGGCGACATGACGGTCAGGTTCTGCATGTTCATTGGGCGAGCCTCTTTCGCGCGATCAGGACGGCGCAGCCGTCGTTCAGGTCTTGGAAAGAGAATATTCAATACTGTGGCAAGACCACGGCAGGCCTGCAGCATTTCCGCGAAGGACCGAGGTGATTTTCAGGAAATTTCCGCCATATGCGCGGGGTGCGGAGGCAGGTTTAGATCGTCACAAATGCAGCAAGGCAGAGGTAGATCGCAAGCGTTGCACCGAGGCACAGACCCATCGGAAATTTGACGCCGACGTTCCAGCTTTGCCAGTCGGGCGCGAGGCGTCGTAGCGGGGTGTGGCGGGCGAGGCGATGTGCCAAGAAGCCCGACAAAAGCGCGGCGGCAAAGATAATGAGGATCAGTTTAAGATCGGCAAACGCCACGTAAGGCGCTGCTGCACCAGCAAATTTCGCGTCCCCCGCACCAACAAGGCCGCTGGCGTAGAAAAGATATCCGATGGCGATACCCGCAGGCAGATGCAGCAATTGCCAGCCGTAATCTGCCCAAGTTGGCATCACGAGTAAGCCAAGGAAGATGTAGATCAGCGCAAGCGTGTCCACCGTCCAATTGGGGATGCGCATGCTCCGCAGATCCGTGAGGGCCACCACGTAGCACAACGGCAAAACACAAGGCAGGAACCACAAAGCGGCCTGAGGTGGGAAATGCATCTGCTCAGGCTCCGATCAGCCGTTTTCAAGCGCTTCCAAGGCGCGTGCGGCGGCATCGAAATGCTGCGGGTGGGTCTCAATCGCTTCGCGCAACAGGCCCTCGCCTGTGCTGACATCGCCCTGTTTCACCGCAGAAAGCGCCATTGTGTGCAACAGCTGTGCCCGTTCCGTCTGCGTCATGCTGATAACGGGCAGGCTGTAATTGCGCTGTGCACCCCGTGCGAGCACGAGGTTGTTTTTTGCTGTGAACAGGTTTGGGTCCTGACGCAGCGCTTCGCCAAAGAGCCGCTCTGCGCCGCTGTAATCGCCGCGTGTGAGCTTGGAATAACCCCAGTTGTTGAATACGCCTGCAGGTTTGGTCGTCAGACCGACCGCAGTGTCATAAAAACTGTCGGCCGCTTTCCAATTCTGTTCGGAATCGGCGATCATCGCTTCGAGACGGTAGCGTTTGAAGGTCTCATGCGTCGGTGGCACAGTATCGAGCACCTTGCGAGCCTTCTCCCATTCATTGTTGCGAATGAGCGCATCGGCCAGTTCCACACTGTCGGCGCTTTGTGCGTCAGGCAGATCGACAACGCGTTGCCACGCGGCTGCGGCCTCGGTGTAGCGTTTGGCTCGAATGAGCGAAGCGGCAAGACCACGGTTCAGATCAACCCGATCGGGCGACTGCTTTACGCTGCGTTGAAAATAGGAGACGGCCTCGTTCGGATCAGCGCTGTTCAGCACCACACTGTTGAGGTTGCTTTCATCGACGACATTGACGTCCTGAAGCGCGCGATCGACGGCTTCTTTGTCAATTTCCTTGCTGCAAGACGCAAGGGTCAGCGCCCCGATCAGCCCTGCGGACAATAGAACCATGTGGCGCATTTTGCTGCGTCCTCTTCTGCTCTGCCTCTGGCGTTACGGTGTCGTTTCGATGCGGTATACGCCGCCACCTTTTCGCACCAGTTTATCTTGTTCGCCTGTGGCAACACTATGCCCTGTGTTGTCAAGATTTTCGAGTGCGAGGCGCAAATTATCGCGGATTGCGTCACTTTGGCCATTGTCCAGCGCATAGGCGCGGCGCAGTATCTGTTCGGCCTCGGCGTATTTGCGTTGTTCCAGCAAGACCGTGCCCAGATTATTGAGTGCTTCGGGCCATTGTGGCTCTTTGTCGACCGCTTGACGCAGCAGGGTTTCTGCCTGCCCAAGCCGTCCCAGACCGAGACTGGCTGAGCCAAGCCCCGAAAGAACTTCTGCGGTGAGACCCTCTTCTAATGCGGCACGATTGAACGCGTCCATGGCGAGTTCATATTGACCCGCGGCGAGCAATCTATGGCCGACTTCCAAACCGCTGACAGTGTCGCCACGCCGGTCAACACCGGGCGCCCATACGCCATCGGAGCCAACGGGAGAAAGTCGTTCACCTTGTCCCGACACACAAGCCGCCACCAGCGCGACGGCACTGATGGCGGCTGTGGGTGAAACAAGGCGAATGAGGTAATGGCGCCTGTTTCGAAAGTTCATTGTGCGAGGCCTATTTTCCTATGTTTCCCAGCCCCTGGACAGAAGGTGCAATCAAGATTGCCAGCAGAGGCGGAACCGTAAGGCCCATTGTGGCAAGGGTCATTTTCGTTGGCAACTTGTTTGCGGCCTCCTCGGCGCGCATCACGCGCTTGTCACGCATTTCCCCGGCATAAACCCGAAGGGCATCCGCGATCGATGTACCAAAGGCCGCCGACTGGATCATGACAGTGACAAAGGATGCCACATCCTGCACGCCACAACGGGTGCCCATGTCTCGCAGCACCTTATCCTTTTCCTTACCGGCCTTCATTTCATAAGCGACAATCTCGAACTCTTCTGCCAGTTCGGGATAGGATGCACGCAGCTCCTTACCGACGCGCACAATAGCCTGATCAAGCGATTGCCCTGCTTCGACACAGACCAGCATCATATCGAGTGCGTCAGGGAAGGCGCGGGTAATGGCTTGTTTGCGTTCCTCAATGCGCCGCGTGATCCAGTACCGTGGCAGGTAGTAACAGGCAGCACCCGGACCGAGCACACGCATCGCCATTTGGTTCGTGGTATAGTCCACATCTGCATTCATCACATAGACGAAGAACAACCCAAGGCCCAAACCGCTTAGACCCAACGCAAACTGCAGGAAATGGAACAGGCGTACCGCATCCTTGGATTGATAGCCCGCTTGACGCAGTTTCAGCTGCATCGCTGACAGTTCTTCAGCGTCTTGTGGTTCCAGAAAGTTTGCAAACTTCTGGAGCTGTTCGTTGCGGCTTGCTTGGCGCAGGCGTTCGTTCTGAGGTTTGGCGCTTTGATTGGATGCCAGATCCCGCTGTAGTTTCTTGAGCGGATCTTCTGGTTGGTTGAGGGCGAAAACAACCGCGACGATGATCAAAACCAAACCGATAAAGCCAACGGCCAGGAGTGGTCCGAAATCGCCAAGGTAGTGGACCAACAAGTCCTGCATATAGGTCAACGGGTTCATAGTTGCCTCCTCAGACCTGAATATCTGTCAGCTTGCGCATCACAAAGATGTTCGCTGTGAGCATGCCGCCCACAATGAAACAAGCTGGCATAAACCACGGATGGTCGAGCACCGAGTCGTAGTAATGCGGATCCATTACCAATGTGCCGCCAAGCGTAAACAGCGGGAAACCCGACAAGAACTTGCCCGACCACTGCGCCTCTGCGGTGATCGCTCTGACACGGCGGAACAGACGGAACCGGGCGCGGATCACTTTGGCGAGCCCGGCCAAAACCTCGGCGAGGTTACCACCTGATTGCTGTTGGATGGTCACGGCCACGGCGAGGAACCGCAAGTCCTGCATGTCGAGACGTTCGGCCATTTCCTTGAGGGCTTCACCCACGTCACGACCATAGGAGCATTCATCTGCGATGATCCCGAACTCTGTCGCCAAGGGGTCGTCGACTTCTTTGGCCACGATCTGAACCGCCGACGAAAATGGATGCCCAACCCGCAGTGAGCGCACCATGAGTTCCACCCCATCCGGGAGTTGTTCTTCCAGCTTGGCCATGCGTTTTTTGGTTTTGGAATTTACCCAGAAGAACACTGCGCCAACGCCGATGATGACTGAGCCAAGCACTTTGACTGGCAATGCGGCCTGTGTGCCGATGCTCAGTCCCACAAAGGCAACCGCGCACAAGACACCCATGATCATGATCAACTGAACAGGTGTAAATGCGATGGCCGCCTTTTGCGCTTTTTCTGCCAGCAGCGAATAAAGCGGGATGGACTGTGAGTTCAGGTGCTGCTGCATTTCCTTGCGGAGTTGCTCCAACACTTGTTCGCGGTTGCCGCCCTTTTCCAGCATTTCCAGACGGCGGTTCACCCGGCTGTTGAGGCTGATGGATTTGCCGAACGCGACCAGATAGATGCCCTCGACAAGCACCAGAACGCCGATAAAGATCAGCCCATAGATGAGTGGCTCAATCCCGAATTCCATCAGCGTGTCTCCATCACGGTTGGCTCATAGATCGACGACGGCAGGTCGTAACCCCAGAGGCGGAAGCGCTCGGAGAAGTGGCTGCGCACACCTGTCGCGGTGAAATGGCCGATAATCTTATTGTCTGGTGTCAGACCAACGCGCTGGAACCGAAAGATCTCTTGCATGGAGATCACATCCCCCTCCATCCCGGTAATTTCGGTGATCGAGGTCATCCGACGCGACCCATCCTGCAGACGCGAGGCCTGCACAATCAGGTTCACAGCCGATGCAATCTGACTGCGCACGGCTTTGATCGGCATTTCGATCCCGGCCATGGCGATCATGTTTTCCAGACGCGAAATACCATCGCGGGCAGAGTTGGCGTGGATCGTGGTCATTGACCCGTCGTGGCCGGTGTTCATGGCCTGCAACATGTCGATCACCTCAGCGCCACGGGTCTCACCCACGATGATCCGGTCCGGGCGCATCCTGAGAGCGTTCTTCAGACAGTCGCGCGGGGATACTTCACCCTTGCCTTCGACGTTGGGCGGGCGGCTTTCCATCCGGCCCACATGGGTCTGTTGCAATTGAAGTTCCGCTGTATCCTCAATGGTCAGGATACGTTCCGCGTTGTCGATAAAGCTCGACAGTGCGTTGAGTGTTGTCGTTTTACCCGAGCCGGTACCACCAGAGACAATGACGTTCAGACGGGTCGACACGGCTGCCTGCAGGTAGGCCGCCATTTCTTCTGTAAAGGCACCGAAGTTGACCAGATCATCAATCTTCAGCTTGTCCTTTTTGAATTTCCGGATCGAAACCAGCGAGCCATCCACCGCAATAGGCGGAACCATGGCGTTAAAACGCGAGCCATCCTGAAGACGAGCGTCAACGTAAGGGTTGGACTCATCGACACGACGTCCTACGGCTGAGACGATCTTGTCGATGATCCGCATCAGGTGCTTTTCATCCTTGAAGGTGATGTCGCTGAGTTCCAGCTTGCCACCACGTTCGATGAAAATCTGTTGCGGACCGTTCACCAGAATATCAGAGACGGTATCGTCTTTCAGGAGGGCCTCAAGCGGGCCTAGGCCTGTCACCTCGTCATAGAGTTCTTTGATAAGCTGCTGACGGTCCTCGCGGTTGAGAACAATGCTCTTTTCCTGCAGGACTTCACCAGAAATCGACGCGATCTCTCCGCGCAGCTCCGCCTCAGAAGCTTTTTCAAGTGCTGCGAGGTTCAGGTTTTCCAGCAATTCCCGGTGCAGATCGATCTTGATCTCACTTAGCCGCTCTTTGCGCTTGCGGTCACGATCCTGCGGGGCAGGGGCGGCGGCAGTGCGCTGATCCGGGCGGCGCAGGATCGTTTTGACCCCTGCTGCCGGGGCGCTGGGGCTTGCAGCCGGTTTTGCGCTCGCGGCCGGGGTTGCAGCGGCAGGGGCGGGGCTTTGCTTCTTGTACTTGGAAAACATGTCGATACCTTCAGGTGCGCACGCGTGGCGGCTTAGGCGGCTTCGGCTTCTGCACGTCCCAGTTCATGCAAGTTTTTCGCCAACTTGGCGATTTCCTTGCGCAATGGGTTCTTGGGCGCAGAGATCGCCAGCGGTTGCCCGTGATCACAGCTGTGCAGAATGGTTTTTCCACCATCCGGCAGTTGCACGTCGATAGAGATGCCAAGACTTTCAGCGAGGCGCTTAACCCGGCTTTTGCCGTTCAGGTCGGTGAATTTCGGAGCGCGGTTAAGCAAGAAACGCAGCTTCTCAAACGGCAGATCCTCAGATTGAAGAGCCCGTTTGACCCGAAGTGCATTTTGCGCCGAACGCATATCCAACTCGATCATGGCAAAGTAGACATGCGCGAGGTTCAGCACCGTTTCAGTCCACTGCACCATCGTGTGCGGCATGTCGATCACCACGAAATCGAAGTGGCTGCGCGCCATTTCGACCACGCGCAAAATATCTTCGGGCGTGATGAATTCCAGCGGCACCATGTCGGCGGGAGACGTCAAAACCTGCAGCTTGTCCTGAAACGACATCAGAGACTGACCAAAGATATCTTCATCCATGGCTTCGGTTTCGCTCAGCATTTCCATGACCGCTTCGCGGCGCGGCAGGTCAAGGTATGTCGAAACCGAGCCTGTTTGCAGATCCAGATCGAGCAGGCACACAGATGGGCGCTCGGTGGTGTTGAGTTCCGCCAACTCCCACGCAAGGTTCACGGCAAATGTCGATGCTCCGGTACCCCCCGCAAGGCCCTGTGTCACAATCACAGCGCCTTCGCGTTGGCTGTCAGCATGTAGCTTGTGCGCGCGTTGCGGTGCCGCTGCCGGTGCGGCGCTTTCGGCGGGTTCGCGCAGGCGGTCAATTGCCGCCGCGAGTTCCTGTTCCGGGAGCGGGTAGGGGATGAACTCATCTGCGCCCTGACGCAACAACTTGTGCAGTGCTGCGGGGGTGACGTCCTCGGCGACAAGGATCACCTTGATGTTTCGAGATTTCGCTTGAGTGATGATTTCTGTCATCAACGGCAGGTTTTCTTCATCCTCCGCGTCGATGGCAAGAGCCACGAACTCCAGGGCTTCGGCCTCGGATTGGTAGAAGAAAGCCAGCGCTTCGGTAAAGCCAAGGTCGCCCCAAGCTTCACCCATAGCAGATTCCATATCCTCGATCAGAAGATCGAAGTTCTGAACGTCCCGACTGATTGTACAGGCTGCGATCGGCACAGCCTCCGTTTGCGAAATCCCACTTGTCATCGCCAGTATCCCCACATTGTTTGGTCCCGGCACCCAGCCGATGTTGGACCAGCGCCGGTTCCATCACAAGGTACACGGCGCCTATGGGATCAGTGTCGTTCTCAATGTGGGCGAGATTGGGGCCAAAAAACTCCGATTGTTGGGAATGTTAATCATGCCTAACAATTTATTACCATCTGGCGGAGTGGCCGACTGCTCGCCCAGATCGGGCGAGCAGATATACTATAGAATCAGTCTTCCGACAGTTCAGTCTTTGCAGAGAGCGAGGTGGGGGCCACAGCGCTCTCGACGTAATCGCGATAGATGATGGCGGCGTATTTACCATCCAGCTCATTGACGCGGGCGGCAACAAACCCGCTGACCTCGGTGACCGTACGCCGGTTGCGGCGTTCGCGTTGATCGGTCAGCACCAAGGGCTGGGTTTCACCAAAGGAGGCGACCGCTTCAAGCCGATTGCGAGCGATCCCGCGTGCAACCAGATAGTTGACCGCCGCGCGCGCCCGGCGCAGGCCAAGCCGCTTGTTGTAGGACTGGCTACCGACGGCGTCTGTATGGCCGTAAACCCGGAAGCGCACTTCTGGAAACTGGCGAATCCAATCGGCCTGTGCGTCCAGAACCTGACGTGCATTCCCATCCAAACTGGCGCTGTCAAAATCAAAGTTGATCGTTGTCGGTACTTCGTTTGCAAACCGGGTCGCCAGCTGGATCCGGTAGCTGCGATCCCCAGAGAGCACCGCCGTATTGTTTTCGTTCGCCGCGCCAAGGTACTGCGAGCCGTGAGGCGCACCCGCTTCTTGGTAGGCGCAGGCCCCGGTGATCAGGGCCAATCCGAAAATTGCTGCGTGTTTCAACATCTGCGCCACCGTGTGTCAGGGTCAGTCAAGAAGATAGCCATAAGAGCCGTTGAAGTCTTGGTTGGCAACCTCCCCAGCCGCGCCCGATTGCGCGCGCTCGGTACGTCCAAACAAGAACAGGTTCTTTTCGCTTGGCGGACGGATGCGATCGGTTGGCAGGGCCAGTGCTTCGCCACGGGTCGGCGTTACAAGATGTGCCGAAACGATGATGACCAGCTCACTTTGGTTGCGTTCGTAATCCGCGCTGCGAAACAGAGCGCCGAGTACCGGCACATCACCAAGCCAAGGGACTTGTGCAGCACCGTCGCGGAATTCATCCTCGATCAGGCCTGCGATGGCAAAGCTCTCGCCGTCACGCAGTTCCACTGTTGTCGCCGTTTCGCGGCGGGAGAAGGCGTTAATCGAGAAGCCATCAAACGTGGCTGCGTTTGTAGTATCTATAGCCGATACAGCTGCTTTGAGTTCGAGATTAATCAAATCTCCGTCCACAACACGCGGAATAAAGTTCAGCTCGATACCAAAGGGTTTGAATTCAACGGTTACAACGCCTTCTTCCTGAGCAACGGGAACTGGATATTCCCCGCCCGCGAGGAAGCTGGCTTCTTGTCCGGAGAGTGCAGACAGATTGGGTTCAGCCAATGTGCGCACAAGGCCCTTTTGTTCGAGTGCTTCGAGCAGGACGTTGAACTGTACCGCGCCAATGTCGAAACCAAAAATGGCAGCTCCCAAGGTATCAGCTTTGAGGTTAACAGGGCTATCGGTTCCAAACACACCCCCGCCTTCTGGCCTGTTGAGGAATGTTCCGGTGGAAACATTGCCATCCGAAGATCCGATCAGCATGGAACCACCAAGCGACTTGCTCACAGAGCGTTCCATCTCGGCAAAGCGGACCTTCAGCATCACCTGCTGGATACCGCCTACAGTCATAAGGTTGCTAACACGGTCCGGCGCATAGCGTTCTGCCAGATCAAGCGCTCGCTGGAGGCGCTGCGCACTTGATACCGTGCCTGACAGAACGATGCCGTCATTGGCCGTGCGAACCTCAATCTTTTCGTTTGGAAGAATTTGCTGCAAGCGCTGTTTGAATTCACTCACATCTGCCGCGACGCGTACATCCACGTTGGTGATCAGTCCGCCAGATCCATCCAGCAGCGTGAGCGTGGTCATACCCGGAGACTTGCCCAGCACATAGATTGTACGATCCGATAGGGAAGAGATATCCGCGATGCCTGGATTGGCGATGCTGAGTTCCGCAAAGGGCACATCCGCCTCGACCACCACAGCGCGGTTCATCGGCACATCAAGAACGGCGTTTGTACCCTTCTTCAACACGCTGATCCCCTGCGCCATGACCGGAGAGGGGGCATAAGATAATAAAAGGGTCAGCCCAGTAAGGGCCGCCGCACAATAACGTCTAACTGACATGTGACCTGCCTTTCCGATCACGCCTCTGAAGTGGGGTCTTAGCGCCCCGAATTTGCGCCTAATGTGCGCGAGTTCTTGTTTCATTGCAAGAATCAATGACTTCGATGTGTTTATTAACAAATTGAGTGAGGGTGAGCGGACACAACGCAACAGGCCCGCAAGATCGTTTCGATCTGCGGGCCTGCTATAAATGTATGTTCCCATTCGGGAATTTTAATCTGTGCAGGGGATCGGAATTTCGATCACTTCTGCGCCGCGTCGGTTGCGGATGGTACAAACCCTGTTCTCTTTTACAGGTTCAGGCGCTTCGACATCACCCAGTCCAAACAACGACCGTTGATCAACTTCAACCAAAGAGGCGATGGTGTCATCCTGTGCACCAACCAATGCAAGCGACAAACGGCCAGTGGATTGAGCCTGAGCGAGCCGCGCCACTTCTTCGGGCTGAGCTTTCACGGTAACCGTGCGTGCGATGATGGCATTGCTGAAATCGCCGCCCGACATCTGATCAACTGCGATCAATTCGATATTGCTTTGGATCAGGCGGGTGACTTCACCGCTACGCTCTTGGCCGCTGCGTGCAGGCGGCTGACCGCTCCAATAAACATCTACCCGATCGCCGGGGCGTAGGAAACCGGATACACCGCTGGCAACGTCAACACGAATGGCGAAGGCCCGCATGCCCTTCTCCAGTCGGGAGGTGATCCCAGCATCTTCACCGGGAGCGGTAATCTTCACAGCCAAGAGGGGCTCGTTCTTTTCCATCGTACGCAGCACGTAGCGTGCATCTTTGGGGCTATCCGATGGAAACAAGTCGCTCTCTTCGCTGAATATCCCCTCGGGAAGGGCGTTCTCCGGCCATGCAACTGCGCGCACATTCTCTTTGGTGAGTTCTTCGCCATAGGTCAGCGTTTTATTGGCTACAAATACATTGACGGTCGGAACTGCAGCTTCGCGGTTCGACCGTTCGTGTGCCAACGCATTCTGGTAGGCTTCGATGTAGTTCTTTGCCATCATGACGGCGCCGCCAGCCAAGGCGACACCCACGACGAGCACAAGTCCGAATACGGCTCTCATGTTGGTCCCTTTCAGTGATGCTCAGGGCGTAAATGCACCGAGGGCGGGAGGTGATTAGGTACTGTACGGTTCTCTGACGCGACGCCTGGTTTCAGTAACAACTGAGACGGCCAATTGGGCACAGTGCATTGCAGTTCGAGAAACATATTTCGTTCAGTTTTCGTTCAAGGTCTTACTCTGGCGATCACTGTGTGAATGTCCTGCGCCAAGTTGCTGAGGGCTGTGGAGACCTCGCCATTCATAAGCGTCGCAGCCAGTACACAGAGTGCGGCGATCATAGCCGCCAGAACGACCCAATCGACCGTGACAGCTCCGTCTTCGCTGTCTCTGAATGTTTTCAGTGTCTTCATGGGTGTACTCCATCAAAAGTACCTTGAGGTGGGTTCTGGGCCATTCAAGCGATCGGCCCAGAACACTATTCTTAGGGAGTTTATCCCGTTCGCAACCTAGTGCGATTAACCTTAGTAGCTGGTGGAGCCGTTGTCGGTCAGGAATGTGCCGGTGTTACCGGTCGCTGTTTCGATGCTGCCGGAGATTTGGCTGTAAACCAGAGTGCCGAGTACGGCGACAGCAGCGGTCAGCACAACCCAGTCAACAGTCACGGCGCCGGATTCGTCATTGCGGAAGTTTTTGAAGAATTTGATCATGGTTCGTCCCTCCTGAGGATCGGTAAATGTTGGCATCCAGCGGGGCGTTTCGTTCATCTGCTCTCTCACCTTCAGATGATGTCCCGCTTTGGATGAGCCTGTTATCCCGAGTGAGGGTGGCAGGAATTGGGCCGAAACCCGGAAATTCGCCGTTAAGATTAAAAAAAGGTTAGCAAGATGGGTAAGGTTATATTCTTAAATGATATTTTAGGTATCTTTTGCGCGTTAACCCTGCACAAACGCGTCAATTGGGGTGCAAATGTGGCGAAATGGGCCAAATCTGCACCGTTGGTCTGGATTTTCGGGGCCTGATCGCAGAAGATTTTCGCAGATAACAGGCAGTGAGCGGGCAGAATGAGAGTGAAACGGGGGCTGGCGATGTTCTGCGGTCTCGTGATCGCGGTTGCGGGACATGCGCAAGAGAGCCCTGCGCCTTTTGCGGATTTTGAGGCCAAGCGTGTGCGACCGCCCACCCCCGGCACGCATAAGCGCATTACCGTGCAGATTGACCCGCAAGCCTCCCCCTCGTCGCAGGGTACTTCTGATGTCGAAGCTGCCGAGGATGGTTCGATTGAGGTGCCCAAGCCGTCCGCACGGTATGAGTGGTTCTGGGCGGAAGTTGGCTCTGATCTGGCCGGTGCATCCCCCGGGCGTCTTCAGGACGGGCTGGCAGTGCTCGAAACCCGCAGTGATATATCGACACCACGCCTGCAAGATTTGCAGAATATGATCGCGGCCTACGGTGTTCAGATGTTGACTTCAACCATCGGCACAGAGGTTTCGCCTGCACTGGTACTGGCCGTTATGGCAGTGGAGTCCGGCGGCAAGCCTGATGCAATCAGCCGGGTCGGAGCGCAGGGCCTGATGCAGTTGATGCCCGATACTGCAACGCAATACGGTGTTGTCGATGCATTCGATCCTCAGCAGAACATTGCCGGAGGCGTGAAGTTCCTCAATCAGTTGGCGAGCGACTTTTCAGGCGATCCGATATTAGTTCTGGCAGGATACAATGCAGGCGCAGGTGCTGTACGCGAGCATGGCGGGGTGCCTCCCTTTGCTGAGACACGGGACTATGTGCCGAAGGTGCTGGCTGCATATCGCATTGCGAGGAATCTCTGTACGACACCACCGATCATGATCTCTGACGGCTGCGTGTTCGAAGCAATGAAATAGGGCGGCGGCACGGTCACCAATCCTAATTTGCAAGCAGCGCAATGCGCTCACTTGGGTGACCGGATCGGATCGCGGTGCGATCCGACCGGGGCGGTGGCGCGGAGGGCATTTGCCCTCCGCGCCACCGCCCACCTCCTCGAAGAGGGAGGTGAAGAATTTAGTTGACGATTGTTGCCGCAGTTGCGGCACGCAGTTCGTCTTCGGTGACACCTTCAGCCACCTCCACGATCTTCAATCCACCTTCTACAACATCCAAAACTCCGAGGTTGGTGATGATGCGGTCCACCACACCTTTGCCTGTCAGGGGCAGAGTGCACTCTTTCAAGAGCTTGGATTCGCCGTGTTTGTTGGCATGGTCCATCACCACGATCACGCGTCCTACACCGGCCACCAGATCCATTGCACCGCCCATGCCTTTGATGAGCTTGCCGGGGATCATCCAGTTCGCCAGATCACCGTTTTCCGCGACTTCCATAGCGCCAAGGATCGCGGCGGCGATCTTGCCACCGCGGATCATGCCAAAGGAGGTCGCACTGTCGAAATAGGCCGTACGGCGCAGTTCCGTGATGGTCTGCTTGCCGGCGTTGATGAGGTCCGGGTCTTCTTCGCCCTCAAAGGGGAAAGGACCCATGCCCAGCATGCCGTTCTCCGATTGGAGCGTGATGTCCTTGTCGCCCACATAGTTCGCCACCAGCGTCGGGATGCCGATGCCGAGGTTCACATACATGCCGTCTTCGAGTTCCTGTGCCGCCCGTGCGGCCATCTGGTTGCGGTCCCAAGCCATGGATCAAGCCTCCTCACGCGGGCGGGTGGTCACTTTTTCGATGCGTTTTTCGTGCTCGCCTTGGATCAGGCGGTGCACGTAAACGCCGGGCAGGTGGATGTGATCGGGGTCCAGGCTGCCAGTGGGCACGATCTCTTCTACCTCGACTACGCAGACCTTGCCGCACATGGCCGCAGGCGGGTTGAAGTTGCGGGCAGTCTTGCGGAATACGAGGTTGCCGGTCTCATCGGCCTTCCAGGCCTTCACAATCGACAGATCCGCAAAGATACCGCGTTCAAGAATGTATTCCTCGCCGTCGAAGACCTTTACCTCTTTGCCTTCGGCGATCTGGGTGCCAACGCCGGTCTTTGTATAAAAACCGGGGATACCGCAGCCGCCAGCGCGCATGCGTTCGGCCAGGGTGCCTTGCGGATTGAACTCCAGCTCCAACTCGCCAGACAGGTACTGACGCATGAATTCCGCGTTTTCGCCCACGTAGGACGACATCATCTTCTTGACCTGTTTGGTCTGCAGCAGGATGCCGATGCCAAAGTCATCGACGCCCGCATTGTTGGACGCAAAGGTCAGATCCTTGGTGCCCGCCAGTTTGATCGCCTCAAGCAGCAGTTCGGGAATGCCACAGAGACCAAAGCCGCCGGCCGCGATGGTCATGCCGTCGAACAGCACCCCGTCCAGGGCCTCGGCGGCAGAGCCGTATACCTTTTTCATGGAACTCTCCCTTCCATTTCCTCTGGGTCAAGCTAATCGCCCCAGTCGCACTGTCGAGTCAACGAATACGGAAGGTTCTGCGTATTTCTACCGATGGTGCAACGGGGCCGGGTGGCCCCGTGCCTCCGGCGGAGGTATTTGGCAAAAAGGTGAAGGGATCAGCCGGGGAGGGCTTCGGCGCTGTATTGCGCGGCGAATTCGGGGCTGGGAGCGATGGGGGTTATGACATCGATCAGAACGCCATTGGGATCTTTGACGATGAAATGACGCTGACCAAAGTCCTCGTCGCAGAGCGGTTTCACCACCTCTAGGCCGCGGCCCGTCAGGCGGATGTACTCCGCGCGAGCATCCTCCACCTCGAAATTCAGCAACATGTGGCTGGTCAGGCCCCGCCCGGTTTCGGGGATTGTCTCATGCCTGCCGTCGAGAATGGCGAGGTTCACGCTTGGATCGGCATCGCATTGCAGGTGGACATACCAGTCCGATGTAAAGGCGGGCGAGAAGCCAAAGTGCTGTTGGTAGAATTGCGCCGTGGCTTCGACGTTCCGCGTCTGGATGACCGGGTAGAATTGAGTGGGTTTCATCTGTCTCTCTCCGTGAGTAACATACAGGCAGTATGTTTCCAATAAACAAACAGGCTGCATGTATGCAAGAGGAAAGTAAATCCACCCCAAATGCGGAACGCCGCGCGCAAATGCGGGCGCGATTGATGGCGGCGGCGCGCACGCTCTTTGTGGAAAAAGGCTATGCTGAGGCCAGCACACCAGAAATCGTGCGCGCGGCCGGGGCAACGCGAGGTGCGCTCTACCACCACTTTGAAGACAAGCAGGCCCTGTTCCGAGCGGTGGTGGAAGCTGAGGCAGAGGCCGTCAGCACCGCCATCGACACCGCTGGAACGCAGGCGGATGAAGAGCAGGCATTGGCTGCGGGGAGCCGCGCGTTCTTTGCCGCGATGCAAAGCGAAGGGCGTGCACAGCTTTTGCTGATCGATGGTCCGGCGGTGCTGGGCGCAAAGGAGATGGACAGGATTGATGCCGGCGGTGGCAGGGCGGCGTTGCGGGCGGGGCTTGCCGCGGCACAGCCCTCCCTGTCCGAGCCGGAGCTGGAGGCCCGCGCGCTGGTTCTCTCTGCAGCATTTGACCGCGCCGCTCTTGCGATCGCACAGGGGCAGGGGCGCGTGGACATCTTTGAGGACGCGATGTCTGCGCTCTTGCGCACTGCTCTGATGTAGAACGGCAAACGCCGCGCGTCAGCGCGGCGCCGGGCCCAACGGGAGGGCCTGCATGCCCATGCAGGTGCGACGGGCGGGAGCGCCCCCGCCTCGCTGTTACTCGCCGGAGGCCTTGGCCGCTTTCTTTTTTGCGGGCGCTTTTTTCTTCGCAGTGGTCTTCTTGGCTGGGGCTTTCTTCTTGCCGGATTTGGCAGCCTTCTCGTTCAACAGCTCGACCGCCATGTCCATGGTCACATCCTTGGCCTCGGTGTTTTTGGGCAATGTGGCGTTCACCTTGCCCCATTTGACATAGGGCCCGTAGCGCCCATCCATGATGTTCACCGGTGCCTTGTCGTCGGGATGCTCGCCCAGCTCGCGCAGCGGTTTGGCCGCGGTAGATCGGCCCCGACCCGGATTGGCGCGTTTTTCCGCCAGCAGTTCCACCGCGCGGTTCATACCGATTTCAAAGACGTCGAGCGTTTCCTTGAGGTTCACATAGACGGGTTTTTCCTCGTCCGGGCGCTGATGCATGATGTAGGGACCAAAACGACCGAGGTTCGAGGACACGAGGCCCCCGTCCGGATGTGCGCCGATTTCACGCGGCAGCGTCAGTAAGGTCACCGCCTGCTCTAGCGTGATATCGTTGGGTCCCCAGCCCGGCAGGTAGTCCTTACCCTGTTTCGGCAGCGACGAACGTGGCGGTTTCTTGTTTTCAGGCGTCGCCTCGCCACGCTGCACATAGGGGCCGAAGCGACCGGATTTCAGGTGGATCTCATCACCGTCGTCCTCGCCCAGAATGCGCTCGTAGCCTTCGGCGCCTTCACCAGAGATCGGGCGAGTGTAGTTGCACTCGGGGTAGTTGCCACAGCCGACAAAACCCCCGGTGCGAGAGGTTTTCAGGTGCAGCTGCCCCGCGCCGCATTTCGGGCAGAGGCGCGGGTCGCCGCCATCTTCGCGCGGCGGATAGAGCTGGGGGGCAAGTGCTTCGTCCAGGATGTCCAGCACTTCGGAGATGCGCAGATCGGACGTCTCGGCAATCGCCGCCGAGAAATCGCGCCAGAAGCTATCCAGAAGTTCCTTGTAGTCCTTGCCGCCTGCACTCACATCATCAAGCTGGTTTTCCAGCGCCGCGGTGAAGTCATACTCCACGTAGCGCTTAAAGAAGTTCAGCAAAAAGATGGTCACGATCCGCCCCTTGTCCTCGGGGAACAGGCGGTTCTTGTCCTTGCGGACATATTCGCGGTCCTGGATCGTGGTGATGACGCTGGCATAGGTCGAGGGGCGACCAATGCCCAGTTCTTCCATACGTTTGACCAGCGTGGCCTCGGTATAGCGCGGCGGGGGCTGGGTGTGGTGTTGCAGAGCCAATGTTGCGCCGTCCTGCGACAGGACAGAGCCGTCTTTGCCTGCTTTTTCAGCCTGTGCTGCAAGCGAGCCTGCGAATTTCAGCGCCTCGCCCTGCATGATCTGGGGCAGGCGCTTGTCGTCCTCGTCCACCACATCGTCGCGGCCTTCTTCGTAGACGCGCATGAAACCGTCAAACAGCACCACCTGACCGGTGGCACGCAGCACCACCTGTTTGTCGTCAGAGCCTATATCGACCGTGGTGCGCTCCAATCGGGCACCGGCCATCTGGCAGGCCAATGTGCGCTTCCAGATCAGATCATAAAGCTTGCGCTGATCGTCCTCGGTCACTTTCAGGCTCGCGGCGTCGCGGCTCATGTCGGTGGGGCGGATACATTCGTGCGCTTCTTGGGCGTTTTTGGCTTTGTTTTTATAGATGCGCGGCTCGCCCGGCACGTAGTCCTTGCCGTAGCGTTTTGCGATCTCGTCACGCGCGGCAGTCACGGCCTCGGGGGCCATATCGATACCGTCGGTCCGCATATAGGTGATCAGACCGGCCTCATAGAGGCGCTGCGCCGCGTTCATGCACTGCTTTGCACCCATGCCGAACTTGCGGCTCGCTTCCTGTTGCAGGGTCGAAGTCATGAACGGCGCAGATGGATTGCGCGCAGCGGGTTTGGCCTCGACCGACAGCACCGACATCTTGCGGCTTGTAACAGCCTGCACCGCAAGTTCGGCTGCAGTGGAATTGGCGAGGCTGAATTTATCGAGCTTCTCGCCGCCCAGAACTGTCAGGCGCGCCTCAAAAGACTGACCGCGCGGGGTGGTGAGATTTGCACGCACCGACCAGTATTCCTGCGGGTTAAACGCCTCAATCTCCATCTCACGTTCGACGATCAGGCGCAGGCAAACCGATTGAACGCGCCCGGCAGACCGCGCGCCGGGCAGTTTGCGCCACAGCACGGGTGACAGGTTGAAACCCACCAGGTAGTCCAGCGCCCGGCGGGCCAGATAGGCTTCCACCAGCGGCATATCCACATCGCGGGGATTTTTCATTGCCTCAGCGACGGCATCCTTGGTGATCGCGTTAAAGGTCACGCGTTTGACATCGGTGTCTTTCTTGATCGACCGGCGCTTTGTCAGCGCCTCTTGCAGGTGCCAGCTGATCGCTTCGCCTTCGCGATCAGGGTCAGTCGCGAGGATCAGTGCGTTGTCATTTTTGAGGGCCTCGGCAATGGCGCGCACATGTTTCTTGGAGTCGTTGCCGACCTCCCAAGTCATGGCAAAATCGTCATCCGGTTCGACCGATCCGTTCTTGGCGGGCAGGTCGCGCACATGTCCGTAGGATGCCAAAACCGTGTAGTCGGAGCCCAGATACTTGTTGATCGTTTTGGCTTTGGCCGGGGATTCGACGACGACGACTGGCATAAAATTGGGCACCTTTCCATACGGGTTCAATCGGCTCTATGGCCGGGCAAAATGTGTCGCGCAAGGGGAGAATGTCAATCCACGCGAAGAAAACAGCCCGTGTAGCTATGGCTGATGATGATGTGTTGCAGGGGTGGATTCAGCGTTTTTTGATGATCACGCCGCCCGGCCCACGACCAATTTCGCCAGAGAGTTCAAGGTCGGTCAGCACGGTACGTATCTTTCGCGCGGGGGTATCGAGGTCATCGATCAGCTGTCCTTCCGGGGTGGGGGCGACGGCAAGGCGGTCTAGGATTTGTTGGTGTAGCGCGGCGGTCTGACGCAGGCTGCGCCGCTCTGGTGGGGGCGACGGGAGGTCGTTGATGTGCGGACGCCGAACGGCGCGTTCCATCTGCATCGGCGGCAATGCGTCAATGATATCACGGGCATCGCGCACCAAGGTTGCACCGTCGCGGATCAGGAGATTGCCACCGCTGGCGCGCCCATCGCAGGGGTGGCCGGGCACAGCCATCACATCACGTCCCAGATCCAAAGCGTCTCTGGCGGTGATCAGGCTTCCGGATTTGATTGCCGCCTCTACCACGATTGTCGCAAGGCCAAGCCCTGCGATGATACGATTGCGAGGTGGGAAATGCCGGGCCTGTGGTTGCAGCCCCATCGGCTGTTCTGAAAGACGCAGGCCTTGCTCTGCGAGTGCTGTGGCAAGGCGTGCATTTTCACTTGGGTATATAATGTCTACGCCGCCGCCCTGAACCGCAATCGTTCCACTGCCAAGTGCCCCCTCATGGGCGCTGGCATCAATGCCTCTGGCAAGGCCGGATACAACGAGGTAGCCCGCTTCTCCGAGATCCCGCGCCAGCCCATAGGCCATGCGCCGCCCCAGTGAGGAGGCGTTACGTGCACCAACAATCGAAATCGCGGGCCGTGCCAGAAGCGACAGATCGCCGATCGCCCATAGTGCCGGTGGAGGGTTGGGGATGTTGGCAAGCAGGCTGGGATAATTGGCATCTCCAAAGCACAAAAGCCGCGCGTTGGCGGCTTTTGCGTTCTCAAACTCGGCGTCCAATGCATCTTTTGAGTATGTTTTATACCCTTTGACGCCTGAAGTCGCTGCCACTTCAGGCAGCTTTTCAAGCACATTCTGTGCTGAACCATACTCGGCCAAAAGCCGGTAGAAGGTCACGGTCCCGATGCCTCGGGAGCGCAACAGGCGAAGCCAGGAATACCTTTGATCTTCCGTGGTGGGTGGGAGTGGGGGGTGAGTGGAAGAATATGCTTCTCCGGTCATGCCCTCGCCTCGCCTTGTTGCGATATTAGGATTAAGGCCTGAGAGGTTAACAGGTGGTGAACATCGCGACAGTTTATCGAGATTTTTCGGTACTTTTGGCTATGTCATTGAAAACTAAGGGTCGTGAAATATTGCACGATGATGTGTGACCGCGATTTGCCCTAAGGTTCATGGTAAACATAGGCCGGTTTTCGGACTCAATAGGGCCGAAAAGCCGTGATTTGTTAAAGAGCCGTGAGCGCAGGGGCTTCCCTTGCGTCATCTAGGGGGCTGAAAAGAAAAGACGACTCGCCCAAACCGGGTGAGTCGTCTTATGCGTGTGCTGTTTTTGAGAGCAGGCGATCAGGTTGCCGAACCCCCAACCGTCAAGCCGCCCATCAAGACACTGGGCTGCCCCACGCCGACCGGCACCCATTGGCCCTGTTTGCCGCAGTTGCCCATGCCGGGATCAAGCGCCATGTCGTTGCCAAGGCCTCGGATCTTCTGCAAGGCAGTTGCCCCATCGCCGATCAAAGTGGCCCCCTTAGCCGGTGCTCCGACCTTGCCGTCTTTGACGCGGTAGGCTTCTGTGCAGGAGAAGACAAACTTGCCATTGGTGATATCCACCTGACCGCCGCCAAATCCCACGGCCCAGATCCCATCCTTGATGTCCTTGACCAGATCTTCAGGCGCGGCATCACCGCCGAGCATATATGTATTGGTCATGCGCGGCATCGGGGCGTGAGCATAGCTCTGGCGACGTCCGTTGCCCGTGGGCTCAACTCCCATGAGGCGCGCGTTCTGGCGATCCTGCATGTAGCCCACGAGGATGCCATCCTCGATCAATGTGGTTTTCTGGCTTGGCGTGCCTTCATCGTCGACAGTAATAGAGCCGCGCCGGTCCGGAATGGTGCCATCGTCCAACACAGTGACACCGGGCGCTGCGATACGCTGGCCCATGAGCCCGGCAAAAGCGGACGAGCCTTTGCGATTAAAATCACCTTCAAGCCCATGACCGATGGCCTCATGAAGCAGAATTCCTGGCCAGCCCGGGCCAAGCACCACATCCATTTCCCCGGCAGGGGCAGGCTCGGCCTCTAGGTTGACCAAGGCGATACGCAGGGCTTCGCGGGCTTTGGCCTGCCAGTCCTGCGGTTCGATCAGCCCGTCGAGCCCAACACGCCCGCCGCCCCCGGCGGTGCCGCTTTCACGCCGCCCGGCATCTTCCACAATTACTGAGACATTCACGCGCGTCATCGGGCGCACGTCGCGCACGCGGGTGCCATCAGAGCGCAGAATTTCGATTTCCTGCAGGGACGCGGCAAGTGTTGCCGATACCTGAACCACGCGCGAATCCAGTTCGCGGGCAAAGCTGTCAATCTCGCGCAGCGTCTCTACTTTGACCGGGAATGCTTGTGCTGCGATTGGATCGAGATCGCCATAGAGCTTTTGATTGGTCGCCTGCGGGGCAGGGGCCATGGTGCCGCCACCGTCCCCCACGGCAAGCCTTGCGGTTTCAGCTGCACGCTGCAATGCAGATATAGACATGGTGGTCGAATGAGCGTAGCCGGCCACCTCACCACGCACGGCGCGCAGGCCAAATCCTTCTGCTGCATCGTAGCTGGCGGTGCGCAGACGGCCATCATCAAACACCAGCGCTTCGGATTTTGTACGCTCAGCAAAGATCTCGCCGTCGTCGGCGCCAGCCAGTGCTTGGCGCAACAACGGCAGAGCCTCATCCTCGGGGAGGGTGGTTTCAAACGGGGAAAAAGCGGTTGTATCCATCAAATCGGCCTCGATTTTTTTGATCTAAGTCAAGAAAGAGACGCTATGACGCGCGCTACCCTCTTTATAACCTCCCGAGAATATGATTTTTAACGGCAACAAAGACAACGGGCGCGGTAGAGTTTTTCGAAACGATTCCGCGACCCCAATCCATGCAACGATCAAGCGATCAGGAAACGACATGAAGAATGCTTTGACGCTTTCGGGCTTTATCGCCGCCCTTTCTAGCCTTCCAGCCATGGCGCAAGAAGGTCTGGAAACCATTGGTAAGCCGACTGACGGTAACCTCGGTTTTCAGCCGGCGGCGTCCGAACTTGCAGAAGGCATTCACCAGCTGGATCACATGATTCTCATCATCATCACCGCGATCTGTGTGTTCGTGGGTGGTCTGCTGCTCTACGCAATCTTGCGGTTTAACCGTCGTGCCAACCCAAACGCGGCGAGCTTTACCCACAACACCCCGATTGAAATTGCATGGACCGTGGTTCCGATTCTGGTGCTGATCGTCATCGGTTCCTTCAGCTTGCCTGAATTGTTCCGCCAGCAGGAAATCCCCGAAGGTGACGTGACCATCAAGGTCACCGGTTACCAGTGGTACTGGGGCTATGAATATGTCGATCACGAGTTCGCGTTTGACAGCTATCTGATTGGTCACCCGGCGACGCTGGACGAAAGCGCGCGCCCAGCGGATGCAGATGTGACTCCCTTCGTTTACAACGATGCGATGAAGCTGAAACTGGAAGAAGCGGGTTATGCGGGCGATGAATTCCTGCTGGCAACCAACACCGCAGTGGTTGTTCCTGTGAACAAAACCATCGTAATGCAGATCACCGCCGCAGATGTGATTCACTCCTGGGCGCTGCCTGCATTTGGTGTGAAACAAGATGGCGTGCCCGGTCGTCTGGCAGAGCTGTGGTTCAAGCCCACCAAAGAAGGCATCTACTTTGGTCAGTGTTCCGAGCTTTGCGGCAAAGACCACGCCTACATGCCGATCACTGTCAAAGTCGTGAGCGAAGAAGCCTATGAAGAATGGCTGAACGGTGCCATTGAGGAATACGCAGGGCTGCCACAGTCCTACGATGTTGCCTCCAACTGATCACGTTCATCCGGTAGATACGCTGCACCCGATCAGGTGCTAAGGCGGCGTATCTTCGGCCTAGACAAAGAACGACCACGCCCAACTGCGTGGTCGTCACTGACCTGAGAAGAGCCTGAAACATGACTGACGCCAGCATTAACGCAAGCATGACCCGCGAAGAGGACGCCTCCTTTGGCGATTACTTTGCGCTGCTGAAGCCTCGGGTGATGTCGCTGGTGGTGTTTACCGCGTTCGTTGGCCTGATGGCAGCACCAATGGGGGTACACCCCGTTGTTGGGTTCGCGGCTATCTTGTTCATTGCGATCGGTGGCGGTGCCTCAGGCGCGCTCAACATGTGGTGGGATGCCGACATCGATCAGGTGATGAAACGCACCAAATCGCGTCCCATCCCTGCGGGTAAGGTCGATAAAGGCGAAGCGCTGAGCCTCGGGCTCGCTCTGTCCGGGATGTCTGTAATCATGCTGGCGCTGGCGACCAATGTATTTGCAGGTGCGTTCCTCGCCTTCACCATCTTCTTCTACGTGGTGGTTTACACCATGTGGCTCAAGCGCGCGACGCCTCAGAATATCGTGATCGGTGGTGCGGCAGGGGCCTTTCCGCCGGTGATCGGCTGGATTGCTGCAACCGGCAGCATGTCGATCGAGCCGTGGCTGATGTTTGCGTTGACCTTCCTTTGGACGCCGCCGCATTTTTGGGCCTTGGCCCTCTTCATGCGCAATGACTACGATATGGCGGATGTGCCGATGCTGACCGTGACCCACGGACGCCGCTCCACCCGCAAGCATATCCTTGTCTATACGGTAATTCTCGCGATCTTTGCGCTCGCCACGGCCTTTACCGGCGTAGGTGGACCGATCTATCTGGCTGTCGCGCTGGTTCTGAATGCGCTGTTCCTGAAGGGCGCTGTGCAAATCTGGCGCCGCGATGAAGACATCTGTGAGATGGATAACTTCAAGGTTGAGCGCTCTTTCTTCAAGCTGTCGCTGCTCTATCTGTTCCTCCACTTTGGCGCGATCCTGATGGAGGCGCTGTTGAAACCCTATGGACTGGGAGGCTGGTAATATGAGCCTGCGCAAAGAACACGAAATCCACAGCCGCCGCAGAGGCCGCAACGTGGGTGTTGGCCTGCTGCTTGCGGGATTCGTCGTGCTGGTGCTGGCGTTGACCATGGTCAAGGTGACCTCGGCAGGCTTCACCTTCCCAGAATTTGAAGGCACGGAGTAACCCCATGGCAATGAGCGGTCCTAAAAAAACAGTGATCCAACTCGTTGGTGTGGTCGCACTGATGGGTGGTCTGGCGTGGGCCTCAGTGCCGTTTTACGACTGGTTTTGTCGTGTCACGGGATTTGGCGGCGTCACCCAGGTGGCCGAAGCTGGCTCCGATCAGGTGCTGAACAAGACGATCAAAGTACGGTTTGACGCCTCAAAAGACCGAGGCATGCCATGGGAATTCAAACCCGTAGAGCGCATCATGGAGTTGAAGATCGGGGAGACCGGTCTTGCATTCTACGAAGCTTACAACCCTACGGATCGTCCGGTTGCGGGGCAGGCGTCGTATAACGTCGCGCCGTATTCAGCGGGTTACTACTTTGAAAAAATTCAGTGTTTCTGCTTTAACGAGCAGGTGCTGCAACCGGGGGAGCGGGTTATGATGCCCGTGACCTTCTTCGTGGACCCCGAGATCGTCGAGGACCCGGAGGCAAAATATGTGCATACGATCACCTTGTCGTATACATTTCATGAGATCGATCTGCCCGAGGGCTATGCTGCCCTCGACACCGGGGACACATCCGGGGCAGAGACGGAACTGAACTAAGGCCGCTTTGGTGAGGGACACTTAAATGGCGCATGCAAAAAATCACGATTTCCACATTCTGCCGCCTTCAATTTGGCCGCTGCTGAGCTCCGTTGGCGCCTTCGTCATGTTGTTTGGCGCTGTGCTTTGGATGCACGACGTCACCGCGTGGCTGTTCTGGGCCGGCCTCGTTGCGGTGCTCTATTCTGCCTTTTGCTGGTGGTCTGAGACCGTTGCTGAGAACAAGGCGGGAGATCACACACCAGTTGTTCTGATCGGCCTGCGCTACGGGTTCATTCTCTTCGTTATGTCCGAAGTCATGTTCTTCTTCGCGTGGTTCTGGTCCTTCTTTAAACACGCCATGTATCCGATGGAGCGGTATGTCGGCAGCGAATATGTCGCGCCTGACATCTACCCGGTCGATGCCTTCCATCTGCCGCTGATCAACACATTGGTGCTTCTGTTGTCTGGTTGTGCCGTGACATGGGCGCACCACGCGCTTGTGCATGAAAACGACCGCAAAGGTCTGATCAACGGTCTCGCCATCGGTATCGCGCTTGGTATCTTCTTCACTGCACTGCAGGGCTACGAGTATGTACACCTGCTGCACAAGGGTTGGGAGTTCGGCGGTGACGAATTCTACTCCAACTTCTTCATGGCGACCGGCTTTCACGGCTTCCACGTTATTTTGGGTACCATCTTCCTCATCGTCTGCCTGATCCGCGCAATGAAGGGTGACTTCACCCCGAAGCAGCACGCCGGTTTCGAGATGGCGGCATGGTACTGGCACTTCGTTGATGTTGTCTGGCTGTTCCTCTTCGTGGCCGTCTACATCTGGGGCACCGCCGGTCTGGCGCACTGATCTCAATGTAGCGGGTACATGATTGCGGTTTTCCTTTCGGCAATCAGCACGTATCTAACGGGGCGCGCGGGGATCACCTCGCGCGCCTCTTGCATATCTCAGGGGCGATGATGGCAATCGGGTCAGGAGGGGTCGTTTGATGCGGCGCGTGATCTTTCTCGCAGTGGTCGGGGGCTTGGGCCTCGTGGCGCTCGTGTCGCTGGGCATCTGGCAGATGCAGCGGCTGACGTGGAAAGAAAACATCCTCTCCACCATCGAGACGCGCATCACCGCCGCGCCGGTGCCCTTGCCGGACACTCCCACGATCGAGGCGGACCGGTATCGCGCCGTGACGATCTCCGGTGAGATCGAACCCGAAGAACTGCATATCTTTTGGGTCACCGAAGCGCAGGGTGCGGGCTACCGCGTGATCTCGCCTTTCGTGACCGACACCGGACGCCGTATCCTTGTGGATCGCGGCTACATCCGGGCCAAGGATAAGGATGATACGCGCCCCACTGGGGCCGCTGTCCTCACGGGGAACCTGCTCTGGCCGGATGAGGGCGACTGGACCACCCCGCCGCCGGAAGAGGACACCAATATCCTCTATGCCCGTGACATCGCGTATATGTCTGACCGTCTGAACACCGAACCGCTGTTGGTCGTGGTGCGTGCGGGGGCCGAAAATCCCACACCGCTGCCGGTCTCCACCGAAGGCATCCCGAACAACCACCTGCAATATGTCATCACATGGTTCTCGCTCGCCCTGATCTGGGCGGCCATGACCGCTGCCTTTCTCTTGCGTACGCGCGCCAAAACCTGACAGGAACTGACGCCATGAAATATATCTCCACCCGCGGCCAAGCGCCTGAACTCACCTTCGAAGAAGCGATGCTAACGGGGCTTGCCCGTGACGGCGGGCTCTATGTCCCGGCAGAGATCCCAACGCTCTCGACTGAGGAGATCGCGGGTTTTGCAGGGCTTCCTTATGAGGAGGTCGCCTTTCGCGTGATGTGGCCCTATGTGTCCGGCTCTTTCACCGAAGAAGAGTTCAAGGGCATCATCGCCCGTGCCTATGCAGGGTTTGAGCATGCCGCCCGCGCGCCGCTGAAACAGATGGCCCCGAACCACTTCCTGCTGGAGCTGTTCCACGGCCCGACGCTGGCTTTCAAGGATTTCGCCATGCAGCTCATTGGTCAGCTGTTTCAGGTCGCGCTCAAACGCCGGGGCGACAGCGTGACCATCGTCGGCGCGACCTCTGGCGATACAGGCTCGGCGGCGATCGAGGCGTTTCGGGGTCTGGATGCGGTCAACGTCTTTATCATGTACCCGCATGGCCGGGTGTCGGAAGTGCAGCGCCGCCAGATGACCACGCCGGATGACGCCAATGTCCACGCACTCGCCGTGGATGGCGATTTCGACGATTGTCAGGCTGCGGTCAAAGACATGTTCAACGATTTCGATTTCCGCGATTCGGTGCATCTGGCGGGGGTGAACTCGATCAACTTTGCCCGCGTGCTGGCGCAGGTGGTCTACTACTTCACCGCCGCTGTGGCGCTTGGTGCGCCGCATCGCAAGGTGTCCTTCACCGTGCCCACCGGCAACTTCGGTGACATTTTTGCAGGCTTCATTGCGCGTCAAATGGGCCTGCCGATCGAACAGCTCGTGGTGGCCACCAATCAGAACGACATCCTGCACCGCTGCCTCTCGGGCGAGGGGTATTTCAAAGGCGAAACCATCCCGTCGATTTCGCCCTCGATGGATATTCAGGTGTCTTCGAACTTTGAGCGGGCCTTGTTTTACGCCTACGATCAGGACGGCGCGGCCGTGGCGCAGCTGATGGACGAGCTGAAAACCGGTGGTGGCTTCAACGTGAGCCAAGGCGCAATGCAGGCGCTGAGTGAGATCTATACCTCCGGCCGCGCCTCCGAGGAGGAGACTTCCGCGACCATCAAATCGGAACTGGCCGCGTCGGGCGAGCTGTTGTGCCCTCATGGTGCGGTGGGTGTGAAGGTCGCCAATGAGCACCTTCAGGACGGTGTGCCCATGGTCACGCTCGCCACCGCGCACCCGGCGAAATTCCCGGCAGCGGTTGAAGATGCCTCTGGCGTGCATCCGCCTCTTCCCCCCCGCATGGCAGATCTGTATGAAAGGTCGGAACGGGTGACCCGGATCGCCAATGATCTTGGCACCATCGAAGATCACATCAGAAAGCACATCGCCAATTGACCGTTAAACAAGACACCCTGCCAAACGGGTTTCGTATCGTCACTGAGTATATGCCGGGGCTGCAATCCGCAGCCCTTGGTATCTGGGTTTCGGCAGGGGGCCGCCACGAGCGGCTCGAACAGAATGGGGTGGCCCATTTCCTTGAACACATGGCGTTCAAGGGCACGAAGCGGCGCACCGCACTGCAGATTGCCGAGGCCATTGAGGACGTGGGCGGCTATATCAACGCCTATACCAGTCGTGAGGTCACGGCCTATTACGCGCGCGTGCTGAAGGACGATGTGGACCTCGCGCTCGACGTGATTGGGGATATCGTTTTGAACTCGGTCTTTGATGAGCGCGAGATCGAGGTTGAGCGCGGCGTGATTCTGCAAGAGATCGGTCAGGCGCTGGACACGCCGGACGACATTATCTTCGACTGGTTACAAGAAGAAAGCTACCGCGATCAGGCCATTGGCCGCTCGATCCTCGGCCCCGCCGAACGGGTGCGCAGCTTTACCAAGGAAGACCTGCGCCGTTTTGTGGCCGAACACTACGGCCCCGGCCAGATGATCCTGTCGGCAGCCGGTGCGGTTGACCACGACCGGCTGGTCAAGGCCGCGACAGAGATGTTTGGCGATCTGGAACCCAAACAGCAGGACGTTGTGGAGACCGCCAGCTTTGTCGGCGGTGAGGCCCGGCGCGACAAGGCGCTGGAGCAAGCTCATGTGGCGCTGGCCTTTGAAAGCCCCAGCTACCGCGCTGACGATATCTATATCGCGCAGATTTATGCGGCGGCCCTTGGTGGCGGCATGTCCTCGCGGCTGTTTCAGGAAGTGCGCGAAAAACGGGGCCTGTGCTACACAATCTTCTCTCAGGCGGGCGCTTATGAGGACACGGGCATGATGACCGTTTACGCGGGCACCTCCGGCGAACAAGTGGCCGATCTGGTGGGTATCACCGTGGACGAACTCAAACGCTCCGCTGATGATATGTCGGATGCCGAGGTTGAGCGCGCACGTGCGCAAATGAAGGCGGGCATGCTGATGGGACTGGAAAGCCCTTCGAACCGTGCCGAACGTCTGGCACGACTGGTGCAGATTTGGGACCGCGTGCCCAGCCTTGAGGCCACAGTCGAGAAAATCGATGCGGTGACCACTGCGGACGTACGCGCCATGGCGGCACAGATCGCACGCGAAGCGCCTGCGGCCCTTGCTCTTTATGGTCCGGTCGCAGATGCGCCGAGCCTTGAGGAGATCGCCCGGAGGCGCGCTGCCTGATGCTTCTGGCCCGTCGGACGGTGAAACTGGAGACGGAGCGTCTGACGCTCCGCCCGCCGGTGCACGCGGATTTCCGGTACTGGGCCTTTCTGCGTCAGCAGAGCAAAGATCATCTGGTTCCGTGGGAACCGGCTTGGTCGCCCGATCACCTCAGCCGCAAATCCTTTACCAACCGGGTCTACTGGGCCAAGCGGTCCATTGCACAGGGGTCGGCCCTGCCGCTGTTCCTGATCCGGCGCGAGGACGATCATCTGGTCGGGGCCATCACGCTGGATAATATCCGGCGCGGTCCGGCCATGGCAGGCACCATCGGGTATTGGACTGGCGCGCAATTTTCCCGCCGGGGGTACATGCGCGAAGCCATCGGCGCGGTGGTACACCATGCTTTCACCCGTCTTGATCTAAGCCGTATTGAGGCCGCTTGCTTGCCGGAGAACGCCGCCTCTCGTGGGCTCTTGGAACGCTCCGGCTTTAAATACGAGGGCGTGGCGCAGTCCTATCTGCAGATCAATGGCCGCTGGCGCACCCATGTGCTTTATGCCGCACTGCGCAATGATCGCCGGGGCAAGACGATGGTGGGACAGGCCTGACCGGCCGTTGCGAAGACGACAGAAGACCGGAGCAACTGGTCTTGCCTTTATGGCGTGGATTTCGGATGCATTGCTTATGACATTGAAATCCGCTGATCCCGCTTTCCTTGATGCTCTTTCTGCCCGTTTGCCTGCGGATACGCTGCGCAGACCTGATGCGCGTTATCTCGAAGAACCTCGTGGGCGCTACAGCGGGCAGGCTGCAGCCGTTGCCCTGCCGCGCAACACGCAAGAGGTCGCAGAGATCATCCAAGCCGCCCATCAGGCGTGTGTTGGCGTGGTACCCTACGGTGGCGGGACTGGTCTTGTGGGCGGGCAAGTGGTGCCGGAAGGCACTACACCGATCCTTCTGTCACTCGAACGGATGCGCAAAATTCGTGCGGTGTATCCGCAGGAAAACGTGCTGATTGCAGAGGCTGGGGCGGTACTCGCGGAGGTGCAGGCAGCTGCCACGGGTGCCGGGCGTCTGTTTCCGCTTTCGCTTGCTGCAGAAGGCACCGCCCAGATTGGCGGCAATCTTTCAACCAATGCGGGCGGCGTGAATGTGCTGCGGTATGGCAATACGCGTGATCTTTGCCTTGGGTTGGAGGCCGTGCTGCCGACAGGAGAGATTTGGCATGGTCTGTCGCGGCTCAGAAAAGACAACACCGGTTACGATCTGAAAAACCTGTTGATTGGCGCGGAGGGCACCTTGGGTGTGATCACGGCCGCTGCGCTGAAACTCTCTCCCATTCCCGCCAATGCTGGCACCGCGATTTTCACCGTGCGCGACCCTGCTGCTGCAGTGGAGTTGCTGGCAATGGTGCGCGACGCAGTGGGCGAGGGGGTGAGCGCGTTTGAGCTAATCCACCGCCAGGGTTTGGACTTTCTGGCCGAGAAGCTCCCTGAACTGCGTCAACCCTTTGATCCCCGCCCCGAGTGGTGCGTTTTGATTGAGCTGGGTCTTGGTAAGGGACAAGATGCCGAAGACGCACTCGCTGACCTCTTTGGGTACGCGATGGAGGCGGAGCTTGCAGAGGATGGTGTTATCGCACAATCCGAAGCTCAACGTCAGTCGCTCTGGGCCGTGCGGGAACATATTCCCGAAGCAAACCGCCTGATCGGGTCTGTGTCGAGCCATGACATCTCGGTGCCGATTTCGCGGATACCAGAGTTCATTCCCGCCGGCTGGAAAGCCATCTCTGACCTGGACTCTTCTCTTAGAATCAATTGCTTTGGTCATTTGGGAGACGGTAACTTGCATTACAACGTTTTTCCCGGTGCCGGGCGGTCACGTGCGGAATACGAGGCATCGCGCGGGGAGGTCAAACGTATCATCCACGATCTGGTCTATGATTACGGCGGGTCCATGAGTGCAGAACATGGGATCGGGCGTATGAAGGTCGGTGATCTTGAACGCTATGGTGACCCCGTGAAGCTCGCGGCGATGCGGGCCATCAAACAGGCGCTTGATCCACATGGCATCATGAATCCCGGCGCTGTGATGCGATAGCGCCCAGGCTTACGATTATCACGGATACGTGATGGCCCCTGCATTGCAGCCTTGCCCACTGAAGACCCAGATAGAGAACGCAGTATTTAGTTAGTTCAATGTGTTGAGGCCTAAAATGTCCCTATTGCAAGCCGCGAGTGTTTTGGTGCTCGCATTTTACATCTTGTCCCTCTTGGCAGGGTCAAGACTGGCCTCAAAGGCTGCGGGACGTTCTGTATGGCTCTTTGGGGCGGCACAAGGGCGGGATCGCATCGCTGCCTTGGGATTTCGCGCCAGTTTTGCCTTGGCGCTGTTGGGGCCTGTGATCTGGGCCTTGATGCCAGATCTTTCTGCACTCAGCCTCGGCGGGTGGAGCGGATATCCTTGGTTGACCTTCATCGGGCATATGTTGGCCATTTGTGGTGCCGGGTTTGCGTTTGCCGCACAGATGGCGATGGGCGCATCGTGGCGTGTTGGTGTCTCCAACGATGCCGTTGGAGAGTTGGTGAGCGCCGGTTTGTTCACCCTGTCGCGCAACCCAACTTTTGTAGGTCAGGCGGCGCTTTTGATTGGCGTGGCATTGGCGGTGCCGACACTGGCAGGCGTGTTCGGTGTAGTGCTGTTCATCGCCTCAGCGCAGATGCAGATCCGCAGTGAAGAGGCGGCATTGCTCAAGGCCCATGGAGATGCCTTCACACGATACACAGCGAATGTGCCGCGCTGGCTGCGCTTGCCCTGAAGAGGCCAAAAGCAGAGGAGCCCGAAGGCTCCTCTCGATCCGTGAGTGGTGTTGTGTGGCCAGAAGGCATTAGCTGCCCGGCATGATGACCTTGTCGATCACGTGGATGATGCCGTTTTCGGCTTCAATATCAGCCTGAATCACCTTTGCCTCATCCACCATGGCACCGCCATCGATGTCGACAGTGATCTCAGCGCCCTGAACGGTGGCGGCTTTCATGCCGTCCGTCAGATCCGAGGACATCACTTTGCCCGGTACCACATGGTAGGTGAGGATGGAAATGAGCTGCTCCTTGTTTTCAGGTTTCAGCAGTTCCTCGACGGTGCCCTCCGGCAGGGCTTCAAAGGCGGCGTCGGTCGGGGCAAACACGGTGAACGGGCCATCGCCTTTCAGTGTATCCACCAGATCGGCAGCGGAAACAGCAGCAACCAATGTGTCGAAATTGTCATTGCCCGATGCGATATCAACGATGTCTTTGGAATGGCCGTCGGCGAAGGCAGCGGTGGCGACGGCAAAGCTGGCGACGGTACCGAGTGCAAACTTGCGGAACATGGGGTAACTCCTCTTGTCTCTATCACGTTGGACGCCGCGACCGCGGCATCTGTGTAGGACAACGAAACAGCGCCGTTTCTGGATCTGGCGGATCTTTGCCAGTGTTGGTTTGACACAAAGAAAAAGCCCCCTAAGCCGGGAGCTTTTTGGAAATCCAGTCACGCTTGCGTGTGAATCTGTGATCCTGCGTGAGCAATCTGGGCGAGATTTTCGCCTTACAGACCCTCAAATTCACAAAGCACATGCACGTCCATCCCGAGGCTTTCGAGATGTTTGCGACCGCCAAGTTCCGGCAGGTCGATAATGAACGAGCAGGAGATGATCTCGCCGCCGAGTTTCTCGATCAGCTTGATCCCAGCACCTGCCGTACCACCGGTGGCAAGCAGGTCATCCACCACGAGGATTTTCTCGCCGGGCTGGATGGCGTCCTTGTGCAGCTCTACGATCGCCTCGCCGTATTCCAGTTTGTATTCCTGAGAAATGGTTGCGCCGGGTAGTTTGCCTTTCTTACGCACGGGCACAAAACCGGTGCCCAGCTGATGCGCGATGGCGCCGCCCAGAATAAAGCCGCGCGCCTCAAGCCCTACGACCTTGTCGATACGCTGCCCCGCATAGGGGTGCAGCATCTGATCCACGGCCATGCGAAATCCACGCGGGTCGGCAAACAGCGTGGTCACATCGCGGAACATGATCCCCTCATGAGGGAAATCGACGATGGTGCGGATGTAGTCTTTGACGGTCTTGGAGGTGCTCATGGGGGTGGGGTCCCTGATCTGGCTTCGCAATCTCGGACAAGGCGGAGACATCAGCCCCGACCGAACCATGGCGGTGTGGCTGATGCCGGGCGTTCATGCAAGCTTCATCTGCATAAAACGATCCTCAGAGAACCCGTCCCGCCACCGCGTCCAGTTTAGCAAGAAGTGCTGGGTCGCGTTTTTCCTTGGCCGTCATTATCGCATATTCCAGCGCGCGGTCGCAGCCATGGGGGCAGGGCGCGCGCGTGGTGCCAAGGCGGGCGGGCAGGCCTTTTATCAGGGTACGTCCCTTTTCGGAATTGCCTTTGAGCGTGGCGATAACGGCCGTTACATCGACCTCGCCATGATCCGGGTGCCAGCTGTCGTAGTCGGTAACCATCGCAACAGATGCGTAACACAGCTCCGCCTCGCGGGCGAGTTTCGCCTCTGGCATATTGGTCATCCCAATCACATCCGCGCCCCATTGTTCGCGGTACATCTTGGATTCCGCCAGCGTCGAGAACTGCGGTCCTTCCATCGCCAGATATGTGCCGCCACGGTGCACATTGATGTGTGCGGCGCGGGCTGCGTCCTCAACGGCGTCGCTCAGGCGTGGGCATGTGGGATGTGCAAGCGCGACATGGGCCACGCAGCCAGACGAGAAAAAGCTCTTCTCGCGTGCAAAGGTCCGGTCGATGAACTGGTCGACGATGACAAAATCGCCGGGAGCCATTTCCTCGCGAAAGGACCCACAGGCAGAAACAGAGATCACATCTGTTGCGCCCAGACGTTTCAGCGCATCAATATTGGCGCGATAAGGCACATCGGTTGGGGCGTGAACATGGCCGCGACCGTGCCGGGGTAAAAATGCCATCTTCACGCCATCCAAGCGCCCGGTCAGGATCTGATCCGAAGGTGCTCCCCAAGGGGTCTCAACGGTTGTCCAGGTGGCGTCGTCCAGCCCGTCGATATCATAGATGCCTGAGCCGCCGATCACAGCAATCATGGTTTCTGTCATTTGGATCTCTCCTGCGGTGTTTGTGCAGTCCTATGGCTGAGAGCTATGTGATCTGGCAAGGTTTTGTGCTCATGCAGGCAGTCTTTTTCGCATGCGGCGTGCCCAGTTCAATGTGAACCGAGGTGAGGTCGTAACGGTCCCGCCGAACGATCATATCTTTCCCACCTGCGCGCGCGGGGGTAGGGTCTGGCCATGACAGCTTCTCCTCGATTCATTCACCTGCGTACCCACACCGAATACTCTCTGCTGGAGGGGGCCGTTCGGCTGAAGAAACTGCCGGATCTGTGCTCATCCAATCAGATGCCCGCAATCGCGGTCACCGATACCAATTCGATGTTTGCAGCACTGGAATTTTCCGTGACGCTCTCGGGGGCAGGGATCCAGCCCATCATCGGCTGTCAGGTCGATCTGACCTTTGAAAAGAGCGATCCCGGTGAAAAGCCGAAATTTCCCGCACCAGTGGTTCTGTTGGCGCAGAATGAGGCGGGCTATGAGCATTTGATGCGGTTGTCCTCGTGCCTCTATGTGAACAACGGCGGGCAGTTGCCACAGGTCTCGCTTGAGGAGCTTGAGGCCAATTCCGCTGGTTTAATATGCCTCACAGGTGGGCCGGAGGGGCCGATTGGCAAACTGCTGCAGCAGGGACAACGCCCCGCCGCTGAGGCATTGATGCAGCGCCTGAAAGAGATGTTCCCGGACCGCCTTTATGTAGAGCTGCAGCGCCATCCGGGCGAGGACGGCCAGCCTGAGGCGGAAACGCTGACCGAGCGGGGCCATGTGGAGATGGCCTACGCGATGGATCTGCCCTTGGTGGCGACCAATGACGTCTATTTTCCCAAAACAGAGATGTACGAGGCGCATGATGCGCTGATCTGTATTGCCGAAGGGGCCTATGTCGATCAGGCGGAACCACGTCGCCGCCTGACCGCACAACATTATTTCAAAAGCCAAGAGGAGATGATCGCGCTCTTTGCCGATCTTCCGGAAGCGATTGAAAATACGGTGGAAATCGCGCAACGCTGCGCTTTTATGGCCTATCGCCGTGATCCGATTTTGCCGAAGTTTGCCGATGACGAGGTGGATGAATTGAGGCGCCAGGCCAATGAGGGCCTGCAGCAGCGCCTCGCGGTGATCCCTCATGCGGTGCCAGTTGAGAAATATCAGGAGCGGCTGGATTTTGAGCTGGGTATCATTGAGAGCATGGGATTCCCTGGCTATTTCCTGATCGTTGCAGACTTTATCAAATGGGGCAAGGAACAGGGTATCCCGGTGGGGCCGGGGCGAGGCTCTGGTGCGGGTTCGCTGGTGGCGTATGCGCTGACCATTACCGACCTTGATCCGCTGCGCTACAGCCTGCTGTTTGAACGCTTCTTGAACCCGGAACGGGTGTCCATGCCCGACTTCGACATCGACTTCTGTATGGATCGTCGCGAGGAAGTGATCAAATACGTGCAGCAGAAGTACGGTCGCGACAAGGTGGGGCAGATCATCACCTTCGGTGCGCTCTTGTCCAAGGCTGCGGTGCGCGACATTGGCCGGGTACTGCAGATGCCCTTTGGTCAGGTGGATCGCCTCTCAAAGATGATCCCGGTCGAAGGTGTCAAACCCGTCTCCATTGAAAAAGCCCTGCAGGATGAGCCACGGCTGGCGGAAGAGGCGCGCAATGAACCGGTAGTGGACCGGCTGCTGACCTATGGCCAGCAAGTGGAGGGGCTGCTGCGCAATGCCTCCACCCACGCAGCAGGGGTTGTGATCGGCGACCGGCCTCTGGATGCGCTGGTGCCGCTCTATCAGGATCCGCGTTCCGACATGCCTGCGACCCAGTTCAATATGAAGTGGGTGGAACAGGCTGGACTGGTGAAGTTCGACTTCCTTGGCCTCAAGACCCTGACCGTGATTGAAAACGCGATGAAGCTGATTTTCAAATCGGGACGGGATCTGCATATCGGGGCCGACGGGACCGAGCTTTATGAACCCGCAGAGGGGGCGGAAAACCAGATCAACCTGATCCCGCTGGATGACGAGGTGACCTATAACCTCTATTCGCGCGCCAAGACGGTGGCGGTGTTTCAGGTGGAATCCACCGGCATGATGGATGCGCTGAAGCGCATGAAACCCACCTGTATCGAGGACATCGTGGCGCTTGTGGCGCTTTATCGTCCCGGCCCGATGGAGAATATTCCAGTCTATTGCGAGGTCAAAAATGGTCTGCGCAAGATCACTTCGGTGCATCCGCTGATCGACCATATCCTTGAGGAAACTCAAGGTATTATCGTTTATCAGGAACAGGTGATGCAGATCGCGCAGGTCATGGCGGGCTATAGCCTTGGCGGTGCGGACCTGTTGCGTCGTGCGATGGGTAAAAAGATCAAAGAGGCGATGGACGCCGAGCGCCCGAAATTTGAGAAAGGCGCGGCGGAAAACGGCGTCGATAAGAAAAAGGCCTCGGAGGTTTTCGACCTTCTGGAGAAATTCGCCAACTACGGCTTTAACAAATCCCACGCGGCAGCTTATGCGGTGGTGTCCTATCAAACCGCGTGGCTGAAAGCGAACCACCCGGTGGAGTTCATGGCGGGCGTCATGAACTGCGATATTCACCTCACGGAAAAGCTCGCGATCTACTTTGAGGAAGTGAAGAAAGGGCTTCAGCTTCCGTATGCAGCGCCAGACATCAACCGCTCTCTTGCGACTTTTGATGTCGTCGACGGTGAGCTGATTTACGCGCTGGGCGCGCTCAAAAATGTGGGCGTCGATGCCATGAACCTGATCGTAACCGCCCGAGGCGATCAGCCGTTTGTGACGCTTTATGATTTTGCCCGTCGGGTGGATCTGAAACGTGTGGGTAAGCGCCCGCTAGAGATGCTCGCACGGGCCGGGGCGTTTGACGTGCTGGATAGCAATCGCCGCCGAGTGTTTGAGAGCCTCGAGGGGCTGGTGCAATATTCTGCCGCCATTCAGGAGCAGAAGAATTCCAACCAAGTCTCGTTGTTTGGCGAGGCGGGCGATGACTTGCCGGAGCCGCGTATGGCGGGAGTCCCCGATTGGCTGCCAGCCGAACGTCTGAGCGAGGAGTTCAAGGCTGTTGGTTTTTATCTGACCGGGCACCCGCTGGATGACTACATGCCTGCGCTCAAACGCAAGGACGTGATGACGCTGGACGAGGTGATGGCGAAAGCGGAGCGCGGCCCCTTCATGGCGAAGATGGCGGGCGTTGTGGCGGGGCGGCAGGAGCGTAAATCCGCACGCGGCAATCGCTTTGCCTTCGCACAGCTATCCGACACCACGGGCGCTTATGAGGTGACGATTTTCTCTGATGTGCTGGAGAAAAGCCGCGATCATCTGGAAACCGGATCGAAAGTGGTGATCACGGCCGAGGCCACTATGGAAAGCGACCAGCTAAAGCTGTTGATGCGCTCGGCAGGGCCAGTGGACTCTGCGATTGCCGATGCGGGTCGGTCCAGTCTGCGAGTCTACCTGGAGAGTGCCTCGGCGGTGGCGACGGTGGCGACGGTGCTGGAGGATGCGAAGAAGGCCGCAAAGAATGCCAGCCCTGGTGAGATCTACGTCTATTTGCAGGACCCGAACCTGCCGGGAGATGTGGAAATGGATCTTGGCCAGCTGTTCCCGATCAATCCGCAAATCAAAGGCGCGCTCAAAAGCCTTGAGGGTGTGATGGACGTGGAGGAGATCTGAGGCCGCTGCTCTGCGCAGGCCAAGCTCCGCGTTTAATTGTGAGTGACCTGCCTCTGTTGCGATTATTGGGACAGTCATGGGGAATGCACGGAATTGTCGCAACTGGCGTCGGGGAGTCCGTCCCGCGGGAATCGTTAAGACAGCAAGTATGCGCGTCTTTGGCGCTAAAGTGCGGTGACGCATTCTCATCACCGTAGGGCGTATGAGCCCCCAGCTCTTTGCGCGTCCAAGGTCTGATCGCGCGGGCTGCTCTGATGGAAAACACAGCGTTAGAAATCAATGAGGGCGCGAGGTTCAGATAAACCTCAGCGCCCTCATCGCATCACTCTGAATCAGCCTTAAAGGCCGAGTTTGTTCTTCGCGGCGTTCACGTCGGACTGGAACACATAGCCACGCTTGAAACTGCTGTTGGAGGAGGTCACAGGCCACCATTCAGAGTCGCCGGGCCAGCTGCGGTACATCACACCCCAACCATTCACAACGTGTTGAATGCAAAGGGGTTCTGAGGAAGAACTACCTGCGCCACTGCCGTCTGGATAGAACCATGTGAGGTCCTGACAAAGGGTGCCATCGGCAGAGACACTCCATGTGCCCGCAGCCATATTTTCAGACTGCTCAGAGCACCAGGCACGCGCCTGATTGTTCGGGGAGAAATAGATCCCGCCCTGACAGTCTTGTCCCCAAATGTCGGTTTTGCCTGAGTAGGTTGCGATCACTTTGCCAGCAGGTGCGGGGCGCGCATTTCTGGGCTTCGGATCAGCTGCAGCGGCCACAGGCAGGCTCGCTACGAGCGAAATGGACAGTAGAGTTTTGATCGTCGGGACCATGGGTCATGTCTCCTTGCGCGTCAAAATGAGCAGACGGTTCAATTTATATAAAATCTTGTCCAAACTTTGAGCCGCAAGGCAAGAGCTATCGCAGACGCGAAAGGGGCAGCTGGGATCATGCGCCAGAGCCGCCGCGAACCCTTTGGCACTTAGTAGTGGGGCGGGCGCTCGTCGCCAAAAATCGCGCCACCGCTGCCTTCGGCCTCCCGCTGGGCCTCGCGCTCCATCAGCATCTGCACGCGCCGCTTCAGGAGGTCGATGTCCGACTGTTGGCTGGTCACGATCTCGTTCAGTTCATCGACGGTGCGGGTCAGATAGGCGATCTGTTCTTCGAGATGTTGCATGGGGCAGGCCTCCTGTGTTGCGGACTGATGTAACGCGGGCGCGGGCAGGCGTCCATGGGGCGTGCGCAGGGCGTCGCACCTTGCTCACTGAGGCCCCTTGGGCTAGACGCAAGCGCGAGAAACCACCCGCAAGGAGGCCACGATGGCCAAAGCCAAGAAACAGCCCCGTCCCAAGGCAATTACGCCCAAAGGATTCCGTGACTATTTCGGCGAAGAGGTGACCCAGCGCACGCATATGCTGGCCACCATTGCGGAGGTTTACCATCATTACGGCTTCGAGGCGCTTGAATCTTCTGCCGTGGAAACGGTCGAGGCGCTGGGCAAGTTTCTGCCCGACGTGGATCGTCCGAACGCAGGTGTCTTTGCCTGGCAAGAGGCCGACGAGAACGACCCCGAGGGCAAGCCGGGCGACTGGATGGCGCTGCGCTATGACCTGACCGCCCCCTTGGCGCGTGTTTATGCGCAGCACCGCAACGATCTGCCCAACCCCTATCGCCGTTTTGCGATGGGGCCTGTGTGGCGCAACGAGAAACCCGGCCCCGGCCGTTATCGCCAGTTCTATCAATGCGATGCGGATACGGTTGGCACGGCCTCCATGGCGGCGGATGCAGAGATCTGCATGATGCTGTCGGATACGCTTGAAAAGGTTGGCATCCCGCGTGGCGACTATCTGGTGCGCGTCAACAACCGCAAGGTCCTGAACGGCGTGCTGGAGGCGATGGGCCTTGCCGAGGAGGATCCCAAGCGCGACGACGTCCTGCGCACCATCGACAAGTTCGACAAGGTGGGCGAGAGCGGTGTGCGCGAGCTTCTGGGCAAGGGACGGCTTGATGCCTCTGGCGCCTATATCGACGGCGTGGGGCTGGGGGACCAGCAGGCAGAGCCGGTGCTGGCGTTCCTGACGTCCAAGGGCGACACCGTGGCAGAGACCATGACCAACCTGCGCGCCGCCGTGGGTGACAGCAAGGTCGGCCAGGAGGGTGTTGCCGAGCTGGAACTTATGGGCGCGCTCTTTGCCGCTGCGGGCTATGGCGACGACCGCATCCTGATCGACCCGTCGATCGTACGCGGGCTTGGCTATTACACCGGACCGGTGTTCGAGGCCGAGCTGACCTTTGAAATCTTTGATGAAAAGGGCCGCAAGCGCCAATTCGGCTCGGTTGCGGGCGGCGGGCGCTACGACGGTCTGGTGAAACGCTTCACTGGCCAAGAGGTGCCTGCGGTGGGCCTGTCCATCGGGGTTGATCGCCTGCTGGCGGCGTTGCGCGAAAAGGGCCGCCTGGCCGCGACCCCCACCGGCCCGGTGGTGGTGACGGTGATGGACCGCGACCGCATGGCCGACTATCAGGCCATGGTCGCGGAACTGCGCCAGGCGGGCATCCGCGCCGAGGTCTACCTTGGCAACCCCAAGAACTTTGGCAACCAGTTGAAATACGCGGACAAACGCCATTCGCCCGTGGCTGTGATCGAAGGTGGCGATGAAAAGGAACGCGGTGTGATCCAGATCAAGGATCTGATCCTCGGTGCCAAGATCGCTGAAAGCGCCACCTTGGAAGAGTGGAAAGAACGCCCGAGCCAGTTCGAAGTGCCCCGCACGGAGCTGGTCGCGAAGGTGCGTGACATCCTCGCCAGCCAAGCCAAAGATCAGGAGGGCTGACCATGCCCAACCGTTCCCAGATCGAAGCCCGCGCGGCGCTGTTGCGTCAGCGCTTTGAAGTGGCGGGCGGCGTTGTCGTCGACCCGCCGCTGTTGCAACCTGCTGATATCCTGCTGGATCTCTATGGCGAGGATATCCGTGCGCGCGCCTACGTGACCTCAGACGCACTGCGGGGCGAGCAGATGCTGCGCCCGGATTTCACCCTGCCAATGGTGCAGATGCATATGAAGGGCGGTGCGGAACCTGCGCGCTATACCTATGCGGGGCAAGTGTTTCGTCGTCAGGAACACGACCCGGATCGCGCCAATGAATTCGTGCAGGTCGGCTATGAGGTCTTTGACCGCACCGACCCGGCGGACGCGGATGCCGAGGTCTTTGCGCTGTTTCAACTGCAATTGCGCGGATTGGAATTGCGTGTGGCGACCGGTGATATTGGTATCCTCTTGGCTGCGGTCGAGGGGCTCAACACCACGGAGGTGCGCAAAGCGGCGCTGCGGCGGCATATCTGGCGTCCGCGCCGGTTCCGCGCGCTCTTGGATCGCTTTGCCGGGCGTACCCCCATGTCCGAGAGCCGCAAGAAACTATTGTCGACCACAGGCCCGCTGACCGGCACCGCACCGGAGATCGGCAAGCGTCGCGCAGCAGAGATTGACGCGCGGGTTGAAACCCTGCGGGCAGATGCGGCGGCACCACCGATTTCAGAACATGAGATGGAAGCGCTGGAGGCCTTGCTGGCAGTGCGCGAAACTGTGCCTTATGCGCTGGAACAGATGCGCGACATTGCGGTCGATCTGCCTGCGATCCTGCCGGCCCTGGATCGGCTGGAGGCCCGCACATCTGCGATGAAGGCGCGCGGGATCGCGATTGATCAGCTCGACTTCGAGGCCTCATATGGCCGCACCTCTATGGAATACTACGACGGCTTTGTGTTTGGCTTTTACGCCGAACGCCGTCCGGACCTGCCCCCCATCGCAACGGGGGGGCGTTATGACGCGCTGACGCGCTATCTGGGGCAGGGGGATGAAATCCCTGCGGTGGGTGGTGTGATCCGCCCCGATCTGATCCTGACGCTTGAAGGGGAGGTTCGGTCATGAGCATCAAACTGGGTGTGCCGTCCAAGGGGCGGCTGATGGAGAAGACCTTCGACTGGTTTGCAAAACGCGGCATCACCCTGTCGCGCACCGGATCTGATCGCGAATACGCAGGTGCGGTCGAGGGTGTCGAGGGGGTGGATCTGGTTCTGCTGTCGGCGGGTGAAATCCCGCGTGAACTGGCGGCGGGCCGCATTCACCTAGGTGTGACCGGCACCGACCTGGTTCATGAAAAACTACCGCGTTGGGAGCAACAGGTGGAGGAGCTAGAGCCGATGGGATTTGGCGAGGCCGACCTGATCCTCGCGGTGCCGCAGTTCTGGATCGACGTGGACACGCTCGAAGATCTCGACGCCGTCGCCGCTGCGTTCCGGCGCACCCATGGCCACAGATTGCGGATCGCGACAAAATATCACCGTCTCATTCGTGAGTTCTTGGCGGATGCAGGTGTTGCGGATTACCAACTGATCGACAGTCAGGGCGCAACCGAAGGCACGGTGAAAAACGAGACTGCCGAAATGGTGGCCGATATTACCTCCACCGGAGAGACCCTGCGCGCCAATCACCTGAAAATCCTGTCGGATGGCCTGGTGCTGCGCAGTCAGGCAACGCTGTGGCGCAGTCGGGTGGCGAAATGCACGTCAGAGGAAAAATCTGCGCTCAAAACGCTACTGGTTAAGATTGATAACTAATGGTTGATGCGAGGCTCTGCCTCGCGCTCCGGGATATTTGGGTTAGAAGAGGAAGGGCCGCGGTGATCGCGGCCTTTTGGTTCTTCTAACTTGAAATATCCTGGGGTGAACTGGCCATCAGGCCAGGAGGGGCAAAGCCCCTATTCTTCTTCGGCGTCAGACCACACCGATTTCTGCCAGTGCCTGAGAGAGTTCCGCAGGCAATGGCTCTTCGCTCTCACGCCCTGTCGGGAGGTCAGATGGAGTATCCTCAGGCTTCAGATAGCGCCATCCCTGGAAGGGGCGTTTCGGTGCCGTATGTGTCCGGTGGATTTCGGGATCAAGGACGATCGCACAACGTCGGATCTCGTCATCGCCGAACACTTCGTCCATTCGTAGAATACGCTGACGGCACTGGATCAACCCTTTGATGACCCAATAGATCGACCCACCTTGCAGGATTTCCGGCTCACGTTTGGGCCACATGCGGGTAACGTGACGGGGCAGCCCATCTTGCCAGCGTTTGGCATAGACCGCTTGCCAGTCCGTCAAACCCTCTACGCTTTCCGTGCCTACAGAGAGCTTAACGAGGTTTATATGTTTATCCACAAGATGTCCCCAGAGTCGCCCATAAGTTCGGCTTGATATTGTAGCCTGAGTGCGGAGAACGACAAGCGCTGGGTGTTGAGACTGGCGCGCTTGTGACATGCGTGCGCTATCGGAGCCGTGAGATGCGAGGTTGCAATCCGCGCTCTTTGGCGCTGGTTTGTACCGATGAGCAATCTCCCCCGATGCTATTGATCAGCGCGGGGGAGATTGAAGTGATCAGGTTTCTTCGTCTTCAGACGCGACATCGGCGAGTTCGTCGAGGGACACGTTGTCCTCTTCATCGTCGTCGTCCAGCACGTCATCGCCGAGATCCATATCAACGGCATCATCATCATCGTCGAGGACCGCATCGTCAGAATCGTTGTTCTGCTTCGCCTTCAGGCTTGCGGCATCTTCGGCGTCGGCTTCGATCATACGGCTCTTGGTGGTGTCAATTTCGACAGCTTCGCCGGTGTAGGGGCTGATGATCGGGTTCTTGTTCAGGTCGTAGAACCGTTTGCCAGTGGTCGGGCAGACGCGTTTCGTACCCCATTCTTCCTTGGGCATGTGGATTCCCTTATAAAATAGCATGAGTCGGTGAGACGATTCAGGTGCCTTGCCATATGCCGCCTACCCTGTCAAAGCCTTTGCTCGCCTGTGGCGTAGGAGGAGGAACGTGATGCCGGAACTGAGCCTCGCGGGTGAACCGGAAGTACGAGTGACTTTGCGCAGGTCTGCGCAGGCTCGCCGCATGTCTCTGCGGATCTCTTCGCTCGATGGGCGGGTGACCCTGACGCTGCCGAAACGGGTCTCCGAGCGGGAGGGGCGGGCATTTTTGCTGGAAAAGGAAGAATGGATCCGAGGTCATCTGGCGAAACAGCCAGAGCGGATTGATGTAGGCCTTAGGACGACCCTGCCCGTTGAGGGTCGAGAGGTGTCCATCCGTTTAGGTGCAGGACGCCGTGTGATGCGCGAAAACGATATGCTGCTGGTGCCGGAGCCCGCACCTGCGCGGAGGCTGCAGCGATACTTGCGGGAATTGGCACGGGATCGGCTGGCTGCAGCGTCAGATCTTTATGCGGCCCGGCTCGGGTGCAGGTACACGAGCCTTACTCTGCGTGATACGCGGTCTCGCTGGGGATCCTGTTCATCGACCGGGGGCTTGATGTACTCTTGGCGGCTCATTCTCGCCCCGCCCGAAATACTGAACTATGTCGCAGCGCATGAGGTTGCACATCTGCAAGAGATGAACCACTCGCGCGCATTCTGGGCTGTCGTTGAGAAAATACATGGCGATTACCGTGCGCAGCGCCGCTGGTTGCAGGGCGAAGGCAATGCGCTGCACCGTTATCGTTTCGATGAGGATGCCGAGGGGGATTGATCTTCCGATGATTTGTGATCACATGCTGCGTCATGGATAAGCTGCTTACGGGCAATCGGCCCACTGCTGAAAATACGGGTTCCGCCCATGATCGCGTCTATCGCGCCTTACGAACCCGTATCATGCACGGGGCGATTGCACCGGGAGCGGCGCTGACCCTGCGCGGTATTGGCAAGGACTATGATGTCTCGATGACGCCCGCGCGAGAGGCCGTACGGCGTTTGGTGGCAGAAGGGGCGCTCTTTTTGTCGTCGTCCGGGCGCGTATCGACACCGGAATTGTCCAATGAGCGGATCGAAGAACTGGCCGCCCTGCGCGCTCTGATTGAGGTGGAACTGGCTTCGCGTGCTCTACCGCGGGCGCACATGGCGTTGATAGACCGGTTGCAGGCGATCAATGGCACCGTGGCGGAGATGATCTCCAAACGCGACGCGGTGGGGTATATTCGGACCAATCTCGAATTTCACCGTACACTCTATCTGCGTGCGCAGGCACCTGCGATGCTGGCGATGGCGGAAACGGTCTGGTTGCAGTTGGGACCGACCATGCGGGCGCTTTATGGACGGTTGGGGCGAACCGAGCCACCGCAGAACCACAAGCTGATTATCGCGGCTTTGAAGGCCGGGGATGAGCCGGGGCTCAGGCTTGCGGTGCGCACCGATGTGACGCAAGGGCTTCGGCTGCTGGCAGGATAGGTTTGGTGCGCAGTGGCGTTCTTTTGAGATGCCCAATGCGTTCTCGCATGGGCAACGCGGCGCTGCCGAACTGTGTCTTGTGAAGATCGCGTGATCTGTGCAGTCTCCGGTCAGGAGCAGCGAGTGAGGATATGATGCGCGCCAACCCACTGAGACAAAGCCTGCTGCCTGCCGTGCGCAGCTTGTTTGAGGCTGATCCCGACTTGCGTGTGGTCTACGGCTATGATCCGCAACAGATTTCAGATGTTCCGTCGCTCCTTGCCACTGTTCTTGCCTCTTGCATGCCAGAGGCAGCGCTCCGAGATCTGGTGCGCCGCACAGCGGCAGATATCTTTGCGTGCTCGGCCGAATTGGTGGAGGTTGTGCTCGACGATCTCCTTGCCACGACCGCGCGGGATGAGGCCCCCGGAGGTGCTGCGCAGGTACTGCATATGGCGCATGGGTTTCAGGCGCTCTTGTCTTACCGTCTGACCCGCGCGTTGTGGACCGCTGGACGTGAGCCGCTGGCGCTGGGTTTGAAGTTACAATTCACCCGCGCGCTTTCGGTCGAGATCTGGCCACAGGCCACGATAGGTCGCGGGATTTGGGTGGATCATGGGCTTGGGCTGGTGATCGGCCAGACCGCTGTGATCGAGGATGATGTTTCGCTTTGGCATGGCGTGACCTTAGGGTCGAATTTTGTCGACATGGGAGACGCCCGTCACCCGATTTTGCGGCGCGGTGTCGTCGTCGGAGCCGGGGCGACGATCCTCGGGCCGGTGGAAATCGGCGCAGGCGCGACCATCGCTGCCGGAGCGGTGGTGACGCGCGATGTGCCTGCGGGTCATGTTGTCACCGGGCCGCGCGCGCAAGATCGCGGGGCGGCGCGGTTTGCCGGTTTCACATCATTAGAACAGCTTAGGAGAGAGGGTGCATGAGTTCGCTTGGTATTGATCACCCGTTGGTGTGCGTGCGCGACTTGTCGATGATGCGCGAAACCTACTGCAGCCTTGGGTTTTTGATGAAACCGCCGGGAATGCACCCATGGGGCACCTCTACGGCGTTGGTCATTTTTCGCGATCAACTGCTGGAACTGGTGGGAGTTCAGAATGAAACCCTGCTCGACACATATGCTGCGGGTGAATTCCGTTTCGGGCGGCACGTGCAGCATTGGCTGGCAGAGCGCGAAGGGGTTTGTCTCTCGGCGCTGAACTCCCGCGATGCAGCGGCGGATGAAGCGCGCGTCGTGGCACAGGGAGGCACCTGTGAGGGCACCATAGAGTTTGGCCGCGATGTGACGCGCGATGACGGCACACCGGACCGCACCCAAACCACGCTCAAGATATTCACGCGGGCAGGGCTGCCCCGGCTCAGCATGTTCGCTTGCCAGCAACACCGCCGCGACCTGATTGAATTTCCGGACTGGATGGACCATCCCAATGGAGCTCACGGTTTCGCTTCTGCGACCATCCTGGCCGAACCTGACGCCCAGCCCGCGGTGCGCGATTGGCTGGCGGTTTTGCATGGCGCGGATGCCGTTCGGGACACCGACTGGGGCTTTGCGGTCGCGACCGCGAACGGTGATTGGCGCGTTGTCAGCCGCGCCACTGCGCCCATGCTCTTTGGTGCGCTGCCGGATGAACTAGCCCCAGATGGTGCGCCATCTGTCATCTCGCTGGATATCCGGTGTGAGTCGCTGTCCCGGTTGCGCCCCTTTATTGCAGCCGCGAATTTTACCTCTCGTGAGGTTGATGGTGCGCTGGTCCTAAGCGACGTCACGCGTCTGGGCGGCATCCTGCTGAGCTTTCAAGAAATACCAAAGATCTGAGAGATACCATGTTCGACACTTCGCACATCAACGACGCCATCGCCTTGCGCCGCGACCTTCACCGCCACCCGGAACTGGGGTTCGAGGAGCACCGCACCTCCGAAAAGATCGCAACGCTTCTGGGGGGATGGGGGTGGCGAGTGCATCGCGGATTGGCCGGCACCGGCGTAGTTGCCCAAATGGGGCAGGGCGCGCCGGTGATTGGTCTGCGCGCCGATATCGATGCACTGCCCATGGATGAGGCCACGGGGCTGGATTATGCATCTGGCACACCGGGCAAGATGCATGCCTGCGGACATGATGGGCACACCGCGATGCTGCTGCTGGCAGCGCGAAAGATCGCTGAGGAAGGTGTAAAACAAGGCACCGTGACACTGATCTTCCAACCCGCCGAAGAAAACGATGGCGGCGCGCGGGTGATGATCGAACAGGGTTTGTTTCGTGAATTTCCGGTCGATCAGGTCTATGGCATTCACAACTGGCCGGGGCTTGCACCGGGGCGCATGGTGGCGCGCGACGACAAGATGATGGCGGCCTTTGCGGTCTTTGAAATCGACGTGTCCGGACGTGGCGGGCACGGGGCTATGCCCGAACAGTCGGACGGGGTAATTGCAGCCGCGGCGGCAATGGCGTCGGCCTTGCAGGAAATACCGGCGCGATCCCTCTCTCCGCTGGAGCCGGGTGTGGTGTCGGTGACGCAAATCCACTCGGGCTCGGCATGGAATGTTTGCCCGGACCGTGCGGTGTTGCGCGGCACAGCGCGCTGGTTTGATCCTGCGGCGGGCGACACCATTGAGGCCCGCGTGAAAGAGGTCGCAAATGCCTGTGCCGCCGCGCAGGGCTGCGCGGCGCATATCGACTACCAGCGCCGCTATCCGGCGACGATCAATTCCGCCGCTGAGGCTGCTGTGGCGCGTGACGTTGCCGCCGGGATGGGGCTTGATACCGCAATTGCGGCCCCCAGCATGGCATCAGAAGATTTTGCCTTTATGCTCAATGAAGTGCCCGGAGCCTATATCTGGCTTGGGGCTGCGCGTGAGGGTGAAAATCCGGGGCTGCATTCGGCTAAGTTCGATTTCAACGATGCGGTGCTTCCGGTTGGTGCAGAGTTCTGGGTGCGTCTGGTGCGGCGTGTCTTGGCGGCCTGATGGATGCGCTAGAGACCAAATTCCTGCGCGAATTCCTCGCGGTGGCGCATGAAGGCTCGATCCGTCGCGCGGCGGATCGGCTGAATGTTGTCCCCTCGGCGATTTCGCGCAAAATCGCCGAGGCTGAGGCGCGGCTTGGGGTCACCCTGTTTGAGCGCAGCTCCAAAGGCGTCGTTTTGACTGAAGCCGGAGAACTGCTGCGCGAACACGCCCAGCATATGCGCGACGAGCAGACCTATCTTCTGGACCAGATCGGTCATTTTCGTGATGGTCGCAGCCAGATCGTTCGGATCGCAACCGGTGAGGGCTTTGCTGCGGACCTGATGGAGAACGGCCTGCTGGGCCTGACACGCGCCCATCCCGAGCTGCGTTTCGTCATTGATCATGCGGGCACGGATGAGCTGCAGCGCAAGGTCATAGAAGGCGAAAGCGATATCGGTATCGCCTATAATCCGCTGATGACGGAGGCCACGCGGTCGCTGGCCCATTCGCGGCAATCCCTTTGTGCAATTGTGCCGCGCAACTCGCCGCTCGCAGAACGATCGAGTGTGAGCTTGGCCGAGGTGCTGGAGCATCCGGTGGCGATGCTCAATGCGGGCTATGCGATCCGTCACCTCGTCGGGCAGGCGGCGGCTGATCGCGGGCTGGCACTGCGGGTACAGGTGGAGACGGCCTCAATCCCGCTGTTGATCCGTTATGTCTGCGCAGGCGTCGGGGTGAGCTTTCTGCCGCGCTTTTCCGCGACCAGTCAGGCCGAACGCGGCGATCTTGCGGTACTTGATATTGAGGAAACCTCACTTCAGCAGGTCAGTACGCATCTGATGGTGCGCGCCCGTCGCCGCCTGCCAAGGTCCGTTTCGCTGGTAGCGCGACATCTTGCCGAAAATATGCTGGCGTTTCGCAACTGACGGGTTCCTGCGTTGCTGCAAAAGCAACGCACTGTGCGCGAATGTCTCTCTTCCTGTGATCACCCTGACTGCGGTTTTCTGATGTGAAGGGCCCGGTACGGGCGCAACACAACAGGAAGCAGACACATATGGCAGCGACGAACGGCACGCGGGCAGGGGTTATTGGCCTTGGCGCAATGGGATTGGGGATGGCCACCAGCCTCCTGAAAGCCGGATTCACTGTGGTGGGATTTGACCCTGCAGATCCGGCGCGTGAACGCGCCACCGATGCGGGCGTGACCACTGTCGAGACGACCGATGCAGTCTTTGCGGATGCAGATGTGATCGTATTGTCCCTGCCAACCGCGCAGCATGTTCAGACGGTTGTTCAATCGGCTCTGGGCGCAAATCTGTTGGCACAGGGACAAGCTGCGAAGATCGTCATAGATACCTCCACCTCTGAGGCGGCGATCAGCCGCGCGCTCTCTGCGGAATTGTCGGCGGCTGGCCACGGGTTTTTGGACGCACCCGTGAGTGGTGGCCCCGCTGGCGCGGCCTCGGGTCAGCTTTCGGTCATGCTTGGTGGTGAGGCGCAATGGGTTCAGGCGGCGATGCCCGCGTTAGAGGCCATGGCCGCAAAGATCATGCATGTCGGCCCCAGTGGCGCGGGCAATGTCGCCAAGCTCGTGAACAATATGCTGGTCGCCAATCACATGATCACCACACTGGAAGCCCTGCGTCTGGGAGAGGCTGCAGGCGTCAACGCAGAAGAGATGCTGAAGGTCGTAAATGCTGCTACGGGCCGCAGCGCGATCTCGGAAATCCATTACCCAAATTGGGTGCTGCCGCGCAGTTTTGACAGCGGGTTCTCCACTGGCTTGATGCGCAAGGATCTGCGACTGGCCCGCGAATTGGCGGCGGAGGCCGGGGTGGCAACGCCTGTGGCCGACCTTGCTGCAACGCTTTGGGCAGAAGGTCACTCCGGCCTGAAGGATAGCGATGATTTTATGCTCATGGGGGACCCAGAGGTCGATCGCCTGAGCGCGAAGGAGAAGAATTGATGACACAGGATATGATCGATACGTCAGCCCGCGTTGCGGATCTGTTGCGCGAACTGACCGGCTCGGCTGAGGTGCAATCCTATGTGGGAGGCGCACTTGTACCCGGAGCGGGCGCAGAGCTGGAGCTGACCGACCCCGCCACTGGTGCGGTTTTTGCCCGCTACCGTGATGCGGGCGCTGAGGTTGTGGCACGCGCAGCAGAGACCGCCAAAGCAGCGCAAAAGGAATGGTACGCGAAGACCGCATCAGAGCGCGGGCGCATTCTGTTTGAGATCGGACGCCAGATCCGCCAGCACGCCACGGCTCTCTCGGAGCTTGAGGCACTGTCGTCCGGGCGGCCCGTGCGCGACACCGGCGGTGAGCCTGCGCGGATGGCAGAGATGTTCGAGTATTACGCGGGCTGGTGTGACAAAATCACCGGCGATGTGATCCCGGTCCCCTCAAGCCATCTGAACTACACTCGCCAAGAGCCGCTTGGCGTGGTGGCGCAAATCACACCGTGGAACGCCCCGCTCTTTACCTGCTGCTGGCAGGTCGCCCCTGCGATTTGTGCAGGCAACGCGGTGATGATCAAACCCTCAGAACTGACGCCGCTGACCTCGGTGGTGATTGGCATCCTGTGCGAAAAAGCCGGCGCTCCCAAGGGACTAGTCAATGTGATTGCGGGCGATGGTCCGGGATCGGGTCAGGCAATGATCGACAACTCCGAGACTGCTTTGGTGGTCTTTGTAGGATCTGCAGAGGCAGGCAGTAAAATCGCGGCTGCGGCCGCCAAGCGTCTGATCCCCTCGGTGCTGGAGCTTGGTGGCAAGTCGGCCAACATGGTCTTTGACGATGCCGATATCGACCGAGCCGTGGTGGGTGCGCAGGCGGCGATCTTTGCCTCCTGTGGGCAAAGCTGCGTCGCAGGCTCGCGCCTCTTGGTGCACCGCTCGGTGCAGGCCGAGGTGGTTGATAAACTCGCGACCGCTGCCGCGCGTATCCCGGTGGGCGTGCCGATGGACCCGATGACGCAAGTGGGGCCAGTCAACAACCTGCGTCAATGGAGCAAGATCGACGCGATGGTCAAAGAGGCCACCGCGGCAGGCGCACGGATCGCAAGCGGCGGTAGCAAGCCAGATGCGCTCTCTTCCTGCGGCGGGTTCTTCTATGCGCCCACCGTTCTGGATGGGGTGACGCCGCAGATGGAGATCGCCAATGAGGAAGTCTTTGGTCCTGTGGTCTCGGTTCTGCCCTTCGATGACGAAGAAGAGGCCGTGAACCTTGCCAATGCCACGCCCTATGGCTTGGCGGGGGCGGTCTGGACGCGCGACGTGGGGCGAGCGCACCGGGTGGCGGCGAACGTGCGCGCGGGCACCTTCTGGATCAACAGTTACAAGACCATCAACGTCATGTCGCCCTTTGGTGGGTTTGGTCGCTCCGGCTATGGCCGCTCATCCGGGCGTGAGGCGCTTGCGGCCTATACACAGACCAAATCAGTCTGGGTCGAAACGGCCGAAAACCCGGTGCAGGGCTTTGGCTACGCCCCCGGCTAAAATCCTAACAAGAAACACTAAATGGGGCCTCAAACCCGCTGGCCCCATTGTCAAAACCAATTGCCCCGGTCAGAAGGGCGCAAATGGAACCAACGGAAGGTATAATCCATGGATATCAAGGACATCGTGTTAGATTGGCGATTGCATCTCAGCGCAATTGTCATCACCGTAATCGCTGAGGCGATCGGCGTCATTAAGGTGCCGATTGGCTTTGGTGCGATCCTGCTTTTACCGCTGCTCTACGCCTTTGTGTTGGGGCTGTTGATCAACCCGAATGTGGTCAGCGCGGCCAAGGTCTGGATCAAAGATCGTGACGTGAAGGCGGCTTCGCCCATGATCGTGATCGCCATCATGCCCTTTATTGCGAAATTCGGCACGATCATCGGCCCGTCGATGGAAACCATCATCGCTGCAGGTCCGGCGTTGATCCTGCAAGAGCTGGGCAACCTCGCGACGATTATTCTGGCATTCCCCGTTGCGGTGCTGGTGCTGCGCATGGGGCGCGAGTCGATTGGGGCATGTTTCTCCGTCGCGCGTGAGCCCAATATTGCGATTATCGCCGATAAATACGGTCTCAAAAGCCAAGAGGGCGCGGGCGTCATGGGGGTCTATGTGATCGGCACGCTTTTTGGCACTTTCATCTTTGCCATTCTCGCCTCGATCCTTGCTACAACCGGCATGTTCTCAATTGAGGCTCTGGCCATGGCTTGTGGCATTGGTTCGGGCTCGATGATGGCAGCTTGTTCCGGTGCACTGGTGAGCGCCGTGCCAGAGATGAAAGATCAGATTCTCGCATTGGCCGGGGCCAGCAACGTGCTGACCTATGCCACCGGCATGTATCTCTGTGTGTTCGTGGCACTGCCCGTGACGGAGAAACTCTATGACTGGCTCGGGTCAGACAAAAACGCAGCCCCTCAGGCGGGAGAATAATCATGAGCGATACGCAATCTTTCGAAGATCCCACTGTTGAGGAAAAACTCAGTCTTGGTGTGCATGCTGCCGCGCTGATCGTGGTCAGTGTGGTGGCGCTGGTGGGCAATACCGTCGCCACTGACAACACCGTGCCCGAAGGGCTGGTTGGGCTGATCGTCCTGTGGCTGATCTGTATGGTAGGGCTGTTGCTGACGGAGTTTGTGCCGTTCAAATTGCCCTCCGTTGCGTGGATTTCCTTGGCCGGCATTGTGATGACCTTGCCGTGGACACCGGGCAGTGCTTGGGTGCTGGAAAAGGTCGGGCATGTGAACTTTTTGACGCTGGCAACGCCTTGTCTGGCCTACGCGGGTATCGCGATTGCCAAGCGTGAGATCGAAATCGCCAAGACCTCTGGCTGGAAGATCGCCGTGGTGGCGGTGCTGGTGATGACAGGCACTTACGTCGGTTCTGCAATCGTGGCGCAGATGTTCCTCTGATCCGGTCTGCAACGCCGAGATAAAGGTTCTGACCTCTGCCCGCACACCTTGTGGGCAGAGGTTTTCTTTTGGTCCCTGTGGGACGCGCTGAATAAAGATTGGATCTAATGCGGCGATGTTACGCCGTTGGCAAAATTCCCCTTCCGGTTGGAGTGGTCATTCTGCCATCATGATCAGGCAACAATATTGAATTTCGAGGGATATTGCCTCGCCGGCACGTCAATCCAATGGGCTTGTCCCGAACGATCTGAACCATATTTGAAACGGGTGGGAGCGGGACGCAGCTTGGAAAGAACGCGCATGATGTTGACCCTCCTAGTTGTTTTGATACAGTCCGCGCATCTTTAAGAGGCATGTTTGATGAGTGTATTTTCGCAAGACGCCCGACTCGGGCGACTCACCACCGTTTTGGGGCCGGATATTCTGGTTCTGCGGCGGTTTGACGGCGACGAAGCGCTAAGCGGGCTGTTCGATTTCACGGTCGAGGCGGTTGCGACCCGTGACGATCTCGATTTCGACTCGCTGCTGGGTACCCATGCGACTGTAACGCTTGTCGGTGCTGATGGGCCTGCGCATTTTGACGGCATCGTCACCGAGGCGCGATGGAAAGGCCCCAGTGAAAATGGCTGGCGCTACGATCTGCGTCTGCGGCCTTGGTTCTGGCTGGCAGGTCAGCGGCGCAATATGCGCATTTTCCACAATAAAACCGTGGTCGAGATTATTGAGGAACTGCTCTCCGACTATGCTCACCTAGGTGAGCCGCATCTGGAGGTGGCACTTATCGGGGATTACCCGGAGCTTGAATATACTGTGCAATACCGCGAGAGCGATCTGGCCTTTGCACGACGCCTGATGGAGCGTTTCGGTCTGTCCTTCCACTTCCGTCACCAAGAAGGCGCGCATACGCTGGTGATGACCGACGATGTGCTGAAGCATGAGACCTTCGGCACGCGTCCGTTTTATGGCATGGGCCAAAACAAGGGCACCGGTGGCGAGCATTTCTGGGAGTGGGGGCCGGAGCGGCGCCTGACCACGGGTGCGACCCGTTTGATGGATTACAACTTTAAAACGCCCACGGCCGCTATGGAATCGGATCGCATGGGCGATGCGCAATATGCCGAAGGCCAGCTTGAGGCCTATGATTATCCGGGCGATTACCTCGACCTGGGGCGTGGCAACAAGGTCGCGCAATTGCGGTGCGAAGAAGAGCGCGGCAATGACGCACGTCATGCAGCCACCGGCGATCTGATCGGTTTTCGCCCCGGCCACGTGGTGCATCTCGCCGGAGGCGATGCGGTGCCGGGGAATGGCAGTGACCACATTTGTCTTGCAGCGCGGTATCGTTTTGTCAGCCAAAGCTACGGCTCTAACCGCGAGGCGGTCGCGGAAGAACGCCCCTTTGTCGGGGATTATAAATTGATGCCGACCACTGCGCCGATGGTGCCACCGCGCACCACGCCGCGCCCGGTTGTGCAAGGCCCACAGACCGCTGTTGTGGTTGGTGAAGGCGAAATTGACTGCGATGAATACGGCCGCATTCTGGTGCATTTCCACTGGGATCTCGAAAAAGCCTACTCCATGCGCTGCCGGGTGTCGCAGAACTGGGCAAGCCAAGGCTGGGGCGGCATGGTGATCCCTCGCATCGGTATGGAAGTTGTGGTCGAATTCCTTGAGGGCGACCCGGATAAACCGCTGGTGTCGGGCTGTGTTTACAACGGCAAGAACAAACCGCCCTATCCGCTGCCCGCAAACAAGACCAAATCCGTCTTCAAAACAGACACCCACAAGGGCAGCGGCTTTAACGAGCTGACCTTTGAGGATGAGCGCGACGAAGAGCTGATCTATATGCACGGTCAGAAGGATCAGGAGATCGTCATTGAGAATGACCGCTCCAAGACCATCGGTCGGGACGAGACCAACTCCATTGGGCGCGACCGCTCGCAAGCCGTCGGTCAGGATGAAACCATGTCGGTTGGGCGCGATCAGCGCGAGAACATCGGACAGGACGTGATCTATCAGGTTGGGCGTGACCAGCAGGAAAAATACGGCAAGGATCACGTGCATGTGGTTGGAAACATCCACAAACAGGACATCTATGCCGATCATCTGGTGCAAATCGGGCGCAATCACGAGGAAACCGTGTTTGGGAAATCGACCCTGAACGTCACGGAGGCGATCACCAACAACACCGCGAAGCACACTCTGATGGCTTATGAGAAATTCGTCATCAAGGGTCCGGGCGGTAAGATCACTTTGGATGCATCCGGCATCACGCTTGAGGCGGGCAGCATCAACCTGAAAGGCGCGGTGAGCATGGGCGGCAGCGGCAGCGCACAGGTGCCGACCTTGCAAAACGCAGCACGCGACGCTCTGCCACTGGTCGAAGAATGCGTCACTCAGAAAGACTGAGCCCAATCAGGGAAGGGTGAATTATGCTACCAGTTGCACGCGTTGGAGACGAACATGCCTGCCCAAAGTGCAGGAAGTGTCAGATCATCAGCGGAGGCTCGGCCACCATCGATGGTCGCCCAGTCGCCCGGATTGGCGATAAGACCACCTGCGGTGCGGTGATCACCTCGGGGTCTTCCTTGTCTACGGATGACGGCAAGCCTGTGGCCTATCTCGGGTGTCAGACATCGGTGGGTGGGGTCATTGTCAGCGGCTCGCCAAACCACAAGGTTGCGCCGTAAACTGGCAATCGCGCCCCATTGCATATGGTTTTGAACCGAGAGCGTTGGCCCAGTCGCACGCTTTTCAAACACCAAAGAAAAAAGCCGCCAGCAGGATATCTGCGGCGGCTTTTCTTGTTCAGAAATCCCAGTCTTCGTCTTCTGTGGCTTCTGCCTTGCCGATCACATAACTTGAGCCGGAACCGGAGAAAAAGTCGTGGTTTTCATCCGATCCGGGAGACAGCGCCGCCATGATCGCCGGGTTCACACGGCAGGTCTCTTCCGGGAACAGCGCCTCAAATCCGAGGTTCTGCAGAGCCTTGTTGGCGTTGTAGTGCAGGAAGTTCTTCACATCCTCAGTGAGCCCCAACCCATCATAGAGCTGCTCTGTATAGCGCGCCTCAATGTCATAGAGATCAAACAGCAGACCAAAGGCAAAATCCTTCAGTTCCTTGCGCTCCGCCTCGTTCAAACGCTCCATGCCGCGCTGGAACTTATAGCCGATGTAATAGCCGTGGATGGCTTCATCGCGGATGATCAGGCGGATCAGGTCGGCAGTGTTGGTCAGGCGTGCGCGGCTTGACCAGTGCATTGGCAGATAAAAGCCCGAATAGAACAAAAAGCTCTCAAGGAACACGCTGGCGATCTTCTTGCGCAGCGGCGAGGCAGTGGCATCATACTCATCAAGGATCAGCCGGGATTTGGCCTGCAGATGCTCATTCTCCGCCGACCAGCGGAACGCCTCATCCACCTCAGTGGTTTGACACAGGGTCGAGAACACCGAGGAATAGGACCGCGCATGCACCGCCTCCATAAAGGCGATATTGCTGAGCACCGCCTCCTCATGCGGGGTGATCGCATCCTGCATCAGCGTCGGCGCACCCACGGCATTCTGGATCGTATCCAGCAGTGTCAGGCCGGTGAACACCCGAATGGTCAGGGTCTGTTCGTCCGGGGTCAGCTGTGACCAGGACTGAATGTCATTGGACAGCGGCACCTTCTCCGGCAGCCAGAAGTTTACCGTCAGACGGTTCCAGATCTCCAGATCTTTGTCGTCCTGAAGCCGGTTCCAGTTGATTGCCTTGGGGACAGCTCGGGCTTGGGTCATGTCTTTCATACACTCAATCTCAGCAGCTTGGGGCCGCGCCCCTTCATCTTTTCCAAAATACCTCGGGGGAGGCCACGGATGTGGCCGGGGGCCGCGCCCCCTCCCGATTTATAGCGAACAGGACACGCAGCCCTCGACCTCGGTGCCTTCCAGCGCCTGTTGGCGCAGGCGGATGTAGTAGATCGTCTTGATCCCTTTCTTCCACGCGTAGATTTGCGCGCGGTTGATGTCTCGGGTCGAGGCCTCCGCCGGGAAGAACAGGGTCAGCGACAGCCCCTGATCCACATGCTGCGTTGCCGCCGCATAAGTGTCGATGATCGCCTCGGGACCGATGTCATAGGCATCGCGGTAATACTCGAGGTTGTCGTTGGTCATATAGGGCGCGGGATAGTAGACGCGACCGATTTTGCCTTCCTTGCGGATCTCGATCTTGGCGGTGATCGGGTGGATCGAGGAGGTGGCATAGTTGATATAGCTGATCGAACCAGTGGGCGGCACCGCCTGCAGATTGCGGTTATAAAGCCCTTGCTTCATCACCTTGTCGCGCAGCGCTTCCCAGTCCTTGCGGGTCGGGATCTCGATGCCTGCGGCTTCAAACAGCTCTTTCACCCGGTCGGTTTCCGGCAGCCAGTCCTGATCGACATATTTCTCAAAGAAGCTGCCATCGGCATAGGCGGAGTCTTCAAAGCCTTTGAACTTTGCCTTCTTCTCTTTTGCCAATGCGTTAGAGGCGCTGAGCGCATGATAAAGCACGGTGCAGAAGTAGATATTGGTGAAATCCACACCTTCTGCACTGCCGTAATGGATGCGCTCGCGGGCGAGGTATCCATGCAGGTTCATCTGACCGAGACCAATAGCGTGGCCTTCCTCGTTGCCCTTGCGGATGGAAGGCACAGAATCGATGCTCGACATTTCCGACACAGCATTGAGCGCGCGGATTGCGGTGCCCACGGTGCCAGCCAGATCGCCACCATCCATCGCACGTGCGATGTTCATGGAGCCGAGGTTGCAGGAAATATCCGTGCCCATCTGCGCATATGACAGATCGTCGTTGAACTCGGAGGCCTCGTTCACCTGCAGGATTTCGGAGCAGAGGTTTGACATGGCAATGCGGCCCGCGATGGGGTTTGCCGCATTCACCGTGTCCTCAAACATGATGTAGGGATAGCCGGATTCAAATTGAATTTCGGCAATGGTCTGGAAGAACGCGCGCGCGTTGATCTTCTTTTTGCGGATCTGCGGGTTGTCCACCATCTCGTGATATTTCTCGGTGACCGAGATTTCCGAGAAGGCCTGACCGTAGACCTTTTCCACGTCATGCGGCGAGAACAGGTACATGTCCTCGTTTTTCTTGGCGAGTTGGAAGGTGATATCCGGGATCACCACGCCCAGCGACAGCGTCTTGATGCGGATTTTCTCATCTGCGTTTTCGCGCTTGGTATCCAAGAAACGCAGAATATCCGGGTGATGCGCGTTCAGATAAACCGCGCCGGCGCCCTGACGCGCGCCCAGCTGGTTGGCATAAGAAAAACTGTCCTCAAGAAGCTTCATCACCGGGATGACGCCCGAAGACTGGTTCTCGATGCCCTTGATCGGGGCGCCATGCTCACGAATGTTGGTCAGCATCAAGGCCACGCCACCACCGCGTTTCGACAGCTGCAGGGCGGAGTTGATGCCGCGCCCGATCGACTCCATGTTGTCCTCAAGACGCAAGAGGAAGCAGGACACAAACTCGCCGCGCGCCTTTTTGCCCGCGTTGAGGAACGTGGGTGTTGCGGGCTGGAAGCGGCCGTCGATGATCTCCGACATCAGCTTCATCGCGAGTTTTTCATCCCCGCGTGCCAGCGTCAGCGCATTCATCACCACGCGGTCCTCGTAACGCTCCAGATAGCGCTGCCCATCGCGGGTTTTCAGCGTGTAGGACGTGTAATATTTGAACGCGCCAAGGAAAGAGGGGAAGCGGAATTTCTTGCCATAGGCCGCATCCCAGATCTTGCGCTGGAAGTTGCGGGAATACTGATCCAGCACTTCAGGCTCGTAATAGCCCTTCTCAACGAGGTAGCCGAGTTTTTCGTCCAGCGAGTGAAAGAACACGGTGTTCTGATTCACATGCTGCAGGAAATACTGCCGGGCCGCCATGCGGTCGGCGTCGAACTGGATGTTGCCCTCGTCATCATAGAGGTTCAACATCGCGTTCAGCGCGTGATAGTCGAGATCGGCGGTTACGCTTGCGTCAAGCATGTCTGCTGCTCCTGTGCCGCCCAGAACCGGGCGAGGCCCGCGCGGATGCGGGCGATGTCTGTTTCGGTTCCCGCCAACTCAAAGCGGTAGAGGACGGGGACATCGCATTTTTTGGCGATCACATCCCCCGCGAGGGCGAAAGTGCTGCCAAAGTTGCGGTTGCCCCCGGCAATCACGCCCTGCAGAAGGGCACGATTGCGCGTGTTGTTCAGAAACTTGATGACCGGTTTTGGCACCGCACCACGCCCTTCGCCATCAGCAAAGGTGGGCGTCACCAATACATAGGGCGCATCTACTTCCGGAGAAGGCTCTGTCTGCGGCAGCCGCAGAGCCTTAAGCCCCAGTCGCTCCATCAAACGGGCCGTATTGCCCGAACGGGAGGAGTAATAGACAAGCCCGGTCACCGTTGTCTCTTATGCCAACTGGCCGATCAGATCGGGACGAAAGCCTGCCCAGTGATCTTCGCCTGCGACAACCACGGGTGCCTGACGGTAGCCAAGGCCCTGCACCATTTCCATGGCTGCGGCATCCTCCGTCAGATCAACGAGATCAAAAGAGATCCCCTTCGCCTCAAGGGCGCGGGTGGTGGCGGTGCACTGCACACAGGCAGGTTTTGAATAGACAGTGATGCTCATCTGCAAGATCCCCTCAGGTGTTGTCCTACCGGGCGGAGAAGTCACGTAATCCGGCACTGTTACCAGTACCAAATGACGCGTCCGGGCCCACCGCCGCGGTCGTCGTTTGTCGTGCTCTGGCAGGTCTCCTGGCTTTGCGGCTCAAACGCCCCATCCCGCCTTCCCAATGCGCGATCGCATCAGTGGCACGGGCGGGACTTACCGCTTACAGTTGCGGGGGCAGCACCGGATTTACACCAGTTTCCCTCTTCGCTTGCGAGTCGCCTCGAAAGAACCAAAGCAACACGATATTGATGCAGAAGCACGAAATGGTCAATATATGGTGTAGGGCTAGAGGGTCTTTTGTTGTCCACAGGCCACCCAAATGTCGCGCCCCTGCATTGTGTCTGCATTGTAAGGACATCCGTCCTGATCCTGCGCCTTACCCCCATGCTTATCCACAGATTCGATCCGGTGAGGTTCGGTGCGGGCGCATCCGGTCCCTGAAACGAGGGGAATCGCCCGGCTCATTTCCTGCGACAAAAGGTAGGGCTAGGATCTGTCGCGGCAATATTGAGCCGCACCCGCGAGCGGCGTCAGCCAGCTTTCCCGGCGATCTATCCAAAGCTCATAGGTCGGGGTGAATTGGTCGGGTTTGTCCAACGCGCCAAGGTGAACTTCCACCTCACCCTCGCTGCATGAAAAAACGGAAGAGCCGCATCTGGGGCAGAAATGACGCCCTTGGTACTGCTGTGTGTCGCCCGTCACAGTCACCGCGTTTTCCTGGTATATCGCGGCGGCCCAAAAGACTGCGCCGTGGTGTTTGCGACAGTCGAGGCAGTGACAGAGGCCGACGCTTTCCGGTTCGCCCGATGCCTCAAGGCGAATGTCGCCGCACAGGCAGCTTGCGGTTACATCTGGCATGTCAGACCTCCCTTACTCGGTGCGAGATCAGCTTGCCTGACCTTCGGCGTCGGTCAAGGAGAACTTGGCGCGGGTGCGGTTGGCAAAGGCCACCAGAGTGAGCATCACCGGCACCTCGACCAGCACCCCCACGACGGTGGCCAATGCTGCGCCGGAATTGAGGCCAAAGAGGCTGATTGCCACCGCGACCGCCAGTTCAAAGAAGTTCGACGTTCCGATCAGCGCGCAGGGGGCGGCGATCCGATGTGGCACCCGCATCGCATAGGCGGCGCCATAGGCGATGAAGAAAATGCCATAGCTCTGGATCAGGATCGGCACGGCGATCATGGCGATCACGGCGGGGCGGTTGAGAATGACCTGACCTTGCAGGCCAAACAGGATCACCACGGTTGCGATCAGGCCGATGACCGACAGCGGCTTGATCCGTGCCAAGAAGGCGGCGATACGCGCCTCATCCCCCAGGTGGCTCCGGGTCCAGAGACCGGCCACAAGCGGCAGCAGCACAAACAACACCGCCGAGAGGATCAGCGTGCTCCAGGGCACCTCGATATCGGTAACCCCGAGCAGAAAGGCCACGATGGGGGCAAAGGCCACTACCATGATCAGATCGTTCACCGAGACTTGCAGCAGCGTATAGCTCTCGTCGCCCTTGGTCAGTTGCGACCAGACAAACACCATGGCGGTGCAGGGCGCGGCCCCGAGCAGGATCAGCCCGGCGATATATTGCTGGGCGTCAGCGGGGTTCAAGAAGGGGGCAAAGACCACCTCGAAAAACAGAACGCCAAGGGCGGCCATGCTAAAGGGCTTGATGAGCCAGTTGACCACCAGCGTGATCGCAAGCCCCTTGGGCTGGCGTGCCACATCCCGCAGGCTCTTGGGGTTCACGCCGATCATCATCGGGTAGACCATGGCCCAGATCAGCACCGCCACCACCAGATTGACACTGGCGACCTCGGCGGCGGCGATGGTGTCCACGAGGGCAGGGGAGAGATTGCCAAGCGCAATGCCCGCAACCATGGCCAGCGCCACCCAGATGCTCAGGTATTTTTCAAAGATGCTCATGCCGGGGTGCTTTCTGGTGTTGGGGCGGTCAGGCGACCGGCGATCAGCGCGCTGAGGGCGATCATCACCGTGGCCGTGCCGAGGCAGGCTGCAACGCCGCCCAGTTGATAGGTGAGGCCCGACAGAACAGTGCCCAATAGCCGCCCGCCTGCATTGGCCATGTAATAAAACCCCACATCCATCGTGACCCGTTCGTCCTTGGAAAAGGCGAGGATCAGATAGGAGTGGAGCGAGGAATTCACTGCAAAAAGCGCCCCAAACAGCAGGAGGCCAGCCACCAGCGTCACGGTGAGCCAGAGCGCAGGTCCGCCCGACATCAGCACGGCCGCCGTGAGGACGGCGGGCACCACCGCGAGCATTGCAGCCCAGCGGCGGGCGGCGGCGATCAGGTCAGCCTCACTGCGCGATGGCGCGCGCAGGATGCGGGGCGCGGCGGCCTGCACGGCGCCATAGCAGATGATCCAGATCGCCATGAAGGTGCCGATCATGAAGAATGCCGCGCGGTTGCCCTCTTCGGTGCCGTCCGACAGGACCGCGTAGAAATAGACCGGAATGCCGACCACGAACCAGACATCGCGCGCGCCAAACAGGAACACCCGCGCTGCCGACAGCCAGTTGATATTGGCGGATTTGGAGAACACCTCGGAGAACTTTGCGCCCTTGCGCCCGGTGGGCAGGCCTGCGGGCATCGCAATCAGCACCGCGATCAGGATCAGGCCGAGGATGATCGCCATGCCCAGCGTTGCCCATGTGAACCCCGCCAAGGCGAGCAAGGCTGCGCCCAGCAGGAAACCCAGTCCCTTGACCGCGTTCTTGGAGCCGGTCAGCACCGCCACCCAGCGAAACAGCCCGTCGCCCTCGCGCGGGGCGAGCAGTTTGACGGCAGATTTCGACGCCATCTTGGCCAGATCCTTGGCCACGCCCGACAGCCCTTGAACCGCCATCACGAATGCCACCGAGGTGGCGATCTGCCAGGTGGGATCAAGCTGCGTCAGCGCCACCAGCGCCACCACTTGCAGGCCGAGCCCGGCATAAAGCGTCGTCGTCAGGCCAAACCGCGCCGCGATCCAGCCTGCCGACAGGTTGGTGACCATGCCCGCGATCTCGTACAGGACAAAGAGATAGGCCAGCTGCACCGGGCTGAACCCCAGCGTATGAAAGTGCAACAGCACCAGCATCCGGAGCGCGCCATCGGTCAGCATGAAGGCCCAATAGGCCGCCGTCACCGCCACATAGGCAGCAAGGCCGTTTTGCGCGGGCGTAGAGGTCACAGGCTCTCACCCACCATCAGCGCCACATCCACCAGACGATGCGCATAGCCCATCTCGTTGTCGTACCAGGCGTAGATCTTCACCTGGGTGCCATTCACAACCATGGTCGAGGGCGCATCCACAATGGAGGAGCGCGTGTCATTGGTGTAATCCGCCGACACCAGCGGGCGTTCCTCATAGCCGAGGATGCCGGAGAGCGCGCCGGTCGCCGCCTCCTGGAACATGGCGTTCACCTCCTCGGCGGTGGTTTCGCGGGCCACCTCAAACACGCAATCGGTGATCGAGGCATTCAGCAGCGGCACCCGCACCGCATGGCCGTTCAGCTTGCCCTTGAGCTCGGGGTAGATCAGCGTGATCGCGGTGGCGCTGCCGGTGGTGGTCGGGATCAGGGAGTTGAGCGCAGAACGCGCCCGCCGCAGATCCTTGGCCGGTCGATCAACAATGGTCTGGGTGTTGGTCACATCATGGATCGTGGTGATCGAGCCATGTTTGATGCCGATCCTCTCGTGCAGCACCTTCACCACCGGCGCGAGGCAATTGGTGGTACAGCTTGCGGCGGTCACGATGCGGTGGCGGGCGGGATCATAGATGTCGTCATTAACGCCCATGACGATATTGGCGGCATCGCCATCCTTGACCGGGGCGGAGACCACGACCTTTTTGACGCCCGCCTCAAAATACGGGGCAAGCTTGGCCTCGGTTTTGAAAACCCCGGTGCAGTCGATCACGACATCGACGCCGTCGAGCGGCAGATCCGCGATGCGGGTCTGGTTCAGGACGGGCAGGCGGGTGCCGTCGATGGTGATGCTGTCGTCATCGCTTGTGATTTCCGCATCCCAGCGGCCATGCACCGTGTCGAATTCCAGAAGATGGGCGTGCATCGCCGCATCGCCCACCGCATCGTTGATCCAGGCGATCTGGGCGCCGCGTTCCAGCAGCGGTTTCAGGGCCAGTTTGCCCATCCGGCCAAGGCCGTTCAATGCATAGACGGTCATGTGCTGTCCTTATATTTCCGTGAGGGTCAGGGCGGTGCGGCCTCAGTGGTTGCGCGCGATGTCATCCACCGCCTTTTGTAGTGAAATCCGGTCCAGCTCCGCAAAGGGCAGGGCGGCAAAGGCGCGGATGCGGTTCTTGAGCGTGCCATAGGCCTGCTGGAACGCGAGGCTGCGTTCGGCGTCGGTGCCCTCAGCCTTGACCGGGTCGGGCATGCCCCAATGACCAGAAATGGGCTGCCCCTCCCAGGCGGGGCATTCCTCATTGGCAGCCCCGTCGCAGACGGTGAAGACAAAATCGAACTTCGGCGCGGTGTCGGTGGTGAACTCACTGACGTTCTTGGCGCGCAGCGTGGCTGTGTCATGTCCCTTGTTGCGCAGCACCTCAAGCGCGAAAGGGTTCAGCTCGGAATAGGGTTTGGTGCCGGCCGAGTATGCATTGAAGCGGTCGCCGCCTTCTGTGTGCAGGATAGATTCGGCAAAGATCGACCGGGCAGAGTTGCCGGTGCAGATGAACAGGACGTTGAATTTCGAGTCGGTCATGGCAGGGGTCTCCGGGATCACGTCAGGAAGGACAGGCATGCAGAGTTCGGGGCGGCCACGGCAGCAATCGAAAAACAATGCATCGAGCATTTCGCGCATGCCTTTCATATCCACCTGATAGTTGAGCCATGTGCCCTCGCGGGTTTGCGTCACCAATCCGGCCTGCATCAAAGCAGACAAATATGACGACAATGTACTGGGCTTCACATCCAGCGCAGCGCCGATCTCACCGGCTGGGACACGGTCGGGATAGCGACGCATCAACAGCCGAAACACCAAAAGGCGCTGAGGGTGTCCAAGAACGGACAGACGAAGGGGAATCTCTTTTTCCATATTTCGCGTTTTATCGAAATAAAAATCGATAGCAAGAAAAACCTGAGCGGAGAGCGGTTAAATTCCTCTGCCAGCGGTCGAAGGCGTGTTGCTATCACCATATCTGCAAACAGCTGTCGCGTTGCCATGGTTTTGGATTTTTCACACTTAGCCGAAGGGGCTCTGGTAGGGGTGAGTCTCGCTGCGGTGCGTAAAAGTTTAACGACCCGGCGCACGGTTAAGGGATCTTAAATCCGGCGAAATGTGGCAATAGTGACAATTTTGGGCGGTGGGACCCCATGTTTTGCGGAGAAATTACCCCCCAAACCGAGGACAATCGGCTCTGATCGATGCGATAAACGATACAATTTGTTTTAAAATACAGGCTATTAGTGAGAATTTGTCCAAATTGTTAACTTTTCCGCCTGCAATTTCTTAATTTTCTGGCATCTTGAACTGCATCTGACCTGGGGGGGTTAAGATTTGTTAAGACTGACACAATCAATCCATGTTTTGGTCCAAGGCCAACAGGGACCAGCCATATTCCAGCCGCACGCCTGAACGAGTGTGTGAATGTGGGAATATGGAGTGGAAACATGAGACTATTGCTTGCGATAGTCGCGGCATGCCTGTCGTTAGGTGTGTCCGGGACAGCTATAGCGAAAGATGGTAGAGCCAGCAGTCTTCCGGGGTGGGAAGCTGTTGGCAGACTGAATATCGCCGGAAAATATATGTGCACCGGTACACTGATTGCACCAAACCTCGTGCTGACAGCAGCGCATTGCGTCTATGATGCGCGGACCGGTCAACGGATAAATCCGCGCGGGATCCGCTTTGAGGCGGGACTGGACGGTCGCAAAGTGAAAGCGGCGCGTTCGATAGCCAAAGCGGTGGTGCATCCGTCCTATCAATTTCGTGCAGGCGGAGATGCGCAGCTTGGCAGCGATATTGCAGTCTTGCGTCTGTCGCAGCCGATCAATCGCTCTGATATCCGACCCTTTGCCATGTCTGCCAGAGCGGATCGGGGCGCGAATGTGGATGTGCTGTCATACAGCTACACAAATGCAACCCGTGCGAACCGAGAGCAAAACTGTCAGGTGCTGTCGCGACGCACACGGACACTCGTGATGTCGTGCCGAGTCGACTTCGGTGCTTCTGGTGCGCCGGTTCTGGAGATCATTCCGGGCCAGCCCCCCAAAATCGTCTCTGTGATTTCGTCAAAAGCTGCGATGGGGCAACGCCGGGTGTCCATTGGCACTACATTGGACCGGACCCTGCGCGCGATGATGCAAAACGCGATCTGACATCAAAGGTTTGAGGACTGGATAGCCTCAGCCCGCCAAAAGGGCAGGTTGGTGGCTAGAACGTTCCAAATACGGATGACATGATCCGGCGCCAGAATGGCGACCGGGTATTGTCATATCCGCTCCTATGGCTCCCGGAATGCTTCGCGGGATTTATAGAGCGGTTTCAGCAGATAGGTCAGGATGGTCTTTGACCCCGTCTGCAGTTCTGCGGTGGCCCGCATACCCGGGCGAATTTCGATTTGTTGCTGACGCGCTGTCAGGCTAGAGCGATCGACGCGCACAGTGACACGATAAAAGGGCGCTGCACGCGGGTCGCGCTCATCTTCAAATGTATCTGCCGAAACAACATCAACCTTGCCCCGAAGCGAGCCGTAGATCGTGTAGTCATAGGCGCTGAGCTTGATGGTTACATCCTGTCCACGCTGCACATTGGCGATGTTTTCGGGTTTTACCCGTGCTTCAACAAACAACTCTTCCCCCAGCGGAATGATCTCGAGGATCTCATCGCCCGGGCGCACAACGCCGCCGATGGTGGTGACGGCGAGACTGTTCACGATGCCTGCCATGGGCGAAGTGATCACCGTACGGTTCAGCTGATCGCGGGCCAGTCGTTGTTCCTGCCGCAGCGATGTCAGCAGGCGCAGTGTCTCGGAGTATTCCTCAGCCAGAGTGAGCTCCGCCTGCGTGCCGATCTCGTCGAACTTTGCCTGTGCATCGCTCACTTTTTTCTTGGCTTCATTCACCTCAAGCAGCGCGACAATCTTCTGTTCGTGCAGGGACTTCAGGTTCGAAAGCTCGTTCTTGAGTTGGCGCAGAATGTCTTCGGCGCTATTGCGGCGGCTGTCATAGTCGCTCTGGCGGGCCTTCAGGAGCGCGCGTTCAGAGGCGAGGATATCGGGGGACCGACTGGCCAGCGCATCGGGGACGGCAAATTCATATGCGCCCTCGATCTCGGCTTCCAGACGGTATTGTTTGATTTCCAACCCGTCGATCTGGTCTTGCAGGTCGTCAGAGGCGGCGCGGAACTTGGTGTCCTGCAGTTTGGCGAGGATCTGACCCGCCTGAACTGTGTCCCCTTGGCGAACATAAAGTTCGGCGAGAATGCCGCCCTCAAGGTTCTGCACGATCTGGGAGCGTGATGAAGAGACCACTTGCCCATCGGCGCGCACGATCTCATCCACAGAGGCAAAACCTGCCCATGTGACGAACAAGACCAGCACCAGCGCCACCAGTTTGATCATACGGCTGGCGCCATGGGTGCCTTCAAGGATGTCCATGTCTGCTGCGATGCTCATGAGGCTTTGCTCCCCCCGTTCAGATGCGCCAGAACCTCGTCCCGCGGCCCGTCCACGACCATCCGACCCGCCTGCAGGATCAAGGTGCGGTTCGTCAGCGACAGGATCGGCATACGGTGTGTGGCGATTATGGCGGTGCGGGTACCAAGCCAGCTGTCAAGGCGGCTCACCAAGGTGCGCTCCAGCGTCTGGTCCAGAGCGGCGGTCGGTTCGTCCAGAATGACAACGGATGGGTTTTGCAGATGCAGACGCGCCCAGCCCACGGCCTGACGCTGACCGATGGACAGGCCCGCGCCGCTGTCACCGATCTGCAGGTCCAGTCCGCGCGGATGCGACTTCACAAACGGTGCAAGCCCCGCAAATTCCAGCGCTTCCATCACCCGCTCGTCTTCATGCGGTAGATAGGACAGATTGAGGTTGTCGCGCAATGTGCCCGCAAAGAGCCGCACATCCTGACCCAGATAGCCAATGTTGCGCCGCAGGTCGCGCGGTTCAATCTGGCTCATGTCGGTGCCATCCAGCATCACGCGACCTCGTTCAGGCGTGTAAAGCCCCGCGAGCAGTTTCAGGAGCGTGGATTTGCCGGAGCCATTGACGCCAAGGACTGCAACCCGCTGACCGGGGATCACGGCAACGGCAGGCACATCGACTGTCGGGGCGCTGTCCGCATCGTAGCGAAACACCACCTCGCGCAGCTCAAAGCCGCCTTCAATGGTTTCACGGCGCAGATATGCACGCCCCTTTTCGCGTTCCTGTGGTGCGGCGGCAATTACGTCGAGCGCATCCAGAGCCGCGCGCACGTTGCTCCAGCGTGCAAGCGTGCCCGCAAATTGCGTGAGCGGCGCCAGAGTGCGGCTGGTGAGAATACCGGTGGCAATGATGGTGCCGACAGTGAATTCACCGGCAAACACCATGTAAGTGCCCAAGATCACCGCACAAATATAGGTGGCTTGCTGCACGCCCTGAGACCAGTATGTCAGCGCGCTCGAAAGCTTCCGCTGCCCGTTGGAGGCCTGTGATGACAACAGGTTCAGCTCATCCCAAAGCCGCAGAACACGCTCCTCGCCGCGTTGGGTCTTGATGGTTTCCATCTCGCTGACCACCTCATGCAGCAAACGGCCGCTCTTGGCGGAAGCGCCCTGCGCTTGACGGGTCATCGCCAGCATTTTCTTCTGTATGAAATAGGCGGGCAGCAGCATCAGCACGCCGCCAATCATGATCACATAGACCACCGGACCACCAATGGAGGCCACCAGCAGCAAGAACACCGCGATGAACGGTACATCGGCCAATGTCGACAGCGTCGAGGATGTAAAGAACTCGCGCACCGAGGAAAAATCCCTCAACGCCGCAAAGAGCCCAGAAGGGGGCAGGGGGCTTTGGTCCATCTTCAGACCGATCACTCGGCGCATCAATTTGTGCTGCACCGCCATATCGATCTGGCGACCGGCTGCGTCGGTGATGCGCGCGCGCGCCAGCTTGAGCACGCCTTCCATCCCGATGGCCAGCAAGGCACCGATGGCGAGCACCCAAAGCGTCGCCTGCGACTGATGCGGAACGACGCGGTCATAGACCTGCAAGGAGAACAACGCCACGGCCACGGCCAGCACATTCGCCACCAGAGAGCCCAGCATAATTTCGCCCATCTGCCTGCGGTACTTGGGGAATTCGCCCCAGAACCAATGCGAGGTATCTAGCTGCGGCGTGTGGCGCTGCGTCAATTGCGACAGTGTCGCGCGTGTGGTCAGGATCTGGCCCGTAAAATAGGGCATGAACTCCTGCGTTGGGATCTCTGCACGATTATCGGGGCAGGAGGTGTCATGGACCGCAAAGCCAGCTTTGCCTTGTGAAAGGACTAGAACCGGTTGGCCACCTTGCATGATCGCGATGCCGGGCCAGTGCTGAGGCTTGGGGGTTTTGATCTGCTGCACACGCGCTTTCAGACCGGATGTAATCAGCGCGCTCATCATGGCCTCGGGGCGCAGGGAGGCCGGGCCACTGGCCTGCAGCTGCTCCAGCATATCCTGAGGGCTCAGCGTGCAGCCGCGCAGGGCTGCAAGACGGCACAGCATCTGCGCCCGTGCTTTCAATCGGCTCTGATGATCGTCGGATGCGGCGTCATGCGACGGGAGAGCTCTTGGCGCGGGCGCGACCTGAGCATCTTCCTGAGCTGTCTGAGCAGGCTCTACGCATTCCGCAGTTTCTGGCGCGCGCGGCAGGTCGGGTACATCTGCGCTGGCCTGCGAAACGGGTGTTTTTTCTTTTTTCTGCAAAAACTTAGGCAGAGAGGCTTTGCCCTCGGGTTGCGCCGGAGCAGAGGCAACCCGTTCTGGCTCGCTCAGCGGTGCGATCATGGAGATCTTCACCGGGCCATTTGCATCATTGGCGGCGGCGCTGCGCCGTTTGCGCGTCAGATTGGGGGAAATCGAAGACAACTTCAGCCCGCGTTTGGCGGGCTTGGTTGTGGGCGATGTCGGAGTTTGGTTGTCCTGATCCGTCAAATCTTGTCCCCATCTGCAAGCAGACCCAGAGAGGCGGCAAGTGCCAGTTGGATCATGACCACTTCGTATTTCGCGTCGATATAGGCCTGTTCCCGCTTTACCAGTTCTTCGTAGATCGGGATCACATCCATGACCGGACGCTGCCCGGCCTCAAACTGGGCTTTGAACAGATTATATGTTTCGCGGCTGGCTTTTGAGAGCGCCAGCGCCTCGCGTTCCTGACGGCGATAGGACGCCAGACGTTGCATTTCGCGGCTGTATTCGCGCCGCGCTTCTTCTTCGGCTTCGCCAATACGGCGCAGCGCCGCCTCTTTTGAGGCTTCGACCGCGTGCAAGGCCGCAGGGGTGCCAAACCCCAACGGTTCGGCAAGGTTCAACAGCACGCCCGCGCCGCTGCCTTCGCTGCCAACCTGACCGGTTGCTGAGACCTGCGGCAACAGACCTGCGCGTTCCATTTTGGCCTGCTCAATGGTGCGGGTCGCTTCGGATTGCGCTTTGAGTACACTCAGGTAGTTGCGGCCATCTGGCGGCAAGCTCATGTTAAGACGCTGCGGTGACGCGGAAAAACTCTGTCCGGTCATCGCCTCCAGCTCTGCGCGCGCAGTGCGGGCAGCATCGTTTGCGGTGGCCATGCTTGACTGCATGCCACTGATTTTGGACTGCACCACATTGAGATCGGAGCGGTCAGAGACACCGCCGTTCACCCGCCCCACAACCACACGCTCAAAATCGCGCATGGTGCGGATGGCGCGGTGGGCGTAGGCGGCTTTCTCGTCGCCGCGCAGACCCGAAACATAGAGTGAAAGCGCGGATTTAACGCGGTCATTCATATCAGCCGACAGGGTCACGGCTGCAACCTCGACATCGGCAGCGGCAAAAGCGCGTTCTGCCTTGCGTCGGCCATTGTCGAACAGAACCTGCTCCAGCAGCATGCTTGCGACCATCTCGCCCAGATCATTCAGGCTGACGCTGGGGCGCAAGGATGGGAGCCAGTTTTTTGATTTCGCTTCAGCGCGCAGTTTGGCGCTGATCAGTGCCGCCTCGGAGGCGCGCGCGGAGGCAGAAAGCGCAGCAGTTGCGACCGTATCGTAGGTGCTGCCGTTCTCAAGAAGAGATTGCCGCTGCATAAGTGCGGTGATGACTTCGGATTGCGGAGCATCCTCAGCCTGCGCGAAATTGCTGCGCGCTGCGGTGCCGTCCTGCGTACCCGACGTGGTGCCGGGGAGTGGCAGACCACACGCCGTCAGGCTGCACAGAAGTGCAACGGCAGAAATGCGTCGTGCCAGAGCCATAGATATCCCTCGTGCCTCAGAGTATCCCGTGGTTTGTCCACGGGTTATCGCGGTCGCGCAGCCCGTTGCGATGCCATTGAACGGCGGCAACAGGCTGCGCGATGCATTCTTAGATAAGCGTACCGTTCAGGCTGATACCGGCATCTTCTTCGATCAACACGGTTGCATCGCCAATCACATAGGCGCTGTAGCCATCGACCGTCGATGTGACCTCTGTCGCGCCATTCAGCGTGACTTCGTGGTTCACATTCGCCAGCTCGTCTGCCCGGATCGTCAGGGTGTCGGAGTTGTTCGACAGATCCTTGATCAGGTCTTCGGTCAGAACAAGGTTGGCCCCGTCCGTGCCGTTTTCGAACACCAGATCGATTGCGTCGATGTTGAACCCGTCCAAACCAGAGAGCAGGCTTGCGCTGGGGTTTTCTTGGTCGATCACCAGGGTCGAGGACTTGTTGCCCGCGTCATCGGTGCTTTGAACGATCAGGTTGGCGCCGTCTGAGATCGGAGTGTCGAGGTCGAGTTTATCGATCCCAGCAATTCCCGAGGCCGTTTCCGCCGCACCCACCTGTGTCGCGTTACCACTGCTGTCGAGCGAGTACAGAGACCGGGCGTCGCCAGAGTCATCAAGGTAGATGTCGTGGATTTGGCCCGCAATGGCGGTCGTTCCGGCGAATTCTGGCGTGTCATACAGCGTATCGATGCTGATCGGCTGCACGAGTGTGTCGACGTTGCCTGCAGGGTCGGTCGCCGTGACAGTGGCGTTTAGCCCACCTTGCGGGAAGGTACCGATATCATCGCCATCGACGGTCAGGCTCCAGTTGCCATTTCCATCCACCGTCGCATCATGCGTGGTGCCGTTGATCTCAACCGAAACACTGGACCCCTGCTCGACTGTCCCCTGCAGGGTAAAGCCTTGCTGCATATCCTCAAGGTTCACGTTCACCGTGTCGTTTTGATCCGCAGAGGTGTAGTTCACCACTTCGGTATCCAACGCGACTGTATCGGTGTCGGTTTCGGTGTTGCCAGCATCATCGCTGATTGACGCGGTCACATCCAGATTGTCAGTGCCCTCAGGGATCTCACTTGCGGCAAAGTCATAGGACCAGTTGCCGTTTGCATCCGCGACAGTGGTGCCGCTTGCGGTGCCGAGGGTGACGGTGACAGTCTCGCCTGCCGTCGCGGTCCCTGTGATGGTAACCCCATCCGCACGCTCGTTCTTGTTGATGATGTCGTCAGTCTCGATCGGCGCGTCGCTGAGCTTCACAAAACCTGCGTCGGTGTCGACGCGGATAGAGGACGTTGTCGTATCGGTGTTACCAACCGCATCGGTCGAGGTCACGGAAATGGACGTGTCATATTCGCCATCGGGCAGGGTGCCCGGCTCATAGGTTACGGTCCAGTTGCCGCTGTTGTCAGCGGTTGTCGTGCGGGTGACACCTTCGATGAGAACCTCAACAGTTGCGCCTGCTTCTGCGGTGCCGGTAATGGCAACGCCTGCGGCGGATTCTGTTGCGTTCACAATGTCATCACCACCGGCAAGACCAGTGTCGATGGTCACTTCGGTCTCGGTGTCCACTTTGATCGTGGAGGAGGCCGTCGCGGTGTTACCCACTGCATCGGTGGAGGTCACGGAGATATCCGCATCATATTCCCCATCCGGCAGGCTGCCGGATTCGTAAGTAACGCTCCAGTTGCCGTTGGCGTCTGCGGTTGTGGTCCGTGTCACCCCTTCGACAACGACCTCGACAGAGGAGCCCGCTTCGGCGGTGCCGGTGATCGCGACGCCAGCGCCTGCCTCAGCTGCGCTGACAATGTCATCGCCGCCTGCAAGGTTGCTGTCGATGGTGACTGCGGCTTCTGTGTCGATGGCAATGGTGGACTGCGTGGTGGCGCTATTGCCTGCTGTATCGGTGGATGTCACTGAAATATCAGCGTCATATGTCCCACCGGGCAGGGTGCCAGTCTCATAGGTCACCGACCAGGTGCCATTGCTGTCGGCTGTGGTGGTGCGGGTGACGCCCTCCACGACCACTTCGACCGTCGCGCCCGCTTCGGCGGTGCCGGTGATGGCAACGCCTGCGGCAGCAGCGGCCTCAGCTGCGTTGACGATATCGTCACCGCCTGACAACCCGGAATTCACAGCGACCGAGGTCTCCGTGTCCACTTCCAACACATCCTGCGTCACGGTGCTGTTGCCGTGGGGATCTGTGGTGGTGATCTTGATGTCGGTTTCGTATTCGCCGGTGCGAATTTCGTCCGGGGTAAAGGTCAGCGTCCAGTTGCCATCGCCGTCGACGGTGGTGGTGTGGCTGTTGCCTTCGATTTCCAGAGTAACCGTCGCGCCGGGTTCACCGGTCCCGCTGATGATGGTCCCGCTTTCCTGTTCATCGCCATTGACGATGTCATTCACGGACTGAGTGCCTTCGGTGATAACGACCGTTGGCGGTTCCGTGTCGATGTCGATGGTGGGGCCATCGAGATCATCATAGGTGGTGCCATCGGGCGCCACGACGTCCACGGTGGTCTCATATACGCCATCGTCGGGCAGATCATCGGTCGGGAAATCAACAGACCAGGTCCCGTCGTCACCAACGGTTGTGGTGCCGGTCACGCCGCCAATGTCTACTTCTACGGTGGAGCCGGGCTCGCCCGTGCCAGAGATCGTCACCCCATCCGGGTCACCTTCTGGGACGTCATAGGTGCCATCGGCGTCGTTTACGGTCGGAACGATGGGGCCACCATCTCCGCCACCGCCGCCACCGTCTCCGTCACCACCGCCGCCGGCGATGATAGCGGCACCTGCTGCGGCTGCACCCAGACCGCCGAGGCCACCAAGGAACGGGGCCGCAACCAGCGGCGCAACCACTGGTTCGATACGATCAACGTCAAGGAAGACCATGTCGTCGTAAGCGCTCCACTTGCCAGAAAGGTCAAGCGGCTCATAGCTCGCAAACAACATGCCATCGGCTTTGTCTTCGAGAACAACCTCGATGAAATCGCCTTCATCGCTCAGGAAAAGATTTTTGGGGCCGGAGGTTGCGGTGTCATAAAACCCGTCCAGCTCGACGATGGTGCCGTCGGCAAGGGTAATATGCAGATCGCGGCCACGCCGGGTGTAGCTCTGCACATCGCTCGGATCGAGGTTGAGAGAGATATCCTTGGCGTCGGTGGTTGAAATGACGGAGGGGGACCCTTCTGCAGAGGTCCCATGCTGATTGGTACCCGAAGCGTTGCGGGTAATAAATGCAACGGTGCTCATGCTTAACTGCTCACTTTATAACGCGCACGCGGTATGAATCACCTCGCGTCGCTTGGTTCATTAGCCTGTATGTGTCTGCCTTATGCCGACTTTGCGGCGTTATTGAGGTTAATATGCATTCAACTTAGTTTACCTGTCCAGACCGTGTTTGGCCCTCAGTGCCCGGTTTGAAGCCATAGCGTGCCTCAAACACCTCACTTTTGGTCAGGCACGCCAATGCGTGTCCTCGATCCCGTAGAAATACTGCAACTCGTTAATATTAGATTAACCATAATTCTGGCGGAAACGGACAGGGCCTGCGGGCGGCTAGCCCATGTGTGGCGCTCGTTGAGGAGTTGACCGTTGGGCTGTGTCAAACACGCATGTCGCATAAAATTGAAGCAAAGTGACGTGTAAATTTACCAGCGTTAACCGAAAATATACCAAACTTTGGTATCAAGAGTGGCATATGTAGTGTATGCTACGAATAAAACAGATCCGACGCTAAGCCCCTTGGCAGCGGTGGAATCCCTCCTACCATCAGGTAGAGGCTGGGATGCCGACTGGTAACGCGGCCCAATGCGCCGAGCAGACTCAAATAACAACGACAAACGCGGATACCTTTATGGCCCTCGTCAGGCCGCTCTTTTCGCGTGCAATCCCTGAACCCAGGAGGACGGGTAACGACGTTAACCAGGAGGCGAGACCCCGATGAATAAAGTTGCAGAGCTTTTTGCAGAGGCCTATGGCCAGACGCGCGAGCAGGAAATGTCTTTGCAGGACTATCTCACGGCCTGTCGCGATGATCCCAGCATGTATGCCAATGTCGCAGAACGCATGTTGAAGGCCATCGGTGACGAGGAACTGGTAGACACATCAAAGGACGCCCGATTGGGGCCGATCTTCCAGAACCGGACGATCAAACGCTACTCAGCCTTCAAGGACTTCTACGGCATGGAGGACACGGTCGAACGGATCGTGGGTTATTTTCGCCATGCCGCACAGGGGCTCGAGGAACGTAAACAGATCCTCTATCTGCTGGGGCCGGTTGGCGGCGGCAAGTCATCGCTTGCGGAACGGATAAAGCGCATCGTCGAGGATCAGCCGATCTACGTCCTCAAAGCCGGCGATCAGATGTCGCCCATCTTTGAAAGCCCGCTGGGCCTGTTTGATCCCGTCCGCATGGGCAAGCTTCTTGAGGAAGAATACGGCATTGCCACCCATCGTTTGCCGGGCCTGATGTCACCCTGGGCGGTGCAGCGCCTTGATGAGTTCGAGGGCGACATCAATAAGTTCACAGTTGTGAAACTGCACCCCTCGCGCCTGCGTCGCATCTGTGTCGCCAAGGTCGAGCCGGGGGACGAGAACAATCAGGACATCTCCACCCTCGTCGGCAAGGTCGATATTCGCCAACTGGAACACTACAGCCAGGACAATCCGGATGCCTACAGCTTTTCCGGTGGTTTGAACCGGGCCACGCAGGGTGTGCTTGAATTTGTTGAGATGTTCAAAGCGCCGATCAAGATGCTGCACCCGCTGCTGACCGCCACGCAGGAAGGCAACTACATGGGGACCGAGAGTTTCGGCGCGATCCCCTTCAACGGTCTGATCCTTGCGCATTCCAACGAGAGCGAATGGCAGACGTTCAAGAACAACAAGAACAACGAGGCCTTTATCGACCGAGTGTCGATCGTGAAGGTGCCTTACTGTCTGCGGGTCTCGGACGAGGCGCAAATCTACGAAAAACTGATCCAGAATTCCGAGCTGCGCGAAGCGCCTTGTGCGCCGGAAACCCTCAAAATTCTCAGCAGGTTCTCGGTGCTGACGCGTCTGAAGCCGCATGAGAACTCAAATCTCTACTCCAAGATGCGGGTCTATGATGGCGAGAGCCTGAAAGACACCGATCCCAAGGCCAAGACCGTGCAGGAATATCAAGACCGCGCTGGCGTCGATGAGGGCATGAACGGGGTTTCCACCCGCTTTGCCTTTAAGGTGCTGTCGTCAGTCTTCAACCACGACACCAAAGAGGTCGCAGCCGATCCGGTGCATCTGATGTATGTGCTGGAAGGGATGATCAAGCGCGAACAATTCCCGCAGGAGACGGAACAGAAGTACCTGGAGTTCATCAAGACCGAGCTTGCGCCGCGCTATGAGGAGTTTATCGGTAACGAGATTCAGAAGGCCTATCTGGAGAGCTATACCGAATACGGCCAGAACGTCTTTGACCGTTATATCTCTTATGCGGATGCTTGGATCGAAGAGCAGGACTATAAAGACCCCGATACCGGGCAGCTCTACGACCGTGAGGTGCTGGACGCGGAACTCTCGAAAATCGAGAAACCGGTGGGCATCGCCAATCCCAAAGATTTCCGCAACGAGGTTGTGAAATTTGCTCTGCGGCACCGCGCCAACACCGGTTCGAACCCGGCGTGGAATTCTTATGAAAAGCTGCGCGATGTCATTGAAAAGCATATGTTCTCTCAGGTTGAGGAGCTGCTTCCAGTGATTTCTTTCGGGTCCAAGAAGGACAGCAAGACCGAAAGCAAGCATCAGGAGTTCGTCGAGCGCATGCGCGCCCATGGCTACACCGACAGGCAGGTCCGACGCCTTGTTGAGTGGTACATGCGGGTGAACAAGGCGGGCTAACAGGCGGGAGGTGTCTTCATGCACCACTTCATCGACAGGCGCGCAAATCCAAAGGGCAAAAGCTTGGGGAACCGGCAACGGTTCCTCAGACGTGCGCGCGAAAATATCAAGGAACGCGTGGATCGCTCGGTGCGGGAAAAATCCATTGGCAGCGGCGAGAGCGTTCCGGAAAATGGTGAAAAAATCACCATTCCCTCTAAGGGGTTAAAAGAGCCACGTCTATATCATGGCCCCGGCGGAAATCGCCAATATGTGCTGCCGGGCAATAAGGATTTTGTCGTCGGAGACACCATTGACCGCCCCCAAGGTGGCGCAGGCGAGGGAGGGCGCAAGGCCTCTGAGGATGGAGAAGGTGATGACGAATTTTCCTTTACCCTGACGCGGGATGAGTACCTTGAAATCCTGTTTGACGGGCTGGAACTGCCCGATCTGGTGGAAAAGGCCACCGTTGAGACTGAAACCATCGGCACGCGTCGCGCGGGCCTGACCACCGCAGGCACCCCCAATAACCTCAATCTGGTGCGCACCATGCGCAACTCGTTGGGCCGTCGCATTGCTCTGCAGCGCCCCACAACCAAGAGCCAGCGCGAGCTGGAGGCGCAGATTGCCGAGTTGGAAGAATTGGAGGAGCGCTCACCCAGTCAAGAACAGGTGCTGGCGGAGCTCGCCGCAAAACTCGACGGTATCATGCGCAAACGCCGCGTCGTGGGCTACATCGACCCGCTGGATCTGCGGTATGATACCTTTGTGCCGGAAAAAATCCGCAACTCCCGTGCGGTGGTGTTCTGCCTGATGGATGTCTCCGGCTCCATGCAGGAGCGCGAAAAGGATCTGGCGAAACGGTTTTTCCTCTTGCTGCATCTGTTCCTGACGCGCGGCTATGAGCACACCGAAATCGTATTTGTGCGCCATACCCATTATGCGCAGGAAGTGGATGAGGAGACGTTCTTTTACGCCCGCGAAACTGGCGGGACGATTGTCTCTACGGCGCTGGAAAAGATGAAGGAAATCATCGACGAACGCTACCCACCGGATGAGTGGAACATCTATGGCGCGCAGGCCTCGGACGGGGAGAATTTTGGCAATGACTCCGTGCGTTGTCGTAAAATCCTGACCGAGCAACTGCTGCCGATGTGCCAGTTCTACGCTTATGTCGAGATTGTCGAAGAAAGCGCGCAGATGCTGTTGGACAATACCGAGGCGGGCGAGGATCTGTGGCAGAACTACCGGCAAGTCAAAGCGGCCTGCAGGCATTTTGAGATGCAGCGTGTCTCTGAGCCGGGCCACATTTACCCGATCTTCCGAGAGTTCTTCCTGCCCAAGGTGAAAGGCTGACCCATATGGAGACCGCAAAAACCACCACCACACCGCTGTTCGATGGGCCAGAGTGGACCTTCGAGCTCTTGGAAAAAGCGCGCGATGCGATTGAGAAAATCGCATTGGGTGATTTGGGACTGGACGTCTATCCCAACCAGATTGAGATCATCTCGGCCGAGCAGATGCTGGATGCCTATTCCTGTGTCGGGTTGCCGTTGATGTATCAGCATTGGTCGTTCGGCAAACATTTTGCCCGCGACGAGGCGCTCTATCGCACGGGGCGTCAGGGCCTTGCCTATGAAATTGTCATCAACTCCAACCCCTGCATCAGCTACAATATGGAAGAGAACACCATGGCGATGCAGACACTGGTGATGGCGCATGCGGCCTTTGGGCATAACCACTTCTTCAAGAATAACTATCTGTTCCAGCAATGGACTGATGCGGATGGCATTCAGGATTATCTGGCCTTTGCCAAAAACTACATTGCCGCCTGCGAGGAGCGCTATGGCTTTGACGCGGTGGAGGAAATTCTGGACGCAGCCCATGCGCTACAGTCGCAGGGTGTCTTTCGCTATGGTCGCCCGCCCAAACCGACGATCGAGGAACGCCGCGCCATGCAGCAGTTGCGCGAGGCCTACGAGAAGGGGCAAAGCGCGCTGGATATCTGGACGGATGCAACGCTGGGGCTGAAGCGCGATCCAGACGCGCAAGATGAGGATCTGGATCACTCTGAGCGGCGCAAGCGCATGAACCTGCCGCAGGAAAACATCCTCTATTTCCTTGAGAAACACAGCCCCGTGTTGGAGCCGTGGCAGCGCGAAATCTTGCGCATCGTGCGGATGCTGGCGCAGTATTTTTATCCGCAGAAACAGACCAAGGTGATGAATGAAGGCTGCGCGACTTTTGTGCATTACTACATCATCAACGCGCTTTATGATCAGGGTCTTGTGACTCAGGGCGCCTTAATGGAGATGATGCACAGCCATACAAATGTGGTGATGCAACCGGAGTATGACGACCCGCGTTACTCCGGTATCAACCCCTATGCGCTGGGCTTTGCGATGATGCAGGACATTCGCCGAATCTGCGAGGAGCCGACCGAGGAGGACCGCGAATGGTTCCCGGATATTGCGGGCGATCCTGACTGGCGTGGGGTGTTGCGCAATGCCTGGGCCAACTACCGCGACGAGAGTTTTATTCAGCAGTATCTATCGCCGCACCTGATCCGCAAGTTTAAGCTGTTCACGCTGACGGATGATGAGACGCATCCAAAGCTGGTGATCAGCCAGATCCATAATCGCGCAGGCTATAAGGCCATTCGCCGCGATCTCGCGAAGCAATATGATCTGGCCTATATCGAACCCGATATTCAAGTGAGCGATGCGGATCTAAAGGGGGACCGCACGCTCAAGCTTACTCACAAAGTGCGCGACAATGTGCATCTGGCCGAGGCAGACCGGGACGAGGTTCTAAAACACCTGCGCCGGCTCTGGGGGTATGACGTGAAGCTCGACGCGGTTGCGGATGGACCGCAGTAGGCCCCGTAAGAGGTGACAAAGAAAAAGGCGGACCACCGGGGCCCGCCTTTTGCGTTTCAGATCAGTGTGATCAGAATTCGACCACGGCGCGGATGGATTTACCCTGATGCATCAGCTCGAACCCTTCGTTGATCTGGTCCAGCGTCAACTTGTGGGTGATCATGGGGTCGATCTCGATTTTGCCGTCCATGTACCAATCCACGATCTTTGGGACATCCGTGCGACCAGAGGCCCCACCAAACGCCGTACCGCGCCACGAACGGCCGGTGACCAGCTGGAACGGACGGGTGGAAATCTCAGCGCCTGCGGGCGCAACACCGATGATAATGCTCTCGCCCCAGCCCTTGTGGGCGGCTTCAAGCGCGGTGCGCATGACATTGACGTTGCCAGTGGCGTCAAAGGTGTAATCGGCACCGCCGCCGGTGAGCTCCACTAGGTGCGCCACCAAATCGCCCTCAACTTCGGAGGGGTTCACAAAGTCGGTCATACCGAATTTCTCGGCCATCTCGACCTTGCCGGGGTTGAGGTCAACGCCCACGATCTGATCCGCGCCAGCCAGACGTAGGCCCTGAATGACGTTCAGACCAATGCCGCCGAGGCCAAACACAATAGCGGTAGAGCCGATTTCGACCTTGGCTGTGTTGATCACCGCACCGATGCCGGTGGTGACGCCGCAGCCGATGTAGCAGACTTTGTCAAAGGGGGCGTCCTCACGGATCTTGGCCAGCGCGATTTCGGGCACCACAGTGTGGTTGGCGAAGGTGGAACAGCCCATGTAGTGGTGGATCGGCGTCCCATCAGGAAGCGAGAAACGAGTGGTGCCATCGGGCAGGAGGCCCTGACCCTGCGTGGAGCGGATCGCCTGACAGAGGTTGGTCTTGGGGTTGAGACAGTAATCACACTCGCGGCACTCGGGCGTATAAAGCGGGATCACGTGATCGCCGGGTTTCAGGCTTTTGACGCCTTCGCCCACCTCGATCACCACACCTGCGCCCTCATGGCCCAGGATCGCCGGGAAGATACCTTCGGGGTCATCGCCAGAACGGGTGAACTCATCCGTATGGCACAGGCCGGTGGCCTTGATCTCTACCAGAACCTCACCCGCCTTTGGGCCTTCGAGGTTCACTTCCATGATTTCCAGCGGCTTGCCTGCTTCGAGGGCCACTGCGGCGCGGGTCTTGATCATCACTTTGTCCTTCTTCTCAGACTTTTCAGACCGTTACGCCCGTGTTTGGAATGGCAGGGCAGGCGTAAACAAACGGGTCTTGGCTCTTGAGATCGCAGTTGCGACCGTATTTTGCGGGGCCGTTGGGCGCTGCACCAGTGGGTTCAGGGGTACATCACGCCAAGGGGCGTGCGCAACCATCGAAAACCACGGCAGGCGGCGCGTGATAGCGGTCCTCATACCTATAGCGGGCGCATGAGAGGGGAGAGGTGCTCAAAACCGACGCAAGCATAGTGTGCTGCGTCACAAGCACGCCTGCGCTCAAGTTTCCGTGGAGTGGCTTGAGATTGCTTGCAGTCATGTCCATCTTGGGGGAGACGCAGGATAACGCTATAGGCTGTTTCTGCAGCAAGGTTGTGGGAGGCACAGACAGATGAACATCGGTGATGTTGCGGCCAGGTCGGGTCTCCCGGCCAAGACAATCCGCTACTATGAGGACATCGGTCTGATTTGCCCAAATCGCAGCGCCAATGGCTACCGCTGCTTTGAAGAGCGCGATCTGCACAAACTGGCGTTCCTGGGTCGCGCACGCGCGCTTGGCTTTTCGATTGAGGACTGCCGCCTGCTGCTGGGTCTCTACGAGGACGACAGCCGTGCGAGCGCGGACGTAAAGCAGCTGGCGCAGGCGCATCTGAGCAAGATCGAGGAAAAGATCAATGATCTGGAGGCGATGCGCGCCACTCTGAGTGAGTTGATCACCTGCTGTTCTGGCGATAATCGCCCCGACTGTCCTATCCTGAAGGACCTGTCGGGCGAATGTGAAGGCGCGGGCTAAAGCCGCCCGCGTTTGATGCTCTAAGCTTCTGATGCATTTACCCCCTGAGGCGTCGCGCAGCAGGGGGCGGTTTTACAATGCGTTGGGCCAGAATGGATTTGACCAAGCACGCTGGCCCGCTCGATCAATCACCGTGACCCGCAGCCACGGGCTGTCTTGCAAGCGCCCAAGTTCGACGGTCGTGTCCGTCAGGCTTTCACCGCATACATCCATCGTGGCGTTGTTGTAGCCCTGAACGATCACGGTGCTTGCGGCGGAACTTTTAACGCGAATCTTATCGCCTTCATACCAGATGCCGTGGATTTCGGGGCCTTGTGAGGCGTAGAATTGCCCTGCTTTTAACGCAGCAAGGAGGTCTTCGGGAGTGTTGGCCACGGCCTTGACCATGACCCAGCCGCCAAAGGCATCGGGGCCCTTGAAGTGGGCATCGTCCGTTGCGATCAGGTTCAATTTGCGCCCTTCGCTCAGCAGCAGTTCCAGTATGGGCATGCCGGTGCCACGATCCGACAGGGTGTGACAGCCGTGGTTGTAGACTTCTACGGCATGGGCCGCGTCGATGCTGCGGGCGTCGTGCTCGGTCAGGCCAGACCATTGGGGATGAGCGATGGCGACAAACGCTCCGGCCTCGCGTGCGCGCTGGGCGATTTCGGGGCCGGTTTCCTGACCGTCTACGGGTTGAAAGTCAGGCGTGTGTGAGGGGGCGAAGTCTGCGGGCACGCCAACCGCAAGCAGGTGCCACAACTCGCCATTGTCCTGCGCGCCAGAGTGCATTTCGATCCCCAGAAGCGTTGTGAATTGCGCGTCGCGGTAAGGGGTGGTGTCTGTGATCGGATAGTCCCATCGCCCCACGAAGTGATCGGTCAGAGAGATAAAATCATATCCTTGCGCCTTGTATCGGCGACACACCTCAGCCGGCGGCAGTGCACCATCAGAGACATCGGAATGCGTATGGAGATTGCCACGGTAGAAATTGCCCGGTGCATTGAAGGGAGGAAGCAGCATGGAGTTTTCATCTTTTTAAAACTGTATGCGCCACCGCCTAGCATCACATTGCTACAAGCAGATGACTTTCAGATGACACTGGTGCGGAGAATCGTAGTACGTCGTTCTCAATATGTTCAAACGTTGCTGTGACGCCCTGTCCCGGGAACGCGCGCGTTTAGCGATATTTTTGTGGTGAAAGTTCGAGCAGTTCGCCGGTGCAGGGCTGATATCCTGTGCATCGGTTGCCTGAAGGCCACTCAAAGTGGCGATGGCGGCGTGAGGTTGTCGACGAAATCGAAGGGGGACGAAGCGGATATCCTTCACGAGATTAGGGTAGGAGGGGCATGACTCTTCACCGCAAAATGCATGCAAAAACCCGCATGTTATCAAGACTTTCCCGCGTCGATCTCCCCCTTTGATTGCATATGAATCATTTTGTTTAGCTACCTTAGGTTGTGCATAATTTACCTTCGTTAAATTCGTGATTTATCCGTTTGCACTTTGTTAACTCGTTGCATTGATGGGGTTTTCTCAAAGGAATTATTTTTTGTTTGTCGGTTCGGGTATTTGCTGTTTTAATGGTTGCCGTAAGGCTGCAGGCGCTTATTTATCTGTTTTTTTGCTCTTGTGGTTCGCGTAACTTGTATGGCGAGAGTATCCAATGGTTGTAGTTTTGAAAGTTCGTCAATATGGCGCGTTTGGTGTTTATCGGCCAGACGGAGAACCAATTCAACTTGGCGCAAAACATCAGGCGCTTATGGCTCTGATGATTACCGCCGAAGAAGGCATTCGAACTCGGGCGTTTCTTGAGCATACGCTGTGGAGTTTTGCCCAGCCCGAGCAGGCCAAAGCAAGCCTGCGTACGGCATTGTCTACCCTGCGAAAACACATCGGACCCTCCGCGTCGGCTGCGCTGCGCGCCAACCGGGAACGGGTGACGCTTGATCTCAGTATGATCGAAGTGGAACAGGACACATCACGCGGAGAATTTATGGAAGGCTTTGAACTTCCACATGAACATGCCTTTGCCGACTGGTTGGCAGAGATGCGATCGCAGAGTGCAAACACCGCAACATCTGTGCAAGAGCAGCCTTGGGCACCGCGCGACAGAAGCCGCGTCATATTGGACGAATTGCTGCCGTCGATTGCAGTATTGCCTTTTGCCCAGCGCTCACCGGGTGGGGCGAGCGCGCCACTTGGTGCGATCTTGTCCGAAGAATTGTCACGGCAACTATCGCGTAGTCAGGCCTTTTCCGTCACATCCTACATGGCGTCCCGGCAATTCAGCATCGAAGAGGTGCGCCCCGCAGAAGTTTCCTCAATTGCCGGGGTCAGTTACCTCGTTTCCGGCTCTGTTTTTGTGAGCGGTCATGATTTCATTTCGCAAATTGATTTGCATGACGCGCATCGTGAAAAAGTCATTTGGTCGCGGGAGTTTCGCGGGAGTCTTTCAGATCTCTTAATGGGGCAGAGCGGGTCTTTGCGTGATGCCACCAGCCAAATTGGCCAAACCGTTGTTGGAGAGGCCGTGCGATTGGTCAGTTTTCGACCGCTTTCCAATCTCGCCAATCATACATTGCTGATGGCCGCAATCGTGATGATGCAGAGCAAACATCACGATCAGTTTGAGAAGTCGAACGAGATCCTCGACACGCTGATGGAACGCGAAATGCATCACCCCGTCGTTCTGACATGGGCAGGCATTTGGCAGGTGATGCGGGTTCAAAAGGGGCTGTCGGACGATCGTCGCAAAAGCACCCTGATGGCGGAGAACCTTGCCAATGCAGCGCTGGCGCAGGATCCGGCGTTCTCTCTGGCCCATACGCTCAAGGGAATGATCGCGAGCTATCTGACGTTTGACTTCGACAATGCGCAATACTCCTACGACAAGGCGTTGCAGGACAATCCAAACGAGGCTCTGGCGCTGTTGTTGAAGGGGGCGACCCGCGCCATGCAGAACCGCCCGGATGAGGGGGTGTTGCTGACAGAGGCGGCGCGCAAACTGACCCCGCTGGGGCCGCAGCGGTACTATTTTGATTCACTCGCAGCCTCGGTGAGCCTGGCGGCACGCGATTACAATCGTGCGATAGAACTGGCAGATCAGTCGCTGCAGGAGAATGACAGCTATCCATCGACCTTACGTACCAAAGCGATTGCTCTGCAGATGTCGGGCCGCGTACAGGAGGCGCGTGATGTGGTCGAGTGCCTGATGAAGGTCACGCCGGATTTTTCACTGTCGCGCTACATGCAGGAACATGCTGCCGCCTTCACCCCATCCGGCCCTGATTGGGCCAGCGCGCTGCGGGAGGCAGGTGTTCCAGAATAACACCTACCCGCCACCACTCAGGCAATGCCCCTTTGGAACCGCATGGTTTTGAAGGGGTTTTTTCGGTGAATATGCACCCTGCAGGGCCCGTAGTTGTCGGGCTTACGAGTTGGTAACTATGTGTTCTCAAAGAATATCTGAGCATTTTTTGAGGGAGGCGGCATTTTTTCGGAAAAACCTCTTGCAGCCCCTCCAAACTGTCATTAGAAGGCCCCTCACAGACAGTGTTGGGATGTAGCCAAGTGGTAAGGCAACTGTTTTTGGTACAGTGTACCGTAGGTTCGAATCCTACCATCCCAGCCATTTTCTTCCTGAACTAGAAACGCTTGAGCACCGGATCATGCGGAATGTTTCGCGCTCACACGCCAAAACAATCGACGTTGAATGAGCTGATCTGGCGTCAAGTCTGTTTGGTACGGGCTGTGCGTGCCTGCCGCTTTAGCGCACGTCGAACGTCGTGATGGCCAGCGCGGCCTGACCTGAGAGACTTCCTTGTAGCCCTGCAAAGACATCCTCTGCCAGACGACCGTTCCGGTCCCGGATCTGTTGCATGGGACTGCGGCTGGCGATGGCGATGAGCATCTGGGCTGTGTCCCGGCGCGGGCCGGATCGGGTGACTGGGACGTCAAACCGGGTGAAATTACCGGATTGAGACAAAAAGCGCTGCAGATCCTGCACGACGCCATTGTTATCCACCAACAGCAACGCCACGTATTTGCCGGCTGTGCCGCGCAATACGCCCGTCAGGCGCGCCCCGCTGGCGACACTGCTCGCGTCAAGCCGCAGGCCCAGCCGGGTGGCCGGATAGTCCCGATTGTCCTTGATGTATTCCACCGCCGGGCATTGCCGCGGGTCAAGCAGGGTACGGGTTTGCCGCAAATCGCTATCCGACTGGGTGAGAACGGTCTCGGAAAAGCGCGAGAACGCGGTGTCCTGAGCAGCCATCATATCGAGGCCGACGCCATCCTCTCCGTCACGACGGGGCAGGGTGAGCAGACATTCCGCGCCAGCGTTGGAGCGAATTTTGCGGATGAGATCCCCCACCGCGAGATCCTGCGCACTGGCGGGCGGGCGGGCAGTCGTAGAACCTGTGGAGCGCCCCGGATCGGTGGCACCGCTAACGGGTGAGGGCAGGGCAGCAACAGGCTCCACACTCGCGATCTGGCTGGTCACAACGGTTGCAGCCATCGCCGCGCCTGATGTGATCGGAGCGACCGCCACCGGATCACCGGTTGATGAGGGAAGCGCTGTGACAGTTTCCGGGATCAGCGGGCTCGTGTCCTCGGGAATGAGGGGCGAAAGCGGGGCCGTTGGTGAGGTTGGCACCTCTTCAAGAGGGAGTGTTGTGGCGTCTGTCGTTGATGGTTCGGCCTCGGGTGAGACCGGATCGGCAATGACAGGAGGGAGCGCTTCGACGGGAAGTTCCTCGGTCGGAGCGGGGGTGAGGGCGGCGAGTTTTTCCACCTCGCTCTCCTCTGGAGAGAGGTGTTCTGCATCGCCTTCCAGGGCTGCAAGCTGCTCTGGTGTGCTGCTTTCGGTTCCAGCTTCAGCGCCTGCCATGCCCTCGCGAAGTTCAAGCCCAGCGAGGGTGTCGGAATCCAGTGGTTGCAGGGTCACACTGTATCGTGGCTGGTCGGGTGCCACCCCCGGTCCGGTCAGGAAGGGCTGCAACCCGCCCAGAAGCAAGGCGCCAACTGCGACATGCGTCACCAATGAGCCGCTACCGGCAAGGAGCCAGTTGGGCGTGTCGGATTGGCCATAAGGGAGGATGCTCACGTGTCTGCCTGCTCGTGGATTGTGACCAATGTGACATTGAGCGTCCCAAAGGGGGGCTGCGCCAGCAGTTCAAGCAAATCGAGCGCCGGTGCTGTGCGTTCCATCAGCACATAGAGTGTCTGCCCGCCCTCCAGCATCTCATCAAGCTGAGAGAGCACTACAGGCTCGCCGTCTAACAACAGGCCGCCGTCTAGGCGCACCTCCAAGAGCGGGCTGGGCAGTTGCTCTGGCAAAAGCTCCTGAGTCGTCGGAAGGTCTATATCGGTGTCCTGCGCAGATATCAGCGACCCGCTGGCAAGAAAGAACAACAGCAGAAGCAGAACCACATTCACGATGGCCAGCGACGTGTCGGTCTGCACCCGCTGTGCGCGCGGCGGCAGGAGGGGAGTACGGCGCACCATGCCTATAGCCCCCCGGCGCTGATCTGTACGGCTGTGACCTCGGCAGCCTGTAGATGCGCAAGTACAGTAGCGAGGTCCTGCACACGGGCCGATGATTTGACGATCAAGATCACCGACGCGGGGGTGAGATCATCGCCCAATGCGGCAACAAGATCGGGGAGTGTTTCAAACCCGAAAGTTTGCCCTTGGATGACCATGCCATCGGCCCCGATGTTCCAGAGAGGGGCGGATACGGCGGCGCCACTGGGCAGAGGGGTGTCGGGACTGGAACCTGCGCCAGAACCGACCCGCTGATCCGAGACCGCATCGGTTCGGTTCAGTGTCAAAAGCGCGTAGGGCGTGAGGCTCGACGATAGCATAAAAAAGACCAGAAGCTGGAACATCACATCCGCAAGCGACGTCAGCGTGAAGGTCACGCGCCGCTTTCGGACAGGAAGATCAAGCCGGTTAATGTGCATCAGATCTTAGCCTTGCTGGCGGGCGGATTGATCAACACGCCCGTGAATGGCAGCAGAGATCAGCACTTCGATCAGATTACGTTCACGCTCAATCCGTGCATCCAGCCAACTGGTCAGAAAGTATGCAACAAGTGCGACTGCAAGCCCGGCTGCCGTTGTGGTCAGCGCAGTCCAGATACCGCCCGCAAGTGCGGCAGGGTCCGCCGCGGCCTGTGTCTGGGCCAGTACTGAAAACGCATCGATCATGCCGATCACAGTGCCCAAGAGGCCCAACATGGGGGCCGCATGTACGGCGATCTCTAGGAGCCGAATACGATCAGACAGGGTTGCAAGCTCTGAGATCGCGGTCTGGCGGCCCAGTTCCTCGGCGTAGGCTGTTTCACCCGGGCGGGCACGCAGCCCGGTAAAGACTGCGTGCAGGATGCGCGAGAGCACCGATTTGCGCGCTGCCGCCTGCTGCATCGCGGTTTCGGCCTGACCGGAGAGCCATGTGTTGATGATCTGTTCGGCCATCTGCCGTTTGCCAACCCCAAGGCGCGAGAACTGGAGCAGTTTGAAGATAAAGACCGAGAGCACGGTGAGGGACATCACGCCCAGCGCTGCAAAAACGACCAGTGTCAGCGGATCAAACATGTCCGCCCGAAAATTACTCATGGGGTTACTCCACAGCGCGGCCACGTCAGGCGGGACCGCGCGTCAATGCAAAAAGGGCGTGGCTTAAATACCGAACTGGATCGGGGTGCGCGAGCTTGCGACAAGCCCATCCATGCACAAGTCGCTGGGATTTCCATCGCCTGCGATACAGGCAGGGGAATCATTGACCACAATGCGGGAGATCGACCCGCATTCCGTTTCGGCCAAGTCGAATTGCAGAACCTTTGTTTTGCCTTCGCTGAGGGCACCGAATTCAAGCACCAGCAGGCGTGTGACAACACCTTGGCCATCAAATAGAGCAATCTGATAGGAGGCGCGATCGAGAGCCGTTGAGGACTGATTTGCCGCCACATAGGTCAGGCGGCAGCTGCCTTCTGTCGTTTCTGTCACGGAGTTGAGGTCGAGCTGAAATGCCTCGGCGTCCTGCGTTGCATCCTGAGACCAGAGCGAAGTTGCCTGTAGTGTCAGCAGCGCGGTAGCCAGAACCGATGTCTTGGCCGCAGTCATAATGCCCATGATACCCCCAATGAGTCTGAATAAAGAAATCGCGGCCATTTGGGCGATAATCCAGCGCACAGGTCAACCGGGAATTTGGGGATTTATTTCTCCCAGAGGGAGAGAATCAGCGGAAAACGCCGATGAAGAAACTGGGGCTGGGGGAAGTGCTGCTGCGGCGCGACAACTGCGGCGGCAGCGAAACCAACTGCTGTTCCGGCTGAGGCTCACTTTGATACAGCGGCGCAGGTGCCGCAGATGCGGTGCGCTCATAGGTCTGTGGCAGAGGTCTTGCCACATAGCTGTCTTCTGCAGTGGTCGAAACAGGGCGTTTCAGCGGCCGTACATCTAGAGTACGCGTGACCTCATGCGATGCATCAGCGGATGCCGGTGTCACTGCCGGCGCGGGGTCTGGTGTGCTTAAACCCAGTGCTGGCAAAGCTGCATCAGTCTGCGTGGGGCTTGAGTTTGGCAAAAGCCGTGCCGGAGTGTCAAAGGATGCCACACGCGCAAGGTCCGCGCTTGCATCAAAAGCAGGCGAGGTTTGCGATTCGACACGTGGAGTTTGTAGGGCCGGCTCTGCACGCAATTCAGGAACCGGTGCTTGCAGGCGCGTCAGAGAACTCAGCCGTGCGCTGCTGTCTCCATCAGAGCCGGACAAAGCATTGTGACTGAGCGCAAGGCCGAGCCCTGCGGTGATAGAAAGGCAGGCCGTGCCTGCTATGATCACAATGTACCGAACCATGCCTCCCAATGTAGATCTCTGGTTGGCAAATGCCAGCCCTTTCAGTCATTGTTTGCACGCAGACTAATATGATTGTTGCGAATTTCGCACGTATTACGTGTGTGCGTGCAGTCGAGCAGCTGAATTTTCGATGTGAAAAGAGTATGTAAAACATGAAGCTAAGCGTTTTGTCTGGGGTCGTTGCTGCTTTTGTAACGCTTGTGCCCAATGCGGGGCAGGCGAAGTTCACATTTTGCAACCAGACGTTGGATGTTGCGAATGTTGCAATCTCTGCTTTCAACGACGGTGCATTCGAAAGCTCCGGGTGGTGGGTGGTGGGTCCCAACCAATGCGCGGAGGTCATTAGTCAGAGTTTGCGATCTCGTTTTGTCTATGTGTTTGCCAAGGATGTCTTTGGGCGTGCGCTGCTGGATGGTGTTGCGTCCATGTGTGTGGATACCGGACGGTTTCAGATCCGGGGAGAAGAAGAGTGCCTGACTCGCGGCTATATTGATGCCCGATTTCATGAGGTAGACACGCAGCAGTCCGACAGCTGGACATTTTTTCTGCGGTCTGCTGCGGATTAAAGGCATCTTGCGGTCGCTTCTCGCAGCGCTGCAAGGTAAGGTTGCAGCAATAAGGATGCTCCTTCTTTTCAAGATGCATTGAGGCTGGTTTTGTCGTTTTCCTCTCGTTGGTTTGCTTATGTGCTGGGGGCGTATGGATGCCTGTGGAGTGGCGTCGCTGCCGCGCAGGATTGGTCTGCCTTGGTGGTCGGCGACACAGGCCAGGGTGCGGGGCGCGCCTTTGCTGACAGTTATTACGCCGCACGCGCCCTAGAAGACTTTGGCGGGGCGCCCGTAACTTTGCTGCGAAACGCCAGCTATGACGCCGTCTCCGCTGGTTTTGACGACTTAAGCGGCAAGACGCAGGTTGCGTTCTATTTTGCAGGCCCTTTGGAGGGCGGAATGCAGGTCGACGGGCGCGAATTTGAGATAAGCTCCGGCATTGCACGTTTGCAGAGTGCAGGTTTGAAACATGTGTTGTTGATGTTCGAAAACTGCGCAGGAGATGCGCCGACCGCCGCGCCACTACCCGAAATTGGCGATGTGGCATCTGATCTGAGTGTCGTGGTGCTGGCCAGTGCGGGGGCGGCGCAGGCCTGTCCGCCCGCTGGAGAGCGTCTGAGTGATACCCTGAAACAGGTCGGAAAGGCCGAGGCGCTGATGGTGCCGGAACTTGCAGCTTATGTGCAGCAGGGCGAACTTGATGATTTGCCAGATCAACCGCAGCCACAAACCGATGCGGTCGCGTCCCCGCCAGCGCGACGAGATCAGGTGCTGATTACCGATGTGGTGCGGGTGATCCCCGCCAGCGCTCCGGCCGGATTGACGCCAGTAAGCGTGCCTGCGGCCTCTGCCCAGCGCAGACCGGAACGGTCGGATGCATCAGCTCCGGTTGTGATTTTCTCTCCGGTTTCCAATCAGCAGCTCGCGGCGCTGCCACAGGCGGATGGGCTGCCGGAACCTTCGATTATCGTGGGCCTTATTGAGGGCGCGGATCAGAACTTTGATGCGGCCCTTGATCCGTCTGATCTGTCTGGCAATGAGATCAGCTATGACAATGTCGAGGCGCGCCGAAGATTGATGCGGCAAGACCCGGATCTTTATGCGGGATTGCTGGCAAGTGGTGCTTTTGATCCACCGGGTCCATTGCTGGTGCGGGCATTGCAGCAGGAATTGGCGCGTATGGGCTGCTATACCAGTCGCGTTGATGGTGCTTGGGGGCCAGGGTCGCAACGCGCGGTGGTGCGCTATTATGACGAAGCGGGCGTTCAGGTGCCGACGCAGGCGGCGGAGGTCTCGCTTTATCGGGATATTATTGGCCGTGAAGATGTGACCTGTACGGCCCCCGTGGCTGCCGCGCCGCAGCCCCGGCGCAATACCAGCCCGGCTCCGACAACGCGCCGTCCAGCCGCGCAACCGGCTGCACCGCGCGCCCCCGCGCAAACCCAGATCGCTCCCGGTGCGGCACTGGGTGGCGTGTTTCGCTAGGCTGAGACCGGATGGCATATACCATCGATCCAGCCTTTCGTAAGGCAAAGACGCAAGCTCGCAAACGTCGGCGGCGCCGCCTCTTTCTGCGGCTTGGCGGTGCGACGGCGGTTCTTGCGGCGCTGTCCGGCGTTGGCGTCTGGTGGCTCGGGCGCAGTGGCGCGGATCTTGATGCAGAACTGGCGATGGTGCCGACTGAGACGGTGGTGCCTGACCCATCGGTGCAGCAGGCGCGGGTGCGGGCAATGCTCAATCTGCGCCGTGCGCCCATGATGCTGCATGTGGAAGAGACCGGCGATCAGGCGATGCGAGAATTGGCCTTGCCCGCAGGTCAGCCATTGATCCGCGACGGCCGGCCAGAACCTTTGCCGATTTCGCTGTTGCAGGATGATCTATTGACGGCGGGGCGCAATCTGGTCCTGCAACTGCCGTCGGGACGCGATGATTTTGCGCTGTTTCAGGCGCAACGGCGCGATGCGCTGGAGGCGGCGCAAGAAGAGGGGCGCAACACGCTGCTGGCGCGTGACGCAAGCGTAGCGCTGACGATCCCATCGACGCGCCGCTCTGCATTGTTCAACGACGAGATCATTGTCCTAAACACCGACAGGTCGCTGCGCGATGTGCTGGTGGACAGTGGCATTGATGCCGCGCAGGCTGAGAGTATTGCCTCCGCCACCATTCGGATCGGCGAGTTGGATGAGACCCTTGTAGCTGGAAGCGTGGTCGCGCTGCGGTCTCGAAACCGGGCTGGACAAGCGGATACGCCGTTGCTTTTACAGCTGTCGCTTTATGGCCCGGACAGGTTCTTGGTCAGCCTTGCCCAAAACGGGCCGGGTCGTTTTGCCAGCGCTGCTGACCCGTGGGCGGAAAAAGACTTGCTGCAACGCTCTGGCCAGTTGGTCAGCACGGAGATGCCGGGGCGCAATGTGCGCTTGATGGATGCGCTATACTCCACTGCGCTGCGCAACGGTGTGCCCACTGGTCTCGTGGGTGAGTTGATCGTGATGATGTCGCGCCGATTTGATCTGGAACGTCTGGCGGAGCAGGGGGATCGGATCACCCTGCTGTTTTCAGGCCAGCCTGCCACCGGAAGTGCCGGGCAAATCCTCTATGCGGGAATTGAGGGGCCTTCGGGAGAGATGCACTGCTATGTGACGGCGCTGCCGGGGCCGGAAGGGGGCTTTGGCTGCTTTGACGCGGGTGAAGCAGGCGTCAGCGGGATGCGCCTTGGGGCCGGGCTGGCAATCCCTGTGCGAGGGGTGAAGACCAGCGGATTTGGCATGCGCATGCACCCCATCCTCAAGAAAATGAAGCCGCACAATGGGGTGGATTGGGCGGCTCCCGAGGGCACACCAATCTTTGCCGCACGGGCGGGCACGATCCGCGCCGCTGGGGACAGTGGCGGCTACGGCAACCTCGTGGCGATCACGCATGAGGGCAACATGGAGACGCGCTATGCCCACATGCAGCGCTTTGCAGATGGGATCGCACCGGGTGTCACCGTCGCGGCGGGTCAACAGATTGGCTATGTGGGGACCACAGGACGTTCGACTGGCCCGCATTTGCATTTCGAGCTTTGGGTGGATGGTCGCCCGACCGACCCCGCGCAATACGGCAGCAGTGCGGTCGCGTCGCTTGTGGATCGTATTATCCATGTCGAAAGCGGTGGCAATGCCACGGCGCAAAACCCGCTATCCTCGGCCACCGGTGCTGGGCAGTTCATCTCCAGCACCTGGGTGCGCATGATGAATACCTATCGCCCCGATCTGGTTGAGCAACTGACCCGTGAGGAACTTCTGGATCTGCGTAACGATCCGGTACTAAGCCGCGACATGGTGCAACGTCTGGCGCAGGAGAGTGAAAGCTATCTGCGCGCACGTGGGCATCAGGTTACCGCAGGGCGGCTGTATCTGGCGCATTTCCTTGGCGCGGCCGGGGCCAATCAGGCGCTTTCCAGTGATCCCAACCTGAGTGTGGAAGAGGTGATGGGGGCCGGAGTGGTCTCTGCCAACCCGTTCTTGCGCGGCAAGAATATCTCGGACCTTCTTGCGTGGGCGGATCGCAAGATGCAATCGCGGGGGCAGCGTGTCGCAGTGGTGATCCCACCACAGGTGAAGGCGTATATGACCCGGATTGATGCTTTACTGGCAGATCTCTGAGGAGGGACCCTGCGCTCAGGGCCTACAGCTCTGCGCGGGAGTTGCGGAAGTCTCTTGCAAAGAAAAGAGCGCCAGTTCCGGGGCGAATACGTAGCCTTGCGCATCAGAGCTGCGTTTGATCGCCCAAAAACCAGCGGCTGGAAGAAGAAAGGCCAATGCCACAATCCCAGCCAACAGGCGGGCGTGATGACGCTCTGACAACGGTGCAAGCAACAGGAACAACGGCAATACAGCGAGCGCGAGGAACCAGAAACTGCTGGTGTCAAAATACACGCGTTCTGCACATGCAGACAGAGCGTTCAGGGCTGCGGAAATATCCCACAGCCCCCAAATAGCCACCGCAATCCCCAGCGAGGAGAACGCGGCGAGTATGCAAATCGCAACACTGCGGGACATCAATAGGGTCCGGTGTGTTTCAGCGCCTGATTGATCAGATGCTGCTCCCACGCGCGGATCTGACGGGCGAGCACGCGGAAGGGATTTTCAAAGGAATCCACGGTATCCTCGATGGCGCGTACAAGTGTTTCGGTGAGGCCAAATTTACGATCCACGCGATCCAGCAGGATCGACACGCCAATCCCAACGATGACGGCTGCGATCACCGGACCAGCGGCGATTGTCGTCAAAGCGCCCACTGCCATCCCAGCAAGGAAACCCGCCCCGGCGGAAACCGCGAATTTGCCAACATCTGACGCAATTGTTCCCAGCAACTGGGTCAGACGCGGATCATTGTCTGACAGCACGTGTTCAACCACGCGCAACGCAGCAAAGGCGACCACTGCGATACCAGTCATGCGCACCGCGCCTTTGGCCAGTTGTTTGGAGCCAAGCACGAGTTTGGCAACCTTGGGGTTTGAACTCAGATAGCGTGTACCGGTCAATGTGGCACGCTGGCCGGGATAGCCTTTGATGATCACGTATTCTTTGCCGTTGACGGATTTGATGTAGGCGCGACCGCTGAGGCCAAGGGTCTGCACAAGTTTCGCAGCACCTGCGCTGTCGATCCCTGCGGTGGCCGCCGTAACAAGGTCGATTCCGCTGGCCTCGGCCATATCGTTGTTGATCTCGACAACATAAAGCAGCGTCTCTTCTAACGTGATTTCGCGGCTGTCGGTTTTAATGGTGCAGTTACCAGTCTGAAGCGTTTCGGGCATGGGAACTCTCTTGAGGAATAAAGTGGATTGAAAGACCAGTGGGAAAAAGGTCAGCTCAGGGCGTAGTGGAAGCCCTCAGTATCGGCGGTCACGGTGACGCGATGGATTTCGCCTCCGGTGCTGAGGGTTTTTAGCACCTTGCGGCTCAGCTCCGGCAGGATGGAATTGGAGATGATATTGTCGATCATCCGCCCGCCGCTGTCGGGGTCGCGGCAGAGGCTGGTGATATGCTCGATCACATCGTCGCCATAAACCAATTCGGTGCCATGTGCGCCCTTGAGGCGTTTTTCGACTGCCGAGAGCTTCAGGCGCGTGATGCCGCCGAGGACATCAGTGCTGAGCGGCAGGTAAGGGATGGTGACAATGCGGCCCAGCAAGGCGGGGGGGAAGACCTCCAGCAGGCTGGGTTTCAGCGCCACGTCGAGTTCCTCCAGATCAAGGTCTGCCGCGCTGCCGTCGGGGCCGACACGGTCCATGATAACCTCGGTGCCCACATTCGAGGTGAGCAGGATCAACGTGTTCTTGAAGTCGATCATGCGGCCATTGCCGTCTTCCATGACGCCTTTGTCAAAGACCTGAAAGAAGATCTCGTGCACATCGGGGTGTGCTTTTTCGATCTCGTCGAGCAACACCACGGAGTAGGGCTTGCGGCGCACGGCCTCGGTCAGGCGACCGCCTTCGCCATAGCCGACGTAGCCCGGAGGCGCGCCTTTCAGGAGCGAGACGGTATGGGCCTCTTGGAATTCGCTCATATTGATGGTGATGACGTTCTGCTCGCCCCCATAAAGTGCCTCTGCCAGAGCCAGCGCGGTTTCGGTCTTACCGACACCGGAGGGTCCGCAGAGCATGAAGACGCCGATGGGCTTGTTGGGGTTGCCAAGGCCCGCGCGGCTGATCTCGATGCGTTTGGCGATGGATTTGAGGCCGTGATCCTGACCGATGACGCGGGCGCGCAGATCATCGGAGAGGTTCAGCACCGCGTCGAGTTCATCCTGCATCATCCGACCCGCAGGGATGCCGGTCCAGTCCGAGATCACGGCGGCGACGGCCTGTTCGTCCACATGGGCAAAGACCATGCGGTCGTCCGGGTTGGTCTCGTCCAGCGCGGTCATCTGTGCCTGCATCTCGCGGCGCAAGGCATCTGGGTCGATGTCGGTTGTTGCGTCCGGGGCGTCCGCCTCCGGTTGCCCGGCGTCCGCTGTTTCGCTGCGGGCAGCGTCCTGTGCGCCGGGCGTGTCGGAGGTCTGTGCTTTGAGGCGCTGGCGCAGGTCAAGCACCTGATCGACGATCTCTTTTTCGCGGGCGTAGCCGGTATCAAGCGCGGCCAGTCGGTCCGTCAGTTCAACGATCTCGGTCTTGATCTCTGCGATGCGGTCTTCGTGGCTCTCGCCCAGATCGCGGGCCTCTGTCTTGCCGGCAAGCTCTGCCTCGAGCGCGTCGACCCGGGCGCGGGTGGCGGTGATACGGGCGGGCAGGGCGGACTGGCTGAGCGCCACCCGGGCGCAGGCGGTATCCAGAAGCGAGACCGCCTTGTCCGGCAATCGCCGGGCCGGGATGTAGCGATGCGAGAGCGTGACCGCGCTGACGATGGCAGCGTCGGAAATACGCACCTTGTGGTGGTCCTGCATCGGGCCAAGGATACCGCGCAACATGTCACAGCAGACTTCGATTGAGGGTTCATCCACATTCACCGGCTGGAACCGTCGGGTCAGGGCCGGGTCTTTTTCGATGTGCTGGCGATACTCGCTCCAGGTGGTGGCGGCGATGGTGCGCAGGGTGCCGCGGGCCAGCGCCGGTTTCAACAGATTGGCGGCGTCCCCGGTTCCTGCCTGACCACCCGCACCGATCAGCGTGTGGGCCTCGTCGATAAAGAGGATGATGGGTTCGGGTGAGGACTGAACCTCGTCGATGACCGATTTCAGGCGCTGTTCGAACTCGCCCTTGATCGAGGCACCAGCCTGCATCGACTGGATGTCCAGCTCAAACAAGCGCGTGCCCTTGAGTTTGGGCGGCACATCCCCGGCGGCGAGCAACTGGGCAAACCCCTCGACCACGGCGGTTTTGCCGACACCGGCCTCGCCCGTCAGGATCGGGTTGTTCTGGCGTCGGCGCAGGAGCACATCGATGAGCTGACGGATCTCGTCGTTGCGGCCCTTGATCGGGTCCATCTCGCCCGCTGCGGCGGTCATGTCCTTGGCAAACCGGCCAAGCGCGGTGGTGCCGCCTTTGCCCTGAGAGGCAGCGCCACTGTCCTCGGTTGTTGAGAGGTTCGCGCCATCCATCGGGCGCATCGTGTCCTCTTCGCTGCCCGCCCAGAGGCTGCGGCTGTCCTGACCCAGTTGTTCTGCGGAGATCTGTTCAAACACCGAAGAATAGCGCAGCAACTGTCGACGCAGGGAGGGATCGTTGAGCAGCGCGGTCAGAACGTGGCCGGTGCGGATCTGCGCCTCGCCAAAAAACAATGTCGCATAGGTCCAGGCGTGGTTCAGCGCATCGGCCAGATGATCGCTGATGCCCGGTGTTTCCGTCACATTTTTGTCGAGACGGTCCATCGCGCCCGACAGGTCCTTAAGCACCCGACCGCGATCCAGGTTCAGCTGGCGCAAAGTGACGGAGATGTCGGCATTCTGGTTGGAGACCGAATGAAACAGCCAGTGGCAGAGATCGACGTAGCGATTTCGCGCTGTTCTGGCGTCGCGCATGCCCTGAAGAAAGGCATCATAGCCTGCGCGGTTCATCTTGCCGGCGTATTTTTCAATTGTAATTTCAGTCATGAAACAGGGGCCTCGATTGGGCCGCACACCTGTCAGGCGGCGGAGGACTTCAATTCATCTTGGTCAAAGGGTTCGGGAAGCAGCGGATAGCGGCTGACTTGCAGGTATCCATCGGCGCTGCGTGGTAGGGGGCTGGTCGCGGTCGGGAGATCGGGCGTGCTGATCGAACCGACACAGGCGAGCCAACCTACTTGTGTGCTTTGTCCCAGCACGGCGGTGGATATTTGCGGGCGCGGCAGCCATAGCGCGGTTTCAATGTCAAAGGCCTGTCCGAGATACCAGAACACAATATCCTGAAGCGCCGCGTGATCGGGGCCGCCGGGAAGGAAACGCTGATACTGGGCCAGATCACTGAGCATCACGTGAAGGCGGATCTTGGCACTGAGGGATTGCACATACCCGCCCAGAACACTGTTCTCACCAAGGGTGCAGCCTTGGGCCCCCAAGAGGCAATGCGCATCTGGTTCGAGTTCGAGCCAGCAGGGAACGTGCTCCTCGATCCGAAAACGGGCGCGACCGTTGAAATGCAGCTCCAGCATTTGGCGCAGGCGTACGGGGCTTTTGACGCGTCCGGTTGCCAGCGGTGCGAGATGTAGCTTGGTCATGTCATCGGGACGCGCCCCGGACCGGTTGGCTGCGGTGCCACAGCCAAGAAGCGATAGAATATAAGCCTGAAACCGGTCACTATCGGCGTGGTCGAACTGGCTTATTGCCCGGGCATCGGACCATGCACGGAAAAACAGCTCCTGAAAACGTGCAGTGAAGATGTCGCAAAAGGCGACGAAGCTTTCGTCCCCGGCAGAGAACCACGACTCAACCTCTTCGGTCCAGTTGAGCGGTAGCGCGCCAAACGCGCCGAACAACCCCATGAACTGTGCCCGCAGGCGTGGGGTGCTTTGGGTCAAGTCAACACGCGCCACATCGCGGGTGGGAAAGGCAAGGGCCGGGTCTTGACCCAGATGCACGATGGCATCGCGCAGCCGCTTGTTCTGGCCAATGGCTGGTTTGTGACCTGCACGTCGCTCAAGCTCTCGCAGGAGCGAAAACAGACCAACACCGCTGGCGGCTTTTTCTTGGTGCTCGCGGCGCTCCAGCGTCTCGCTGACGCGGGTCGCGGCCGGCGAGGCCGCAGCAGAGGCGACGTCACCACTCACAACAACGGCCCTGTACCGGAGCGGGGCGCAAAACGCGTGATTTCGCCCCGTTGCAAGCTCTGTATCACCGTTTGGGTGAAGCTGTTGACCGCCGCATATTCGGCAAAGAAATGATCCAGCACCGCCCCTAGGGGCACGATACCGGTGCTTTCAAATTCGGTTTCGTCAAAAGTCACGCGGATCAGCAGCCCGCGCGCAGTGTGATATCCGTCTGGTGCGGCAATGGTGCGGGTCACCGGGGTGCATTCCAGATTGCGCACACCGCTAATTTGCGCCTCACTGACGCTGTCGGAGAGATCAGCAAAGAGTGAGAGCATTTCCCGCAACGACGCCGCCGACATGCCGCCATCCGGGCTTTGGACGCCAGAGGTGCCGAGCGACAGATAGGACAACAGTCGCCAATAGGTATCCCCCGCAGTTGTGCGGTGGTTGGCGGTGGTTTCACGGTCCGCAAGGCTGTCACGCGGTGGGGACGGTCCGGCAAGACATTTCAATGCTACGGTCTGGTCGTCACATAGGTGAAAACTCTCGGCGCTGTCTGCGATCGGCAAATATTCCGGCAAATGGCGATTGGAGCACAAGAGTTTGACCTGCAGCCGGTTGGCTGGTTCTTGCTCGGGTGGCTCGTAGAGGCTGATCAGGGTCTCGGTGCCACGGTAGAGATTGCGCGGGATGCCGTTACGCTGTTCTGCCAGCGTGCGTCGGCGGGGCTTGCGCCGCGTGGTGTAATAAAGCGCCTGACGGGCGCTGCGCCCCTCGGGTGGCAGAGCATAGAGCGGATGCACCTCGGATTTGCTTTGCCGATCAGTATAATGCGCCCAGACCTCGGTGATGTGATGCACCTCGTAATGGGTGATCGGCGAGGAATTGGGCGTGATGGTGTATTCGTGGCGCTTGCGGTCCAGATGCAGGTGGCTCGACATTTCTTCGAACAGATTGACCGCAGGCGCGGCATTGACCGCAAGATCCTGCGGGTCGAGGTTAGCCGCCAGACGTTGCCGTGGGCTGGAAAACTCAAAAACCAGTTGAACCGTGTTGCTGCGCACATGCGGCAGCACATCGCGAAGGCCGGTAAGCCGCAAACCCAGAAACTTGCGCGGGAACACAAAGAACTCGCGCAGCCGTGCAAATCCATCAAACAAGCGCTTTTGGTGCGGAAAGAGCTGCTCACCTTCGTCAAAGCCAATCTTGTGCAGCTGGTTCGGGGCGAGACGGGCAAAGACCGGATCACCCTGCGCATTGAGCCAGCGCAGTGAGACCCGCGTACAATCGCAGAAAATCTGCTCGTAGAGGATGGCCGCTTCGTCCATCGGCGCGGTGAAGTTCAGCGTCAGGCTGTCCATCTCCAGCGTATTGAGCGTCTCGGTGGGGTTGGGTTGGCCATCGTTGTCGAGGCGCGCCACATCAACCACAAGGCCCGCTTTGGTGCTGGCGGCGATTTCCTGCCCCAAGGCGCTGATCGGTCCTGCACTGGCGTGATAGGTGGCCTGTGTCACGCCAATCGGCCAGACTGTCAGAGGGGAAGCCAGCGCAAAGCGGCACGACACCCTTTGTTGCGCATCGAGGAAACGGGCGTCCATATACTCGCCTGCCGTAAACGAAAGACCGGATTCGATTTCCGGGCTGTCGGCCGGGGCCTGCGCCCGGACGAGCATGACGCTGGGGGTCGGAGCGAGTGCATCGGGAAAGATCTGTTCCAGCAACTCGCGGGTGAAGGTCTGGTATTCCTCATCCATCTTGACCTTCACTTGGGCGGAGAGAAAGGCAGAGCCTTCCAAAAGCCCTGCCACTGCAGGGTCCATATTCTCCTCAAGGAGGCCACCAAGCCGATCAGCAAGGCCCGGATATTCGCCAGCAAACTCCGCTGCGCGTTCCTTCAGAAGGCCAAGCTCCTGATTATAGGCGTCTCTTAATGCGCGTCTCATGCGTTCACCCGCAGGTGAGAGAGGGACATTTTGCCCGCGCCGAGGTCGATTTCAGCGTCAAAATCCAGAGATACATCGACAGGGTCGCCGAGCATTTCAGCGGTCACAAACACTGCAAGGTGATGCGTCTTACCATTGCTGGTATCGCGGATCTGGACGTCCAGACTCTCTGCGATCAATCGCGGTTCGAACCGGATCAGAGACTCGCGCAGCGTTGCCACCACCGCAGGCGTATTGAGCGCGACTTTGCCAAGTCCGCTGAGGTCGCGAAACCCGTAGTTGACGATCGAGTCGGCCACATGCGGTGCATCGTCCAATGGACAGATCGCCTCAAGGTGGATGGTATTGAGGAGGGCCGCGAGATCAGCCTCAAGGTGCTGTCGCAACTCTGTTTCCGAGACACCAAAGCGGCGTTGTTTGCGCGCAGAGGTCAGCTTTGTGATGCCATCACCGGATATTTCGCGACGGTGATGCGCGTCCTTTTCATTGTGAGACGCCCGAAAGACCTGCAGGATCGACGTCTTTGCCTTGCGGCCCGTTTGCCAGCGGGGATCACCGGTTTCAGAATTGTCCGCATCGCCGCGCCGCATGTTTGTACCTTCTGCACCGGGACTAAAAATAACGTGGAGCGTCGGGCCGGTTGCAATAAAATGGGCCAATCTGCTCGAAAGGGGAGGGCCGCAGGACGCGGCCCTCCCGAAAATCCGTAGAACCGAAAGAGGGCGGTCTTACTTGCCCCATTCCTTGTTCTCGGCGATTTCCCAACCTGCGAGGCTCTCGGGGCCAGCGGCACCGGACTGCTCTTGGAAGGTGTAGGTCACCTGGAAGCGGCGGAAGTTCAGGGTCAGGGTTTCCTGAACGCGGTCCAGGCCATCCTTGCTGCCACCGGTCTGGTAGTTGGTGATCATCACGTCTTCGAAGTCGATTTTGAGGTAATCGACAGGAGCGGTGCCGCCAGATTTGCGAACCACCAGCTGGCCGGACTTAATATGTTCGCCCGAGCAGCAGCGCTTGATCAGGTCATGCGTCGCTTTATCGACGTATTTGGTGACCTGAATGTCCTGCACGTCGACTTTACCGCCGCCGCCGCCGCCGCCCATGTGGGTAGTGCCGGACTGAGACATGGACCAGCCCCAGGACAGGATGTCGATCCAGTCTTTATGTTTGTCATCCTGGCATTCGCCAACGATGCCGTTGTCAAGTTTCAAAAAACAATCAATCGCCATGAAATAACTCCTTTAGGCGCTACATATCGCTCTCCAGGGGGGAAAACGAATTACTTCCCAGATGGCAGTTTCGACACAAGGCTCATGCCGATATCCATACCTTCCATCTGGAAATGAGGTTTGAGGAAAAACTTGCCCTGATAGTAGCCGGGGTTCAGTTCGTCCTCGACAACTTCTACTTTGGCTCCGGCCAGTGGCTTTTTGGCCTTTTCCATCTCGCTTGCGCTTTCCGGGTTGCCGGAGACGTATTTATTCACCCATGCCTGCAGGTCACGCTGAAGCTGCGAGACATCCGGGCTTTGACCGATTTTGTCGCGCACCATCGCCTTCAGATAGTGGCTGAAGCGCGATACGGCAAAGATGTAGGGAATGCGCGAGGACATGTTGTCCGACGCGGTCGCCTGATCGTCGACGTAGGTCTTGGGTCGATAGAGGCTCTGAGCGCCGATGAAGGCAGCCTTATCGGTGTGCTGGCGGTGGATCAGGCCAATCAGGCCCGCCTTGCTCAACTCGCCTTCGCGACGGTCGGTGATCGACACTTCGGTGGGGCACTTCAGATCCTTGGCACCATCGCCGGTATCGAACACATGGGTCGGCAGGTTCGCCACTTCACCACCGGAGGTGACGCCGCGGATGCGGACAGTCCAGCCGTGTTCCTTGAATGCGCGGTTGATGTTGGCCGCCATCGCATGGGCGGAGTTCATCCACGCATACTGCGTGCCTGCGTGACCGTCGGTTTCTTCTTCGAAGTTGAACTCTTCAACCACCGAATTGGAGTTCTGGCTGTAGGGTTCACGCGACAGAACGCGGGGCAGGGTCAGCGCAACGAAACGAGAGTTCTCGCTGTCGCGCAGGCTGTTCCACTGGGCGTATTCCGGAGTTTCGAAGATTTCGGAAAGATCCGGCGGAGCGGAAATTTCGTTCCAGTCGTCAAGCCCGAGAAGATTGGGCGAGGCACCAGAAATGAAGGGCGCAAGCGCGGCCTCGGAAATCTTGCCGATGGAGTTCAGAAGGTTCACATCCGGCGAGGAGTGATCGAAGTGATAATCGCCGACCAAGCAGCCGAAAGGTTTGCCGCCGAGCGTGCCGAGGTTTTGCTCGTACACAATGTTGAACAGCGGAGATTTGTCCCATTTGGCACCGGGGAAACGACGCATCATTCCCTGCAGTTCCTTTTTGGAGACGTTCAGTACCTTCACACGCAACGTCGCATCGGTCTCAGCGTTGTTGAGCGTATAGGCAAGCCCGCGCCAGCTGGCTTCGAACTGCTGGAATTCTTCGTTGTGGATGATCGCGTTCATCTGGTCGGACAGTTTTTTGTCCAGCTTCGCCAGCATTGCGTCCACGGTATCGATCATATCTTCGGCGACCACGGATTGATCGTCGAGCGCTTCACGCACCAATGCCACAACCGCGTTATCGACTTCTTGTGCGGCGATATCGGTGCGCGGTTTGATCGTCTGTTTCAGAATGTCGGAGAACTCCGACAGTTCATCCAGTTCTGCGGCGCCTTCGCCAGCCTGTACCTGTGCTTCGTTGTCCATATGTGTCACCTGTCCCTGTCCGAACGCTCAGTGCGCTCAGGCGTCCTCGCCATCGGTTTCTTCTTTTGCGGCACGTTCCGCCAGCGCTGCCATCAGCTCTGGGTCTTCCAACAATTTCTTGAGGTGGTCCTGCGCCTTGGGCTTGGACGCCATGTAGCGCTGCAGGTTTGCAAGCTGTTCACGCGCTTCCAGCAGTTTTTTCAGCGCCGGAACCTGACGCGCGATGGCCGCAGGCTCAAGATCGGCAAGGCTTTCGAATTTAAGCTCAACGCCCAGCTTTTCGCCGCCATCACCGCTCAGGCGGTTTTCGGCCATGAAGGTCATGCCCGGCTGCAGCGACGCCATGTAGTCATCTACGGTGTCTTTGGTCACATCCGCAAAGGTGCGCTCTTCGACGGGCGCTTTTTCGACGCCGGGGGTATTGCCGGACAGATCCGACATGACGCCCATGACGAAGGGCAACTCGACCATTTGTTCGCTGTCGAAAGGATCCTCATATTGGATCTGCACGCGTGGCGGACGGTTGCGTTTGATGAAGCTGGAACCTGAATCTGAGGCCATGCTGGCTACTCCCGTTAGGTGCGGTTCGTGCTGAACCGGAAGATTGTTGTGTGCCCCGCGAGGGCTAATGTGCGTCGCAATGACGAGGATCTATATGCTTTTGCCATCTCAGGCTGTGTTCTCCTGAGGTATAAGTTCTTCAATCAGAGATTGAAAGTCCATATCCAGATAGCTTTGAGCACGTTTCAGAAGAACCGGGACCGGGCTGGAGCGTTCGGTTTGGCGGAAATACACTTCGACCGATTGCAAGGCCTGAGCGGCCTGAGCAGCAGAGGCGATTTTTGGATCAGGGCCGGGATCTTGCGGCAATTCAGTCGCCGCATCCGAGGTATCGGGCAGCGCGCCGCTCAGTTCCGCCAAGCGATCCGCGCCCAGCAAAAATCCTGTTGGTGCGCCAAAATCTACAACTGCCGCGGATGCTTGTGACGGCAACAAAGCTTGCAGCGCCTCAACCAGAGGTTTGCCGATCAGCAGGCGCGCCTGCGTCACCAAGAGCAAAGCCGCAGAGGAGGGCTCGTTCTTGCGATAGTAGACTTCGCAGGATTCCAGCACTCTTCGCGCGTGCAGTTGGCTGACGATTTGCACAGGTGTGCGCAGCGGTTCAACATTGGCCGTGCGGGCCGTGGCGAGTGCAGGCGGTGCCTGCAGATCAGGTTTTTCCGCCGCGGTTTCTGCGGGCGCAGGCTCTGGTGCTGCGCTTGCGGCCAGGTCGGGGCGCGCGGTTGTCAGCACATCCAAGATGTCATCGAGAACCGCAAATAGCTGCTCGAAATTGGGCTGAAACGGTGACGTCGGATGAGTCGTGCAGGCGGATTTTATCCGCGACGCGGCCGAGCGTATCGTGGTGAAATCCTGATGGGCATCTTCCACCTGCTTCTTGTTGCCGGGATTGGTCAACGCATCCAGCAGGGGCTTGAGCTCGATTTCGGATTCATGCTCGAGCGGCGCATTGTCACCTTTGGCCACGCGGATTTTGCGCAGCGTGACCTCGGTGGTGCCAGTGAGCCCCATGAACATCAATGGCTGCACCACTGTGACCGTCTGGTTCAGGTCATTGATCGCATCACGACGCTCGGCGGGACCATCTTCAAGAGACGGGTGGACCGCATCAGGCAAGGTTTCCAGCAAGGTTGCCATGGCCTCGACGGTATCGCGCAACGCGCTGCGATTACCCGCCAACGCATCCCACTGGGCCTGCAAAGACAGCAAACGAAGATCGCGCGTGCGGTCTAGCAGCGCATCGATTTCGCGTGTCTCTGCCCGGTGATCGACGTCCTTGGGATCAAACAGGCGATCAGGAGAGCGACTGCCATCAGGGCGCTCCACGCCCGGTTGCATGTAGAAACCGGGTAGCCGTCCGACCGCACCAAAGTAATACTCTTCGTATGCCGGATCAAAACTTGCGTTGAGGTCCGGCCCGCAGGGCAAATCGTCTGAAAGAGGTGTGGCGCGCGCGCTGGTGCGCATCAATCAATCCTATTTGTTTGTAACCCAGAGTTTTCACTTTGAAATTCTTGGGGAGAAGTTAATCAACTATGGAGTGTCGTCAAGGGTGACGGTTCAGTCAAATTTCCCATGTTTGGCGGCAGCGTCCGCGTATGCTTGTGCAAATGCCTTCAGGAAGACGTCCAACATGCCGTGCTCTGCCTCAGAGGCCTTCTTGTCCCAGCGCGCGACATAGCTGTCCCATAGCTTGCTGCGACGGCTGCCGCCCAGAAGCGCGCGCCCCTCTTCGGATGATTCGATTTCCTCGGGCGACAACCCCATGAGAACCGCAGCAAGCGCAGGTTGCAGCGCAGCAAAAACGGCCTGCTGATGCCCGCGCAAGTCTGCAAGCGCCGAGGCAAAGCTCTCCGGCCCCTCCATGAAGCCTTCGCGCGGGGTCAGAAACATGGTGTCCATGGCTTGATGTGGATCGGGCAGGAATTTCAAAGGGTTGTTGCCATGGGCGTTACGCATGGTGCGCTCGCCACCTTTGGTGAACTGTTTGACGCTGGCACGATCTTGCAACATGCGCATGATCTCTCCCGTGGCCGAGGACACCGCTTGTCCAAGCGCATGAGCGAGCTTTTCAGGATCAGCACTGCCCGCGAGTTGCGGATCAAGCCCCGCGCCTTCGCAAAATGCACGTAAAACGGCCGCGCCATTGTCGGCTGTGGGCGCCTGCGCCGGTGGGGCGGCGGCTGGCATCGCCTGACTGGGAGGCGGCGCCGGGGTGGCTTGCGGCGGATGAGCGGGAGAGGCCGGCGAGGGCATCGGCATCGGCGCAATGGGCGCTTGTCCTGCCGCTTGTCCTGCGGCTGGTTCGGCGGGCGGCACATAAGGTGACGGGGTCGTTGGCGGCGGTGACGGGATGGGTGGTGGTGTGGCAGGTGCCGCCTGCGCCGGTGGCATTTGTGGCGTGAGTTGCAGGAACTCTTGTGCCACGTCATCAAAAGCGTGCGCACTGGCAGGTGCACGCGGCAATGGGTTGACCGGATCTTGCGGCTGCAGCCCCAAATCCCATGGGTCAGCCTCTTCGTCGCTCGTCCCGTAGCTGGGCTGTGGTATTGCAGCAGGCTGCGCGCCAGCGGCCCCGCTCTCTACCGCGATGATATAATGCCCGACGACCAGCCGTTCACCGCCACGCAGCTGAACGGCCCCTTGGATGCGGTGATGCTGCCCCTGCATAAAGGTCCCGTTGGTCGACACGTCTGTCAGCCAATAGGCACCATCATGAAAGCTCACATCAAAGTGATGCCCGGAGACGTGCCGAGACGGATCGGGCAGCACCCAATCCATGGCACGGTTGCGCCCGACATTGATGCTGTTTTCCTGCAGCGTGATCCAGGCTGGGCTGCCGTCCTGCAGCAATTCAAAATTTTCCAGTCGCAGGGTCAGTGTCATAGTCGAATTTGGTCTCGTGTCACGTTGGGGCTACCCCGAATATGTGGTTGGGGTGATTAGAAAGAGCGAAAGAGCGGGGCTGCAAGGTCAATAAAACGGGCGAGCTGGATGGGCCGATTGTTCAGCGCCGCGCCGCTCAGGCACGATAACACGGCAGAGTTGATTGCACGAGGTGCCCGGTGTTCGGGAACCTGTGCGGGGTCGTTAGGGGCAATGCTGCCGCCAGACCATGTGACCGCCAACCCCAAAAAGACTGCAGGGCTACGTACCGGTGCATAAAGAGCCTCACGCGCGGTGCGAAAGCGGTTCTCGTCGTCGGGGTAGGTGGTCCATGTTGCAACAAGCTCCATCATGTGCCGATCATTGGCGCTCAGTTCGCTGGCCGCATGCCGAAGGCACTCATAGCCCCACCAGATCGCCATCTTCGGTTTTGCCGCAAATGCCGTAAATGTTACCGCATCCTCTGGCGTCGTTGATGCACGCAGGCGCATCAAAAACGTCAAGCCGTCCTCATTGTCGCGTGGGTGGTTTTGCGTCAGCCGCCCAAGTTGCGGCATCTGGCGGTATAGCTCTGTCGGGATTTCGTGACGCAAGGCCGACAGCGGCGGCTGCGTTTTATCAAGGTCATCGTTATCCGAGGACGGCTGCCCGGCAGGAGAGTTTATTTCATTTAGGTCTGAGGTCACGGCGGTCGTTGTCCAAAAAGCTAGGGGCCGGGGATCTGCAAAATACAGGGGCGATGACAAGGGCGATGAAAAGAGCTGTTGCGACATGCGCTTGGCTGAGAATGCTGCTCAATTTGTATCGTTTGTACTCGAACACGCAAGGGGGAGAGAACAGCGGACGGTCTCCTCTACGTTGTGTTACTGTCAAAAGATCCGATCTGCAGACAGCTGGTGGCGCTCCGGCATCACGCGCACTGCTAGGTTGCTTGGTTTTGGAGGTCTGCGACCATAAGTTGCTGACGTGGGGTCAGTCATGATTATGAATATCAATATATAACAATGAACTAACGGTCTTTTTGCGGTTTGATGCGCGGCCCGCGATGGTGTCGCAAGGGTAAATAATTGGTTAAGTTTCACCGTTGTTTTATTGACATATCTCCTTAACTTGCTTTTTTGCTCGCTATTGGTGCGGCGCGAGCCGCCTTCTCGCCTTTGCATAGTTTCTAACGTCTGGTATTCTAATGCGCATTCTTCTGCTCGGAACCACCGCAATTTATGCTGGCCTCACGGCCCAACCTCTTGGATCTCAGACTTGGACCAATGATGACGGCACCGCTTTGTGGGGGGATGCCGGGAACTGGGACGGAGGTGACGTTCCCGATGACGCCAGCAGTGGCGTCGTCTTTGATGACCCGGGTGCGGATAGTGCAGTCGGCCTTACAGATACGGATAGCACTCAGGATACTTTCACCGTCAACTCGCTCGACATCCAGACCGGGACGCAGTTGTCGGGTGGCACCCTTGTACTCGATGGAGTGGATCCCACCGTAAACGTCGCAGCAACTGCAACAGGGTCAGCTTTTGCCTCTGATATGAGCCTGCGCCTGCGCGCCAACGCGGTCTTCACCATGTTGGCTGATTTCGTCTCCGAGGCGACAATTACTGCCGAAGGGGACCAGCTTTTAGAGGTGAATGCCGGAGCAGGCACCACGACGCGGCTTGCCGGGGCGCTTGAGGAAACAGGCGGCGCGCTTGGGGTGGAGGTGAGCGGCGGCGGGACTGTCGTGATGGAGGCCGAGAACACCTACACGGGTGCGACGGATGTGACGTCCGGCACGCTGTCGGTGACGGGGTCTGGAACCTTGGCATCGACGGACGTGAGTGTTGAGGAAAACGGCACGCTGACGACGGATGGCGGCGCGCTGGATTCTGGCACGGAATTGGGCAATGCCGGTACTGTGACGCTGGGTGGTTCGGAGACGATCTCGCGCTTGAACGGGGCGGGCACCACTGCGGTGACCTCGGGCACGCTGACGCTGACGTCGGGAGAGTCTGAAGTTGATGGTGCGATCTCCGGGGCCGGTGGTCTCACGGTGAATGATACGGGTCAGGCTGAGGATGCGGCTGTCACGCTGACGGCCGAGAACACCTACACGGGTGCGACGGATGTAACGTCTGGCGATCTGTCGGTAACGGGGTCTGGAACCTTGGCATCGACGGATGTGAGTGTTGAGGAAAACGGCACGCTGACGACGGATGGCGGCGCGCTGAATTCTGGCACGGAACTGGAGAATGCCGGTGAGGTCACGCTGGGTGGTTCGGAGACGATCTCGCGCTTGAACGGGGCGGGCACCACTGCGGTGACCTCGGGCACGCTGACGCTGACGTCGGGAGAGTCTGAAGTTGATGGTGCGATCTCCGGGGCCGGTGGTCTCACGGTGAATGATACGGGTCAGGCTGAGGAGGCGGCTGTCACGCTGACGGCCGAGAACACCTATACTGGTGCGACGGAAGTGACGTCCGGCACGCTGTCGGTGACGGGGAGTATCGCCTCCTCAGTAGTAACTGTCGGCGTCGATGGAAAACTGGATTTCGATAGTGCCACTCAGTCGACGATTGGCGCACTGGACAATGCTTCTGCTGCTGCAGACAAAGGCGTTAATCTAGCGGCAAACACACATGTGACCGTGAGTACGACCGCTGGTTCGGGCGAATTGAAGAACAGCGGGACGATTTCACTTGGAGACGGCGCCAGGCTTGAGGCTGAGACGATCGACAATGAAGACGGCGGAACGATTTCGCTGGGCGGCAATGCGACGCTAAGCGGGACAGGTAACACGCTGGACAACGGCGGTCTTATCACCGTTGGTGACGGTGGCACCGTGCAGGATGCGGGCGATATCACTAACGAGGCAACCGGGACGATTACCTTCACCGGTTCGGGCACGCTCAACGCCGATACAAACAATGATGGCGATGGTCTGACGAACTCCGGCACGATCTCGACCACTGCTGGTGGTAATGACACGCTGACGCTGGGTGATGGCGCAGATGATACCTTCACCAATGCGGCTGGCGGTACGTTTGCGATTGGTGACAGTGATATTGTGACTGGCACTGGCACAACCATGGTGAACAGCGGTGTGGCGGGTTCGAACGCGACGATCACGCTGGGCACCGGCTCCTCGCTGAGCGTTGCGGGTCTGACCAACGGCGCCCATGGGGAGATCACCAACGCAGGGACGATCTCCACCTCTGGCGGAGCGCTGGTGAACGAGGCCGATGCTGTGCTGACCAACACGGCCACCGGGACGATCCAGAACGGGGTCCAGAGCGCAGGCACCTTCTCGAACGTGGGTCAGGTGAATGGCGCGGTCGAGGTGACGGGCGGCGCGACCACCAACACAGGTGTGTTCGGCGGCACCACCTCCGTCTCCGGCGGCACGCTGAACAACGACGGCGGCACCCTGACCGGGGCGGTTGATATTACCGGCGGTGCGGTGACGAACTCCGGAACCTTTGCCGATACGACCACGGTGACGGATGGGTCTTTGAATAACGATGGCGGCACTTTGACGGGGGCTGTGACAGTCGGAGCGGATGGTGAACTCACCACCAGCGGCATTGTCACGGGCACGCTGATGAACGACGGGACCACCACTGTGACGGATGGAAGTGTTGCGGATCTGGACAACACTGGCAATGCCACCGTGAGTGGCGGTGTTGTTGCGGACCTCGACAACTCCGGCAGCGGCGATCTGACGATTGGCACAGACGGTACGGTCACCACGCTGAGCAATGCAGGCACCGCGAGCAATGCGGGTGAGGTTGGTACGCTCACCAACACGGGTGGAACATTTACGAATACGGGGAACGTTGCCGGTACCAGCTCTGTGACGGGCGGCACGTTGGACAACGACGGCGGTACGCTGACCGGAGAAGTGACGGTTGGGGCCAACGGCACGCTCATCACAAGTGGTGATGTGCAGGGCACGATCGCAAACGACGGCATAACCACTGTGACAGATGGAAGTGTTGCGGATCTGGAGAACGCGGGCAATGCTACCGTAAGTGGCGGTGTTGTTACGGATCTCGACAACTCCGGCAGCGGCGATCTGACGATTGGCACAGACGGCACGGTCACCACGCTGACCAATGCGGGCACCGCCAGCAATGCGGGCGAGGTTGGTACGCTCACCAACACGGGTGGAACATTCACGAATACCGGGACCGTTACCGGTAGCACCACCATCACCGACGGGACCGTCACAAACAACGGCGGCAGTTTTGGCGGCGATGTCACCATTGAGAGCGGCGCAAATGCCACGCTGTCTCTTGAGACCGACACAGCGATCAATGGCAATGTGGTCAATAACGGCACCATTGAAGCGAACGGCAGCAGCTCGATTTCTCTTGATGTGACGGGCGGTCACAGCCTGACCAATACGGGCACCCTGAATGGGGGCACGCATGGCATGGATATCACGGCGGATGAGATCTATCTGAGCGAGACCTCGATTGTCGGCACCGGTGTGAATCTCATTGGTGATACGACAAATGAAGGCGTGTTGACTCTAGATACCGATCTCGTCGGTGATCTGACCACGGTTGACGGGTCCCAGTCGGATATCGTGGGGGACGTTGCGGGCAACGGCAATGACGTGAATGTCGAAGGGGGTTCTCTCGGGGTTGCGGATGGGGTTGCCTTTACGGGCGTAGGTGCCCTGACCAACGAGAGTGACATCACCGTTGGAACGGGTGCCACGCTTGAAGCTGAGACGATTGACAACGAAGACGGCGGATCGATTTCGCTGGGCGGCAATGCGACGCTAAGCGGGACGGGTAACACGCTGGACAACGGCGGTCTTATCACCGTTGGTGACGGTGGCACCGTGCAGGATGCGGGCGATATCACTAACGAGGCAACCGGGACGATTACCTTCACCGGTTCGGGCACGCTCAACGCCGATACAAACAATGATGGCGATGGTCTGACGAACTCCGGCACGATCTCGACCACTGCTGGTGGTAATGACACGCTGACGCTGGGTGATGGCGCAGATGATACCTTCACCAATGCGGCTGGCGGTACGTTTGCGATTGGTGACAGTGATATTGTGACTGGCACTGGCACAACCATGGTGAACAGCGGTGTGGCGGGTTCGAACGCGACGATCACGCTGGGCACCGGCTCCTCGCTGAGCGTTGCGGGTCTGACCAACGGCGCCCATGGGGAGATCACCAACGCAGGGACGATCTCCACCTCTGGCGGAGCGCTGGTGAACGAGGCCGATGCTGTGCTGACCAACACGGCCACCGGGACGATCCAGAACGGGGTCCAGAGCGCAGGCACCTTCTCGAACGTGGGTCAGGTGAATGGCGCGGTCGAGGTGACGGGCGGCGCGACCACCAACACAGGTGTGTTCGGCGGCACCACCTCCGTCTCCGGCGGCACGCTGAACAACGACGGCGGCACCCTGACCGGGGCGGTTGATATTACCGGCGGTGCGGTGACGAACTCCGGAACCTTTGCCGATACGACCACGGTGACGGATGGGTCTTTGAATAACGATGGCGGCACTTTGACGGGGGCTGTGACAGTCGGAGCGGATGGTGAACTCACCACCAGCGGCATTGTCACGGGCACGCTGATGAACGACGGGACCACCACTGTGACGGATGGAAGTGTTGCGGATCTGGACAACACTGGCAATGCCACCGTGAGTGGCGGTGTTGTTGCGGACCTCGACAACTCCGGCAGCGGCGATCTGACGATTGGCACAGACGGTACGGTCACCACGCTGAGCAATGCAGGCACCGCGAGCAATGCGGGTGAGGTTGGTACGCTCACCAACACGGGTGGAACATTTACGAATACGGGGAACGTTGCCGGTACCAGCTCTGTGACGGGCGGCACGTTGGACAACGACGGCGGTACGCTGACCGGAGAAGTGACGGTTGGGGCCAACGGCACGCTCATCACAAGTGGTGATGTGCAGGGCACGATCGCAAACGACGGCATAACCACTGTGACAGATGGAAGTGTTGCGGATCTGGAGAACGCGGGCAATGCTACCGTAAGTGGCGGTGTTGTTACGGATCTCGACAACTCCGGCAGCGGCGATCTGACGATTGGCACAGACGGCACGGTCACCACGCTGACCAATGCGGGCACCGCCAGCAATGCGGGCGAGGTTGGTACGCTCACCAACACGGGTGGAACATTCACGAATACCGGGACCGTTACCGGTAGCACCACCATCACCGACGGGACCGTCACAAACAACGGCGGCAGTTTTGGCGGCGATGTCACCATTGAGAGCGGCGCAAATGCCACGCTGTCTCTTGAGACCGACACAGCGATCAATGGCAATGTGGTCAATAACGGCACCATTGAAGCGAACGGCAGCAGCTCGATTTCTCTTGATGTGACGGGCGGTCACAGCCTGACCAATACGGGCACCCTGAATGGGGGCACGCATGGCATGGATATCACGGCGGATGAGATCTATCTGAGCGAGACCTCGATTGTCGGCACCGGTGTGAATCTCATTGGTGATACGACAAATGAAGGCGTGTTGACTCTAGATACCGATCTCGTCGGTGATCTGACCACGGTTGACGGGTCCCAGTCGGATATCGTGGGGGACGTTGCGGGCAACGGCAATGACGTGAATGTCGAAGGGGGTTCTCTCGGGGTTGCGGATGGGGTTGCCTTTACGGGCGTAGGTGCCCTGACCAACGAGAGTGACATCACCGTTGGAACGGGTGCCACGCTTGAAGCTGAGACGATTGACAACGAAGACGGCGGATCGATTTCGCTGGGCGGCAATGCGACGCTAAGCGGGACGGGTAACACGCTGGACAACGGCGGTCTTATCACCGTTGGTGACGGTGGCACCGTGCAGGATGCGGGCGATATCACTAACGAGGCAACCGGGACGATTACCTTCACCGGTTCGGGCACGCTCAACGCCGATACAAACAATGATGGCGATGGTCTGACGAACTCCGGCACGATCTCGACCACTGCTGGTGGTAATGACACGCTGACGCTGGGTGATGGCACAGATGATACCTTCACCAATGCGGCTGGCGGCCTGCTTGCGATTGGTGACAGTGATACTGTGACTGGCTCTGGCACAACCATGGTGAACAGCGGTGCGGCGGGGTCGAACGCAACGATCACGCTGGGCACCGGCTCATCGCTGAGCGTCGCGAGTTTGACCAACGGCGCCCATGGGGAGATCACCAACGCAGGGACGATCTCCACCTCTGGCGGAGCGCTGGTGAACGAGGCCGATGCTGTGCTGACCAACACGGCCACCGGGACGATCCAGAACGGGGTCCAGAGCGCAGGCACCTTCTCGAACGTGGGTCAGGTGAATGGCGCGGTCGAGGTGACGGGCGGCGAGACCACCAATACAGGCGTATTCGGCGGCACCACCTCCGTCTCCGGGGGCGCACTGAACAACGACGGCGGTACCCTGACCGGGGCGGTTGATATTTCCGGCGGTGCGGTGACGAACTCCGGAACCTTTGCCGATACGACAACGGTGACGGATGGGTCTTTGAACAACGATGGCGGCACTTTGACGGGGGTTGTGACAGTCGGAGCGGATGGTGAACTCACCACCAGCGGCATTGTCACGGGCACGCTGACGAACGCAGGGACCACCACTGTGACGGGTGGAAGTGTTGCTGACCTCGATAACACGGGCAATGCCACCGTGAGTGGCGGTGTTGTTACGGATCTCGACAACTCCGGCAGCGGCGATCTGACGATTGGCACAGACGGCACGGTCACCACGCTGACCAATGCGGGCACCGCCAGCAATGCGGGCGAGGTTGGTACGCTCACCAACACGGGTGGAACATTTACGAATACGGGGAACGTTGCCGGTACCAGCTCTGTGACGGGCGGCACGTTGGACAACGACGGCGGTACCCTGACCGGAGAAGTGACGGTTGGGACCAACGGCACGCTCACCACAAGTGGCACTGTCGGGGATGTCATCAACGCCGGTACCACAAACGTAACTGGCGGCACCGTTGCCTCGGTAGCTGGCTCGGGTACAGCGAATGTGTCCGGTGGTACCGTTGCGGTACTGACAAGCAATAGCGGTACGGTCAATGTGTCTGGCGGCACGGTCAACGATTTGAATGGTAACGGCAGCAGCGTGATTACCATTTCTGGCGGTACCGTAGATGATCTGGCCGGTGCGGGCACGTTTAACGTGCAATCTGGTGGCACCGTAACGGAAATGACCGTCAACAATGGCTCTGCAACAAATGCGGGAACTGTTGGGTCGGTTGGGGTGAACGGGAATGGCACGCTTGCCAACTCCGTCGGCGGTCAGGTCACGGGAACTGTCAGTCTTACCGGTACATCATCGCTGACCAATAGCGGAACCATTGGTGGGGCGATTACAACCAGCGGCACCACCAATATTACCAATGCCGCCACCGGCGTGATGCAGGGCACCGTAGATGTGGGTGCCGACGCTAGCCTCACGACAAGCGGCACAATGTCAGGGACCGTTTCCAACGCGGGCACCACCACGGTAGAGGGCGGCACGGTTGCCGATCTGGACAACAGCGGTACGGTGACGGTGAACGATGGCGTGGTTGCTGATCTCGATAACAGCGCGGCAGGGCAGCTCACGATTGGCGCAGATGGTGAGGTTACAGTTCTTGCCAATGCGGGAACGGCGAGCAATGCGGGCGAGGTGGGTACGCTGATCAATAGCGATGGTACCTTCACCAACACGGGCACGGTCACGGGCACCAGCACAGTCACCGATGGAGATCTGGTGAACAGCGGTACGCTAGGGGGCAATGTCTCCGTTGCTGCGGGCGCTGAATTGTCGACCAGTGGCACCATCAATGGAACAGTGTCCAACAGCGGCGTGACCACTGTAACCAGCGGGACGGTGGCTGGGCTGGACAACAGTGGCACCGCGACTGTCACGGGGGGCAGCGTTTCTGACTTCGACAATAGCGGTACCGCGACAATAAGTGATGGTGTGGTCGCGGATCTTGACAATGGCGGTTCTGGTCAGCTGACAATTGAGGCCGATGGCGAAGTCACAGTATTGGCGAACGCTGGTACTGCGAGCAATGCGGGCGAAATCGGGACGCTCACCAATACCGATGGGACACTCACCAACACCGGAACCGTGACGGGGGTAAGTACCGTCAGTGGCGGTACCGTTGAGAATAGCGGCACACTGACTGGAAATGTCGACGTTGCCGCTGCCGGGACATTGAACACCAATGGTACGGTTGGTGGCACGATTGACAACGATGGCACGGTGACCGTCGGCGGTGGCACTGTTGCGGGGTTGAATAACACAAACACGGCAACTGTGAATGATGGGGTCGTGGCAGCGCTGACCAACAGCGGCACGGGCCAATTGGTGATCGATACCAATGGTAGCGTCACAACGCTGAACAATTCAGCCACTGCCAGCAACGCGGGCACGGTTGGTGCGTTGACCAATAGCGATGGTACCTTCACCAACACGGGATCGGTCACTGGTGATGCAATCATCAGCGGTGGATCTGTCACCAACAGCAATACAATTGCAGGGGCCACGGTGCTGAGCGGAGGTAGTCTGGACAACTCCGGCACGCTTGGTGGTGCGGTCACCAACAGTGCCACGCTGGTATCGACCGGAACGATCAATGGCGATCTGACCAATCAGGGCAATGCCACAGCAAGCCTGAGCGGCACAGTGAGTGGTGCGATCACCACCCAAGACAGCGCCAGCGTCACGGTTAATGGTGATTTGGACAGCGTGACCTCGATCACCCATGGTGGCAGCGGAACATTTGCGATCAACTCCGGTACAACGACGCTTGCGGGTGCGGGCACAGTTACAAACTCCGGCAGCTTCACGCTGACCTCTGCGACCTTGGGTGCAACCGGGGATGCGGTTTTTGCCAACACTGGTTTCGCGAACCTGAGCATCGGCGCAGGCGGCAATCTCGATATGGATCTGAACAACGACGGAACTGTTCAGATCGCAGATGGAGGCTCTGTCGGGGGGACGTTGCAAAACGGCTCTGGCGGTTCGGTCAATCTGGACGGCTCTGTTGGCGGCAATCTGTCAAACGCGGGTACCGTGGATCTGAGTGGCAGCGTGGCGGGAACCCTCGGCAATACTGGCATGCTCACGGTTGACGGCGCTTCGACCGTGACCGGGACGCTGACGAATGCGGGAAGCATGTTCGTCAATGATACGCTTGCACATGGCAACCTGACCAACTCCGCGAGCGGACCCGCGTGGTCTGATACGATGCTTGTAACGGATGCCGTGCTGCGGGTCTCTGGCAGTGGTGCCCTTACATCGGGGACCCTGACCAACAGCTCTTCGATTGGTTTGAGTGACGGGGCGACCATCACCTCTGCGGTCATCAACAGCGGGACGATTATCGCCGACGGGAGTGTAACGGGGGCGGGTGACTTCACCCATCAAACGGGCGCAATTCTCGATCTGGGTGATGACGCCGGGGACGATGTGTTTGTGATCGCTGGCGATGCGGTGCTGAATGGGACGATCGAACTCGACATCACCCTCGAAGGCGAGGAACTGGTCGGCGACCAAATCCAGGTGGCAGGTGCGGTATCCGGTAACGCGACCTTCAACTTCAATTTGACGGATGCAGATGCGGTCGATCTTTTGGGCACCGTGAACGTGCTGAGCTACGGCTCAGGCCAGTTGGACAGCTATTCCGTGAACGGCCTGCCCAATTCTGGGGCTGCGGTCTTTGCGTTGGTCAACAATACTGACGCTGATGCCTATCAGTTGCAAAGTGGTGCCAACCCGGCGGTTGGCGGTCTCGCCACGGGGCTGGCGTTGACGCAATCGTTGATCGGCAGCGTTGTGAACCGCCCGACAAGCCCGTTTGTAACAGGGCTTGCGGTGCCGGGGGATGAGCCTTGCGGATTTGGCACATGGAGCCGGGCGACCGGTGGTCGCGCGACAGCATCCGGTTCGTCAGAAACGGCGCTTGGGACTTACAACAGTGAACTGACCGCGAATTATCACGGGATGCAGATCGGTGCGGATTACTCTTGCTTTGGCGGGGCGTTCAACGGTTGGGATCTGAGCTTTGGTGGTGTTGCTGGTTATAACGGCGGTACCACGACGCAGCCGGTCTATTTCTTTGACGCAAATACCGGACAGGTGAACACCGACGTGCTGACCAGCACCAACCGGACCAGCTTCTCGCAAAGCTATGGCAGCGCCTACATCGCGGCCTCGCGCAGCTTTGCCAACAGCGGCCGAGTGCTCTTTGCCGATGTTCAGGTCCGGGGTGACAAGACCGCGTTTGATCTCGACAATAGTGTGAATGCAGCGGCCTTGGATGCTGTGCGGACGCTGACCGGCGATGCGACGCTCACTGCCGAAGACCTGAGCTTTGGCGTGAAAGATCAATCTTACGACAGCAAGGGCGTCACCATCGGGGCCTCTGCGGGTCTGTCTATCCCTCTGAATGAGGCAAAAGATCTGCGTCTGGTGCCTACACTGGGCTTCTCTTTGGCAAATATTGAGACAGATACGCTCTATTTTTCCAATGGTGAGCTGGAGATCGAAGATATCGAGAGCCGCGTGGGCTTTGCCGGGCTGACACTTGCGAAAACAAAGATCGCACCCTCCGGAACGGCGGCCTTCAACTACTTTGCCACGGCCACGGTCTATCACGACTTTGGGTCGCCTGCGGTGTCGAACTTCTACCTCTATGAGTCCGGCACCACAGACCGCAGCGGTGATGTGTTGAGCAGCTCCAGCAGCAATCTGGGCACGTACGGCGAACTTAGTCTTGGGATGAACTTCACCAAAATTTTGCAGCCGGGGAGCGCGATGCCGGGGCGTCAGCTGGACACGTCCGTCCGACTGGACAGCCGCTTTAGTGACAAGCTTGATAGTTGGGGGCTGACGGCGCAGTTCCGTATTCAGTTCTAGAATATTCCACTGGGACGTGTTGACCGCAGGGAGGGAGGCCTTAAAGGTTGTTTCGTTTCCGCACGGGACTAGGGTCCTTGTTAAACAGAAGCGATTGAACAGCACATGTCGAATTTCAGTAAAGTCGCGTGGAAAGAGGGGCTCTTCCTTCAACCACATCATCTACAGCAAGCAGACCGCTATCTGGAACACCAGTTGCGGGAACGCACGGCGACCATCACGCCCTATCCTTGGGGCGTGAGCGAATTACGGTTTGATCGGGATTTGGCGCAGCAGGGAAAGATCGGTCTGCGCGCAGTGGCCGGGATCATGCCCGATGGGATCGCCTTTGACGCGCCCGGTTCGGTGCCGTTACCGGTTCCGGTATCGGTGCCCGAAGATGAAGCGCAGGGGCTGGACGTGTGGCTGACTTTGCCAGATGCAAGCGTCAGTGGGCAGGATGTGTCGCCCGCTGCTGCCGATGCGGCAACACGCTACGTTTTGGATGCGGAGACGGTGGTTAACAACGCCTCCAACAGCCGTTCAGAGCATCTGGTGGAAATTGCGCAACCCCGGCTGGAACTGGTGCTGCGCAAAACGCCGCGCCCCGGATATCAGAACATCCGCCTTGGCCGTATCATCGAGATGCGCGATGGCATCGTGACGCTGGATGATACCGTTCCACCCGTTGGGTTGGTGACGCGCGTGCATCCGGCCTATGAGGGGTATCTCAGCCGTGTGATTGGCTGGATCGAAGCAAAACTGGACACGCTTGCCCGGTTTGCTGCTGATCCGACCTCTGGCGGTGGTATGCAGGCGACGGACTACCTGATGCTGATGGTGTTGAACCGGGAATTGCCGGTGCTGAGGCATATGCAGGGGCTCGCCAATCTGCATCCAGAGCGGCTCTATGAGAAACTTCTGGCACTGGCTGGCGAGCTTTCGACCTTTGATCATGGGGCGCGCAAGGCACCGGATTATGCGCGCTACGACCATCAGGCCAGCCGCAGCGGCTTCACTGCGCTTGTGCAGGATATCCAGCAATTGCTGGCCCGTGACGTGGGTCGGGCGGTGCGCCTGCCGCTCAACGAGGTGCGTGCGAATTCTTATGCGGCGCTGGTCAACGACCGCAGCCTGTTTGCCAAGGCTACATTTGTGATTGAGGTCTCGTCCGGGCTGCCGCTGACACAGGTACAGCAGGAATTCCCGCGCTTGTGCAAGGTGGGACCATCGACGGCGATGAAACAGATCGTCAGCAACAACTTGCCGGGGATTGGATTGGTGCATCTGCCCAACCCACCGCGTCAGATCCGTGTGGTGTCGACCAGTGTCTACTTCCTGTTGGATAAATCCTCAGATCTGTGGCGCGAGTTCTCCACCGCACCGGCCATCGGCATGCATTTTGCGGGCAATTGGCCTGATATGAAACTGGAATGCTGGGCAGTGCCAGAGGGGGCGTAATGTCGGACGACGACGACAAGACGGTATTTGGTCAGCCGATCTCACCTGTGTCTCCGCCGCGATCTGCGCCGGAAAAAACCGTATTCGGGCAACCCAAACCTCCGCCAGCGCCGGGCGGGGGCTATGCCCCTCCGTCACCGGATGACACGTGGCATCGTGGGCCGCTTGCGCCGCAACCCCAGCCTGCGCCAATGCCTGCGGCGCAACCGCCGCGCCCGGCACCACAGCAGCCCTATTACACGCCGGGCACCGGGCAGGCAGCAGCCGGGAACGGGATTTTCCCCGAAATCGGACAAGCACCGCAGCACCAGCACGCCCAACAACAGCCTCGGATCTCACTTGCCGATGCGTTGAACGCCAAGGGTAGCGGTGCCGGCAAGTCGTCTAACCCCCTGATCGCGGCATCTGCGGATCTCTTGGTGTTGCTGGGACGTTTGCGGACCGGATTGGTCGAAATGCAGGCGGGCCCACTGATTGACCACGTCACCCGCGAGATCGACGGGTTTGAACGCCGTGCACAGGCCGAGGGGCTGCCGTCGCAGGATGTGCTTGATGCGAAATATGCGCTGTCGGCAACCGCAGATGACATCGTGCAGAACCTGCCCGGTGCCAATCGCGGCATGTGGCAGGAATACTCGATGGCGGCGCGGTTCTTCGGTGATCGCTCGTCTGGCGTGGGGTTCTTCCAGAAAATGGATGAGGCCATGCGCGCGCCCGGCCAACGGTTCCATCTGTTGGAACTGATGCTCACCTGTCTGTCGCTTGGGTTTGAGGGACAATACAGAGCGATGCCCAACGGCGCGGTGGAAAGCGCCCGCATTCGTAACGCAATTTACGAAACCCTGCGCCGTGTGCAGCCTCGTCCCGATGATGATATTTCGCCGCGTTGGAGCGCGGTTCCCATGGGCGGGCGTCGCAATCAAGGGAAACTGCCGCTTTGGATCGCGTTGAGCCTGTCGGCGGTGGTGGTGACCGGGCTTTTTGCAACGCTGTCGACCGTGCTGACCCAACAAAGTGCTGAGGTACGGGACGGCATCCTGGCGCTGCACCGTGGTCAGCCAAGTATTGCAATCGAACGCACGCAACCCGTTGTGCGCCCCTATGAAGCACCACCGAGCACGCAGATGGAACGTCTGTCCACAGCGCTGGAGAGTGAGCTGGAAACCGGTCAGATTGAACTTGATCGGACCAACGATTGGGTGCTGATCCGGGTGAGCGAGGCGCTGCGGTTCCGCTCGGGCTCCGAAGATCTGACCAGCGATATCGACTCTTTGATCGCATCGGCTGCCAAGGCGCTCAATGCAGAGCAAGGGCCGATCCGTGTCGTGGGTCACACCGACAGTGTGCCGATGTCTGGTCGAGGGCGGTTCAAATCAAACGAGCAGCTTTCAAAGGCGCGCGCACAGACCGTTGCTGACCTTTTGGCGGCGCAGCTTGAGACCCCTGATCGCATTACGGTCGAGGGCAAAGGCCCGGTTGATCCGATCGCAGACAATGGCACCCGTGAAGGCCGCGCCCGCAATCGGCGCGTCGAAATTCTGATCCCGAGAGAGAACTGATATGCGCTGGTTCTTTAACCTCTTTAGCCAGATGTTTCGCTGGATGAAAAAGCCTTGGGCGCGGGTGGCATTTGCCATCCTTGGCGTGCTGGCATTGATCGCCGCGATCTGGTTTGGCTTTCCGATGACGGGCTTTGCGCTGACCGCATCGATCTGGTTCCGCGCCATGGTTATTGGCATCTTCCTTGCGATTCTTGCGCTGGTTTATGGCATCCGCTGGCGCCGCCGTCGCCGCCGCGCGCAGGAACTCGAAGACAGCTTGTTGCACGAACCCGTGGGGGATGCCTCCGTCCTGACGGAACGTATGCAAGAGGCGATGGCAAAGCTGAAAAAAGCGGGCGGTAAGAACTATCTCTACGATCTGCCATGGTATGTGATCATCGGTCCTCCGGCAGCCGGGAAAACCACGGCGCTGACCAATGCCGGGATCGAGTTTCCCGGCCAAGAGGCACTCCCGGACAAGGCGCAGGGTTTTGGCGGGACGCGCAATTGCGATTTCTGGTTTGCCGAAGATGCGGTGCTGATTGATACCGCCGGTCGCTATACGATGCACGACAGTGACGCCGCAGCGGACAAGGCCAGCTGGGATGCGTTCCTTGGTTTGTTGAAAAAGGGCCGCCCGGATCAGCCGGTCAATGGCGTGATCCTTGCGTTTTCAATCGAAGACATGATGTCGGGCTCCAGCGAGACAATCGCGGCGCATGCGGCAACGGTGCGGGCGCGTCTGGCGGAAATCCACGAGGTGCTGCGCATCGACTTCCCGGTCTATGTGCTGTTCACCAAAGCGGATCTGGTTGCAGGTTTCCGCGAGTATTTCTCCAGTTTCAGCCTGAGCAGACGCAAAGCAGCTTGGGGTGTGACCTTTCAGACCAAGGACCGCCAGCTTGATACCTACAAACAAGCGGGCACGGAATTCGATCTGCTCCTGAGCCGTCTCTCTGATGAGGTCATCGACCGCATGAATGAAGAGCCGGACGGTGCCAGCCGTATCGCGATCTTTGGCCTGCCCGGTCAGATGGGCATGCTGCGCGACAATATCTGCGAATTCCTGCGGGTGGTGTTCGAACCAACCCGCTACAAGACCAATGCCATCCTGCGCGGGTTCTATTTCACCTCTGGCACACAAGAGGGCACGCCCGTCGATCAGGTGCTGGGCGAAATGTCCCGCAACAGTGACAGCAGCGACATGTTCCAGCCCGCCTTTATGTCGGGTAAGGGCAAATCCTATTTCCTGCATGACCTCATCAAAAAGGTGATTTTTGAGGAACGTGATTGGGTGGGATATGATCGCATCGCGATGCGTCGCACCGCTGTTTTGCGCAGTGCTGCGTTGATCTCCATTGTGCTTGCCACGCTCGGCACCGTCGGGGCTTTCGGCTATAGCTACTGGCAAAACGCGACCCTGACCCGTAGTGCGGAAAAGGATGCGGTGGCGTTCTTTGATGCGGCTCGCAACGAGCTGTCCCGTTCAGTGATCGATGACAGTGATCCCTCTGTGGTGATGCCATATCTGCAGGATTTGCGAGATATGACCACCGGTTACGGAGACACGCGCGCGCCCAGTTTCTGGGAAGGAATGGGACTTTCGCGGTATCAGGAATTGTCTGGTGCGACAGAGCGGGCATACTCTGACGGGCTGGAGCGTATGTTGCGCCCGCGCCTGATCCTACACATGGAAAACGCTATTCCGCAGCTCATCGCGGATGAGGAAACGGCGGAAGTCTACCGTGCGCTCAAGGTTTATTTGCTGCTTGGCGGTGAAGGGCAGGGCGACGCAGAAGCCAATGATGCGGCTGTGGTGAACTACTTTGAAACGCTGTGGCGCGCGCAGTTCAATTCCACCGGGCAGTATGATGAGCGCGAGCAGTTGAAGGCGCACCTTACCGCTATGTTGGCGCTGGATGGGGATCGCAGGCCCGAAATTGGGATTGACCCGGAAATCCTGCGTAAAGCCCGAGAATCTATCGTGAATTTGCCGCTTGCCGACCAGGCTTATGCCTCGATCAAGGAACGCGTGGCGACCTCCGGTATCGCCGACTTCAACTTGGTGGAGCGCCTGCAAGGAAATGTGCAACAGGTTCTGGACACCACCGATGGCGCGCCGCTGAATATGGTTGGGGTGCCTGCGCTTTATACCTTTGAGGGGTATTGGGGCTATTTCCTGGAAGAGTTGACCTCTGCGCGCAGCCGCTTGCGCGAAGATCAGTGGGTGTTGGGCGAGGCTGCAACGCGGGTCGGCTATGACACCCAGCTTGCGGGTCTTGAGGGTGAGCTGCACCGGATGTACCGGCTGGAATTCACGGCAGCATGGAAAGAAATGTTGGCGCGGATCGGCCTGAAGAGCATGTCCGAAGATGCACCGCAATATGCGGCCCTTGCCGCGGCGTCTTCGCCAGTGGGGTCACCGCTCCTCAACCTCGTGCAGGCGATCGAGAGCGAAACCCGTCTGGTGCGCCTCTATGAGCAACTCGACAACCTTGATCCAGCTGCGGTTGCTGCCTCTGGCGGCGATCTGAGCGCCAGCATGGGGGATGCGGTCTTTAGCCGGATCTATAGCCAGTCCGGCGTGTTCCAGCGGGTCGCAATGGACAGCTTCCGCAACAGCAGCAAGGTGCAGGCGCAGGCCGGGGCCGCTGGTCAGGCGGGCGCTGAGGATTTGCAACGCCGTCAAGTAGAGCGGATTTCTAACGATTTTGCCCAATGGCATAGCCTGCTTAAAGGTGAACCGGGGCAGCGTCCCATCGATATCGTCCTCGCGTCACTGGGGGATCTGCGTGAAAATCGCCGTCAGGCGGCGGTCGCGCCGACGCCCGCAGATGAGGTGATGTTGAACGAGACGCTTCTTGCGCTCACCATGAACAACACCGCCTTGCCCGCACCATTGGCTCGTCTGCTCAATGAGGCCGAAACGGAGTTCCGTTCTGAGGCGCAGGATGCATCGATGGCGCAGCTCAACCGGGCGCTCAACGATGATGTTAGCCAGTTCTGCCGTGATTTCATCGCTCCGCTGTTCCCGTTCGGGGGCGGCCGGCATGTGTCGCCTGCGGTGTTCGGCCAGTTCTTCGGTCCCGGTGGGCGCATGGATCGCTATTACAGCTCCTATCTGCAGCCACATGTGATCCGCACGCCGGATGGCTTGCGTCCCGCACCCGGTAGCGCCATTGGGCAACGACTGTCCCCGCAGACCTTGCGCCAATTTGACAATGCGCAGGCGATCCAACTGGCTTTCTTTGCCACGGGGGCGCCGGAACCCGAAGTGGGGATGTCTGTGATCCATACGGATTCATCGCCTTCGGTCGAGCTTGCCGTGTTGTCCGTGAACGGTGCCTCTGTGCGTACCCAGCCCGGCAGCAGCCCGGCCGCGCTCTCTTGGCCGGGGCAATCCTCTGGTGTCTCGGCCCAGCTGTTCCCTGAAAAACGCAATCGCGATTCCACCCTTAGTTTTGCGGATGGGCGTTGGGACATTGTGAACTTCCTGCGCCGTGGGCGCGCCAAGGTGACGGGCAATGTTGTGGACGTGCGTCACGAAATCGGCGGGCGTTCGATCAACTACCGGATTGAGTTTGACAGTACCACGGTGCCCTTCCTGATGCCGGAACTGACGAATTTTTCCTGCCCGATTTCGCTGGAGTAACGCCTATGACAGCCCAAATTGGACTATTGGGAAAACACCCGGGCTATGGGGACTTCCTGCGCGCCAATGTCGAGACATCTGTCATTGAGCATTTGGAGACGTGGTTAGAACAGGCTCTGGCAGAGATCCGCGACCAGCAAGGGCAGGCGTGGCCCGCGTTCTGGCAACAGGCGCAGGATCTGAGGTTCTGGATCGGGCGCGCGGTGCTTGGGCGCAGTTTGATGGGGGTGATGCGGTGCTCTCAGGATCGGGCCGGGCGACGCTACCCGTTGATTTTGATCGCTCAGGGCGCGGCGGTCGCAGCCCCGATCAAGGATGGCGACCAGTCTGCTTATGAGGCGCTTTCGGCGCATTTCTCGGCGATGCAGCCGGGGCAGGGTGGGTCTGCCTTGCTGGATGGGTTGCAATTGCAACTCCCTGAGGAGGATGAGGAAACCGCCCGCACCGGAGACACTCTTTGGGCGCATCAACCCAATGGTGATCTGGCGGCGCTGTTAGACGCTGCGGGCGAGGCGGATGCAGAACGCGCATTGCTCAACCGCAGTTACTGGTGGTCGCCTGCGACGGAAACAAAGGCCGCAGTCTGGCTTGGCTGTGCCGGTCTTCCATCTGCTGCGGCATTGCATTGGCTATTGGCCGGAGCACCTCTTGCGCGCGAAGGGGCCGAGTGATGACAAATGCGCTGCAGTTCGGGTTCGAGACAGGCCTTGCAACGGATGTTGGGTGTCGCCGCGAGATCAACGAAGATTCACTGCTCGCCCGTCCTGACCTTGGCTTGTGGGTCGTCGCGGATGGCATGGGCGGTCACGCTGCCGGTGATTTTGCAAGCCAGACCATCGTGCGATATCTCGACACGGTAGGCTGCGCTGTCTCACCAGAAGATCTGGTCGCGCGGACAATGGAGCGGCTGCATCGGGCCAATGATGTGATCCGGACGCGCAGTGCGGAGCTTGGTGGCAGCACCATTGGCGCAACTGTTGTGATCGTGCTGGCGCATGGACCGGCGTTTTCGTGTATCTGGGCGGGCGACAGTCGCGTGTATTTGCATCGCGCGGGGCAATTGGTGCAGCAAACGCGCGATCACACCGAAGTCAACGCATTGCTGGCGGCGGGAACCATCTCGGAAACAGAGGCCGAAAACTGGCCGCGCAAGAATGTGATCACCCGCGCTGTAGGGGTCGATGACACTGTGAAATGCGACCAGATTCAGGGGCAGCTGCAATCGGGAGATGTGTTGCTGTTATGCTCAGACGGCCTGACAGAACATATGAAAGACCACGAGATTGCACAGTGTCTTGCCGCTCTGCCGCCGCAACAGGCCTGTGATGAATTGATCCGCGAAACGCTCGCAAGAGGTGCGAAGGACAATGTCACCGTGGTTGCACTCCGCTGTACTCAGGCCCCAATTGGTGAGGTCGATGCGTTGGATGAAGATGTCCTGGATGACCTCGCATGAGTGATGCAGATAAGCCCGAAGACGACCTCGCGCCTGAGGTCCACGACGAGGATGACGAGCGAACGCGCCTGATCGCTGCGGATCCGTCTATCGAGGTAGCGCCTGCTGATCCTTCATCGCCTCCGGCACCGATGCCCTCGCCATCAGCTGTCCCAGAGGGGAGTGAGGCAACCGAGTTGCAACCGGTCCCCGCGCCGACGTCAACTGAGATCAAAGATCCGGCACAGATCACCCTGGCTCCGGGGACGGTCATCAACAATAACTACCGAATCCAAGCGGCGCTCAAGAGTGGCGGCATGGGGGAGGTCTATCGCGGCGTCGAGGTCGGGACCGAAGACCCCGTGGCGATCAAGGCGATCCGTCCGGATCTGATCCGGGATGCACAAGCGAGCGAGATGTTTCGCCGCGAGGCGCGTACCCTGCGTTTGCTGCACGACGATGCGATCGTGCGCTATTACAACTATGTTCATGATCGTGATCTGGACCGCTATTTTCTGGTGATGGAGTTCATCGACGGCATTCCGCTGTCCGATCACATACGCCAATACGGTGCGTTACCTGCTGCGGCAGGGCAGACGCTGATTGAGCGTATCGCCAACGGGCTTGCCAAGGCGCATGCCAAGGGGGTGGTGCACCGAGATCTTTCTCCCGACAACGTTATGCTCGCCAGCGGTATCATTAGCGAGGCGCGCCTGATCGATTTTGGCATCGCCAAGGCGCAAACCCTCTCGGAAGGGACCATCGCCGGGCAATTTGCCGGAAAATTCAAATATGTCGCGCCGGAACAGCTGGGCCACTTCGGGGGACAGATGGGGGCGGCGGTGGATGTCTACGGATTGGGTCTGCTTGCTGCGGCTGCGTTGCGGGGCAAGCCGCTGGATATGGGCAGCTCCATCGTTGAGGCCGTCGAAGCACGCCGCAAGATCCCTGATCTCAGTGATGTTCCGGCACAGTTTCGCCCGCTTTTGTCTCATATGCTGGAGCCAGACCCCACGCATCGCCCCGCCACCATGCGCGATGTGCTGAACTATCTGGAAAACCCCTCAGCAATTCCTGCGCATTATTTTCAAGATGGTTTCACTCCGCACAATATCGGACAGGCTGGCGCAATAACGGCGTCACATTTGTCGCTGCCACCGCAAGGGACTATGACCGGGCTACAGGTGCCAACACCTGCCCATACATCACATGTCTCTGCTTACCCTACGGCGCAGACCACTGCCCCGAACCCATTTCAGGAGGAGCCACCCAAACGCCGAAATGGGGTGTTGTGGGCGGGGTTGCTTTGTGTGGTGGCTGCCGGTGGCGGCTGGTACGCGTGGCAATCCGGGGCACTCAATGCAGGTGCAGAGCAACAAACTGCGGCGCAGGAGGAGAACACATCGGCTGCCTCCAATGGTGACCTCCCTTCGGTTGCGGGTGATACCAGAGAGGGGTTCTTGGCATTACTCGACACCGGCGCATGTAGTTTCAGCACACGGCTGTCTACAGGTCAGAATGCGGGTCGGATAGAAACATATTCGACCACCGATGGCGGTTTTGAAGGATTACCTGCGGCCTATGAAGAACGGTTTGGCGCACGGCCATCGGTGTTGCCTCGCGAGGTCAATTCTGAGCAATGCAGTGCGTTGGACTTTGTGCGCAGGTTGCAAGGGCGTTGGCCGCACCCGATTGGCCTGTCACTCTCGGCCGACGAGGTTGAAAGCGGCGCGGCTTTGCAGGCGCGGATAAACAGTCAGGTGGGGCGGCCTGTTTGGGTGGCACTCGTTGGTCCCAATGGAAATCTCTACAATCTGACACAGCGTCTCAGCAGTACCGGATCTGGGAGCTATACGCTGGACTTTGGGCTGACATTGGCGCAGGGAGCCGAGGCTGCACCGCAGTTGGTCCTTGCGGTGTCCAGCAGCACGCCTCTTACCCGTGCGGCCTTGTTGCGAGACGGCAGTTCGAGTGCGCGCGTCTTGCCAGAGGTTCTCGATGAAATCCGCAGTAAAAACCTCGAAGCCAGCGCGGCCCTTGCCTATGTGCGCCTCAACCCGGTTTCCGAAGCATCGCCGGAAGATACGGGTGAGGTTCCAGGTCAGGAATAGCAGGCACTGTGCTGCACCTGCTTCCTATTTGTCAGTTGGTGCCATGCTAAGGCGCGATGGATTTATGAGTGCTCACTCTTTGAGAACGTCGCGTCGATCCACTCCCTTGGGCCATCGTCAAGAGTGAGCGGTTCCAACCCACGGCCTCGAACCTCCAGATAGGTGGTCCGCTCGGCATTCTCTTCCAAGAGCTTTTGATAAAAATCTGAGAGCGGAGATTTTCGTTCCAATAGGTGGATTTCCCATTTGCACTGATGCTGAGAGACAAGCGTCTTCAGGCGGTCCGTAGCAGCATCACAGACAATGCACAGGGCCAAGTCCCTGACCTTAGGTTTCAAAGCGCTCAGTGCCGAGATGATGTTGTCGTCTTTTTCAAGAGACAGCACGATGATAGGCACGCGATCCTCAGAGGATGCAAGAGAGAGCGGTGGGATAGTCCTCAGGGCTCCTTTGTCAGTTTTGCCCGCAGTCCTGCGCTCGGTCTTGAGGGTTTGCAACCACGCCGCTGGTCTGGGGATCACATAGCGTGAGATATTATGCGTCTCCGCGTAGGTGGCAATCTGTGCATCTGCAGGGATGCCCGGATCGCACTCTGTAAGAGAGACTGGAACAGTTTTGGTGTGAAAGGCGCAGGCTGTTGTCGCAGGTATGTGTACGCGTCGGCGGCGGATCAGTTCTCGCTCCAATGCAAAGCTGCTGCTGGCGGGCTGCGACTGGGCATCCCCGGTCGCTTGCACCAAGAGTGTGCCTTCGACACAGACCATGCCCATGCCTTTGGTTTGCGCCAGTTCGGCAACCATGCGCGCGGTAAAATCAGTGGGGTAGATGATCTCGTCACTACATGTGACAAAGACCGCATCTTCAACCTGGCCCAAACCCCAAAAGCGCCCAATCTCACTGAAGTTCGCGGTTTCTTCGCTGATGGTATATTTGATTTTGTCAAACTTATTCAGAAAGCTTGGTGCCTCGGAATATCCTGCGAGGTAGATGAATAAACCGTCCACCTGCGGCAAAAGAGACATCACGCTTGCGCGCAATGCGGCTTCATTCCCCGGCGTTGTCGAAAGACCTGCATAAATTCCGGTGGTTTGCGGGAGGTTGCCTTTGACGCTCTCTAAAATTTGCTGAGTGTACGAACCTTGATCCGCACTTGCTTTCAACCCTTTTTCAAACAGGAAAACAGGTGCGTCGCCATATCTTCGGGTTTTGCGATACCCAAAAGGACGCAGCAGTGCCTCAATCTCGGCAAGCGCATCAAGTGATGCGGGCTCTACAGCAACCATTGGATGGCTGCGTTCCAGAACGGCGGTGGCACCACGCAATACGTCCGCTTCTGTTCCGCTTGGGGCGAGGCGGATCAAATCGACATGTTGATCAGACAGACATGTATCAAGGGTTGCACCATGTTCGCCAGTGCCCGACGCAGGTTCCGCGCCCAGTGAGATCTCGTGCGGTTCGACTTGGGTTGCCATGTCATTCAGCGCGATGTTTTGCTCGAGTGTGCAGAAGACCTGCGGGTCTGCTTCAAAACAGATGGTGCGCGCGTCTGTGATAAGAGAGAAAAACAGGCTGTAGTTGCCAATCCCGGCCCCCACATCCACGATGCAGGGGGACTCGGGCAAAAGTGCGGACAGCGCTGCGAGCATTTGCTGCTCATAAAATACGCCGTTCTCGCGAATGGTGCGTTGGATATGATCGGTTGTCGTGGGCAGGCTCAGCGCAATATCCACATTAAATGCGGTGAAGCGCTTTATCGACTTAGTGGCGGCGGTATTCACGCGGCCGCCTTTGGCATGTTTTGATATTGCTTGCGAAGAGGTCATAAGGCCCATTGGTCGTTACTCCTGATTTGCAGGAAAACACACAAGACCCGTCCCGCCGAGCGCGCCGGTGCAAAATTCCAGACCAACCGTGAGTTGCCCCAAGGTGGTCGCAATCTTTTGTGCTGTGGAAACTTCACCCGTCAGCGCACAGAAGTGGAAGGATCGCTCTGCGATGTGCTCAGAGACCGCGGGAAGCGCAATCGCTGTATAAGTTTCCTCATTCTCGGAAGCGCGTCCATCGACGAAGATCAAGGAAAGCGGTGAAAGCCCCTCCAGTTCGGTACATGCAGGGAAAGAACAGCTCTGCTGGTTCATTTCTACCTTGGCATGAGGGCCTGAGATCACCTTGGTTTGCTCTGCCAGCCCCAACAATGCAAGGCGTGCCCGCAAATGCGGCGCGTCCTCTTTCTCTTCGACGAGGCAGGTCAGGTGGATCTCTGGCGTGTCTTTCGCGAGTGCGGTCAAAATCAGCGCAGTATCCGGGGCGCCGATAAAAAGGCATTCGCCACTGGCTGATTGCAACAACTCGCTGATGGACCAAAGTTGCAGGGCAGAGAGATGATCTGCACCACAGATTGCTTGCGCGTTCAGTAGCGTGGGATGGCGCGCGATTAGCAGTTGCGCTGCTTTCTCGCTCCAGATGTCGGTTGAGAGCGGGGCGGCAGAATGCGTGGCTGTGGTGTCTGGCTGGTGCATGGAAACGGATTCCTCAACCTTGGCATTGGTGAAAAGGGGAAGGGGCGGTTTTGCAAAAACTTGGTTTGAGTTTTGCAGCTGGATCTTTGACGTGATCGCATTCACCTTTGGGGTGCTGTTGTGCAACGACAGGTGATTGCTGGACGTATACCGATAGGCCGGTGTGGGGATGAATTCGTAGTTGCGCGTCTGATCCAGAATAGGAAGCGCCAAGGCCACATCGCATGCGCCCTGAAACCAATTTCCTTCCTGATCTTTATAGTAGCTTTCGGGAATGTTTTTCAGCAAAGCGGCGCGGAAACTGAAAAAATGGCTGGTGCTCCATCTCTGCTTGCGCGGAGAGAGCTCCGGATCCAGCGCCGCATTCATGCCGCGATGCCCGCTATCCATAAAATAATTGGTCCAAACCACGTCTTTGCCGGCACCGTATCTTTGCGCCAGTTTGTCCAAGATGGTCATATCTGCAAGCTGGTCGTCGGCATCCAAAATCCCGATGAATTCGGCCTCACTCGCTCGCGGTCTCAAGTGTTTCCAGATGTTATGAGACTTCCCAATGCGCGTTTCATTGCGGATATACGCATGCCGACCTGGAAAGAGCTCTTTCAGGTAATGTTGCGCAATATCGCCTGTTTGGTCTTCCGATGCGTCGTCGACGTAGAGAATGAAGACATCATCCATAGTCTGGCGTGACACACTCCTGATGGCTTCTGCCGCGAACAATTCACAGTTTCGCGCGGGCATAAAAATCAGGCAGCTTGATTTGTCTGATAGGGTCGAATCTAGCACGGTTTCCTCCGCCGTTCCTTTGGGGGAAGGCTGAACGTCGGTTGGTATGGAATACCTTTTCGATGGCATCCATGATTGGGTCCGTTTGGATGCTAGAAGAGAAAAATTAACAAAATATCTCTCAAATTGATCTAAATAGCCTTAGAGACAGGTGCCGGGACTCCGAGCACGTAGAGCGAACACCTTGGGGGAATTTAATCAAGGGGTGTTTCTGCGTGGTCTCCGTCGCGATAGTCGAACAGGATTGGCCGTGCATTGCCGGGCCGTATCCCCACACCCTCTTGTTTTGCGAGCAAACGCGTTGCGCGTATGACGCCCGAGTGGCAGACGAGCACTGGAAGACTGTCGACGGCGATTGAGCAAACTTCGGTGATTGCGGCATGGACGCGTAGCACCATGTCTCGCCAGCCTTCTCCGTCCTCGGGGGTGCGATCCCGTGGTGGAAGCTCGGAAAGCTGCTGGCCTTCGAATATGCCCCAATCCCGTTCATGCAGACCGGAAATGACCGTAGGCTTTGAAATTGGGAAACCAAGATGCGCTGTTTCGCACGCGCGCTCCATTGGGCTGCAAAAAACCATGATAGGCTCTGGCCAATGGATCTGAGCTAACGCGCGCGCTTGGTTGCGCCCCTGTTCTGTCAGCGCGACGTTGAGCCGCCCTGCGATGATGGCGTCACGGTTGGCGGTGGTTTCACCATGTCTAATTAAACATAGGCTGCGCGGGGGCAGGGGCGGGAGGTTCTTCATTATAGGTCCAACGTGTCATGCATAAAAACCTGTGCACCAAACCCTGCTTCCACCAAATAGTCCTCTGGCATCGTGCAGAATGCAGGTGCAAATCGCTTTGCACCAAGGCGGTGTACCATAGCGATTTGATCTGAAAGGGGGGGGTGGACATTCCAGCGGCGGAAGTATCCGCCTTCAACGGCCTCAATTCCGCGTGCGTGAGCCGTCATATGGCCTGTGAAAATCACATGTGCATCACGTCCCAAGCGACCGCTCTCACGCCAGGCACGGACATATGCCCAGGCGGCTCCGCCATCTGCGTTGGGGGTATCACATATCAGAAAACGCGCTTCATCCAGAGGGCCTCGGTCCAGCAGCGGCGCGATTTCATCTGCGCTGGGCGCAACACCGCCCGAGGTCAATGCGGCGCGTAGGGTGTGGCAACATTCCGGGTCAAGCAGAACAGCTGTGGGTCCAAAGCGGCGCATGAGGTGCAGAGCAAGCTCACCCGCGCGGCCCGAGGGAGGCACAGGGAATAAGATCTGACCGGGCAGAGCGTCGATCAGCGCATCAAGATCCTCGAGACGGCGGGACTGCGGCACGTCGCTGAGATGATATGAGCAGTCGATGATGGCGGTGGCAGCTTGCGGCGGTGCGTCAAAAGCGAACCAATCGCTTTCTTCCGACCAATCGCCGGAGTAGAACAGGCCCTCCCCAAGGTCAAAGTGGAACCAGACGCCGCCAAGCGCGTGGCCGTTGCGGCCAGTGGTCAGGCGGATGCCGTCGATCAGGGTTTCCCCGCGTTCTGGCAGTTCCCTTACCAGTGCGGAGGGGGGCAGGGCCTGTGATGTGCGGCGTGTGGCGTAGATCGGCAGGCCCGCCTCGACTGCGTAAGCCGCACCGCCGATGTGGTCGATATGGTCGTGGGTCACAAAGACCGCATCGACCCCGTCGAGCCACTTGGGGTCGAAATTGGCGTTGGCCTCCGGGCCGAAGCCACAATCCAGCAACCAGCGGTGACGCCCGGTATCGAGGCGCAAGGCGGCAGGGCCCTTGTCTCCGATGCCGGAGAGAACGGTAATGGTGCTCATGAGTTGGATCCTGTCAGGCGGCGGCAAAGACCCAAGGCGCGCTAAGCGCGAGGCCGATTTGGTCGCCGGGTTGGAGCCGTGTGGCGGATTGAGTGACCAGCGCGTCTCCACTCGATGCGGTGAGATCGAGGCGATAGCGACCCCCAAGGTAGGTGACGCGGTCGACACGCGCGCGGATATCGCCGGTTTCCGTAATGCGCAGGTTTTCCGGGCGCAGGCAGGCGAGAGCCGGGTGCTCTGCGTCCGTTTCCACCCGCAGGCGCGTGCCGAGCAACGTGGCCTCTGCACCTGCGTCACTATGGGCCGCACCGGTCAATGGTACCACTGCGCCCTCGCCAATGAACTCGGCAACAAATCGGCTGCGCGGGCGGGCATAGAGTGCTTCGGGCGTATCAAGTTGTACGATCACACCTTGGTTCATCACCGCGATGCGGTCGGCCATGGCCATTGCCTCGGCCTGATCATGGGTGACATAGACCATAGTGGCACTGGTCCGACGGTGAAAATCGCTGAACACCTCTTGCATAGATGCACGCAAAGCCACGTCGAGATTTGCGAGTGGCTCGTCCAGCAGGACGGCCGTTGGATCAGAAACGAGGCACCGGGCCAACGCCACCCGCTGACGCTGCCCGCCAGAGAGATCAGAAGGCATGCGGTCCCCATAGGGGGTGAGTTCCGTGGCACTAAGCGCGGCGTCGATACGGGCGTCACGATCTGCTTTGGACAGTTTGCGGATTTCCAGCGGATACCCCACATTGCGGCGCACGTTCATATGAGGCCAGAGCGCGTAGGATTGGAACACAAAGCCAATATTGCGATCCTCGGGTGGCACGTTGAGGCGGCTGGCGGCATTGGCAACCTCGCGTTGGCCAATGTGGATGCGGCCTTCTGTTGGTTGCTCGAAACCCGCCAATAGACGCAGCAGGGTCGACTTGCCACAGCCTGACGGTCCAAGCAGCGCCAGAAATTCGCCATCGCGTACGGTGGTGGAGACGGATTTGAGCGCGGCAGCATCACCGAAATGCTTGGCCACATGGGACAGGGTCAGCTCTGCCATGGCACTACTCCTTTGGGCAGGCGGCGGGAGGTTGCTTGGATCACCGCCATCAGGAACATCACGACAAAGACGATGGTCATGGCGACGGCGGAGGCCATCACCGTCTCGCCGCTGTCGTCGAGATTGAAGATCACCACACCGAGCGTCTCTGTGCCCGATGACCACAAGAGGGCAGACACGGTCAGTTCGTTGAACGCGGTGAGGAAAACGAGGATCGCCCCTGCTGCCGCGGAAGGTGCGGACAGTGGCAGGATAATGTCCTTGAGCCGTCGTGACAGCGATGCCCCAACCGATTGCGCGGCCTCATCCATGGCGGGGTCAAGCTGGCGCAAACTCGATTGCACGGGGCGGAACATGACTGCAAAGAAGCGCGCCAGATAGGCAAGGAAAATGATCCAGATGGTGCCGTAGAGTGTGAGCTCAGTGAAAGGCAGATTGATCAACAGCAAGATCATCGCGATCGCCAGTACCACGCCGGGCAGGGCATATGGCAGGTCTAACAGGCTATCAAAGACCCGGCCCAGCGGCGTCTTTTGGCGATCCATTAGCCACGCAAGCGGCAGGCAAAGCGCCATCAGTAGCGCTGCCGCACTCACCGAGAGCACAAAGGAGTTGAGGAAGGCGCGCCGTGTGACGGGCTGACGGAAAAGCGCCTCATGCCAGCCATCAAGTGAGATGGTATCAAACCTGAGCGGCACACCATACGCAGGCACCAGAGACGTCGCCAGCAGTCCGGCCATAGGCAGTACCAAAATGGCAGCAATCACTGTCCAAAGCGCGATTTCAACCGGCAGTCTGGCGCGCCCCAACGGGATCGAAAGAGGGCGGCCAGTGCTGCCCACCAGATGCACGCGTTGGCGCTGTTGGAAAAATCGTTGGAGCAAGATGCCGCAGATGGCGACCACGCCAATCAGGATCGCAAGCACCGCAACTTCGGCCAGCACAGTTGTGCCCATGCCTGCAAGCCGTTGATAAATCAGCGTCGGCAGGGTGGCATAACCAGCGGGGATGCCCAGCATGGCAGGAATGCCGAAATTTCCCAATGCAGTTACAAACGTGATCGCGATGCCCGCCAAGAGGCTCGGCAAGGTCAATGGCAATACGATTTGCCCCCAGATACGCAGACCGCTTGCGCCAGAGATGCGAGCCGCTTCGACAACTTCCTGAGGGATCGCGCGCAGACCAGCGCGCAGGGTGAGGAAAATGATCGAAGTGTGCTGAATGCCCAAGAGCAGAATGATGCCCCCGGCAGAGTATAAAGGCTGCGGTGCGCCAAGCGGTGGCGCAAGGCCGAGGGTCTTCAGGAACACTGATGAAGGCCCCATGATCTGCGTCCAAGACAGGGCTGTGATCTGCGGCGGGATCATCATCGGTATCATCAGGCAAAAGACCAGCGCGCCCTTACGGCGTAGATCCGTGAGCGCCACGAGAAAGGCGAAAGTGCCGCCGATCAACACCGAAATCACTGTACCGAAACCTGCCGTGATCAGCGAATGGCGCAGGGCAGAGAGGGTCGCAGGTTTGGCAAGAACCTCGGTAAAGAACCCGAGATTGAGGTCGCCGCCTGCCGTGATGCCTTCAAAAAACAGCCGTGCGACGGGTGCGAGTGTGATCAGCACCGCCACAGCAAGAATGAGCGACAGCAGCCGGCCCTCGGACCGGCTGCTGCTGGAGTTTGTGGCGACGAGGCTCATTCCGCGCCAAAAAGCTCTGCAAATTTCGCTTTGTTGGCATCGGCATCTGCCAGCGCCTGAGCGGGATCAAAGGACATCAGCTTGATATCTGCACGCGCCGGGAAACCTGCGGGAACATCCATGTCATTGCGGGCCGGGATATAGCCCATGTCCAGAACCAGATCCTGACCCTTTTGGGACAGTACGAAATCAACGAATTTCTGCGCAGCATCCACGTTTTTGGCGCTTTCAAGGATTGCAACCGGCTCAGTCACATAAGAGACGCCCTCTTTGGGGAACACGAACTCAACCGGAGAGCCGTCAGCCTTGTTGCGGATGGCGAGGAAATCGACAACGACACCGTAGGGTTTCTCACCCGAAGCGACGGCCTTGAATGTCCCGCCGTTGCCACCTTGGGCGCGGGCGTCGTTGGTGGCGAGGTTGGTGTAGTAATCCCAGCCCAGGTCTTTGTCACCGGTCAGGGTGGCAAGGTGAATAAGGGCAGCACCGGAGTAAAGCGGCGAAGGCATGGCGATCTGACCCTTCAGCGCCGGATCGGCGAGATCGGCCCAAGAGCTTGGCTGCATCTCGGCGCCGGTGTTGTACACGATGCCAGTGGTGATCAACTTGGTCGAATAGTAATAGCCATCCGGCGAATAAAGTGCGGGATCGAAGGCGTCGGCTTCGGGGGAGTTATAGGCCTGCAACTGACCGTTCTGGGCCATACCCTCAAGGGTTACGGTGTCTGCGATCAGCAGAACGTCAGGCTGCGGGTTCCCAGCTTCGATCTCGGCCATAAGGCGCGCCATCAGTTTGGTGGTGCCGTCGCGAACCCACTCCACCTCGATGTCAGGATTGGCCTCCATAAAGGCATCGACGGTCATTTGCGCATCGGCATTGGGTTGCGATGTATAGAGGGTCAGCGTCTCGGCAAAGGAGGCCGAGGCGGTCAGAGCGAGAAGGGCAGCGGGCAGAAGGGGTTTCATCCGGGATCTCCGTTTAGCTTTCGTTCGAAAGTTATGACGCCGCCCGTATCGCCTGAGTCTGAAACGGTTTTGTGACAGTTTCCTAAATCTAATATTATCTTGCCCGGCCGCGTCCGTAGTTGTTACTGCTGACGCGTTGAAGTTCACTTTCAAAGGAAAGCGAATGCGAAGAGGCGAGCTAAACCGGCGTCGTGATGCGATCATCAGGCTGCTGTGCGAGCAAGGCGAGATGTCCGCGACGGATCTGGCCACGCGGCTGGGGGTATCGGTTCAGACCATCCGAACCGATTTGCGAGAGCTTGATGAGGCCGCACTTGTTCAGCGCCGCCACGGCAATGCCCGGCTTCGGCAACAGTCTGAGAACATTGGCTATGCGCCCAGAATGTCTGTTGCGCGCAGCGAGAAACAGCAAATCGCCATTGCGGTTAAATCGCTTGTTGGCGACGGCAGCCGCGTGGCGCTGGGCACTGGTACGACAGTCGAAGCCTGTGCGCGGATTTTGGCGGCCACCTGTAAGGATTTGTTCGTTGCAACCAACAACATCCATGCGGTGATTGCCATGCAAGGCGCCGAGGGAGCCTCGGTATCACTTGCCGGAGGAGCGGTGCGATTGCGGGATCTGGATTTGATCGGAACCGCGAGCCGGGATTTCTTTGCTGACTATCTGGTCGACATTGCGATTTTCAGCTGTGGAGGCATCTCTCTGGCTGGCGAGGTTTTAGACTACAACACCGATGAGATCGCAGCACGGGTGGCGGTTGCAGGCTGTGCTGTGCGCAAGGTTCTGGTGGTGGATCAGGCCAAACTGGGCCGAGAGTTGCCCTGCCGTAAGCATGTGCTTTGGGACTACGATGTGGTGGTGTCGGCGGCTGCGTTTTCCAAAGAGGTATTGGACAAATGTGCGGATGCGGGGTGTGAGGTTGTTCAGGTGAACGCGCTCCACGCAGCTCGTCTTGCATAAGGCCGCAGCATATTGGAAGCCAAGCAGACTGTTCAAATTTGAACTAAATTAATGGAAATATTTATAATCTTTTCAATTTGTTAGGGGCGTATTTGTTAGGGTTTCGTCAACACCTATGACCCACCTTCTGAGGTAACTTCGGTGTGAGGATCTCACTGCAGCCGGAGTGTTTCTGTTCAGTAGGATGGTCTCATGACAAGTGTATCTCTCAAGGCTGTCGCGGCAGCCGCGTTAACGATTTCCCTTTCCGCATGTGGTGACAATGTGCGCACCGACTACAATGAATTCAGCAGTGTGAGCACACGGCTTAATGTAGACAATGACTTGTCTGGCCTGACCCGTGTTGCAATCGCGCCTGATCAAGAACAAAGCATGAACGTATTTCTGACTGGCTATAGCTGGTGGGATAATACGCCGCGTGGATCGGCTCAGATTGCCCGGCCTGTGATTCACCGCACCGCTGGTGGAGTCGGAACCTATGAAGACCCTATCACGCTTGCTGTCGGCCACAAGAAAACAGGCGGGCGTAGCGTGATGGACTACCGACCCGGAACGCGTTTTTATATCGAGAAACTGCAGAAATACGCAATCGTCGAGGATATGTGTGGCGACGGTCCGCGCCCTCAGGATGGGCCCTGTCACACTGGGCATCGCGGGCATGACTGGATCGACATCTATGTCGGTGGTCGCCGTATGGATGAGGCTTCGGTCGATGCCTGCATGCGCCATATTACGGGCATTCAATCGGTGGTCCTGAACCCACGTCCGGGATACCCGGTTACGCCCGGCGAAATTGCGGCAACCGGATGCCGCACCTTCTGATATGGTGCTCAGCGTCGCGCGTCAGCCGGAGGTTTCCAGCTGATGCGCGATTGCTTGCAAGATGATGCTGTTGGTATTGAGGTCGGTGTAGTCTCGTGTAGGGCGCCCGGATTTCACAAATATGCTTGAGGAAAAGCCGTTCTCGGTCTTGGCGGTGTTGCGGACGTATTCGCGCAAAGTGTCCGAATAGGAATGGGGCTGCATTGCCGACCAAAGATAGGCGGCTTTGCTGCTCACCGCGAGATATTCATCCCGGAACTCTGGCGTGCGATATTCGGGTTCACTGCCAACCGTATCCATCGCCCATGTGCGGGTCTCGGCATCCAGTTGCAGCCCTTGATAGAGGAACCACGGGCTGGTATCGATCGGCCCTTCGGAGACGCAGATCAGGCGGCCGGTTTCGCGAAAGTCCTCAAGTTGGGTGGTGAACAATACATCCGCAAGATAAGCGCTCTGGCGCGACATGCCCAACTCCAGCCCTTCCAACAGCAGCGGCTCGGCCCCGATTGGGCCAATCCGTGCCACCGCTTCGAGCAGGGCCATCTGTCCGTCGGGTTCAGATTTACCTGCATAGACCTCGTAAGGGGAGCGGGCGGCATGGCCCCAGCGCCGAAAGGCCAACGCCGAGTAATGCGCGCTGTGTGAGACGTAAGAGCTATGTAGCTCACCTTCGGTTACAGAGTGGATTTCGCCGTCGATGATAATCTTATCGAGGTCGTATGATCCAACAAGCTCCACCAACTGTTCGCCAAAGCCACTATGGCGGCGCAGGTTGTCGAGTGAAGCGAGGAGACGCCCTGCGTCACTGCCGTCAAAGTTTTTATTGCCCCAACGTGCGCGATCGGTGCGAATCCAGCCTTGCGGCAGGCGACGGTCTTGCGAGACGCGACCCGTGATATTGGGTAGAATCTTCTTAATCGCGGTCTCGAAACCTTTTTCGTCGAGCAGGCCAATTTGTTTCGCCGCAACAAGCCCGTTAACTTGACTGCCGACATCCCACATGGTGACGGCTTCATGCAGCCGCCCACCCGGAGACGAGTCTACCGTCGAAGGGCAAAGACCCGTTTTAGGATGTGTGAACCGCTCCAGATAACGCCATGCTGCGCGTGCATCTTCCATTAGCTCCGCACGTTGTTGATCTGGCAGCTTCTCGCGCTGAGAGATCAGCTCTGGCTGCGCGGCTGCAACACGGCGATAGCGATATGGCAGCGGGCCGTTTGGGACCAGATGCTCAATTTGGCGGGTAAGCGTTGTGAACTGCGTGACAGGTGCGCGAAGGGTGTTGATGAGTTGCCGTTCCAGCAATGTGAGGGTGACATCATCGGTGAAATCACCGTCACGCAAGACGATCACCATATCCTGCAGCCCCGCAAAATCGGATTGCAAGCTTTCGGCGGTGATGGGGCGGGTTAAATTGCGACGGCTGAGCGTTAAAACGCCGTCTTCACCGATGCCGCGCCGCGCTGTAGCCCCTGCGCTCAGGCGAACCGCGATGCCTGCACTCAGGGGACGGGTGGTACTAATGGTGGGAGTGCCATTGGCGGACACCCCTGTGATCTCAATTGTGTGCGGCTGAGGGTTTGCATCATCTTCGGACGTTGGCATCTCGGTCGGCACCCAGATCGCTAGTTCGTCTTCAAGGGCTGCGTCCACGCCTGACGAATAGGGTAATTTGAGCCGGTCTAGAAGGCTAGCGAGGGCCGATGGAGTATCAGACAGAGTTTCACTCGCCCCCTCCATAAGGTGGAGGCAAAGATTGCGTTTGAAATCATAAGCATCGCGCAACTGCAGGTCAGACACAGGTAACAATGAGGCGCTGCCGTCAACCTCTTGCTGCACGAGGCTTTCGGCAAACTGCTCTGCCGCTGCTGTCAGATCTTCGACCGAGAAATCTGAGAACGCATTGGCCGACAGATAGGCCACGTTCTGTGTTGGCGTGCGCGCGTCAGCTGCGGGCGTGACTGGGTTGGTCAAGTCCACAAGCGTGCCGCCAAACAGCCGCGCAACACCGTTTTCCCATGTTTCAGAAACGACGGCTGCGGTTTTCTGAGGGAGGCTCAGAATATTGAAGACCCCGGCCGAGCGCACCGCCGTGGGGGAGGCGGGGCGCGTCACGTCGTGACAGGCCAGGGTCTGAACTCGGATGGGGATTCCGAGTGTTCTTTCTACCGGGTTCAACATTTCACGAAGCGCGTTGAGCACGTTATGTGCAGCGCGCGCCTGAAAATGCTGGGATAGGGTTGCCAAATCGGCCTGAAACGGTGCCACCTCAATGCCGCTGCCGCCCAGTAGATATCCCGCGAGCACACGCGCTACAGGGTGTTGGGGTGACAGCACCTGACCTTCGGCATCGAACGGCGAGACCACACAGGTCACAGGGATATTGCGCTCCCACAGGGTATCAAGCACGGCAATCAGATGTGGCACGGAGGTTGACGTGTCTATTCCCGTGATCACCGGATAGGTTTGCGGAGTCACTGCGCCGATAAAGTCAGCGGCAAAGGTTTTTACCGGGATCAACGCAGCGCCGACACCGAGAGCTTTGAGGAAGGTTCTGCGTTTCATGTGCCGCTCGTCGCCAAACTATAATCACGCCCCAGCCGTTTTTGAGTGCCCCAGCTGAACAGACGACCGGTGAGTGCACGCAGGATGGCGCGAATGACGGAATAGTAAAGGATCGGGCGGTAAAACACCCGCTGGATCGGGAACAGCAACAGCGACCACATGCTTTCATCTTTGTCCCGTGCAAGGGCAAAGGCCGCGATCAGGAACTCCAGCGCAGGCAATGTGAGATAGGCCAGAAGATACTGCATATCCTGCGAACTTGCGGCGCTGTCATCCCAGCCACCGCTGACCAAACGGTATAGCAAAAGCGCGACAAAGAGATCAGCAATCGGAGCAAGCAGTGGGAAGAGGTAGCCAAAGATAAACATGTCGGGAATGGAGACAAGCCCGACAGAGCGCCCCTCGAACACTGCTTTCTTGTGCTTCCATGCGCTTTGGAACATGCCAAAGGACCAACGCAGACGTTGTTTTAAAAGTTGCCCGATCCGCTCGGGGACCTCGGTATAGCCGCGCGCATTTGCCTCGTAGATAATGCGGTAGCCGGCTCGATTGACCTGAATGGTCAAATCGGTATCTTCGGTCATTGTTTCGTCGCTGAAGTGCCCCGTTTTGCGAAGCGCAGCCACACGCCATGCACCCAAGGCACCCGGCACCACGAGCATGCCGTTGATGAGGTCAAAGGCTTTGCGTTCGACGTTTTGCGCCGTGGTATATTCAAGGGCCTGCAGGCGGGTCAGCAGGTTGACTTTGTTACCTGCCATGATTTTGCCCGCAACCGCGCCGATCTTGGGGTTGTCAAAATGTCTGACCATATGACTGATCGCACTCTTCTCGACCTGAGTATCGGCATCGATACAGACCACGATATCGGCTGAAGTATTGAGGAGGGCACGGTTCAAGGCGCTCCATTTGCCCTGATTGGGCTGCGAGATAACGCGCACTTCTTGATTGTGCGAGAATGCAAAGACTTCGTTCAACGTGTTGTCGCTGGACCCATCATCCACGACGATGATCTCAATGTTCTTGTAGTCGCTCGCCCGCACACTTTGGATGCAGCTGCGGATCACTTTTTCCTCGTTATGTGCGGGGATGATCACCGCAACCTTAGGATTGGTGAGGGAGACGGTGCGATGGCCCCGCCAGTTGAGCAGAGCAAGAAGCAAGATGGCGAGCGAGCGGATCACGCCGATAGCCAGTGCGAGCCAGAAGAGGGTCACGATGGCATCCTGCCCCCATGCAACCAAAGAGAACGAGACACGGTCAAAGGTTTGATAGCCGCCTTCGGCAACCGGCATCAGCGCGGCGCGCGTGCTACCTGTCAGATCAGCAACGGTTGTGAATTCATAGCCCAAGGCGCCAAGTTCTGAGATGATCAAACGTGTCGCTTCCACCGATGCAGTCCGGTCTTCACCGCCGTCGTGCAACAGGATGACGTTGCCAGCGCCGCGTTCGACTTCCTTGATCGCAAAGTCGGCGATCTCGCGGCCACTCCAGCCCGTCCAGTCGTGGGGCACGACGTCCATGCCCACGACCTGCATGCCGCGATCCCACGCGATTTCCAGCGCTGCGACACGATCCGCGGTGACCGGGCCGCCGCTGCGTTGAAACGGTTCACGATAGAGCGTCATTTGACGACCCGCGGCACCCGCCACGACCTTGTCCAGCATGGAATATTCAAGCGTTGCGCGGGTTTTGGACACCTGATCCATGCGCGGATGGGAGAAGGTATGCGCACCGATTTCGTGCCCTTCATCGATCATGCGGTTCAAGACCGCAGGCGCGTCCATGACACTTCTGCCGGTGACAAAGAATGTCGCAGGCGTCTCGGTCTCTTTCAGGATGTCGAGGATCTGTTCGGAGTAAACCGGATGCGGGCCGTCATCAAAAGTGAGCACCACCTTGCGACCTGCGGGTTTGCCGTAACGCTCAAGCGAATAGGGGCGGGGAAGCAGATCGTAGGTTTGCCCGATTACGCGCCCGGTTTCTGTGTCAAAGTTCAATTGACGGATGCCGGGGGACTGACGGTGGGTTAGTCGCAACAGCGCCCCCTCGCCAGAATAATTGACGTAGTTGTCGAGCTTTACCAGTGCCAGTTCTGCGCTCAGTGTCTGCGTGCTGAGGTTGCGATTGCGCAGCACGGTCCAGATGCCGGGATCTTCGAGGCCCAGCGACCAAATCCCGCTGTTGGTGATGCCAAGATCGCGCAAAATCGCCATCTGATTGATCAGACTTGCGGCATCCTGCATCCAAATCTTGCGGCTGCGCCCCTCAGCATCGCGGTAGGACGCAAGGCTGCCAGAGGTTTTGGCACTGAACCGGACTTTCGTCCCGGCATCTGCGATGCGTTCCATGGCGGCTGCATAAGGCAGCACATCGGGCAAAGGCTTGCCAGAAGTCCACTCCACCGCAAAATTCCCAAGCGCTACGACGAGCTTGTCTTTGCCAATCTGCTCTGCCGCGGATTTTGCGGTTTCTTCAAACCAGACATCAGCGGCGAGCGGTGACGGGGCAGTGCCAACCCATGGATCTAGGAAGAGCTTCAGGATCACTTTATCAAAAAGCGCGGTGGTCTCCTTTGACTTCCACGCGGAGGATGTGCCGCTCAGAACGATGCAGGAGGCCATGCCTTCGGCATTCAATCCTGAGCTCAGTGTCTGAAAGAAAGGCTGAAGCGCCGGAAGGTCAGAGGTTTCCAGACCGGGAATGCTGAGGCACGCACCTTGCGGGTAGAGCGGACGCAGATGTTCTATCACCTGTGTGGTGGTGCGCTGGGCGACAGCTTTGCTGCTGATTACGCTGATGAAGGCGGCTTTGTCCTCGCCGGTATCCAGCTCAATCTTGGGCATCAGGTCGGGCGCATTGCCGGACTTGCTGCGGTACTCCATGACGGGCGCGCGACTTTCCTCTGTTTCCATCAAGACTTTGGCACCACTGGCCGTTGCCTCAATGCGAAGCCAGTCGGGAACAAGGACGCCCAACTGATTGCAGCTCTCGGTCAGGGACAACTGACCCCAATCACTATCAGATGGGATATGGCCATAGACCACAGGCGCAGCAGGGCCTGCCATGGCCGCAAAAAACGGCTGACTGGGGGCCTCGCAGGAGGGTTTCGGAGGCAACACGGGCATCAATGACGCCAGACGTATATCGTCGGTCTGTGTCACGGGATCTGTTGCAGGCAGCGCAAGCGCTTGCTGTTCAGACCAGCTTCCTGTGATTTCATCCCAAGCGGTTTGCCAAGAAAACGTGCCGTTCAGAAACAGATAAAGCCACGCCATCAAACAGAGCATGCTGAGGGCCACGATGGCACGTACACGACGAAAGCGCAGCCTGCGCGGGTCATCAAAAACCTTATGCGCATCTGCCTTTACGGCGAGCTTTTCGTAATGGAATGCAAAGCGGCTCACTCTGAAGCCCCTTTGATGCCAAACGGTACGATGCTGGCAGGCGACAAGCCACAGCTTGCCGCAATCACTTTAAGCGCAATTGCTGACACGGTTCCCCACAACCCGACTAGTTGCCCTGCAACGCCACTGGCCGCATCGCGACAGGAGTCCCCACCCCCGTTCCGCAGCAGCTGCAAAGCTGTTTGTTTGATGTCAGCAGCTTCTCGCTGACCTCTAACAATGTCAAAATTCAGTTAAGCTTGAGCCGAATTTAGCTCAAATTAGCACCAATTCACAGGAACAATCACCTCATATTGGTGTGATTGTCCTCAGGGTTGATGTGTTCTGACCTTTTGTTCAGTCGATCCTGCACGAACGAATCGAATTTCAACCTCTTGCGCACCCATTGTCTTCAGTTGCGGGGTCAGGCAGTCTCGGCAACAGAGCGCCGTTGATTGCGGGTCCGACGCCAATGGGATGAGAGATGCACTATATCAATATTTCCGATCTCGCAGATCGTGACTGGCGCTTTCTGGAACCCTACAACACCTCGCCTGAACTGACTTGGGACATGCACTACGGGCGTCCCCGCAACATGTTAGAGCGGCGCATCACGCGCCCAGCTCTGGGGCGGTATCGGGCCTGCCTGTCTGCGGTGCGGGCTGCGCGTCAGAGAAAAAGCGCGGTGCTGGTGTCGCATTTGCCGAACGTGACACTGGCGACAGCAGCCATGGCGCGTGTGATCGCTCCGAACTGCCCTCATATTGCTTTTGCTTTCAACTACACCCATTTGCCCACGGGCCGCCGCCTTGATCTGTCGCGCCGCCATTTCAAGGCTGTGCAGGAGTTCACGGTCTTTTCGCGGTATGAAGTCCGGCTCTACGCTGAGCTGTTTGATTTGCCGCCTGAACGCTTCACTTTCTTGCCGTGGGCGATGGAGGTGCCCGAGGTCGCGGAAGATCAACCGAGGCCGTTTGAGCGCCCCTATCTTTGCGCTATCGGCGGAGAGGGGCGGGATTACCGCGTCCTCGCCGACGCGATGCGTATGGCGCCAGAGTTACGCTTGGCGATCGTGGCGCGTCCTGCCAGCGTCGAAAGCATTTCATTTCCCGACAATGTGAAGATCTTCACCAACTTGCCTGCTCCTGTAACATGGGCAATTGCCAAACAGTCCCGCGGGATGGCGATCGCCTTGCGCTCAGATCATACCCCCAATGGGCATGTGACGATGGTAGGTGCGCAAAGGCTTGGTGTGCCTTTGGTGGTCACACGTTCAGTGGGGGTGGCGGATTATGTCGATGGGCAGACGGCCTTGATGGTGCAACCGCAGGAGGCCGCTGATATGGCGCAGGCCTTGCGTGAAACAGCGGGCGACCCTGTTGGCGCGCGAGAGAGAGCAGCGCGTGCCCGCACCAACGCGGAACGTGAATGCGATCCTCGTGTTTGGTTGCGCTACTTTGTCGATCTGGATGCGCGCTTCAAATCACTGGTTTGAATAGCAACAGGTGGCTCAGCTCGGACGGCCGACGCCCTTGATGTCGCCTGTGGTCAGTACCGGCGCAGCATCCATATCGTCCGCATTCAGCATCGCGGCGACACGTTCGAGCGAGGCAAGCAGCTGAGCCTGCTCCCAGTCTTTCAGCTGTTCGAAGGCGCACACATAGCGCTGCTGCAGCGCGTCCGGTGCCGCTTTGACGGCCTCGCGCCCCGCAGGTTCCAGCACGACATTGGTTTGTCGACGATCCGCCTCAGAGCGCATGCGTGTCGCCATCCCGCGTGAGACGATTTTATCGACAAGAGCAGTCACCGTAGCCTGAGCCACACCCATGGTCTGCGCCAGCTCTTTGGGGGTGGCGCTGCCTCCGCTGGTTGCAAGCAATTGCAGCACGCGCAACTGCGCTGGCGTCAGACCCGAGGCCTGCGCCAGATTGCGGGAATAAAGCTCCGTTGCACGCAGAATACGTCTGAGTGCAATCAGGCTTTCGTCAGTTCTGTTACGCGGGCGGTCATTCATAGCGCTCTAAAATGTCACGGATGGCGAATTCCTTCAATACACTAAGTATTGTCGAGGTGTTTCTTTGTGACGAAGCAAGTTTTTTGCAGCATAATTTGCCTTGCTAAACAGTATTTCTCTTTAAAATCAGGTAATAATCACATTGGGGAATAAAATTACTGAGGTTCTTGAAGTTTTTACATCTTCGCTATATTTAGAAAGGCGAACGAAAATGGAGACGGTGAGCGATGCCTAAAGACATCTTGCAGACTGAGACTGATAGCCCCCGAACTTGCCAGCCCCGCCTGCGCAAGCCAAACGCGACGGACGGGGCCGAAATCTGGGAGCTGGTCAAGGCCTGCGAGCCGCTCGACCGCAACTCCATGTATGCCAACTTGATCCAGGCGGATCACTTCCGCGACACCTGCGTGGTGGCGGAGCTTGATGGCGAAATCGTCGGCTGGATTTCCGGCCACATGATCCCGGGCGATGATGCGTTCTTCGTCTGGCAGGTCGCGGTGGGTGAAGCCGCGCGCGGCATGGGACTGGGCAAGAAGATGCTGAAGGCGCTGATCGCGCGCGACGGCATTTCTGACGCGTCCGTGCTGAAAACAACCATCACCAAAGACAATGCGGCCTCTTGGGGCCTCTTCCGCAGCTTTGCCCGCGATATCGGCGGCGAGCTGAGCGACGAGCCGCATTTCGAGAAAGAGGCCCATTTCGACGGCGCGCATGACACCGAGCATATGGTGACCATCACGCTTGACAGTGATGCCAAGGTCCTGAAGCGCGCGGCCTGAACGCCTCCCCCTCATCCAGAATTTATCTTATCCGAAAAGGATTCCCCCATGCCCAAAGACATGGAAACCAATACGTCTATCTACACGCGCCGCGAAAGCAATGCGCGTTCCTACTGCCGTTCCTTCACCGCGTCCTTCGATACCGCACGCGGCTCCGAGCTGTTCACCGAAGACGGCACCCGCTACATCGACTTTCTGGCGGGCTGTTCCTCGCTGAACTACGGCCACAATGACCCCGACATGAAGGATGCGCTGGTCGAGCACATTCTGAAGGACGGCATCACCCATGGTCTCGACTTTCATACCGAGGCCAAGGAAGCCTTCCTGCACAGCTTCAATGACCTGATCCTCACGCCGCGCGGCATGGATCACAAGGTGATGTTCACCGGCCCGACCGGCGCCAACGCCGTCGAAGCCGCGATGAAGATCGCCCGCAAGGTCACCGGCCGCACCAATGTGATTTCCTTCACCAACGGCTTCCACGGTGTGACCATGGGGGCGCTGGCGGCGACCGGCAACAGCTACCACCGCGGTGGCGCCGGCATGGACAAGTCCGGCGTGACCCGGGTGCCCTTTGATGCCTATGTGGACGGTCTCGACAGTGCCGCGCTGCTGGACAAGATGCTCTCCGATCCATCTGGCGGTATCGACGCCCCGGCGGCGATCATGCTGGAAACCGTTCAGGGCGAGGGTGGCCTCAACGCGGCCTCCGCCGAGTTTGTGAAAAAGCTTGAAACCATCGCCCACGATCACGGCGCGCTGCTGATCATCGACGACATTCAGGCAGGGTGCGGTCGGACCGGCACCTTCTTCTCCTTCGAGGAAATGGGTGTGAAACCCGATATCGTCACCATGGCGAAATCGCTCTCCGGCTTTGGCCTGCCAATGGCACTGGTTCTGGTGCGCCCGGAGCATGACGTCTTTGGCCCTGCCGAGCACAACGGCACCTTCCGTGGCAACACCCATGCTTTTGTGACTGCCCGCGTGGCGATCGAGAAGTTCTGGGCAGATGATGCCTTTAAAACAGAGCTCGCACGCAAGTCTGAGCTGGTTACGAGCGCCCTGCAAGAAGTGGCAGGCCACATCCCCGGCGCCTACCTCAAGGGCCGTGGCCTGATGCAGGGGGTGGATGTCAGATGCGGCGATCTGGCTGGCGACATCTGTGCGCGCGCCTATGAGCTGGGTCTGGTGGTGGAAACCTCCGGTCCGAATGACGAGGTCGTCAAGATCCTCGCACCGCTCACCACCTCCGAGCAGCTGTTCTGCGAAGGCTTCGCCATTCTCAGCACCGCCGCCCGCGAAGTGGCCGCCAAAACCAAAATTGCCGCGCAATAATCTGAAGACCGGAGACCAAGACCCATGATCGTACGCGATTTCAACGAACTGAAAAACACCGACCGCTCCGTCTCTGATGCGCGCTGGACCTCCACCCGCATGCTGCTGGCCGATGACGGAATGGGGTTCTCCTTCCACATCACCGTGCTGGAAGCGGGTTCGGAGCATCAGTTCCACTACAAGCACCACTTCGAAAGTGTGTACTGCATGAAAGGCAAGGGCTCGATCACCGATATCGCCACTGGCGAGACCCATGAGATCAAGCCCGGCGTCATGTATGCGCTGAACCTGCATGACAAGCACATCCTGCGGGCCGAGGAAGAACTGCATATGGCATGCTGCTTCAATCCGCCGGTGACCGGCACCGAAGTCCATCGCGAGGACGGCTCTTATGCTCCTGCGGAGGAGCTGGCCTGAGAAACAGGTGACGCATGACACATACTGTTGAAAAAATTGGCGGGACCTCGATGTCCCGCGTGAACGAGCTGGTGGACACGCTGTTTACCGGCGGGCGCAAGGCGGATGATCTTTATGGTCGCGTCTTTGTGGTCTCCGCCTTTGGTGGCATCACCAACCTGCTGCTCGAACACAAGAAAACCGGTGAGCCGGGCGTCTATGCCCGGTTTGCCGACGCCGAATCCGACCATGGCTGGCACGAGGCCCTGAGCCGCGTCGGCGACGAGATGCGCAAAGCCCATGAGGCGGTGCTCGACAATGCCGGTGATGTGGCGCAGGCAGATGCTTTTGTCTCCGAACGTATCGAAGGTGCTCGTAACTGCCTGATCGATCTGCAGCGCCTGTGCAGCTATGGCCACTTCCGCCTGGCGGAACACATGCTGCAAATCCGCGAGCTGCTGTCGGGGCTGGGCGAGGCGCATTCCGCATTTGTCACCGCGCTTCTGTTGCAGCGCGTGGGGGTGAATGCCCGCTTTGTGGATCTTTCCGGCTGGCGTGACGAAGGTGATGTGACGCTGGAGGAACGCATTTCCGGTGCGCTCAACGACGTCGATCCCGCCACCGAGATGCCCATCGTCACCGGCTATGCGCAATGCGCCGAAGGTCTGATGCGCGAGTTTGACCGTGGCTATTCCGAGGTGACGTTCTCCTGTCTGGCCGCCCTCACCGGCGCCAGCGAGGCGATCATCCACAAGGAGTTCCACCTCTCCTCCGCCGACCCTAAACTGGTGGGCGAGGGCGTTGCGCAAAAGCTCGGCCACACCAATTACGATGTGGCGGATCAGATGTCGAACATGGGTATGGAGGCGATCCACCCCAAGGCGGCCAAGACCCTGCGGCAGGCCGATGTGCCTCTGCGGGTGACCAACGCCTTTGAACCCGAAGATCCGGGTACATTGATCGACGACAAGCCCGCAGATACCCCAGCAGTCGAGATGATCACCGGGCTGGATATCATCGCGCTGGAGGTCTTCGAGCAGGATATGGTCGGGGTGAAGGGCTATGATGCCGCGATCCTTGAGGTGCTGACCCGTCACGATGTGCGTATCGTTTCCAAAACCTCGAACGCCAACACGATCACCCATTACCTCGACACTTCGCTGACGGTGTTGAAACGGGTGGAGAAGGATCTGGCAAAGATCTACCCGAATGCGGAGATCTCCGCACGATTGCTGTCCATGGCCTCTGCGATTGGGCGTGATCTCAAGGGATTGTCGGTGCTGACACGCGGTCTTCAGGCGATTGCGGACGTGGGGCTGGCGAGCCTTGGGGCCTCGCAAGGGCCCCGCAATGTGGATGTTCAGTTCATCGTAGAGCGCGAAGACCTGAAACCGGTAATTGGTGCGTTGCACAAGGTGCTGGTCGAAGGTGTCGCTGCCAAGCAGGACAAGTCGATTAAAGCGGCAGCCTGACGTGTGAAATAGCCGTCGTCTGACAGGGATGATGCAATAGGGGGTGCCAAGCGGCGCCCCCTATTTTGTTTCGGCCTAAAGCGCTTCTTTTGCCAGCCCTTTGCCGAGGATCGGTCCGGTTGGCAGACCCGTGGGAGAGCCGCCCGTCTGCTCAAACGTGATCTCATAGAGCTGTTCTGGTCCCGGCGGTGGTAACCCATCTACTGCCAGTGCGGTGCCCCGGTTGTCCGTCAGCAGACCAAGCGAGACTGGCGGGCCATCGTCCTCGGGTTTGGTCCAGACCTGCATGACCTGCCCTTCGGGCACTGCGGTCTGCCCCAGCAGGGTTACGCGGGTCAGGTTCTCTTCGGTGCCCTCGACCACGGCGACGGCCTCGCCAGTGGTGTCGTTGATCAAGACCGCGATCACCGTCGGGTCGGGGCGTGTCATCACCGACCATCCAAGAGCCAGAGCCAGCACAAGTGACGCCGCCAGCCCGGCACAGGCCGCGATGAACCAGTTGCGTGGCGCATGCGGCTCGTTTGCGGGCAGGATGGTGTCGGTCTCGGCGTCGAACTGCGGTACGGAGCCGGGGGCAATCGCTGTTGGGACCACGTCCAACTGGGCTGTGATCCGCGCCCACATGTCATCGGGCAACGCCTCGGGCGTGGCGGTGTCGTCCAGCTCTGAAAGCCGTGCGCGCGCCTGCTCTAGCGCTGTTGCGACTTCGGGGTCGTGCAGCGCGCGCGCTTCAAGCTCAGCCGTCTCGGCCTCATCTGAAAGACCAAGCGCAACTTCCATTGCCACATCTCTCAGGGATCGTTCATCACTCATGACAAGCACTCCCGCAAGGCGATTAGGCCACGCCGGACCCAGGCCTTAACAGATCCGAGCGGCGCCTGAATGCGGCCAGATATCTCGCCGTGGGTATACCCGAGCACATAGGCCTGCAGGATGGCGATCCGTTTCGGTGGCTCAAGCCGGTCCAGACAACGGCGCAGATCGCTATTTGCATCCAACCTGCCATAGGCGTCCATCACGATATCCTCATCTTGCCGACGCTCTAGCGTCTCGGCATCTTCGGCGATCTCCCAGCTCTCCTTACGCAGCATCGTCAGGCACTGGTTGCGCAGAATAGTGGTCAGCCACCCCCGTGCCGCTCCGCGATTGGCGTCAAACTGATGCGCTTTGCGCCATAGCGAAACAAAGCACTCCTGCACTGCATCCTCTGCCAGATCACGCCGTCGCAGCATCCGGATCGCAATCCCCAGCAGCCGCGACCCTTCTGTGTCCATGATCGCGCGGAGTGCCGCGCGGTCCCCCTCGGCGCAGGCTTTGATCCGCTCTGCCAGTTCGCTCACTCGCCTGTCCTCATCCCTATGGGCACTTAAACTGACGCCATCTTTCTAAGCCGGTTTTTGATCGCTGAGAGGAGGCATCGTCAGACGAAGCGTATTGCTGCGGACTCTGGCGGTCAATGCGATGATTTTTCTTATATATCGAGAGCCGGGGGCGCAGGGAGTGGGTTCCTTGCGCCCCCGAAGCAACAGTCCTACAGGCGATAAGTGCCCTAGGTGTACTCGTACTCACAAATGCAACTATAGCACGAATTTATGTAGGATATGCAACTTGTGATTTTACATCGCGGTCATGAAAGTAATGTCACGCAATGGCGCATCGGCTCCCTTGATTTCCCAGCTCTCAAGGATCTTGCCGCTTTCGAGAGACACCGTATTCAGTGTGCTTCCTGCCGCCAGCCACGCAGTGTTATTGCCCTGCGCATCGGTTGCAATGTCAAACGCATAGGCCTCGGTGCCCTCGATGCCCAGCTTGCCGATTGCCGCCAGCGTGCCATCGTTGGGTGATGTCTGCTGGATCAGCGCCACGATGGTAGCATCAATGTCGTACATCGCCGTCGCATCCGGTTGCCCGTAGGAGTTGATATAGGCCGCCGCGACGATGGCCGGAGCCTCGCCTGCGTGCATGTCTTTTTCCTCAAAGGCGAGCGAGCCATCCACGGTCACGGCACCGCTTTCGATGTCCACCCGGTGGTTGGTGGTGCCGCTCATGAAGCGCAGCTTGTTGGCCTTGGGGTTGAAGTCCACGATCACCGGTGCGCCCTCGGTAATCGGCAGTTCCTTGTCCATGGTGGAAATCACCGTGGCCTCGCCGGTCTTGGGGTCGATCTCCACGATGTCAAAGGTGGATGTGACGCCGATTAGCTGACCGGTGGCCGGGCGCAGGTCGATGCCCAGCAGCTTGTCGACGCCCTTGACGGGCATTGAGCCGGTGACGCTGGCGGTTTCGGCATTGATCATATGCAGCATGTTGTCGCCACTCAACCCGATCGCCATCGGGGCGGCATGGTCGTCCGCCTGCGCAAACTGGGCTGTTGCGAAAATGGATGCGGTCACAAAAGCGGTCTTAAGGGAATGCATAAAAAGCTCCTCTCTGTTTGACTGAGGCACGGACCATCCGTGCGCTGTCAGAGGGGAGACTCCGTCAGGGCAGAATTTGGATGCAGCAGGCGGCAATTTTTTTGAAAAAAGTTTTGGGCGGCGGGTCAGCTGGGGGAGGCGGCGTCCCCGATCCGGGTAATCGCCTCTATCTGCTCGGTGGCCAGACGCAGCGCCGCGCCGGTGCAGGTCATCATGGCCGGCAGCACCATCCATTCCAGCGTCCACATCGCGCCAGAGCGTTCCTGTTCATGCACCATCGCCTGATGCATCAGAGGCAGTTGGCCTGCGTTGTAGCGCGCCAGCGTCACCAACAGTTCCGCCGTGACCGGGTTCTGTTTATGCGCCATAGCAGAGCTGCTGCCGCCGCCCTCCTGCGCCAGCGCATCGACGCCCTGTTGTGTCATCAGGCAGATGTCCTGCCCGATCTTGCCGAGGGTGCCGGTCAGGGCCGAAAGCCAGCTGGCGTATGTCGCGAGCCCGTCGCGCTCGGTGTGCCAGCTGCGGGCAGGGGCGGTCAGCCCCAATTCGGTCGCCATGAGCCGGGCAATGGCGTCGCCATGGGGATGGCTGCGCTGGCGATCCCCCACCGGGCCGCCGAATTGCAACTGCTCCACCTCCGGGCGCAGCGCCTCCAGCCGTGCTCGGTGGCGCTGCACGGGCGCGGCCCATGTGGTGATCCGGTGCCCGGCAGTGATCGGCAATGCCGCCTGCATCCGGGTCCGGCCCATCAGAGGGTTCTCACCTTGTGTCCGCCCCAGCGCCTCCAGTGCGTCGCTCAACGCGTCCAGCCGGGACAGGTAGATCGCGTTTGCCGCACGGATCGCCAGCACCAGCGCGGTGTCGATCAGGTCCTGACTGGTGGCACCGGGGTGCACAGCGGCGGCAAGCTCTGCGCCCACATGCGCCTTGAGTTGCCGCACATAACCGGGCACCGCCATGCCGTCTGTCTTCAGATCCGCGTGCGATGCCACCACATCGGGCGCGAACCCGGCCATCGCAGCCACTGCCCGCGCCGCAAATTCCGCTTTGATATGCCCGACCTCTGCCGCCGCGCGGGTCAGCGCCACCTCATAGGCGAGGAAGGCCTCTGCGGTCGCAGGACCACCGAACAGATCCGTGATCTCATCATCGGCAAAAAGGCCGGTAAAGTAGGGGTTGGTCGAGGTCAGCGGGTTCACGAGTGGGGCGGTCCTTTGAGGCGGAATGATGAAACCAGATCAGCCGCGCAAGGGCACGTCAAGGATCTCGCGCGCCTGTTGCCAGGTGGCGACGGGGCGTTCGTATTTCTCGCAGAGCTCCGCCGCGCGCCGGATCAGTGCCGCGTTGGAGGGTGCGAGCGTCTGGCGATCCAGCCGCACATTGTCCTCAAGCCCCGTGCGCGTATGCCCACCGGCGGCAATGGCCCATTCGTTGACCACCAACTGATTGGCCCCAATTCCGGCGGCACACCAATTGGCCCCGGGCGCGCGGCGCTTGACCAGATCGACATAGAGATCAAAGACCTCCTTGTCGGCGGGCATCGCGTTTTTCACACCCATCACGAATTGCACATAGAGCTTGCCATAGAGCGTACCCTCCTGATGCAGCCGGATCGCCTGCAGGATATGGCTGAGGTCAAAGGCCTCGACCTCCGGCGTGATGTGATGCGTTCGCATCTCGCCTGCCAGCCAGTCGACCAGATCCGGCGGGTTTTCATAGACGCGGGTGGGGAAGTTGTTCGACCCCACCGACAGGGAGGCCATGTCGGGCTGCAATGGCAGCATGCCGCCACGCGTCTTGCCCGCACCCGACCTGCCGCCGGTGGAAAACTGGACAATCATGCCGGGGCAGTGTTTCTCCAGCCCTTCCTTCAGCGCCGCGAATTTTTCCGGATCGGAGGAGGGCGTCTGGTCGTCATTGCGCACATGGGCGTGGCAGATGCTGGCCCCGGCCTCAAACGCCTCATGAGTGCTCTCGATCTGTTCTGACACGGTGATCGGCACCGCCGGATTGTTGGCCTTGGTGGGCAGCGAGCCGGTGATCGCGACGCAAAGGATACAAGGGTTGCTCATGATCTGGCCTCAGATGTCGAAAAACACGGTTTCATTATGCCCCTGAAGGCGAATGTCGAAATGGTAGTGATTGTTGCCCTGATCCTCGCCAATCAGGGTTTTGACGCGGGTCTGATGTTCGATGCGGCTCAGGATCGGGTCGGCGGCATTGGCCTCCGCCTCGTCGGGGAAATACATCCGCGTGTGCAGGCCGAGGTTGATGCCCCGCGCCACGATCCAGAGCGTCACATGCGGCGCCTGCATGCGGCCATCGACAAAGGGCACCGCGCCGGGCTTGACCGTGTCAAAGGCAAACTCGCCCGTCGTCATATCCGAGGCACAGCGCCCCCAGCCGGTGAAGTTCGGATCTGCCGTGCCGCGCGTCTCGGCGGGGGAGTTGAACAGCCCCGCCGCGTCCGGCTGCCAGATCTCGATCATCGCATCGCGCAGCGGCGTGCCGGTGCCGTCGATGACGCGGCCGGTGATGCGGATACGCTGACCCTGCGCATTCCCGGTGATCATCTTATGGCCGAGGTCCTGCGGGTAGACGCCTTCGATCTCGGCGAAATTCGGCGTGCAGCCGATGTGGACGTAAGGCCCGGCAGTCTGCGAGGGGGATTCCTTCAGATGGCTCAACGGTTGCACCATGATCACAGCCCCTCCATGCGGTTTTCAAACATCGTCTGGCGGCGACCGCGCAGGGTGATGTCGAACTTGTAGGCCCGCGCATCCATCGGCACCGTGCGCGCCATGTCGAGCGCCGCCACCAGGCTCTCGATCCCCTCGCGTGTCGGGATGGTGTCGACGATGGGGCAGTGCCAGATCAGCGGGTCGCCCTCGAAATACATCTGGGTGATCAGGCGCTGGGCAAATCCCGCACCAAAGATGGAAAAATGGATATGCGCCGGGCGCCAATCGTTCATCGTGTTGGGCCAGGGGTAGGGGCCGGGCAGGATGGTGCGGAACTCATAAAAACCCTGTGCGTCGCTGATGCAGCGCCCGCAGCCGCCGAAATTCGGGTCCAGCGGCGCCAGATAGCTTTCCCTCTTGTGGCGATAGCGCCCGCCCGCATTGGCCTGCCAGACCTCAATCAGCGCACCGGGTACGCCACGGCCAAACTCGTCGCGCACTTGCCCATGCACGATGATGCGCGGGCCGATTGCCATGCCGTCCCCCTTGGCAAAGTTCAGGATGAGGTCGTTGTCCAGTTTGCCCAGCATATCGTGGCCAAAGACCGGCCCGGTTTCCTCGACCAATGTGGTGGGAAAGGACAGCGGCGCATGGCGCGGGCCGCGCGCCACGGAAGTCTTGTAGTCGGGCGTGATACTGGGCGGATGCCAGCGCCGGTCGCGGTTTACATAGCCGTTGCTCATTTCTCGCCCGCCTCCTGTTCCATCTCGGCGTAAGTCTCCTTGGCCAGTTTCAGCGCGTGGTTAGCGCGTGGCACACCTGCGTAGATTGCCACATGTTGAAACGCCTCCAGCACGTCGGTTTTGCTGGCGCCCGTGCGCACGGTGGCGCGGATGTGCATGGGGATCTCGTCAAAGTTGCCAAGCGCGGCCAGAAGCGCCAGCGTCAGCATGGAGCGTTCACGGTCCGAGACCCCGTCGCTGGCCCAGACATTGCCCCAGGCGGTTTCTGTGATCAGCGTCTGGAACGGCGCGTCAAAGGCGGTTTTCTTCGCCTCGGCCCGGTCCACGTGGTCATCGCCTAGGATTTTGCGGCGGATGGTCATGCCGGTGATATAGCGGTCGCTTTGGGGCTGTTTAGACATGGCCCAACTCCTCCAGGAACTCCAATAGCGCCCCGGCATAGGCCTCGGGCGCCTCGACACAGGGCAAATGGCCGGTGTCCTCGATCACGGTGAATGCGGCGTCGGGGATCAGGTCGATGGTGGCCTCCACCAGCGCGGCGGGGCTGGCGCCATCCGCACTGCCCGCGATGCCAAGGGTCGGTTGACGCAGGGTCTTGGTGATCTCGCTGAGGTCTGCGCCCGCAATGGCCTGACAACAGGCGACGTAGCCGGCCTGCGGCGTGCGCTCCAGCATGTGCCGCCACGGTATGTGGGCGTCGGTGCTCAAGAAATCCGGCGCGAACCAGCGTTCCATCACCGCATCCGGCAGGGCCGCAATGCCGCCTGCCTCGATGGCGGCGATCCGGTCCTGCCACATCTGCGCCTCGCCCATTTTTGCGGCGGTGTTGGACAGCACCAGCGCCGAGATCCGCTCCGGCGCGCGGGCCGCCAGCGCCTGGCCGATCATGCCGCCGATGGACAGGCCGACAAAAACACAAGTCTCAACACCCAGATGATCCAACAGCTCCAGCGCATCCTCGGCGAGATCGTCGAGGGAATAGGGCCCTTTGGGGCAGGAGCTGAGGCCATGGCCGCGCTTGTCATACCGGATCAGCCGCAGATGCGTGGGCAGGCGGTCGATCACCGCATCCCAAAGCCGCAGATCCGTGCCCAGCGAGTTGGCAAAGACCACCGCTGGCCCGTTTGGGTCGCCATCCGCGCGCCAATGCAGCGTGGCATGTGTCAGTCGCGCCGCCTGCATCAGTAGGGCAACCCGACGTAATTAGTCGCCAACACCCGCTGCGCATCCTCGTTGTCACGCAGGAAGGCCAGTTCTGCTGCCTGCATTTTTACATCAAACGGGCTTTGATCCGGGAACCGATGCAGCAGCGAAGTCATCCACCAGCTGAACCGCTCCGCCTTCCAGACGCGCGCAAGCGCTTTTTCGGAATAGCGATCAAGCCCTTCGCTGTCCTTGTCCTGATAGAACCGCAGCAGCCCAGTATAGAGGTAATGCACGTCAGAGGCGGCGGTGTTCAGACCCTTCGCCCCGGTGGGCGGTACGATATGGGCGGCATCCCCGCAGAGGAACAACCGCCCCCAGCGCATCGGCTCGCTCACAAACGACCGCAGCGGCGCGATAGATTTCTCGATTGAGGGACCTGTCACCAGCGCCTCGGCGACCTCGGCGGGCAGGCGGCGGCGCAGCGTGTCCCAGAACCGCGTGTCGGTCCAGTCGCCGACGTCATCACCCAGAGAACACTGCACGTAATAGCGGCTGAGGTTGGCATTGCGCATCGAACAGAGCGCAAAGCCGTCCTCGGAATTGGCATAGATCAGCTCGTCGTTCACTGGCGGGGTTTCTGAGAGGATGCCGAGCCAGCCGAAGGGATAGACTTTTTCATATTCGGTGCGCACGGAGGCCGGAATGGTGCGGCGGCTGACGCCATGGAACCCGTCACAACCTGCGATGAAATCACAATCAATACGCTGTTCCCGCCCGTCCTTGTGGAAGGTCACATAGGGTGCATCGGTGTCCGCGTCGTGGATGGCGGCATCCGCCACGTCAAAGATCGTCTGTGCGCCGACCTTCTCGCGCGCCTCATAGAGGTCGCGGGTGACCTCGGTCTGGCCGTAGAGGATCACCGATTTGCCGATCAGCTGCTCGAAATTGATGCCGAACATCCGATCATTGTGAGAGATTTGCGTGCCTTCGTGGTGAAAGCTCTCACGCTCCAGCCGCGCACCGACGCCCGCCTTGTGCATCAGTTCGACCATACCCTGTTCGAGAATGCCGGCCCGAATACGGCTCAGCACATGCGCTTTGGTGCGGCGTTCCAGCACGATGGTGTCAATGCCATTGAGGTGTAAGAGCTGCCCTAAAAGCATCCCCGACGGGCCACCGCCGACAATCACAACCTGTGTGCGCATGAAACTCTCCTCCTGTTGAAATGGAGGCTATCATGCGATTTCTGCATTCAAAAATGAGTATTTCGGAAATATAGATACCAATATGGTAAACTATAACCTCTCCCGACTGGTCAAAATCCGACACATGCAATGTCTGTTGGAGGTCGTGTCATGCGGGAGCCTCAAGGCAGCGGGCGAGCGATTACATCTGACGCAGCCTGCCATTTCGCGCACGCTAAAAGAACTGGAAGAGATCCTCGGCACAACGCTGTTATTGCGCAGTCGGGCCGGAGTTGAGCTGACCGAAGCAGGTGAGGTTTTTGCGCATTTTGCCCGGATGAGTCTGGCGGCGCTCGATCATGGGTTGGAAAGCATTGACAGAACACGCGGTGGCATCCTGAAGCAGGAGGTGAAGGTCGGCGCGTTGCCCAGCGTTGCAGCGGGGCTGATGCCCAAAGTGGCTGAAGGGTTTCAACGACTCGCGCCAGAAGCCGTTTTGCGGCTGTCGGATGGGCCGCATGGCATGCTGATTGATATGCTGCGTAACGGTGCGGTGAGCATGGTGATTGGTCGGATGGGGGACCCCGCTTCCATGCAGGGGGTGTCTTTTACTCAACTCTACACGGAAGAGGTGGTGTGCGTGGTCAGACCGGACCATCCGTGCCTTGCAGCGCCGGATCTCGACGATCTGTCTCGTTGGCCAGTGATATTTCCGCCGACCACGGCCGCCATTCGCCCGCAGGTGGAGCGCTGGTTGATCAGTCACGGATTGTCAGAACCGGCGCAGCGCATTGAGACTGTCTCGGGTGCCTTTGCACGCGTCTATACTCGAGACACGGACGCGATTTGGATGATTTCACATGGGGTCGTGCGCAATGAGCTCTCGGATGGGCGGTTGATCCGCCTGCCGTTTGACACATCTCTTACAAAGGGTCCGGTCGGGTTGATGCAGCGCCAAGATGCTGAGCCCACACCACTAGAGAGCCTCTTTGTCAAAGCGCTGCATGCGGCGATTGTCTCGGTTGGGTATGATGTGAGTTGAAGAAGGGGCGCTGCCCCTCGAGCCGTTCGGCTCTCACCCCGGAGGTATTTGGAAAAGGTGAATAGAACGTGGGTTTTGGTGAAAAACGACGCAAGTGATCGAAGCGGTACTGGGGGTGAAACAGTGCTCTCAGTGCCGTGATCTGGTGTGAATGGTGTGTCACGGCTGTTCTGAGGATTGATTTATTTTTATATTATTCAGATGGTTATGGGAAATGTGAGATTTTTCATGATCTTTTGTGACGCATTTCACAGAGGACGCGTAGTTGTGTTTGTATAAGACTGGGCAAGGGTCGCTTGAAAACGGCGACCACAACACTCAAATGGGCTGATCTTGAAGTCCTTGCAAATTCGAAAGGGACAGTTCTGATGGCAAATTATGCAAATCTTCCCGCCCCGTCTCCCGAAGGTGGGCTGAACCGCTACCTGCAGGAAATCCGCAAATTCCCGCTTCTGGAGCCGGAAGAGGAATATATGCTGGCCAAGCGCTGGGTCGAAGAGCAAGATACTGAGGCGGCGCATAAAATGGTCACGTCCCACCTGCGTCTCGCAGCTAAAATCGCGATGGGCTATCGCGGCTATGGGCTGCCGCAAGCGGAGGTGATTTCCGAGGCCAACGTCGGTTTGATGCAAGCGGTGAAGCGCTTTGACCCTGAAAAAGGCTTTCGGCTGGCCACCTACGCAATGTGGTGGATCCGTGCCTCGATTCAGGAATACATTCTGCGGTCTTGGTCCCTAGTGAAGCTTGGCACCACCTCGGCGCAAAAGAAGCTGTTCTTCAACCTGCGCAAGGCAAAGGCTCGTATCGGTGCGCTCGAAGATGGCGATTTGCGCCCAGAAGCGGTGAAGAAGATCGCAACTGACCTTGGAGTGACCGAGGATGAGGTGATCTCGATGAACCGCCGGATGTCCGGTGGGGATGCATCTCTCAATGCGATGGTCGGCGGCGATGGTGATAGCACCATGCAGTGGCAAGACTGGCTCGAGGATGAGGGTGCCGATCAGGCTGGAGATTACGAGGCCCAAGACGAGTTGCAGGCGCGCCGCGAGCTTTTGGCGGAGGCAATGAGCGTTCTCAATGATCGCGAGAAAGATATTCTGACACAGCGTCGTCTGGCAGATCAGGCCAAGACGCTGGAAGAGTTGAGCGTTCAGTACGACGTGAGCCGCGAGCGTATCCGGCAGATCGAAGTGCGCGCGTTTGAGAAGCTGCAAAAGAAGATGCGCGAATTGGCTGCTGGCAAAGGGATGTTGCAGCCCGTCTGAGCCGCGCTTCGCAGAAATTGTCCAATGATGCGCCTTTCTCCCTCGGCGCGGACATGGAAAGGGGTCACCCATCAGGGTGGCCCCTTTTGTGTTGATGCTACGCAGATTGTAGAGGAGCAGAGATAATCTGGGGGAGGGCTGGCTGGCTCGGTTGCGCGCGTGAGCATTCCTCAAATTTCAAAAAGAAACTCTTGGTTGATCGGGCGGGCAGCTGGACATGCCAAAGTAAGGCAGTGGTCGGGCTGGGCTTGCGAATGATCTGCCTAGATAGCGCTGCGGTGCTGGCGACGTATCTGCGTGGCGGGCAACAGCGCGGACTGCTTTATGCTGGCTTTATGACATGGGGAGCTGGCTTCGCTTGCGATCTGGCTGGGACCCGAAGGTGCCTTGCTGGATGGCTTGCTGCTGGCGGCCTGTTCATCTGGCTTGCTGCAGTTGAGACCTTTTTATCCTTTGATCCGAAAGGCGTCAACGAGAAAATTCAACAAAATCAAATACTTGACTATTGTTATCGGGATTAAGTTCCTGACTTTTGGAGTCAGATTTGAGTTGCAAGGAAAAATCCTTGCAACTCAATAGCGTGAGGTCAGTTTCAAAAACGGATTGCCGTTAGTCGAGGTGGGCCCGAACGACGCGGAGCATATTGCCGCCCGCGATCTTGCGAATTTGTGTCTCGCTCAGGCCCTCATCGAGCATCGCCTGAGTAAGCGCGGCAAGCTCTGAGGTGTCGAAAGCCGTCTTAACCGATCCATCAAAGTCAGAACCAAGCGCGACATGATTCTCGCCGACCACCTCAATTGCACTGCGTATCGCCTTCGCAACGCCTGCGGGGGAGGTGTCACAAACCGCGTTCGCCCAGTAGCCGATTCCAATCACACCACCGGTCGCGGCGATGTCGCGCATCAGATCATCAGGCAGGTTGCGTTTGACCGGACAAGCCTTGTGGATACCGGTATGCGACAGCACCAAGGGGACGTCGGTCATGGCAATCACATCACGCACCACCTGCGGACTTGAATGCGCAACATCAAGGATCAGCCCTTGCTCAACGGTGGCGGTGACAACGGCACGACCAAAGTCAGTGAGGCCATGATCCCCTGTCCCATGCAAAGAACCCCCAAGCGCATTGTCAAAGAAATGCTGCAGCGCGATCAGCCTGTATCCCGCATCCACCAGCCCCTGCAGCTTATCGAGATCGCCCTCGAGCGGGTGAGCCCCTTCGATGCCAAGCAGACCGCCGACCACGTCCTCACCTGCGCGTTTCAGGTCCAGCAGGGCATCCAGATCGGCTTCGGTGCGGATAATCCTCAGGCGCCCGTCGGACCGTTCCTGAAATCGATGCAGCTTCTTTGCTTGATGTAGTGCTCGTTCATAAAGGGAGGTCCATGTGGGGACGGGCCAAAGCTGCCCAATCGCAAGCAGGGTGATGTTGTCCCGCGCGTCGGCCTCATTTTGGTGAATATTCTGTCCTGCCGGCGATTTGGTCACGGCGGTGAAGACCTGCAGCGTGACGTTGCCCTCAATGAGGCGGGGAATATCCATCTGCCCGCGCGTATTGCGCTTGGTGAGGTCGCGTTTCCACAGCAGCGGATCTGCGCGCAGATCACCAATCACCAGACTGTCGTGCAGGGTGCGTGCGGCGTCGCTGACGGCGTAGGGGGCATGCTCAATAACCGGATTGCGCTGCTTGTCGAGGTAGGCAGGCGCGAACACAAAAAACGCAACGATGCCCAAAGCGCTGATAATCAACAGCCGTCTGAACCATCTCGCAAGAGTTGCCATTGATAAGATCCTCATGAGGGTTTTAAGGACAGGCTACGACAAGAAATCGCAAGTTCAACCCTATGCGTCATTACAGATGTATTGCGCGATGTTTGCTGAGGCGCGGTTATATGGCTACTGTGAGCGCAAACACTGTAAGGTTGGGATCGTGGGAGGCCTAAAATGACGAAACCTGTGCGCTGGGGCATTCTGGGTGCGGCAAAGTTCGCACGTGAACATATGGGCCCGGCTATTCATGCCGCCAATGGGGCGGAGCTTGCGGCGCTTGCGACCTCCAGTGCGGAGAAGGCGGCTCCGTTTCAGGCCTTTGCGCCGGGAATTGCAGTCCACCAGAGTTATGAGGCGCTCCTGGCGGATCCCTCAATCGATGCGGTTTACATCCCGCTCCCCAATCACCTGCATGTGGAATGGGCGCTCAAGGCCATGCAGGCGGGAAAACATGTTCTGGTGGAAAAGCCAGCCGCGCTGCGCGAAGCGGAGTTCGATCAGCTGATTGCAGCGCGAGATGAGGCGGGCGTGCTGGCGGCAGAGGCCTATATGATTGTGCACCACCCACAGTGGCAACGCGCGCGAGAACTGGTGCAATCCGGGGCGCTTGGGCAGGTCAAACATGTCTCAGGTAAATTCTCTTTCGATAACCGGGCCGATGTCGACAACATTCGCAACCGACCAGAAACCGGGGGCGGTGCGCTGCGAGACATTGGCGTTTATGTCTTTGGATCAACGCGATTTGTGACAGGTGAAGAGCCGCAAGAGATCAGCGCGCAGATTGAATGGGAAAACGGTGTTGATGTGCTGTCAAACGTGCAGGCAAAGTTCCCGAGCTTCCTTTACACCGCCTATGTGAGCACCCGTCTTCAGCCTTATCAAGAGATGGCGTTTCACGGAGACAAAGGGGTGTTGCGCCTGACCGCACCGTTTAATCCCCGCGTCTTTGGCGAGGCACGACTGGAGTTACATCAGTCGTCCCATGCGGGAGGTTCTGGACGGATGAGCGAGGAGCGTTTCCCGGTGGCAGACCATTACAAGCTGCAGGTGGAAGCCTTCGGGCACAGTTTGCGCGAAGGTGTGGCCTACCCATGCCCGCTGGAGTTCTCGCGCGGAACCCAGGCGATGATCGACGGTGTGTTCAAGGTTGCAACGGATCTTTGATCGGCGGGCGAATCGCACCAGTTTATCTCTGTAACCGGTCTCCTGCGGGAGGCCGGTGCTAACATCTTACTCCGAGATACGTGAGGGTGGCTTAAATGGCGGGTGGCTGGGCAAAAGATGGCGCAGTGAGTGAGCAGATTGAGGCATCAATTTCGGATGAGCTTGCACGGCTTAAGTCCCGCCCGGCATTGCAAGGCGAGAGCCTCACACATTGTGCAGATTGCGAAGAAGAAATTCCTGTGGCCCGGCAACGTGCGATACCGGGTGTGAAACTCTGTATCGAGTGCCAGCAGGAACGCGATGGCACGTTGAAAGCCCGTGGTGGGCTCAACAGGCGCGGCAGCAAAGACAGCCAGTTGAAATAAGGATAAGAGGTGGTTTCAGGCCCTTGCCAGTGGCAGGCGCATCACGTGTTGCGGGCCCGCTAACCCACCTTCATAGAGCTCGCCCGTGTCGACAAAACCGGCCCCAAGGTAGCTTCGGACTGCGATTGGATTGCGCAGATTTACGGTCATAACCAAGGCTTGTGCTGCGGGGTACAATTTGCGCAATGCAGCCGGTAACGCTTGCAAGGTGGCTTTACCCAGACCGAGTCCTTGTTGGCGATGGTCAATCATGAAGGCCCTCAGCCCCAGATCCCCCTCGCGCGCGAAGCTGTAGGTGCGCGGAAACTTCAGATCTATTTTGAAGAACCCAACGGCTTTGTTCGCTGCGAGTATCGCATAGAGGTCGAGGTCTTCCTCAGCCGCAGCGAAAGCCATATCGACTGTGCCGCAATAGACGATCTGTTCAGGGGCGACCTCGATATGGCGGACCAGATCATGGTCGGACTGGCTCAGCCGCAAGAAGTTTATGTTCGATTCTACTGCCATACTGACGCAAAGATGCATAAAAAACGCCCGCCGTCACGACGCGGCGGGCGTTTCCAGGCGCGAGAAGCGGATTGTCGCGCTCCTCTCGAAGTGGGGGAGGTGTTAGTCCTCCATCGCTTCCAGCTCGTCAATGAGGCCGGAGATCATCGACAGACCCTTGTCCCAGAATTTGGGATCGGAGGCGTCCAGACCAAAGGGCGCTAGCAGCTCTTTGTGGTGCTTGGAGCCACCCGCTTTCAGCAGGTCGAAATACTTGTCCTCAAACCCCTCGGCGCCTTCGGCGTAGACCGAGTAGAGTGCATTCACCAAGCCGTCGCCAAAGGCATAGGCATAGACGTAGAAAGGCGAATGCACAAAATGCGGGATATAGGCCCAGAAGGTCTCGTAGCCCTCCATGAAGTCAAAGCCTTCGCCCAGAGATTCCGCCTGAACGCTCATCCACAGGGCGTTGATGTCCTCGGGTGTGAGTTCGCCCTCGGCACGGGCGGCGTGCAGTTTGCACTCGAAGTCATAAAAGGCGATCTGCCGCACAACCGTGTTGATCATGTCCTCGACCTTGCCGGCGAGCAGCACCTTGCGCTCTTCCTTGGTCTTGGCCTTCTCCAGCATCTTGCGGAAAGTCAGCATCTCGCCAAAGACAGACGCGGTTTCCGCCAGCGTCAGCGGCGTGGAGGACAGCATCTCGCCCTGATCCGCGGCCAGCACCTGATGCACGCCGTGGCCCAGCTCATGCGCCAATGTCATCACGTCGCGCGGCTTGCCGAGGTAGTTCAGCATCACATAGGGGTGCACATTGGTGACGGTCGGATGGGCAAAGGCACCGGGGGCCTTGCCGGGTTTCACGCCCGCGTCGATCCAGCCCTTGTCAAAGAAGGGCTGTGCCAGCTCGCCCATGCGCGGGTCAAAGGCCTCGTAGGCCTCCATCACCGTGGCGCGGGCCTCGTCCCAGTCGACAATGCGGGTGGTTTCCATCGGCAAGGGCGCGTTGCGGTCCCAGACCTGCATGCGGTCCAGACCAAGCCATTTGCGCTTCAGCTCGTAATAGCGGTGGCTGAGTTTTGGGTAGGCGGCCACGACAGCCTCGCGCAGGGCCTCGACCACCTCGGGTTCGACGTCGTTCGAGAGATGGCGGCCCATCTGCGGGCTGGGCATGCCGCGCCAGCGGTCGATGATCTCTTTTTCCTTGGCTTGCGTGTTGTGCACGCGGGCAAAGATCTTGATGTTGTCGGCAAAGACGCGGGCGAGTTCGCGCGCCGCTGCCTCACGCTTGCTGCGGTCCTGTTCGGTCAGGAAGTTGAGCGTCGCCTCGATGCCCAGCTCCTCACCGTCGATTTCAAACGTGAGGCCGGCGATGGTCTCGTCAAAGAGTTTTTCCCAGGCGTCGCCGACGATGCCGAGGTCATGCATGAAGCGTTCCAGCTCGTCCGAGAGCTGATAGGGCTTCATCGCGCGGATGCGGTCGAACACCGGCTTGTAGCGGGCGAGATCGGCATTGGCAGCAAACAGCGCGTCCAGGGTCGCATCCTCGATCCGGTTGATCTCCAGCGTGAAGAACACCAGCGGGGTGGTGAAGACGGTGACCTTTTCCTGAACGTCGGACAGGAATTTAGCACGATCGGCATCGGTGGTCAGTTGGTAGTAGCGCAGGCCCGCATAGGACATGATGCGACCGGCGATATTGTTGATTTCCTCATTGCGATGCACGCAGGTTAACAAGCCATCGGCGTCGAGATCGGCGAGCTTTCCCTCATAATCCGCGGCAAAACCTGCACACTCTTTTTGAAGCCAATCGAGATCGCGGGACAATTCCGGCGCATCTTCGCCTGCGTAAAGATCGCTCAGGTCCCATTCCGGCAATTTGCCAAGATCTCCAGATCCGGAAGAGGCATTGGCGTCGCGTACGGGGAAGGGGAGTTGGAACATAGGACCTCCGTCTGGTGGCTGAATGGGCGTGCAAGCGGCCTAAGAGAACGCCGCGGTAGCCCGTGTATCGGTTCCTCAAACACTTAGGTCCCAGAACCCGGAGGCACAAGCGCAGAGCGGGTGGGTTGCGTAGAAACCTCTGAGAGGTGTTTCGCTTCGGGCTTTGCCCGAAACGACCAGCGCCGCGCACCCTGTGGGTGCGCGGCGCTGGTCGTCTGTTCAGATCTTTCACCCGCTTACAGCGGATTTATGTCATTGAGTTAATTTATGTTCCTTAAAGTGGGTGGCAATGGCATCGCAGACACGGGTTCGGATGTGAAGTTGTTCCATCAGAATTTCATGCTGTGCCTCAGGGACCAGATCCAATGTCCCCGATGGCCAGCGCGTCATTCGATCATGCACGGCTTCGGTGGAGACGATTTGCTCGTTTTCGCCCAAGAACGTAACACAGGGCACATTGGGAGAGGGTTTTTCGCGCAAGGCGGCGCATTCAATCATCGCCTGTGCCAACCACTGGACTGTGGGGCCTCCCAAAACGAGATCCGGTTTTTTCGCCATCTGTAGCTGTAAAAACGCGTACATATCCGCGTCTGTGGTCAGCGTGTTGCCTTCAAACGGGGTGACTTGAACGTATTGTTCGATGGTGGTTGTGGGGACCAGCTTTTCACTGAGCCCAAACGCCGCCCCAAATCGCGCCAGCAAACGGGCTGCAGGACGCAACGCGAAGGGAATGCGAATGCCCCACATGGGCGCAGTAAAGGCGCAGGCTGCGACCGGCAGCCCCTCGTATAGCGCGCGCAGACCAATGGCGCCGCCCATGGAATGGCCAATCAGATACCAAGGCTGTGGCAGATCAAGCGTTCTGGCATGATCCATCAGCGCGGCGACATCTTGCTGGAAATCATCAAAATGATCGACATGGCCAAGCCGTCGATCTGCCAGCGCGCGGTCAGCCAGCCCCTGTCCGCGCCAGTCCACTGCCAGCACGGCAAAGCCACGCTCGGTCATCTCTGATGCAAAGGGGCCGTATTTTTCAATATATTCGGTGCGGCCGGGAAACATCAAGATTGTGCCGAGTGCCTCACCTGTTGGTCGCCAATGGCCTGCACGAATACGCTGGCCATCGCGGGTGGCCAGCCAATGGGCCTCGCCACCATCCGGGCCGCGCGCGATCTCAGTGAAAAACGGCGCGGGGGAGGTCTCTGCCATTGGCTGATCCTTCATTGTCGTCAGGCCAGCGCTTGTGCCAACTGCATTGCGACGCCCATGTCACCGTCAATGGTCAACTTGCCGCCCATAAAGGCCGCAGTCGGGTTGAGTTCGCCGGAGAGGATCTCCTGAAAGGTCTCTGCATCTGCAGTCATGGTGACCTCTGCCTCTTCGTCCCCGACGCGCGCGCCATTGGCGTCAAGAATGATGGAACCCATCCCGGTGATTTCGAACTTGGCAGAGCTTTCAAAGCCGCCGTCCATCTTCTCGTTCAGCGTTGCGGCTGCCTGTTCCAGAGTGTCGCTCATAACTGTCTTTCCTGTGTAGGGGTCCGTGCCTGCGCACAAAACCGTGAATCCTGTGGTCCGGGCACTGGTAATTCGGCCCTGTGCCGTTACCCTTTGCACTATGGGCAGAACTTGCACGAATCTCAAAGCTATCGTGGCGGCAATCTCTTTGGTCGTCATCCCCTGTTTGCCTTCAATTTTGGCGGCGCAGTCAGGGGCGAACCTCTCTGCGTTGAGCGAGGCGCAGCTTTTGGAACGTCTCGAGGACGCCGACCCGACAGACGCAGCAGCTGTGGAGCGGGAATTACAGGCCCTTTGGAGCAAGAGCGGTTCTGCTGCCATGGATCTTTTGTTGCGCCGGGGGCGCGATGCGATGGAACGGCAGGATTGGCCGGCGGCGATTGAGCATCTGACTGCGCTTACGGATCATGCGCCCGATTTTGCAGAGGGCTGGTCCGAGCGGGCACGTGCTTTTTTCCACGCAGAGCTGTTTGGCCCCGCCGTTGCCGATCTGGAGCGTGCCTTGGCCTTGAACCCAAACGACTACAACGCCATCTTCGGTCTTGGGCAGGTGTTTGAGTTCTTTGGAGATCCAGAGCGCGCTTATGCTGCTTACGAGCGGGCCAAGGCTATACATCCGTATCATGAGGAAGTAACCAAGGCTCTGGATCGTCTGTCCACAGTGGTGGGCGGGCAGGCACTTTAACGAGGTCTGCAAACGGGTGATCCCTGATTTTATTCCCTGATGTCAGGCCGTTGAGTCGCATCCAGGCGCGTGGAGATTGATGCAATGACTTCTGCATCCCGGGTTGTGGCCGTCCTTGGCCCGACCAATACAGGCAAGACCCACTACGCCATTGACCGTATGCTTGGATATCGGACCGGGATCATGGGTTTCCCGCTGCGTCTGCTTGCGCGTGAAGTTTACGATAAAATCGTAAAGCTACGTGGCCCTTCGGTCGTGGCATTGGTGACCGGCGAGGAACGTATCGTGCCGCCACGCGCGCAGTATTGGATCTGCACGGTGGAAGCGATGCCAGAGGGTATGGGCTGTGATTTCCTCGCGATTGACGAAATCCAGCTTTGTGCTGACCCTGAGCGTGGTCATGTCTTTACCGACCGTCTGCTACGGTCCCGCGGTTTGAAAGAGACGCTGTTTCTGGGCGCGGATACCATGCGCGGGCCGATTTCAGCGCTGGTGCCGGGTGTCGAGTTCGTGCGCCGCGAACGGATGTCGGAGCTGGTCTATGCAGGATCAAAAAAGATCTCCCGCATGCCACCGAGAACGGCCATTGTGGGTTTCAGCGTCGATAGTGTTTATGCCATCGCCGAGTTGATCCGCCGTCAGAAAGGCGGCGCTGCGGTGGTGATGGGCGCACTGTCGCCCCGCACACGAAACGCGCAGGTGGCGCTCTATCAAAACGGCGAGGTGGATTACCTCGTGGCGACGGATGCAATCGGCATGGGGTTGAACCTCGATGTGGATCACGTTGCATTTTCGTCGACCTCAAAGTTTGATGGCCGCAGGATGCGCCCGCTTGCGCCTAACGAGCTGGCACAGATTGCAGGTCGTGCGGGCCGAGGAATGAGCCATGGCAGCTTTGGCGTCACGGGTGATGCACGTCCGCTTGACGAGGGCGTTGCGCAGGCGATCATGGATCATCGCTTTACGCCACTGCAAAAACTGAATTGGCGCTCTGCGGATCTGCGGTTTGGCACGATTGAGGCACTGATTGCCTCGCTCGAATCAAGTCCCAATCATGAAGTACTGATCAAGGCGCGTGAGGCCGACGATCTGATGGCGCTCAAATCGCTGGCGCAGGATGCGGCAATTCGCGACAGGGCCAGTGATGCGGCAACGGTACGTCTTTTGTGGGATGTCTGCCGCATACCCGACTTCCGCGGCATCAGCCATGCAGAGCATTCCTCACTGCTCAGCGGGATATTTGGTTATCTGCAGGACGGTGGAGTGGTGCCGGATGAGTGGTTCTCTCGCCAAATTCGGCGACTTGACCGTACGGAAGGTGATATTGACACATTGTCGAAACGCTTGGCGTTTATCCGCACATGGACCTATGTCGCGCAGCGAAACGGTTGGTTGCGTGACGAAAGTCATTGGCGGGAGGAGACCCGCACTGTAGAAGACAGGTTGTCTGACGCCTTGCATGAGCGTCTTACGCAACGATTTGTGGACCGGCGCACATCAGTTTTGTTGCGGCGGCTCAAACAGAAGGAGGCCCTTTTGGCCGAAGTAAATGACCAGGGTGAAGTCACCGTCGAAGGCGAATTCGTCGGTAAGCTTGAAGGCTTCCGGTTCTCGCCGGACAAAACCGCGCAGGGCGCAGAAGCCAAGGCGCTGAAATCGGCGTCCTTGCAAGCGCTCGCTCCGCAGTATCATCTGCGCGCGGACCGGTTCTACAACGCACCCGATACTGAAATTGATTACACCGATCAGGGCGGCCTGATGTGGGGTGAGCATGCGGTCGGCAAACTTGTTGCTGGTGCGGATGCGCTTTCTCCGCAGATCGAGGTTTTTGTCGATGAGACTGCAGGGCCAGATGTGGCCCAAAAGGTCGAACGCCGTCTGCAACATTTCATCTCTCGCAAGATTCAGGCGCTGTTTGAGCCTCTGATCAACCTGCAAAAAGATGAGGCACTGACCGGGCTTGCTCGTGGCTTTGCCTTCCGCATGGTTGAAGGGCTGGGCATTCTGCCCCGTGCCGGCGTTGCGCAGGAAGTGAAAGATCTGGACCAGGACGCCCGTGGCGCGCTGCGCAAACACGGCATTCGATTCGGTCAGTTCACCATCTTCATGCCGCTGTTGCTGAAACCTGCACCGACTCGCCTGCGTTTGCTGTTGTGGTCGCTTGCAAATGGTCTGCAGGAATTCCCAGAGGCACCGCCTCCGGGGCTGGTCACCGTGCCCTCCATGCCGGATGCGCCCGAAGGCTATGACACGATGGCAGGCTATCGTTCGGCAGGCCAACGCATGATCCGTATCGACATGCTGGAGCGTCTGGCTGATCTGCTGCGCAACGAAGACAGCCGTGGGGGCTTTGAGGCCAAACCCGATATGCTGTCGATCACCGGTATGACGCTGGAGCAGTTCTCTGATCTGATGCAGGGCCTTGGCTACCGCGCCGAAAAGGGCGAACGGGTTAAGGTCAAAGCTGTTGATGAGGTCGTGAAGGATGGCGGCACCCCTGCAGCGGACCAACCGGTTATGGATGCAGCTGCTGAGGCTGAAAACACCCCAGCGGCAGCGCCTGTCGAGGGTGCTGCGGCAGATGCACCGGCTGATGTTCCCGCAGGCACTGCAGAGATCGCCGATGAAGGTGTTGCACCCGTTGCAGCAGAACCTTCTGACGCCGATGTCGCTGAGCCGATTGCCGAGACCGCTGAGACGGAAACCCCTGTGGGTGAGGCCGCAGACGCTGCTGTGGAGGAACCTGAGATTGAGGTGTTCTACACCTTCACTTGGGGGCGCAATAACCGTCAGGGCAACAACGCACGCGGTCAACGCCGTGGTGAGGGCCGTGGCGCTAAAGCGGATGGCGCTGGGCGGGGTAAGCCGCGTAGCGGGGGCAAACCGCAAGGCAAACCCGGCGGCAAAAAAGGCGGTCGCCCGGATCGCGGTGGCGACAAGGGCGGCAAAACCTATTCTGCGCGCCCGCCCAAGAAGGAAAAGCAGATCGATCCCGATAATCCCTTTGCGGCAGCTCTTATGGGGCTGAAGCAGGGCGATTGATCTCGCGATGAGCGATCACGCGGACAAGATGCGGGTCGACAAATGGCTGTGGCATGCGCGGTTTTTCAAAACCCGCTCGCTGGCAGCCAAACAAGTCGGCGCCGGTCATGTCCGCGTAAATGGCTCCAAGGCCTCAAAGCCCTCTCAGAACGTCGCTGTTGGTGACGTTCTGACCTTCTCTCAGGGGCATCAGGTGCGCGTCGTACGCGTCCTTGCGCTCTCTGAACGGCGCGGACCTGCGCCCGAAGCCCAGACATTGTACTTCGATATGACAGAGAAGCAGGACAAACCGCCTGCCAATCCGAAATACGAAGGAAAAGGTCGCCCGGATAAGAAAGAGCGCAGGGCGCTTGGTCTTACTCGTGTCTGGGAGGGGCATTGACGGCTTGAAGCCGTTGCTCTTGTGGATTAGCTAATCGCCCAGACACTTGAAACGGGATCCAAGCCAAGATGACCTACGTCGTTACGGACAATTGTATTGCTTGCAAGTACACCGATTGCGTCGAGGTATGCCCGGTTGACTGTTTCTACGAGGGTGAGAACACACTGGTGATCCACCCCGATGAATGCATCGACTGTGGCGTATGCGAGCCGGAATGCCCCGCCGACGCGATTCGTCCGGATACTGAGCCGGATATGGATCAATGGGTGGAGTTTAACCGCAAGTATGCCGAACTCTGGCCGGTCATCGTATCCAAAAAGGATCCGATGCCGGGATATGAGGAGCGTGACGGCGAAGAGGGCAAACTGGAGAAGTATTTCTCCGAAGCCCCGGGTGAGGGCGGCTAAGCTCTGCCATGTCGCGCGATATAATTGCGCGAATTCGACGTGAAACGCCGCGCTAGGCCTCACAATGACGTGCTCTCCGCCTTTCGGAGGGCGCGTTTTTATGCTATATTCTATCGATGAAATGAAACACGTAGAATACCGCCTGCCGTGATGACCCACGCTAAGATGGGTCTCTTGGTGGGTTTTCTGCGCCGAACCGACACCCGGCGGGCATAGTTTATGTTCCGCGAGGGTCCTCTTTGGCGTAGCCAAAACGGCATGATTGCCGTGTCATCGCGAGGAAAGACCTGTATGACCAAATCGAAGAAGCTCGAGTTCCGCCCCAACGATTTCATTGTCTATCCGGCCCATGGGGTTGGACAGATCATCTCGATTGAGGAGCAGGAAGTGGCCGGCTACAAGCTGGAGCTATTCGTGATCACCTTTGAAAAAGACAAGATGACCCTGCGGGTTCCGACTCACAAGGCTGTCGACATTGGCATGCGCTCGTTGTCGTCCCCTGATGTTATCAATCAGGCGATGAAGACGCTGAAGGGCAAGGCCAAGGTCAAGCGTGCCATGTGGTCCCGCCGGGCGCAGGAATACGAACAGAAGATCAACTCTGGCGATCTGATCTCCATCGCAGAAGTGGTGCGTGACCTGCACCGCACCGATGATCAGCGCGAGCAGAGCTACTCTGAGCGTCAGCTTTATGAAGCAGCGCTCGAGCGTCTGACCCGTGAGGTTGCAGCCGTATCTGGTGGTGATGAGATCGCTGCCGCAAAGCAGGTGGACGAGGTTCTGACGTCCCGCGCGGCCTGATCTCTGAGGGCTGAAATTTCGAAAGGCCGCCTGATAAGGGCGGCCTTTTTCATTGCGTCAGATCAATGCGAGGAACATCAGCCCCAGTGCGATTTCGCTCAGTTGTTGTGTGGTGCCCAAGACATCTCCGGTCTGGCCTCCAATCTTGGCCATGGCGAGCCTGCGCAGGCCAATCAGCAGGGGAACCAAAATCAGTGCCGCTCCCAAAATCGCCCAGCCCATGCAAAGCACACCCAACAGCAGAGCAATGAGAATGCCAAAGGTCGTTGCGGTTAGGCTGGGGCGACCGACCGTATGTGCCAACCCGCTGCCGCGCGCATTGGGCATACGCGCCATCATCACCGGCATTGCAGCACGGCTAAGCGCCGCAAGCGCAACTGGGGCCCAGATTGCTCCAGCGCTAAACAATGCTGCAAGAATGCTCCAGCGCAGCCCAAGCCCGAGGATCAGTGCCAACACGCCATAGGTGCCGATCTGGCTATCCTTCATGATCTCCAGCCGTCGTGCAGGCTCGAAACCTCCCCAAAACCCATCAGCGGTATCTGCTAGCCCATCTTCGTGCATGGCTCCGGTCAGCGTCACTTGCGCCGCAAGGGTTAAACCCGCCGCAATCACCGGGGGCCACCACATCAATGCCAATGCTGCGGTGATCACTGCCAACAGGCCCACAACCGCGCCGGCCAATGGAAAGGCCCAGACCGCGCGCGACTGCCGTGCAAAAGAGGCTTTGGGCAGATGTGGTAAGGGCAGACGGGTCAACAGAACCAAGGCCAGCAGTAAATCGATTGCTTTGAAGTCGTTTTTTCGCATGTCGATGCCTCTGGCAGGGCTTCTCGGCACGGGGCGAGAGCGGTAAACAGGTCTGACACCGCTTTACCTGTGCGGTGCGGTGCGACGCAACGAGGCTTTTGATGCTGCCAGACCTGAATACACTTTCCGATTTTCGCAATGCCCTCGCGCAGGCGCCTGCCGCGGATGCTGCAGCTCGTTCTGCCTGCGAGGCCCGCAACGGTCAACTAACGAAGCCGCCCGGCGCGTTGGGGCAATTGGAAGAGATCGCGATTTGGTACGGAAGTTGGCGCAAGACGGATCGCCCAGAAATCAAAACCCCGCAAGTAATTGTATTTGCAGGGAATCACGGCGTGACAGCGCGTGGGGTTTCAGCTTTTCCGCCCGAGGTCACCGTGCAGATGGTTGCCAATTTCAAGGCAGGTGGTGCGGCGATCAACCAGCTGGCGCGGCTTGCCGGCGCACGGATGGATGTGCATGCGTTGGACTTGGAACGTCCGACTGCTGATTTCACGCGTGAGCCCGCGATGAGCGAGGAAGAACTTCTTCAAGCGTTGCAAACAGGGTGGTCAGCTGTGCATTCCGACACTGACCTGCTGGTTGTCGGCGAAATGGGCATCGGTAACACCACATCTGCTGCGGCAATCTGCAATGCTCTGTACGGCGGTGTGGCTAGCGACTGGACGGGACGAGGCACCGGAGTAGGGGATGAAGCACTCTCGTTGAAAACACAGGTGGTCGCTGAGGCTGTGGCGCTTCATGACAGTCGCGACGGTCTGGACGTTTTGTGCTGCCTTGGCGGTCGGGAGGTCGCAGCAATGGCCGGAGCGATTGCCGCCGCGCGCATCCGGCGCATCCCGGTGATCCTTGATGGCTTCATTTGCTGTGCTGCGGCCGCGTGTCTTGCTGAGATCTCGGATCACGCATTAGATCATGCAATTGCAGGCCATCAGAGCGCGGAGGGCGGTCATCAGGCGTTGCTTTCACGGCTGGGAAAATCGCCGCTCTTGTCGCTGGGGTTGCGCCTTGGAGAAGGGTCGGGGGCCGCTTTGGCCATTCAGGTCCTGAAGGGGGCGCTGGCGTGCCACAGCGGCATGGCGACCTTCGCCGAAGCTGGCGTTTCAGACGGCTGACCCGCCGGGACGGGGCAGCCAATGCGCAGTAGGTTTACGCGGACCGTTTGACGTGCTCTTCGGCCAGAGACAACAGCGCTGTTTCCAGATCCTTTTCCAATTCCTTGGCGCGTTTGATATAGGCCGGGTTTTCGCTTGCGGGCGTGCCCGGTATCCAATGCGCCGCCAACTCGCGCACCGTGTGGCGGTCGTGCGCATAAAATGTCTGCTCGGCTTGGGCCGCCTCATACTCGCTGAGGCCAATGTTCTCTAACACGTAGCGGCCAGCCCGCAGGGAGCTGTCGAACATCTCACGCACGATGTCATTGGCACCAGCCTTATAAAGCGCGAACACATGATTCCGATCGTAGGCGCGCGCGACAATGTGGATGTTGGGGTAGTTGCGGCGTGCATATGCCACCAGTTTCGTTGCGTTTTCCTGATCGTCCAAAGCAACAACCAGTACCTTTGCTTTGCTGATCCCCGCAGCTTTTAGCAGTTCAGGGCGCGTGGGGTCGCCGAGGAAACTCTTGACCCCAAACCGGCGCATCAATTGGACGGCTTTCATATCACTGTCGAGAAGAACGGTCTTGAACCCGCTTGCGTTCACAAGGCGATGCACGATCTGCCCAAAGCGCCCGATCCCCGCGATGATGACAGTGCCTTCCTCATCAATCTCGTCGGGTGTGTGTTCGACCTGGGCCTCTTTCATCCGCTTGGACAGTACTTCATATAGGATGAACAGCAGCGGCGTGATCAGCATTGTGAGAGCGATCACCAAGAGCAGTTTCTCCGACAGATCGGGAGTCACAACATTGAGTTGCAACGAGAAAGCCAGCAACACAAAGCCAAATTCTCCGGCCTGCGCAAGGCCAAGAGTAAAGAGCCAATGGTTGCGCCGTTTCAGGCCAAAGGCTTTGCCCACAAAGTAGAGCACCGTCCCTTTTGCGAGTATAACCAAAAGGGCGAGACCAATTACATCGCCCGGCTCTGCGAGGAACAGCTTGTAGTTGATGCCGGCACCCACGGTGATGAAAAAGAGCCCTAAGAGCAGCCCTTTAAAGGGTTCAAGGTCACTTTCCAGTTCGTGGCGGAATTCGCTGTTGGCCAAAACCACGCCTGCAAGAAACGCGCCAAGAGCGGGAGACAGGCCAACCAACGTCATCAAGAACGAAATCCCAACAACGATCAGCAACGCCAGTGCAGTGTACATTTCGCGCAGGTTTGACGCGTGGATGAAGCGAAAGACGGGGCGTGTCAGATATACGCCTGCGAGGATCACAAAGGCGACCGCACCGATTGTCATCAGCGTTACGGCCCAGCCGGGCAGCCCTTCGACAAGGGACAAGGAGTGATGCGCTGCGTCTTGCGCGTCATCCGTTCTCACGATTGAGCCATCTTCCGACAAAGACATCGCATGCGGTGCTGCCAAAAGGGGCAGGAGGGCAAGGATCGGAATCACCGCGATGTCTTGTGTGAGCAGAACAGAGAATGTCGCTCTGCCGCCGCCGGTACGGGTCAGCCCCTTCTCAGAAAGAGTTTGCAAGACGATTGCAGTGGAGGACAGCGACAACGCGAGCCCTACCGCCAGGCCCACCTGCCAACTATGGCCGAAGAATATTGCCGCTGCCGCGAGTAAGGCGGTCGAAGCGGTAATTTGAAGGCCACCCAAGCCAATCAAATGGTGTCGCATCGCCCAAAGCGCGCGTGGTTCAAGCTCCAGACCGATGAGAAATAGCATCATCACCACGCCGAATTCGGCAAAATGCTGCAGTTCCTCGGCTTCGGACCCTACGAGCCCCAAGATCGGTCCAATGATTATGCCAGCAGCGAGGTAGCCGAGGACGGATCCCAGCCCTAGGCGAGCGGCGATGGGGACGGCGATGACCGCTGCGGCGAGATAAATCGATGCCTGTGAGAGAAAACTATCCATGGGAGAATATTGCCAGCTTTTGAAGGGTTGGCAACGAGATAGGTCGTCTTGAGGCTCTGTGCTTGGATGATGCGTTAATTTTCGCCAGCGTGACAGAACTGCCTCAGTGTGCGCGGGCTGTCTGCCTGTCCAGGTGGGCATGTCGTCATGACACGCCCACCTGACTGAGGCTTTTATTCGCCTTCGAGAGAGCGGATTTCTTCACCGAGCTTTGCGATATGCTCCAGCCGTTCGGAAATGCGTTCCTGAAATGCACCAAGTTGATCAATGATGTCAGACAGGGTCTCTCCGGAGGAGGGCAGGCGGGCGCTTTCGATTTTACATAGGACGCGCGTCGAACTGAGACCAAGGAAATGTCGATGCATCACCTGACAGGCGTTAATGATCCGCACCGCCTCAATATCAACCTCAGCCATGCCTTTTTGCGCAAAGCTGGCCTGTTGTTTGACCAGTTCCGCGAGCCGACGGCGCTCGTCTTCCATATCCACATCACCGAGATCGCGGCGTTCAGTTTGCAATTGTGAGTCGCATTCCATGAGGATGCGGGTCATGCCTGCGATAAAGAGGCTGGAGTTCACCGAGTGCTTAACCGTGGCGAAGTTGGTGTTCTCCCCCATCACATTGCGCTCGAACCAATCCGACATTTCCCGCGACATGGCGCCGTAGTTTTGCGAAAGAACAGTGACGGGGCCGCCCGACGGTTCAATACGCGATGCAATGACACGCAGGTTGTGCGGAATCGTGTGCATGGCTTCAAAATCTTTGACGAGGCCATGGGTTTCATCCAGGAGTTTTTCCGCATTGCGCAGCATGTCTCGCAGTTCGGAAATCTGAGGATCTACCTTGCGACCGAGACCTTCGTCCCGTGCAATGAGTTCTTCGGCCAAGGCATGGGAGGCAAAATGCTGATAGTCGTCAAAGCCTTTCTCGTGAACCCAGTCGATCATGATCTGACTGCTTTCTTCCGGTGAAAGTCCGCCTTCTTTTTCAGCTTTTACAATTTTGGCATAGAGCGCCTGAATTTCCGTAAAGAGCTTGCTGCTTGGTTTGATGCGAGCGGAAAGATAACCACCTTCGCAGGGTACAACCGTCGCAAAAACCCAGTAATATAGCCCATCTTTGGATCTGTTTTTGACGTAGGCACCGATCGTCCGACCGGATTTCAGCGTCTCCCAAAACAGGTGGAATAGCCCTTTTGGCGTATCACCGTGGCGCACAAGTTTGTGCGGTGCGCCAAGGATTTCGTCCCATTCATAGTGGGCCACCCTCTGAAACACATAGTTACATGCCAGAATAATCCCACGCTCATCGGTGCGGGAGAAGAAAACCTCGTTCAACTCGAAAGGGGCGGCTCCGCTGCTGGGGCGGGCTTCAATGCGGCGGTCGACAAAAGACACGAGGGCGATTCCATCTGATGATTTGTTTGCACTCAAGATAGTGTTGCAGTGGTTCACACATCCTTAAACTGGAAGAGGACTATCGCCTTTTAACTGTGCCATCACGATTTGACTGTGGACGCGTCCAACCGCTGGATGGGGTAAAATGATTTCGTGCAATAGCGTATTTAACTCCTGCAAATCATGGCAGTAGACCCGTAAAAGATAATCCGCTTCGCCTGTCATGGTCCAAGCAGAGGTGATTTCTGCACGGCTTGCCACCAGCCGCGCAAAGCTCGCGGCATTATCGGGGCCATGGCTGTGCAGATGCACTTGCACAAAACACTGTACCGCGAGACCCAGTTTGCCGGGGTCAAGGCGGGCGACGTAGCTTTGAATATAGCCTTCTGTCTCTAGTCGTTGTCGCCGCCGACCTGCCTGACTGGGCGAGAGGTTCAGTGCCTCGCCCAACTCCTGAGCGGTCGCTTGAGCGCTTTTCTGCAAGAGCGCGAGTAATTTAATATCAGTTCCGTCCAGCATGCGCGGTTCCCCCATACAACCAGAAAACTATGCGTGAAATACGCGCAATATGAAAGTTGGCGTGGTGATTTTGCGCAAATTATGCGTCCCAGATGCGTTAGACTTGGAGAAACGCAGCAAGCAACTCAGGAGTTACGCATGGGACCTTTCCCTCACGACGCCCCTAAATCGGTCATCAGCGACGAAAACCCCGCAGGCACCGATGGTTTTGAATTTGTAGAGTTTGCCAGTCCGAACCCGGAAGAGCTGCGCGAACTGTTTGCAAAAATGGGCTACGAGTTGGTGGGACGCCACAAGACGAAGCCGGGGATCGAGCTGTGGCAGCAAGGTGATATTACCTACATCCTGAACGCGGAGAAGGGCTCCTTTGCGGAGAAATTTGTCGAGCTTCATGGCCCTTGCGCACCTTCAATGGGCTGGCGCGTTGTGGATGCAAAAAAGGCTTTTGATCACGCGGTGGCCAAAGGCGCAGAACCTTATGACGGTGATGACAAGACCATGGATGTGCCTGCGATTAAAGGCATCGGTGGCTCGCTTATCTACTTCATCGACCAGTATTACGAGACCTCGCCCTATAACGAAGAATTCGAATGGCTAAAGCAGTCCAAGCCGCGCGGTGTGGGTTTTTATTACCTCGATCACCTGACCCACAACGTATTTAAGGGGAATATGGACAAGTGGTTCCATTTCTATGGTGAGTTGTTCAACTTCAAAGAAATTCGTTTCTTTGACATTCAGGGCAAGTTCACTGGTCTGTTCAGCCGTGCGTTGACCTCACCCTGTGGTCGTATCCGCATTCCGATCAACGAGGATCGCGGCGAGACTGGCCAGATCGTGGCCTATCTGAAGAAATACAATGGTGAGGGTATCCAGCATATCGCGGTGGGTGCACGCGACATCTATGATGCAACCGACGATATTTCCGAACGCGGCATTCAATTCATGCCAGCGCCGCCCGAAACCTATTACGACATGAGCCATGATCGCGTGACAGGTCACGAAGAGCCGCTGGATCGCATGAAGAAACACGGCATCCTTATCGATGGTGAGGGCGTCTTGGACGGTGGCGAGACACGCATTCTGTTGCAGATTTTCTCCAAGACCGTGATCGGGCCAATCTTCTTTGAGTTTATTCAACGCAAAGGTGACGATGGCTTTGGTGAGGGCAACTTCAAAGCGCTGTTTGAATCGATCGAGCAGGAGCAGATCAACAATGGTGAGATCGCTGCGGCTGAATGACCATAACATGACATCTGCCGTCGGTCCCCGTAGTGACTAACCAACAGATGCAATGAGAAAGCCGGGCGAATTGCCCGGCTTTCTTATATTCTGGTTGCTGTTACCTACCGAGGCGGTGGTTGCGTTGCACCCCTTACCCGTTTGGCAGGTTGAGAACCGTGTTTCGGCTCCCTTTTTGGTACTGCAACTGGCCATCGCCAATGGCGACAATGCGGCCACCGTCGAGGCGGTCACCCACTTTGACTTTGACGTAACGGCCTGAAGGCAGGCGCACCAGAGCGCGTCGGTCAGAAGGTTTGCCATACACCCCAATGAGGTTCAGTCGTCTGAGGTTCAGGGCTCTCTGTGTGGTTGCTTGCCGTGCGACGGACGCAGAGGATGGAATCGCTGGCGTGACAGCAGCCGGGGCGGCGGCAACGGCGGCCGTTTGCGTCTGCTCCTGACGACGCTGGGCACGGTCGACCAGATTGGCAAAATTTGCAGGGCGCGCACGCGGTTGCGGCGCTGCGGCAACCGCCAGAGCGGTTGCCGGTTGGCTCTCCTGCTCTTCGGTCTTCAGGCTTTCAGGGCGCAGCTTTGGGCGTTTGGACAAGAGTTCCGCACGCACCACCCCGCCGAGTTGAGCCCGTTCTGTCTGTTCCACCAGGTCATTTGGGCGTGTGCGTGGGCGCACCTGCTGAAGGCGTGCAATCCGTGCAGCCTCATCTGCGGCTTCTAGTTCACGTGCTGTTGGGCGGTCTGGGGTTGCTGGTGGGATTTTCACGGGCCGACCTGCGTACACCATGATCCCATCAGGGTTCAACGTGCCATCTGGCGTCGCCGTTACCAAGCCGCGTTCATCAAGGTCAAACTGTCGACCCGCTTCTGTGGGGCTGGAAACAGCGCCAAAAGGAGTGTCTGTGTCGATCTCGGTTTGCGCGGGCAGGGCAATGGCGTCCTGAGACAGATCGGTGTTGTCGATTGAGGCAACATAGACGTTGTCGAGGCTGATGACCGACGGCACATCTGAAATTTCAGGCACTTTTTGCCAAATACCGGTTGCGGCGTACTGCGCGGCTTGTTCGAGGTCCGTGCCTGCATCAACGGCAAAATCCGCAGTCTCATCTTCCGGCACCATGCCATCGGCAAGCGCCTCTGGGTCTATCTCGTCGCTGTCCTCAAAGATCGCGTCATCATCATTGGTTGCGGTTTGCGCCTGTCCGGCAGCGCCGGTGGAAATGTCGCGCGGCGAGGGCAGGGAGGCAATGATCAGATCTTGGCCATCTATTGGTGCAACCTCGTCCACGACTGGTGTACCAAGGGCTTCTAGGACGGCGGCATCAGTGACGGTCAGTTCTTCTGACGAGACTGTTTGTGCCCCATCGGCTGCGGGCGGTGCCGCGCCGTCAGTGCTGATGGTGGTCGTCAGCTCTTTGTTGAGGTCTGTGTTCGACGCAGAGGTGGCAAGAACGGGGGGCGCCACAGGATCTTCGGTTTCAATAAGGTCCGCGCGTTTGAGGTCGGACCACAAATCGGGCAATTGCTGAACCACGGCCCAAGCGCCAATCGCAGAAACGGCTGCCAGTCCCGCTGCCATAAGGCCAATTCGACCAGATCGAGACCGCAGGGGGCGGGCCTGCGGAGTGGTGAGGTCGCCGCTGGGCGAAGCGATAGGCTGCGCTTTGGCTGGCGCTTCAGGTTTTGGTGGTGCGGATGTGGTATGTGCGAGAACCGGCGTCGGCAAAGCGAGGTTCGGCGCTGCAGGTACGGGTGATATTGCGGCAACAGAAGTTGCAGCTTTGGGACCGGTTAGCACGGGCGCTTTGGAGTGCGGCGTATCCACCGCTTTTGTCGTTTCCGGCAGGATCACTGTCGGCGCAGGTTTCTGAGAGACCTCCGCAGGTGTTGCGCTGAGTTCGGGGGCCTGATCGCGACTGCGGCGCGTTGTAAAGCCAATCGCGGGGCCAGCCTCATCGGTGTCCACATCAAGGGTGTCGGTGTCCTCTGTGATTGAGGTGTCGTCCGACGATGCGTGAGAAGTGATCAGCTCTGCGGTCTCCGCGCCGGTGGTCTTTGGGGGCTCTGCGGGGGGCGGGGCCGCAGGCAAGATGATGGGAATGCCGCTGCGCGGAGTGAGTTCGTCATCCGCCGCGTCTTCAGGATATAGGTTCGGCTCTTCAGTCTCTGCGGTGTTGGTCGCAGATGTCTCTTCAGGGATGGGGGCAGGAACTTCGACAACTGCAATACCATCCGGTTCGACCTTCAGCTTGCGCGCAGCTTTGGCAGTTCCGAAGAATGGTTCGCCCAAAAATGGCATGTCACCGGGCGCAGCGACAAAGCTCACTGGGCCAAATCCATGCTCGGATGCAAAGCTCTCAGCTTCTTGGAGTGTTTCAAGCGCGACAGCAGCCACATGAGTGGTCGCACCATCTGCGCTGATGTCAAAGGCCAGTTCAGAGACCGGATAGGGCGTTGCCCCTTCCAGCGCGTCACGAGCTGCGGAAATCCGCGCATCATGAGGCAGATCGCCTGTCTCGATACTTAGATAGCGGATCTGAGTGTCGGGCAGCACCAATTTGGAATGCAGGGGCTTGTCGGACAGGTCAATGGCTTGACTGCGCAATTCCGCGAGCTGCGCGGCCATATCTTCTGCGTCCGGTGATACCGAACCCAAACGATACCAGCCACCCGCGCCACGGGTCAGCACTGTAATGCCATCAAACGAAAGAGAGAGCGCGAACTCCGGTTTCATCAGGTCATCAGGATCTTCTGTCTGCGCGCCTCACCCGTAGGAGCCACGTTGCCCCCGGTGTGATACAACCCAAGAGGGCCGCGATCTCGTACCGGGACACCCCGTGCCGGGACGCCGTTATCGTTGCGCAAACCATAGAGCAGGAACCCGCCGAGTGGAAGTAAAAGCGCAATAGCTCCCCTTGCGCGCGGGGTTTTGCCACTCCCATTTAGAGAACAGACCTACACAAGTTGAGGAAACCAGATGTTGAACACAAAAACCGCAGCCCTGATGTTGGCTGGCGCCGTTGCCCTTGCCCCTTTCTCCCTAAGCGCGGAAGAGCTGCGGCAGATCCATGTCACGGGTGAGGCGACCACAGATGTTGCGCCGGATCAGGCTTACATCACACTTGGTGTGCGGGCTCAGGCCAAAGAGGCCGGAGCGGCTATGGAACAGGTTTCGACACGTATGAACGAGGTGATGACCAGCCTCGGAGAAAGTGGCATCGATGCAAAAGATATGCAAACGCAGCAGATCTCCATGCACCCGGTCTGGAGCCAAGTGAAACATGACGGTGTGGATGGCCGCGAGGTGACGGGTTTTGAAGCCTCCAACCTGCTGCGTGTGACCTTGCACGATCTCGACGCGATGGGCGGTGTTCTGGACGATGTGCTGGATGCCGGGGCAAATGAATTCCGTGGGCTGACCTTCTCTTACAGCGAACGGGATGCGGCAGAAGATTTGCTGCGCACTCAGGCGGTTGAAAACGCCTTCAAGAAAGCCCGTCAACTGGCCGAGGCGTCCGGTATGGCGCTTGGATCCGTGCGTGAAATCCGCGATGGCGGGCCTGCGGGCGGTGCACCGATGATGGCGATGGAAATGGCGCGCTCCTCAGATATGCCAATTTCCCCCGGTTCGTTGAGCCTGAGCCATAGCGTGTCTGTGACCTTTGACATCAAGGAACCTTCGGGACCGAATTGATTGACGCTACATGACTGTTATTAAATAGAAAAAGGCCGGGTCTTCCCGGCCTTTTGCAGTCTTGAAAAGGGTGTTTCGCCGACGTGTTACCCTAGCCGCAGGCCTTGGCGAGAGCCTGATCCAAATCGCGGATCAGATCATCTGCGTCCTCAATGCCGATCGAGATGCGCACGACATTCGGGCCTGCTCCGGCCGCCTGTTGCTGCTCGGGCGTCAGTTGGCGGTGCGTGGTGGAGGCGGAGTGGATCACCAGAGAGCGGGTGTCGCCCAGATTTGCCACATGCGAGAATATCTCAAGGCTGTCGACGAATTTGACGCAGGCGTCGTAGCCCCCTTTGAGCGCAACAGTGAACAGGCCACCGGTGCCTTTGGGATAACAACGTTTGGCACGGTCAGCATAGGGCGAGGATGGTAGACCGGCGTAGGTCACATAGTCCACGCGCGGATCGTCTTCGAGCCATGTTGCGACCTTCACTGCGTTTTCAACGTGACGCTGCATGCGCAATGACAGGGTTTCTATTCCCATCAAAGTGTAATGCGCCGCTTGCGGATTCATGGTCATGCCAAGATCACGCAAGCCGATGGCGATACCGTGGAAGGTGAAGGCCAGATTTCCGAACGTCTCATGGAATTTCAGCCCGTGATATGCGGGTTCCGGTGCGGACAGGGAGGGGAATTTATCTGAGGCGGACCAGTCGAATTTACCCGAATCCACGATGCAGCCACCGGTCACAGTGCCGTTGCCAGTGAGGTATTTTGTTGTGGAATGCACCACCAAGGTCGCCCCCTGCGAAATCGGTTGGCACAGATAGGGTGTCGCAGACGTGTTGTCGACAATCAGCGGCAAACCAGCTGCATCGGCAACATCCGCGACCGCACGCACATCAGTGACATAACCGCCAGGGTTGGCGACAGATTCGCAGAACACGGCACGGGTATCATCGTCGATTGCGTCGCGCAGGGCGTCGAGATCGTCGAAGTCGACGAATTTCGCGGACCAGCCAAAGCGTTTGATGGTTTGGCTGAATTGGGTGACGGTGCCGCCATAAAGGCGCGTTGAAGCGACCACATTCTTGCCCGGCCCCATCAAGGGAAAGAGCGCCATAATCTGTGCCGCGTGGCCAGAAGAACAGCATACCGCGCCAACGCCACCTTCGAGTGTTGCCAGACGTTCCTGCAGGACCGCAACCGTTGGGTTGGTCAGGCGAGAGTAGATGTATCCTACTTCCTGCAGGTTAAAGAGAGCCGCGGCATGATCTGCGTCACGAAACACATAAGCGGTGGATTGGTAGATGGGTGTCTGCCTTGCGCCGGTGGCCGGATCAGGGCGTGCGCCTGCGTGAATTTGCAGCGTGTCAAAGCCATAGGTTGGGCCGTCGGACATTTAAACTCTCCCTTGTGTCGCAATCGGTGTTGATATTTCGACAGCACACACCGGGTGCGGCGTCAGTGCAAGCAAAAGCCGTGGGGCAGTTCTCTGAATTTAAGCGTTGCTATGGAACGAGTGTTCGGGGAGGTGCGGCAATGCCCGGCTTCAGCGCATCCAAAGGCCTTCGGATTTAATTTTGTTGCGAATGGCTTGCTCCCGTCGGGGGAGGTTGTCGCGATCAAAGAGCGCCCGTACGCGCTGACCTTTGCCCTGATAGACCAAGCGCTTGATCGGCTCATAGGATTTGAGGACCTTTTTGATCCAGTTCGGGGCGCAGACCTCTTCTAGGGTGGCCACGACATGGTCGCTCTCACGGGCGTAGAGCAGCGGAAAGGTCCGGTAGTGACAGCTGGTAGAGCCATCGAGATAGCCGTCTGGCAGGCTGTCACGCGCACCACCCATGGAATGGATCACCAAAGGCAGGGCGATCTGATCGAGCCACGGATCAAGCGACTGGCACACCAGTGCCTGCGGCAGATCATCCCGGATTGAAACGGCATACTCCAAGAAGCGTGAGCCAAAGGCATGCGGGCAGGGGCCGTAAAAATAACCTGCATTGAAATAGAGGTATCGTTTCCAATACTCATCCGGCTGAGAGCGGTCGAGGCTGCTTTCAAAATCCAGCCCGAACCGGTCATAGAGCGTGCGCCAGATTTCGCTATATCCGGGGCCATACAAGGTCGGCTTTGGCCACGTGCCCTCGCGGCGCAAACTGGCTGAGGGGCGAGAGAAATCGAAAGGTACAGCGCCAATGTCACCGGTGATCAATGTGTCGGTGTCAAAGAACACGAAGGGTTCATCTTTTGGCAACACAGAGAGCGCTTCGATCTTGTTGCCATAGGCATAGGCCTGCCCGAAGTGATGGTTTTCAAAGGGGATGACTTCGACATCCAGACGCGAGAGCGTTTCGAGCACCGGTTCGTTTCGGATGGATGGATCTTGTGACCACAGATGGCCCGGCTGCGGCACCGCAACGATCAAGCGACCCTGAAAGTTCGGGCTCATGTGACGCAGTGATGCTGCAAACAGGACGGCTTCATACATCAATCGGCCAGATTGGCCGACGATTAGGATGTTGAAGACCTGCCCGGACATGACACTCTCTTTGTGATCTGGGAAATTCACCAGACCTTCCTATCGCCCTGCACCTTGAGCGTAAACACCTTTGGCACCAGCGAAAGAGGCCGTCACAGACTAGGGTGTCAGCAAGGTGACGCCGGGAATTTTTTGCAGCTGGGCGACATCTGCGTCATAGGCTTGCTCGATCTCCTCGACGAATTCCGGCGTCCAGTCGGCGATGTCCAACTCTTCTTCGAGTTCTTCTTCCAGCGCGAATTTATCAAGAAACGCGGCAAAGACCTTGCGTTTGAAGATCTCGGTCATTTCAGGGCGTTCATGCAAATATTGCCGCAGGCGGCGCATACCTTCGCGTGTCATGATCGACGCCAAGAGATCCATGCCGCCTCTGATCTTGCTATCGGGTTTCATGTCGCCCATTTCGCGCAAGATCTGTGCCCAAAGGAATGGAGAATCCTCGTAACACCAGAGCGTGATCGGGACATCTGGCACCGCGGTTCGGATGCGGGCCGCCATTGCGGACCAGCGCAGATCCAGCGGATTGGTGTTGTTCAGAACCGTTTGCCTGCGTCCGTTGCCTGCTTTTTCCAGGAGTTTGGACAAAAAGCTCACAGGGCTTCGGATGGCCATAAAGAGGTGCAGATCGTCTTCGGGGAACAGCGCTTTCATCGCCATAAGGCGCTGTTCTGCTTCGGGATATAGCCTTTGACCTTCGAGCGCGTCGCGCTGGGAGCCGAAGAAATGTGGATTGGACAGGATGACGCGCTCGGCGGTTTCCTCTTCGAGGATAGCATCCCAGAGAAAATCGCGTGAATCAGGGGAGGGCTCCCCCATTTGTGCTGCCGACATACAATCCTTGAGCAGGGTGCGATATTTTGCGGGGCCGGGAACGGATGTGCCGCGCTCAAGGAAATCCTCCTTGTTGCGCAGCAAGGTCTTCATCAGCCGATCTTCTTCTGTGCCATGCGCCCCGGCATGTATAATGATCTGCATCTTCCCGACCTGTCTGCCCTTTTATCGCGAGGATAAAAGTAAAGTGCGTCAAAGTTGCGGTCAAATCGCAACTTAAAGGTGACGGTGCAGCAGCGAAGTATCGCGAAGTATCACGCTGACAGGTGGCTTTGGGATTTCTGTAAGCGTCTCTGTCGCAAAGATATTCTTTTGCGTCGTTAGGCAGTATTTCGCAGGATCAGTCGAACTTTCGGGACGGGGCCATAACCATGGCTTCACCGGTCAATACCTTCTTGCCGTCTACAATGCAGCGGCAGTCCAGCTTCACGCGGCGCTTGTCGATTTGGATGTCGGTCACTTCTACTTCTGCCAAAACCATGTCGCCCGGCCGTACCGGAGCGAGGAATTTCAGGTTCTGGCTCATATAGATCGTGCCATGCCCGGGGAGTTGCTCGCCAATCACCGCAGAAATCAGGCCAGCGGTCAGCATGCCATGGGCGATGCGGCCGTGAAACATGGTGTCTTGGGCGTATTCTTCGTCCAGATGCACTGGGTTGCGGTCGGTGGACACTTCGGCAAACAGTTCGATGTCGCGATCGGTCACTTGCTTGCGCAGGTAACGGATCATACCCATCTCGATATCCTCGATACAGATGGTTCCGCGGGGGAAATTATCCAACATCTTACCTCTCCGAGATGGCCGTCTAGCAATAATGAGTTTCATTGGCGGTTTGATTGGTAATTTTATTACCTCGCAACTGCAGAAAGTCAACCCGGCAGATGTCGTCAACCGGACGCCCGTTGGGCGACAGCAAAAGGCCCGCCTTCTCCTGTCGGAGATGACGGGCCCGTTTGGGTCTGTTTCGCTAGGTTAACGCAGAAAGCCGATGCTATAAGTCGGAGCGATCTGTTCCTGAGTGAGATAAGACTCCAGCGATGCGGCATCAGGTTGTGTGTCGGTCTTGGTGTCTTTTGCGGCCAAGCCGCCAGTGATGAAAAGCGTGTCTACGCCTTCCCCCATGCCGCCGGAGATGTCCGTATGCGGGCCATCGCCAATTGCGAGGATGTCACGGTCTGAAATATCGTGACCGATTTCCGTCAGCCGACGCCGGGCGAGATCATAAATTGGTGGATGCGGTTTGCCGAAATAAAGGCTCTCACCGCCCATCTCGGTATAGAGTTTCGCAAGTGCGCCCGCGCACCATTCGCGCACCTCCCCTCGGTCAACGATGATATCAGGGTTGGCGCAGAGGAGTTTCATACCCATCTGTTTTGCATAAAGAAAATCAGCGCGGTTCACTTCAGGATCGGCCATCGTGTCGAATGGGCCGCAGCACACGATACCCTCGGCTTCTTTTAGGGGAGTGCGGGTGATCTCAATAGGATTATCGATCACTTTCATCGGTTCAAAGAAGCCGGCATCGCGCTCCCATTCACCCATGAAATAAACCTTCGAGCCGACTGCACCGGTGAACATGGCGGCACGCGCGGAGTCGCCAGAGGTTGCAATGGTGTCATACGCGTCATCGGGAACGCCAAACTGGCTGAGCTGCTCGGCCACACCAGCACGCGGTTTTGGAGAGTTGGTAACAAGCACCACGACGCCACCGGCCTTACGGTAAGATTGCAGGACCGCCACTGCGTCGGGATAGGCAGTGATGCCGTTATGGACGCAGCCCCAGAGGTCCACAAACAGCGCCTTGTATCGGTCGGAGACCTCGGAAAGAGTGGAGATGATCTGGCTCATGGTGCGGCCTCATGCGCGGTTAGGATTGCCCATCCTATGGCAGAGGCAGCCGGATTTGGCTAGGGCAGGCGATGGATCGCCACAATGCAATACAGCGCCCCCGAGCGAGGGCGCTGTTTCATATCTGTACGCTGTCGCGGCTTTTACCCTTTTCGACCCGGAGGGGTGAAACGCTTTGATGTGTTGGACGCATCAGAGCGGCGGGCTTTGTTCTTTTTGCTGTTTGGTTTGCCTTTTGGGGGCGGCGGACCTTTGGGTTTTTCGAACTTCGGCTTGTCCCCACCACGAGGTTTATCTGCACGGGGCTTGTCGAATTTAGGTTTGTCGCCGCGCGGCTTGTCCCCGCGTGGCTTGTCAAATTTGCCCTTTTCGGAACGCTCGCCACGTGGCTTGTCATAGGCCGGTTTGTCACCAGCGGGACGGGGCTTGGCCGGGCGGGGTTTCACGGGCCGGTCAGCAGCGTCATCGCGGTCGCGCCCGCGATGGGGTTTGCGGTCGCTGGAGTAGTCGCCCCCACCTTTGCGTTCGCCCTTATATCCGGGCTTGCCACCGCCAAAGCCGCCGCGCCCACCGCCCTTGCGGAACGGAGGTTTGCTCCGCTCAGGCAGGTTCGGAGCCTCGTTCAGGCGCTCAAGTGCGGAGCCATCATCCAGCGCCATGTCACCACCGAGGGTTGCCATGAAACCTTCGACCTTGTCTTCGGCAATCTCGGCATAGCTTTTGTCGCCGACGATGCGAATTGCACCAATAGCAGTTTTATCAATGCCACCGGCCTTGCACAACATCGGCAACAGGCGGCGCGGATCTGCGCCGGCGTCCCGACCGCCCTCAATGGCGAACCAGACAGACGGCCCAAAGGGTGCGCGGTCTTCTTTTTTCTTGCGGGTGTCCATCGCGGTCACATCGGTCAGCTCTTCCGGTGCCGAGCGTGCTGCCGACCACAGCCGCAGATACCCTGCCGCCAGTTGCTCGGGCGAGAAGCTCTCGACCAGCTTTGCCAATGTTTCCTGTTGGCTTTCTGGGGCTTCTTCGGTCCAGACGGTATCCGAAAGCATCCGTTCCAGATCGCGGCCACGGACCTCGTCTGCGGAGGGCGCATCAACCCATTCTGCAGAAAGTTTGGCATCTCGCAGCAGGCGCTCTGCTTTGCGCACGGAACGCGGCGTCACCATCAGGGCACTTGCGCCCTTGCGGCCCGCGCGGCCAGTGCGGCCAGACCGGTGCAGCAGGGTTTCATGGCTCGACGGCAGGTCAGCATGCACCACCAGATCGAGGTTCGGCAGGTCGATGCCGCGTGCTGCCACGTCGGTTGCGACGCAGATCCGGGCGCGCCCGTCACGCATAGCCTGCAAAGCGCCTGCGCGTTCGGATTGCGACAACTCGCCCGACAATGCCACAACTTGAAAACCGCGGTTCGACAGACGGGTCAGCAAGCGGTTCACTGCGGCACGGGTATTGGCAAAAACGATGGCGTTGGGAGCCTCGTGAAACCGCAGGACGTTGATGATCGCATTCTCGATATCATGCGGGGCAACCACATGAGAGAAATAGGAAATATCGCTGTGCTGCTCGGATTTGTTGATTGTGGAAATCCGTTGCGCGTCATTTTGATAGGTCTGCGCCAGCGCGGCGATCGGCTTTGACACGGTGGCCGAAAACAGCAGGGTCTGGCGATCTTCCGGGGTCTCTTCGAGAATGAACTCCAGATCCTCGCGGAACCCGAGATCGAGCATCTCGTCCGCCTCATCCAGAACCACGGCGGCCACGCCACTCAGGTCGATGGAGCCACGGGTGATGTGATCGCGCAAGCGGCCCGGTGTGGCGACAACGATATGCGCCCCACGTTCAAGCGCACGGCGCTCGTCGCGCATATCCATCCCACCCACGCAAGAGGCCAGAACTGCGCCTGCATCGCCATAAAGCCAGCTCAGCTCGCGCTTTACTTGCAGCGCCAGCTCGCGGGTGGGGGCGATAACCAGAGCCAACGGACTGGCGGCACGTTCGAACTGACCGTCCTCATTCAGAATGGTAGGCGCAATGGCGAGGCCGAAGCCAACTGTTTTACCGGAACCGGTTTGGGCGGACACCAAAAGATCCGCACCTGCCAGTTCAGGGTCCGAGACCGCCTCCTGAACAGGGGTGAGAGACGTGTAACCACGGCGCTCCAGCGCCTGCTGCAAGGTGGGTATCAAGAGGGGGATCCGTTCGTATCACAAAGAGGGCACTGTTCTGCGCCCGTTGGGTCAAGATCGCGCGTATAACGCAAGGCTGAAGCTTTGTATAGCACATCTCATGCGCCATAGCTGCATGGCTGCGTTGCATTTGTGCGAAGTGGCCATTCGCCGGGCTGAGGGGGATGAGGGTCTATGTGATGTGTTATTAGAGCTTGATTTTAGTAAGTCACCTAATCATAAGGTGCCATATGGAATCGCTGGAACAAAAACATATCTCAATGATCGCAGAGGCACAGAGGCGGGGCCGGGGGGATGCCGGTGGCATTCGTCTCTGTTTTGAAGTGCTGGCTCTGGCAAGCGCAATAGACCGCTCATGCGCCCTCCGGCTTGCACCACACCGATTGTCCGAAGGGAAATTTGTGTTGCTCTGCCTGCTGCACGATCGATCCGAAGGGCTCGCCCCGCATGAGCTTGCGACGTGGGCGGGGGTGACGCGCGCCACGGTAACGGGCCTTCTCGACGGGTTGGAGCGCGACGGATATGTGTCCCGGCAGGCCCATCGCGAGGATCGGCGCAAGATCTTGGTGATGCTGACCCCATCTGGGCAAGTCTTGGCAGACGCGCTTTTTGACGAACACAGCCAGTGGATTGCATCGTTGTTCAATGGGTTCGAACCACAGGATCGCAAGACGCTCTCAAACCTGTTGGCGCGGGTCAGGCACAATCTGGCGGAGGGTGAACACACCGATACGCCGAGCGCCGAGGGTGCCTAGATGCGCGTTGCAGACATCCCGTCAGAGCGCCTTAACCTGTTAAACACGGGTCAGGCCGAGTCTACGACACTTACGGAATGTCTTGCCGTGGATTTTGCAGCTCTGATGCGCGCTACCTTTCCCGACATCGGGCAAGAGCGGCTATCGGCAATGCAAGCCGCTTCCGGGGCGGGGATCACGCGCCGCATGGCCTTGGCGGCGAAGTTGATCCACGATGCCCACCCGCAGGGCATGGTCTCAGCGCTTTATGAGCACAAATCGGACACTCTGCGCGGCTGGGCTTGCTATCTCATCGCCACACAAGAGGAGATGCCCCTGCGCACGCGGCTTATGTCCATGCGATGTCTGGCAGATGATGCACATTTCGGGGTTCGCGAATGGGCGTGGCTTGCGGTGCGCCCTTATATTGCAGCAGACCTTGATGATGCGATTTCAGAATTGAGCGCCTGGGCACTTGATCCCTCCGAGCGCATTCGACGCTTCGCATCAGAGGCCATTCGCCCGCGCGGCGTGTGGTGCGCGCATATTGCCCCGTTACGTCAACGCCCCGAGCAGGCTCTGCCGGTTTTAGAGCCCCTGCGAGCGGACCCTGCGGCCTACGTACAGGATTCGGTGGGAAATTGGCTCAACGATGCCAGCAAGGATCAGCCGGGATGGGTGCAATCTCTGTGTGATCGCTGGCAACAAGAGAGCAGTACTCCAGCCACAGCCCGTATCTGCAAACGCGCTCTGCGCTCTATCGCAAAAAAGAAACAAACATGATTTCAAAGGACTACACTCATGTCGCATTATTTGGCTGAGCTTTACTCCCCTAAGTCCGCGTGGCTGAACCTCGATGCCGAGGCGCGGCGTCAGTTTTTTGATGGGATCGGTGCGGGCATGGGGCCTTTGATGGAGCTTGGTATCGAGCCGCTGGCGCTGGGCAAGGTGGATGCAGATATGCTGCATGCGCCAACGCAGCAGTTTTTTGCCATTTGGCGCGCACCCGATGCAGTGGCCATGAGGGCTTTGGTGGACGGGATCGCCGCCTCTGGTTGGCATGATTATTTCGACACGGTGAATGCGACCGGCGTCGGACATGATTTGAACGCCCATCTGGCACAGCTCGCCGCCGTTTGAGCGATTTGCAGGATGCACATCGCTGCCGGGGTTATGCCTTCGGCAAAGCGGTGGCTTCTTTCGCTTGTGGTGGCAGCGGGGGGTGGTAATCTCTTGGCGATCTAGTCTTGGCGTGCCGCCAGATGCAAAAGTAGAGAGATGATGTTAAACCGTTTTTCGCGCTTTCCCTTACCCGCGTTGATGGTGGCGGGACTTCTTACAGCGGTCTCCTGTGGGACAACCTACGAGTTGCCGGATACGGGAGGTGCATACTCTGACGAAGCCGCGCGGCTTTTTGCCGAGGCGCGCCAAAGCCCGCCCCCAAAGACCCTGTCGCGCAGCGCCGCTGAGGCGCGTTTTGCGCGTGTCGAGCCTCGTGTGATGCGTGCGGGACGTGAGACCTGTTTGCGGCTCAAGACCGGTGTGAATTGCAACGTCGATATCGCCATTGATCGCGAGATGGATGAACGCAACGCCTATTTCACCTATCAGAATGGGCAACCTATCATTCGGATCTCCTTGCCGCTTATTCAGGACACCGGAAGCGATGATGAGGTCGCTTTTGTGCTGGCGCATGAATATGGGCACCTGATCGGCAGGCATGTCGAAAAGCAGCAGCAACAAGTGCTCGCTGGCGCGCTCATTGGTGGGGCGCTGGCCGGTATCGTTGGCGACAGCAGTGATGCTGTGGGGATCGGTATGGGCGTTGGCGCCAGCGCGGGCGGAATTGTCTATTCGCAATCGTATGAGTTGGAAAGCGACACGCTTGGAACCCGGATCGCTTATGATGCGGGCTATGATCCGGTCGAGGGCGCAAAGTTTTTCGCGCGGTCAGAGGCTGCCCGCGGGTCGGGGGGCGGCTATTCGATTTGGGGCACTCATCCACCAGATCGCAGGCGCGTAGCAACAGTTCTGGCAACCAAAGCCCAAATCGATGGCCAGGTCGGTCTGCGCAACGCCAACTGAGTTCTCGTCTGGGATCGGCAAAGTTCGAAAGAGAAACCAAAAGGCCCGCTGAAAGCAGCGGGCCTTGCTCTTATCTGCAGGTGGTTGTGCAGCCTATCAGACCTTGAGGTTCGGGATGATCTGCTTTTTGCGTGACATCACGCCCGGCAGCACCACGAGGTCACCCTCAACTGTGGCACCAAAGCTCTTCTCTGCCACGGTTTTCACCAGATCATTTGGCACCAGCAGGGTGGCTTCTTCCTTCAGGATGTCGACCACGAACAGCAACACCTGATCAACGCCATCTTCGGCCTGCACGGTTTTGAACGTCTCCATCAGGCTGTCCTTGCGGCCCAGTGGGATTTCCGGTGCGGTGGTTTCCAGAACGGAGACACGGAATTTGGTGCCGTCGACCTCATATTCCTTGGAGTCCATACGGATCAGCTCGACGTCGGAAAACGCAGAGACATCGGATTTGGCGGCGAACATCTCCGCGGCGTAGTCAGCAATGTCGAGACCGAGGTCTTTGGCCAGCTTTTCCGCCACGGCGCGGTCATGCGGGGTTGTGGTGGGGGAGCGGAACTCCAGCGTGTCCGACAGAATGCAGGTCAGCGCGGCACCTTTGATGTCCTCGGGCATGCGGTCTGCATCGGTGCCCATCAGATCATGCATGATGGTGGCGGTGCAGGCCAGCGGGCGCACGGTGATGTCGATTGGGCCTTTGGTTTCCAGACCACCGACCAGTTTGTGGTGATCGATGATCGCACGGATATCGGCAGAGTTGATGGAGGCTGGAAGCTCTGCCGGGTTGTTGGTGTCAACGATCACAACCGGTGCGTCGGCATCAACGTCGGCGATGATGGCGGGCTTCTCAAAGCCCCAGCGCTTCAGCATGAAGGCGGCTTCGGTGTTGGGTTCGCCCAAGAGGACGGGGGTTGCCGCTTCGCCTTTCACCTCGTTCAGATACCAAGCCCAGACGATGGCGGAGCCGGTGGAATCGGTGTCGGGAGATTTGTGGCCGAAAACTTGAATGGTCATGAATACGATCCTGTCTGACGGGGTCTGTTGCCGCGCCTTATAACAGGGACGCATGGTTTGTCACCCCGCGTCAGTCGCGCCCCCGGTTCCTGCGCAGCGCATGGCTGGGTTCGGTGTTGGAGCGCACGTGCTTGCTGGGAAATGCCTCATATGCCTATCCTCATATGTGGCACTTGCCGTATCCCTTAGTCGTGGAGATATTTTAAATGACGAGCACATTTCAAAACCGAATTGCCAGCGGGGTTATTCTTCTCTTGGGCGCGACCTCTGTATTGGCCGAGGACAACAACGACGCGGTAAAGGGCGATGCCTCGCCACAGCCATTTTACAGCGGCAGTTGGCGCAGCGTGGAGGTTGATAAACAGTGGATCATCAATGGGCTGACTGAGCGCCGCCTGATCAGGATCACATGCGAGGGGATTTCCAACGATCAGGAGTTTCCCAGCTTTTTGCTGGTGACAGAGGCCGGGGAGTACCGCTGGCCGATCAACGAAAGTGGTGCGGCGTTTGTAGAGGCGCGACAACTCGCGCTCCGTGAAGCGGGTGCTGGGAAGGTCGTGCAATGTGACTGGGTGGCAATGCGCGATTCTGGCACGCCTCTAGATACGGTCCATGTGGATGTACGTCCCGGCGATAACATCCTGCTGGGTGGCTTCGCCAAAGAACGCGAGTTTTCCATCGCGTTTTACAGCACTGGAGGGTGCAGCGATCTGTCGGCGCAGCTCTATATCGATAATGCGCCCTTGGTTACCGTTGATAATCAACCACAGCTTCTTACCCCCAATGCCAGTTATTTTGGCGCGGGGCAGGTCGTCGAAGCAAAAATTAACGGACTCTGCGCGCAAGACGCCATCCCGGTCCTTGCGTTCTCTCTGGCGGGGCGCTGACCGGGCATGATCACGGGCGTGATCAGTCTTGTGCAGGCGCCAGTTGATACCCGGCGCGACGCAACATGTTCAAAAGCCCGGTGTCCCCCGCCAAATGTGCAGCCCCCACCGCAACAACAAGACGCGGCTCCTGCCGTGCGGTGAGCCTTTTGACCCAAGCGCGATTACGCTTTTCCAGCACAACGCGGTCGAAACTTGCCAGGAGCCGATGCACCTCTCGGCGGGGCACGTCGAGATCGCGGTAGATCATCCAACTCAGCAGGATGCGACCTTCGGTGAGGCGACCATCGAAGAAGGATTCTGACAGGGTGATGTAAAGGTCTTCGTGGCGGGTTTCGCTGCGCAGATCAAAACGCAACATCTTGACCTGATCAGGCAGCGGCATTGACGCGAGCGCCGCCAGCCCAGCCTCTGGGGCTTCTAATCCCAATGTCGGGGTGCCGGCGGTTCGGGCGGTGCGCTCGATGCGGTCGTCCAGCCCCCGCCGGCTGCCAAAGCCGCGCTTGCGGCAGTCGGTGCCCGTGAGGAAATCCGAGAGATACCACGGCTGCATTCTCGCAGCTGCCTCGGGCGCGATCCCAAGCACCGCGAGGCGCGCGGTCAGAAGCGTCCAGTCGTCTGCGGGCATCATTCGATCAAGTCGCTGACCGGGAGGCAGCAGAAAATACCGGGCAAAAGCGCTTTGGTCACTATCGGCCGCGATCATTTGCGGCTCGGTCACTTCCAGAAAGACCGCGTCCGCCTGACGGATCAAAGGTCGTATGCGCCGCATCATGGATGACATGCGCGCATCGCCGCTGTGTTGGGTGCCGATCACATCGATACGTTGCGCGCCGCGCGTTGCAATCCAGTGATTCCCGAGGGCATAGGGCACTTTGGCCAAATCAGCGTCAAGTCGCGCCCGGGCGCTGTCGGTCAGGTGATCACGCAAATCCATGCCCCCGCATCGGGCGGCGGTGTCCGTTGCGCCAGCTCCAAGGGAGAAGGACGACAGGAGCAATATCACAGCCGCGCTGCGCAGCCCCTGTGTCAGCCGCTGAAGCAGATGTTGCTTTCTCAGTCGTGCAATCACAGCGGTGCCCTTTCGATCTGGTAGCCTTCGGCCTCCAGCAGGGCCAGCACGCCTTGGTCGCCGGGCAGATGGGCAGCCCCGATTGCAATGACCAATTGCGCCCCCTCCGTGGCTTCGATTACGGGAATCCAATCGCGGTTGCGCTGATAAAGGAGCGTTTCCAGCAACTCGTCGAGTTGAGCCTGACGCTCCGCTACAGGTATCTCGCCTTCGGCTGCAAGAAACTGTTTGAGCTGCAACAGGGTGTATTCCTGTACCTCGCCGTCAAAATAGCTCTCTACCATTGTGTAGAAATCATCCGGCCCAACCCCCATCATGGCGATGTAGCTGCGCAGTTCTTCGACTTGTTCCTCCAATGGCGCTGCATCCAACATTTGAAACAGCCGAAGCGGATCTTCGAGCGACAATGTTGGCACATCCGCCGCTTCGGCAACCTGCATCAACTTTGCATCAAGGCCGTCGGTCACATCTTTTATGGTGCGGGCGCATTGTGGAACCGACAGCGACAAAGACAGGAACCAGGGGCGCATCTTTGCGGCCATGAAGGGCGGAATGCCTGCGGCACTGGCTTGAGCCGCGATATGCTGCCAGTCTTCTTGTGGCAGCCGGTCAATCAACGTTGGCCCATCGGTGATGAATACCATCGAAGGAGTCTCAGCCAGCGCGTGGTTTAGCCGGGCTTTGTCCTCGCGGTTCACTTCCAAAAGCACGGCATCTGCGTGTCCAATGGCTGGGGCCATATGTGCGACTAGCGCGTCGTGACGGGGGTCATTCAGATGCATGGTGCCGATGATATGCAGCCGACGTTCGTCTTTGGTGGCAATCCAGCTCAACCCTTCTGCATAGGGCGTGCGAGCAAGCTCGTCGTGAACCTCGCGAAGCAGTTCGGGCGAAGCAGTCCGGCGCAGATCCGTGCCTGTGCACGCCGCCTGAAGCGGGTTCGCCAGGCTCAGGGGCAGCAGGCAGATTGACGCGCTGACCAACAGGCGGCGAACCCTTGGGGCAGTGCGCCACGGTTCCAAAGGTCGCGCCAACCAGCCCCCTACGGGACGGAGGCGAGAGAATAATCCAGTCATGACGCACCGCTCGAAATTTTCCTGTTGCGCTACATTGCCATTGCGACCGGGGCGGGGCAAGCATGGCCGTGATGGAACGTGAACAGGATCTATATGCCCCGGTCAAAGCGCTGCTTGAGGCGCAAGGCTATGAGGTGAAGGGCGAGGTCGGGGCTGCCGATGTGGTCGCGATCCGCGGTGGCGAGGCCCCGGTGGTTGTAGAGCTGAAACTGCGCTTTTCGCTCAGCTTGTTCCATCAGGCGATCACGCGACTGGCGCTATCAGATACGGTATACATCGCTGTACCGCGCCCCACCGGCAAAGTGGCGCGCAGAACTCTCAAAGACAATCTTGCACTCTGCCGCCGTCTGGGGCTGGGGTTGATCACTGTACGTGCGGATGGTCGTACTGAGGTTCATTGCGATCCCGGACCTTATGCGCCGCGCAAATCCAAGGTGAAAACTGCACGCTTGCTGCGCGAATTTGCGCGCATCCAGGGCGACCCTAATACCGGTGGGGCGAAACGCGGCGGGCTGATGACAGGGTATCGTCAGGATGCGCTGACCTGTGCATTGCATCTTTTGGAATACGGCCCCGCTCGCGGCGCAGACATTGCCAAAATCACTGGAATCGCGCGTGCAACGCAAGTGATGTATTCCAATCATTACGGCTGGTTTGAGCGGGTAGAGAAGGGAATTTATGCGCTGACCGATAAGGGGCGAACTGAGCATCAAAACTGGCTCAGATCTGCACCGGAACCCGCCCAGCCAAAGACGAAATGACCTGCGGGCCTTTTGTTTTTCTTCTAACGAGAAATATCCCGGGGAGTGTGAGGGGCAGCGCCCCTCGCATACGCCAGCGTAGGCTGTCACAAGGAACTGCAAATTTTCTGGTCGCCTCATGTTGACTCGCGATTTCGCTATGCCTAACTATCCCGCAGTTAGCACTCGACTGAGGTGAGTGCTAACGTCTCCGCGGCCCATTCTGGGCGTGGGGAAAGGAAAACACTTTGAGCCTTTTGAGGAGCTGCAAAGATGGCATTGAAACCGCTTCATGACCGTGTGCTGGTTCGCCGTACCGAAAGCGAAGAAAAAACCGCAGGTGGTCTGATCATTCCCGACAGCGCCAAGGAAAAACCGTCCGAGGGCGTTGTTGTCGCGTGTGGCGAAGGTGCACGCAAGGACAGCGGCGAGCTGATCGCGATGGCCGTGAAAGAGGGTGACAAAATCCTCTTCGGCAAATGGTCCGGCACCGAAGTCACCGTCGACGGCGAAGAGCTGCTGATGATGAAAGAAAGCGACATCATGGGTGTGATCGTCTGAGCTCCGCTCCGACACACCCCACATCGCGCAACACTACAGTATTCTCAAGGAGACTGAAAAATGGCTGCTAAGGACGTCAAATTCGACACCGATGCCCGCAACCGTATGCTGAAGGGTGTGAACACCCTCGCAGACGCTGTTAAAGTGACCCTCGGCCCCAAAGGCCGCAACGTGGTTCTGGAGAAATCCTTCGGCGCACCGCGCATCACCAAAGACGGTGTTTCCGTGGCAAAGGAAATCGAACTGGAAGACAAGTTCGAGAACATGGGCGCGCAGATGGTGAAGGAAGTTGCTTCCCGCACCAACGACGAAGCCGGTGACGGCACCACCACCGCGACCGTTCTGGCTCAGTCCATCGTTCGCGAAGGTCTGAAGCAGGTTGCAGCGGGCCTGAACCCGATGGACCTCAAGCGCGGCATCGATCTGGCAACGGACAAAGTTGTCGAAGCGATCAAAGCTATGGCGCGCGAAGTCAAAGACTCTGACGAAGTTGCTCAGGTCGGTACCATCTCTGCAAACGGCGAAGCCGAAATCGGTCGTCAGATCGCAGACGCGATGCAGAAAGTTGGCAACGACGGCGTGATCACCGTCGAAGAAAACAAAGGTCTGGAAACCGAGACCGATGTTGTCGAAGGCATGCAGTTTGATCGCGGCTACCTGTCGCCCTACTTCGTGACCAACGCCGACAAGATGACCGCAGAGCTCGAAGACTGCCTCATCCTGTTGCACGAGAAGAAACTCTCCTCCCTGCAGCCGATGGTTCCGCTCCTTGAGCAGGTGATCCAGTCCCAGAAGCCGCTCCTCATCATTGCTGAGGACGTTGAAGGCGAAGCGCTGGCAACTCTGGTTGTGAACAAACTGCGCGGCGGCCTGAAAATCGCAGCTGTTAAGGCACCGGGCTTCGGCGATCGCCGCAAGGCCATGCTGCAGGACATCGCGATCCTGACCGGTGGTCAGGTGATCTCCGAAGATCTCGGCATGAAGCTCGAGTCCGTGACCATGGACATGCTTGGCACCGCCAAGAAAATCCAGATCACCAAAGACGAGACCACCATCGTTGACGGTGCGGGCGAGAAAGCAGAGATCGAAGCACGCGTCGCTCAGATCCGCGCTCAGATCGAAGAAACCACCTCTGACTACGACCGTGAGAAGCTGCAAGAGCGCGTTGCCAAACTGGCAGGCGGTGTTGCCGTGATCCGCGTCGGCGGCATGACCGAAGTGGAAGTCAAAGAGCGCAAAGACCGTGTGGACGATGCTCTGAACGCAACCCGCGCAGCTGTGCAGGAAGGCGTGATCGTCGGCGGTGGTGTTGCTCTGGTTCAGGCTGGCAAGTCCCTCGAAGGTCTGACCGGTGTGAACGCAGATCAAAACGCAGGTATCGCAATCGTGCGCCGCGCGCTCGAAGCACCGCTGCGTCAGATCGCTGAAAACGCAGGCGTCGACGGCGCGGTGGTTGCAGGCAAGATCCGCGAATCCGAAGACAAGAACTTCGGCTTCAACGCGCAGACCGAAGAATATGGCGACATGTTCTCCTTCGGCGTGATCGATCCGGCCAAAGTGACCCGCACCGCACTGGAAGACGCAGCCTCCATCGCGGGTCTGCTGATCACGACTGAAGCCATGGTTGCAGACAAACCGGCCAAAGAAGGCGCGGCACCTGCAGGTGGCATGCCCGACATGGGCGGCATGGGCGGCATGATGTAAGTCACGCCATCCAGTTTTGGATGATGGCCCCTCGGGGCCGAAAGGGTCGCCCTTGGGCGGCCCTTTTTTGTGTTGCGAAGGCCTGAAGTCGCTGTCGCGTCAGCGCAGGAGGTGTAGCTGAGCCAGTGTCTGCCGCGTAGCATATGCAGGGCAGCCCACTCGGGGGCGTGACGTGCAAGTATCGCTGCCACGTGGTGGCGACCTGTCCCGGATGCATCTTGTGTTTTTGCCATCTGCGCTTTTTTCGTCGTGCGCCATCGGTAGAGTTGCCGAGCGGCCACAGTGATTGTGTCGGCACAATTTATCGCTACCTGAATTTTGTACCGTCATGTTACGAGACGCCTGTGTTCAACCCAAGGCAGAAGGAGGCACCTATGACCAATTTTGTGATCAAGATGCGCTCTTCCGCTGTTTGGGCCGATCAATTTGGTGCAGGCCTATACGTAGGCGGCGCATATATGGGGCGACCAGCAGGCACCTGCTGAACGATCTCATTCGATCGGCTCTGGATTGAGCTGAACACCACTTCCACTTGTTGATAGATCTTTGAAGTTCACTCGCTCATGGCGTGTGCTTGTGGTGTTTTTTGTCACAGGTTTGCTCGCACTGAGGGGATTTCAACACCTCCGCCCATTCATTGGGCATCAGTGTATCGATCCATCACTTTTTCAAACTCAACACGATAGGAGCCCCGGTGTGCCGGGGGAGAGTTTTCATGACGTCTAACCCTGTTTTGCCTGATATGGCACCCAACCCAATGCTTGCTCGCCTTGTTGTCGAGGAGCACTTCCGCAGCCTCAGCCTGATACGTCGGTTGGTGTTGGCGGTGCGCATGATCCTGATCACGCGGCCTCCGCGTGCTGGTGTGATCGATGCAAGCCTCAACGCGCATCTTCGCGCGGATATCGGCTTACCATCGACATATGATCGTGCAGATCCGCCGAAATGGTACCCTCCTCCCATTTTCTAAAGTGGCCGGGGCAGAGGTGATCTCTGCCCCGGTGCCGTGGATGATACCAACGGTGAGGCAAAGGGTGGGCTATTGATGCGCAACCAAGTGGAGTGTTCCACATATTTGTGTCTGACTGTTCCTTGACAAAGCGGCGCGTGGCGGGCTCGTTGCCCGAGGCCTATTGAAGGTCTGTGAAACTATTGCGTTGGACATATCCATGCGGCTGATCGCCCTCACAGCACTCGTTATGATCGCCTTTGCGGCGAATTCCATTCTGGGACGATGGGCGATTGGACCGGGGCATATGGACGCCACTGGTTTTGGGCTGTTGCGATTGGCGTCGGGGGCGGTGATGCTCTGGGCCTTGTGTCTCGTGCAGGGACAACGCCCGACCGACGGTTGGCGACGATCAATGGCCGGAGGTGCTTCGCTCACTCTTTATATGGTTGGTTTCTCAGTGGCTTATGTCGCGCTGGATGCGGGGCTTGGCGCTTTGGTGCTGTTTGGCGTTGTGCAGGTTTCGATGTTTGGCTGGAGCCTTGTTCAGCGTGAGCCTGTGTCTGCCGCGCAAATTCTTGGTGCCTGTGTCGCACTTGCGGGGCTTGCGTATGTGGTGTGGCCGGGTGGAGAAACCGCCGCACCGCTTTGGGCTGTCCTGTTGATGGGGGCAGGGGGACTTGGTTGGGGCATTTACAGTCTGGTTGGGCGAGGTACGACAACGCCGCTTGCCTCCAGTGCTGTGAATTTCCTTCTTGCGACTGGAATGATCCTGCCCGTGGTCTGGTTCATGAATGGCGGCGCTGTGGTCACGGCTTTTGGCTGTTTGCTCGCGGTGATCTCTGGTGCGGTGACGTCGGGGCTGGGGTACGCTCTGTGGTACCGGGTCTTGCCCCAGATACCCGCCCCTGTGGCTGCCACGGTCCAATTGAGTGTGCCTGTCATTGCCATTTTTGCAGGCGCGGTGATCCTTGGCGAACCCGTGGGCACCCGATTGCTGTTGGGCACGGCTGCAGTGCTAGGGGGGATTTCAATGGTGATCCTGTGTCCTGCACGCCCACGCAGGAGGGTTCCAGAAGAGCAGGGGCTTTCCTGATCATATGAGAGTGCCTATGTGCTGTGAATGATCAGACAATGCCTTGCTTTTTTGCTTCTCAGTCTTGCCTCGCCGCTTCGCGCACAAGAGGCACCACTGCAATCGCATATACCCGAAACCAGTGATGTGGAGGCGCAGAAAGGATGCGTCATCCTGCTGCATGGGCTGGCGCGCACTGAAACCTCTTTTCTGTTGATGGAAGAAGCTCTTGTGGCCCGAGGCTATGAGGTTGTGCGACCGGGTTACCCTTCGACGGAATACACGGTTGAACGCCTTGCGGATGCGGTGCTGCCGCGCGCCTTTGATGTCTGCACACAGGAACCGGTCCATCTGGTCACCCATTCGATGGGCGGTATTCTGGTGCGTTACTGGCTGTCTCATACCCGGCCTGTGACGCTTGGTCGTGTAGTGATGCTTGCGCCTCCCAATCAGGGTAGCGAACTGGTCGACGAGATGGGCGATTGGGCGGTCTTTGATCTGATACACGGGCCCGCAGGGCGAGAACTGGGAACTGGTCCAAACAGCCTGCCCAAACGTTTGCCGCCAGTGGATTATCCGGTTGGCGTAATCGCGGGCAATCAATCGTTGAACCCTGTTTTCTCTGCTCTGATCCCCGGACCGGACGATGGCAAAGTGTCGGTTGCAAGCACAGTGGTTGAAGGGATGAAAAGCCAGTTGGTCCTGCCGGTGACCCATACTTATCTGATGAACAACCCGCGTGTGATTGCACAGGTGGTGCAGTTTATCGAGACCGGGAGTTTTGAGCCTTCGCTTGGCTGGCTCGATGGGGTATTGGGTCGCGATTGGGATGGTGGCCTCAACGGGTTGGACTAGGACATGAGTGGACAAGGAACGGTTGCGCTGCGGTTGGTGGGCGCGGATGTGCTGCGCACAGACGGTTTGGAACTGGGCGGGGCAATAGGTCTTGCAGATGGTGTCCTGCAAGATGTCCGTGAGACCAGAGAAATTGATCTCAGCGGTTATCGCATCCTGCCGGGTATTATTGATCTACATGGTGACGGTTTTGAGCGCCACGTGGCTCCGCGTCGCGGCGCAATGAAGCAGATGGCTGAGGGCATCCGCGCGACTGAGGCCGAGCTTGCCGCCAATGGCATCACCACAGGTGTGCTTGCGCAGTTCTACTCTTGGGAAGGGGGCTTGCGCGGACCAGAGTTTGCCACCGAGGTTTTTGCCGGAATTGCCGAAGTGCGCGCGCATTTGGTCACTGATCTCATTCCGCAATTGCGGTTTGAGGTCCACCTGCTTGATGCCTATGCGGATCTACCGGAGCAGATTTCAAAATGGGGTGTGCCCTATGTGGTGTTCAATGATCACCTGCCGCATGATCGGCTTGCAGAGGGAAAGAAGCCCCCTCGCCTGACCGGTCAGGCGCTGAAGGCAGGGCGGAACCCGGAAAAGCACTTTGAAATGCTGCTGGACCTGCATGCCCGCAAAGATGACGTGCCTGCCGCTTTGGATGCGCTTTGTAAGGTACTTAACGACAAGGGCGTCCGGATTGGGAGCCATGATGATCACACCGCAAATGATCGGGCAAACTGGCGCGAGCGGGGCGCACGGATATCAGAGTTTCCCGAGACCGCTCAGGCCGCCGAAGCGGCACGGGCTGCGGGGGATCACATTATCCTCGGCTCACCCAATGTGGTGCGTGGAGGCAGTCACAAAGGCAATGCCTCCGCATTGGATCTGATCACCATGGGGCTGTGTGATGCACTCGCGTCAGACTACCACTATCCAAGCCCACGCCGTGCTGCGCTGATGTTGGAAAAGTCCGGACTTTTGCCTCTGGAGCGCGCTTGGGGGCTTGTGTCTTCTGGTCCGGCCCGGGTGCTCGGTCTCAGGGATCGCGGGACACTGGAAGCAAACAAGCGCGCCGATCTGGTGATCCTTGATGCGCAGGATCAGGTTGCGGCAACTCTCTCGGGCGGGTGTGTGAGCTACATGAGCGGAGCGATTGCAGCACGTTTCCTGGCCTGAGAGCGCATCCCAATAGGTTTTCATCTTTTCATAAATATCTCGGGGGTTTGGGGGCAGCGCCCCCAGATCCGACCTGCACCACATGCGCCTGCGGCGGGCAGGGGCGCGCCGCGCGTCAGGCCCTTACGGGCCCTCCGTGCGGCGCAGTCATTCGGCCATATGGCCAAATGACTAGGGCGCTCGTCAGTACCCGTCGCGACCTTCAGTGTGGATTACACGGTTGACATGTCCCATCTTGCGGCCGGGTTTGGCCTCGGCCTTACCATAGAGGTGGATCGCACAATCCGGGTCGCGTGCGAGTTCGGCAATGCGTTCGACGTCTTCACCGATCAGATTCTCCATCACGACATCGGCGTAACGCGCACCATTGCCGATGGTCCAGCCGGTGATTGCCCGAATATGCTGTTCAAACTGGTCGATGGTGCAGCCTTCTTGGGTCCAATGACCGGAGTTGTGGACCCGGGGGGCGATCTCATTGACCACCAGCCCATGGCCTGTAACGAAAATCTCGACTCCCAGAACGCCGACATAATCCAGTGCGTTCAGGATTTTACCTGCCATGAGAACCGCGTCCATACTCTGACCGGTTGTAAGGTTCGCAGGAACAGTCGTGGTGCTGAGGATCCCTTCGAGGTGAACATTCTCACCGGGATCATAGCAGGCCACTTTGCCGTTGAGGCTACGTGCGGCAATGACCGACACCTCATGGCTGAAGGGCACGAACCCCTCAAGTACCGCCGGAGCACCCTGCATCGCGGCCAGCGCCTCAGGGGCTTCTTCAGGGTGCATAATGCGCATCTGACCCTTGCCGTCATAGCCAAAGCGACGGGTTTTCAGGATCGAAGGCGTGCCAACCTGTTCGAGCGCGGCATCCAAGCTGGCAGCGTCATTGACCTCAGCAAAGGGAGCCGTCGCAAGGCCCAGATCTTGAAGAAACATTTTTTCTGTCAGGCGATCTTGCGACACCCGGAGCGCCTCGCGACCTGGGCGGATCGGCTTCAGATCCTCAAGGATATCGAGAGCCGAGGTGGGGATATTTTCAAACTCATAGGTGATCACATCTACCGTTTCGGCAAAGGCCCGCAGCGCAGCTTCGTCCTCGTAGTCTGCAGTGGTCACCTTGTCAGCCACATGGCCGGCAGGCGGATTGGCAGAAGGTTCAAAAATATGGGTGGTAAAGCCGAGCCGTGAGGCTGCAACAGACAGCATTCGACCAAGCTGGCCACCGCCAAGGATGCCAATAACGGCACCGGGTTCGAGGATTTGGTCGAGATCAGTCATCGGTTGGCTCCTCGGGGATGGATGCGGCAAGGGCATCGCGCCACGCATCAAGGCGGGCTGCTAGTTCTTGATCGCCTGTGGCGAGAATGCCAGCTGCCATCAGTCCAGCATTGGCGGCACCGGCGGCACCGATCGCCATGGTTGCAACCGGAAAACCCTTTGGCATCTGGACGATGGAGTAAAGGCTATCCACACCGGAGAGCGCGCGGGTCTGCACCGGTACCCCCACCACAGGTACGCGGGTCTTGGACGCCATCATGCCGGGTAAATGCGCCGCGCCGCCTGCGCCCGCGATAATAACATGCAAGCCGCGATCGGCCGCGGTCTTACCGTAGTCCCACAGCCGATCCGGCGTGCGGTGGGCCGAGACGATGCGCGTCTCATAGGCCACGCCCAACTCGTCAAGGATGTTGGCTGCTTCCTTCATCGTGGGCCAGTCGGACTGGCTCCCCATGATGATCCCTACTTTGATGTCGGCCATATCTCGCCTCTACAGTGGAAGGAGCGCGCACCTTAGCGAAAATGACCAAAATGGCAATGCGTTGCGGCGCGAGATTTGCTGCGGTTGCGAAGAACCCTCTGCCAAACGATGCCGGGTTTTATCAATTGCGCTTTGGTGCGGCCCGCCCGGCGGGTCGCGCATATCTCTTTGTTTGCGTGCCATCTCAATTGTATCGGCACAGCGCTACAGCTTGAGCTTTGCTGGCATGGGTGATTGCCTGTCGAAAATCACTATCTCGGGACGCAAAAGATGCCAGAATTTCAATTTGACTGGGTCGATGCCTTTACGGACCGCCCTTTTGGTGGCAACGGCTGTGCGGTGGTGCATGGCGGGGCTCACCTCCCCGAGGAGGTTGCCTGCGCTTATGTGCGGGAAACCTCGCTGGTCGAATGCACGTTCACCGGCCCCTCGGACATCGCAGATGTCAAAGTGCGGTATTTCCTCGCGAGCCGGGAGATCCCTTTTGCGGGACATCCTACCATTGCCACGGTTGCAGCGATGCGGGATCGCGGGCTGATCTCGGGGCAGAGGATCACGCTGGAGACAACTGCAGGAATTGTGCCTGTTGAACTGGACGGTGATCAAATTGTGATGCAGCAGGTTGCCCCGCACTTCGGCCCGTGTCCGGACCTTGAACTGGTGGCGGCAGCTATCAATTTACCTGAGACAGCAATCCTCGGTCAGCCGCAACTGGTGTCAACCGGTCTCCCGTTCTGCATTACGGTACTGAAGGATCAAGATAGCCTGAGAGCGGCGCGTCTGAATGCAGCAGCGATGGCGCCATTGGGCGAGGTTCTGGGCGCGGATGGCCAAGATGTGATGGAGCCGTTTTTGGTGACGCTCGAGGGGTTTACGGGCATTGGCGACACTTTCTCGCGCTTGCTGATGCTGCCGCCAAGCCCACCTGAGGACCCCTTCACGGGCTCAGCCACTGGCGCGATGGCCGCGTATCTTTGGCGTCACGGTTTGATGAAAAAGCCAAGCTTCATTGCCGAGCAGGGGCATCTGATGGGGCGACCCGGTCAGGCGCAGGTATCACTTGTAGGGCGTCCCGATGCGCCAGATGGCATCCGCGTCGGAGGAAAAGGGTTTGTCTTGATGCGCGGCTCAGTAGACCTGCCGGAAGCGCTGCTGGATTAGGGATATGGCATAGCCGTCTGGTTGATCTGCTCCTATGCGATCCTGCCTCTCAGTTGGGTTGAGCACGGCACGCGCCCGCAGGGCGCGTGCCGTGCTGGTCGCTTCGGTCTCAGACCGAAGCGAAATATCTTAAACACGCCATTACGAAACTTGGCAGGCTCTAAATGTTCATGTTATGTTCCTGTCATCTGGTCACGTATTGGCCAGCGACAGGGAGATGCCATATGATCGAAGGAAGTTGTTGTTGTGGAGTGGTAAAGTTCACTCTGAATGCGCCGCCATCCGTGATGGGGACGTGCCATTGCACGCGTTGTCGAAAGCTGGGTGCAAACGTAATGGTCTTTATTCGCCGTGATAGTCTGACATGGCGACAAGGGCGGGATAATATCGCGCAGTACCAACCGGAAGCGCCGTATAAATATGCGCGGTGTTTTTGCAAAACCTGCGGAACATCGCTTGGAGAGATCCTATCAAACGAAGACAGCTTTCCAATCTCGGCTCAAACACTCGATACCGATCTCGATATCCGTAACCGGTTCCATGAATTCGTTTCAGAGAAACCTTCATGGTACGAAATTTGTGACACTGCCGAACAGTTTGAAGGGCACCCGGAGATGTCCTAATCTGGCTGGCTAGGGTGGTCTATCTTACATCGTGCTACATCCTCAGATATCCAGACCATCCGATCCAGCATCCAGAGTTTGCCGAGCATCGCCGCTGCAAGCCCTGTAAATGTCAGGCCGGGTGAGAGCAGGATCAGACCCAGAAGATAGATCAGCCCCCCGGCGCCGCTGATAAACGTAAGCATTCGCACAACGGGGCGATGGTGCTGCAATTCGGGTGCATCCTTCTGGCGCAGCCAGATCTGTTCACCGAGCACTCCACGCGACATCCAATTGTCGGTGCGCTTGGGCGTGGCAAAGATGCGCGGGTTGAGCCATGTCCAGACAAGAACCAACACGATGGGACCAAGTGCCCCCCAGCCCAGCCAGACGCGGCTCCAGACCGCTAAGGCAAAAAGCGGCAGCACGGTCAGACGGCTCCACCCGCTCCATGGGTTGCTATGGCGGGCCCAAACTTGTGGCGTCATGCCCATTGCAGCTTCGGTGCGGTGAAAAACATCCTGTTTGGGCATGTTCACGTGCTCCTTCTCGTCCCTAGAATACTAGCGGGCATCGCGTAATAACAAAACGACCCGCCGGTTGGGCGGGTCGTTTGAAAATTTCAGCAAGTGCTGGCCGCGCCTAGCCGACCATGCGGTTGATCAGGATGAACAACACACCAGACAGTGTCGCGGCAGCGGGAACTGTGATCACCCAAGCCGCGATGATGGTCATGAAATGCGAACGGCGCACCAGTTTGCGGCGGCGGCGCTCATCCGCGCCGATCCGGGGCGCATCAGGTGTGATGGTCTTGGTTTTCCGCATGCGGCGCTCAGTGTCCCATTCGCGGAAGAAGCCCACACCAAAGACGCCTCCAATCGCGATATGCGTGGAGCTGACCGGAAGACCGAGCCAGCTTGCCACAATCACCGTGATTGCTGCCGAAAGGGCAACGCAATAGGCACGCATGGGGTTCAGCTTGGTGATCTGACTGCCAACCATTCGGATCAACTTGGGCCCGAACAGGAACAATCCAAAGGAAATCCCAAAAGCCCCGATAATCATGACCCAGAAGGGAATCGAAACGGCATGAGTGAAGTCACCCGAAGTCGATGCTTGCACGATAGCTGCCAAGGGGCCGACCGCATTGGCCACGTCGTTTGCACCATGCGCAAAGCTCAACAGGGCGGCAGAGACGATCAGCGGGATCGAGAACAGAATCTTCAGAGATTTATTCCGGTTCTCAAGACCTTGAGACTGTTTGCGGATGATAGGGATCATAACCAGCCAAATTAAGATGGCGACTGCCACGCCAATCATAAGCGCCTGCGACAGATCGATTTTGATCAGCTTCTTGAGACCTTTCACCGCGAGATAGGACGCAAACGCGCCGCCCATGATGCCCACCAGAACGGGAACCCAAGTCCGGGCGGCTGCGATCTTATCCTCACGGTAGATGATGCGCGACTTGATGAACCACAGGAATGCGGCTGCGATCAGACCGCCCAGCAGCGGAGAGATGACCCAGCTGGCCGCAATCGCACCCATCTTGGCCCAGTTCACAGCAGCAAACCCCGCAGCTGCGATGCCTGCACCCATCACTCCGCCCACAACCGCGTGAGTGGTCGACACTGGCGCGCCGATCCATGTGGCCAAATTCACCCAAAGTGCCGAAGCCAGAAGAGCCGCAAGCATGGCGGCAATGAACATGGAGGAGGTGGCCATGGTCTCGGGCGAGATGATACCTTTGGCGATGGTTGAAACCACATCACCACCTGCAATCAATGCGCCCGCGCTTTCAAAAATGGCGGCGACAACGATGGCAAAGCCCATGGACATCGCATTGGCGCCCACCGCAGGCCCCATGTTGTTGGCAACATCATTCGCCCCGATATTGAGCGCCATATAGGCCCCAAAAGCGGCGGCGATCACGACGATCACCGTGTTGTTGGCATCGCCCAGCATCAGCCCGGTCGCGGCGGCGACGATCAGGATAAACACAAAGGCGATCCCGAGCCCGACGTTGGATCGCCCCACATAGGCCGTTGCCTGTTCCAGCGAGGACAGACGAGCAAGGTCGCGGTCCAGGGTTTCAAGGTGACGCGGCTCTAGGTCGTTTTGGGACACCCGTCCTCTCCATTCGTTTTTGCGCGCCGTGTCTGTAACGGTTTTGTAACAGCCGGGCAACGCATATGCCGGGTCGAAGTTTGGTGTGACCGGTGTTTTTCACATTGAGAACCGCCACACCAACGGCTGGGGGTGGTAGCATGTAGCCCGCGTGCATGACGGAACCCATTGGTGCAGCGCAAAATAAACCCCCGCAGCCTCAGGGAGGTGCGGGGGCGTGGCAACGCCGTGGCGCTGCGAAGTTTATAAACCGGATGTCAGTGAACAGCGACCGGCGCGTAGTCGTGTTGACGGGCCAGTACAAAGGCCATCTTGCGATCTGCAACGAGCGCGAGTTGTTCGCCCGCCTCATCATGTACCGCATATAGCTGCGTACGACCCGGCACAGAGGCCTGAACATCTTTGGGCAGATCGGCAACTGCGACAGTCTTGACGTAGACGGTGCGCCCGCCAACCTGAGCCATTTCTACAGGTGTCTGCATGATTTACCCCTTTTTGATATTGATGGTTTGCACAACGGTTTCGGGACGCGAGCGGGTCAGATCCACATGGAGCAGACCGTTTTCCATCACGGCTTCGCCAACTTCGACGCCATCAGCCAATACGAACATGCGCTGGAACTGACGCGCGGCGATGCCGCGATGCAAGAAGATGCGTCCGTCCGAGTCGTCGCGCTGACGGCCACGAATCACGAGTTGCCGGTCCTCGACCGTAATCGCCAGATCCTCTTCCGCAAAACCCGCCACTGCGAGCGTGATGCGATACGAATGATCGGAGGTCTGTTCGATATTATAGGGAGGGTAGCCTTCATTGCCGGATTTGGCAGAACGCTCCAGCAGGCGTTCCAGTTGCTCGAAGCCCAGCATATGCGGGTATGAGCCCAAGGTAAGTTTCGACACTGTTTTCTCGTCCTTAATTCGAAAGCGACGGTTTCTTGCGGTCCCAATCTGGCAACCGCTGTGTTATAGGATATGGGATGTATCTGCCGTTTCACAAGTCCCGGGTTCACCTTTCCCTCCACAGTCGCCCCTAGCGCTGCGATCTGAGGGAGCCTAATATGCGTACTGTTTCACTGTCCTTAACAAGAGTCGCAAATGAACAAGCGGTCTGATCTGGCAATGGCCAACGAAGATGTCCTCCGGGTAGAGCTGGAGGTGTTCCGTAGGGAACATCGCGATCTCGACGAGGCCATTCAGGCGCTCGAAGAGAAGGGCACGGCGGATGCGCTGACGATTCGGCGCCTGAAAAAGCAAAAGCTGGTGCTGAAGGACAAAATCTCACTGATCGAAGACCGGCTGCTGCCTGATATTATTGCCTGACTGCGACCTCGCTGTTTCAACGCAGATGCAAACATGCGCGGGCAACAAAAAAACGGCCCGCACAAAGGCGGGCCGTCGGTCATAAAGGGTGAGTGATCAGTTTCCGTTGATCAGACCCATGCTTTCGAGCTTCAGAAGTACCTGATGGGCGCAGTTGTCGACCTCGACATTCTCGGTCTCGACGCTCAACTCGGGGTTTTGAGGCACGTCATAGGGGTCAGAGATCCCGGTGAATTCCTTGATCTTGCCTTCGCGCGCGAGCTTGTAGAGGCCCTTGCGGTCGCGGCGCTCACATTCCTCGATCGAGGTGGCGACATGGACCTCGACGAAGGCACCGAATTGCTCGATTTCTTCCCGCACATGGCGACGGGTGGCCGCATAGGGGGCGATTGGCGCACAGATGGCGATACCGCCGTTTTTGGTGATCTCAGACGCCACATAGCCGATACGCTTGATGTTGAGATCGCGGTGCTCTTTGGAGAAGCCCAGCTCGGAGCTGAGGTTTTTCCGCACGATATCACCATCCAGAAGCGTCACCGGGCGGCCACCCATCTCCATCAGCTTGACCATCAAAGCGTTTGCGATGGTGGACTTGCCGGACCCTGAGAAGCCGGTGAAGAAAACGGTGAAACCTTGCTGCGCGCGTGGTGGCTTGGTTTTGCGCAGCTCTGCCACAACCTCGGGGAAGGAGAACCATTCAGGGATTTCCAGACCCTCAGACAGGCGGCGACGCAGCTCGGTGCCGGAGATGTTGAGGATCGTGACGTTGTCCTTGTCCTCGATCTCGTCGTTGGGCTCGTACTGGGCGCGTTCCTGCACATAGACCATGTGTTTGAAGTCGACCATTTCGATGCCGATTTCTTCCTGATGGGCACGGAACAGATCCTGAGCGTCATAAGGGCCATAGAAATCTTCACCGGCGGAGTTTTTGCCGGGGCCTGCATGGTCGCGACCCACGATGAAATGGGTGCAGCCGTGGTTTTTGCGGATGATCCCATGCCACACGGCCTCGCGCGGGCCGGCCATACGCATTGCCAGGTTCAGCAGGCTCATGGAAGTGGTGGCCGCCGGATATTTGTCCAGCACGGCCTCATAGCAGCGCACGCGGGTGAAGTGATCCACATCGCCCGGTTTGGTCATGCCGACCACCGGATGGATCAGCAGGTTGGCCTGCGCTTCACGCGCGGCGCGGAAGGTCAGTTCCTGGTGGGCGCGGTGCAGCGGGTTGCGGGTCTGGAAGGCCACGACCTTGCGCCAGCCCAGTTTGCGAAAATAGGCGCGCAGCTCGTTGGGGGTGTCGCGGCGGGCGCGGAAATCATAGTGCACCGGCTGCTGGATGCCGGTTACGGGGCCACCGAGGTAAATTTTACCTGCGGTGTTGTGCAGGTAATTCACAGCCGGATGCGCGTCATCATCCGCGCCAAAAACCATCTCGGCCTCGCGGGATTTGTTAGGCTCCCAACGGTCGGTAACGGTCATGGTGCCGAGGATTACGCCTTCCTGATCACGAAGGGCGATATCCTGACCGATCTCGATGGAGGCTGCAAAATCTTCGGATACGTCCAAGGTGATTGGCATCGGCCACAATTGGCCATCAGCAAGGCGCATGTTTTCTACAACGCCATTGTAATCCTCTTCGGAGAGGAAACCCTTGAGCGGGTTGAAGCCGCCATTCATCAAGAGTTCTAGGTCGCAAATCTGGCGCGGGGTGAGGTCGTGGCTGGTCAGTTCCGCCGCTTCGACTTTTAGCTTTTGTGCGGAATCATAAGATACATAAAGCTCCGGGATTGGAGCCAGATTACTCGACATGGGCATAAGAAATCTCTCTCGTCTTGCGTCGCTCTCGCAATGGCAGCGCTGGGTTTGGGCAATACTCGTTGAGCGTGACGAATGTCTAGCGGTGCGGGGGAAAAAGGAAAATATGGGCCTATTCTGTCGCGTTTGGGCCAGTGGTCATGGAAATGGTTCGGGATTTAGAACAGCATTCGCGGGGCACTGCAATACGCCGATCAAAGCTACTCATTCAGCTGTGTGAATTTGAACCTGAAATGATTTTCTGAAGGTGAGATGCGCGTTCGAGCGGCAGTGCTTTTACGGCTTTCTCAACCCCTCTCAGTTGAAACTGCTGATACTCCGCTTCTGACTGCGACAAACTGGCGGCCTCAAACACATCCCGCGAGACCAGAAGTTCGACCCCAAGCTCCTTGGTTTTTGCCTCAAGACGGCTGGCGGCATTTACTGTTGCACCGATCAATGTGCGGGGGGCATGCCCTGCTGCGCCGATCTCCCCCAAAACAACGGTTCCCGTGTGCAGTCCCATACCGATGCGAATGGGGGTTTCGCCCTCAGAGGCCAACAGCCGGTTAAACCGAGCCAATGACGCGCCGATATTTGCGGTTGCGGTCAAAGCGGCCTGTGCCGAGCTCGCGGTGTCATCTGTTTCGAACAAGGCCAATAACCCATCGCCCATATATTTATCGACCGCGCCCCCGGCTTTGGTGACCTCTGGGACGATTGCGTCAAAGAACCGGTTCAAAAGGAAAACAACATCATACGGCAACAAATCCGCAGATCGCGCGGTAAAGCCGCGAATGTCGAGGAACAAGACCGCGATGGTTTTCTCCTCGCCCTGTGTGGCATGTATCTGGCGGCGCCCCTTGGGGGTGTAGAGACGCTTTACCGTCATCGCCGCGTTCGGTTTGATCTGGCAGGCAAGTCGCATATTGTCGGGCGCTTTGATCGCAGCCAGACTGCGCGCCTCTGCCGCATTTGGAGGCGGAAGCTCATCGCCGCCTGCGAGCACCATCACCCGACATGTCGTGCAACGCCCCTTGCCGCCGCAAAGGGAAGGGTGGGGGATGCCCTTCATTTGGGACATTTCCAAGAGCGTCAGCCCTCTATCCGCGACAATTTCTGGACCGTTCTCATAGGTGATACGCACGGAACGTGTGCGGCGGATGAGGCGTCTCAGGCCAAAGGCTGCCAATGCCACAAACAGCAGAGAGAAAAAGATGCAAACGCCGATATTGGTGACCGTTGCCAGATGTGCAAACCCAGCCGTATCAGGCCAGTTGTAATCTTCTATGATCTGTTGGGCGAAGCCCTGTTCTGCAAAAAATCCCCACATTCGCCGCCCTTCGGTCACCAGTCCGGCAAGCGCAAGGGTGGGCATAAGAACCGCAACACCGATCATGTAGGGAACCAGCGCCCCCCACCAACGGGTCAGGCGCAGCCACATATGAATGCCAATGCAGCCATGTATCCACACCGCCAGCAGCAGCAGATACTGATGTAAGGCTTCGGGGCCGGACCACAGCATCAACACAACAGAGGACATTTCGTCCTCATACCCCTGCACGCGCGCCGCGTAATTGGTATGTACGATATGCTGGATCAGTTGCAGTGGGATCAGCACACCGAGGAGCAATTGCAGCCACTGTGTGAAGGTCATCCGCAAAGTGCGCCGCATCGCAACCTGCCAAAGCGCTAGACCCGCATGGACCAAGAGAGACCCGTAAAGGAGCACTTGACCGGGGGGGCTTTTGCTAATGGGTTCGCGAACCTCTTGCACTGCTTCCATCAAATCGGGCGAAACGAGGCCCGCCGCGATATTCAAGAAGTGAAAGAACGCAAAGGTGAACAGCACAAGGCCGGAGATAAGCCGGCTGCGGTGAATCCAGTTTCCCTGCCAAAGTGCTTGTGTCACGCTTGATTTGCCTCACGTCCGCGGTTCAGTGCCGTTATCTGCCATCTAAAGGCAAAACCCTCCATGTGGCCCTCGCTATTCTTCTAGACGAGGTTCGGTGGCTTTGGGCCAAGGTTGGCAGGTGTTAATGCGACCCGAAAAGATGTCCGCGCTGAAAAATACAGCATGTGTCAAATCGGGGCGGGAGCGAGAGGAATATAGAATTCCATCTGCATTATGTGCGCGGGCTTGATCGCTAAAAACCCAAGTTGGCGATGGCTGCCCGCTCTCGTGAACATCTTGCCACACCATCGAGGCCTCGTTGTTGTGCGTGACATCCAGTAAGCTGGCATTGCGCACATCTAGCGCGAGGATCACTCGAGCGGGATCACGAGCGGTGACATATCGTTTGATCGCGACGCCACAGCCTTCTGCGGTGAGGGACGTGTATATCGCAAACTGACCAGAGTGGTGGAACCGCCCGGCAGGCGCGCGGGCGGCTTCAAATGGAGCGTTGGACTGGTCCGCGAACAAGATCCTCCAGACGGTGCCGGAGAATCTTACCAGTTCACTCCTGCTCGGCAAGGAAGCGTTCTGCATCAAGCGCGGCCATGCAGCCCATACCGGCAGAGGTGACAGCCTGACGGTATTTGTGGTCAGTCAGATCGCCTGCTGCAAAGATACCGGGGACTGAGGTCTCAGTCGTGCCGGGTTTCACCTTCACATAGCCGCCGTTATGGGTCTCAAGCACATCTTTGACCAACTCGGTCGCAGGGGCGTGGCCGATGGCGACGAACACACCCTTCGCCGGGATCTCGGTGATCTCGCCGGTCTTGGTGTGCTTCACCCGCACGGCCTCAACGCCCAAGGGCGCATCGGTGCCGACCACTTCATCGAGTTCGTGGAACCACAGCGGCTCGATCTTGGGGTTCTTCATCAGTCGGTCGATCAGGATCTTCTCGGCGCGCAGCTCGTCGCGACGGTGGATCAGGGTGACCTTGGAGGCAAAATTGGTGAGGAACAGCGCTTCCTCGACGGCGGTGTTGCCGCCGCCGATCACCACGATCTCCTGACCGCGATAGAAAAACCCGTCGCAGGTAGCGCAGGCGGAAACGCCAAAGCCCTTGAACTTCTCTTCCGAGGGCAGGCCCAGCCATTTGGCGCGCGCACCGGTGGCGAGGATCACTGCATCCGCCGTATAAGTGGTGCCGCTGTCACCCTTGGCCACAAACGGGCGGCTGGACGTATCGAGTGAGGTGATCATGTCACCGATGATCTCGGTGCCCATGGCGCGGGCGTGAGATTCCATGTTGACCATGAGGTCAGGACCCTGGATCTCGGTGTGACCGGGCCAGTTCTCCACCTCTGTGGTGGTGGTCAGCTGGCCGCCCGGCTCGATGCCCTGCACAAGGATCGGTTCCAGCATCGCGCGGCTGGCATATACGGCGGCCGTGTAGCCTGCTGGGCCGGAGCCGATGATAAGAACCTTTGTGTGGCGCGTTTCGCTCATGGTTTTTCCCCAGATGATTTGTGCTTGCGGTCTTGCCGCCGTCGGAGACTGCATATAACTGCGACGCGCGCATGCTTAAAGACCTTCGTTCGTTCTTGCCACAGGTGCGAGCGCGCTGGGGTGTGAATGGACACGCCCAAGCAGAGCGAAGCGCGCTACAAGAATGTTGCCAGTTTGTGAAATAATGTTGCGTGACAGCCCGTCTCTGCTATAAGAAACGCAATTTTCAGGAGAAAGCCACCCAATGGTCACCACACGTCTGGACCCGATTGACCGGAAGATTCTGTCGGAGCTGCAGGCCGATGGCCGGATGACGAATGTCGAACTGGCCAAGCGCGTCGGGATTTCTGCGCCGCCCTGTTTGCGCCGCGTACGCGCGCTTGAAGAAGCGGGATTGATCCGCGGCTATCATGCAGAAGTGAATGACCGTGAACTGGGCTTTGAGGTGCAGGTCTTTGCGATGGTCGGGCTGGAAAGCCAGGCCGAAGCCGAACTGAGCGCGTTTGAGGAAAAATGCCGCAGCTGGCCCTTGGTGCGCGAGTGTCACATGCTGAATGGCGAGGTCGATTTCATCCTGAAATGCGTGGCACCAGACCTGTCGACGTTCCAGAGCTTTCTCACCAGCGATTTGCTGACCACGCCAAATGTGGCCAGTGTCAAAACATCGCTTGTCATCCGGGGCGCCAAGGATGAACCGGGTGTGCCGTTTGATGTGCTCGAAGAGCGCCTGTCGCGCGAAGCCTGAACAAGCCTCGCCGTAGCATTAGAACCCGTGATCAGGCCTGCGTTGTGCGGGCCCGATCAAAGGCAAGTGTACCGAAATCGGAGATCTTGTCCGCGTGCGGGAACATGTTCAAGAACAACGTCTTGATCGGATAACTCACCAGCTTTAGCGCATCTGGGCCGGGATGGTAGGTTTCAAACTCAAGCCCGCCAACCTTGATGACCGCATGTTGCGCAAGGCAGAGATGGTACATGTCCACCGGTGCGGGGGGCGTGGTCTCGACGATGTTCATGCCATCAATGAATTCCACCACTGGCGTCAGCAGGGGGCTATCGCCTTCGGCGTGCCGCAGGTGAATCGGCGTGCGCAAGAGCCGTGCCGAAGGGCCTGTCACCACACATGACATTGGTTTTTCCATGCCAAGACTGTCGGCCATGAAGCTGGTCAGCGAAAGCTGCGCCCCGGTGGCGGCCTTATGGCCGGGCACCATCGTGGTCATGCCCTTCCAGATCAATTGCTGGTAGCTGCCGTCCCGCGTCAGGACGCGGTCACCGGGATAAAGGTCCTCGATTGCGACCGGGCCAAAGTCAGTTTCAATCAGTGAACCGCGTGTGAAAGCTGTAAAGGCTTGCTCAAATAGGGGCAGGGCCGGAGCAATGTGCCGGGTCTCAGCCGGGTTGCCGTTTGGCAAAAGGCTTGCAACCTCATAGCGGCGTAGCTGTGGCTTGGATCCACCGGGCAACGCCTGAGCCTGCGGCATCAGTGGCTTGACTTTGGCTATGTTGGCGGCAGCGCGCTCTAATGACTGAGGTAAGGTCAAATTACCGGTCCTCTTTACTCGTGGCATGCGCTTCGGCCCCCACCGATGCACATACGCGTGACTTTATGCCCAATCTCGCGCCCTATCAGGATCTATTCCGATACGTGCAACCCGCAGAAAGTTGGACACGCGCATTTCAGATGCCTTAGCCAGAGGTTGGCTGGACTGGGTTATGAAACCTGCAGGGGGATCCCACAGGGATGCCGGATTCTCCGGCGGCCGCTCAAGAGACGGTCTGAGACCGATCAGGCGGATTTGGCGACAGAAACAGCCTTAATCGTTGCCTTCTGGCGCCGGGCAATCATGGCCTTGCGCGTTGCGCCGCGTGTCCATGGCATTTTCACATCCTGAGATTTGGAAGTCGAAACGATGGATTTCACGAAGCGTGATTGCGCGGGCATTCTTTGTCTCCTGTCCACCTGAGGCGGTGGTTGAATTCTTTCATGGAGACTGTTTTCGACGAACATTGAGGTCTGAATATGACCGATACATGGAAAGACGCGGAGCGGCCGGTATCAAAAGTATAGGAGCGGCAAGAGAATCTACGGGTTTGATTTTCATGCGTAAAAGGTGCTGGATGACGCTGGGGAAGGGGCGCTGGCGTGCAAACACACGTGGATTGTGGCGCAGTCAGGTGTGATTTGCCACAAATTGAATGGAATTTGCGCGCGTTTCAGACCTACAGGCGAATACAGGAAATCAACCGTCCGTAGTCTGCATCTTTTGCGTGCGTTGCGCGACGGTATGAATAAAAGCGCTCCGGGTCTGAATAGGTGCAGTGTCGCGTCCACTCACAGGCGTCGATCCCGGCACCGCGCAGCTTGGCGAGCCCAAGGCCCGGCAGGTCAAAGAGCATCCGATCACCCTCGCCTTGGGCAAAGAAGCGAGCGTTTGCCTGATCCTGCGCTAGGAAGTCCTCAAAAAACTCCGGTCCGACTTCATACGCACGCTGAGAAATGGTCGGCCCGATCACGGCGCGTATGCCGTCTCGTGTCGCGCCCAATGTGAGCATTGCGTCGACCGTGGCCTCCAGCACGCCATCGAGAGTGCCACGCCAGCCTGCATGCGCAGCGCCAATCACACCGGCTGAAGCGTCGGCAAAAAGCACAGGCTGACAGTCCGCCGTTAAGACAGAAAGCACCACATCCGGGTTTGTGGTCACCATTGCATCGACTTTGGGTTTTGGCGCGTCAGGATCTGTGGGCAGCGCGTCAATCACAGCCACATCCGCCGAATGGACCTGATGCATACCCAAGAGCGCCCCAGTTGGCGCCCCCATCGCATCCGCAACACGGGCCCGGTTTAGCATGACAGCCTCGCGCTGGTCAGATGACCCAACCCCGCAGTTGAGACCCTCAAACACCCCCGAAGACGCCCCCCCTTTACGGGTAAAAAAGCCGTGCGCAACGGGAGACAATAGAGCGGATTTGACGGATTCGAGTGTCATTTTTCCAGTCCTGCGGGGGGAGGGGATTGAGTGGGGTAGAGGCCGAGCACTTTGAACAGGTTTCCCATTTCCTCTGGGTGCGTCAACCGTCGATGTGCAGAAACAATCTGGTCGAGCGGCGCGCCTTCTAGCCCGCTCGCGAGCGCGCGCGCACGCTCGGTGATGCCGAGCCGCTCCAGAAACACCCCCTGTGGCGTCAGGCGTGTGTGGGCACATCCCGAGATCCGTGCGGCATTGCATATCGCTTCGAAATCTACATGTGCTGTCAGATCGGCCTGACCGGGGTTTTGCAGCGGATCGGTGGGCGCGTGGGCGCGCAATGCCTGTAACGTGTCACCAAGTGAGCGCCAGTCACCGTAATCGACCACTAAGGCTGCGCCACCATGGTCGGCTATACGCTGGGCGATAGCTTCGGTCACGACGGTGGCAATTTCGCAATGTTCAACCAGATCACCGTGTTTGGTGTCCTCGATCCGATGGGCAAGTGCAGGCTGCGGCGCGGCTGCTCCAAGCCCAAGGGCCAAGGCGCTGGCATCATCAGTCAGCCCCACCCGCCGTTCGCGCCATTGGGTCTCGTCGCGCTGAAACTGTCGGATTGGCAATGCGTCGAAAAACTCATTGGCCACTAGAAAAAGTGGCTGTTGTGGCAGATCCTCAACAGACGGCAGCCAGCGCGGCGCGTAAGGCGCAAGCGCGATCTCTTGGAGGTTGCGCAGGCGCGGAGAGGCCTCAATGAGCGTCAGATCCATCGCGTCGTGAAAACCCGGCACCGCGCGGGTTGCGCGCAGCATATCTGCCATCAGTGTTCCGCGACCGGGACCAAGCTCCGCCAGTGTAAACGGGGCGGGGCTGCCCTGATCAAGCCACGCCTGTACCAGCACGAGACCCAAGAGTTCGCCAAACATCTGACTGACTTCCGGCGCAGTGATGAAGTCACCTTCCGCACCGATTGCGGTGGCCGTCGTGTAATACCCGTGCTCGGGATGGAGCAGGCATTCAGACATATACTCAGCAACGCTCATCGGGCCGTCGAGATGAATGCGGCGGCGCAGTGTGTCCATGAGGCTCATGCGCGGGACTCTGTCGTGGCCGCGTGGCGTGCATGTAGGATGAACCAAAGACCCAGAGCAATCATCGGCACTGAGAGAGCCTGACCCTGAGTGAGCCCGTAGCCGCCGATCTGCCACGCCAGACCCAGAGGGTTACCGTCAGAGATGAACTGCGCGTCGGGTTGGCGAAGAAACTCAACAATGAATCGTGCGATACCATACCCTGCAAGGAAGGTGCCAAGAATGCGGCCCGGCGCATGAAAGGCGTTGCGGCGATAGACCATCCAAAGGATGAGTGCGCCGAGGATCAGCCCTTCCATCGCGGCTTCGTAGAGCTGGCTGGGGTGGCGTGCGCAGATTTCGCCCAAAGCCTGGCCGCAGTCCTGTGCAGCGCGCCCCGGGAAGGCCACACCCCACGGCAAATCAGTGGCGCGCCCCCAGAGTTCGGCATTGACGAAGTTTGCAAGCCGCCCAAGTAGCAAGCCCGGCGCAACAGTGTGGGCGACCAGATCGGCAATTTGCAGTTTGTCGATATTCTGCGCGCGGGCATAAAGCCATGTGGCCACCACAACACCCAGAAGACCGCCATGAAAGGCCATGCCCCCTTCCCAGATGCGCAGAATCTGTGCGGGATTTTCTAGATAGACAGAGGGTTGATAGAACAGGACATGCCCGAGGCGGCCACCAAGGATCACACCGAGGATGATCCACGTCACCAGATCCTCGACCTGACGGGGTGTCATCGGCGCCGTTTCATTGGGCCAAAGTGCAGGGCGTTTGACGGCGCGTGCAGCCAGATACCATGCGATCAGGATACCTGCGATGTAGGCCAGCGCATACCAGCGCAGCGCAAATTCCGTCCCGAATAGGGAGATGGAAAATATCTCCGGCGACAGGTTTGGGAATTGGATCATTTCTGCCAGCATGGGGTCCTCTGTGCCTCTTTGGGGCAAGTCCTGTCAACGGCTTGCCGTTTGCGCCTCAAGTGCCCATATAGGGGGTAAGCCTCACGTAGGTAAGACATGAACCGGGAGATGGCCATGCAGACCCGCAACAAGATTATGGATGATATTTCGCAATTGATGACCAACGCCATGGGCGTGGCGCAAGGCGCGAAGGATGAAGCCGAAACCGCGATGAAAAGCATGATTGATCGCTGGCTCGCGGATCGCGATTTTGTGACCCGTGAGGAGTTCGATGCGGTGCGTGCCATGGCACAAAAGGCCCGCGAAGAAAACGAGACGCTGAAGGCCCGTCTGGACGCGCTGGAAGCCAAGTCGAACTAAGGCTGGTTTCGCGCGCCGTTCAGGCACTGGCTGTGTCAGTGTTTTGAATGCGTGCGCTGCTTCATGGGAAAAGGGATGCGTTCACGCATCCCTTTTTCAGTTTGAGCCACTGTCGGAGACTGCGCACCGACAGTGGCGCTGACGCCCGAGGCCGTTGGACTGACCCAATAGTGAGCCGGGAGAGATCTCCTGCTCCTGTCGCAAGATTCGAATGGTTAACGGCGCGAAGGGTGAAATTTCGTGAGACCAGGCGATGGGTCTGGCCCGCCAGTTCCCATTCCGGGCCGCCAGTGTAAGCGGTTCGGGTAACGCTCTTATGTCAGCTTAACGCAACAACGATATTTTGCACGTTTTTTCCAGTCATCCACAACTTATTGCAGTTGTCCCCAAATAAAGGGTTGCCAGATGCGGACGGCAGGATCACCATATTTAGTAGGGAGCGGGGAAACTCTCCCCGTCCTTAGATCATACAGCTAGCATTAGGGGCACATCGGGGCTCCGTAAGCTAGAGACCAGAGAGGTGGCATCATGGCACTTTCCGAGCACGAGCTGCAGGACGACCTTCACCCCATCGATATCGTCGAGAACCTCGCCTCCCATCATGACTGGGATTTCGACCGGATCGCCGACGACCAGATCGCGATGGCGGTCGAAGGGCAGTGGCGCACTTACTCGTTGACCCTTGCGTGGTCTGATTACGACGAGACCCTGCGCTTGGTGTGTAGCTTTGAGATGGAGCCGCCAGAGGCGAAAGTGCCGCAGCTTTATGAGCTGATCAATCACATGAATGATCAGTGCTGGGCCGGGGCGTTCAGCTACTGGCCGGAACATAAGTTGATGCTATATCGCTATGGGCTGGTGCTTTCGGGCGGGCAGATGGCCACACCGGAACAGGTGGATGCCATTGTGCAGGCCGCAGTCAGCAATTGCGAGCGCTACTACCCTGCGATCCAATTGATGGTGTGGGGCGAGCGTCCCGCCAAAGAAGCGATGCAGGTCGCCATTGCAGAGGCCTACGGCCGGGCGTAAGTCTTACCCCCATCGACCGGTCGCTGACTGGCAGCAACCAATTGGACAGATGGGGGATATCATGGATATAGAACAGATCGCAGCACGAGGGCTGGTTCTTTTGGGCTGCGGTAAGATGGGGTCGGCCATGCTGAAGGGCTGGCTGGAACGAGGACTGCCACGCGAAGCGGTCTTTGTAATGGACCCCAATCCCTCCGAGTGGTTGAAAGGAACCGGTGTTCATATCAACGCCGAGGTGCCAGAGCAGCCTGCGATTGTGCTGGTTGCCGTGAAACCGCAGGTCATGGGGGCGGCGCTGCCGTCTGCGAAATCCTATGGTGGTGGCGGGACGCTGTTTATCTCTGTGGCGGCAGGCACGTCGATTGCAACCTTTGAAACGATGCTCGGGGAAGGGACGCCGATTGTCCGTGCCATGCCCAACACACCCGCGGCGGTCGGTCGCGGGATTACGGCTTTGATCGGCAACGCGTATGTGGATGAGATGAAGTTGGCTCAGGCCGAGGCTTTGCTGCAAGCTGTGGGGCAGACTGTGCGTCTTGAGCATGAGGGCCAAATGGATGCAGTGACCGGCGTCAGTGGCTCTGGGCCCGCCTACGTGTTTCATATGATCGAGACATTGGCAGAAGCAGGTGTGGCCCGGGGGCTCTCTGAGGAGCTTGCGATGCAATTGGCAAAAGCGACGGTTGCGGGCGCGGGTGCGCTTGCGGAGGCCGCAGATGAGGACCCAAGCCAGCTGCGGGTCAATGTGACCAGCCCGAATGGAACCACGCAGGCGGCGCTGGAGGTTTTGATGGATGAAAACACAGGCTTCCCGCCGCTGCTCAAGCGCGCGGTTGAGGCCGCCGCGAAGCGTTCGGAGGAATTGTCCCGTGGCTGAGATTTCTTTTGATGACTTTCTCAAGGTCGATGTGCGCGTGGGCACGGTGCTGCGGGCAGAACCCTATCCGGAGGCCCGTAGGCCTGCGATCAAGATGTGGATCGATTTTGGCGATGAGATTGGCGAGCGAAAATCCTCGGCACAAGTGACGGCGCATTACACGCCCGAGGCTTTGGTCGGCAAACAGGTGATGGCAGTGGTGAACTTCCCACCGCGCCAGATCGGAAAATTCATGTCTGAGGTTCTAGTGCTTGGCCTGCCGGATGAGAGTGGCGAAATCGTATTGATCGGCCCGGATGGTGATGTTCCGGTGGATGTGCCAACCGGTGGGCGGATGCACTGATGGGTGCCCATGCAAATGGACGTGTTCTGATCGCGCGGCCGATGACCTCAGCTGTTGAAGCGCGCGCGCGGTCAGAATTTGATGTGAAGTTCCGCCAGAGCACACAACCGATGAGCCGTGAAGAGATGATCGCGAGCCTTCGAGATTTCGACGTGGTGGTGCCGACATTAGGGGATGCCTTTAGCGCTGAGATATTTGCTGAGGTTCCAAAACCGCGTTGTCGGTTGCTGGCAAACTTCGGGGTTGGTTTTAATCACATCGACGCGGCTGCGGCGCGTGCGGCTGGGATCGAATTGAGCAACACGCCCGGTGCGGTTACGGATGCCACGGCGGATATTGCCCTGACGCTGATGTTGATGACCGCCCGCCGCGCTGCCGAGGGAGAGCGGTTGGTGCGGTCTGGCCAGTGGCAGGGCTGGCATCCGACGCAGATGTTGGGGCTGCATCTGTCCGGTAAACGGCTTGGGGTCGTTGGATTGGGACGGATAGGCGATGCGATCGCGCGCCGGGCACATTTTGGCTTTGGGATGGAGATTTCCTATCTGGCACGCAGCGATAAAACGACGGATTACCCGGCTGTTCGTGCGGAAAGCCTGATTGCCTTGGCGGCGTCAGTTGATATGTTGGTGGTGGCCGTTCCCGGTGGTGCAGGAACGCATCACTTGATCAACGCAGAGGTGCTGAGTGCGATGCGCTCTCATGCGCATTTGGTCAATATTGCCCGCGGGGAAGTGGTGGATGAAGCGGCACTGATTGCTGCGCTACAGACCGGTCAGATCGCTGGGGCGGGTCTTGATGTTTATGAGTTTGAGCCCCACGTGCCGCAAGCATTGCGGGCCTTGGAAAATGTTACCTTGCTGCCGCATCTGGGCACCGCGACAGAAGAGGTGCGCAGTGCCATGGGGCATATGGCGCTGGACAATGTCGCAGCCGTCCTGCGGGGAGAGACTGTTCCCAACCCGGTTTGAACCTATTGTCCTGACGCCTGTCACATGAGGGGCGCTGCCCCTCTGGGCCCTCTGGGGCCCATTCACCCCGGGATATTTTGGGTTAGAAGAATGGCCTAGCTGCCGTCTGATGACGCTGGGAGATCGCCCATTGCAGCGCGCCAGTGGCGGCGGCAGAGTGAGACGTAGGTTTCATTGCCGCCGATCTGAACCTGATCGCCTTCGGTCAACACATTGCCCTGATCGTCTTGGCGGACCACCATCGTGGCTTTCTTTCCGCAATGGCAAATGGTGCGGACTTCTCGCATTTCGTCCGCCAGCGCCAGCAGGGTGGCGGAACCGGGAAAGAGGTTGCCTTGAAAATCGACCCTGAGACCAAAAGCCAGCACTGGAACACGCAGATCATCTACCACACGGGCCAGTTGCCAGACCTGTTCGCGGGTCAGGAACTGGGCTTCATCGACAAAAACCGCAGCGACGGCTCCCTGTTGCAGGCGGTTCGCGATTTTCTCAAACAAGTTATCTTCTGCGGCGAAGATGTCTGCCTCGGCGCTGATGCCGATACGAGATGCTATCCGACCGGTGCCCGCGCGGTCATCGACGCGCGCGGTGAGCAGGTAGGTCTGCATCTTGTTTTCGCGATAGTTGTGAGACGCCTGCAGCAGAACCGTGGATTTGCCCGCATTCATCGTGGAGTAGTTAAAATAGAGCTTGGCCATGGGCAGGGTCTAACCGCATCGCAGGCTTTAGAAAAGATGAAAGCTCTGATGTGCTGGGCGGTTGATGGGCGAGGGGGCGTTGCCGCAACGTCATCGCGCCGGTTGTAGTGCTCGGTTCGGTCAAAAAACGCATTGGGGACCAGAGTGTGACCTTAATGTGGTCACGCAATTATCACATATTCGTGTGGTGTGACGCCCCCAAAGGATAGAGTGCAGCCCAGAACGCCAAGCGCTTAATACTGAACTGTTTTTTGTCCTTTGGGGGACATCAGATCGGGCAGACCAATTGCCTCTTTAAAAAGACCGATCACTCACTCACAGAGCCGGCCCTTTAGATCCAGCGTGACCGATACACACACTCACACCACTCTTGAAAATCAAGCCGTCACGCCGGGTCTGGCAAAGATATGGCAATTCGGGTAAGCAAACTTAATGGGAAATTAATCGCGAGGTTCCCCGATGCGTATGCGCGGGGACATCCACTTGGGTAAAAGAGCATTATGGCGGATATCGGGACGTATCTGAAGAAGCATACCGAAGCACTTGTGAAGGATGTGGGGATCGAGGCCGCCTGCCAGATCACCGGAAAATCAAAAGCCACATTAGGGCGCTATTATTCTGAGAATTCGGAGCATGCCGACAGGTTCATCCCGGTCGATGCAGTTGCAAAACTCGAAGGGGCTGCGTCATTTCCGCATGTCACTTCTGCGCTTGCGGATCTGAAAAACATCACGCTGTCATACGCGTCTGGTGAGAAGGGTGCCGTGTCACGCCCCGGCGGTGTAAACACAGATGTGATCGCATTGAGCAGACGTTTTGCGCAACTGATGAGCGAGTATCAAGATGCGATCGCGGATGGCATTATTACCGTGAACGAGGCCAAACGCCTGTTGAAGGAAACGGTTTTGTTGCAGCAGGTGCTTTTGGATATGAAGCTGCATCTGGAAGAAGAGAGTGGCTGAAAAGCCTGGTCTCATGCCTGTGGACCTCGATGATCTACCAGAAATCGTAGACGGCGCGTTGCATCCAATTGATGTAGATCTGTTGGCTGCACCTGACGACCCGCATCATCCGCCGCGCATTCTGCTGCTTTATGGTTCACTGCGTGAGGTTAGTTATTCGCGAAAGGCAGCTGAAGAGGCCGCGCGCGTGCTGCGGGCCTTAGGCTGTGAAACACGGGTTTTCGACCCTTCTGGTTTGCCGTTGGTTGATGACGAAGGCGCGGGAGACCACCCCAAGGTCCAAGAATTGCGCAGTCTTGCGCTGTGGTCCGAAGGGATGGTCTGGTCCAGTCCAGAGCGTCACGGCGCGATGACAGGGATCATGAAGCTGCAGATTGACTGGTTGCCTCTTGCCCCATTGGGCGGCATTCGACCAACGCAGGGCAAGACGCTTGCGGTGATGCAGGTTTGTGGCGGCTCGCAGAGTTTCAACGCGGTTAATCAGATGCGCATTCTGGGCCGCTGGATGCGCATGGTCACGATCCCCAACCAGTCGTCCATACCCAAGGCTTGGCTTGAGTTTGCTGAGGGGGATCGGCTGCCTGAGGGGGCCTATTACCGCCGGATCGTTGATGTGATGGAGGAGTTGGTGAAATTCACTTGGCTCACACGTGGACGCAGCGCTTATCTGACGGATCGCTATTCCGAGCGTGTGGAAACTGTTGAGGCCGTTCACGCACGTGTGTCGAAGACCAGCTGACGCGCATTAAGAGCCTGATGTGATAAAGCGGTGCGCGCCCTGACCGGGCGCGCGCTTTTTTTGTTGGGGAGTGGCGTCAGGATTTGCGGCGCAAAAGAACAGAACCGACAGAATACCCGGCACCGAAAGAGCAGATCAGGCCGGTCTCACCATCTGTCAGGTCGTCCGAATATTGCGAGAAGGCGATGATCGATCCAGCAGATGAGGTATTCGCATAGTCTTGCAGGATGTTGGGTTGCTCTTCTGGTTCAGGAGTGCGTCCCAATACCTTTTTGCCAATAAAATCATTCATCGTTTTATTGGCTTGGTGCAGCCAGAGGCGTTTGAGATCCGCGGCTTCCACACCTTCTGCCGCCATATGGTCGGCGATGTGCTGGCTGACCATGGGCAACACTTCCTTAAACACTTTGCGACCGTTTTGCATGAATTGCATATCACGACGGTCGGCCACCCCATCCGGGCGGGAGCGGCGCAAATAGCCGTTGTTGTTGCGGATGTTGTTGGAAAATTCGGTGGCGCAGCGCGTTGAGAGGATCTCGAAATGCGCGCCGGTGGCGTCTTGGCCCCGCTCAATCAGCGTCGCGGTGGCCACATCGCCAAAGATAAAGTGGCAATCTCGGTCGCGCCATTCCAGGTGCCCAGAGCAGATTTCGGGGTTCACGACCAATGCCGCGCGGATGGAGCCGGAGCGGATCATATCTGCGGCAGCCTGAATGCCAAAGGTTGCAGAGGAACAAGCGACATTCATATCAAACGCAAAGCCCTTGATACCCAACAGCTGTTGGATCTCGATGGCGACGGCGGGATAGGCGCGCTCCATATTGGAAGCTGCGCAAATCACCAGATCGATGTCTGCGGCAGTTTTTCCCGCCTGCGCCAGCGCTTTTTGGGCGGCATCAACGGCCATTTCCGCCATGATGCCAGGCTCGTCATCGCTGCGCTGTCGCAGCTGCGGGTGCATGATTTCAGGGTCAAGCACACCAGTTTTATCCATCACAAAGCGGTTCTCAATACCCGAGGCTTTGAGGATAAACTCCTCGGAGGAGTACTGGAGGGGCTCGCGCTCACCGGCGGCGATGGCCTCCGCATGCTCTGCGTTCTGCAGGTCCACATAGGCGTTGAAGGCCTTGACCAGTTCTGCGTTGGTGATGCGTTCGGATGGGGTGTAGACCCCTGTGCCGGTAATGGCAGCTGTGTACATTTTAACGTCCCAGGTCGCGGGCCCACTGTTCGGGCCTTGTCTCAAGGTGGCGCATATAGGGCCCGTTTCAACACTCAAGGTCAAGGGTAGCATCGTATTCTGACCTGCATGCCCTTGGGGCAGTTGGATGTGTTTTTAAGGAAAGTTCCGGGAAAAACCTGACATGTACCTTTAAATACTTCACGCGGTGAACTATTTGGCGTGCAGGAGTCGAGATATGACCACTGAACATTCAGATATTTGGGAACTTTACACGCCGGAAGTGCAGGCCATGATGGGGGTCTTTGCACTGCACTGGCAGTTGGAGCAACGTCTGAATGACGTCTGTCTTGAGGGGCAGCTGGGGCGTTCTGAGCACCAGTTGCTGCTGATCCTCGCGCGGCCTCGCCGCATGGGGGAACTGGCACGGCTGACGCGCAAGACGCCGTCTGCAATGACAGCAGCTGCGGCTGTGCTGGAGCAACTAGGTCTGATCCACCGGGTGAGGGACCCCGGTGATGGCAGAGCATGGTTGTTGGAACTGACGAATGAGGGGCGCAAGCGTCGAGAGCAATTGGTCGATGCGGCATCCGGGATATTTTACGAAACATCGGGCCTGACGCGGGATGAAGCGGAAATCCTCGCCCGGCTCGCACAAAAAATTCACAATAAGGCCGTTCAGTCGGGCGCTGTGGGACCCTGTGAAGGAGATCAGACATGACAATGTTATCAATCCGGGCTGTGATGCTTGGGGTGGTTCTTGCGGGGCCACTGGCAGCGCAGGCGCAGGATGAAACGCTAGCCAAGGAACTGCTCAAACCGGTCAAATTGATGACCGCCGATGGGGGATCAGCCCCGCTGGAGCGGCGGTTCTTTGGTCAGGTCGCAGCGAAAGAAACGGTCGATCTGGCCTTTCAGGTGGGCGGTCAGGTTCTGGAACTGCCGGTGACCGAAGGTGATGTCATCCCGGAAGGCGGATTGATTTCGCAACTTGATCTGGAGACGTTCAAACTGCAGCTTGAGCAGGCGGTTTTGAACAAGCAGCAGGCAGATCGGAACAAGGAGCGCAACGCGCGTCTTGCGGGTACGGTGAGCCAAGTGGCGATTGAAGACGCCGAAACTGCGGCTGGCCTTGCCGAAGTCGCGCTTCGCACCGCGCAAACCAATCTCGATCATGCCACGCTCTATGCGCCTTTTGATGCGCTTGTTGCACGGCGTGAGGTTGCGCAATTCTCGACCGTTTCTGCAGGCACCCCCATTGCGCGCCTTCATGACATGTCAGAGCTGCACGTGGAAATCGACGTTCCTGAACTTTTGTTCCAAAAGGCCAATGAGAGCGATGCCTTTGAAATCGTGGCGACCTTTCCCGGTAGCAAGAATGAGTATCCGCTTGAGATCCTCGAATATGTCGCAGAAGCCTCTGCGGTGGGGCAAACCTACCGGGTGACCCTTTCGATGGAGCCGCCAGAAGACCGCCATATTCTGCCGGGCGCCTCGACCACTGTGAGTGTGCGCGTCATGACAGGGCTGCACCGCATTGCATTGCCTGCGACGGCCATTGTGACAACACCAGAGGGTGTGACAGGGGTTATGATTTTCACCCCGACAGGTGCCGATGCGGGCGCGGTCACATGGACCGAGGTCGAAATCGAACCCAACCAGTTTGGCACCTTTGATGTGCTATCGGGTGTAAACGACGGTGACGAGGTGGTTCTGACCGGGGGCGCTGCGCTCAAGGATGGGCAAGCCGTACGTCGCTTTGTCGGCTTCAGCAATTGAGGCACTGAAACATGGACATTGCACGCGGATCTATTCAGCGGCCACTCTACACGTGGCTGATCATGCTCTTTGCCCTGTTCGGGGGCATTTGGGGCTTTCTCTCTCTGGGTCGACTGGAGGACCCGGCCTTTACCATCAAACAGGCGGTGATCCAGACCACCTATGCAGGCGCCAGCGCCGAACAAGTAGCGCTGGAAGTCTCTGAACCATTGGAATCCGCCATCCAAAAGATGGAGGAAGTGAAAGAAATCACATCGATGAACCGGCCGGGCGTGTCGATCATCGAAGTGGAAATGCAAGACACATATGACGGCTCTGAGCTGCCGCAAATCTGGACGAAACTGCGGGCCAAAGTACGTGATGCCGCGCGTGGGCTGCCGGACGGGGTCAGTGAACCGCTGGTCAACGACAGCTTTGGTGATGTGTTTGGGATTTTCTACGCTGTGACGGCGGAAGGCTTTTCCGACAAGGAGAAATACGAACTCTCCACCTATCTCCGTCGGGAACTTCTGACCGTCGACGGCGTAGCAGATGTCGACATCGCAGGATTGCGCAACGAGACGATCTATGTCGAGCCTGACATGCCGATTGCCACGAACCTCGGGGTGTCGGTGAACGCGATTGCCAATGCCATTGCGACATCAAACTCGGTCACGCCAGCAGGGGAGATCAAGGCCGGGTCGATGAACACGATCCTGCAGACGCCGGAGGGGTCAGATTCCGTCTCGGAGATTGCGGGCCTCACGGTGGGTGTCGGTGGTGAAACCATCAATATTATCGACATCGCCAACGTTTGGCGTGGGCGCGAGATTGATCCAAGCGAGCTGATCCGTTTCAACGGTGTCGAGGCGTTCACGCTTGGTGTGTCGGGCGTTGCCAATGAAAACATCGTTGATGTTGGTCACCGTGTGGACGCTAAGCTGGCCGAATTGGACAGCGATATTCCTTTTGGCGTCGAACTCCACCCGATTTATCAACAGCATATCGTGGTTGAAAAAGCCTCGAACGACTTCCTTGTGAACCTTGCCATGTCGGTCGCGATTGTCATCGTGGTGCTGGCGCTGTTCATGGGGTGGCGTGCGGCTGTTGTGGTTGGCTCAACGCTGCTTTTGACGGTGGTGGGGACGCTCTTTTTCATGGCGTTGTTCTCGATTGAGATGGAACGGATCTCGCTCGGTGCGCTGATCATCGCCATGGGGATGTTGGTGGACAATGCCATTGTGGTTGCCGAAGGCATGCAAATCTCCATGCAAAAAGGCAAATCCTCACGCGAGGCTGCCCATGAGGCTGCATCCAAAACGCAGATCCCGCTTCTGGGGGCGACGGTCATCGGCATCATGGCTTTTGCGGGTATCGGCCTTAGTCCGGATGCCACGGGTGAGTTCATGTTCTCCCTCTTTGCGGTGATTGGCATCTCATTGCTGTTGAGCTGGATCTTAGCGCTGACGGTGACTCCTCTGCTGGGGCACTACTTCTTCAAACGCGGCTCTGGCGACGATCAGGACAGCTACAGTGGCTTCCTGTTCCGCAGTTATGGGGCGCTGTTGCGCGGGGCACTGAAAGCGCGTTGGCTCGTGGTGGTTGGTCTGGTTGGCATCACCGTGATGTGTTTCATGGGCTTTGGTCTGATCAAGCAGCAGTTCTTCCCGAACTCCAACACGCCCTTGTTCTACGTGCATTACAAGCTCCCGCAGGGAACCGCGATCGAGACCACGTCAGCACATATGGCGGAGGTTGAGGACTGGCTTGCGGCGCGTGATGACGTGGTGTCCACAGCCACATTCGTGGGGCAGGGCGCGACACGTTTCCTGCTGACCTATGCCGGAGAAAAGGCGAACCCCAGTTACGGACATTTGATTATCCGTACCAAAAACCTAGAGCAGATCCCGCCGTTGCAGGCGGAACTTGAGGCTTGGGGTAAGGAGCATTTCCCGGAAGGGGAGTTCCGCACCGAACGGCTGGTCTTTGGTCCCGGTGGCGGCGCACCTGTTGAGGTGCGCTTCTCCGGGCCGGATCCGGCCGTGCTGCGCACACTCGCGGAAGAAGCAAAGACTGTGCTTGAAACCGAGAGCACACTCACGCGTGATATCCGTCATGACTGGCGCGAGCAGGAATTGGTGCTAAAGCCGATTTATGCAACGGACCGGGCACAAACGGCGGGGATCACCCGCGAGGCGATCGCCAACGCGCTGCAGTTTTCCACCAATGGGGTGACGACGGGTGTGTTCCGCGAACGCGAGCGGCTTATCCCGATCGTCATGCGCCAGCCGCCTGAGGACCCCTATAATGTCATGAATCAGGTGGTTTTCTCTGAAACGTCTGGCAGCTGGATCCCGCTTGAACAGATGATCGACGGGATCACTTATGAGGTGCAGAACACGCTCGTGCATCGCCGCGACCGGGTCTACACGATCACTGTTGGGGCAGATGTCCTGCCGGACGTGACAGCGGCCACAGCCTTCAATGAGGTGCAGGCTGCGATTGAGGCCATTGAGGTGCCGGTGGGCTACAAGATGGAATGGGGCGGGGAGCATGAAAACTCCTCCGAGGCCAATGAAAGCCTCGGCAAGCAACTGCCTTTGTCGCTGTTGATTATGGTGCTGATCTCGGTGCTGTTGTTCAACGCGATCCGTCAGCCGATCATCATCTGGCTGTTGGTCCCGATGAGCGTCAACGGTGTCGTTCTTGGCCTCTTGGGCACCGGGTTGCCCTTTACGTTCACGGCACTTCTGGGGCTTCTCAGCCTGTCGGGCATGCTGATCAAGAACGGTATTGTCCTGGTAGAGGAGATCGACATTGTTCGGCGCGAAGAGGGGCTGCCGCTGCGCGAGAGCATTGTGAAGGCCTCTGTGTCGCGTCTGCGTCCGGTGATGCTGGCGGCGATCACGACCATCCTTGGCATGGCACCTTTGATGAGTGATGCGTTCTTTGTGTCGATGGCTGTCACGATCATGGGCGGTTTGGCGTTTGCAACCGTCCTTACGCTGGTGGCCGCGCCTGTCTTCTATCTGATCTTTTTCAAAGGGGTGGAACGGCAGGAACAAAAAGCTGCTGCCGCAGCCTAAGACAATCGCCCTCATCTGTTTTGGGGGCGATGCGGCCGACATGCCCATTTCTCAGAGTGGCATGTCGTCAAAATAAGAAAAGCCCCGTGGACCTGACCCACGGGGCTTTTCCGTTATGGGGAGATCAAAGGTTGGCCATCTGTGAGGGGTGAGAGAGCAAATGATGACCGGAGGGAACATGATCTTCCGCTGCCCTTCTGGGCCGCTCTATGCAGGAATGAGTGTGCAGCCGCAGATGAGTCGTCGCAACGGGCGCGCCGTTAGATGCGCGCAAATATCAGATCCAATTGTCTGAAACTATTTGGGTTGGTCAGAGCGCTTTCCACCACATCATGCAGAGGATTGGAGGGTGGCGGTTGCAGCGCAGGCCCGAATGGGCCTGCGCTGCAACCGCCCGGATCGGATCGCCTATGGCGATCCGACCGCTCTTGGCCGATGGGCGGAGGTCAAAAAGAAACGCCCCCGAAAACCGAGGGCGTTTCTTTTTCGACAGAGTGCCAGTGGGCACGCATTCTGGTGTTTAGCCCTGAAGGCTTTTTACCTCGACCTCACCCTCAGCCTGCGCCTGAATGGCGCGTGCTGCAGCATGAGCGCCGGCTGCAGTTGTGAAGTAGGGGATCTTGTCATAGAGCGCCACTTCACGCATCGGTTTGGAGTCTTCGACGGCTTGCGTCCCTTCGGTCGTGTTCAGCACCAGCTGGATGCCACCGTCCTTGAGCATGTCCACCACATGCGGACGGCCCTCATAGACCTTGTTCACAATGGCGCATTCAACCCCATGACCGGCAAGCCAGCCTTGGGTGCCGCGGGTTGCGACCAGTTCAAACCCTTGACCAATCAGGATACGGGCGGTGTCGAGCATCACCTCGGTTTTATCCTGATCTTTGATCGAGATGAATGCGCGGCCCTTGCTGGGGAGGACCATGCCAGCGCCCATCTGAGCCTTGAGGAAGGCACGCGCAAAGCTGCGATCCCAGCCCATGACCTCGCCGGTGGAGCGCATCTCTGGACCCAGAATGGTGTCGACGCCGGGGAAGCGGGCGAAGGGCAGCACGGCCTCTTTGACGGAGAACCACGGCATATCCGGGTCTGCGAGCGTCATCGGATCGGCCATGGGGGTGTTCACATCATACCCTGCATCCGGCTCGTATGGGGCGCGTTGCGGGAAGTTTGAGAGCGGCTCTCCCGCCATCACGCGGGCCGCGATGGATGCAATCGCGCTGTCGGTGGCTTTGGCGACAAAAGGCACAGTCCGGGACGCACGCGGGTTCACCTCGATGAGGTAGATCTCATTGTCCTTGATTGCAAACTGCACGTTCATCAGGCCAACCACATTGAGCGCTTTGGCAAGCGCAAAGCTCTGCTCCTTGATGCGTTCAATCACGTCCTTATCAAGGGAATAGGGCGGCAGGGAGCAGGCGCTATCGCCGGAGTGAACGCCAGCCTCTTCGATGTGTTGCATAATGCCAGCGACATGCACATCGGTGCCATCACAGATCGCATCCACATCGAGTTCCACCGCACCAGACAGATAGCTGTCCAGCAGCACCGGGCTGTCGCCAGAGACCACCACGGCCTCTTTGATGTAGCGCTTCAACTGATCCATATCGCGCACGATTTCCATCGCGCGGCCACCCAGCACATAGGAGGGGCGAATCACCAGCGGGAAGCCGATTTCCTCAGCAATTTTCAGCGCTTGTTCATCGGTGGAGGCGATGCCGTTCTTGGGCTGTTTCAGGCCAAGTTCGTTGACCAGTGCCTGGAACCGCTCGCGGTCTTCGGCAAGGTCGATGGCGTCCGGTGTGGTGCCGAGGATCGGGATGCCTTCGGCCTCCAGCGCGTTGGCGAGTTTGAGCGGGGTCTGGCCGCCAAACTGGACGATGACGCCATGGAGCGTGCCGTTTTCCTGCTCGACCCGCAGGATCTCCATCACATGCTCCATCGTCAGGGGCTCAAAGTACAGGCGATCCGAGGTGTCATAGTCGGTCGAGACGGTCTCCGGGTTACAGTTGACCATGATGGTCTCATAGCCCGCATCCGTAAGCGCGAAACATGCATGACAGCAGCAATAATCAAATTCAATGCCCTGACCGATACGGTTCGGACCACCGCCAAGGATGACGACCTTTTTACGATCTGAGGGACGCGCCTCGCATTCCACCTCACCCATCATGGGGCTCTCATAGGTGGAGTACATATAGGGTGTTTGCGCCTCGAATTCGGCGGCGCAGGTGTCGATACGTTTGAACACCGCCTTGACGCCAAGGTTGTGACGGGCGCGGCGGACGTTGTCCTCGTCACGACCGGTGAGCGCGCCGAGGCGGGCGTCGGAGAAGCCGAGCATCTTGAGGGCGCGCAGCTTGTCTTCGCGCATCGGCAGGCCGTTTTTGCGAATTTCACGCTCGGCGTCGATAATCTCGCGGATGCGGGCGAGGAACCAAGGGTCAAATTTGGTGACACCCTGAATTTCGACATCCGACAGACCGTGACGCATGGCTTGCGCGATGGTGCGCAGCCGGTCCGGTGTCTGCTGGCTGATGGCCTTGATGACGGCTGCCTTGTCGTCGGCGCCAACGCTTTCCCAGAGACCGGCATGCACACCGGGAATATCGACTTCGTCAAAGCCGGTGAGGCCGGATTCCATCGAGGCGAGCGCTTTTTGCATCGATTCGTGGATGGTGCGGCCGATCGCCATTGCCTCGCCCACGGATTTCATCGCGGTGGTGAGGAAGGGTTCTGAGCCGGGGAATTTCTCAAAGGCGAATTTCGGGATTTTGGTGACGACATAGTCGATGGTCGGCTCAAAGGACGCAGGCGTCACCTTGGTGATGTCGTTGTCCAACTCGTCGAGCGTGTAGCCCACCGCGAGTTTCGCGGCGATTTTGGCAATTGGAAAGCCGGTTGCCTTGGAGGCGAGCGCCGAAGAACGGCTCACACGCGGGTTCATCTCGATCACGACCATGCGGCCATCATCGGGGTTCACGGCCCATTGCACGTTGGAACCACCAGTCTCGACGCCGATCTCGCGCAGAACCGCGATCGAGGCGGTGCGCATGATCTGGTATTCCTTGTCGGTCAGGGTCAGGGCGGGCGCAACGGTGATCGAGTCGCCAGTGTGCACGCCCATCGGGTCGACGTTCTCAATCGAGCAGACGATAATGGCGTTATCCGCTTTGTCACGGACCACTTCCATTTCGTACTCTTTCCAGCCCAAAAGGCTCTCATCGACGAGGATTTGGTTCACCGGCGAGGCATCCATGCCAGAGCGGCAGTAATGGATGTAGTCCTCGCGGTTGTAGGCCACGCCGCCGCCGGTGCCGCCGAGGGTGAAGGCCGGGCGAATGATCGCGGGCAGGCCGATGTCCTCGAGTGCCTCGAGCGCGATCTGCACACCGGCCTCAAGATCCGCACTGCCGTTGTCTTTTTTCGGAGCGGTGACGATGGTGGCCCGAGGGTTCTCAAGGCCGAGGCGGTCCATCGCTTCGCGGAAGAGCTTGCGGTCTTCGGCCATCTCGATGGCCTCGCGCTTGGCACCGATCATCTCGACGTTGTATTTTTCCAGCACACCCATTTCCTCAAGCGCGAGCGAGGTGTTGAGGCCGGTTTGCCCGCCCATGGTCGGCAAGAGCGCGTCGGGGCGTTCCTTCTCAATGATCTTGGCGACCACCTCAGGTGTGATCGGTTCGATATAGGTGGCATCCGCAAGGCCCGGGTCGGTCATGATCGTTGCCGGGTTGGAGTTCACGAGGATAACGCGGTAACCTTCTTCGCGTAGCGCCTTGCAGGCTTGTGCGCCGGAATAGTCGAATTCGCAGGCCTGGCCGATGACGATGGGCCCGGCGCCAATGATCATGATCGACTTGATATCGGTTCTCTTCGGCATGGCGGGCGTCCTTTTGACAGAAATTACGGCGTGGCAGTCTGAATCAGGCGCGGGCAGCGCCCAAATTGTCCTGCGTTATAGGCAGCGAGACGAAAGGTGCAAGGGGGATCGGCGTTGCGGTGCAAATTGCCGTTTTCGGGCCTTTCGTGTGGCGGCCAAACCGCTATATGCGGGGGGCAAGGGAGACATTGACTGCTCACGGAGACCCTGACGGTGCAAATCCGCTTTGACAATGGCCCATTTGGGGCTGCGGCGCAGTTCGAGGCACCGCTGGAGCTGATCCGCGCGGAGCGGCCCCATGAGGTGCGCCCAGCGCTGGCAGCGCTGGATCGCGCGCGAAGCGCGGGGCATTGGGTCGCGGGGTATGCATCATATGAACTGGGTTATGCGCTGGAGCCGCGACTGGAGCATAAGCTTCCCACGCACCGGCGTCTGCCGCTCTTGCAATTTGGGGTCTACCGCGCGCCGGTGCAGGCTGATGTTCCGCTTTGGGCTGGCGATGCTGGAGTTGGGGAAAGCACGGCGCGCTGGAGTGCGGCGCGCTATAGGCAGGCCTTTGATACCGTAAAAGCCTATATCGGCGCAGGCGATATTTATCAGGCCAATCTGACCTTTCCGATTGATGCGAAGGTTTGGGGCGGGGCGGAGGCGCTCTATGCTGCCCTCGCAGAGCGTCAACCGGTGGGATACGGGGCGCTCATCACGCAAGACGGTCTGCCAACGATCCTGTCGCGCAGCCCTGAGCTGTTTTTTCGTACATCCTCAGACGGCGTCATTGAAACGCGGCCCATGAAAGGCACGCAACCGCGCAGTCAGGACCCAGTGGAGGACGCCCGCCGCCGCGCGTTCCTTCAGGTGGATGAAAAAAACCGCGCTGAAAACCTGATGATTGTTGATCTGCTGCGCAACGACATCAGCCGGATCGCTGAAACCGGTTCAGTACATGTGCCTGAACTCTTTGCAGTAGAAAGCTACGCCACCGTGCATCAGATGGTCTCACTGGTGCGGGCACGGCTGAAGGCCGGGGCTGGTTTGGCTGATATATTCGCAGCGCTTTATCCCTGCGGTTCTATCACCGGAGCACCAAAAATCCGTGCGATGGAGGTGCTGCACGAGCTGGAGCCATGGGCGCGCGATATCTATTGTGGCTCCATCGGCTGGGCTGCGCCGGACGGGCGGTCGGAATTTAACGTGGCCATCCGCACCATCATGCTGGAGGGCGATGCGGCCACGTTCAACGTAGGCGGCGGGCTGGTGTGGGACAGCACTGCCAGCTCGGAATATGAGGAAGCATTGTGGAAAGCCCGTTACGCGCAAGTGACGACCCCGATTTCCGCCTGATCGAGACCTTTGCTTTTGTGCCAAAGCTGGGCGTGGCGCGGCTTGAATTGCATCTGGCGCGCATGGCGCGCAGTGCAGAGGTCTTTGGGATCGATTTCGACCTATCTCAGGCACGTGGTCGGGTGGCTGGCCTGTCCGGTGCTGTTCCACTGCGCTGTCGATTGACCCTTGCCCCGGACGGGCGGTTTGAGCTGATGACGACAGCGATGCCCGCGCCTGCCGATAGGTGGCGATTTGCAATAGCGGATACGTCGTTATGGTCCCGAGATCTGTTTCTGCGCCACAAGACAACACGGCGTGGGGTTTATGACCGTGCAAGGCACGCTTTGCCTGCAGGGATTGATGAGTTGGTGTTTTGCAACGAGCGCGGTGAAATCTGTGAAGGTACAATCACCAATGTTGTCGTGACACTTGAAAAAGGCCTGCGAGTGACGCCACCACTGTCTTCGGGGGGCTTGCCCGGAGTGTATCGCCAGGGCTTGATTGACGCGGGCCACGTGCAAGAAGCCGTCCTAACGGTTGCAGACCTGAGGGATGCGAAGGCAATCCATCTTGTTAACGCGCTGCGCGGCGAAATTCCCGCCGTTTTGATTGAGAAATAGAAGACGGTTCCCGCACCCTCGGCGTGCCCTGCCAAGCAGGACCCTTGCGGCCTTGGGCGCGCTGCCACCGCGGGTCCCCGAGGGGACCCGCGCCGGGTCCAACGGGAGCGGAGGCATTTTCTAATGCGCTCCGCGACGGGCGGGAGAGCCCCCGTGCTTGTTATGCGCTGGCATTCTACGGCGAATGGCCGCGAAAGCGCATCAAATCGCCCACGTTGCTTGACAACTGGGCGGGAACCTTGTGTACGGAAGGTAGAATTTTGCTTGGGCCCGGCACACGCACGCGTGCCCCCGCCGCAGACCGAAAGAGACCAGATCCATGCACGCATTTCGCAGCCATACCTGCGCCGAACTGAACAAATCTCACGTGGGCGAAACCGTTCGCCTCTCCGGCTGGGTCCACCGTGTCCGAGATCACGGCGGCCTGTTGTTCATCGACCTGCGCGACCACTATGGCGTCACGCAAGTCATGGCCGATCCCGACAGCCCCGTGTTTGCCGAGATCGAAAAGGTCCGCTCCGAATGGTGTATCCGCATCGACGGAGAGGTAAAGGCGCGTGACGAGAGCCTTGTGAATGCCAAGATCCCGACCGGTGAGATCGAAGTGTTCATTCGCGACATCGAAGTTCTGGGCAAATCCGAAGAGCTGCCGCTGATGGTCTTTGGCGAGCAGGAATACCCGGAAGAAACCCGCCTGCGCTACCGCTACCTCGACCTGCGCCGCGAGAAGATGCAGCGTAACATGGTGCTGCGCTCCAACATGATCCGTTCCATCCGCAACCGGATGTGGGATCAGGGATTCAACGAATACCAGACACCGATCATCACCGCATCGAGCCCTGAAGGCGCGCGCGACTTCCTCGTGCCGTCGCGTCTGCACCCGGGCAAGTTCTACGCGCTGCCGCAGGCACCGCAGCAGTTCAAGCAGTTGATGATGGTCTCGGGCTTTGACAAGTATTTCCAGATCGCGCCCTGTTTCCGCGACGAGGACCCGCGTGCCGACCGTTCGCCCACCGATTTTTACCAGCTCGACATGGAAATGTCCTTTGTCACCCAGCAGGATGTGTTCGACACCATCGCGCCGGTGATCGCAGGCGTGTTTGAGGAGTTCGGTCAGGGCCGCAAGGTGGACGCAGCCAACGAGTGGCCGCAGATCTCCTACAAAGACGCGGCCCTGTGGTATGGTTCGGACAAGCCGGACCTGCGCAACCCGATCAAGATGCAGGTGGTCTCTGAGCATTTCGCAGGCTCAGGTTTTGCGATCTTCGCCAAACTGCTGGAGCAGGAAGGCACCGAAATCCGAGCCATCCCCGCGCCCACCGGCGGCAGCCGCAAATTCTGTGACCGCATGAATGCCTTCGCGCAGAAAGAGGGTCTGCCGGGCATGGGCTATATCTTCTGGCGCGAGAAGGACGGTGAAATGGAAGCGGCCGGTCCGCTTGCGAAAAACATCGGCCCTGAGCGCACTGAGGCGATCCGCCAGCAGCTTGGTCTTGGCGTGGGGGATGCGGCCTTCTTCCTCGGTGGTAAGCCGAAGACGTTTGAGGCGGTCGCTGGACGGGCGCGCAACGTGATTGGTGAAGAGCTGAACCTCACTGACAAGGACCGCTTTGCCTTTGCCTGGATCGTGGATTTCCCGATTTATGAAAAGGACGAAGAGACCGGCAAGATCGACTTTGAGCACAACCCCTTCTCCATGCCGCAGGGCGGGATGGATGCGCTCAATGGTGATCCGCTGGACGTGCGTGGCAACCAGTACGATCTGGCGTGTAACGGCTATGAGCTGGTTTCTGGTGCGATCCGGAACCACAAGCCGGAGATCATGTTCAAAGCATTTGAGATTGCAGGCTACGGCAAGGAAGAGGTCGAAAAGCGCTTTGGCGGTATGGTCAACGCGTTTCAGTACGGCGCCCCGCCGCATGGAGGCTGTGCAGCCGGTATCGACCGGATGGTGATGCTCTTGGCGGATGAGGCCAACATCCGCGAGGTCATCATGTTCCCGATGAACCAACGCGCCGAAGATCTGATGATGGCCGCCCCATCCGAGCCCATGTCAGAGCAGCTGATGGAATTGGGCCTGCGCGTGATCCCGCAGGACGACTGATGCTGAGGCGTCGACAGTTTATAATGGGGGCGGCCAGTTTGGCGGCCCCTTTTCTTTGGCCAGTGCGCGTTTCCGCAGATGCCGGGGCTGCGTCTTTCAACACAGGCGGCATTACTTGGCACAGCTATGCTGAGGGGCTGGAGCGGGCGCAGGTCGAAGGCAAGCCGATTTATATGCTGGTGCACGCAACTTGGTGCCCGACATGTCGCGCATTTCGTTCCGTTTTCTTTGAGCGCCGCGTAGAGGTGCTCTCTCAAAAACTCATATTCGTGTTGGTTGACCGCGATCAGGAATCGGAAATCAGTCAAGCCTACGCACCGGATGGTGACTATGTTCCGCGTTCAATGATCCTCTCGCCCGAGGGCGTATTGCAGGGGGCGCTCACTTCCGGACGCAGTGACTACCGCTATTTTTTGCCAGTAGAAAACCCGGGCCCGCTGATTGGTCTGTTGCAGCGAGCACTGGAGATCCGGATCTAACGAAGCCCGAACCGACGACGGGAGGAGCGGGGCTTTCTCGCATCCAGTCGGCTCGGGATCAGGCGGGACTGAAGCCCGAGTACGATGATCAGGGTCAGTGATGCGATCAGCAACGATTGTAGCATGTTAGATCGCGATCTTGCGATGTAGCCGCTCTTGCACGAGGTCGGCAATCATTGCGGTTTCAACTGCCAGCGGTCCGCCGGATTTCCGGGTTTCCGCCAGACAGGTTGCAGCAGTTGCCAATGGCGTATCTCCGACGCTGCGAGCGACACCACCAAGAAATTGCGCCAGATAGTCCAGCGTGCGTTCGTCCTTGGCCTCGTCCAGAACCTCTGCGGCATGCGCCATATCATCACGAAACGCGAGCATGTCAGGCTCCACCGCCTCATCGGTGACCGGGCGCGGCCCAATCGGCTGGCGCTCGGGAGGCATATTGCTGAGGATCGCATTCTGAAATGCCGCGAGAGACAGGATCGGTTTGGGTAAAAATCCATCGGCTCCTGCCTGCATCGTGGCACTCTCGGCATTCTCATCGCCAGAGGTGCCAAGGATGACCGCAACGCGCGGCGAGGCTGTCGAGAGCGCTTCGATCAATTCAGCGCCCGAGCCATCAGGGAGGCCGAGGTCAATAATGACGACAGACGGGCGATAGACTTGCAGGTGTTTTCGCGCTGACTTCAGGCTATCGGCCCGACGGATGCGCGCGCCACTGCGCAAACACAGCAAACGCATTGCCTCACAAGCATAGCGGCTGTCTTCTACCACTAGGATCGTCAAACCCAGAAGCGGGCGGCGTCCACTCCCGAGGCGGGCTGCGGAAGCAAAAAGATCCGAATCGTCCATGTCCTGACCTCACTGATTACATGCCCTCAACGCTATGGATTCTGGGCTAACAAGTTCTTAATAGGCGGCGACGTGACGTCTGGACGCGGTCAGTTTCAACCGGGGCGTGTGCGTGCGGGCTTGCAAGAAACATGCGGTTTTGATCTTTACGCAGATATATCGTTTCAAAACCAAGGATGCCTGCCATGATCGGACGTTTAAACCATGTCGCCATCGCTGTACCGGATCTGGAGGCTGCTATGGCTCAGTATCGAGATGCGCTCGGCGCAAATGTCGGTGCCCCCCAAGATGAACCGGACCATGGTGTGACGGTGGTGTTCATCGAGTTGCCCAACACCAAGATAGAACTGCTCTATCCACTGGGGGAGGGGTCTCCGATCCAAGGGTTCCTTGACAAAAATCCAGCTGGCGGGATTCACCACATTTGCTACGAGGTCGAAGACATCCTTGCGGCGCGCGACCACCTGAAAGCACAAGGAGCCCGCGTTCTGGGCACGGGAGAGCCGAAAATCGGTGCCCATGGTAAGCCGGTTCTTTTCCTGCATCCCAAAGATTTCAACGGCTGCCTGGTGGAACTCGAACAGGTTTGACGCTAGATGCACCGCAGAGCGCGCGATCACGCCCCTCTGCATGCCTCAGCCTTTTGAAAGGAACGTCTCATGGGTATCACGTCCGGCATCGTGCTTTATGCGGTCATCTGGTTCATGACCTTTTTGGTGGTCATCCCGATCCGGCTGCAGACGCAGGGGGATGCGGGAGAGATCGTGCCGGGCACTCATGCCGGGGCACCTGAGCGCCACTATCTGAAGCAGAAGGCATGGATCACCACCGGTGCAGCTGCCGTGATCTGGGCGGTCATTGCCGGGGTCATTTTGACAGGGGCGGTCAGTGTCAGCGACTTTGACTGGTTTGGTCGGTTGCCGCAGCGTCCCTGAGCAATCAAGGCTGGAATGCCCCGAAGTCTCTGAACTGCGTTCCGACCTTCTGTTCTGATGTGTTTGCCCTGCGCTGAGTGCTGACTCGCGCGGGGTTATTCATTCCAAAGCATACGCAGCGTATCATGCCCGGCCTCATCAGGTTGACTTTGGCCACGGTGGGATAGCGCGGTTTCAATCGTCATCAGCAACCATTGCAACCGTGCGGAATTTGAGAAGCGGCGATGCCACACCAGATCGTATTGGTTTGGCGGCAGCTCAACAGGAAAGGGGGAAGAGGCCAGAATGCCTTCGGTATTGCGGGCGGCGCGCGCGGGCAGGCTGGCCAGCATATCGGTTCCCTGCAGCAGCCGGATCAGCATCCAGAGGTTCGGAACCCCCAAGATAATCCGGCGATGTATGGCCAGCGCTTCTAGTTCGGTCTGCAACACGCTCTTACGGCCCTGTCCAAACGCCACGGTCGCATGCGAGGCAGAACAGTAATCGGCAATGCTCTCAACGGGGCCGCGTACTTTGGGATCATAGAACACCCGCATAGTATCTTGTGACAGAGCCATGTGACACAGGGTGTTGGAGTACGACCGCGGCCGCAATGTCAAAACGACATCCACCTGCCTTGTTTCCAAGAGGGGTTCGATTTAGGTCTGCTTGCCGAGGTCTCGGAATATGAGATGTTTTTGCGGAAGGCTTGCCCTGAGCGCCGTGTAAATGGTCTGTAGTTCGCCGTCCAAAACGCTAGAACTGAGCGCGATGATGAATGGATCAGGATCGGTGATCGGATCATAGATCCCCTGATCCGCAAGCCCTTCCATTTCGATCAGGATGCGGCGGACTTTGGGCGCGAGGGCATCCGCGCGCGCACTTGGAACGATGCCACGTCCTGATTGCACAAAGAGTGCATCCCCCAGCAGTCCACGTAGTTTCTCAATGTTGTGGCTAATGGTTGATTGACTGCTGTTCAGCACATCAGCGGCGCGGCTGACGGATTTCTCATCATAAACCGTCAGGAAAACGCGCAACACCCTCCCACTGATTTGAGAGATGTCAATTCTATGCATGTTGCCACCAGCATTTAGGACTTGATAACAAAGGTTAATCCGGGCACTTATTACTACTAAAAGATTAACAATAGCAGGCATCGGGTGGAAGAAAATAATGCATGCTTGGGCAGGCGATCCGAGTGAGATCGGGTCCTTAGGGACAAAGAATGAGCAGGAAAACGAGCGGGCAGCGCTGACAGCTCTCATCAACTATGTCGTTGAAACGACATGTAATTCTCAGGAATCTCCTAGTCGAGATAGCGCTGATGATCTGCGCCGCAGCTTGAGTGAAGTGGTGTTGACAGCATAGCGTAGGATCGCTGCGAATGCACCCTGTTTTCCCAACTGCGAAAGTCTGACCGATGCGGCAGACTGTTAATTGGCGCATCCTCGAATTGGGTGATTTCTTCAAAAAAATGGAAACCGCTGCTTGCGTGAAACAAGAAAGTGGAAAACTGTTGCAAAAAAGCCGGACTGCCAATCAGCCCGGCTTTGTCAATTTTAATGATAAATTATTGATGTGATATCAGATCATATTGCCCGGCAAACGTGTGTTGCCGAAGGCGGATCAGATCTGCTCGACCTTGACCGAGGGAAGGGGCAGAAACGCCAGATGTCCCTTGATTTCTGAAGCCGTCGCCAGGGGCGCCTCATAGCTCCAGACAGCATCTTCATCGGTCGAGGATTTATTGACGATGGAGTAATACGTGGCATCCCCCTTATGGGGGCAGTGGCTGGTTTTCTCCGATTTGTCGAGGAACGCCATGGCGACGTCTTCGCGGGGGAAATAAATGACCGCAGGCAAGTCGCCTTCGATCAGTTCCAGTGCATTCTCGGTTTCGCCCAATATGGCGCCACCTGAACGGACGACCCACCGGCCTGTCGCTTTTTGGATCGTGATCTTGGTCATCGGGTTCCCCCTCCTTCTAGCTTTGGTAAGGCTTCTGCCCGGTCAATGTAACAGTCGAGTATCAGAGCGGCGCACAGGCCGCGTCCAACCACTTAGCCGCAGCTGCGCTGACGCGCGGTGCGATCATGCGGTTTATCTCTGCGTGATAGCTGTTGAGCCAGTCGCGCTCGCCCGGGGACAGCATCTCGGGCACCACCAAACGGCGGTCGATGGGCGCAAACGTCAGCGTGCGCCACGCGAGCATCTTGCGGTCTGCGTCGGCGCTGTCAAGGGCCGGAGCCTCCTCAACGACCACCAGATTCTCAATTCGGATGCCAAAGGCCCCCTCACGGTAATACCCCGGCTCGTTGGAGAGGATCATGCCGGGTTCAAGCGGCACAGTATTCAAACGCGAAAGCCCCTGCGGGCCTTCGTGGACGCTTAAAAACGCACCGACCCCGTGACCTAGACCGTGGTTGAAGTCCTGACCTGCCATCCACAAGGGCAAGCGGCCAATCGCTTCAAGCTCACGTCCAGAACGCCCCTCGGGCCAACGCAGTCTGGAGACAGCAATCATGCCCTGCAGCACGCGGGTGAAAGCCTGCGATTCCTCATGCCCCGGCGTGCCGATTGCAATGGTGCGGGTGATGTCGGTGGTTCCGTCCAGATACTGACCACCACTGTCGAGCACGAGTAAATGGCCATCTTCTAGGGTGGCATTGGTTTCCTCTGTCACGCGGTAATGCATGATGGCCCCATTGGGACCGGTGCCGGAAATGGTTTCAAAGCTGATATCACGCAATGCAGGATCAGCAGAGCGGAATCCCTCGAGCGTTTTCACAACATCGATCTCGGTGAGCGTTCCGGGGGCTTGGGCGTCAAGCCATGCAAGGGTTTCGACCACCGCTGCGCCATCGCGCACATGCGCCGCGGCACTGCCTTTGATCTCGGCGGTGTTCTTACGTGCTTTGGGCAGGGCGCAGGGATCACCGACTGGGGCGATCTTGTCGCCCAAGACGTTGGCGACAGCTTGTGGCAGGCTGCGCTCATCCACTGCCACTTGACCATCGAGGGTTTGGACAGCGTCGAGGAAATGTTCAGGTGCATGGCATGTCACATGCGCGCCGAGATCTAGCCCAGCCAGCTTCTGTGTCGCCATGAACAGATCCACACGCGCATCGTCATACAAAATGGCAAACCCATGGGCGACGGGATTGCGCGGAATGTCCGATCCGCGAATATTCAACAGCCACATAATACTGTCAGGCAAGGTGATGACAGCCGCAGATTGCCCACCCTTGCGCAGCCCATCGGCAAGACGCTGGGCTTTCGATTGCGCGCTTTCTCCGGCGTATTCTTCCGGGTGTGCGATGGCGGGCTGCATGGGGGGCGCGGGCTGATCAGACCAAATCCGATCTACCAGATTGTCGCTTTCGATGAGAGAAACCTGCGAAGACTTCAGCCGCGCATTCAATTCGCGAATTTCACGCATTGAGTGGAGCCACGGATCATAGGCGATGGTTCCGCCCTGAGGCAGCTGTTCCACCAGCCAATCACCAAGTGTCACATCGGGCCAAGGTACGGGCGTATACACGTCTGCCACCTGACTTTTGACCTGCGTGCGATAACGCCCATCAATAAAGACGCCAGCGACGCTGTGTAACGCAGCGCAGAACCCCGCCGACCCGGTAAATCCTGTGAGCCAAGAGAGCCGCTCATCATGCGGTGCCACGTATTCTCCCTGATGCGCGTCGGCGCGGGGGATCAGAAATCCGTCCAGTCCTTCGTTCTCAAGCTGGGAGCGCAATGCGGCGAGACGATCCAGGCCCTGTTCCGGGCGTGCTGTAACATCGAAGGTCTGAAACATCTCTCTCTCCTGAATGTGGCGGCAATATCCGGCATGCACCCAGCGTGTGGCAATCGGACAAATTGAAGCTGAGTTACGGTGCGGTGCGACCGGGAGTTGTTTTGTTACAGATCACAGACCTGCAAACAAGCCCGGCTGCGGAAAGATCTCAAACGCAAGAGGGAAAAGCTCCCGCCCAATACCACTGCCCCATGCAGGGCAGTGGCATTCGTTGGGCCAAGCGCCGCGCCTTCCCTTTGGAAAGGCGCGGCGCGGTCGCGTCAAGAACAGCTCTATTGGAACAAAAGGGTGGTAGCGGAGTGCGGCGCGCCGTCAGGCGCGCGGCCGGGCCCAACGCTTCTGGCGGCATCTTTGATGCAGTCATAAGGGGCGGGAGCCTTCCGCTGCCCGCCGCAGGCGAAAGTCATTAGCTCGCCCGACGCATCCCCATGACACGGGCACGGGCACGCGGGTCGCTGTCAAAGAGCGCGGCGAGCTGCTCGGTCATTGCGCCCGCCAATTGCTCCACATCGGTAATGGTCACTGCGCGGTCGTAATAGCGGGTCACATCATGGCCGATGCCGATCGCCAGCAGTTCGACCTGCTTTTTCTTTTCCACCATCGCAATCACATCACGCAGGTGTTTTTCGAGATAGTTCGCAGGGTTCACCGACAGCGTCGAGTCATCCACCGGGGCACCGTCAGAGATTACCATCAGGATCTTGCGTGCCTCTGGTCGTCCGACCATGCGACGGTGTGCCCATTCCAGCGCTTCGCCGTCGATGTTTTCCTTCAAAAGCCCCTCTTTCATCATCAGGCCTAGGTTTGGTCGCACCCGGCGCCAAGGCGCATCGGCGCTCTTGTAGATAATGTGACGCAGATCGTTCAGGCGACCGGGCAGCTGTGGGCGTCCATCATTGAGCCAAGCCTCACGCGACAGCCCGCCTTTCCACGCGCGGGTGGTGAAACCGAGGATCTCCACCTTGACGTTGCAGCGTTCTAGCGTGCGGGCCAGAACATCTGCACAGATGGCAGCGATGGAGATCGGGCGACCGCGCATCGAGCCGGAGTTATCCAAGAGCAGCGTCACCACGGTATCGCGGAATTCGGTATCTTTCTCGACCTTAAAGGACAGAGGTGTTGTGGGGTTGGCCACGACCCGTGCCAGTCGGCCCGCATCCAGCACACCTTCTTCTTTGTCGAATTCCCAAGAACGGTTCTGTTGTGCCTGCAGACGGCGCTGCAGCTTGTTGGCGAGGCGCGACACCGCACCTTTCAGGGGCTCCAACTGCTGATCAAGATAGGCGCGCAAGCGCTCCAGTTCCTGCGTTTCGGCCAGATCTTCGGCCGCGATCTCCTCGTCATGAGTATCGAGAAAGACGCGGTAATCGGGGTCCGCATCTGATACCGGTTGTGGTGCTGGCGGCTCGAGTGGTGCCTCACCATCCGGCATCTCGGTTTCATCCGTGACTTCTTCCTCGGCCATATCGTCGGCAGAAACCTGCGCCTGACTTTCGTCCTGCTGTTGTTCCTGCGCCTGCTCGGGAGAGGCGTCGGCCTCTTCTTCGTCACTGTCGTCCTGACCTGAACTGTCGGGCTGTTCCTCTTCCTCAGCCGTTTCCTCGGAGTCGTCGTTCATTTCGTCATCGAGGTCATCCGGATCGTCGCCGAGTTGGTCGCCATAACCAAGATCGGAAATCACCCGACGGGCGAATTTCGCGAATGCTGCCTGATCGGAGATGGTCTCGTCTAGGTTCTCCAGCGTCTCACCGGCTTGCGCCTCGATAAACCCGCGCCATAGCTCCATTACATTGGCTGCGGCTTCGGGCAGGGGGCGTCCGGTGGCAAGATGGCGGATCAGGTAGCCGGCAGAGACCGCCAAGGGGGCCTCGGATGCGGACGTTACCTGATCGTAGCCACGCCGCAGCGCTTCGTTCTGGATTTTGACGTCGATATTGGAGGCTGTGCCGGGCATGTCGCGCGCGCCCATTGCCTCGCACCGCGCACTTTCCATCGCGTCGTAAAGCTCGCGCGCCATATCGCCTGATGGCGCATAGCGGCTGGCGACGCCTTCGTCATGGTACTTGCGACGCAGGGCGAGTGCGTCGGCAGTGCCGCGGGCCAGCAGCACCTCTTCGCGGGTCATCCGGCGCGAGACCTGCGGCAGGCGCATGGTGTCGCCGCTCATGCCCGAGGGGTCGACCGAGTAGTTCACCGTCAGTTCGGTATCATCGGCCATAACCTTGGTGGCCTCGGCCAATGCCTTCTTGAACGGATCTGCCGGGTTGTCTGAGGGTTTGCTCATCTCGTCATTGCCACTTCGTCTAGGCTCAGGCGTCCGGATGCAAGGTCGGCCAGAACCGACACATGCACGTCCAGCGCATCAATTACTCTATACCCCGGATCCTGACCGTCAAAGGCTAGGTTCAGATCTGTACCGGCAAGCACTATCGCGTCGGCCCCAAAATCGCGCACCATACGTTTGCCCGCGTCCAGCAATTCTGCTTGCTGGCCAGGCGCACAGATGCCCGCCACTGCGATGTCCTGATAGGTCTGGCCGAGGGTGTCGATCTCACCATCCAGTGCCACGGCGCGGGTCAATTCCAACTGACCATAGAGCCGAGTCCGCATCACAACGCGCGTTCCAAGAAGACCTACGGTTCCCAACCCTTCGGCGGCAAAATAGGCATCCAGCGGCGCAACGCCGGAAACAACCGGCAGACTGGACAGCGCATTCAATTCTTCGACACAGTAATGCGCACCCAGAGAAGTCAGCGCCACGCAATCGCAGCCTGCGCCCTTGAGTTGGTCGATCTGGCGCGCGAAAATTTCCGCCTGTGGTTGCCGGTCATCAGCGAGGTTGTTCTGGATCAGGGTCTGAATGTCACCGTGACTGATGGTGAGATCGAGCGTCGCCCCGCGTTCCGCCACAGCAGCTGTAAGCCGCTGATAGTAAACGATGGTCGCGGCGACGCCGATCCCTCCGATCAATCCGATGTGCATGTCTGCTCCTGTGTGGGTCAGCCGAGGCTTACGTTTGCAGCACTCTCCGGCAGTTCCTCATCAAAGCAGCGCTGGTAGAACTCTGCCACCGTCTGGCGCTCCAGCTCGTCGCATTTGTTGAGGAAAGACAGGCGGAAAGCATAGCCGATGTCGCGGAAGATCTCGGCGTTTTGGGCCCAGTTGATTACGGTCCGCGGGCTCATCACGGTCGACAGGTCGCCGTTCATAAATGCGGTGCGGGTCAGATCCGCGACGGTCACCATCTGGGCAATCTGCTTGCGGCCTTTCTCGGTGTTGTAATGCGGGGCCTTGGACAGCACGATGGCGGTTTCCGCATCGTGACGCAGGTAGTTCAGCGTCGCCACCAGCGACCAGCGGTCCATCTGGGCCTGGTTGATCTGCTGGGTGCCGTGATAGAGGCCAGTGGTGTCGCCGAGACCCACGGTATTGGCGGTTGCGAACAGGCGGAAGAACGGGTTCGGGGTGATGATCTCGTTCTGGTCCAAGAGCGTCAGCTTACCGTCATGTTCCAGCACACGTTGGATCACGAACATCACGTCGGCGCGGCCCGCGTCATATTCGTCGAACACGATCGCAACCGGATTGCGCAGCGCCCAGGGCAGGATGCCTTCGTGGAACTCGGTGACCTGCTTGCCATCACGCAGCTTGATCGCGTCTTTACCGATCAGATCGATCCGGGAGATGTGGCTGTCGAGGTTTACCCGCACCGAAGGCCAGTTCAGGCGCGCGGCGACCTGTTCGATGTGGGTGGACTTCCCTGTGCCGTGGTAGCCTTGGATCATGACCCGACGGTTGTGGCTGAAACCTGCAAGGATCGCCATCGTGGTGTCAGGGTCGAACTTATAGGTGGGGTCCAACGCGGGAACGCGGTCGGTGCCTTCAGCAAAGCCCTTCACCGTCATGTCGGTGTCGATGCCAAAGACCTCACGAACCGAAATCGTCTCAGTCGGTTTTGCGTTCATATCCAGCAGGCCGTCGGTCATAGGTGTCAGTCCTTGTCTTGTCAGTCTCGGGCGCGGGCAATTGGCGTCTGTCAGGTGGCCCGTCGGTCAATCTTGGGATGCGTTATCACGTAATCGCAGGATTGGTGCCTGAAGATGCCGATGAGGGCAAGGGAAACCGTTGTGTTGATACGCCGAAGGTGTCTTGCGCCTCCGATAGCGGCAAAAAATGCCGACATAATGCTCGCCTTGACGGACGGCCAAACGTCAGACGACTCCCGTGGAAGGGAGCCGTCCTGAATAGAGATAGAGAGCAGCGCTTGGCGAGGGTCAAAGTGCGGCGCGCAGACGCTCCAAGCTGCGCTCGTCAACAAAACGCGGGGTAGTGCGCATGTAGTCGGCGAAGGCCTGACCGTAGCCCTTGAGGAGCCAGCGCTCCTCGTTCAATACGAACAGGAAATAGAGCGCGAAAAGGACGAGGGCGAGGGCGACGGTGATCCACGACCCGGTTGTGATACCAAGGCCAACCGTGGCCAGTACGGATGTCACATACTGCGGGTTGCGGGAATATTCATACATCCCGCCAGTGACGAGCCCGCTGCTGTCGCAATAGGTGTTGTCGATCCCGAGGAAGCGGTAGCCCCAGAGCGTAATACCAAAGGCCATCACCATGAGAGGCACGCCCACAAGGTAGCGTGCCCAATGCCCCCAGCCGTTCACGCCAATTTCGGCAAGAGCAAAGACCACGGTGGCCCCGCAGAAAACCCGAAACAGGCCAAAGGCCAGATGGTGCCGCCAGCCCTCGGCCGCAGGCCACAGGCCAAGGTCGGGACGTTTCAGGCTTAGTCCCAGATGCGCGGCCAATGAGACCGCGGAGAGAATGGCCACCAGCAATGCGATGTCATGAAAAGTTAGGAGAGGGTCGTACATGGCGTCTTCGGATCCTTTGTGCGGAGGTCGTGGACTTTGTGACTGACGATCCGGGCGATACCTCGGATGACGCATCGCCTAACAACTCAATGTAACAAAAAATCGCGCTCTCTGACGTCTTGAGGGGTTCACTCCCTTTCGTGCTTGCGGGATGACACAACGAAAAACCGCCCAAACCATGACGGGTCGGGCGGTTTATTCAATGCAGTCTATGCGGTGTGCGCTACGCAGTTACTTGAAACTGCGGCTGTCCTTGACCTGATCCCAGGCCCACATGACTTCTTGCAGCTGCTCTTCCTGGCTGCGGTCGCCGCCGTTCATATCCGGGTGCAGGACCTTGATGAGCTTTTTGTAAGCCTTGCGAATTTCGGCCTTGGTCCAGTCATCCTTGGCTTCAAGGATTTCAATGGCGCGGCGTTCGGTCGGCGGCAGACGTCGTCCTGCAGACTGACCGTTTTTACCGGGATTGCGGGTGGCGTTGTTGCCGAGAACTTGATGTGGGTCTTCGATACCCAGACGCGCCCAAGCACGCGCTTCGGGATCGCCAAGCGGCTTGGTTGTGCGCTCCCAGACCTTGTCTTTAGAGGCCTGCGCATTCATCTCGGCCTCGGTGGTGCCTTCAAAGAAGTTCCATTTCTGATTGTACTCACGCACATGTTGCTGACAAAACCAGTAGAAGTCGTCGAGCACATCGGGGGCCTTGGGGGCGCGGAACTTTCCGGGTTCTTCGCAACCGGGGTGATCGCAGACCCGCACGGAGGTTTCCGAGGCGCCGGACATGCTCCGCCGCCCGCGTGGGTTCTTCTTTTTCGCGGAGCGAATGGACATATCGAAGCCAAAGGGATCGGATTTGGTCATGCGGGAGCACCTTCTAGACGCATCTGTTCGACTCGGAGGCAGCAGTTTAGTCTAACGGTCGAGAGATAAAAGGGGGGCGGGCACAGTTTTATGAACAACAGGCGGAGTAACGCTACAATGAGCGTAAGAAACGAGATCGAAACAACCCTGAAAGAAGCCTTTGCGCCCAGCCGCTTAGAGGTCGTGGACGACAGCAATAGTCACATCGGTCATGCGGGGCATGACGGAAAGGGCGAAAGCCATTTTAACGTGTTGATCCGCTCAGAGGCCTTTCAGGGGATGAACCGGGTGGCCCAGCACCGCGCCGTGCATAAAGCTCTTGGCGATATTGTGCCGCGCATTCATGCGCTGGCCTTGGATATCGGCAGCTAAGACTTTGTGTCCGGCCACCAACAAAGTGGCCGGGTCACCAAACCGCTTGGGTCAGTCCTGCGGTTTGCCGCGGCTGGCGCGCGCTTTGAGCGCTGCGGTTAGGCCAGATACCGGGCTCAACTCTTCTACACCATCATCGGCAACCATGCGGCGAGCGCCGGGTCCGGGAACCGGGATGGCTTCTGGTGGCGCTTCGGGGTCACCTGCGATGGCTGTAAGTGGGGCGGGTTCGGACGCATGCTGGGCCTCGGGCGCGGCGACGCGCGGGGTTTCGGCAATCAGTTCTGCTTCTGGTTCCGAAGTTGCCGCTGCAGCCGCGGCTTCGGGCGCAGCGCATGTGGCAAGCACAGGTTCAGCCGCGGTCTCGGATGTTGGGACCATGTGGCCACCGCCGTTCAACGCCCGCCGAAAGACCAGCAAATTACGCCATGTGGTTTTGGTGCCGGTCAGACCTGAGCGTTCTTCGCTGGGTAGCATTTCGGCACGCTGAAACTCCCAGCCTTGCGCGGCCATCTCATTCAACACCCCTTCGATCCCATTGGCAAAACGGGCCTCGGGGGTTTTCACGCCGCGTGCCTTTTTGCCCCGATTGGGGGCGGGGACGACCTTATACTCGTAGTTCTGCATCGATTGTTCCTGTGCGGCCCACGCCTGCAGCCTAGCAGCTTTGCGGGGCAGAGAGAAAGAAGATCAAAAGCGTTTGTTACTTTGGCACAACAGCGGCGCGCGCTGCCAGCTTCAGGCACATCTGCGTTGCCAGCGACATATCCTGAACCGAGATCCACTCCAAGGGGCCATGGATACATTGCATCCCCGTAAAGATGTTCGGCGTTGGTGTGCCGAATTCCGTAAGCCGAGAGCCATCGGTACCACCACGGATCGGAACGGAGACCGGCTCCAGTCCAACATCGCGGCAGGCTGCATGCGCAAGCTCAACCGGCGTCATGTCATTTTCCAGCCAGTAGCGCATATTGCGATATTGCGGTGTGATCTCGCAGGTGATTTCAGCGCGCGGTTCAGTCGCGGCAACCGCATCACACACGCTGCGCAACAAGGCGCCTTTGGCCTCAAGGTCGGCCATCTCAAAATCGCGCAGAATGAAGCGCAATTCCATCTCGGATGAGCCACCGAACATATCCGTGGCGTGGATGAAACCTTCGCGCGCGTCGGTGGTTTCCGGTGTCATCGTGGCCTGAGGCAGAGTCTGGATGATCTTTGACGCAAGGTGGATTGCATTGACCATCTTTTCCTTGGCAAGGCCTGGGTGGATGGAAACGCCGGTGATTTTTACCACCGCTCGGTCCGCGGAAAAGCTTTCGTATTCCACTTCACCCACTTCGCCGCCATCGAGTGTATAGGCGAAATCCGCGCCCAGATCTTTCTGGAGCTGCGGTTGCACACCACGCCCGATTTCCTCGTCCGGGGTGAAGGCAATGCGGATCGGCGGGCGGGCGGCATCAGCGTTTTGTAGCAGATGCTCTGCCATGGTCATGATGATCGCAACACCGGCCTTATCATCCGCGCCCAGCAGCGTGGTGCCCGAGGCCGTGATTAAATCATGGCCGATCTTCTCTGCCAGATAGGGATGCTCGGTCGGAGAGAGCACCAACTCTGGATCGTCGGGAAAGGTAATATCACCTCCGTTGTACCCCTTGATCACACGCGGTTTCACGCCGGTTGCATTGAACTGCGGAGCGGTGTCCACATGTGCAAGGAACCCCACCGTGGGCGCATTGGTGTTGCCGGGGATGGTGGCCAGCACGACGCCGTAGTCGGTCAATTCAACGTCCTGCGCGCCGATCGTGGTCAATTCATCGCGCAGCAGGTTCAGCATATTGAACTGGATCTCGGTGCTCGGCGCTGTTGGCGAGTTCTCATCGCTTTGGCTGTCTATTGCAGCATAGCGCACAAGGCGCGCCTGAAGGGCATCGTCAAAGGTGTCGGTCATGCAAAATCTCCTGCTGTTGTGTGCAAGATTGTGACGGGACGCGGGCAGGTCAAGGTGACGTTTGCCCTGTGCTGCACCATGCCTGTTTTCTCGCGCATCAAGCCAAGGCGTTTTAGCGCAATGCGCCCCAAAGATCGTATTCCCCGGCTTCATCCACCTCGACCGTCACGAGATCACCGACGCTCAGCCCCTCCGTCCCTTCATCAATGAAGAGATTGCCATCAATTTCCGGCGCATCAGCTTTGGTGCGGCAAGTGGCAATGCCATCCTCGTCGATCTCATCCACGATCACTTGCAAGGTCTGGCCGACTTTGGCGGCAAGCTTTGCCTCGGAGATCGCCTGCGCCTTTGCCATGAAGCGCTCCCAGCGGTCTTGTTTGACCTCATCTGCGACATGATCGGGCAGATCATTGGAGCGCGCGCCATCGACGTTTTCATATTTAAAACAGCCGACGCGATCCAGTTGCGCCTCATCCATCCAGTCAAGAAGGTGCTGGAACTCGGCTTCTGTTTCGCCGGGGTAGCCGACGATAAAGGTCGAGCGCAGGGTCATGTCGGGGCAGATGTCACGCCATGCGCGGATCTCATCCAGTGTTTTTGCCGCTGCCGCCGGGCGGGCCATGCGGCGCAGCACATCCGGGTGTGCGTGCTGAAACGGGATGTCCAGATAGGGCAGCACCGCATTGTTCGGGTCGGCCATCAGCGGGATCAATTCGCGCACATGCGGGTAGGGGTAGACATAATGTAGCCGTATCCACAGCTCGTCTGCAGGGGCAAGTTCGCCCAAGGCACGGCTGAGATCGGTGATATGGCTGCGGATCTCGCCATCTTTCCACGGGTTCACGTCATATTTACGATCAAGCCCATAGGCAGAAGTATCCTGAGAAATCACCAGCAGTTCCCGAACGCCCGCACCGACGAGCTTTTCCGCCTCACGCAGCACCGCATGACCGGGACGTGACGCCAGCTTTCCGCGCATATCGGGGATGATGCAGAACTTGCACTTGTGATTGCAGCCCTCGGAAATCTTCAGATAGCTAAAGTGCCGCGGGGTGAGGCTGACACCGGTCGCGGGCAGCAGATCTACAAATGGATCGGGGCTGGGGGGCACCGCCTGATGCACGGCATCCAGCACCTGCTCATATTGATGTGGACCAGTCACGGCAAGAATACGTGGGTGATGCTCGCGGATATAATCCGGCTCCGCGCCGAGGCACCCGGTTACGATCACCTTACCGTTTTCCTTTAACGCCTCGCCAATGGCCTCAAGGCTTTCAGCCTTGGCGCTATCCAGAAACCCGCAGGTGTTCACAATCACCGCATCGGCACCGGCATAGTCGGCCGAGATTCCGTAGCCTTCGGCGCGCAACCGCGTTAGGATGCGTTCGCTGTCCACCAGAGCTTTGGGGCAGCCCAAAGATACCATGCCAAGGGTCGGCCGGTCAGGTCGGGGGGCAGCGCCAAAGGTTGGTTTCGGCGCGAGGTCGGGGCGGAGATCTGGCGGATTGCTGGTCATTGGCGTCCTATAAACCGGAGTGCGGCGCTTGGGAATGGAGGATTTGAAACGCGGAGCAACTGGTCTGCGCGGGGTCTGCGGTGAAGTCTGACGGGGTGCTTAGATCACGGCTAATTTGCTTGCGTTGACGCAGGATTTTCGCGGAAGTGCGGATTGATCCCTCGCGCAAGGCCTGTAATCTGCGCCAAAGCCCTGACTTTGCGGGCAAACACCATACGCATCCCCAGAAAGGGCCACGAGCTATGCGCCTGATCCTCCGTATTCTTTCCGCCATTGTGATCACCGTTGCCGTAGGGATTGCCATTTTAACCTTCCTGCCGGGGCAAAAAATCGCCGAGCTTGCAGCCCAGCAGATCGAAAAACAGACCGGGCGGCAGGTGGTCTTTGGCGGGGATGTGCGATTCTCGTTTTGGCCTACGCTGGGTATTCAGGCCGATAACGTCGCGTTTGCAAATGCGGATTGGGCCGGGCCTGAGCCGCTTTTGACTGCTGGACGCCTGACGATCGGGGTGGATGCCGCAGATTTGATCCGTGGCGACATTCGAATCACAGAACTCACCGCCATTATCCCGCACCTGAACCTTGAGACGCGCGAAGATGGCATTGGGAATTGGGTGTTCGAAGGAGGGGGTTCTGATGCACCGGCGGATGGTGCAGCGTCTGAGACAGGTGGCGATGAGGCGTCTTTTGCGATTGAGGCGGTGACGCTGAACGGGGCGTCGTTGCGCTATGCCCCCTTTGGGCAGGACGTCATTGAGATGAACCAAGTGGATCTGAGCCTGAAATGGCCTGATCCGAATGGCACCGCAAATGTAGATCTGACCCTGCGCCCGGCTGGTAAACCGGTTCGGCTGCAAGGCGAAGTAGGCCGTTTCAAGAGCTTCCTGCTTGGAGAGGTGACCTCTATCGGGATGAGCCTCACCGCAGAGGCCAGCAAGGCGCGTTTTGACGGGCTTGCCGATTTGACCGGTGCATTTGATGGCCGCATCACGGGCGCAAGCGAAGACACCCGTGCACTGATGGCGGCGCTGGGAATGGAACCTGTCGAGATCCCGCGGGGGCTGGGACGCAAGGTGCTCTTTGCTGCGGATACGACCTACACGCCCGATGGCCGCATCTCATTGCGGGACATAAGTCTGTCCTTGGATGAGAATGCGCTGCGAGGTGGTGCGGATCTGAACCTCGGGGCCTCGCCGATGCAGGTTACGGCCGCGCTGAAAGGGGAGGTATTGGACTTCAGCGCGCTTGATGCCCCCGGTACGACTACGGGCGGGGCAGGCGGAGGGTCGGAGGCGTCTTCTCAGGGGTGGTCTACAGATCCAATCGATGCCTCTATGCTTGGCCTTGTGGATGGGCAAATCTCGCTGGATGTCCAAGGGCTAAAGACCTCTTCTGTGACGCTTGGCCCCAGCCGATTGACGCTGAAAATTGAGCGCGCGCGGGCGGTTTTGTCGTTCCTGCCAGTGCAGGCATTTGGAGGCTCGCTGCAAGGTGATCTGATTGCCAACAATCGAAACGGTCTCTCGGTAGCTGGTAAATTGCAGTTCGCCAATATCGAGATGCGCGAGGCGCTGGGGCAACTCGCAGGATACGATAAGCTCAACGGTGAAGCATTGGGCACGCTGGAGTTTCTGGGTGTCGGGAATTCCATGGACCAGATCATGCGGTCACTGGACGGCAAAGGGAATGTCGAGCTTGGCAAAGGGTTCTTTACTGGCTTTGACTTGCAGGCAATCATGGACCCGAACGGCGGCAACGGCGGCACCACGATTTTTGAGGGGCTGAGCGCGAGTTTTGCGATGGCAGATGGCACGTTACGCAACGATGACCTGCGTGCCGCGCTCAAGGTTTTGAGTGCCGAAGGCGAGGGGCGTGTCGGATTGGGCGCGCAGGATCTGGATTATACCTTTACGCCAACTGCATTTGCGAGCGAGACCTCATCTGGCGTATCGGTTCCGGTGCGCATTCGTGGCTCTTGGTTTGATCCTGAAATTAAACCGGACCTGAGCAAACTGGTTCAACCCAAGTTGGATGAGGCTGAGGAGAAGGCCAAGCAAGCGGTGCGTGACAAGCTCAGCGAGGAATTGGGTGTTCCGGTGGAAACCAAGGAAGACGTCAATGATGCGTTGAAACGCCGGGTCGAGGAAGAGGCGCGCAAGCAGTTGTTGAAGTTTCTCGGGGGCAATTAAGCCTGACGCAGGGATCAGTGAGGGCGGTCTGGCGTCTGAGGCTGGACCGGGGATCTGCCCCGGACCCCGAGATATTTTTGAAAAGATGAAAGCCCCTACGAATGTAAAAAACCGCGCCCCCAAGCAGGATGGCGCGGTTTTTCAGTCTAATAGGTTGGGATCAGATTGTTTGGTCGTACTCACCAACGCCGGGTTCCGTTCGGATCACCGTATCGATATCTGCAAAGATCGCGCGCATTTCATCTTCGCTCTCGGAGCTTTCACAGACCACCACCAGATTGGGGGTATTGGATGAGGCACGCACGAGCCCCCAAGACCCGTTGTCGAGGATCACCCGGGCACCGTTGACGGTCACGACGTCCTTGATCGCGCGGCCCGCGAGGCTCTCGCCAGCCTCGTGTTTTGCGACGAGTTTTTCGACCAAACGGGCGAGGATGTCGTATTTCTCGATATCTGCCGCATAAGGCGACATGGTCGGGGTGGCCCATGTACGGGGCAGGGCCTTGCGCAGGTCGGACATTTTCATATCCGGGTTACGGTCCAGCATTTTGCAGACCTCCACGGCCACGCGCATGCCGCAGTCGTAACCGCGCCCGACGGGTTCAGCGAGGAAATAGTGGCCGGATTTTTCAAAGCCTGCGAGGGCGCCGATCTCTTTGACGCGCCGCTTCATGTGGCTGTGGCCCGTTTTCCAATAATCGGCCTTAACGCCGTTTTTCTGGAGTTCCGGATCGGAGGCAAAGAGGCCCGTGGATTTCACATCTGCAACAAAAGTGGAATTTGGATAGAGCTTTGACAGATCCCGCGCCATGATGACGCCGACCTTGTCAGCAAAGATCTCTTCACCCTCGTCATCGACCACACCGCAGCGGTCCCCGTCGCCGTCAAACCCAAGCGCCAGATCGGCCCCCGAGGCCTTTACGCTGTCGGACATGTCATGCAGCATTTCAAGAGCTTCGGGGTTGGGATTGTAGTGCGGGAACGTGTAGTCCAGCGCGTTGTGACTGGGGACAACTTCGACCCCGATGCGTTCGAAAATCTCTGGTGCGAAGGCGGAAGCGGTACCGTTTCCGGTGGCGCAGACGACCTTCAGTGGGCGGGACATTTTGAAATCCCCCACGAGATCGTCGATATAGGCCTCTTTCACTCCCTCAACAAACTCATAAGATCCGCCATCGCGGCGCTCACCTTCGCCATTGAGGACGATGTCACGCAGTTCCCCCATCTCATCCGGTCCATGCGTGAGGGGGCGGTCAAAGCCCATCTTCACGCCGGTCCAGCCATTTGGGTTATGAGATGCTGTGACCATGGCGACGGCAGGCACATCCAGGTGAAACTGTGCAAAATAGGCCATGGGCGACAGCGCGGGGCCGATGTCTTTTACCTTGATGCCCGCTTGCATCAGGCCAAGGATCAGCGCATTTTTGATCGCCAAAGAATAGTCTCGGTAGTCATTGCCAACGGCAATCACCGGTTCGATCCCGCGACGGATCATTTGCGTACCCAGCCCAAGCCCCAGAGCAGTCATCCCCGGTAGATTGATTTCTTCGGGATATTTCCAGCGCGCATCATATTCACGAAACCCCGTGGGTTTGATCATGGCGTCGCGCAGGAAACTCCAGCTGTTGGGGGTGACCTCTGGCAGCGGTTTGGGCATGGGAAATACTCGTCCTTTGGAAATCAAATACGGATCGGGTTGGCTTTGGCAAGTTTGTCAAAGCCCATCAATGTATCAATCAATTGCGGCATGTCTTTCAGGTAAATCATATTTGGCCCGTCGGAGGGCGCATTGTCCGGATCTTCATGCGTTTCGATGAAAACGGCAGCAATGCCCAAAGAAACAGCAGCGCGCGCCATCACCGGAGCAAATTCGCGCTGGCCACCGGTGGATCCACCTTGACCGCCCGGCTGCTGCACCGAGTGGGTGGCATCCATGACCACCGGATAGCCGGTTTGCGCCATACGGGGCAGACCGCGCATATCCGCGACCAAAGCATTGTAACCAAAGGAGGTTCCGCGCTCTGTCAGCAGGATTTTATCGTTGCCGGTGCTTTCGACTTTGGACACAACATTGTCCATGTCCCATGGTGCTAGAAACTGGCCCTTTTTGATATTCACTGCTTTGCCGGTGTTTCCGGCGGCCAGCAGCATGTCGGTTTGGCGGCAAAGAAAGGCTGGGATCTGCAAGATATCAACCACGTCACCGGCGACGATGCACTGAGCCTCAGTGTGAACATCGGTCAGAACCGGCACGCCAAAGGTATCACGCACACCTGCGAGAACATCGAGCCCCTTGTCGATGCCAAGCCCGCGTTTGCCAGAGAGCGAGGTGCGGTTGGCTTTATCGTAGGAGGCCTTAAAGACGAACTGCGCCCCCACAGCATCGCAAGCTTCCTTGAGCTTACCGGCAATCATCTGCGCGTGATCGGCGCTTTCCAGTTGGCAGGGGCCGGCAATGACGGTCAGCGGACAGTCATTGCCAATGGTGAGACCATTGATGTCAATTTTTTTCATGAGCTTACGAAGAGACCTGTTCCCGAAGAATGGATGCCGTGAGGGCACACATCAGGTAGATACCGGAAAAGATCAGGAAAGCCAAAATCGTATTTTCGAACTTGCGCGGGGATGACGGTGTGTCGGCGGGAACTGGCTCGACCGCGGTGGTGAGGTAGCGTACCTGCCGGTTGGCCTCCATCCGGGTCTGTTCGACCTGCTGCAGGGCGGATTGCAACATCATGTCCCGTGTCGCAAGGTCAGCCTGCGCCATCTGGATTTTCACACTCAGCGAGGCCAGCGAGTTTTCGCCCTGCGATGCGTCAGTCATACGTTTGTTGAGCGTGTCGATCAGAGCTTCAAGCCGTTTGATGTCGGCTGCGGTACCTTCAACCTTAGCAGCGTTGGGGCGCAGGTTGTCCTCAAGCGCGGCGAGTTCCAGACGTTTTTGCTGCAACTGCAACTCGAAGGTATTGATCTGCGAGCGCAATGACGCGATCACCCCTTCAGGGTCGAGAACAGAACCTTGTTGTTGCAGGCGCACCAGTTCAGCCTGAGCATCGCGACGCTGTTGTTCTGCCAACTCCAGCGCATCTTCCGCGTCACCCACTTGGTCGGCCCGTTTTTGTTCCGACAGATGGTTCACGTTTTCCTGCGCATAGGAAATAAGGCGGCGCGAAAATTCGGCGGCGACCTCAGGTTCTGCGGCGGATACCTCCATCCGCACAACGCCCTCGGTCGGATCGTAGCCAATTTTCACGTTGCGTTTGTAGATCTTATACGCGTCGTCATTGGTGGCATCCGGTGTAAGCCGCTGGATGGGGTCAATCCAATCCTGAGAGAAATGCGTGCGAAAGCCTGCCTCTTCATCGAGGCGGCGCATTGCAACTTTGGATTGGAGATACGCCTGAACAGCGATCGAGTCCTGACTGGTCGCGAATTGGGTGCCGCTCAGCAAGCCGCCAAACCCGGAGGCCCCGGCGCTGTCAGCCTTGAGCACCAAAAATTCCGAGTGCGACGCATACATAGGGGTCGCGACGTTATAGTAGTAAAAGCCCGCGAGAAAAGTCGGAAGAAGCACGAAGGCCCCGAGCCGTGCGCCCAACAGTGCCATTTTGCGCCGGCGGCGCCGGGCAATGTCGCGCTGTATCGAGCGGATTTCACGGTTACGCCGTTCGGCCGGGCTAAGCTGTCCGGGCGCGGCAACGCTGGTTTTTCCCTTGTCTACGGTTTGGGGCAGCGTCTGTGGGTTGGGTGCGTTTGCTGCTGGTTGGGTCGCCGGTACGTTGTTTTTTTGTCCCTGAGGGACGACAAGCTCCAGCATATTGGCGCGCTTAAACGGATCGATCCCGCGTTGACGCAACAGGCGAACGGCGTCGTAATCGGATGTTGCGGGCAGGTCATGCTTTTGTGCAACCCGACGGGCCAAGCGCAGTTGGCGACCTGTAAGCCCCTCGCGCTTGATTTCTTCGATATCCGTTGCGCCTGCTTCCTCGTTGGCGGAGGAAACTTGCCCCTCGCGGACCGTTGCGCCCTCAGTGTTGGAGGGACGCTCTTGTGCGGCCGCTCCGGCAGGCTGCGAGCCCTTGACGCCCCCCTGAGAGGATGGCGTGCCACCAGTCACGGCCCCATCAGAACCTTGTGGCTGTGGGGGGGAAACCGGACGTGCGGTCGCTGCTTCGGTCTCGCTGGCCTGTTCCGCCTCAGACGTGGTGCGGCGGATGCGAAATTTTTTAGCCTTGGGTTTCGTAGTCATAGAGCTGTTTCGCTTCTTCCAAGGTTTCAAACATATGGAGCTGCCCATTCATCAAAACAGCGGCGCTGTTGGCGAATTTCTCCAGTGTGCGGGGCTGGTGAGAGACGATGACGATTGTTGTGGTCTCAAGTCGCTCTTGCAAAATGGTACCGGCCTTGCGGTTGAACTCCACATCTGTGGAGCTGGGCATACCTTCGTCGATCAAATAGATATCGAAATCCAGCGCTAGCATCAGCGCAAAGGAAAACCGGGATTTCATCCCTGCGGAATAGGTTCCAAGCGGTTGATCAAAATACTCATTCAACCCGCAGAGCCAACGGCAGTAGCTTTCGACATAGTCCGGGTCCAAACCATAAAGGCGCGCAATATAGCGGCTGTTTTCCATGGCGGAGAGGCGGTTCACGACGCCGCCCATAAAGCCGAGTGGGAAGGAAATTTTGCAGCCGCGATTGATCTCGCCTTCATCGGGCTTTTCAAGGCCTGCCATCATGTTGATCAGCGTTGTCTTGCCGGTTCCATTGGGTGCCAGAATGCCAAGCGAGGTCCCGAGCTCCACCTGAAAGGAGACCTTGTCCAGGATGATCTTGCGCTGAGTCCCGGTCCAATAGGATTTGCTGACGTTCACGAATTCCAACATGATCTGCTCAGTATATAGCCTCTTTACCTCGGATGTGGGCAGAACTGGTCACCATAAGGTGATTGGCCCTGCACCGCTGTGTTGTCTTTTTGCCTTCGAACATCGAAGGAGGGTGCCGAATGCAGATAACCGGCGGTTTTTCCATCTTCGATGGGACTGCGAATGCCTGTAAAGCCAGCCCTAGCACAAGTTAGTTAACGGACTACGCGCTGATTTAGGCGCAAATATGTCGAATTTGAGCAATGCGGTGCTGCTGATTTGGTAGTGTTGTGGCAGATCAACAGCGGCCCGGTATTCGAGAACACAAAGACGGGCTGCACAACGCAGGTGGATCGAGCCAGATGAACAGCGCACATCTCAAACACCAGATTGCGGCATGTACACTCTGCGCAACGCGATTTGCCGCGACGAAGACAGCCCATCAGCCGCGTCCGGTGGTGTGGTTTCAGCCGGGTGCCCGGATTCTCATCGCAGGGCAAGCGCCGGGGTTGCGGGTTCATGAAAGCGGCAAGCCCTTTACCGACCCATCGGGGGATCGGCTTCGCGATTGGCTTGGGTTGAATGAGGAAGAATTCTATGACCAATCCCGTGTGGCGATCGTGCCAATGGCGTTTTGCTTTCCGGGATATGATGCAAAGAATGCGGATCTACCGCCGCCACCGATCTGCGGTGAAACATGGCATGACCGAGTGATGGAAACCCTGTGCCGCGTGAGGTTGCGCATTATCGTCGGCGGGCATGCGCACCGCTACCACCTCAAGACCCGCAAGGGCGTGACAGAAGTGGTTCAGGATTGGCGCAGTTTGCCGGATGGTGTCTTTGCCTTGCCTCATCCCTCGTGGCGCAATACGGCTTGGCTGAAACGAAACCCTTGGTTTGAGGCGGAGCTGCTCCCGGTTCTGCGCGCTCGGGTGAAGGAGCTGATGCATTATGACTGAAACAACCGCGCTTGATCAGGCCCATGCGGCAATGGAAGCCGCACCAGAAGATGATGCGGCACGTTTGCGGTTCTTTGAGCGGCTGGCCGACAGTGAGCTGTTTATCCTGTTGGACAAAGAACCCGAAGGCGACCGGATCAGCCCCGAGATCTTTGATACTGGCGAGGGGCGTTTTGTTCTGGTGTTTGATCGTGAGGAACGGCTGGCGCAGTTTGCCAACCGGATTGTGCCCTATGCGGCATTGTCGGGGCGGGTGATCGCCTCGATGCTCGCAGGGCAGGGGATAGGATTGGGGGTCAATCTTGAGGTTGCGCCGTCTTCAATTCTCATTCCAGAGGCGGCGATGGGGTGGCTTGCGGAAACCCTGTCCCATGCACCGGGCGAAGTGGAGGCTGCCATTTCAGAGGTGCGCCCACCGCGAGGGTTGCCGGAGGTGCTCTTGACCGCCTTGGACGCAAAACTTGCAACCGCTGCTGGTTTGGCGCGCATGGCGTATCTGGCGGCTGTGACCTATGAGAGTGGCGGCAGTGGGCATCTGCTGGCGTTTGTTGGCGCGCAAGAGGGGGCAGAGCCGGCATTGGCCAAAGCGGCAGGCGAAGCGCTGACGTTCTCTGGAATTGAAGCGGGCGCTTTGGATGTGGGCTTTTTTTCCGCGAGTGACGAGATGTCGGCGCGGTTGGCGCGTGTCGGTCTGCGCTTTGACTTGCCGGAAGTTGAGGCCGCACGGTCTTATCAGCCGCAGATACCGGGGTCTGATCCAGAGAAGCCACCGCGCCTGAAATAATCGCAAAATAGCGCTTTGAAACGGGGACACTCCCGCCCGTCGCTGGATCATTCAAATGATCCGCTCCCGTTGGGCGGGGCGCCGGGCCGTTCGGCCCGGCGCAGCCTCAAACCCCTTATGGGGCTTGAGGCACAGCCCTGACAGGGGGAGTCGCCATAGGCCCCCGCAGGGGCGGGCGTTTACTCAGCCGCTTCCAGTTTATCCTGCGTCTTGGTCTCAAAATCCTCGGCAGAGTGGCGTTCGCGCAGCTGGGAGGACAGCTCTCCAAAGGCGCGATTCACCATGCGGCCACGCTGGACTGCGGGGCGGGCATCGATGGCCTTGGCCCATCGCATCACATGCTCATAGCTCTCCGCGTCAAGGAACTCTGCCGCATCATAAAGACGGCCGAGCACCAGCTGGCCATACCATGGCCAGATCGCCATATCGGCAATCGAGTACTCTTCGCCCGCGATATAGGTCTTGGTCGCCAGTTCCCGGTTCAAGACGTCCAACTGGCGCTTGGCTTCCATAGTGAAACGGTTGATGGGGTATTCAAACTTTTCTGGGGCATAGGCGTAGAAATGGCCAAACCCGCCGCCCAAATACGGCGCGGAGCCCATTTGCCAGAACAACCAGTTCAGGACTTCGGTACGTGCACTACCGTCTTTGGGAAGGAAATGACCAAACTTCTCGGCCAGATGCATCAGGATCGAGGCGCTCTCGAACACTCGTACAGGCTCACCGCCGGAACGGTCATGCAGTGCCGGGATCTTGGAGTTCGGGTTGATCTCCACAAAGCCGGAGCCGAATTGGTCCCCGTCGCCAATCTTGATCAGCCACGCGTCATACTCCGCTTCCTTGATGCCAGCGGCCAGAAGCTCCTCCAGCATCACTGTGACCTTTACGCCATTGGGCGTTGCCAGAGAATAAAGTTGAAAAGGGTGTTCGCCCACCGGCAGCTCTTTGTCATGCGTGGCACCGGCGATGGGGCGGTTGATGGAGGCGAACTGGCCACCGCTTTCTTGCTCCCAGGTCCAGACCTTCGGAGGGGTATAGGTCGAATCGCTCATGCAGGGCCTCTTTCTTCTCGTGTCAGACGTTGGTGATCGGGCCGCCCGTTGGGCAGGGCTTCACCTCAAATGGGGACGATAGTGAAAATTCCAACGACTGGAAGGTCTGGCAGGGGTTAAAATTTGCACACTGGTTTGTGCGCCGCCGATCAATGCGCAGAGATCGGCGGCAAAGGGGCCCCTGTATCGGCCTCAGCGGTTTCTATTCTCGCGCATCAGGGTATGTATGGGGCAAGCGCTTCACGCTGACTTTTACACAGGCAGGACATTTTATGGCTAACAGCGAAAAACCACCTCTACTGGCGGTCCTGATCGATGCGGACAATATCTCTGCCAAACATGCCGAGGTCATGTTCGAAGAGATTGCGTCCCTGGGCGAGGCCAGCATCCGGCGCATCTATGGGGATTTTTCGGGTGGTGGCCCGCAAGGGTGGAGCAAAGACAAACTCGCAGCCTATGCCATTGTTCCGCATCAGCAATTTGCCAATACCACCGGGAAGAACGCCAGCGACATCGCGCTGGTGATTGATGCGATGGATATCCTGCACTCGGGCCGCTTTGACGGGTTTGTTCTGATCTCGTCGGATAGCGATTTTACGCGATTGGCGAGCCGTATTCGCGAACAGGGGCTGGATGTGTACGGCATGGGCATGCGCAAAACGCCGGCTGCATTTGTGCGGGCCTGTAAGCGGTTCATCTATGTGGAAAACCTCCTCAATGAGGTGCCAAAACCGCAAAAGCCAAAACCGAAACCCGCAAATCACTCCACTGGGGAAGCGCCCGAACATCCTATCATGGCGCAGGATGATCAAGCTCCGGCAGAGTTGGAAGATCCACAAAAACTGGTGTTGCGCGCAATGGATGCGATCAGTCAGGAGGACGAATGGTTCTCACTCGGGCAGATTGGCCAATACATCACAGCCGCGAGCCCCGATTTCGACACCCGCAGTTATGGCAAGCGCAAACTCTCAGACCTGATCGCAACGATGAAAATCCTTGAAACCCGGAGGGGCGAGGGCAATCAAATCCTTGTACGCAGGCTCGATTGATGGACGCGCCCACACCCCTAGCTGTGACATGGCAAAAGGCCGAGGGGGCAGTGATCTGTGCCGCTGGCCTGTGGCTATATGCCGGGGCGGAAACGATGCTGCCGATTTGGGCCGCGATTTTGTTGTTTTTCACCCCGGACCTCAGCTTTCTCGCCTATCTGTTCGGGCGGCGTGTTGGGGCCGTTTGTTACAACATGGTTCATCTATACGCCGCCGGAATTGTTACATTAGCGCTGGGTCACCTGTGGCAAGCCCCATTGATGTGGGAGCTTGGCGCGCTCTGGTTGGCGCATTGCGGTTTGGATCGGATGCTCGGCTATGGGTTAAAATCACCGCAAGGCTTTGATTTTACACATCTTGGCCGGATCGGGCGCGCGCGTCATGAGAAGACTCAGCCTGACGGTTGAAAGCGATCACAGTTATCTCACGCGGTCTCGTCTCTTAACACAGGCGCGTGAGAGGTGCTTCGCCTGAGGCCATTCTCGCGTATCTTCGCTGCAGACACTGCGGCTGGCGCAGGTCAACCGACATATGTCGCGCCGCCCGGCGCGAGAAGAGGAATTCGCGATGAAACGTTTTGCTTTGGCTGCGGTGGCAGCCCTGTCTCTTGGTCTGCCTGCTTTTGCGGGTGAGCAGTTTGTCGATGACACCGGTTTTGCTGTTTCCGGCTATGATGTTGTCGCTTACCGTAGTCTTGCGCAGGCTCCGGTCGGGCAAGCGCAGCCCGCCGCAGTGCCCGGCAAGGCTGACATCACGGCGGAATACAACGGCGCGACATTCGCTTTCGCCACCGAGGCAAACCGCGACACTTTCCTTGAAAACCCGGCCTATTTTGCTCCGGCTTATGACGGTCACTGCGCCTATGGTGTATCCAAAGGGGGCAAGGTGCCGGGCAATCCCAATCTGTGGCGGATCGTGGACGATAAACTCTACCTGAATATCACCAAAAATGTGGTGGGTTTCTGGGAAGAAGACATCCCCGGCAACATCACCCTCGCCGAAGGGAATTGGCCGGATATCGACCCAAATCCGGCGTCGACAAATCCGATCCCGAATTTTTCATCCAGCGCTCCTGCACAGGACTGAACGCCTCGGCTTAGATCCTGCAAAAGCCCCGCACCTGTTGCGGGGCTTTTTTGTTGCGGCGTCTGTGTGCAGAAATTGGGCTTTACAGAATGGGGAAACTGTAGCTGGCTGAGTGCAGATCAGAGTTAAGAGGTTTTGAGAATATGGAATTTCATGTCTGGCTCGCGTTTGCCTCCGCCTCCATTGCGTTGCTGCTTATCCCCGGACCCACGGTTCTCTTGGTGTTGAGCTATGCGATCAGCCAAGGGAAACGTGTGGCGGTTGCGACGGCTGCCGGTGTCGCGCTGGGCGATCTGGTGGCAATGTCGGCCTCTCTTGCGGGGCTTGGGGCCTTGGTGCTGGCTTCGGCAGAGTTGTTTTTGCTACTGAAGTGGGTGGGCGCGGCGTATCTGATCTATTTGGGGATCAAACTCTATCGCAGCGCCGCGACAGCCTCGCTCGATCCGGTGGAGGACGTGGCAGATGCAGCGGCGGGGCGTGTCTTTGCACATGCAGCGGCGGTGACAGCACTGAACCCTAAATCCATCGTGTTTTTCATCGCCTTCGTGCCGCAGTTCATCAATCCGCAGGCAACATTGCTGCCGCAATTTGGCATTCTGATTGCAACCTTCGTGGGCTTTGCCGCCCTGAACGCACTGGCCTATGCGTTGCTTGGCGACAAACTGCGCCAGCGCATCCGTCACCCTGCGGTGATGCCCATGCTCACCCGTCTGGGCGGCGGCGCATTGGTGGCAATGGGGGTGGCCACCGCTGCCATTCGTCGCAGCGCTTAGGATCAGATCAAGGGCGCGGCGGCGGGCCTACCACCTGCTGCCAGCGCCCCGGCGACATGCCCACCGCAGCGGTAAATTGACGGGTCATATGCGGCTGGTCGCTAAAGCCCGCATATACTGCAGCCTCTGCAAGTGACATGCCCTCAGAGATGGCTTTTCGCGCGCGATCCACGCGGCGCAGCGTTAAGTAACGGTAAGGGCTGGTGCCAAGTGCGGCGCGAAATTGCCGGGACAAGCTGTAGCGATTGAGTTGAGTGACATTTTCCAACTCTTCTGAACGCACCACCTGATCCGCGTTGGTGTGCAAATAAGCGCGCGCCCGCTCAATGGCACGATGATCGATGCGTGTGGGGCGCAGACGGCCAGCGCTATGGTCTTTGGACAGCAAACCCTGAGCCAGCAAAGTAACCACCTGATCCAATTGCAGCGGCTCTAGCGGGCGCTGCATATCTGCGCAGGCGATGTGGAGTGCCTGCAACAACGCGCCATCGGTGAAAACCGGGTCGCGCGCAAAGGGCAGGGCGCGCGCTTCGCCTCCCAGCGCCTCTCGAATGCGGGCGGGTGCGATATAGAGCATCCGGTAGGAAAATCCGGCCTCATGCCCAGCTTCGCCGTCATGCAGCTCATCGGGGTGGATCACGATTACATTCCCGGCAAGACTGTCTGCGCGTGTCCCTCGATAGCGAAAGCTCTGCACGCCGTTGAGCGTATAGCCGATTGCATAGGTATCGTGGCGGTGCGGGGCGTAGGCATGGCCGTCAAAATGCGCCTCGATCCGCTCCAGACCTTGCGTGTTGGGCGCAACTCGCAGCCAGTCACCAGCGCTGGGCAATGCGCAGGATCGTTCAAGACCGCGCGGCGTCGCTCTGACAATCTGTTGCTCTGATGGCGTGTCGGTCATGGGCGGATCCTTGGACGGCACAGAAGATTTGCGGCTGGCGCGTTGCGAACCCGCCACCGTGCAACAAGGAGTATCCCTTTGCCGCCGAACAAACTCAATATTCTCGAACAGGTAGATGCGCAGATCACGCAGGTCTTTGATCCGCATATCGTGGCAGATGTAAACGATGCGCAGGTTAAGGTCGCAAAATTCGGTCCCCAGTTCGATTGGCACAGTCACCCATCGGAGGACGAGGCGTTTTTTGTGTTGCGTGGTCGTATCGCGATAGATTTTCGCGATGGTACTGCCGAACTGGGGCAGGGAGAGTTCCTGTGTGTGCCGAGGGGAATGGAGCATCGCCCGCGCGCCCTCACGCCCGAGCCAGTGGTCATCATGGTGGAACCGGCAGGCACGCTCAACACCGGAGACGCCGACAGCGCCCTGACGGTTGCTAACCCGAAATATCTGCAGGCTGAGGGTTGAGTGATGCAATTTGATACCAAGATCGCCATTGTGCTGAACGTAGATCTTGCCACATGGCAGAAACTCAATGTTACAGCGTTTTTGATGTCAGGTATCGTGGGCGCTTCGCCAGAGCTGATTGGCGAGCGCTACCGCGATGGGGACGGCAATACCTACAACGCATTGGCGATCCAGCCGGTGATCGTGCTTGCAAGTGACGTCGCAGGTCTTCGCAAGATTTATGAACGGGCCATGACGCGGGGCGCCGGGATGTCGATCTACACAGAGGAGATGTTCACCACTGGGCACGACGCCGCCAACCGCGCTGTGGTCGCAGAGTTTGGGGCCGCAGACTTAAACCTCGTGGGGCTGGCGCTTCGAGAAGAGAAGAAAGTGGTCGATAAAATTACCAAAGGGGCGAAGATGCACCCTTAGGATGGGGTTTGGGTTCCAACACGCAAAGAAAAACCCCGGTACCCAATTTGGATGCCGGGGTTTGCGGTAGCATTGATCGCGTCAGGCTTAGCGTTTGCGGTCGCGGCGCGAGCTCATTGGCTGGAAAGCAACACCGACATGCGCTTCGCAATAGGGTTTACCCTGCTGCACCGGAAGGCCGCAGAACCAGAAATCTTCGGTCGCGGGATCGCCAACGGGCCATTTGCAGGTCCGTTCGGTCAGTTCCATCAAGGAGAGCTTCTTGGCTTTCTTCTCGATCTCGTTGACCTTTGCCAGTGCCTCCGCCGGAATCTCATTGGCAGACGGCTGCGGCGGCAGGGGTTGGCCTGCCGGAATGATCTGCTTGCGCGCAGGTGTCGAGGGCTTTGGCTCCGCTGCGGGGGCTTCGGCCACCGGCTCCGGCGTCACCGGGCGTGCCGGTTCGGTCTTGGGCTGGGCCTTGGGCTTTGCGGCCGGCTTAGGCGCTGGCTTTTCCTTCGGCTCGGCTGCAGCCTTGCTGCTGCCGCCGGTGGTGCGGTTGGACAGACCGAGGCGGTGAACTTTGCCGATGACCGCATTCCGGGTCACGCCACCAAGTTCTTTTGCGATCTGACTGGCCGACTGGCCTTCGCCCCACATTTTCTTGAGCAGTTCGACGCGCTCGTCTGTCCAGGACATAAAGTGCCTTTCAAAGCTAATAGCGGCCTCAAGAAACCTGTGGCCGCCATCGAATTCCAGAGTACCGCCCTACAATAGTCACTGGCGGGCGAGATACAAGCCATGAACCGACGTCTCATTGCATAGAACCGCAGCTTGCATCCCTGTGATGAGCGATTATGCAGGAGGCAGCGAGAAAATGAGGGTGGCATGTCAGATAACAACACACAGTCGAGCTTTCGCATCGAAGTGGGTGAACGCCGGTTTGGCAGGGTGAATTGGCTGGGTCTTAAAACGCTCGCCGGGCGTGAAATTAAACGTTTTCTGGTGGTCTACACCCAGACCTTGCTGGCACCGATGGTAACGGCAGCGCTGTTCTTGCTGATTTTCTCCATCGCAATTGGTCCGCGCCGCGGGGATGTGATGGGGGTGCCGTTTATGTCCTTTATCGCGCCGGGCATTATGATGATGACGGTGATCCAGAATGCTTTCGCCAATACATCGTCCTCGATTGTGATTTCAAAGGTGCAGGGCAATATCGTCGACACCTTGATGCCGCCGCTGTCGGGATTTGAGATCCTGCTCGGTTATCTCGCAGGTGCGATTGCGCGCGGCGCTTTGGTTGCGGTTGGGATTGGGCTCGGTCTGGTGCTGGTGCTTGGAATGATGCCTGCTCACCCGCTGGTGGCGCTGGGATTTGTCATCTTGGGGGCGGCGTTCCTAGGCGGGCTGGGCATTGTCGCCGGGGTTTTTGCAGATAAATTCGATCAGATGGCGGCGATCACCAATTTTGTGGTGACGCCATTGGCGTTTTTGTCTGGCACCTTTTACTCGGTCGAGGCGCTGCCGCCGGTGCTCTATGCAATTTCGCACGTCAATCCGGTGTTCTACCTGATCGATGGGGTGCGCTACGGCATGATTGGCGTATCTGACAGCGACCCGGCCTTCGGCGCGCTCGTTTGCCTTGGGGCGACAGCTGTCATTGTTGCGCTGGCGTGGCAAATGCTGCGTACAGGATACCGGTTGAAAAACTAACGCTCTGCCTCGGGGCGGGGCAGGCGTTCTGTGACCGTTGGACGCTTGCCATTGACGCTTTCACGCCATGCAAGCAGCCCCGCGCCAGACAGGATAATGCCAGCCCCGAGGATTGTGACCCAGTCTGGTACAACGCCAAAGATCACCGCATCATAGATTGCTGCAAAGACCAGTGTCCCATAGGCAAATGGGGCAACAAAAGACGCATCCGCCCGCGCCATCGCATTGACGAAACAGGCCTGCGCACAGGCCATAAGCGCGCCGAGCGCGGCCAGCGCGCCCCATTGCGCCGCTGTTGGCATTTGCCAGACGGCAAGCGCGGCGCAAGAGGCAATAACCATCCCAATCAGGTTGTTAACCCACAGGATCTGCACCGGCGGCTCCCCACCGGCCAGTTTCTTGATGAAGATCAGCTCAGCCCCCATGGCCAAGGCCGCGCCAAGTGCCAGCAACGCTGCAGGTTGAAAACTCTCAGGTGTTGGCCGCAAGAGAATCATTGCCCCCATAAGAGCAATCGCAGCAGCAAGCCACCGCCACGGCCCGACCTTTTCGCCGAGAAACGGGATCGCCAGCATCATGCCGATCACCGGGTTGAGGAATGAAATGGCCGTTGCGTCTGCCAGCGGGATAAAGGCTACAGAGGCAAACATCAGCGTGACACCGCCCCAGCCAAACGTGGATCGCCCGATATGCAGCCCCCAATGGGGCTTGTGGATCTTCTGACGCAAGACCACAACGGCCGCTGAAATCCCGATAAAGGCAAAAACAAATCGCCCCTGACTGATTTGCAGGGCGTGCAAGGGCGGCCCCAGCACATCTGTCCCGAGCGATTTCGCCAGCAGGGTGGTGCCTGCAATAAACACAGTTGCCAGCAGGATCAGTGCCGCGGCAAGGGGAGGGTTTTGTGGGGTCTCATGCGTCATGCGACAATCGGTGCGACAGCGCGGCTCTAAAGGCAAGCGCAAAGGTTGCGCGGTTGATCGATGCATTCCAGACGCTTTTACCGTGCCCCGCCAGCATGCCAGTCAGCGCGTCCGTCGTTTTGTTCTAAAATAGGTGCCGAAGGGGGTTTTCACGCGTCGATGCTTCCGTTATGGAGCCTTCCTATGATCAAACACGCAACTCTCTTGTCGACTCGACGTCGACGCCAATGTGCCTGACACGCTGCCAATCGCAGCGCTTTTGATCCCGCGCGCCTCGCTTGTTCTTCAAAATGGCGCCACCCTTTCAAACCAAACCGGACCAGTTGTTGACCGTCGCCCCGTGGTGGGGCACTGATTTGGTCCTGACCCCGTTAGATCTCTCTTAAAGGATGTTTCAGATGATCCCCTCCGTTCTTCCGACCTATAACCGGGCGCCCTTGAACTTCGTCAAAGGCGAAGGGTCTTGGCTGATCGAGGCGGATGGCCGACGTTTTCTGGATCTGGGCTCTGGCATTGCGGTGAACGCGCTGGGCCATGCACATCCCGCTCTGGTGGAGGCGCTGACCAGTCAGGCGCAAAACCTCTGGCATGTCTCCAACCTCTACGAGATCCCTCAGCAGCAGGCGCTGGCGGATAAGCTGGTCGCGGAAACCTTTGCCGATACGGTGTTTTTTACCAATTCCGGCACCGAGGCTTGTGAACTGGCCGTTAAAATGGTCCGCAAGTATCATTTTGAGAAGGGCACTCCTGAGAAGGTCGAAATCATCACCTTTGAAGGGTCGTTCCATGGGCGCTCCTCTGCGGGTATCGCTGCGGCAGGGTCTGAGAAAATGACCAAAGGCTTTGGTCCATTGCTTCCCGGTTTTGTGCATCTGCCATGGGGCGATGCACAGGCGGTCGCAGCGGCCATTGATGAAAACACTGCAGCCATCTTGGTAGAGCCGGTGCAGGGCGAAGGCGGCATCCGCCCGATGCCCGATCAGGATCTCAAAGATTTGCGTGCCCTCTGTGACGAACATGGCATTCTTTTGATCCTCGATGAGGTGCAATGCGGCGTAGGTCGCACCGGCAAGCTTTTTGCGCATGAATGGGCAGGGATCACTCCCGACATCATGATGGTCGCCAAGGGCATTGGCGGCGGTTTCCCCCTTGGTGCAGTGCTGGCAACAGAGAACGCTGCCTCCGGCATGACCGCTGGAACCCATGGCTCGACCTATGGCGGCAACCCGCTTGGTTGCGCGGTGGGCTGCGCGGTGATGGATCATGTAGCGGCTCCTGAATTCCTCGCCGAGGTAAACCGCAAGGCAGGTCTTTTGCGTCAGAAACTCGAAGGTCTCGTGGCGTCGCATCCAGAGGTTTTTGAAGAAGTACGCGGCTCCGGTCTGATGTTGGGCCTCAAATGCAAGGCGGTGAATGCAGAGGTGGTCAAGGCGGGCTACGCGGCTGAGGTCATCACAGTGCCTGCAGCCGACAATGTCATCCGTCTGCTGCCTGCGCTGACGATCTCAGATGCCGACATCGAAGAAGCCATCTTGCGCCTTGAGGCTGCGGCGACGGCGGTTGAAGCCGCCTGATCTTCATCTTTTCATAAATACCTCGGGGGTGTGGGGGCTGGCCCCCACGTCTCCCTCTCCAGAAAGCGACGACAGTATGAACCATTTTCTCGATATCCATAAAACCTCACCGGCTGATCTGCGCACAATCATTGATCAGGCAGGCCAGATGAAATCTGCGCGTCAGGGCCGGCCCAAGGGCACCCCCGATGACGACCAGCCGCTTGCTGGCCGCATGGTGGCGCTGATCTTCGAAAAACCATCGACGCGGACCCGGGTGTCCTTTGATGTAGGCGTGCGCCAGATGGGTGGCGAGACAATGGTTCTGTCGGGCAAGGATATGCAACTCGGGCATGGCGAAACCATTGCCGATACGGCGCGTGTCATGTCGCGCTACGTCGATCTGATCATGATCCGGACCTTTGATGAAACAGTTCTGACAGAAATGGCGGAATACGCGGATGTGCCAGTCATCAACGGGCTTACCGACCGCACGCACCCTTGTCAGATCATGGCCGATATCCTCACCTATGAGGAACATCGTGGCCCGATCAAAGGCAAGAAAGTTGTCTGGACCGGTGACGGCAACAACGTCTGCGCCTCATTCATTCACGCAGCGGGGCAATTCGGCTTTGATTTGACCTTTACAGGCCCCTCGCAACTGGATCCTGAGGATGAGTTCATCGGCCTTGCGCGCAGGGCCGGATCTAAGATCACCATTGAACGCGACGCGGCCAAGGCGGTCGAGGGTGCTGATTTGGTGGTGGCAGACACTTGGGTCTCCATGCACGACAGCCAGTCATCTAAAGAGCGGCGTCACAACATGCTGCGCCCCTATCAGGTGAACGATGCGTTGATGGCGCATGCAAAACCGGATGCGCTGTTTATGCACTGCTTGCCCGCACACCGCGAAGAGGAAGTGACCTCTGCGGTGATGGACGGTCCACAGTCCGTGATCTTTGATGAGGCGGAAAACCGGCTGCATGCGCAAAAGGCCGTGATGCGCTGGTGTCTGGGCGTCTGACCTGACCACGGCGGGAGCGCTCCCGCCCGTCGCAGCCGCATTAAAATGCAACTCCTCCCGTTGGGCGTAGCGCCGGGCCTTTGGCCCGGCGCGTTGCGTTCCCCGGGTCAGATCTGGTCAGGACCGCTCACGTCTGACACAGTGGCGCTGCGTGGACCGGCAAGGGAGTGCCGTTGTGAGTGAGGGCCATATCGTTGTACTGGGAGACCCGGCTCTGGCGGGGTTTTGCGCAGGGCTTTGGGCGGCGGCCGGGCATAGGGTGACATGGGCTGTGGCTCGACAAACCCAAGCGCAGTTTGAACGCGGCGGATTGCGCCTTACCGATCCCAGCGGACTAGATGCACGGATCGGGCCGGATGTGTTGGACTGTCTGCCGGTGCGCGACGCTCTGCGGTGTGCTGATCTTGTGGTTCTGCTGGATCTGGACGAATTGGAAGCCGCAACAGTCTGGTCCGAAATCACACCAAACGCGCCTGTGGGCACCATGGTGCTGAACGTCACTTCTGCGACCTCCGCAAACTGCGTGCTACCGCCGGACCCACCCACGGGAAGGCAGATGGTCTTGGGCTTTGCGCCATGGTCTGTGGACCAACATGTCGAGGGCTCGCAAGATGAGGCACTCTGGATGCACCGTTATGGGGCAGGAGGGCCAATGCGCGTCGCGGAAGAAGCAGGCATTTGGGCTCGCGATTTGAGCGTACCCTGTCTCGATGTCAAAGCTCAGTCTGATATTTCGGGTGTGATTTGGGGGAGCAAATTGGCTGGGCTGCTGCCGCTGTGCGCGAGCCTTGCAGGGATTGCGCCACGCGCGCTCTTGCAGGACCGCGTGTGGCGCAACCTGTGTGCCGACCTGCTTGAAGAGGCGCTGGCTGTGCTGCGAAAAACGGGCATTTGCCCAAAACCAGCGCGGGGCTTGCCGCTGTCCTTGCGGCTCAGGGCCTTGCGAGTGGGTGGTCTATTGAACACCTTGGCATGGCCAGAGGTTTCGATGGTTCAAGGCGGCCCCGCGAAAGAGGCAGATCTGTCGCTATTGCAAGACTTGTCAAATCTTGGCGCACGCGTCGGGATGGCGATGCCGGTCAGCGCCTCTCTGCTTCGGGAAGATGTGCGAGGCGGCTGATCAGACCGAGAATACATGCATCAACGCATAAATGCCGGCAGAGAGCGCGGCGGATAAAGGAACGGTGATCAGCCATGCCGCCAGAATGGTCAGCACATGGCTGCGACGCACCAAGCGCCGGCGGCTGCGATCTTCGCGTGGAAGGCCGGGCCGCTCCGCCTTTTGCCCAGCACGGCGCGCATGTGCGGCCGCATATTCGCGGTAAAACCCCACGCCAAAGACCGCACCGACCGCCACATGCGTCGATGAGACTGGCAGCCCAAGCCAACTGGCCACGATCACCGTGAGGGCTGCAGAGGTAGAGACGCAATAGGCGCGAATTGGGTTGAGCTTGGTGATTTGGTTGCCCACCATATTGACCAACCGAGGGCCAAACAGCAGCACCCCCATCGCCATCCCAAAAGCGCCGATGATCAGCACCCAGAATGGGACATGGAGCGAGGCCAGTGCATTGATTTCGGCCGGGTGAGTGCCTGCCTCCTGTTGGCCCATGACATGTACGATGGTCGCAAGCGGGCTGATGGCGTTGGCGACATCATTGGCCCCGTGAGCAAAAGACATCAGCACCGCCGCGATCACCAGCGGCAGTCTGAACAACGCTTTGATTGCGCCTTTTTGATGCTCCAGCTGCGCCGCGCGATGCAAAATAAGCGGTCGGGCAATGAGGAACGATAGCAGTGCCACACCAACCCCGGCCAAGAGCGCTTGACTGGACGTTGCAGACGACAGGCTTTCGGGCAGTTTCAGCACAAAGAACGTGCCAAATGCGCCCCCCATTCCGGCCAGCAATAGCGGAACCCAACGCCGCGCTGCTGCCATTTTGTCATCCTGTTGGGTGATCAGCTGGCGGATCAAAGCAAGAAGCGCCATTGCAAGCACTGCACCGATGAGTGGCGACAGCATCCAGCTGGTCGCAATACCACTGAAGGTGAACCAATCTACCGCGCCAAATCCCGCCGCTGCGGTGGTCGCGCCCAAAATGGAGCCGATGATGCTCTGGGTGGTGGAAACTGGTGCGCCCATCCATGTGGCCAGATTGACCCAGAGCGCCGATGCGATCATGGCCGACATCATCGCCTGCACAACGGTTTGTGGGGCGCTCATGGCCTCTGGGTCGATCAGCTTGCTGGACACCGTCGCGACCACTTCGCTGCCACCAAGGAGCGCGCCAGAGACCTCTGCCAAGGCGGCGGCAATCAGGGCCGCGGTCATCGGAAGCGCCTTGGCACCAACCGCAGGCCCCATGTTGTTGGCCACGTCATTGGCCCCGATGTTGAGCGCCAGGTAAGCACCAAACACTGCCGCAACCATGGCCATGATGGTCGTAGGCGATGTGCCGAGCACGAGTGCGGCCTCGACACCGGCCAGTGCCATGAACGCGAGCGCCAACCCAAACCCCAGAAGCGGGCGCACGACATAGCCTGTGGTGCGCTCCATCTGGTTCAGACGGGCGAGATCTTTGTCCAGCAATCTCCAGTCAGGGCGCGCCATCAGAGGGAACTTTCGTCAAAACGACAATTGGCTACGGTATGCCCGGCATATCGGGCAGACTGACCGGATGCCTTGTGGGCAAGGATAAGGGCGAAGGGTAACAGCGAGTTCAAGAGGGGCGGAAGCTGTTCAGAAGGTCTTGAAGCTGAGGTTCGCGCACCATTTGCGCGGCTTCTTGAGGTGAAACCCAGTTGCGCTTGCGCTCGTGAACCTCTGGAAAATCATCGCGCAGATCTTCGACCTCGATTGCATAGACCAAAGTCTCCAAAGGCTCAGCAGTGCCGTTATCGAGACGTTTGTCATATTCAAAACGCCCCACCGGAGCCTCGTCGAACTGCCCCTGACGCACGCCTGCTTCCTCCCAGGCTTCCTGTGCGGCACTTTCTGCACTGGATTTACCTTCCATGGGCCAGCCCTTCGGGATGACCCAGCGGCCTGTATCTCGGCTTGTTACAAGCAACACCTCGCACCCCGTGTCGGTGCGGCGAAAGCACAGCGCAGCAACCTGCAGCCTGCGCGGGCGCGACAGCATGGGGAGAAAGGTCTGAGACCAGAATTTCTGCAGTAACTGTTGCATCGAATGCTCGAAGCCTTTTGGGCGTGTTCTTATACTCTTTAGCTGAACGAGGAAGTGCAGATAGTCTTGTTCTGGGGTGAGTACAACTTCTTTGTGTTAAACTTTCGCTACCGTTGCTCTTATATCATCGTTGCATCGACCGTTCACTTGCGCGGGCGGGCGCGCAGGGTTGCTTCGGCCTGCGTGGGATCTTCGGGCCAGGGGTGTTTGGGGTACTGCGCGCGCATGTCCTTGCGCACATCGGCGTAGGAGCCGGACCAGAATCCCGGCAGATCGCGGGTGATCTGGATCGGGCGACGGGCTGGCGACAAGAGCGTGACCTTCAGCGCCACACCCGCGACGGTCGGATGGCGGGTGACGCCGAACATCTCCTGCAGGCGGACCTCGATCCCCGGTGTGTCGCTGGCGTAGTCAATGGGGATCTTGCGCCCAAGCGGCGTGATGAAACTGCCCGGAACCTCGCGGTCAAGGAGCTGGGTCTGTTCCCACGTCAGCGCGGCGCGCAGGGCCGGGAGCGCGTCAAACCCCTTCCAATCGGCGTCTGAGCGCACGCCGGTGAGCATCGGCAGCAGCCAGTCCTCGAGGGTTGCCATCAGACCCGCCTCGGAGAAATCCGGCAGGTCGTGGCCTTCGGCGCGCAGCAGTTCGACACGGGTGGCAAGCCGCGCGGCGGCGGGCGACAGGCGCAGGCCGAGGTCTCGCACGCCGTCGAGCATGGCGGTGGCGGTGGCCTCGGGCGGGACGTCCTTCCAGATGCGGTCGTCCAGCACCAGCGCACCAAAGCGTTCCTGTTTGCGCGCCACCACGCGGCGGTCGCGTTTGGACCAGCTGCAGAGATCCTGCCAGTGGATCAGATCTGCAAACAACGCGCGGATTTCGGCCAGGGTGATCTGCGCCGCAAGGCGGATCCTGGCCTCGCGCGGATTGCCGTCGCTGTCGGTCACAACAAGGTAAGGGGCCGCGGCCAGCGGGTCGGAGTTTTCCAGCACCGCGCCCTTGCCACCGGAGAGCACATAGCGGGCATCATCGCCCTTGCGGCGCTGGGCCACCCGATCCGGATAGGCCAGCGCCGCCATGGCCGCCGCAGAGAGTGGATCTGATGTGGCGGCGGCGGCGGGTCTGCCCTCGGCGCTGGTCGAAGCGTCGCTCTGCCCGCCGCGTTGCCGGCGCAGGCGCTTTGCCTCACTGGTAATGGCCTGCAGAGCGGGGGTCTTGACCTGATAGGGGCGGCGGTCGCGGAAGCGGCGCAGATCCCGCAGGGCTTCAAGACGCAGCGCCAGATCCACCGGCGCGCCACGCAACGGATCGCGGTCCGCCAACAGCGCCGCCAGTGTGGCGCTCTCCGGTCCCGCCACCGCCAGCATATGCGCCAGACGCGGGTGCAGGGGCAGGCGGGCCAGCGCGCGGCCATGGTCGGTGATCCGCATCTGCCCATCCAGCGCGCCGAGCATCTGCATCAGGGCACGCGCCTCGGACAGGCTACCGGCGGGGGGCTGGGTCAGCAGCGGCAGATCCGCAGGCTCCGCGCCCCAAAGTGCCAGTTCCAGCGCCAGACCGGTGAGGTCTGCGGCCTCGATCTCGGCCGGGGGATAGGCCATCAGCGCGCCCTCTTCGCCCTTGGACCAGAGCCGATAGCAGGTGCCCTCGGCCACGCGACCGGCCCGGCCCTGCCGCTGGGTGGCTTCGGCGCGGGTCACCCGTTCGGTCACCAGCCGCGACATGCCTGCACCGGGGTCAAACCGGGCGCGCCGGGCCTGTCCCATATCCACCACGACGCGGATGTCCTCGATCGTCAGGGAGGTTTCGGCGATGGAGGTCGCCAGCACCACCTTGCGTCCCTCGGACACGGGGGCGATGGCGGCGCGTTGCTCGGCAAAGGGGAGGGCGCCAAACAGCGGGCGGATCTGGCAATGGCCGGGCAGCCGGGCCTCCAGCGCGCTGGCGGCCCGGCGGATTTCGCCCTCGCCGGGCAGGAACACCAAAAGGCCCCCGCCGGTCTCGCGGGTCTCACCTTCCGCGCGGACGACCAGATCCACCAGCGCGTCCAGCTTGCGTGCCTTGGCGGGCAGGGGGCTGTCGAGCCAGCGGGTTTCGACCGGGTAGCTGCGCCCCTCGGAGGTCACAATGGGCGCATCCATCAGGGCCGCCACAGGGCCTGCATCCAGCGTCGCGGACATCGCCAGCAGCAAGAGATCGTCGCGCAGGGCACCTGCAACCTCAAGGCAGAAGGCGAGCCCCAGATCGCCATTGAGGGAGCGTTCGTGAAATTCGTCGAAGATCACCGCGCCGACGCCCGGCAGATCCGGGTCCGATTGCAGCATCCGGGTCAGGATGCCTTCGGTGACAACTTCGATGCGGGTGGATTTTGAGATCTTGGCCTCGCCGCGCACCCGGTAGCCGACGGTCTGACCCGGGCTTTCCCCCAATGTTGACGCCATGCGCTCTGCCGCAGTGCGGGCGGCGAGGCGGCGGGGCTCCAGCATCAGGATGCGCCCGGTGGTCAAGCCTGCCTCAAGGATCGCAAGCGGCACCTTGGTGGTCTTGCCCGCACCGGGGGGCGCTTGCAACACCGCGCGGCCCCGCGCGCGCAGAGCATCAATCAGGTCAGGAAGCGCGTCATCAATCGGGAGCCGTATCATGGCGGCGCTTATCGCCAATCGCGGGCTTAACGTCCAGCCTGCGTAAGCCCACCTTGCAGCGTGACAGTGCCAAAAACCGTGGCGACTTTGGCGGTGGACATGTGGAAACGCCCATCCGGCCCGGCCTCGTAGCTGAGTTCGAGGTCAAAGGACTTTGCCCGCGCCAGTTCTCGCGCGCTGTAGCCGTCTTCGCGTTGCAATGTGCCCCGGCAGACAAACCCCGCTCCCTTTGGACGTGGCGGGTCCAGCACCAGCCGCGTGCGCCGTGCCCCATCAAAGATTGGCTGATCAAAAGAGCAGAGATCATCTGCTGCTTGCGGTGCCACCGCGCGGAAAATGGCGGTGGCGGGATCAACTGTGTCGCGCTGGTGCTCCGGGCGAAGAGGCGGGGTGTCAGCGTCAAGACGCCCGCCGGTGACGCGGGGCACGCCACTTGCATAATCGAGGTGGGCCGTCGATTGCCGCCGCCCCGTGTCGACGTTTTCCAGGAACCACGCGGGCCGAGGTCCTGCGGAGGTCCAGCGCCCGGTCGCCTGCATCTCAAAGTGAACCCGCGCCAGCAGTGCCACCGCACCGGTCGAGGTAAAGCGGCTGCGCACGCCGTAGGTGCCACCGCTGCGTTGGCTGGCAAGAGTGAAAATGCCAAGTTTGACGCCGAGGCCCCGCACAATATAGTGCTGCTGATCGCTCGTGCTGGGGTCATTCGCGAATACAGCCACGGGCGATATGAAGGCCGCGAGCAGCATAACCCCTCCGAGGACAAGGTAATGGCGCATCAAGGCAATTCCTTTCCAATATCAAGCGCATGTTTCGAAGCGTCATTGAGGTTTTGCGGCAGGGCCACTGGACAAGCGCGCCCCGGCTGCGCCATCAATGCGCGGCAAGGACGAGAGGCGCGCCATGGACATCGCACAGCTGAGTGACAGGATCTTAAACGCGGACCGTCGGGCCTTGGCCCGCGCCATCACATTGGTGGAAAGCGCCCGTCCGGATCACCGCGCGCAGGCGGATGACTTGCTGTCGCGTCTGGCCAAGAGCGACCGTCATGCCCTTAGGATCGGTCTGTCAGGAACGCCCGGGGTGGGTAAATCCACCTTTATCGAGGCCTTTGGCATGATGCTCATCGCGCAGGGACTGCGGGTCGCGGTGCTGGCGGTTGATCCCAGCTCGGCGCGGTCCGGTGGATCAATTCTGGGGGATAAAACCCGGATGGAACGGCTCAGCCGTGAACGCGCGGCGTTCATTCGCCCCAGTCCTAGCCAGAGCCACCTTGGTGGTGTTGCCCGCCGCACCCGCGATGCGGTAGCGCTATGCGAGGCGGCAGGCTTTGACGTGGTGCTGATCGAAACCGTGGGGGTGGGGCAGTCGGAAACCGTTGTGTCGGAACTGTCCGATCTGTTCCTGTTGTTGCTGGCCCCTGCGGGCGGCGATGAGCTTCAGGGCGTGAAGCGCGGCATCATGGAGATCGCCGACATGATTCTGATCAACAAGGCCGATGGCGATCTGAAGGCGACGGCGACTCGCACCTGCGCCGATTATGCCGGGGCGCTGCGGCTTTTGCGCAAACGTCCGCAAGATCCGGATGGTTTTCCCAAGGCGTTGACCGTCTCCGCGATCGAGGCCGCCGGGCTGGACAAGGCCTGGGCAGAGGTGCAGGCGCTGGCGCAGTGGCGGCGCGACAACGGGTTCTGGGATCAGAACCGGGCGCAGCAGGCGCAGTACTGGTTTTCTGAAGAGGTTCGGCAGGCGCTTTTGGCGCGGCTTCAGACCTCTTGGGCAAAGTCGCGCATGACGGAACTGTCGAAAAAGGTGGCCGAGGGCGCGCAAACCCCACAAGAGGCTGCGCGCGATCTGTTGACGGGGTTGGGTGTCGCGGACCTTGATCCGTCGCGCGTGGGCTAGGACCTGCGACTCAGGTGTGAGGGCTGGGGGTGTTGACGGCCCAATATGGCGCGCACACGCTTGCATCTTGGCCCCGAAATTGTAAAAGTCCGCCAGCGCTGGAGGGGATGGCGCGGGAATGTCGGCTGGTCTGCCATAAAAGCGTCGCATATGGCTTGACCATCTTCGCGATTCCTCCTAAACGCATCCAACCAGTTTTCGGGCGCAGCCAATGGCAGCGCCCTTGTAATTTGGCGACTGATTCCAAAAGGCCGGGCAGGCTGTACTCGGGTCGGGACGCCGCAGATACGAAGGATAACACCATGTCGCGCCGTTGCGAACTGACCGGAAAAGGCCCGATGACTGGCAACAATGTCAGCCACGCCAACAACAAAACCAAGCGTCGTTTCTTGCCGAACCTGAACGACGTTACCCTGCAGTCCGAGACTCTCGGCCGCGGTGTGAAGCTGCGCATCTCTGCTGCAGCGCTGCGTTCGGTTGATCACCGTGGTGGTCTGGACGCCTTCCTTGCCAAAGCAAAAGACGCAGAGCTGTCTGACGCGGCGCTGAAGGTCAAAAAAGAAATCGCAAAGGCACAAGCCGCGCAGGCCTGATAGGTCGCGTGATTTCTTGATCCTGCCCAAGAATTTTAAAAGACCACCGGGTGCGAATCTCGGTGGTTTTTTCCGTTTGGTGCCAATGATTCATCTCCGCGACTCTTTGCCCGCGGCTTTGGGTCGGGGCTTGTGGCATGTCTGTCTTCCTGAGATATGATTGTGCCAATGACATTGCTTAGACGGTATACTGCCCTGCTGCTCGCGGCGGCATTGTTGCTGACCGGCCATAGCGCCGCTGCCAGCCGCTTTGCGCGTGATGCGACGGGGCAGGTCATCCTGTGCACCGGCACGGGGCCTGTGACTGTCTATGTCGACGAGAACGGCGAACCGACGGGCGCGCCGCATATCTGCCCGGACTGCATCAATCACATCCTTGATCTGGCTCAGAGCCCGATGGTGTTCCTCGCGCCCGCTGCCGTGATGCGGCAAGCGCATCGACTGCCCTCGCGCGCGCAGAGCGATGTTGCAACGGAGCGCACGGCCCGTGCGCGCGCGCCGCCGTTGGTCTGACCTGTTCCCAAACTTTACGTCAGGCCGGTTGCACGCATGTGCCCGAAGCCAACAGTCAAATTCTCAAGGAGACAACAGATGTCCATTAAAACTCTCAGCCGCTCGGCAGCATTTTCCGCGATTACAACCCTCGCTCTTGCGGGCACCGCTGCGGCGGAAATGGTCGTGCAGGACGCCTACGCGCGGTCCAGCAACAAAATGTCGGGCGGGGCCTTCATGGAGGTCCTCAATCAGGGCGACACCGATGATCGCCTTGTAGAAGCACGCTCTGACGTGGCCAAGCGGGTGGAGTTGCACACCAGCAAAGAGGACGCCAACGGCGTTATGAAGATGATGCCCGTAGAAGAGGGCTTTGCGATCCCGGCGGGTGGGACGCATATGTTCCAGCGCGGTGGCGATCACATCATGTTCATGGGCCTCAACCGTGAACTCAAGGATGGCGATAAAATCGACGTCACCCTGGTGTTTGAAAAGGCCGGAGAGGTCCCGGTTCAGATCGAGGTGGATATGGACCGTCAGCCGACAGAAGGGCATGCGGGCCACGATAATCACGGCGACCACAGCGAGCATTCCAACTGATCGTCAGCCGCTCTTTGATCGCAAGACAGACGAAAGCAAAGCCCCGGCATGTGTCGGGGCTTTTTTATGCGTTGCTGCCCGTCAGCAGGCCTTCAACCCATTTTGGCACAATCTCTGTTGCAGGACCAAAATGACGTACACCGAAGGCCCGGCTGATCTCCGAGGGTTCCAGATTCAGTTCGACCGTATCAGCGCCATTGACTGCCGCCTCCTGCACAAAGGACGCGGCTGGGTAAACCTGCCCAGAGGTCCCGATGGACGCGAACAGATCGGCTTCTTCCAGATGAGAGATGATCTCTTCCATGTGATAGGGAATTTCACCGAACCAGACCACATCGGGGCGCGCCTGTTGAGCGCCACAGGCGGGGCATGTTGTCGCCAGTGTCATCTCCATAGGGGCCTGCCATTGATGCGCACAGGCAGCACAGAGAGCACCTCCTAGTTTGCCGTGCATGTGGAGCACATTGCGCGCACCTGCTGCTTCATGCAGCCCATCCACGTTTTGCGTCACGATGACGACCTCTCCCGCCCAGCGTTGTTCGAGCTGCGCGAGGGCGAGATGGGCTGCGTTCGGCTGAGCCTCTGCGGCCTGTTGGCGGCGCGCGGAGTAAAAGCGATGCACCAGCTCGGGGTCGCGCGGGCAAAACCCTCAGGTGTTGCTACATCTTCGATCCGGTGCTGGGACCATAACCCGCCCTCGTCGCGAAATGTGCCGAGCCCGCTTTCTGCTGAAATCCCGGTACCGGTGAGGATCACAATCTTGCTCATGTCGGGCCCTTTGTGTCGCGGTTTATTCATGGTCGCTGTGTTGATAAACTGGCATAGTCGGGCAGGTGCCGAAAATACTTAATTTCAGCATTTCAAATCTAAAAGGGATCTTCCGTGAAAAGCGTATTGTTTGTCTGCCTTGGAAATATTTGCCGATCGCCCGCTGCGGAAGCGCTTTTTCGAGAAAGATGCCCTCATATACGAACGGATAGTGCTGGCACCTCGGATTTCCACGTGGGAGAGCCGCCATACGCGCCTATGGCGACCGCAGCAGGCGCGCGTGGAATTGATATGAGCGATTTGAGGGCACGGCAATTCACCACGAGTGATTTTCGAAATTTTGATTTGATCGTCGTGATGGATAAAGAAAACCGGCGCAACGTGGAGAGCTTGCGTCCAGCCGGAAATACCACCCCGGTCGAGCTATTTGCTCCCTTGGCTGCGGAGGGGTCTGCAGATGAGGTGCCTGACCCCTATTACTCTCGCGACTTCGACGGCTGCCTCGACCTATTAGAAAGCGCTGCAATTGGATTGCAGCGCAAGATCTCGTAGCGGTGATTGGGAGGGAGCGTCGGTAAACCTTAGCTCTCAAGCACGCGCAATTGCCCGGCCAGCCATGGCAGGCGGTTGATTGCGGGTGCGATGATCTGGCTTTGGGTCAGGCGACGCACAGTGCCGGCAACTTCGAGCGGAACCGTGTCCGGCCAATCCGACTGCGCAAACAGAGAAATACGACGTGAAAAGCCTGCGAAGGGCAGGGCGAACGCGTCGATCTCTTCGTGGAAGCGCGCGGCACGCATATAACCCAGCGGCGTGGTGATCGCCCAACCGATGCGGCGTGCAACCATTGCCATCAGCGCAAGATGAGAGCCGATTTCGAAACGATCATCAAACTCCATCTTGTGGCGGGTCAGGTGAGATTCGATCTGCTGGGAGATCAATTGATCACGGGCATAGCGCAACAAAGGCAGGTGATTCAGTTGATTTCCAACGTCATCCGGGTCGGTGACACGTCCGCGCGGTGCAACAAGGATGAACGGATCTTCGACCAGCGGATATTCGTTCATGCCGGAACGCAGCTCTCCGGTGGAAGCGGCGACGCCGATATGCAGTTCTTTTTCTGCCATTGCCTTATAAATGTCATGGCTGGAGGCGGTGACCATCTTAAAGCGGCATTGGGTCAGGCTATCGGCTAAAATGGTTGCAAGACGCGGTGTCAGATCATTGTCGAAGTCATCAATCAGCCCCATAGAAAGCGCAGGCAGATGTGAAAGATCCATCACCGTAAGCTCGCTCTGGGCCAGTCGCAATTCGCTCAAAACGGCCTGAGTGCGGGACAAGAAGCTGCGCCCGGCCGAAGTCAGAACCATGGGGCGACGACCGTGATCTACAAGATCGGAGCCAAGTGCTTTCTCGAGGTTGCGAAGCTGCTGGCTGACCGCTGGCTGACTAAGACCAGTAATGTCGGCAGCCTGCGCAACAGAACCCGACTTGGCCAAAGCTTCAAAAACTTCTAGCCCTCGGAGAGTAACGCCTTTCATAAGCATAGGTTGGCTCCCAAAAGTCCAATTTCATTCAAACTCCGTCACGCGATGCTTCTGCCGGGGGAGCGTCTGAACACTACACATCACAGGATTTCCCTGCATGCGAAACAATCTTCAATGTTTCTATTTTTATTTTATTAGTTTGAAAAGGAAAAAGTTATCAATTCGGATGATTTATAGGAAGTTTCACGTTTTTGAAAGAAAAATGGTCACGGGCAACGCCAATTAACCATTTTTCCATCAAAGATCAAAGTTGACGGTAAACGCAGCATTAACCGCAGATGCGCTCGGCGTCACTTCCAAAAACTTTGTATTTCTTCCACAGGCGAGCATCGCTGCTGCGTGCTGATTGGCGCACTTCTTGTGCCCGGTGGGGATCAGCAAACCATTTGGAGACGGTGCGCTGTTCGGATTTGGTCAATCGGCCTTCGGCGACCTGCTGGATGCAACGGCACAGGTTTGCCTCTGCAGCGCTTCTGTTTGAATTGCGGCATGCACGCTCAATCGCCCCGGCTTCAGCTGACGGTGCGATAAAGAGGGTGGAGGTAACGCATAGGCAGGCGGCGAGGGTCAGTCGGAACACGATCATCATTCTCCGGTTGGCACAGTTGGGAATACAAGAAATTTGACTACCTATTCCACATCTCAACGGGATATTTCAATGGGGAGACAGCGGAGTTTGGCTGCTTGGGATCTCGTAGGCGGCAACAGGTCGCATCTGCGTGCATTTCACCGGCGCACAAGCGCACGATCCACCTTGACCAAATGCAAAATCCCAATCATATGCGCTTGTCATGACAGAGCTCTCGAAAATCCGCAATTTCTCCATCGTCGCTCATATCGACCACGGCAAGTCCACGCTTGCTGACCGCCTCATCCAATCGACGGGGACGGTGCAGGATCGTGACATGAAAGAGCAGCTGCTCGACGCCATGGACATCGAGCGCGAGCGGGGCATCACCATTAAGGCGAACACCGTCCGCATCGATTACGAGGCAGACGACGGTGAACGCTATGTGCTGAACCTGATCGACACCCCCGGTCACGTCGACTTCGCCTATGAGGTCTCCCGCTCCATGCGCGCGGTAGAAGGCTCTCTGCTGGTGGTCGACTCAACCCAAGGGGTTGAGGCGCAAACACTGGCGAATGTCTATCAGGCGATCGACGCAGATCATGAGATCGTACCGGTTCTCAACAAGATCGACCTGCCCGCCGCCGATTGTGATCGCGTCGCCGAGCAAATCGAGGATGTGATCGGAATCGATGCGACAGATGCCATTCAGGTGTCAGCCAAAACCGGCATTGGCATCAAGGAAACCCTTGAAGCAATCGTGCAGCGCCTGCCCGCACCAAAAGGGGAGCGCGACGCCCCCCTGAAGGCGATGCTGGTGGATAGCTGGTATGATGCCTACCTCGGCGTCATCGTGCTGGTGCGCATCATGGATGGCGTTCTGAAAAAGGGTGACCAAATCAGGATGATGCAGACCAACGCCCGCTATGGTGTTGAGCGCATCGGCGTGTTCCGCCCTGCCATGCAGACCGTTGATGAGCTTGGCCCCGGCGAGATCGGCTTTATCACCGCTTCGATCAAACAGGTGCGCGATACCAAGGTGGGCGATACCATCACCCATGACAAAAAGGGTGCCGAGGTTGCACTGCCAGGCTTTAAACCTTCGGTGCCGGTGGTGTTCTGTGGTCTGTTCCCAGTAGACAGTTCCGAATTCGAAGACCTGCGCAACGCGATTGAGAAACTTGCCCTCAATGATGCGTCTTTCTCTTACGAGATGGAAACCTCTGCGGCACTGGGCTTTGGCTTCCGCTGCGGCTTCTTGGGGCTCTTGCACCTTGAGGTGATCCGCGACCGGATCGAGCGCGAATACAATATCGAACTGATCACCACCGCGCCCTCCGTTGTTTATCACGTCTTTGGCAAAGACGGTGTGATGTCCGAACTGCACAACCCCGCTGACATGCCCGATCTGTCCACAGTGGATCACGTCGAAGAGCCGCGCATCAAAGCGACCATTCTGGTGCCGGACGAGTATCTCGGTGATGTGTTGAAACTCTGTCAGGATCGCCGTGGCATTCAAGAAGACCTCTCCTATGCGGGGTCGCGCGCCATGGTCGTTTATGATCTGCCGCTAAACGAAGTGGTCTTTGATTTCTATGACCGGTTGAAGTCGGTGACCAAGGGCTATGCCTCTTTTGACTATCAGATGATCGGCTACCGTATCGATAATTTGGTCAAAATGTCGGTGCTGGTGAACGATGAGCCTGTGGATGCGCTGTCGATGATGGTACACCGCGACCGCGCCGAAGCGCGGGGACGTGCGATGTGCGAAAAGCTCAAGGAGCTGATCCCGCGCCACATGTTCAAGATCCCGATTCAGGCGGCTATCGGCGGCAAGGTCATCGCCCGCGAGACCCTTTCCGCAATGCGCAAGGACGTGACCGCGAAATGCTACGGCGGCGATGCCACCCGGAAGCGCAAGCTCTTGGACAAGCAAAAAGCCGGTAAGAAAAAGATGCGCCAATTTGGTCGTGTCGATATCCCGCAAGAGGCGTTTATCTCTGCTCTGAAGATGGACGATTGATCCTCAAGGCCTCCCCCAGCGGGAGGTCTTTTTCGTTGCGCTGCCTGCTTTGGTGAGGGGATGGCTCTGCGCCACAACGCCGGATGACTTGTCGTCGGCCTGTGTGGGGAGGTGGTTCCCGCCACATGTTGTCTGCGCTTGCATTCTGGCCGCGCTCAGGTGCAATGTCGCGCCGATTTGAACCACTATAAATGAGGTGAAGCATGATCCCGGTCAAAGGTGTCACAGGACAAAACGTGGCAGTGCTGGGGTTGGGGCGTTCGGGGCTTGCCACTGCACGTGCGTTGCGCGAGGGCGGGGCCGAGGCGATCTGTTGGGATGACAACCCTGCCGCACGCGAAAACGCCGAGGCGGAGGGGTTCACCTGCCGCGAGTTGACCAAGCAGGGCGCTTTCGAAGGCATCTCAGCCCTGATCGTGTCACCCGGTATCCCGCACCTCTATCCCAAACCGAACCCGGTGGTGCGTGCGGCATTGAGCGCGGGGGTCCCGGTGGACAATGACATTGGCCTGTTCTTCCGCTCAGTGGCGACGTCGGAATGGGATGAGTTCGATACACCGCCAAAAGTGATCGCAGTGACCGGCTCCAACGGGAAATCAACCACGGTCGCGCTGTTGCACCACATTCTTGAACATGTCGGGCGCAACAGCCAGATGGCGGGCAATATCGGGCGCGGGGTGCTGGATATCGACCCACCCGTGGACGGCGGTGTTGTGGTGCTGGAGCTCTCATCTTATCAGACGGATTTGGCGCGCGCGCTTACCCCGGATGTGGCTGTTTTCACCAATCTCACCCCGGATCATCTGGATCGCCACGCAGGCATGGGGGGCTATTTCGCCGCCAAGCGACGTCTGTTCGCCGAAGGTGGCCCTGACCGCGCGGTCATTGGCATCGACGAAGATGAGGGCCTGTTCCTTGCAGGGCAGATGAGCGAGGGCAATGGCGATGACCGGGTGATCCGCGTCTCGTCAGGGCAAAAACTGTCTGGCAGTGCGGGGTGGAGTGTATTCGCCCGCAAAGGGTTCCTGTCGGAGTACCGCAAGGGACGGCAGGCAGGATCAATTGATCTGCGCGATATTCCCGGCCTGCCCGGCGCGCACAATCACCAAAACGCCTGCGCGGCCTATGCGGCGGCGCGCACCCTTGGTCTTGCGCCGCGGGTGATCGAGGCTGCGATGAAGACCTACCCGGGCCTGCCACACCGCAGTCAGCGTGTCGCGCAGGTGAATGGGGTGTCTTATGTAAATGACAGCAAGGCCACCAATGTGGACAGTGCGGCCAAGGCGCTGAGTGCGTTCAAAAAAATCCGCTGGATCTGTGGCGGTCTTGAAAAAGAGGGCGGGCTTGAGGCGCTGAAGGGCGCGACAGGTGAGGTGCTCAAGGCCTATGTGATCGGTCGCGAGGCGGCGCAATTTGCCATGCAGCTCAACGTCGATGCGGAGGTCTGCACCACTATGGCAGCGGCGGTTGAACATGCGATGGCCGATGCAGGTGAGGGGGAGACTGTGCTCTTGGCTCCTGCGGCGGCGAGCTTTGATCAATACGACAGCTTTGAAAAACGCGGCGAGGATTTTATTGCAGAGGTCACGGCACGTCTGAACGGCTAGGCCCCAACGATTAACCCCGGATAGCGGTTCCTGCGGCGTGGCCTGACGCCCATGCCCATTGGAAGTTATAACCGCCAAGCCAGCCGGTCACATCCACTGCTTCGCCAATTGCATAAAGGCCGGGCACCGCCTTGGCCTCCATGCTGCGCGACGATAGCGCATCGGTGTCGATGCCGCCCAATGTGACCTCGGCGGTGCGGTAACCTTCGGTGCCTGTGGGTTTCAATCGCCAGTCTTTCAGCCGGTCGCACAGCGCCTGAAGCGCTGCGTCGGACTGATCGGCCAATCGCCCCTTGAGGCTGCCATCTGCCGCCAGATCTTCTACCAGCCGTGTGGGCAGGTGGCGGGCAAGTTCTGTGGTCAGATCTTTGCGTCCGCTCTGCTGGCGCTGCTCGCGCAGGGCCACAAAGAGATCCACCTCCGGCAAGAGGTGCACTGCGATCTCCTCGCCCTCGCGCCAATAGCTGGAGATTTGCAGGACCGCAGGGCCAGAAAGTCCACGGTGCGTGAACAACAAGGCCTCATCAAAACTGGCCTCGGCATTGGAAATGCGCGCAGGGACCGACACGCCCGCAAGGGGTTTGAACCGATCCGCCCCAAAGGTGAAGGGCACAAGGCCAGGGCGGGTGTCCAGAACATGAAGGCCGAACTGCGTGGCGATCTCATAGGCAAGCCCAGTTGCACCCATCTTGGGGATCGATTTGCCCCCCGTCGCCAGCACGAGGTTTTGCGCGATGATCGTCACCGGCTTGCCTTCGCGTTCCAGCCGCACGGTGAATCCGTCGCAGCCATGAGACACATCGACCACCGAGGTTTGCAACCACAGATCGGCGCCCGCATCGCGCAGCTCTTTGACCAGCATCGCAACGATCTGTCGGGCGGAGTCGTCGCAAAACAGCTGGCCAAGGGTTTTCTCGTGCCATGCGATGCCGTGGCGGGTGACCAGTTCGATGAAATCCCACTGGGTGTAGCGCGCCATCGCCGATTTGCAGAAATGCGGGTTCTGCGAGAGGTAGTTTTCCGGTGCTGCATACATATTCGTAAAGTTGCAGCGCCCGCCGCCAGAAATGCGGATCTTTTCGCCCGGTGCCTTGGCATGGTCCACCACGAGGCAGTCGCCCCCTGTGCGCGCCGCGCACATCATGCCAGCTGCGCCAGCGCCGAGAATCAAGGTTTTTATCCGCATGGGCCGCATCGACCATGAAAGCGCGCACCACGCAAGTCGCAGCTGCAAAAGCAAATGTGGCCACTGCGGGGCGGAATGATGTCATTTTCCCCGGCTGGATGCCCGGAAGATGCTGGCCTGATCGGCGCAATCGGGTTACACTTTAGCCAATAAGTCCCAAAAACGGGACACATCGAGGCGAAACAGGCCCTGCACCTATGGGCCCAATCAAGGCAGTGAACCCATGACTGAGATGGTCTATGGCGCGCTTCCCGCGCAAGAGGGGGAGCCGATCCTCCCGAAATGGTGGCGGACACTGGACAAGTGGACGACGACTTTCATCGTGTCCCTGTTCATTGTTGGCCTGCTTCTGGGGCTGGCGGCGTCGGTTCCGCTGGCGGCGCGCAACGGTCTGGACAATTTTCACTATGTTCAACGTCAGGCCTTTTTTGGCTGTAGCGCATTGGTGGCGATGATGCTGACCTCGATGATGTCGCCGACGCTGGTGCGTCGGTTGGCGGTGATCGGTTTTATCTTTGCTTTCGTGGCGATGGCGCTCTTGCCCATCTTCGGCACCGATTTTGGCAAAGGGGCGGTGCGCTGGTACAGCCTTGGCTTTGCGTCGCTGCAACCGTCGGAGTTTCTAAAGCCCGGTTTCATCGTGCTTGCCGCCTGGATGATCGCCGCCAGCCAGCAGATTTATGGCCCTCCGGGGACGCTGCTGTCCTTTGGGCTTTGCATGGCAGTTGTGATGCTTCTGGTGCTGCAACCTGACTTCGGTCAGGCCTGTCTGATCCTCTTTGGCTGGGGTGTGATGTATTTCGTCGCCGGCGCGCCGATGCTGCTCTTGGTGGGCATGGCTGGCGTGGTGATCTTTGGCGGCGTCGTTGCCTATTCCAACTCAGAACACTTTGCCCGCCGGATTGATGGCTTTCTGAGCCCGGACCTCGACCCGACCACGCAGCTTGGCTATGCCACCAATGCGATCCGTGAGGGTGGTCTGTTTGGTGTCGGCGTCGGCGAAGGACAGGTAAAATGGTCGCTGCCGGATGCGCATACCGATTTCATCATTGCCGTCGCGGCCGAGGAATACGGGCTGGTGCTCGTCTCCATCATCATCTTCCTCTACGCGATGATCGTCGTGCGCTCGCTGTTCCGTCTGATGCGCGAACGGGACACATTCATCCGCCTCGCCGGGGCGGGTCTGGCCTGCACATTCGGCGTTCAGGCGATGATCAACATGGGCGTTGCGGTGCGTCTTCTGCCCGCGAAAGGCATGACTTTGCCGTTCGTAAGCTATGGCGGCTCCTCCCTGATTGCAGGCGGCATCGCAATGGGTATGCTCCTAGCCTTCACCCGGTCCCGACCTCAGGGCGAAATCGCGGACGCCTTGCGCGGACGTGGGCGCGGATAAGAGAGGTGGGCCGGTCAACGGATAAGAACGCGAAGGCAGGCACAAGATGACACAGAAACTGCTCCTGATGGCGGCGGGCGGCACCGGGGGACATATGTTCCCCGCGCAGGCCTTGGCAGAAGCGATGTTGCGCAGAGGCTGGCGGGTGAAGCTCTCTACCGATGCGCGCGGGGCGCGCTATACCGGCGGTTTTCCCCATTCGACCGAGATCACCGAAGTGTCCTCGGCCACATTTGCGCGTGGCGGGTTGCTAGCAAAGGCTATGGTCGCGCCCCGCATCGCGGCTGGCGTGGCTTCTATGGCGCTGGAAATGCGGCGTGAACGGCCTGATGCGGTGATCGGCTTTGGCGGCTATCCCTCGATCCCGGCGCTGGGGGCGGCGACGCTGTTGGGGCTGCCGCGCATGATCCACGAACAAAACGGCGTGCTGGGCAAGGTGAACCAGAAATTCGCCACCCGCGTGGCGCAGGTCGCGTGCGGCGTCTGGCCCACGGAGCTGCCGGAGGGCGCGCATGGCGTGCATGTCGGCAATCCGGTGCGCGGTGCGGTTCTGGAACGTCAGGGCGCGCCCTATATTCCGCCCGGCGATTATCCGATGTCGCTCTTGGTGATCGGCGGCAGTCAGGGCGCGCGCATCCTGTCGGATGTTGTCCCCGGCGCAATTGCCGCGCTGCCCGAAGCCCTTCGCCGCCATTTGCGCGTCAGCCATCAGGCCCGCGACGAAGATCAGGCGCGTGTTGCGCAGTTTTACGCCGATGCGGGGATTGATGCCGAGGTGCAGCCCTTCTTTACCGATGTGCCGTCGCGCATTTCCGAGGCGCAGCTGGTGATTTCGCGCTCCGGTGCGTCCTCTATCGCGGATATTTCGATCATTGGACGCCCTTCGATCCTGATCCCGCTGGCCACGGCCGCAGGGGATCACCAGACCGCCAATGCCCGCGGGCTGGTTGAAGCAGGCGGTGCCATTCGTATCCCAGAGAGCGCCCTTGACACTGCATCACTAGCAGAGCAAATCGCCGCAGTCCTGACCAATGCCCAAGGGGCCACCCAGATGGCGAACGCAGCATTGAGCACAGGCATCCCCGATGCCACGGATCGTCTCGTGGCGCTTGTTGAACATTTGTCCGAGGAAGCTGCCCAATGACCCCTGCCACCAAATTGCCCGGCGACGTCGGCCCGATCCATTTCGTCGGCATCGGCGGCATCGGTATGTCCGGCATCGCCGAAGTTCTGCTCAATCTCGGCTATGTGGTGCAGGGTTCGGATCTGAAATCTTCTAAGATTACCCAGCGGCTGGAAACCCTCGGGGCCACCGTGTTTGAGGGCCAGCGCGCCGAGAATCTGGAAAACGCCGAAGTGGTGGTGATCTCCTCCGCAATCAAACCCGGCAATGCCGAGCTGGACGAAGCCCGCGCGCGCGGTCTGCCGGTGGTGCGCCGGGCCGAGATGCTGGCCGAGCTGATGCGGCTCAAGTCCAACATCGCCATCGGCGGCACCCACGGCAAGACCACCACCACCACCATGATGGCCGAACTGATGGTCGCGGGCGGCTTTGACCCCACCGTGGTCAACGGCGGCATCATCCACGCCTATGGATCGAACGCGCGGATGGGGCAGGGCGAATGGATGGTGGTTGAGGCCGACGAGAGCGATGGCACCTTCAACCGGCTGCCCGCCACCATCGCCGTCGTGACCAATATCGACCCCGAGCATATGGAACACTGGGGCGATTTTGACCGGCTGCGCGACGGGTTTTATGAGTTTGTCTCCAACATCCCCTTCTATGGTCTTGCGGTCTGCTGCACTGACCACGCCGAGGTGCAGGCGCTGGTGGGACGGATTTCGGACCGCCGCGTGGTGACCTATGGCTTTAACGCACAAGCGGACGTGCGCGCGGTGAACCTCACCTACAAAGGCGGTGTGGCGCATTTCGACATCCTGCTGCAAGCCGAAGGGCAGAAGATCGAAGGCTGCACGCTGCCGATGCCGGGCGATCACAACGTCTCTAACGCGCTGTCGGCGGTGGCAGTGTGCCGTCACCTCGGCATGAAGCTGGACGAGATCCGCGCAGCACTTGCGGCCTTTGGCGGCGTGAACCGGCGCTTCACCAAAGTGGGCGAAGTCGACGGCGTCACCATCATCGACGATTACGGCCACCACCCGGTGGAAATTGCCGCAGTGCTGAAGGCCGCGCGTCAGGCCATTGGTTCTGAGGGTGAGGGCCGCGTCATCGCGGTGCACCAGCCCCACCGCTACTCGCGCCTGTCCAGTCTGTTTGACGATTTCTGCGCCTGTTTTAATGACGCCGATGTGGTCGCCATTGCCGAGGTCTTTGCCGCCGGTGAGGACCCTATTGAGGGCGCGAGCCGCGATGATTTGGTGGCGGGGCTAATCCGCCACGGCCACCGCCACGCCCGCGCGATCCTCAACGAGGACGATCTGCTGCGTCTGGTGCGCGAACAAGCGCGCCCCGGCGACATGGTTGTGTGCCTCGGTGCCGGTACGATTTCGGCTTGGGCCAACGGCTTGCCCGAAAGACTGAAGGGGTGAGACCGGACGCACTCCGGCCCGCGACGGCAGAGGGGAGGGGCAGATGATACCCCTCTCGCTCATTGCCAGTGCGGTCTGGGTGCTAAGTGCGAGCGTGGTGGCGTTCCTGCCGCTACGCTACCAGCGCCCACCGGGGCTGTTGCTTCTGTTGATTGCGCCCGTCCTGATCTGGTTGCTGTATCGAGATTTTGGCTGGCTCGCCGCAGGTTTTGGCCTGTTTGCGCTGCTGTCGATGTTCCGCAAACCTCTGACTTACCTATTGCGCCGCTCCTTTGGCGGGATCGAGAGTGGAGGCCCCCGGCCATGAACACCTCGTTGATCCTTGCCTGTCTCTGGGTGGTGCTGGCCAATGTTCTGGCGCTGATCCCGTCAAAAGACAACCACTGGACCCGCGCCTATGTGCTGATCGCAATCGGCATCCCGATCCTCGGGTATGTCACCTATGAAAATGGCCCATGGTGGGGGCTGGCGATGCTGGTTGCGGGCATGTCGATCCTACGTTGGCCGGTGATCTATCTGGTGCGCTGGCTGCGCGGATTGCGGCGCGGGTGAATGGCTCAGGGGTTTTCCTTTGGGTGGGCATGGCCTAAACCCACCGCAAAACCTGAAGTGAGCCATTATGACCGACCTTCCTGCCGTACGCGGGCGGCTGACGCCGAACCGAGACCTCTCTGACCTCACTTGGCTGCGCGTGGGCGGGCCTGCGGACTATCTGTTTCAGCCTGCGGACCTTGAGGATTTGCAGAGCTTCCTGCGGGATCTCCCTGCGGATGTGTATGTCTTTCCCATGGGGGTCGGGTCAAACCTGATCGTACGGGACGGCGGTTTGCGCGCAGTGGTGATCCGGCTTGGTCGGGGGTTCAACACGATTGAGGTCGAGGGCAACACCGTAACTGCAGGCGCGGCGGCGTTGGATGCGCATGTGGCACGTAAGTCTGCTGAGGCTGGGGTGGATCTGACATTCCTGCGCACCATTCCCGGCAGTATCGGCGGGGCTGTGCGAATGAATGCCGGATGCTATGGCTTCTATGTCGCGGATGTCTTTGTCTCCGCACAGGTGGTGTTGCGCGATGGCAGTCTAAAAACGTTGACCGCTGACGACCTGAATTTCCAGTATCGCCAGACCGATCTGCCAGAGGGCGCTGTGCTGGTCTCCGCCACGCTACGCGGCCCCGAGGGCGATCCCGATGCACTCGCCACGCGCATGGAAGAGCAATTGCGTAAGCGTGACGAAAGCCAGCCCACCAAAGAGCGCTCGGCGGGATCGACCTTTCGCAATCCGGCGGGATTTTCCTCCACGGGCAAGGCAGATGACGTCATGGACCTCAAGGCGTGGAAGGTGATCGACAACGCCGGATTGCGGGGTGCGACCCTTGGCGGCGCGCAAATGAGCGTAAAACATTCCAACTTCATGATTAATGCCGGTGGCGCAACCGCCGCTGATCTTGAAGGATTGGGCGAAAATGTGCGAAAAAAGGTTTACGCGGACTCCGGCATTTGGCTAGAATGGGAAATCATGCGTGTGGGCGATCCTGAGCGGTCGTGACCTCCGAAAACTCAAGTGAATTCATGAATTTGGGCCAGTGTGGCGATGTGCCGTCCGGGCTCCGCGGCGAGGTTTCGAGGGGATCAGGGCGCGCTGACAGGTTACCTTGGTTAATGAAGCTGTAACGCTTTAGTCATAATCTGGGCACTGTCGGAGCAGGCCGTGACGTGTTCGCAGGTGTGAAAATTCGGCAAAGGGGAACAGGCTCCCGCTGTCGAGACAAAGAATTACTGTACGGGAGCCGGAAAACCGGTGCCGTTATAATGATAATACGGGCGCAAATGCCCGAGTAAAATTGAGGCAGTGATCGTGGGTGGAGCGAGCGGAACACTCCCGAAGGTTGCGATGTTGATGGGTGGCCCCTCTGCCGAGCGCGAGGTGTCACTGTCGACGGGGCGTGAATGCGCCCGCGCGCTGAGAGGGGAGGGCTATGAGGTGGTCGAAGTCGATGCGGGCCCGGACCTTGTGGCGCAACTCAAAGACATCAAACCGGATGTGGTTTTCAACGCGCTGCATGGCCGTTGGGGCGAAGACGGCTGCGTGCAGGGTATTCTTGAATGGCTGCGCATTCCCTACACTCATTCCGGTGTGCTGGCCTCTGCCTTGGCGATGGATAAAGAACGCTCCAAAGCGGCCTATCGCAGCGCGGGTCTGCCGGTGGTGGATAGCGTTCTGGCCTCAAAAGATGAGGTGATGGCCGGGCATGTGATCGCGCCGCCTTATGTGGTAAAGCCCAACAATGAGGGCTCCTCCGTCGGGATCTATATTGTGCATGAGGCCGCAAACAGCCCGCCGCAACTCTCGGACGAGATGCCCGCGCAGGTGATGGTCGAAACTTATGCGCCGGGTCGCGAGATGACAGTGACCGTGATGGGCGATCGCGCACTTTGCGTGACCGACATCGTCACCGATGGTTGGTACGACTATGAGGCCAAATACGCCACGGGCGGATCGCGCCATGTGCTGCCTGCGGATGTGCCCGAAGAGATTACCAAGCTCTGCCTTGACTACGCGGCTCGCGCCCATGACGTGCTTGGCTGTCGCGGTGTCTCACGTACAGATTTTCGTTGGGACGAGGCACGCGGTGCCCAGGGGCTGGTGCTTCTTGAGACCAACACACAGCCGGGCATGACGCCAACCTCTCTGTCGCCTGAACAGGCGGAGCATTGCGGGATCACATTTGGCCAGCTGTGCGCGTGGCTGGTGGAGGACGCCTCATGCGAGCGTTGACCTCCCGTATGTCTCGCAACCGTGCCGCCGAGGGAAAGGCCGATCCCGCGCCCTCCCGGCTGAAGTATCGTATTCAGCGCTGGATGCTCACCCCCGGTATTCGCACCGGGCTGCGTGTGGGGTTGCCGCTTGGTGTCATTTTGATCGCTGCGGGCAGTTATCTGGCGAGCGAGACGCGCCGGGATCACTTGGTGGCTCTTTATAATGAGGCGCGCGCATCCTTTGAGACCCGCCCCGAATTCATGGTTAACGTGATGGCCATCGACGGGGCAGGAGAGAGTGTTGCGACCGACATCCGCGAAGTCACCTCTCTTGATTTGCCGCTAAGCTCCTTTGATCTGGATCTTCCAGCCATTCGCGATCTGATTGTGGGGCTTGATCCGGTCAAAACCGCAGCCGTGCGCATCCGCCCCGGTGGCATCCTGCAAGTCGATGTTGTGGAACGTGAGCCTGCGATTGTCTGGCGCAGCCGGGACGGTCTGGCGCTGCTCGATGAAACCGGTGCCTTCGTGGCCGAACTCGGTCAGCGCAGCCTTCATCCTGAACTGCCACTGATTGCAGGGCGGGGCGCGGACAAACGCGCAGCGGAGGCCCTGCGTCTGTTTGCGGCGGCGCGCCCACTTGGGGATCGCCTGCGTGGCATCGTGCGTATTGGTGAACGGCGCTGGGACGTTGTGCTGGATCGCGGTCAGCGCATTCAGTTGCCGGTGGAACGCCCGGTGGCAGCGCTTGAGCGGGTGATCGCCGTAAGTGAAGTAAAAGATCTTTTGGAACGGGACGTGGCTGTCGTGGATTTGCGCCTGCCAGCCCGTCTGACCGTGCGGATGAATGCACCAGCCGTCGAGGACTGGTGGCGCATCCGTCAATTGAATGAGAGCTCCTATTGATATGACAGACCTGTATCAATCCCAACGTGCGATGCGGCAGATGCGCCGCCAGGCCATGCAACGCGGTGTGGTGGCCATTTTGGATGTAGGCAGTTCCAAGATTTCCTGTCTGGTACTGCGGTTCGACGGGATCGGGCGGCTGAGCGAGGACAACTCCATCGGCTCGCTGGCGGGACAGTCGGGGTTCCGCGTCATCGGCGCGGCCACCACACGCTCGCGCGGGGTGCAATTTGGCGAGATTTCCGCCATGCAGGAAACCGAGCGCGCCATTCGCACAGCCGTTCAGGCAGCGCAGAAGATGGCTGAGGTTCGGGTCGATCACGTGATTGCCTGTTTCTCCGGCGCTCTGCCGCGCTCTTATGGGCTGGACGCCACGGTCGAACTCGAAGGGCAGGAAGTCACCGAGAATGAAATCGCCCGCGTGCTGGCTGCCTGCGAGGTGCCGGAATATGGCGCGGGGCGCGAGGTACTGCACGCGCAGCCGGTGAATTTCGCACTCGACAATCGTTCCGGTCTTGAGGACCCACGCGGCCAGATGGGGCAGGCGCTTTCGGTTGATATGCATATGCTGACGGTTGAGGCTGCAGCGATCCAGAACCTGGTGCGCTGCGTGCAGCGTTGTGATCTGGAACTCGCAGGGATTGCCTCTTCGGCTTATGTGTCGGGTATTTCCGCCCTTGTTGAGGACGAGCAGGAGCTGGGCGCGGCCTGTATCGACATGGGGGGCGGAACCACCTCGGTGTCGATCTTCATGAAGAAACACATGATCTATGCCGATGCGGTGCGCATGGGCGGCGATCACATCACCAGCGACATTTCCATGGGGCTCGGGGTGCCGACCGCCACCGCTGAGCGGATCAAGACCATGTCGGGGGGCGTGCATGCCACCGGGGCGGATGACCGGGACATGATCGACATCGGCGGCGAGACCGGCGACTGGGAGCGGGACCGCCGCACGGTCAGCCGGGCCGAACTCATCGGGATTATGCGTCCTCGGGTCGAGGAAATCCTGGAGGAGGTGCGTGTCCGTCTCGACGCCGCCGGCTTCGATCATCTGCCGAGCCAGCAAATCGTTCTGACCGGCGGCTCCAGCCAGATCCTCGGGCTTGATGGGCTTGCAAGCCGCATCCTGGGTCAGCAGGTCCGTCTGGGGCGCCCGATGCGGGTGCACGGGCTGCCACAGGCGGTGACCGGGCCGGGCTTTGCCTCGGCGGTGGGGATGTGTCTCTTTGCTGCCCATCCGCAGGATGAATGGTGGGATTTCGACGCGCCGGTGGACCGGATGGCGGGGGGATCGATGCGCCGCGTCGTGCGTTGGTTTAAGGACAACTGGTGATTTGCGCGGCGCTCGGCAAACCTTTGCCGATTGCCGCAAATGCGCCAAAAGTTACCCACAGGTTTCCCACAGCTTCTCCACATTGGTCGTGACAGGCCCGTGCGGATCAGGTAAAGCTGCATGAAATAGGCTGAAAATCAGCGATGTGCGAGGCCGAGCAGGGGTTCGCCGCAATCTGAAGTTAAGGTTTTTGCCGTCCGCGTTTTGCGTGCGGGGTGACCTTCTGTTGTGTGTTGGTCCTGTAATTTACACCATATTTCGCCAGAAAGGCGATATTCGGCAAGTTCCTACGCCTTTTGGCCCATATTTTGTGGGGCAATGCGCTTTTGGGGATGACGAGACTCATGCGTCGCGATAAGATTAAGGCAGAAGAGTGACAATCGACGCCCTTGCGGGAGGGCTAAAAACACAGGCGGAAAAAGCATGACCCTGAACCTTTCGATGCCCGGACAAGAAGAGCTGAGCCCCAAGATCACCGTATTTGGTGTGGGCGGTGCGGGCGGCAATGCCGTCAACAACATGATCGCCAAGCAGCTTGAGGGCGTAGATTTTGTTGTGGCCAACACCGACGCGCAGGCGTTGCAGCAAAACGCGGCCAAGAACCGGGTGCAGCTCGGCGTTAAAGTGACTGAAGGTCTCGGCGCAGGCGCACGTCCTTCGGTGGGCTCTGCTGCAGCAGAAGAAAGCATCGAACAGATCGTGGATCACCTCGCAGGTGCGCACATGTGCTTCATTACTGCGGGCATGGGTGGCGGCACCGGTACCGGCGCGGCTCCGATCATCGCGCAGGCGGCACGCGAACTGGGCGTTCTGACCGTGGGTGTCGTGACCAAGCCCTTCCAGTTTGAGGGTGCCAAGCGGATGCGTCAGGCGGAAGAGGGTGTTGAGAGCCTTCAAAAAGTCGTCGACACGCTGATTATCATTCCGAACCAGAACCTGTTCCGTCTCGCCAATGAGAAAACCACCTTTACCGAGGCGTTCTCCATGGCGGATGACGTGCTCTATCAGGGTGTTAAAGGCGTCACCGACCTGATGGTCCGTCCGGGCCTCATCAACCTCGACTTTGCCGACGTCCGCGCCGTGATGGATGAGATGGGCAAAGCGATGATGGGCACCGGAGAAGGTGAAGGCGAAGATCGCGCCATTCAGGCCGCCGAGAAGGCCATCGCCAATCCGCTGCTCGACGAAATCAGCCTCAAGGGTGCCAAGGGTGTGCTTATCAACATCACCGGTGCGCATGACCTTACCCTGTTTGAACTGGACGAGGCGGCCAACCGCATCCGCGAAGAGGTCGACCCGAACGCAAACATCATCGTTGGCTCCACGCTGGATACCGAGATGGAAGGCAAGATGCGCGTTTCCGTCGTTGCAACGGGTATCGACGCGTCTGAAGATGCCCATGAGGTTCCGGTTCCGCGCCGTCCGATGTCTGCTCCGCTGACCAAAACCGTGAGCGTTGAAGAAAACCGTCGCGCACCTCTGGAGCTGACCGAGCCGATGGAAACTGCGGCCCCGGTTGCTCAGGCAGCGGCTGAGGTTCCTGCCGGGCAAGAGCCTTCGCTCTTTTCCGAGTTTGACTCACAGCAGGGCGCACAAAGCGATGACCTGATCGAGGATGTGCGCGAAAGCGCGGATGCGACCGATGGTCTGCCGCCACCTGCGTATCAGCCGCAACCTCAGCAGCAGATGCAACAACAGCAGCCGCAGCAGGTTCAACAGCAACCTGTGCAGCAGCAACCCGCAGTAACGCAGGCTGAAGTGTTCGTTGCACCGCGTGCCCCGGCGCCGGGAACGCCATCACAGGATGCAATCGTGCGTCTGCGTGAGGCGGCTCAGCGTCATCAGGGTGGCCAACAACAGCAGCAACCTGCAGCGGCCGCGCCGCAACAGCAGCAACCGCAGCGTCGTGCAGCAGATGCGCAAGAGCAGCGTCGTTTCGGCCTGAATTCTCTGATCAATCGTATGACCGGCCATCCGCAGGAGACGACGCAAAATCGTCCCCAAGCGGCGCAACGGGTCCAGCCGAGCATGCAGAATGCACAGCCCCAGCAGGCCGAGCAGCCGCATGATGAAGATCAGGAGCGGATCGAAATTCCGGCTTTCCTGCGTCGTCAGGCCAATTGATCTGTCAATAAATACGTGAAAAAAGGCCGCCGAAAGGCGGTCTTTTACTTTTTATTTTCATGAGGTTAGGTTGACCTCAGCGGTGTTTTGCCAAACTGTAATATTCATGTTTCATTCGGTTACAAAGATTGAATTGAGGCTAGTGCACAGAGCCCTTAGGTGTACCGGCAAGGCGGCCCCAGAGGCCGAAGCTACCCATGAGGCACATTGTGCAAAACACGCTCAAAGCAGCAGTTACCTTTGAAGGCACCGGCCTGCATTCAGGCAAACCGGCCATGATGATTGTGCGCCCGGCTCCCGCCGAGCATGGCATCACCTTCATGCGGACCGACATTGCCTTGGGTAACACACTCATTCCAGCGCGCTGGGACATGGTGGAGCGCACAGCGCTGTGCACACGTCTCGTGAATGGAGCCGGTGTGTCTGTTTCAACCGTAGAGCATATCATGGCGGCGCTTGCAGGCTGTGGTATCCACAATGCTCGTGTCGAGATCGACGGACCTGAAGTGCCGATCATGGATGGCTCTTCTGCGGAATTCGTCCGCAAGATGATGGCGACTGGCATCCGTCGTCTGGGTGTACCTGTCCGCGCATGGAAAGTGCTGAAACCGGTCATGGTGGAAACCGAGGATGCGCGCGCAACCCTGTTGCCCTGCGACCGGTTGAAAATCTCTTTTGACATTGAGTTTGCGGAAGAAGGCATTGGCCATCAGAGCCGCGAACTGGACCTGCGCAACGGCACTTTTGCTCGCGAACTCTGCGACAGCCGCACATTCTGCCGTCGCTCCGACGTTGAGGCGATGCAGGCCAATGGTCTCGCGCTCGGCGGTGTGCCGGGAGAGAATGCAGTGGTTTTTGACGGTCCTGTGGTCCATGCAGGTTCTGGTCTGCGCCACCCGGATGAGCCTGTTCGTCACAAGATGCTCGATGCACTTGGGGATCTTGCACTGGCAGGCCTGCCGATCTTTGGTCACTATGTGGGGGAACGGGCAGGGCACTCGCTCACCAATACTCTGCTGCGTGCGCTCTTTGACACGCCGGGTGCCGTACGCGAAGTTACCTGTGATCCGATCATGACCGCACGTCTGCCGGGCCAAGGCTTGGTCTGGTCCGAAATCCCTGCTCAGGTGCGCCGCGTCGCCTGATCGCGGGCCGTGCAAATACTCAAATCAGATATGAAACGGTCGGCTCGCGTCGGCCGTTTTTCACTTTGTGCATCAATGCGCGTGTTTGAGGCCATGGAATGCTGCGGTTTGAGGAAGCAAGCAGACTTGACCCTCACCGGCTTTCTCTGCCAATTGAGCTTGAGCAGTGTGAAAGGCGTTTTGCACATCATATGAATGTGCTAGACCGTGGCGACGCCCCGTCCCATACATGGGATGTTAGGCCCCGCCAGCGCCAAGACGCAGGCGAAAGGACGCGGTCGTGAGGCTGCAGAACGAGACGGTGAAGTGAGGCAGGAATGATCGGCATCAGGGCAGCAGCCAAAGGGATCGGAGTGGTCGCACTGATGGCGACTCTTGCCGCGTGCGGTGGTGCGGATGGTGATGCACAGCGCTCGGGACAAGATCTCGAAGTATTTACTCCGGCTCAGATCTACGAACGCGGTGAGTTTGAGCTTGCTCGGAACCGCGAACAGGATGCGGCTTATTATTTCTCCGAGGTTGAGCGGCTCTATCCCTATTCTGAATGGGCCAAGCAATCGCTGATCATGCAGGCCTTCACCTATCATCAGGCTGAGGATTACGAGAACAGTCGCTCCGCTGCACAGCGCTATATCGATTTCTACCCCACTGATGAGGATGCAGCCTACGCCCAGTATCTTCTGGCGCTGAGCTATTATGACCAGATTGACGAGGTCGGGCGCGATCAGGGGCTGACGTTCCAGGCGTTGCAGGCGCTGCGCACGGTGATCGAGGTTTATCCCGACAGTGAATATGCCTCCTCCGCGATCCTGAAATTCGACCTCGCCTTTGATCACCTTGCGGGCAAGGAGATGGAGATCGGTCGCTACTATCTGAAGCGCCAGCACTACACCGCAGCGATCAATCGCTTCCGTGTGGTGGTTGAGGATTTCCAGACCACCTCGCACACGGCCGAAGCATTGTATCGCCTGATCGAGGCTTATCTGTCGCTCGGTCTGACAGATGAGGCACAGTCTGCGGGCGCCATTCTGGGTCACAACTTCCAATCAACAGATTGGTACGAGGATGGCTACAAACTGCTGACCTCGCAGGGCCTCAAGCTCAAGGATCGCGGCAACAACTGGCTCGCCAAGATCTATCGCCAGTCGATCAAGGGCCAATGGCTCTGACGGACTACAGTTCTGCGCAATTGGATCCGAGCGTTGGTGTGCAGCGTTCGGATCGCGCTCAATACGGGGCATCTAGATGCTGCGCGCGCTTGATATTCGCGACCTTCTGATCATCGACCATCTGGAACTGACGTTCCAGCCGGGTCTGAATGTACTCACCGGGGAAACCGGTGCCGGTAAATCCATCCTTCTTGATTCTCTGGGCTTTGTGCTGGGCTGGCGCGGACGTGCTGCATTGGTGCGCCAAGGTGCTGAGCAAGGGGAGGTCGTTGCGGAATTTGATCTGCCCGAGGGACACGCGGCGCGGGCGGTGCTTGAAGAGGCTGGGTTGCCGGTTTCTGACAGTCTGCTGTTGCGGCGGGTAAATACCGCGGATGGGCGTAAAACGGCATGGGTCAATGATCGCCGTTGCTCGGGCGAGGTGCTCAGAGCGCTATCTGACACATTGCTGGAGCTGCATGGCCAGCATGACGACCGGGGTCTCCTTAATCCGCGTGGCCACCGGGCGATGTTGGATGAATTTGCCAATGCCGCAGCCCAAGTGGAAGAGGTGCGCACCGCATGGAGCGCCGCAGCCCGCGCGCGCAAGCAGGTGGCCGATACCCGTGCAGCCTTGGAAAACGTGCGCGCAGAAGAGGAATTCTTGCGCCATTCGGTGTCCGAACTGGACCAGTTGAACCCGGAACCTGGCGAAGATGAGAATTTAGACACCCGCCGCCGTCATATGCAGGCCGCTGAGCGTATCCGGGGCGATATTGCCCGCGCGCACAGCCTGCTGTCTGAAGGGGCGGAGGGCGCGATGGGAGAGGCGCAGCGCTGGCTGGAAGCCGTCTCAGGCGATGCGGGCGAAGCGCTTGATGCACCATTGGCGGCCCTGAGCCGCGCCATGATCGAGTTGGGCGATGCTCAGGACGGGGTGGAGCGGTTTCTCGAAGGGCTCGATTTTAACCCCGGCGATCTGGAAGATTGTGAAGAACGCCTCTTTGCGATCCGCGCCTTGGCCCGCAAACACAATGTCCAGCCAGATGATCTGGCAGAGCATGCGGATGTGTTGCGCGAAAAACTTCAGGCACTGGATGCGGGCGATCAGAATCTTGCGGATCAGGAAAAAGCACTGAAGGCCGCAGAGGCTACATATCAGACCGCAGCAGACCGTCTGTCCGCCAAACGTCGCGATAGCGCGGCGACGTTGGATGCGGCGGTAATGGCGGAGCTGGCACCGTTGAAAATGGAACGCGCGGTGTTTGAAACCTTGATCACTGACGCAGAACCGGGCCCAGAAGGTGTCGATGCGGTGGCCTTCACCGTCGCGACAAACCCCGGCGCGCCAGCGGGTCCGCTCAATAAGATCGCATCCGGTGGCGAGTTGAGCCGCTTCCTGCTGGCGCTCAAGGTCTGTCTGCGCGGCGAGGATGCCGAAAAAACGCTTATCTTCGACGAAATCGACCGAGGGGTCGGAGGCGCAACTGCAGATGCGGTTGGGCGCCGGCTCAAGGCGCTCGCAGATGGCAGTCAGGTGCTGGTTGTCACCCATTCGCCGCAGGTGGCGGCGCAGGGGGCTCATCACTGGCGGGTGCAGAAATCCGTTGAAGCGGGCGTGACGCTGTCGCAAGTGGTGCCACTCAGCGATGACGAGCGGATCGATGAAATCGCGCGTATGGTCTCGGGGGACCGTATCACACCAGAGGCACGCGCGGCGGCCAAAGCTCTGCTGGCAGACGTCTAGCGATGCGCCGCGAGAATATTTGTTAACCATCACAGGATGGGTGTGGCACTGATAGGTCAGTGAAGGGATCGGAGAACCTAAATGGCGCGATTTGAACGCTCTGCACTGTCCGAATATTTTGCCCAAGCCAAGGCGAGCCTGAAGGATGCGCAGCGTGTTCTGGTCCACCGTGGCCCGAGCCAGCTACAGTTTTGGCTGATCGCCATGATCATCGGTATCCTTGCAGGCTTTGCTGCACTGTTCTTTCGCAAGGGGATCACCGCATTGCAGGGCGCGGTCTATGGTGCGGAGGACGTCGACTATCTGCATAGTTTCGCCGCCACGCTGCCTTGGTATGTGCTGCTTTTGGTCCCGGTGCTTGGGGGGCTGATCGTGGGGATCATCCTGCATCGCTTTACGCCGGACGGGCGTGTACGCTCTGTTGCCGATGTGATCGAGGGCGCGGCCCTGCGCGACGGGCGTGTCGAGATCCGTGAGGGGCTTGCCTCAGCCTGTGCCTCGTTTCTGACGCTCTCGACCGGCGGGTCTTCGGGCCGAGAGGGGCCGGTGGTGCATATCGCGGGTATGATTTCCACATGGATCAGCGATCGCATTCGCGCAGATGGGGTCACGGGCCGTGATCTCTTGGGCTGTGCGGTGGCGGCAGCGGTCTCTGCGAGTTTTAACGCGCCTATCGCGGGTGCACTCTTTGCCATGGAAGTGGTGCTGCGGCATTTCTCGGTCAATACCTTTGCCCCGATCGTGGTGGCCTCTGTTGCTGGCACGGTGATCAACCGGCTGGAATATGGCGATGTGACCGAGTTCGTTCTCACAACCCCCGGCGCGTTGCAGTTCTATGTGGAATTGCCCGCCTTCTTGATCCTTGGTCTGATCTGCGGCGTTGTGGCGGTGGTGCTGATGCGTTCGATCTTCGTGACCGACAGGTTAGGGACTGCGGTCCAATCTGCGCTTGGCGTGCCGCGCTGGTTGCGTCCGACAGCCGCTGGCTTTCTGCTCGGCATGATCGCGATCTGGTTTCCTCACATTATCGGCGTTGGCTATGAAACCACGGTTCTGGCGCTATCTGGTCAACTGCTGCTCAGCCAAGCGATCCTCTTCACCATCGTCAAAGTGGCCGCCGTTTCCATCACGATGGGCGGGCGCATGGGCGGAGGCGTGTTCTCGCCGTCCCTGATGGTTGGCGCTTTGACGGGGCTTGCCTTTGGGCTTATCGCCACCAACCTGCTGCCAGATGTGTCGGGCACCCACACGCTTTATGCCTTCGCGGGGATGGGGGCTGTGGCGGCGGCGGTGCTGGGCGCGCCCATCTCGACCACGCTTATCGTGTTCGAACTGACGGGGGACTGGCAGATCGGTCTGGCGGTGATGGTCTCTGTGTCAATGTCCACCGCTCTGGCCTCGCGCCTTGTGGATCGGTCGTTTTTCCTGACCCAACTGGAAAAGCGTGACATTCACTGCGCCGCAGGGCCACAGGCTTACCTTCTGGGCACGCTGCGGGTCGGAAAAGTCATGCGCCCGCTGTCAGCCTCAGATCCTGAGAGCGCGCAATTGCTGATGGACGAAGGCATTGCGATCAGTCCAACCGCGACGCTGGAGGCGGCATTGCCGATCTTTGACAGGGCAGGGGTGGAGTTCATTCCCGTGGTTGATGAAGAGGAACTTTCTGAAGAGACCGGAGAGCCAAAGATGACCCTGATCGGGGTCATTCACCATATCGATGCGCTCAAGGCCTATAACCGGGCTTTGGTCGCCATCGCCGCAGAAGAGCATCGTTAAGGCACATAGAGGGCCTGCGCCCCGAAGGGGCGCTGGGCCCAAGGCTGCTTGTGCTGCATCTTTGATGCAGCGCACAGGCGCGGGAGCCACCCCGGCCTGTGATGCATCAGCGCTGACGCCAGAGGGCGTGAAAGATATGTGTAAAGGTCGCAGCGCCCAGGATCGGGATCAGCAGGTTCACCAACGGGATCGACAGCGGCATCGCCATCAACACACCCGCTGCCCAGATCGTAGCGCCATGACGCCGCCGCAGGCGTTTGGCTTCCACCAGCCCAACCCGGCGTGCCGCGGCAAGGGTGAAATACTCACGCCCCAGCAAGAACCCGTTGAGCCCCCAGAAAATGAACAACGCCGCTGGGGGGAACATGACATAGAGGATGAGCGCGAGCACGTTTGCAGTGAGCAAAACGCCGAGAAAATTCACGGTGTCTTTGACGCCTTCCCAAATCGATAACCCCGGAACCGGCGGCAAGTGGGGATAGTGTTTGGCCTCAACGGCGGCAGCCACCTCGTCCAGAAACATTGATGTGATCGCCGAGGCGACCGGTACCATCAAGAACACCGATAGCAGCATCATGAAGAAGAATGATCCGACCGAAAGCAGATCATTCAGCCATGTCACTTGACCAATCAGCGGCAGCGTCGTTTCAGGCCCGACCAGTGACTGGATCAGGATCAAAAGCGCTGCATAGGCCGCAACCAGTAGCGCAAACGTAAGCCCCACGCCGAGAAAGAGAACCCGGCGAAAGCGCGGGTCTCCAATTTGACCAAGAGCATTGCCAAAGGCGGTAAAGATCATGTTTCAACCCATGTGGTGATCGCGTCGACATCCGGACGCGGGCGCTCGGGCGGCACGGCACCTTCGGTGGCGATATGGATGAGGCCCGCGATACGTTCATTTTCCGCCAGCTCAAAGGCAGCTTTGCAAAAACCGCGATCATGGCTCATCCAGCCAGAGAGCCAGTTTGCACCCCAACCCGCCGCCAGTGCGGCGTTCAGCAGGGCGAGGCAAACGGCACCTGCGGAATAGGTCATCTCCAGTGGCGGGATCTTGGGGCTGTCCTTTTGGATCTCAACCACCACCACTGCAAGCTGGCCGAGGTCAAACTGGCTGCGTGCCTTGGCGATATCCTCAGATGATTTGCCCAGACGCGCGCCCGCTTCTGCAGTGAGATCACCCAGCCGCTGCATCGCGCCTTTTTCCACCACGATAAAACGCCAAGGCTCCAGCTTGCCATGATCCGGCGTACGTGCGGCTGCCGTCAACAGCGGCATGAGGTCTTCACGTGTGGGAGCAGGAGCGATCAGCGTTTTGGCCGGGCGAGAGCGGCGGCTGTGCAGAAAATCGAGGGCGGCATCATTGCGTTGTGGCATATGTAAAACCTTTTTACATCTTGTCCTGCCCTATGTCGGGCAGCTGGAGGCGGGTTTCAAGGGGAAAGCGGCCTTGCGGGGCCAGTCACTTGAGTGCGCGGGACTGGGGGCTGGGAACGCATCTTCTGCGGGTGTATTGCTGCCACGAGAATGTGTCCACGGGCATCATCGCACATGACAAGTGGCGCCAACGCACAACAGGCTTTTATGCGCGCCTCAACAAGGACCATGACCCATGGCAAAACCTAAAGCACGCGCATTGGCCGACCTGAGTGATCTGGCTCAACCCGGCGCTGAGATCACGGTGCGTGTCACGCCAAAAGCGGCCTATAACGCAGTGCTGCGCCAAGGGGATGTGATCAAAGTGATGGTGACCACCGTCCCAGAGGGCGGCAAGGCAACTGCGGATGTCGCAGCACTATTGGCGCGCGCATTGGGTATAGCACCGTCGCAGATCACTCTGCGTCGCGGGGCAACCAGTCGGGACAAGACATTTGTTCTGACAGAGCAGTGACGCGCGCACTCAGAGGCGAGCCAGGGGTTGGGTCAGCCGTTCTTTTCCATCACCAGCCGGTAAACCCCCTCGGGCAGGTCCAGTGCCGCAGCGAGGTCTTGAACCTGTTCTGGCGATAAGGTGATGCGCAGCGTCGAATTGGTGCGGGGATCGAATTGTTCGATTGTGACACATTCGGCGAAAGCATTGATAATCACATCCTCGTTCAGATGGGTTTTATCCTCATCGACGAGCGTGATCACAGTGGAATCAAATTCATGCTCAATGGTAAACATGACCTGAGCTTGCCACCTGTTTCGCTACGCTGGCAAGTCGCGTTCGACATTCGGTTCCAGTATCTGTGACGGGCCGTTGATTGCATATACTGCAAAATCCGGGCTAGCCTGAGGCAACCGATTGTGGAGTACCATGCGCCGTTTCCTGATTCTTCTCGTCCTCTGGGTTGCAGCTTGTACCGGGATCAACCCGGACGATCCGCATTATCGTGCCTTTGTTGATGTGGCGCAGAAGGTGGAGCCTGTGGGCGAGGCGCAGTGCCGGAAGAAGAACCCAAACCGCAATTGTGATTTTCAGGTGCAACTCGACCTTGATCCTGCAGCACCTGCAAACGCCTTTCAAACCGTAGACCGCAGCGGTCGGCCGGTGGTGATTTTTACAGGAACGATGCTGAAGAGCTTTCGCAATGCCGACGAGATGGCCTTCGTCATGAGCCACGAAATGGCCCACCACATCCTTGGCCATCTCGATCAGCAACGCATCAATGCGGTGAAGGGAGCGGTTTTCCTCGGTGAATTGGTGTCCCTCGAAGGGGGCACGCCGGAGCAGGTGGCCAATGCCCAATATGTCGGCGCAGTTGTGGGCGCACGCAGCTATTCCAAGGCGTTTGAGCTCGAAGCCGACACGCTCGGCACGATCATCACCCATCAGGCGGGCTACCGTCCGAGCATTGGCGTCAAATACTTTGATGCGATCCCCGATCCCGGCGATGCATTTCTGGGCACCCATCCCGCCAATCCGGATCGCATCCGTTTGGTCAATCAAACCATCCGCAAATACCGCCTGAACTGAGAGGGCATCATGTCAAAGAATACCGAGGTCACGCGGCTGGCCCTCAAAAAGCTTGGCGTGGTGCTGACAGATCGCGGATCAAAATACGCGGTGAGTGGTGCATGCGTGCGCAGCCGCGAGGATGTGGATGCAGTGCTCACCACCCTCAAAGCAGAACGCAGCTACGCCAAGGCCACCCACAATACATGGGCTGCAATGCTGCCCACCGGTGTGCTCAAGGCTGACGATGGTGAAAGTGGCGCCGGTATGGTGATCCTGCGCATGATGGAACGTGAGGGCCTCAGCGATCATGTAATCATCGTAACGCGCTGGTATGGGGGCAAAAAACTCGGTGGAGATCGATTTCGCCGGGTGCAGGATGCAGTCCGCGCCTATATTGAAGCGCTCTGAGGCGCAGGCGTAAAACCTCTATTTGACCTGCATCAAGGCGCTATCTGTCGGGGGGCGGCATGCTTCTCCCTGAATTCAGGAGCAGGAGCGCGCAGCATGATTGACCCGGAAAAGCTCAAAACCCACGCAGCCCTTTTTGACAAGATGGGCAAAGCGGTCGGTCTCGATCTCGAAGAAGAAGCCATAAATGGTAATCTTCAGTTCGACGAGATTGCCGAGGCGGTATTGCGCTGTACGCGCTGCGCCTGTCCCAAGACCTGCTCTCGCTATCTGGGTGGTTTGACCGAGGAGGTCGAACGCACGCCCGACTATTGCCGCAACGCTGATCTGCTGAGCTATCTTAAGGAAGAGCGCGCGATGGCGGCGGAATAGGGGCCGCACACAGCCAGAGCGATACACAAAAGGCGACCCGGAGGTCGCCTTTTTTCATTGGAAGGGCAAGACGTCGCCTTAGCCCAATTTCTTCGCGACCAGTTCGTTCACAGCCTTGGGGTTGGCCTTGCCGCCGGTGGCTTTCATCACCTGACCGACGAACCAGCCTGCAAGTTTCGGGTTCTCTTTGGCCTTTTCCACCTGTGCGGGGTTGGCGGCAATGATCTCGTCCAGAGCTGCCTCAATCGCACCGGTATCCGTGACCTGCTTCATGCCGCGCTCTTCGACGATCTGGGCCGGGTCGCCGCCTTCGGTATAGACGATCTCAAAGAGGTCCTTGGCGATCTTGCCGGAGATGGCATCAGAGGCGATCAGATCAATCACACCGCCAAGCTGCGCAGGCGAAACCGGGCTGTCGGTGATGTCCTTGTCGTCCTTTTTCAGGCGACCGAACAGTTCGTTGATGACCCAGTTCGCGGCCAGTTTGCCGCTGCGGCCCTTGGCCACCTCATCAAAATAGTTGGCGCTTTCCAGATCTGCAGTCAGCACGGAAGCGTCATAATCCGTCAGACCGAAGTCTTTGATGAAGCGTGCTTTCTTCTCATCGGGCAGCTCGGGAAGGGCGGCCTTGATGCCATCCACCCAGTCTTGCTCGATCTCCAGAGGCAGCAGATCGGGGTCGGGGAAGTAACGATAGTCATGCGCTTCTTCCTTGGAGCGCATCGAGCGGGTCTCGCCCTTGTCGGGATCATAGAGCCGGGTTTCCTGCTCCACTTCGCCGCCCGCCTCGACGATGGCGATCTGACGCCGGGCCTCGACCTCGATCGCCTGTTGAATAAAGCGCATGGAGTTCATGTTCTTGATCTCGCAACGGGTGCCGAGATGGGAGAAATCCTGCGTTTCCTGATACTTTTCGTACTGGCCCGCGCGGCAGATGGAGACGTTCACATCGGCGCGCAGGTTGCCGTTCTGCATGTTGCCGTCGCAGGTGCCCAAATAGCGCATGATCTGGCGCAGCTTGGCGATATAGGCGGCGGCTTCCTCGGGGCCACGGATGTCCGGGCGCGAGACGATCTCCATCAGGCAGACGCCGGTGCGGTTCAGGTCCACGAAGGACATCGACGGGTCCATGTCGTGGATCGACTTGCCGGCGTCCTGCTCCATGTGGATGCGCTCGATCCGCACGGTGCGGGCGGTGCCGTCGCCAAGCTCCACCAGCACTTCGCCTTCGCCCACGATGGGGTGGTAGAGCTGGGAGATCTGATAGCCCTGCGGCAGGTCGGGGTAGAAATAGTTCTTGCGGTCAAAGGCGGACCAGAGGTTGATGTCGGCCTTGAGGCCAAGGCCCGTGCGCACCGCCTGTTCGACGCAATATTCGTTAATCACCGGCAACATGCCGGGCATCGCCGCATCCACGAAGGCCACGTTAGAGTTGGGCTCCGCGCCAAATTGGGTCGAGGCCCCCGAGAAGAGCTTGGCATTGGAGCTGACCTGGGCATGCACCTCCATGCCGATGACCAGTTCCCAGTCATGCTTGGCACCCGCGATCACTTTGGGCTTGGGGAGTTCATATGTCAGGTCGAGCATGGTTTTCCGCCGTATCCGTATATCTGTGTCTGCACAGCGTTCTAGGCCCGCGGGCGGCAGGGGGCAAGGGGGCAGGGGGTACATGAAACCGGGAGCCGGGTCGATATTTCCACTTTTGCACGGGCTGTAGGCCCGGGCAGCGCCCGTCCGCCCCCATGGGCGGGCGCTTCGCTTCCGCTCGCGGACGGGCGTTGCCCTCAGCGAAGGATGGCTTGGCGGCGATTCAGCCTCTTGGCGGCGTGTGCCAGCAGGGCTAGAACTGGCAGCCCGAGCAGTTCAAAAGGAGGCCGCCTTGGACACATCCGCACGCATCAGCCAGACCATCGCCGGTGAAATCAGTGCCAACGCCAAACAGGTGAGCGCTGCCGTTGCGCTGCTGGACGAAGGCGCGACCGTGCCCTTCATCGCGCGCTACCGCAAAGAGGTCACTGGCGGGTTGGATGACACGCAGCTGCGCACGCTGGCTGAGCGTCTGGAGTATCTGCGCGAAATGGAGAAACGCCGTGCGGCTATCCTCGAGTCGATCAAATCTCAGGATAAGCTGACCGATGATCTGGCGGCCTCCATCGCCAAGGCGGAGACCAAGGCGCAACTGGAAGACATCTATCTTCCCTACAAGCCCAAGCGCCGCACCAAGGCGATGATCGCGCGGGAAAACGGGTTGGAGCCACTGTTGGATGCAATTCTGGCGGATCGCGGGGCCGATCCCGAGGCGCTGGCGGCAGGCTATCTGTCCGAGGCGGTAGAAGATACCAAATCGGCCCTCAATGGTGCGCGTGACATTCTGACGGAACGCCTGACTGAAAACGCCGATCTGTTGGGGCGTTTGCGGGCCTATATGCAGTCCGAGGCCGTACTGAGCGCCAAGGTTGTCGAAGGCAAGGAACAGGCAGGCGCCAAGTTCTCGGATTATTTTGAACACTCTGAAAGCTGGAAAACCACGCCCTCGCACCGGGCGCTGGCGATGCTGCGGGGCTCCAATGAGGGCATCCTGACGCTGGATATTGCACCTCCGGGCGAGGAGGGCGTGGCACGCGCTGAGGAGATGGTTGCGGCTGTGCTGGATGTGCGCGGCAGTGCGCCGGGCGACAAATGGCTGCGTAAGGTGGCGGGCTGGACGTGGCGGGTGAAACTGTCGCTGTCGATGATGCTGGAGCTGATGGGCGATCTGCGCACGCGGGCGCAGGATGAGGCGATCGCCGTCTTTGCGCGCAATCTCAAGGACTTGCTCTTTGCAGCGCCAGCCGGTGCGCGACCGACTCTCGGGCTGGACCCGGGCATTCGCACCGGCGTCAAAGCGGCGGTGGTTGATGCAACCGGCAAATTGGTGGCCACCGAGACCCTGTACCCGTTTCAACCCAAAAATGATCTGCGCGGGGCGCAGGTCTCCATCCTGAAGCTGATTGCAGAACATGGCGTCGAGCTGATCGCGATTGGCAATGGCACCGCCAGCCGCGAAACCGAACGCATGGTGGCAGAGGTTTTGAATAACCTGCCCGTCAAGGTCAAAGCCCCGACCAAGGTAGTGGTTTCTGAGGCTGGCGCTTCGGTCTACTCCGCGTCCGAACTGGCAGCGCGAGAATTCCCGGATCTGGATGTCAGCTTGCGCGGGGCGGTCTCAATCGCGCGTCGCCTACAGGATCCGCTGGCGGAGCTGGTCAAGATCGAACCCAAGAGCATCGGTGTCGGCCAGTACCAGCACGACGTTGACCAGCACAAACTCTCCAAATCGCTGGAGGCAGTGATTGAGGATGTGGTGAATGCGGTGGGCGTAGACCTCAATATGGCCTCAGCCCCGCTCTTGGCGCATGTCTCGGGCCTTGGCCCCGGCCTCGCCGAAGCCATCGTGGCCCATCGCGATATCAACGGCGCATTCGCCACCCGCAAGGAGCTGCTGAAAGTCGCACGCCTCGGTCCCAAGGCGTTTGAGCAATGCGCCGGGTTCCTGCGTATCCAAGACGGCAAAGAGCCATTGGATGCGTCCGCCGTTCACCCCGAAAGCTATGATGTCGCGCGCAAAATCGTGGCCGCCTGCGGGCGCGATATTCGCCAAATCATGGGTGATGGTGCTGCACTAAAATCCCTGCGCGCTGAAACATTTGTTGCGGGCGACGTTGGCCTGCCCACCGTTCGGGATATCTTTGCGGAGCTGGAAAAGCCGGGTCGTGACCCGCGCCCGTCCTTTGTGACCGCCAGCTTCACCGATGGTGTGGAAGAGATCACCGATCTCAAACCGGGCATGGTACTCGAAGGCACGGTGACCAATGTCGCGGCCTTTGGGGCCTTTGTCGATATCGGCGTGCATCAGGACGGGTTGGTGCACGTCAGCCAACTGGCCGACAAATTCGTGAAAGACCCGCATGAGATCGTGAAAACCGGTCAGGTGGTGAAAGTCACGGTGGTCGAGGTCGACGTGCCCCGCAAACGCATCGGTCTTACGATGAAAAAAGACGGTGGCGCGTCTGCACGGGATGATCGCAATGCCCGTGGTCCCGCAAAGGGGGGGACGCGCGATGGTGCGAAGGGGCGTTCATCGCAACACTCACGACAAAAGATGTCGGCCGCCCCGAAAGGCAAAGCCAACAACGACACTGGTGCGCTGGGCGCGGCTCTGATGGACGCGTTCAAGAAGAAATAGCGCAAGGGAGACGCGCTGCCCCAGTCCTCTTCTAACCTTAAATATCCCGGGGGAGAGGCCCTGCAAGGGCCGAGGGGGCAGCGCCCCCTCTAACCTGCGGTGACTTCGGGACCGGTGTCGGTGAAAACCACCCGATAGCCCGCCTCAATGTCATCGCGAAACAGATCTGCAATGGCACGCAGCGCATCCATTCTACCCCGTTCGGCAAATTGCCGGACGGATCGCACCTGCGTGTCATTGTCAAATCCGGTTGATGCATGTGCCCAGATCATCGGATGCAATTCACGCAGATGGTTGCGGATCAGCCAATGGGCGGCCTCAGCGATCTGTGCCCGGATCTGTGCAACCTCGGCTGGCGTTTCAGCCTGTGAGCGCAGGGCGATACTACAATAGGCTGACATCAGGTTGATGCGTTCCTGAGAGGGGGCACGGGCAACGATATCGGCCACACCATCCAGAAAAAACGCCACATCGACACCCTGACATGCGGCATCGGACTGCGCTAGCGCGTCGAAATAGACCCAAGTATATCCCGCAGCGCCCCAGTGGTCCTGCACCAAGGAAGCGACGCGGCGCGCCTCTAATTCCAGTGCCACCAAGCCTTCAGCACCTTGTTCCACTAGATGCGTCCCAAGCGCGCGCAGATGGCGCGGGTTGCCGGGGTCAAGGCGGATCAGATCAATGTAATCATCGGCGATTTGCCGCAGATCAGCCGCGCGATCCGCACTATAAAGCGCGCAACGCGCTGCGGCCACAAAGGGTTTGGCTGCCGCTTGCGCCGGGATTTGCAGCAACAGCGCTTTGGCACGGTTTTGATGAGCTTCTGACCGCGACGTCAGGGTCGCCCGTTGCCGGTTCGCTTTGCGCTTTGAAATCCGACGGCAGGCCCAGGCAATATCCAGATGGGCAAGCGCCACCAGCGTGGACATGACCGGTGTGCGCTCACATTCTAGCCGCATCCGTTCCAGCGACATAATTCCGTCCAGTGTGACACGTTCGGTCAGCGACAGGCCTTCGCTCAGCGCATGCTCAACAGCATTTATGACATCCGCGCGGGCCCCATAGGCGATGAGATCCGCAATGGGCGTGCCGCCGGGCGTCGCTTCGCGGGCCGTGTCTGCCGCGATGATCCGTGCCTCGACATCGTCCCATCGTTCTTGGCGCGCCAGAAATTGCCCTTGGGCAATGGCGGCATCGGCGGCTTCGTCCTCTGCATTGGTCGCGGGCACCGGGATGGACAACACGTCCTCAAGGCGCAGGGGGGCCTCCGATTCCTTAGCCTGTGCCCGTGCCGATGACAGCGATACCGGCATACGGAGCTTTGGAAAATTCATCCCATCACGGGCAAGCAACGTCGACACGCGAGGTGCGATCAAGCGGAGCGCTTTTTTTAAACCGTCTTTTGCCGGTGGTGCAGAGAGTGGCATCAGCTGGTCCCAATTATTTTCAGCAGTCTGTTCTGAACCAAACTGTCTGAAAGATTTGAGGCGCAAACATGGCAGGGGCGGGGTGTTCACCAGATCAATTTCGACAGGCCGCCGGGTAATGGCGGCAAAAGCGCGGCATTTTGCCGATAGCGCGAAAAGTCCGGGCAGAAGGCCGCCGATTGGTGCAGCTTAGAGAACAGTAAAATGCTGTCGTTTCATCGCGATCTGGCGCGCGGCCAATGCATCCTCAAAGGCGGACAATTTGGGAGTGACCTCTGCGGGAATGCGATGATGTGTGCCGATGCGCGTGTGAACAGTCGCGCGAATGGAAAAATCCCAGCGTGTCACCAGTAAGATATGATCGATTTCGCACAGTGCGATATCGGCGCTACTGCGCACGCTCTGCCAACGCAGTCGATCTTCGCAGAGTTCAAGCCACGCCACGGGGTTGCGCCACATTTCCCAAAGGGCTGGGAGCAGCGGCAAGGTCAGGAGCACAACAATCCACCCACGCGCCCCAAACATAAACGCGATCACGCCTACCGCCAGTGCCCATGCGCCGATCACCAATATGGTGCCAGTCGAGCGCGCGTCCCGTCTGAAACGGAACGCGTGGAGATTTGTGTCGCCTGGATCAGGCATCAAGGATACGGCTCACCATCTCATTGGTGTCGCGGCTCGGGCCGTCCACAGCTTTGATCCGTTTGAGTTCGGTCAGGATTTTCTCTTGCCGATCCGCATCATAACGCTTCCACGTCTGGAACGCGGTACACATGCGGGCAGTGGTCTGTGGGTTCAGCGGATCAAGCGCGATCAACTGATCTGCCAATAGGCGATAGCCGCTGCCATCCGCCTGATGGAAACCGGCATGGTTCATCGACAAGGCCCCCATCACCGCGCGAAAACGATTGGGGTTCTTGATGGTAAAGAGCGGATGCTGGGTCAGCGCTTCGGCCACGCCAGGGGCACGTTCGGGACGTGCGGTGGCAACCTGCAGTGCAAACCATTTGTCCATCACCAGCCGGTCGTCTTGCCATTGCTCGTAAAACGCCTGTGATTGCGCCTCGCCTTTTTCGGCCTTTAGCAAACACGCCAGTGCGGTGTTTTGCACTGTCATGTTGTCTGCCGTTTCAAACTGTTTGGCTGCGGCCTCTGCGCCATCGAGGCGGGTCAAAAGCGCCAGAATGCGCCCGTTGAGCGCCCGAAGGCCTGCATCCCGTGCGTCCGGCTTATAAGGCCCCTCGACCTTAGTTGCCGCAAACAGCCGGGGCAGGCTATCTGAGAGGTTCTGAGCCAACGTCTGAGCAAAAGTCTCGGCCGCATCATGGATGGCATCCGGGTCGGGAGTCACACCCTGATCGGCAAGCGCTTGCGCGATCTCGCTCTCGGAAGGGGGCGACAACACCAGTGCGCGGAAGGCTGGATCAAGCGCATCATCCCGCACCAGAGATTGCAGTGCGTCCAGATATTGCGCATCCGGGCTTGCACCCTCGGTCACCATTGCAATGCGCGAGGCCTTGGCCAACTCACGCCCTGCTTCCCAACGATTGAAAGGATCCGTGTCGTGGGCCAACAGGAACGCACGCTCCTCGGCCGAGGTTTCGCGTGTCAAAATGACCGGTGCGGAGAAATCCCGCAGGATTGACGGGATCGGACGGGCCGACAGCCCCTCAAAGCGGAAACTCTGTTCAGCCTGTGTCATTTCCAGAACTGTAGTTGGAACCACCTCATCGCCGTTGGGGTTGAGCAGCCCTACCGCAATCGGAATGACCTTTGGGTCTTTGTGATCCTGACCGGGGGTCGGTGGTGTGGTCTGGCGGAACGTCAGCGTATAGGTGCCACCCTCATAGGAGTCCTGCACCGTAAGGCGCGGCGTGCCTGCCTGACTGTACCAATTTTTGAACTGTGCCAGATCGCGACCGGTGGAATCCTCAAACACCTTGATCCAGTCCTCAATGGTGCAAGCCTGCCCATCGTGACGTTCAAAGTAGAGATCGAGTGCGGTGTAATAGGCCGCGTCCCCAACCAGCCGTTTCAGCATGCCGATCACCTCGGCACCCTTTTCATAGACGGTTGCGGTGTAAAAGTTGTTGATCTCCTGAAACGCCTCGGGGCGCACCGGATGGGCGAGGGGGCCATTGTCCTCGGGGAATTGGCGCGCCCGCAGGTCAATCGCATCCTCAATCCGCTTCACCGGGGCAGAGCGCATGTCGGCCGTGAACTGCGCATCGCGATAGACCGTCAGACCCTCCTTCAGACAGAGCTGGAACCAATCTCGGCAGGTGATCCGATTCCCGGTCCAGTTGTGAAAATACTCATGGGCGATGATCGCCTCAATGCGTTCGAAATTTGCATCTGTAGAGGTCTCTGGGCTGGCCAGAACACAAGAAGAGTTGAAAATGTTCAATCCCTTGTTTTCCATTGCACCCATGTTGAAGTCATCTACCGCGACGATATTGAACACGTCTAGGTCGTATTCGCGCCCATAGACTTCCTCGTCCCATGTCATCGACTTTTTCAGCGCTTCCATGCCAAAGGCACATTTGTCCTCGTCACCGGGGCGCACCCAGATGTTGAGTTCCACATCCTTGCCGGAGCCTGTGGTGAAGCGATCCGGATGATTGACCAGATCGCCCGCCACCAGCGCAAACAGATAGGCCGGTTTGGGCCATGGATCGTGCCATTCGGAATAGCCCGCCCCGCGATCACCGGGGTTGCCATTGGACAGCATGACCTTTTCCTCGCCCTCAATGCGCACGCTAAAAGTGCTCATTACGTCTGGGCGGTCGGGATAATAAGTAATCTTGCGGAACCCTTCGGCCTCACATTGGGTGCAATACATGCCATTGGACATGTACAGCCCTTCAAGCGCCGTATTGCCCTGTGGGTTGATCTCGACCTCCGCCTCCCAAATGAACGGTTGATCCGGCACATCGCAGGTTAGTCCCGTGTCGGTCAGAACGGGCGTGACCGCCTCACCATTAATGCGTGAAGATATCATTTTAAGCTTTTCACCATGCAGGAAAAAATGCCGGTCTGGGGCGTCTGGATTGGGGACAAAGCGGATCTTTGACAGCACCCGCGTGGTTTCCGGAGCGAGGCGAAAGGTCAGCTCGACACTCTCCACGACAAAGCCAAACGGGGCATAGTCCTTCAGGTAGAACGTCTCTGGCTGGGTGCTTGGAGCGGCGTCGTTCATGGATACATCCTTCGCGATTTTTGGGAACCTGCGCGGGGGCGCGTGCGTTTCACCTACAAGACCTATGCAACCGAGGGCAGACGGGCAAGCTCCCTTCGTCCTCATTTGAAAGGAGAAGCTCATGTCCGAAGCTGACACACCGATGACCACCCAGCGTGAGGTTCGCCAGCGCAAGCGCGGGCTCTACTGGCTGATTGCTCTCGTTGCGCTGATCTTGCTTGGTCTTGCGATCTTCGGGCTTGGCGATGACCTCACAAGCGTCGAAGGGCAGGCGATTGATGCGCCCGCAGCTGAGAGCGTGACCACGACGGGTGAAAGTGGCGATTGATCCCCTAGAGGGTGCGCCGTTCATGCGAAATTGTGGACATAAAACTAGAGCATCGTCCTGCAAATCTGCAACATGGGCGATGCTCTATCCATTTGTATTGTCGCGCAAAATTATCCGAAAACCGGTTCCCACTTTTCGGATTGCGCTCTAGACATATGAAAAAGGGCGCCCCGATCTCAGGGCGCCCTTCTTTGGATTTTATGCAGTGACCTCACTCGATGATATTGAGTAGCGTGCTGAGGGATTGTTTTGCGTCGCCGTAGAACATGCGGGTGTTTTCCTTGAAGAACAGCGGGTTCTCGATGCCGGAATAGCCGGTGCCCTGACCGCGTTTGGAGACAAATACCTGTTTCGCCTTCCAGCACTCCAGAACCGGCATGCCGGCGATGGGCGAGTTGGGGTCTTCCTGCGCGGCCGGGTTCACGATGTCGTTGGAGCCGATCACGATGGCCACATCCGTCTCCGGAAAGTCGTCGTTGATCTCGTCCATCTCCAGCACGATGTCATAGGGCACCTTGGCTTCGGCCAGGAGCACGTTCATATGCCCGGGCAAGCGCCCCGCCACCGGGTGAATCGCAAAGCGCACGGTCTTGCCCTTGGCGCGCAGGCGGCGCGTGAGCTCGGCCACATTGGACTGCGCCTGCGCCACCGCCATGCCGTAGCCGGGGATGATCACCACGCTGTCGGCTTCTTCCAAGGCCGCGGCCACGCCATCGGCGTCAATCGCCACCTGCTCGCCCTCGACCTCCATCGCGGGGCCGGTGCTGCCGCCAAAGCCGCCAAGGATCACCGAGACAAACGAGCGGTTCATCGCCTTGCACATGATGTAGCTCAGGATCGCCCCCGAGGAGCCCACCAGCGCGCCGACCACGATCAACAGATCATTGCCAAGGCTGAAGCCAATCGCCGCCGCCGCCCAGCCGGAGTAGCTGTTCAGCATGGAGACCACCACCGGCATATCTGCACCACCAATGCCCATGATCAGGTGATAGCCGATGAACAAGGCCGCCAGCGTCATCAGCACCAGCGGTAGCATGCCGCCTGCGCCCAGATACCAGAACAGGCACAGAAGCGAGACAGCCGCCGCGCCGATGTTCAGGAGATGCCCACCGGGCAGTTTGGTCGCCGCCGAGGAGACCTTGCCCGAGAGTTTGCCATAGGCAATCACCGAGCCCGTAAAGGTCACCGCCCCGATAAAGACCCCAAGGAAGACCTCCACCCGCAGGATGTTGATCTCAATGCTGTCTTTCTTGGCCAAGAGGGCGGCAAAGCCTTCGAGCGTTTTGCGCGCGCCTTCGTCCATCGCCAGCACCCGGCCCAGTTCGATATGGGCGTTAAAGCCCACCAAAACCGCGGCCAGCCCCACCAGCGCATGCATGCCCGCCACCAGTTCCGGCATCTGGGTCATCTCGACCTTGGACGCCAGCATATAGCCGATCACACCGCCCGCGCCGATCAGCACCAGCGACAGGAACCACAGGCCAGAGCCTGGCCCGATGAGCGTTGCAAACACCGCCAGCGCCATGCCGGTAATGCCATACCAGACCGCGCGTTTGGCGCTTTCCTGGCCCGAGAGCCCGCCAAGCGAAAGGATAAAGAGAACCGCCGCGACCACATAGGCCGCCGTCGTGAATCCAAAGTCCATGATCTCTCCTCCCTTAGGATTTCTGGAACATGGCGAGCATGCGCCGTGTCACGAGGAAGCCGCCGAAGATATTGATCCCGGCCATAAAAACGCTGAGGGCCGCGAGGAAAATCACCAGCCACGAGCCAGAGCCGATCTGCATCAAGGCACCGAGAATGATGATCGAAGAGATCGCATTGGTGACCGCCATCAAGGGCGTGTGCAGGCTGTGCGAGACGTTCCAGATCACCTGAAAGCCCACAAAGACCGAGAGCACAAAGACGATGAAGTGCTGCATGAAGCTCGCCGGGGCCACCAGCCCGACGGTCAGCAACAACGCAGCCCCCACCGCCAGCAATGTGACCTGATTCTTGGTCTGCTGCTTAAAGGCCGCGACTTCTGCGGCGCGTTTTTCCTCGGCCGTCAGCTCCTTGGGTGGTTCGGGTTTCTTTTGCGCCGCAATGGCTTGCACCTTGGGCGGCGGCGGCGGGAAGGTGATCTCGCCCGCGTGGGTCACGGTGGCCCCGCGGATCACGTCATCCTCCATGTCATGCACCACCTGACCGTCCTTTTCCGGGGTCAGATCGGTCATCATGTGGCGGATGTTGGTGGCATAGAGGCTGGAGGACTGGCTCGCCATCCGGCTGGGGAAATCGGTATAGCCGATGATGGTCACACCATTGTCGGTGACGATTTTTTCGTCCTTCACGGTGCCTTCGACATTGCCGCCCCGCTCGGCCGCAAGGTCGACGATGACCGAGCCGCGCTTCATCGCCGCGACCATATCCGCCAGCCAGAGCTTCGGGGCCTCGCGGTTGGGGATCAGCGCGGTGGTGATGACGATGTCCACCTCCGGCGCCAGCTCGCGGAATTTGGCCAGCTGGGCCTCGCGGAATTCTGGGCTCGATACAGAGGCATAGCCGCCGGTGGCGGCCCCATCCTGCTGCTCTTCCTCAAAGTCGAGATAGACAAATTCCGCGCCCATCGACTCGACCTGCTCGGCCACTTCGGGGCGCACATCAAAGGCGTAGGTCACTGCGCCCAACGAGGTGGAGGTGCCGATCGCCGCGAGGCCCGCAACACCTGCGCCCACCACCAGAACCTTGGCCGGGGGCACCTTGCCCGCCGCTGTGATCTGGCCGGTGAAGAACCGATCAAAATTGTTGCCCGCTTCGATCACCGCGCGGTAGCCGGCGATATTGGCCATGGAACTCAGCGCGTCCATCTTCTGCGCGCGGCTGATGCGCGGCACCATTTCCATGGCGATCACGGTGGCGCCCTTGGATTTGGCGAGCTCAAGGCCCTCTTCATTGCCGCCCGGATTGAAGAAGGAAATCAGCGTCTTGGATTTATTGAGCCGCTTCAGTTCGGTCTCATTGGGTGCGCGCACCTTGGCGATGATATCGGCGGCCTTCCACAGCCCGGCGGCGGTCTTGATCACCTCCACCCCGGCCTCGGCATAGGCCGCATCGGTAAACCCCGCAGCCTCACCCGCACCAGACTCAATACAGCACTCAAACCCCAGCTTCTGAAGATCAAGCGCCGACAATGGCGTCATCGCTACTCGCGACTCGCCCTCGGCTATCTCTTTTGGTGTGCCTATTTTCACCAGTCGTCCCCCTGTCTGCATCGATCAAGCTGATCGCATGCGCACGTTTCGCAAACACATTACATACATTGCGCAACAATCTTGCGCAAGTAATTTGCCGCGTTGCGGCAAGATTTTGAATTCACGCCCCTTATTTGACCTTTGGTCAGGTTGGGCCGTGACTGATCTGCCGAACACTTGCGCCCACAGCAGCAGATGTGACGCAGAATGAAAAGGACGCGATGGGCGATTCATCCCCTTTGCGACATTTCAACCTTCGATGACGCCAAATTCGCGCATGAGATTGTCAATCTGTCCACGAAACCTGCGCGGATTGGCGACAAATTGGCGACAAAGTGATGTCAGGAGGGCGATGTTGACCTGATTAGGCAGAAAGGGGCAGGGACACAGGGCTATGGTCCTGTGCCCAGGCGCGAACAGCCGCGCCAAAGGCCTCAAACAGCGGACGCGAGACAGGGTCCTGGCCTGCGCGATATTCGGGATGCCACTGCACCGCGAGCGAAAATCCGGGAGCATCTTTGACATAGAGCGCTTCGGGGGTGCCGTCTTCGGCCTCCCCGTCGATCACAATTCGCGCACCCGGTGCCTTTATGCCCTGACCGTGGAGCGTGTTGGTCATCACTTCGGATGCACCCAGCAGTTGATGAAAAACCCCACCCTCGCTCAGTCGCACCGGATGGCGCAGGGCGAATTTCTCTTCAATGGTGCCATCTGGGGGCATGCGGTGGTTCATCCGGCCGGGCAGGTCGCGAATTTCCGGATAGAGCGTCCCTCCCATGGCGACGTTCACTTCCTGAAAGCCACGGCAAATGCCCAAGAACGGCTGCCCCCGTTCCACACAGGCACGCACCAAGGGCAGGGTGATCGCATCACGGGCGCGGTCGAAATCGCCATGTGCTTCGGTCGCGTCTTCTCCGTATTCCTGAGGGTGCACATTGGGCCGACCACCGGTCAGCAAAAAACCGTCAAAGCTTTCTAGCAGTTCCTCGACAGAGACAAAGCGCGGATCGGTCGGGATCAGGAGCGGCAAACAGCCCGAGACATTGGCCACCGCGTCCGAGTTCATGGTGCCCCCCGCATGCGTCGGGTATTGGTCATTCATGAGGTAGGAATTGCCGATAATGCCGACTTTGGGGCGCACGTTTGATCTCCAGATTAATGTGTTCGTCCTATCACACTAATGTGGCTTGTCTTTTGCGCGCAAGGGCGCCGGGCGGCGCATAGGCCTGTTCGCTGATGCACAGACCTGAGGGTTCAGCCCCGAAAGGCTGAAACCTGTTGTATAAAGATGGGCGATCAGCCCCGCGCCTTAAGTTCCAGACGGCGAGCGTGCAGGACCGGCTCGGTATAGCCAGACGGTTGCACGCGGCCTTTGAACACCAGATCGCAAGCCGCCTGAAACGCGATACCGTCAAAGCTCGGGGCCATCGGGCGATATGCAGGGTCAGACGCGTTCTGGCCATCCACAACGGCGGCCATCTTCTGCATCGCGGCCATTACCTGCTGTTCGGACACAACCCCGTGGTGCAGCCAGTTTGCCAGTGCCTGACTGGAAATCCGGCACGTCGCGCGATCCTCCATCAGGCCAACATCATTGATATCTGGCACTTTAGAACAGCCCACACCCTGATCGACCCAGCGCACCACATACCCAAGGATGCCTTGGGCGTTGTTTTCGATTTCGCGCGCGATGTCCTCGTCCGAGAGGTTCTCGCCCGCCATCACCGGGATCGTCAGCAGATCATCAAGCGTGCCACGCGCGCCGCCTGCCTTGAGTTCATCCTGACGGCCAAGAACATCGACTGTGTGGTAGTGCGTTGCATGCAGGGTTGCCGCAGTGGGCGAGGGCACCCAAGCACAGGTCGCACCGGATTTCGGGTGGCCGATTTTGGCCTCCAGCATGTCGCCCATACGGTCGGGAATGGCCCACATGCCCTTGCCGATCTGCGCGCGCCCCTTGAGACCGCAGGCCAGACCGATATCGACGTTGCGATCCTCATAAGACGCGATCCACGCAGTGGATTTCATCTCGCCCTTGGGCAGCATCGCCCCGGCTTCCATCGAGGTGTGGATTTCATCGCCGGTGCGGTCGAGGAAGCCCGTATTGATAAAGGCAACGCGCGATTTCGCGGCACGGATGCATTCCTTGAGGTTCGCCGAGGTACGGCGCTCTTCGTCCATGATGCCGATTTTGACAGTGTTACGCGGCAGTCCCAGCGCGTCTTCGACATGGTCAAAGATCTTCACGGCAAAGGCGACCTCCTCGGGGCCGTGCATCTTTGGCTTTACCACATAGACCGAGCCATGCAGCGAGTTGCCACCGTCCGCCTGCAAATCATGCATCGCGATCAACACGGTGATCATCGCGTCCATCAGACCTTCGCCCGCCTCACGGCCTGCGCTGTCCAGAATGGCCGGGTTGGTCATCAGGTGGCCCACATTGCGCACCAGCAACAGCGAACGCCCCTTGAGCGACGCCGCCTCACCTGCGGGCGTGGTATAAGACACATCGTCATTCAGGACGCGGGTAAAACTCTTGCCACCTTTGCTGACCTCCTCAGCAAGGTCGCGCTTCATCAAGCCGAGCCAGTTGGAATAGGCTGTGACCTTGTCTTCGGCATCGACGCAGGCAACCGAATCTTCGCAGTCCATAATCGTCGACAACGCGCTTTCCAGCGTGATGTCATTGATCGCTGCCGCATCGTCCTTGCCGATGTTGCCTGCCGCGTCGATCTCAAGGATCGCGTGCAGGCCGTTGTTTTGCAAAACAATCCGTGTGGGGGATGCGGCATCACCGACGTAGCCTGCAAATTGGCTGGCGTCCCGAAGTGCGGGAACCAATGCGCCGTCTTCCACCCGCAGGCCAGAGATGTCGGACCATGAGCCGCTTGCAAGCGCGAAGGTCTCATTCAGGAAGCGGCGGCCCCATGCGATCACCCGCGCGCCGCGCGCCGCGTCATAGCCCTTGCCGCTTGGCAAATCACCCATGGCGTCGGTGCCATAAAGCGCATCATAGAGGCTGCCCCAGCGGGCATTCGCGGCGTTCAGCGCGAAACGTGCATTGGTAATCGGCACCACCAGTTGCGGCCCCGGTACATGCGCGATTTCGGGGTCAACATTTTCTGTCTCAAGCTCAAAATCCGTCCCCTCGGGCACCAGATAGCCAATTTCGGTCAGGAATTCCTTATAGGCCGCCGCGTCGTGGGGCTGACCGCGACGTTCCAAATGCCACGAGTCGATTTTGCCTTGGATCTCAGCACGTTTGATCAGCAATGCGCGGTTTTCATCGCCCATTCCATCAACCAGACCGGACAATCCAGCCCAAAAGGCATCCTTGCTGACACCGGTACCCGGCAGTGCCTGTTCTTCGACAAATGCCACCAGTTCGGAGGCCACCTGCAGTCCATTCCGTTCGATCCGGCTCATTGTACTCTCCTTCTGGCGGTGCACGATTGCATGCAGTTTGATACGGGATAAGTTTCCGATCAGCAACAAAACGAGCCCTCTGGAAATGCAAACGCATCTTATTGTTTTTCAAGAAAGTGCTGAGGATTTTCGTTGCTGTTTGGATGGCACGCGCAGTGACGCGCTAAGAGTGTGGCACCAGCCCGGCAATCACTACCGCGGGTTTATACGTCACTTTGTATACCGTTGCATTCATCTAACATGTTGATTAGAAATAAAAACTTTACACATGGGGAGGTGTTTGGCTACGGTCTGGAAACTCTTGTGGGAAGGTTCCTATGGCCGCGATAGAAGATCACCCCCTGCGCTATCAGCTTGCAAATGAGCTGCACGCGCGCCCGTTTCCAACCATCCCCGTGCCCGGCACGGTGGCCTATCTGGCAGTGAAACAACCAAGCGAAGCGGTGCATCGCGACCGGATGGCGGACCTGCAGCACCTGAAAGATCTGTTGGATCGCCACGGTGCACCACACCCGCAACCCGGAGCCACGCATCACACGGCGCAGCTTGGCCGCTACACGCTCAAATGGGAGCAGCACACGGAGTTTGTCTCCTACACGCTACACGGCGACGGGATCAGCGACCGCGCCTTTGACCCGAAGGATTTCGAACTGTTCCCGCCCGACTGGCTGGAAAAAGCGCCGGGGCAGCGGATTACCTCGGCGTTGATCCGCGTTGTGGCGCGACCTGAACCCGAACAGATCAAAACATGCGTGCGCGATTGGTTTGTTCCCGAAAGCCTCGCCATGGCGACGGTGCTGGATGACAACGCGGTGGTTGCGGGGGATTTTCGGATCGATCCGGCAGGGCACATGCGGTTTGCATTGTTTGTGAATAAGGAAACCGGCCCGCAGCGGGTGGGACGGGTGGTGCAGCGCCTGTGCGAGATTGAGACCTACCGAGCGATGTCGATGCTGGGGTTTTCGCGCGCACGCGGGCTGACACCAACCATCAGCGCCATGGATGCCTCTCTCTCGGAGATGATGCGGGAGATGACCCGCGGCCATGTTCCCGCCGATCAAACACTGAGCCAGCTTTTGACGATCTCTGCCGAACTGGAGGCCATGGCGGCGCAATCGGCCTTTCGCTTTGGCGCGACGGGGGCCTATGCGGCATTGGTCAATCAGCGAATTTCCCTGTTGCGAGAAGAGCGCTTTGTCGGGTTTCAGACCATGGCTGAGTTCATGCTGAGGCGGTTTGAACCCGCCATGCGCACGGTGGAGTCCACAGAAAAGCGGCTTGATGTGCTGGCAGACAGGGCGCGCCGGGCAGGGGAGTTGCTGCGAACCCGTGTTGATGTTGAGCGCTCGGCGCAGAATCAGGCCCTGCTCGAGAGCATGGACCGCCGTGCGGATCTGCAATTGCGGTTGCAGCACACGGTTGAGGGGCTTTCGGTGGTGGCGATCAGTTATTACGCGGTGTCGCTCGCGGCCTACGCACTCTACCCGCTCGGCAAGGCCTTGGATCTCAGCAAAGGAATGCTGACCGCGATCCTGACGCCGCTGGTGATCGGCGCGGTGTTTCTGGCGGTGCGGCGCATTCGCAAGAACCTGCATTAGAAAACGGATGTCCGTCCCTTGCAGGCTGAAATCAAAAAGGCCGCCTCATCGGGCGGCCTTTTCGATTGTTAATAGTGCCTCAGCGGCCCCGAATGCGTGGGTCCAATGCATCGCGCAGGCCATCGCCGAGATAGTTCACCGACAGAACCGTCAGCGAGATCAGGATGCCGGGCCAGAGCACACGCTCCGGGAACAGGGTCATCCGGTCCACCGCGTCATTCAGCAACCGCCCCCACGTCGGGAAATCTGGCGGGAAGCCAAAGCCGAGGAAGGAGAGCGCCGACTCGGTGATGATCGCGGTGGCGATCCCAAGTGTTGCGGACACCATGATCGGCGACAGCACGTTGGGCAGGATGTGACGCGAGATGATGCTGCCGGGCTTGGTGCCGATGGAACGGGCCGCCAGAACGAACTCTCGTTCCTTGATGGCCAGTACATCGCCGCGCACAATCCGTGCGGTCGGCATCCATGAGGTGATCCCGATCAGGCAAACGATCAACACGAAGATGCCGCCTTCCGGGCCGATGGATTTTGAGAGGCTCTCACGAAACAGCACCGCAGCCACAAGGATCATCGGCAACAGGGGCAGGGCGAGGAACAGGTCAGTCATCCGCATCAGGAGACCGTCGAGCTTTTTGAAGTAGCCCGCCAGCACCCCGATCAGGCTGCCAAGGATCAGCGCAAGGATCATCGCCGCCATACCCACCGCAAGCGACACCCGGCCACCGAACATCAGGCGCGCAAGCATGTCACGGCCCAAATTGTCAGTGCCCAAGGGATAGGCCCAGTCCATCTTGGCTGAGGGGTCCCAGAGCGCATGATAGATCGGACGCATATCCCGCAGGGTGATGAAATCACGGCCCGTGGGCACGAATTTCGCATCGTTCCAATAGATGAACGGGCCGACCACAACGCCGAGCACGATGAACATAAACAGGCAGCCACCAAACAGCGCGCCCCGGTGAGATTTGAACTGCACCCAAATCTCGCGCCATTGGCTGCGCGCCGGTTTGGAGAGTTCGTCCTGCACGCTGGAATGCTGCAGGGTCTTGTCTTTTGCAGCGTCAGTCATAGCGGATCCTCGGGTCGAGAATGCCATAGAGCACATCGGCGATCAGGTTGAACAGCACGATGAGCACGGCAAAGATGAAGGTAAGCGTCTGCACCATGGGCAGGTCATTGGCCTGAATGGCGCCGATCAGCAACTGTCCGATGCCGTTCACCTTGAACACCTGCTCGGTGATGATGGCGCCGCCAAAGATCGACGGAATACCCAGTGCGATCACGGTCACAACCGGGATCATGGAGTTGCGCAGCACATGCACCATGACGACGGTGTACTCGCCCAAGCCCTTGGCACGTGCGGTGCGCACGTAGTCTTGGTTGAGGTTGTCGAGCATGGAGGCCCGCATAAAGCGGCTGAGCTGTGCGGTGATCTGAAGCGCGAGCACCATCACTGGCATCACCATCTGCTGGAGCTGCTTCACGAAGGTCTCCCAACTGGTGACCTCCAGCGTGGTGTCATAGATCGACGGGAACCAGCCAAGCTGGACCGAGAAGATCACAATCACCAGAACACCAGAGAAGAATGGCGGAACCGAAAAGCCCACCATCGACACAAAGGTGCCGAGCTGGTCGAACCAGCTGTACTGGCGATAGGCAGAGTAGATGCCGATCGGCAGCGCAATCAGGATCGCAACGATGTAGGCGGTGCCCACGACCGAGAGGGTCTGCGGCAGGCGCTGCACCACGATATCCATCACTGGCGAGCGGGTCTGCCAGGAAATGACGCGCAGATCACCTGCGGAAAAGGATGTGCCGAAGATATGGTCGACCAGAACCTGTGGTTCGATCCAGAAGAACTGCACGATCCATTTCCAGAACCGGATATGGACAGGTTCGCCAAGGCCGAGGGCCAGGCGCATCTTCTCTTTCACTTCGGGGGGGACGGTCAGGGGAACCTGTGCCATGGGATCGCCGGGGGCGAGTTCCAGCAGCAGGAAAATCACGAGACTGATAAACAGCAGGGTTGGCACTGCTATGATCAGCCGTCGGATGGTAAAAGTCAGCATCAGCCGGGCGCCTTTGCAAATGGGTTGTCGACAGGTCCGCGTTTGCCTTGCCCTTGCGGGGCGGGGTTTCGCGCGATGCAGGGTCTCTTAAGCTAAGTCCGATGTAACAACAATGCCGGACCGCGCAGAGAATGGTAACGCGAATATCAGCGGGCCCCGGCATGAGAACCGGGGCCCTTCTGGTCGCGGACGAACGCTTATTCGGTGCGGTACCAGTCAGCTGCGTTCCACAGCTCGCTGTCCCACACGTTGAGGTCGACACCACCCAGCGTGTTGGACACACCAGACAGACGGCCACGGTGAACGATCGGGATCATGCCACCTTTTTCAAACACGATGGTGTTGAGTTTCTGACCGATCTCGATGCGCTTTTCAGCGTCGGCGGTTTGGCTCAGCTCTTCGTGCAGCGCGTCATACTCTTCATCGCAGAAGCGGGAGATGTTCTCACCCTGCCACTGGGACGCCGGAGTCGGTGCTTTGTCGCACAGACCGTTGCCGAAGTAGGACTGCGGGTCGGTGCCATTGAAGGTGTTGGCGTACATTTCAACGTCAGCATAGAACTTCTGGAAGGTGTCCGGGGAGCCGGGATCGCCACCAAAGAAGACAGAACCGTTGATGTTACGCAGTTCGGTTTCAACACCGATCTCGCTCCACCACTGTTTGATCAGCGCTTGGAAGTCCTGACGCACCGCGTTGGTGGAGGTCTGGAACAGGATCTCGAGCGGAACACCGTCTTTTTCACGGATGCCGTCGCCATCGGTGTCGACGATGCCAGCCTGATCCAGCAGGGCATTCGCGCCAGCGATGTCTTGGACGTTACAGCCCTCGGGGTTGATCGCAAATGCTTCCGGTGCCGGAACCCAAGAGCAAGACGGGCGGCCCGCTTTGCCATAGCCGATTTCGACCAGCAGTTCGCGGTCAATCGCCATGGACAGCGCTTTGTAGACCGCCGGGTCAGACAGGAACGGATGCGGACGGATCACCGAACGCTCTTCCGGGCTCAGGTCCGCAGAAGGGTTGGTGTTGTTGAGCATGATACGCTCGAGCAGCGGACCAAAGCCTGCAACGGCCTTGCCTTTGCCGCCAGCTTCCATCTGCGCGATGACATCGGGTGCCAGCTGCAGGTTCCATGCGTAGTCAAACTCGCCGGTTTCCATAACCGCACGGCCCGCTGCGGTCGCGTCGCCGCCACCTTTCAGCAGAACTTTTGCGAAAGCGGGTTTTGCCGGGTCGCGGTAGTTCGGGTTTGCCGACAGGGTAATCACGTCGTTGGGCTTGAACTCATCCACAACAAACGGGCCGGTGCCGATCGGGTTGAAGTTCGCTTCGGTACACTCAGGCGCTTTGGCACCGAGGCACTCGCCGAACTGTGCGGCCTGAATGATCGGGCTCTCGCCACCAACAAAGGGGCCGTAAGGGTAGGGGGTCGCCTTGTCGAAGGTCACCACGACGGTGTTCTCGTCGGGTGTTTCAACACCGGTCACGCCTTCAAATTTGGTGACCTGCGCACAACCGCCCTCGGGGTGGGTGCAATACTCGTAAGTGAACTTGACGTCTGCCGATGTCAGATCGGTGCCGTCGGACCATTTGATGCCCGGCTTCAGCTTCCATGTGATCTGGGTCAGGTCTTCGCTGACGCCGCCGTTGCTGACGGTCGGGATTTCTTCAACCAGCCACGGAACCATCTCGCCAGAGGCATTGAAACGCGCCAGCGGCTCGATCACGAGCGAGGCTGCTTCCACGTCCTTGGTGCCGCCGGACAGAAACGGGGTCATGATGGACGGGGCTTGCCAATAAATAATGTTGACCTGACCGTCCGAGCCACGCTCGGCAAAGGCCGCAGGTGCGACGGCGGCAGTTGCCACAGCACCCAGCAGAAGGGTTTTCAAAGTCATTACACTCTCCTTGTCGGAACCGACATAGTGTTATCGTTGTTAAAGGCTGCACATTGGTTGAGGCGTGCAACCCGCGACCGCATGAAGACGGTCAAGGTATTGCGTCCACCGCGGACGTATGGATGTCAGGAAACCCCGCAGATAGATTCTACGGATGAGAGGGTCCGTTTTGCCGGACCTGTTTTCTTAACCCCCTGTCGCCTTTGGCGTTCACTGCGGATATCGAACACAGTGTTGTGAAGAAATGCAAGACCTGGCCGACATGAAAACCGGTCGGGGGTTTGACGGTCAGGGCTGCATAGGCTTAGATCGCGCCCAAATAGGCACCGCCAAGGTGCGTTAAAACAGACAGGATACGCGGATGCTGGACCAGCCCATTGCACAAATCAAAGGCCTTCGGGTCGAATTCGAAACCAAGGACGGCCCAGTGGTCGGTGTTGAGAATGTTTCGTTTGACGTTACGGCTGGTGAAACTTTGTGCATCGTAGGGGAGTCCGGATCGGGCAAATCTGTCTCGTCCCTCTCTCTTATGCGTCTTGTTGAATATGGCGGCGGCACCATCGCAGCGGGCGAATTGATGTTCGATCCGGGCGATGACAAGCCCATCGACCTCGCCAAATCCGAGACCGATTTGATGAAGCAGATTCGCGGAAATCAGATCGGAATGATTTTTCAGGAACCGATGACGGCGCTCAATCCGGTGTTCACTGTGGGCCGCCAATTGACCGAAGGTCTGCGAATCCACAAGGGCATGACCAAGAAAGAGGCAGAGGCGCGCGCCATCGAGATTCTGCGCGAGGTCCGCATCCCCGAGGCCGAGCGGCGGATGAAACAATACCCGCATGAACTCTCTGGCGGCATGCGCCAGCGTGTGGTGATCGCAATGGCTATGGCCTGCGAGCCACGTCTGTTGATCGCGGATGAGCCCACAACCGCGCTCGATGTGACCATTCAGGCCGAAATTCTTGCCCTGATGGATCGCCTGAAGCGCGAAACCGGCACCGCGGTGATGTTCATCACTCACGATATGGCGGTGGTGGCGCAGATGGCCGATCGCGTGGTCGTCATGTACCGCGGCAACAAGGTCGAAGAAGGCACCGTCCACGAGATCTTTGAGAACCCGCAGCACGACTATACCAAGGCGCTGTTGGCGGCGGTTCCAAAACTCGGCGAGATGCGCGGCAAGGATTACCCCGAGCCCATGAAGCTGATGGGCGTTGAGCAGGCCGAGATTAAGCCGATCAAAGGCACCGATGAGGTGCTGTTGAATGTGGAAAACCTCGTCACCCGTTTCCCGGTTAAGGGCGGCATTCTGCGCCGCACTGTGGCGCAGGTGCATGCGGTCGAGGATGTGTCCTTTAAGGTGTTCAAAGGTCAGACCCTCAGCCTCGTGGGCGAATCGGGCTGTGGTAAATCCACCTGTGGCCGATCCATCCTGCGCTTGGTGGAGCCCACTTCCGGCAAGGTCGAGTTCGAGGGCCGCGACGTTCTCGGCTTCAGCCAAAAAGAACTGCACAAGGCGCGCCTTGATATGCAGATGATCTTTCAGGACCCCTTTGCTTCGCTCAATCCGCAGATGCAGCTGATGGATCAGGTCGCAGAGCCGATGAAGAACTACAATATCGCCTCTGGCTCTGAAATTCAGGACCGGGTTGCCGCGCTCTTTGATCGGGTGCATCTGCCGCGCAGCTTCATGCGCCGCTTCCCACATGAAATGTCCGGCGGTCAGCGTCAGCGGATCGCAATTGCCCGTGCCCTTGCACTGAACCCGAAACTGATCGTCGCGGATGAGGCCGTCTCGGCGCTGGATGTGTCGGTGCAGGCGCAGGTTCTGAATCTGATGATGGAATTGCAGGCAGATCTGGAGCTGTCCTTCCTGTTCATCAGCCACGATATGGCGGTGGTCGAGCGCGTCAGCCATCAGGTGGGCGTGATGTATCTGGGCCGCCTCGTGGAAATCGGCCCACGGGCACGGGTGTTTGAAAACCCGGCGCACCCTTACACGCAAGCGCTGATGAAGGCGGTTCCCATTGCCGATCCGAACCAGCGCAAAAGCGAGAAGGATCTGAACTTCAAGCCGATCCCATCGCCGATCCACGGCATGAGCTATCAGGCCGAGCCATCGCAATACATGGAAGTGGAACCCGGCCATTTTGTGCTGACCACCGACTCCGGCTACTGATCATGACCAACAGACTGTCCCCGCTGGAGATCATGACGCGTCTGGTCTCCTTTCCAACTGTGAGCCATGACACCAATCTGCCCCTCGTTGAATGGGTGGCCGAGTATCTCAGCTCTCACGGGATTGAGCACTACATCTGGATCGATCCCGAACAGCCTGAAAAGGCGGGGCTTTACGCACATGTCGGCCCCAAGGTCGACGGCGGCGTAGTTCTGTCTGGGCATACCGATGTGGTGCCCGTCGAGGGGCAGGACTGGAGCTCTGACCCTTATGTGGTAGTGGAACGCGACGGCAAATATTTTGGCCGTGGCTGCGCGGACATGAAAGGTTTTGACGCGTTGGCGCTCTGGGCACTGGTTGAGGGTCACTATGCGGACCTGCAGCGCCCGCTTCAGCTGGCTTATACCTTTGACGAGGAAATCGGCTGCACCGGCGCGCCGCCCCTGATTGAAGAGATGCAGAAACATCTGCCCAAGGCAGAATCTGTGATCGTGGGTGAGCCGTCGATGCTAAAGGCTGTAACCGGTCACAAAGGAGCCTTTGCCATGGCCACCCATGTGCGCGGCTTTGAGGTCCACAGCTCTTTGATGCATGAGGGCGTGAGCGCGGTGATGGAGGCGGCGCGGATTATCGATTGGGCCAACCATCGCAACACCGAGAACCGCGCCAAGCCGCAAACCGAGGTGGCCGCGATGTTCACACCGCCTTGGACCACGGTGCATGTGGGTAAGGTGTCTGGCGGCACTGCGCATAACATCACGGCAGGGGACTGTCATTTCTGGATGGATTTCCGCGTTGTGCCGGGCGAAAGCCTTGATGATTGGCAAGCCGCCTACGAGCAGGAGATCGCCCGTGTCGAGGCAGAGATGCAGGCCGTCAATCCCGAGGCAGGCATCAGCATAGATAAAGCCTTTAGCGTACCGGGATTGGTGCCAGAAACCGACGGTGCCGCTGAAACATTGGTGCGGGCACTCACCGGTGACAACGCGCGCCATGTGGTGAGCTATGGCACCGAGGCCGGTCACTATCAGGTCGCGGGCTATTCTGCCGTGGTCTGCGGTCCCGGCGACATTGCCCAAGCGCATCAGGCGGATGAGTTCATCACCGTCGCGCAGTTTGAGGCAGGCACCCAGTTCATGCGGGATCTGATCAAGCGCCTCGCGGCTTAACGAAACCAAACGCCCCGACCTGCCGCGCACCTTAGTGGCGGTGTGGGTCAGGGCGGACCGCCCCCAATCGGGTGCTCAGCGGCGCTGGGCGCGATCAAATCAGGCGGGGCATGGCACCTGTTGGTTCAATTGTGCAACAACCCTTGCCTTCCGATCCGCCTTGCGGCACTCATTTCGCTAACACGTTAAGGAGAGAGCCCATGCCCGTCCGGAATCGCTTTGCCGAGTTGTTGCCCGAAATCACCGCGTGGCGTCATGATTTCCATGAACACCCCGAGTTGATGTATGACGTGCACCGCACCGCCGGGCTGGTGCAGGAACGCCTGACCGCCTTTGGCTGCGACGAGGTGGTGCCGGGCATTGGCAAGACCGGCGTTGTCGGCGTCATCAAGGGCAAGAGCACCGCGTCCGGCAAGGTGATCGCCCTGCGCGCCGACATGGACGCGCTGCCCATCCACGAGGAAACCGGGCTGGAGTATGCCTCCAAGACTCCGGGCAAGATGCATGCCTGCGGCCACGACGGCCACACCGCGATCCTGCTGGGGGCTGCGAAATACCTCACGGAGACGCGCAATTTCGACGGCACCGTGGTGCTTTTGTTCCAACCTGCCGAAGAAGGCGGGGCAGGGGGCAAGGCCATGGTCGATGATGGCGTGATGGACCGCTGGGGCGTGCAGGAGGTCTACGGTCTGCACAATATGCCGGGCCTGCCGGTTGGCCACATCGCCACCCGCGTCGGTGGCCTCTTGGCCTCCTCGGATGAATTTGAAATCGAAGTCACCGGCAAGGGCGGCCATGCTGCCGCGCCGCATGATGCCATCGACACCACGCTGGTGGCGTCGCAGATCGTGGTCTCGCTGCACTCTATCGTGTCGCGCACCGTGAACCCGATCCACCGTGTCGTGCTGACAGTCGGCACTTTTGAAACCGACAGCACCGCCTCTAATGTGATCGCCCATCGTGCCAAGCTCAAAGGCACCGTGCGCACGTTGGACACGGAAAACCGCAAGCTGGCCGAAGACCGCGTGCGCCGCGTCGCCGAAGATACGGCATCGGCCTTTGGTGCCACTGCCAAGGTCACATGGACGCCCGGCTATCCGGTGACAGAAAACACCGCCGATGAGGTTGCTCATGCGGTGGAGGCCGCGCGTGCCGTCACTGACAGCGTGGACCCTGAAACACCGCCCATCATGCCGTCCGAGGACTTCGCCTATATGCTTGAAGCCCGCCCCGGCGCCTATATCTTCCTCGGGAATGGCGACACCGCGATGTGCCATCACCCGGCTTATCAGTTCGACGACAGCGCCATCCCGCTTGGTTGTAGCTGGCTTGTAGAACTCTGCGAACGCCGGATGCCTGCGAGCTGAGTTTTCAGGGGTCTGAGGTTCAGGCCCCGGGCAACCCTGCCGCGCGGGGTGCCCAATTTCGATAGACAAGGAGAAAGACCCATGCCCGTCAAAAACCGTTTTGCCGAACTTCAGGCAGAGATCACCGCGTGGCGACGCGATCTGCACGAAAACCCTGAAATCCTGTTTGAGACCCACCGCACCAGCGCGCTGGTCGAGGAAAAGCTCAAGGAATTCGGCTGCGACGAAGTGGTCTCGGGCATTGGCCGCACCGGCGTTGTAGGCGTGATCAAGGGCAAATCCGACACGGCTGGTAAGGTCATCGGGTTGCGCGCCGATATGGACGCGCTGCCGATCCACGAAGAAACCGGTCTGGAGTATGCCTCCAAGACCGCAAACGCCATGCACGCCTGCGGCCATGATGGCCACACTGCGATGCTGCTGGGCGCGGCGAAATATCTCTCCGAGACCCGCAATTTCGACGGCACCGTTGTGGTGATCTTCCAACCCGCCGAAGAAGGCGGCGGCGGCGGCAAGGAAATGTGCGACGACGGCATGATGGACCGTTGGGGCATCCAAGAGGTCTACGGCATGCACAACTGGCCGGGCCGCCCGGTGGGCAGCTTTGCCATCCGTTCGGGCGCGTTTTTTGCGGCGACGGACCAGTTCGACATTACTTTCACCGGCAAGGGCGGTCACGCTGCAAAACCGCATGAGACCATCGACTCCACCGTGATGGCAGCGCAGGCGGTGCTGGCGCTGCAAACCATCGCGGCCCGCAACGCCGACCCGGTGCATCAGATCGTGGTGTCCGTGACCTCCTTCGAGACCTCCTCCAAAGCCTTCAACGTGATCCCAGAGCGCGTGCAGATCAAAGGCACCGTGCGCACCATGGCCCCCGAGATGCGCGACCTTGCGGAAAAGCGCATCAAAGAGATCTGCGCCGGTATTGCCTCCACCTTTGGCGGTGAGGCAGATGTGACCTATTACCGTGGCTATCCGGTGATGGTGAACCACGACGAGCAAACCGAATTCGCCGCGAAAGTGGCGCGTGATGTGTCGGGCCAGTGCGACGAGGCGCCGCTTGTCATGGGCGGCGAAGATTTCGCCTTCATGCTCGAAGAGCGCCCCGGAGCCTATATCCTTGTGGGCAATGGCGACACCGCCGCCGTGCACCACCCGAAGTATAACTTCACCGACGATGCAATCCCGGCTGGCTGTAGCTGGTGGGCTGAAATCGTCGAGCAGCGCATGCCTGCGGCCTGATCACGCGATATCGCCAAGCATAAGAAAGGGGGCCAAATTGGCCCCCTTTCGCATGGAAAACACCCTACCTTACGCAGACAACACACGTCTGCTCCATGACTGGGTAGGTTACTTGGTATAACTCTGGCCAACGATGGCACAGCGGTCAAAGCCGTCGGGCAGGCTCGCCTCACATTGGCTCAGCGCCGCAACGTCAGCGGCTTTCTGATCGCTAAAGCCCCAGGACTGACCGGTCGGCAGCACAGCTGCAGGCTCGGCACAGTCAATCGTCACATTGGCAGGATAGACTGGCACCGCGTAAGAGCCGTGACCGTCGATTTTCGCAGCCCAATCCACCATGGCCTCTTTGGCGCTGGTGCAGAGACCTGCGTCAACGCGCAGCATGCGCAGATCTTTGTCGACCATCGGGTTTGCGGATTGTGCAAAAGCCGGGGCGGACAGTGCAATTGCGGAGCCGAGGGTGATTACGGCGAGAGAAACCTTATTAAACATCGAAAACCTCCTGCATCATGACGGGCATGACAGCTGTTACGTCTGCATCGGCGCCGTGTCGCGCCGTCTGACCTAAAAACAATTCAAACACTCAAAGGTTCCGAGATTTTTATGCACCCGTCTCGGCGCATGGGTCATCGGTGATGGTAAGTGTTTGAAAAGTCGCAAGGTTACGGGGCTGCGATTTGATGCAATTTATTGGCTCATTTCGCGCTTCAAAAAACCAAAGGGCGCTGCAACGCCCCCTTTGGTCGGTGTGAAACCTCTATTGAGCAAAGCTCTGCCCAATAACCGCGCAGGTTTTGAAACCGCTCGGAAGATTGGCGGTACAGGCGGCGAGGGCAGCGGCATCTGCCGATTGCTGATCCCCAAATCCCCAAGACTTCCCAATCGGCAGGGTGGCACCAGAATTGCTGCAATCCACGGTCTGGCCAGCTGGGTAGCGCGGAACTGCAAAAGATCCAAACCCGTCAATCTTACGCGCCCAAGACACCATTTGCTGTTTCGAAGAGGCGCAAATGCCTTTTGAGATCCGCAGGACTCGTGGGGTGTCGGATGACATCTTCATCGGATTGCCTGCAACAGCGGGGGCGGCGATACCCAGTGACAGCGTAGACAGGGCAGCGGCGAGGGCTACAGATTTGAACATATTAACCTCCAGACAAAAGAAGAATTCAAATTCTTCAATACTGCGAGTCGTTCTCATGTGTGAGGCGGACTCAGGACGTTAACGAACATCTCTGTTTTTGTGGAGAAATATCGGGGAAAACCGCCAAGATCGCGTCATTTATTAACGTTTCGGCAAGATTTAGCTTGTCGCAACGGGGTTAAAGCACGGAGCGCTTAGAACTCGCAGTATTAAATTTCCAAAATGAGGGGTGCCGTTAAAACGGCCCCTCAAGTCAAAGGGAGTAAATGGTCAATTGTTCAGTAGCGCCCGATAGATAGCGATAATTGCGGCGGCTTCCCCTTCCAGACGAAAGATCTGAGCCACATGCGCCCGCGCCGCAGCCGACATCTCCTGCAGACGGGTTTCATCCGACAGCAGCTCGATGATATCTGCGGTGATCTTGTCGAGGTCTTCGATGTCGCACAACGTCCCGGTTTCACCGGGCACGACCAGTTCTTCAAAAGCGCCAACGCGGGTGGCCACCGCTGGCGCGCCGCAGGCCATCGCCTCAAGCGGGGTCAGGCCGAACCCTTCCCAGCGCTGCGGCGCCACATAGAGATCCAGTGCCTGAAAATGGCGCGGGACGTCTTCTACTGCCACCTCATCGCGAAACAAGATGCGATCACTCAGTCCAGCGGCGGCGACCTCATCCTTCAAACCCTTGAGGAATTCGGCATTGTCAGGGGTTGCCCGCCCCATCATCAACCCGCGTACTTTGGGGTTGGCGCGGCAGGCTTCGATCATGGCTTTGACAAAAAGATCGTTGCCTTTCTGGTGGCGAATACGTCCAAAGCACCCTACCAAAAGCCCATCTTCGGGAAGATCCAAGGCCCGGCGCAGGGCCGCGCGGTTCTCAACTGGCTGGAACAATTCACAGTCAACGCCATGGCGAATTACCGTCGCTTCGCGCTCCAGATAGCTTGCGGATTTCGAGGACGTCGCAATAACCGCATCCATGCGCCGGATCAGCCAGCGGGTAAAACCTGTGTGGCGACGCTGGGCAGCAGAGGTGAAAAGCAGCTTCAGCCGTTTGCCCAGCAGGTATTTGAGCGCTAGCCCGGCGACCATCTCGTTGTTGCGCCGGGCGTGCCAGACGCGCGCGCCAGATGGCCCCGATCTGGACATGGACCAAAGCGCGCTTGGCGTCACCTGAGGCACCTCTGCAGGCAAATCAGGAGCGGCAGCGCAGATCGCAATATCGCGCGCTTGAATGGGCACCAGCCGGATCACAGTAGAGGTCACACCCGAATAGCGTTTCTTAAAGTTCGGAGCGATTACATCGATCTGTTTGAGGTCGATCTGGCTCATGTGGTGCCCTCTATTTCTGCGGCAACAATTCGAGAAGCGCCGTCACGGTTTGATCCATCTGGTCGGACTGGCGCGCAAGAAAGCCGCGCGCGCGGTCGCGCGCTGTGTCTAGGGTATGCGGCTCTGTCAGCCAAGCCCCGACCGCATGGGTGAGCGTCTCGGCGCTGGTCACTTGTTTCGCGGCCCCGACCTTGATCAGTTCGGCAAACGACTCGGCAAAATTATAGCCGCCGGGGCCGGTTAGCACCGCACCACCGGCCTGCATCACCTCAAACGGGTTGTGACCGCCAATCTCGCGCAGGGAGCCGCCCAAAAAGACCAGTGGACACAGGCTGTACCAGATCCCCACTTCGCCCAGCGTGTCGGCAAGGTACACTTGAGTGGAGGTGCGGGGCAGGGCGTCGCGACTGCGCCGGATCGAGGTCAGGCCCGCCTCGGCAATCATCGCCTCCAGCTGGTCGCCTCGGTTCGGATGGCGCGGGGCCAGCAGCAGTAGCAAATCGGGGTGATCCACCAGCAGCGCCTTATGCGCCGCCAGCACGGTCTCCTCTTCGCCCTCATGGGTGGAGGAGGCCACCCAGACCGGGCGCGGGCCAATGGCGTCGCGGACCTCTGTCAGTGTGTCTTGATCCACCGGCAGCGGATCGGAGAGCGCCTTGAGGTTGCTGCCTTCTTTCAGACGGGCGGGATCGGCACCCATGGCCTTCAGGTTGACGGCGGTTTGCGCATTCTGCGTCAGCATCAGTGCGAACTGATCCAGCAGGAACCGCGCCGTGGTGTGGCGTTTGGTCCAACTGGCGACCGATTTCGGCGACAGGCGCGCATTCAGCAGCACCAGTGGCACGCCCGCCCCCCGTGCGCGCACCAGCATTTGCGGCCATAGCTCGCTCTCGACAAAAATGCCGAGGTCGGGTTTCCAATGGTCCAGAAACCGCGCCACCGCCGCGCCGGTATCCAGCGGCGGAAACTGATGGCGGGTGCGGGGTGGCAGCCGCTTGGCAATCAGATCGGCCGAGGTCGGCGTGCCGGAGGTAATCAGAAACTCCAGATCCGGCGCCGCCTCGCCAAGTCGGTGGATCAGCGTCAGCACCGACAGGCTCTCTCCGACGCTTGCGGCATGAAACCAGACCAGACGGCCCGCGGGGCGGGGCAGGGTGGCATAGCCCAGACGTTCGCGCACTCGCGCCTCTGGCACGCCATGCTGACGCAGCTTACCTGCAACCTTGGACCACATCAGCGGGGCCAACAGCGCAGAGGCACCGCGATAAAGATGATAGAGCAGAGTCGTGCGGACCTGCGATTGATCGCTCATATGTGGGGCCTTACCCGCCGGTGTGGCTCATGTGGCGCGGCATCTGGCCGTCCACGGTCTGGCGGGAGTAGTCAAAATCATGCCCTTTAGGCTTGAGGTTGATGGCGGCGCGAATGGCCTCTTCCAGCGGGGCCTCTGTGTCGGGATGGTCTCGCAGCGGCGCGCGCAGGTCGGCCATGTCTTCCTGACCAAGGCACATATACAGCTCCCCAGTGCAGGTGAGGCGCACCCGGTTGCAGCTTTCGCAGAAATTATGGCTGAGCGGCGTGATAAACCCGATCTTCTGGCCGGTTTCCTCAAGCCGCACATAGCGGGCAGGACCACCGGTGCGTTCGGCCAGATCGGTGACTTGATAGCCGGCCTCGTAGGCTTTGCGCACATCCTTCAGCGACCAATACTGGCCCAAGCGGCTTTCATTGCCGATATCGCCCATTGGCATCACTTCGATCCACGTCAGATCAATGCCACGCTCGGCGCACCATGCGGTCATCGAGAACAGCTCGTCCTCGTTAAAGCCCTTGAGCGCAACTGCGTTGATCTTGATTCTGAGGCCCGCAGCCTGCGCCGCATCAATGCCCCGCAGCACCTGCGGCAAGCGACCCCAGCGGGTGACATCCGCAAATTTCTTCTCATCCAGCGTATCAAGCGAGACATTGACCCGCCGCACACCTGCATCAAACAGCGCTTGCGCGTGTTTTTCCAACTGCGAGCCGTTGGTGGTCAGGGTCAGCTCCTTGAGCGCGCCGCTGTCCAGATGGCGGGTCATCGACCGGAAAAAGGTCATGATGTCGCGGCGCACCAAAGGCTCACCGCCGGTAATGCGCAGCTTCTCGACCCCGAGATGCACAAAGGTGGAGCACATGCGGTCCAGCTCTTCCAGTGTCAGAAGCTCTTTCTTCGGCAGGAAGGTCATGTTCTCGGACATGCAGTAGACGCAGCGAAAATCGCAACGGTCGGTGACCGAGACCCGCAGGTAGGTGATGGCGCGTGCGAAGGGATCAATAAGAGGTGCTGTCATAAAGACATAGGTAAGGCGGTAATTCGCTCAGGACAATAGGGGCTTGCATGGTGCAAGCGGCATTGTGACTGGCATCCGCGCAGCGGTGCCGCTAGGGTCGCGCCATGACTCGACGTGTGTTCAAATATTTGACCCTTGCCGCGCTCGCTGCCGGAGGGGTCTCCGCGTGCAACGCCCTTGGCGGTGTGCATCTGAGTTCTCAGGTTCTGCAGGGCTCCGGCTCTGGTGTGCGGATGGAGCCCTCAAGGCCGGTCTCCCCGGATGCGCCGCCTGCAGTTCAAACGCAGGAGCTTTCGTCCTCGGGTGGGACCACATGGTCCTCTCCGTCTGATCGCCAAGAGGTCAGCACCGCCGCGTTGGACACGCCCACCTCCCGTGAGGTCGCGCCGGTGACAACAACCACACCGCAGACCAGCGCGCCCGCGCCTGTGGTGGCCTCCGCTCAGTCTTTTGTCGGGCAGAAAACCACCGTCGCAGGTCTGGGCGACCCCGGTCGTGATGGGTTGTGGATGGAAACGCCGCTGGTCTCATCGCGCCGCAATGCGCGCCTGACCGCGCCGAACGGCAAATCAATCGTCGTGACGCTGGAGCCGATCTCAGGTGCCGCAGGGCAGGGCAGCCGCCTGTCGATTGACGGGATGCGGGCGCTGGGCTTGCCTTTGACGGAATTGGTCGAATTGAAAGTTGGCCCGGCTTAAACGCCGCGCCAACCCGAATTTACGCGTTTTATTTCAGGTATTTTACCGCTTCTTTGCGGGCAAAGGCCTTCATCTGATCGCCATGTTCCGCAAGAAACGCACGGGTGCGGTCTGCGTCATGTTTCGACAGATCCCGCAGCCACCACGCGATGGATTTCTGGATGAACCAGTCGCGATCTTGCACGTAGGTTGCCGCCCAGCCAAGGATGCGCTCGCGCGTGGCTAGATCCGCAGGTTTTGGATTGGACAGTTTGGCCCACGGCAGGGTGGAGACCAGCGCCGCGCGGCGGCTCCACATATGGTCTGATGTGGTCCAGCCTTCGACCACATCCAGCCGCGCCGGATCAGCCTGCAAACGCTTGGAAATGGCCGAGGCCGCGTGGTCGGCAATCGCCCAGCTGTCGAAGTCGGGAACCCAGGTTTGCACAAGATCCCAGACCGCCGTGTCCGGCTTGATCCGGGCCTGTGTCAGCAGCTTGGCCGCCAGAATGCGCGCTTCAAAGATGTCACTGGCCCACAGACCTGCGGCAAGATCCACGCGGGCCTCAAGGTCCAGTTGCCCGCGCCAGTCACGCGACAGCGTGTTGAGCACCTCATTGCCGACACCCAGAACCGTGCGGTTCTGTTTGTGATAGGCGATCATCTGCTCTGCGCGCCCCGGTTCAACCTGCGCCCGGAGCGCCTCCAGCGCCGCGTCCGGCGTCATTCGACCGTCACCGATTTGGCGAGGTTGCGCGGCTGGTCCACATCCGTGCCTTTGGCAATCGCGGTGAAATAGGCGATCTGCTGCGCCGGAATGGCATAGAGGATCGGCGCCAGCGCATCTGGCACCTGCGGCATGGTGATGACCTCGGCTGTGCCGTCAGAGGCTTCGCGCGCGCCATCGGCATCCGTCACCAGCACCACGCGCCCGCCGCGTGCCATCACCTCCTGCATGTTGGAGATGGTCTTTTCAAACAGTGCATCACGCGGTGCCATAACGATCACCGGCACACTGTCATCAATCAACGCGATGGGCCCGTGTTTCAACTCGCCCGAGGCATAGCCTTCGGCGTGGATATAGCTCAGCTCCTTGAGCTTCAGCGCGCCCTCCAGTGCCAGCGGATAGAGCTGACCGCGCCCGAGGAAGATAATATCGCGTGCCCCCGCCAGATCGCGCGATGCCGCAGCGATCTGTGCTTCAGACGCCAGCGACTGATGGATCAGACCGGGCAGGGCGCGCAGGTCGGCGGGCATGCCTTCGGGCAGGGGCAGACCGCGATCCTGCGCCGCTTTGAGCGCCAGCATTAACAGCACCGTCAACTGGCAGGTGAAGGCCTTGGTCGAGGCCACGGAGATTTCCGGGCCTGCGTAGATCGGCAGCACCACATCGCTTTCCCGCGCGATGGAGCTTTCGGGCACATTTACCAGCCCGGCGATGACATCCGCCTTGCCCACCATGTAACGCAATGCGGCCAGCGTGTCGGCGGTTTCGCCAGACTGCGAGACAAACAGCGCCAGCGTGCCGGGGCTGACGGGCGGTTCGCGATAGCGAAATTCAGATGCTACATCGACCTCGACCGGCAGGCGCGCAATGGTTTCCAGCCAGTATTTCGCCACCATACAGGCATAATAGGCCGTACCGCAGGCGACCAGAGACAGGCGCTCGATCTTGCTGAAATCCAGCCCCTCGGGCATCTGGATCTCACCGCTGTCGCTCAGATAGGCTTTCAGCGCCTTATCAACTGCAACCGGCTGTTCGGCGATTTCCTTGGCCATGAAGTGCTTGTGGCCATCCTTGTCGACGCGGGCATTTTCCAGCTTGATCTGGCGCATCTCGCGGTTGGCGAGATTGCCCTTGGTGTCCCAGATCTCAAGGCTCTGTCGGGTCAGGACCGCAAAATCGCCCTCTTCGAGATAGGTGATCTGATCCGTCAGCGGGGCCAGCGCAATCGCATCCGAACCCACATACATTTCGCCCTCACCATGGCCCACCGCCAGCGGCGAGCCCTTGCGCGCGGCGACCATCAGATCCTCTTGACCGTCAAACAGGAAGGCCAGCGCAAAAGCGCCGTCCAGTCGCGCCACGGTTTTGCGCGCGGCCTCCGTCGCAGAGGTGCCGTCACGCATATAAAACTCGCAGAGCAGCGCCACGGTTTCGGTATCGGTCTCAGTGACAAAGCGGATGCCATGACCGGCAAGCTCGTCGCGCAATTCCTTGAAATTCTCGATGATGCCGTTGTGAACCACCGCCACGCAGCCTGCCTGATGCGGATGCGCGTTGGACACGGTCGGTGCGCCGTGGGTGGCCCAACGGGTGTGGCCGATGCCGGATTTGCCGGGCAGCGGATCATGCACCAATACATCCGAGAGGTTCACCAGCTTGCCCACGGCACGGCGACGGTCCAGATGCCCGCCGTTCACCGTGGCGATGCCGGCGCTGTCGTAGCCGCGATACTCCAGTCGCTTCAGCGCCTCAACCAGAATGGGCGAAACCTCGTGAGTGCCGAGCACCCCAATAATACCACACATAAAATCTATCCTTTGGCCTTCGCCGCTTTTTTCGCGCGCAGCATGTCCATCAGCTTGCGCGCGCGGCCGGGTTTGTTTGTCTGCTGGGCGCGTGCAATGGCGAGATCCCCGTCACCGACATCCTTGGTGACGATGGTACCGGTTGCGGTCATCGCCTCATTGCCGACCTTCACTGGGGCCACCAGACAGGTGTTGGAGCCGATAAAAGCCCGCGCGCCGATCTCCGTGCGGTGCTTCATTACGCCATCGTAGTTGCAGGTGATGGTGCCCGCGCCGATATTTGTCGCCTCTCCGACAGAGGCATCGCCGATGTAGCTGAGGTGATTGACCTTCGCGCCCGCCGCGATTTCGGCGTTTTTGATCTCAACGAAGTTGCCCACATGGGTGTCCTCGGCCAGCTCTGCACCGGGGCGCAGGCGGGCGTAGGGGCCGACCTTGGCGCCTCGCGACACATGACAGCCCTCAAGATGCGAAAACGCCCGGATCAATGCGCCGCTCTCAACGGTGACGCCGGGACCAAAGACCACATTGGGTTCGATCACGCTGTCGCGCCCCACGATGGTGTCAAACGCCAGATAGACCGTCTCTGGTGCCATCAGCGTGACGCCGAGGTCCAACAGCTCCGCCCGCGCACGGGCCTGAAAGACCGCATCCGCGGTGGCCAGATCTGCGCGGGAATTGATGCCGAGCGTCTCGTCCTCGGGGCAGGCCACAGCTGTCACCGCAAGCCCGTCCGCACGGGCCAGCTCCACCAGATCGGTCAGGTAGTATTCGCCAGAGGCATTGTCATTGCCGACCTTATCAAGGAGGCGGAACATAACGTCCGCATCGCAAGCCATCAGGCCCGAATTGCAAAAGGTGATCGCGCGCTCGGCCTCGCTTGCGTCCTTGAACTCGACGATTTTCTCAAGGCTTTCGCCGTCCATGATCAACCGGCCATAGCGTGCGGGGTCCGCCGCCTCAAAGCCAAGGATGACCAGATCAGCGCGGCTGCGGGCGGCAATCATGCGCTCCAGCGTGTCTGCCGACACAAACGGCGTGTCGCCATAAAGCACCACCACATCGCCCTGAAACCCCTCAAGCGCCGCACGGGCCTGCAGGACGGCATGACCGGTGCCAAGTTGCTCTTCTTGCAGGACCACCGTGGCATCCGGGTCGATCTCGGCGGTGGCGGCACGCACCAGATCTGCCTCATGACCTGCCACGACAACCGTGCGATCCGGGTCAAGCGCACGCCCTGCGCGCATGGCATGTTCCAACATCGGAGCTTGTGCAATCGGGTGCAGGACTTTTGGCAAATCGGAATTCATCCTGGTGCCTTTGCCTGCGGCGAGGATGACGAGGGCAGTGCTCATGGGGTGTTTTCCCTTTGAGTTTTTGTTGCCCCCGTTCTATCCGCTAACAGAGGATGCGCAAGGTGCGTGACCATAAACTTCAGTTGCGACTTGCAATATCTGGCGGCGAATTTGCGCCGAAGCGGAGGACTTTTGATGCGCACAGTGATCTTTGACCTTGATGGCACCCTGGCCGATACCTCCGTGGATTTGTTGGCGGCGGCCAATCATTGCTTTGGGGTTATGGGGCTTGGTGACATGCTGACCCACCCCGAGGACGCCAAGATCGCGCTGCGTGGCGGCAAGCGTATGCTGACCGAGGGGCTGACCCGTGCGGGCCAGTTCAAGGACGCCACGGTCGAAGAATACTACCCCGTGCTGCTGGAGGCCTACCGCGATGGCATCGACACACATACGGTGATGTATCCCGGCGCAATGGACGCGGTGGAGGCCCTGAAACGCGCAGGCTACGGCGTCGGCATCTGTACCAACAAACCCGAAGCCTTGGCTGAGGAACTGATGCAGCGCCTCGGCGTGCGTGATGCGTTTGCGTCTCTCGTGGGCGCTGACACTTTGCCGGTGCGCAAACCGGACCCCAAACCGCTCTTTGAGGCTGCTCGCCGGGCCGGGGGCGCGCCAGAAATGTGCGTGCTGATCGGGGACAGCGACACTGACCGCAATACCTCAAAGAATGCAGGGGTGCCGTCAGTGCTGGTGACTTTTGGTCCGGCCGGGCCGGAGATGGCCGCGCTCAACCCCGAGGCGCTGTTGCATGATTATGCCGATCTGCCGGGGATCGTGGCGGAGCTGATTGGGGTCAACAGCATCGGCTGACCCCGCATTGGGTCTCAGGGCGTCATGATTGCGGCCCGCTCGAACGCGGCCTCGGCGGTGGTCAGATCATCATAGACCAGACGGACCTTGATGTTTTGCACGGACCCCAGCTCAAAGCTGCGATAAGGCGCGCCGTCGCCGCTCTTGATTGCGCCGGGAGAGCCCTCATCGGCGTGGCATTTCGGCATGTCCCAGATTTCATACTCCCCTTCATTGATGGCCACTTCCATCTGCAAGAGCCCGCAGCGCCACGCCCACAGATGGGTCACATAGACCAGATCCTGCCCGTCATATTCACGCACCGCGACCCAATTGGCCTGCGTTGCGTTCAGCACGGGTTTCACCTCTGTGGCGGTCAGGAACTTGCCGGTCACAATCTGCGGTTCTGCCGTGAGGCCGGTGGTGTCCTGCGCCTCGGCTGCGGTGCTGTAGATTGCTGCCGCCAGCGCAATCGGGGTGAAAATGGAAGACATAAAAAGGCCCTTTCGCGGGTTCGGGTCATCGTTGCGCCCAAAGCTACCCTGAGCCGAAGGGCGAGGGAACTGCAAAACCTGCGGCAAGCTGGCATCCTGCGCGCTCTTGACCTTGGGCGGGCAGCGGATCATGACTTTGCTTATGACAGAGCGATTTACCGGAAACTTCACCCAGCAAGACCCCATCCCCGAGGAGGCCATCGCCGCCGCCGTCGAGGTGATGCGCCATGGCCGCATTCACCGCTACAACCTCGCCGGTGACGAGCAGGGCGAAACCGCGCTTCTGGAGCAGGAATTTGCGCAGATCATGGGGGCAAAATATTGCCTTGCGGTGGCATCTGGCGGTTATGCGCTCGCCACCGCCCTGCGGGCCATTGGGGTGGGGCACGGGGATAAGGTGCTGACCAACGCCTTTACCCTCGCGCCAGTGCCGGGGGCGATTGCTTCGGTGGGGGGCACGCCGATCTATGTGGGTGTGACCGAGGATCTGACCATCGACCTTGAGGATCTGGCGGCGAAGGCGCAGGACGCCAAGGTCTTGATGCTCAGTCATATGCGAGGGCATCTGTGTGATATGGATCGCCTGATGGAGATCTGCACGGCCGCCGGGGTCACGGTGATCGAGGATTGCGCCCACACCATGGGGGCCAGTTGGAATGGCACGCTGTCCGGGCGTCATGGATTAATCGGCTGCTACTCTTGTCAGACCTACAAACACGTAAACTCCGGCGAAGGCGGCCTGCTGATCACCGATGACGCGGAGGTCGCCGCCCGCGCCATTATGCTGTCGGGGTCCTATATGCTCTATTCGCGCCATTTGGCGGCACCTGAACCTGAGGTGTTTGAGCGGGTGAAATACGACACCCCCAATATCTCGGGCCGGATGGACAATCTGCGCGCCGCGATCCTGCGCCCGCAACTGCGCGATCTGAACACTCAGGTCGATCGCTGGAACGAGCGTTACCGCACGCTGGAGGCAGGTCTGCGCGACACGCCGGGCCTTACCGTGATTGAACGCCCGGAAGCGGAGGTCTATGTTGGCTCTTCCATCCAGTTCCTGCTCTTGGATTGGTCGCCGGAGGCCGTTCAGGAAGTGCTGACACGCTGCGGTGCGCGTGGCGTGGAGCTAAAATGGTTTGGTGTGCCGGAACCTGTCGCCTTTACCTCGCGCTACGACAGCTGGCGTTATGCTCCGGCGCAAAGCCTACCTGACAGCGACCGTATCCTTGCGGGCATCATAGACATGCGCGTTCCGCTGACCTTCAGCCTTGAGGATTGCGCACTGATCGCCCGCATCATTCGCGCCGAGGTCAGCGCGGTCTGGCAAGCGCAGGGCGCAGATGGCTGACCCTATGTCGCGCTAGACCGCGATTTGCGTGATCGTGGAAGGCTCCAGCAGCGCCCGTTGGTTTTTGAGCGCCCGCGCAATGAACTGTTTCTGACGCGCGTTTTGTGGAATGGGACGGGCGGGGGCGGTCAAAACACCGCCCATCGCCGCCAATTCCGGGAACAGATAAGTGATCTCTGCCCGCGCTTCCGGTGTGACCGCCGAAAGAGAGCGCTCCGTGACCAGAAAACTCTCGCTCGGCGCGCCATTGGCATAAACCACCTCATGCGCATCAAACAGCATGTGGAAATAGATCACCGGCTGCTCCGCGTCGCATAGGCTGACATCGGGATGATCCAAGAGGCGTGCCGCTGCGACAAAAACCTCGGCCTCGCCAAACATTCGCTCAGCAATCCGCGAGCGCACCAGCATACGATGCTGACGTGAGACATAGAGCGGCTGTTGCGGCAAGCCGCCGCCCAATGCGCCGCGTCCAATCCGCACCGGGCGCAGTTTCGGGTTCTGCGCGAGGTGCTGACGCGACAGCGGACGCCGTCCCATCCAGCGCAGTGGTCTGAGCCCACGCGCGGTAACGATCATATCGCCGGGACGCAGATCTTCAATGCGGCGTTGGCCCTGTGCAGTCTCAATCAGCGTGCCCGCGCAAAAACACACCATCATCTCCACATTGTCGATGATCGCGCCGAGGCTGTCGTTGGGGCCAATCTCTGTAAAACGCAGGGTGTAATCGCCCGCAGCGGGGAACGTGATGTCCAGCGACACCTGATTAAAGCTGTTGGTGGTGGGCAGAACCGTCATCGATGAGACAACATTGCCCGCATCATCAAGGATTTCGACCTCGAACCCCTCAATACCCGCATTGGAATTGGAGGCCGTGCGCAGCGCCACATCAAAGGTCAGCTGCGTTGTGATCGGATTGTCGACGCTAAAGCTCTGCTGCATGACCGTGGTCTGGCCACGATGACCATCCAGTTCCGCCACGCGGTTGCCGGAGCCGCCACTGATGTAGGACGACTGATTGTACGAGGCTTCGATATCGTTGCCCGTCCAATGCGCAGCACCGCTGTCAAACGTGCCATTCAGAATCAGATTGTGAAGCGGCATGAGACGTATCTCTCCCGTCGGGCCAAACTGTTTATGGTAACTTATTGGTAGGGGATATGGCCAAAGTGGGGCCAAAAGTAACCCTTTGATTAAAAAATCAATCCAATGTGAAGTTTTCGACCCGCAAAGACCGATAGGCCGCCATTTCACCGCGCGTGCGTGTCCACAAACCCGTCGCGGCAGCAGCAGAGCGAACATCGGCGTTGACCGATCTGCGGGGCTGTGGCATTTATTGAACAAGTGTTCATTAAATATCGTGACTCGGGAGGAGACGCGCAAATGTTCAACGCAAGCATGACATTCGATCTGGGCGAGGACGTAAACGCCCTGCGCGACATGGTGCACCGCTGGGCGCAAGAGCGCGTCAAGCCAATGGCGCAGGAGATCGACCAGAAGAACGAATTCCCCGCCGACCTCTGGACAGAGATGGGCGAGCTGGGCCTTCTGGGGATCACCGTTGATGAGGAATATGGCGGCGCGGGCATGTCCTATCTGGCGCATACCGTCGCGGTTGAGGAAATCGCGCGGGCCTCGGCCTCGGTGTCGCTGTCCTACGGCGCGCATTCCAACCTCTGCGTCAACCAGATTAAGCTCAACGGCAACGCCGAGCAAAAGGCGAAATACCTGCCACGATTGATTTCCGGCGAACATGTTGGCGCGCTGGCAATGTCCGAGGCTGGCGCGGGTTCCGACGTGGTGTCGATGTCGCTGCGCGCCGAAAAGCGCAACGACCGCTATGTTTTGAACGGCAACAAATACTGGATCACCAACGGCCCCGATGCCGACACGCTGGTGGTCTATGCCAAGACCGATCCCGAAGCAGGCTCCAAAGGCATCACCGCCTTCCTGATTGAGAAAGAGTTCAAGGGGTTCTCCACCTCCAAGCATTTCGACAAGCTCGGAATGCGCGGGTCGAACACCGCCGAGCTGGTGTTCGAGGATGTGGAAGTGCCGTTTGAAAACGTGCTGGGCGAGGAGGGCAAGGGCGTGCGCGTCCTGATGTCCGGTCTGGATTACGAACGCGTGGTGCTGGCAGGCATCGGCACCGGGATCATGGCGTCGTGCATGGATGAGATGATGCCCTATATGGCCGAGCGCAAACAGTTCGGCCAGCCCATCGGAAACTTCCAGCTGATGCAGGGCAAAATCGCCGATATGTACACCGCGATGAACACCGCGCGCGCCTATGTCTATGAGGTTGCCAAGGCCTGCGACAAGGGCACGGTGACCCGTCAGGATGCGGCGGCCTGCTGTCTCTATGCCTCCGAGGTGGCGATGACGCAGGCGCATCAGGCGGTGCAGGCGTTTGGCGGGGCGGGCTATCTCAACGACAACCCGGTTGGTCGGATCTTCCGCGATGCCAAGCTGATGGAAATCGGTGCGGGCACATCGGAAATCCGGCGCATGCTGATTGGGCGCGAATTGATGTCGCATATGAGCTGATGCGGATCGCCTACTGGATCCCGATTGCGGTGCTGGCGTTGGTGCTGGCCGGGATCGGGTTCCGCTATGGCATCATTCGCCAAGGCATCACCGAGTCTGATGTGATCACGCATTACGCGCAAAAATATCTCGCGGATCACGCGGTTGCGGGGGCCGCTGGCCGCGCAAAGCTCAGCGATTGCGTGGCGCGACCCGCAAAAGACGCCGGTTTCTGGACGTGGCTTGTGGTCACCTGCCGCCCTGATGGCACCGCACAAGACGTGGGGTTTCGCTATCAGGTCAATTGGTTGGGTGGGCTGATTGATGTCACAAGGCTGGGGCAAACGCCGCCCACAACGCCCCAAACCTGAGTGGGCCGATTGCAGGCGAATACGCCTCTAAGGTTGCCACAAAAAGGCGCCGCAGGCAGGCGGCGCCACTTGGATCAAACGCCGGGCGGGCAGGGCCAACCCGGCATCTGGAAGGGATCAGAAGCGGTGCACGTAAGAGACACCCACAGTGATCGGATCAATGCTCGCGGTGCCGATGGGGGCGCCGTTGAGCTTGGCGTCGGTGTCGATATCCATGTAGCGCAGGTTCAGACGCAGCGCGCCCCGCTCAGAGATCTTCCAATCCGCACCCACGGTCGCAGCAAGACCAAAACTGTTGTCCAGATCCAGACGCCCCAGCGGAGTCTTCTCCGAGAAGAAGGTGGTGTAGTTTACACCCAACCCAACAAAAGGCGTGATCTTGCCGTTGGTGGGGATGTGATAGACCAGCGACAGGGTCGGCGGCAGATGTTTGGTGGACCCAATGTTGGTGCCGCCAAGCGCAATGTCATGCTCAAACGGGGTGGCTGCCAAAAGCTCGATGCCGAGGTTGTCGCGGATGAAGTACTCCGCCGTGAGCGACAGTTGGGTGTCGTCGTCAATCTTGGCCGCAGCACCGGCAAGGGTGCCATTGTCGGATTTGGGGTTCACGTTGATGATCCCGACACCGAAGGTCCAGTCGCCCTGCGATTGTGCCATGGCAGGGGCGGCGAAGCTCGACGCGGCAACGCCCAGGGCGAGGGCGGAAACCAGAGTTTTCATGGGGGTAATCCCTTCTTCGATCAGTACGTCGCGACAGTGCCACGTCAGCCGCGCGACATCTCTGATCCAGATCAAATTCCCTCTGCCTTTCCCTTTGGAAAGACAGGGAAAAATCGCATATCAGCTATGCGCTACGTGCAGGGTTAAACATGACTATCAAACGCATTATTCCGGGGCTGACAGAGGCAGGCGCTTGGGACATTCCAGAGCGGCTCAATATGGCGGCGCAGGTGATGGATCACGCGGGTGATAAACTGGCGATCATCGACCTCACCTCCGGGACCCGCCGTGATGTGAGCCATGGGGATCTGGCCGTGATGGTCGATGGTCTGGCGCGCGCATTGCTGCAACGTATCGCCCCCGGTGATCGGGTTGGCGTGCTCCTGTCTCAGTCGCCGTGGTGTGCGGCGGCGCATCTTGCGATCTGGAAGGTCGGCGCCATTTCCGTGCCGCTCTTTAAACTGTTTCAGCACGATGCGCTCGCCAACCGGGTCGAGGATTCAGGTGCAAAATATGTGCTGACCGACCGGGAGGGCGCGGCGCAGCTTGGCGATCTGGCCGAGCCGCTGATCGCCGCAGAGATTGGCGTCGAGGGCGATCCGGTGCCCTTTGCCGATACTGGTCCTGAGGACCCGGCGGTCATTATCTATACCTCCGGCACCACCGGCAAACCCAAGGGAGCCTTGCACGGGCACCGGATGCTGACAGGGCACCTGCCGGGCGTGTCGATCAGTCACGACCATCTGGGCCAGCCCGGCGATTGTCTCTGGACGCCCGCGGATTGGGCGTGGATCGGCGGGCTGTTTGACGTCGCCATGCCGGGCCTGGCGTTGGGCGTACCGGTGGTGGCCGCGCGGCTGGATAAGTTCACGCCCGACACCTGCGCCGAGGTGATCCGCTTGGGCGAGGTGCGCAACGTCTTCTTTCCCCCCACCGCCCTGCGCATGCTGAAAGCGGCGGGGCAGGGGCTTCGGGCCTTGCGTTCCGTGGCCTCCGGCGGAGAGCCCCTGGGCGCGGAGATGCTCGCTTGGGGCCAGCGTCACTTGGGCGTCACCATCAATGAATTCTACGGCCAGACCGAATGCAATATGACGGTGTCCTCCTGTGGCGCGGACTTCCCGGTGCGCCCCGGCTGCATCGGGAAACCGGTGCCGGGGCATGTGGTCGAGGTGATCGACGCAGACGGCCAGCCCACCCGTGAGGAAGGCGATGTGGCAGTGCGCCGTGGTTCCGGGTCCATGATGCTGGAATACTGGAACCGCCCCGACGCCACCGCCGAGAAATTTCACGGCGACTGGCTGGTGACGGGTGATCGCGGCATCTGGGAGGCGGGCTATCTGCGCTTTGTGGGGCGTGAGGATGACGTGATCACCTCTGCCGGTTACCGCATCGGCCCCTCCGAAATCGAGGATTGCCTAATGACCCACCCGGCCGTTGCCACCGTCGGTGTGGTCGGCAAGCCCGACGCCCTGCGCACCGAGATCGTCAAGGCTTATGTGGTGCTGAAACCGGACCACGCTCCGAGCGAAAAAGAGCTGCAGGACTACGTCAAAGAGCGCCTTGCCAGCTATTCCTATCCCCGCGAGATCGCCTTTCTGGAGGCTTTGCCGATGACGGTTACGGGCAAGGTGATCCGCAAAGAACTAAAGGCGCGGGCTGCGGAGGAGGGGAAGTGATGAGGGCAAGGAGTCGCAGTTTGAGTGACCAGCACGTCGCTTGGGCGTCTCGCCTGTTTTGTCATACTTGTCCAACATGCGGCGGAGCGGTGCCGCTTTCGCATCTCACGGGGCGCGGGCGCGGCTGGCCGCAGATTGCCGAGTGCCGAAGTTGTGGACGACATTGGCGAGTCGCGCTGAGCTTTCGAGCATACCTTTGGCGGTTTGTATCGCGCGCAATACCACTGGTATTTCTTTCTCTTTTTGTGACAAGCGCCGCGCTCTACTTCGCCTTTCCTGAATTGTCGTATCTGGCGCAAAACGGTCAGACCAAGCAGCGTTTCTTGGCTTTCCCATTTCTGGTTTTTGCCGCTTTCGCGTCCGTAATAATTTTCTCACGTCGTCTCCCTTTGGAAGAGGAACCGAAATGAAACTCCAATCCAAGGCAATGCCCTCCTCTGAAGGGTTCAAGGCAAACAAAGCTGCCCATCTCTCCGCACTGGCCGAGATCAGCGAGGCCGCCGAGGCCGCGCGCCTGGGCGGGGGCGAGAAATCCCGTGCCCGCCATGAAAGTCGCGGCAAGATGCTGCCGCGCCGCCGGGTGGCGAACCTGCTCGATCCCGGATCGCCCTTTTTGGAGGTCGGCGCGACGGCGGCTCATGGCATGTATGGTGGCGCAGCCCCGGCGGCAGGCGTGATCGCAGGCATCGGGCGTGTTCAGGGTCAGGAGGTCATGGTGGTCTGCAACGACGCCACCGTGAAGGGCGGCACCTATTTCCCGATGACAGTGAAAAAACACCTGCGCGCCCAGGAGATTGCCGAGGAAAACAACCTCCCCTGCGTTTATCTGGTGGACAGTGGCGGCGCCAACCTGCCGCAGCAGGATGAGGTCTTTCCCGACCGCGACCACTTTGGCCGCATCTTTTACAATCAGGCGCGGATGTCCGCGAAGGGTATTCCGCAGATCGCCGTGGTAATGGGCTCCTGTACTGCAGGCGGTGCTTATGTGCCGGCAATGTCCGACGTCACCATCATCGTCAAGGAACAGGGCACCATCTTCCTTGCAGGCCCGCCGCTGGTGAAGGCCGCCACCGGTGAGGTCGTCTCGGCCGAGGATCTGGGCGGCGGGGATGTACATACGCGGCTTTCGGGCGTCGCGGATTACCTCGCTGAGGATGACGCCCATGCGCTGGCTTTGGCACGGCGCGCGGTCAGCCATCTCAATCGCACCAAACCCCAAGGCGTTAACTGGCAAAGCCCGGAAGAGCCCGCCTATGACCCCGAGGAAATCCTCGGCGTGGTGCCGGGCGATCTGCGCACGCCCTATGACATCCGCGAGGTGATCGCGCGGCTGGTCGATGGCTCACGCTTTGATGAATTCAAACCCCGCTTTGGCGAAACGCTGGTCACCGGCTTTGCCCACCTCAAGGGCTGCCCCATCGGCATCATCGCCAACAATGGCGTGCTCTTTTCAGAAGCCGCACAAAAGGGCGCGCATTTTGTGGAACTCTGCAGCCAGCGCAGGATCCCGCTGGTCTTCCTGCAAAACATCACCGGTTTCATGGTGGGCCGCAAATACGAAAATGAGGGCATCGCCCGCCACGGGGCCAAGATGGTGACGGCGGTGGCCTCCACCAATGTGCCCAAGATCACAATGCTGGTGGGCGGCTCCTTTGGCGCGGGCAACTACGGCATGGCGGGGCGGGCCTATTCGCCCCGGTTCCTCTGGACATGGCCTAATTCGCGCATCTCCGTGATGGGCGGCGAGCAGGCGGCGGGCGTTCTGGCCACGGTCAAACGCGATGCGATCGAGCGCCAAGGCGGCACATGGTCCGCTGAAGAAGAGGCACAGTTCAAACAGCCCACGATCGACATGTTCGCCGAACAAAGCCACCCGCTCTACGCCTCCGCGCGGCTTTGGGATGACGGCATTATCGACCCACGCAAAAGCCGCGATGTGTTGTCGCTGTCGCTCAGCGCCGCCCTCAACGCCCCCATCGAGGACACACGCTTTGGCGTGTTCCGCATGTAACCTCTTCTAACCTCAAATATCCCGGGGGTCCGGGGGCAGCGCCCCCGGCCGCGACGGTCCCTCAAAAGGAGCACCGCAAGATGTTCAACAAGATCCTGATTGCCAACCGTGGCGAAATTGCATGCCGGGTGATGGAAACCGCCCGTCGTCTGGGTGTACGCACCGTCGCCGTTTACTCCGATGCCGACCGAGACGCCAAACATGTGGCTCTTGCGGATGAGGCTGTCCATATCGGTCATGGACCGGCCCCAGCGGATAGCTACCTGCTGCAGGACGAGATCCTCGCCGCCGCCAAAGCCACCGGCGCGCAAGGCATACATCCGGGCTATGGATTTCTGTCGGAGAACCCCGATTTTGTGGAAAAGGTCGAGGCCGCAGGTCTCGCCTTCATCGGCCCCTCTGCCAGTGCGATCCGCAAGATGGGCCTCAAGGACGCCGCCAAGGCGCTGATGGAAGAGGCGGGCGTGCCCGTTGTTCCCGGCTATCACGGCGACACCCAGGACGCGGGCTTCCTCGCCGAACAGGCCGAGAGCATCGGCTATCCGGTCCTGATCAAGGCGGTTGCAGGCGGCGGTGGCAAGGGTATGCGGCTGGTCGAGGACCCCAAGGATTTCAACGATGCGCTGGCCTCGGCGCAGGGCGAAGCCACCACATCCTTTGGCAACCCGGCGGTGCTGATTGAAAAATACATCCAGAAACCGCGCCATATCGAGGTGCAGGTCTTTGGCGACGGCACATCGGCGGTGCATCTCTTTGAACGCGACTGTTCGCTGCAACGTCGCCACCAGAAGGTGATCGAAGAAGCCCCGGCCCCCGGCATGACCGAAGAGATGCGCGCCGCCATGGGGCAGGCCGCCGTGCGCGCCGCCGAGGCGATCGGCTATGCGGGCGCGGGCACGGTGGAGTTCATCGTGGACGGCTCGGACGGGCTGCGTGCGGACGGGTTCTGGTTCATGGAGATGAACACCCGCCTGCAGGTGGAGCATCCGGTCACGGAACTCATCACCGGCGTCGATCTGGTGGAATGGCAGCTGCGCGTCGCTTCTGGCGAAGGGCTGCCCATGCAGCAGGACGACCTCACCATCAGCGGCCACGCCTTTGAGGCGCGGCTCTATGCCGAGGACGTGCCCAAGGGCTTTTTGCCCGCCACCGGCACGCTCTCGCATCTGGCCTTCCCCGAAGGTGTGCGCGCCGACAGCGGGGTGAGGGCAGGGGACACCATCAGCCCGTGGTATGATCCGATGATCTCCAAGGTGATCGTACATGGCCCCTCCCGCGCCGCGGCGCTGCGCCAGCTGGATGACGCGCTGGCCCGCACCGAGGTTGCCGGAACTGTCACCAACCTCGCCTTCCTCGGGGCACTGACCCGTCACGCAGGCTTTGCCGCAGGCGACGTCGACACGGGCCTGATCGCGCGTGATCTCGACACACTCGCGGCAGCACCGGTCGCAAAGCCCGAGCATCAGGCCGCCGCTGCGATGGCCGCGCTCGATCTGATCGAGACGCGCCCCGAGATGGGCTTTACGCTGTGGGCCGACCTACACCGCTCCGTCACGCTGGAGTGGCAGGGCGAGCAGTTTGAGGCCACCGTCGAGGTCGACGGCCCCGACCGTCAGGACTGGACGATTGAGGGCGCGCATATCGCCGTGAACCGCATGGCCTCAGGCTGGGTGATTGGCAGCATGCCCCTGCCGCCCCTGTCGATCTGCGGCGACACGATCACGATATTTGATCACTACGGGCTGAGCTTTACGGTGATCGACCCGCTGGACCGCGCCGCAGGCACCGCTGGGGATGGCAACCTGATCGAGGCCCCGATGCCGGGCTTGGTCAAGGCGGTCTTTGCCGAGGCAGGTGCCGCAGTCAAAGAAGGCGACCGGCTTGCGATCCTTGAGGCCATGAAAATGGAACACTCTTTGCTGGCTGCCCGTGACGGCGTGGTTGCAGAAGTTCTTGCGCAAGCCGGCGATCAGGTGGAGGCTGGAGCAGCGCTGGTCCGGCTGGAGGAAGACGCCTGAGCCGCGCCCATGAACCGGGAGGAGCAAAACCCATGAAAAACCGCGTCGAGATCTTTGAGGTGGGCCCACGCGACGGGCTGCAAAACGAAAAGCGCGACATCCCCGTCGCCGACAAGGTGGCGCTGGTGGATTGCCTCAGCCGCGCGGGCTTTTCCCGGATCGAGGTGGCAAGCTTCGTGTCTCCGAAATGGGTGCCGCAGATGGCGGGCAGCGCCGAGGTGCTGGCCGGGATCACCAAGGCCAAAGGCGTGCGCTATGCGGCGCTCACCCCAAATATGCGGGGCTATGAGGACGCGCTGGCCGCGCGCGCCGATGAAATCGCCATTTTTGCCTCCGCATCCGAGGGGTTTTCACAGGCCAATATCAATGCCTCGATTGCCGAGAGTATTGAACGCTTTGCCCCCATTCTGGAGGCCGCGCGCCATATCGACCTGCCGGTGCGGGGCTATGTCTCCTGCGTGACCGACTGCCCCTATGATGGCGCTGTCGCACCCGACAAAGTGGCCGAGGTCGCGGATCGGCTGTTCTCGATGGGCTGCTATGAGATCTCGCTGGGCGACACGATCGGCAAGGCAACACCCGACAAGATCGCCAAGATGCTGATCGCGGTCAAAGACGCCGTGCCAGTGACGCGGCTTGCGGGGCATTACCACGACACCGCAGGCCGGGCGGTAGACAATATCGACGCCTCGCTGGCGCTGGGCGTGCGGGTGTTTGATGCCGCCGTGGGCGGGCTTGGCGGCTGCCCCTATGCGCCCGGTGCGGCGGGTAATGTCGCCACCGAGGTCGTGCACGAACACCTGACCCGGCTGGGCTATGACACTGGGCTGGATGGCAATGTCCTGCAGGAGGCCGCCGCCATGGCGCGCGCCCTGCGCCCCATTGCCGCCGATGCCTGACCCTTCATCATAATAAGGACCCTTTGGCCATGTATGACACGCTAACGCTCACGCGCGATGATCGCGGCGTGGCGACCCTGACGCTCAACCGTCCCGAAAAGCACAACGCCATGTCGGGGCAGATGCTGCAGGAATTGCAGGATGCAGCGCGCGCGCTGGCTGCGGACCGTAGCGTGCGTGTGGTGGTCCTGACCGGTGCGGGCAAAAGCTTCTGCGCCGGGGGTGATCTGGCGTGGATGCAAGCGCAGATGGATGCCGATGCCGAGACTCGCGCCCGCGAGGCGCGGGTGCTGGCGGACATGCTGAACCTTCTGAACACCTTGCCGCAGCCCTTGATCGGGCGGCTACAGGGCAATGCATTCGGCGGTGGCGTGGGCATGGCCTCGGTCTGTGATGTGGCCATCGGCGTCGACAGCCTCAAGATGGGCCTCACCGAGACCAAGCTCGGCCTGATCCCCGCCACCATCGGCCCCTATGTCATCGCCCGCATGGGCGAGGCGCGCGCGCGGCGCGTCTTCATGTCGGCGCGGCTTTTTGATGCGTCGGAAGCGGTGGAGCTGGGCTTGCTCAGTCGCGCCGTTTCTGCCGACTCACTTGATGCCGCAGTAGAGGCAGAGGTAACTCCCTACCTCGATTGTGCACCCGGTGCGGTGGCAGACGCCAAGGCACTGGCCCGCGCGCTGGGTCCTAAGATCGATAAATCCACAATCGATTTTACCATTTCCGCCCTCGTCACCCGCTGGGAGAGCCCGGAGGCGGTCGAAGGCATCAATGCGTTTTTTGAAAAACGGCGCCCCTCTTGGCGTGACAAATAAGGGGATTCATCCCCCTCGGGCGCAGCAAATTTGCGCCCGTTTTTCGCGGCTTAAAAACTGAGTGAAACCATAAGGTTTTAGGGTATTGTTGCACTGCTGCGAAACTGGCCAATAAAGCTTTTCACATTAACTTCCCCTTGGTTGACGGTCTGTAGGGACAGGAGTAGTAACGGCGCAAGTCAACACGCCAATTGACGGTGCACGAGCAGATCTTGCCGTGTGCGCGGAAAGGAGCCACTCGTGGAAGAGATGTTGCGGGAATACCTGCCCATTCTGGTGTTTTTGGCCGTCGCCATCGGCCTTGGTCTCGTGCTTATTCTTGCTGCCGTTGTTGTTGCGGTGCGCAATCCCGACCCTGAAAAAGTCAGCGCCTATGAGTGCGGTTTCAACGCATTCGATGACGCCCGCATGAAATTCGACGTGCGCTTTTATCTGGTCTCGATCCTGTTCATCATCTTCGATCTGGAAATTGCCTTCCTGTTCCCTTGGGCCGTTGGCTTTAAGGACATCAGCGATACCGGCTTCTGGTCCATGATGGTGTTCTTGGGCGTTCTGACCATTGGCTTTGCCTACGAGTGGAAGAAAGGGGCTCTGGAATGGGAGTGATGGCTGGCGCGAACACCGCAGGTGTCGACAAGGAAGTGGTCACTCAGGCCCTCAACGCGGAACTGCAGGACAAAGGGTTTCTGCTGACCTCTGCCGAAGATATCATCAACTGGGCGCGCACTGGTTCTCTGCACTGGATGACCTTTGGTCTGGCCTGCTGCGCGGTTGAGATGATGCATACGTCTATGCCACGCTATGACGCCGAACGCTTTGGCATCGCCCCGCGCGCCTCCCCGCGTCAATCGGATGTGATGATCGTTGCGGGCACCCTCACCAACAAAATGGCCCCGGCGCTGCGCAAGGTCTACGACCAGATGCCAGAGCCGCGTTACGTGATCTCGATGGGGTCCTGCGCCAATGGCGGTGGCTATTACCACTACAGCTATTCCGTCGTGCGTGGCTGTGACCGGATCGTGCCGGTCGACATCTACGTGCCCGGCTGCCCGCCCACCGCAGAGGCGCTGCTTTATGGGCTGATGCAACTGCAGCGCAAGATCCGCCGCACCGGCACCCTTGTGCGCTAAGGGCAGGAGACACAGATGATTGAAGCATTGCAAGACCTTGGCCATCAGATCGAAGCCAAGCGCCCCGATTGTGTGTTGTCCTGGGACATCGCACATGGCGAGCTGAATATCGACGTGAAACCGGCCAATATCGCAGGTCTTGTGGAATTCCTGCGCGTAGACAGCGCCTGCCGGTTCTCCACCTTGGTTGATATCACCGCCGTCGATTACCCCGAGCGCACCAAGCGCTTTGACGTGGTGTATCACCTGCTGTCGATGTACCAGAACCACCGCATCCGTTTGCGGGTTGCGGTGCGCGAAGAGGACATGGTGCCCTCCATCGTCGATGTGCACCCCTCTGCCAACTGGTTCGAGCGCGAAGTCTTTGACATGTTCGGCATCCTGTTCACAGGCCACCCGGACCTGCGCCGCCTGCTGACCGACTACGGCTTTCGCGGCCACCCGCTGCGCAAGGATTTCCCGACCACCGGCTACACCGAAGTGCGCTATGACGAGGCGCAAAAGCGCGTGGTCTACGAGCCGGTGAAACTGGTCCAGGAATACCGCCAGTTTGACTTCATGAGCCCATGGGAGGGTGCCGACTACATCCTGCCCGGTGACGAGAAAGAGGGGGCGAAATGATGGGTCAGTCTGGAATGCTGCTTTTCTATATGATTGCAGGATTTGTGAACATTGCAGCGTTTTGGAAACTGCTCCCGCGTGCTGGAATGACGCCATATTGGGGGCTTTTGGGGCTGTTTCTGCCCGCGTCTATTATCTTATTTTGGGTCGTTGCCTTCAAAAGATGGCCTAATGACGGAAAGGTGAGCTAATCATGATGGACGGCTCCAAAGGTTTCGACGACGCCCAGACGGGCGAGCAGAAGATCCGTAACTTCAACATCAACTTCGGCCCGCAACACCCGGCGGCCCACGGCGTTTTGCGTCTGGTGCTGGAACTGGACGGCGAGATCGTCGAACGCTGCGATCCGCATATCGGCCTCTTGCACCGTGGCACCGAAAAGCTGATGGAGAGCCGCACCTACCTGCAGAACCTGCCGTATTTCGACCGCCTCGATTATGTGGCGCCGATGAATCAGGAGCATGCATGGTGTCTGGCGATCGAGAAACTCACCGGGGTTGAGGTGCCGCGCCGCGCGCAGCTCATCCGGGTGCTTTACTCAGAAATCGGCCGCATCCTCAATCACCTCTTGAACGTCACCACGCAGGCGATGGACGTGGGCGCGCTGACGCCGCCGCTCTGGGGGTTCGAGGAACGCGAAAAGCTGATGATCTTCTACGAGCGGGCGTGTGGTGCACGTCTGCACGCGGCCTATTTCCGCCCCGGTGGTGTGCATCAGGACCTGCCGGATGAGCTCCTTGATGATATCGACCTCTGGGCGATGGAATTCCCCAAGGTGATGGATGACATCGACGGCTTGCTGACGGAAAACCGCATCTTCAAGCAGCGTAACTGCGACATTGGCGTGGTCACCGAAGACGACATTCAGAAATACGGCTTTTCGGGTGTCATGGTGCGTGGCTCCGGCCTTGCATGGGATTTGCGCCGCGCGCAGCCCTATGAATGCTACGACGAGTTCGAGTTTCAGATCCCGGTTGGCAGAAACGGCGACTGCTATGATCGCTACCTTGTCCGCATGGAAGAGATGCGACAGTCGCTCTCGATCATCCGTCAGGCCATCGCAAAACTGCGCGAGGCCACGGGCGACGTCATGGCACGGGGCAAGATCAGCCCGCCCAAACGCAGCGATATGAAAACCTCGATGGAGAGCCTGATCCACCACTTCAAGCTCTACACCGAAGGCTTCCACGTCCCCGAGGGCGAGGTCTACGCCGCGGTTGAGGCCCCCAAGGGCGAATTCGGCGTCTATCTGGTGGCGGATGGCACCAACAAACCCTATCGCGCCAAGCTGCGCGCGCCGGGGTTCTTGCACCTTCAGGCGATGGATTACGTCGCCAAGGGCCACCAACTCGCGGATGTTGCCGCAATTATTGGAACCATGGACATCGTGTTCGGGGAGATTGACCGATGACACTGCGCGCTCTTATTGCAGGGGTTTCCCTGTGCTTCATCGGCCAAACCGCACTGGCAGAGAAACCCTTGGCGGATCTCATCGCCGAGTCTGTCGGCTATGTGCATGTGCGCGAGGGCGTGATCCTCGTCGAAGACGAGTATGATGAATATATCTGCCGCCTGAACGCCACCGATGCCGCTTTCGACGCCAAAGCCGCAGGTCAGGAGATCCCCGAAGGGGCGCTTACGTCGACCTGCATTCTGCTTGAGGAGTTCGACAAGTAATGCTGCGCCGTCTGCACCACGAACAACCCGACAGCTTCGCTTTTACGCCCGCTAATCAGGCTTGGGCAGAGGCGCAAATGACCAAATACCCCGAGGGCCGTCAGGCCTCGGCGGTGATCCCGATCCTGTGGCGCGCGCAGGAACAAGAGGGCTGGGTCACCAAACCCGCGTTGGAATATGTCGCCGATATGCTCGGTATGGCCTATATCCGCGTGCTGGAGGTGGCTTCCTTCTACTTTATGTTCCAGCTGCAACCCACAGGTTCTGTTGCGCATATTCAGGTTTGTGGCACCACGTCCTGCATGATCTGCGGCGCTGAGGATCTGATTGCGGTCTGCAAGGACAAGATCGCCCCCAAGCCGCATATGCTGTCGGCGGATGGCAAATTTTCCTGGGAAGAGGTGGAATGCCTCGGGTCCTGCACCAATGCGCCGATGGCGCAGATCGGCAAGGATTACTACGAGGATTTGACCGCCGCGAGCTTCACCAAGCTGATCGACGATCTTGCTGCGGGCAAAGCTGTTGTGCCCGGCCCGCAAAATGGCCGTTACGCGGCAGAGCCAAAATCCGGTCTTACCTCGCTTAAGGACTATGAGGCGGACAAGCCGCAGTATAACGCGTCTGCCGCGCTGGCGACCGAGCTTGCCGATGGTGTGAAGCGCATTCAGGGCGATGAAGTGCCGCTGCTGACCCCTTGGGTCGGCAAAGATGGCGTGGTTGCCGGACGTGCTGCGGCAGAGCCCACTCCGGCAGCGCCCGAGCGACCCAAACCTGCGGCAAAGCAGGCCGAGGACGCCAAGAAAGAGGCCGCACCTAAGAAAAAAGCGCCGGTCAAGAAATCTGATGCCGCCACCCCGGCACAGCCCGAGGCCGCCGCCGCGAAGGTGACGGAGCCCAAGGCAGAACCTAAGGCTGAGGCGACCGAGACGGTCGAGGAAAAAGCACCCGAGACGCTGACAGCGGCGCGCGAGGGCGGGGCGGACGACCTCAAACTCCTCAAAGGGGTGGGGCCGAAGCTCGAACAGACACTGAATGAGCTGGGCTTTTTCCACTTTGACCAGATCGCCAAATGGACCGAGGCCGAGGTGGCTTGGGTGGATGCGCGCCTGAAGTTCAAAGGCCGCATCGAGCGGGACGGCTGGATCGACCAAGCCAAGCAACTGGCATCCGGTGAAGAGACCGAGTTTGCCAAATCGGCCAAGAAAGACGGCCGTTACAAAGACAAATCATAATCGCAGATCGCGGCCATGGGCCGTGCGCTGTGGTCAAGGATGACTGGACCAGATGACGAAGGACGCACAGGATAAGGCCATTGCAGCCAAGGGGCGGCACATCTCGCTGGTGATCGCCGGCACGATGGTGGCCTGGTTGATCCTGTCGCTTCTGATCGGTCCCGCGATCGGCCTGCCGGGCCGCTATGCGCTGCTGTTCGATTTCGCTGCCTTGGCCGCGATGATCTATGCGGGCGTCAACATCATTCAACTCTGGCGCATGCGTCAGAACAGTCAAAGGTAGGCACACATGCTGAAGGATCAGGACCGGATCTTTACCAACCTTTACGGGATGCACGAACGCACGTTGGCGGGCGCACAAAAGCGTGGCCATTGGGACGGTACGGCGGGCCTCATTGAAAAGGGGCGCGACTGGATCATCCAGACCATGAAGGATTCCGGTCTGCGCGGGCGCGGCGGTGCGGGCTTCCCCACCGGCCTCAAATGGTCCTTCATGCCCAAGGAAAGCGACGGACGTCCGGCCTATCTGGTGATCAACGCCGATGAGTCTGAGCCCGGCACCTGCAAAGACCGCGAAATCATGCGTCACGATCCGCATACGCTGATCGAGGGCGCGTTGATTGCATCCTTCGCGATGAACGCACACACCTGCTACATCTACCTGCGCGGCGAATATATCCGCGAGCGTGAGGCGCTGCAGGCGGCGATTGACGAATGTTACGACAAGGGTCTCTTGGGCAAAAACGCCGCAGGCTCCGGCTGGGATTTCGACGTCTTCCTGCACCATGGGGCAGGGGCCTACATCTGCGGTGAGGAAACCGCGCTGATCGAGAGCCTTGAGGGCAAAAAAGGCATGCCACGCATGAAGCCGCCATTCCCGGCAGGCGCGGGGCTTTATGGCTGCCCGACCACCGTGAACAACGTGGAATCCATCGCCGTAGTGCCGACCATCCTGCGGCGCGGGGCGGAGTGGTTTGCGGGCTTTGGCCGTCAGAACAACGCGGGCACCAAGCTCTTTGCGATCTCCGGCCACGTCAACAACCCCTGCGTTGTTGAGGAAGCGATGAGCATTTCCTTTGAGGAACTCATCGAAAAACATTGCGGTGGCATTCGCGGCGGCTGGGACAACCTTCTGGCGGTGATCCCCGGCGGTTCTTCCGTTCCTTGCGTGCGCGGCGAGAAAATGCGCGACGCGATCATGGATTTTGATTACCTGCGCGGCGAGTTGGGCTCCGGCCTTGGCACCGCGGCGGTGATCGTGATGGACAAGCAGACCGACATCATCAAGGCGATCTGGCGGCTGTCCAAATTCTACAAACACGAGAGCTGCGGCCAGTGTACCCCCTGTCGTGAGGGCACCGGCTGGATGATGCGCGTCATGGATCGTCTGGTCCGGGGCGAAGCAGAACTCGAAGAAATTGACATGCTCTGGGATGTCACAAAACAAGTTGAAGGCCACACCATCTGTGCATTGGGTGATGCAGCTGCTTGGCCCATTCAGGGTCTCATTCGCAACTTCCGCGAAGAAATCGAAGACCGCATCAAGGCTCAGAAAACGGGTCGCGTCGGCGTGATGGCAGCGGAATAACCTGAAGAGATGATAATGACCTCACGTTTTACTTTAACGCTGATATTGGCGGCCTCGGTCGGGCTTGCGGCCTGTGGCGGCAAAACCCGCGAGGACAAGCGCATGCGGTTTGACGGCATCGCGTTCCGCACAAGCGTCAAAGCGATCAACAAAAAAGAGACCCTCGCGAATTTCCGCGTCGAGGTGCGTGATGCGCTGCGATCCCAACGTGGTGCGCTGGCGGCTGCCGATCACGAGGCAAAACGCTACTGTATCGAAAACTACGGCACCTCGCGGTTTGATTGGACCAACATCGTGCCAGACGCCGAGGGCAACTACAAAATCCAGCTCGACAAGAGCGATGCGATCTACACGGGAAGCTGCGAGTCTTGATGCGCAGATCGGCATATCATGGCCGGTTTGGCGGGGCGTTATTGAATAACAGCGCGTCTCACTCCTGTGGTTCTGTCAGAACCACAAAGGAGTCTGACATGTCTGAATCAATTGCCATTTCCCCGGCACGCACCGCCGTGATGGCCACCTCTCTGGCGGCTCTGGCCGCCCTGCTTCTGGCCTTTGGTGCCAGCGCGGGCGAGGCCAGGCCGTCGTTGCGCGATGTGCAGGAAATTGAGGATCCGCTCTTTGCCGTGGCCGTGGCCAGCGAAGTGGCCGATCAATGTGATCGCCTCGCGCCCCGCACGCTCAAAGGGCTGAACCAGCTCTATCAGATCCGCGCGCGCGCCAATGCGCTTGGCTACAGCGACGCTGAAATTAAGTCTTACATCAAGTCGGACCAGGAAAAATCCCGGATGCGCGCCAAGGGCGAGCGCCTGCTGCGGCAGGCGGGGGTCAAACTGGACCAGCCAGAAACATTCTGCGCCTACGGGCTGGCGGAAATTAAGAAAAACAGCGCGATCGGCGTGTTACTGAGGGCGAAATAGACCATGTCTGACCTCCGCAAGATCAACATTGACGGAACCGAGATCGAAGTCGACGGGGCGATGACCCTGATCCAGGCCTGCGAGCAGGCCGGGATCGAGATCCCGCGCTTCTGCTACCACGAGCGTCTCTCGATTGCGGGCAACTGTCGTATGTGCCTTGTGGAGGTCGTCGGCGGCCCGCCCAAGCCCGCTGCCTCCTGCGCGATGCAGGTGCGTGATCTGCGCCCCGGTCCCGAAGGTCAAGCGCCGCAGGTGAAGACCAATTCACCGATGGTGAAAAAGGCACGCGAAGGGGTGATGGAGTTCCTCCTGATCAACCACCCGCTCGATTGCCCGATCTGCGATCAGGGCGGCGAATGCGACCTGCAAGATCAGGCGATGGCTTACGGCGTTGATTTCTCGCGCTTCCGCGAGCCCAAGCGCGCGGTGGACGATCTGAACCTCGGCCCGCTTGTGGGCACCGCAATGACCCGCTGCATCTCCTGCACCCGTTGCGTGCGCTTCACCACCGAGGTCGCAGGCATTTCCCAGATGGGTCAGACCGGACGCGGTGAGGACGCGGAGATCACCTCCTACCTCAACGAGACGCTGGATTCGAACCTGCAGGGCAACATCATTGACCTTTGCCCGGTCGGCGCGCTGACCTCGAAACCTTATGCGTTTACCGCGCGTCCGTGGGAACTCACCAAGACCGAGACCATCGACGTGATGGACGCGCTGGGATCAAACATCCGCGTGGACACCAAGGGGCGCGAAGTGATGCGTATCCTGCCGCGCAACCATGATGGCGTGAACGAAGAATGGATCTCTGATAAGACCCGTTTTGTCTGGGATGGTCTGCGTCGCCAACGTCTGGACCGCCCCTATGTGCGCGTGGATGGCAAACTGAAGCCCGCCACATGGCCCGAGGCGCTGGAGGCTGTCGCCACCGCGATGAAGGGCAAGAAAGTCGCAGGTCTGATTGGTGATCTGGTCCCGGTTGAGGCGGCCTATGCGCTGAAAAACCTGATCGAGAGCCTTGAGGGGAAGGTCGAATGCCGCACCGATAATGCGCGTCTGCCCATCGGCAACCGCGCCGCATATGTCGGCACCGCCACCATCGAAGACATTGATAACGCCAAGTTTATCCAGCTGATTGGCACCGATCCTCGCAATGAGGCTCCGGTGCTGAACGCCCGCATCCGCAAGGCATGGCTGAAGGGCGCGCAAGTGGGGCTTGTCGGCCCTGCGGTGGATCTGACCTATGATTATGCCCATGTGGGCACTGATCGTGCCGCGCTTGAGGGTCTGTTGAACAAAGACTACGGTGCGGTGCTGGATGCGCCTTCCGTGGTGATCGTGGGGCAGGGTGCCCTGCGTGAGGCTGATGGTCTCGCGGTTCTGGCCGCCGCGCAGAAACTCGCGGCAGATACCGGCTCCAAGCTGATGATCCTGCACAGCGCCGCCGCGCGTGTGGGCGCCATGGACATCGGGGCTGTCACCGAAGGCGGCGTAGCTGCCGCGATTGACGGTGCAGAGGTGATCTACAACCTCGGGGCCGATGAAGTCGAAATCGATGCAGGCGCATTTGTGATCTATCAGGGCAGCCACGGCGACCGTGGTGCGCATCGCGCCGATGTGATCCTGCCCGGCGCGGCCTATACCGAGGAAAACGGCCTGTTCGTGAACACCGAAGGCCGTCCACAGCTTGCCATGCGCGCAGGTTTTGCTCCGGGCGAGGCCAAGGAAAACTGGGCCATCCTGCGGGCGCTGTCGGCGGAACTCGATGCAAAACTGCCCTATGACAGCCTCGCGCAACTGCGCAAGGCGCTGATCAAGGACGTCCCGCATCTGGCCAAGGTCGATCGCGTTGTTGCCAATGAAGGCGAGGCGCTGCCGGTTGAAAAACTCGGCAAGGCGGATTTCCTGCCTGCGGTCAAAGACTTCTACCTGACCAACCCGATTGCGCGCGCATCGCAACTGATGGCAGAGCTCTCCGCTCAGGCCAAGGCGCGCCGCGACACGGCGATTGCGGCAGAGTGATCCGGGCGGCGCTCATATCGCTCGCGGGGCTTGCCCTCATGGCCTGCACGGATGTGTCGGGCGATGAGGTGAGCCGCGCCGCGCCCGATTATCTGGGCGTGGACACCAGCCTCCTCGATGGGGATCTGGTGCAGTTCCATGTCACCATGGATCGGGTCGGGGCGCTTGAGGATCTGAACGACTATGCCGATTGCGCGGCAGCACAATATGCGCTGATCCGGGGATACGGCTTTGCGCGTCATGTGCGCACAAAAACGAAACAAGAGGCTGGTATTTGGAAGGCCGATGCGGTCTACACCATCTCGCCAGCCTTACCGCGCGGTTTGCGCACCCTCGACGCCGAAGTCGTGGTGCAGGACTGCAAGGCAAACGGAATACCTACGGTGTGAGGACCCATGGCTGAATTCTTTAACACCCCAGGCGGCATTGCTGTCATCATCCTGGCGCAGACCCTGGCGGTTGTCGCCTTTGTGATGATCTCGCTTCTGTTCCTTGTCTACGGCGACCGTAAAATCTGGGCGGCTGTCCAGATGCGGCGCGGTCCCAATGTGGTGGGCGTCTATGGCCTGTTGCAGACCGTCGCGGATGCGCTGAAATACGTGGTCAAGGAGGTGGTCATCCCGGCCGGCTCTGACCGGACCGTGTTTATCATGGCGCCGCTCACCTCATTCGTGTTGGCGATGATCGCCTGGGCGGTGATCCCGTTCAACGACACATGGGTGCTCTCGGACATCAACGTCGCCATCCTTTATGTCTTCGCGGTCTCCTCGCTTGAGGTCTACGGCGTCATCATGGGCGGTTGGGCGTCGAACTCCAAATACCCGTTCCTTGGCTCCTTGCGCTCTGCGGCGCAGATGATCTCCTATGAGGTCTCCATCGGTCTCATCATCATTGGTGTGATCCTGTCGACAGGCAGCATGAACTTTGGCGACATCGTGCGGGCACAGGACGGCAATGCAGGCCTGTTCAACTGGTACTGGCTGCCGCATTTCCCGATGGTGTTCCTGTTCTTCATCTCCTGCCTTGCGGAAACCAACCGCCCACCGTTCGACCTGCCCGAAGCGGAGTCCGAACTGGTGGCAGGCTATCAGGTGGAATACTCCTCGACGCCGTTCCTGTTGTTCATGGCCGGTGAATATATCGCCATCTTCCTGATGTGCGCGCTCACCTCGTTGCTGTTCTTCGGTGGCTGGCTGTCGCCGGTGCCGTTTCTGCCGGACAGCCCGCTGTGGATGATCGCAAAGATGGCGTTCTTCTTCTTCCTCTTTGCCATGGTCAAGGCCATCACCCCGCGTTACCGCTACGACCAGCTGATGCGTCTGGGCTGGAAAGTCTTCCTGCCTTTCTCGCTGGTCTGGGTGGTCTTCGTGGCCTTTGCCGCACGTTTCGATTGGTTCTGGGGGGCGTTCGCCCGCTGGAGCACAGGAGGCTGATATGACCCAAATCGATTACACCCGCGCCGCCAAATACTTCCTGCTGCAAGACGTGTGGCAGGGGTTCAAACTGGGGCTGAAGTATTTCTTCGCCCCCAAGGCGACCCTGAACTACCCGCATGAAAAAGGCCCGCTCAGCCCGCGTTTTCGCGGCGAGCACGCGCTGCGCCGTTATCCTAATGGCGAGGAACGCTGCATTGCCTGCAAACTCTGCGAGGCGATTTGCCCGGCGCAGGCCATCACCATTGATGCCGAACCGCGCGAGGACGGCAGCCGCCGCACCACGCGCTACGACATCGACATGACCAAATGCATCTACTGCGGTTTCTGCCAAGAAGCCTGCCCGGTGGACGCCATTGTCGAGGGGCCGAATTTTGAATTCGCCACCGAGACCCGCGAGGAGCTGTTCTACGACAAGGACAAGCTGCTGGCCAATGGCGAGCGCTGGGAAGCCGAGATTGCCCGCAACCTTGAGCTGGACGCGCCGTACAGATGAGTGAGACGCCGAAAAACCCTTTCGAGGCCATGATGGCCCAGGCGCAGGAGATGGCGAAGGCCCTCAATCCTGCGCTTGAGAGTTTCTCTCCCAAAGGGTTTGAGGCGCTCTGGCCCACCATGCCCAAAGAGGTCATGGAGATGATGTTCGGCAACACCGTCAACAAAGACGGGCTTGATGCCAAAACCCGGCTGCTGCTGACGCTGGCGGGGTTGACCATGCAGGGCGCGCAGGCCGATACGGCCGTGCGTCAGACCGTGCGCCACGCTCTTGCGGCGGGCGCGAAGAAACAAGAGATCGTTGAAACGATCGGACAGATGTCGGTCTTTGCCGGCATTCCGGCCATGACCCGCGCCATGGATTTGGCGCAGGAGGTCATGGACGACAAAGGGGACGATGAGACATGAGCGTGTTTGCCTTTTACCTCTTCGCCATCAGCGCCATCACCGGCGGGCTGTTCACTGTGATCAGCCGTCAGCCAGTGCATTCGGTGCTGTGGCTGATCCTGGCGTTTATTTCCTCGGCCGGGCTTTTTGTGCTGCTGGGGGCGGAATTTGTCGCCATGCTGCTGGTCATCGTCTACGTGGGCGCGGTCGCGGTGCTGTTCCTCTTTGTGGTGATGATGCTCGACGTGGACTTTGCCGAGCTCAAGGCCGAAATGGCCCGCTACATGCCGCTGGCACTGCTGATCGGGCTGGTGATCCTGATGCAATTCGTGATCGCCTATGGCTCGTGGGAGAGTGCGCATGACGTGGCGCAGAACCTGAGCCAGCCGATCCCTGTTGATCGGCACAACACCGAGGCGCTTGGCCTCATTATCTACGACCAATATTTCCTTCTGTTCCAGCTTGCGGGTCTGATCCTTCTGGTGGCCATGATCGGTGCCATCGTTCTGACCCTGCGCCACCGCCAGGATGTGAAGCGTCAGGACGTGCTCGCCCAGATGTATCGCGACCCGGCCAAGGCAATGGAGCTCAAGGACATCAAACCGGGGCAGGGGCTTTGATCAATGATCGGACTTGAACATTATCTCACCGTCGCGGCGACGCTGTTCGTTATCGGCATTTTCGGGCTCTTCCTGAACCGCAAGAACGTGATCATCCTTTTGATGAGCATCGAACTCATGCTGCTGGCCGTGAACATCAACCTCGTCGCCTTCTCGTCGTTCCTTGGCGATCTGGTGGGGCAGGTGTTCACGCTGTTCGTGCTGACCGTCGCCGCCGCTGAGGCCGCGATTGGCCTTGCGATCCTCGTCTGCTTCTTCCGGAACCGCGGCACCATCGCTGTCGAAGACATCAACGTGATGAAGGGCTAATCCAGATGGAAACCATTCTCCTCTTTGCCCCGCTGGTGGGGGCGGTGATCTGCGGCTTTGGCCATAAGATCATCGGCGAAAAAGCCGCCATGTGGACCGCCACCGGCCTGTTGTTCCTCACGGCGCTTCTGTCGTGGGTGACCTTCCTGTCCTTTGACGGCGAAACCCGCATCATCGAGATTTTCCGCTGGATCGAGAGCGGCAGCCTGTCGACCTCCTGGTCGATCCGACTGGACCGGTTGACCGCGATCATGCTGATCGTGATCTCCACCGTGTCGGCGCTCGTGCATCTCTATTCCTTCGGCTACATGGATCACGACCCGCAGTACAAAGAGGGCGAGAGCTACAAGCCGCGCTTCTTTGCCTATCTGTCGTTCTTCACCTTCGCCATGCTGATGCTGGTGACCTCCGACAACCTCGTGCAGATGTTCTTCGGCTGGGAAGGCGTGGGCGTTGCCTCCTACCTTCTGATTGGTTTTTATTACCGCAAGCCCTCTGCCGGGGCGGCGGCGATGAAAGCCTTTATCGTCAACCGTGTCGGTGATTTTGGCTTTTCGCTCGGGATCTTTGCGCTGTTCTTCCTGACGGACAGCATCAACCTTGGCACCATCTTTGCGGCGACGCCGGATCTGGCGGAGACCACTGTGTCGTTCCTGTGGACCGACTGGAACGCGGCCAACCTGATTGCCTTCCTGCTGTTTGTCGGCGCGATGGGTAAATCGGCGCAGCTGATCCTACACACATGGCTGCCGGACGCGATGGAAGGCCCGACCCCGGTTTCGGCGCTCATTCACGCCGCAACCATGGTGACCGCGGGTGTCTTCCTCGTGTGCCGCATGTCGCCCTTGATGGAAGTTGCGCCCGAAGCGACCACCTTTATTACCGTGCTCGGTGCCACCACCGCGTTCTTTGCCGCGACCGTGGGTCTGGTTCAGACCGACATCAAGCGCGTGATCGCCTACTCGACCTGTTCGCAACTGGGCTACATGTTCGTGGCCGCAGGCGTCGGCATGTACTCGGCGGCGATGTTCCACCTGTTCACCCACGCGTTCTTCAAGGCGATGCTGTTCCTCGGGGCTGGCTCGGTCATTCACGCGATGCACCACGAACAGGACATGATGAACTACGGCGGCCTGCGCAAAAAGATCCCCTATACCTTCTGGGCGATGATGATCGGCACGCTGGCCATCACTGGCGTTGGCATTCCGCTCACCCACATCGGTTTTGCGGGCTTCCTGTCCAAGGATGCCATCATCGAGAGCGCCTATGCGGGCGGCTCCATGTATGGCTTCTGGATGCTGGTGATCGCGGCGGCGATGACGTCGTTCTATAGCTGGCGCCTGATGTTCCTGACCTTCTACGGCAAACCACGCGGCGACAAGCACACCCATGATCACGCGCATGAAAGCCCGATGGTCATGCTGATCCCGCTGGGCGTTCTGGCGCTGGGGGCGATCTTTGCCGGTATGCTCTGGTACAACTCCTTCTTTGGTCACGCCGACAAGGTTGGCAAATTCTACGGCATCCCGGTGGCCGAGGCCTCTGCCGAGGGTCACGCCGCAGAGGGCGAGGCAGCAGCACATGGCACGGATGCATCCGAAGGCCATGGCGAGGAGACCGCAGCAGCGGGCGAACATCACTATGTGTTTGCAGGCAAGCCGGGGGAGGGCGCGCTCTATATGGCACCGGACAACCATGTTCTGGATGACGCCCATGCCGCGCCAAAATGGGTGAAGGTCTCGCCCTTCATCGCCATGCTCCTGGGCTTTGGTCTGGCGTTCCTCTTCTACATCGTAAAACCGGAGCTGCCCAAACGCCTCGCGCAGCAGCAGCGTCCGCTCTACCTGTTCCTCAAGAACAAGTGGTACTTTGACGAGCTTTATAACGTGGTCTTTGTCAAACCGGCGCTGGCGCTTGGTCGCTTCTTCTGGAAGAAGGGCGACGGCAAGACCATTGATGGGTTCCTCAACGGTGTGGCGATGGGGATCGTGCCCTTCTTCACCCGTCTCGCTGGCCGGGCTCAGTCCGGTTACATCTTCACTTATGCCTTCTGGATGGTGCTGGGGATCGCAGCCCTCGTCACCTGGATGTCGATCGGCGGAGGATCGCACTGATGGACAATATTCTCTCCATCGTAACTTTCATTCCCGCATTGGCAGCCGCTGTGATGGCGCTCTTGATGCGCGGCGAGGACGAAGCGGCACAACGCAACGCCAAATATGTTGCGCTGATGGCCACCTCGATCACCTTCTTTGTCTCACTGTTCATCTATTTTCAGTTTGATCCCTCCAACACGGGCTTTCAGTTCGTCGAGGAACGCGCGTGGATCTTTGGCCTGAAGTATAAGATGGGCGTTGATGGCATCTCGGTGCTGTTTGTGCTGCTGACGACCTTTGTGATGCCGCTGACCATTCTGGCCAGCTGGTCCGTCACCACCCGCGTCAAGGAATATATGATCGCCTTCCTGCTGCTTGAAACGCTGATGCTCGGCGTGTTCATGGCGCTGGACTTGGTGCTGTTCTACATGTTCTTCGAGGCCGGTCTGATCCCGATGTTCCTGATCATCGGCATCTGGGGCGGCAAGGACCGCATCTACGCCTCGTTTAAATTCTTCCTCTACACCTTCTTTGGTTCCGTGCTGATGCTGGTGGCGATGGTGGCGATGTATTTCGACTACGGATCGACCGATATTGTCGGGCTTCTGGGGCATGAATTCTCCTACGCCAGCTTTGACGTACTGGGCATTCAGGTTGTGGGCGGTATGCAGACGCTGCTGTTCCTGGCCTTCTTCGCCTCCTTTGCGGTGAAGATGCCGATGTGGCCGGTGCACACATGGTTGCCGGACGCCCACGTTCAGGCCCCGACGGCGGGCTCTGTGGTGCTGGCGGCGATCCTGTTGAAAATGGGCGGCTACGGCTTCCTGCGCTTTTCCTTGCCAATGTTCCCTGTCGGCTCTGAGGTGATGACCGATGTGATCCTGTGGATGTCGGCGATTGCGATTGTCTACACTTCGCTGGTGGCGATGGTGCAGGAAGACATGAAAAAGCTGATCGCCTATTCCTCGGTCGCCCATATGGGGTTTGTGACCATGGGCATCTTTGCGGCGAACCAGCAGGGTGTGGATGGGGCGATTTTCCAGATGCTCAGCCACGGCTTCATTTCGGCCGCACTCTTCCTCTGCGTAGGCGTCATCTATGACCGCATGCATACCCGCGACATCGACGCCTATGGCGGTCTGGTGATCCGCATGCCCGCCTATGCGCTGGTCTTCATGTTCTTTACCATGGGCAACGTCGGCCTGCCGGGCACCTCGGGCTTTATCGGGGAATTCCTGACCTTGATGGGTGTGTTCCAGGAAAACACCTGGGTTGCCTTTGTGGCCACCACTGGCGTGATCTTCTCGGCCTGCTATGCGCTCTGGCTCTATCGTCGGGTGGTCTTTGGCGATCTGATCAAGGAAAGCCTCAAGAGCATCAAGGACATGAATGCCCGCGAGAAATGGATCTTTGCACCACTGGTCGCAATGACACTCTTGCTGGGGATCTACCCTTCCGTCGTCACTGATGTGATCGGTCCCTCGACCGAAGCGCTGGTGCAATCCGTCAACACGGCCGTTGCCGACGCGGGGCCCCTCTGGGATGCCGCCGAGGTCGATGTCGCCGCCACCAATTCCCACTAAGGAGCTGATGAGATGCAAGCTGATCTCTCCGTGATCCTGCCCGAGATCATCCTCGCCGTCTTCTCGATGGCGGCGCTGCTCGGTGCTGTCTACACCGTCAAGGACAAGCTGGCGCCGATGCTCGTGTGGGTGACCGCCGCGCTGATGGTGGTGCTGGGCATCTGGATCGGAACCTCCGGTTCCGGCGCCACCGAGGCCTTTGGCGGCATGATCGTCAATGACGCCTTCGCGCGATTTGCCAAAGTGGCGATCCTGTTCTCTGCCGCCGCCGTGATGGTGATGGGGCAGGACTATATGTCGAAACGCGGCATGCTGCGGTTTGAATACCCGATCCTGATCGCGCTCTCTGTCATCGGCATGATGGTGATGGTCTCCGCAGGCGATCTGATGGCGCTTTATATGGGGCTGGAGCTGCAGTCGCTGGCGCTCTATGTGGTCGCTGCCCTGCGCCGCGACAGCATCAAATCCACCGAGGCGGGCCTCAAGTATTTCGTGCTTGGCGCGCTCTCCTCCGGTCTGCTGCTCTATGGCGCGTCGCTGGTCTATGGCTTTGCGGGCACCACCAAATTTGCCGGCATCATCGAGGTCGCCCAGCACGGCGAGGTCTCCATCGGCCTGTTGTTCGGGATCGTGTTCCTGATCTCCGGCATGGCGTTCAAGGTCTCTGCGGTGCCGTTCCACATGTGGACGCCGGACGTCTACGAGGGCGCGCCGACCCCGGTCACCGCCTTCTTTGCCTCCGCACCCAAAGTGGCCGCGATGGGTCTCTTTGCCCGCGTGCTGCATGATGCCTTTGGCTACGCGATCGAGGACTGGAGCCAGGTCATCGCGCTGTTGTCGGTGCTGTCGATGTTCCTTGGTGCGGTTGCGGCCATTGGCCAGACCGACCTCAAACGCCTGATGGCCTATTCGTCGATTGCCCATATGGGCTATGCGCTGATCGGTCTGGCGGCGGGCACTGCGCTGGGTGTGCAGGCGCTGCTGATCTACATGTCGATCTATGTGGCGATGAATATCGGCACCTTTGCCTTCATCATGATGCTGCACCGCGACGGCAAACCCGTCACCGACATTGCCGCGCTGAACCAATACGCCAAACGTGAGCCGGGCCGCGCGCTTGGCATGCTGGTGCTGTTGTTCTCGCTTGCGGGCGTGCCACCGATGCTGGGCTTCTTTGGCAAGTTCTTCGTGCTGCGCGCTGCGGTCGAGGCGGACATGGCATGGCTTGCGATTGCCGGTGTGATCGCTTCGGTGATCGGGGCCTACTACTACCTGCGCATCGTGTTCTTCATGTACTTCGGCTCTGAGGGCGATGACGTGGAAACTTCCCGCTCGCCGGTGTTGCTGGCCTTCTTTACGGTTGGTGCGGCGCTGATGCTGGTGGGGGTTATCACCACCTTCGGGCTGGAAGGTGCTGCGGCCTCTGCGGCGGCCATGCTGGTCAACTGATGAGTGCAGGCAATAATTCGTCAAAAGGCCCGGTCCGGAGCGACCGGGCCTTTTGCCTTTTGTCAAACCGGGTGCTAAAGGGGCGCGCATGACAGATTGGCCTATCGGATACGGGCGCCGTGTGCTGGCAGAAGTCGACAGCACCTTAGACGAGGCCGCCCGCCTTGCGCCCAGCCTTACCGGGCCGGAGTGGATACTCGCCCTGCGCCAGACCAAAGGCCGCGGACGACGCGGACGCGCGTGGACCGATCCCAAGGGCAACTTTGCAGGCACGCTGGTCTATCGCCCCAAGGGCACGCCCGACCAGATCGCCCTGCGCAGCTTTATCGCCGCACTTGCGCTCTATGACGCCGTAGAGACCGTGACTGGCCGCACCAGCGGACTTGCGCTCAAATGGCCCAATGATGTTCTGCTCAATGGCGGCAAACTTGCGGGCATCCTCCTTGAAAGCGCGGGCGTCAAATCCGGTGTCGATCATCTTTCTATCGGGATTGGCGTCAATCTGGCCGAAACCCCGATGAAAGAATGGCTGGAACCCGGCGCAGTGTGGCCGGTGTCTCTCCAGTCGGAAACCGGCGTGCGTGTCGATCCGGAGACGTTTCTGTCGGCGCTTGCCCTTGCATTTGCCCGCCATGAGGACCAGTTCACCACCTACGGCTTTGCGCCCATCCGCGAGCTGTGGCTGTCACGCGCGGCCAAGCTGGGTGAGGTGATCACCGCCCGCACCGCGCGCGAGGAAACCTCGGGCACCTTTGAAACCATCGACGACGCGGGCAACCTCGTTCTCAAGACCGCAAAGGGGACCGTCACCATCCCCGCCGCGGATATCTTTTTCTGACGGAGGCGGGGCACATGCTTCTCGCGGTTGATTGCGGCAACACCAACACTGTCTTTGCACTCTGGGATGGCGATCAGATGATCGGCCATTGGCGCACCTCGACCGAATGGCAGCGCACCGCAGACCAGTATTACGTCTGGCTCTCCACCCTGATGACCCTGCAAGGTATCAAGGCGCAGATCACCGATGTCATCATTTCCTCGACCGTGCCGCGCGTGGTTTTCAACCTGCGCGTGCTGTCGGACCGCTATTTCAAGACCCGCCCGCTGGTGGTGGGCAAACCCGAATGCGCGCTCCCGGTGGATGTGCGCGTCGACGAAGGCACCACCGTTGGCCCGGACCGTCTGGTCAATACGGTCGCCGGCTATCACAAATACGGCGGCGATCTGATCGTCGTTGATTTTGGAACCGCAACCACATTCGACGTGGTGGCCAAGGACGGCGCCTATGTGGGCGGTGTCATTGCGCCGGGGGTGAACCTCAGCCTTGAGGCGCTGCACCATGCCGCCGCCGCACTGCCCCATGTCGACATCTCGAAACCACAAAATGTCATCGGCACCAACACGGTCGCCTGTATGCAATCCGGCGTGTTCTGGGGCTATGTCGGCCTCGTGCGCGAGATCTGCGATCGCATCAAGGCCGAATCCGGCGTGCCGATGAAAGTCATATCAACCGGCGGGCTGGCGCCGCTCTTCCAGCAGACAGCAGATCTATTTGACGCATACGAGGATGACCTGACCATGCAAGGTCTGCGGCGCATCCACGAACATAATAAGGATATCGGTACTCACGCATGAGCAGTGAACGTTTAATCTATTTGCCCCTCGGCGGGGCAGGTGAAATCGGCATGAACGCCTACGTCTATGGCTACGGCGCGCCGGGCAAGGAACGCCTGATCCTGGTGGATCTGGGCGTGGCCTTTCCCGACATGGACACCACCCCCGGCGTGGATCTGATTATGCCCGACATCAGCTGGCTGGCGGAACGCGCCGATCAGCTGGAGGGGATTTTCATCACCCACGCCCACGAGGACCACATCGGTGCGGTGGCGCATCTTTATAGCCGCCTCAATGTGCCGGTCTATGCGCGCGCCTTTACCGCCAATATCGCCCGTCGCAAGATGGAAGAGCAGGGCCATGACCCCGACGCCGTGGTGACGATCTCGCCTTGGCCCGAAGTCACAAAACTCGGCCCCTTCACCATCGGCGCGGTGCCCATTTCGCACTCGATCCCGGAATCGGGTGGTCTGGTGATCGACAGCCCTGCAGGCCGGGTGATCCATACTGGTGATTTCAAACTGGACGCCAACCCCATCGTGGGCGAGGCTTTTGATCCCGACCTCTGGGCCGAGATTTCCAAGGATGGCGTGCAGGCGCTGGTGTGCGATTCCACCAATGTGTTCTCACCGCATGCGGGCCGCTCCGAGAGCGATCTGGGCGACAACATCACCAAACTCATCTCTGAGGCCTCCGGCATGGTGGCGGCGACCACCTTTGCCTCCAACGTCGCACGCGTCAAAACACTGGCGCAGGCGGGCGAACGGGCAGGGCGCTCTATTGTGCTTTTGGGCCGTGCTATGCGCCGGATGATCGAAGCCTCGATCGAAACCGGGGTGCTGAGCGATTTTCCCAAAGTGGTGCAACCCGAGGAAGCGGCTGATATTCCGCGCGAAAACCTGATGCTGATCACCACCGGATCGCAGGGCGAACGCCGCGCCGCCACCGCACAGCTGGCCCGTGGCAAGTATCGCGGCATGGAACTCAAGGAGGGCGATCTGTTCCTGTTCTCCTCCAAGACCATTCCCGGCAATGAAAAAGGCGTGATCTGGATCATCAACCAGTTCTCCGAGAAGGGCGTTGATGTGGTGGATGACAGCTCCGGTCTCTATCACGTCTCTGGTCACGCCAACCGCCCCGACCTTGAGCAGATGCATGACATCGTAAAGCCCAAGATCCTGATCCCGATGCACGGCGAACACCGCCACCTGCGCCAGCATGCGCGCCTCGGCGAAGACAAGGGCATCGCCTCCGCCATTGCCGTCAACGGCATGATGATCGACCTCACGGGCGATACGCCCAAGGTGGCCGACTATATCGACACGGGCCGCACCTATCTGGACGGTTCGGTCAAGATCGGCGCCATGGATGGCATTGTGCGCGACCGCATTCGTATGGCGCTCAACGGTCATGTGGTGGTCACGGCCATCCTCGACGAAGAGGACGAACCGCTGGGCGAACCTTGGGTGGACCTCAAGGGCCTTGCCGAGACCGGTCAGTCCAACGCCGCATTGGCCGAGGTTATGGAAGAAGACCTGAACCAGTTCCTGATGCGCGCGGGCAAGAAGACGCTGAAGGATGACGATAAGCTGGAACAGGAACTGAAGCGTATTGCGCGTCAGACTGCCCAGTCCGAGATCGGCAAGAAGCCCGAAGTGACGGTTGTCGTCAGCCGTATGCGCTGATCGCGGAAGAGGGGGCGCTGCCCCCTCGTGCCCCTTCGGGTCACTTCACCTCCGAGGTATTTTTGAAAAGATGAAGGGGGAGGCGCTCTGTCCTCTCCCTTTTCGTGAATACGCGGTTACAGCATCTGAACGGCGATGCGGTTACCCTCGCTGTCTTCGATTTCCGCAACAAACCCACCATCGTCCAAAGCGGTCTTTGGAAGGAGGATCTGCTGGCCAAGGTGTGTTGCGCGTTTCAGCACCGCGTCGATGTCGTTCACGCTGAGATAGAGCAGCGCGCCCTGATGTGTGGGCACATAGATCTCCCCCTCTGCCAAGGCCCCGCTGGCCCCGTCTTGTCCTTCGGTGAAGGGAAAGAAGGCCATACGGTTGCCGTGGATGCTGGTGATGTCGGAAAATGTGATTTCAAATACGGTGCTGTAAAATGTCATGGCGCGCGCGAGGTCGCGTACAGGAATTTCAACGTGGGCAATAATGTGCACGGGTTTCTCTTTGAAAATAAAGGGTTCGGCAGTATCTCAAACAAAGCCCGAGGGCTCCGTTTGCGATAATTTTGCGGAAATATGAGCGCTTAGCTGGCCGCCAGCGCCGCAATGATCGGTGCAAAATCAGCGGACTTCAGGCTGGCCCCACCCACCAACGCGCCGTCGACGTTTGAGACGGCAAAAATCTCTGCCGCATTGCCGGGTTTCACCGATCCGCCATACAAAAGCGGCACATCCGCGCCCGCATTGCCAAAGCGTTGTACCAGCGCGTCGCGCAAGGCGTTATGCACCTCTGCAATCTGCTCCAGCGTGGGGACTTTGCCGGTGCCAATGGCCCAGACCGGCTCATAGGCGACAACAGTGTTTTGTGCCGTGACACCATCGGGCAGGGAGCCTGCCAGCTGCATGCCCACCACCTGCAGGGTGGAGCCCGCCTCGCGTTCTTCCAAGGTTTCACCGATGCAGACCACGGCGACCAGATTGGCATCATGGGCGGCGTCGGTCTTGGCGCGCACCATTTCGTCGCTCTCGCCATGATCGGCGCGACGTTCGGAATGGCCAAGGATCACATAAGACGCCCCCGCATCGCGCAGCATCTCGGCGCTCAGGTCCCCGGTATGCGCGCCGGATGCGGCCGCGTGGCAATCCTGCCCACCGATGGCGATCTTGTCCGCATGCTCGGCCGCGCGGGAGATCAGCGTAGCGGGGGGGCAGATCAACACGTCCACGCCTTTGGGCAGATCCCCCTTGGCGAGCGCTTCCAGCTCTGCGAGGCTGTCGCCGGTGCCGTTCATCTTCCAATTGCCTGCCGCGAGTTTGCGCGCCATGTCGCCCCCCATATCTTGTTGCATAATACTGTCATCATTGGTGGTAGCACCGAGGCGCGAGACGGGCAATCATCGCCGCACCCCACATCAAAAAAGGGCGGCGCATGGCCACCCTTTTGATGCGGAATATGAGTGCTGTTCGGGGGTTATTCGCCGACCTTAAAGCTGATCGATTCACCGCAACCGCAGGCCTCAGCGACGTTGGGGTTGTTGAACTTAAAGCTCGACTCCAACAGCGTGGTCTCATAGTCGATCTCGGTGCCAAACAGGAACATCTGCGCCATCGGCGCAATCAGCACCCGCGCGCCGTCCTGTTCCACCACCTCGTCATTGGGGTCGGCGGCATCGACATATTCCATGGTGTATTCCATGCCCGCACAGCCGCCTTTTTTGATGCCGATGCGCAGACCGGCATGGCCCGCTTTCTCCATCAGCTTGGAGATCTGCGCGGCGGCGCGGGGGGTCATGGTGACAGCTTGCTTGCCGGGAATGGCGAACATGAGGAAGGCTCCGTTATGTGTTACCCTGTAACCTAAGTGGTCCGCTGCGGCCCATCAAGGGGCGGCTGGCAACAGGGTGGGGCCGACTGGCCTGCGATCACGATACTGCGACCGCAGGGTTTCGATTACATGAACCCGAGTTCCAGCCGGGCTTCATCCGACATCATGTCCATGCCCCAGGGTGGCTCCCATGTGAGTTCCACATCGACGCTTTTGACGCCGGGCACGGGGGACACCGCATCAACGATCCAGCCGGGCATGTCGCCTGCGACTGGGCAGCCGGGCGCGGTCAGGGTCATGATGATTTTCACATCGTTTTCATCCGTGATATCAACCGTGTAGATCAGGCCAAGATCGTAGATGTTGACCGGGATTTCCGGGTCAAAGACGGTGCGGCAGGCATCAACCACCGGCTCATAGAGCGAGTGGGACACGGAGGAGGGCGCAATCAGCGGGGTGCCTTCAAGCGGTTCGGATGCGTCGGTCATTCAAGCCTCGGTCAGTTATCTGAGGTTTTATATAGGGAAACGAGCGCGCCGGGTCCAGAGAGCGTGGCGTTTTCGAAGACTGTTGTGATGGCCAAGATTGGGTGCAGGATACGCTGCCGAGCCTCCGGTTGGGTATCACACTCCGGCACGTGATGCGAATGTTTCAGAACTCACCTTGATAACAGATGCTGCGCATTCGAGGCTGAAAAAACCAACGCCCTGCGCGGAGTGGTGTGACCAATCGAATTTCAATAAAACCTATATCACTGAGAGACTTTGAACATGACTGAACAGGTTATTGCCCCGAAAATAGCGGTTGTAGAAAATAAGCCAGAAATGATGTTTGCGAAGTGGTTGACTTACGCCCTCGGCGCGGTTTCAGCCGTTGTTTTAAACGCGCTCTCCGGTGCGGCGGATCAGCCGCATATGTCTGCAATGCTAATCCGGTGGTTTGCGGCGATACCGTTCTTGGGCTTTGGGATCTATTACGCGGCATTGGTCTATTTGCAGCACTACAAGCTGCCGGACACCCATGAAAATGACCCACGGCCCAGTTGGATGATCGCAATGACCAACTGGATTGCAGCCAAAACACCCGCGCGGGTCAAAACCGTGTTGAAGATGTCAGTAGAAACCAACTTATTGTTGGTCATGCTAGGTGTGTCGGCGGTGTGCCTGTCGTTGGCTGCGATATTGTTTTGGGACGGGTTTGAGCTGTTCAATCAGGTGAACACGCTTCTTTATCAACAACAGGTGCAAGCGCTGATGGTGAAGTAATCAAAAGCGCCGAGGCGTTCCCTCGGCGCTCATATGTTGCTCAGTCGTTGATATCGGTGTCGAAGGTCTTCACCTGACCCTTGGGCAGGGCAAAGACGCGTCTGAGGATCAGCCATGCTGCCAGTGACAGCACCGCAAAGACCAGCAAAAGCACCGGTAAAGTGAGGCTCAATGGTGTCAGCAGGATCACCGCAACCGCTGCCGCGCCAATGGCAAAGCCAAGAAAGACAAACCCCGGCAGCAGGATCTCAATGATGGCAAGGCCCAAGGCAATCACGCCCCAGACCCACCACAGTGACCAGAGCGCCCCCATCACTTCGCCTTCAGCATTTTGAAGGCATCGCCAAAGGCCTCAATGGCTTGTGCTGGCACGATAATGGTCTGTTTGCCATCGCCATTGCCCAGCGCGTTGAGGGCTTCGACCTGTTTGAGCGCCACCTGATACTGCGCTGCGGCCAGACCGTTCTCGGCAATCGCCTTGGCCACAACTTCGGTGGCAAAGGCTTCGGCCTCGGCCTGAATACGGCGCGCTTTTGCGGTTTGCTCTGCTGCATAAAGCTCAGCATCGGCGGCCAGCTCGACCGCGCGTTTCTTGCCCTCGGCTTCGGTCACCTGCGCGCGGCGGGCGCGTTCGGCATTGAGCTGCTGCAACATCGCATCACGGGTGGCTTGGTCGAGGTTCACGTCGAGGATCTCGGCGCGTGTCACCTCGATGCCCCAATCGTCCACCGCGCTCTCCACGCTTCTCTTGATCTCACCGATCAGCTGCGAGCGGTTGGATTGCACCTCGTCGAGGTCCATCTTGCCGATCTCGGCGCGCACGATCCCGGCCACGGTGGTCGAAATCGCCCCATCCACATCGCGGATGCGGTAGACGGTCTTTTCCGGTTCCAGAATGCGGTAAAACACCGAGGTGTCGATCTCGACCAGCACGTTATCGCGGGTGATCGCGTCCTGGCTGGCATTGGGCAGCTGACGCTCCAGAATGGAGACTTTGTGGCGTACAACATCCAGAAATGGAACGATAAAGTTGATGCCCGGCCCAAGCACGGATTTCAGGCGGCCAAAGCGCTCGACCACGTATTTTTCCGATTGGGGTACGATGCGGACCCCTTTGAAGATCACGATGATCACAAAGAGGGCGGCAACGATATAGAGCAGCCCACCAGAGAGGGCGTCGATGATATCTTGTTCTGTCATGGGAAAAATCCGGGTCTAAATCAACAATGAGCGCAGAGTTTCCCCTCAACGCCGGAGCGTCAAGGGGAAAGGGTCTTCGTTCACCGCATGGGTTATTCGGCGGCGTCGCCCAGCGCCTTGCGGCTGCGCAGGGGCGTGGGGCGCACATTGGTCTCGATCTCGTCGTGGATCAGGGCCGCGATGTCTTTGTTTGATGTCTTCTCGATCCCCTCAAGACCCGGCGAGGAGTTCACCTCCAAAACCTTTGGCCCGGTTTCCGAGCGCAAGAGATCGACACCCGCGACCCCAAGGCCAAAGCAGCGCGCGGCGCGGATTGCGGTTGCGCGCTCTTCCTTGGTGATGCGGACCGAGACCGCGCTGCCACCGAGATGCAGGTTGGAGCGGAAATCGCCCTCCGCACCGGACCGCTTCATTGCTGCAACCACTTTGGACCCCACCACAAAACAGCGAATGTCGACGCCTGCGGCCTCTTTGACGAATTGCTGCACAAGGAAGTTGGCCTTGAGGCCACGAAACGCCGTAATCACCGATTCCGCCGCCTTCTTGGTTTCCGCCAGCACCACACCTTTGCCTTGTGTGCTCTCAAGCAGCTTCACAATCAGCGGCGCACCACCGACAATATCAATCAGCGCGTTGGTGTCCTTGGGCGAGGCGGCAAAAGCGGTGGGGGGCATGCCGATCTTGTGACGTGCCAGCATCTGATGCGCGTGCAGCTTGTCGCGGCTGGCGGTGATGCCCGCGCTGCCGTTGACGCAATAGGTGCCGATGGTCTCAAACTGGCGCAACAGCGCCGTACCATACTGGGTGATCGAGGCCCCGATCCGCGGGATCACCGCGTCATAGCGGGGCAGGCGCTTGCCGTCATAGTGGATTTCCGGTGCCAGCGCGTTGATCGACATATAGCAGCGCGAGGTGTCGATCACCTCCACCGAATGGCCACGGCGTTCGCCTTCTTCGACCAGACGGCGGGTGGAATAATTGTCCTCGCGGCTCAGCACCGCAATCCGCAGCGCGCGGTTCGGGGCCTTTTTGCGGATCGCGGGCGTGGTGTAGACGGAGTAATCCAGCTCCGGTTGGCAATAGCGCTCGGACGGCACCACGGAGATGTTCTCCGTAAGCGCCTGCCGCCCCAGCAGCATATGCAGAGCCATGCCACGCCGGTCGGTCAGCGTGATCTCCACCGGCCAGACCTGCCCGCCGATTTCCAGATTGGTTTCAATCACATAGCGCAGCTCACGATCCCCATTGGAGGAGGTCACCTCGCGGCGGTCCTTGATCTCGGCAGAGCAGGGGATGAGCAGATCATCGCGCCCCGGAATCGGATGCACGGTAAAGCGGACCTTGGGGGCCTTGGAGGGGCCAAAGGTCTCAATGTCAGTCGCATGAAGGGCAGAGGTCCGTGCGCCGGTGTCGACCTTTGCACGCAATGCGGGCAGGCCAAGTGTGGGCAATCTGACCCATTCCTCCCAACCTAGACGCAGGTTCTGGTTCGGGTCATCTGTGGACATAGGGACGCCTCCTTGGCATTAGGGGTGAATCACCGCCCTCGCGGTGTGCAGACTGACGCAGGAACATGAGATGGCAGAGCTTTTCAACTTTGAAATGACAGCAACGGACGGCAAGGCACGCACTGGTGTAATTCATACACCACGCGGCGACATCCGCACCCCTGCCTTCATGCCCGTCGGCACCGCCGCCACCGTTAAGGCGATGATGCCCGAAAGCGTGCGCGCGACCGGTGCCGATATCCTGTTGGGCAATACTTACCACCTGATGCTGCGCCCCACCGCCGAGCGGATCGACCGCTTGGGTGGCTTGCATAAGTTTATGAATTGGGACCGGCCGATCCTGACTGACAGTGGCGGTTTTCAGGTGATGTCGCTGGCGGGGCTGCGCAAGCTCACCGAAAAAGGCGTGACCTTCAAATCCCACATCGATGGCTCGCGTCACGAGCTGACGCCGGAACGCTCGATGGAAATTCAGGCGCTCTTGGGTTCTGACATCGTGATGTGTTTTGACGAATGTCCCGCGCTGCCAGCTGACCGGGATCGCATCGCCGAGAGCATGCGCCTGTCGATGCGGTGGGCGGAACGCTCGCGCGAGGCCTTTGGTGATCGGCCGGGCCATGCGCTTTTTGGTATTCAGCAGGGTGGTCTGGAGCAGGATTTTCGCGAAGAAAGCGCCGAAGCTCTCACCAAGATCGGCTTTGACGGCTACGCCGTTGGCGGCCTTGCGGTGGGCGAAGGACAAGAAGCGATGTTTGGCTGTCTGGACTATGCGCCCGACATGCTGCCGGTGGACAAGCCGCGCTACCTGATGGGCGTCGGCAAGCCCGACGACATCGTCGGCGCGGTGGCCCGTGGCATCGACATGATGGATTGCGTGCTGCCCTCGCGCTCTGGTCGCACGGGGCAGGCGTTTACTCGTCACGGCGTGGTCAATATCAAGAACGCCCGCCATCAGGACGACCCGCGTCCCTTGGATGAGAATTGCAGCTGTCCGGCATGCAGCAATTATTCGCGCGCCTATCTGCACCACGTGTTCCGGTCGAACGAGATGATCTCCGGCATGCTTCTGACATGGCACAACCTGCATTACTTTCAGGACATCATGGCTGGCATGCGAGAGTCAATCGCAGCCGGCACATTTGACGCTTGGCAGAAGAATTTCCACGACATGCGCGCCCAAGGCGATATCGAACCGCTCTGAGCCTGATCCTCGCCGGGGCAAGAAGCTGAGAGCGCAGTGTTTGTCAGATATCGCATCGCCACCCGCACGAGACCTCCGGGTGGCGATGCGTTTATTATGTTTGTCAGAAACCTTGAGCTGCGAAGATTATCTGAAAATGACGCCAATCGTTTTGGGATAGGCGCGTTCCTGCGGTTTCGCGATTTTGTCAAACCGAACCACATGTGTCACCGCTTGCTGCTGCGCACCAATAACTGCCGTGCATTGTAGGGTGATAGAATCCTGTATGCCGGGTGTCACAGCAAAGGCGAGTTTGGCCGGGGTCTTTATCTTCTGACGCCGCGCGCCCTGCTGCACTTCGCAAGAGGCTCCCGCAATTTCAGTGGTGGCGCTGTCGGCAGCAAAGGCGGTGCGGAGGGCTACGGCTTCTGTACGCTCAGCCGCAGCCCCTTGAAAACCAATTGCCTGTGCGTCTTCCGGCAAGGGCAGCGGGGCGCTGCATGCGCTTAACCCCAGACCGGCAGCGATCAGCCAAATTGCTGGCCGCATCACTTTTTACCCGGCTGCAGGTTCACTTCGACCCGGTCCGGGTAGCGGAACTTGTCACTGGTGGCGTCGCGAGAAGACTTGATCGCACCCTTCACCAATGCAACGGCAAGAGCGCCTGCCAAACCGCCACCGGAGGATTGCGTACTGTTGATTTTTTCAACGGTCGCGTTGATGGCAGGAATTTTCTGGCTCACACCAGCACCGTTCAGACGGCAGGTCACCGAGGCATCCTCAGTTTTGCCCAAATAAGTGGGCAACGAGACCCGCGCGGGGCTCACAATCCCGGCGCTATAGCCGATACCGTTGATCGTGCAGGGCACACCCTTGGCTTCGACAGTTTTTCCATCCGATTGCGTCAACGTGCGAATTTCCACAATGGCGTACTCGCTGACATTTTGTTGTGCGATGCGGCTGGAAAAACGCACGCTCTCCGGCGGGGTGTCCAGCGGCTCATATTGCATACATGCCGACAGCGTGCACATCAGTGCCACGAGTGAAATTTTCTTCATGTCCCAAAACCTGTAGTTATTTGAAGTTTTTAGTGCCTCTCGCAGGGGGCGAGTGGTTCTTACCGAAACATGAGCAGGTTGAACACTATTACGTGATAAAATTTTAGGCGGCGTGTGTCGGCGTATCTACGCAACCCTCGCATCGATTGAAACATGGCCTGGCCACCCCGTAATTTCCCTGCATGCGTGCGGGTCACAGGGGGCGATTGCGCTGGGTTTTTCGGAGTTTCGAAACATTCTCGTTGCTGGAGGGTTGAAAGGCGGAGGGGGGATGCTCAGTTCTTGTGGAGCAACATTCCTGTTGCTGGATACTTTGAGCGAAGGATACTCCCCGTGAGCCAGAAACCCGTGAGCCAGAACCTGTTTGCCGCAACCACCGCCGGTGCCCTTGAGTTGACAAATCGCGTGGTGATGGCGCCGCTGACGCGCAACCGCGCCGACGACACCACCGGAGAGGTGCTCGACCGTCACGCCGAATACTACGCCCAACGCGCCAGCGCCGGTCTGATCATCACCGAAGGCAGCCAGATCAGCGCCGAGGCCAAAGGCTATATCCAGACCCCCGGCATCCACACCGCCGCGCAGGCTGCCGCATGGCGCAAGGTCACTGATGCGGTGCATGCCAAGGGCGGCAAGATCGTGATCCAGCTGTGGCACGTGGGGCGGATCACCCATGACTCGCTGCTGCCTGAGGGGGTGAAGGCCGTCGGCCCCACCGATCAGGCGGCGGAGGCGCAGACCTTTACCCATGCCGGGTTTGAACCCACCGCGACGCCCGAGGCGCTGACCGTTGCAGGCATTCAGCGCGTGATCGAAGATTACGTTCAGGCCGCAAAATACGCTAAGGAGGCAGGATTTGACGGCGTCGAGCTGCATGCCGCCAATGGCTATTTGCTGGAACAATTCCTCAAGGATGGGGTCAACACCCGCAGTGATGCCTATGGCGGCTCGGCAGAAAACCGGGCGCGTTTCCTGTTTGAGGTGCTGGACGCATTGGCCACCGTCTGGGAGCCGGGGCGCATTGGCGTGCGGCTGTCGCCCTTTGCCAGCTTTAACGATGTCTCCGACAGCGACCCGGTGGCCCATTACACCCCGGTGATCGAACGACTGAACACCTATGGTCTGGCCTATCTGCACCTGATCGAAGGCGACACTGGCGGCGCGCGCGAAGGAGATTTCGAGACCCTGCGCCAGCTTTATACCGGAACCTATATGGCCAACAACGGCTATGATCGCGAAACGGCCTTGGCCCGGACCGAAAGCGGCGCGGTGGATCTGGTGGCCTTTGGGCGGCCCTTCATCTCCAATCCGGATTTTGTGGCGCGCCTGAAGGCGGACGCCCCCTTGGCTGAAGGCGATCAAGCAACCTTTTATGGCGGTGGTGACAAAGGGTTCACCGACTATCCGACGCTGGAACTTCAGGCGGCGGAATAGGTCTCGACCTTCGGCCAGATCACCTTAGCTTTATTAACGCAGGCGGGGAAATCCGCCTGCGGATCAACGACAATTTACGCCCGCTTATTGGCGACGGAACGGCATGGGCTGACGATGTTAGGGCTTTGCTCACCGTTTCACCATTTGCGCCCTTGTGGTCAGATCATGCACGGGGCATTCTGGTAGACAACGTTTGAGGCAGGGCGGTTGAATATCTCGACCCGCCTGACCAGATAAATAATCCGAGTGAGGAGACGACCGCGGTTGCCGAACATACGGGGCCTGGCCGTCTTGCTAAGAAAAAGGACCGAGTATGCAAGAGCCTCTCAATTCCTCCTACCCCGTACTGCCGCTGCGCGACATCGTGGTTTTCCCCCACATGATCGTGCCGCTGTTCGTGGGCCGGGAGAAGTCGGTACATGCCCTCGAAGAAGTCATGTCCGATGACAAGCAGATTCTCTTGTCCAGCCAGATCGACCCGTCCGAGGACGATCCGGATCAGGATGGTATCTACCGCACTGGCGTGCTGGCCAATGTGCTGCAACTGCTGAAGCTGCCCGACGGCACCGTGAAGGTGCTGGTTGAAGGTCATCAGCGGGTGAAGATCACCGAGTTTCTGGACAACGACACTTTCTTTGAGGCCCGCGCCGAGGCGCTGTCGGAAATGCCCGGCGATGTGACCACCACAGAGGCGCTGCTGCGCACCGTCGGTGATGAGTTCGAGCGCTACGCCAAGGTGCGCAAGAACATCCCCGAAGAGGCGCTGACCGCCGTCGGTGAAACCACTGAGCCTGCTAAATTGGCTGACCTCGTGGCGGGTCATCTCGGCATTGAGGTGGACCGCAAGCAGGAGCTGCTGGAAACCCTGCCGATCAGCGAGCGGCTGGAGAAGGTCTATGCGCTGATGCAGTCCGAACTGTCGGTGCTGCAGGTCGAGAAAAAGATCAAGACCCGCGTTAAGACGCAGATGGAGAAGACCCAGCGCGAATACTATCTGAATGAGCAGATGAAAGCCATTCAGAAGGAACTTGGCGACGGCGAAGATGGCGCCGGCGAAATTGCCGAGCTGGAAGAAAAGATCGAAGGCACGAAGTTGTCGAAAGAGGCCCGTGAAAAGGCCGATGCCGAGATCAAGAAGCTCAAGAACATGTCGCCGATGTCGGCCGAAGCCACAGTTGTGCGCAACTACCTCGACTGGATGCTGTCGATCCCGTGGGGCACCAAATCCCGCGTCAAAAAGGATCTGGGCCGCGCGCAGGATATCCTCGACAAGGACCACTATGGTCTTGAAAAGGTGAAAGAACGCATCGTCGAATATCTCGCGGTGCAGCAGCGTTCTGCCAAACTTAAAGGTCCGATCCTGTGCCTTGTTGGCCCTCCGGGCGTGGGTAAAACCTCTCTGGGCAAATCCGTGGCCAAGGCGACGGGTCGCGAGTTCATCCGGATTTCCCTGGGTGGCGTGCGCGACGAGTCCGAGATCCGCGGCCACCGCCGGACCTACATTGGCTCCATGCCGGGCAAGATCATTCAGGCGCTGAAAAAGGCCAAGACCACGAACCCGCTGATCCTCTTGGACGAGATCGACAAGATGGGGCAGGACTTCCGTGGCGATCCGGCCTCGGCGATGCTCGAAGTGCTTGATCCGGAACAGAATGGCACCTTTGTGGACCACTATCTTGAGGTTGAGTATGACCTCTCGAACGTGATGTTCCTGACCACCTCGAACAGCTACAACATGCCGGGCCCGCTTCTGGACCGGATGGAGATCATTCCGCTCTCCGGCTACACCGAGGACGAAAAGCGCGAGATCGCCAAGCAGCACCTGATTTCCAAACAGGTGAAGAACCACGGCCTGAAGGCCAAGGAGTTCGAGCTGACCGACGCAGCACTCACAGAGATCATCCGCACCTACACCCGCGAGGCAGGCGTGCGGAACCTCGAACGTGAGATCGCCAAAGTGGCCCGCAAGGCGCTGACCTCTATCGTCAAGAAAGAGCGTGAAAGCGTGAAGGTGACGCCTGAGAACCTCGGCGATTTCCTCGGCGTGGCGAAGTATCGCTACGGTCTGGCGGAGCTGGAGGATCAGGTCGGGGTTGTCACCGGGCTTGCCTATACCTCCGTGGGCGGGGAGCTGCTGTCCATCGAGGCGCTGCGCCTGCCGGGCAAGGGTCGGATGAAGACCACCGGCAAACTGGGCGATGTGATGAAGGAGTCGATTGAGGCGGCAAGCTCTTATGTACGCTCCGTCTCGCCGCGTCTGGGCATCAAGCCGCCACGCTTTGACAAATGGGACATCCACGTCCACGTCCCCGAAGGCGCGACGCCCAAAGACGGCCCCTCGGCGGGTCTGGCGATGGTGACCTCCATCGTGTCAGTGCTGACGGGCATTCCCGTGCGCAAGGACATCGCCATGACCGGCGAGGTCACCCTGCGCGGCAATGCGCTGGCCATCGGTGGTCTAAAGGAAAAACTGCTCGCGGCGCTGCGCGGTGGCATCAAGACCGTTCTCATCCCCAAAGAGAACGAAAAAGATCTGCCAGAGATCCCGGACAACGTGAAAGAAGGGCTGGACATCATCCCGGTCGATCACGTCTCTGAGGTGCTGAAACACGCGCTGGTCAGCCAGCCCGAAGCGATCGAGTGGGACGAGGAGGCCGAAGAGGCCGCCGCCGCTGCCGCCGCGCTGAAAGGCGGAGACGCCAGCGGCGCCACGGCGCACTAAAGCACCGTCGCGTATTGAGTGTGATGCAGGGCGTCCCGGTTCGGGGCGCCCTTTCTTTATGCAGGGCGTCGTTGGGTTGGGTGCGGTGCGATCCTTAGGTTTCGCGGTTTTGCACCAGATGGCGGCGCCGCCGGGAGGGCAGGCGGGTTTGATCCACGCGGGCCTGTCCCGCGCGTGATCCGGATAACGTCTTCAGATCGGACCCCCTGTACCTTTGGTTGAGAGGTGATCTCTGGGGGCAAATCCCGGTCCGGAGGTGTCAATTCCGGTGCCATGTCGCGACATTTGTCACTGTGCCACAGAAACCTGAAAATCCAGCAACCCCAGCGCCCGCTTGCTATGCAACAGGATGCGAGGCTCTGCCTCGCGCTCCGGGATATTTGGAGTTAGAAGAGAGCTGGGGGGTGTTTCTCATCTTTTCTTCTAACTGAAAATATCCCGGGGTGAATTGGCCGCAGGCCAAGAGGGGCAGAGCCCCGAATGTTGGGTTTTCCATGATTTTCTGCCGGTTATGCGCTAGGTTCACCGCAGAAGGTGATCTGCGTGCGCTCGAGTATCGAAATCCACGCAGGTGAGACGAGCACAGAAAAACAAAAGGCAGGACCCATGGCAAAACCCCGCACCCCCTCCGCAAGCCCGAGGCCGAAACACAGAACCGCGCGCATTGCGCCCTCATCTCCAAAGGTAGAGGTTGCGACATCTGCAGTTGAAACAGCGGTGGATTCGTCCTCTGCACCTGTGGAGCAAACCCCAGTTCTTGAGCTACGCAAAAAGGAGTTGATCGACCAAGTTGTGGCGCGCAGTGGTGTGAAAAAACGCGATGCAAAACCTGTGGTTGAGGCCATGCTGGCGGTTCTTGGTGAGTCCATTGACGCTAAACGGCCGCTGCATCTGGAGCCGATGGGGAAACTGCGCGTAAACCGCAGCAAGGATACCCCAAACGGGCGCATCCATATTTGCAAATTGCGGCGTAAACCTGCGATTGCCGAAAAGCCATCGCAGGAGCAAAAAACTGCAAGTACCCCTCTTGCGAAGCCTGAGCGCTGAGGATAAACACCAGCCTCACGGGTGATTAGCTCAGTGGTAGAGCGCTTCGTTCACATCGAAGATGTCAGGAGTTCAAATCTCTTATCACCCACCACCTTACCTCTTGAAAACAATGAGATTTATAAGATCTCGACACTAATGTACAAAGTGTTCCTTGGTTCTTTGAACCTAGCGGTGTGCCTTCAGGTTCATAAAGTCCAGCACATTTACGGCGTCGGTCATGTGTTCTGGCAGGTAGCGACCGTAGGTCGAGAACGTGATTGCTGTGTTGCTGTGGCCTAAAACTTGGCTCACTTTTTCCAACGGCACACCACTGGCCAGCATCGTTACCGCCGCCGTGTGCCGCAGATCGTGGATCCGGACATGCCCGATCTTTGACCTGGTCACCGCACCTTGAAACCCTTTGCGGATCGACTTGATCTGTCCGCCGGCATATTCGACGACATGTTCCGAGAGGGCGGCTCGATACGCCACATCCAGCGCGGCGCGGGTGCTTGGGTTCATCGGCACGACGGCGCGGCCTTTCCTGGTCTGGGAATCTTCGAGCCTCAGATTGATTGTGCCCCGGTCAAAATCTACACGGTCCCAAGTGAGATCCAGAATCGCGCCAACCCTCCCTGCGGTGCCGAGAAGCAGGGTGAGAGCGAGCCTGATGTGAGGTTCAATTGCGCCATTGATCAGTGCGCGAGCTTCACCAGCGGAAAGGATGCGCTTGTCTGTCAGGGGTTTGGCAGGGCGCCATATCTTCGGCGCGGTTTCGATCATCCTGGTGTCGCAGGCGAATTTCAGAGCTGACCGAAGGTGGCCGAGTTCGGTGTGGACGGTGCCTTGGCTCTTCCCTGCTGCGCGGCGCAGCGCCTCGTACTCGATGCAGGTCTTTCTCACCACGTTGTCGGGGCGCAGGTGTCCGAAGTGGGGCAGAATTGCTTTTCCGGTCCACTTCATCGTCTCAGCCGTGGGCTTGCCCTCGAGGTCTTCCCGGTAGGCTTCCCAAATTTGCGCAATAGTCGGGTTCTGGGGGCGGCTCGAGAATGTGGCCGCGCGATAGACCTCTATCGCCTCGGATTCTGCTTCCTTTCTGGTGCGTGCCTCAAGTTTACGACGCACTCGCTTTCCGTCTGGCCCCGTCCAGTAGACGCACAAGCCGCCGCGCAATCTTCCAATATTGACGTCTGGTGACCTGCCCCCCACTGGTCCCTCGTTCATGACGAGAGTCTGCGGGTTTGATTTTGGTAGTCGTCGGTTTCGGGCTTGGCAAGCGCGCCGGGCGCGGAGCCCTCAAATTGCTCAAGCGTCCGGCGCGCTTCGGCCGGTGTTTTGTTCCCGAGCGATGAGTGCGGCCTGACGGTGTTGTAATCGTAACGCCAGAGCGCCAGCTTCCGGCGGGCGTCGTCCAGGGTGTCAAATATCTCCTCGTTCAGCAGTTCGTCGCGCAGGCTGCCGTTGACTGACTCGATAAAGGCGTTCTGCTGCGGCTTCCCTGGGTCGATATAGTGCCACGGAATTGCGTTCTGATCGGCCCACCTCAGAATGGCCCGGCTCGTGAACTCTGTCCCGTTGTCGCTGACTATGCATCCGGGTTTACCGTAGATCCGCACCAGCGCATCCAGCTCACGCGCAACACGCGCGCCGGAGATGCTGGTGTCAGCAATCAGGCACAGGTTTTCGCGGCTGCAATCGTCTATCACTGCCAGGATGCGGAATTTCCGGGATGCCCCGAAGCTGTCAGCCAGGAAGTCCAGAGACCAGCGCGCATTGGGACACGCAGCCTCCGGCATCGGGGAGCGCGTTCCACGGGACCGCTTGCGGCCGCGCCGCCGCTTCACTGACAGCCCTTCTTCCCGGTAGAGCCGATACAGTTTTTTGTGGTTCATTCTCATGCCCTTGCGCTCAAGCAACACGCCAATCCGGCGGTAGCCGAACCGGCGCCGCTTTCCGGCGATCTGCTGCATCTCATTGCGGATCTCAGGGCAGTCCGGCGGGCGTTCGCGCCGGACTGTCTTTGGGTCGACACCGACAAGCCGGCAGGCCCGGCGCTGCGAGATGCCGTGATCCCGCATCGCCCTGAGCGCTGCCTCTCGCCGCTTGGTCAGCGTCGTCAGTTCTTTCCCAGAAGATCCTTCAGAACCACATTGTCCAGCATCGTATCGGCCAGCAGCCGCTTCAGCTTGGCGTTCTCGTCCTCCAGCGCCTTCAGCCTCGCGGCCTCCGACACCTCCATGCCGCCGTACTTGGACTTCAGCTTGTAGAACGTTGCAGGGCTGAGCCCGTGCCTGCGGCACACCTCCGTCGTTGGTATGCCTGCCTCTTGCTCCTTGATCATCCCGATGATCTGCGCCTCGGTAAAACGGCTCTTCCGCATTCGTCTGCTCCTTAAGGGTTGGGCAGACTCTACATCATGGTGAGGGATTTCGCGGGGGGCAGGTCAGCTCCGCCGCTACTGGTACATAGAGGTGGTACATCAACAAGGGATGAGGGGTGCCGAAGCCAATTCGTATCGGTGCCAATCCGAACTATTATTTGAGGTTTGCTGTGCCCGCTGCGATCCAAATTGCTGTGCTGTGGAAATTTGACCTCAACCTCTGATGAGCGCACGATATGTCGGACAGTCTGATCTGCGGCGGGCAACCTGATTGGCGCTGTGAGGATCAGATCCGCGATACAGGTTGCCCGGCAGAGGTGTTGTTTGGTTCAGTTCATGACGCCAAGGGTGAATGTCATCTGACATTCAATGCCCTTTAGAAATCAGTCCAATCCCCATTTGAAACGCGTTGCCCGCGGCGTGGTGGTTCGAACACAGCCACCTCGGGCTGATCACTGCGCGTTCTGGTTCGTCCGTCAGAGCCAACCTCTATGAGTGGAGAGCCACTGGTCGGCGCGGGCTTGCGCGGCACTTGAGGTTGTGCCTGAGCGGTGCCTTTGCGCAATGTAAACCGACCGACCTGACTTTCGAGAGATGCAGCCTCTTGCTGGAGCGTAGCGGCTGCGGCAGATGTTTCCTCGACCATTGCAGCGTTGTGCTGGGTCACCTGATCGAGCTGCGTTGCGCCCACGTTGATTTCGCCAAGCCCAACGGATTGTTCGTTTGCACCCGCAGCGATTTCTGACATCTCGTCGGCGACGCGGGCAACGCGCTCCACGATGTCGGTGAGGGAGTCCCCTGCGCGGTTGACCAAATCGACCCCGGTTGTCACTTGGGCAGAGCTGGCTTCGATCAGCTGTTTGATATCCATGGCCGCCTCAGAAGAGCGCTGCGCAAGGCCGCGCACCTCGGAGGCCACGACCGCGAAGCCACGACCGACCTCGCCTGCGCGCGCGGCCTCAACGCCGGCGTTCAGAGCCAACAGGTTGGTCTGAAAGGCGATGTCTTCGATGACATTGATGATGTGTTTGATCTTTTCCGAGGACTTCTCGATCTCTGACATGGCGACCACCGCATCTCTCACGATGGTACCGGAGGTTTGGGCATTTTTACGAGTCTCGGAAATATTGCGTTCCGCATTGGAGGCGGTATCCGCGGCCGAGCGGACGGAGGTTGTCATCTCATCAAGCGCTGCAACCGTTTCCTCCAGCGTGGCAGCCTGGCTTTCTGTGCGGCGCGCCAGCTCATCAGAACCCACGCTGATTTCATCTGAACGCGCGCGAATTTCCCTGATGCTCTCGGACAGCTTTGCCATCATGTCATTCAACGTGTTGACGGTCAGGTTGAAGTCCTCTCGCAGGGCCTCATAGGAGCCGGAGAAACGGACATCAATCGTGTGCGACAGATCGCCTTTTGCGAGGGCTTGCAGGCTCTTGGCGAGTGTTTCCACAACCCGCGCCTGCTCTGCTTGCTGGCGGTCCTGTTCCTGCTCCATCTCTTCTTTTTCGAGCAAGCGTGCGCGCAGGGCTTCGACAGATGCGGCCATTGTGCCGACGTCGTCCTGGCGTTCGGTGCCCTGCACGGCATCACTGTATTGCCCGGCGGCGAGTTTGTTGACAGAGGCGAGCATGTCGCCAAGGGGGCGTCCCACCAAGGCCCGCGCGGTCAGGTAGATCGTGCCCAGCGACATTATCAGGATCAAAACCCCGCCTGACACGGAAGAGAAGACGGCCTCGCGGACCGGGTTGCTAAAGACTGCGGCCGGGACATCCAAAATTGTGGCCCAGGTTGTGTTCATGCCGGGCGCGGTGAACGGAAAGACGAGGCGGGTAGCTCCATCAGGAAGCCCCTCGATCACCCGTGGTGCACCGTCTGCCAAGGCCGCCTTAAGGAGATCCGCCCCGGCGTCGTCATAAGGTTGGGTCAAGATTGCTTCATCTGGGTTGGCGAGCCATTTGCCGCTGCTGTCCACCAACATCACGCGTCCACCTTCGAAGGTTTCGAGCGTTGCGAGCATTGTGGTCAGATCTGTCAGTACGATGTCGACGCCGGCCACGCCGAGCGTTTGCCCATCGACGATGACGGGAACAGCGACCGAGGTCAAAAGCCGGCCTTCCTCAGAGAGGTAAGGTTCGGTGATGATTCCTTTTGCGGTGTTGACCGGCACGGCAAACCACTGGGCGCTCGCGTCGATCGCAAAGGTTGCAAAGTCCAGACCACCCTGCGCAGCCTTTGTCCAATAAGGGGTGAAGACACCGTTGTCGTTGCGACCCTCCGATCCTGTCAGAAAGGCATCGGTTCCCCCATCGGGCAGGCCCGCCATCCACGCAGAAAAGACTGTATCGTACTGTGTGGGAACACCACGCAGGATTTCGATCACATTGGCGGTGGTGGCGTTGCCAGTGGACATATAGCCCGAGACCGCGCCACTGACGGCTGCACCCGCCGACGTCGCTTGTGTGATTTGAACCGCAATGGTCTGGGCAATCTCTCCTGCCGTTTCACTGGCGAGTGCCATGACCTGGTGATCGGCCTGTCGCGACGCGCGCCATCCGCTATAGCTGATGTAGCCCGCGAGAATGACAGTGATTGCTATTCCGGTCGCTAGGACCAGTTTACCCGCTACCGTTTTGAAAAGATCGCTCATGGCTGATGCGCCCCGAATATCCAACTATCTATCGGCTGGTATCAGGTTGAACTTGCCAAACCTTTAAACTGAGGCGCGCAATTGGCGCCACCAGATCCGGTAGCGGCCGTGGACACCACACCGTGGGCGGGACATCGGTTTTCCGACTGTTCGCCACTGCGGTGAAATTGACTTTTTTCGCAGTAGGGGCGATATCACCTTTATGGTTGAGAAGGACATCCACATTGTCGCCCGGTCAACCGGTATCCCCATGGCGGGATGCCGGGGTGACGATCACGCGACCTAACCACGCCGATTGCCAGCCTCGGCCTCGCCCCATTTGGACGAGGTCTCTTGGCGTGGAAAACGTGCCTCGTCCTGCTTTTTATCAGGAGATACACATGGCACAGAATATCTACGACAATCCCGACTTCTTTTCAGGCTACAGCCAATTGCCCCGGCAGGTGCAGGGGCTGGATGGCGCGCCGGAGTGGCCCGCCATTCGCGCTTTATTGCCGGAGCTTGCAGGCAAGCGCGTGGCGGATTTAGGCTGCGGCTTTGGCTGGGCGTCGCGCTGGTTGCGCGCGCAGGGGGCGGACAGGGTTCTGGGACTAGACCTGTCGCAAAACATGATCGACCGAGCGCAAGCTGACACCAGCGATTCCGCTATCACCTATCGCATTGCCGATCTTGATAGGCTTGAACTGCCCGAAACCGCATTTGATCTGATCTATAGCGCTCTGACCTTCCACTATGTGCAGGATTTTGAGCGGTTGATCCGTATGATCTACGCGGCGCTGAGCGCGGGTGGTGATCTGGTTTTTACCATCGAACATCCGATTTTCATGGCCGCAGCACATCCGCACTGGATCGAGGATGAGGACGGGCGCAAAACTTGGCCGGTCAACGGGTACTCAAACGAGGGCGAACGCCGCACCGACTGGTTCGCCAAAGGGGTGTTGAAACACCACCGGACACTTGCCACAACGATCAACACCCTGATCAACGCGGGGTTCACCTTGCGCAGGGTTGAGGAATTCGCGCCCGCGCCAGAGCAGATTGCAGCGATGCCGGAATTGGCGGAGGAGCTGGAACGGCCAATGATGTTGATGGTTTCGGCGTATAAGAACTGATCTCAGCGCAGCCCGATCATGGTGTTCGGGCTGCGTGCTCTACCGATAAGGTGTGGGGCAATGTGGGCCGGGGTAGGGGGCAGGAATGCCTAGTCTAGCGCTCGTTGGCGCCTTTTCCGTCGATGATCTTATCGCGAAATTTCGCGATCCGGCTCACCCTCGTTTCCTGTTTCTTGGCACCGTTGAGGTTAATGACGTAACTTCTCTGCCGCCCGCGTGTCAGGGCGTGAAAGGCCTCTGACAGCTCCGGGTCGGCATCGAGCGCTTCGACGAGTTCTTCGGGGAGGTCGAGCGCGCTGTCGTCCTTTGGGGGCTTCTGACCCGTCGCGGCATAGCCTTTTGCCTCTTGCAGATAGGCGAGGATGACATCTTCCATCTGCGCCGGGCCGCTATTTGAGGTAAAGCGGATCAGGTTTGAATGTTTGGTGTTCGGACCTTGTCGTTCGAGGATATTTTCGGCGTCTTTCATCAGCGCAGCGTTAAAGAAGCTAAGCCCGAAGTCCTTCCGAAACGCTCCCAAAAGCGCGATGTTGCGATCTGCGAACATGTAACAAGGATGGCCCCATTTGACCGTCTCTTTCAAATCGGCCGAGAGGCAAATACTGCGCAACTGCGCCAGACCCTCTTGCCAATCCTTGATTGAGCAATCCGGTGTGCTGAAGCGCGCGCAACGTCCGCAGCCTTTAGAAAAATAGGTCTCGATATCTGTGATCATCATATCGCAAGCCTATCACGCCGTGGTGTTATGCGCATCTTTTCTGTGGTTCTGAGCCTCTGGCGGTTGTCTCGGTTACACCCCGACTAGGCTTGCCATGTCATGCGTCCGGCGCAGAATGTGAAGGCGGCGCGCGCTTGGTTCAGGGTCTCAGGATCCATGGTTTCAAGGTTATGATCCATGACGGCAATGTCGGCCATCATACCGGGTTTCAACTTGCCTTTGCGGGTCTCGTTGAATTCGACCCAAGCGTTTCCGGCGGTGTAGCTTTCGAGCGTATCCAGCAAGCTTTGCGATTGGTCACGCCAAGGCGCGCCGAGTTTCAGCGGAGCGACAGCGCCCTTGATCGTGGGCATCACATCCACCGGGATCACTGGCCAATCTGTCGAAAAGATCACCTTTGCGCCGCTGTTGCGGATGTCGGCCCAAGCATAAGACAGGGGGATCTGCGCGTCATGCAGCATCGCGCGAACGCCTGAGGGGGGGAAATAGCCACCAAACGGTGCGTGGCCCGGTTGGATCGAGGCGACCACGCCCAAGTCCTTGAACCGGGGCAGGTCGTCCGGATGCAGCACCTCGATATGTTCGATCCGGTGGCGGCTGTCTCTTGCGCCATTGGTGCGGCGCGCGGCCTCGTAGCCATCAAGCGTGCGTCGGACTGCGAGGTCACCAATCGCATGGGTGGCGATCTGCAGGCCCATGGCATCGGCGCGGATACAGGCCTGATTGAAATGCTCGGCCTCAAAAACAGCGTCCCCGATGTGATCGGTGCCGGGGTAGGGCTGCAACATCAGGGCGGTGCCGCTCTCGACCACGCCGTCCATGAACATTTTCACCCGGTTGCACCAGACCATATCACTGTTGAAGCGCTGCCGCATCTCTTGCGCCTCTGAGAAACGGTCCAGCGGGTCGGGGCTTTTGTAGTGAAATGGCACCTCCGTCCGGCACAGGAGCGTGCCGTCGCGCTCCATCTCCGAGAGGAGTTCCAACTGATAGAAATTGCCGTCCATATTATGCAGACCGGTGATCCCATGGCTGGCACAATGCTGAAGACCGCGTTCCAGCGCGGCCTTATCCAGCGTGCGTTCCGCCAATGTTGCAGGCGGTACCGGATCCGCGCCGGTCACCAGCCCCATCATGTCGCGGCCTGCGTGGCGGGTCATGCGCAACACCGGCGCATAGGCTGAGGGTTCCTGCAACTCGCCGCTGGCCAGCCCGTCAGAACCCATCACCACCTGTGCTCCGGCCTCGACCTCGGCCCCGTGCAATAGACCTGCGGCCTCCAGTGCGGCGGTATTGGCCCAGACCGTGTGGTGGTCGGGGGCATACATGGCAAAGGGGCGGTCCGGCAGGACCCGGTCCAGCGCTTGCCGCGTGGTTTTGATGCCATCCCCCAAAATGGCGTAGTCGGCTTGCACCGCAAAGACCAACTGGTCATCGGTGTTCCGCTTGGCCCAGTCGCGCACCACCTCGGTCAGCTGGGCCTCGCCTTTGATACTGGTGAGATCAAGACAGGCCAATTCGACCGAGCCGCCAAACAGATGGACATGACTGTCGATGAAACCCGGCAACACCGTAGAGCCAGCAGCGTCGATCACGCGGGTGGAAGGCCCCGCCAATGCGCGGATCTCTGCGGTGGAGCCAACCGCGGTGATGACCCCATCTGCGATGGCCAGGCCTTCGGCGTAGGGGCGCGCGCTGTCAAAGGTGATCAGGCGCCCATTGAGGATCACGGTATCTGGGGCTTTGGTCATAATGGGGTCCGTCTTTTTGTGGATGGGCCGCGCCGTATCAGGACGCGACCCGATGTGTCATCAGATCTGGCGCGGTTACTTGGTCAGTTCGGTCCAGATCTTAGAGTAGATCTTCAGCACCTCGGGCGGGCAGCTTGTCGCCAGATAGCCTGCGTCCTGCAGACCCTCGGGGACGACAATTTCGGGTGCCGTGGCCATCACCTCATCCATAAAGGGCTCTGACCCTTTGATGCCATTGGCGTAGCGGGCAAAGTTCGACAGCAGCGCGGCGTTTTCCGGTGCCATGATGTAGTTGATGAACAGTTTTGCGTTCTCGACGTTCTGCGCATCCGCGAGGATTGCGGCATTGTCCATCCAGATCGAAAACCCGGTCTGAGGGTAGCCGAAGGCGATGTCATCATTTTGCAGACGGGCGCGAAGGGATGCGCCGTTCCAGTTGGTCCCCGCCGCAAGGTCACCTTTGGCAAATTTCTCAATGTTGCCATAGGCCATGGAGAGCCAGTGTTTCTTGGCTTCGACCAGTTTGTCGCGGACCTTCAGCAAGACGTCCTTGTCGGAGGTACATTGCTCGCCGCCCATATAGTGAATGGCCATGCTCATCACGTCGACCATTTCTGGCACCACGTTGATTTTGCCCTTCAGCTCTTCGGGGGGATCAAAGACCAGCGCGGCCGAGTTGATATCGCCGGAATAGACCGCCGTGTTCACGGTGACGCCCACGGTGCCCCATTGCCATGGCACGGTGTAGTCGCGGCCCGGATCAAACTCCACATCGACCCAACGCGGGTCCATGTTTTTAAAGTTTTCCATCTGGTTTGGCATCGACTTCATCAACAGCCCTTCGCTGATGAAGATCGGCACATAGGTGCCTGACGGGACCACGATATCATAGCCATGACCACCCGCCTTGAGCTTGGCGAGGGCGGTGTCGTTGCTGTCATAGTCGGTGATGGTGACGTCGATGTCGAACTCTTGTTCGAACTTTTCGATCAGTTCCGGGCTGGTGTAATTGCCCCAGTTGAAGATGTTCAACTGTCCCTCGGCCGTGGCCGCCGTCACGGAGACGGTTGCAAGCGCCGTGGCTGCTAGCAGATGTTTCATGGGTCTTCTCTCCTGTCGGATGTTGGGTTTTGATATGCGGCCAGTTTCATCCGGCTCGTGGTTTTCGGCTTATTTGCGGGTCTTGTTGATAAAGAAAAACGCCGTGACCATGATGACTGAGATGGCCAGAAGGGCGGTCGAGATCGCGTTGATTTCGGGTGTGACCACCCGGCGCAACTGCCCCAGCATATAGGTGGGCAATGTGTCCTGTCCCGCAGATTTCACAAATTCGGTGATCACCACGTCATCAAGCGAAATGACAAACGCCAGCATCGCCCCGGCCAAAATCCCCGGCCACAGCTGCGGCAAGGTGATGTGGCGAAAGACCTGAAGGGGCGTGCCGTAGAGATCAGATCCCGCTTGTTCGAGGCTCAGATCCATGCCCTGTAGGCGCGCGCGCACCGGCATATAGGCAAATGGAATGCAAAAGGCCGAATGCGCGAGGATCAAGTAGCCAAGCCCGGTGTAGCCGGTGAAGGATTTCACCACGGCAAAGACGATGAGCAGCGACACGGCGGTCACGATTTCGGGCACCATCAGCGGTTGGTTGACCATGGCAAACACCACCGTCTGTCCCCGCCATGGTTTGCTGCGGGTGGTGCCCAGCGCCGCGAGAACCGCAGCGGTGGTGGCCACGGCAGAAGAGGAGGCCGCGAGGATCAAAGAACGGATCGTGGCATCCTTGACCTGTTCGTTTTCCCAAGCCGAGGCATACCAGCGCCATGAGAAACCTTCCCAGATTGCAATCGATTCACCGGCGTTGAAGGAGTAGGCCACCAACAAGATGATGGGCAGGTACAGCAGGATGAAACAGCCCATCGCAATTGCGGTAAAGCCCGGCTGACGGCGAACATCAAATCCCTTACGCATTGTGTTCGCCCTCCCGTCCAATGGCACGCACGTAAAAGACCAGCGCCACCATCACCACGGCCAAAAGCGTCAGCGCCAGCGCGGCCCCAAGCGGCCAATTGCGCAATTGTCCAAACTGCAATTCAATCAGATTGCCGAGCATCAACTGCTTGCCTCCGCCCAGAACGCGCGGGGTCACATAGGCCCCGAGACACGGCACAAAGACCAGAATAGACCCGGCCACCACGCCCGGTTTGACCAGAGGGAAGATGATGCGCCGCAACACCTGAAGCCGGGTCGCGTAGAGGTCATAGCCTGCCTCCACAAGATTGAAGTCGAGCCGCTCCATCGAGGCGTAGATCGGCAGGATCATCAGTGGAAGGTAAACATAGGTCATGCCCACCAGCACCGAAAACTCTGTGTAGAGCATCTGGATCGGCTCATCTATCACGCCGCTGGCCATCAATAGGGTGTTGATGGTGCCTTGGTTGCGGATCAGCTCCATGATCGCGAAGGTGCGGATCAACAGGTTGGTCCAGAAGGGGATCATGATCAACAGCATCCACATATCCCGTCGATGCGCGGGGCGGGTGGCGATGAAATACGCCGTGGGAAAGCCCACAATCAAACAGAGGATTGCCGTCATCAGCGAGAGTTTAATCGAGCGCCAGAAAACTAGGAGATGGGCATCGGCGAGCTTGAGTTCTTCGGTGAAAAAATCTCTTTCGGCGACCACATTGAACCATGGATCGAGCGAAAACTGCCACTCCACGCCGCCATAGTCTCCGGGCGTCAGGAAGGAATAAATCACCACCACCAGAAGGGGGCCACTGGCAGCAAGGCTGAGGATCGCGAGGGCCGGGGTGAGCAGCAACCAGCGGCTGCGCCGTTCGCGGCGGGCCCGTGTTTCGGGGCTTGGGGCGGGGTCGGACAGTGCCATATCGCTCATCCGATCAATCCTTCAGGATCTGAGCGGTGCCGGGGGCAAAGTCCAGTCCCACCCGATCGCCCGTCGCCCAGTTTTGCGTGTGGCCCGGCTGGTTCTGGCGGCGCAGAATGAACATTTCTCCGCTCTCCAGACCCACATGATAATGCGTATCGGTGCCGAAATAGACGACGTTTTTCAGACTGCCGGCCAAGAGCGCGCCGTTTGGATCGCACAGATCAGCGTGTTCCGGGCGTACGGCAAGGGTCACGGAGGCGCCATTCGTCGCTGGAGGCTCGCCCTGTGCAGGTTTTGCCATGATTTCCGCACCAGACGACAGCCGCACCTTGGAGCCAGCGTCCTCGGTCGAGAGCATCTGGGCCTTGAGGAAATTGGTGTCACCGATGAAATCCGCCACAAAGCGTTCCGCCGGGTGATCATAGATATCACGTGGCCCGCCGATTTGCCGGATGGTGCCCGCATTCATCACCGCGATGCGATCAGACATGGTGAGCGCCTCTTCCTGATCGTGGGTGACAAAGACAAAGGTGATACCGGTTTCATGTTGCAGGCGCTTCAATTCCAGCTGCATCTCTTTGCGCAGTTTGAAATCCAGCGCGGAGAGCGGCTCGTCCAGCAACAGAACCTTCGGACGCGGCGCGAGGGCACGGGCCAGCGCGACACGTTGCTGTTGACCGCCCGAAATCTGAGCGGTCTTGCGGTCGGCCATGGCCGTCATCTGCACCAGTTCCAGCATCTCTGAAACGGTGGCAGAGATTTCCGCCTTTGGCCGCTTAAGCATCTGCAATCCAAAGGCAATGTTTTCTGAAACCGTCATATGCGGGAACAGTGCGTAGGATTGAAATACCGTGTTGACCGGACGATGGTGCGGCGGCTTGCTGAGCAAGTCCTCACCGTCCAGCGTCAACTTTCCCCGGGTTGGATCAAGGAAGCCCGCAATGGTGCGCAGAAGGGTGGTTTTGCCACATCCCGATGGCCCGAGGAGCGTGAAAAATTCGTTGGATTGGATCGTGACCGAGACATCGTCCAGCGCGGTAAAAGCAGTTGGCCCTTCTCCAAATGTTTTGGTCAGGCCCTCTATTTCGATCATGCGTGCGCTCCCTGTTGGCATTGCGAGCGCGACGCGCTCGGGTGTCCTGTGATCTGGGTAAAATGCCCGAATGCAATTTGCTGGCTTCTGGCGGCCTTTCGCGGCATCTGCCCGGTCAGCTTGCGATTTGATCAAATTGAGAGTCAATAATTTTTAACGCAGACGCGATGTGTGCCACTTCTATAGGCATCGCGAGGCGAACCGGTGAGCGCGCGGGGTGGTGGTGGTCTTTTAGACCTCTCTTGACGATGGTTTTGCGACTGTCGAGACGACTTGAGATGCGGCGGGGCCTTGATGTGCTTCCCGGAGTGCGTTGGAAGTTCTGAATAAAACATGCCGACAACCAGACTGGTGAGGACGCGCGCGCAGCCGCAGGCCTTACGCCCGTGCTGGTTGGGCGTCGTTCAGATCACATCAGATCAGTCTCCAGGGCATCTTGAGAGAAGACGAGTAATGCAAGTCTTTGGAATGCAATCAGATTTTCTCAACCGAAAGGTATGATCATATATGATCACATAGTTTAACGGAAAAACTGCGCATGGCCTCTGCTGATATATGAGAATGAAATCTTATCATGCGGCTAGGCTTTGTCGCGCACATCGGTTGAGCACAGCGACGCGGATCTGGATTTACGAAATGAATCCCCTGACACGATTTGCGCAACAAAGCATATCGTGACGCGAGAGGCGTGATCACGCAGCGCGATGTTGAGCCGCAGGCGATGCTGATCTTGCCCCGGTCTGGTATCTGGTGGCGTCGGATCCGGCGCGACAGGATTTCAGGCATTTCCGCATGGACCGCATCAGTGCACCGGAATGCGTTGAGGGCACGTCTTTTCGCCGCCGATATGTCCCGTTCAAGAGCGATGTGCGACCGCTACAGCCAGCCTCTGCCTGACGGTGTAATCGGACAGGACCTTACGCGTGATCGAGGCGCAATTGGTAGAGGCGGCGCACCGCTGCGCGATCATCGATGCGGTTTTTGAGATCATCCAGCAGGCCCGCATATGTGGCGTGGCTTTCGTGGCGGGTGTGCGGCCAGTCGCTGCCCCAGACGAAGCGATCCGCCGCCAGCAGGCTCAGCAGGCGGTCGACATGGTCTAGACCCTGCGCTGAACCCCGGTAAGGCGCTGAAATTTTGACGTAAAAACTCTCTCTCTCCGGTAGCGCATCCAGCGCATTTAACCATGGCTCCTGCGCTGCGGTGGTTTCGGGCAGGCCGAGATGGTCGATCACCACAGGCAGCGGCAGATCTGCCAATTGCGGCAAAAGCGGCGCGAGGCGTTTGCTTTCCAATTGCAGTTCGAGGTGCATGTCGTGGCGCGCGAGGGTCCGCATCAGCGATTGTACGGCAGAGGAGGTCAGATCCGGGATTGTCGCCCCGGCCACAAGATTCCAGCGAATGGCGCGCACCCCAGCAGCGCAGAGCCGCGCGATTTCTGCGTCTGGAGTGTCAATGTCGATGACGGCAACCCCGGCAAAGCGCCCGGTGGGCAGGTTTTGCAGGGCCGCCAACATCTGACTGTTGTCGGTGCCAAGGAAACTGACCTGCACAATGACACCGCCAGACAGACCATGTGAATCCTGAAGCGCGCGCCAAACTGCAAGCGGGGCAGGGCGCGTGGGCAGATAGCGCACCGCGCCGTGGGCGACGATCTGGTCATAGACATGGGCGTGGCAATCGAAATGTATCACCGGCAGAGTCCTTTGGTTATTCGGTTCTATATAGAACCAGTTGACTGATGCAGTCAAATCCTCCATTTTCGCGTCAGTGAAGAGGAGGAATCATGGTTCAGGCACAGTCTCGCTTTGATGATCGGCTGCCAGCGTATCTGCGGTTGCGCGATGAATTGGCCAGCCGGATTGCCGCCAGCGAATGGTCGGCAGAAGAGCCTCTTCCGTCTGATAACGCCTTGGCGCGGGACCACGGGCTGTCGGTTGGGACTGTCCGAAAAGCTGTGCAACAATTGGTGGACGAGGGTCTGTTGGAGCGCCGTCAGGGGACGGGCACGTTCTTGCGCAAACCCGCATTTGACGCGACGCTCTTTCGCTTTTTTCAAGCGCGCGAGGCCAACTCCGAAGCCTCCATTCCGACCAGCCGTCTGATTTCGCGCGTGCGCACCACCGGGCCCGATCATGTGGCGCAGGCGTTGGGCACCGGTGACGTCATTCGCATTGAGCGTCTGCGGTACCTGTCTGAGCAACCTTTCCTCTCGGAGGAGCTTTATATTCCCTATGCCAGCTTTGCCGGGTTTGAGACGCTCCCCGACAGTGAGGTGGGTCCGCTGCTTTATCCTGTTTATCTCGACCGTTACGGCGTGTTTGTGAACCGCGCGGAGGATGAGGTGCGCTTTGGTGCGGCGGACGGCGTCACGGCAAAGCGCCTTGGGCTGGAGCAAGGCGATCCGGTGGCCGTGATTGAGCGCACGGCCTTTACCGTGGCGGGCGAGCCCATTGAGTGGCGCATTGCCCGCGGGCGCGCCGACAGTTTCCGATACCGCAGCCGCATCGGCTGAGAGCTGCCAAATACCTGACATCACACCTGAGGGAGGACACTTTTATGAAACATCTTGCCATCACGGCCGCCGTGCTTGCACTGGCGACGCCCGCGTTTGCCGAATACCCTGAGCGCGCGATCGAAGTGACCATTCCGGCACCTGCCGGAGGAGGCACGGACACCAGCGCGCGCAAACTGGCCACGCTTCTTGAAGAAGAGCTGGGTGCTTCGATTGCAATTTTGAATGTGGCAGGCGGGGGTGGCTCCGTCGGTGTGACACAGTTCATGTTGCAAAAGCCCACCGGCTATTCGCTGCTGGCAACTTGGAACAGTCCGATCACGACGGTGCCGCAGGTGCAGCAGACCGCCTATCAACCTGACAGTTTCACCCCCATCGCTTCGACCTCTGAGACGGCATACACGCTTTGCGTCAAACCGGATTTTCCGGCGGACACGGGGGAGGCGTTCTTGGAGGAGCTTGCTGCCAATCCGGGGAAATATACCTACGGGAACGATGGTATCGGCGGCACGATGCAACTCGCGGCGGAGCGGATTTTCCAAAGCCGGGGTATCGAGGCGGTTGCGATCCCCTTTGGCGGCGCAGGCGAGACCTTGCAGAATTTTCTGGGGGGACATGTCGATATCTACGGCGGGTCGATCTCACCGGTCTTGCCCTATACCGAGACGGGCGAGGCCAAATGTTTGCTCGTCACCTCTGCTGCACCGGTGAAGGCGCTGCCTCAGGCGGCAGGGTTGGAAAGCCTCGGTCTGGGAGATGAGGAAACATTGCTGTGGCGGATGGTTTTGGGGCCTGCAGGCATGGATGCGGATGTGGTGGCGACCCTGTCGGCGGCACTGGAGAAGACCGTAAATGACCCCGCATATGTAGAGTTTCTCGCCACCAAAGGTGAAATTCCAAATGTCGTAACGGGCGCGGCGCTGACTGCACGGGTGCAAGGTGAGTATGACGCGCTCGCTAAAGTGGCCAAAGCGCTGGGGCTGAGCCAGTGACCGAGCGGCGGCAGGACATCCTGCTTGGTGGCGTCTTTGCCGCCGTCGGCAGCACCGCAGCCTTGATGGCTGCGGAGTATCCGGGGGCGTCGGGGATTTACCCGACGGCCTTGGGATGTGTGGTTGCGGGCTTGGGCGCGTTGGTTGCAATCCGCGCTACTCTGCGAGGGGCAGACCGCCCGCGCGCATTGGTCGAAAACGCGCCCCGCGCGGCCCTCACGCTTGGGCTGGCGGCGCTCTATCTCGTCTTGGTGCCGGTGCTTGGATTTTATCTGGCCTCGGCGTTGCTGGTGATAGTGGTGCCGCTGTGTCTCGGCTTTCGGCGGCCCCTCTACAGTCTGGTGAGCACGGGTGTTTTTATCGGGATCGTCTGGCTGGTGTTTTCTGTCGTGCTTGAAAAACCGCTGCCTGCGCCGGTTTGGCTGAGCTACTGAGGAGCTACAAACCATGGGTTTGATTTCGGAAATCCTCGGGGGTGTTTTTGCGGCAGGCCCCATTGTCGCAATGATCGGAGCCTCGATCCTTGGCGTGTTTATCGGCGCGCTTCCGGGGCTTAATCCGGTGATGGCCATCGCGCTGTTGCTGCCGCTCACCTACTCGATGGAGCCATTGGTGGCGCTGGGCATGGTCGCAGGCATCTACAACGGGTCGATGTATGGCGGAGCGATCCCCGCGATCCTGCTGCGCATCCCCGGCACACCTGCCGCGATTGCCACGACATTTGACGGCTATCCGATGGCCCAGAAGGGCGAGGCGGCACGGGCGCTCAAGATTGCATGCTGGTCCTCTGCGATTGGCGGTGTGGCCTCGGCGATTGCGCTGATGACCATTGGCCCGATCCTTGCCCGCGCCACCTTGTATTTTGGTCCCGCAGAGTATTTCTGGATCGCGATGTTTGGCATGGCGTCGATCGGGGTCATGGTGGGCAGTGATGCGGTCAAAGGGCTGATGGCAGCGGCGCTTGGTTTGTTGCTGGGCACGGTTGGGCTGGATCAGCTTTCGGGCGTTGCGCGTTTCACCTTTGGCGAGGTGTGGCTGCTGAGCGGGCTGGATCTGATCGTGATCCTTGTCGGGCTTTATGCGCTGCCGCCGGTGATTTCATTGGCAGAAGCCGCAGATACCAAAGGGCTTTCTGCAAGTGACCTGAAGCTGGAAGCTGTAAAAGTCCCATGGAGCGAAGTCCGGGGGCTGGTGCCGACGTGGCTGCGTTCGTCGCTCATTGGGATTGGCGTTGGTATCCTGCCGGGGGCCGGGGGCAACATTGCGGCGTTCCTCAGCTATAATGCGGCCAAGAGTGCCAGTGATGAGCCAGAGAGCTTTGGCACAGGCAATCCGCAGGGCGTCGCGGCGGCGGAATGTGGCAATAACTCTGACAATGCAGCGTCCATGATTCCGGCGCTGACCTTGGGTATTCCGGGCAATGTGATCGCCGCCTTGGTGCTAGGGGCGCTGTTGATCCATGGCCTGCAACCCGGCCCGCAATTGTTTCATCAAAACCCCGGACTGGTCGGCGGGTTTATGGTGCAGATGCTGCTGACATCGCTGCTGATCCTTGCGGTGGGTGGTGCGGCTGCCACTCGGATTTTTGCGCAGGTTCAGCGCTTGCCGGGGGTGCTTTTGGTGCCGATGATCCTCGTTTTGATGGCCGTTGGGGTCTATGTGATCAACGGGCGGGTGATCGACCTGTGGGTGATGTTTGCAGCCGGTGCTGCTGGCTACATACTTGAGAAAATCAACGTGCCCTTGGCTCCGATTGTGCTGGGTCTGATCCTTGGCCCGATGGCCGAACAGAGCGTGCGGCGGGCACTGCTCATCAGCCGAGGCGACCCGACCGAGCTGTTCACGCGGCCATTGTCGGCGGTGATTGCGCTGGCGACCCTAGGGCTGGTGCTGTGGCCAATCCTGAAGAGCCTGAAAGCGCGCCGTCGCCCTCAGGCGCAATGATCCCGGCCTGAGCCGGCCCCTTTCTGGTGGAACACCACACACATCGCCTGCCGCCGTGGCGTGGGCGATGTGTGGCGTTTGGCGGACGGAACAGGCCAACGCGGAATATCGCGCCCCAGATCCCGCGAACCGCGACCATAAATTCACCATCAACAAACTTCCCTAAGCGCCGGGGCGCGCAAATTCTTGACCTGAGAAAACATCGACGTAAGGATATGTATTCGGGACCGAGACTAAAAATTACAACGGGGGACAAAACATGGTCATTTTCGAAAGGATACGCGCCTGACGCTTGCAGGCTTTGCCGCCAGCAGAGGCAGCAAAGCTACCGTCATATTGCTTCAGCAAAGCCGGGCTAGAGCTCTTGTGCAGCTTATACGGAACGCTGAGGCAGTGACCGCTCCGATGACTGGGAGCGCGCATTGCTTGGTTTGAAAGGCACGTCTTTGATTTCTTTTAGCACGACCCGACCTATTCAGAGCATGGCTCAGGCCGCCGTATTTGTGGTGTCGCTTGGGCTGTCTGCAGCGCAAGCTCAGACCTATAGTCTGGGCGCTGTGGCCGATCCCGAAGTTTATGGCGCGGTGCCCAAATCGGCGCCCTTAGCGCGCGGTGATTATCTCAGCGCCCCGTCCGAGATGTCGCTAAAGCGGTTCGTGCCTCCGGTTGGCGATCAGGGGCAGCAGGGCAGCTGCGTTGGCTGGGCCACGGCTTATGCCGCCCGAACGCTATTGTCGGCCAAGGATATGGAGGTCGACAGCTCGTCGCGCCTACGCAATATGGTGCTGTCGCCTGCCTATGTGTTCAACCAAATCCACCAGCCGGGCTGCAATGGCTCTTATGTGGCGGAGGCGCTGACATTGATGCAGCGTCAGGGCGTGTCGCTGCTGAGCGATTTTCCCTATGATGAATATTCCTGCACGGCGCAGCCCTCCTCCAGCGTGCGCGACAAGGCGAGCGCCTTTCGCATCAAGGGATATTCCCGCCTTTGGGGAGGTTCGGGGCGCAACAAACACGTTGCCACTCGCCGGGCCTTGGCCAATGGCAACCCGGTGGTGATCGTGATGGGGGTGGGCGAGGGCTTTATGCGCCATAGCGGCAGCGGCACATGGCAGCCGTCCTCGACCGAGTGGAATGAACTGCGCAGCAACACGCTGGGCGCCCATGCGATGACCGTGATCGGCTATGATGACACGCGCGGGGGCGGTGCGTTTGAGGTGGTAAACTCATGGAGCAGCGGTTGGGGCAATCGCGGGTTTTTCTGGATTTCCTATGAGGATTTCAACGCCTTTGTTTATGAAGGTTATGAGGTGCTGCCACCTGATCCGCCACCGCCGCCCCGGGTGGTGGACATGGGGGGCAGTGCGCGGGTGCTGCATATTTCGGGCGACGCGCTGGATGTGACGCGCACGAATGACGGCTATCGGCTGCGCCAGCCTCTGCCTTCGGGGACACGATTTCGGGTAGAGGCTTCCAGCCAGTTCAACGGTTCGCTTTATGTGATCGGGGGCGATGCAAGTGGTGACTATGTGACCCTGTTTCCGCGCGGAGATCGGGTGACGCCTTATACGCATAGCGGCACCACACTGTTGTTGCCGGGGCCGACAGAGCAGCATTTCACCCGACTGAATGACACGGTTGGCACTGATTATTACGTGCTTTTGTACACCCAAGAGCCGCTGGATGCGCAGGCGGTGGCCGCGCGGATGGCGCGTGCCTCGGGCAGCGTGGCTGCACGGCTGCGCAGTGCTTTGGGCAACCGGCTGGTGCCAAAGGATGAAATGGAGCTGCTGGCTTCTGGGATTGGCTTTGAGGCCGACAGCGGTGATGCCGATGTGGCGGCGGTGGTTCTGAGCATCAATCATGTCGCGGCAGACCCGGCCAAGGACGACAGTGACGCGCCGCTCATTGTGCTGACGGAGCCCGCGCCGGAGGCATTTGACAGCGATGACGCGGTGATCCCGGTGCCAAGCCGCCTGTTCCGCCTAGAGGGCATGGCGCAGGACCAAAGCGAGATTGCATCCCTCAAGGTCGAGGGAGCGCTAAGCAGCCGCTATTCCTCGCGCGGGCCATTCCGGGCAGAGATCGAACTGCCCGAGGGACCGGGGCCGCACCCGATCAGCATCGAGACCCGAGATGCGGCAGGCAACACTGCGCGCCGCACCTTTCAATTCAGCCTGACTTTCAACTGATCCTTGCAGGAGACGTTCCGTGATCCGAACTGCCATACTTCGAGTAATTTGTTTTCTATCGCTGGCATGGGGGGCCTCTGCGCAGGCGCTGGAATGTCGATACTGCGAAGGCAAGGACCTTGGCGATCTGATTGAGTTGTCGGTGTCGCGCAACAGCGGCGCGCTGCGCTCTCAGATCCGGGGCTGGATTGCCGAAAAACACCCGAATACGCCCGCAGGATATGTGGCGCGCGCCTGGGTGCTTGATCAAAGCGGCGGTGATCTGAAAGAGGTTGAGCAGCTCTATAGGGAAGGCATCAAACGCGACCCTTCGCTTGGTCTTGGCTTTACCAATCTCGGCTACAATCTGGAACGCCAAAAGCGGTACGACGAGGCGTTTGATTACTATCTGCAAGGGGCCAAAGCCTGGCCGCATCACGCGTTTTTTGTACAATACGCCTATTTCAACCTGAAGAACCGGGAAGGCGAGGCCGCCGCAAACGAGTGGTTCAACAGCTACGCGCCGACCGGTCCGGCGCAGGATTGGGTGTATGATTATGTGCGCGGGGTGATGGCGCGCACCAAGGGCGACCGCAGCACGGCGGATCGCTATTTTAAACTGGCGCTGGATCGCTCCACCAACGTTAGCGCTCTGACGGCGTGGCTTGATAATCGGCTGCGGATTCTGAGCGCCCAACGGGCAGACCGCAATACGCGTTTCAATGCCATTGGCGAGGCAATTGATTGGGCCAATGACAACCGCAATGACGCGGCGCTGCGCCATATCGGCAAAATCCTGTGGGATGATTTTAAGATGCACCGCGAGGCGCATCCGATTTTCCGCGCGGCCTATGAGATGAACCCGTCGCCAGAGGCGGCGCATGATGCCTTTGGCTCTATCGGCAATGATGATTTTGAGGGCGCGATTACGGTCCTCAATCAGGGCTTGCGCGATTTTCCGAACAATTATCATGTGCTTATCGCAGCGAACTGGGCGTGGAGCGAGTTCAAGTTCGATCCGCAAAAGGCCGATGACTACGGTGCTCGTGCAATCGCGATGGCTCCCACACAGGGCGAGCTTGATAATGCGATCAACCAATATGCCCGGTTCGCCAAAGAGGCCGCGCTTTATGATCGCGCGGTGCCGGTATTCGAAAAATACCTGCCGACGGTAAACGGCACCGCCTATCGCAATATTCTGGGCGATTACGTCGACAATCGTGTTCATGCGCGTGATTTTGAGCAGGCCAACCGCCTGCTGCAACGCGCCAAAGAATATGGCGGTTTTTCGGATAACTGGATCGCGGGGCGGGAAAACCGCATTCGCAACGCGCTGCGCCTGCAAGGCCAGCGTGAACGCTTCTTTGCGGAAAATCCCTTTCTCAAGGATTGGGAACAGCGTTTTGGGGACAGTCTGCGGGTGACGGTGGAATTTGCCACCGGCAAGGCCGACATCCGCGAGGCGGGTCTGGGTGTGCTGAAGCAGGCGGCAGATGCGCTCAAGGCGCTGGGCGCTGAAAACTATGTGTTCCTGATCGAAGGTCACACCGACATCACCGGCAGCGACAAGGTCAATCTGCCGCTGAGCGATGCGCGTGCCAAATCGGTAGAGCAGTATTTTGTCGAGAGCGCAGGCATTGCGCCGGAGCGCCTGCAAACCGTGGGCTATGGCTCGCGCATACCGCTGGCGACCAATGCCACCGACCGTGGCAAGCAGACCAATCGACGGGTCGAAATCCGCCCCTATGGCAATATCTCTGCGCCGCAGATCTCAACCTCGGGATGGCTGGATGCGCGGTCGCTGACGCTGAGCCCTGATGGCCGCTATGCGGTGACCGGCAACACGCCCGCACAGGTCTGGGATCTGGAACGGATGCTGCGGGTTCATCAGCTGCCCATCGGGGGCAGCTCGCGGGAGATTTCGCCCAATGGTCGCTATATTGCGGTGAAATCCTCCTTTGTGGGGGTCACCGGTGTCACGGATAATCTGCTTTATATCTACGACATGCGGACGGGGCTGATGCACAGCCAGTTGCCCAACTCTATCGAGATCGACGAGATCTCCTGGTCACCCTTCTCGGATGCGGTGGCCTATAGCGACCGTACCGGTTTCCTGAAGGTCTATGACATGGCAACGCGCAAGTTTCGCGGCGTGACGAAGATGGGCACCATTCGTGGCTCCGAGCAGATCGTCTGGTCGGGGGATGGTGCGCATATCGTGACCAAATCGCCGCGTACCGCGCATGCGGTGGTGCGGGACGCCAAATCGCTGCAACCGGTGGGGTCGCTGCGCAATACCGGCTGGCTGCATGGCTTCGCCAATACGCCTGACGGTAAGTATCTGGTGGGGATGAACAACAGCTATGAGCTGATCGTCTGGACCACCTCTGACTGGCGCGAGATTGCACGCAAGCGGATGCCTGCGATGACGTTTAAGCTGATCGCCCATCCCACGGAATCCAAGGTGATGATCGCCGATACATTCACCAATAGCACCCGTCTGGCGCTGGTGGAGGTGCCGAGCCTCAATGTGACCGCGCAGCTTCAGGGGGACCCGGAAAAGATCCTCTATGGTGGGTTCACACCGGATGGTGGGCATTACATCACGGCGATGGATGACCAGATTGTCTATCTTGATACCCGTGATCTGAGCGTCGATCAGCGCAAGGACGGGGCCGCATATAAGGGCCGTGGGCTGACCATGGTGCCCTCGCAGGATCTGGTGATGTCGCGCGACAGCGCTGGCACCAGCGTTTGGAACATCAAGACGGGCCGCAGGGTGCACCGGATCGAGGGAGAGGTTTACCAGACGTGGAGGCCGCTCAATCAGGATGGCTCGGTTCTGTTCACTTTTGACGAAGATGGGCAGATGCTGAAGTTTGACACCACCACCTTCCGCAGTGAGGTGATCAAGCAGATCGACGGCAAGCCCTACAGCATGCGTGAAAACGACACGCATATTGTGGTGGGCACGGTGCCGCAGGGCGAGGGGCCGTTTCAGGCGCCGCGATCCACGATCTACATGATCGAAAAGGCGACGCTGAATGTCGTGATGCAAAAGAGCTTTGACATCGTGTCCGAACCTGTACGGTTCAATGACATATATGATCCACGTGTGTTCGTGCGCCTTGCGGACAATGGCATGGTGGCGGTGACGTCCTCCTGGATGGCCGGGTTCAAACAGGGCTCGACCGATGGTCGCGTCGTGACCATCTATGATGGGCCAGCCAATCGCGAGGTGACGACGTTTCAGGCCGAGGATCGCTATTTCCAGATGGACTGGGCCGAGGGGGGCGATGTGCTCAAGTTCCGCGGCAAGGGGACTTGGTATCTGCACGATCCCAGCAATGGCAAAAACACTGGCCGTGAAACGCCCAGCCCGAACTATGAGATCGAGCTTGCGGATGGTCGCACGCTGGAATGGTTCTGGGATCACGTCGCACTGGAGGGTAAAGAGCTGACCTTCCCGCACAACCTGCGCTATCTGGAGGCCCACGCAGAGCGCAATCTGGCAATTGGTCTTACCACCGGTAACGAGCTGATCTTTATTGATTTGAACCGGATGGAGCAGGCGCTGACCATTGCGCCCCGCAAGGATGGCGAATGGATCGCCTATACCCCCGATGGGCGCTACACAGCGTCCTTGCAGGGGACAGAGGATGTCTATTGGTCGCTGGGTGACAACTACCTGCCCTTCTCGGCGCTGGCCGAGAACTATGAGCGTCCGGGCCTGATCCGCAATCTTCTGGACGCCATCGCACGTGGGGAAGCATTGCCGGATGATGGCGTGGATGTGGATGCGGACGTCTTTGAAGCGCCCTATGCGGTACGCCTGATTTCGCCCCAACGCAGCAGCACCAAAGACGAAACCTATGTGGTGGAGTTGGAAGTGCTGAAGGACAACGCCGATCTGGCCGATCCTGAGATCGAATATACACTCAACGGGCGCCGGGTGCTGAAATCGCGCGGCTTTGAGGAAGAGGCGTTTTTCGACGGGCAGGAGACCGTGGGCTTCAGTCGCCGGTTTGACCTTAATCCGGGGCGCAACGTCATTGAGGCATCATTGGTGTGGCGCGATGCGCGTATCCAGACCCAGACGCTGGAAATTATCCGCGAAGGCGGCGAGGCTCCGGATGAGAAACCATCCGGCCAGACGCTGTGGTTCTTTGGGGTTGGGGTCTCCGACTACGAACGCTCCAGTCAGAACCTAAACTTTGCCGATCGTGATGCAACGGAATTGGCAAAGCTGATGGAGTCGCAGGAGGGCAAGCTGTTTAACCGGGTCGAGACAAAGGTTCTGACCGATGCAGAGGCCACAGAGCGCAATGTCCGCATCCAGATGAACGAGTTTCTCGATCAGTCAGCGGATGACGATGTGGTTGTGCTGTTCCTGGCCGGACATGGTGTGGTCGACGAGGAACAAGAGCTTTACTTCATGACCCATGAGGGCGATCTGGCCAAACCCTATACCGGCATGAGCGTTGATCGTTTCCGCGATTATCTGGAAAACCGGCCGCTCAACCAGAATGCGCTGATGCTTCTTGATATTTGCCATTCTGGTGCCGGGGGCAACCGGGTGGTGGCCGATGATGCGGTGCAAAACCTCACTAAAGGCACAGGTGCAGTGGTGTTTGCATCCTCGTCCGGCTCCGAACTCAGCTTTGAGGATGAGAGCTTTGGCGGTGGTCACGGGGCCTTCACGGCGGCGCTTTTGGAGGGCTTGCGCGGGCTTGCCGACAACCGCGTCGGGGATCGCAACGGGTTTAACTCCTTGCAGGAACTGGTGCTCTTTACCTCGTCGCGAGTGCCGGAACTGACCGAGGGCCAGCAGCGTCCGCAAATTCCGGCGCTGTCGCTCAATGTGGATTATCCGCTCAGCATCGCGACGAACTGATCCCAAACCTCCCCCGCTGCAGATGTTGCGGTGGGGGAGGTCAACAGGCGGTGGTGGCGGCCTCCTGCAAGAGCCAGTCCTTCACCGTAGAAACCTCGGGGCGAAAGCGGTTTCGAGCATTGGGTTGCACCAGATAGTGACCTTGTCGGGCAGGCAGCGTCAGATCCGTGGCCTCCACCAATGTGCCCTTGTCGAGATAGCTTTGCGCAAAGACGCGGGCGATGAGGGCAACCCCCATCCCACGAGAGGCAAGCTCCAATGCGATCAGGGATTGGTCGACCTTGAGCGCCGGATCTGACGCGGCAGGTTCCAGCCCGTGTAGGGCGAAGAAATGGTGCCAAGTATCTGTCACACCTAAGACTTCGATCAATGGGCGGGTGGCGATCTGCCTTGGGTCGGGGCCGGGATGCAGCGCGGGCGCACAGACCGCGATCACCTCATGATGCATCAGAGGCGTGGCCTCGCCATCGGACCAATTGCCATCGCCATAGCGAATGTCGATGTCGATTTGCGCCGCGTCCGGGGTTTCGCTCCAGAGCGAGGAGAGCAGCCGGAGCCTGCCATTGGGGTAGAGGCGGTGATAGTTCGAGAGCCTTGGCGCAAGCCACAGCATATTGAGCGAACTGAGGCACCGGATCGTGACCTCCTGCGCGGCGGATTTGCCAAAGAGGTTCGATGTGGTGGCCTCGATATCGCCAAAGGCTTTGCTGACCACAGGCAGATAGGCCTGACCCAAACGGGTTAAGAATAGGGACTTTTGCTTTCGAATGAAGAGCTTATGCCCCAATGCTGCCTCAAGGCCACGCACCTGATAGCTGACTGCAGAGGGGGTAAGTCCCAATTCCTCGGCGGCGAGGGTGAAGTTTCCAAGCCGCGCGCTGGCATCAAAGGCGCGCAACCACGGCAGAGGGGGCAATTCCTGATACATGCAATGACAGATAAGCTAATCTGCGAAATTTTTTAAGGTAGTGACGAATTATTTTTCGTTATGGGGATTGCAGCAGCACCTGTAACGCTGGCGCGATGAACAAGGACGGACATCGCGGTGCGTGAATACGATTACATCATTGTGGGGGCAGGATCGGCGGGCTGTGTGCTGGCCGAGCGCCTGAGCGCAAATGGCCGCCATAGCGTGCTGGTGCTGGAGGCGGGCGGCACGCCGCGCAAGCCGTGGGTCGCGCTGCCACTGGGATATGGCAAGACCTTCTATGACCCGGCGGTGAACTGGAAATATCAGAGCGAGCCCGAGGAGGCGCTGGGCGGGCGCAGCGGATATTGGCCACGCGGCAAGGTTGTGGGCGGGTCGGGTTCCATCAATGCCATGGTCTATGCCCGTGGTTTGGCTAAGGATTTCAATGACTGGGAGGCCGCAGGGGCCAAGGGCTGGAACTGGGAAACCGTCCAGCAGACCTATGAGCGCCTGGAGACCCGTATCGCCCCGGATGGGACCCGGCTCGGTGGTGGGCCGATCCATGTGCAGGATGTCTCTGACCAGATCCACAAGGTGAACCGGCATTTTTTCGCGGCTGCGCGTGAACTGGGCCTGCCGCAGACGCTGGATATGAACGGCACCTCGCCCGAGGGGGCGAGCGCCTATCGGATCAATACCAGTGGCGGGCGCAGGATGCATTCGGCGCGGGCCTGTCTGGCCCCGGCGTTGCGGCGACAGAACGTGACGCTGATGACCGGCGTGATGGTGGCGCGGATCGGGTTTGACGGGCGGCGCGCAACCCGCGTCGAGGTCACGCATAAGGGGCGCGCGCAAAGCCTGCGGGCAAGGCGAGAAATCATCCTGTCTGCAGGTGCGGTCAGCTCGCCTCGTTTGCTGCAACTGTCGGGCATTGGCCCTGCGGATGTGTTGCAAGAGCATGGGATCACACCAATGATAAATGCGCCTCATGTGGGGGGCAATCTTCAGGATCATCTTGGCGTAAACTACTATTTTCGCGCAACAGAGCCGACGCTTAACAATCAGCTGCGCCCGCTGCACGGAAAGGTACGCGCCGCACTTCGTTATGCGTTGACGCGGCGCGGGCCACTGTCGCTTTCGGTCAATCAATGCGGTGGCTTCTTTCGCTCTGACCCTAGGCTGACAGCTGCCGATCAGCAGCTCTATTTCAACCCCGTCACCTATACCACGACACCTGCGGGTACGCGCACGGTGATAGAACCCGACCCTTTTGCCGGGTTCATCATCGGGTTCCAACCCACGCGCCCCAGCAGTCGCGGGCGTATTGATATCAGCGCAAATGACCCGCTCGCGCCGCCCCGGATCAGGCCCAATTCGCTCGCCACACAAGAGGATCAGGCGCAGGTGATCGCAGGTGGGCTGCTGTGTCAGAGACTTGCAAAGACTGCCGCGATCACCGGTCTGATCAAAGCCCCAATGGGGGAGGATCTGCGCCAGATGACCCCGGAGCAGATCCTTGCGGATTTTCGCACCCGCTCGGGGACAGTGTTTCACCCCATCGGCACCTGTCGCATGGGAGAGGACATCAGCCGTTCCGTGGTGTGTCCGCGTCTGAAGGTCCATGGCGTTTCGGGGCTGAGGGTGGTGGATGCGTCGGTTTTTCCCAATATCACTTCGGGCAACACCAATGCCCCGACCATGATGCTGGCCCTCAGGGCCGCCGATCTCATTCTGGAGGATGCATGAGCACGCCTTATTCAACATCCGGCGCAGTGCCGGTCAGCTACCAACGCGGCGCGGCTGACACCGGCCCACGCATCACCCGGATCGAGACCTTTTGCACGCCGCTCATCGGGTTTGTGCGAGTCACTGCCGAGGATGGCACGCAGGGCTGGGGGCAGGTGTCGACTTACAACAGCGATCTGACCTCAGAGATCCTGCACCGTCAGGTGGCGCCTTGGGCGCTGGGGCGGGGCATGGATGCGCTGGAGGCGGTGATCGCCGAGATCCCGCTGCGCGAGCATAAATTTCCCGGCACCTATCTGCGCCGCGCCATGGCGGGGCTGGATACGGCGGTGTGGGACTGGCGTGGCAAAGCGCAGGGCAAACCGGTGGCGGAGCTTTTGGGCGGCTCAAGCGGTCCGCTGCGGGCTTATGCTTCCTCGATGCGGCGCGACATCACCCCCGAGGCAGAGGCCGAACGCATGCAGCGGCTGCGTGACGCACATGGGTTTGATGCCTTTAAGGTCCGGGTCGGCGCGGAATGCGGGCAGGACCGGGATGAGTGGGACGGGCGCACCGAGGCGATCATTCCCACCATGCGCAAAGCATTGGGACCGGATGTAGCGCTATTGGTTGATGGCAATTCAGGCTTTAGCCCCGCCCGCGCGATTGAGGTTGGGCGCATGCTGGAGGCCAATGGCTATGAGCATTTCGAGGAACCCTGTCCCTATTGGGAGCAAGAACAAACGCTTGAGGTGACCCGCGCTTTGAACATCGATGTGGCGGGCGGAGAGCAGGACTGCGATCTTCAGCACTGGAAACGAATGATTGATAACCGAGTGGTCGATATCATTCAGCCAGATATCCTTTATCTGGGCGGGATGGTGCGTAGCATGGATGTGGCGCGCATGGGGCATGCGGCGGGGTTGGCGTGCACGCCGCACGCGGCGAATCTGTCGCTGGTGACATTGTTCACCATGCATCTGCTGCGCGCGGTCCCCAATCCGGGTCGCTATCTAGAGTTCTCCATCGAAGGGGATGACTATTACCCCTGGCAACGCGAATTGTTCGTGAATGACCCCTATCAGATCACCGAGGGTCAGGCGCATGTCACCGCCGCCCCCGGCTGGGGCGTGGAAATCTGTCCGGAGTGGCTTGCCAAATCTACCTACAAATGCAGCGAGGACGAGCAATGAGCGTTAACGCCCTGATCTCTAATTATTTTACCACGGGTGCGCTGTCTGACCTGCCCAACGATCACTTTATCGACGGAGCGTTCGTGCCCTCCGAGCATGGCAACCGGATGGAGAGCTTTGATCCCGGTACGGCCACTGTCTTTGGTGATTTTGCGGCGGGCACTGCGGCGGATGTGGACCGTGCGGTCAGCAGTGCCAGCGCGGGTTTTGCCCTCTGGCGCGACACGCCGCCCGCCCGGCGCTGTGCGATCCTGATGGAGGCCGCACGGTTGATGCGGGCCGAGGCGGATTGGCTGGCGGTTGTCGAAAGTCTCGACAGTGGCAAAACGCTGACTGAGGCCTATGGCGATATTCATGGATCGGCGCGGTTGTTTGAATATTACGCAGGCGCTGCGGATAAACTTGATGGGCGCAGCGTCAATCTTGGCAATGACAACGCAGCCTTCACCCTGCGCGAACCTGTTGGTGTGACCGCCCATATCGTGCCGTGGAATTACCCGACCTCGACGTTGGTGCGCGGTATTGCGCCAGCACTTGCGGCGGGATGTTCGGCGGTTGTGAAACCGGCAGAGACCACGCCCTATACCGCCCTGATGATTGCCGAACTGCTGATCCGTGCCGGGGTTCCGGCGGGGGTGGTCAATGTGGTCACCGGCACCGGCCAAGAGGCAGGCGCGCCACTGGTTCAGGATCCGCGCGTGCGCCATGTGACCTTTACCGGCTCTGTCGCCACAGGTGTTGGCGTGATGCAGGCGGTCGCTCCGAATGTGACCGGGCTGACGCTGGAACTGGGTGGAAAATCCCCGCTGGTTGCCTTTGCCGATGCAGATGCCGAGGCGGTGGCCGAGGGGGCGCTTTGGGCGATATTCTCCAACGCGGGCCAGATTTGTTCGGCAGGCTCACGTCTGGTGATCCACCGTGATCTTCATGCGCCGGTGCTGGAGCTGCTGGTAAAGAAGGCCAAGGCGCTGACCCTCGGTCATGGGCTGCGCAATACCGATATGGGGGCGGTGAATTCCGAGCGTCATCTGGCTGCGATCTCCGCCCATGTGGAACATGCGCGCAGCCGCGGGGTGGAGATCCTCTGTGGTGGTCAGGCGACCTCTGACCCGGAGACCGGCAAGGGCTGGTTCTTTGAGCCGACGATTTTGGACGGGCTCAGCGCGCAGGACCCGGCGATCCAGCAGGAGATTTTTGGCCCCGTGCTGGGCGTGCAGGTGTTTGAGGATGAGGAAGAAGCGCTGGCCCTGGCCAATGGCACCGAATTTGCATTGGCGGCAGGGGTTTATACCAAAGACATTGCAACCGCATTGCGCATGGCGCGCCGCATTGATGCCGGGCAGGTGACGGTAAATGACTATTGGGCCGGCGGGATCGAACTGCCCTTTGGCGGCAACCGAAAATCCGGATTTGGCCGCGAAAAAGGGCTGGAAGGCATTGAGGCCTACACCCGCGCAAAGGCCATCACCCTCGCTGTGTAGGCGATGCATTGGGGCCGCGCCACATTGGGGCGGCCCCAAAAAGGATCGGGTTACTGTTCGCGAAACGCGCGCGTCATACTGTCGGTCACGGGCTTGATCAAATACTGCACAAAGGTGCGGTCCTGCGTCTTTATCATGATCTGCGCGGGCATACCGGGGGTCGGGTTGAAACCACGCACCCGGTCCAGTTCGCTTGGTGGTACGGAAATTCGGGCGACATAAATTTCCTGCGGCAACTCCTGCGAACGGTCTAGAATAGCATCGGCTGAAACATAAAACACCTCGCCCTGAAGCGTGGGCGTTGTACGCTGGTTCAGCGCTGTGAGGCTGACGGTTGCGGCCTGTCCTTTGCGCACCACATCGATTTCCGTGCGCGGGATCTGCACCTCGATGATCAGCGGCTCACCCGTGGGCAGGATCTCAAGAATGGCCTTGCCGCTTTCGACCACACCGCCGGGGGTGTGATAGTGGAGCCGGATAACAGTGCCGGACACCGGTGCGACAATCTCGGTCCGGGTCAGGACGCTTTCGGCGCGGCGGGCCTGTTCGCGCACGCTTTCCAGTTCGGACTGCACCGCTTGTAGCTCATCAAGTGCGGCGCTCTGACGATCCGCGATGGTTTGCGTGATCTGCGATTCATAGCGTTGCGACAAGGAGGCGGTCTCATCCACCTGGGCCTCCAGACGCCCGATTTCACCAATGGCTTCGGCGAGCGCGCGGCGCAGCGTGTTGTATTCGGTTTTGCGCACCAGTCCTTTTTCCAAGAGAATTTCCTTGGCGGCGGAGTCCTCTTCCAGAATTTCCAGCTGCGCTCTGGTGGCAATGAGCTGTTTTTCATAGCCGGAAGAGCGATCTTTGAGGGCTTCAATACTCTGGGTCAGGAGATTGATATCATTGCGCAATTGCTGGGTTGCAGCATTGAACACGATTTGCTGGCCATCCAGCATGGCCGCGACATTGAAATCTGCGCGCAACTCTTCCAGCCGGGGCGGATAGATCAGCGTGTCCTTGCGATCAAACTCCGCGAGAATGCGGGTTTCCATCGCCTCCAGCCGGACTTGCCGGAGGAACAATTCGCGCTGCGTTGCCAGTGCGGAGGTTTCATCCAGCAGCACAATGGGCTGACCTGCCACGACATTTTCACCTTCCTCGACGAGGATGGCCTTGATAATGCCGCCCTCAAGGTGCTGCACGATCTTATTGCTGCCGGTGGCGACAAAACTGCCCTGAGAGATCACCGCAGCGGCCAATGGAGCCATAAACGCCCAGATGCCAAACCCGCCAAGTCCGAAGATCAAAAGGAACATGCCCCAGCGCACATGGCTTTTGACAGAGCGGGGAACCTCTTCGTACCAGACCGTGGGTTCGGCATAAGTTACCAGTTCAGCCATTTCCGGCTCCTCCCTGATTTTGGTTCGCGAGCCGACCACCGTTGGAGCGTTCCTGAAGCTTCTGCAGCACCTGCTGGCGTTCTCCGAACAACACGATATTGCCGTCTGCCAGCAGCATGATCTTGTCGACCACACTCAGCAGCGACGGTTTCTGCGTAATCACCACTACGGTGATCCCAGCCTCGCGCGCGTGGCGGATGGCGTTGGCCAAGGCCTGATCGCCAGAGGTGTCGAGATTGGAGTTCGGCTCGTCCAGCACCAAAAAGCGAGGGTTGCCGAAGAAGGCCCGTGCCAAAGCGATCCGCTGTTTTTGCCCACCAGAGAGCGGCGAGCCATCAGCGGCCACCATGGTTTCATAGCCATGGGGCAAGGAGGCGATCATGTCATGCACATCCGCCAAAAGGGCGGCGCGGTGGATGTCGTCATCACTGGCACCTTCGCGCATGCGGGCGATGTTGTTCTTGATCGAGCCGGGAAAGAGCTGCACGTCCTGCGGCAGGTAGCCGATGTTCTCACCAAGCTGGCGGTCATCCCAGTTGCGCAGATCCATAAGGTCGAGGCGCACATTGCCCGATGTTGGCAGGATCGAACCCACCAGCATTTTCCCAAGCGTGGTCTTGCCCGCGCCAGAGTTGCCGATCACCGCCAGAGAGTCACCGGGGTTGAGGCCAAAGGTCAGACCGTTCAACACCACCTGCTTGGTGCCTGCAGGCACATAGAGCAGCCGTTCAACATTCAGGCGGCCTTCGGGGCGGGGCAGGCGGAGCTTTTCGTATTTTTGCACCGAGGACATCATCAGGTTGCTGACGCGGTCATAGGCGGCACGCGACTGCGAAAAGCCATTCCAGCCTTCAATTGACCCCTCAATGGGCGCAAGGGCGCGGCCGGCGATGATGGATGCGGCGATGACCATACCGCCGGTGATTTCACCTTCGAGCGCCAGAAATGCGCCCCAACCCAACATGCCGATCTGGGTCAACAGGCGCGCGCCCCGCGAAACAGCGGCCCAGACGATATTGCGATCCTGCGCAACAACCTGCGCCCGGAGTGAAGCGGCAGTGTCGCGCCCCCAGAGCGCCACGGCCTCGGGCACCATGGCGAGCGCATTAATGATCTGGCTGTTACGCGACATGGAGTCGAGATGCATGTTTGCCTTGGACTGCGCCAGATTGGCCTCGGCAAAGGGTTTGGAGGTGGCTTTCTGGTTGATCATCGCAATCACCATCAAGGCCAGCGCCGTTCCAATTACAATGAGCCCGAGATGCGGATGCACCAGAAAGATTGCGAGGATGAACAATGGCGCAAAGGGCACGTCCAAAAAGGAAATCAAGGTGCCGGACACAAGGAATGACCTGAGCAACTGCAAATCCCCAAGCGTTTGATATTGCCGCCCGTTGTCATGAAGGGATGCATGGGCCGCCGCGCTGAGCACCGGTGCCCCCAGCAGCACCGCGACTTCGACCGCCGTGCGCATCAGGATAAACCGGCGAATGGCGTCAAATACCGCCTGCAAGATCACCGCGCCCGCAATCACGATGGTGAGCATAATCAACGTATCGATCGAGCGGCTGGTCAGAACGCGGTCAGAGATTTGAAACAGGTAAATCGGTACTGCGAGCACCAGAAGATTGGTGGCGCAGGTGAGGACCATCACGAAGCCGAGGTTGCGACGCACCACCTGACGGCCCTTGCGCAACTGCTGGACAAACTGTTCTGGTCCCGGGCGTTTGTGAAATTCCGGCTTTGAGCCGCCACCATCGCCGCCACCATTCCCGCCATTTGTATTGGCTGGAGGCTGGCCCCCGTTTTGTTTGAGGGTGGGGCCGGTATCGGCCTCGATCTGGACACCTCCCAACCCTTTGGCGATGCGCTCCGGCGCGGCCTTCATGCTTTCAGCGCTATCGCATCTGAGATCGGGTGTGAGTTTTAATGGGTCTTTTTCAGAACAGCCGTGAGCGGTGGCTTTTGTGTCGTCTGCGGTGGCGTCCGGCGTTTGGCCAGAGCCGGTAAAGGTCTTATCTAACATAATTTTTCCCTGTCACTGTCAGGCCAACATCGTTTGCATCAGGTCGGGGCCCGCACTGTTTTCAGGCGGCGTCGCGATGATTTCGGTGTCGTGGGTTGTGTCGATTTCGGGACCGATCATATTGTCGGCGAGGAAGGCCACCGCTTCATTGGCAAGTGCGGGCAGGGCGACGCCAAGCGGGTCCGCATCGGTGTCGATCAGATCGGCCTGATAGAGCAGCGCTTCGCTGTAAACATCGCCACCAACCCTCACCTCTGAATCGATGCCATAGGTGTCGATACTGGCGAGGTTGATGGCCGCGTTTGATCCGGTGGTCAGATTGATCTCGGCTCCGGTCTCCTCGGCAAAATTGTCCAGTGCGAGGTGAACCTGGTCGGAGTCCCCCATCACATTGGTCTGCTCCATCCAGTTGATGGTGGTCAGATCGCCAGAGATGTAGAGCACGGTTAAAACGTCATCGCCCGCAAATGCACCGTCATGTGCGACATCTGTGGTGATCGAATTGGCCCCCTGTGCAAAGGCATCACTGGCCTCGGCAAAGTTGTCGGTCATCTCACCATAGGTATCGAGCCCTGTGTTGGTGATGCTGGCGCCGTTAAAGAGCAGGTTATCACCGCCGGAGTACCCCACAGGTACCCCATTCGAGGAGGTGACCGTATCGTAATCCATCATCACATTGGTCTGGCTGATCTGATTGATGGTGATCAGGTTCCCGCCAATCATGATCAGATCATACCCGTAGCCAATCTCGGCCAGATCAACCACATTTGCGATGGTATTGTCGCCCATCACAATCTGCGTGTTGGTGCCGGTAAATTGGACGTCGGCCCGGTCATTGTCGGTCATGAAGCTGAACTGGCTGACCCAATTGACCGTCAGAATGTCGCCATCAATGCGGGTCACGGCCCAGTTGCTGGGAAGGCCCAGATCTTGGGGTGTTGTGTCCTCCACGGTGCTGCCGTCTTCGACTGCAGGCATGGACGACACATTCGACATGACGGCGACGTTTATGGTGGCAGACGCGGATGCCGCAGTTTCACCGTTAAAGCTTACCTGTTCGAAAAGCACATTGACCTGACTGATCGAGTTGAGCTCCACCACGTCGCCCATCACCGAAATCACCGGCGCATCGAGCCACCCCACCATAACGGAGGCGTCATTGACCATCACATTGGCCCCGGTCACCACATTGTGGCCGTCGTCGATTTCAAAAGTATCCGCATCCGACGAGGACCCGTCGAGGCCCTGAAACGGGTCCGTGTCCGCCAGCGCGTCACCGTCTTCCTCGGTGTCGCTTTCTTCCTCTTCGAGCGTCACATCGGGATTTTCCGCCTGAAAATAAGCGGGCATCACATCGTCCAGAACCGGTGTTTCCTCGACGGTTTCGCCGTTCACGAAACTGCCTTGCGCGTCGGCACCGAAGGATACGGTCACTGTTTCACCAATGCGGGAGGCATCCTCGACGGCGCTGATCGCCTCATAAAATTCGAGCGCAGCTGAAAGGGTGCTTTCGCTGAAATCAAGCGGTGCTTCAGAGGTGGTCGCGCCAAGCGCCTTGGAGATCAGCGCCAAACTGTGCAGAGACGTCAGATAGGCCGAAGGATCGACAAATTCTGCCTGCTCTTCGTTGAGGTACAGCTCATCATCATCTTCCATCCATGCAACCTGAGCGGTGATGGTGGCGACGCTGCCCGGCGGCTCCAGCGTCAGATGCGGGCGTGCCGGGAAAAAGGGCAGCGGAGCGGCCTGCCCATCAGGTGACCCCTCGATCAGGGCAAGTTGGCCCAAGGGTTGGTAAAAGAGATCTGCGAGATAGAGGCCGTAGCCATCGGGGGCGAAGAAATAATCCGCCGCCGATGGCGTGTAGTCGACCGAGGGTGAAAAGTCCGTGAGTGTGTAGGGTGCGCTGATCTTGACTGAAATATTGAGAACATCCTCAACTGCGGGATCTTCTAGTTTGGCCGCCTGAAACTGGGCGTAGACGTCGCGCATACGCGCTTCTTCAATGGCGATGTGGAATACACCGATCATATGGGCGACAATTTCGGTTACTTTGTCGAACATGGTACTGGCCCCAATTGCTGGGAATGAATGGCTGCTCACCTCTTTTTTGTTATGGGCGGATTGAATTATCCGCAGTGCGAGCTTGGGAAATGGTGGAAAACCGGGCCCGATGATCGGGCCCGGTCCGTTGGTTTATTGTGCGATTATGCGCCGTCGCCATCGTCGCCGATGTAGCTGGAGCTGAAGCCCCCGCCGACCACGGTCATATCAACGGTGTTCCCAAGCACGTTGGCACCCATCACGATGCTCTGGTTGAACGCGGTGGTATCGACCTGAGCCGCCGACGAAGCGAAGGACTCACCGGTTACGAAACCATCGTCACCGTTGTTCGATCCCCACATGCCCGCGTTGCCGCCAGCACCGCCAGCACCGGTGGTCGCCATGCCGCCAGCACCGCCGGTTCCGCCACCGGCCTGCACGCCGCCAACGACAGCCTGACCGCCGAAGCCGTCACCGCTGCTGCCGCCCCAGGCGTGTCCGCCGTAGCCATCGCCACCGTCACCTGCACCTGCAACATTCATGCCGCCATTGCCCTGAGAGTTGTTCAGAGCAGCAGCCCATGCCGCAGCGTCGCCGCCGTCACCACCGTTGGCGTTGCCGCCGGAGCCGTAGCCTTCACCATTGCCGGCTGCAGCTGCCAGAGATCCGGCATCGCCGCCGTTTCCGCTTTCGCCAGAGCCGCCACCGATACCGGTGCCGATTGCATCCGCATCGGATGTGCCGCCGTCACCGCCGTCTGCACCGGCAAGGCCAAGACCCAGAAGTCCCAGACCACCGCCAATAGCGCCGGTATCACCGGTGTCGCTGCTGTCGGAGTTGGCTCCTGCAGCGCCGACGCCTACGCCAAGACCGCCTGCATCACCGGTGTTGCCACCGTCTGCATTCGATCCAGCCAGCCCTGCGCCGACACCGAGGCCCGCACCGATGGAGGTTGCCGCTCCGCCGTCGTCGCTGGTTGCGTCAGAGTCTGCCCCTGCGCCACCAATCCCGACACCAAGGCCGATGGATGCAGCATTGCCGCCGTTTGCACCGTTACCGCCCTGTGCGGATCCGTTGCCACCGTTGCCGCTGGCTCCGCCAGTTGCCCCGGCTGCGCCGCCGATCCCCAGACCGCCAAGTGCGCCTGCACCGTTTGCGGTGGCTCCGCCGCCGCCGGTACCGCCGCCTGCGCCAGCTGCGATACCATCATCAGCAGTCGCAGTGCCGCCTTTTGCGGTGTTGGTCTGGTTCATCGTGCCATTATTGGACACGTTGCTCAGATGGTCGTTGTCTTGCAGGTTGTTGGACTGCGCATTGATGGTTCCGGCATCGTTGCCGGCACCGTTCAGAGCGTCGTTCAACATGCTATCCAGATCAAGGTCGTTGCCCGGATTATAGTCGATGTTGCCCTTCGCCATGATGAAGTCACCGGCGTTGGAGTGATCCAGATCGATGTCGGCAAAATCATCGTCGGTGGGCTCATAGCCTTCGACCCCCACCGAGACATCCACGGTGACCGTAGAATCGTTGGTGTTGGAATTCAGGTTGCCATTGGCGTTGAGGTTGGCATTGCCGTTGGCGTTGCCATTCGCGTTGCCGTTGGCATTCCCATTGGCGTTGCCGTTATGGTTGCCGTTGCCATTGGCGTTCCCGTTGCCATTGAGGTTGCCGTTCCCGTTGCCATTGCCGTTCATATTGCCATTCCAGCTCTCACTGGATTGGTACTGGCCCTGATCCTGATCTTGATCCTGGTCGGACAGCTGACCCTGCGCCTGCAGCTGAGCTTGCAGCTCTGCCTGCGCCTGACCCTGGCCTTGCAGCTGGTCTTGATCCTGATCCTGAGACTGGTCGCCCATCGGGCCGAAGTGGAATTGGTTTTTCTTAGACATAGGATGTCTCCCGTAATGCATTCCCGGGATCGCCACTCATATCAAAAGCGATCATGTGGGTTTGCCATTGATGTGTTTTCATGAAATTGCGCGCCGTTGAGATTTCGCTTCTGCCGGTGCGCTGCAGAAGTTTCGTGTGTCAGATATTTGATCCCCCCTCGCTATGCATTTTTGAAACAAAAGAGCCGGAGACAAACAGACGATGATACGCGTTGTATTGTTGGCTCTTTCCTGCGGGCGCTGAGGCCAGCAAGGTCACAAAAGGTGACGTTCAGAGCATTGCGAAAGCCGAAACGTAAAACCACCCAACCATAGGATTAGGAATGGAAAATAATTACTTATGTATTTGATTTGATGGTGTTTTTTACATCGTTCTTGTGGCCGTGAAACGATGCACTGGCCGTGGATGTCATTCGTTTCGGTTGGGCTAATCAATGGGTTTAGTTCAGTTGAAACAAGAAGATTTCAGTGACCGTTCAGAAGGCGTAGGCCATATGAATGAGGGGCAATCTGTGGCCGCAAATTTAATCCACTAATTTAATATGTAGGCTGACTATAATGTATGCTGTCAAAGTAGAAAAAGATTCCCGAACCAGCCGTGCAACTATAATGAGATACGGCGTAACGCGTGGAAATTATTAAGGTTGTGCGCAGATGATTCGAAGATTCGTATGAAAGCACCGCACCTTCTCCAAATGAGCAGTCCATTCGGTGTGAGAATTTGTGAGAACAACAACTCTCTGGCGTGAAAATGCCGTGATTTCTGCAGTGTTACGCGCGTTTCTTCTGTTGAGTGGAGGTCTCATTGACCCTGCGTCAACTTTTTGATTTTTCAGGGTGATTTTTGAAAGTCTACATCTTGATCGCGAGAATAGGCGTCACGATTGAGCAAATTTACGCCCGAACATGGCAGACACTTACGATAAATTGTGATAATTTTTTGTAGTTAGTTTGGCATTAATCAATGTGCCCGTCTCCGGGGGGAGGGAGCATCACGCTCCAGGGACAATTGGTGCATCGGGCGATATCGAGCGCCCTGCTATCGGATGTATAAATCCGAAGCAAAAAAGTAGTTTTAGTCGTTCAGGTACGTTCGCAACATGTGAAAACCAAGTGGGATGCGACATGAAGAGTAACGAGTTCAAAAGTGAATTGAGTGGGATTACGTGCTATTTCGTAGGAAATGCGCATGACTTCTCAGAACCAGCCATCGAACTGGCGACGATCAGTTTCAAGTCTGTTCGGTTTGAACGTCTTGAAACGATTGAAGATCTCCTTTCCCTAGATGTGGATCGGGTAGATCGCGTGCGTTCGATTATTCTAAATCAATCTATGGGTGAATCGTTTAGCAATTCCATAGATCAAATTCAAGATAAATTTCCCAGTGCCACCACGGCCTTTGCGTATCGGCAGCCTGAATTGGCACGTTCTTTTTTAATCCGAATGAAAAACCAACGCCCAAAGCGCGGGGTTGGCTTTCTGCCGATGAATCGGGATCTTGATCGCTGGCTTACGGTTTTGCGGTTGCTGGTGCGGGGGGAAAACTACGTGCCGGGGGAGCTCTATGATGATTTTTTTTCGGGCGCTGACGTCGCGGCGGCGCATGAGCGGCCGCCAGCTCCGAGCGAACCGGAGCCATCCTCTTCCAAGCCGCGCGCCGCAGGTCAGCAGCGCGCATCAAAGGCAGGCAATATCCGCCTGACCACGCGCGAGGCACAGGTTCTGTCCTGTGTCGCCGAAGGCAAGCAGAACAAGCTGATCGCCAATCGGCTCGGGTTGTCGGAACACACAGTGAAGCTCCACATCCACCATGTGATTGCCAAGCTTGGCGTCAACAACCGAACCGAGGCCGCTGTTTGGTTTCTGGAAAACCACGGCTCTGATCAGTTCGTTCAATGAAGGGGGCCGCGCATCAACCCAGTTTTGATGCGTTCCTCTTGTTGGTCGGCCGGCTCAACTATGCGTGGACCAATACCGAAAGCCTGTTGATCCATCTGATCGCCGGTCTGGCCAAGGTGGATAAGGAAACCGCGACGGTAATCTTCCTGACCCTCAACACCACGCGTGCGCGCATCGATCTGGTCGAGCGGTTGAGCAAACTCGACAGGGTTTCTGCCGATGAAAGAGACCCGGTGCTTGCGCTGACCGGGCGCATCCAACGTCAATCCGCACTGCGCAATCGCTACAATCACTGCATCTATGCGTTTGACCCTGAGAATGGGAATCTCCACACGATTCTCATGCGAATCGCGGACCGCAAGGACACGCTGAAAATCGGTCAATCCACACCGCTGAACGATGCCGCCGCTGAAGATATCGAGACGGCGATCTCGGAATTGACGGCGATAAATCACGGTATCTGGCAGGTGATTGCACAGTTTGGTTATCCGGCCTGAGATCTCGGCCCCAAGACCCTAGCCAAACGGTCTAACCCTATTGCTAGCTTCACAGAAAATGCTTTGATTTTATGATGATAAGCTCAGTGTTTTTTAATTTTGAGCAGCTTGGATGCGGTGAGGGACGGTGACGGTTTTCACTCCATAACTCCGAAGAAATGCATCCGGCAAAACCGTAATTCTGGGCTGCTGATTGACACCGGGGGGTGTGAGTAATGGCAGCTAGAGTTTCATTGGTTCCGGTCTCAAAGAAAACGAGCCAAAACAGACGCCGGATTATGGTGGCAGGGGGCGCAGGTTTTGTCGGCGCGCATCTGTGCCAACGGCTGGTTCATGATGGCCATGAGGTCCTCTGCATCGACAATTTTCAAACCGGTCGCATGTGCAATATCGTGCATCTTCTGGATGATGAGAACTTCACCTGTGTGTCGCACGACATTGTCGACCCGCTGCCGGATCTGGGACAGGTGGATGAGATCTACAACCTCGCCTGCGCGGCCTCTCCCAAGAAGTATCAGGTCGATCCGATCCACACGTTCAAGACAAATGTGTTTGGGGCGTTGAACCTGCTGGAGCTGGCGTTGCACCACGATGCGACGATCCTGCAATCTTCCACCTCTGAGGTTTATGGTGATCCGGAGATTACGCCGCAGGCGGAGACCTATCGCGGCAACGTCAATACCATGGGGCCGCGCTCTTGCTATGATGAAGGCAAACGGGCGGTGGAGACGCTGTTTTACGATTTCCATCATGCACGCGGCGCCAAAACTCGCGTGGCCCGTATTTTCAACACCTACGGTCCGGGCATGTGCCCTCAGGACGGGCGGGTGATCTCTAACTTCGTTACTCAGGCGCTGTCCGGGGTGCCGGTTACCGTCTATGGCGATGGCAGTCAGACCCGTTCCTTCTGTTTCGTGAGCGATCTGGTGGAGGGGCTTATGGCGCTGATGGCATGCGAGGATGCGCCGGTTCAGGCCTATAACCTCGGCAACCCCGGTGAGTTCACCGTAAGGGAGGTGGCGCAGCACATCATCGAGACCTTGGGGTCCAAGTCAGAGGTCGCTTATCTGGACCTGCCGGTGGATGATCCGCGCCAGCGCTGCCCAGACATTTCCCGCGCCAAGGCTGATCTGAACTGGGCGCCCAAAGTGTCGCTCGCGGATGGGTTGCGGATGACGGTTCCTTATTTTGCGGGGCAGCTTCAACGGCCTGCCGCCCGCCTGCTGGTTGCAGAATGAAGACCGGGCAGAACATATGCGTGACCGGTGGAGCCGGTTACATTGGCAGCCACGCCTGCTATGCGTTGGCCCGCGAAGGGGTCTCGCCGATGGTGGTGGACAATCTGTCGACGGGCAATCGCAGCGCCATTCGCTGGGGGCCGCTGAGCCAGATTGATTTGCGCGATACCGAGCGGCTGGCACAAGCGCTGATCGCCCATGATATTTCGACCGTGATGCATTTTGCAGCGTCTGCCTATGTCGGAGAATCCGTCGCAGACCCAATGAAGTACTACGACAACAACGTTGGTGGCATGCTATCGCTGCTGCGCGCATGCGCGTTGGCCGGAGTAGAGCGGTTTGTGTTCTCCAGCAGTTGTGCCACTTATGGAATACCAGATGTTTTACCCGTGGATGAGCGCGCCGAGCAACGCCCGATCAATCCTTACGGCGAAAGTAAACTGATCTGCGAACACATGTTGCGCGATATTGCGCCTCAGATCGGAATGTCCTTTGCGATCCTGCGGTATTTTAACGTCGCAGGTGCTGATCCCAGCGGCGCATTGGCAGAGCAACATGACCCCGAAACCCATCTGGTGCCGCTGACGCTCTTTACGGCGGCGGGGCGGCGGCATGTGCTCACGCTGTTTGGCGCTGATTATGATACGCCCGATGGCACCTGCATTCGTGACTACATCCATGTCAGTGATTTGGTGCAGGGGCATCTGCTGGCGCTGGATCATCTTGAGGACCACAAGGGCAACCTGATTGTCAATCTGGGCAGCGGTCACGGAGTGTCCAACCTGCAGATCATTCGCACGGTCGAGGAAATCACCCAGCGCCACGTCAGATTGCTGACTGCAGAGCGCCGGGTGGGAGATCCGCCGGTTCTGGTTGCCGACACCACATTCGCCAGTCAGATCCTCGGCTTTGAGCCGCAACGCTCTGATATTGAGACCATCGTCACAGATGCGGCGCGCAGCTTTGGCCTGTTGGAGGCGCAAAATGCAGAATCTGCATGACCTTTCCCGTCAGCCGTTCCGTAGGCCAGTCCTGCAGGGGCGATTGCGTCGTAAATACGTGGCGCTGGCGCTGCTGTGGCTGATCGCGGCGGTGTTCTTCTGGCAATGGTGGCTGCGCCCGGATCATTATACCAGTTGGTATCTCTATTGGCCCGTCACCCTGTGTGTGTTCTGGGTGTTTTTTGTGCAGGCATATCTCCTGGTGTTCTTCCTGCGCGCGCAGCATGCCACTGGCAGCCTCGCCGCGCTGGGGCCGCATCGGGTGGCGATGGTTGTGACCAAGGCCCCCTCAGAGCCGTTCGATGTGGTGCGGGTCACGCTGGAGGCCATGTTGGCGCAGGATGTGCCTCATGACACATGGCTGGCGGACGAAGACCCCGACCAAGAGACCCTTGAATGGTGCGCTCGGCACGGAGTTCAGGTCTCCACCCGCAAAGGCGTCGAGGACTACCACCAAAAAACATGGCCCCGGCGCACCCGCTGCAAAGAGGGCAACCTTGCCTATTTTTATGACCATTACGGCTATGATCGCTATGATTTCGTCTCGCAACTGGATGCGGACCATGTGCCGCAACCGAACTACCTGAGGGAAATTCTGCGCGCCTTTGTTGACCCGGATGTGGGTTATGTCAGCGCGCCGAGCATCTGCTCGCAGAATTCTGCCAACAGCTGGGCTGCCCGCAGCCGATTGCACAGCGAGGCGGTTTTTCACGGTGTGGTGCAGGCGGGCTATGCCAATGGCTGGGCTCCGATGTGTATCGGGTCGCACTATGCGGTGCGGACCAAAGCCCTGCGCGACATCGGCGGACTGGGGCCGGAACTGGCCGAAGATCACTCCACCTCGATGCTGATGAACGCGGGCGGCTGGAAGGGCATGCACGCCATGGATGCCATTGCGCTGGGGGATGGGCCGGCCACATTTGTCGATCTGATTGTGCAAGAGTTTCAATGGTCTCGCAGTCTGATGACCATTCTGTTGCAATATACGCCACGCTATTTCATGGCGCTCTCGCCGCGGCACCGGGTGCAGTTTGTCTTTTGCCAGATGTGCTACCCGCTGCTTGCGGGGTTTATGGCGCTGATGTTCCTCTTTCCCATTGTCGCGCTGTTGTATGACGTACGCTATGCGGAAGTGACGTTTCCGGCTTTTCTTGCCCATGTCTGGCCGTCGACACTGGCGCTGCTGATATTGGTGGGCTGCGTTCGCAGGGACGGGTTCCTGCGGCCCTATGACGCCAAGGTGTTAGGCTGGGAGAAAGTGGCCTTTGCCTTTGCGCAATGGCCTTGGGTTCTCTTGGGTATCGCGATGGCCGTGCGGGACAGGCTGTTTGGCGGTTTTGTCGATTTCCGTGTCACGCCCAAAGGCTCCGGCGTGGTCGCCATGATCCCCTGGGCTGTGCTGTTGCCTTACGCGGTGCTGGCGATGATGTCGCTGCTGCCAGTGCTGCTGGTCGAGCACATCTTGGACGCGGCAGGCTTTTACATCTTCGCGCTGATCAATGCGATTATCTACACGGTGCTGTTTTTTGTGATTGCGCATAAGCACCTGCAGGAAAACCAAATCCGAATTTTCAACTGGCCGCTGCGCACGGCGGCTCAGATGGGATGCGTGGTGCTGCTGTCGGGGTTTATCATGGTGGGCTTTGTGGAGCGCACCAATGCGGCGCTGGTTGCGCTGACCGATACCGGCGGCAAGATCAAGATTTTTAAGCCGTATTTCCCGGTTTCCGGGGCAGGGCGGAGCACCACCAACAGCCCAGTCATGGCCTACGACCCCGACTGGTACTCTCAATTACTTAACTCTCTGATTTCGCAAAGGACGGGAAAATGAAACGCCTCATGGACTTGAAATGCCAGACCTTCAGATATCTTGGGGTCACAGCCGCGCTGGTGCTTGCCACGGCCAGCGCGCCTGCGGCTCAGACGGTTCCGCCGGGGAGCCTGCCCTTTGGTGTCTATGACCCCAATGGTGATTTTACCGATCTCAATGGGGTCTCGATCGAACATCTCTTCCTGCCATGGGAGGACGTGCTGTTGTCGAGCCTCGTAGAAGCCGAGGATTATGCCAAGGCGCGTGATCGTACATTGCTGGTCACCATCGAACCCTGGACCTGGTCGCGTGACGAACGCAACACGCCACGGGTGCTGCGCAACGGTATCGAAAGCGGCGCATATGACGAAAAAATGGCCAATATCTGCGCCGCGCTGGGGCAACTCGACATTCCAATGACGATCCGCTGGGCGCAGGAGATGGACGACAAGAGCGGCCAGTTTATCTGGGCCGGGTGGGAGCCGCAGGCCTATATTTCCGCCTATCGCCGGATGAATGATGTCTGCCGCCAAAGTGTTCCGGATGCTAAATACATGTGGTCGCCACTGGGGCTTGAGAACATGGCCGACTACTACCCCGGAGATGACTTTGTCGATGTGGTGGGGCTTTCGGTGTTCAGCTATCAGCCATGGGAAGGGGCAGTGCTGGGCGGTGCGCAGAGCTTTGAGGACATATTTGGACCGCGCTACGAGCGTGCAATTCAATTCGGCAAACCCGTGATGGTGGCCGAACTGGGCTTTGTGGGGGATGCGGAGCATGTCGCCCAATGGAACGCCGATGTCAGAACCAAGGGAGATCTCTACCCGGAGCTGACGGCTGTGGTCTATTTCGACCAGCAGGAGGTCTACCCTTGGCCGGATGGATTTGGCCTGCCGAACTGGCGCCAAACGGCAAACGTTCTGGAGTGATTTCGCAGCCCGCGGGCAAGGCATTTGCTGTGAGACTGCGCGAGGTCTGGTCTTCGCCAAAGATGAAGAATCACAAATACGCAGTTTTTGCGATATATTCGCGCCCGGCCTGGCCGTAGTGGCGGGTTTTTGCCTGCGCTCTACGCTGACGAAGTGTGGTTTGGTCAATCATACAAAGGCCACCGCAAGTATTGCCGGTAACAAACTGGCAGTTCACAAGAAAATAAACCGCCGCCTCTGAAATATGGGCGCGCGTGTTTTGTTTTCGCTTCCCCAAACTCTCTCTCACTTGACGATATGCGGCTCCGGACCTGCCTTGGGGGCCGCTTGACCGTTAATTATATGTTGTCCTAAATGAGGCACAGGTAACGAGACCCGCTTAATCAAGGGTGGGCTCACAACCCGAGGAGAGCAGTTTTGGTAAGACAGGTAGCACGCCAGTGTCGGCGCGGTTTTTTGGCATTTTCAATCGGAACATCGCTTCTTGCGAGTGCAGCGCTGGGCGCACAAGCAACGGGTGTGAGCAGCCCAGAAGAGGTCGTTCTGGCATCTGGCTCAGGCAGCTATGTGTGCACACCTGCCGGGTTTGGAAAGAAATCCCGCTGCTATCGCCGCTGATCTATTCCAGCCCTGCGCACTAGACTTGAAGTCGTCTTATGCGCCGGGCCTGGGGCGCGATAGACGCGCTAATGTTGCGGCAGGCTGTTCATAGCCTCCTGCGCATATTGGGCCGCCATAGTGATCAACGCATTGGCCGCATTGCGCGGACGTGCGCAGAACAAAGGCAGCTTGGTCGGCGTGTTGTCGACCTCTATGATCTCCAGCTGGCGGTTGCTCAGTTCCCGTGCGATTGCGGCACGCGGCACCAGCGCAAGCCCTGCACCTTCGACCGCCATGCGGATCATCATGAACAGGCTGTCGCTTTGCGTAAAGCGACGGTGACGCCCCAGTCCAAAGGCGGGCCGGTGGGTGCTGCCATGGATGGGCGAGTCCCAGCTGTAGCCGATGATCGGAGAGCGCCCGAGGTCATCATCGCTGAGGCAACCCTGAAACAGCCCCGGCGCGGCAATCCAAACCATATCAAAACTTCCAAGCGGTATGTATTTCAGGCTGCTGTCCTGACTCTCGCTTGAGGCAAAGGCGATGTCGAGCTGACCGGACCCCATGTGGCGCAGCAGGGTTGCGCTTTGGTTGACTTCGATCTCGACCCGCAGGTCGGGGAACTTGCGTTCCATGCGCTCCACCAAAGGCATCAGCCATGTGGCCGCAACCGGCCCGTTGGCTCCAAGACGCAGGCGGCTGTCGCGGGCGTCGGCGCTGCGGTGAAACGACAGATCCTCCGTCAGGCGCAGCACCGTGCGAGCATATTCCAGCAGTTCTTCCCCTTGCACTGTCAGTGCGAGAGTTTGATCGCGGCTTAGCAAGGTGACACCCAGTTCTTCCTCCAGTCCGCGGATGCGCGAAGAGACCGTCGGTTGCGAAATATTCAGCACCTTTGCAGCCTTGCGAAAACTGTTGAGGCGGGTGACCCAGTAAAAGGTCCGAAGGCTGTGAATTTGCATGGCATTCTCTAAGTGATAGAATAATTCTATCGCATTGATCCGCCAATTCAAGTGGACCCGTTCATATCAGCTGGTACGTGATAGAGAAAACGAACCGGAGCTGAGATGACCTATATCCTCGACCCTATGCCGCAGGCGATTGCCCCCCAGAGCCTTGCGCGCCTTTGCGCCTTTGAGACGGTGCTGCTGGGGCATTTTCTCTATCGTGGCATGTTGGACCCGGCGATCCGTCCGGTTGCGGCGACGCCTCGGGTGGTGGGGACGGCGGTGACACTGACCTTGCCGGGGTTTGATTCCACCTTGCTGCATCACGCGGCGGGGATGCTGCGCCAAGGCGATGTACTGGTCATCGACCGCTGCGGCGATCATAAGGCCGCATGTCTGGGTGGCGGGGTCGCTATGGCGATCCGCAATTCCGGCGCGGCTGCGGTGGTGATTGATGGCTGCCACACGGATACGGAGGAATTGGCAGCGCTGGGCTTGCCAGTCTTTAGCCGTGGGGCCTCTGCGCAGACCACGCGGCTGACAGGCCAGGGTGGGGCCCTGAACCGCCCTGTGAGTGTTGGCGGCGTGCCAGTGCTGGCGGGCGATGCGATCCTTGCCGACGGGCTGGGTGTGGTGTCGCTCCATGCGGTGGAATTGCCCGAAATTCTTGCACAAGCAGAAGCGTTGCAAGCGCTCACCGACACGACCATTGCAGGCGTTGCACGTGGCGAGCGGATTGGTGATCTGTCCGGCGCAAGCGAAATGGTTGCGCGGCTCACGGCACCGGCGGGCTGAGCGGGATGGGCACCGTCGCAGATCTGGTGGATGCGGTCTATGCAGACCTCGGCCCGCAGGTGCAGGGGCTGGTCTATGATTACTCTCCGGTGCCCTTTTCCCACGAACCGGGCCGATTTGTACTGCCCGAAATTATCGAGGCGCGCGGTGCGGCAGAGGTGTTGGTGGACGACTGGTGTGGCCGGTCGCTGTATCGGGCCGACCCTGTGCAGCGGCGGGCTGCGAAAATCCTCAATCCTTTTGTCTGGAGTTACCACGCCGAGGAATGCTCGGTCATTCGCGAGGATCTGGGCCAGGGTGATGTGCGTGAGGTGCGCGAGCGGCTCTTGGACTGGACGCTGGGGCGCGGCATGACCGTACCCTTGCACCTGCCGGGGCGGGGATTTGCGACGCTGTCGGCCTTTGTCGAGGGGCGGGCAGATATGGATATGCTGGCACGTTTTGCGTTGCAGGCCTTTGAGTTGCAGGATCGGATCTCGGTCGAGCTGCGGCAGGCGCGCGGCCCGCTGACCCTGCGCGAGGCCGAATGTTTGAGCCATACCGCAGCGGGGCTATCTGCCAAACAGATCGCCCATGAACTCAACCGCTCGGAAAGCATGGTGGTCAAACATCTGCAGGCTGCGGCCTCCAAACTCGGCGCGCGCAATCGCAGCCATGCGGTCGCGATTGCCACACGTCAGGGCTGGATCGACTGAACCGCGCGCGCGGCGGCGTCACGCAGCAGGCCGACATCCGATGTGACAGTGACCAAGGCATGTCCTCGGGCAAACATGTCTTGCGCGTGTTCTCCGGGCAGTGCAGCGCCCCCCAGCAGCTTGCCAGAGGCGCGGATCGCCGTTTCCGCATCTCGCAGTGCCTGTGCCAATTCGGGCGAGGCAAGATCGCCAAAGGTGCCATAGTCGCTGGTCAGATCCAGCGGACCCAGAAAGAGCATGTCGATCCCGTCGATTGCTGCAATCTCGGGGATTGCCTCCAGCCCTGCGCGGCTTTCAATCATCACGGCAACAAGGATCGAGTCATTGGCTGTTTGCGCATGGGAACCGTCAGCGCCAAAGCGGGCAGCGCGCGAGACGGTGAACTGTGCGCCGCGACGGCCCAGCGGCGCGTAGCGCGCGGCCTCTGCAATGGCGCGGGCCTCTTTGCCAGAGCGCACATCGGCCACCATGATCCCGTCAAACCCCGCATCGAGCAGCGGCTTGATCGCCCCGGCAGAACCATCTCGGGCGCGGGCCATGACAAAGGCATCCGACATCGCGCGAATGGCGCGCAGTTCGTGCAGGGCAGATTGCATGTCTGCCGCCGCATGCTCGCGGTCGACAATCAAGAGCGGAAAGCCCGCTTGCGCCATCACCTCATCCACATCGGGATTGGCGAGGAACAGAAATGCGCCGGGCAGGCGGGTTCCGTTCAGCAGGGTCTGGCGCAGGGGTTTCATGAGGCTTCTCCGGTTTTGCATGAGGCTAACGCGGACTGGCGCAGGCGGCATCCTGCAAGATTTTGCAGCTTGTTGGCGGGGCAGCGCCTGCGGCAGTTTTGCCCGAATATCGCCTCCGGTCTGAGCATCGGGGCCAATGGAAGGAGCCGCGCCATGCATCAAACCCCGAAGGTCCAAGAAGGTTACTGCGCCTTTGGTGAGCACCAGACCTGGTACCGGGTGACGGGAGATCTGAGCAACGGCGCGCTGCCCTTGGTGGTGGCCCATGGCGGGCCGGGTTGCACCCATGATTACGTCGATGCCTATAAGGCCATTGCTGCCACAGGGCGGGCGGTGATCCATTATGATCAGCTGGGTAACGGGCGCTCGTCCCACTTGCCGGAGGCCCCGGCAGAGTTCTGGACCGTGGATCTGTTTCTTGATGAACTCGACACCTTGCTGGCGCATCTGGGGATTGCTGATGGCTATTGCCTCTTGGGGCAAAGCTGGGGTGGCATGCTGGCAGCAGAACATGCGGTGCGTCGACCTAAGGGTTTGAAAGCTCTGGTGATTGCAAATTCACCGAGTTCTTTTCCCACTTGGGTCGAAGAGGCGCTGCGCCTGCGTCGTGCGTTGCCGGGCGGGGTGCACGAGACCTTGCTCAAGCACGAAGCGAAGGATGACTTCGACCACCCCGAATACCAAGCCGCGAGCGATATCTTTTATCGCAACCATGTCTGCCGCCTTGATCCCTGGCCGCCAGAGGTGGTGGCGACCTTTGATGCGGTGGCCGCTGATCCCACCGTCTATCACACCATGAATGGGCCGACGGAGTTTCACGTCATCGGCACTCTGAAGGATTGGACCATCGAGGACCGCCTGCACCGAATTGAGGTGCCGACGCTGGTGTTAACCGGCCGCTTTGATGAGGCCACGCCGCGCGCTGCTGAGGCCTACTCCACCCGTATCCCCGGAGCGCAATGGCTGATCCTCGGTCAGTCCAGCCATATGCCACATGTGGAGGAGCATGCGCTCTGTATGCAGGTGGTGTCGTCTTTCTTGGACCGGAGCACAAAATGACCCGTTTTGCCGCAATTCAGATGTGTTCGACAGCGGATGTTGCTGCGAACAATGCCGCGATCGAGGCCCTTGTGCGCGAGGCCGCAGGGCAGGGCGCGCGCGTGATCAGCCTGCCGGAGGCCGCCAACATCCTGCTGCGCGACCAGATGGAGTATCCCGCGCGCTGCCTCCCAGAAGTTGAGGACAGCACGCTTGCGCTCTGTCAGGCGCTGGCGCAGGAACTGGGTGTCTGGCTCCACACCGGATCATTGTTGCTGCGCGCCGAAGAAGGCAGCCGCATCTGGAACCGCGGCCATATGATTTCACCCGCAGGGGCGATCACCGCGCGCTATGACAAGCTGCATACATTCGACGTGGCGCTGGGCGGGGCGGGCGATTTCATCGAGAGCCGCGCGGTGGCACCGGGGCAGCGCGGTGCCATCACCTGCGAGGCGGACGGGCTGAAGCTGGGCCTGTCGATCTGTTATGATCTGCGGTTTTCCTATCTCTTTCGAGCACTGGCCAGCGCGGGCGCTTCGGTCCTGATGATCCCTGCCTCCTTTTCACCGATCACCGGCCCCTTGCACTGGGAGCCGCTGCTGAAAGCCCGCGCCATCGAGACCGGGTCTTATGTGGTGGCGGCGGCGCAATCTGGCACCCGTGATGGGCTGCGCACCCATGGTCAGTCGCGGATCATCTCCCCCATGGGCGAGGTGCTGGCCGCCGCAGGGGATGAGCCGGGCGTGATCTGCGCCGAGGTTGATTTGGCCGATGTCACCGAGACCCGCCGCCGCCTGCCAGTGCTTGCACAGACCCGCGAGATCGGCGAGGTGAGCCATGAGGCGTGAAGTGCCCAAATTTTGCGTTGGTTTCTCGGGCCTTGGCACCGGACTTACCCCCTTATTTCGATCACGAGGTCTCGTATGACATCTGATGCTGCATCAAAGGCGCTGGCGACGTGTCAGCTGACCGACAGCCCTTGGCGCTACGCGTTTCAGGTGGCCGAGGCCCCGGATGCGCCGCTGATCATCGCGGCGCATGGAAGTGATCGCGACATCCGGGGCTTGCTCGACGGGTTGGCGCTAGAGGGGCAGGTGTCGGTTCTTGCGCCTTTGTTCCCGGCAGAGATCGACGGCGAAAATACTGGCGATGACTACAAATTCCTGACCGGAAGTGGTGCGGATTATCTGGTTCTGATGGACCGCATTCTTGCGGATGCGCTGACGCGACTGAATGGCAGGCCCCGCCAGATCTGGCTGTTCGGGTTTTCGGGTGGGGCGCAATTCGCGCAACGCTACGCGCTGTTTCGCGCGGCTCAACTGGACGGGCTCATCCTTGCAGCGCCCGGTGGGGTGACGCTCTTGCGCGCGGATGTGGACTGGTGGCCAGGTCTGCGTGGTGCTGCGCGGGCCGTGGGGGCAGAGGTGGATGTCGAGGCGCTCCAAACACTGCGCACGGCAATCCTTGTCGGTGCGGAAGATCGCGCCGCTGGCATGGTCTCGCGCGCGCAGGGCACAAAATTCGGGGCACGTGACGCAGGCCTTGCCGGAGATACCCGTATCGACAAGGCGCGCGCGCTGCGCGACAGCCTGAGCGCCCATGACGCGCCCGTGACTTACACAGAACTTCCCGGTGTGGGGCATAAGCTTGCCCCCTGCACTGAGGCCGCCGCAGTGATCCTGCGCGATTGGCTGACCCAAGAACAAGCAAGCACTCTTCCAACATCCGACAGGAGACACAGATGACAGGTTTCTGGATCACTGGCACGGCAGCCCTGTTTGCTGCAGGTGTGGCGCAGGCGCAGTCCATTCCCGAGGGCTACCCCGCCGATTATGCAGAACTGATCAGCGCAGCCGAGACTGAGGGCTCTCTGCTGATCTATACCAATCTTTCCAACACCAACCTCGGCCCCGTCGTCGAAGCCTTTGCACAGGCCTATCCCAACATCACCGTGGAATCGATCGAGATGGGCCCCTCCGAGGCCTTCTCGCGCTATGAGGCCGAGGTCGGCACCGGTGTTGAAAGCGCCGATCTGATCATCGCCAATTCGATCCCCGACTGGATTCGCGCGGTTGAGGAAGGCGTCATCGCCGATTATGCCTCGCCCGAGCGGGCGAACCTGCCGGAATGGTCCTATCCCGAGCCGGGGCTTTATACATTCTCTGCCGATCCGATGGTGACGATCTATAACAAAATCACCGTGCCCGAAGAGCTGCAGGTCAGCTCTATGGAGGAGTACTTCGCCAATATCACCGCGCATCCTTCGGTTTTTGAGGGCAAAGTAGGCACCTATGATGGGCGCTACGCCTTTGGTGGTTCCATAGGCTATGCCTTCACTCAGCATCACGGCGATGCGGCGTGGAACTGGTTTGCCGCGGCCGGGCCATTGACCCGTCCGGGTGGCGGTGCCGGTGGCATGATCGAGCGCACGTTGACGGGCGAGTTGTCCTCGTCGTTCTTTGTCTCCGGCCCGGTGGTCTTTGGTAAGATGAAAGACGGGCTGGAAGCCGTCCTGGGCTGGACCTTCCCCTCTGATGGCACGCCAGTGTTCCTGCGTGGCATGGGCATCACCGAGAGCGCGCCGAATGCAGCGGCGGCACGGGTGTTCCTTGATTTTGTGCTCTCCGAGCCGGGCCAGCAGGCCGTAAGCGCCGGTAGCCTCACGGCCTATCGTCCGGGTGTCGCACCCGAGGACGAGGATGCCTATGCGCTGGATGACGTGATCAAGGCCATCGGTGGTGCTGAAAACCTCATCCTGATCGATTACGACCCGGACATGGTCGCAGGTTTCAAGGCCTTCAACGCCCGCTGGGGCGAAGCCTTCAACATGTAATCTCTCCGGGGCCGATGGGCATAGATGCAATCGGCCCCGTCTGAAAGGACCTCTCCCCCATGGCATTTCTGTCTCGGACCGGCCCCCACCATGGCACGGCCTCCCCGCCGCCATTTGACCGGGCGCGGCTTATTCAATGGCTGATCTTTCTGGTCACGGCCTCGCTGATGCTGGCCCCTGCGCTGCCTATCCTGTTGCAGGTGGTCGTTGATCGCCCCCTCTATGCGGATGACTGGCAGTTCACCCTTGGCAATATTGCGCAGATCTTTCAGTCAGAGCGCATTGGCCGCATTGCACTGACCACCGGGCTGTTTGCGCTCTTTAGTGTGATCATCGCCGAGGTGCTGGGTATCGCCGCCGCGCTGCTGATCGGACGGACGGACATGCCGGGCCGCAAGGTCATGGGCGATGTCTTGATGTGGCCGCTCTATCTGTCGCACCTTATCTTTGCGCTGGGCTGGGTGATCATCTACGGCCCCTCAGGATTTGTGACGCAGTTGATCGCCCAAAGCACCGGAGAAGCGCCGTGGAACCTCTATTCCATTGCGGGCATGTCGGTGGTGGCCGGGATCAGTCAGGCTCCGCTGGCCTATCTCTATTGTCTTTACGGTGCGGTGCGATCCGTGGATTCCACACTGGAAAGTGCCGCGCGCACCACGGGCGCTGGCCCACTGCAAGTGCTGCGCAAGGTGACGCTGCCGCTGATGATCCCATCGATCATTACCTCCACGGCGCTCAATCTGGTGATTGCGGTGGAAACCCTGTCGATCCCGCTGTTTCTGGCCCGACCGGCGCGGATCGATACCCTGTCGACCTTTCTCTATGCCGAGGGCATCGCGGCCTCCAATCCCAATCACGGGCTGGTTGCGGCCTCATCGCTTCTGTTGATGACGCTGGTTGGCTCCACGCTGATGCTGCAACGCATGCTGCTGCGCCATGGCCACCGCTATGAGACCGTCAAGGGCAAGGGCTCGCGCCCGATGGTGCTGGGACTGGGCAAGTTGCGCTGGCCACTGGCGATCCTGTTCGCAACGGTGCTGATAACCACTGTGGTTGTGCCGATTGCGGGCATCATCTTGCGGGCCTTCACGTCCTTCCTGTCGCCACTGGTGCCGGTGTCTAAGGTGCTGACGCTCAACAATTTTGATAAGCTCTTTGCAGATGAGGCCAACATTCGCGCGATCTGGAACACGGTCGAAATCGCGCTGCTGTCTGCGGGGTTGGGCACGTTGTTGGCGGTGGCGGTTGCGCTGGTGATCCAGCGATCCGATTTTCGCTTTGCTGGCACGCTGGAGGCATTGGCCTATTCGCCGCGTGTGGTGCCGGGCATGATCACCGGTCTTGGCGTGTTCTATGCTGCGGTGATCCTGCCGCCGATGGGCTGGCTTCGCGGTAATATCGGGATCATCGTGGTGGCCTATGTGATGGCAACCCTGCCGCTGGCGATGGGGGTGATCCAGCCTGCGATTGTGCAGATCGGGCGGGATCTCGACCGGGCGGCGCGCACGGTGGGGGCGGATTGGAGCGATGCCATGCGCCTCATTCTGCTGCCGCTGCTGAAACCGGCGCTGTTGGGCAGTTTCATTCTGCTTTTCGTGTTCCACCTCAAATCCTACATCATTGCCATCTTCCTGATGGCACCGGGGCTGGAGGTCATGGGCGTTTCGATGCTGTCGCTCTGGACCAATGGTGACGTGGGCGTGCTTGCGGCCTTTGCCACCTTCCAGATCGTGCTGGTCGCCACGCTGCTGCTCCTCGCCCGCTTCCTCTTCAAGGTTAAGATCTATGACTGAACTTGTTCTCTGTGATGTGTCTCGCCGTTACGGCGCGGCGCTGGCCATCGACTCGCTGAATCTCACGGTGTCTGAAGGCGAATTCCTGACATTGCTTGGTCCCTCGGGCTGCGGCAAATCCACCACGCTGGCCTCCATCGCTGGGCTGGACCAGCCGACCGGCGGGCGGATCACCTTTGGTGATCGGGTGCTGGTGGATGCGGATACAGGCGCCTATCTGCCACCCGAAGCGCGCGGGTTTGGCGTGGTGTTCCAGAGCTACGCGCTCTGGCCGCATATGACGGTGGAAAACAACGTCGCCATGTCGCTCAAATTACGCAAGGTCCCAAGTGCCGAGCGCAAAAAGCGGGTGGCCGAGGCACTGGATCTGGTGGAGCTGGGCGGCCTGGCGAAACGCTACCCGGGCGAGCTTTCTGGGGGCCAGCAGCAACGGGTCGCACTGGCGCGCGCGATTGTCTTCCGCCCGCCGCTCCTTCTGCTGGATGAGCCACTGTCCAACCTTGATGCGCAGTTGCGCCAGCAGGCGCGGGTCTGGCTCAAGGATATTCAGCGCGAGCTGGGTTTGACCACGATCTACGTGACCCATGATCAGGACGAGGCGCTGGCCATGTCGGATCGCATTGTGGTGATGCGCGGTGGCAGGGTGATCCAGCTTGGCACCCCCAAAGATATCTACCGCGACCCGCAGCATCCTTTTGCTGCGAGCTTTATCGGCAATGCGAACCTGCTGGAGGTGTCTGGCGGCGCGGTGGCAGAGCCGGGAGCCTGCACTGTTGCGCTGGCCGATGGGCAGCCGATCCATGGCCGTGCGCCGGTGGGCGGGCTGGTCTCGGGCAAGCAGTTGCTGGCGGTGCGCCCCCATCTGATCCGCCACGAGGCCTGCGCGGATGCGTCGGAAATCACCGTCGAGTTTGGCGCTGAGAGCTATCTTGGCGATCATTTTGAACAGGACGTGCATGTAGCCGGGATCACCCTGCGCCTGAGCGTAGAAGAGCCACAGCCGCGCGGCACCGGGCGCATCTGGATTCGTCAGCAGGACGCGGTGGTGTTTTGTGCGGATAGCTAAGCTGGGTGGTTGAGACCTGAAAGAAATCTGCCCGCGGTGCTTTAAACACGGCGGGCAGTTTCATTTTCAAGCTATTGCTTGGGCGGCGGCGAGGCCAGAACCGGGGCAAGGCTGTCGACAAAAACATCCATGAAATCACGCACAACCCGTGGCACGCTGACGGCACTGGGGAAAAGGATCGACAACCGGTGGTGAATTTTGGGCTCGAACGGCTTGATAATAATGCCAGAATCTCGAAACCCTTCGGCATCAAGCGCGCTCACCACAGACGCGCCGACACCTTCGCGCACCATCAGGCAGGCAGATGTGAACTGCCGCACCTCCACAAGGCTGTTCATCTCGGTCTCATATTCAGCAAAGGCGCGCGAAAGGCGGCGATAAAAGCCACTGTCGCGCCGTGTGTGGATGAGTTTCTCTTCGGCGAGATCACGCGGAGTAATGACGGGCTTGTGCGCAAGCGGATGCCCTTTGGGCAGAATGCAGGCGGAACGCACAAAGAGATCAATGCTCTCGGTTGCCGGATGACCGGCGAAATCATCGGTGATGCCGCAGTCGTACTGCTCGCCAATGATCCATTCCAGAATGCGCTCGGGGCGATCCGGCTCCAGCGCCACGGTGACGCCGGGGCGTTCTTTTAAAAATCGTGCAAGGATCTGTGGCAGGTGCGAAGTGGCAAAGCCGGGCAGGCAGGCAATCCGCATGTGTCCGCCGGTGCGTTCCTTGAGATCGCGGCGCAGATCTTCGAGGTGATCCAGACCCGCTAGGATGCGGCGCACCTCGGTCAACAAGTGCCGAGAATCGCTTGTGGGTTCCAAAATTCCGCGACGGCGCTGGAACAATTCGAGGTCCATCGAGGCGGAAAAATCAGAAATCAACCGGCTGACTGCGGGCTGTGAAATCCCCAGCATCTCTGCCGCTTTGGTGATGCTTCCGGTCTCCGCGACTGCTTTGAAAGCCTGAAGTTGGCGTAATTTGAACTGCACTCTTGCATCCTTATTGCGGTTGATGGTCGAGGGGTGATGAGCTGTTTATAATATTGTGTTATGACATTGTTGTGAAACTTTCACTTGAATTATGTTTCTTCCTGTCAAATGCTGCCCGCGAATGACCTGAGGAGGATAAAACGATGGGTGTTTCAAAAATCGCATTGACCTGCGCCTTGGCAACGGGCCTGACCGCCGGTGCCGCTTGGGCCGAGACTGAAATTCAGTGGTGGCACGCCATGGGCGGTGCCAATGGCGAGCGCGTGGACAAGATCGCAGCCGACTTCAACGCCAGCCAGTCCGACTACAAGATCGTGCCCACCTATAAGGGCAACTACACCGAAACCATGACCGCTGCCGTGGCGGCCTTCCGCGCCGGTGAGCAGCCGCATCTGGTGCAGGTGTTCGAGGTCGGCACCGCCACCATGATGGCCGCCAAGGGTGCGATCTACCCGGTCGAGCAGATGATGGCCGACGCGGGCGAGCCGTTTGACAAATCCGACTATCTGCCGGCGGTGATCTCCTACTACCAGACCCCCGAGGGTGAGCTGTTGTCGATGCCCTTCAACAGCTCTACCCCGGTGATGTGGTACAACGCCGATGCGCTGGAGGCTGCGGGCGTCGACGTTCCCGAAACATGGGATGACGTCAAAACCGCCGCACAGGCGCTGGTCGACAACGGCATGGAATGCGGCCTGTCCTTTGGCTGGCAGTCCTGGGTGATGATCGAGAACTTCTCCGCGTGGCACAACATGGAGATGGGCACCAAGGAAAACGGCTTTGCTGGGTTTGACACTGAATTTGTGTTCAACAACGACAAGGTTGAGGCCCGTCTGGACGACATCGCCTCCATGAGCGAGGGCAACCTGTTCAAATACGGTGGCCGTCGCGGCGACAGCCTGCCGCTGTTCACCAATGGCGAATGCGGCATGTGGATGAACTCTTCGGCTTATTACGGCTCCATGGTGGAACAGGCGAAGTTCAAGTTCGGCCAGACCATGCTGCCGCTCGACACCTCCGTCGCGGATGCGCCGCAGAACTCCATCATCGGTGGTGCGACTCTCTGGGCGCTGGCTGGTCACGAAGCTGAGGAATACAAAGGTCTGGCGAAATTCATGACCTACCTGTCCTCGCCCGAGGTGCAGGCCTGGTGGCATCAGGAGACCGGCTATGTTCCGATCACCACTGCTGCCTATGAGCTGAGCAAGGAACAGGGTTTTTATGACAAAAACCCCGGCACCGACACTGCGATCAAACAGCTGAGCCTCAACACGCCGACGCCGAACTCCCGCGGCATTCGTTTTGGCAACTTCGTGCAGGTGCGCGACGTCATCAACGAAGAGCTCGAAGCGCTCTGGGCTGGTGACAAGACCGCTGCCGAGGCGCTTGATACTGCGGTGGAACGCGGCAACGCACTTCTGCGCAAGTTCGAACGCTCCGTGAAGTAATCGCCCACGACTCTCCCCGGTCTTGCAGTGATGCAGGGCCGGGGAGGGCCGATTTTTATCCTTTTCCAGAAAGGACCCCGAGGCGCCTATGCTGAAACGCGTCCATTTCCCCGCATCCCTGTTGCCCTACCTGCTGGTCGCGCCGCAAATCGCGATCACTTTGGTGTTTTTCATCTGGCCCGCCAGTCAGGCGGTCTATCAGTCGTTCCTGATCGAGGACGCCTTTGGTCTGTCGACCGAATTCGTCTGGTTCGAGAACTTCGAGCTATTGTTCGAGGACGACATCTATCTGGCCACCTTTGGCCGCACGATTTTCTTTTCCGCTGCCGTGGCGATCCTGTCGATGTCGATGGCGCTGATCCTTGCGGGCTTTGCCGACCGGGTCGTGCGCGGGGCGACGGCCTATCGCACACTCCTGATCTGGCCCTACGCGGTGGCGCCGGTTCTGGCGGGTGCGCTGTGGGTATTCATGTTCAACCCGACGCTGGGGATCTTTCCCTATATCCTCGATTTTGTCGGCGTGGACTGGAACCACTACCTGAACGGCAATCAGGCGATGGCGCTGGTGGTCTTTGCCTCCGCATGGAAGCAGATCGCCTATAACTTCCTGTTCTATCTTGCCGCGATGCAGTCGATCCCGCGCTCGGTGATCGAGGCCGCCGCCATTGATGGCGCAGGCCCGATCCGCCGGTTCAAGGATTTCATCTTCCCACTGGTGTCGCCGACCACGTTCTTCCTGCTGGTCATCAACGCGGTCTATGCGTTTTTCGAGACCTTCGGCATCATCCACGCGGTGACGCAGGGCGGGCCTGCAAACTCCACCACCATCCTCGTCTACAAGGTGTTCAACGACGGCTTTGTTGGCCTTGATCTGGGGGGCTCTGCCGCGCAGTCGGTGATCCTGATGGTGCTGGTCATTGCCATGACCGTGGTTCAGTTCCGCTTTGTCGAGAGAAGGGTGCAGTACTGATGGTTGAAAATCGACCCATCCTGAACATCGTCAGCCACATCGTCCTGATCCTCGGCATTGCCATCGTGGCGCTGCCGATCTGGATCACCTTTGTGGCCGCCACCCATGATGCAGTGCGCATGACTCAAGCGCCGATCCCGCTCTTGCCGGGCAGGCATTTCTGGGAGAACTTCCAGCAAACGCTCTGGGGCTCCGGCCTGTCGGGCACCGAGATTGCCCCGGTCTGGCGGATGCTTCTGAACTCTCTGGCGATGGCGATGATGATCTCGCTGGGCAAGATCGCGATATCACTGATCTCGGCCTTTGCCATCGTCTATTTCAAGTTCCCGTTCCGCATGGGGTTCTTCTGGCTGATCTTCATCACCCTGATGCTGCCGGTCGAGGTGCGCATCCTGCCCACGTTTGAGGTGGTCGCGGATCTTGGCATGCTCAACAGCTATTGGGGGCTGTCGGTGCCGCTGATCGCCTCGGCCACCGCGACCTTCATGTTCCGGCAGGTGTTCCTGACCATCCCGGACGAGATGCTCGAAAGCGCAAGGATCGACGGGGCAGGGCCGATGCGGTTCTTCTGGGACATTGTGATCCCGCTCAGCCGCACCAATATCGCGGCGCTGTTTGTGATCCTGTTCATCTACGGCTGGAACCAGTACCTCTGGCCGCTGCTGATCACCACCGACACCGACATGACCACCATTGTCATGAGCATCAAACAGATGCTGGAGGCGGCAGAGCAATCCCCGCAATGGAACATCATCATGATGACGGCCCTTCTGGCGATGATCCCGCCGGTCTTTGTCGTCATCGCAATGCAGAAGCTCTTTGTTCAGGGCCTCACCGAGACAGATAAATAGGCATCCCACATGGCAAGCATTACCCTCAAGGATCTGGTGAAATCCTACGGTGACACCGAGGTCCTGCATCACATCGACGGCGCGATCAACGATGGCGAGTTTGTCGTCATCGTCGGCCCGTCGGGCTGCGGTAAATCCACCCTCCTGCGGATGATCGCGGGGCTGGAGACCGTGACCTCCGGCGACATTCAGATCGGCGACCGGGTGGTCAATAACCTGGAACCCGCCAACCGCGACATCGCGATGGTGTTTCAGAACTACGCGCTTTATCCGCATATGTCGGTGCGTGAAAACATGGGCTACGGCCTGAAGATCCGCGGCAACAGCAAGGTCGACATCAACCGCCGCGTTGAAGAAGCCGCGGCAATCCTCGAAATCGGGCCCTACCTTGATCGCAAGCCCCGGCAACTGTCGGGCGGGCAACGGCAGCGGGTCGCCATGGGGCGCGCCATCGTGCGCGATCCGCAGGTGTTCCTGTTTGACGAACCCTTGTCGAACCTCGACGCCAAGCTGCGGGTGCAGATGCGTCTGGAGATCCGCAAGCTGCAACAGCGCCTTGGCGTGACCTCGATCTACGTGACCCACGATCAGGTGGAGGCGATGACGTTGGGCGACCGGCTGATGGTGCTGAATGGCGGCTATGTCGAGCAGTTCGGCACGCCGATTGAACTTTATGACCGCCCCGCCACGCTCTTTGTTGCGGGCTTCATCGGCTCTCCGTCGATGAATTTCCTGCCTGCCGAGGTCGCCTCGGGCATGGTGACGCTGGCCAATGGCGCGCGCCTTGCGGGTGGGGGCACCGCTTCGGGCGGGGTGACGCTGGGCCTGCGTCCGGAACACCTGATCGCCGATGAGACGGGTCCCATCGAGATCAATGTGCAGCTTTGCGAACAACTGGGTGCGATCACATTGCTGCATGGCCATCTGAGCGGCACTGATGTGGAATGTGTGGCCAGCATGCCCGGTCACGTATCCGCAGCGCCCGGAACGCTGATGCGCTTTGCCATTGCGCCAGAACATCTGCATATGTTCGACACGCAGACCGGTAAACGAGTGGACGCATGAGTCATTTTCCCCAAATCGACGCCTATCGTGGCGAAGCCGGGCTGATCCGAGTGATCGGCCATCGTGGCGCCCGTGGTGTCATGCCTGAAAACACGCTGGAGGGCTTTCGCTTCACCTTCGATATCGGCGTCGACGCGCTGGAGTTCGATGTGGTGCTGTCCTCGGACGGCGTGCCGGTGATCACCCACAATCACGCGCTGTCGCCAGCGGCGGTGCGCGATGCCGGGGGCGCTTGGATCGCACAGGACGACATTCAGGTCGCGGATCTGCCCTTGAGCGAGTTGCGCCGCCTCGATGTGGGCGGGCTCGACAGCCGGTCCACCTATGGGCGGCGGTTCCCTGATCAGGCGTTTTTGAGCGGGGTCCGTATCCCCACGCTTGCTGATCTCTGCGCGCTGGTGAAAGAGCCGCAATATGAACATGTTGCTCTGCTGCTGGAGCTCAAGACCGATCTGAGCGATCCGAATATTGCCGCCATCCGCGTGCAGCAGGTCTCGGCGGTGGTGGAGGTCGTGCGCGCCCATGGGCTGAGCGCGCGCACTGCGCTGCATAGTTTTGACTGGGCGCTTCTGGACGAATGCCGCCGTCAGGCCCCGGAGATGCCAACCTCCTATCTGTCCGAGGCCCCGCGCGGAACAGAAGGCGAGCAACCAGCAGGTGTTACCGATGTGATTGCCCTGCCTGAAGTGGTCGCCAAAGCCGGGGGTCAGATGTGGTGTCCGTGGTTTCAGGACGTCACCCCGGAGCTGCTGGCACAGGCCCGCGCGCTGTCGCTTCCGGTCACTGTCTGGACTGTCAATGAGACCGCCGATATCGAAGCGATGATTGATGCGGGTGTTGATGGGATCGTGACGGATTATCCCGGCCGGGTGCAGCGTCTCTTGCTGGAGCGCGGCCTGCGCTGGAGCGAACGTGTCCCGACACCCGCCATCGCGACATGAGAGATATGAGCACAATGATCGGCACCGACTGGGCGTTTCAACGATATGAGAGCGTGCGCGCGACACTGCCGGATGCACGTTTTGCCGCTGCGTCGCATGAGGGGCGGGATCTGGGCGATACCGTCGATGACTATGATGCCTATATTCTGGATGCCTTTGGCGTGCTGAACCGAGGCGAGACCGCCATCGACGGCGCGGTCGAACGCATGGCAGCACTGCGCGCCCTGGGCAAACGGCTGGTGGTGCTGACCAATGCCGCCAGCTACACGCGCGCAGAGGTGCTGGCCAAATATCACCGGCTTGGCTTTGATTTCACTGCATCCGAGGTGGTTTCCAGCCGCGACGTGGCCTTTGCTGGGCTGCCGAGGCTGCCCGAGGGCACTTGCTGGGCTGCGGCAGCGGCCCCGGAAGATGACTTTAGTGATGCGCCCTCGGGCGTGCAGATTGCACATCTCGCGGATAACCCGGACCTGGCTCGCACCGCCGGGGGCTTTTTGCTGCTGTCATCCGCGCGCTGGGATGCGGTCGACACAAAGGCGCTGACCGACGCGCTGCTGGAAAACCCGCGCCCGCTGGTTGTGGCCAACCCTGATTTGGTGGCCCCCCGCGAAGAGGGCCTGTCGCTGGAGCCGGGCCTCATTGCGCATGACATCACTGAACGCACCGGCGGCAAAGCCATGTTCTTTGGCAAGCCTTTCGGCAATGCCTTTGACACCGCGTTGGCGCGGCTGGCGGGCATTCCTCGCGACCGTATCGCAATGGTGGGGGATACGCTGCACACGGATGTGCTGGGTGGCGCTGCGGCGGGGATCGGATCTATTCTGATCACCGATCACGGGCTGTTCAGCGGTCATGATGTCGCGCCTTACATAGAGAAGAGCGCAATTCGGCCAAGCTGGATCGTCGCAACGACGTAATCTCGTCAAAAAACGTCGGGCGAAAGTTCGACCACACGCGAGGGCGGAACACAGGATTGACGGCATTTTTGATACAGATCGCGGGCGCGGCAGCGCTCTTGCTGTGGGCGGTGCGACTGGTGCGCACCGGTGTGGAGCGGGCGTTTGCCACGCAACTCAGACAAGGCCTGAGGCGGGCGTCGGATAACCGGCTGCTGGCGGCGATCTCGGGGCTGGTTTCGGCCATGCTGCTACAAAGCTCTACTGCCGTTGCGATGCTGGTCTCAAACTTTGCCAGCAAAGGCGCGCTGAGTGCAGCGGTAGGGGTGGCGATGCTGCTCGGTGCGGATCTGGGGTCCGCATTGGTGGCGCAGATCCTGCTGGCCCGTCCCGGTATATTGGTGCCTGCACTGCTGCTGCTGGGGGTCGCCCTGTTCTTGCGCAGCAACCAGCGCAAGCTGCGCCAGACTGGCCGCATCCTGATCGGACTTGCGCTGATCTTTGTCTCGCTTGATATGCTGCGCACGGCCACGGCACCAATTATCCAGAGCGACGGCGCAGTGGCCGTCCTTGGCTATCTCGACAGTGATCTGCTGACCGCCTTCCTGCTGGGTGCAGTCTTTGCGTGGGTGGTGCATTCCAGCGTTGCAGCCATCCTGCTGTTTGTAACCATGGTGGCGCAGGGGGCGCTGCCGCCGATGGCAGCGATGGCAATGGTTCTTGGGGCCAACCTTGGTGGCGCCATGATCGCATTTGTGCTGACTTTGGCGGCCGATGTGCGCGCCCGCCGTATCGTGAGCGCCAATCTCGCGCTGCGCGGTGGTGGCGCCTTGGCTGTGCTGCTTGCGCTCAATTTGGATGCGCTTGATCCCACATGGCTGGGGCAGGGTGCGGCGGTACAGGTGATGGGGCTGCATCTGGCCTTTAACCTTGCGTTGTGCCTGCTGGCGCTGCCGTTTGTCGGCATCATTGCCCGTATGAGCAAAGGCGTGATGCGTGATCCCAACGTTCAGTCGCTGGGGCGCGGGATGAGTGCCTTGGACCCCGCCTCCCTTGAAGACCCGCCGCGCGCACTTGGCTGCGCTGCGCGGGAACTGTTGCGGATGGGGGAGGTCATCGAGAAAATGCTGGTCGCCGCCATGGGCCTTTATGAGGTCTGGGACGACCGGGTCGCCAATGCGATCCGTGACGAGGACAAAGCGCTGCGACAGATGCATCTGGACCTCAAACTCTATTTGGCGGGGATGAACCGTCACAAGCTGGATGACAGTGCCGTCAATGGCGCGATTGAGGCGTCGCTGATGGCGGCCAACCTTGAGGCCGCCGCCGATCAGGTGGCGCGAAAAATGACCGATCTGGCCCGCAAACTGTCGCATGAGGGGATCAGCTTTTCCAAAAGCGGCAAGCAGGAGATCGACGACTTTATGGACCGCATTCAGGCCAATGTACAACTGGCGCTGACGGTGATGATGACGCGCAACCCTGATGATGCACGCGAGCTGGTTGCGGAGAAGGAAAGCATCCGCACCGCAGAGCAGAGACTACAAAGCAAACACCTGACACGCCTGCGCGAAGGCGTGAGCGAAAGCATTGAGACCAGCGCCATTCATCAGGAAACCTTGCGCATTCTGAAACAGGTCAATACCTCCTTTGCGATGGCAGGCTATCCGATCCTCGATGAATCTGGTGATTTGCTCTCAAGCCGTTTGTCCTCACAAGGGTAACAATCGGCAGCCCTTTTGATATCGGGCTGGAACGGGCGCGGACCTGCGTGGTGTGCATTCAATAAGGATTTGAAAATGAGAGATTTCCCCAAGATCTGGTTCTTGCGGCATGGTCAGACCGAATGGAACGCTGAACAGCGCGTGCAGGGGCAACTGGAATCTGATCTGACAGAATTGGGCATCGCGCATGCGCACCGGCAGGCGGATTTGATGGCGCCTATTCTGCGCGATCAGCGGCCGCCCTGTCTTGTTTCGCCGCTGCGCCGCGCCCAGCACACGGCGCGTATCGCACTTGGCGCGCAGAGCTTTGTGACTGAGCCTGCATTGGCAGAAGTCTATGCAGGCCAGTTTCAGGGGCTTACCCTTCAGGAAATCGCCGCGCGCTATCCTGAAATCGATGCCCGCGTTGACACCCACCTCGATCTGTTTTGCGCCGCGCCCGAAGGCGAGGGATTTGCCGCGCTGCACGACCGCATTCTGGGCCTCTTGCAGCGTCTGGAGGCCCCAACCGTATTGGTTGCGCATGGGCTGCTGGGGCAGGTGGTGCGCGGCTTGATATGCGGGCTGGAGCGTGACGAGATGGCGGCCCTGCCCAATGAACAGGGCTGTGTCTATGTGCTTGAAGAGGGGCGCGAAACCGTGTTGCGCTGAAGGCTGTCACATTTTCTCAAAAAACCTTGCGATGCCCTCTTGCACTTTCCCTCAGCATTCTCTAAATCCCCGCTCACCGGGTCGTTAGCTCAGTTGGTAGAGCGCTTCGTTTACACCGAAGATGTCGGGAGTTCGAGCCTCTCACGACCCACCATATCCTCAAAGCTTCAGGTCAACTTTGCGACGTGTGCGCAAAATAATTGAGCCTATAACGCGGCACGCAAGCCTACGCTTGGCGGTGTTGCGAACTCGTGCCTGAGGCCTGACGGCCAGCTTCATCAGGCTGGCAACCATCCCGGTCGTTTGTCAAAGCGGCAGCTTGAACAAGTCCTTGATAGTCAATCAAATTGGATCGCTGTAAGGCAGTTTCGAGCCGAGTTTGACAAATGCTGCGCTTTGCGCGAGGGACTGCTTCCTGATGGCAGGGAAAATCCAACGAACGCGTGTAGACAACGACTTTACGTTTGGCCAATGTCGTCCGAAATGTAGCTACCCGTATCAAGGTCGCCAACCAAGTTGCTTTAAATTAGGGCCACCTCAATATGCGATCTTTGCTATTTATCTTCGTGATGGTTGGTGCGGCGAACGCACAAATAGGAAACTCTCAGGCGACCGAGAATTTGATTTCAATTCTTAGCCGGTCAATGGATCAAGAGACGCCAGCATATTTGCAGATCGGCGACGGGCCTTGCTGGGAGACAGTTATTGAAGTGATTGATGGAGACCTGACTTTTGGCGGCGGACAAGGGCCCGCGCCACGCATTTTTGCGGATCAATCAGGTCCGATGCTCCTGCTAGACGGTGCGTCTGAGCAGGTGGGTGGCGAGAGCTACTTGGTATTGCGAGCCAGCGAAGCAACCACTGATCCGACCGGAGCAATCCTCAGGCCTGTGGCGCTGTGTCGAGATGCTGAAGGCGCGCCACGATGCACTGGAAAGATCGGAGGATTGCGGCAATTCTCGCTTCGCGCATCGTCTGATAACATATGCGAATAACGTCGGAAACTCTATCGATCTCAACTGAATTGATGACCTCAAGATCGGGACGGGTGATCGCAAGACTGTGAAAAAATTCGCAAGCCTTTCTGCGTCTGCCAACGCGGCCATTGGCGCAGTTGCAGCAAAAGCCCGGTTTTCCCGCAGCCCTTCAAACCTGTGATGTTTGTGGCTGCATCGTAAGCGAAGGTTGGCGTGTCGTAATCCTCATGCGGCGTCGGGTCGCCGATTGGCTAGCAACTGTGTTTATGCACCGGGTGTTTGATCCCAGAACATCCTGATCCAGAACCAGCGCCGCTTGCAATCTGTGCGAGATCTGCAATAAGCCCCGCCATCCGGTCGCAGCCTACCCGGACATCAAAACAAGGGCCCCAGAATGAAAACACTTGTCATCTGCTCAGGCGGACTCGATTCCGTGTCGCTTGCGCATATCACAGCCAATGAGCATCAGCTCACCCGGCTGGTCTCCTTCGACTATGGCCAACGTCACCGCAAGGAGGTCGACTTTGCCGAAGCGGCTGCCAAGCGGCTCGGCGTGCCGTTCCACCTGATCGACATGCGCGGCATCGGTGGAGCGCTGACAGGCTCCGCCTTAACCGACGATATCGACGTGCCTGACGGGCATTACGCCGAAGAAACGATGAAAATCACCGTCGTGCCAAACCGGAATGCGATCATGCTGTCGATCGGCTTTGGCATCGCTGCGGCGCAAGGTGATGCGGCCGTGGCCACCGCCGTGCATGGCGGCGATCACTTCATCTACCCGGACTGCCGTCCCGGTTTTACGCGCGCTTTCGACGCCATGCAGCAGGCGGCGTTGGAGGGGTATGCCGATGTCCGGCTGCACACGCCCTTTGTTGAACACAGCAAAGCCGAGATCGTCCGTCAGGGCGCACAGCATGGCACGCCCTTTGCCGAGACGTGGTCTTGCTACAAAGGTGGCGCGTTCCACTGCGGGCGCTGCGGCACCTGTGTGGAGCGGCGTGAGGCCTTTCATCTGGCCGGGGTCAATGACCCTACCACCTATGCTGACCCGGAGTATTGGACCACGGCGCTTGCCACGCGAGGGGAAAGCTGATGTTTCGCATTCGTAAGGAATTCCACTTTTCGGCCAGCCATCAGTTGAGCCATTTGCCGGACGACCACCAATGCGCGCGTCTGCATGGGCACAATTATATCGTGGTGGTCGAACTGGCCGCCGAAACCCTCAACACTGACGGGTTTGTGCGCGATTACCACGATCTGAAGCCACTCAAGACCTATATCGATGACACCTTCGATCACCGGCATCTGAACGATGTGCTGGAGGGCCCGTCGACGGCGGAGAACATGGCGAAACATTTCCATGACTGGTGCGCCGCGCGCTGGCCCGAGACCCGTGCCGTGCTGGTCAGCGAAACGCCAAAAACATGGGCGGAATACCGGCCATGACCCTGCGTATCGCCGAGATATTCGGCCCGACCATTCAGGGCGAGGGCGCGTTGATCGGAGAGCCCACAGTCTTTGTTCGTGCTGGCGGGTGTGATTATCGGTGCAGTTGGTGCGACAGCCTGCATGCGGTAGAGAGCCAGTATCGCCATAGCTGGGCACCGATGGAGACCGATGCTGTCTGGGCCAAGGTACACAAGCTCTCGAGCGGGCAGCCCCTGACGGTGTCGCTGTCCGGGGGCAATCCGGCCATTCAGGATTTTGGCCCGCTCATCACCAAGGGCAGGGCGGCTGGCTACCGGTTTGCCTGTGAAACCCAAGGCTCTATCGCCCGGCCGTGGTTTGCCGATCTCGACACGCTGGTCCTGTCGCCCAAGCCGCCATCAAGCGGCGAGAACGTGGATTGGGATGCCTTCGACAGCTGCCGCACCATCGGTGCTGGCGCGCGACAGCAGGTCATGAAGATCGTGATATTCGACGAGACCGACTACCAGTGGGCGCGCGAGGTCCACAGACATCACAGCGATCTTGCCCTCTATCTTCAGCCCGGCAATCCCGAGGTGGATCCCGCAACCCCGGTGGACCTGCAAACACTGGCCAACCGTCTCGGCTGGCTTACTGAAAAAGCGATGGCCGATGGCTGGTTCGCCCCCCGTATCCTGCCGCAACTGCATGTCCTGATCTGGGGCAATAAGCGCGGTGTCTGACGTGATGGAGACTTTGATGTCCGAAGATATCTACAGCAACCTCAAGCAACTCGGCGGCGAGACCCGCATCCCCGCCAGCCCCGAAGAGGCGGAACTTGAGCGCGTGCCGAATCCGCAGGCTGATGTGGCCTATAACGTGCGTTTCACCGCGCCCGAGTTCACCTCGCTCTGTCCAATGACCGGTCAGCCGGACTTTGCCCATCTGGTGATCGACTATGTTCCCGGTCCTTGGCTCGTCGAGTCGAAATCGCTCAAACTGTTCCTGACATCATTTCGCAACCACGGTGCGTTTCACGAGGATTGTACGATCTCTATCGCGCGCCGTCTGGCCGATTTCCTCGCCCCCCAATGGTTGCGGATTGGTGGCTACTGGTATCCGCGCGGGGGCATCCCGATCGATGTGTTCTGGCAGACCGGACCACTGCCGGAAGGCGTATGGATCCCCGATCAAGGCGTGCCGCCTTACCGAGGCCGCGGCTGAGGGTTGCACATTGGCCCTACGCGCAGCGGACAGACCGTACCAACGGCGGGCGCGGTTTGTGCAAGTTGCGTGGTCGGGCCTTTTGATATGAAAATGCAAACGCCGCCCTACAGAAGGGCGGCGCAGGGCAGCACGGAGCGGTCAGGTTGCGGCGCGATAGTCAAGCAGAGGCTCAAACCCGCCCCACATCATGCGCATGCCGTCAAAAGGCATTTCGGGAATGTCGGGATTGTCCTTGTCCTCATTCATCATTTTGATGGCGTTTAGATAGGTTTCCCGGTCCGGCCATGTGGTCCAACCGATGACCGGAACCTCACCGTCCTGTGCCTTGGTTGCACGGAAGAAATCGGTGCGTTGGCCTTTGGGGATGTCTGTGCCCCAGACTTCGGTAATACTAGACGCACCACCGCTGTGGAACATCTGCCAGATCGGTTCGATCATGGCCTCATACTGCGATTTATTGTCTTCGGGCACGGCGAGCAGGAAACCCTGGTAATAGCCGGTGTCGGGCGTGTCGCCGGCCGCAAAGAGCGGGGAGAAGCCGCCAAAGATCATGCGAGAGCCGTCAAAGGGCATCTCAGGCAGATCTTTCATGGCGGGGTCGTTTTCCATCTTCTGCCATGAGGCATCCGCAGTCGCCTTGTCGGGCCATTCCATCCAGGAAAACACCACCGTTTCATCGTCCTGCGCGGCTACGGCCTGATAGAAATCGGTGACTTTTCCAGTTGGCACATCGCTGCCCCAGGTCTCCACCATGCGCAAGGCGCCATAGGAGCGAAACAGCGGCCAGGCGGCCTTGGCATGTTCTCGATATTTGTCCTTGTTGGCCGTCGGAACCGCGACCAGCGCACCTGTGTAATAGCTCATGTTTTATCACCTCTCAAAAAAGAACAGGCAGGCGAATCCCTGCTTGCGAGTCTAGCGTGTCAGCGATAGTATGAAAAAACAACTGACAGTATAAAAAAATGACTAAACAGGCAAAATCCAAACGTGTGCGCTACGACGAAGGTTGCCTTGCGGCGCATGCCCTGAACCTGATTGGCGACCGCTGGGCGTTGCTTGTGGTGCGCGAATTGATGTTTACGCCCAAGCGGTTCCAGATGATCCGCGCCGGTCTGCCGGGGATCACCGCGAGCGTGCTCACCGGACGTTTGACGCAACTGGTGGAAATCGGCGTGGTGCTGCATGACAGCCGGCTTGGGGTTTATTCCCTGAGCGGGCAGGGGCGGGGCCTGCTGCCGGTGCTGGAATCCCTGTGCCGCTGGGCGCTGATGATGCCCGGACATGATCCGTCGCGGTTTATCAGCCCGTCTGCCCTGATGATCTCCATGGGGGTGAACCTGATTCAGGAGCGCGCCACGGGCTGCTGCCTGACTGCTGGCTTTGATTTCACCGATGAGGCGTTTGAGATGCGTCTGGACGGCGCGGCTCTTGAGACCCGCTTTGTGATCCCACCGCAGGCCCCGTTTGTGATCACGGGGACGGGGAACACAATGGCGGCAGCGGTCTATGGTGCAAGGCCGCTGCCGGACCTTGTGGCGGCCAATATGGTCACTGTCAGCGGTGACATGGAGGCCGCGCAGGAGTTTCTGGCGCTGTTTCAGCTCGGAAAGACTTGATCGCGGGGTATTCTCCAAGATTTTCAGTCTCTTATTCAAAACTGCCATTTTTTTCAGTGGAAAGCCCGGAAAATGGCATTTCTGCGCTTGACGCCCCCCGCGACCTGCGAATATTACACCCCAACGTTCAGCCACGGTGTTGGACGCAACAGCAAGCGGTTGTAGCTCAGTTGGTTAGAGTACCGGCCTGTCACGCCGGGGGTCGCGGGTTCGAGCCCCGTCAACCGCGCCACTGTTGCCCTGCCTGAGGGGCCTCTTAGGAGGATCAGGACCGTCCCGGAGGGAACCTGCTGGCTGAGGCCAGCAATGAAAGTGCGGTTGTAGCTCAGTTGGTTAGAGTACCGGCCTGTCACGCCGGGGGTCGCGGGTTCGAGCCCCGTCAACCGCGCCACTTTCACCCCGCCTGTGGGGCCTGTCACAAGGCATCAGGACCGTCCCGGAGGGAACTCGCTGGCCGAGGTCAGCACTGAAAATGCGCGGTTGTAGCTCAGTTGGTTAGAGTACCGGCCTGTCACGCCGGGGGTCGCGGGTTCGAGCCCCGTCAACCGCGCCACTTTCACCCTTTCACTTTAATGCTCTCAAAACATAGGCATTTGATGCCTCAACGCGCGATCACTGCGGTTTTGCCTTTTCCTGTGCGGGCGCTGGCGACACAGTGGGGATGACCCCAGCCATCCGTTCACAGATGAGAGCCAACCCATGTCTTTGCCAGAAAGCCCTCCTGAAACCCAACCCACAATCCGCGTGATTGCGATGCCGACCGACACCAACCCGGCGGGCGATATCTTTGGCGGCTGGTTGATGAGCCAGATGGACCTTGCCGCAGGCACCATTGCCGCGCGGGTGTCAAAAGGACGGGCCTCAACCGTATCGGTCGAAGAGATCCAGTTTCACCGCCCGGTTCTGGTTGGCGATGAGGTCTCGCTTTATGCGGAGATGCTAAAGATCGGGCGGACCTCGATGCGAATACGGGTCCGTGCGTGGCGGCGGGCCCGTCATCAGGAAGAGACCCAGCAGGTGACCGAAGCGATCTTTACCTTTGTGGCGCTGGACGACCACGCGCGCCCAAGACCGGTGCTGCGCGCGGAGGAATAAGAGCCGCGCTTATTTTAATGATCGTATCGTCCGATCATTAGGTCGGACAGCCCTCTCCCTAGGTCGGGGGCTGTCCTTACGGCTTAGACGGGGGCGCTGAATGCCCCCGCAACGCTTTATGCCTTGCTCAGCGCGTCCAGGACACGCGCCCAAGAGCGGATACCTTTGTGAAAGCTCTCTAGGTCATATTTCTCATTCGGAGAGTGGATCGCGTCATCCTCATTGGCAAAGCCGATCAGCATCGCGTCCATTCCGAGGATCGACTTGAAATAGCCCGCCACCGGGATGGACCCGCCCATGCCGGAGAACACCGCCTCGCGGTTCCATTCCTCGGTCAGCGCGCCACGGGCGGCCTCAAACTCGGGGCGGGTAGTGTCGATCACATAGGCGGGGGCACCATCTAGATCGAGATCCCACTTCACGGTGCAATCCGTGGGCAGGCGATCCTCGACATGTTTGCGGATCTTCTTGCGCAGTGCTGCCGGGTCCATGTCACCCACCAGACGGCAGGTGATTTTGCAATGCGCCTCGGACGGAATCACTGTCTTGGTGCCCGCGCCCTGATAGCCGCCCCAAAGACCGTTGATCTCCAGCGTTGGGCGTGCCCATTGCTGTTCCAGCACGGAATATTTCTTCTCGCCATGCGCCTCGGTGTAGCCGGCATTGGACAGGTAGTCTTTTTCGTCAAAGCCGCAGCCTTCCCACTGGCGCAGGATATCGGCGGGCACCTCATGCACTCCTTCATAGAACCCCTCCACGGCGACGGCACCGGTTTCGGGGTCGTGGAAAGAGGCGATGATGTGGGACATCTCGCGCAGCGGGTTGAGGCCGGGACCGCCGTAATGACCGGAATGCAGGTCAATCTTGGGGCCGATCAGGGTGAACTCATCCTTCATCATACCGCGCAGTTGCGACGCCACCGACGGCACCCCGCGCGCCACCATCGACGTGTCGCAGATCAGCGCAATATCCGCCGACAGCTCTTCCTTGGCGGCGTTGAGGAAGGGGATCAGCGAGGGTGAGCCGGATTCCTCTTCGCCCTCGAAGAAGAAGGTGATGCGGCAGGGCAGGGTGCCATGCACCGCTTGCCAGGCGCGGCAGGCCTCCACAAAGGTCATCAGCTGGCCCTTATCATCCGATGCACCACGGCCCCGGATCACCGTGCCATTCGTGGTCTCTTCGAGCTTCGGCTCAAAGGGCGGCGTGTTCCACAGGTTCAGCGGATCTACCGGTTGCACGTCGTAATGGCCGTAAAACAGCAGATGCGGGCCGTCGGTGTTTTCTTCGCCCACATGGCCCACCACCATGGGGTGGCCCGGTGTTTCGCGCTTTTCGGCCTTGATGCCGATGGAATTCAGATCCTTCACCAACCAGTCAGCGGCGGCGTCGCAGTCGGCCTTATAGGCGGGGTCAGTGGAAATGGAGGGAATACGCAAAAGCTCCAGCAGCCGGTCGGTGGCGGCGGAAATATCGGAATCGATCTTATCGAGAACCGGGGTAAGGGACATGGGTCGCTCCTGAAAATAGTGCCTGCCCGCACCGGGCGCGATGACACATCGACAGGGCCGGGCGGGTCTCGGGACGGAGCCTAGCAGCGCAATATGACAAGGGCCAGTCGCACGATTGTATCAAAACATCACCAGCGGTTTTCGGCGGGCGCCGGGCTTTTGCACGCAAGGCACTCACGCAAAACCCGTTGCAGAACAAAGGTTTCCTATCCGCAACACAGCCCACCCCCTGCGGCGTTTTGCGCGCAGGATGCATGGCAGCTTTGATGCTCCGCAAGCTTGCCTGAAGTTCAGAATGGTTCTAAAACCCCTGAAAGGTTTATTTGACCTGTATCAAGGATGATGGGGGCCGTGACACTCTATCACGTTGATGAGGACAAAGGTGCCGGTTAGACACCGCGACAAGGATCGCGGCGTTTGTTGCCCCAAGGGGCAGGTCGGGATCAAGACGCAGCCAGGCCGGAGTGGCACCGGCAGACAGCTATGGAGATGACGGTGGACTATACCGCACAACTCGACGCAGCGATTGAACGCCTTCACGAAGAGGGCCGCTATCGGACGTTCATTGATATCGAACGCCGCCGTGGTCAGTTCCCGCATGCGGTCTGGACCCGCCCCGATGGCAGCGAACAAGAGATCACGGTCTGGTGCGGCAATGACTACCTTGGCATGGGCCAGCATCCGGTTGTGCTGAAGGCGATGCGCGAAGCAATCGACTCCACCGGTGCAGGCTCGGGCGGGACGCGCAATATCTCCGGCACCACGGTCTATCACAAAGAACTGGAAACCGAGCTTGCCGATCTGCATGGCAAGGAGGCAGCACTTCTGTTCACCTCCGCCTATATTGCCAATGACGCGACCTTGTCGACGCTGCCCAAGCTGCTGCCGGGTCTCATCATCTATTCCGACGCGCTGAACCATGCCTCAATGATCGAGGGCGTGCGCCGCAACGGTGGCGCCAAGCGGGTCTTCCGCCACAATGACGTCGCCCATCTGCGCGAGTTGCTGGAGGCCGATGATCCCGCCGCGCCCAAGCTCATCGCCTTTGAAAGCGTCTATTCCATGGATGGCGATTTTGGCCCGATCGAGGAAATCTGCGATCTCGCCGATGAATTCAACGCGCTGACCTATATCGACGAGGTGCATGCGGTGGGGATGTATGGCCCACGGGGTGGGGGCGTGACTGAACGCGACAACCTCGCGCATCGCATCGACATCATCAACGGCACCCTCGCCAAGGCCTATGGCGTCATGGGCGGCTACATCGCCGCCTCAGAGAAAATGTGCGACGCCATTCGCTCTTATGCGCCGGGTTTCATCTTTACCACCTCGCTGGCGCCTGCGATTGCCGCAGGGGCGGCGGCGTCTGTGCGCTATCTGAAGACAGCGCAGGAGCTGCGTGACAAGCATCAAGAACAGGCGCGTTACCTGAAAACACGCCTCAAGATGATGGGCCTGCCCGTTATTGACCACGGCAGCCACATCGTGCCGGTGATTGTTGGAAACCCGGTCCACACTAAAAAGTTGTCGGACATGCTGCTGTCTGATTTTGGCATCTACGTGCAGCCGATTAACTTCCCGACCGTGCCGCGCGGCACCGAACGTCTGCGTTTTACGCCGTCTCCGGTGCATGGGCCCGGCGAAATGGACCACCTGATCCGCGCAATGGATAACCTTTGGTCGCATTGTGCGCTAAATCGCGCCGAACTGGCCGGATGAACCTAAGCTAAGTGTTCATTAAACAGAATTGTGTTATTCTTTCATCAATGAAACTGCGCTGACGAATCGGGAATCGGTTGGTACAGCGTAAATGTCGCAAAACGGCAGGACTTGATGGGACAGCAGGCATGATCGGGCGCCTAACGCAGCGCACTTTTGGACGTCGTGAAGATACCCCGGAACCGCCACGCGGTTTCGACGATTTCGAGTTGCGACTTGGCGACATGATGCGCGGTGAACGCGCAACCATGGGTAAGTCTCTGCTGGATGTACAACGCGAGCTCCGGATCAAGGCTTCTTACATCGACGCGATTGAAAACTGCGACCCGACCGTTTTCGACACGCCCGGCTTTATTGCAGGGTATGTGCGCTCCTATGCCCGCTATCTGAACATGGACCCGGAAAAGGCCTTTGCGGGCTTTTGCGCCGAAAGCGGATTTTCCGTCGCCCATGGCATGTCGTCCGAGGCATCGGTGCGCAAACCCCGTGATATGGCCGCTGCCAGCAGCAATGGTCTTGGCGGCGATGCCTTCAGCAATTCCGCCACGCCATTTGTACCGGTGACCGACAGCTTTCTCAGCCAGATTGACCCGCGCGCCATCGGATCGCTCTTGGTTCTGGCCACCGTAATCGGTGGTCTGGGCTTCGGTGGCTGGAAAATTCTGCACGAGGTGCAGCAGGTGACATTCGCCCCTGTCGAGCAAACGCCAGAAGTTCTGGCGGAGCTTGACCCACTGGCCAGCGCGACGCTTGCAGCGGCAGAACTGACCGAAGATCCCGCGACCGAGGCTTTGGACCGTCTTTATCGCCCACAGGCGCTTGATGTGCCGGTGCTGGTGGCCCGTGATGCGCCGATCTCCACTCTCGATCCGCGCGCCCACGGCAATTTCGCCGGGTTTGAGCAGCCGGGCATTGTCTTGGCTGATGCCATGGTGCCCGCAAATGAATACACCGACCTCGCGGTGCCGCAGGTTCTCGAAGACCGCGCGCCTTCGGTCGAAATGATCGCCGTGCGCCCCTCTTGGGTTCAGGTCAAAGCGGCCGATGGCTCTGTGATCTTTGAAACCATCATGGAGCCGGGACAGACCTTCGAGGTGCCGCTGACGGAGGATGCGCCACAGCTACGCACCGGCGAGAGCAGCGCGATCTATTTTGCGGTCAATGGCCAGCACTACGGCCCCGTCGGTGGGCGCGGTCAGGTCACTAAGAACGTCGACCTCTCTCCCGACGCTCTAAGCGGACGCTTTCAGATCGCCGATCTAGAGGCAGAACAGAATCAGGCGCTTGCCACTATGGTGGCCCAGTTGCGCGCCACCCAAACCAGCCCGGTCACCAACTCCGACTGATCAATACCGCGTGTATCACGCCGGGATGACCCATGGATTTGCACAACGCCCCGGACAGCCATTGCAGGCTCCGGGGCGTCGGCCTATCTAAGGGGCACGCGACACGCAGGACGAGGCAGCCATGTCCATGAATCACATCCGCCCCTGGCGGAACATCGAACGCCGCAAGAGCCGCCAGATCCATGTGGGCAATGTGCCCGTCGGAGGCGATGCGCCCATTGCGGTGCAGACGATGACCAACACATTGACCACCGATATCAAAGGCACCATCGCGCAGGTACAGGCCGCCGCAGAGGCGGGCGCTGACATCGTGCGCGTATCGGTCCCGGATGAGGCCTCAGCCCGTGCGCTCAAGGAAATCGTGCGCGAAAGCCCGGTTCCGATCGTCGCCGACATCCATTTCCACTACAAACGCGGCATTGAGGCTGCAGAGGCGGGGGCGGCCTGCCTGCGCATCAACCCCGGCAATATCGGTGATGAAAAGCGTGTGGCAGAGGTGATCAGAGCCGCCCGCGACCATAATTGTTCAATCCGCATCGGTGTGAACGCGGGCAGCTTGGAAAAACACCTGCTGGAAAAATACGGCGAACCCTGCCCAGATGCGATGGTCGAGTCTGGTCTCGACCATATTAAGATCCTGCAGGATCATGATTTTCACGAGTTCAAGATCTCGGTAAAAGCCTCTGACGTCTTCATGTCGGCTGCCGCTTATCAGATGCTTGCGGATGCCACCGATGCGCCCATTCACCTCGGCATCACCGAGGCCGGAGGGCTGATGTCCGGCACCATCAAATCCGCCATCGGCCTTGGTCAGCTTTTGTGGATGGGGATCGGCGACACCCTACGTGTAAGCCTCTCGGCAGACCCGGTCGAGGAAGTCAAAGTGGGCTTTGAAATCCTCAAATCCCTCGGGCTGCGCCACCGGGGCGTTAACATCATCTCCTGCCCCAGCTGCGCGCGTCAGGGCTTTGACGTCATCAAGACGGTTGAGGCACTGGAAGAGCGGCTCGAACACATCAAAACCCCGATGAGCCTGTCGATCATTGGCTGCGTCGTGAACGGCCCGGGCGAGGCATTGATGACCGACGTAGGCTTCACCGGCGGCGGGGCCGGCTCCGGCATGGTCTATCTGGCGGGCAAGGCCAGCCACAAAATGTCCAATGACCAGATGATCGACCACATCGTAGAAGAGGTCGAGAAAAAAGCCGCCGCGCTGGATGCGCAAGCGGCTGAGGAGATCAAAGCGGCGGGATGATGCCCTGCATCTTCTAACCCCAAATATCCCGGGGGTCCGGGGGCAGAGCCCCCGGCGGGTGGATCAACTGCGATTTTCGCGAATAGTGTCGATCATGATCTGAAGCTGATCTGCGGGCAGATAGCCCCGCAGCATCTCGTCTTCCAGAACAAAGGTCGGCGTGCCAGAGATCGACAAAGTCTGTGCCAGAGTGCGGGTGCGCTGGATCTGGTCCGTCACCTCCGGGTCATCCATCTTGGCAAGGATTGCATCCGCATCCAGTGACAGACCTTCAGCCATGCGGCGCAGCGCGACCTCATTTGGTTCCCCCTGAAAGGCAATCAACGTGTCGTGGATGTTCTTATAGGCCTCGTCACCAGCAACCATTTTGGTGGCCACCGCAAAACGCGAAGACACCATGGAGGCTTCCCCAAGGATTGGGAACTCCTTGACAACAAAGCGGATATTCTTGTCAGCCGCCAGCAATGCCTCGACTTCAGGCGCGGCCTTGCGGCAATAGCCACAGCGGTAGTCCATGAATTCGACCAAGGTGATATCACCTTCGGGATTGCCCCCCACCCAGGAATAGCCATCGTCCTGCAATTCCTGCAGGTTGGCCTTCACTAAGGCATCGTCGCGTGCCGCTTCGGCCTGTTGCTGCTGTTGTTCCAGCACATCCACCGCCTCAAGGATCACCTGCGGGTTTTCCAGAAGATAGCTGCGTACAGCCGCGCCAAAGGCCTCCTGCTCGCCGGGGGTCATATTGTCGAGGTCAAGCGCCCGCGCCGCCGGAGCGGTGAGAGAGAGCGCGCAGGCCGCCATCAGGGCCATGCGTGTCGGGGCAATCATTTTTGTTTCCTTTTCTCGTCTTGTTCAAAGGCAATCAGAACATCTTGGGCCCGGCGCCACGCCGGAGACCCTTTTGCCAGCAGGCCCGTTGCGCGTTTTGCGTGCGGGCCTGCATCTTTCAGCCGCCCTTGCAGGGCGTAACGCTCTGCGGTCACAAGGGCGGCCATACCGGTTTGTTGGGTCTGGGCGTAAGCCAGCGACATATCACGCAGCAAGGTTGCGTTGCGAAAATCGAGACCGCGCGCCTTTTCCATCGTCTTGAGTGCCGCACGCGGATTGCCTGCAGCGAGTTCTGCGCGCCCAAGGCTCGCAAGGATCAGCGGTTCATTTGGGGCCAGCTTTGCCGCGGTGCCAAACGCCGCGACGGCCGCCGCCCAGCGGCGGTTCTCATAAAGGATCTGCCCCCAAAGCTCATGATAATAGGCATCCTTGGGGCGAGAGGCCAAAAGCGCCTGCATTTCTTTTTGGGCGCGGCCAAAATTGTGCTGGCGATGCTGCGCCACAGCCAGACGCATCCGCTTCACATCCGCATAGGTCTCGGAAGAGCTGCGCCGTTTGGTCCAGCTCGGTGCACGGGTAAACGCAGAAAGCTTGCCCTGCACCCGCGCCAGCCAATAGGCGGCTTTGGGATTGGTTGCGGGGCCGTCACCGGCGCTCGCCACATAGGCCTCGGCCGCGCGCATCCGGTCACGGGTCAGCGGGTGTGACCGCATATAAGGATCTTGCGACGAGGCGCTGAGCGCCTCTTGTCCGGCAAAGATGCGGTGCAGGTCAACCATACCCTTGGGATTGATCCCGGCGGCGGTCAAGAACCCGATAGCGGAGCGGTCGGCGGAGGATTCTTCGGCGCGGGTGTGGGACAGGAAGTTGCGCAGTGCTGATGATTGCACCCCAAAGGCCACGCCTGCGCCAGCCTCACCACCACCCGAGATCGCGGCCAGCATCCCAAGCGCCGTGCCCAAGCCCGCAGCGGTGCTTGCAGACCGCATATTCTGAATGCGCCGCCCGATATGGCCATTGGCGATATGGGCGGCTTCATGGGCCAGGACCGCCTGCAACATTTCAGGCGTTTCCGCCTTTAAGATCAGCCCGTAGTTCACAAATATTGCGCGATGGTCGATCACGAAAGCATTGAAACTGCTGTCATCTACCACAAGGATCCGCACCCGTCGCGGGCTAAGACCCGCCGCGGTCAGGATGGGACGCGCCAGTTCCGTCAGGCCGTTTTCGATATCGGCGTCGCGCAGCAGCCGGATGGATTGGGCCTGTGCGGCGAATGGGGCCAGCGTCAGCGCCGCCACCAGGATCAGACCCTGCGTCTGCATATATCCCGACCGGCCTCTGACCGCGTGGGAAAGAAGTCGAAACAGGCGTGCACACGGGATTGACGCCAGAGAGAATACGCGGTCAAAACTCATGGCCGCACCATGGGAGATCAACATGCGAAACTCAAGCCGGTCCAAGGTCGATCCCTTCATTGTGATGGATGTGATGGAAGCTGCCCGTAAAGCGGAAGAGCAGGGCCGTCATATCATCCATATGGAAGTGGGCCAGCCCTCTACGGGCGCGCCAGAGGCCGCGCGGCGGGCGCTTGCCGATGCGTTGGAGCGTGACGCCATGGGCTATACCGTCGCACTTGGGCTGCCGGCGCTGCGGCAACGTATCGCACGGCTTTACGGCGAGTGGTATAATGTGGACCTGAACCCGGATCGGGTGGTGATCACCCCCGGCTCTTCGGGGGCATTCATCCTGAGTTTCACATCGCTCTTTGACAGTGGCGACCGGGTTGGCATTGGCGCGCCGGGCTATCCGTCCTATCGCCAGATCCTGAGCGCCCTTGGCATGCAGCCCGTGGACATTCAGACCGCGCCCGAGCATCGCCTGCAACCGGTGGCCGATGATATTCGCGACCAGAATCTTGCTGGATTGATGGTGGCAAGCCCCGCCAACCCCACCGGCACCATGCTCGACAAACCGGCGTTGGCGGCGCTGATGGAGGCCGCGCATTCTGAGGGTGCGAGCTTTATCTCTGACGAGATCTATCACGGCATCGAATACGAGGCTAAGGCGGTGACGGCGCTGGAAATCTCGGATGACGCCTATGTCATCAACTCCTTTTCCAAGTATTTCTCGATGACCGGCTGGCGTGTCGGCTGGATGGTGGTGCCCGAGGATCATATCCGCACCATTGAGCGGATCGCGCAAAACATGTTCATCTGCGCCCCGCACGCCAGTCAGGTCGCGGCCCTCGCCGCGATGGATTGTGACGAGGAGCTGCAAGCCAACCTTGCCGTTTACGCGAAAAACCGCGCTCTGATGCTTGAGGGGCTGCCCAAGGCGGGGTTCACCAAAATCGCACCGCCGGACGGGGCGTTTTATGTCTACGCGGATGTTTCGGACCTCACCGATGACAGTCGCAGCTTTGCCGCAGAAGTGCTTGAAAACGCAGGGGTTGCGGTGACGCCGGGATTGGATTTCGATCCCGTACGCGGTGCCACCACGCTGCGGTTTTCCTATGCGCGCTCTACCGCTGACATTGAGGAAGGCCTTGCACGGTTGAAGACCTTTATGGAGGCGCGGGCGTGATGCGACTGTTTGCGGCACGCCTTACGACTTGCCTGATCCTGACCCTGTCGATCCTGTCGCCTGCTGCGGCGCTGGCGCAGGGGTTTTCCGCATTGGCGCGGGTGCTGCCCGAACAGAGTAGTCTCGTGGACAAAGGGTCAGATGTGGAGCTGCAACTGGGCCTCAGCCAAGGGGTGCCATACCGGATTTTTGCGCTGCGCGACCCCTATCGGCTGGTGTTGGACTTTCAGGAAGTGGATTGGACCGGGCTGCAGCTAGAGGCATTTGACCGCTCCGAGACAATCGAAAGCGCGCGGTTTGGTGGCTATGTGCCCGGCTGGTCGCGGATGGTGCTGAAACTGACAGAGCCGATGCAGCTACGCACGGCCGCGATGAATATCGACGCAGAAACCAGTGCCGCAACCCTTCTGGTCAGGCTTGCGCCGACGGATGCAGAGACCTTTGCCGCCACCGCAGGTGCGCCACATGATCCACGTCTTGATCTGCCGAGTGCCGCTGAAATCACCACAAATGCGCCCCGTGATGAGGACGCGCCCTTGGTGGTGATGATCGATCCGGGTCATGGCGGCCTTGATCCCGGCGCTGAGGCCGAGGGGGGCATTGCCGAAAAAGACCTGATGCTGGCCTTTGCCTATGATCTGGGGGAGCGTCTGGTGCGTTCTGGTGCGTTTGAGGTGCTGTTGACGCGGGAGGGCGATTATTTCGTCTCGCTCGAACGCCGGATTGCCATGGCGCATCAGCAAGGCGCGGATCTGTTCATCTCGCTGCATGCAGATGCGGTCACCGAAGGCATGGCCCATGGCACTGTGGTCTACACTTTGTCAAAAGACGCCTCCGATGTGGCCTCTGCCAAGCTCGCAGAGCGCCACGACCGCGCCGATTTGCTCTCAGGCAGTGATCTGACTGACGCAGATGATGAGGTCACGGACGTGATGCTCGATCTGGCTCGCCAAGAGACCCACCCGCGCAGCACGGCCCTTGCGCGTTCGGTGATTGAGGCCCTGATGGAGCAGGGCGGACCGGTCAACCGTCGCCCGCTGCGATCCGCTGGGTTTTCGGTGCTGAAATCCGCCGACATCCCGTCCATCCTGATCGAGCTTGGGTTTATGTCCAGCCCACGCGATCTGGAGTTGCTTACTGATCCCGACTGGCAGGCAAAAACGGCGCAAAGCATTCTGAACGGTTTGCTGGCATGGCGCGAAGAAGACGCCGCCCGCCGGGCCTTGGTGCGCCAATAGCGGCGCGCCCTTCGGCCCCGGAGCAAAACGCCTTAGTGCAATAGCCCTAAGCGCCGGGCAATTTTGCCGGCCAGGCGGCGCATGGGCTGCGGCAGCTTGGCTCCGAGCTTGCGCAGGACAGAGCCGATTATCGGCTGCTGAGCAGTGGTTTGTGTCCCGGCAGGGGCGCCAGACTGCGGCGCGGGGGCGACGAAATGCGCGCCTCTGCGCACCACCACGGTCAATGCGCCGCCGGGGTAGCGGATGAAATCATTTCCTTCGGGCGTGTAGATCGCATCTGGGCGGCGCTTGGCCTTCTTTGGCGAGAAACACTTGGAAAACACGATATCACCGCCCGCCGCTTTGACCGCGACCTGCAATCCTTCGTTGGTGAAAAAAATCGTATGCGGGTCGTGACGGCTGCTCAATTTCAGGTGGCTCAGACCACCTTGTGGCACCTCGATCAGCAAATGCCCATCCGGCTTCAATGCCGCCAGCAAGACCCTGAGCGTGGCGATCAAATCGCCAACCGGCAGGTGCTCCATTGAATGCGAAGAGACCACAGCGTCAAAGTGATCTCTGGGCAAATCCTGCAGCGCGACATACTGCGTTGCGTTGATATGCGAGAGGTATTTTTCGCTGTCTTTGTCGGGTTCAAAAGCGGCAATTTCCTTGGCGTTGGACAGATATAGCAAATATCCGGGACCGCTGCCAAAATCGAGCAACCGTTCCACCGGGTTGCCCAAATCGCGCAGCAGATCCAGCTGCCGTGTCCCGCGTTTAAAATAGCGCGAGAGCTTGGGGCTTTTTTCTCGGGTGGCTTCTGAGAAATAGAGGTTGGGCTCCATCATCCGGTCGCGGCGGTTGGACCGTGAATATTCTGTCTCATAGTAGCCGTCCAGCAATGCGCCTGCGCCGGGCACGTATCCTGACCCGCAATGCGTGCAATATTCGACCACTGTTGAAGCGAACGGTTCGACCTCTGAGGGGTAGCTGCTGAAGTATGCGACACTGTTTTCTTGGCAGATCGGACAGCTCTTTTTGGGGGACAGAGGTTCGAATGGATGCACGTCAAATTCCTGAGGCTATTGGGCGGCGAGGATTTTCTACCAGCTATCTGAACCCACGAAGGGGAGGCAAGACAGAAGTTTCCCCGGACTGGACCTGTTGCTTCCGGGTCGAATTTCACACCATCCCGCCGTCGTCCTCAGGGATCTGCCCCATGGGCGGGCCTGGGCGGCGCTCACATGCTTGGCGCTGCAGCATGATGCGACGTGCCATCATCTTCCCCGCAGTTTATCGCCGATTTCGCTGGTTTTTGCCGGTTTATGCCCTCATATCCCAATCTGAGGATACAGGCGCGCTGGCATCTGCTAAGCTGCGCGCTACCTCCTAACCGGTGGTGCCTTTGGTGCCGCCATAACTCGTTTTGACCCTTGTCACCTTGCCCCCTATAAGGGGCCGCATCGTGCGAGAGAGGCCCACACTGTGATCAGATTCATTCTGTCCATCTTTGGATCCATATTCAGTACCATCACCCTTGGCATTGGGGTTATGGCCCTGTCCATCGGGGCGATTTTCTGGGTCTATGGCCGGGATTTGCCGAGCCATGAATCACTGGCGCAATACCAGCCGCCAACCATCAGCCGGATTTTCTCGGGCGAGGGGCAGCTGATTGACGAATTTGCCAAGGAACGCCGCCTGTTCACGCCCTCGGATGAAATTCCGGCGCTGGTGAAACAGGCGTTTATCTCGGCCGAAGACAAGAACTTCTATTCTCATGCTGGCTACGACGCGCGCGGCATTCTGGCCGCTGGTATCGAGGCGGTAAAATCGCGTGGTCAAAACGTCCGCGGTGCCTCCACCATTACCCAGCAGGTGATGAAAAACTTCCTGCTGTCCGGCGACCGTCGCGCGGAGCGTAAAATCAAAGAGATCATCCTCGCCACCCGGCTGGAGGAGACTCTGTCCAAGGATAAGATCCTTGAGCTGTACCTGAACGAAATTTTCCTCGGTCAGAACTCTTATGGTGTGACGGCAGCGGCGCAGACCTATTTCAATAAAACGCTTGGCGAGTTGGAACCGCATGAGGCCGCGACACTGGCGTCGATGCCCAAAGCGCCCTCCGACTACCATCCGGTGCGCGAACATGAACGCCTGCTCAATCGTCGCAACTACGTACTGCGCGAGATGAAAGAGAACGGCTATATCTCTGAAGCCGTTTATAAAGTGGAGCGCGACCAGCCGTTGCGTTCGGTACAGAACGGTGATTTCGACGCCTTCCGCACGGCACTGCCGCCGCGTGACTACTTTACCGATGAAATCCGCCGCCAATTGTCTGTCGACTTTGGTGAGGGGGAGTTCTTTACCGGTGGTTTCACCATCCGCGCCACCATCGACGAGGAAATGCAGACAGAAGCGGCCCTTGCCATGCGCAAGGGGCTGGAACAGTTCGACCGCAGCACCGGTGTCTGGCAGGGTCCGATCGCCGAGATCGACCCGGAGCTTCTGGGCGAGGAAACCAGTTGGCGCGAGGCGCTGAGCAATTCCGATGCCTCCCGCGATATTATCACCGAGGATGGCGCGTGGCTGCCAGCGGTGGTTCTGAAGGTCGAAGACAATGCGCTGACCATCGGGGTTGAAAGCGTCGAAGGCACCGGAACCATTCCGCGCTCTGACATCAAATGGATGCGCGGCAACTTCTTTGACAACTTTAAGCCGGGGGATGTGATCCACGCTATGGCGATCCGCGATGGCGACAGTGTCAAACACTGGTCCGCCCGTCAGGTTCCAGAAGTGCAGGGCGGTTTTGTCGCGATGGACGTGAACTCTGGCCGGGTTCTGGCGATGCAGGGGGGCTTTTCCTACCAGCATTCGGTCTTTAACCGCGCCACTCAGGCGCAGCGTCAGCCGGGTTCCAGCTTCAAGCCCTTCGTTTATGCGGCGGCACTTGATAGTGGCTATAGCCCCGCAACCATCGTGATCGACGCCCCCATCGAGGTGAACACACCGCAGGGGGTTTGGCGGCCCAAGAACTCCAACCATAAGTTCTATGGCCCCACACCGCTGCGCACCGGGATCGAGATGAGCCGGAACCTGATGACCATTCGTTTGGCGCAAGAGGTCGGTATGCCGGTGGTGGCGGGCTATGCTGAGCGCTTTGGTGTCTACGACAACATGGGCACCTTCCTCGCCAACTCCCTCGGTGCGGAAGAGACCACTCTTTATAAGATGGTCGCAGCCTATGCGATGTTTGCAAATGGCGGTGAGCGGGTTGAGCCGACACTGGTGGACCGCATTCAGGACCGCTTTGGCCGGACGATCTATCGCCATGATGATCGCGATTGCGTCGATTGTAGCTATACGGAGTTGGAACAGGGCATCGCGCCCAAAATCGTGACCAACCGCGAACAGGTGATGGATCCGATCACCGCGTATCAGCTGACCTCCATGCTCAAAGGTGTGGTGGATCGCGGCACGGCTTCCAGCGTTATCAATCTGCCAGTGCCCACCGCAGGCAAAACCGGGACCACCAATGACGCGCGGGATGCGTGGTTTGTGGGCTTCACATCGAACATCGTGGCAGGTTGCTATTTTGGCTATGACAACCCGCGCCCGATGCGGGGCGGTCGTGGGTACGGTGGCACGCTGTGTGGTCCGGTGTTCCAGCAGTTCATGCAGAAGGCGACCGAAAAATACGGTGGCGGCCCGTTCGAAGTGCCCCCCGGTGGCCACTTTATCAAGATCGACCGCTACACCGGCAGCCGTCTGCCCAATGAAGCTGGGGGTGCCAATGTGGTGGCGGAGTATTTCCGCGATGGCGAAGAGCCGATCTTTGGTCTCGCCTTTGATGGGGGCTTTGGTATGGGTTCCAACCTGCCGCTCTTTGAGGAGGTCACCGAATCCGGGCGTCAGGTCACCACCTCCAGCGGCGGCACCGCCGTGCTGGGCCCCAAGGCGACCTTTGGTGACGTCAGCTCTGGCGGGCTTTACTAACCATCCCCAATCGTTTTGATGCGGGCAGGCGAGAGATCCTCGCTTGCCCGCACTCTTGTAGTGGTCCCGGACGTGCGGTATCACCCACTCTCAAACAAGATTTCAAGGAATGCTCATGCGCGCCGAGATCCAGACCATCGTGGCCGATATCGAAAAATCGCTCGACCTGCTTGCCCAGCGGATGAACTGGGAGACGGCGGAATTCCGGCTTGAGGAATTCAATGCGCGTGTGGAAGATCCCAACCTCTGGGATGACCCGGCGGCGGCGCAAAAGCTGATGCGGGATCGTCAGTCTCTGGTCGACGCAATCGACACCTATAAGGGCATTCGCCAGGACCTCGACGACAGTGTCGAGCTGATTGAGCTTGGCGAGATGGAAGAGGATGACGAGGTCGTCAAGGACGCCGAGGACACCCTGAAGGCGCTGAAGGAAAAAGCCGCCCAGAAAGAGCTGGAAGCGCTTCTGGATGGCGAGACCGACCCCAATGATGCCTTTCTGGAGATCAAGGCCGGCGCCGGCGGCACCGAGGCTTGCGACTGGGCGTCGATGCTGGCGCGGATGTATGTGCGCTGGGCCGAGAGCCGGGGCTTCAGCGTTGATCTGCAGGAAGAGCAGGCGGGCGCTGAGGCGGGGATCAAATCCGCCACCTATCAGATCAAGGGCCACAACGCCTATGGCTGGCTGAAGTCCGAGAGCGGCACCCACCGGTTGGTGCGGATTTCGCCCTTTGGCAAGGGCACGCGCGAAACATCCTTTGCCGCCGTGGGCGCCTATCCGGTGATTGATGATAATATCGAGATCGAGGTGAACCCGGCCGACATCCGCATCGACACATACCGGTCGTCCGGTGCAGGTGGTCAGCACGTCAACACCACCGACTCTGCGGTGCGGATCACCCACGAACCCACGGGCATCGTGGTGACCTCATCCGAGAAATCGCAGCACCAGAACCGCGACATTGCCATGAAGGCGCTGAAATCGCGTCTCTATCAGTTGGAGCTTGATCGTCGCAACGCCGAGGTGAACGCCCTGCACGAAGCCAAGGGCGACGCGGGCTGGGGCAACCAGATCCGTTCTTATGTGATGCAGCCCTATCAGATGGTCAAAGACCTGCGCACCAACCATGAGACCGCCGACACCAAAGGGGTGCTGGATGGTGATCTGGATGGATTTATGGCCGCGACACTGGCGATGAAAGTCGCCGGCAAAAGCCGCGCCGACGCCAAGAGCGAAGACTAAGGCCATGCGGATACCTGCGCTGAAGTGTGTCATGGTCACGTGGCTGCTTCTCGGAGGTATCCTTCCCGCAGCGGCAGAAGATCGCGCCCCCACTCCGGAAACAACTGAAGAGGCGTTGCTGACTTACCTCGGTGGCGATGGCTGCGTGATCGGGCCGCATAGCGCGGGCGCTGCCATGGCGGTGGGGCTTGATGGCAACGCACTAAAGGCCCTTGGTGCACGGCTTCTGGCGGATGGATCTGCAGAGCAGCAACGCGACTGGATTCTGCTAGGCCCAGATGTCTGCACGATCCGCTTTCCCGATGTTACATCAGAGCTGACGCTGAACAGTCCCGAGTTTCAAGATACCTTGCAGAGAGACTTGTGGGTGCCTTCTCTCGAGACGATTCAACACCTTGGTGAGACGGCAGAAACGCTTAGGGAGTTTGATCTGTCGTTGCGTGATTTTGAGGAAGAAGGCATTTCGGCTGACGAGTTGCGCAAGGCCGGCATAGACCCGGATGACCTCGCCGAATATGTTGAGCGCTATCCTTGTGTCGTAGACGCCTCCGCTTTGATGAAGGAGTTGAAAGAGACACGCGGTTGGCCAGAAGAGCGCAGCTTTCGTGCGTACGCGAAGCTCATAGCTGCTGGTGTGAAGTCAGGAGAACTTGTGTTTTTTTCCAAAAGCCCCCTGCAAACGCCACCTGCCATGATGCTGACAACGCCTGTTTGTTGGTCGGACGAGGATATGGAGGCCATAGCCCATGATCGCACCATTCGGGAACAGTATTTCGATGCCTTCATCAGGCAGATCAGCGAAAAGACCTCCTGTGAAGGAGGCGCAGTTTCTGATGCAATAATTGGTGGTGCAGCGAACAAGCTTTGGGCAGAATTGGCAGATGAGAAGCCCGAAAATGCCTGGATCGGGGTTGACGTGCTTTGGGGCGCTATTGGCGCCGGATGGTTTGAAGGCGCGTCATTCTCCAACAAAGGTACGCCGCGTCCGCCGTTGTGTCGCTTCTAGGCCGCGCGTCCCATTGGGTCTCTTCAGTGTGCGTCGCCGCATTGACCTGACGGCCAACGCCCCTTGCTGGCGCGAATGGCTCCCGCCTCCGGTGCAGGCATCATAGATGCCCTTCCGGCGTTGGGCGCCCTGACGGGCGCGCTGCGGGCGCCTGTCAGGGCGCGATCAAGCCAGAAATCGACAATCGGGGATGCGTGCGAAACGGTGAGCAAAATTGCTGTGAGGAGATCCGATGCTTTTAGATGTGAACCTTTCGCTCATTCTCCTTGCGGCTTTGATCGCGGTGGCCAGTCCCGGTCCTGCGACGCTTGCCCTTGCCGGGACCTCTATGGCCTCTGGCCGGGCCTCGGGGCTTGCATTGGCTGCGGGTATCACCACCGGATCTCTGACGTGGTCGGTTGCTGCCGCAATGGGCCTTGGGGCCGTTATGCTGGCGCATGTCTGGATCTTTGAGATGGTGCGCTATTTCGGTGCCGCATATCTGATGTATCTGGCGTATAAGGCGGCGCGATCTGCGCTCTCCAACAAGGACTTGGCCACAAAGTCCTTTGCGGGCGGAAAACGCTCCCTTTATGCAAAGGGCTTGGCGCTCATCTGACCAACCCAAAGGCAATATTGTTCTTTGGGTCTTTGTTCTCTCTTGGGGTTCCGGCTGGAACCGGCGTTCAGGACTTGATAATTGTCATTGCGGCGGTTGGGGTACAGAGTGCGCTGGTGTTTCACGGATATGCGCTGCTTTTCTCATCGCAGAGCATGACAAGGATTTACCTCAAACTGCGCCGTGGTTTTGAAGGGGCATTTGCGGTTGGATTTGGTGCCGCCAGCGTCAAGATCCTGACAGCGCGCATCCAGTCGCCGTAGGTTTTCACCTGTGATGCCTCGCCTGAATGCCGCGCGCGGCTAGGGCGCGTACCAATCCTGCCAGTTTGCGGTTCCGTGCAAATTATAGATGCATCTCACAGGCATCTATTTATCAAGGGCTGCGCATCGGGCATTCTGTAGTGCGGCAGAATTTTAGGGGCTTTTCAGACCGTTATCGGCGTCCTAGGCTCTCAATCATATAGACTGAGAGGAAATTGCGATCATGCTTTGCGACAGGACAGCCACCGAGATTTTGCAGGACCTCGCGCGCGGGTCGCTGACCGCCGAGGCTTTGATGGAAGCCACACTTGCGCGGATCGCTGAGCGCAACCCGGAACTCAATGCGATTGTTGCCTTGCGCTCGGCCGAGGAGCTGATGGCAGAGGCGCACGCAGCAGATGCGGTGCCGATGGATGAGCGCGGTGTGCTTCACGGTGTGCCAATGGCAATCAAGGATCTGTCCAATGCAAAAGGTCTGGTCTGCGCGCAGGGATCGCCGATCTTTGCGGGGCAGGTGGCGCAGGACGATGATATCTTTGTGGCGCGGTTGCGCGCGGCGGGCGTGATCGTGATCGGCAAGAGCAATACGCCTGAATTCGGCCTTGGCTCGCACACCTATAATCCCGTTTACGGCGCAACTGGCAATGTGGTGGACCCAAGCCGGTCTGCGGGGGGCTCTTCTGGCGGGGCTGCGGTTGCGCTGGCTGCGGGAATGGTGCCGCTGGCGGATGGCTCTGACATGATGGGGTCCCTGCGCAATCCGGCGGGCTGGAATGAGATCTACGGCTTTCGCCCGACCTGGGGCTGGGTGCCGTCTGAACCGGTTGGCGATGTCTTTTTGCACACTCTGGCCAGCAATGGGCCGATGGCGCGCACACCTGACGATCTGGCGCTGTTGATGGATGTGATGTCTGGCGGCGATCCGCGCCTGCCAGTGCACCGCGGGGCTGAAAAAGTGTCTCCGCTCAGCAAACCTAGATCGCTGCGGTTGGGCTGGCTTGGCGATTGGGGAGGGGCCTATCCAATGGAGGAGGGCATCCTCGACACCTGCGAGGCGGCCATTGCAACGCTGGAGGGGCTGGGCCATCAGGTTGATCGTCTGGCGCCTCCCTATCCGGCTGAGAAAATCTGGCACAGCTGGATCACGCTGCGCTCCTTTGCCGTGGCGGCGGGCTTGCGCGCGTTGAAAGACCGACGCGATCAGTTGAAAGAGGCCGCTCTTTGGGAGCTTGATCGTGGGCTGGGGTTTTCGGGCCAAGAGGTGCAAGAGGCATCAGATTTGCGTGCGGGCTGGATGCGTGCGGCTGCGCGTATGTTTGACAGCTATGACGCGGTGCTGTTGCCAAGCGCGCAATGCTGGCCCTTCCCGGTGGAATGGGACTACCCGAAAGAAATCGCAGGACAGGCGATGGACACCTACCACCGCTGGATGGAGGTTGTGGTGCCTGCAAGCCTCCTTGGGCTGCCTGCGCTTGCGGTGCCAGCCGGACGTGGCGGACCGGACCAGCTTCCCATTGGTCTGCAAATCATCGGCCCCCATGGCAGCGACGCGCAGATCCTTGGACTAGGGCAGGGGTATCATCGGGCGCGCTCGGCCACATAGCCGCCACCTCACACTCAGCTCGGACAGGCCAGGCAAAAGGGAGCAAGATGACGCAAACCATAGAAACCACCGCCCCCATCACGCGCCCATTGGGCGTGCCAGAGTTGCGACGCGTCAGTTGGGCAACGTTGAAGCAGGCGCTCGGTGGGGGCTGGCGCGATTTCTGCGCCAAGCCCATCTACGGTCTGATCTTTGCCGGCTTCTACGTGCTTGCGGGCTGGTTCATGGCGTGGGTGACGCTTCGGACGCAAACCAGCTATTGGCTGGTTCTTGCGGCCATAGGCTTTCCACTGATCGGCCCCTTTGCGGCGGTGGGGCTATACGAGGTCTCTCACCGGATCGAGCAGGGGCGCAGGCTGGATGCTGGGCGGATCTTTGGCGTGATCTTTGAGCAAAGTCGCCGCCAGTTGCCATCCATCTGCGCCATTATCATCGTGGTGTTCCTGTTCTGGTTCTTCCTCGGTCATATGATCTTTGCGCTGTTTCTTGGCCATATGCCGATGGTCAATGTCTCCACCTCGTCAGAAGTGTTCCTGACCACGCAGGGGGTGATGATGCTGGGGGTGGGCACGGTGGTCGGCGCGCTCTTTGCGCTGCTGATCTATATGATCACCGTGTTGGGCCTGCCGCTGCTGCTCGATCGCGAGATCGATTTTGTAACAGCGATGATCACCAGCTTTGCCTATGTGCAGGCAAATCCGCTGCCGATGCTGACATGGGCTGTGATGATTGCCACGCTGACCTTTGTTGCGCTTTTGCCGGGGTTCTTCGGCCTGCTGATCGTACTGCCGTGGCTTGGGCATTCCAGCTGGCATCTCTACCGGCTGCTGCGGGTCGAGGAGGACGTTACTTAAACGGTGTGCCCAGCTGCAACAGGCGGCGGTGAAAGGGGATGATCTCAGGCGCGGTGGTAAAGCCACAGCCGCGCGCCGCCGCGATGGCTGTGCTGACATCATTGCCCAGATACTCATAGATCATCCGCAGCACCCGCTCGCCGCTTTCGCTTTCGCGGATGGTGCGTGCCACATAACCGGTCCAGAGGCTGTTTTCCGCCGCTGAGACCCGCGCAAGATAGTTGAACGAATAAGTCAGCGTGTTGCGGCGGCTCAGCACAAAGGCCACCCCGTCTTCATGGCAGGTCATATAGCCGCGATACTCGCGCGAGGGGCCATGGGTGGACAGCCCTTGATAGCGCATGCCGGCGCGCGGCTCATATCCGCGCACATAGGTGACACCATCAATGCGTTTCACATGTACGATGCCCAGAACGTAACTCTCGTCGCTGATAAAGCTGCGCCGGGTGAAGCGATAAAACCCGGTTGGAAATACATCCTCGGTGACGCGCATCAGGCCTGCATCGATAAAATCCTTGAGGTAGTCACTGTGCAGCGCGCTGCCTTCCGGACGGTCGAGGGTTTCCACCGGGGCCAGCAAAATCCGCGCATCGACCTCAAAAAAGTTGCAGATCCGATCCAGTACATCGGGGCGGGGAAAGCTCTCACCAGAGAGGTAGCGGTTAAACTGCGTCCGGTTGATGCCAAGGCGACGCGACAGCTCCGAAATGGACGGATACTCCCGAGCGAGACTGCGCAGATTGTCTCCGAACACTGTCCTTAATTCTGCGGGGGATCGGGAGCTTTTTAACATGTTTGTTCCGGGATAGCGGCGTGATGGTTCACAAGGGCATCATGGGGTGACGCGAGTTAGGTTCAGTTGCGGAGTTTATGACGCTGTAGCGTATCAATGCCGACACAAATTGCAATTCCCTATTCGAAACTTTGGGATGTTTGAATTCCGTCTTTTGACGCAGAATAGAGTCGGGCAAAAATGGGGTCCGCAATGATCGGGGTTGTCGTATGGGCCGATACCGCAAAGTCAAAAGCGGTCATCTGGTGTGAAGATCAAAGAGATTTAGCCTACTACATGCAGCAGGAGGAGGTCGCTGATGCGATTTCGCTGCAAAAGGGCGATCTGGTAGAATTTGAAAGCCGGTATGAAAGCGGTGTGCGCATGGCCGGCGGCGTACAAGTGGTTGAACCAAGTGCTGAACCGAGCCTTGCGGAGGTGCTGCGCGCGCGCAAACGCGGCGAACAGAACCGCAGCGAGGAGCCGGTTGATACCGCCCATCAGGGCGCAGAGGTGGCCACCCTGTCGATCCCGGAACGATGTAGTTCCCGTGTTGAGGGACGCCGCAGTACCGGTGAACGCAAAAGCGCAAAAATTCTGCCTTTCCCGGAATTGCTGCGCGCTTAACGATTACGTCTCAGGCGACCCCGGATCATAAAGCGGACACAAAAAAAAGCGCACCATTTGGTGCGCTTTTTGTATTTACACGGGCTGAAATGCGCAGCGGTTATTCACCGCGCAAAAGTGCGGCAACGCCGGTGCGGGCGATCTTGGTCAGACCCAGCGGACGCATCAGGTCGGCAAAGGCATCGATCTTGTCGGGCGTGCCGGTGATCTCAAAGATGAAACTGTTGAGCGTGGTATCCACCACTTTGGCGCGGAAGATATCCGCAAGCCGCATCGCTTCGACGCGCTTTTCACCTTCGCCGACCACTTTGACGATGGCCAGTTCGCGCTCCACAAAGGGGCCCGCCACAGTCAGGTCTGTAACCTCATGCACCGGCACGATGCGGCCGAGCTGCGCCTTGATCTGTTCGATCACCTGCGGCGTGCCGGTGGTGACCACGGTGATACGCGACAGATGCCCGGTGTGGTCGACTTCGGCCACGGTGAGGCTGTCGATGTTGTAACCACGGCCTGAAAACAGCCCGATGACGCGCGCCAGTACGCCGGGTTCGTTTTCCACCAGCACTGTGATCGTGTGCCGCTCCTGCGTGTCAGAGAAATTCGGGCGTAGGTTATAGGCGGAGTGCTTGGAAGCACCTTTTTTGATGTGTAGGGCAGACATGTCAGTCCCTTTCCTCGAAATATCGGGGCAAGGCGCTTTACGCCTTGCAAGCAAATCTCAGATGATCAGACCAGAACCGCACCGCCGGACTGGATCACGCCCTGCGTCTCGGCCGCGCCCAGCAGCATTTCGTTATGGGCTTTGCCCGAGGGGATCATCGGGAAGCAGTTTTCGTGCTTTTCCACCAGACAGTCAAAGATCACCGGCCCGTCGTATTCAAGCATCTCCATGATCGCATCATCCAGATCCTTGGGATCTTTGCAGATGATACCCTTGGCCCCAAAGGCTTCGGCGAGTTTCACAAAGTCGGGCAGCGCTTCGGACCAGCTGTGCGAGTAGCGCTCACCATGCAAAAGTTCCTGCCACTGGCGCACCATGCCAAGGCGTTCATTGTTGAGGATGAACTGTTTCACCGGCAGGCGGTACTGGGTTGCGGTGCCCATTTCCTGCATGTTCATCAGCCAAGAGGCCTCGCCTGCGACGTTGATGACCAGAGCGTCCGGGTGGGCGATCTGCGCCCCGATAGAGGCAGGCGTGCCATAGCCCATGGTGCCCAGTCCACCGGAGGTCATCCAGCGGTTTGGATCCTCAAAGCCAAGGAACTGCGCCGCCCACATCTGGTGCTGGCCGACCTCGGTGGTGATGTAGCGATCCCGACCCTTGGTCAGCGCCTCCAGACGTTCCAGCGCGTATTGCGGCTTGATGGTGGTCTCTGACATCTCGTAGGTCAGGCATTTCACCGCGCGCCACTCGTCGATCTGGCCCTGCCATTTCGCCAAAGCCTCGGTGTTGGTCTTGCGACCGCGGCTTTTCCAGACCTTCAGGATATCCTCAAGCACATGGCCCACGTCGCCGACAATCGGGATATCGACGCGGATTACCTTGTTGATCGAGGAGGGGTCGATGTCGATATGGGCCTTTACCGATTTGGGGCTGAAGGCATCGATACGGCCGGTGATCCGGTCGTCAAAGCGTGCTCCGACGTTTATCATCAGGTCGCAGTCATGCATCGCCATATTGGCCTCATAGAGACCATGCATCCCGAGCATGCCAAGCCACTGTTTGCCGGACGCCGGATAAGCGCCAAGCCCCATCAATGTCGAGGTGATCGGAAAGCCGGTGGCCTCAACCAGTTCGCGCAGCAGCTGGCTGGCGGCAGCGCCAGAGTTGATCACACCGCCGCCCGTGTAGAACACCGGGCGCTTGGCGGTCTCGATTGCGGCAACCAGTTCGGTGATCTCTTCCATATCGCCCTTCACGACGGGCTGATAATGCGAGGCCGACGGTTTTGGCGGCTGGTAGGTGCCGGTGGCAAACTGCACGTCCTTTGGCACGTCAATCAGCACTGGTCCGGGGCGGCCAGAGGTGGCAACGTGAAAGGCCTCATGGATGGTGGAAGCCAGAGTATTGGTGTCCTTCACCAGCCAGTTGTGCTTGGTGCAGGGGCGGGTGATGCCCACGGTGTCGGCCTCCTGAAAGGCATCAGAGCCGATCATGAAGGTCGGAACCTGACCTGTGAGAACCACCAGCGGGATGGAATCCAGCAGCGCGTCCGTCAGGCCGGTCACCGCATTGGTGGCACCGGGGCCTGAGGTCACAAGCACAACGCCGGGTTTGCCGGTGGAGCGCGCATAGCCTTCGGCGGCATGCACTGCGCCCTGTTCGTGACGGACCAGAATGTGGCGAATGTCATTTTGCTGATAGATTTCATCGTAAATGGGTAGTACAGCGCCTCCGGGATATCCGAATACCGTGTCCACGCCCTGTTCTTTGAGGGCTTGAACAACCATTTTTGCGCCGGTCATTTCACGTGTCATCTGCTTTGCTCCAGTTCACGACATCGTCTTTCTTCGCGTCAGTCTAACGTCAGTGTGTATCGCATAAAAAAGCCCCCGATTTTGAGGATCGGAGGCGCATGGGTTCGATTATGGTCTACCGTCACCGGCCCATGCGCGTGTGTCCTACAATTACGACTAGCTGAGCCATCGTCAGGGTCTCCATCATGCATTGACGGGGACATTATGGGGCAGGCGGCGGAGGGTCAACCGCAAAAAGGCGGTTTTTTCGCGGGTTTGTGAACTTATCTTACGTTTGAAGGTCGGTTTGCGATATTTATGGCAATATTGATACGTGATTTTGTAATGGCTTGCGCTGCGACATGTGGTTTGGAGGGCTTTGAGGAACGCCTGCGGCGCGCAGGGGGAACACCGCGCAGATGCGCGCTGCCGTTTGCGAGGCGCTGCCTCGCGCTCCGGGATATTTAAGGTTAGAAGAGGAGGCTGGGCGGAAGGCTGGCAGTGGTGCGCCGCGCCGGGCGTCAGCCCGGCGCCCGGCCCAACGGGAGCGGATCGGGCTTTGCCGATCTGGCGACGGGCGGGAGGACGCCCTCGTGCTGTTTCAGATGCCGCGGCCTGTGCCTTGGAGTACGCCATGTTCCAGCGCGTAGCGGGTGAGACCTGCGGTTGAGGAAATCCCGAGTTTGCGTTTGATGTTCTTGCGGTGGGTTTCAACCGTGCGCACCGAGATATCCAGAGTGAGGGCGACTTCCTTGTTGGATTTGCCCTGTGCGAGTTCCAGCAATATTGTCTGTTCGCGCCCCGTCAGGGCTTCGCGACTGGTATGCGATTGCGGCGACAGCGATCCTGCCGCCCCGGTGCAGAGGTATTGCGTGCCGCGCATCACCGCATCAATGGCGGTTTTGATTTCCTCGGGCTGCACGTCTTTGAGCACATATCCCACTGCGCCGTGACTGAGGGCAGTGGAGATATATTCTGGGCTATCGTGCATCGACAGGATCAGCACCCGGGTTTCAGGGCGGCGTTCAAGGATGATTTCCGTCGCACTGAGGCCGCCGACATCCGGCATATTGAGATCCATCAGAATGACGTCCGGCGCGCAGGCTTCGGCCTGTGCAATCGCCTCTCGACCGCCGGAGACTGCACCTATGACTTCGATATCGCTGTAGCTTTCCAGAATGGACTGGATGCCCTCGGCGACCATCGGGTGATCGTCTACGATCAAAACACGGGTTGGGCCGCTCATCTGTTGTCTCTCGCTTTGGTCAATCGCCAGCTTTCCTGTGTTGTGCGCCGCGCCCGCATAGATCAGGGGAGGCGGTGGGCGGCGAGTTCGTCGCCGGGCGGCAGCAGGTGGCTCAGGGGCAAGCTGGCCTCGATGACGGTACCGCTGTCGCGGCCTGCGCGAGATGACAGAATGCGGATGGTGCCGTCAAGCTGTTCCATCCGTTCCTGCATGTTGCGCAGACCAATCCCGGCATGGCTGCGGTCCTGTTCGGTGGGCAGGCCAGAGCCGTTATCGCTGATGCGCATGGTGGCGCCATTCTCATGTCCGCGCAGGTCCATGGTAACACGGGTTGCGCCAGAGTGGCGCTCGATATTGGTGAGCGCTTCTTGGGCGATCCGATAAAGCGCGATCTTGGCTTCTTGGTCGAGGCGGTTGCGAAACACCACGGTGGTGAACTCCGTCTCGATGCCAGTGCGGGCGGCGAAATCATCGGTGAGCGCCTTGAGCGCCGGGCCAAGGCCAAGGTCATCCAGCACACCAGGGCGCAGATCGCGGCTGATACGGCGCACCTCGGTGATGGCGGTGGCAAGCCCGTCGACGCCCTTGTCCAGAGGGCTGGCCGCGGCGTCAAATTCACCGCGACTGATGCGCCGTTTTACGGTCTCCAGCGCATAGCGCACCCCCACCAGCAATTGGCTGATAGAATCGTGCAATTCGCGCGCAACCCGGCCGCGCTCTTCTTCTTGAGCGTCAAAGACGCGCTGCGTGAGTTCCTTGAGCTTAGCATCGGCCAGCCTGCGCTCGCGGATGTTCAATAACATGCCGGAGGCGAACACAAAGATCAGCGCCACCAGCGTGATCGCTCCTATATATATAAAGGTGCGGCGCACCCGGTTTTCGACTTCCATGCGTGACGTGGCGATAGACGCGATCACATCGTCGATAAACACGCCTGTGCCCACTGCCCATTGCCAGTCCTGCAGGCCCACCACATAGGCGATCATCTGCGCTTCTTCGCCGGTGGAGGGTTTTTCCCACATGAAACTGTGCCAACCCGCGCCCTGACGGGCGATATCGATAAAGGTGTTGACCACCGGCACGCCATTGCCATCGGTCAGCCCCGCCCAGTTGCGGTTGATGAACTCGGTCTGACGTGGGCTCACCAGATTGGTGCCATCGTAATCATAGACAAAGAAGAACCCATCCTTGCCGTAGATCATCGCGCTCAGGATCTGGGTGACCTGCTTTTTGGCCTCCTCGTCATCCGGGGCAGCGGGGCCATAGATATGCATGAACCCGTTGCGCGCCTGAGTGACGTAATTGCGCAGCTCTGCTTTCTTGGCCTCAATCAATTGCCGCTCCAGAACCTGGATCTCGCGTTCTGCCATGGAGCGGGATTGATGCGCGACCAGCGCGGCGATGCACAGGCCCGCCACGATCAGGGGCAGGGTGGCAAGCAATGACAGCTTTTGTGCGTAGTTCGGACGAAACAGGCGCCGGATCATCTTTTGGTCCCGAATTTGGCTCTTTGGGCAGGCGTGCGGGGTGTGTTTCGAATCGTTACGGCAATGGCGCAAGGAATCAAAGCCCGGAAACCTGTGGGCTCTGTGTGAACGCCCCGAACGGGCGCGTTCAGGATGTGAATGACACCGATCCGAGTGAAAAAATCGCCGTTTCTACGTAGTACTTGGTATTCACATGTTTCACGGTCCCGTTAGGGTGTTCTCACTTCAAAGAGGCCGCGGGGGAAGGGCGATTTCGTGCACCACGGCGGTCAATACGTTTTGGGAGGAACCAACAACATGGATCGCAGATCCTTTCTGAAGACATCCGCAATCGGTGGCTCCGCTGCTGCCGCATCCGCAGCTCTGGCCGCACCGGCCTACGCACAGGGCAACCGCACCCTGACCATGGTCACCACCTGGGGCCGTGGCCTTGCTGGCGTGCACGACTCCGCGCAGCGCGTGGCCGACAGCATCACCGCCATGACCGATGGCGCTCTGACCGTTGACCTTAAGGCCGCAGGCGAACTCGTTGGCGCGTTTGAGGTTTTTGACGCCGTGACCGCAGGTCAGGCCGATATGTATCACGGTGCCGACTACTACTTCGTCGGTCAGCACCCGGCCTATGCGTTCTTTACCGCTGTGCCCTTCGGCATGACCGCGCAGGAACTGGCGAACTGGTACTATCAGGACGGCGGCATGGAGCTGCACGACGAGCTGGGTCAGATCTTTGGTCTGAAATCCTTCCTCGGCGGCAACACCGGCGCACAGGCGGGGGGGTGGTTCTCCAAAGAGATCAACAGCCCCGACGACTTCAACGGTCTGAAGTTCCGTATGCCGGGTCTCGGCGGTAAAGCACTGGGTAAACTGGGCGCTTCCGTTCAGAACATCCCGGGCTCCGAAGTGTATCAGGCGCTGTCCTCCGGTGCGATTGACGGCACCGAGTGGATCGGCCCTTGGGCGGACGAAAAAGCCGGTTTCCAGGAAATCACCAAGACCTACTACACTGCGGGCTTCCACGAGCCGGGTGCGGGTCTCTCTGTTGCGACCAACCGCGACGTCTTCGAGAGCCTGTCGCCAGCGCATCAGAAGGTGATCGAGATCGCCTCTGCCGAAGCGCACCAGTGGAACCTGAGCCAGTTCCTCGCCAACAACGGTGCAGCGCTGCAGCGTCTGCAGGCCGGTGGCGTCAAGGTCATGGAATTCCCCGATAGCGTCTGGGATGCCTTTGGTAAGGCCTCCATGGAAGTGCATCAGGAAAACATGGGCGACGATCTCTACAAGAAGATCTACGACAGCGCCATGGCGTCGATGAAGTCCTCTTCGGGTTGGATCAACACTTCCTCCGGCACCTATGTTGCACAGCGCGACCGCGTTCTGGGCTAATCCCCGGTTGTGAACTTGAAACGGATCCCCCGCGCAGGGTGCGGGGGATCTCTTTTGCACTCGCGGTCTGAAAAAGCTGCGTCGCCGGAGCTCTCCGATGACAGACGCGCCCGACCGCTTGCCTGAACTTCCGGGGGAGCCATGCAGGACGACATGAGTATTTCCTTTTTTGGCGCGATTGGCGGCTTCCTATGGTGGCTCGCCTCTAATGTTTTTGGCGCCTTTTATAATCTCGGCTATGCCGTCACCCATCCCGAGCTGTGGCTCGACTGGCTGACCTGGGCTGGCACCACCGAAGACAAAGCCTCTGTGATGCGCTTTGTCTACTACGGGGGCTCGGTCGAGTTTTTCTTTGTGATCTTCACCACGTTCCTCGTGCTGACGGGCGTCGGAATGTACTTCCGCGGCTTTATGTGGGGCATGGTGCGCACGCTTGAGGGCTTTGCCAACACCTTGGGCCGCTTCTTTGCCTGGGCCGGGCTGTTGATGGTGGTTCAGCAGATCATCATCGTGTTTATGCAGCGCGTCTTTGCCCGTCCGGACATGAGCTTTGGTCTCGGGATCGCGCTGGAAAAAGACATCTCGTGGTTCGCCGAAGAGCTGAAGCTCTATAACGCGCTCGTGGTGTGTTTCTGTGTCACCTACACCTTTGTGCAGGGCGGCCATGTGCGGGTGGACCTCGTTTATGCCGGGATTTCGCATCGTGCCAAACGCGTGGTCGATATGGTCGGCTCGCTGATCTTCATGATGCCGGTTGCGGTTTTGACGTGGATGTACGGCTGGTTCTTCCTGTGGCGTCACCTGATCGTGCCGAAACCTTCGGCGTCCGATCAGCTGGACCGTCTGGTGATGAAGGCCCGCGCGCTGCGCTGGAATGTCGAAACCATCGGCTTCTCGCCCAACGGCTTTGACGGCTATTTCCTCTTTAAGATCCTGCTGGTCGCATTTGCGGGCCTCGTGTTCCTGCATGCGGTGGCGTTCTTCTATCGCTCTTTCCTCGAGTTCATTGAGGGCGAAGAGTCAGAAGGGAAATACCTCGACAGAGATACGCTTGGCGAAGGCGAAGAAGCCTATGAAGGCGCTCATTAACTAAGGGACAGCACCCATGCTATTCGGACTTGATGGCGTCGAAATCGGCCTGATCATCGTCTTTCTCTGCCTCTTCGGGGGCATTCTCTCGGGCTTTCCGGTGGCCTTTGCCATCGGGGGTGCCGGGGTCATCTCCTTTGGGATCATCGCCGCACTGGACAGTGCCGGTCTGCTGATCCATCAGGCCATTGACACCTCCAGTCAGGCCTACCGCGATATTGTCAATTCCGGCGTGAAGCCGGATGTGATTTCCGTGTTCCGATACCCGGAGTTGCCACGGATTGGCGAACCCGTATTCCCGCAGGGCTGGGAAGTTGCGATGGACCGCAACGTCTCCTTCATTGTGAACCGGATCAACGAACGGGTTCTGGCAGGCGCTTCCATTGAGACGCTGCTGGCGGTGTTGATGTTCGTACTGATGGGCATCACGCTCGAACGCTCCAAGATCGCAAACGATCTGCTGACCACCATGGCGCGCGTCTTTGGTCCGCTTCCGGGCGGTCTGGCGGTGTCCATCGTGGTTGTGGGCGCATTTCTTGCCGCCTCCACCGGGATCGTGGGCGCGACCGTTGTGACCATGGGCCTCTTGGCCCTGCCGACCATGTTGCGCAACAACTACTCGCCGGAACTGGCGACGGGTGTGATCGCAGCGTCAGGCACCTTGGGGCAGATCATTCCGCCCTCCATCGTGATCGTGCTTCTGGGCACGCTTGCCGGTGATCTCTATTCCACCGCGCAGGAAAACCGCGCACAGGAAGCGGGCTGTTCCGATGCGCTGACCTATCTGGGTGAGCCTGCGGTGGTTTCCGTTGGCACGCTGTTTCAGGCGGCTTTGCTGCCGGGCATCATGCTTGCCCTTCTCTATGCGCTTTATGCCTTTGGTTACGCGCTGCTGAACCCGGAAAAAGCACCTGCGGTGCAGATGGGTGCGGCCAATGAGGAGCCGATCACCCGAGGCGAGAGCCTGACATGGTTCCTCGGCGTTCCGGCAGCTTTGATAGTCGGCACCGTGCTTCTGAGCAGCGTGAACTTGGTGGGCAGCCAGAACATCACCGTATCGGCCTTTTCCGACGCGGGGCAGACTGCAAGCCTGCGCACCAATGTGGGGCCAGACTGTCAGGCGGCGATGATCGACCTGCATGGTCAGTCCGCATGGGATGCGGCTGTGGCCGAACAAGCCGAAATCGACGCCGCGGGTGGCGTAGAAGAGGCGCATAAGCTCTCGGAAGAAGAGCTGGCCACTGCGCTGGCACAGAAGATCGACAATGCCGCACCTATCGGTACCGGGATTGCGACGATCATCGTGCTCTTGGGTCTGACGCTGGCTGTGGGCCGTGGGGTTGCCCCCTCGCGCGATGCCAAGCCGCTGATCCTCGGGGCCATTGGCCTCTTGCTGCTGGCGCTGGTGGATGTGCTGGCGATTGCACCAACGACCTCGGCTTCGGCCACGGTTGCGTGGATCTTGCTGCCGACATTGCTTGCGCTTTACGGCTGCAAGGAAGCGGCGGCGCGCTGTGCCCGCAATGATCTGATCCGGGTGGTGTTCCCGCCGCTGGTTCTGATCGTCGCGGTGCTGGGCTCGATCCTGGGTGGGATCACCAACCCGACGCCGGCTGCGGCGCTTGGGGCAGGTGGTGCGATCATGCTGGCGGCCTATCGTCGCCTGAAAGACGAGGGCCAATCCGGCAATATCATCATCTGGGCCACCTTTGCGGTGATCCTTGCGATCCTGACCGGCGTGAATTTCGATCTGCGCATCAATCAGGACGTGGTTCCGGCAGAAAGCTATGCGGCATTCTTCTTTGCCTATGGCTGCTATCTGTTTGCGCTCTTTGGTCTGCTCTATGGGATCTGGGTGCTGTTCCGGGGCGGGGTGATGACGCCGATCGTGCGCGAAACGGCCAAGGTCACCTCGATGGTGTTCACCATCCTGATCGGCTCGCAGCTGTTGAACCTCGTGGTGATCTCCTTTGGTGGCGAACACTATATACAGCAGTTCCTGAAGAGCTTTGACAATGAGCTCACCGTGTTCCTCATCGTGATGATTGTCTTGTTCATCCTCGGCTTTGTGCTCGATTTTCTGGAGATCATCTACATCGTGATCCCCATTGTCGGGCCGGTGATCTATGGCGGCTCGTTTGATCCCAAATGGGTGACGATCATGGTTGCGGTGAACCTGCAGACATCCTTCCTGACGCCGCCCTTTGGCTTTGCGCTGTTCTATCTGCGCGGGGTGGCACCTCGGGAGGTCACCACGGGTCATATCTATCGCGGGGTTCTGCCCTTTGTGCTGATCCAGGTGATGGGGCTTGCGATCCTGTGGTTCTTCCCGGCGATTGTGACCATTGTCCCGGCGCTGATCCCGAACTGATCCGGCGCACAGCTGTGAAACGGAAAAAGGCCCCGCGATTGCGGGGCCTTTTGCATGTGTGTGAGGTGTGAGGGGCGCGGCCCCTCTTGGCCATTTGGCCAATTCACCCCGGGATATTTGGGGTTAGAAGAGCAATGGGGTCAGGCGAACTGAATGAGGTCCCAGCGGTTCCCGAAGGGATCACGCCAGACGGCAACAGTGCCATAGAGTTCATGGCGGGGGGCTTCTTCGAAGGCGATACCTGCGGCCTGCATCGCGCGGTGGTCGCGTTCAAAATCATTGGTGGCGAGAAACAGGCCAACGCGGCCGCCGAACTGATCGCCGATGGCGGATTGTTGTTCGTCGCCCTCGGCGCGGGCGAGGATCAGGCTGCCCTGTGATGCGCCGGGAGGCAGGATGCGCACCCAGCGTTTATGTCCCTGATCCACATCTTCGGCCAGCTGCCAGCCCAGAGTGTTGCAGTAAAAGGCGATGGCCTCGTCGTAATCGGGTACGACAAGGGCGACAGCGTGGAGATATTGCACGAAAGTTACCTCTTGGAGGGGTGTTTGCCTTGGGGCAGTTGGATATTGGCCACTTGTTCCGCCACCGGGGCGGTCGAGAGCGGGTGTTCTTCGGCGGCAAAGCTCTCCGGATCTTTGAGCGGTACCCATTCGCCGCCAAAATAAACCTCAAGGCCTGAGAATTTGGCCTTATAGCCCATCTTCTGGCTGCCGGGCACCCAATAGCCCAGATAGACATAAGGCAGGCCCGCCTCGCGCGCGATCTCAATATGATCAAGCACCATGAAGGTGCCAAGCGAGTTCTGCGGCAAATCCGGTGTGTAGAAGGAATAGACCATGCTCAGACCGTCCTCGAGCACATCGGTGAGCGCCACGGCGGTCAGCGCATTGGTCTCCGGATCGGTGTATTCCACCACCCGTGTACGGATCGGGGTTTCCTCGACCATGGCTGCATATTCAAACACATCCATATCCGCCATGCCGCCATCGGCGTGGCGCTGGTCCAGATAGTCGCGAAACAGCGCGTATTGATCCTCTGTCGCCCAAGGGGACGTGGCGCGGCGGTCCAGATGGCGGCTGCGGTTGAGGGTCTTGCGCTGGCTGCGGGTGGGGGTGAACTCTGCCACATTGATCCGGGCCGACATGCAGGCGGAGCAATCAGAGCAGGACGGGCGATAGAGGACATTCTGCGAGCGCCGGAAGCCTTGCTGGCTCAGGGAGTTGTTCAACTGCTCCACCCCATCGCCCTGCAATGATGTGAACAGCTTTCGCTCCATGCGCCCTTCGAGATAGGGGCAGGGCTGCGGCGCAGTCACGTAAAACTGAGGAGCAATGGGAAGCGTGTGGCGCATATTTGGGGTCAGCGGCTCTCATTAAAGACGTGAAGGACCGTCCAGTGCAGACGGTCCGACATCAATGTGGTTTGATCTTTGATGATAACAACCGCCCCGTGGCTGACAAGCCTCCATGTGCAAATTGGATTAACGCGGCTGTGCGTCGGGATGGCCGCGCGCGCTTATGCGCGCCGCTTTAGCATCACGGTGCCAAGCATATGGTCGCTCAGACCTTGACCGCGTGCGGTGGTCAGCATCAACAGGATCGAGATGATTTGCAGGATCGGCACCGCCATGGAGACCGTATAGCCAACCGTGTGCAACAGGGCGCTGCCGCCGTCCAGCCGCGCGCCGGAGTGCTCGCGCAGCTCAATACCGCAAAAGCGCATACCCAATGTGGCGGAGCCATTGGCCAGCGTCGCCACTCGGTAGATGAAGCCAACGGTCAGATAGAGCATGGGCCAGACCAGAAGGCCGAGAAAGGCCGTGAAGGGCACGATCACCGCCGCGATGGCGAAGATCAACACAGAGTCGATCAGGAAGGCAAACAGGCGTTTGGCGGTGACACCGGAGTAAAACTCGGCCTGCATGTCTGGATCGGGGAGGGCGGTCATTCGGGGCTCCTGCGGGGTTGTCGATACTATCTCAAAATAGGGGCTCTGCCCGGAGTGAGCCGGGCAGAGGAGCGGTCTTAGGCCTGAGACGGACGCGGGGCGTCTTCGTCTGCTTCGTCTTCGCCCTCATCGGGGCGGGTGGCGCGCTCGTCCATGAACTGGTCGAACTCTGCCTTGTCCTTGGCGGCGCGCAGCCGGGCGAGGAACGCCTCAAAGTCGGTCTGTTCCTGCTCCAGACGCGCCAGCGTGTCGGCCTTATAGGCGTCAAAGGCGCTGTTACCACTGGATTTCATGGCGTGAAAGCCACGATGCATGTGGGTCGAACGGCGGCGGCAGGAGGATTTGAACATACGTTTGCTCCAGATCATATAGGCGAGGATTGCAAGACCGACAGGCCAGAAGAAAATGAAGCCAAGGACCATTGTCGCGATCCATGCGCCTTTTCCTTTTGAGTCGAGCCAGGCTTCGCTTTTGGCAAGCCACCCCTGATGCGGGGTCGGCGGCAGGTTGGTCGTGTAACTTGTCATCAGGTTCTCCACGGCGTTGGGGTGAATGTGAACTTCATTTACATCACCGATATGTGCAGCAGGGGAGTGCCCTTCAAGAGTGTATGTAAATGTTTTTCACATTTACTTGCTAAGAAATTGATTTTGTGGGGATAATCTCTGGTGCTGGCTCGTTTTTTGTGAGATTTTATCGGGCAAATGCAAACCATGCACGCCCCATTGCCTGCGCCAAGCACACCATATGAAGGGCAGCATATGAAGGATTGAGCAAAAGGTGCAGGGTGCGGCCACGCTCCCAAAACCATGTGTACTCAAAAAACGCCCGGTGGCCCGGTACACTCCGGGCGCCCGTCAGAGCGGGTCTGAACGGGCGGGCAACTCATTACCTGCATCACTCGGTCCCCGAAACGGGAACGTGACCACGAAATAATGTTATCGCAGTTTTGCGATTTGTGGAAGGTCTGAAATGGTAAGCGCCGTCACCATTTGTTTCAGACCTTACCGATTTTTGGGCCGTGCCGAAGAATTCCACCGGAACAGAGGCGGTGGCGCGGTGTTTGGGGATTGACGCCCAAGGGCGGGGGTCACAGTCTCGCGCCATGTCTCATTCGCTTCAGGTTCACCGCTGCCCGCGCCCTTATGATTCCTCGATCAGCTCCGAGGTGTTGTCTGATCATGGCCATCTGTCCTCCGAATGGCAGGCGCTGCTGGGCGGCACGGCGGGCAGCAGCCCTTATCTGCAAACCTTGATCCGTTCTGAGCGCGACTGGATCGAGGCGGCCCTGTCTGATCCCGAAGACGCGCGCGATGCGGTGTTTCAAACCTGCCGCGCCACTGCCCCAGATCAGGTGAAATCCGTGTTGCGCGCGGGTAAACGCCGGATCGCACTGCTTTGTGCATTGTGCGATCTTTCGGGCCATTGGCCGCTCGAAGAGGTCACCGGCACGCTCACCCGGTTTGGCGAGCTGGCGGTGGATGTGGCGCTGAAGGCGGAAATCGCGCTGCTGATCAAACGGCGCAAGCTGCCGGGGATGAGCGAAGACGACATCGCCACCGCAGGCGGGATGAGTGTCTTTGCCATGGGCAAGATGGGCGCCTACGAGCTGAACTACAGCTCTGACATCGACCTCATCTGCCTCTTTGACGAAACCCGGTTCGAGCGGGATGATTTCCTTGAGGCCCGTCAGGCCATGGTGCGCGCCACCCGCAATATGAGCGCGGCGCTGAATGACCGCACCGCCGAGGGCTATGTCTTTCGCACCGATCTCAGGCTGCGACCGGACCCGTCGGTGACGCCGGTGGCGTTGGCGATGGCGGCGGCGGAACAATATTACGAGAGCCTTGGCCGCACCTGGGAGCGCGCCGCCTATATCAAGGCGCGCAGCTGTGCGGGGGATATCGCGGCGGGCGAGAAGTTCCTCAAGACGCTGACGCCTTTCGTGTGGCGGCGGCATCTGGATTTTGCCGCCATTGAAGACGCCCACAACATGCGCCTGCGCATCCGCGAGAACAAAGGCACCGGTGGCCCGATCACGGTTCTGGGGCACGATATGAAGCTCGGGCGCGGCGGGATTCGCGAGATTGAGTTCTTCACCCAGACCCGCCAGCTCATTGCCGGGGGGCGCGATCCGTCGCTCCGGGTGCGTGGCACGGTCGAAGGGTTGCAGGCGCTATCGCACGCCGAGTGGATCTCGGCGGAGGTGTCGGACACGCTGGCGCGTCACTACCGCGACCACCGCGAGATCGAGCATCGCATCCAGATGGTCCATGATGCCCAGACCCACCGCATGCCCACCTCCGAGGAAGGTCTGTCGCGCGTGGCCTGCCTGATGGACGTGGAGCCGGAGGCCTTTATTGCCGACCTGCGCGAGCGACTGGAAGAGGTGCATCGCCTGACCGAGGATTTCTTTGCGCCCGGCACCAGCGCCAAAGCGGCAGAGCCGCTGCCGGAGGATCTCGACCAATCGGTGATTGCGCGCTGGCCCAGCTATCCGGCGCTGCGCTCTGATCGCGGCGCGCGGATCTTTGAACGTCTGAAACCGGAATTGCTGAGTCGCCTGTCGCGCACTGCCAATCCGGGCGAGGCGCTGTTGGCGCTGGATGGGTTTCTGGCCGGGATGCCCGCCGGGGTGCAGTTGTTTTCCCTCTTTGAGGCCAACCCGCAACTGATTGATCTGCTCGTCGATATTGTTGGCACCTCGCCCGCGCTCGCCAATTACCTGTCACGCAATTCTTCGGTGTTTGACGCCGTTCTGGATGGCGGCTTTTTTGCCGACTGGCCCGGACGTGACGCGCTGATTGCGGATCTCAAGGAGGCATTGGACAGTGAAAGCGACTATGAACGCCAGCTCGACCTGACCCGACGCTGGCATCGCGAGTGGCACTTTCGCACCGGGGTGCATCACCTGCGCGGTCTGATCAATGCCGATACAGCCGGTCAGCAATATGCCGACCTCGCTGATGCGGTGATCATTGGCCTGCTGCCCAAGGTCGCCGCGCAATTTGCCGCCAAACACGGGCCGATGCCGGGGCGCGGCTGCGTGATCCTCGGGATGGGGTCGCTGGGGGCAGGGCGGCTCACGGCGAGCTCGGATCTGGATCTGATCATGATCTACGACCCGCTTGATGATGAAATGTCCGATGGCAAACGCCCGCTGGCGGTGCGCCCCTATTATGCCCGCCTCACTCAGGCGATGGTCACTGCCCTGACTGCCCCCATGGCGGAGGGGCGTCTCTACGAGGTGGACATGCGCCTGCGCCCCTCTGGTAATCAGGGGCCGGTGGCCACCAGTTGGCAGAGCTTTACCCAGTATCAGGAAAACGACGCCTGGGTCTGGGAGCATCTGGCGCTGACACGGGCGCGTGTGGTGGCCGGAGAGGACACACTCGCGCGGGATCTGGAAAAATTCCGCTGCGATTTCCTCGCCCGTCCGCGGGATCGCAACGATGTCTTGCGCGAAGTGGCCGAAATGCGCCGCAGGCTTGCGGCCGCAAAATCACCCGATGGACCGTGGGACGCCAAAACCGGCCCGGGCCGGATGCTCGATATTGAACTGGCAGCACAGGCGGGAACGCTCTTGGCCGGGCAACCCACGCGCTCGGTCGTTGATGGTCTGATGGCCGGTGTCGCCAGCGGTTGGTTAAGTGACGCGCAGGCGCAAAACCTGCGCGCGGCCTATGATCTATATTGGTCCGTACAAAGTGCTGCGCGGCTGATTGCGGGCAAAGGATCAGATGGCGCGGTGCGCGGTGAGGGAGGGGCGGCCTTCCTGCAGCGCAGCACCGGCTTTGACGGTATCGCCAGCCTGCAACAGGCGCTGGAACACGCCTATGCACAGGCCGCTGATTGCATCGACGCAGCCGTTGGCCCAGAGGCTGAGATGAAGGACGAAGATGATGACGAAACCCTCAGCTGAGACCGCATCACTGGACCCCAAGGGGCTGTTTCGCGAGGCCTACCGGATAGAGGGGCTCGATGCCTCGCAATGCCGGAGCATCTTTCTGGATTGGGCACTTTCTGCGCCGATGGATTTTGACACCGATGCGGCGCTTTCAACGCTCTTGGCGCAATACGGGCCGCAGTTTCCCGATCATCCGATGACGCAGGTGTTACGCGATGGCCTGAGCAGTGGTGCACGGCCCAAGCGGCGCGGTGGCTGGCGCTCGCGCCCGCGTGAACCGCTGACGGATCTCGGTTCTGGGCAAAACTCTGGACAAAACGGCGAGAACTGATCCAATCCTAACAGGCGCAATGGCCGCCTCTCGCTAAGATTTGCTGGGCCATACTGCGGCGGCGCCCCGTGACTAAGTACGCGCCCTCAAACGTAGTTAACAACTCCTTAAAATGTACGCATTGCGCCAGATTTCTGCCCTGTTTCGCGCTCAGAAGGGCAGTGTAAACAGTTCGGGCCTATCGTGCCCCCAAAGGAGGTTATCGTGCGTATCACATCTGTCGTTGCAGCAGGCATTCTGGGATTGATCCTGACAGCTTGTACCGCAACGGATCAACCGAGCCGAAACGCATTTTCTGAACCACTGACCTATATCGCACCTGCGATTGCTCCGTTTCCGGGGTAATCCTCGCGCAGGTCGAATAGCGACACCGATAACTGAACCTGCCACGCCCGGCATCCCGTCTGAGGGCATGGCGACATCGGCGGTGAAATCATCGCCGCGCGCCTTCGTTTTCTCACTTGGGGCGGGCAGGGACTCGGGGTATGTGGAGCCATGACAGATGCATCCCTGACCCCGCCCACACGCCCGCGCGTGAAGATGAAGCCCAAATCCAATGCCCGCGCCATCCGCCACGGCTTTCCTTGGGTCTATGCCAACGAACTGGTGACCGACCGGCGCACCAAGAAGCTCGCGCCCGGCAGCCTCGCGGTGCTGGAGGATGAGGCAGGCCGCAGCCTCGGGCTGGTGGCCGTAAACCCCGAGAGCAAGATCATCGCCCGGATGCTGGACCGCAACCCGGAGGCGCAGATTGATGTGGCGTGGTGTGCCGTGCGCCTGTCGCGGGCACAGGAATTGCGCGCCCAGCTTTATGATGCGCCGTTCTATCGTCTGGTGCACGCCGAAGCCGATGGTTTGCCCGGCGTGGTGATCGACCGTTTTGGCGACACATGCGTGATGCAACCCAACGCGGCTTGGGCAGAGGCCCATCTGGAGGCTTTGGCGCAGGCGCTGGGCGAGGTCACTGGCTGCACGGTGATCCTGAAAAACGCCTCCGGGCGCACCCGTGGGCTTGAGGGGCTGGACGATCAAAATGCGGTGCTGAAGGGCGCGGCCCCCGAGGCACCGGTGCCGGTTGAGATGAACGGGGCCACCTATATGGCGGATCTGACGGGCGGGCAGAAGACCGGCCTGTTTTATGACCAGCGCGACAACCACGCCTTTGCCGCGCGTCTGGTGGCGCCGGGCGCACGGGTGCTGGATGTGTTCTCTCACGTGGGGGGCTTTGGTCTGGCGATGCTGGCGGCGGGCGCGGGGCATGCGACCTGTGTCGACGGTTCTGCTGCCGCGCTTGATCTTGCGACAGCGGGTGCCGCGGCCTCCGGCCACGGCGACAGGTTTCAAGCCCGTCAAGGCGATGCCTTTGACGTGCTGGCGGCCCTTGGCGCGGAGGGCGCGCAATTTGATGTGGTGGTCTGTGATCCACCCGCATTTGCGCCCTCAAAACAAGCGCTTGAGGCGGGGATGCGCGCCTATGAGCGGGTGGCAAAGCTGGCGGCCCCTCTGGTCAAGCCCGGCGGGTATCTGGGTCTGTGTTCCTGCTCTCATGCGGCGGACCTGACCCGGTTCCGCAATGCTTCGGCACGCGGGATCGGCAAGGGTGGGCGGCGTGGGCAGCTCTTGCACACGGGCTATGCGGGCGCGGATCATCCGCAGATGCCGCAACTGGCCGAGAGCGGCTATCTGAAGGCCGTGTTCTTCCGTCTCGATTGAGGGCTTACCTGTGAAGCTGCTGCTGGACACCTGTGTGCTCTACCCGACGGTGATGCGCGAAATGCTGTTGGGGGCAGCGCGGGCGGGGCATTTTGTGCCGCTCTGGTCGGCGCGTATTCTGGGCGAGTGGGAACGGGCAGCGGTCAAACTTGGCCCCACCGGTGCGGCGCAGGCCAAGGCCGAGATTGCGCTGTTGAATGCGGGCTGGCCAAAGGCGGCGGTCGCGGCCAATTCGGGCCTTGAGGCGCGTCTGTGGTTGCCGGATGAGAATGACATTCACGTGCTTGCCGCTGCGATTGCAGGGCATGCGGATGGGATCGTGACCGTCAACGCAAAGGACTTTCCCCGCCAGACGCTGGCGGAGGAGGGGCTGACGCGCAGTGCGCCGGACGAGCTGCTCTATGACTTCTGGCTGAAAGATCCCCAAGGTATCGAAGCCGTGGGTCAGGCGGTTCTGGCAGAGGCGAACCGACTGTCCGGCGAGGTCTGGCAGATGCGGGCGCTGTTGAAAAAGGCGCGCTTGCCACGTGTTGCCAAGGCTTTGGGTCAATAACAAGGCCACGTCCGACCGAGAGGTCGGACAGCCCCCGACCCTCCCCATGGGAGGGGGCTTTACCCCCACCCAGGCTCGGGGGCTGTCCTTTGTCAGCTATTGCCCAAAATCTCTGCCGCGATCTCGAAGGAGCGCAGCCGTGCGTCGTGATCATGGATCTGCCCGGTCAGGATCACCTCATCCGGCTGATAGGTCTCGATCAAACGCGACAGGTCTCCGCGCACCGTCTCCTTTGATCCCGTCGCCGATATGGTCAGTGCTTGATTGACCCCCGCCAGGATCTCCGGCGTCAACACATCCGCGATATTGTCCACGGGCGCCGGCAGCTTGCCGGGCATGCCCAGACGCAGGCGGGCAAAAGCCTGCTGCATGGTGGTGCGCAGCCGCTCGCCCTCGGCATCGCTCTCGGCGGCAAAGACGTTGATCGCCAGCATCGCGTGGGGTTCTGCGAGGGTCGGTGAGGGGCGGAACTGGCGGCGATAGACTTCAAAAGCCTGCTCCAGCGCTTGCGGCGCAAAATGCGAGGCAAACGCGTAGGGCAGCCCCAGTGTCGCCGCAAGCTGCGCGCCGTAAAGGCTCGACCCCAACATCCAGACCGGCACCTGCGTGTTCTCTCCGGGGATGGCGCGCAGATTGCTGCCTTCACGCTGCGGCCCGAAATAGGAGATCAATTCCTGCACGTCCTGCGGAAACCGATCCCCGGAGTCCTGCAACCCGCGTCGCATCGCGCGCATCGCCGCCATATCGGTTCCCGGTGCGCGCCCCAGACCAAGGTCGATCCTTGGGCCATGGATCTCGGCCAATGTGCCAAAAGCCTCCGCCACCATGTAAGGCGCGTGATTGGGCAGCATGATGCCCCCCGCGCCGATGCGCATGGTGGAGGTCGCCTGCGCGATATGGCCGATCATCACCGCCGTTGCGGCGCTGGCAATACCGGGCATGTTGTGATGCTCCGCCAGCCAGTAGCGGTGATAGCCCCAACGCTCCGCGTGTTGCGCCAGATCGGCGCTATTGGCAAGCGCCTGAGCGGTGGTGGACCCTTCTGGCACCGGGGCGAGGTCGAGGACGGAATAGCGCATAAAAACCTTCTCCTTGCAGGAAGGTTTAGGTGGGGATGCCCTTTGAGCGGAACAAGGGGCAGGCGCGGAATTATTTACCCGGTCCGATTGTCAGGCGTTGGTCCATTTGCCTTCGAGACGTTCAAGCGCGGCAATGCGCTCATCCGTCTTGGGGTGGCTCATCAGCCATGCAGGGGCCATGCCCGCGCGGGAGTTGGTGAGCTCCTCCAGCTTGCGAAAGAGGCTCTTTTGCGGCTCCACGCCGATCCCGGCCTTGGTCAGAAGGGCGGCGGCATATTCGTCGGCTTCGTATTCATCGCCGCGCGACAGACGCGCCGCCAGAAGACTGGTGAGAACACCCGCAATCCACGGGCCGACAAAGGGAATATAGCGCCCGATCACCATCATCAGCACCGTGCGCAGCGCGTTCTGGCCAGAAAAATCGATCATCCGTTTCTTGGCATGCCCCAGTGCCACATGGCCCAACTCATGCGCGATAACGCTTGTCAACTCCGCGTCGGTGACCTCGCCGTTCTGGAACTTGCGATAAAATCCACGGGTGATGAAGATGCGCCCATCGGGGGCGGCGAGGCCGTTCACCGGGTCGATCTCATAGATGTAGACCGGGATACGCGGCAACTCCAGCGCGGCGGCAAGCCGGTCGGTCATACGTTTGAGATGCGGATCGGCCAGCTCGGTCGAGCGGGCATCAAGTTCGCGGTGGGTGCGCCAAACGGACAGGCGGTACATCACCAGCCCGTAGATCACCGCCAAAAGGATGGGAGTCAGTCTCAGCATGAACCTGATATGGGCGGGTTTCGGCTCTGCGGCAAGCGGTTCGCGTAATTTTAAAGGGGCCGCATGCCATCGCCATGTTACCCTAGGGTACAGTTCTGGCGATACGGGAGGGGGAAGCATGGACGGCACGGTCACGGTACTGGTGGGCACGACCAAGGGCGCGTTTATGATCGACGGAGGCACGGATCGGACCGGGTGGCACGTACGTGGCCCGTTCTGTGAGGGCTGGCCGATCAATCATGTGGTCGGCGATGCCGAGAGCGGGACGATCTGGGCTGGTGGCGGCAGCGAGTGGAATGGGGCCGGGATCTGGCGCTCATCGGATCATGGCGAAAGCTGGCAAGTCGCGCGCCTCACCCGAGGCACTACTGATGATTGGGCCGAGAAGGATCCCGATTTTGCGGCAATGATCGGCTATGAACCCGTCGATCTGCCCTTTGGCAGTGATTTCCAGCAGATTTGGTCCATCGGGATCGGGCAGGGGGTGCTTTATGCGGGAACGAAACCTGCGTCATTGTTGCAAAGCCGCGATGGCGGCGAGAATTGGACCCTTGTTGAGGGGCTGAGCCATCATCCCTCGGCAGGCAGCTGGAACCCGGGCGCGGCGGGGCTGGTGCTGCACACGATCCTGACCGACCGGGAGCGCCCGTCGCATTTATGGTGCGGGATTTCGGCTGCCGGTGTTTTTGCGAGCGAGGATGGCGGTGAGACATGGGAGCAGCGCAACCGGATGTCCAATGCGGAAAGTTGCGCGCATCACGACCACCCCGCAGCGCCGCGCGATGGCGAGACCGGGCATTGCGTTCATAACATGGTGCGTGCTCCGGGAGATAATGAGCTGATCTATCAGCAAAACCACCACGGGGTCTGGAAGTCGCGCGATGGTGGCCGCAGTTGGGAAGACATCAACGCGGGCCTGCCTTCGACCTTTGGGTTTCCCATCCATGTGCATCCCCGAGACCCGGACACGATCTGGACGCTGCCATTGAATGGCGACATGCTTGGGCGGTTTCCTCCAGATGCGGCGGCAGCGGTCTGGCGCTCGCGCGATGGGGGCGAGAGCTGGCAGGATTGTCGGGGCGGGCTGCCGCAGGAGGGGTGTTTTTTCACCGTGCTGCGTCAGGCCATGGCAGGCGATCGGCGTGACCCGGCAGGGGTCTATTTTGGCACCAATTCCGGATCGGTCTTTGCCAGTTTCAACGAAGGCGACCAATGGCAGGAGATTGCACGCCACCTGCCCACGATCCTGTCGGTTGAGGTGCTGGACCGCATTTGAACTGAGTTGCGGCCAGTGAAACAAGGGAGGTGTGGCGCTTTGCTTTGCAAATCGCGCTGGGGCGGCGGCCGCGCCTTTGGCGCGGCCGCCGCCCGGCCCAACGCTTTTGATGCAGGCTTTGCCTGTGTTGAAAGGGGCGGGAGCCTTCCCGATACCCCAATGCACCGCGACATTTGTTCCTATAGCGCCCTTGCCGGGGTCGGTGTTCACTGCTGGTGACTGAGCAGGAGTTGACCCGATGAATGTCTTCATATTGAGTGCGGCGGCGTTGGCTGCAGTCTGGACTTTGGTGCATGGGATCGTCGGGGGGCGGCAATGTGCGCGGCCCCTTGCGGCGGATAAGCGGCTCATCCCGGTCGTGCGCGAAACGGTTCTATTGTGCTGGCATCTGGTGACCGGAGCACTGGCACTGATGGCGTTGTTTTTATGTCTCGGCGCGTTTGGGCGCACGGACATGGCGCTGGCGGGGATACTGCTGGCAGCGGTGACCGCAGGCATTGGCATCGCAGTGCCGCCCTTGCGCCGGGTGTCCTATGGGGTGTTACCGCAAGGGTGGCTTTTTGTGCCGGTGGTCCTGTTGGGGGCGTGGGGGCTCTGGGGATAGCATTGGCCCTGTGCCCCTAAGGCATGTGGCAGCAGAGCTGACCTATTGTTTCGTGCGCGAAACATTGGGGCAATAGGGCTGATACTTTTTGTGGGCCAGTAAACTAAGCGCTCCCCCAAATGCGGGTTGAGATTTGAGAGAGTGTAGCTTTTACAGAGCGTTAAGACATATTTCTCACGTCATTCAACGTGTCAGTTCCCGCATACCGCGCTCCAGCCCGTCGAGCGTCATCGGTACCATGCGATCCTCAAAAATCTCGCGGATCATCTGGATGGAATGGGTGTATTCCCAGTATTTCTCCGGCACCGGATTGATCCACAGATGCGAGTTCCACTGCGCACGGGCGCGCTCCAGCCAGACCTGACCGGCCTCCTTGTTCCAGTGCTCATTCGCCCCGCCGGGATAGGCGATCTCATAAGGAGACATCGACGCATCGCCGACAAAAATACATTTGTAATCCGGCCCATAGGTCCGCAGCACCTCATGGGTTGGGGTCTGCGCATCCCAGCGACGGCGATTGTCGCGCCACACACCCTCGTAGAGGCAATTGTGGAAATAGTAATATTCCAGATGCTTGAACTCGCTGCGGGCCGCGGAGAACAACTCCTCCACCAGCTTGATATGCGGATCCATCGACCCGCCCACATCGAGAAACAACAAGACCTTTGCGGCATTGTGGCGCTCTGGCCGGGTTTTCACATCGAGATAGCCGTTTTCCGCCGTGGCGCGAATGGTGCCGTCAAGGTCCAACTCTTCGCGCGCACCCTCGCGAACCCAGCGACGCAGACGCTTGAGCGCCACTTTGATGTTGCGCGTGCCTAGCTCAACATCGCCGTCTAAGTTCTTGAATTCACGCTTATCCCAGACCTTAACCGCTCGCTGGTGGCGGCTTTCTTTCTGGCCGATGCGCACACCTTCGGGGTTGTAGCCATAGGCGCCAAAGGGCGAGGTTCCGGCGGTGCCGATCCATTTGTTGCCCCCCTGATGGCGGCCTTGTTGTTCCTTCAGGCGCTCTTTCAGGGTTTCCATCAGCTTGTCAAAGCCACCCAGAGCTTCAATCTCGGCGCGTTCCTCGGCCGAGAGATGTTTCTCCGCCATCTTGCGCAGCCAGTCCTCGGGAATGTCCACGGCCTCCATCACCGCAGAGGCGGGGATCTGGTCGAGCCCTTCGAAGGTGGCGGCAAAGGCGCGGTCGAATTTGTCGAGGTTGCGCTCGTCTTTAACCATCACCGCGCGGGCGAGATAGTAAAACGCCTCCACGTCATAGGTGGCCAGCCCCGCCTTGAGCCCTTCCAGAAACGCAAGATATTCGCGTAATGAGACCGGAACGGCGGCGGCGCGTAGGTTCTCAAAGAAGGGCTGAAACATGAGGTCTCCGTTGTCTTAGGTCAGACCAGCATGCGGTGGGTGATGATGGTGCCGAACAGGCCGAGGATACCAAATATCATGCCGTAGACAGCCCCGTATTGCAGCATATCGGCGAGATTGCCGCCACGTTTGCGGGCCTTGAAGGCGCCAAGGGCTGCACCGAAGAACAGGGCGATGATGACGATCATAAGAAACAGGTCCAGAGTTCGGGGTGTTCTGGCCAGCGGCAGGGCCGGGATGGCTGGAACGACCGTTTAGGGGTCTTTGGCCTGCATATAGCCCGGCTTTTGACCGGGTGCCAAGGTCAGCGACGCGCGGATGGGTCTGCTGCGGCAACCTCGCGCAGGGGCAGGGTCGGCAGAGCATCGGCTCCATTGCCATAAAGCGCCCAGCCTGCGCTCTCTGATCGGAGAGCAGCGGCGGTGGGTTTGTCGCCGCGGCTCTCGGCGATATGGGCCTTGAGCGACAAAAGTGTCGCCATCTGAGCCGCGTTCTGACTGGTTTGAGCGGCCGCGTAGGCGGCGTCGATCAACTGTTCCGCCCGTGCGGTGTTTCCGGCGCGCAAGGCGTAGGCCGCAAGGCGCGATTGGTTCAATGCGCGATGCGGCGCGGTGTCCGGACCGGAGCCGAGATAGTTCAGAGCGGTGCGAAAATGCGCTTCGGCCTGTTCCGGGGCGGTGGCTTGCAGGCTGCGCCCGATCAGGAAATGCCCAAAGGCGCGGCGATGATCCTGCCAGCCTTGTTCACGCGCGATTTGCGCGACAGTGTTTGCGGCGCGAACCCGTTGGGCGCGGTTGGCAAATCCCCCCAAGGCGGTTTCCACCGCAGTAATCCACGCACGCGGTGTTGCGGGCAATGGGGCAGAGCGCCGGTGCTGTCCCGCAGGATTGAGCCGCGCAAGGATCGCCGGCAGGAGGGCGGCGACATCCGCGCGGTGCATTCCGGTTTTTAGGGCCGGATCATAGGTCGCGCGCAACATCAGCATGTCAAACCCGGTCAGCACCGCATGGACATTGTCGTCGTTAAAGACCGAATCCGGCAGGCGATAGAGATCATTGAGCGGCCCAAGGGCCTGTGCCAGTTCCTCATGCAGACAATCCCGCAGCTCTTGCGGGTTCACATCATTGGGCACGAAGATTGCAAGCCGTTCGCGGCTGCGCAGGTTCTTCCAGTCGGTTTGAGGCTGGCGTCGGGTGCGGCGATATTCCTCGATCGAACTGACATTGGGCACCACAAAGCAGGCCGCGTGGGGCAAGAGACGCTGAATACGGTCGCGGCTGACGGCCTCGATTGTGATGGAGGCGGGCACATCACTTGCGGGACGCAGGTTGATCCTGAGACCGGCTTCATTGCGCAGGCGCGACAACAGCGCCTCCAGATCCGGGCGCAGGGTGGCGGGCGCTTTGCCGGTGATGGCGACAGTTACAGGCGTTTCAAAGCGGGTGAAGACAGGCATCTCGGTGCCACCTTCCAGCCGGAAGCTCAGATCCAGAAAATCCCGCGCCATATCGGAGTTGGACCGCTGCGGCGGCGATGCGGCGCGGGTCGGGAAGGTGCGAATGGGCGGCAGATCCATGGTCAGCGACGCGGAGGCACGCGACGGAGGCGTGTCGGCGGGGCCACAGGCCACTACAAGCGCACAGCCCAAGAGCAGCGCTTTGGGGGTCAACGCGCCCCCTGCGCGCCGCTTACGCTGAGGCGCTCCGCTGAAGGAATAGAGTTTCAAATCCACATTTCCGTTCCGCCTCACCAGCAACCGGGAGAGGGTCCCGGCGAAAACACTGAGTATGACCAAGAATTGGGCAAAAATTTGAAGGGACCGCAACTTCCGCCAGCAAATGGCATCAGAGCGGTGGCGGGTGTCGTGAATTTACCGCAAGTGCAGCCTCTGCCATGGATCGATTGGGAAAAGCTGCGCGCTCAGCGACCGCGACGGGCCATGAAGGCGAGGCGCTCAAACAGATGCACATCCTGTTCGTTCTTCAGGAGCGCGCCGTGGAGTTTCGGCAGTGCATTGGCACCATCTCGTTTCAGATCCTCGGGGCTCAGGTCTTCGGCAAGCAAGAGCTTCAGCCAGTCGATCACCTCGGAGGTGGAGGGTTTTTTCTTCAAGCCCTGGGTGTCGCGGATCTCGTAGAACTGCGTCAGCGCGGCGGACAGCAGGTCGGGCTTGATATTGGGGTGATGCACCTCAACGATCTTTTTCATCGTCTCGGCATCGGGGAAGCGGATGTAGTGAAAAAAGCAACGGCGCAGGAAAGCGTCGGGCAGTTCTTTTTCATTGTTGGAGGTGATGATCATCACCGGGCGGTGCTTGGCCTTGATGGTTTCGCCGGTCTCGTAGACGTGAAACTCCATCTTATCAAGTTCTTGCAGCAGGTCGTTGGGGAACTCAATATCGGCCTTGTCGATCTCGTCGATGAGCAGCACGACCTTCTCGTCTGCCTCAAACGCCTCCCAGAGCTTGCCTTTCTTGATGTAGTTTTTCACGTCGTGGACGCGTTCCTCGCCCAATTGGCTGTCACGCAGACGTGAAACCGCATCATACTCATAAAGTCCCTGCTGCGCGCGGGTGGTGGATTTCACGTTCCACTCGATCATGCGCAGCCCTAGGGCGTCTGCGACCTGTTTGGCGAGTTCGGTTTTGCCTGTGCCCGGCTCCCCCTTGACCAGTAAGGGGCGCTCCAGAGTGACGGCGGCATTGACTGCCACTTTCAGGTCTTCGGTTGCCACATAGTCCTTAGTCCCCTGAAATAACATGAACTCTCCCTCCGGTTGCGCCACAGTATTGCCGAATTGGTATGCCAGGGTCCGGTATAATCATAGCGCGCAACTATTGTGTAGTGACATTCGCGGCACTTGGGATTAAACGCTGCGGCATGGGGGAGCCAGGATGCTTGGAAAATTTGAAGAGACCAAGATTATGGGCCAGACCGAAGGAGCCGAAATGAAGCAGGACGTGTTTCTGCCGGAGGACTATCGCCCGGCCGAAGACGAGCCGTTTATGAATGAACGGCAGATGGAGTATTTTCGTCGCAAGTTGTTGAATTGGAAAGCCGAGCTTTTGGATGAAAGCCGGGATACCATCGAGGGCCTGCAGGAAAACACCCGCAACATTCCAGACGTGGCAGATCGTGCAAGTGAAGAGACCGACCGGGCTCTTGAACTGCGCACACGCGACCGTCAGCGCAAGCTGGTGGCCAAGATCGACGCCGCGATCCGCCGGATCGACGAGGGGGAATATGGCTATTGTGACGTGACCGGAGAGCCGATCTCTTTGAAACGTCTCGACGCCCGCCCGATCGCCACCATGAGCCTTGAGGCCCAGGAACGGCATGAGCGGCGCGAAAAGGTCCATCGCGACGACTAAAATTATAGTCATCCACAAGTTTATAAAGCGCCGGGTCTTTTGCTCCGGCGCTTTTTTGTTATGAGCTTGCGTTCAGCAAGCAGGCATTGGGTGCATGGATTTCAAGGATATCAGGATAACGGTCATTGGTGCCGGGATTGGGGGCCTCGCGGTTGCCTATCTGCTGCAACGGTTTGGGGCGCAGGTGACGGTGCTGGAGCAGGCCGAGGAAATATCCGAGGTTGGCGCAGGTCTGCAGGTCACGCCCAATGGGGTTGCGGTGTTGCAGGCGATGGGGCTTGCTGATGATCTGGCGTGGTGCTCGCAACGCGCCCGCGCCGTGGTGTTGCGTCATCACCGTGAGGGGCGCGAGGTGCTGCGCCTCGATCTGGATCAATACGCCCATGACTTGCGCTATTATTTTGTGCATCGCGCCGATCTGATCAATCTGCTGGCGGATGCGGTGCGCCGCTCCGGCGCGCAGGTGCGTTTGCTGCAAAAGGTAAATTCAGTGGTGCCGGGCATGCGCCCGACGGTGCAACTGGCCAATGGGGCCAAATGCTGCGCTGATCTGGTCATCGGGGCGGACGGGCTGCACTCCCGGGTGCGACCGACGCTCAATTCATCAACCGCGCCAAAGTTTACTGGCCAAGTGGCATGGCGGGCAACGGTGCAAAACCGGTTTGATCTGCCGGCAGAAGCGCAGGTCTTTATGGGGCCGGGGCGGCATCTGGTGGCCTATCCGTTGAAAGACGGCTCTTTGGTCAATCTTGTGGCGGCTCAGGAGCGGCGGCAATGGGCGGAAGAAAGCTGGAGCCACGGGGATGACCCCGAAAATCTGCGGCAGGCGTTTGCGATGTTCGGCGGCCTTGCGGCGGAGATGCTGGCGGATGTGCGCGACGTGAAGCTCTGGGGGCTGTTTCGGCATCCGGTGGCGCAGGTGTGGGGGCGTGACGGTGTGGCGCTCTTGGGGGATGCGGCACATCCAACGCTGCCCTTTATGGCGCAAGGGGCCAATATGGCGCTGGAAGATGCCTATGCTTTGGCGGATTGCCTGTCTGCGGCGGATGATTTGGAGGCGGGATTGGCAGCCTATCAGACCCGTCGCCAATCGCGCGCTGCCAAAGTGGTCGAAGCAGCGAATGGCAACGCGTGGAAATATCACCTGCGCGCGCCCCTGAGTTGGCCTGCTCATCAGATCTTGCGTGTGGCAGGGGCGCTTGCCCCGCAAAAAATGGTGAGCCAGTTTGACTGGATCTATCGCCACGACGAGACGGCGCACTAGTCACTTCTGAATTTGATGAGGAGTTTCGCTTTGGGCTTTGCCCAAAGCGACGAGCGCCGCGCAGGCGCGCCCGAAGGGCGCGCCTGCGCGGCGCTCGGCCCAACGGGAGCGGGCGCATTTTAATGCTGTCCGCGACGGGCGGGAGGGCGCCCGCTGTGCGCGATTATTGTGTCAGAGATCCAGATCTACCCAGATCGGTACGTGATCAGAAGGTTTTTCGCGGCCGCGAATGTCTTTGTCGATTTGGCAGTCGCGCAGCAGATCTGCCGCCTGTGGTGTCAGCAGGAAATGGTCGATGCGGATGCCATCATCGCGATTCCACGCCCCTGCCTGATAGTCCCAAAAGGTATAATGGCCGGGTCCACGGGTGCGGGCGCGAAAGGCTTCGGTGAAGCCAAGGTTCACGATACGCTGAAAGGCGGCGCGGCTTTCAGGGCGGTGCAAGGCGTCCTCGCGCCAGGCTTCGGGGCGTTTGGCATCCTCTGCCTGGGGGATGATATTATAGTCACCCGCCATCAGCGCGGGCATCTCTTCTGCCATCAACTCTGCGGCGCGCGCCTTCAGGCGCTCCATCCAGCCGAGTTTATATGCATATTTACCGCCGGCAACCGGCGTGCCGTCGTCGTTCAGTTCGACCGGGTTGCCATTGGGCAGATAGAGGCCGCAGATGCGGATCGCTTGTTTGCCTACCACTGTGGCCTCGATCCAGCGCGCCTGTTCGTCACTGTCATCGCCGGGGAGGCCGCGTCGCACATCCTCCAGTGGCAGTTTTGACAGGATCGCCACCCCATTGAAGCTCTTCTGACCGTGGGTCTCCACGTTATAGCCGCGCTCTTCAAACATCTCGCGGGGGAAGGCTTCATCAACGGATTTGATTTCTTGCAGCACCGCGACGTCGGGCTGGGCTTCATCAAGCCAGTCGGCCAAGGCGTTCACACGGGCCTTGATGCCGTTGATGTTGAAACTGGCGATCTTCATGGCGGCCTCCGTTCTGCGCGTCTTCCTGTCTATCGCCGAAATCCGTCAGTGCCGCAAGCAACAGCACCCCGAAGGGCAATCGCAGGCCATAGAGAATCACCCGCACCGGGGGAAGCCGCAAGTTTTCCTGTGCAACCAAGGGTATACATCATTTGGTTTTGCAATATTGAGCGTGTGAACAAACCTGTGTAATTTCTGTGAATAACTTAAATAGCTTTGATGAATCAATTGGATGTTAATAAAAATTAAGGAAGAGTGAATGCGTTTAAATGTGAGGGATGTTGAAATTCTCTTGTTTTATTTTTTTGAGGTGGCAGGTTTTTAGATGTTGATTGCTCGGAAAGAAGGAGAAGTTCCGTGGTTGCACTGAAGAAATCCGTCGTAGAAGTTACCGTTGAAACGGGCGCATTTGCTGGTGAAAATGTCGGGCTCGTAAGCTCCACATGTCTCGATGGCAAACATGAAGGCGGTCACGTATCGCTTTATAGTTCCACATGTATTTCTGCCTCCGCAACGGATGCATTGGCAGGCGATGCGACCCAGATGGTGTCTTCGACCTGCATTGAAAGCTAAGCGCTCGCTTGGCTATATCTGAATATGTCTCGTGATCCGGTTTCCCCGGGTCACCGAGGCAATCTCTTTACGTCCTGAGAGGTATTCATGGGGCAGGTACTTTCTTTTTCCAATGCACGTCTGAATAAAGCCAGAACCGGTGTGTCTGGGTTATTGGAATCTTTTGGTTCATTCCGAAGAGATCCGTTGGATGTATTGTGGTTGAAAGAAAATGCAGAGCTTCTCAATGTTTTAGAAACCACAGATTGTAATATATCCGAAGGCGGTCTGGAGCCACTGCTTCCTTTTTATGAAGGCAGCCTCCGGCATCTGAATTTTTTCCGTCAGTATTACCGGTTTATTCTGTCGATCTGCCTTGATCTCGAGGATCTGGGCGTCCCCGGACAACGGGGCGAAGTTATGGCTGAATGGATTGCCAGCCAGAATGTGGGCGCGCATGAGCTGTCGGATCTGCAACGGGGCGAGGCGCGCAGGTTGCTGGCACGGCGCGGCGTTGAATTGCGCGATGTAGAGGGGCTTGATGACCGTCTGCGCGCCTTTATGCGGCGCACCTCAGGCTTTGCGGTGCCAAATCGCAAGGCGGCTTATGAGCTCACGCATGTGGTGTTTTACCTCACAGAATATGGTCGCAAGCCGCTGCAACTGGAAGAACCAGAGCGTCAAAGCCTATTATTTGCCGGTTTGATTGCGTTTTTGGATCAGGATTCCGATCTTTTGGCCGAAATTTGTATTGCTCTTACGTTTTGTGATGAGCAGCCGCCGCAAGATTGGTGCCATTGGCTGGAGCAGCAAACACAGCGATTTACCCTGCAATCCGTTCCGGGGCGGGTCGGTCACGATGACTACCATCCCTACCTTATGTGCAACTGGTTTCAACTTCTGGTTGGACGCACGGGTTTTTCTGATGCAGACTGCAAAGGTACGGTTGTGATTGAAGGGCCGGGGCGTCCCGGTGCGTTGCGAGGCATGTCGATGGCACTCTATACCCTGTTGGATCAAGCGCCCGGATCTTGGGCGCGGGTGCGCGAGCCGCTGCTGCAATCGCTCAGTTCTGAAGAAGGGGACGTGCTGCGTCGCGCCGAAGAAAGCACTCATGTGTTCGAACCTTTCTTTGAGACATTCTCTCGGTTCGGCCAAGTGGGCAGCGCATGAATGCCATCACCGCAGGGGTGTTGGCTGTGTTGCTCTACACGGGGCTGATTGCCGCTGCGGATGGGATCGTAAAGATGATGGCCGGGGGATTTGCCCCGGCACAATTGTTCGCGGTCTCCGGTCTGCTGGTTGCCGGGTTTTGCGCGATTGTCAGCCGGGTGCAGGGGCACCCCGACGGATTGCGGACCACCTGCAGGCGGGCCATGATGCTGCGTTCGGCGGCGACCGTTCTGTCCTGTACGTCGTTTTATCTCGCGTTTCGCTATCTGGCCCTGGCGGAGGTTTTTGTTTTTATCGCGCTGATGCCGCTGATGGCGGCGCTGATGTCCGGGGTGATCCTGAAGGAACGCATCCGTCCTGTAGTGTGGCTGGCGCTCAGCCTTGGGGTCGTGGGTATTCTGGTGATGCGCCCGACGGTGCAGGTGGGCGGTGTCATTGGTTCGGCTCTGGCGGTGAGTGGCGTGGGGTTTGGGACGCTGTCGATCATCATGGCGCGCTATATCAGCCGCTATGACAGCAATGTCTTGGCGCAGGTGTTTTACCCCAATCTGACGCTGGGCATTGTGATGATGTGCTTTTTGCCCTTCGTCTGGCGCCCGATGGAAGGCGCGGATGTCGGGTGGATCGGAGCCTATGCCGTATTGTTGTTTGGCGCGCGCTGGCTGCTGGTTCTGGCGCTGAGGCAATTGCCAGCCTACACGGTGACGCCGTTGCTTAATCTGCAATTTGTCTGGATGGCCCTGATCGGCTTGTTGTTCTTCGGCGAAGTGCCTTTTGTCTCGACCTATCTCGGGATGGCAGTGGTTGCGGCATCCGGGGTGTTTTTGGTCTGGGATCAGGCGCAGGGCACGCGCAGGGTGCCGGTGGCCACCGCAGTGGTCACGCCCAACGCCAGCAGACGCCGTGGCCGCCCTGAGGCGCGCGGCATCACCGAAGGGCGCAGTGTCCGGCGCGGTGGCGCGTGGCGGGCGGGGCGCTGAGCCCGCAGCACGCCAGCGATAAACTTCAGATTACATGGAAAAGGACGTACCGCAGCCGCAGCTGGAGGTGGCGTTGGGATTCTCAATCGTAAAGCGTGCGCCGATCAGTTCCTCGGTGAAGTCGATCACCGCGTTTTCCAAAAAGGGCAGGGAGATTTCGTCGACGACGACTTTCTGACCCTTGCCTTCGAGCACGAGATCATCCGCCTTGGGCGTGTCGAGCGCGATTTCATACTGAAAGCCCGAGCAGCCGCCGCCTTCGACCGCGATGCGCAGGGCCTGGCCCTGATCTGCTGCGCCGATCTCGGCGAGCCGGTCAAAGGCGCGATCCGTCACTTTTGGGGGCAGTTGCATGCTGGTTTTCTCCGATGGCGTGTTGCAGCGTCAGGTCAAATATAGAAAGGTGCGCGCGAGGCGACAAGATTTGCCGGGGAAAAGAAACACATGTACGCGCCCTATGCCACCATGCCCGACCGTTCGCGCGGGCGATCCGTTTCCGAGGAAGAGAGCAGTTTTCGCTCGCCGTTCCAACGGGATCGGGACCGGATTATCCATGCCAGCGCCTTTCGGCGGCTAAAGCACAAAACACAGGTCTTTGTCGAGCATGAGGGCGACAATTACCGCACCCGTCTAACCCATTCGATCGAGGTGGCGCAGGTGGGGCGTACGATTGCGGGGGCGCTGGGGCTTAATCAGGAGCTCACCGAGGCCGTGGCGCTGGCGCATGATCTGGGCCACACGCCCTTTGGCCACACGGGCGAGGATGCGCTGCATGAGATGATGGCGCCTTATGGCGGCTTTGATCACAATGCGCAGGCGATCCGCATCGTGACCGCGCTGGAAAAACACTACGCCGAATTTGATGGGCTGAACCTCACATGGGAGACGCTGGAGGCGATTGCCAAGCACAATGGTCCCGTGGTTGGCGAGCTGCCTTGGGCGCTGGCGGCCTGTAATAACGGGATTGATCTGGAGCTGCACACTCACGCCAGCGCCGAAGCGCAGGTGGCGGCATTGGCGGATGACATCGCCTATAACCACCACGATTTGCATGACGGTCTGCGCGCGGGCCTGTTCAACGATGACGATGTGTGCAGCCTGTCGATCATTGCGCCGGCCTATGCCGAAGTGGATGCAAAATATCCGGGCCTTGATAAGAGCCGCCGCCGCCATGAGGCGCTGCGCCGGTTCTTTGGGGTGATGGTGAGCGACGTGATCGACACGTCAAGGGCCAAGATCGCCGCCTCTGGCGCGCAATCGGTCGAAGAGATCCGCGCATTGGATCATGCGGTTGTGACGTTCTCGGATGAGGTCTGGGCTCAGTTGAAAGAGCTGCGGGGGTTTATGTTCACGCGGATGTACCGCGCGCCCTCGGTGATGGTGGTGCGCGAACGTGTGGCCGTGGTGGTGAAGGCGCTGTTTGCCTATTACCTTAAGAACACCATGGCGATGCCGGAGCGTTGGCACGCAGAAATCCGGAAAGCTTCGAGCGAGACGGACCGGGCGCGGATCGTCTCGGATTATATCGCCGGGATGACGGATCGCTTTGCGCTGCAGCTTTATGATGAGCTGGCGCTTGGGGCGTGATCTTATGACGTCTCTTGTGGTCATGGGGGATGCGAGGCTCTGCCTCGCGCTCCGGGATATTTGGGGTTAGAAGAGATGGGGGGACTGAGGGCAGGCCGTGCTAGGCGGTTGACCCTGAGCGCGCCCCTCGGTATCCGCAGAAGCTGATACCTATGGGACGCCAGATATGAACCTCTTTACCGATATCCGTACGCTTGTGATCGACAGTCTTGCGGCCATGACGGCCGAGGGGGCCCTGCCGGAGGGGCTCGATTTTGCCAATGTTGCCGTGGAGCCGCCCCGAGATGCGGCGCATGGGGATATGGCCACCAATGCGGCGATGGTTCTGGCGAAACCTGCAAAGATGAAGCCGCGCGATATTGCCGAGGCACTGGCTGCAAAGCTGGCGCAGGACGAGCGCATCGCCTCTGCCGAGGTGGCGGGGCCGGGGTTTTTGAACCTGCGGCTGGATCTGTCGGTGTGGCAGGGCGTGTTGGGCAAGGCGCTCCATGAGGGGGAGGCCTATGGCCGCTCTGACATGGGGCAGGGCAAACGGGTGAACGTGGAGTATGTGTCCGCCAACCCGACGGGGCCGCTGCATGTGGGCCATACGCGGGGTGCGGTCTTTGGCGACGCCTTGGCGAGCCTTTTGGATTACGCAGGCTATAACGTCACCCGCGAATATTACATCAACGATGGCGGCGCGCAGGTCGATGTGCTCGCCCGCTCCGCCTATCTGCGCTACCTCGAGGCCCATGGCCAGAGCGTGGAATTCCCCGATGGCACCTATCCGGGGGAATACCTGAAAGACGTCGGCGCGGCGCTGAAAGAGAAGTTCAGCGATACCTTTGTTGGACAGCCCGAGGATGTCTGGCTGGAAGAGGTGCGCGCGTTTGCCACCGAGATGATGATGGATCTGATCCGTGAGGATCTCGGCCTCTTGGGCGTGAAGATGGATGTCTTCTACTCGGAGAAATCGCTTTATGGCACCGGGCGGATCGAAGCCGCGCTGGAGAGCCTTGATGCCAAGGGCCTGATCTATGAAGGCGTGCTGGAGCCGCCGAAAGGCAAAAAGCCTGACGATTGGGAGCCCCGCGTTCAGACCCTGTTCAAATCCACCGAGCACGGCGATGATGTTGATCGCCCGGTGAAGAAATCCGATGGCGCATGGACCTATTTTGCGCCCGACATCGCCTATCACTATGACAAGGTCAGCCGTGGCTTTGACATGCTGATCGACATTTTTGGGGCCGATCATGGCGGCTATGTCAAACGGATGAAGGCGGCGGTTTCGGCGCTCTCTGATGGTCAGGTGCCGCTTGATATTAAACTCTGCCAGTTGGTGAAGCTGTTTAAGGACGGTCAGGAGTTCAAGATGTCGAAGCGGGCAGGGACCTTCGTGACCCTGCGCGATGTGGTGGATGCGGTGGGGGCGGATGTGACCCGCTTTATGCTGCTGACACGTAAGAACGATCAGGGCTTTGACTTTGATCTCGATAAGGCGCTGGAACAGTCCAAGGATAATCCGGTCTTTTACGTGCAATACGCCAATGCGCGGATCCACTCGACCCTGCGCAAAGCGCGCGAGGCGGGGATCGCCTGTGATGATGCGACACTGAACGCGGCGGATCTGAGCCAGCTTACACATGAGGCGCAACTGTCGGTTGCGCGGAAAATCGCCGAGTGGCCGCGTCAGGTCGAGATCGCGGCGCGCACCAATGAGCCGCACCGGATTGCGTTTTTCCTCTATGATCTGGCGTCGGATCTGCACGGGCTGTACCACCTTGGCAAATCTGAAGAAAGTTTACGATTTGTTAACGAGAGCAGCGAATCGGCAACACATGCCAATTTGGCGCTGGCGCGGGCTGTTTCCATTGTCATTTCCGCCGGGCTTGGTATTCTTGGCGTCAAACCGGCGCAGGAGATGTGACACCAAAGTCACCCGAACCGCCGGATCGAGGCAGATCAAGAGACCCAACGCGCAGATATCCCGCCCTTATTTCGGTGGTGGGGTGTCTGCGATAATCGGGCAGTGAGGCGGATATGGCATATTTTGCACAGGTGGGCGCGGGCGCTCCCTCTTCAAATGGCGATGGTGACAGCGGAGGCTCCGCTTTCGATCCGTTCTCCTCTCATCAGTATTCGCGCGCACCCGATCCGGTGCAGAGCTATCCGGCGGAGCCCGAGGCCGAGCCGGTGGCGCAGACATCCTATCCGAGCTTTGGCATCAGCCAGTCGCCGACCGTGAATGTCGGCACGTTCTCTGGCGTCGGGGGGGCGACAGGAGGAGCAAGCGCGCAAGGCGGGTATCCCGAAGCTGGTTATGACTATGTGGGCGACTATGGCGATGGCTATGGTGGCAATGAGGCCGAGCTTTTTGCGCCTCCGCCCGGTCGCAGCGAATTGGGTCGTATGGCGGCATTTCTGGGCGCTGCGGCGTCGATTGCGCTGGTGGTGAGCATCTCCATGTGGGGCTACAAGCTGATCATGCGGGATGTGTCCGGTGTGCCCGTGGTGAGCGCGCTTTCTGGACCGATGCGGATTGCGCCGGAGAATCCGGGCGGTGAATTGGCCGACAATCAGGGGCTTGCGGTGAATTCGGTCGCAGCCAATGGCATCGCCGAAGATCCGGCGGACCGTCTGCAACTGGCACCCGAGGCGATTGCGCTGACCGAAGATGACCAGCCGATCCCAACCCTGACACAGGCGGCTGAGGAAGAAGCTGCGCTGGAAGCTGAATCTGCCGCACAGGATTCTGGCCTAAGTGCCACGGTTGAAGGCCCCGAAGAGGTGGCAGAGGTTTCGCCGCTGGAGCAGCGCAACAATGATATCGACGCACTTGTGGCGTCGCTCACCGAAGATGCGATCCCGCTTGAGGATCTGCGCGAAACATCTGCCTCGATCACGCAGCCGGCACCTCTGGACACTACGGATGTTGCGGCGATCACCACTGTTCCGGCAGCGGTGCGCAATGCGCCGGGTGTGCGTGAAACCCCGCGTCCGCTGGTGCGCCCGGCCCGGTTCTCACCTGCGCCTGCATCCGGGACGGCAGCCGCGCAGTCTGCGCGTGGTACCGTTGATATCGACCCCAAGAGCCTTGAAGTGGGCACGCGGTTGGCTCAGCTTGGTGCCTATGAGAGCGCCGAAGTGGCGCGCAGCGAATGGACCCGGATCAGCGGCAAATTTGGTGAGTTCTTTGATGATAAGGCGCGGGTGGTGCAGCGCGCCGAAAGCGGTGGCCGTATTTTCTACCGTCTGCGCGCCCACGGGTTCGAGGACCTGTCGGACGCGCGTCGCTTCTGCTCGGCCCTGGTGGCGGGCAATGCGGATTGTATCCCTGTGACGATGCGCTGATCCGATGCGGTTTGGTGCGACGATTTTGGACGCAGAAGGTCTGCGTCTCACGGCTGATGAGAAGGCGCTGTTTCGAGAGGCAGCGCCTTTTGGCTTTATCCTCTTTGCCCGCAATATCGAGAGCGCCGATCAGGTTCGCGCGCTGTGTGATGATTTTCGCGCGGCGGCGGGGCATGACTGTCTGATCACCATTGATCAGGAAGGGGGCCGGGTGCAGCGGTTGCGCACGCCGCTTGCGCGCGAGTGGCGTCCGGCGCTGGATCATGTGGAGGCAGCCTCTGACCAGATGCGGGCGATGTATCTGCGGGCCCGGCTGATTGCGGCGGAACTGCACGACCTTGGCATCGACAGCAATTGTGCGCCGCTGGCGGATGTCGCGGGTGCGGGGACGCATCCGTTCTTGCGCAATCGCTGTTACGGGACCGATGCCGCCAATGTGGCGGCCATTGCCCGCGCCTGTGCCGAGGGGCATCTGGACGGGGGCGTGGTGCCGGTGATGAAACATATCCCCGGACATGGGCGCTCCACCATGGACAGCCACCATGATCTGCCACATGTGACAGCCTCAGCTGAGGTGCTGCGGGCCGAGGATTTTGCCGCCTTTGCGCAACTCAGGGATCTGCCGATGGCGATGACGGCACATCTGGTTTACGACGCGTTTGATCCGCGCCCGGCGACGCTCTCGCCTGTGATGATGCAGGTGATCCGGCAGGAACTGGGCTATGACGGCCTTGTGATGACCGATGATATCTCGATGAAGGCCTTGTGGGCACCTGAGATTCAGCAACCAGAACAGCGCCCTAGCTTGGGTGGGGGCGAAGCGCCCTCCCATGGGGAAGGTCGGGCGCTGTCCGGCCTGCGGCCAGACGATCCAGATATGGCGGCCGGGGCAATTGCGAGGGCATCTCTCGATGCAGGCTGCGATGTCGCGCTGTTCTGCAATTCCTCGCTGGCGGCCCGTGCTGCCGTTGTGGATGCTGCCGGCCTGATGACTGACGCCGCACAACGGCGCGCCGAGGCGGCTCTTGCCTGCCGCCAAACCCCTGCTGCGCTTGACACCGAGGCGGTGGAAGCGGAACTATCTGCCCTCATGGGCGGACAGGTATATGGCTGACGAAGACTCGCTATTTCCAGAAGACACACTGACGGTCGAGGAGCGGCTCGAAGCCGAGGCGCTGATCGTGGATGTGCGGGGCTTTGAAGGGCCGCTTGACCTGCTGCTGACGCTGTCGCGCACGCAGAAGGTCGATCTGCGCCAGATCTCGGTCTATGAGCTGGCGCGGCAGTACCTGACCTTTGTGGAAAAGGCCAAGGAGCTGCGCATCGAGCTGGCCGCCGACTATCTGGTGATGGCGGCCTGGCTGGCGTTCCTGAAATCCCGCCTGCTGCTGCCCCCGGACCCCGAAGAGGAAGGCCCCTCGGGTGAGGAACTGGCCGCACATCTGGCGTTCCAGCTGGAACGTTTGCAGGCCATGCGTGATGCGGCGGCCCGCCTGATGGCACGTGACCGGCTGGGGCGTGATTTCTTTGCGCGGGGACAGGCCGAGGACGTGCAGCGCATCAAGACCGTGACCTATACGGCGAACCTTCTCGACCTGATGCAGGGCTATGCCCGCATCCGCACCAAGGATGAATTCCGCCCCTTTGTGATGGACCGCGACAGCGTGTTCACCATGGAAGAAGCCCTAGAACGCATGCGCGGTCTGCTTGGCTTTACCGGCAGCTGGACCGATATGCTGAGCTACCTGCCGGATGGCTGGCACAGTGACCCGGTCAAGCGCCGCTCGGCCACCGCCGCCACATTTGCCGCCTCGCTGCAACTGGTAAAGGAGGGCAAGATGGAAATCCGCCAGAGCGAAACCTTTGCCCCGATCCAGCTGCGCAACCGGCCAGAGGAGAGTTGATGGACGACCAGACCCAGAGTGACGCGCAGCAGTCGCCGCGCGGTGACAGCGACAGCCTGTTTGATGCGCCCCCCATGGCGGAACAGGAACGCATGGTGGAGGCGGTGCTCTTTGCCAGTGCGGAGCCTGTGACGGTGCGCGATCTGATGTCGCGCATGCCGCATGGCTGCAACCCGGGCGAGGCGCTGGAGCATTTGCGCAAGCGCTATGAGGGGCGCGGTGTGCGCGTGGTGCAGGTGGGCGATACATGGGCGATGCGCACGGCGCCGGATCTTGGCTATCTGATGCAGAAGGAAACGGTGGAGAGCCGCAAGCTGTCGCGCGCCGCCATCGAGACTTTGGCGATCATTGCCTATCACCAGCCGGTGACCCGGGCCGAGATTGAAGAAATCCGCGGCGTATCGGTGTCGCGCGGCACCATCGATCAGCTTCTGGAGATGGAGTGGATCCGGCTGGGGCGGCGCAAGATGACACCGGGGCGGCCAGTGACCTTTGTGGTGACGCCGACCTTTCTGGATCACTTTGGTCTGGAGAGCGCGCGTGATCTGCCGGGGCTGAAGGAGCTGCGCGCGGCGGGGCTCTTGGAGAACCGCCCACCACCGGGCGCTTTCCCCATTGGTCAGGGCGACAGCGAGGACGAACGCCGCGACGCAGAACAACCAGAGCTGTTCGACGAAGACTGACGCATGTGCGCGATGCCAAGAAATCGCCGCACTCCGCCCCTATATGGAAGAGTGCAGTTGATATCACAGCAACCCCAGCGAGGTTCTTATGGGATTTGACCGGATCGCCAATATGGTCCTGCGCCGCCTGATCGGGCGGGCGGTGAACGCGGGCGTAAACGCCGGGATCAACGCTGTCGCCAAACGCGGCGGCGGCAAGAAATCAAGCCGTGGCGATCACCCGCCGCAGCGCGCCGAACGCACCCCGGAGGAACAGGCCGAGCGTGAGCGCATCCGGGCCGTCAGGCAGGCGCGTCGGGCACGTCGGGCGCAGCGGGATCAGTCCTGAAGGGGAGTGTGCGGCGCAGGCTCAGCGCCTCGATCGCGGCGATGGTGGTCAGCACGGCTGAAATCAGCACACAGCCAAGGATGCCGAGGGCCTGAAATCCGATCCCGCCGACAAACGGGGCTGCAAAGACGCTGAGATATGTGGTGGTGGAGTAAAGCCCCATGATGGCGCCGCGCTGGCGCACATCCAGTACTGTCAGACGCGCCACCAGCAGGTTCAGTCCAAAGTGCTGGAAGATCCCCCACAGAACCGCCAGTGCAAGAAACAGCGGATAGCTGGCACCAAAGACACCCATGGCCACGTAAACAAGGCTGAGCGCGAGGAAAACCGGCGTTGTGGCCCGCGCCATGCCGATCCGGTCCAGAATCGGGTCGAGCAGCACCGCGCCGCCAAAGCCAAGCCCATAGATCAGCGGCAGCAGCCCCGCCTGACCGGTGCTGAGACCAAGGGTGACCGTGGCATGAGCGCCGGTGTAGGAATAGGTCACATAGAAGCTGAGCATCAGCCCGACAGAGGCCAGAATGCCGCGTCCCATCCCCGGAACCCTGAGCGCACTCAGAGGTGAGCTTGCGGATCCGCCCGGCTCATCGAGACGTGCCAGCGGGGCACTGAGCCCCCAGACCAGCGCACAGAGCGCCGCGAGCGCGCCGTAGACCATGCGCCATCCCACCAGTTCTGCGCTCCACGCAGCAAGGCTGACGCCAAGCACCAGCGACAGTGTCCAGCCGGTGAGAACCGCGCCCACCACACGGGCCTCGCGACCCTTGGGCGCGATCACAGCGGCCATGGTGTAGATCGACGGCAGTGCGGCCCCCCCGGCGATCCCACAGAGCACCTGTGCTGCGATCAGGGCGACCAGCGTGGGGGCCAGCGCGCTCGCGATAAAGCCAAGCGTCAGCGCGACGAGGGCCATCCGCAACAGCCGGCCTGCACCGATGCGGTCGCCCATGGGCGCAAGCATCAGTGCTGCCGCCGCCACCCCAAGCCCATAGCCGCTGGAGGCCCGGAGAACCTGCGCCGGGCTGGCCGCAAGATCCGCCCCCACCGTTTGCACCAGCGGTGACAGCAGCAGCGCATTGGTGCCCACGATGGCAATGGCACACATCAATGTGGCGATAGAGATCCAGAGCGGCGGGGCAGAAGGTGACATGAGAGGTCTCGATTGATGTTGAATTTCATTCGGCAGTTTGGCCTAATCGGTGAAATTCATTCTGTGAAGATGTTAAAGATCGAGAAATGGAAAAAACAGAGACCATTCGGAGCAGCTCCCGTTCCAGCCGGGGTATTGATGCCCTGGACCGAAAAATATTAGGCGCGTTGAGCCGCGACGCAACCCAATCCTATGCCGCCATCAGCGAGCAGGTGGGCCTCTCGGCCCCGGCGGTGCATGAACGGGTGAAACGGTTGCGGGCTTCGGGCGCGATCAAGGCCACCGTAGCACAGATCGACGGCGCGCAGGTGGGCAAACCCATCCTTGCCTTTGTACATGTCGATACCATCGGCTGGGGCAAGACCCGCGAGATTATCGCGCTGGAGCAATTTCCCGAAGTGGAGGAGATCCACTCCACCACCGGGGATACCTGCCTGATCATGAAGGTCCGCGTGGCAAGCCCGCATGCGCTGGAGGGGCTGTTGTCCAAGATCTACGACATTGAGGGCGTGCGCGGCACCAGCACCTATCTGACACTGTCGACGGTGCTGGAACGTGCGGCGCAGGCCGATGTCACGGCGGATCTGGAACGCGTCAGCTACCCGCGTTGATCTGGCGGTTACTCCGGCACGCGGAAATGTTTCGACAGTTTTAGCCCCTGACCTTGATAGTTCGAGGCAATGCCCGCGCCATAGAGCTGTTGCGGCAGCTCGGCCATGCGCTCATAAACCAGACGGCCCACCACTTGCCCGTGTTCGAGCACAAACGGCGCCTCATGGCAGCGCACCTCAAGCACCCCGCGAGAGCCAGCGCCGCCCGCTTCGGCATGGCCAAAGCCGGGATCAAAAAAGCCCGCGTAATGCACCCGGAACTCGCCCACCATCGCAAGATAAGGCGCCATCTCAGCGGCGTATTCGGGCGGAATATGCACCGCCTCGCGGCTGACGAGGATATAAAACGCGCCCGGATCGAGGATGATGCGGCCCTTGTCGCTGCGCACTTCCTCCCAATAGTCGCGGGGGTCATAGGCGGCGATCCGGTCGAGGTCGATCACGCCGGTGTGTGGTTTGGCACGGTAGCCCACCAGATCGGTGCCGGGCAGGCGCAGATCGACGGAAAATCCCAGCCCATCCTCGATCACAGCCTCACCGTCCACCAGCGGGGTTTCGGCGTGAAGCTTGGCCAGAGTGGCATCGTCAAGCACCGCCTGACCGTTGCGAAAGCGGATCTGATTGAGGCGCATGCCGGGACGCGCCAGAACGGAAAACGACCGCGGGCAGATCTCGGCATAGAGCGGGCCGGAATAGCCTGCGCGGATGCGGTCGAATTCTTCGCCGCCATCGGTGATGGTGCGGGTGAGAAGGTCGAGCCGCCCGGTGGAGCTTTTGGCATTGGCCACGGCGGTGATGTCTGCGGGCAGGTCCAGCGATTCCATCAAGGGCACCACATAGACGCAGCCCTTTTCCAGCACCGCGCCATCGCTGAGGTCAATGCGGTGCATTTCAAACTCTTCAAGGCGCTCGGCCACAGTGCGACCCTGACCCGCGAGGAACGACGCGCGCACCCGGTAAGCAACGGTGCCCAATCGCAGATCGAGGCTGGCGGGCTGGATTTGGCCCTCAATCAAGGGGGCGGCGAGTTTGATCTCGTCGCGCGCGAGCATGGTTTCGATCGTCTGGCTGGGCAAAACACCGGTCATATGCCGTTCCCCTGATGGCGTCCCTGTCCCGCGGGAGGCTGACGCATATTCTGTCGTGCCACAATATCTTTGATGCGCGTTGCGAATTCTCTTTGAAAACCAACGGCAAAGCAGGTGGCGGATACACAAACGCCCGAGCGTTGACCGCTCGGGCGTTTTGTTATGGTCGGGCTAGCAGGACTCGAACCTGCGACCTTCCGTCCCCCAGACGGACGCGCTACCAGGCTGCGCCATAGCCCGTTGTTGGAGCTTTCTACTGCTTTTTGCGGCAGGGGCAAGAGGCGAATTCGATTTTTTCACGCTTTTTCAAAGTGCCCACGGGGGCGCGGGATTTCGAGGGTTATCGCGATGCAATGATGCCGCGCAGGGCTGTTGCAATTTCACGAAGCTCCCCTTGCTGCGCCGCCGACAGCGCGTTGAGTGCAGAGAGACGCTGCAACAATCCAGCGGGAATATCACCTGTGGGGGTGTCTGAGACCTCAATCATGCGGGGGCGCGGTTGCGTGCTGCTGTCGCCCAGTTCCATATCGGAGACTGGTGCCTCGGCAACATCAGGTGCCGCGTGTTCCGCATCCATATCATCCGCAACGCCCTGATCCGGAGCGGTAAAGTCAGGTTCCGGGAGGGGGGATTGCGCGGCGGCATCGAGAGAGGTCTCGGCGTCCGCAATCGCATCATCCTGCGGCTCGTCCGCTGCGGCAAAGATGTTTTCAGCATCCGCATCGGGGATGTCGGCGCTGATGGTATCCGTGTCGGTGGTGTCTGTCTCGGTGGTGTCCGAGGCAAACTCCGGAGTGTCTGGCTCGAATTCGACGGAAGGTGTCTCAGAAAGAGCGGCCGTCGCTGTCGCCATGGCCGCAGCCATTTCGGCAGCCGGATCGGAGGAAGGAGCCGGTTCTGGCGCTTCGACCGTTTCTTCGGGCGTCACCTCTTCTTCTGCTATTTGTTCTGCTGTCGCGCCAAACTCAGTCTCTGCGATCTCGTCCGGGGTGTCTGAGGAGAAATCATTTTCTGCGACAGGACCCGCAGCGGGGGTCGCCTCTGTTGGCAGCTCGACGCTCTCGTCAACGGGCGATGCGTCAAAAGAGGGCGCAACCTCCTCTGTCGCCACGTCTTTGGCTGCGGTCAAATCTTCGGAAACCTCTGGTGCGCGCATCTCTGTCGCATGAGCCACGTCCATGGGCTGAGATTCGGGAGTGGCCTCACCAGTGCCCAGCTCTGTTAGATCCTCGGGCAAATCCGCTGGCAACTGCTCCGACTGAGGCGCCGACTGAGGCGAGGGGGCGGTCTGTTGCTGCGGCGGCGCGGCAAAGAAATCCTGTTGTTCGCTCGATGCGGGAGCGCTTGCGGCGCTTGTCGGTGCAGGTGCAGAAGCCGGGGAGGTGGCCTGTTGGATCGCTTGCGCCTGACTTGCCACATCCCGCGTGGGTGCGGGGGCATCGGGCAGATCAAAGGGCATGGCAATCTGATCGACGGCCTGTTCCTGCGGCGCGGCGGATATGGGCGCGTCGGTTGGGTGATCGTCAGCCGAAAGCTCAGACTGTGGCAGCTCCGCCGGTGCCGTTTCGCTCGGCTCGTCGGCAGAGAGGCTGGGCTGCGAGGGCTGCGCTACATCCGAAGCCGGGAAAGGGGCAGGAGACGCAGGAGCGGCGCCAACGGAGGCCGCAGGCGCTATTGGCGGGCGAGTGGACGCTGGGGCGGCAGGTGTGGACTGCGGCGCAACATCCGATTGCGGTGCAGCTGTCGGTGAGGGAGCGACAGGCGCAACCTCCATATCCTCAAACGTGGTGGAGGGCGTACTATCCGCAATCGGTGTGTCGTCGTCTGACACAGGCCCGGCGGGTGCCACGTCTTCTGACGCCTGAGGGGCGGCGGCAGCAGGTGCGAGCGATTCAGGGGCGGGTGCTGCTACCTCATGCGAGGTGCTTGCCGGTGCATTCGCTGTATCCGAGGCAGGCAATGGCTTTTCAACAGGGGCCGGACGTGCAACGTCGGCCTGCGGCGCGTCGGCACCCGGTGCCGCAGGTGTGGGGGCTGCTTTGGGCGGTCCCGCAGGGTAGGGCGGTGGTGCGGGCGGTGCCACTTTGCGCGGCGCGTGTTCCTCTTCACCGAGGGGCTCGCGGTCTACTACCGGGCGACGTGGCTTTTCCGCCTCGGGTTCGGCGGCTGCGGGATCAACCCATTTGCTCGCCGGTTTTGCCTCAATCGGTGATTCGTCTTCTTCCTCGCCATCAAGAGGTTTGGACAAGGACTGGACGTGCTGGATGCCTTCTTCACGCAAGAGCGCCTGAGCATCTTTGATCGACAGGCCTTTGTCGTGCAGCAGATTCTGAATGCCGCCCAAAAGCAGCATGTCGGTGGGGCGATAATAGCGCCGCCCCCCTGCGCGTTTAACCGGCTTTACCTGCGTGAATTTGCTTTCCCAGAACCGCAGCACATGGGCCGGGACATCCAGCCATTCTGCGACTTCGCTGATGGTGCGAAAGGCGTCAGGAGACTTGGACATTGGGACGACCCTTTATTCACTGTGGCGCACAGGATTGGCGCAAATGGATGTGGCCCCGCTGATGGGGGCCAAGATTGAGACATCGAACATTATAGTCGACGACGGTTAACTCTTATTTCCGTCCGCGACGCGATCTTTCATCAGGTGAGAGGGGCGGAAGGTCAGCACCCGGCGGGGCTGGATCGGCACTTCTTCACCGGTTTTGGGATTGCGCCCGACACGCGCGGATTTATCGCGCACGCTAAAGGTACCAAAGGAAGAGATCTTTACCTGTTCGCCGCGCACCAAAGCGTCGGACATATGCTGGAGCATGCTCTCCACCAGCTGCGCGCTTTCGTTGCGTGACAGGCCTACTTCGCGAAACACTGCCTCGCTCAGATCCATTCTCGTAATCGTTTTCTCTGTCATTGCCATCCCCGTTGTTTCCCAAAACAATAGGAGGTCAGGAATTTACCTGTCAATATCAATGAATTGGAAGACGCGGTTTCCCTCGCATTACCACCGCAAAACCACAGCACCCCACGCCAGACCGCCGCCAATGGCTTCGGTCACGATGAGATTACCCGGTTTGATCTGGCCACGCTCAACGCCGACGGACAAAGCCAGTGGAATGGAGGCAGCTGAGGTGTTCCCGTGATCCTGAACGGTCACGACCACCTTGTCCATGGGCAAGCCCATTTTCTTTGCAGTGCCTTGAATAATACGAATATTTGCCTGATGCGGGACAATCCAGTCCACGTCATCGGTGCTGGCCCCGGCGCGTTCCAGCGCGGTGGTGGCGGTCGAGGCCAGTTTTTCCACCGCGTGGCGGAACACCTGATTGCCCTGCATGCGCAGATGGCCGGTGGATTGGGTGGACACACCCCCATCCACATAGAGCAAGTCCTTGTAACGACCGTCAGAATTCAGATCCGTGGCAAGGATGCCGCGATCCTCTGGGGTGCCTGCGCCCTCTTGCGCCTCCAGGAGAAGCGCGCCAGCGCCATCGCCAAAAAGCACGCAGGTTGAGCGGTCGCTCCAGTCCATAATGCGCGAAAACGTCTCGGCACCGATGACCAGCACCCGGTCGGCCTGACCGGAGGCAATCAGCGCATTGGCATTGGACAGCGCATAGACAAAACCCGCGCAGACCGCCTGCACATCAAAGGCAAAGCCCTTGGTCATGCCCAGTTGCGACTGGACCATAGTCGCGGCGGAGGGGAAGGTCAGATCGGCGGTTGAGGTGGCGAGCACGATGGCGTCCACATCTTCTGCGGTGCGACTGGCGGATTTCAGCGCAGCCTCGGCTGCACGGGTCGCCATTTGCGAGGTGGTTTCACCTTCGGCGGCAAAATGGCGGCGCTCAATACCGGAGCGGGAGCGAATCCACTCGTCTGAGGTCTCCAGCGTGGCCTCGAATTCCGCGTTTTCAACAATGCGTTCGGGGAGGTAGTGCCCTGCGCCAATCACAACTGCGCGTCGCGTCATTCGTTTGCCTGCCTTCTAATTCAAACTCCCGGTCTCAGAATCGCCGGGACCGCCCGCGTCTGCGGACGTTGCGTCATCTTGGGCAAGCTCTACGGCGGATGCAACCCGGGCTGCAAGCTTTTCCGCAAATCCTTGTTCTGCAAGGAGAAACGCCAGTTTCACCGCGGCCGAAACACCGGTCGCATCGGCACCACCATGTGATTTCACAACAGTGCCATTGAGGCCAAGGAAAACGCCACCGTTCACCCGGCGTGGGTCGATCCGCTTGGAGAGGCGTGACAGCGAGGTATAGGCCAACAACGCCGCAAGGCGCGAGAGAATCGAATATTCAAAGGCTTCGCGCATCGCCGAGCGCAACAGGCTGGCGGTGCCTTCGCCGGTTTTGATCGCGACATTGCCGGTAAAGCCGTCAGTCACGATCACATCGGCGATATCGCCGGGAATGTCGCTGCCCTCGACAAAGCCTACAAACTCGAAATTGGCCTTCTCCGCGTTCTGAGAGATCAGCGCATAGGCTTCTTTCAGCTCTGCGCGGCCTTTGTGCTCTTCAGTGCCGACGTTCAACAGCCCCACACGCGGGCAGGGGAGATCCATCGAGTTGCGGATATAGGAGGTGCCCATCAGGGCGTATTGCAGCAGATCCTCTGCATCGGCGCGCACATCGGCGCCCACGTCGAGCATGACGTTAAAGCCCTGCGGATTGCGCGAGGGCCAGAGAATCGCAATTGCCGGGCGGTTGACGCCCGGAAGTTTGCGCAGCCGTAGCATCGACAGCGCCATCAGCGCGCCGGTATTGCCACAGGACACCACGCCATCCGCCTCGCCAGAGCGCACGGATTCGAGGGCAGACCACATCGAGGTGCCCTTGCCATTGCGCATGACCTGACTTGGCTTGTCTTCCATCGTGACCACATCGCGTGCGTCACGAATCTCCACGCGGCCCTTCAGGGTTTTCCTGCGGGCCACAAGGGGTTCAAGCTGTTCGATGGGACCATGGAGCAGAAACCCGATGTCGGGATTCTTGCTCGCGGATTTGGCGATGCCCGCGACCACTACGGCCGGGCCGGCATCGCCACCCATGGCGTCCACCGAAATCACGGTGCGGCGGGCATCTGCCTGCGATGGAGCGGTGTTACCCGTCATACGACTGCGTGCCTGCCTGGCATTCGTGATCCCGTTTCGACTCAGGCCGCGTCTTCGTCCAGGTCGATCTCGTCGGCCTGAGCTACGATCTCTTTGTCGTCATAGTGGCCGCAGGAGGGGCACACGTGGTGAGGACGACGCAGTTCACCGCAGTTGGAGCATTCGTTCGGGTTTGCAGCAACCAGAGCATCGTGCGCGCGGCGGTTGTTGCGGCGCGATTTGGATACTTTGTTCTGTTGGACAGCCATGTCTCAACCTTTGTCTAACTAGGGCCATCAAGCAGCAGAGCCTTCAGGCGCGTTTCATGTTTCCGTGTCAATCGGTGTGACGTCCGGTGTGACGTGCGTGTAGGCCGCAGTCTCTCCGATGTCCAACCAAAAATTCCGATGAGCGCGCGAAAATACTGCGAATCTTCGTTTGCGCAAGCGATTTCTTAGAACTCAGCGGTCTTGAGCGCCAGTGCCAACATCAGAAGGGTGGAAATTTCCGCCTTTCACCGAAGCCACGGTGCGCCTGTGCCCGATTGAGCCTTTTGTCTCAGGAGTCCTTGTCGCCGGGTTTGAGCAAATCTGCAAGCCCTGCGAAGGGGCGGGTGTCCTCATCCGTCATCGGCTGCGTGCCCGGTTCAGCGTGCACATGCTGACCAAGTTCCGCGCCATCCTTTCGCGGATACTGCGGCAGATTGAGCGCAACGCTCTCCAGCATCACATCATAAGGAGAGATGAAGTCACCCAGCTCGTCGATGTTATCATCTTCGCCCATCTCTACTTCGGCCTCGTCGGGGATATCGATCTCCGCGAGGAAGAGACGTTGCACGTCGGTGTCGATCCGGGTTGTCACCGGCTCCAGCGTGACGACGCAGGGCTGTGTTACGGTAAAGCCGAGTTTGGCCTTTAGAACCCAGTCGCGTTTGCCACGCGCCTTGATCTCGCCTTCGAAACGCAACTTGCGCAACGCGTCAACGCCCAGCTCACTGGCAATATCCGTCAGCGCTTTGGCCTCTGGCGTCAGTGTGAACCGCGTGGGGCGGTTCTGCGGCAGATCGGCAACCCGCAGGGCGGCAGTTTCAGGTGGGGTCGAACTCACGAGTGTACTTTCATTTCTTGAACCATTAGCTTGAGTTAGGTAATCGGGACTTCAGTCTTTATCAACCCGAACGACAGGGGAAGCGCATGATTGCAAGTCCGAAGACCGTAAAATCCGCGATGCGGAGTGCGCTTCTCGTCGGCGCGTTGGTGGTGGTGACCGCCTGTACCGCCCAATATCGCAAGCATGGCTGGATTCCGGGGCCGGAACTCTTGAACGAAGTTGTGGTCGGTGTCGATACCCGCGATTCGGTTTCCGAGACCATCGGAGAGCCGACCATCGACTCGCTCGCGGATGACAGCGGCTATTACTACGTGACCTCGCGCATCAAACGCTTTGGTGCCAAGCAGCCTGAGGTGGTCTCGCGCGATCTGGTCGCGATCACCTTTGACGGGCGCGGCGTTGTCGACAGCGTTCAGCGCTACACATTGGCAGACGGTCGGGTGATCCCGCTGGAGCGCCGGGTCACCGACTCGAGCCTCGAAGACAAGACCTTCCTGCGTCAGCTGATTGGCAACCTCGGCAACTTCAATCCGGGTAGCTTCCTGCAATAAGGCCCTGCGATATCGCATGGCAGCAGTTAAATTTGGTCCGGGGGATGAATTCGTCACCCGGACTTCACATGTTTTGTGATAGCAATGCAAAGCACCCGTCGCCTCTGGGGGCGGCGCAAGCTAATGAACAAGCAGACGCGAGCAGACCATGGCCATGTCCTCCCGGTCCCAATCCCCCGACACGTTCTCCGATGCCGAAATTTTGCTGACGAAAGGGCGCTATCAGGCCCGGCTTGCGGCAACACCTGCGGATGTTACTGCGGTTCAGGCTTTGCGGACCTTGTGTTTTCGCACTGCAGAGATTGATCGCGACGGGTTTGACGACACCTGCGCCCATGTGCTGGTCGAAGATACGCGCAACGGGGCATTGGTGTGCTGTTTCCGCATGCTGGTTCTGGAGGGCGGCGCAGAGGTCGCGCGCACTTATTCGGCGCAGTATTACGATCTCTCGGGGTTGCAGGATTTTGAGGGGCGCATGGTGGAAATGGGCCGGTTCTGCATCCATCAGGGTTGGAACGATCCGGACATTTTGCGCGTCGCGTGGGGGGCGATGACCGCCTTTGTAGATCGTGAGAACATCCAGATGCTGTTTGGCTGCTCGTCGTTTGCCGGGACCGAGACCGAAGACTATCTGGATGCCTTTGCGATGCTGAAACATCGCCATCTGGCCCCCAAACGCTGGCTGCCCCGTGTGAAGGCGCCCGATGTGTTCCGCTTTGCCGCAAGGCTGCGGCGCAAACCTGACGCCAAAAAGGCGATGCTGCGGATGCCGCCCTTGCTGCGCACCTATCTGATGATGGGAGGTTGGGTCAGCGATCACGCGGTGGTCGACCGGCATATGAACACGCTGCATGTGTTCACCGGCCTTGAAATCGGTGCCATCCCCCCCGCCCGCAAGCGCCTGCTGCGTGCTGTTGCGGGTTAGGCAGCCCCTCTGCATCTCATGACACGTTGACGAAGGCAGCGGCGCGGTTTAGCTCCGCTCCTATGGCACGTATTCCTCTTTTGCAGATGTCCGGGATTTCGCTGACCTTTGGTGGCGATCCGGTGTTTTCCGACCTCGACCTCGTGGTGCAGCCCGGTGACCGGGTGGCGCTTGTGGGGCGCAATGGGTCGGGTAAATCGACCTTGATGAAAGTCATGGCCGGTCTTGTGGAGGCGGATGCCGGCTCCATCGTGATCCCGCCCGGCAATTCCGTCGGCTATATGGAGCAGGACCCCAAAATGGAAGGGTTTGCCACGCTTGGGGATTTTGCCGCCTCAGAGCTGGAACCCGGCGAGCTTTATAAGGTGGAGCGCGCGGGAGAGGGGCTGAAGTTCGATCCCGCCCGTCCGGTGGAGACTGCCTCTGGTGGCGAGCGCCGCCGTGCTGCGCTGGCCAAGCTTATGGCCGAAGCGCCCGAGCTGATGCTCTTGGATGAGCCTACCAACCACCTTGATATTGAAGCGATTTCCTGGCTGGAGAGCGAGCTGGCCTCGACGCGCGCCGCCTTTGTGCTGATCTCGCACGACCGGGCGTTCCTGCGCGCACTCACCCGAGCTACGCTCTGGGTGGACCGTGGTCAGGTGCGCCGTCAGGACAAGGGGTTTGAGCATTTTGAGGCGTGGCGCGACAAGGTCTGGGAAGACGAGGACATGCAGCGCCACAAGCTCAACCGGCTGATCAAATCCGAGAGCCGCTGGGCGGTTGAGGGGATCTCGGCCCGGCGCAAACGCAACATGGGCCGGGTGCGCGCCTTGCAGGATCTGAAATCCGAACGCGCCAGCCAGATCAAGCGGCAGGGCGCGGCGGCGATGGAACTGGAGGCGGGGCCAAAATCCGGCCGCAAGGTGATCGAGGCCGAAGGCATCACCAAAAGCTTTGGCGACAAGCAGATCCTCAACCGGTTCTCCCTCACGGTGCAGCGCGGCGAGCGCGTGGCCTTTGTCGGCCCCAACGGGGTTGGCAAGACGACACTGCTGAAGATGCTCTTGGGACAGGAAACCCCGGATGAGGGCACGGTCAAACTGGGCACCAATCTGGAAATCGCCGTGTTCGATCAGACCCGGGATCAACTCGATGGTGATTCGAGCCTGTGGGAAAACCTCACCGCCGATCCGTTGATGGGGATCTCCGGCAAGGCGGATCAGGTGATGGTGCGCGGACAGCCCAAACATGTGGTGGGCTATCTCAAGGAGTTCCTTTTTGATGAGCGCCAAGCCCGCGCACCGGTGCGCTCGCTTTCGGGCGGTGAAAAGGCCCGGCTGCTGTTGGCCAAACTGATGGCGCGCCCGTCGAATATGCTGGTTCTGGACGAGCCGACCAACGATCTCGACGTGGAGACGCTAGATCTGCTGCAAGAGCTTCTGGACGCCTATGACGGCACCGTGCTGCTGGTGAGCCACGATCGCGATTTTCTGGACCGTGTGGCGACCACGACGGTGGCGATGGAAGGTCAGGGGCAGGCCACGGCCTATGCGGGCGGATGGAGCGATTATCTCGCACAGCGCGCGCCGGTTGAGGGACCCGAAAAGGTCGAAAAATCAAAAGCCTCTAAGCCGAAGCCAAAGGTCGAATCGCCCAAAGAGGCGCTCAGTTTCAAGGAAAAGCACCGGCTTGAGGCACTACCCGACGAGATTGACCGGCTGGAAAAGGAGATCGCCAAGCTCGAAGAGCTGATGGCAGATCCAGAGCTGTTCACGCGCGAACCGGTGAAGTTTAAGAAAGCCACTGAGGCGCTTGTGGAGCGGCAGGAAAAACTGGCCGCATCCGAAGAGGAATGGCTGCTCTTGGAAGAAAAAGCCGCCGGATGAGGTGTTTCGCTTCGGGCTTTGCCCGAAGCGACCAGCGCCGCGCGCGCCCCTGCGGGGCGCGCGCGGCGCTCGGCCTAACGGGATCGATCCGTCCTTTTGGGGGCGGTGAGGACGGGCGGGAGGGCTCCCGCCGTTGACACCCGGGCGTCAACGCATCCGCAGCGCGCCGTCGAGGCGGATCACCTCGCCATTCAGATAGCCCATTTCGACGATAAACCCGGCCAGGCGCGCGTATTCCTCTGGTTGTCCCAGTCGGGCAGGGTTTGGCACATCGGCGGCAAGCTGGGCTTGTGCCTCTTCGGGCAGGCCCGCCAGCATCGGCGTCATGAAAATTCCCGGCGCAATCGCCATCACCCGAATCCCCGAAGAGGCCAGATCTCGTGCCATGGGCAGGGTCATGCCCACGATACCACCCTTGGACGCCGCATAGGCCGCCTGGCCCTTCTGACCGTCAAAAGCGGCGATCGAAGCGGTGTTGATGATGACGCCTCGCGCGCCATCTGCTTCGGGGCTGTTTTTTGCAATCTCTGCCGCCGCCAGACGCGAAACGTTGAAGCTTCCAACCAGATTGATATCGACGGTTTTCTGAAACGCGCCAAGGGGATGCGGGCCGTCACGGCCAACTGTCTTGATCGCGTGAGCGATGCCGGCGCAGTTCACAGCCGCGCTCAATCCGCCCATTTTCTCCACTGCCAGCGCGATTGCAGCTTTAACACTGTCTTCGCTGGTCACATCGGTTTCAGCAAAATGCGCACCGATGCTTTCAGCGATTTTCTGACCACGATCAACGTCCCGGTCCAGAATGGTCACCTCAGCACCTGCGTTACGGAAGTGGCGAGCGGTGGCCTCCCCAAGACCGGATGCGCCGCCAGTGACCACGGCGCGTGTGGTTGCGAGTTTCATTTGTCCCGCTCCTCCCATGAAATGAACACATGTTCAAATAATCATGGCAGGCCGAAGCTGTCTAGTGCCGTCATTCCCCCTGAGGCGAGAGTCAGGCCCCCATCAGGTTCAGGTCGATCGACGCCAGAGGCGCAAAGCGCCGTCCCATCGGAGGCCAATAGAGCCATGTTCCCCCCAGACGTTCTAGGCGCGCGCCAGTCCCCAGTTTGAACCGTGCAAGCCCGCTGGCATCCTCAGTATTGATCACGCCTAGATCAAGCTGGCGAATGCCCTTAGAGGCAAGCCACTCCATCGCGTTCCACATCAATAGGTTATGCGCCGACAGATCCCGCCCGCGATCGGTACTATGCGCGATATGATAGGTTGCTCCATCGCCATGGGTGAGCACCAGAATGCCTGCAACCGTCTCGCGCCCCTCATGCGCCTCAAACAATTTGGCCGCGCCGCGATTGGCCTCGCCATAGGCCAGTGTCAGGGCGGTGGGCCAGCTGCGATAGCGCCGCCGTTTCTGTTGCGCGGCATCGGCGCGCAGCAACCAGTGATCGGGTGCCATCGGCATGTTTTGCCGGGTGACGCGCAACGCCTGTGTCTCCGCGTGTGAGAGCCGATTGCGCCATTTCTGCTCCAACCCGCTGCGTCGCAGAGTACGATCCGGATGGATATCCAGAACCCCGACACTGGCCGGAGTCATCAGTGGCAGCGCCCCAAGACGCGCAAGCTCGGGCACCGGGCGTTCCGGCGATAAAATCACAGGCGTGCGCCGCAGCCCTTCTTCTTGCAGGATTTCCAGCAGGCGCGCGGGTTTGTGAAGCACTGCGCGATTGATCATCGCAACCGGCAAGCCCCAAACTTTCCGCCGCAATACGAGCATATCCTGCATGCGGTCCAGACGCATTGGGCGTTGTCCCAACATCTGCAGAGCACGCGAAAACTCGGTGGATTGCGGGAGTGCGCGGATGGTTTCGGTACGCTTCAAGGTGCGGGGCATGACAGCTGCGGAGCCAAGATCAAACATGACGCCATTAACAGGATTGAAACCTAATTCATGGTTAATGAGACCATGAAAAGGACCGTTAAAATCTACGGAAAAACCGCCCCCGGCGCGCGTATGACAAAATGCGCGGCGCTGTTGATCGCCACGGCGCTGTCAGTTCCAACGTTCATCATACTGACGTTGATCGATTTCGCCTTCCTGTAACACGAAATCGCAAGGCTCATTCTTCTAACCCCAAATATCCTGGGGTGAATTGGCCGTAGGCCAAGAGGGGCAACGCCCCTCCTGACAGGTCTTGATCTGCGCGAGGCGCTCAGCCGTCGAGCTGCACCAGCGCGTGGCGTTTTTTGCCTGCTGAGAGCTTGATCGGCGACGCAAGCGCTGCCGCGTCGATCATCAAACCCGCATCCGTAAGCGGCGCATCATCGAGCCTTGCGCCATTCTCGGAAATCAGCCGCTTTGCTTCCTTGCCGGATTTGGCCAGACCCGATTTTACAATGATCTGCACGATCGACATACCGTCGCCCAGCTCTGCAGCCGAGAGCGACAGGGTCGGAAGGTCATCGCCCACGCCGCCTTTCTCGAACACTTCGCGCGCGGTGGCCTCTGCGGCTTTGGCGGCTTCGGCCCCGTGCAGGAGCGTGGTTACCTCATTGGCAAGGATGATCTTGCCTTCGTTGATCTCAGACCCCTGCAGCGCGCCCAGACGGTCGCATTCTTCAACCGGGAGCTCAGTGTAGAGCTTCAGGAACCGCCCCACATCGGCGTCCGTGGTGTTGCGCCAGAACTGCCAGAACTCATAAGGGCTCAGCATTTCATCGTTGAGCCAGATCGCGCCGCCTTGCGATTTGCCCATCTTACGCCCGTCCGAGGTGGTCAGCAGCGGCGAGGTCAGGCCAAAGATCTCGTGATCCAACACCCGGCGTGTGAGGTCGATCCCGTTGACGATATTGCCCCATTGGTCCGAGCCGCCCATCTGCAAAACGCAGCCGTAGCGGCGGTTCAGCTCGAGGAAGTCATAAGCCTGCAGGATCATGTAGTTGAACTCGAGGAACGACAGCGACTGTTCGCGATCCAGACGCGATTTCACGCTCTCGAAGGACAACATCCGGTTCACCGAGAAATGCCGCCCGATGTCGCGCAGGAACTCAAGGTAATTGAGCCCATCCAACCACTCGGCGTTGTTGAGCATCATCGCGCCGGTCTCGCCGTAGTCGAGGTATTTGGCAAATACCTTCTGCATGCCGGCGATATTGGCATCGATCTGCTCGGGCCCCAACAGAGGGCGTTCGTCCGAGCGGAACGAAGGATCGCCGACCTTAGTGGTGCCGCCGCCCATCAGGGTGATCGGGCGATGACCGGTCTTTTGCAGCCAGCGCAGCATCATGATGTTCAGGAGGTGACCCACATGCAGCGATTTTGCTGTGGCGTCATAGCCGATATATGCCGTCTGCGTACCGCTCACCAGCGCCTCATCGAGCCCCTGATAATCGGTGCAGTCCGCCAGGAACCCGCGTTCCATCATGATGGCGATGAAGTCCGATTTCGGATGGTAGGTCATAGCATGCCTCGGCTTTTGAATATGCAAGCGGCTGTATAAATCGCATCGCAACCGGTTGGAACCTGTTTTCGGGACAAATTGCGCGGTGTAATATGTCTGCCAACGGGCGGTACGGCCCGGTTTTGCAAGGAAGTGTGCAGAGATGAGCAGAGCCATATCCAAGTCAGGCCCGGTGCGGGCGCTGGGGGCGATGAGCGGGACATCGCTCGACGGGGTGGATGTTGCGGTCCTGGAGACCGACGGACAGGCGATTTTTGGCTTTGGCGAGACGGGCTATCGCGCCTATTCAAGCGCAGAGCGTGAGGTGCTGCGAGCGGCCCTCGGCCAATGGAGTGGCGATGCGGTGACGGCTGCGGCACGGGTGGTTGAGGCCGCGCATATCGAGGTGATGAAGGATCATCTGGATGTGGATCTGATCGGATTTCACGGCCAGACGGTCGCCCATGCGCCGCGTTTGCAGGGCACGCTTCAGGTGGGCGATGGTGGCACCCTGGCAGAGGCACTTGGGCGACCGGTGGTTTGGGACTTCCGCACTGATGATGTCAGTATGGGTGGCGAGGGTGCGCCGTTGGCGCCATTCTTCCACCACGCTTGCGCACGCTACATTGGCGCAACGGAGCCCTTGTGTTTTCTGAACCTCGGGGGGGTCGGCAATCTCACCTATGTCGATCCTCGGGTGGAGCGCCCCGAGGATGCAGGCGCCTTGCTGGCGTTTGACACCGGGCCTGCCAATGCGCCGATCAATGATTTCCTGCAGGCGCGTCTTGGCCTGCAGATGGATGAGGGCGGCAAGGTGGCCAGCGAAGGTGTGGTCGAGAATGGCGCGCTGGAGTTGTTTCTGGCAGAGCCCTATTTCTCAAGGATGCCACCGAAGTCTCTGGACCGAAATGATTTTCCGGAAATGATCTGCCTTGTGACCGAGTTGAGCGATGCGGATGCCACTGCCACGCTTACAGCCATGTGCGCCGCTGCGGTGGCGCAGGGGATGGACCATTGCCCTGAGGCCCCTGCAAAGGTGCTGGTCACCGGTGGGGGGCGGCACAATCCGGTGCTGATGGAAATGCTCAGCGTGTCGCTGGATTGCCCGGTGGAGCCAGTGGAGGCCGTTGGGCTGGATGGCGATATGTTGGAGGCGCAGGCCTTTGCCTATCTGGCGGTGCGGGTGGCCCGGGGTATGGCAACCTCTGCACCCCGCACAACCGGCGTGCGCGCCTGTGTCGGCGGCGGCATCGTGACGGTGCCCGAGGGCTGGACTACGCGCGCCAGTTAATATGTCTCTCAAGTACGGGGAGGCTCCCGCCCGTCGCGGGCAGCATATGAAATGCACCCGCTCCCGTTGGGCCGAGCGCCGCGCAGCCGGAACGGCTGCGCGGCGCGGGTCGCTTCGGGCTTTGCCCGAAGCGAAATACCTCAGCCGTGGTTAGTTGCGTGGAATGTCGAAGCCTTCGGGCGCGAGGGTGAAGCCGGAAAACTCAAACCCCGGCGACACCGTGCAACTGACCAATGTCCACGCGCCGGTGCTGCGTGCGGCTTGCCAGTGATCTTTGGGAACCATCACCTGCGGGCGGCCCTCCCGCAGGTTTGGGGTCAGGAGGTGATCGCTGGCCGGGCCTTGGTCGGTCTCTGAAAGCGACAGGATGAGCGGCGCGCCTGCGTGATAGAGCCAGATTTCCGTGGCATCGACCCGGTGCCAGTGGCTGCGCTCGCCTGCGCCAAGCAGGAAGTAGATGCAGGTGCCACAGGGCCGAGACGAGGGGTCACGGGGGTCTTCGCCGGGGTCCTCAACCCAGGTCTGGCGGTACCAGCCGCCTTCGGGGTGACGTTCCAGTCCAAGGATCTGGATAATCTCATCTGCGCTCATGTCCTGCGTCATGCACTATGGCTCCGGAGTTGGTGTGATTGCGGGTGGTAATTCGGGTGGGGCGGCATATGTTTGGCTCATGACCCTCGATATCCCGTTTGACAATACATATGCGCAACTTGCGCCTGAGTTCTACAGCCGGCACGCCCCAACCCCGGTAAAGGCCCCTCGGCTCATTGCCTTCAACGACGCGCTTGCCGCCCGGTTGGGGATCACCCGCGGGCACGATGAGGAACTGGCCGACATCTTTGGCGGCAATGTGGTGCCCCCGGGCGCTGACCCGCTGGCGCAGCTTTATGCGGGGCATCAGTTTGGCAGCTACAACCCGCAGCTTGGCGATGGGCGCGCGGTGCTTTTGGGCGAGGTAGTGGGCACCGATGGCATCCGCCGTGATATCCAGCTCAAGGGCTCTGGTCCCACGCCTTATTCGCGCAATGGCGACGGGCGCGCGTGGCTCGGCCCGGTTCTGCGGGAATATGTGGTCTCTGAGGCCATGCACGCGCTGGGTATCCCGACCACGCGGGCGCTGGCAGCCGTGGCAACGGGCGAGACGGTCTGGCGCGAGGGCGGCTTGCCCGGGGCGGTTCTGACCCGTGTGGCGCGGAGCCACCTGCGCGTGGGCACCTTTCAGATCTTTGCCGCGCGTGGCAATCACGAGGCGCTGCGGACCCTCACAGACTATGCCATTGCCCGCCACTACCCGGAGGCGCAGGGGCCAATGGGGCTGTTGCGGGCGGTGCGGGGTGCACAGGTAGAGCTGATCGCCGCGTGGATGGGCGTGGGGTTCATTCATGGGGTGATGAATACGGATAACTCCTCCATCGCGGGGGAAACCATTGATTATGGTCCCTGCGCCTTTATGGATGTCTATCATCCAAACCGGGTGTTTTCCTCGATTGATCGCACCGGGCGCTATGCCTATGCCAACCAGCCGCAGATCGCGGTCTGGAACCTCGCGCAACTCGCCACGGCGCTGATCCAACTGGAGGACGATCCCGAAAGCGTGCTGGATGAAGCAACCGAAATCGTCCATGCCATGCCGGATCTGTTGCAAGAAGCATGGCTGCGCCAGTTCTGTGCAAAGATCGGCATCGGCACTGTCGCTGAGGGCGATTTGGAATTGGTGAGCGATCTGCTGCAAGTGATGGCACAGGGGCAGGCCGATTTCACCAATAGCTTCCGCGCGCTGTTGGAGGGACATGCCCGCGATCAGTTTCTTGAGCCTGCAAGCTTTGACGCCTGGGAGGCGCGCTGGAAAGAGCGTATAAAGAGTGAAACTGATACCCAAGCGCGAATGGCGCGCGCCAACCCGGTTCTGATCCCGCGCAATCACCGGATTGAGCAGATGATCGCCTCGGCGGTGGCAGGTGATTATGCCCCGTTTGAGCGCCTGATGACCGCATTGGCGTCGCCGTTTGAGACCAGCGAAGAATTTGCAGACCTGCGCCGCCCACCTGCAGAGGAGGAGGTGGTGCAGGCGACGTTCTGCGGCACCTGAGCAGACGGGTCTGCCCTGCCAAGGCAAGAGGTTTTGCGCCGCGTTCCGCGCCGCCCGGGGGCGCAGGCCGCGCCTTCGCCGCGGCCTGCGCGGCCCAACGCTTTTGTTGGCGCTTTAGCGCCTATGAAAGGGGCGGGAGGATGCCCGGGAGGGAGGCTCAAGATCCACGGATCTTGAGCCTGCGCGCCGTAGGCGCGCTGTTCGAAAGGGCGCTTCGATCAGGATTTGCGCCGCCGCCCGCCACCGCCAGCGGAGTTCCGGGCTTCGCCACCACCGGGCTGCCCTTCGGGTTTGCCACCGCCAAAGCGACGACGCCCACCACCGGGTTTGCCGCTGCCTTTGCCACGGCCACCACCGCCACCGGGGCGACCACGTCCGCCACCACGCGCGGGTTTGGCGGCCGGGTCGGGCAGCTCTTCCCAGGCGCGGCCAGAGGCCACAGGAATGGTGATGCCCATGGTTTTCTGGATCGCCTTCAGATCGCCGATCTCATCGGGGGCACAGAAGGCCACAGCCTGACCATCCTTGCCCGCACGCGCGGTGCGGCCGATCCGGTGCACATAGGCATCCGGCACATTGGGCAGCTCGTAGTTATAGACGTATTTCACATCTGGAATATCCAGCCCGCGCGCCGCCACATCCGTCGCCACCAGCACAGTGATCTCGCCTGACTTAAAGGCCTTCAACGCCCGTTCGCGCTGGCCCTGGCTCTTGTTGCCGTGGATCGCCGCCGCCTTGAAGCCTGCCTTGTCCAGCACCTTCATCAGCTTTTCCATGCCATGTTTGGTGCGGCCAAAGACCAGCGTGCGCTCGCCATCATGTTTGGCCAGCAACTCCTTCAGAAGGCTGAGTTTCTCTGCCTTGGCAATGAAATGCACGGACTGGGTGACCTTGGCGGCGGGCTTGCCCGGAGGGGTCACTTCAATGCGCACGGGGCTCTTGAGATAGGCATTTGCGATCTCGTTCATCTGCTTGGGCATCGTGGCCGAGAACAGCATGGTTTGACGCTTTTCAGGCAGAAGTGCTGCGATCTTGCGCAGGGCATGGATAAAGCCCAGATCCAGCATCTGGTCAGCCTCGTCCAGAACCAGAAAGTCACAAGACCCAAGATCCAGCGCCTTGCGGTCGAGAATATCCAAGAGACGTCCGGGCGTGGCGACCAGAATATCGGTGCCACGGGACAGTCGGTTGATCTGCGGATTGATGGAGACACCACCGACCACCAGCCCGGTCTTGAGCGGGCTGCCTTCGGTGAGGCCACGCAGGGTTTCGGCGATCTGGTTTGCGAGCTCGCGCGTCGGGGCAAGGATCAAACCGCGTACGGTCCCGGCGGCGGGTTTTTGACCATATTCCAGCATCTGCGCCACCAGCGGCACACCAAAGGCCGCAGTTTTGCCGGTGCCGGTCTGGGCGAGACCCAGCACATCCTGACCGTTCAGAGCATGCGGAATCGCGCGCGCCTGAATGGGGGTGGGGGTGTTAAAGCCCATGGCTTCCATGCGGGTGTGCAGGTGCTTGGGCAGATCCATAGTGGAAAATTCAGTCATTCAACGTCCTCTCAACGGCTGCCGTCCGCAGGCGCACAGCCGTTTCGGGGGCAGGCGTTCAGCCGTACCTCCCGATCATTCGGTGGGGCGGAGACCTCAGACCCAGACGGCCGCATGCCGTTCGGTCGATCTGCCGCAACTAGCCCCACGCGTGATCTTGGAACCATGGCATCCCCGACAAGATCCGTTGCAAACTGCCCATTCAACGCCTGCCGACATCAGCAAGTGCAAGGGGGCAGGGGCGGGCCAAACCATTGACGGGCTGGCGGCGCTGCGGATCTCTGCTCACGCGGCAGAGGGTGTGCCTGAGGCGCAAATGGCGTGGCGCGGCACAAATGTCAATGGTGGGGGCGGCAAGTTGCCTGTTTGCGATGTCGCTTGCATTCGCTAAAAAGAAGCGCCAAGCAAGGGACCCCGCAGTGAACGACAGGGACGTAACAGGCATGACAGATACGATTATCTCCCGCTGCGAGGCCCGCGGCCTGCGTATGACCGGCCCGCGGCGCACCATTGCCCGCGTTCTTCAGGAAAGCGACGACCACCCGGATGTGGAAGAATTGCATGCCCGCGCCAATGCGCAGGATTCCGGTATTTCTTTGGCGACGGTCTATCGCACCGTCAAACTTTTTGAAGAATCAGGCATTCTTGAACGGCTTGAGTTCGGCGATGGGCGTGCGCGCTATGAGGATGCAGACCGCGATCATCATGACCATCTGATCGATCTCAACAGCGGTGAGGTGATCGAATTCTGCGACCCGGAAATCGAGGAACTGCAGGAAAAAATCGCCAAAAAGCTGGGTTATCGGCTCAAGGGCCACAAGCTCGAACTCTATGGCGTGCCACTCAAAAAGAACGGCTGAACCGCGTCAGGCTGGCTTTATCTCCATGACAATCCATATCCCGCAGGTGGATGACCTATCAGCGTTGTGAATGCATGGCGTCACAACTTCTGCTGATGCGGGCATGATTTGGGCCTTGCGTCATGCGGTCGCATCGCGCGATGGCTGGCAAAATTTCCGAGCTTTCGCCAAGGACGCGCGCCCCATGGATAATGTCAAAGGTATTGTGCTGCTGCTGATCGCGATGGTTGGCTTCACCATCGAGGATCTGTTCATCAAGCAACTCTCCGGCAGCCTCGCTGTGGGCCAGATCCTTTTGTTCATCGGTCTTGGCGCGGGTGTTGTGTTCTTTGTCGCATTGCGCTTGCAAAAACAGAGCCTCTGGAGCCGTGATGCATGGCAGCCAATGCCTGTGTTGCGCGCCTTGGCAGAAGGGGGCGCTGCGATGAGCTTTGCCACCGCGCTGGCCTTGGTCGACATCTCAGTGGTGGCGGCGGTGTTTCAGGCGACGCCGTTGGCGATCACCATGGGCGCGGCCCTGTTTCTGGGGGAACAAGTGGGCTGGCGCCGGTGGAGCGCGATCTTTGTGGGCTTTATCGGTGTTTTGATCATCATCCGTCCGGGATTGGCAGGGTTCGAGCCCAACGCGCTGTTGGTGCTGGTTTCGGTGCTCTGCGTGGCTGCGCGTGATCTGATGACCCGCCGGATGCCCGCAAGCATTCCATCATCTGTGGTGAGCGTTCAGGCCTATCTTGCGGTTGTTGTCGCGGGTGGAGCGATGCTGTTGTTGACCCCACAGACAATGGTTGCGCCGACCTCTTTTGAGTGGGGGATGCTCGCAGGGGGCACGATCTTTGGGGTGGTGGCTTATTACGGGATCGTCACAGCGACGCGGATTGCCGACGCGGCGGTCATCACACCGTTTCGCTACTCGCGTCTGGTGTTTTCAATGATTGGCGGCGCGATTGTGTTTTCCGAGCGCCCCGATGCGATGACGCTACTGGGGTCGGCGCTGATCATTGCCACCGGGCTTTATACCTTTGTGCGTGAACGGCGTCTGGCCCGTCGGGCCGCGCGGATGGCGGTACAGCCCGCCTGACCTCAGGCGGTGGCGGCTGTTAGCCGCCCGCGTGCGGTTGCAACACCGACCACCATGCAGAGGGTGGTGAGCAGGAAATATACTGCGATCCCATAGCCTTGCTTGTCAAAATTGATGCCAAGGTCGATCAGCAGCCCGGTCAGGCCCGGCCCGACGGCGGTGCCAAAGACCATGACCGCCATCACCAGTGACTTGATCGCGCCGATGCTGCGGGTGCCGAAAACTTCGGCCCAGAACGAACTAGGCAGCACCGAATGCGCCCCGACCGAGGCCGCCATGCAGAAGAACCCCGCAGCCATGCCCACGCCGCTGGAGACGGTGGCAAAGATGATGAAGGCCGCGACCAAGGGCAGCTGATAAAGCGGCATCAGCCGTGTTGCGCTCCAGCGGTCCAGCGCCCAACCCGCCACCAGCATGGAGACGACCGACATCACGGTGAAAAAGGGGAAATACGCCACCAGTTCCAACAGGGTCCAGCCTTTGGTGGTGGCGAAATGGAGCTGGTGAAAGAAGAATGCCGTTGTGAAGGCCGCAGGTCCCAGAATGGATGGCACCATCAACCAGAACACCGGGGAGCGCAGGGCCTCCCAGCGGGTCCAGTGGCGGTTGTCCATGCCGGTGCTGCTGACATCCTCTGAGGAGGATTGCGGCGTGCGTTCCTGCGAGAGCAGCCGCACCAACACAGGGGCGCCCATCAGGCAAACGGCGGCGCTGACCAGCCAGAGCGTGCGCCAGTCCAGTATCGTCATCAGTGCCACAAAGATCAGTGGCAAGAGGGCCTGGCCGAGCGCAACGCCAAGTGCCGCAATCGACAGCGCCCGTCCGCGCGTGGCGACAAACCATCGCGCCATGGCAACGATCGCCAGATGTGTGCTCATGCCCTGACCAAAGAACCGCAGCGCGAATATCGACAGCGGCAGGACCCAGTAGCTGTGATTGAGCGCCATCAGCACGCAGGCCGCCGCCAGCCCACAGAGCACGAGGGCACCGAGCTGGCGCACCCGCAGAATGTCCGAGAGGCCGCCCGCCGCCACCATCACCAGGGCCGAGGCCGTGGTGCCCACCATATAAAGCCCGCCCCAGCCCGCATGGCTGAGACCAAACTCCGTCTGGATCTGCCCGGCAAAGACCGAAATGAAAAAGGTCTGCCCAAAGCTCGACAGAAAGGTCAGCAGTACACCCGCCGAAAGATAGGGCGCGTTGCTGAGAAGAAATTCGTGGAATCGGATGGGTTTGGACATGCGCGTATGCTTGATCTGTTAAGAATTGCACGCAAGGGTGAGCGCTACCATCGTGATGCTTCACGCCGCTGCCGCGTCATTTTTGTCGCGGCGCGAGGTGAGGGCAGCGAGGGCAGGGAAGAAAATTTCCCAATGTTAGGGTTAAACCTCTCGAATAACGACCGTTAGCGATAACGCCTCCGGTTTACTTTTTACACGGGCTTGCTATGACCGGGGGCAAATCGTGTCACAGTGAGGGACCATTTGCGATGAGCACCATTATCGACATTCACGCCCGCGAGATCCTCGACAGCCGGGGCAACCCCACCGTCGAAGTCGATGTCGTTCTCGAAGACGGCACCATGGGCCGCGCGGCGGTGCCGTCTGGCGCATCGACCGGTGCCTATGAGGCGGTGGAAAAGCGCGACGGCGACACGTCCCGCTACATGGGCAAGGGCGTCCTTGAGGCGGTCGCAGCCGTCAATGGAGAGATCGCCGATGAGCTGGTCGGCTTTGATGCCACCGAGCAGGTCTCCATCGACCGCGCGATGATTGAACTCGACGGCACCGAAAACAAGAGCCGTCTGGGCGCAAACGCCATCCTCGGCGTGTCGCTGGCGGTGGCAAAGGCGGCGGCGGATTTCACCACCCAGCCGCTCTATCGCTATGTCGGCGGCACCTCGGCGCGGGTTCTGCCGGTGCCGATGATGAACATCATCAACGGCGGCGAGCACGCGGACAATCCGATCGACATTCAGGAATTCATGATCATGCCGGTGGCTGCGGAAAACATCCGCGACGCGGTCCGCATGGGCTCCGAGGTGTTCCACACCCTGAAAAAAGAGCTGTCGGCGGCGGGTCTGTCGACCGGCATCGGCGATGAGGGTGGCTTTGCCCCCAACATTGCCTCCACCCGTGAAGCGCTTGATTTCATTCTGAAGTCCATCGAGAAGGCGGGTTACAAGCCCGGCGAGGAGATCTACCTCGCGCTCGATTGTGCAGCGACTGAGTACTACAAAGACGGCAAATACGTCCTGTCCGGCGAGGGCAAGACCCTGACCTCGGAAGAAAACGCCGCCTATCTGGCCGCTCTGGTCAATGACTACCCGATCATCTCGATCGAAGACGGCATGTCCGAGGATGACTGGGACGGCTGGAAGGCGTTGACCGACCAGATTGGCGATAAGGTGCAGCTGGTGGGCGACGATTTGTTCGTGACCAACCCGGTGCGTCTGGCAGAAGGCATCGAGCGCGGCTGTGCCAACTCCATGCTGGTGAAAGTGAACCAGATCGGCTCGCTCACCGAGACCCTGCAGGCGGTCGATATGGCGCATCGCGCGCGCTATACCAATGTGATGTCGCACCGCTCTGGCGAGACCGAGGATGCCACCATCGCTGACCTCGCCGTGGCAACCAACTGCGGTCAGATCAAAACCGGCTCGCTGGCGCGTTCCGACCGGCTCGCGAAATACAACCAGCTGATCCGTATCGAGGAAACCCTCGGCGAGATCGCGGAATACGCCGGTCGTTCGATCCTCAAGGGCTGATTTTTACGCACTTCTTTGATGGCAGGCGCCCCGGAGCGATCCGGGGCGTTTTGCGTTTGGCGCAGGGGTTGTGCAAGCGAAGGCAGCGCCTTAGTCATAGAGTGATTGGATACAAAATACCCGGATGCGCGCTATGACATTTGCCCCAACCTTGCCGGATGGCATCACCGATCTGCCTGCGGGAAAGCTGGCCTCTGTTGTGACCTATCTGGAGATGAAAGCGCGCCCAACGCCGCGTAAGTGCGCGCCGCAGCCAGAACTGACATTGGCGTTGCATGATGCGCCTTCTGTGGCGTGGTATCGTGGTCTCTACCGTCTTGTGGGCGAGGATTACCTGTGGTTTTCACGCCTGCTTTGGGAAGACGCGGACCTTGCGGCGCATCTGAAATCGGATGCGGTCGAGGTTTGGTCGGTGCAAAAACAGGGCGAGGATCTGGGCCTGTTGGAACTGGAGTGGATGGCGAACGGGGATTGCGAATTGTCGTTCTTTGGCCTGTCCGCAGATCTGATCGGTGGCGGCGTGGGGCGCTGGCTGATGGAACATGCCATTGCGCGTGCATTTTCCCGCGATATCAACCGCTTCTTTGTGCATACCTGTACGCTCGACAGTCCGCAGGCGCTGGGGTTTTATACGCGCTCGGGGTTTGTGCCTTACGGGCGCGCTGTTGAAATTGCGGATGATCCACGGATTTCAGGTCTGATCCCAGAGGCGCGCGCCACGCATATCCCTCTGATCAAGGGGTGAGGTGAGGGGGCGAGGGGCCAGCCCCTCGCGCTCCCCGAGATATTTATAAGAAGCTGAAAAGGCGGCGGCGCTGATCAGAGCGCGCGGCTCATGAGAATGTACCGCTCGCGGGCGCTGAAGCGGGCGCGGGTGTAGAGTTTGATTGCGGGTTCATTGTCGCGATCAACCTCAAGGTGCAGGGCGCGCACGCCCGCCTCTGCAAGGGTGCGGGGCAGGGCGTGAAGCACCTCGGTGGCGATGCCGCGTCCGCGCACGGCGGGGCGAATGAAGAACTCATCAATCATCCCATCGAGGCCGCCAAACTCCACCGACCATGTGAAGGTCACAATGATGTAGCCGATAGGCGCACGCACCGGGCCGATCAGGTAGATTGCGCCATAGGGGATCCCTTCGAGGAGCGGCAGCAGCGCGCCGCGCCGTTGCTCATCCGTGCTGTCGATGCCTTCTTCGGCGTGAAACCCCTGCACCAAGGTGAGCAGTTTTTCCAGATCTTCGGGGCGGGCGAGATGCAGAGAGGCACTCATAGTCGGCCCAGCCGTTCGGTCAGCAGGGCAAAAAAGCCGTCTGCATCGACATCGCCGATGAACAGTGCGTTGGCTGGGCGGTCCGTGACGCCCCACCAGTCGGCAACTGTCATCCCGAGGGTCAGGGGAGAGGTGGTCTCAATCTCGACGTTGATGTGGCGGCCGGAGAACAGCTCTGGTTGGATCAGGTAGGCGATCACACAAGGGTCATGCAGCGGACCACCTTCGGAGCCGTATTTCTCAACGTCAAATCGTTCAAAGAAATCAAGCATATCTGCGGTGAAGTTGCCGACGCGGCTGCCAAGGTCGCGAAAGGCCTGAACCCGTGCCCGCGAGGTCAGCGCCTTGTGAGTGACATCAAGCGGCATCATGGTGATCTTGACGCCCGAGGCGAGGACGTCCCGGGCCGCTTCGGGATCGACGTAGATGTTGAATTCTGCAGCCGGGGTTATATTGCCGACCTCGAAATAAGCGCCTCCCATCAGGACGATTTCCTGAACGCGATCAATGATATCGGGAGCTTTGCGGAACGCCGCGCCAATATTGGTGAGCGGGCCGAGAGGACAGAGGGTCACAGTGCCGGGGGCCTCTGCACGCAGGGTGTCGATGATAAACTCGACGCCGTGCTGGTCCTGCAACGCCATGGTGGGCTCAAACAGATCCGGCCCGTCGAGGCCAGTGCTGCCGTGGACATGTTCGGCCGTGACGAGGGGGCGCTCCAGCGGGGCATCACAGCCAGCGTAAACTTTGACCTCTGGCCGTCCTGCAACTTCGCAGGTGATGCGGGCGTTCTTTTGCGTCAGGGCCAGCGGCACATTTCCGGCGACCGTGGTGATCCCGAGCAGATCAATGTCTTCGGGAGAGCCCAAAGCCAGCAGGATTGCGACCGCATCGTCCTGTCCCGGGTCCGTGTCGATGATAATTTTGCGGGGGGGCATTGGGGGCTCCATCGGGGTAAGTGGGCGGTGACAAACCGGGGTCTGTGCATTGCACGGCTAGGCGTTTTGAGCGCAAGCGCACAACAGATTTTCAAAGCTCCGGCGTCAAAGGCCGGGCGGGCGGGTTAGCTGCGGGCTTTTTCCTCAGCTTTTACGTCGTTCCAAAGCGCGTCCATTTCAGCCAACTCACTGTCCTCTGCGCGCTTGCCGAGGGCGGCAAGTTTGGCTTCTACGCCCTTGAAACGGCGTGTGAATTTGGCGTTGGTGCGGCGCAGGGCGGCTTCGGGTTCAACGCCGAGATGACGGCCCAGATTGGCCATCACGAACAGAAGGTCGCCAAACTCTTCTTCGACTTCATCCTGAGTGAGGCGCTCTTGAGCTTCGACCAACTCGGCAGATTCTTCGGCGATCTTGGCCAGCACGTTGTGGGCGGACGGCCAGTCAAACCCGACCCGCGCGGCCCGTTTTTGCAGCTTGTAGGCCCGCAGCAGGGCGGGCAGCCCCACGGCAACACCATCCAGCGCGCCGGTTTCTGCCTTGGCGGCCCGTTCGGCGGCCTTGATCGTCTCCCAATCCTGCGTTTGCTGGTCGGCGGATTTATCGCGGCTCTCGTCGCCGAACACATGTGGATGGCGCGAGACCATCTTGTTGGACATGGTGGTGACCACGTCCTGAAAGGTGAAATGCCCGGCTTCCTCGGCCATCTGCGCATGAAAGACCGATTGGAACAGAAGATCGCCCAACTCGCCTCTCAACTCGTCCCATTTTTCGCGCTCAATGGCGTCGGCGACCTCATAGGCCTCTTCGATGGTGTAGGGCGCGATACTGGCAAAGCTTTGTTCGATATCCCATGGGCAGCCGGTTTTGGGATCGCGCAGGCGACGCATGATTTCCAAGAGCCGTTCGATTCCTGCATTTTCATCGTGGATCAACCTGTCGTCGCTCATTGCACCTGCCCGGGATTTCGTGTTCTGCTGCATCATCCCGACTATTTGACAGGAGTCCACCCCATGCCGGTCGTGAACCGCATCGCCGATTATGCCGAAGACATGAAGACCTGGCGACGCCATCTTCACCAGATCCCTGAACTGGGATTGGACACCGTAAAGACCGCCGCATATGTGACTGAAATACTGGAAACATTGGGCGTTGACGAGATCCATGGCGGGATCGCGCAAAACGGGATTGTAGCCATCATTAAGGGTCAGGGCGAGGGGCCGACCCTTGGTCTGCGCGCGGATATGGACGCGCTGCCGATCACCGAGGTGCGCGATCTGGACTACAAGTCCCGCGAACCGGGGAAAATGCATGCCTGTGGCCATGACGGGCACACCACGATGCTGCTCGGCGCGGCGAAATACCTGGCTGAAACGCGCAATTTCAAGGGCCGGGTGGCGCTGTTGTTCCAGCCCGCCGAAGAGGTGATCGGCGGCGCGCAGATCATGGTTGAGGAAGGCGTAATGGAGCGCTTTGATATCAAGGAAGTCTACGCGCTGCACAATGCGCCGGGGCTGCCGGTTGGCCATTTTGTCACCACGCCGGGCGCGCTGATGGCGGCGGTGGATGAGTTTACCATCAACATCAAAGGGCTGGGCGGTCATGGCGCAATGCCGCATGAGACCCGTGATCCGGTGATGGCGGCCTGTGGCATGGCGCAAGCGATCCAGACCATCGTCAGCCGCAACCATCATGCGACCGAGGATCTGGTGATTTCCGTCACTCAGATCCACACCGGCACCGTCGACAATGTGATCCCGGAAACCGCCTATATCAACGGCACGGTGCGCACCTTTAATCCGGAGGTGCAGCGCATGGTGATGGCGCGCTTTGACGAGATCGTGAAGGGCTGTGCAGTGGCTTACGGTGTGGACGCAGAGCTTGATTACGCGGTTGGGTATCCCGCCACCATCAACGATGCGGAAAAGGCAGCCTTTGCCACCGATATTGCGCGCGAAATCTCGGGCGATGCCAATGTGCAGGGGGATGCGGGCCGCGAGATGGGGGCGGAGGATTTCTCATATATGCTGCAAGCCCGCCCCGGCGCTTATCTGTTCCTTGGTCAAGGCGACACCGCCGGGCTGCATCACCCGGAATATGATTTCAACGATGAGATTTCTCCGGTCGGGGCGTCGTTCTTTGCCCGTCTGGTGGAGAAAGCACAGCCTTTGGCGTGAAATCGCGATCGGCGGCGGGCTTTCGGATGACAAGCCCGCCTGCATTGGCTAGGACGTGAGCATAACCCGAGAACAGGGAGCAGTCCGACATGGCGCTGGAAGACGCAAAAACACAGGTCGATCAAGCCTTTACCCGCGAGGATCTTAAGGGTCTCAGCTTTGAGAATACCTTTGGCGGGGCAACATCGTTTCTGCGACGGCGCTACAGCAAGGATCTGACCCATGCGGATATCGCGGTCACCGGCATCCCCTTTGATCAGGCGGTGACCAACCGCCCCGGCACCCGGCTTGGGCCGCGTGCGGTGCGTGAGGCATCTGCCCTGCAAAGCCCGGATGCGCCTTATGGGTGGGACATATGTCCTGCAAGCGAACTGGCGATTGTGGATTACGGCGACATGGCATTTGATTATGCCAATGTCCCGGCCTTTCCCGACACGCTGACGGACCATATCCGGGGCATTCTGGCGACAGAGACCGCTTCGGTTGCGATTGGCGGCGATCACTACGTGAGCTTTCCGATCCTCAAGGCCTATGCCGAGAAATACGGGCCGATCTCGCTGTTGCATTTCGATGCCCACAGCGACACCTGGGCCGATGATGATTTCAGCCGCGTCGATCATGGCACCATGTTCTACAAGGCGGTGAAATCCGGCATCATTGATCCGGCGACCTCGGTGCAGGTGGGCATTCGCACCACCAATGAGGACAATCTCGGCGTGCCGACCATCGACGCACCCACCGTGCATGAGATCGGCCCCTTTGAGACCGCGCGCCGCATCCGCGAGGTTCTGGGCGACCGGCCGGTCTATCTGACTTTCGATATCGATTGCCTTGATCCGGCCTATGCGCCGGGCACCGGCACACCGGTCTGGGGCGGTCTGACCACGGCGCAGGCAGAGGCGATCCTGAAGGGCCTGCGCGGCATCAACATTGTGGGCGGCGATATCGTCGAGGTCTCTCCGCCCTTTGACACCACCGGCGCCACCGCGATCGCGGGCGCCCATGTGGCCATGAGTATTATCTGCCTTCTGGGCTGGAGGATGACAGGACGATGAGCGAGTTCAATCAACCCATCAGCGGCAATGATCTGGCACGGTTTTCCGGACCGGGGACGTTTATGCGACTGCCGCAGGCCACCTCGCTGGAGGGGCTGGATGTGGCCATTCTGGGCGTGCCAATGGATATTGGCACATCCTGGCGGTCCGGCACCCGGTTTGGTCCCAAGCAGATCCGCGCCGAGAGCGCGATGATCCGCCCCTATAACATGACCACAGGTGCTGCACCGTTTGAGACCCTCAATATCGCCGATATTGGCGATCTGGCGATCAACACCTTCAACCTTGCGGACTCCTTGCGCATCATTGAGGACAGCTATGATGCGATCCTTGCCTCCGGGGTGATGCCGCTGGCGATGGGGGGAGATCATTCGATCACCCTGCCGATCCTGCGGGCGATTGCGCGCAAACACGGCCCCGTCGCGGTGATCCATGTGGATGCCCACGCAGACGTCAATGACGAGATGTTCGGCGAGAAGGAAACCCATGGCACGGTATTCCGCCGCGCCTATGAGGAGGGCTTGCTGGAGGCCGACAAGGTCTATCAGATCGGTTTGCGGGGCACCGGCTATGGGCCGGATGATTTCAAGGAACCACAGGGCTGGGGCTTTCAGCATTTCCTGGCGTCCGAGCTGTGGAATCGTTCGCTGCACAATATGGGGGCGGAAATTCGCCGCGATATTGGCGCGCGTCCGGTCTATATTTCCTATGATATCGACAGTCTTGATCCGGCCTTTGCGCCGGGCACCGGCACGCCGGAAATCGGCGGGCTGACCACCATGCAAGCGCTGGAGCTGATCCGGGCCTTTAAGGGGCTGAATGTGGTGGGCTGCGATCTGGTGGAAGTGTCGCCGCCCTATGACCCGTCCGGCAATACTGCATTGGTGGCGGCCAACCTGATTTACGAACTGCTCTGCATCCTGCCGGAGCGTGCATCCGAGTAAAGACAAACCCAAGCGGGGGGAAGCTCCCGCCCGTCGCCAGATCAGCAACGCTGATCCGCTCCCGTTGGGCCGGGCGCCGGGCTATCGCCCGGCGATCAGCACCCTAAAGGCGCGGGAGTGTTTGGGGCCGCGGGCTGAAACGGTTTGCCGCTGAGAGGCAGCCATCCTCGATCTTGCGCCACATCGGCACATTCAGCGACATCTGGCACTGCGCCATGAACATGCGCCCATCCACCTGCAGGCAGATGGTTTCGCCCAGCTCAATACGCCCGCCTTGGGTGTCGGTGCAGTAGCAATCAATGGTCTTGCCGCCAGGGCCGGTGACATCGGCCCGCGCAAATGACGCAAAAGCAGCTCCGCCCGCAAGAGCGGTGCAGGCTGCAAACCGGACAAGACCACTGGCATGTTTCATGGCTCTAGCCTATCACAGGTGAAGCCCCGCGCCAAAGCAAGAGGCGCACCCAACAGCGAGACACGCCACGACATGATCCCCGAAGACCGGCTGGAACAGATCCTGCAACGCTATCAGTACCTTGAGGCCGCAATGGCCGATGGGGCAGGCGGCGACATTGCAAAACTCGCCAAGGAATATTCCGACCTGCGCCCGGTTGCAGAGCAAATTAGCGCCTATCGCCAGTTGCTGAGCGATCTGGCCGAGGCTGAGGAAATGCTGGCCGATCCGGATATGAAGGCGCTGGCAGAAGAAGAAATTCCCACCCTGAAGGCGGCGCTGCCAGAGGCGGAACATGCGCTGCAACTGGCGCTCTTGCCCAAGGATGAAGCCGACAGCCGTGCGGCGATCCTGGAGATCCGCCCCGGAACCGGGGGCGATGAGGCGGCGCTGTTTGCCGGTGATCTCTACCGCATGTACAGCCGCTACGCCGAGGCGCAGGGCTGGAAGATCGACGTGATCGAAGAGCAGGTCTCGGAACTGGGCGGCCTCAAGGAACTGGTGGCGCGGATCAATGGCGATGGGGTCTTTGCCCGGCTCAAGTATGAGAGCGGTGTGCACCGTGTCCAGCGCGTACCAGTCACCGAGAGTGGTGGGCGCATTCACACCTCTGCGGCCACGGTGGCGGTGCTGCCCGAGGCCGAGGACGTGGATATCAAGATCGACGCCAATGACCTGCGCATTGATACCATGCGCTCTTCCGGTGCGGGCGGGCAGCACGTGAACACCACCGACTCGGCGGTGCGGATCACGCACCTGCCCACCGGACTGGTGGTGACGAGTTCCGAGAAATCCCAGCACCGCAACCGCGAGATCGCCATGCAGGTGCTGAAAACCCGGCTATATGATCTGGAGCGGCAGCGCATCGACAGCGAACGCTCGGCGGATCGTGCCTCTCAGGTGGGATCGGGGGATCGCTCGGAACGCATCCGAACCTATAATTTCCCACAGGGGCGCATGTCGGATCACCGGATCAACCTCACGCTTTACAAGCTGGAGCAGATCATGGGGGGAGATCTGGATGAGATCATCGATGCGCTGATTTCCGAACATCAGGCGAAACTGCTGGCGGAGATGGGGCAATGACCACCACCGCCGCGCAGGCCATGGTTGCTGCGACCGCACGTCTTCGGGCGGCGGGGGTGGACGATCCGGCGCGCGATGCGCGGGTGCTGTTGGCCCATGCGGCGCGGATCGAGGCAGCACGGGTGACGCTGATTGCACCCGAGGAGCTCTCGCACGAGGTGGCAGAGCGCTACGACCAGCTGATTTCCCTGCGGGCGATCCGGGTGCCGGTGTCGCATCTGATCGGCGAGCGGGATTTCTACGGGCGCCGCTTCAAGGTCTCGGCGGATGTGCTGGATCCGCGCCCCGAAACTGAGACCCTGATCGAAGCTGCCCTCTCAGAACCATTCGAACGTGTGCTGGACCTCGGCGTGGGTTCGGGCTGCATTCTGGTGACGCTTTTGGCGGAACAACAGGGCGCGCTGGGCCTCGGTGTGGACTTGAGCGAGGCTGCCTGCCTGCAGGCCAGCGCCAATGCGGTGTTGCACCGGGTCGAGGCACGGGCAGACATTCGCCAGTCGGATTGGTTCTCTGCCGTCAAAGGTCAGTTTGACCTGATCGTCTCCAACCCGCCCTATATCGCGCTGGACGAGATGGATGATCTCTCGGAAGAGGTGCGCGAACATGAGCCGCAAATGGCGCTGACGGATGGGGCTGATGGGCTAAGCGCTTATCGGCTGATTTGCGCGGGGCTTGGGCGTCATCTGGCGCAAGGGGGCCGTGTGCTGGTTGAGATCGGTCCAACCCAAGGGGCAGCTGTGGCCGAAATGATGCGGGCTGCGGGCCTAGTTGAGGTGACGGTGCTGCCCGATCTCGATGGTCGGGATCGTGTCGTTTTGGGCCGAAATCCGTGACTTTAGGGCCCAATTGCGCTATATTTTGAAGTCTCCATGCAAAAAGAGACAAAAAACCGACGTTCCCCCCTTGTTTGTGACGGAGGAACGTGGTTACTCAAGGTGTCGCTGTTGCAAGAGGACGTCAACGGACCTCTCGGCGACGCCAAGCCCAAAAACGTTCGCAGGCCCATGCGCAGGAAGCGCGGTACGCGGTCTTCGACAATTAGAACCAAGGCTGACGTTAGGCATATGAGATCGTCAAAATCACGTTCGCGTTCGAAGTCGAACCGTAATCGCCCGAATGGGGCCAATGTTGTCAACCGCGTGTTCGACAGCTCTGGACCCGAGGGTAAGGTTCGCGGAACGCCGCAACAAATCATCGATAAATACAACCAGCTGGCGCGCGACGCGCAGCTTGGAAATGACCGTGTGGCAACCGAGAATTTTCAGCAGCACGCGGAACATTACCTGCGTATGCTGAACGAGGCGCAGCGCGAGATCGAAGCCAAGCGCGAAGAGCAGGAACGCCAGAACCGCGAACGCCAAGCTGAGCGTGACCGCGAGCGCGCCGAGCGTCTGGAGCGTCAGGAGCGCGAAGCGGCCGATGTTGCTGCAGGTGATGGGCCACAGCCCGAGATCGCCGACCCGCGCGAGGCAGCGCCTCAGGTGCCGCAGGATGACATCGGTTTGGTGGAGACACCAGAAGGCAAGACTGCCGATCCCGAGGCTGCACCCGCCAAGAAAGCGCCGGCGCGCAAACCACGCAGCCGCAAACCGGCAGCCCCCAAAGATGGAGAGACCGGCGAGGCAAAACCGGAGGCTGAGTCCAAGCCAAAGCGCAGCCGCGCAAAGCCCAAACCAAAGCCGGATGAGCCTCAGGAAGCCGCCGAATAAGGTTGCTTTGCATGAGATGAAAGAAAACCCCGTAGCGTTTGCTGCGGGGTTTTTTACGTTGTTGGTTGTCTTTTTGATCGCTCGGGGAGATCAGGTCTGCGCGAGGCTGCGGGCGAGGGCACAGAACCCCTCAAGGCTGACTTGCTCTGCGCGTTCTGTAGGCGGGATGCCTGCGGCGTTCAGGTGATCCTCGATTTGGGGCGAGACGCCTTTGAGCGAGGCGCGCAGCATCTTGCGGCGCTGGTTGAAGGCGGCAGCCACCACGCGGCTGAGGATGGCCGCATCGGCCGGGAAACGCGGCTCTGGCAGGGCGGTCAGATGCACCACGGCGCTGGACACTTTGGGTGGCGGCGTAAAGGCCCCCGGCGGCAGCGACAGGGCGATCTTCGCCTCCGCGCGCCACTGCGCAAGGATCGCAAGCCGCCCATATGCTTTGGAGCCGGGTTGCGCCACGATACGCTCGGCCACTTCGCGCTGGAACATCAAGGTGAGGCTTTGCCAGAAAGGCGGCCAGTCCTTGGGCGTCAGCCAGCGCACCAGAAGCTCGGTGCCGACGTTATAGGGCAGGTTGGCGGCGACGCGGATCGGGGGCGTCAGATGCGCCAGCGGGTCGATCTCCAGCGCATCGCCATTGATCACCTCCAGGCGGCCCGGATGGGCATTGGCGATCTCTGCTAGCGCGGGCAGGCAGCGCTGGTCTTTTTCAATGGCGAGCACCTTGCGGGCGCCTTCGCTCAGCAAACCCCGGGTGAGGCCGCCGGGGCCGGGGCCGATTTCCAGCACGTCACAGCCGGTCAGGTCTCCGGCCTGACGCGCGATTTTCGCAGTCAGGTTCAGATCCAGAAGGAAGTTCTGGCCCAGTGATTTGCGGGCCGAGAGCTGATGGGTCGCGATGACCTCGCGCAGCGGGGGGAGATTGTCGATGGCGCTCATGATGCGTCTTCATAAGGGGCCGATACCGATCTGGAAAGCGGCTTTTGTTGTCAAACGGAGCACAGGGCAAATGCCCTGCGCACAGGCCTGTTCAGGTGAGGGGCGCAGCCCCTCACACTCCCCGGGATATTTCGGGTTAGAAGAGGCAGGTCAGCCCGCGTGCGTGGCCGCCATGGATTGTGCAAGACGCAGTGCCTCAATGAGGCTTGAAGGGGTAGCGAGGCCTTGGCCTGCGATGTCAAAAGCGGTGCCGTGATCCGGAGAGGTACGGATAAAAGGCAGACCAAGGGTCACATTGACGCCTTTGTCAAAATCCAGCGTCTTGATCGGGATCAGCGCTTGGTCGTGATACATTGCGATCGCTGCGTCATAGCGTTGCCGGGCCGCTGCATGAAACAATGTATCGGCGGGGTGGGGGCCGGTGAGAGCATGGCCTTCGTGTTGCATGTCAGCGATCAGATCCGCGATCCAGTCGAGTTCTTCCTGTCCCATGGCGCCGCCTTCGCCCGCATGGGGGTTCAGGCCCGTGACGGCGATGCGCGGGGATGTGAGGCCAAACTGATCGCGCAGGCCGTTTGCGGTGATGGTAATGACTTGACGCAGGAGGGCGGGTGTGAGGGCCATTGGGACGGCGCTCAGGGGGATATGGATGGTCGCCGGTACCACGCGCAGCTGCGCGCTGGCGAGCATCATCACCACATGATCCACGCCTGCGAGCGCGGCGAGGAACTCGGTATGGCCGGGATAAGAGAAACCCGCCCCATCAATCAGCGCTTTTTTGTGAATCGGAGCGGTACAGACCGCAGAGGCCTGCCCGGAGGTGACCAAGCCAACCGCGGTTTCAATGGACTGGATCACCCCGGCGGCATTCTTAGGATCAGCCCGGCCTTTGGCGGCATCGCCTGCAAATGCGAGCGGAATGACGGGCAGGGCGGTTGCGCAGACATCACGTGCGTCCGCAGGCGCATCTACCTGCTGCCATTGCGTGTGCTCAGGCAGGTGGCGTGGATCACCGATCCAGACAAAAGGACAGTCGGCGCGCAGATGATCCCATGCGGCGACGGCAATTTCCGGTCCGATCCCCGCAGGCTCGCCGCAGGAGAGCGCAATCACCTGCGGCGTTGGTGTCATTGGATCTCGATCCGAGCGTCGGCTTTCAGCTGTTCCACATGGCTTTCGGCAAGATCGTTGAGGCGCTGCTGCACCAATGCGTTTGCCACCGATGCGCGGGCGTTTTCCTGTGCGGCAACCAATTCGCTGGTGCGACCGCAGAGCATGACGAACAGCAGGGTCTGGCCATTGTCGCGGGTGAGGGTTGCCGAGGATTCATTGGCGTCCAGCCGTGCCAGTTCCAGCGCAATATCCTGTGGGATGTCATTAGGCGCTTTGCTGCCACGGAATAGGATGTCCGGGTTTTGATCTTTGTTGATGCCATAAAGATCATCACAGGTGTCGATCTCATTGCGAAGCTCTGTGGCGCGTGCCAGAGCCTCGGCGCTGCGCCCGCCGGGAATGCGATAGGTGGCGTAATCAATCGCCGCAAAGCTGGCGCTGCGCCCGTCGACCTCGCGCAGACCGCGCATGCGGAAAATTGCAATCGCGCCCTGCATGGGCAGAGGTTGGGTAATCTGGCCGGGTTCCAGCCCAAGCACAACCTCTTGCAGCTGTGGCGGCAGTCGGCTGAGCGACATCCACGGCAGACGCCCGCCATTGGCGCTACTGTCGGAGGCGGAGAATTGCGCGGCAGATGCGGTAAAGGCTGCCTCGTTCTTCAGTTCGGAAATCTGAGTGGCAAGTTCCTGAATTTGCGCCGCGTTTTCCTGGGTGAGTGGCAGGATGATTTCCGACAGAAGCACCTGCACACTACCGGTGCCCGCCGTTCCCATGGCGCGGTCAATTTCGGCCTCGGACGGGCGGGCCTGCGCAAGGAAGCGGCCGCGAATGTATTCGCGCCAGCCAAGTCCGGCAGAGGTGAAATCTCGCACGGTTTCCGGGTCCACACCTGCCTGACGCAGGCCAGAAAGGAATTCCTCGAGCGACAGATTGGCACGCTGCGCCAGCTCACGCATGCCTTCGGTGATTTCGTCTTCGCTCAGCGTCAGCCCGACTTCGCGCATGACCTGACGTTTCAGGCGATCCTCGATCAAATCGTTGCGGGCGGTTTCCAGCGGATCACCCTGAACAGAGCCCAGCACTGTGAGGAAACGGGCGCGCTGTTGCAGCTCGTAGGTGGTGATCACATCCTCATTGACGGTGATAACGGGCGAAAACAGCCCCTGCGCCCCGACATCGGCGGCGGGGAGCGTCAATGCAACCGCAAGTGCCAGCCCGCCTGCGCAGGTTGCCTGACGGGTCCAGTTGATCAGGGCCAGCGGAATCTGGCGGAAGTTTACGTATTGCTGCATGATCGCCTGCTTGTTGTATTGCCACTCTTTACGGAAAAGCCGTTGAGCGACAGTGTAAATCCGAAATCTGTTGATGGCTCAACACTTGTCGTCGAGGTATAGCGACGGCTGAGCGATAGGTCGAGGGTCACGCATTCATTGCGATAGGTGAGACCAAGGCCTGCACGGGTCGCGCGCCCATCGGTAATGTCATAGCGCATATTGGCGCTTGCACGCCAAATCTGGTTGAGGTCATAGGCGCCGTCAAACCACAGTTCCGAGGTTTCCTGCACGCGGTTTTCCGCAGGATCGGCCTGCAGCCACAAGTAGCTGCCCGCAAGCGAGACCCGATCGCGCTCCAGATCGCCGCGAAACTCTGCCTTTGTTACCGACCATTCTTCGTCAAATAGGGTGCGCGCCGTGAGGGTCAGATCGTTGCGCAGACCCAGTTGACCGGCCACAAGCACGTTGGAGTTTCGTCCGTCCAATCCCGAAGAAGAGGTAAAGCCTGACTGCGCTTGGTCGCGATGAATCTGGGCGATGGTGCCAGTTGCAAACCAGCCGGTGGTGTCGAAATGCGCGAAATTCACGCCGTAAATCAGGGTATCGCCGTCTTCGCGCACATCGGTTTCCGGGAAACGTGAGAGAGCAAGCAGGTTGCCTTGGTCGTATTCCGAGATATTGCTGGCCTCATTTGGCGTGTCGTCGCCGTTCACATTGGTCCAGCCAAATTGCACGATCGGTTCCAGCACCTGCACCGCACCGGAGGCGGTCTGGCGGGTCATCGGGCGACGCAGGGTCAATGCGGCCTTTGGGGTCACGCGGGTGGCGTCATTGTCAAAGGCTGCATCATCAGAGAGCGCAAAACTGTCGATACCGATGCCTGCAGTCCAGATGGATTCGACGCCCCAAGGCAAAATCCAGCTGCGCAGCCATGTGGCATCGGCGGAGACGCGGCTCATATCGCGTCCGTTGGCATCCGCAAGCGTGGCATCCAGCGAGGACTTTCGCGTGAATTGCGCTGCATTCAGCCGCAGACGTAATTCGCCGCCGACATATTTGGGAAACAGGCGCTGTTCAAATGTACCGGTCAGGATCGTAGAGGGGATGAAATCCTGATTTTCGGCATCGCGCAGAGTTTTGTAATTGTAGATCTTCCCTTCGATCAACTGATCACGCCGGACCCGGTTCAGGGACAATTCGGACCGGATGCGGTCTGTATCCGAGATATCGTAATCCGCGTAATAGGCATCATCCGAGACAGTCTTGAGATCAAATCCCAGTTTGAAATCATACGGGATATCAAAATCACCACGTACCGATAGATAACCCCGGCTGTCATCGGGCTGAATATCGTCGCGGCTGAAAGCACCGGAGATTTCGATATCGCCATTGCGGAAGGCCTGCCTGTAGCGCAGATCAAGCGTGGTGGTTTTTTCAGAGAGATAAGGGGTGATGGTCAGGTCTTTGTGCGGCCCGATAGTCACAAAATACGGCAGCTTCAGTCCAAGCCCAAGCGTTGAGGAACTGGAGAGCGACGGTACAAGGAAACCGTCCGCGCGCTCTAGTGTTGGATCGGGCAGGCGCAGGGCCGGAAAATAGAACACCGGCACATCTTTGATCAGCAGTTGAGCGCCTTCGAAATAGAGTTGACGTTCGGCTTCATCATGGGTGATGCGCTCTGCGCGGATCTGCCATAGGGGCGGGCTTCCGTCCTCGCAGACATGGCAGGAGGTGACGGCGGTTTTGTAGAGCTGAGAATACCGCCCCTCAACGCGGGTCATCTGCAGGGCGGCCAGTTGCACCTGCTGGTCAAATACCATGCGCGCGCCGCGCAAAATCCCATTGCGCAAGCCGCTGTCGAGTTCCGCCGCATTGGCCAGCACCGTGATGGAGCCGCTTTGGTCGATGCGGATCGGTCCTTCCATATTGAGGACACCGGTTTGACGATCATAGGTGATGCGATTGGCTTGCAGGCGAATATCGCCCTGAAACGCTTCGACATTGCCCTCGGCCACGAGCTTGCGGTCGGGGGATACAAAAACCCGATCCGCCACCAGCATCGCCGGGGCTGCGCCGACGGCTTCTGATGCCAGAGCCGAGGTCTGCGCCAGCGCAGGCGCGGCCAAAAGCCCCAGCCACAAAGGTACAACCGTGGACAGCAGCGCTCCTCGCCGCTTTTTTATGAAATCAACCGTCTTCGGCATGCAGGAGCAATCCCATCGTCAATAGTATCGAGGCCACTGGCGGCGCCCACGCGGCCAGCAAAATCGGAATCTGCCCGTTTTCGCCAAGTATCCGCGCGAAATTATGGACAAAGTAAAGTGCAAAACCCAGCAGGACCGACGTCAGCACGGCAATGCCGGTTCCCCCAAGGCGGGTGTGGCGCATGGTAAAGGCCGCGCCCACCAGCACCATCGCCACCAAGAACAAGGGCCGTGCCAGTTCCACCTGAAGCCAGACCTGAAACCGGGTGGTCGAAAACCCCGCCTCAGAGAGCGACTTGATGGTCTGGGGCAGCTCATAGATCGAAATCCCCTCCGCATAGCCAAGAGTGTCGCGAATGCGCTCATTGGTCAGCGTGGTGGGCAGGCGCAATTCGTCATAGCTTTTGGCGCTGCGTTCCGGGTTGACGCCAACGATCAGCTGCCAGACCTTTGCGTCACGCAGTACCCAGTCTTCACCATCAAGCCGGGCCTCAGCCGCAATGGTGCGCCGCGTCGGGCCACCGTCCGGAGTATAGGTCAGGATCGAGACATCATAGAGAAACAGGTTTTCCGCATCCCCGCGATAGTTGGCAGCGTGGATGACCGATTGCCCGTTCTGGCCGCCCTGACGCAACCATAGCCCTTCGCCACTCAGCGACACAGCCGCCGGGCCGCCAGTTTGCCGGTAGCTTTCCGACAGCGAGTCAAAGCGGTTTGTGGTGGCCGCAACAATCGGGTTCAGCGTGCTCACCGCCAGCCCACCGAGGATCAGCGCAACCACTACAGGCGGCAACAAAGCCCGGATGCCAGAACGCCCCAGCGCGCGCGTGACCACGAGTTCGCTGCTGCGCGCCATTCCCACGTAAAGAACAATGGTGGTGAGGATCATGATCAGCGGCAGGAATTCATTCAGGGCTGCGGGGGTGTTGAGAAGCGTCAGCTCCAGCAATTGCCCGAATTGCAGATCCTGCCCATCGAAACGGCGGAACTGCTCGCTCAGGTCAATCAGCATAACAAGGCTCATCAACACAGCGGCAATCACCAAAAACCACTGAAAAAAGCGTTTAGCGTAGTAGAGATCTAGGATCATGTGGCCGTCTCCTGCTTGCGGCGCGGCCTCAAGCGGGCCAGAGCCTGCGGACGTGTCGCCAGATGCAGGAAAATCATGGATATCAGCACACCAATCGCTGCGGGCAGATAGATCAATGGCCACATTTGCGCATTGTCTCTGACCGGTTCAGAGACCACGCCACGCATGCCCTCAATCAGGATCAGCAGCACAAAGGCCACCAGAACCTGCTTCCAGATACCAAAGCGACTAAAGCCACCAAGCAGCAGGGTAGAGACGCCAATCATCACCACCGCAAAGGTCACGGCAGCGCGGGCAAAGCGCAGATGGAGCTCTTCTGCTTGCGCACCGGCGCTGTGGCCCTCGTTTTGTGTGATCTCATCGCGATCCCTGAGCAGATCGAGCGTAGGGATATTGCGCAGCGGCCGCGCGCCCATGGTGCGTGCAGGCGAAAGGTCGCCCAATGGATATGAGAAATCGGCAAAGGCCGTGGTCGACAGCCGATCATTATGCGCCTCTTTGCGCTGTGCAAGACCATCCACGAGGATCAGATGCGCCATGTCGTCTTCGCGGACCAGATAGGCGCGGTCACTGGTGTAGGTGATTTCCACCGATGGATCGCGTTGATCTGTCAGGAATACATTGTTGAGCGTCCCATCGGGATCAATGCTGCCAATAAAGAATGTAATGCCCGCGCTGGGGTGCAAGAAATTACCTGCATTCAACAGCTTGGCGCTGACACTTCGCGAAAGTTCCGCCTCGCGCAGTTGCATCTGGGCCAAGGACGCAGGTAGCAAGAACAGGCTGAGCGCCGACATCATCGCCGCGCTCAACACGCCAAAGGCCATGGCGGGGCGCGCCAATTGCCAGGGGCTAGACCCTGTCGCGCGCAATACCGTCAGTTCGCTCTCTGAATTCAACCGGTTGGTGACCCAGACCGTTGCGGCAAAGGCTGCCAGCGGCAACACCATACGCACAAGGTTCGGCAGGCTCAGCGCGGAGATCTCAAGGAACGCCAACACGCTCTGCCCGTCGCCAATGAGCCAGTCAAACAGGCTCACGGCCCGGTTGATCCAGAACACGGCCACCAGAATCAAGGCAAAAAAGCCAAAGAACAAAAGATATTGCGACAGCACATATCTGTCGTATCGTGACACCCGATCCCCCCATAGATCTTGCGCTCGGACTGTTCGCCGGACCTTAGAGGAATTGTGCGGGGGGGAAAACTGCAATCTTCCCCGGCAGATGCCTGATCGGCAAGGATTGTAATTCGCGCACTGCCTGCTCTGGTATTCAGCATTGCCAACAGCTACCTGTTACGGGACTGTCAGCCAGATGCGTAAGCGGCGACAAGAGCAGATCAACCACAGGAGATTTGAATGAGCGCGCTCACCCCGATCCGTTTTTCCACCTTTGATCCGAAATCGCTGGCCGAGATCGAAGGCCATCTGGCCGTGGTGGTCACGCCCGAAGGCACAATGGATCAGGCTGCCCGCAGCGCCAACCGTCTGAGCAAGGGCGCGGTGGCGCGTCTGATCGCCTCCGATGGTTTTGCCAAGGCCAAAACCGGTCAGGTGATCACGCTGGCATGGCCTGCGGGTCTGGCTGCTGAGGCCTTGCATGTTGTTGTACTGCCCCGTCGCATCACCGCGATCGAGGCGCGCAAGGCAGGCGCAAAACTGGCCGAAGCGCGTGGCAACAAAGCGCTGACGGTGAAGGCGGGGAACATGTCCCGCGCCGCCGATCTGGCTTTGGGGCTGGCGCTGCGCAGCTACAGCTTTGATGCGCATAAATCCGCGGATGCGGAAACGCCCGGTGCCGTGACCATCGGCCACAACAAGCCCGAGGAGATCGAAGCCGCCTTTGCGCCGCTTCTGGCGGTGGCCGAAGGCGTGCATATGACCCGCGATCTGGTCAACGAACCCGCAAATGTGCTCACCACCACCGAATTTGCCGCGCGGCTGGAGGACATGACCTCGCTCGGTCTCGAGGTGGAGGTTCTGGAGGAAGCCGAGCTGGAGAAGCTCGGCATGCGCACGCTCCTGTGTGTCGGCCAAGGGTCTGCCAGCCCCTCCAAGGTTGTTGTGATGAAATGGAACGGCGGCGACAAGGATGCAGCCCCGCTAGCGCTGGTCGGCAAGGGCGTTGTGTTTGACACCGGTGGTATCTCGCTGAAACCGGCGACGGGTATGGAAGACATGACTATGGACATGGGTGGTGCGGGCGTTGTTGCGGGCACCATGCGGGCGCTGGCGCTGCGCAAGGCAAAGGCCAATGTGGTGGGGCTTGTGGGGCTTGTGGAAAACATGCCCTCCGGCACGGCGATCCGTCCCGGTGATGTGGTGAAATCCATGAAGGGCGACACGGTCGAGATCATCAACACCGACGCCGAGGGGCGTTTGGTGCTCTGTGATGTGCTCTGGTATGCGCAGGAGCGGTTCAAACCGGCCGGTGTCATCGATCTGGCCACCCTCACAGGCGCGATCATCATCGGTCTGGGGCATGACAATGCGGGCGTGTTCTCCAATGACGACAAGCTCTGTTCTGCATTCCTCAAGGCCGCTGAGGCCGAAGGCGAAGGCGCGTGGCGGATGCCCTTGGGGCAGGCCTATGACGATCAACTCAAATCCAATGTGGCGGATATGAAAAACGTCGGTGGTCGCCCGGCGGGTTCGATCACGGCGGCGCAATTCCTGCAACGCTTCATTAAGGACGGCACGCCCTGGATTCATTTGGATATCGCCGGTGTGGCCTCAGTGAAATCCAATACAGCCTATGCGCCCAAAGGAGCGACCGGTTGGGGCGTGATGGCGCTGAGCCGTCTGGTACAAGATCAGTTCGAGGCAGAGTAAGACTGCAATGGGGGCCGCCTATTTCTATCACCTGACCCGCAAGCCCTTGCAGGAAACGCTGCCTGTGTTGCTCGACAAGGCGCGGGGCGCGGGCTGGCGTATCGCCGTGCGTGGACGCGACCCCGAGCGGTTGGCGTGGCTGGATGATACGCTTTGGTTGGGCGGAGATGCGACATTCCTGCCGCACGGGCTTGCAGGTGGCCCCCATGATAAACTGCAACCAATCCTGCTGACCACCTCTGCTGACGCACCAAACGATGCCACCTGTGTGATGAGCGTGGATGGGGCGGAGGTGACGCCCGAGGAAGTCTCCACGCTGGAGCGGGTCTGCATATTGTTTGACGGAACCGATCCGGATGCGGTTCAGCAGGCGCGCGGCCAGTGGAAGGCGCTGACGGCGGCAGGCTGTGCGGCGCAATACTGGTCCGAAGAAGGCGGGCGCTGGGAGAAAAAGGCCGAAAGCGGGGCATGAGGGGGCGCTGCCCCTCTTGGCCGAGCGGCCAATTCACCCCGGGATATTTAGCCTTAGAAGAGCGTCAGTTGTGCCATGCAGAAAGGTTTCGGTAACCAGTTTGCGCACTGATAGGATTGCGGAACAGGCTGGGAAGCCGATGGCCGTGTTAGGAGAGGACCTGCTGCACGCACGCGCGCCGTTTGTGTGGCAGGTTCTAGTTTCTTCTAACTCCAAATGTCCCCGCCCGAGGCCCCCGCCGTGAGGCGCGATTTCAACGGGTGAGGATCAGTTCATTGTTGCGAATTTCTATGCCAGAGAAACGCTGAAGATAACCCATGCCCAGCAGGGATTGCTCCAATGCGCCCTCATTGACCCAAGCCGAGACATTTTGATCGCTGATCGGCCCTAATGTGACGCTCTCGAGTGTCACGCGCGCGGTGCGGACTTCGCCATTGGCCGTCATCGCACGCCCCAGATAAACGAGAGACCCCGTGTCGATCCCGAGTTGTTGTGCCGTTTCGGCATTTAAGACCATGTCGCTGGCACCAGTATCGACAAGGAACTCCACCGGCTTATCGTTGATCTTGAGCGTCAGATAATAGTGCCCGTCACGGGCGCGTGGCACTGAGATCTGGCCTTCTTCAGAGAGCACGGCCTGTTGCGGCATGACCGTTGCGCGAATATCGTCCCAGAGGCCGTAGGCGGCAATCACACCGAGGAAAATCAAAACCCAGACCAGCAATTGCTGCGCGGTTTTACCAAGGGTCTGACGGTTTTGCACAAAGACCCATGATCCCACTGCCAGTAGCAGCAGGACCAGATAGATCAGCTGTCCGATATCGTCTGAATTCATCGGTCTTCGTCCTCCATATCAGGGAGGTAGGTGTTCACCGCACCTATGTCTAGCTGGCAAAGCCAAAGGCGCGCAGACCTTCCAGCACGAATTGCACCGAAAGCGCGGCGAGAAGCATGCCCAGCAACCGGGTTGCCACATTGATGCCGACGGGACCCAAGAGGCGCTCCAGCAGGCCCGAAATCGAAAACATCCCCAGCATCAGCGCAATCACCGCCACCACAATGGCCATCACCGAGGCAAAGCCCTCGATGCCCGGATGCTGCCCGGTCAGAAGGATGACCGTGGCGATGGAACCGGGCCCCGCGATCAGTGGGATGGCCATGGGAAAGACCGACGGATCATCCTCGGGGGCGATCTCGTCGCCCTGGTGCTGACGACGCGCGGTGCGGCGCTCAAACAGCATATCGAGCGCGGTGAGGAACAAGAGAATACCGCCTGCGACGCGGAAGGCCGGCATGGAAATCCCGATAAAGCCCAGAACGCTTTCGCCAAACAGCGCAAAGACCGCGAGGATGCCGACCCCTGTGATGGAGGCACGAATGGCGATGGCGCGGCGTTGCTTGCTGGTCATGCCCTGGGTCAACGCCAGAAACACCGGCATCAACCCGATCGGGTCAATGATCACAAAGAGCGTCACAAATGAGGTGATCAGGAACGCGGTGTCGATCATTGCGCCTCGGCGACCTCCAGTTTCTCGAGTGCCTTCATCCACAGTTCCTCCGCGCGGTCCAGCGCGTCCATGCATTCGGCGTGTTTTTTCTGCCAGACCGCCCGGTCACCGGCACGGCTCGACTCGTAGATCTCCGGATCGGCGAGCTTTTCGTCCAGCTTGTCCTGCATCTCGGTCAGCTTCTCGATGCGGGCCTCGGCCTTGCGGACCTCGTTGCGCAGGGCAAGGATCTGATCGCGGCTGGCGCGCTTGGGCTTTGGCTTGGACGCGGCTTTTGCCTCCGCTTTGCGGGCGGGTTTGTCGCGCATCAGCAGCATTTCGCGATAGCTGTCGAGATCGCCGTCATAGGGCGCAACGGTGCCGTCGGACACCAGCCAGAGCCGATCCGCCACCATGCTCAGCAAATGCATATCGTGGCTGACCAGAATGACCGCGCCGCTATAGGCGGTGAGTGCCTCGACCAGCGCCTCGCGGCTTTCGATATCGAGGTGGTTGGTCGGCTCATCGAGGATCAGCATATGGGGCGCATCGAGCGTCGCCAAAAGCAGGCTGAGGCGGGCCTTTTGACCACCGGACAGCCGCCCGACTGCGGTTTCGACCTGCGCGGCCAGCAGGCCAAAGCCCGCCAGACGCGTGCGCCATTTTGCGGGTGCCTCATGGGGACGTAGGCGACGCAGGTGATCGATCGGGGTCTCGTCCACATAAAGCTCGTCCACCTGATGCTGGGCGAAATAGCCAATGCGCAGCTTGGAGGAGCGCACCATCTCGCCCGCCATCAGCGGCAGCCGGTCCGAGAGCAGCTTGGACAGGGTGGATTTGCCCTGACCGTTCTTGCCCAGAAGCGCGATGCGGTCATCTTGGTCGATGCGCAGGTCGAGGCGTCTCAGAATCTCCACGTCGCCATAGCCGGTGACACCGCCCTCGATCTGGATGATCGGTGGTGACATCTCTTCGGGTTCCGGGAAGGTGAACGCCCGCAGCGCGGCCTCTTGCGGGGTCGAGATCGGCTTCATCTTCTCGATCATCTTCAGGCGGGACTGGGCCTGTTTCGCCTTGGAGGCTTTGGCGCGGAAGCGGTCCACGAAGCTTTGCAGATGGGCGCGGCGGGTTTCCTGCTTGCGCGCCTCGGATTGTGCCACGGCGATGCGTGCGGCGCGGGTTTCGGCAAAGGTGTCGTAGGTGCCCTGATAGAGCGTCAGCTTGCGATCCTCCAGATGCAGGATTGCCCCCACCGCCCGGTTCAAAAGCCCGCGGTCGTGAGAGACGATCAGCACCGTATGCGGATAGCGCGCGATATAGCTTTCGAGCCAAAGCGCACCTTCAAGGTCGAGGTAGTTGGTCGGCTCGTCCAGCAGCAGCAGGTCGGGCTGTGCAAAGAGCACCGCAGCAAGCGCCACACGCATCCGCCAGCCGCCGGAAAAATCGGAACAGGGGCGCAGCTGGTCCTGATCGTCAAAGCCAAGCCCCTTGAGGATCGAGGCGGCGCGGGCCTCGGCGGACCATGCGTCAATATCCACAAGCCGCGTCTGGATTTCCGCAATGCGGGTGCCATCGGTTGCTGTGTTGGCCTCGGCCATCAGCGCCGCACGTTCGGTATCGGCTGCCAGCACCGTATCGATCAGGGATGTGTCCGACGAGGGGACTTCTTGTGCCACTCCGCCAATCCGCGCCTGAGAGGGCAGGGTGATGGAACCGGTCTCCAGCGCAAGCTCTCCGCGGATCAGGCGGAACAGGGTGGATTTGCCGGTGCCATTGCGGCCCACGACACCGACCTTGTGACCGGTTGGGATAGTGGCAGAGGCCTCCTCCATAAGGGGGCGGCCTTCGACGGAATAGGTAATGTTATCGATCCTAAGCATGAGGTCTCTCATGTCGAAAGGGACCGGGGCGGTCAATCACTATCCGTCACCAGGCAGTCATGAGTTATGCGCGAGAACAGCGGATTTCTCACATTGGCGAGGATCGCGTCCATGTTACGCTAGACATAATTTGAGGCAGCCTCGGGGTCGTGATGAGTGCGCGGCACTTGGGGCGAGATTGAACCATAGGGGGATTTTATCATGCGCCGATTGATTATTTGCTGTGATGGCACATGGAACACCGCAGATCAGCACACCGGAGGCGTGCCGACACCGACCAATGTGGCGAAGCTGCATTCGCTGGTGGCCCGAACCGGTCATGATGGGATCGAACAGATCGATTACTACCGGCGCGGGGTCGGCACATCCGGCGGACTATTGCGACGCATGCTGGGAGGGGCCATTGGGCTCCGGCTCGAAGATGACATCATGAGTGCTTACAAATTCCTCGCCGAGACCTATGAGCCGGGCGATCAGATCTATCTGTTTGGGTTCAGCCGGGGGGCCTACACGGTACGGAGCCTTGCGGGGATGGTCTCAAAAGTGGGACTTGCTGATTTACGCCCCGCGCATCTGTCGCCTTATGAGGACAGCTGGGAGGTGGTGAAGCGTTTGATGCGGACCTATCAGGCGCGCAAAGCAGGAAACGAGAAGGCAGGGCTTCAGAAGCAGTTTCTGGAAGAGCGCCCGGTGTCCGTCCGGTTCCACAACGAGACAGCAGATATCGGTTTTCGGTTCATCGGCGTTTGGGACACGGTCGGTGCGCTGGGCATTCCGGATGACAAGGGGCTGTTGCGGCTGCTCTTTGGGGATGTGCTCAAACATGAGTTTGGCGACACCACATTGGGCCGCAATGTGGAATGCGCGCGCCATGCGCTGGCCATGGATGAGCGGCGCAAGGATTTTACCCCGACGCTCTGGACAGATTGGGCGCGGGGGCAGGATGTCGAACAGCGTTGGTTTCCCGGGGTTCACGGCGATGTCGGCGGCAGCTACGCCGATAGCGGCCTTGGGGATCTGACGCTGGAATGGATGCTGCAAGAGGCGCAGGCCAATGGACTTGCTCTGCGCGAGATCTCACCGGGGCGTATGAACCCGGATGCGTTCGCGCGGCGGCACAATTCCTATCTGGGCTGGTTTCGTTTGCGTCCCACCCGGCCGCGTGCTGTCCCCGAGGTGTCGGAGGCCGCAGCCGATGTGGCCGATTGGACCAGCCGTACCCGTTTTGATGCCTCGGTGATTGCGCGGCACATGACACCCCCACCGGGAGAAAAGAGTTATTGGCCCACCCATGTGTTGGGCGTCGCCCAAAGTACTAAGACCATCGCGGCGGCGCGCAAGCGTTGGAACACCACTGGGGTATATTTGGAGCGTGGGGCCCGATACCGGATAAAGGCCAAAGGGCAATGGCAGGATGCATCGATCCCTGCCACTGCAGACGGAGCAAATCCGGGGATATATTTGGGCAAGATCGGATACGCGCTGGCGGCGGTTCCCGAATTGCTGCGCAAAGCGATCCGGATGCGCAAGGGATTTGCCAGCGCTGATGTGCCGTTCTCGCGCCGCATTGATGGCGCGCCTTGGTTTGCGCTTATCGGAGCAATCGCCAACGGGCAGGTGACTCAAACCAGCGAGGACGAGGTCTCTGATCACGAATACCACTGCCTTGGTCAGGAAGCAGAGATCGCGCCGAGCCAAAGCGGGTATCTCTATCTCTTTGCCAATGACGCATGGCAAATGTACGGCAACAACGCTGGGGTGCTGCGCGTTGAGGTGACGCGGCTCAGCTAGGGCAGGCATCTGGGAATAGCGCACTTGTATCGGAACCAAGAGCACTGTTTAACATATGCAGGACCCAAGGTATCCGCCGGCAGAGGCCATTGCTGTCACGCGCGGAGAGAACGGATAGGCAGATGCTGCGCGCAGCCCAAACACCCCCAACGCTGATGACACTGATCGTTGGCACCGCACTGTCGGTGCTGTCGCTCAATATGTTCCTGCCCTCGCTGCCCGGCATCGCCAAAGAGTTTCAGGTCGACTACGGGCTCGCCAATCTTTCGGTTGCTGGCTACCTTGCGATCTCTGCGGCGCTTCAGATTGTCATGGGGCCGATGTCGGACCTCTATGGTCGGCGCAAGGTGATGCTGTTGTGTTGTGCGATGTTCGTGCTGGCCTCTGTGGGCTGTGCATTGGCAAGCAACATTTGGGTGTTTCTCGGCTTTCGCCTGCTGCAAGGTGTGATCATCAGCGGGCAGGTGATCTCGCGCGCGGTTATTCGCGATATGTACCCGCCCAGCGAAGCGGCGAGTAAACTCGGCTATATGGGAATGATCATGGCGTTGGCCCCGATGACCGGGCCAATGATCGGAGGCGCGCTTGATATGGCTTTTGGCTGGCGGGCGGGGTTCTGGCTCTATACGGGGCTCGGGCTGTTGGTGCTCTGGCTCACGTGGGGCGATATGGGAGAGACCAATACCAATCGTTCCGCCACGTTCCGGGCGCAGATGCGCCTTTATCCGCATCTCTTTGCCTCGCGCCGTTTCTGGGGCTATTCCGCCTGCGTCGCCTTTTCGATCGGAGGGTTCTACTCCTTTGTTACTGGCGCGCCGATGGTGGCGGCGGCTTGGTTTGATCTCAGCCCGGCAATGGTGGGGCTGGGGATCGGCATCATCACCTGTGGTTTCATGGTGGGGAACTTTGTCACCGGGCAAATGGCTCTGCGGCTTCCCCTCATGACGCTTATTGTGATCGGTCGGGTGATCTCCTGTGTGGGGCCTGCGCTGGGCCTTGGTCTGTTCTGGATTGGGCAGGGGAGTGAGCTGGTCTTTTTCGGCTCTGCCATTTGTGTCGGGCTGGGCAACGGGCTGACCATCGCCAATGCCAGTGCAGGTTTGATGTCCGTACGTCCAGAACTCGCGGGCAGCGCTGCGGGGCTTTCGGGGGCAATGACGGTGGCGCTGGGCGCGGCATTGACCACCGTGACGGGGATCGCGGTACAGCCGGAGACCGCGCCCTATGCCGTGCTGGGGATCATGCTGGGCGCAAGCCTTCTGGCGCTGATCTCGGCGATTTACGTGTTGATCGTCGACCTTCAGGATCCATTGGAAACGGCGCATGGCTGATCCAGCCGCTGCTTTCGCCTCAGCGCTGGGCACAAGCCTCTTCCCATGGGCGGGCTGTCGTGCTACCCGGCGCCAGAATGTTGCGGCGACCGCCATCGCGGCCACCGTGACCTAATCGACCTCAGAATGTCTCAAGGAGATCGCCCGATGGCACTGGAACGCACTTTTTCGATCATCAAGCCCGACGCAACCCGCCGCAACCTGACTGGCGCAATCAACGCCAAGTTCGAAGAAGCAGGCCTGCGCATTGTTGCACAAAAGCGCATCCACATGACCAAAGCACAGGCTGGCAAGTTCTATGAAGTGCACGCCGAGCGTCCCTTCTATGACGAGCTGTGCGAATTCATGTGCTCCGCTCCGGTGGTCGTGCAGGTTCTCGAAGGCGAAGGCGCTATCGCAAAGAACCGCGAAATCATGGGCGCAACCAACCCCGCAGACGCAGCCCCCGGCACCATCCGCGCCGAGTTTGCAGAATCCGTGGGTGAAAACTCTGTGCACGGCTCCGACGCTCCGGAAACCGCAGCTGTAGAAATCGCCTACTTCTTTTCCGGTCTCGAGCTGGTTGGCTAATAGTTTAGCCGTTGAGCAATCGACGGCGAACTTTGTTCAATCATTGAACCGCTGAGTATTTTGGCCGTCACGCTCCACGCGTGGCGGCTTTTTTGTGGGTGAAATATGGTCTGCAATTCAGCCGGGGCGACGTTCCACCACACCGATTTCATTCAGGATCGCATCAAATGCCGAGCGGTCGCTGTCAAAGCTCTGGGCCTTGATCGCATCAAAGCGTTTGCGCAGCGCTTTCTTCTCCTCGCCCTTGCAGTCGTTCCACGGGCGGCCCTGCAACGCCATCACCAACACGTAGTAGCCGATGAAGTGCGGCTTGCCGCCACTTTCGAGTAACTTGCCATAGGCCGCATCGGCGCCAAGGGCGCGCAATTCTTCGGCCGAGTGAATGCCCGCACGGGTGCAGGCGGCCTCAAAAGCGGGGCCGAGGTTCTTAATGGAGGAAACGGGTGTGCTCATGAGGCGACCATACTCTGGCGCTGCGCTGACGTCAGCCCTGAATGGATCGCCTCTGCGTATAAGGCAGGAGCACCAGCGGCTGTGCTGGCAGTGATTCTCGAGTTCATGGTTAATGATTCCAATGTGTTAGCCAGATCATGGTTAACGGGCGTTAGTGTGTGGGCGGCGAAATAATGTTACCTGAAAATTCTGTGATTTTGTGACCCTCGGCGTGGGTAAACCCTATCCCGAAGGCGTGGTCCTATCCTTTGGGGAGGGCCGCAGAAACCGATGGATAGGACGTACGAACATGCAAACTCGATTAGATTTGTACACATCGGAATACAAACACCAAGAGGTTCCAATGTTACATCCCATCATTCTCGCAGGCAGCGTACACCAGTCAAGTGAACGGGCGAGCGGGGTGTGCCCAATGCCTCTGGAAGCCGCGCCCGGCGCACCCAGCCGGTTTGAACGGCTCTTGTCCGCCCTGTCTGGCGACGTCTTCTCAGCGCCGGTTGTTGTCACCACCCAAGACTGCGCGCCGCTGGTCGACCGCCAATCCGCACATCGCGAAGCCCGCTTGATCGTAGAACCCGACACCCACAAGCCCGCCGCAGCCCTCCTGAGTGCGGTTCTCTCCCTGCGTCACATGCCCGGCGCACTCGTGGTCGTAGCTCCGGCCTCTGCCGATTTGGAAGATGCGCGTAAGCTCGATCTGGCGCTCTGCAACGCCATCCCTGCCGCGCAGCGCGGCGAGATTGTGATGCTTGGTCAGCGCACCACACGGGCCTATGCTGGCTATGGCATTATGGAAGTGGTGTCTCAGCCGCATGAGAACGTGCCGGTGGCCGTAAGTCGCGTCTTGGCCTCTGGCCGCCAAACCACGCTTTCACATCTTTTGCAGGGCAATCATCAACTCTGGGGCATGGGGATCTATGTCGCCCGCGTTGACGTGTTGCTGGCGGCGTTCAAGAGCCATGCAAGCCGTCTTTTCCTGCCGGTCAAGAATGCGTTGCAGCGGGCCGAGGCCGTCGATGGAACAAAGATGTTGGATGCGGCAACCTACCGCCGCGTCAAAGCGATCACCTTTGAAAAAGCGGTTGCAGAAAAGATCGATAACGTTTGCGCCATTCAGCTTGATCCGGCTTGGAGCGAAGTACAGCAATGGGAGCAGGATGCAGCGGCCGATCGCGCGATATCTGCTTGGGATCAGGATCTTGCAGAAGAGCTTTCAGGCGCTGCACGTGCCGCTTCCTCTGATCTGCACCCGCATGCTGCCGATATGATGGCAGTCTACGCAAGCCTTGCTCAGGCCACCGAAGACGACGCATTGACAGCGCGCAGCACCGACCACAAATGGGGCCGTCACGAAACCCTCGCGATGGGGCCTGGTTTTACCTTGCAGCGTATGGCCATCGCGCCCGGAGCCGCGTTGGAACTCAGCGCCGGTGCGGGGGGCGCGGAGCATTGGGTTGTCGCGCAGGGATCGGTGTTGGTGACGCTTGGCGATCATGTTCGACTTGTTTGGGAAGGGCAGAGCGCCCGTATCCCCTGTGGTCGCTCGCGCCGCATCGAAAACCCTGGATCGGGCACGCTTGTCTTGATCCAGCTACAAGTTACCCCGCTGACGGGCACCAAGGATCACAGCCCGCTGCACAGCCTTCCCCCCGCCGGAGTTGCCTAACCCCCCCCTCTTGTCCCGCAACCCGGCTTACTGACGTCCCGCGCGCCCACGCGGGGCGTCTTTTTATGGACCTCGCCCTATTTTTGAGAGCCGAGTGAAACCGCATGATATCAGGAGGCTGTGCGCCATAGGACTATGTGCGAGGAGGAAGGGCCCCGCTGATACTGTCACGGTGGGAGGGGGCACGCGAGAAGGTCGCGTCTCAACTCTGGAAGGGACACAGCCGTTGAGAAAGGCAATCGAACTGCCAGTTTGCATCGAAGCGTGATGATATGCTGCTGGGTTGAGCGAAGTCTGAAAACGATCCATCGCGACACGCTGTCTGATATCCAATGCGGTAGGTGCGACAGGGGCGTGCGGAAATCATCCTGCGGGGCGCAAGCAGCGCCACAAGCGAGCAACGGGTCTGCTCAATCCGACGGGTGTGCCGGAGGTCGCCGCATTATTGTGGCCTTCAAAGGTCCGGTGGTGACCAAGTCGCCCAACTCCGGCACCCAAATCTGGTCCGAAGATGCGCTGAGGCCGTCAGTCTAGAACAAACCCGCTTCTTTGGCGGTCATCGCGGCTTGGGTGCGGTTCTTTGCATCGAGTTTACGGCACAGGGTACGCACGTGCAGTTTGATGGTGACTTCCTGCAAATTGAGGTCGCGTGCGATTTCCTTGTTGGATTGACCGCGGCAGAGACCACTTAGAACCTCGACCTCGCGTGGGCTGAGTTGTGCAAGCAGCGGGTGGGCGGGGGCAGAGGCCTCTTCGCGCATCAATTCCACCGGCACGTAGATTTCACCTGCACTCATGAAGCGCACCGCATTCAGCAGCGATTGTGCCCCCATGGTTTTTGGAATGAAGCCAATCGCGCCAGCATCGAGAGCATCCTGCGCAGTGCGTGTTGGGGCGCTGCCCGACAGGATCGCGACGCCGCGTCCGCCGTTGGCCTTAAGCGCGCGCTGCAGACCATCCAACCCGTTCATACCGGGCATGTTGTAGTCCAGAAGCACCAAATCAAACGGACCATTATCTTCGAGCTCTTTCATAGCTCGGGGCAGGTCCGTGGTTGCTGTAATCTGCGCGCCACCCTCTGACGAGAGATAGGCAGAAATGGTGTCGCGCACCATGTCATGATCATCTGCGAGTAGAATACGCATATCGCCGTTTAACCCGTTTTCACTGTTCATCTAAGATCCTAGCGTCGAAAACCTTTATAATCCATCAACTTCTAAGACCTTTCGATCTGCTGTTTACTTAACTTGATTATCTGATACGAAAATTGCGTTCAATTTATGGCAAATACCACTCTTTTGCCATAGGTCTTTCCAAACCATGAAAATCGTAAAAATACAGAAAACGGAACATGAATTCGAAATGCCAGATCTGAAGATTTACCGATCTTATACGAAAGTCTAGGAGACTATACACAGGCGTTCATGCCCGCTGGCGCAGGATGTGTCATGGTCTTGGCGAACCCACTGTGGGGTTGACCGTGTTTTGGAGGTACATCATGAGATCACTGCTGGTTGCCGTGGTGGCGCTGTTTGCAACATTCTGTTCTGCGATCGCATCTGAGGGTGAGGTTGTGCTGACATTGCGAAATGGCGATCAAACCCATGAATTCACGATCGAAGATCTGCGCAATCTCGGTGAGCGCGAGGTGGTGACCGAGACCATCTGGAGCGACGGTGAACAGCGATTTGTCGGCGTCTCACTGGATCGGCTGATGGCCGAAGCAGGTGTGAGTGAAGGTACGCTGGAGGCGGCTGCGGTGAACGATTACGCGGTAGAAATCCCGATGTCGGACGCGCGGCCAGATGGTCCCATCGTCGCTTACATGCGCAATGGCAAGCAGATGTCGCTGCGGGACAAGGGACCTCTCTGGGTGATTTACCCCTATGACAGCGCCTTGGAATTCCGTACCGAGGAAGTCTATTCCCGCAGTATCTGGCAATTGAACAGGATAACGGTGAAGTAATCCGCCTTTTCGGAAGGCCCAAAATTCAGGAGGTATCCGGCCGTTGGTGCGCCCAAAGATACCGAATACGCATCGCTGGATTATTTCTATTGCCGCCGTAGTTCTTATACTACTGGCGGCACAAGCCTTTCGTTTGGGAAAAGATGTGCAAACCCGGATCGAGGCGCTTTCGAGCGCGGCGACCGACAACCTACAATGGACTTTGTCACAGGCTGAGGTTGACTATCTGAAATATCGGTTTGCCGCGATGCAGGTGCGTCAGCGCCAGGATCTTCCTCGCTTGCGGCGCCAGTTCGACATCTACTACAGCCGCATCGCCACATTCCGCGAAAGCTCCTCTTACTCCGGTGTGCGTGCCACGCCCGAGGGGGGAGAGACGTTGGAGCGGCTGCATAAAGGGCTGCTTGAACAGGCGGAGCTGATCGATTCTTCTGACGACACATTGCTGGCGCGATCGGACGAATTGCTGCGGATGATCGTAAGCGAAGGGGACGACGTGCGCGATCTGGCCCTTTTTGGTGTTGTGTTGCAGGCCGAAACCGCCGGGGAAGAGCGGGTCTTGTTGCACGAACTGTTCTCGCGTCTTGCGATCGTTGTTCTTGCTTTGATGGGAACGCTGGCGCTCACCGCCTTGGTCATTTTGCGCTTGTTCCGGCGCGGTCAGCGGTTGTCGATGTTGCAAGCGCAGGAAGCGGCGCGCACCGAGGCAATGGTGACCTCCTCTCTGGATGCAATCCTGATGGCGGATGCCGCAGGCCGGATCACAGCGATCAACGGCGCTGCCGAAGAGATTTTTGGCTATAGCGAAGAGGAGGCGATTGGGCTGAGCTTTGACGCCTTGGTCCTGAACTCGCCCGATAACTCCGGCCCAAACAAACTCGACGATATTTTGCGCGAAAGTGACGGCCGCATAGAGATGACCGCACAGCGTAAGAACGGAGAAATCCTGCCTGTCGAAGTGTCTCTGACCCTCAGCAAATCTAACGGAAATCAGGTGCTTGTGAGCTATGTGCGCGATATTTCGCGTCGCCTGCAAGCCGAAGAAGAACTGCGTCGCGCCCGAGACGATGCGCTCGCCGGCGAGCAGGCCAAGGACCGATTGCTCACCGTGATGAGCCACGAGATGCGCACGCCGCTCACCGGTATTCTCGGATCGCTTGATGTGCTCGAAGATCTGGGACCAACCGCAGATCAACAGCGCTATATGCAGGCGATGCGTGTGTCAGGGGAGTTGCTTTTGCATCACGTCAATGACGTGTTGCAACTGTCGCGCCTTGAGGCCGGAGCCGACCCAGACCCGCCGCATCCCTTTGATCTGGATGAGCTTGTGAGCGGCATAGGAGAAAGCCAGCAAGCGATTGCGCGGCGCAACAATAATGAGCTGACGGTGTTTTGTAGTTTGGGTGGGTCCTCCGGGGTTGAGGGGCGATGCCGCTACGTCCAGCAGGTTTTGCTCAATCTGATCGGAAATGCGTTGAAGTTCACCCATGATGGCGCGGTGTCCGTCGATGTGATGCGCACCGAGGGGGATCTGGTTGAATTCAGTGTTGCAGATACCGGAAAAGGCATCGCCGCTGAGGATCTGGACCGTATCTTCGATGATTTCACCATGCTGGACCCCAGCTATAAACGGGGAAGCGAGGGGACTGGCCTGGGGCTGGCCATTTCTCGCCGGTTGGTCCGGCTGATGGGGGGCGAAATCACCTGCGAAAGCGAGCCGGACGAAGGCAGCCTCTTTACTTTCACCATCCCGCTCCCGCCTGTGACGCTGGATGAGACGGCGCAGGACGTAAAACCCTTGGGTATGCCGACCGGTCGGCGACTTTTGGTGATCGAAGACAATGACATCAACCGATTGTTGCTGGAGAAGATGCTGGGAGATCTGGGGCATGACGTGATCTCAGCCGATGGTGGTGCCGCTGGAATTGAGATGATCCGGGCGGAGCGTTTCGACCTCGTCATTTCCGACATCAGTATGCCCGATGTGGACGGGATGGAGGTCTTGCGCCGTGTTCGAACTGAAGGCTTGGCTGATGACATCGATATCGTCGCCTTGACCGCCCATGCAGCGCGGGACGATCATGAGCGCATTCTGGATGCGGGATTTGCTGAGGTTCTCACCAAGCCCATTGATCGCGCAGCCTTGGCCGAGATGGTGTCGCGTCGCTGCGCAGGCAACGACCAGCCGCCACAGCAGAACACGCCTCAGCAAGATGAGTCGGACATAACCCAATTTGTCGAGGCGGTGGGCACAGAGAAAGCCCGCCATTTCCTTGCAGAATTTCGCAGTGATGTTCAGGCTTTGCGAGATGCGCTGAGCGAAAGCGGCGAACTCACAGAAAGCCACAGGCAGGAGGCCCATCGACTTGCCGGATCGGCAGCTGTGCTTGGGTTTGGAGCATTGCGGGCGTCCATGCTGCAGATTGAGCAAGCCAATACCAATGCCGTACCAGAATTGGCGCATCTTCAAGATGCATGGGGCAGCGCAGAGGAGGTTCTCGCGCGTCACGTAGGCGCGTGATTGCGCGCTGTACCGGACTGTAAGGGATAAGACTTGGCCGGTCACACTGACGGCGGGACACTCTCACTTCAACTGGTGATTTTATACGCCAAGCCTATTCGCCTGAGCCGAAGGAGCGGTCGAAGCGTGAGGCATATCTGCGCCTCGTTTGTTGCAGGTCACTGTCCTGCGCAAAGAGTTATGCTAAACCCAAGCATGTCAGAATCAAAAACGTCCACACCCCGATTACATCGCCAGAATCTCTGGCAGAGCCGGTGACATGATCTAGCTGAGGAATGGGAGCTAACGCCATGAAAAATAACACACAAAAGGCAGCGCGTTTGAGCGTAACGCCTATGATGGATAGTTGCGGTATTAAATTTTACACCACTTAAACAACGCGTTATGTTTAGTGCTTATGTTGAGTTGGGGATTGAACCCTATTTTTGACTGCTGAATGATATCAAGACAGCGCTTTGAGAGGGGCTTCTGAGCGGGTGTAATTAGCTTCGATTGGTTTCTTTCAAGTGTACGTAGTGGCCTTGGCTTCATCGCCCAAATTTATGGGTTAGGAGTGTTGCGACCGGCTCGAGCAGGGACGCATTGATAGAACAACGGGTACGAGCGGCCCATTACCGCCATTCGTCCCAAGCGCTGCGGATGGCCGGGCCCAACCCGAAGTGGAAGTTTAGCGAACCGACACCTTTAGTCTGTCGCGAGTCTACCTCAGATTATCTGACACCGAAGTTTTCAGCGAGGCCGAATCAACATCGCACGAGAGATAACAGATTTGTTTTCTCGCCCCTTGCCAATTGATGCTGTCTGCATCAAAAGTTGGTACGGAGAGTAGACATCAATATTCGGGGCACTGGTTGCGGTCGACAGAACCCCGCCTCAACGTGCTGACTGTTGTTGAGTCTGAAATGCAGCGCTGAACCATTTCTGGCACCACCAAGACCTCACGGACAACCGAAATACTTGCTGAGTTAGAGTGCGTCATTAAAATGCGATCAAGATTCCACCTGATGAATGCAGGACTCTACCCAGAAACACTACCACCTTGTTTCGTGTCCAGCGACGCAAAGCACGCTTTCCACGGACTATCGGGAAAACTTGATGACGCAAAATTCAGTGTAAAGAAGACAAATTACATTCGCTACAGCGGGACGAAACATGATGGAAGTCGCCGCTTCTTTGCCACTCCAAATATTGTTTCCTACTTTCAGACGTCTAGCTTCATTTGGCGGAATTGGCGGAAATTCGAGAACAACTACGCTCTGTCCAAGTATTCCATAGGTGCCCCAAAGATTATGGATGAAGGGGATGAGCGAGCAGTGAAGGTTCCTTCACTGTCAGAGCTTTCCAAGCGCACGTCCGCCAATCTTGGATATGCTCCATTTATTCTTAAGGCCGATATAGCGCAATGCTTTCCAAGCATCTACACCCACTCAATCGCTTGGGCAGCTCATGGCATTAATGAATCAAAGGCAGATACCGAACCCAACTCTACAACCAATAAGTTTAACGCCCTAGATTTTTTTGTCAGAAATTCTCAACGCGGCAATACGCGCGGGGTGTTGGTCGGTCCGGATGGATATAGGTTAATAGCGGAGTTTGTCCTTTCCAAAATTGACAGCGAGCTTGAAGAAATTGTTGGAGACACCATAGTCGGCGCCGTTCGGCACGTTGATGACTACTACATTGGCCTCCGTACCGAGCACGAGGCCCAGTCCGTTTTATCCCATCTCCGCGAAGTCTTGGCTACTTATGAACTCAACCTGAATGATCAGAAAACAAAAATTCACTCTAGCCTTGACCCGATTAATGACCTTTGGGCGCAACGCCTACGAGATCACGTCGAGTTGAGTTGGTTCGGATTGTCTCATGAGAAGATTGAAAGGGCAATTTCTGAAGCGGTGGATTCGGCGAAAAAAATCGGATCGGACAGTCCCATCAAGATACTCATTAGAGCCTTCGACGAATGGCAACTTTACTCATCCAAGTATTGGGATTTTGTAGAGCAGAATCTGTTACGTATCGTGCAAAAGCATCCGCACGCGCTAGACTACGCCTGCCTAATTGTGGCTAAGAGAGCTGCTCTCGGGCTTCAGGTTGATAAAGATGGATGGCTATCGGTTGCGGAGATTGTTGTAGGGCGAAGCTTGGCTCTCAACCATCACCATGAGACGCTATGGCTGGTGTGGCTACTGATTGTTTGCGGCATTCGCATGCCAATGAGTATGGAAGACGAGCTTGCTAAATCGCGAAATGCACATATTCGCGCGCTGGTTGTGCAGGCTCATATTGATGGTGTTATAACTAGAAAGCCAAAGCTGGCGCTTGGCTCTGGGCTGAGTTCAGCAGATGAAAACTGGCTTGTGAACTTGGTGGCTCGCTCTCAAGGTTTTTCAAAAGCCAGGTTTTCCGATTGTTACGCAGAGGAATTTGAGTTCCTTGCCGGTAGAAACATAAACTTAATAGACTTCAATCAACACATTGAGAATGTCCAAGAAGAGGGCAGACGAGCTATTAGCCGTACACGATATGGGTATGACGACGATGAGGATGAGGATGGTCTTTGGTGAGATTAATTTCGCTTGAGGTCGATTTATTGGAAATAATTTATACCCCCTATTGCCGCTATTGCCACCCTTTGGAAGCATTGCAATGGAGGTGATGCATGCTTTACTAAACCTTTGCACCAGCGGGAAGAAGTCTTGAATCTATTAAGAACCCGAGGATGGATGGTGCCAGCACGTATGCCGCGATAATGGAAAATTCCGGTTTCGCGCCAGCATGTCATGAGGTTGGAACTTTGTATGGTCGCCTCGTTTTCATGTAAGGGACTGTCCCTACGTGACCATCTCTGCAGCCAAGTTGATTTTCCGCTTGCTGCGCAGAGCCGCCGTTCGTTCAGGGCGCAGCGAATGACGGCTCCCCGCCCCCTCCTGCTGGAGCATTACCCCATCCTGCATCCAGCCTACATGTCAGCGAAGCGCAGTAAGCGGGCTTTGCAAATTAGGGGCCGCCGGGCACGACTTCCGGCCTGACAAGCCAATAGCGGTCATCGCCTTTCCTGGTCTTCGTGGCATTGTAGCAATTCAGTGATCCGATAATCAGCTGATCGAACTTTGGGGCAGCTACTGATAGACTGGCCCAAAGTTCTTCTTGTTATCTATTCTTCCACCCTAGAGGCCAGATCGTCAAAGCTGGCAAGAAGACCGACTGATCTCAGCTTTTCGACATACTGACTGACCGCATTATAAAACCCGGCTGTGTTCGGATTGCCGAAGAGTTCTCCGCGCAAGTCTCTCCACATAGATTCATTCTCGTGGCGCTCCATACATGTGAAGCGTCCTGACGGGTGATAAGTGGTCTTGATATGATACATATCTTTCTCCTTTTTTCTCGGCCCCTTACCCGGAGCCCTGTGGGCTGCCGGCTAAGTCATCCGAAAGGAGACCGCGGGACTTCGGTTGCTCTTGCACCGAAGCTAGACCGCCGAAACGATCTATGCAGAAGCGAACGCTAGCAAGGTTTGGATGAAGTCGTCAATAGCCCAAAGCGGACATAGTGTTCCTCCACCTAGGGCGGAAACAAGTCATTCGCTGCGGTTGGCGCGAATGGCTCGATTTTCCTTGCTCAGGGCTCAACACTCCAAAGGTCGATACTCCAACAGTATTGGTGACCTGCCCCCGCGAAATCCCTCACCATGATGTAGAGTCTGCCCAACCCTTAAGGAGCAGACGAATGCGGAAGAGCCGTTTTACCGAGGCGCAGATCATCGGGATGATCAAGGAGCAAGAGGCAGGCATACCAACGACGGAGGTGTGCCGCAGGCACGGGCTCAGCCCTGCAACGTTCTACAAGCTGAAGTCCAAGTACGGCGGCATGGAGGTGTCGGAGGCCGCGAGGCTGAAGGCGCTGGAGGACGAGAACGCCAAGCTGAAGCGGTTGCTGGCCGATACGATGCTGGACAATGTGGTTCTGAAGGATCTTCTGGGAAAGAACTGACGACGCTGACCAAGCGGCGAGAGGCAGCGCTCAGGGCGATGCGGGATCACGGCATCTCGCAGCGCCGGGCCTGCCGGCTTGTCGGTGTCGACCCAAAGACAGTCCGGCGCGAACGCCCGCCGGACTGCCCTGAGATCCGCAATGAGATGCAGCAGATCGCCGGAAAGCGGCGCCGGTTCGGCTACCGCCGGATTGGCGTGTTGCTTGAGCGCAAGGGCATGAGAATGAACCACAAAAAACTGTATCGGCTCTACCGGGAAGAAGGGCTGTCAGTGAAGCGGCGGCGCGGCCGCAAGCGGTCCCGTGGAACGCGCTCCCCGATGCCGGAGGCTGCGTATCCCAATGCGCGCTGGTCTCTGGACTTCCTGGCTGACAGCTTCGGGGCATCCCGGAAATTCCGCATCCTGGCAGTGATAGACGATTGCAGCCGCGAAAACCTGTGCCTGATTGCTGACACCAGCATCTCCGGCGCGCGTGTTGCGCGTGAGCTGGATGCGCTGGTGCGGATCTACGGTAAACCCGGATGCATAGTCAGCGACAACGGGACAGAGTTCACGAGCCGGGCCATTCTGAGGTGGGCCGATCAGAACGCAATTCCGTGGCACTATATCGACCCAGGGAAGCCGCAGCAGAACGCCTTTATCGAGTCATTCAACGGCAGCCTGCGCGACGAACTGCTGAACGAGGAGATATTTGACACCCTGGACGACGCCCGCCGGACGCTTGAGCAATTTGAGGGCTCCGCGCCCGGCGCGCTTGCCAAGCCCGAAACCGACGACTACCAAAATCAAACCCGCAGACTCTCGTCATGAACGAGGGACCAGTGGGGGGCAGGTCACGTGGAGGGAGATCGTCCACCGTTGGAGAGTTCTTGTGCTAAGGCAACGACCTCCCGACTGCCGATGTCGCTGCAGTGCCGATTAGCGATGTCGAAATCGTTAAGTATCGTGTTCAGTACCTGGCGTTTTGTTGCCCCCATCTCTCGTTTGTGGTTGTCGAGGTAGACTTGTATCGCGTCAGAGAGTTTCCGCCCTTTCGTTTTGAGCTCATGACCCTGACCATTCTCGATAAGCTCTCTAATGTCTTTGGATCTGGTTTTGATCCATTGCTCGGCATGTCGTTTCTTGTCGAAAGTACGGTTCTCCCGATAGCGCTCTCCCTTTCGTACAATGTCAATTTGTGCCAGATAGGCTTTCGAGCCATCGGCTCTCACACGTTCAACGACTGGCATGCCCCAACATTCCTTCAAAAATCCCCAACCTTGTTAGGAGAACGTGCCAGAACGTGCAAAAATATGCAATAATCGGTCAGTTTGACGGTCAAGGAAATCTCGCGATGACTAAGAAAGATGCAGCAAAAACAAAGATTTGGAACTCTGCACGCCTTTCCGTAGCGCCTATGATGGACTGGACCACGCGCGAGTGCCGGTATTTGCACCGTTTGCTGTCAAAAGAGACGTTACTTTACACTGAAATGGTGACGGCACCGGCTCTGGTCAGAGGGCACGCGCTTCATTTGCTCGACCATGATGTGAGCGAACACCCGGTCGCATTGCAGCTCGGTGGGTCTGATCCGGATGAGCTGGCGGAGGCCGCGAGGCTGGGGGCTGAGGCGGGCTATGATGAGATCAACCTGAACTGCGGTTGCCCGAGTGATCGCGTGCAATCCGGGGCCTTCGGAGCAATCTTGATGCAATCGCCTGAGTTGGTCGCCGATTGCATGGCGGCGATGGCGCAGGCCGTGGACGTCGAGGTCACCGTAAAATGCCGCATCGGCGTTGACGATCAAAACCCGCAGGACGTCCTGCCAGAATTTCTCGAGAAAATCCGCGCCGCGGGCGTTAATCGCGTCACCATTCACGCCCGCAAAGCCTGGCTCAAAGGGTTGTCTCCAAAGGAAAATCGCGACATCCCGCCGCTTGATTATGAGCTTGTTCACCAGATGAAAGCCAGTTTTCCTGACATGCATATCTCGATCAACGGGGGCATTGCGACGCTGGAGGATGCACAGGCACAGCTGGCGCGCGGACTTGATGGCGTGATGATTGGGCGGGCTGCATACCACCAGCCAGCAGACGTCCTTAGCGCTGCAGATCCGCGCATCTTTGGCACTGGTGAGGTCACAGACCCGGTCAGCGTGGTGCAAGACATGCTCCCTTATATCGAGCGCGAGATGCAACAGGGGGCACGGCTTCATCAGATCAGCCGCCACATGCTGGGCCTTTTTGCAGGGCGCCCCGGCGCGCGGCAATGGCGTCGTCATCTCTCCGAAGGTGCAAGCCGCAAAGGGGCCGGGCCTGAGCTGGTTGAGGAGGCGCTCAATCTTGTGATCGCGCGCGCCGCGTAGGGTCTGGGATGCTCGATCATTTCCGGCAATTCGGCTGGCTGCGTTTTCCGATGGATCCGCGCGTCAGATCTTGGGCAGAGCAGGCGCGAGACGCCGCAGCAGATGCAATCTCAGACCCGGCTCACGCTCAATGGCTCGACTGTGAGGGGACGTGGTTCATCGGTGTGGACGCGCTGCCCAATGATCCCGACGGCCGCCTTCCATCAGGCGCGCCGTTGGAGGGACCTGCGGTTGATTTTATCAGCAAACATCTCGGCGCTCTTCCACCGCTGCACCGCGCACAACTATCCGTAATATACCCCGGCTACCCACGTCCCAGACGGGGTGAAAGCGACGCGGCCTTCGGCTATCGCCGAAATCGCGATGCAGCCCATGTGGATGGGATCAAGATGTTCGGTGAGGCCCGCCGCCGACGCGTTGAGGAGCCGCATGCCTGGGTTCTGGGGTTGCCGCTGAACGCGACCAGTCCCGATGCCGCTCCACTGGTGGTCTGGGAAGGAAGCCATGAAATCATGCGCAAGGCCTTTGCCAGCGCATTCAAAGGGGTGCCAGCGCAGGAATGGCACCTTGTTGATGTGACCGACGCCTATACCGCAGCGCGCCGTGAAGTGTTTGAGACTTGTAAACGCGTCACTGTTCATGCCGCACCAGGGGAGGCGTATCTGATGCACAGGCTCTGCCTGCATGGTGTGGCGCCTTGGTCAGATGCGGCGACCGCCCCTGAGGGAGAAGGCCGTATGATTGCCTACTTCCGTCCCGAAATGTCGCAGTGGCAGGCCCATTGGCTCGCGGATCTCTGATCCCTGTCTCTATCCATTTCTGCAGTACTAGCGGAGAGTGCCGCGGCCAAATACTGGACACGGGGCCTCTCTTCTAACACCAAATATCCCCGCCGGAGGCCGTGGGCGTCAGTCCGCTACCTATTGCGCTGCAAACGCGCGGCACGTCCACCCCGACGCGCTTTAGGGGCCGCAGATCGGGTCGGCAATGCGGCCATAATTTCGGAGCGTTCCACATCGCTCATTTTGGACCAACGGGTGATTTCGTCGATGGAGCGCGCGCAGCCGGTACAGAGCCGCGTTTCCGGATGGATCACGCAGAGCTTTACGCAAGGGCTCTCAATTTCCTGTCGCTTCCAGACGTCGTCGGTCATGACTTACCCGCTCTTGATGTGGCGCAACCGGTCCAGCGCCCCTTGCAGGATATACGAAGCCGCCACATGGTCGATCACCTCTGCGCGACGTTTTCGAGACGTATCAGCCTCCAGCAGCGCTCTTTCGGCGGCCACCGTCGACAGCCGTTCGTCCCAAAACCCGATGGGCAGGTCCGTCACACGCGACAGGTTGCGTGCGAAAGCGCGGGTGGACTGACAGCGCGGCCCCTCAGAGCCATCCATATTGCGAGGCAGCCCCAGAATAATGCCGTTGATGTCGCGCCCGGAAATGATCTCCAGCAGGCGATTGCTGTCGAGCGTGAATTTCTTACGCCGAATGGTCTCTAGTGGGGTGGCCACCGCGCCGATCCGGTCAGAGACCGCAACCCCGATGGTTTTTTCGCCAAAATCCAAACCGACAAGGGCTGTCATCTGTGGCAGGGTGGCTGCGAAATCCTCGAATGCGTCATGGATCATTTGTTGGACTCCACCTGCGCCATAGCGGCGTTCAGGATCTCTAGCGCGGCATCATTGTCAGCAAACTGCTGCGTGGCCTCGGTAAATATCTCGCGTGCTTGCGCGTCGCGCCCCAGCACCCCCAAGGCGGAGATCAGCCGCGCCCATTCCGCCGGGGTGCCGCCTTCGCTCGCCAGACGCTCCGCAAGGCCCGAGACCATTCCCTCAATCACCTGCTGGCGTTCATCAGGAGACAAGTTTTGCATTGCTTCAACCTGTTCAGCACTGGGGCCGGGCAGGGGGACTGCGGACCCTCCACCGGGGGCAATCGGCTCATATTCCACCCCGGCGAGACCTGCCATATCCGGGATTTGCGCCTCAATCGCACGGATCCAGGGCGCGCCAGCAGGACCGTCTTTCAGAGTCTCAGCCCAAATGCGATAGCCCCGGTCCGGTCGCCCGTTCTGCCCCATCATCAGGCCAAAGTAATAGCGTGCCCGCCCATCTTCTGGTGTCACGGAAAGCGCCTGCAGCAGCAAATCTTCGCTCTCGGGCGAGACATAGCCGCCTGCGGCCATCACCTGCAGTTCTGCCTGATCAATCAGATCCCGCATGTCGATATCGCCCGACTGCAATTCTATATAGCGGGCCTTGGCCTCATATGCGGCTTTGAAGTTCCCAAGTCGTGCCTCATGCTGGGCAAGCAGCGCCTGACCTTGTGGATCCTCCGGGCGCTGAGCCGTTGCGCTGCGCAACTGCTCCACAAGTTTCAGATAGTTTGGATCTGCCTGTGGCTCAGTTGCGGCAGGCATGCGGGCTTCGGCTTCGGCCTGCGTAGGGCGATTTTCGGCACGTTCTTTTGCCAGTGCCAGACGCTCGGCAAGGCTGTAGTCCCCAAAACCGGGCGCGCCAAGCTGCCAATAAAGCCCGCCGGTCCCAAGCGCGATGACCAGCACCATTGCCACCGCCGCGATCCGGCTGGGGCCATTGTCCTGCTCTTTGCCGGCCTCAGCCGCCTGAACCTGTGCATCGGCGGACAGAATGCGGCGCGAGATTTCGGTGCGCAGCCGTTCCGCATCCCCCGTGCTGACGATGCCTCTGGCCACGTCACGGTCCAGATCTTTGAGTTGCTGGCGATAGACACGCAAATCATAGGCGGCAGCGGGTTCGCTCGTACCATTGCGATTGCGCAGCACCACCATTGCCAGCATTGCCGCAAGCATCAGGGTCACAACACCGGTCAAAATCCAAAAAGCCATCGTCTCTCCGCCGTTTGGTTCCATCTATAGGCGCGAGCGCGCGGAAAAAAGCCCTATTGCTGCGACCCGCTGTCCCGCCCCCGACAGGATGTGCAAGACTGCGGCAAGATGCGAACCGGTAGAGCCGTGGTGCAAACCTGCGCCTCATGTCGCAAACCTGACGAAACGCGACGATTAACGGCGCGGTGCCGCGGGCGATCCCGGTCATATCTTGAGGTCAGACACGAAGCATTGGATTCGCTCATGAAACGCTATTCAGCCTTTGCAGTGGCGCGAGAAGGCCTCCGCTACCACAGCGGATGGGAACGCGCCTGGCGCTCGCCCGAACCCAAACGCCATTACGATGTCATCATCGTTGGCGCAGGTGGCCACGGTCTTGCCACCGCCTATTATCTGGGAAAGAACTTTGGCATCACCAATGTTGCGGTGATCGAAAAGGGCTGGCTCGGTGGCGGCAACACGGGCCGGAACACCACCATTATCCGGTCGAACTACCTGCAGGACCCCTCCGCCGCGATCTATGAAAAAGCGCGCAGCCTTTACGAGGATCTGTCTCAGGACTTCAACTATAACATCATGTTCAGCCCCCGTGGCGTGATCATGCTGGCCCAGACCGAACATGAGGTGCGCGGCTACAAGCGCACCGCCCATGCCAATGCCCTGCAGGGCGTCTCCACCGAGTGGATCGAGCCCGCACGTGTCAAGGAACTGGTGCCGATCATCAACCTCGAAGGTCCGCGCTACCCGGTTCTTGGTGGCCTTTGGCAGGAACGCGGCGGCACCGCCCGTCACGATGCGGTCGCTTGGGGCTATGCGCGGGCGTGCTCCGACATGGGCATGGACATCATCCAGCAATGCGAAGTCACCAATGTGCGCACCGAAAACGGGCGTGTTGTGGGCGTCGACACCACCAAGGGGGCGATCGATTGCGATAAACTCGGCATGGTGGTTGCGGGCAATTGTTCTGTGCTGTCTGAAATGGCGGGCTTCCGTCTTCCGGTGGAATCCGTGGCCTTGCAGGCACTGGTCTCCGAGCCAATCAAACCCTGCATGGATGTGGTGGTGATGGCCAACACCGTGCACGGCTACATGTCGCAATCCGACAAGGGCGAGATGGTGATCGGCGGCGGTACTGACGGCTATAACAACTACACCCAGCGCGGCTCTTTCCATCATATCGAGGAAACCGTGCGCGCGCTGGTCGAGACCTTCCCGATGGTGAGCCGCCTGAAGATGCTGCGCCAATGGGGCGGGATCGTGGATGTGACCGGTGACCGCTCGCCGTTGATTTCCAAAACCCCGGTGCAGAATTGCTTTGTCAACGCAGGCTGGGGAACGGGGGGCTTTAAGGCGATCCCCGGCTCCGGCTGGGCGATGGCAGAGCTGATGGCGACGGGGCATTCGAACCTCGCCGAAGAATTCTCCATGATGCGCTTCAAAGAAGGCAAATTCATCGACGAAAGCGTCGCGGCAGGGGTGGCACACTGATGCAGTGCGTCCGCTCTCAATTCGACACAGGCTCGCCTGCCGCAATGTCAGCAGGGAACTTCTGCGTGGGTTCGGGCGTTAAGCCCCCGAATGCACAGAGACGCAGGAGGCAACCATGTCTGATCAAACGCAACATTCGTCCGGTTCCGGCAACGGCGCACTCGCCTTCATCCTTGGTGGTGTGGTCGTCGCCCTCGCAGTCATTGGCTGGATGGTCCTTGGTGGCGAAAACCCGATGGACGAGCCCGATGTCAGCATCGAGCTGCCCGGTGGCGGCGTCGTCGAAGGCGAAGTCGACGGCAACTAACCAGTTGGGGCACGCCGCCTCTATTGGTGGCGTGTCCCGCATCTGCGACACGCGTTTGCCCCGACGTGTGACCATCGCTGCAGCAACTCGCAATTGCAGTGCTGCGACAGGGGCAGCTCCCCGAACTTATGATCCCGCGACGCTGCCTGCCATCTGCGCAGGGCAGGGCGCTGCTGTAACTCTTTCGACGGAGCACGCACAATGCTGATCCTTGAATGTCCTTATTGTGGCGTACGCGCCGAGGAAACCGAACTCCATGGCGGTGGCGAAGCGCATCTGAAGCGTTTCGGTCCCGGCTCCACGGATGACGAATTCCATGACTATCTGTTCATGAAGGAAAACCCGCGCGGGGTGCACCTGGAACGGTGGCGTCACGTCAACGGCTGCGGCAAGTGGTTCCACGCCGCCCGTTGCACCCAGACGCTCGAGGTCTTCGCCACCTACAGCGCCCAGACCACCGAGCCGCCGCAGGAGGTCAAGGACAAGATCTCCGCCAAACGTCCGGGCTGGACCTGGCGCGAATTCGAAGGTTGATCGCCATGTTTCATCTTTTCCCAAATACCTCCGCCGGAGGCTTCCAGACCTCCTGCCGCGAAAGGGTCGCATCATGAGCACGCGTCTCGCCAAACAGGGTCGTCTCATCGACCGCTCCAAACAGATCGAGTTTTCCTTCAACGGCAAAAAGCTCAAGGGCTATGCCGGGGACACGCTCGCCTCTGCGCTTCTTGCCAATGACCAGATGCTGGTCGGGCGCTCGTTCAAATATCACCGCCCGCGCGGCCTCGTTGCCTCTGGATCTGAGGAGCCGAACGCGCTGGTGGGCCTCGGGTCCGGCGACCGCTTTGAACCGAACCAGCGCGCCACCACCACCGAGCTGTTCTCGGGTCTTGCGGCCCAGTCGCAGAACCATTGGCCGAGCCTCGAATATGACGTGGGCGAGCTGAACTCGAAGTTCTTCTCCCGCTTCCTCACCGCCGGCTTTTACTACAAGATGTTCATCCACCCGCGCCCCTTCTGGAAGCATGTGTATGAGCCCTTCATTCGCCAGTCCGCAGGTCTGGGCAAAGCGCCCGACAAGGAGCTGAAGGACGCCGACACCTACGAGCACTTCTACTATTTCTGCGACGTGCTGGTGATCGGGGGCGGCGTGGCCGGTTTGCAGGCAGCGAAATCTGCCGCAGCAACGGGCGCCAAGGTTTTGGTTCTGGAAGAAAAATCCCATTGGGGTGGTCGCACGCCGGTCGACGGCGGCACCATCGAAGGGCTGGACGCCGAGGCCTGGATCGCCAAGACCGTTGATGAGCTTGAGGCGATGGAGAATGTCACCCTGCGCACGCGCACCATGGGCGCCGGTGTCTATGATCACGGCTATATCCTCGGCTACGAGCGTCTGACGGATCATGCGCCGGGGCAGGGTGGCCCGCGCCACCGCCTGTGGCGCATCCGCGCGACGCAAACCGTGACTGCAACCGGTGCGATTGAACGTCCGCTGTCCTTTGCGGGCAATGATGTACCGGGCGTGATGCTGGCGGCCTCGATGCGCGACTACGTGGTGAACTGGGGCGTGACCCCGGGCCAAAAGGTCGTCGTCGCCACCAACAACGATGACGCTTATCGTACTGCCATCACGCTGCATGAAGCGGGCGTCGAGGTTGTCCGTGTGCTGGACACCCGCGAAAGCGGCGGCGGCGATCTGGCCGACAAGGTCCGCGCGCTTGGCATCCGCGTTGAGTGCGGTCGAGCGATCGCCAAGGTCAAGGACGGCAAGCGCGTCACCAAGGTGGCGATCTGCGCTCAGAACGGCGAAGGCGGTGCCCGCGAGGAAATCGAGGCCGATGCGGTGGCGATGTCCGGCGGCTGGTCGCCGGTGGTGCACCTGTGGTCCCACTGTGGTGGCAAACTGACCTGGGATGACGCCCAGGCGCATTTCCGCCCCGATCCAGAGCGCGCGCCCACTGGTCACGATGGCAAACCTTTTGTGGTGACTGCTGGCTGTGCCTCCGGTCCGCTCACACTCTCTGCCGTGATGGCGGATGCAGCGGCAGCCGGGGCCAAGGCGGCAGAGGCGGCGGGACGTCCGGCACAATCGGTGGCTGAGGTTGCGACCTCTGATCTCACTGAGGCGCCGATGGAAGCGGTGTGGATGATGCCCGCCAAGGCCGACATCAAACTGCGCATGAAAACTTGGCTCGACTACCAGAACGACGTCAAGGTCTCTGACGTGCAGCTGGCTGCGCGCGAGGGCTATGAAAGCGTCGAGCACACCAAGCGCTACACCACGCTGGGCATGGCGACAGATCAAGGGAAACTCTCCAACATCAACGGCTTGGCGATCCTTGCGGATAGCTTGGGCGCAGAGATCCCGAAGGTCGGTACCACCACCTTCCGCCCGCCTTACCACCCGATTTCCATGGGTGCGATTGGCGGTGAGGCTCGTGGCGATATCTTCCAGCCGCTTCGCAAAACGCCGATGTATGACTGGCACGACAGCCACGGCGCCCATTGGGAGCCGGTCGGCCACTGGCGGCGCCCCTATGCCTATGTGCGTTCGGGCGAAACTGTTCACGATGCGGTCAACCGCGAGGTCAAGAACACCCGCGACAACCTCGGCCTCTTGGATGCCTCCACCCTTGGTAAGCTGATCGTCAAAGGACCGGACGCGGGCAAGTTTCTCGACATGCTCTACACCAATATGATGAGCACGCTGAAGCCCGGCAAATGTCGCTACGGTCTGATGTGCTCGGAAAACGGCTTCCTCGTGGATGACGGCGTGGTTGCGCGCATCAATGAGGACACATGGCTCTGCCACACCACCACCGGCGGCGCGGATCGCATCCACGCCCATATGGAGGAATGGCTGCAGACCGAATGGTGGGACTGGAAGGTCTATGTCACCAATGCCACCGAACAGCTGGCGCAGGTCGCCGTGGTCGGCCCCAACGCGCGCAAAGTCTTGGAAAAGCTGAATGCGCAGGCGGGCGGCGGTATGGACCTCTCGAAAGAGGCGCTGGCCTTTATGGAGTGGAAAGACGGCGAGATCGGCGGCTTCAAGGCGCGCGCTTACCGGATCTCCTTCTCGGGCGAATTGTCCTACGAGATCGCGGTCGCGGCCTCTGAGGGGCAGGCCTTCTGGAATGCCCTCATGGAGGCAGGCAAGGAATTTGGCGTCATGCCCTATGGCACCGAATGCTTGCACATCCTGCGCGCCGAAAAGGGCTTTATCATGATCGGCGATGAGACCGATGGGACCGTGATCCCGCAGGACCTTGGTCTGCATTGGGCGCTGTCGAAAAAGAAAGAGGACTACCTTGGCAAACGGGCGCAGACGCGCAGCCACATGGCCGATCCTGACCGCTGGCAGTTGGTGGGTCTGGAGACTGTCGATGGCTCGGTGCTGCCAGATGGGGCTTACGCGGTGGGCAATGGCACCAACGCCAATGGTCAGAAGAACACCATTGGTCGGGTGACCTCCACCTACTACTCCGCCAACCTTGATCGCGGTATCGCGATGGGGCTGGTCAAACATGGCCCCAAACGCATGGGCGAAGTGATCGACTTCCCCGGCCTTGATGGGAAAATCTACCAAGCCAAGATCGTCGACCCGATCTTCTATGATAAAGAAGGGGAAAAGCAGAATGTCTAAGGCTGTAAGCGCCATGAATGGGGCCAGCTTTGCTGGTCTGGCTAAGGTCACGGAAACCGGTCTTGGCGGCATGATCACACTGCGCGGCGATTTCGCCTCTGCCAAGTTCCAGACGGCGGTCAAGGCCGCCACCGGAACGCAGGTGCCTGCAACGCGCAAGATCGCTTTTGGTGATCGCGGTGCGGCGGCGTGGATGTCACCGGATGAGTTGCTCCTGCTGGTAGATTACGACAACGCGGATGCGGTCGTCGCAAAGCTGAGCGAAGATCTCGCCGCAGAGCACCACATGGCGGTGAACGTGTCAGATGCGCGGGCGTGTTTTGCGGTCAGCGGCGATGCCGCCCGCGAGGTAATTGCCAAAGTTGCGCCAGTGGATCTGGAGGCGGGTCAATTTGAGGCAGGAGATTTCCGCCGCACACGTTTTGCCCAGGTCGCCGGTGCTTTCTGGCTGGATGAAGCGGGGGCGTTCCACATCGTCTGCTTCCGCTCCGTTGCGGTCTATATGTACGACCTGCTGTGCACCGCAGCGCACCCGCAATCAAAGGTCGGCATTTACGCCTAAGTTGACGCTTTTGCGCAACAACATAGCAAATCTCTTATGGCGGCCTTCGCAAAGGCCGCCATTGTTTTTAGAAAAACCCAATAGAAGCATTTATTGGAGCCTTTTTATGCTCAAGTTCAAAAGCCGGATCGCATCGGCGTGTTTATCACTCGTATTTACTGCGTCATTCGCGTCTGCGGAGACATGGGTTTGCGAATTTAACGATTCCACGCGTCGTGGAACGATCCCCCAGAAGGTGGTCTTTGAACTGCGCCCCGATGGCAGTGCGTTGGTGATGGACCCTTATCTTGTGCATACAGATCAGGCGCCTAAACTTGCGAAATTCGTAAAGAACACGTCAAGCAAACTGCGTGTGCGTTGGCGCGTCGACGATATGCCGTTCAACGGCGGGCTAGCCTCGGACATGGATTTCTCGCTGGTGCACGACAAAGCACGCAACAAGGCTTTTATCACGTTGAATTTGCCGAGTTTCGACAACAGAGACAGTGGCACCGGAAGTTGTGAAGTCGCGAAGTAACCTCCTCTTCAGGTTGGATGTTCTCGCTGACGGGCTGGCGCAGGATCACTGTGCCGGTCCTGATAGTTGCACGAAATACAGTTCGGATTAAATTATTGAAATATAGGATATTTTCGACCATTGTGGCTGTGCTCTGTCTAGGCACAGGCGCATCGGCGGTACAGTTTGAATGTAAGCTGACAAAAGTTTGGTTTGCTCACCCATATCTGCCGACATCGCTGGTCCTTGAGGCGGATGAGCATTTCTTGAACGTGAAGCTGCGTGACGTTCAGATTAAGAACGTAGCAACCAATGACACGGTGGCGAAGGTAGTATATCGCGGCCAAAATCGGTTGCGCATGGAGTGGCCCACTGCGGATTACAAACGTACAGGGCCAGCAGTATTTCCAAATCGTAATACCTTCCGAAATGAGCCAGAGCTTTTCCGCGCGACCTTGTCCCTCGATCTGCGGAATTTCGAATTTAAGGTTGAGATGGAAGATAAGCGACTGGCGGCTCAGTACGGCCAAGCGATTGGAACCTGTAAAAAGTTGCGCTAACGCAATCGATGCAGGGGGGCTGTGCTAACTTAAGTGCGCTCTTACAACGCGCCCATTGATAAAATTAGTTTGTAGAAAAATGAAACAAAGTTACAAAAGAATACTCCAGATCGCAGCTATATTGGGCCTTTCTCTTTCGCCTCAGGGAGCGCTTGCGTCGACGTTCGATTGCAAGTTGAGTAATATCGGGGTCAAGCACCCCTATCTCGCCGATAGGGTCACTTTTACCGCAGACGCCCGGTTTCAGAACATCACTATAACCAACATCGACATCAAGGATGTAACGACGTCGATTGTGCCCGGTGAACTCGCCAATCGAACAAAAAAACGCGTGCGCATCCGATTTCCGGCCCACAGTTTTGTGATGAACGGGGTGCTCCCCAAACAACCCGGAGCTTATGGTCGTATGAAACCGTCTGAATATCTCTATGAACTCTCAATCTCGCTTTCCGATCAGCGTTACACGATGCGGGTTGTGGATGCGCGATTTGGAATCAGCGATGGGGCGGGGTCAGGGCGTTGTAAGGTAAGCAATTGACTCGGGTTTTCCTGCACTAGCTCTTGACCAAAGCGGTGCTGAGACGCATGTATCCCTCAGGAACGCAACATTAAATGACAGGGGGCCACTATGGCTTTTGAACTTCCCGACCTTCCCTATGCACATGATGCGCTGGCGTCCAAAGGCATGTCCGCCGAGACGCTGGAATACCACCATGACCTGCACCACAAAGCCTATGTCGACAACGGCAACAAGCTGATCGCGGGTACCGAGTGGGAAGGCAAGTCGCTCGAAGACATCATCACCGGCACCTACAACAAAGATGCCGTTGCCCAAAACGGCATCTTCAACAACATCTCGCAGCTCTGGAACCACAACCAGTTCTGGGAAATGATGGGCCCGAACGGCAGCGCGATGCCGACCGAGCTGGAAAAGGCTCTGGTTGAATCCTTCGGCTCCGTCGACAAATTCAAAGAAGAGTTCTCCGCCGCTGGCGCAGGCCAGTTCGGCTCCGGCTGGGCGTGGCTGGTGAAAGACACCGATGGTGGCCTCAAGGTGACCAAGACCGAGAATGGCGTGAACCCGCTGTGCTTCGGTCAGACCGCGCTTCTGGGCTGTGACGTGTGGGAGCACTCCTACTACATCGATTTCCGCAACAAGCGCCCGGCATACCTGTCGAACTTCCTCGACAACCTGGTGAACTGGGAAAACGTCGCCTCCCGTATGTAATTGCGGTTTGAAGACTTACGAAGGGAGGCTCCGCCCGGCTTGGGCGGGGCCTTTTTCTATCTAAGCCCCTCTATTTCAGTTGCTTGGCCCATGTTTTGGCCATGGAGCCTGGAACATTCGAAGGCATTGGGACGTTGAACGACTGAACGGCAATAGAATGGAGGCTCAACATGGCAGAGCGTTTGCGATCCAAGGACGGCCATCAGGAAACCAAGGATATTCTGGGCGAAGAGGGCGAGATCTCTCACGGGGGGCGCAGCGGTGGTCGGCTGGCCCGAGAGATTGCCAGCACAGACGAGAAGAAGCGGGCAATCGAACGTCCAGCCGGGGCAACCCGTGTCACCAAGGCCAATGAACAGGAGGATCAGTCATGAACATTCTGGATCAGGGGACATTCATCCTTGTGACCGATAGTGAAAAGGCGCTGCTTCTGGAAAACATCACGGATGCACAGGACCCGCATTTTGAGGTGCGCAGGAAGGAAGAGCAGGAGAACCCGTCCGACCGCGAACAATCCGCCAACCGTCCGGGGCGGAAGCAGGACACGGGCGTAGGTCAGCGGTCCGCGCTGGACGACACTGACTGGCATGAACTGGCCAAGGAGCGCTTTGCAGATGATATCGCGGATTTGCTCTATGAGCGGGCACACCGCGGCAAGCTTGGTCCGGTGATCATTGTTGCCTCGCCTCAGCTGCTCGGTGATTTGCGCCCCAAATTGCACAAAGAGGTGCAGGACCTGATCCAAGGTGAGATCCCCAAAACACTGACCAATCATCCGATCACAGAGATCGAACGCATCGTGAAGGATGAACTGGCGGCCTGAGGGCAGATCGCCGATCGTCTGGACTGACGTCTCAGTGGACTGTTTCGCCCCCGCAGGAATGTCGGGGGCGAACATGTATCTGGATCAGCTTTGCAGGGCCTTCAGGGCTGCGTCAGGCGTATCGGCCCATTGCAGATGCTCAGCATGATCGGCACCGGCAAAGCCCTCGCTGACCACGTGTTCCACCAAGGCGCGCAGGGGCTCCCAGTAGCCGTCGGTGTTGAGCACGACGATAGGTTTATTGTGCAGCCCCAACTGTCGCCAAGTGATTGCCTCAAAAAGTTCATCGAGTGAGCCCATGCCACCGGGCAGCAAAACCATCGCATCGGCGTTGTAAAGCATGACTTTTTTGCGCTCGTGCATGGTTTCGGTCACCACATAGGTGGTGAGATCGCGTTTGCCGATCTCGCGGTTGACCAGATGTTCTGGGATCACGCCAAAGGTCTCGCCACCCGCGGCTTGCGCTGCCCGCGCCACCGTGCCCATCAAACCCACATCGCCTGCACCGTAAACCAGTCGCAAACCGGCATTCGCCAACCCGGTGCCAAAGTCACGGGCGGCAGCCTCGTAGGCTGGTTTTGCTCCCATACGAGAGCCGCAATAGACGCAGACGGATGTGACAGCCATGGCGCACCTTTTTCATTTTCAACGGGATTTTCGCGATGTTGCGGAAACATCGTGCTTTGACCCCTCATAGCGGTATTGCTAGGTTTGCTCAACCGAGAGCGCGGCAACAGTGCTCCGGGGCAAAGGGATCTAAAGGAAATAGTCGCAAGATGACGAAGACAAGCGGGATAGGCGCGGGGGCCGGGCTGGCCATCGGCACCGTGGCCACGGTGGTGGTCGTTGGGGGCGGGTTCTTTCTCGCGCGGGGGGGTATGCTGGGCGAAGGCGCCAAGGCAATGGTCGAGCGGCAACTGGTGGCTTTGGGCCTTGCTGTGCCGCCTGCGCCCCTGACGTTGCCCGCTGACCCTGCGGTTTCCGATGCGCCTGTGGATGCGGCCTCCGCAGATGGGCTGGTGGACGCCGCGCCTTCGACGGAGCCTGCGTTTGAACTGAAAGCCCCCAAGCTGGAGGTTGCGCGCTTTGAACCCGATGGCTCTGGAATCGTTGCGGCATCAGCGCAGGTCGGGGTTGAGGTGCAGGTGCTGCTGGATGGTGCGGTGTTGGACACGCAGACGGTGCCGGACGCTGGGGAATTTGTATCCTTTGTCACCATCGACTTGAGTGATCAGCCGCGCATGTTGACACTCCTCGCGCGGCACAATGGTCAGGAACTGGCCTCTGAGGATAGTTTCATCCTTGCACCGATGACGGCGCCAGCAGCCCTAGCGGATGAGATCGCCTCACCAGAGGTGGGGACCGACCGCGATGCACCGCCGCCGCCGATTGACGGCCAAGAGGTTGAGACTGCTCAAGCACCGGACCCTGTGCCAGCCCCATCGACCGACACCAGCCCAAGTTTGAGCGACAGCTCTGCATCAGAGCACGTGTCGCAGCCTGAAGAAAACCCGCAAGAGGTCGCGCGCGCTGAAGCCGCTGATGTGGTCTCTGAAGCGACTGCTGTATCAAAAGAGGCTGAAACAGTGACCGCCGAGGATACGTCGACTGTCGCAAGTGCCCCTGAGGAAGAGGTGCTCGCCCCCGCACCAGCCCCCGCGCAGGGGGGTGAAACCATCGCATCGGATGAGCCTGCACTGGGATCGGGTACCGTTGCACAGGCAGATGACGAACAGGTCTCTGCGCCGCACTCTTCTGATGTGGTAGAAACGTCTGACACAGTGCAAGCGGTGCAGGAAACGAATGCCACTGAGACGCAAGCACCAGACATCGCACAATCCGAGTCTGCGGTTGCACTCAACACGCCGCAACCTGCGCCACAGACCGGGGCGACAAATACGCGCCGTGCGCCCCAATCTGACGCATCGGTCGCCGTGCTGCGCGCGGGGCGTGATGGCGTCACTTTGGTGCAACCTGCGCGTCCCACTGTGCCGGAATTGGTAGGCAAGGTCGCATTGGATACCATCAGCTACACAGATGCCGGTGACGTTCAATTGGCCGGGCGGGCCAAGCCTGACGCCATGGTGCGTATCTATCTGGACAACAGCCCCGTCGCCGATCTGGAGACCGCAGCAGACGGGCAGTGGAGCGGCAATCTGACCGCGATTTCACCGGGGATCTACACTTTGCGGCTGGATGAGATTGATCCAACCGACGGCATGGTGCTGAGCCGCCTGGAAACGCCTTTTAAACGTGAGGCCCCAGAGGTCCTGAAGCCAGCACTGGCCGCCGATGCAGAGCCGGGTGCGGCGCGTCCTTCTATCCGGGCGGTGACCGTGCAGAAAGGCGATACGCTCTGGGCGATTTCACAGCAGCGCTACGGCAGCGGGTATCTCTATGTGCGGGTGTTTGAGGCAAACCAATCCGACATCCGCAATCCAGACCTGATCTACCCCGGTCAGATCTTCACTCTGCCCGAGTGAAGGCTTAGATGAATTCATGATGTGGCGCGCTCCCGTCGTGGGGCGCGCTTTCTTGTGCCGGGTCTTGCGCTAGACATGTGCCGGGCCGAATTGACAGAGGAGCTGTAATGCCCCCGATGGATGATCCCAGCGCCGCAGACGAACGTCGTTCCGGCCTGCGCACCCTGCGTAAGGTCTGGCCCTATGTCTGGCCTGCCACAGAACGCTCAGTGAAAATCCGGGTCCTGCTGGCAATCTTGGTGCTGGTCGCTGCCAAGGGGATCGCAGTGGTGACACCGGTGTTTTACAAGGGTGCTGTGGACGCGCTGGCAGGAGAGGGGGTGCCGGTTCTGGCGCTCGGCGCAGTTGGTCTCACGGTCGCCTATGGCATGGCGCGGGTGATGAACACCGGGTTTCAGCAGCTGCGCGATGTGATCTTTGCCCCTGTTACCCAGCGCGCGCTGCGGCGACTGGCGCTCACCACCTTTCGCCACATCCACGCGATGTCCATGCGGTACCACATCACCCGCAAGACCGGTGGGCTGAGCCGTATTATCGAGCGCGGCGTCAAAGGTGTTGAATTCCTGTTGCGTTTTTTGGTGCTCTCGATCGGTCCGCTCTTGCTGGAGCTGACATTGGTCGCGGTGGTGCTCGCATGGTGGTTCGACATTTGGTATCTGGTCGCCGTCGCGGTGACTGTGGTGCTTTATGTGTGGTTTACCTTTGCGGTGACCGAATGGCGGGTGAAGCTGCGCCGCGAAATGAACCGCCAAGACACCGATGCCAATCAAAAAGCCATCGACAGCCTGTTAAATTACGAGACAGTCAAATACTTCGGTACCGAAGACCGCGAAGCCGCACGCTATGACGTCGCCATGAAGGGCTACGCCGAGGCGGCCTTAAAAACGGCCTATTCACTGGGCGCGCTCAATTTCGGGCAGGCGGTGATTATCACCGCCGGGCTGGTCAGCGTGATGGTGATGGCGGCCATTGGCGTCGAGAGCGGCAAGATGACTGTGGGCGATTTTGTCATGGTCAACGCCTATATGATCCAGATCACGGGCCCTCTGGGTTTTCTTGGCACGGTCTATCGCGAAATCCGGCAGAGCCTTGTGGACATGGGCGAGATGTTCGACCTGCTGGAGCAGCCCCCGGATGTGCAGGATGCCCCGGATGCGCGTGACCTCAATGTCAGCGGTGGCCAGATCCGTCTGGAAAATGTCCGTTTCGGCTATGAGGCAGAGCGCGAAATCCTGAAAGGTGTCTCGCTTACCGTCGAGGCCGGGCAGACCGTGGCGATTGTCGGCTCCACCGGGTCTGGCAAATCCACCATCGGGCGGCTTTTGTTCCGCTTTTATGATGTAAGCGCCGGGCAATTGCTGATCGACGGGCAGGATGTGCGCGAGGTCACACAAAAGAGCCTGCATGCCGCCATTGGCGTGGTGCCGCAGGATACTGTGCTCTTTAATGATACCATTCGCTACAACATCGCCTATGGCCGCGACGGAGCAACCGAGGATGATATCGTCGAAGCCGCCCGCGCCGCGCAAATCCACGATTTCATCGCAAGCCTGCCCGAAGGATATGACACTCCGGTCGGTGAACGGGGTCTGAAACTCTCAGGTGGTGAAAAACAGCGGGTGGGCATCGCGCGCAGCCTGCTGAAGAACCCGCCGATCTTGCTCTTGGACGAGGCCACATCCGCCTTGGACACCGACACAGAGCAAGAAATCAAGGGGGCATTGGCGCGCGCCGGGCAGGGGCGGACTGTAATAACCATCGCGCACCGCCTCTCGACCATTGCCGAGGCGGATCGCATTGTGGTGCTGGAGCAGGGCGACGTGGTTGAGACCGGAACCCATGATGCGCTGATCGCGCAGGGCGGCCGCTACGCGCAATTGTGGCAGCGCCAGCAGGCAGATCGGGACGTCGCCTGACCCATCGCTTGGGGTGTGTGGCGGCGCATGTTTGTAAAACCGCCACCAATCGCGGGTACGACAGGAAACGACATGAAAGAGGCCGAGCGGTTTTTTTGACCGACTCGGCCTCTTCATTGATGGGATTCGGGCAAAACCTGAGCGGAGATCATCGCGCAATTGCGCTGCGGGAGATGATTTCCGTCTGGCGATTTTGTTCCCGTAAAAGTTGCGAGTTCTGGATATCGCCCATTTTGGGCGGTGCTTTGCCAGATCCGGTAATTTTGGGTGGCGGGGAAAGGTCCACAGAACTGCGACGCGCGCCAAGTCGCCGGTGTGAAAGGGAAAATCAGGCCGAACATTGCCCGAAATCCCGCAAGACCTCTGACCCTCTGGCGAGGCACCGAGACCCTCACTACCTTCATTCTTGTCACGAGGCGCACCGACGCCGAGCGACATAAACAAACCAAAGAGTGGAGTATAACGATGAAGACTTTTGCCCTGACCGCCGCCGCTATCGCAACTCTGGCCGCAGCACCTGCAATGGCCAGCAACTTTGCCGCCGAGGTCGATGCTGACGGCAGCGGCACCCTGTCTCTCGAAGAGCTTCAGGTGGCTTACCCGGCGCTGACGGCAGAAACCTTCGCGCAGATCGACGTGGACGCAAATGGCGAGGCCGACATGGAAGAGGTTGCCGCCGCGCAAGAAGCAGGCCTGTTGGTCAACAACGGCTGATCCACCCCCCAAGGCGGGACGGCTCAGCAATGCGCCGCCCCGCTGACCGGGCACCCGTCCATGTGACTGGTCTGCGCGTATCTTGTTACGGGCTGCCTGGACAGTCGCACGCCCTGTCGTGATCCGGCCCCTGGCTCATCCACCCCGGACCCGATGACCTACCTTCCCCAAGGCGAGGGCTGACCTCCCAGATTGGGCATTGCGACTGGAAAAGACCTCGCCTCCTAGCGGCGGGGTCTTTTTCATGTCTCATTTGTACCGATGTATGCGTGCGAGTTTGCGGATTGCACCTCCGGGCCTATAGTTCCCTCGCGCGCCTATGCGCTGCAATTTCCTAAAAAGGGCAGGCACAATGAGCGATGATATTTATTTGGTCCCAGCGGCTGAGATTGCTGCGATGGAGGGCTTGGCAAAAACCCATTTTCTCAATCCCGACGCACAGCGCATCAACAAGAGCCTTGGCGATCTTGCGGGGCTCACTGGAATTGGCGTGCATCTGATCGAGGTTGCACCGGGCCATGACACGGCGGAGCATCATGTGCACCACCATGAGGACGAATGCGTCTACGTGCTTGAAGGCACGGCAACCGCGTACATCGGCGACCGCGAATACCAGATCGCTCCGGGTGACTTCATCGGCTACCGCAAAGGCGGGCTTGCACATTCCATTCGCAACACGGGCTCAGAGACGTTTCGATGTCTGGTGATCGGGCAGAGGCTGGCCCATGACGTGGCGGATTATCCCCACAAGGCCAAACGTATCTATCGAAACACTGGTCTGGCGTGGAATTTGGTAGATCACGACGCCATCGCGGAGCCGGTTGCCGGCGCAAAGGCATAAGGCGCAGCTTTGGCTGAAAGAACTCTCACCGCATAAGCGCGAATACACCCATTCCACTAGGGGAACGGAGCGAGCGGATCTTGATTTTGAGTAAATTGGCTCCGGCGGTAGGGATCGAACCTACGACCAATTGATTAACAGTCAACTGCTCTACCGCTGAGCTACGCCGGAGTGTGAGCGTTCGTATAGCGATGCAGTTTAGGGGCGTCCAGCAGAAATTTGAGGGAAAAGGCAAATTTCTCGTCAGACCGAACCGTACCGTCCTTTGTTACGCCGCTGCTGAGCAGCGGTTGGGCGAGGGGGATCGTTCGTATGTATCGAAAATTGGAGGTTTTATGCTGTTTTCGCGTAGCGCCTCCGGCAAAGGCTTAACTGAAAAAAAATGCATTTGCGCGAGAGTGACCCCAATTAATTTGGAGGGACACCATGTTCTTAACGTCTTGGTTCCGGAACATGCCAGTGAAGCGCAAAATCCTGCTTCCCGGGATGGCGGGCTTACTGATGATGATCGGTGTGATCACGACTTTCTGGGCTCAACGCCTGTCTACGGCGCTCTATACCGGCTTTGAAGAGCAGGTATCGCTGACGGAGTCCTACATTGCCGCACCTCTTGCGACGGCGGCGTGGAACTATGATGGCGATCTGGCGAATACCACATTGGCCTCGCTGGCTGAGCGCGAGACATTTGTTTTTGCGCGTGTCGTCAGCAGCGGTGATGTGCTGGCAGAGGCCTTTAAGGGCGATCAGATGCAGGAGGCGTGGACTGATCGCGCGAATGGTCTGCTCGAGTCTGATCAAATGCGGCTCGAGGATGGGGATTTTACCTATTTCAAGACGCCACTGATGTTTGAAGGCGAGGAAGCTGGCAATATGGTCTGGGCGCTGGATACTTCCATCATCGCCAATCAGATCATGCATGCGAACATGGTCGCAGCGGGCCTTGGTTTTGCGATCTTCGCCGCGTTTTCGGTGATTTTTTATATGATTGCGGTTGCGGTGTCGCGTCCGATCCAGGACGTGGTCACGCATATTGATGCCTTGCAACATGGGGACACGACGCGCGACATTCCTGAGGCCAATCGCCGTGATGAGATCGGCGCGCTTGGCAAGGCGCTGGTGGATTTCCGTGACACCACTGCTGAGCAGAAGCGGATGGAAGAAGAAAAGCGCAAACAGGATGCCGTGCAAGAGCATGTGGTGAGCGTTCTGTCCGACGCACTTGGCAAGCTGTCTACTGGCGATCTGACCGTAAACATCAAGGAAGATTTCCCCGCTGATTACGAAAAACTCAGCACGGATTTCAATGCCTTGGTCAATCGTCTGTTCGATACGGTTTCGGCCGTTGTGGATGCAGCCGATAGTATTCAGAACGGCTCGACCGAGATCAGCTCTGCCTCTGACGATCTGGCGCGCCGCACAGAAAGCCAGGCCGCAACTCTGGAGGAGACGGCAGCTGCACTGGATGAGCTGACCGCATCTGTGCGTCAGGCCGCCGAAGGTGCTGGCAGCGTTGCCAACACCATGGAAGAGGCAAAATCCGAAGCGGTCAACAGCGGTACCATCGTCAATAATGCCGTGTCCGCAATGACGGAGATTGAGCAATCCTCCAACCATATTTCGCAGATCATTGGCGTGATCGACGATATCGCGTTCCAGACCAATCTTCTGGCGCTGAATGCGGGTGTTGAGGCTGCACGAGCGGGTGAAGCTGGCCGTGGGTTTGCAGTGGTGGCGTCCGAGGTGCGCGCACTTGCACAACGCTCGTCTGGCGCAGCAATGGAGATCAAAACGCTGATCGGTGACAGTTCCAAACAGGTGGAGCGCGGCGTCGATCTGGTTGGCAAAGCGGGAGAAGCGCTGCACAATATCGTAGAGCGTGTTACGCAAATCTCCGGTTTGATTTCCGACATTGCGCAGGGTGCAAGCGAGCAATCCGCCGGGCTTGGCGATATCAACAGCGGCATGGTTGAACTGGATCAGGTCACGCAGCAAAACGCTGCGATGGTCGAAGAGGCCACCGCTGCGAGCCATATGCTCAAGGCCAACGCGGTGAACCTTGCGGAAATGGTTGCACATTTCAAACTTGGCGCAGGGACACGCAATGTGGCGCCCATCGCACCCGCAGCGGCTGAAGAGCCTCAGACGGTTGCTCCGTCCGCACATGGGGACGATTGGGATTACACGCCCGAACCCAGCAATGTAGCGGTTGCAAGCAGCAAGAGCAGCAGCAATGCCGCCGCTAAATTGTGGGAAGATTTCTGATTAACGTCAGCATTTCTTGAGATCTGTGCGGACGATCCGCAGATCCGATAAAAGATCCCGGCGCTGCGAGGTGCCGGGATTTTCTTTTGAAATGTTCCGAGGCTGCCCTGATACGAAGCCCGGAGCAAAAGCACATCACTTGCAACGTAATTTAGAGATCTTTGAGTGACGCAATCGTTGCATCGCACCAATCCACCGCTGCACTGGCCATGCGATAACCGTAATCCAGTGTTGATATCATAAAGGCGGCGTTTGCCAATTCTCCCGCGGCTTCTTCGGCTTGGCGCTGTCGGATGATTTCTTCGAAAAAGGCGATGCGATCTTGCAGACTGTGGCGGTGGTCTTCCAACATCTTGATTATGACCTCTGGCGCGACGCTTGCGCCAAAAAACATCTTCAGGAGCATCTCATTGCGCACGATGACATCACTGTTTGGGCCCGCGATCCAGTTCTGCAACGCCGCCTGACCACGATCGGTAATCTGATACATTTGCCGCTGGCGTTTGCCTGTAGACGTCGGGGAGGTTGTGTCACGTTCTATCAGCCCCTCGTCTTCAAGAGCACGCAGGATGGGGTAGATCTGGCCGGCGCTTTCATTCCAGAAAAATGACGTACTGCGTGAGATCGCCTGCTTGATGTCATAGCCAGATTTTGGACCCATCATAACAAAACCCAAAACCGCATATGCGGTGCGTTTGCGCCCAATTCTGGCTGCGGCGGACTTAGGCATCTCGTAGAACTCTGTACTCGTCATCGACACAGGGCGGTTGTCGCGCTGTGTATAGGGGATTTTGATATTTGCATGTGTTTTGGCGGTGACGCAAGTTGAGGCGGACAGAGCGAAGCCACATAGCTGCCGAAAGCGTCTTTAAAAAGACATTTAATATCAATGTGGTGTAGCTCGATCTGAAAGTTTGTTCCATCACGCATAGGTGATTATTTGCCAAAGCAGACGTCTGTGCGACACCTTGCTTGTGATGGAACGCGATCTCGGCAGTCGCGCGCCGATCCGGACAGGTGAGGGCGTATGACACTGGAGATCACAGGGATGGTTCTTAGGTGATGTGGTGTCACGAGGGCAAACCCCTCAAATTCACGAGTAAGACCTCAAAGGAGGACATCATGAAACGCATTGCACTGACCACCGCAGCCCTGAGCGCCCTGATCGCAGCCCCCGCCATGGCAGAAGTTGAGCAGGCAGGCGCGCTGACCTTCAAGGAGCTTCAGCAGGAGTATCCTACGCTGACCCAGAAGGAGTTCGAGATGGTTGATGTCAACAAAGACGGCGTGGCCGATATGGAAGAGATCGATCAGGCCGAGCAATCTGACGTGCTGGAACAGGCACCGATGAACGACAAGAGCTGATCGTCTCTGCGCCCGAGGCTTTGATCATCATATCAGCCGTCAATCGGGAATAAAAAAACGCCCCCTCTGAGATTTCAGAGGGGGCGTTTTGTCAGTGCCGGATTACTCAGCGGCCCTAAGGGGAGAGCTTCCTGTCGGGGTGTCGGCATCTTCGGCCGTGTCGTTTGAGGTAGACACATCATCCGTGTCCTTCGCCGCAGGTTCGCCCAGCCAATCGATTTCGGTCGAGGGCAGGCGGCGCGCTTTGCGTTGCAGCTCTGTATCACGCACCACTTGGCTGCCGCTGCCACCGCTTATGCGTGCAATGACACGTCCCATCCACGCCATATAGGTCGAGAGCCACACCCGGATCGCCAGCAGCGACGGTGTGACCACCAGCGTCAGCACAGTCGCGACCCCAAGGCCAAAGACCACGGCAGTTGCCAACTGCTTCCACCACAGCGCGGTTGGGCTGTCGATGGAATAGCCACCGTTGATGAAATCCAGACTGATGCCGAACATCATCGGTGCCAGACCCGCCATCGTGGTGATGGTGGTCAGCAGCACCGGACGGATGCGGGCCTCTGCTGTGCGGATGATGGCTTCGAGCCGTGGCATGTGCTGGCTGAATTCTTGATAGGTATCAATGAGAACGATGTTATTGTTCACAACGATCCCCGCCAGCGCCACGATGCCCGTTCCAGTCATGATGATGGAAAACGGCTGTTGCATAACCATCATGCCGATCAGCACGCCGGTGGTGGACAGAACAACCGCCAACAGCACGAGCACCGAATTGTAAAAGCTGTTGAACTGCGCCAGCAAGATCACAAACATCAGCCCAAGTGCGCCGAGGAAGGCCTTGGCAAGGAAGGCACCGGACTCGGCTTGCTCTTCTTGATCGCCCGTCCATTCCCAATCAATCGAGGCGTCAAATGGCGAGGTTTCCAGCCATTTGGTCAGCTCCGCGATGCGCTCGTTGGCATTGATTGGGGTGATCAGGGTGTCGCCATCTGCAATCGCCTCACGCAGCGCATCAACAGAGCCGGACCCGGTCAGTGTCTTGACCTCGGCTGTTGCACCATTGGGGAGCGTTACTGTGTCGCCAGTCGCACTTGCGCCCTCGGTAAGGGTTTTTACGATTGCAAGAGGCACGGTTTCACCATCGCCGTCCTGCATGGTGATGCTGCTGAGACCCGGCTCAACATCTGCTTTCACATCGAAGTAACGCTGCTGTTCGATGCGCGAAATCTCGGCGAGTTTCGGCACTGGCTTGCGCGTGACAAAGTTCGACAGCGGCACCAGACCTTCTTCGGTGCGCAGTTTGAGCGTATCGAGTGTGGACAGCACACGTTGCTCTTCGGGAAGGCGCAGGCGGATTTCGATTTCTTCGTCCGAACTGTCCACCCGCATGGTGTCGAGCAAGATGCCACGTGTCACCAATTGCACCATCGCGCCGACGGTGGCCACATCGGCGCCATACCGACCCGCCTTTGCCACATCCACGTCGATTTCCCAATCGATGCCGGGCAGGGGTAGGCTGTCTTCGATCAGTGTCAGTCCCGGTGTCTCTTCGAAATGCGTGCGAGCGATATTTGTGGCCGCGCGCAGCGGTTCCCAATCGTCCCCTTTGATGCGCAGGTGCACCGGCTTGCCTGACGCGGGTCCACCTTCGAGCGCTTTGATTTCAACTTTGAAACCGGGAAGCGTGTCGGTGAGTTTGCTCAGCTCTTCGAGCACCGTGTCGCCGTCAAATTCGTCGGCGGTCACTTCGCGCTCAAAGAGGCCACCGAGGATTGGTTCGGTCTTGGTCGGGCGGTCCTCCCATGGGATGATCTCAAACTGCACCTGCCCGATGGTGTCGGGCGGGGTGCTGGCACCAGAAGCATCCGTGTTGAGACCGCCTTCGCCTGCAAAGGAGAACACATTGATTACAGCCGGGTGCTGCATGATCAAATTCTCGGTGGCGCGTACCATCTCGTCTTTTTCATGGAGCGAGATATTGCCGCGTGCCCGCACATAGGCGGTGGCCTGTTCGGGTTCGCTTTCGACAAAGAACTCGACCCCGCGATTGTTGGTCTGGAACAGACCGAACACTGTCATGATGCCAAAGCCCACCACCAAGAGCGTGACCACTGGCATCACAGGGTTGCCGACGATCATCTTGATAAACCAGCCAAACCCGCGCAGGCGGTTGCCTGCGACGACGCCACGCTGGCGGCGCTGCAGTTCTGCTGCGCCAAGGGTGATAGAAGCTGCTACAGCGGACAACAAAAAGATGGCAGCCCCAAGGAGCGCCGCCGGCATACCGGTGGCCCCCGAGATCAGATAGCCCGGGTTGAGCAGTTGCATCGCCCCCACGAACATCCCCCACAGCGCCACCGGCACCAAGGCTGCGCGCACCGCCCAAGGAAGCGTGCGGCGCAAAACGTCGGAGGCATTGCCAAACGTGCGGCTCAACCGACCTGTGACACCGCCCATGACTGGCAGATAGATCAGCGCAACCACGAGCGAGGCCGAAAGAACGAAGATCAGAGTTACCGGCAACATCCCCATGAATTCGCCCGGCACACCCGGCCAGAATAGCATCGGCAAGAAGGCACAGAGCGTTGTCGCGGTGGAGGAAACCACCGGCCAGAACATCCGCTGAGCGGCCTCCACATAGGCGTGCATGGGGCCGGTACCTTCGGCGATGCGTTTGTCGGCGTATTCCACCACCACAATCGCACCATCCACCAGCATCCCCACCGCAAGGATCAGGCCGAACATCACGATGTTGGAGACCGAAATCCCCATCAACGCAAGGAACGCAAAGCACAACAGGAACGACGTTGGGATCGCAAAGCCCACCAGAAGCGCGGCGCGGCTGCCAAGTGCTGCGAGGATCACAATCATCACCAGCGCCACAGCCGTCAGGACAGAGCCTTCAAGCTGGCTGACCATGGATCCCACAACGCGGCTTTGGTCGTTGGATGTGCCAAGGGTAACAGCGGCCTTGAGCTCGGGCGGCCATTTGTCTTGCGCTTCTGCAAGCGTCGCCTTCACCTGATCTACGGTGTCGATCAGGTTGAACCCTTTGCGCTTTACCACCTGAAGCGCCACCGTGTCGCGACCATCAAATCGCGCGGTGCCTTGGCGGTCCTCAAACGTGAAATTGATCTGTGCCAATTCCCCCAGCGTGACGACGCGATCGCCATTGGTTTTGACGGGAAGGCCGTAGATGTCCTCGACGCTGTCAAACGACGATGGGATTTTGACCGAGAAGGTACCTTGATTGCTCTCAACCTCACCGGCGGCAATCAGTTGGTTGTTGTTTTGCACAACATTAATCAGCTCGACCGCAGTGACGTTATAAGATTCCAGACGCAGCGGGTCGATCAGGACTTCGACCATTTCGTCGCGATTGCCTGCAATCCCGGCCTCAAGCACGGAATCCAGCGCCTCAAGGTCATCCTGCAAGTCCTTGGCCAGCCGCGCCATTGTCCGTTCCGGCACCGGGCCGGACATACTCACGATGACAATGGGAAACTCAGAGAAGTTAATCTCGTGGATGGCGTATTTTTCCGCGCCCTCTGGAAACTCCGCCTCGGCGGCATCCATTGCATCGCGCACATCCGCCATGACGGCGGTTTTATCCCAGCCAAAGTCGAATTCCAGCGCCACACCGGCGTAACCTTCGGCAGCGGTGGCAGACATTTTGTCGAGCCCGTCCAGATCGGCAAGCTCGGTTTCCATCACCTTCACAAGCAGCGTCTCGGAGTCCTCGGCCGAGATGCCGGGGAAGGGTACGGAGATGAACAGGGCGGGGATTTCGATATCGGGCTCGCCCTCTTTGGGCAGGCTCACATAGGCAAAGCCTCCCACCAGCAAGGAGATGGCGATAAAGGCGAGGACCATCCTCGCACGATCTGCGGCCCAGTTGACGAGACCGATCATTCACTCATCTCCCGATAGGTAGGGTCAAGGGCGACGCCTTCGGTGACGAAGTCCTGACCCACTGTGATGACATCTGCTTCTTCGGGCAGGCCATCAATCCAGACGCCGGTAGATTCGTCGCGTAGCAATGTGACGGGCACAAAACCTGCGGTTTTATCTTCGCGCACCACGCGCACGCCCAGTTGGCCTTCATTATTCAGTGTCAGCGCCGATTGCGGCAGACGGTGGGCCTTGGTGCCTTCGGCGGCGATCACGATCTCTGCGGTCTGGCCGTCGCGAATGGCCAGATCTGGGTTAGCAACGGTGATTTCCACCTCAAAGGTGCGGGTTGTCTCATCCGCCGATCGGCTGATGAAAGAGACGGTCCCTGCCACCTGTTTCCCGGTCGCCAGCCGCGCGCCCGCTTTGGACCCCAGCGAGACATGGTTGATCGACGTTTCCGGCACGTAGCCCACCAGCTTGATGGTATCGAGTTGAATGACGGTGGCGCAGAGGCTCCCGGCTTGCAACAGGCTGCCAAGTTCGGCGGTGTCTGATTCCAAGATACCATTGAACGGGGCATGAAGCACCAAGCGATCCATTTCCTTTTCCGCAGCATCAACAGCGGCGACAGCGGACTCGATCCCGGCATGGGTCGACGTTAGCCCCCCTTCGGCGGTGGCGATTGCAGCTTGCGCGGTGCGCTCAGCGGCCTTGGCCGATGCAAGACGAGTTTCCGAAGCATAGCCGCCTTCAGAGAGCTTCTGGGCTGCGGTGAGATTGATGCGCGCTTCTTCAAGGACGGCCTTGGCCTCCTCAAGGCGGGCCTCAGCGGCAGGAACATTTGCGCGCGCTTCGGCCAATCGGGCTCGGGCTTCGAGGAGTGAGGCGGGCCGTGTCCCTGGGTCGAGTTCGCAGAGCACATCGCCTTTCTCGACCGATGCGCCTTTGCGCAGGGGCTCAGAGATCACGGTGGAGGCGGTCTCCGCCATGACATTGACCTGTCGCATGGCGCGGGTCTGGCCACGCAAGACCACCGCATTGTCGATGGCGCGCGCTTTGCTGTGCACTGCAACCACTGCCACGTGAACGCCGGTGTCGCCAGCATCGGCCAATTCGGTGCGCGCGTCTGCCTCTGGGGCGGTGTCTTCAAATTCGTTGGTATCTTCGCCGCGGGCGAAAGCCAGCAGGCTGTCGCGCTCCATGACCAAGGCGTAAAGGCCAAGCGTCACGACCAGGGCGGTCAGAAGAGGGATTATGCGCATCGTAAAAATCGACTCCAAAATTGGACACTTTTCTGTGAGGTCTACCGTGTTCCGTCGCGTCACACTGTGAAGAAGGTCACATTCAGCTGTTGCAATAAAGCAGGCAGGGTTGGGATCTGCCACGATGACAGACCTAGGTGTTTTCGCGCGTTAAGAAAATGGTTCTGATTGCTCTTGTCACGCAAAATGACGCGAATCGTCCAAGATTCTGACCCGCTGGCGCAGGTTCAGCCGTGATTCTCGGCATTTTCTGACGGAGTGGACGGGACTTGGCTTGTCCCGCAGCACAGGCTATGTCACATCGACACTAAGACAATCCGTGCCCGTATATGGGTGTGGAGATTTGAGCGACAAGGGCCGTTTCATGAGCGATACCGACAGTTTCATCGATGAGGTCACAGAAGAGGTCCGCCGCGACCGCCTGTTCCTAATGCTAAAGCGTTATGGCTGGATCGGTGCTGTGGCAGTGCTGCTGATCGTCGGTGGTGCGACATGGCGTGAATACAGCCGCGCCAAGGCCGTCAGCGCCGCGCAGGACGTCGGAGACCAGATTTCGGCAGCGCTCACCGCAAATGACGCGGCAGATCGCGCGGCGGCATTGGCGGATATTTCCGCCAGTGAGGTGGGTGCGAAAGCTGTTGTGGATTTTGCGCAAGCGGCTGCATTGGCGGACGCAGGCGAACTCGAGAGAGCGGCGAGCCTGTTGGAAGCCGTGGCACAGCAAAGCGAGCTACCGCAGGTCTACCGTGACATTGCAGCTTTCAAATCTGTGATCCTTCAGGCGGATACCCTGCCTGTCGAGGACCGTAGATTGCGCTTGGAAACGCTCGCTGCAGCAGGCGGCTCACTGCAATTTCTGGCAAGCGAGCAGCTGGCGCTTCTCGATATCGAGGCAGGCGACACGGACGCCGCGCTGGCGCGTCTCAAAGAGATCGCAGCCTCGGCTGGCGTGTCGCGGGACTTGCAAGAGCGCGTCTCTCAAGTGATTGTAGCCCTTGGCGGATCGCCGGAGGCGGAAGCTCAGGAAGGCTGAGGTCTGCGCGACAGCAGATCCGGCGGGACCAGTGATAATGACCCATGAATAATGACAGGGGCAGGGTGATGACGGCAATTCCAGGTGGTTTCGGCCTGCGTGCAAGCGTGATGGCAACGGCGATGGCGGCTCTTCTGTTGGGCTGCACTGAGCCGGAGGAAATCCTGCGCGGTGCACGTGAGGATATCCACGCGGATCGCCGGGGTGGCGTTGTTGAAAATCGCTCGGTTGCGATCTCGCTGCCGCGTGCGGTCACCAACAGCTCGTGGCAACAAAGCCCCGGCCAGCCCACTACACGGACCACCCATGCGGCACTTTCTGTCGCGCCCTCATTGATCTGGTCGACGAATATTGGTGCAGGTGACAGCCGCAAGCAGCGCATCACAGCCGCCCCCGTTGTGGGCGGGGGGCAGATCTACACGCTGGATGCGGCATCCAAGGTTTCTGCGGTTTCCCCTTCGGGCGCGGTCCTGTGGCAGCGCAATATTGAGCCTGCAAGCGACGAAGAGGGCGACGCCACAGGTGGCGGCATCGCTTATGCGGATGGCGTGGTCTATGTGTCTTCGGGCTTTGGTGTTCTGAGTGCGCTTAATGCCAAGACAGGCCAACCCGTATGGCGGCAAGAGCTCGATGCGACAGGCTCCGGCAGCCCGACGATTCGCGACGGACTCCTCTATCTTGTGGCCGGAGACGACACGGCTTGGGTGATCGACACCAAAGATGGCCGGATCGCATGGCAAATGGAAGCGAGCCCCAGCGCGTCCAACATCCTCGGAGCTCCGGCACCCGTTGTGGGATCTGAGATTTCCATCTTTGCCTTTGGCTCTGGTGATTTGATCGGCACGTTCCGCCGCGGGGGCTTCCGCCGCTGGATCGCTTCGGTTGCGGGTGCGCGAACCGGCAGCGCGATTTCGCAGATCAGCGACGTGACGGGCGCGCCCTTTATGGACGGAAATCGTGTTTACGTCGGCAACCATTCGGGCCGCACGGCAGCCTTTGATGTGGCTTCGGGCGAACGTCTGTGGACCGCGTTTGAGGGCACCTTTGGCCCGGTCTGGGCCGCGGGCGGCAGCCTGTTTTTGGTCAACGATCGCAGCCGCCTGATGCGTCTCAACGCCAATGACGGCAGCCCCATCTGGTCGGTAGACCTGCCGGGGTACCTCAAGGATAAGCCGCGCAAGCGGGCAGAGATTGTGGCCCATCACGGTCCCATTCTTGCAGGCGGTCAACTGGTGGTTGCGTCCAACGACGGGCTTTTGCGGTTCTTTGACCCGGTTGATGGTCGTCAAACCCGCACAGTGGAGATCAAGGGCGGTGCCACAACCGAGCCCGTGGTGGCCAATGGCACCCTTTATGTGGTGACGCGAGACGGCAATTTGGCGGCGTTTCGCTAACAGCTACGGATTGCCCCATTGAGGTTTTGCGCTGCGCTTTGCGCATCGCGAGGGGGCGGGGCCGCGCCTTCGGCGCGGCCCCGCCCGGCCCAACGCTTCTTGTGATGCAGCCACAGGCTGCGTTGCAAAGGGGCGGGAGGACCCCGCTGTTTGTCGACCAGATCAAGGCGACAGGGTGGTTCAGGGCGCTGAAGCTGTGAAAAATCACCCGGACAGCCCTCGCGTGTTTTGGTCGCGCCAAATCGCCGGGGCATATTATTTACTGGCGCGTGCGGCAAAGATAGGCTATGCGCGCGGTTCACCAATCACGGAAAGTCCGGATCCATGTCCTTTACGCTCGCCATCGTGGGGCGCCCAAATGTGGGCAAGTCCACTTTGTTCAACCGTCTCGTCGGCAAGAAACTGGCGCTGGTCGATGACCAGCCCGGTGTCACGCGCGACCTGCGCGAGGGTGAGGCGCGGCTGGGTGATCTGCGCTTTACTGTCATCGACAGCGCCGGTCTGGAAGATGCCACCGACAACAGCCTGGAGGGACGCATGCGTCGCCTGACGGAGCGGGCGGTGGAAATGGCGGATGTCTGCCTGTTCATCATTGATGCGCGCGCTGGCGTGACCCCCACGGACGAGATGTTTGCCGAGATCCTGCGCAAAAAATCCGCGCATGTCATTCTCGCGGCCAATAAATCCGAAGGCTCCGCCGCCGATGCGGGGGTGATTGAGGCCTACGGTCTGGGGCTTGGTGAGCCGATCCGCATGTCGGGCGAACACGGCGAAGGCCTGAACGATCTTTATTCCGAACTTCTGCCTGTGTCAGAGAAATTCGAAAAACTCGCTGAAGAGACCGCTCCTGCCACCGACGTGGTGCTGGATGAAGACGAGAATGAGGCGTTCAACGAAGGCGAAGAGATCGCCGCAACACCTGTTCCGACCATGGAAAAACCGCTTCAGGTGGCCGTAGTGGGCCGTCCCAACGCCGGTAAGTCCACGCTGATCAATAAGATCCTTGGCGAAGACCGTCTGCTGACAGGTCCAGAGGCCGGGATCACCCGCGATGCCATCAGTCTCAAGATCGATTGGTCCGGAACACCGATGCGGATCTTTGATACCGCTGGCATGCGCAAAAAAGCCAAGGTGCAGGAAAAGCTGGAAAAGCTCTCGGTCTCTGACGGTCTGCGCGCAGTAAAATTTGCCGAGGTCGTGGTGGTGCTGCTGGATGCAGCCATTCCGTTCGAGCAGCAGGATTTGCGTATCGCGGATCTGGCTGAACGCGAGGGCCGGGCGGTGGTTGTCGCCGTCAACAAATGGGACATTGAGGACGAAAAGCAGGAAAAGCTCAAGGCGCTCAAAGAAGCCTTTGAGCGGCTGCTGCCACAGTTGCGTGGCGCACCTCTGGTCACGGTCTCCGCAAAAACCGGCCGTGGTCTGGACCGATTGCATGCGGCGATTATGAAAGCCCATGATGTCTGGAACCGCCGTGTGCCGACCGCCGCGCTCAACCGCTGGCTTGCGGGTATGCTTGAACAGCACCCGCCGCCGGCACCGCAAGGCAAACGCATCAAACTGCGCTACATGACCCAAGCCAAGACCCGTCCGCCGGGCTTTGTGGTGATGTGCTCGCATCCTGATAAGATGCCTGCGAGCTACAATCGCTACCTTGTGAATGGCTTGCGCGAAGATTTTGATATGCCGGGCACCCCCATTCGCTTGACGCTGCGGGGGCAGGGCGACAAGAACCCCTACAAGGGGAAAAAGAAATCGACCCCATCGCGCCTGCGTAAACACATTGAGGGCCGTAAAAGCTGATCCCAGCTAGCGCGGCCCCACAGACAGGAGACCGCGCCACATGACATGGCCCTTTGTCTTTCAAGACCTCGTGCGGGAGTTCATCACGCTTTTTGTGGTGATCGACCCGGTTGGGACCATTCCTGTATTCTTGTTTGCCACGGCTGCAGTCCCCCAGCGGCTGCATCGCTCATTTGCACTGCGGGCGGTTTTGGTATCGGCGCTGGTCTTGGGGCTGTTTCTGGTCTTGGGGCAGATCATTCTCGAAGGCATCGGGCTGCGCCTTGGTGCGTTTCAGATTGCGGGCGGGATCATCTTGTTCCTCTTTGCGCTCAGCATGATTTTTGGTGAAACCAAAGCCGCAAGCGAGATCAAAGAAGCCGAAAACGAGGATCTCTCTGGCGCTGTGTTTCCACTGGCGATCCCTTCGATTGCCTCACCCGGTGCAATCCTCGCCGTGGTGATCCTGACCGACAATCACTCCACCGGCGTGGTGGAGCAGGCGATGACGGCGGTTGTATTGCTCTTTGTACTGGCGATTACCTTTGTTTTGCTGTTGCTCGCCAGTAAGATACAAAAGCTGATCGGCCAGACTGGTGTCAGCGTGATCAGCCGGGTTATGGGGTTGATCCTCGCCACTGTGGCGGTGGATGCGGTACTGCAAGGGCTGGAGCAAATGGGCGTTCTTGCGCTGTCCACCCCTCCGGTCTGAGGAAACGACCCTGCCGCGCATACAGCGGGTGAGGCGCAGGCGAGCTTTTGCACAGCTGGTATTTATAGCTGTTCAAATACTTGTCATAGGGCGTATGCATATTAACTGATTGAAAGAGAATTTAATCCGATCCCGCCGTCACGCGGGCGTCACAGAGCGTATTTATGGGGTCAGGCATGGATCTGAGAGCCTACACACGCCAGTACACCGAGAAAGACAACCGGCTTGCCGCGTTGAGCTATTTCGGAACATTCGCCGTTTATTTTGCGGCCCTTTATCTGGCGATTTCCTATTCACATCTTTGGTATGTGATGTGGCCTGCGGGCATTGTTTTTGCGTTCAGCGCAGTGCGTCTTTATGTGCTGCAGCATGACACCGGGCACCACTCGCTGTTTGAAACCCGTCGGCAGAATGAATGGGCGGGGCATGGGTTGTCGCCTTTCACATTCGCCCCGTTTGAGGTGATGAAGCAGAACCACAACCTGCATCACGCCAATGTTGGCAACCTTGAACACCGCGAGACGGGTGAAATTCACACTATGACGGTTGGAGAATGGCAGCGCGCCAGTGTCTGGCAGCGGCTGCAATACCGTCTCTATCGCAACCCGTTTGTGCTGGTGCCGCTTGGGGCTGCCTTCACCTATTTTATCCGCTATCGCTGGCCGAAGAACACGCTTGAATTCGGCGTGATGCAGGTGGTTTTACATAACCTCGCCATCATCGCGTGGCTCTACGCGCTCTATGCGATTGCGGGGGGCGAGGGGTTGTTGATTTGGCTCGGGTTTTCCTTCCTTGGCGGGATGATCGGGGTGTTTCTGGTCTATCTGCAGCATAATTTCGAGGACACCTACTGGGACCGCCGCCCGGACCTCAACCCGCGTGTTGCGGCGCTGCAGGGTTCATCGTGTCTGGATTTTGGCTGGTTCTTTGATTTCGCCGTCGCCAATATCACGCTGCATGACATCCACCACTTTAACGCGCGCATCCCCAGCTATCGGCTACGCCAGTGCCATTACAACATGCCTGAGGAGATGGCGCCGCGTCGGATCAAATTCGGCGAAGCGATACGCGCGCTTGGGCTGAAACTCTGGGACGAGGATCAAAAGCGGTTGGTTCCTTTCCCGAGTTGAAGGGCGCGCGCCGCCTCGCAAGAGATGTTGGACATATCGCAAAAACGAGTGCTAACCTCTGAAATTGATATTACTCAGGATGTTGCGAGGAATTACGAACGTATGACCCCAATTGTAAAACTCCCAGGCGTAGGACCTGCACTGGCAAAGGCGATGCAGGATCACGGTATTCGCTCTGTCGAAGATGTGGCTGCGCGATCCGAAGCAGAGTTGACGCAAGTGCCACGGTTGGGCGTTGCCCGCGCGGCGAGCCTCAAGGCGGCAGCGCAGAAGATGGCAAAAGAGGGCGCGGCACCTGCGTCTGCGGCATCCCAACCTGCAGCCTCTCCAAGGCGCCAAACCACAGCCGCGAGAAAGCCACGCACAGCGCGTGCAAAACCCGCACCGGCCAAAGCCGTTGCTGCCGCCAAAGAGGCCGCACAATCCGCCGCCAAAGCCGTCAAAGCAGGTACAAGTGCTGCCGCAGAGGATACGCGTGAAAGCGTGCACAGCGCTGTTGCCGCTGCCGAGGCTGCGCGCCTAGCGGCAGAAGAAAAAGCCGCCAAAGCCGAGGCCAAGGCCGCCAAAGCTGCCAAAAAGGCCAAAGCCTTGATGGCTGAATTTGCAGCCGCCAAGGAGAAAGCCTCCTCTAAAGCCGTAAAAGAGAAGGGCAAGGCGAAAAAGGAAATCGCCAAAGAAAAGGCGAAAGAGGAAAAGATCCTCTCTGAGAAGTCTGACGGTAAAAAGAAAAAGAGCAAAAGCAAAAAGAACAAAAAGAAGAAAGACAAGTGATCGTCTCAGGTTCGGGCCTGATCCACGTGTTCTAAAAAGAAAAACCGGCGCTGTATGAGCGCCGGTTTTCTTGTTTGATGTATGCGTTGCCGCGCGAAGGTCAGGCCAGCGTGCCCTCAGTGGTGAGGGTCGATTTGCCCCCAAGGTAGGGCGCAAGTGCTGCGGGCAGTTTGACCGAGCCATCCGCCTGCTGGCCGTTTTCCAGCACCGCAATGAGACAACGCCCGACCGCAAGGCCAGAGCCATTGAGCGTGTGCAAAAACTCAGGCTTGCCGCCATCGGCGGGTTTGAACCGGGCATTCATGCGGCGAGCTTGGAAATCACCGGTGGTGGAGACCGACGAAATCTCACGGTAAGTGTTCTGGCCGGGTACCCAGGCTTCGATGTCGAATGTGCGGCGCGCGCCAAAGCCCATATCGCCAGTGCAGAGCACCACGGTGCGATAGGGAATGCCGAGTTTCTCAAGGATGCCTTCGGCGCAGCCCAACATGCGCTTTTGCTCGTCATCCGACGTCTCGGGATGCACGATCGACACCATCTCGACCTTCTCGAACTGGTGTTGGCGCAGCATGCCGGAGGTGTCTTTGCCAGCCGACCCGGCTTCCGACCGGAAGCACAGCGTATGGGCGGTATAGCGGATTGGCAGCGTGCTTTCGTCGATGACGTCACCGGCGACCGAATAGGTCAACGGCACCTCGGAGGTCGGCACCAGCCACCAGCCGTTGGTGGTCTGATAGCTGTCGTCACCGAATTTCGGCAGTTTATCTGTGCCGTACATCGCCTCGTCACGCACCAATACGGGCGAATTCACCTCGGTGAGGCCGTTTTCGTCCACATGGGTGTCGACCATGAACTGTGCCAATGCGCGGTGGATGCGGGCGACAGCGCCTTTCAGCACCACAAAGCGCGCGCCAGAGATCTTGGCGGCTGTCTCGAAATCCATCGCCTTGGCGACGCCTGCGATCTCGAAATGCTCCTTGGGTTCAAAGTCGAACGCAGGCACATCGCCCCAGCGCTTCACCTCGACATTGTCGTCCTCGTCTGCGCCCTCGGGCACGTCCTCGGCCGGGCTGTTGGGGATGCGCGCCAGCATATCGGTGAGCTTTGCGTCCAGTTCCTTGGCCTCGGCCTGCATGGTGGTAACTTCGGCCTTTTTGTCGGCGACCTCGGCCCGCAAGCGTTCGAACTCCGCCTCATCGCCTTTGGCCTTTGCGGCGCCGATGGCTTTGGCAGCTTTGTTCTGATCGGCCTGCGCGGTTTCTGCCGCGAGGATCTTGGCGCGACGAGCTTCGTCCAGCTCCAGCACCTGAGAGGACAGGGCAGACTCTCCACGGCGGGCCAGGGCGGCGTCAAATGCGGCCGGGTTCTCGCGGATTGCACGGATGTCATGCATGGGTCTGCTCCTATGATGCAGTTTGAATCAGTGCCGTTAGCTATGCCCGAGCGGGGGGCGAAGGGGAAGGGGGCAGCACCGGCCCACGGTGATCTTGTGGCGGTTGCTGTGGCATAGAAGAGCGAAAAGCGCCCTGTGAGCAGTGAAAGCCTACCTGATCACGTCCGCCCCGCCTTGCAAAGCCCTGTGGCTGCGCATAGGTTCCACGCAAAATCCGGGGCCAAGATGGCCCCCAAAGACAGAAGGAAATACCCTATGGATGGTGGCGCAATCGCCCAGTTTCTCCCGCTGATCCTAATCTTTGCGATCATGTACTTCCTGCTCATTCGTCCGCAGCAGAAAAAGATGAAGCAGCACCAAAACATGGTTGAGGCCCTGCGCCGTGGCGATCAGGTGATCACCCAAGGCGGTGTGATCGGTAAGGTCTCCAAGGTCAAAGAAGACGGCGAGCTTGAAGTAGAGATCGCTGAGGGTGTGAAAGTTCGTGTGGTTAAATCCACCATTGCTCAGGTGCTGAACAAGACCGAGCCCGCATCCTGAGCCTCGCCTCGCACGCTACTGAAAAGGCAGGGTAATGCTGCAAATTGATACCTGGAAGAGGGTGCTCATCTGGCTGGTCTGCGTGGCCGGCCTTTTGGCTGCCCTGCCCAATGCGTTCTACACCCGTGTGGAACAATCCAATGACGCCTGGGCCCAAATTGAGGTTGAGGGCGAAACCCCTGAGCGTCTGACGGTGGCCGAGCAATGGCCCGAGTGGATGCCCTCGGGGCTTGTGAACCTCGGTCTTGACCTGCGCGGTGGCGCGCATCTTCTGGCCGAAGTTCAGGTCAGCGATGTCTACACCGCACGGATGGATGCGCTCTGGCCCGAGGTGCGCAACGTTTTGCGTGATGAGCGCGGCACCATCGGCACGTTTCGCCGCATCCCCGAGGCACCCGCGGATCAGATTCGTCTGCGCCTGTCGGATGCTGCGGGCATGAGCCGCGCCCTTGAACTGGTGCGCGGTCTGGCCAATCCGGTGACCTCGCTCACCGGGGCGGGGGCCACCGACATTACTGTCAGCGGGCAGGGGGATGTGATCACCATTGCGCTCTCGGATGAGGAAAAACTCGCCTCTGACGATCGCACCGTGCGCCAGTCGCTTGAAATCATCCGCCGCCGGATCGACGAGGTTGGCACCCGTGAGCCCACCATCCAGCGTCAGGGCAGCGACCGGATTCTCATTCAGGTGCCGGGGATTGGGTCCGCGGCCGAGCTGAAAGACATTATCGGCACCACCGCGCAACTGACGTTTAATCCGGTGGTGAGCCGTGGCTCTGACGCTGATGCCAGCGCGGGGATCGGCAATAAGGTGATCCCGTCGATTGATGAGCCGGGCACTTACTACACGGTAGAATCCGCGCCTGTGGTCACCGGCGAGGAACTGGTCGACGCGCAGCCTGCCTTTGATCAGAATGGCCAGCCTGCGGTGAACTTCCGCTTTAATACAGCGGGGGCCCGTAAATTTGGCGACTATACGGCCCAAAACATCGGCGCACCCTTTGCCATCGTGCTCGATGACGAGGTGATCTCCGCTCCGGTGATCCGCTCGCATATCCCCGGTGGCTCCGGCATTATCACCGGGAACTTCAGCGTTGAGGACAGTACCCAGCTTGCGGTGCTGCTGCGCGCTGGCGCGCTGCCTGCGGAGTTGCAATTCCTCGAAGAGCGCACCATCGGCCCCGAGCTTGGTCAGGACAGTATCGATGCGGGTAAGGTGGCGACTGTTGTCGCCTTTGCCGCGGTGCTGGTCTTTATGGTGCTGAGTTACGGTCTGTTTGGCTTCTTTGCCAATATCGCGCTGATTTTGAACATCGCGCTGATTTTTGGCGCACTGAGCCTGATTGGCGGCACGCTGACCCTTCCGGGCATCGCCGGTATCGTTCTGACAGTGGGTATGGCAGTGGACGCCAATGTGCTGATCTTTGAACGCATCCGCGAAGAACTAAAAGCAGGGCGGGGTCCGGCGCGTGCGATTGACGAGGGCTATGCCAAGGCGCTCTCGGCGATCGTGGATGCCAATATCACCACCTTCATCACCGCCGTGATCCTCTTCGCAATCGGCTCCGGCCCGGTGCGTGGCTTCGCCATTACCCTTGGCCTCGGCATTCTGACCTCGGTCTTCACCGCGATTTTCGTCACCCGGCTGATCATCGTGATGTGGTTCGAACGTCGCCGTCCCAAAACCATCGAGGTGTAACTGATGCGCTTGAAACTGGTACCCGAAGGAACCTCCTTCGACTTCTTCAGGCTCTGGAAGCTCTGGCTCGGCATCTCTGCCATGATGGTCGTGATCGGCTTTGCCTCCTTTGCGCTGCAGGGGCTGAACTTTGGCATCGACTTCCGGGGTGGCACCACCATCCGCACCGAGGCCACGCAGGATCTTGATATCGGGGTTTACCGCGATGCCATCGCGCCGCTGGAACTGGGCGACATCACCATCACCGAGGTGTTTGATCCGACGTTTGACGAAGATCAGCATGTCGCGATGATCCGCATTGAGGCGCAGGAGGATGGCGAAGCACTGTCCAGTACCGTTATCGCCGATGTGCAAGGCGCGCTGGATGCGGTTGCGCCGGGGATCAAGTTCATTTCGGTCGAAAGCGTCGGCCCGAAGGTTTCGGGCGAATTGGTACAGACGGCGATCATGGCGGTGGCTTTGGCCATCGGCGCGGTGCTCGTCTATATCTGGTTGCGGTTTGAGTGGCAGTTTGCCCTTGGTGCAGTGGCGGCACTTGTGCACGATGTGATCCTGACCATCGGCGTGTTCTCCGAGCTTCAGATCAAGTTCGACCTTGCGATCATCGCGGCCCTTCTGACCATTGTGGGCTATTCGTTGAACGATACCGTGGTGGTGTTTGACCGGGTGCGGGAAAACCTGCGTCGCTACAAGCAAAAGCCACTGGCCGAGGTCCTGAACATCTCGATCAACGAGACACTGAGCCGGACAATGATGACCTCTGTGACAACATTGCTGGCGCTGATCTCGCTCTATGTTCTGGGCGGCGACGTGATCCGCGGGTTTGTCTTTGCGATGATCTGGGGCGTTGTAGTCGGGACCTATTCGTCGATCTTCGTGGCCTCTACCATCTTGCTGTGGCTGGGCGTGAAGCGCGACTGGACCAAGAACAACGACACCACAGGCAATCAGTTCGCCAATATCGACGCCTGATTGGCGCGCTATGACCCTGAGACAGCCGCGGCGTGATGCTGCGGCTGTTTGCATTTCAGCAAGGTTCTATGTGCGGCGATGCGTGCTGGGGGCGCTGCCCCCAGACCCCCGGGATATTTGGGGTTAGAAGAAGCAGGGTTTCATCTTTTTCTAAATGCCTCGGAGCGCGAGGCAGAGCCGCGCTTGTTCAGTTGTTGGTTTCGAAGGTGGTATTGGCGTGATATTCAGAGGGGCGAACATGCTGACAGGAGATCCGCTATGCGCCTCAATGAAGTGGTCTATTCCGATGCCGTACGAATTGATGGATATGGTGCGGGATTCTTTCGTGTCGGTGGTGAGGTCAAGGACGGCGCTATCCTGACCGGGGCGAAGGGGACATCCACGTGGGGTGGGTATACCGATCAGGCGTCTTTGTTGGCGCTGGCTGGAGACGTGGATGTTCTGTTCATCGGCACCGGTGCTGAGATTGCGCATATTCCAAGTGAACTACGTCAGGTGCTGGAAGAGGCGGGATTGGGGGTTGAGGTGATGAACTCTCCCGCTGCCTGCCGTACTTATAATGTGCTTTTGTCCGAAGGCCGGCGTATTGCACTGGCAGCACTGCCGGTTTGATCTGGCGCAAGGCGGTGCGGGGCTATCGCTGCTTTTGCTGAGCCGTGATAAGGCGTTGGGCCAGAAGAGCGACAAATCGGAACAAACATGATTGAGGTCAGGGATCTTGGGGTGAGCCGGGGCGGGATGCCGGTACTGGCAGGGGTGCAATTTGCGCTCTCGCCGGGCGAGGCGCTGGTGTTGCGCGGTCCTAACGGGATTGGCAAGACCACGCTGTTGCGCACGCTCGCGCGCCTGCAGCCGCCGCTCGGTGGTGAAATCCTCGGGGACGTTGATGACATCGTTTATGCGGCCCATGCGGATGGGTTGAAGTTGACGCTGACGGTGGACGAAAACCTCGCCTTCTGGGCGCGGGTGTTTGGGGGCGGCGACCCTGAAGCTGCGATTAGGGCGTTTGATCTGGCCGCGCTGCGGAACCGTCCGGCTGGGGGGCTGTCTGCGGGGCAAAAGCGCCGCCTGTCCTTGGCGCGGCTGATGGTCACGGGGCGGCGGCTCTGGATTTTGGATGAGCCCACCGTCAGTTTGGATGCAGCCTCCGTTCAATTATTTGCCTCGACCATTCGCACCCATCTGAGGGCAGGCGGAGCGGCGATCATGGCGACCCATATCGACCTCGGGATCGAGGGGCGTGTTCTGGACCTTGCCCCATTCAAGGCAAAGCTTCCGGCCTTTGATGCGGATGACACGGGGGGCTTCTTGTGATCGCGCTGCTGGTTCGGGATTTGCGGCTGGCCTTTCGCGCCGGGGGCGGCTTTGGCTTAGGCCTTGCGTTCTTTTTGATCGTGACGGTGATGGTGCCGTTCTCGGTTGGGCCGAACTCCGACACGCTGTCGCTGATTGCGCCGGGGATTCTGTGGCTCGGAGCCTTGTTGGCGTGCCTGTTGTCGCTGGATCGCCTCCTGGCACTGGATTGGGAGGATGGCTCGCTCGATTTGCTGGCCACGGCCCCTTTGCCGCTCGAAGGCGTGTTGAGCGTCAAGGCCCTGGCACATTGGCTGACCACCGGGCTGCCGCTGGTTCTGGCCGCGCCTGTGCTGGGGGTGCTGTTGAACTTGCCTGCTGGCGGATACCTCTGGATCACGCTGTCGCTTTTGATTGGCACCCCGGCACTGTCGGTGGTTGGCACCTTTGGCGCGGCGCTGACCGTGGGGCTGAAACGTGGCGGCTTGCTGTTGTCGCTTCTGGTTATGCCGCTTTATGTGCCGACCTTGATTTTTGGTGCCGAAGTCGCCCGCCGGGGGGCCTCAGGTATGAGCGTGGAAACACCCCTGTTGATGCTGGCTGGGATTACCCTTGGCACCATCGCCCTACTGCCCTTTGCCTCCGCTGCTGTGCTGCGCGTCAATTTGCGCTGATGGCGGTGATTGTGATGACCGGAAACAAGAGCTAGATAGCCACCATGTCGATCTGGGAATATGCCAATCCGAAGAAGTTCCTGCGCACCAGCGAGCGCGTGTTGCCAGCCCTCTGGGTGGCAGCAGGCGCATGTATTGTGGGCGGGTTGATCTGGGGGTTCTTCTTCACGCCGGATGATTACCGGCAGGGCTCTACCGTGAAGATCATCTACCTGCATGTGCCCGCCGCGCTGATGGCGATCAATGCATGGTTCATGATGCTGGTGGCCTCGCTGATCTGGGTGATCCGCCGCCATCACGTGAGCGCGCTGGCCGCCAAGGCCGCCGCGCCCGTGGGGGTGGTGATGACGCTGATTGCGCTGATCACCGGCGCGATCTGGGGGCAACCGATGTGGGGCACGTGGTGGGCGTGGGATCCGCGACTTACCTCGTTCCTCGTGCTGTTCCTGTTCTACCTTGGCTATATCGCGCTGTGGGAGGCGATTGATAATCCCGACACCGCCGCGGATCTGACCTCGATCCTCTGCTTGGTGGGGTCGGTTTTTGCTGTCCTGTCGCGTTATGCGGTCAATTTCTGGAATCAGGGCCTGCATCAGGGGGCATCGCTGTCGCTTGATAAGGAAGAGAATGTCGCGGATGTTTTTGCCTTTCCGCTTTATGCCTGCATGGCCGGGTTCGGCTTGTTGTTTATTGCGCTGGTGCTCTATCGCACCGGCACCGAAATTCGTGCGCGCCGGATGTCTGCACTGATCGCGCGGGAAAGGATGATGGATGCCTGATCTGGGGAAATATGCCGACACCGTGCTGTCCGCTTATGGGGTGTCGCTGCTGCTGTTGCTGGCGCTCTTGGTGACGACCTTGATGCGCGGCGCAAAAGTACGGGCAGACTTGAAACAGGTTGAGGAAAGGATGCGCCGCAATGGCTAAGATCTCGCCGATGATGGCTATTCCTGTCGTGGTGTTTGCGGCGTTTGTGGGCCTCGCCCTCGTGGGGATGGGACGTGAAGACCCCGAAAGCCTGCCCTCGGCGCGCGAAGGCAAAACCGCCCCGCCAGTGGCGCTGAGCGCGTTCCCTGGCAAAGAGAATTTTGACGATGCCACACTGCGCGATGGTGAGGTCAAGCTGGTGAACTATTGGGCCAGCTGGTGCGGCCCTTGCCGCGCCGAACACCCCAGCCTCACGGCGCTCTCGGAAGAGGGCGTTCCGATCTATGGGGTGAACTACAAGGATCAACTGGGCAACGCGCAGAGCTTTCTTGAGGAACTGGGCGACCCTTACGCCGCAGTCGGCCGGGATGAGCAGGGCCGCATGGCGCTGGACTGGGGGCTGTACGGTGTGCCGGAAACCTATGTGATTGACGGCGAGGGCACCATCGTGCTGCGCTTTGCCGGGCCGATCACCAGCCGGGTACTGGAAGAGACCATTCGCCCGGCGATGGAAAAGGCGGCGCAATAGGCGCGGCCTCTCCTTCACAGTTCGAGATCAAGAGTTCACGGTTTCTCGCGCGTCATAAGAGGCGCGCGAATTGCGGATTCCAGGCTGATTGTGTTCGGCCCATTGCGCCAACTGGCCAATGGCGGCGTGCAGGGAGTGGCCGCGCGCGGTCAGGCTGTATTCCACCTGCGGCGGGGACAGGTCCAGAACCTGACGCGCGACCAGCCCGTCGCGTTCCAGATTGCGCAGCGTCACCGACAGCATACGTTGCGAGATCGCATCAATAACCCTTCGCAAGGCATTGAAACGACAGGGGCCTTTGGACAGTTCAAGGATGACCAGAACAGACCATGCATCTCCGATGCGGTCCAGCACATCTCGGATGGCGCAGTCGTGGTCCACAGCGCGGCGACGTCCCATGGCGGTTCCTTTCAGGTAACTATGTGCCCAAAACATGCGTATTCCGGGCGCGGTTCTCTGCACTTAGGTAGTTCTTATCAGTAACTATCAATTTGGAGAGACCAGATGAAGCTCTTTGTTCTAGGCGGCACCGGCATGATTGGCAGTCGGATCGTAACCGAAGCTCTGTCGCGCGGTCACGATGTCACCATTGGCAGCCGCAGCCCCGAGACCTCAGCGCCCCAAGACGGTGTCACCGCCGTGCGGGTGGCGCTCGATGATACCGCCGCGCTTGCGGCGCAGGCCGAGGCCGCGGATGTGACCATCACCGCCGTCAGCCCGCGCAGCACCGGCGATGCGATCGCAGAGTCCAACGCCTATGCGGATGCTTTGATTGCGGCGCTGGGGCAGAACCGCGTCGTGGTCGTGGGCGGAGCCGGATCGCTCAACCTGCCCGACGGCAGCCCGGTGGCGGATGTGGTGCCAGAGGCCTACCGCAGCGAAGCGCAGGGCATGCGCCAGGCCTATGAAAAGATCGCCGCCAGCGATCTGAATTACACGGTGATGGCTCCGGCCGGGCTGATCGAACCCGGAGAACGCACCGGCACGTTCCGCCTTGGTGGCCGTCAGTTCATGACGGACGAAGAGGGCAACAGCCGCATTTCGGCAGAGGATTTTGCCGTGGCCCTGCTGGATGAGGTCGAAACCCCACAGCACAGCCGCCAGATCTTCCACGCGGCCTACTGATGGTCCGTCAGAGCCGGTAGCCGCCTGCGACGGTCAGGATCTCACCGGTGATGAAGCTGGCCTCGTCTGAGGCCAGAAAACGCACCGCCTTTGCGATGTCCTCTGGCGTGCCGGGGCGTCCGAGGGCGGTGTCCTTGACAAACAATTGCGTTAAATCGTCGGAACGGGGCGCTTCGGGGACGTTGATCGCCCCCGGCGCCACCGCGTTGACACGGATGCCCTGCGGGCCGAGTTCTTTTGCCATCGCCTTGGTCCAGAGATTGAGCGCAGCCTTGCTGGCCCCATAGGTCGCAGCCCCGCGCGGTGGCAGATCCGCATTCATCGAGGAAATATTGACGATCGCAGCACCCGCACTCAGATGCGGCAATGCTGCGGTCAACAGTGCTTGGGGGGCGATGGCGTTTAACTCAAACACCTGCCGGTGTGCCTCGGCGTCAAAGCTCTCTATTGGGGTGCTACGAACAAGCCCTGCATTGTTCACAATGACATCAATGCGCCCGAAATGATCCATCGCTCGGGCGACCAGATTTTTGGCACTGCCATCCTGCAATAAATCACAAGAATAAGAGACCACATTGCTCTGGGCCTCAAGATCGTCAGAGGGTTTTGTTTTTTGATAGGAACGCAGAACATTGTGGTCAGCGGCAAATTTTTCGGCAATTGCGCGCCCAATGCCATAGGTGCCACCCGTAATAAGGACCGTTCGTGTCATGAGGTTCTCCTGCGTTGGGATAGACGCAGTGAACCCTCTACCGCTCAGCGATGCAAGCGGCCAACCGTGATGATGCGTCAGGTGCCGAAGCGGCGCTGAAGTTCGGTGTCATGGGGCAACTGCCCGATGACCCCCATATCAACCGTATCATAGGACTGGGTGTCGATTTCACGACGCAGATAGCGGGACTGGAACTCCATCAAGGAGCCATCCGCGATAACCACATCCACATAGGCGTCAAAGATCTTTTTGTTTGCCCAGAGGCTTACAGATTTTATTTCACCACCTTCCCGGTCGCAAAACAGCCGGGTCTCAAAGCAGCCCACGCGCTGGCGCTTCTCATCGCGCGCCAGAGCGGCTGCAAGTTCTAGAACTTCGTCGAAATTTTCCCGGTGCGGGTAATATCTGGTGAAGACAGCGATCATTTTGCGCCTCGCGTTTTGTCGCCTTAACTGACGGCATCCTAATACAATTTTCGTTATTCTTACATTACCAACGTAAAGATAACGGAAAAGGGCGGCATCCTGTGCCGCCCTTTCAACATATCGCAAAGTCTGGATGCGTAGGTCAGCTCTTTGCGAGTTTACGCAGCACGTAATGCAGCACGCCACCGTTCTCGATGTACTCAATCTCGGGTGCGGTATCGATGCGGCACTTGAGGGTGATCGTGGTCTTGGTGCCATCGCCATAGGTGATATCGCAGTCGACCTCTTGCAGCGGTTTGACCGTTTTCAGACCGCGAATATCGACCGTTTCATCGCCCGTGAGTTTGAGCGATTTGCGTGTGTCACCGCCGGTAAACTCGAACGGAATAACGCCCATCCCGACGAGGTTAGAGCGGTGAATACGCTCAAAGCTCTCTGCGATCACAGCCTTAACCCCCAAGAGCGCGGTGCCCTTGGCCGCCCAGTCGCGCGAGGAGCCCGCGCCGTATTGCTCGCCACCAAAGACCACCAGCGGGGTGCCTGCCTCCTGATGCGCCATCGACGCCTCATAGACCGAGGTCTGCGCGCCATCGGGTCCTTTGGTATAGCCGCCTTCGACACCGTCGAGCATCTCGTTCTTGATGCGGATATTGGCGAAAGTGCCGCGCATCATGATCTCGTGGTTGCCGCGACGCGAGCCATAGGAGTTGAACTCACGCGGCTGCACCTGACGGTCCAGCAGGTATTTGCCCGCCGGTGTCGTGGTCGCAAAAGAGCCCGCCGGAGAGATGTGGTCGGTGGTGACCATATCGCCAAGGATCAACAAAGGCTTGGCACCGACGACGTCCTGAATGGTGCCCGGCTCCGTGCCCATGCCCTGAAAATAGGGCGGGTTTTGGATATAGGTCGAGGCGGCGGGCCAGTCGTAGGTTTCGGCCTCGGTGGTCTCCACGCTCTGCCATTTCTCGTCGCCCTTAAACACATCGGCGTATTTGGACTGGAACGCCTCGCGGGTTACGGTGGCCTCGACCAGATCGGCGATCTCTTTCTGTGTGGGCCAGATGTCTTTCAGGTAAACGTCATTGCCGTCCTTGCCCTGTCCCAGCGGATCACGCGCAAGATCGACATTCATGTCACCCGCCAGCGCGTAGGCCACCACAAGCGGTGGCGAGGCGAGGTAGTTGGCGCGCACATCCGGGCTGATGCGACCCTCAAAGTTGCGGTTGCCGGACAGAACCGAGGTGGCGACCAGATCGCCCTCGGCAATCGCCTCGGAGAACTCTTTCTGGATCGGGCCGGAGTTGCCGATACAGGTGGTGCAGCCATAACCCACAAGGTTGAACCCGATCGCATCCAGATGCTTTTGCAGCCCTGCGGCCTCCAGATAGTGAGAGACCACCTGCGAGCCCGGCGCCAGCGAGGTTTTTACCCAAGGTTTGCGGTTCAGGCCCAGTTCATGCGCCTTTTTCGCCACCAGACCGGCCCCGATCATCACATAGGGGTTCGAGGTGTTGGTGCAGGAGGTGATCGAGGCGATCACAACCGAGCCGTCACGCAGCGCGAACTCTTCGCCCTTAACGGGGTGGGACTTGCAGGGATCAATCGGCGCGGTCGGGGCAGGGCCCTCAGATGCCATGTCAACGGCATCCGCCGAGGCATCGACGCCGCGATAATCCGACACCACTTTTTTGAAGGCCCCCGCTGCCGCATCAAGTGCGACATAATCCTGCGGGCGTTTCGGGCCAGAGATCGCAGGCACGATGGTGCCCATGTCGAGGCTCAGCGTGTCGGTATAAATCGGCGCATAGTTTTCATCGCGCCAGAAGCCGTTTTCCTTGGCATAGGCCTCGACCAGCGCGATGCGGTCCTCGTCGCGGCCGGTGTTACGCAGGTAGCGAATGGTCTCATTGTCGATCGGGAAGAAGCCGCAGGTGGCGCCATATTCGGGTGCCATATTGGCAATGGTCGCACGATCCGCCAGCGGCAGATTGTCGAGACCCGAGCCGTAGAATTCCACGAATTTACCCACCACGCCCAGCTCGCGCAGCATTTCAACCACTTTCAGCACAAGGTCGGTGCCGGTGGTGCCTTCGACCATCTCTCCGGTCAGCTCAAAACCAACAACCTCGGGAATCAGCATGGAGATCGGCTGGCCCAGCATGGCGGCCTCGGCCTCAATACCGCCCACGCCCCAGCCAAGCACGGCAGCACCATTGACCATGGTGGTGTGGCTGTCTGTGCCCACCAGAGTATCCGGATACGCCACTTCCTCGCCGTTTTGATCCACATCTGACCACACGGTCTGGGCCAGATATTCAAGGTTCACCTGATGGCAGATGCCGGTGCCGGGTGGCACCACGCGGAAGTTGTTGAACGCGCCTTGGCCCCATTTCAGGAACTGGTAGCGCTCCATGTTGCGCTCATATTCGCGGTCCACGTTCATCTGGAAGGCGCGCGCATTGCCGAATTCGTCAATCATCACCGAGTGGTCGATCACCAGATCAACGGGCACCAAGGGGTTGATTTTATTGGCATCACCGCCGAGGTTTTTGATCCCGTCACGCATCGCGGCCAGATCGACCACCGCGGGCACGCCGGTGAAATCCTGCATCAAAACACGGGCCGGGCGATAGGCGATCTCGCGCGGGTTCTTACCGCCATTTTTCGCCCACTCCCCAAAGGCCTTGATGTCATCGGTGGAGACTGAAAAGCCGCCGTCTTCAAATCGAAGCAGGTTTTCCAGCACCACCTTCAGTGCTGCGGGCAGTTTGGTAAAATCACCATATCCCGCATCTGTTGCTGCCGGGATGGAGTAGTATGAAATGGATTTTCCGTTCACGCTCAGTGTTTTGCGTGTCTTGGCTGTGTCCTGTCCGACGGTGATGGGCATGTTGGCCTCCCTCGTGAGTGCAATTAGGGACTTCGCTGCTGCTTGTCTGCATCATGCAGACATGTCGTTCAATAGTAATGACATGGGTGGATATAGTATTGCATACCTCTGTATACAATAGGGGGGGGGTGGATTTGGTGACACCTCTTTCAAGAATGATTGATTGGCCTTTGAGGCGGTCCGGGCGTACACCCGTAACCCTAACAATCTGATGGGCGACTCATGCGGCTTATTTCGCTTTCCTCTCTGATTTTCTCTGCAATTTGCGCAGTTTCCAGTCCTGTGGCTGCAGAACCGACGCCTGTGGTGGTGGAACTCTTTACCTCGCAGGGTTGTTCCTCGTGCCCGCCTGCGGATGAATTGGTCAAACGCTTGTCCGAACGTGAGGACATTCTGCCCTTGGCGTTTCATGTGGACTACTGGGATTATATCGGCTGGGCCGATATTTTTGCAGACCCGGCCCACACCGACCGTCAGCGCGGTTATGCTCAGATGGGGGGGCGCAACATGATCTACACGCCACAAATGATTGTTATGGGGCGCGAAGATGTTGTTGGGGCCGATGTGATGGAGGTCTCAGAGGTGCTGGGCAGCTATGTGGGTCAGAAGCCCAAGATGCACCTGACGGTCGCGCGCGACTCCGAAACACTGGCAGTGCGCGCGCCAGAACTCCCTGATGGGATGAGCGGGCAGTTTCGGGTACAGTTGGTGCGTTACATGCCGCTCAAGCGGGTCGAGATCAAACGGGGGGAATTGGCAGGTAACACGGTTGATTATGCCAATATCGTAGAGAGCGTGCAGGTCCTTACGGATTGGACCGGAGCCGAGCCACTGGAGCTGTCCGTCGCATTGCCCGGAGATCTGCCAGCCGCGATCTTGGTTCAGGAATGGCCATTTGGCCCGATCCTTGCCGCAGCGCGGGCCGATTAACGCCTGTCGCATTCACGCGACCGGCGCTGCCCGGTTGTTTTCGAATATCCCAAACGCGCGAACTGGTTCGCTCTTTCGCGAAATGCTTTTGGCCGGTTTAGTCCTGATAGTCAGGGTGGGGCGTGTCATGCATGGGTTTCCAGCGCCGATGTAGCCAGAACCACTGCCCCATGTGATCGCGAATGCGCCGTTCCAGATCGTCGCAGACGGCTTGCGTCATGGTGATGGGGTCGGAATGTGCGATTTCCTCGGCCACAACCACATCGAAATCCATCCCGTTCTCGCGACGGATGCCATAAATCGGGATAAAGGCGGCCTTATATTTCAGCGCCAGTTCCGCAGGAACTGTGGAGGTCAGCGCGGGGCGGCCGAAAAATGGCAGATATTGTCCGCCCATCGCGTGCATATCGGCGACAATTGCAATGTTTCCACCCGCTTTCAGATGCCGCACCATCTCGACCATGCCGCGTTTTCCCTGCTCAAACATTGGCTTGCCGGTGGCGGATATCGCTTTGACATAATGGTCGTTGAAATAGGGGTTGGCCATGCGGCGATAGAGCGACCCCATGTTGAAGCCCATCTGCACCAGCTTTGAACGCGCGGCGTCATAATTGCCAAAATGACCGGTGACCAGAACCACCGGACGCCCCTCAGCACGGGCAGTTTCGAGCGCGGCAAGGCCGGGTCCGCTGATATCAGCGGCCTTTGCCCGCGCCCAAAATGGGGCCCCTGCATAAAGCTCGGCCAATGTGCGCCCGACATTGTCCGCGACCTCATGGCAGAGACGATCAACCTCCTGGCTGCTCAGATCGGGGCGGGTGTATTGCAGATTGCGGCGCACCCGTTTGTGAAACCCCACTATTGGTGCAAGTTTGCGCAGGGTCCAGCCCATGGCGGGCACCCGCCAGCGATAGGGGATGAGCTTGAGCGTGCCGATCAGCCCGCGCAACACCACATTACTGGCAAAGTACTTTGCACGCTGGGAAAAAGTCAGCTCTGACTGAGCTACAGGCATGGGGGTTGGTGCTCCTGCTGGCGATATCGCAACGCCGGATCATAGTAGCCTCAGACTGGATGCACAAGAAACCGCAAATGAGAAACCCGCACCTAGAGGGCGCGGGTTTCAGGTAATCCGACCGAGGGAACAGACAGATTACTCTTCTTCTTCGTCCGACTTTAGCTCGATATCGCCGTTGACGACCATCTCGCGCAGCAGGTTGACGATGATGCCAAAGGCGGCCTCGCCATCGGCGCGTTTCACGCGGCCCAGCTGATTTGCTTCTTCGCGCAGGTTGTTGGCCATGCGAGTCGACATGTTTTCCAACAGGAAGGTGACGGAGGCCACATCGTCTTCTTCGGTGGCAAAGGCGATGGCGGTGGTCAATTCCTGCGGTCCCAGCGCGCGTACCAGTTTCGGCACATCCATGGCCTCGACCTTTTGGGCGATGAGCGCGAAGGTGAAGATAGATTTGCGCACGTCGGTTGCAAATTCTTCATCCTCCTCATCGAGTGCGGTCAGCACCTCCTCGCGTTTGGCGGCGGCGGATTGCGTCAGGATCGCACCAACACGTTGGCCGGGCGTTTGCTCAAACGCCACCTGCGGCCGGGCCTCGATTTGAGAGGCCAGCGACAGACCGATGCGATCCACCGTGTCGGGGGTTACGTTGCTGGTCTGGCTGACCGCATAGGTAATGCGGCGCGCAAGGGGGCCGGGTAGGTGCTGTAGCATCTGAGCGGCCTTGGCGGTGTCGATCTTCGACAGCAGCACGGCCGCGACCTCGGTGCTTTCGGCCTTGGCCAGATCGGCGAGTTCCTCCGGAGGCAGCTTGCGCAGCCGCTCCCAAGGATCGCCAAACTGACGCACGCCGGCTTCTTTGCGCAGGCGGCTGTGGGTATGGCGGCTGATCTTACCTTCCATTGCGGTCAACGCGCCGGCGAGACCGTTAGGGAAGGAAAGCCCAATGTTTTCCAACTGTTCTGCAAATTCTGCGGCCACCGCATGCAACGTCTGGCGATCCACCAGACGCATTTTGCCCATCTGCTGCGTCAGTTCGAGCTGCAGATCGTCTGGCAATTCTTCAAGCGGTACGTCTGCGCCTTCGTTGAGAAGAAGGCGCACGACGATTGCGGCTTTGGCTTTGCCGCTCAAACCAGGGAGACCCCCGGAAAGAGCAGGTGCCGGTGCGGCTGGCGCGAAATCGCCAAGCCCCATATCCGGAGATGCCATGGGGAGCGCTAAGGCTGATGATTGTTCCATTCTTGAACCTTGACCCGAAAAGATTCTCTTTCTGTCAGATCACAAGATAGACCGTTAGCCGTAAAGAAAGCCTGAAGCTTAGTAGTTAACGGTGACTCCTGTTTGAATTGCTTGTCTCAGCGAGGTCTCAGCCCATGTTCCCTCGCCCCCGCGGGCCTTGATTTCTTTCCACTGAGCCAGCGCTTGCGCATATTGTCCTGTCTCAACAAAGCCTTGCGCCATATAGCTGCGAGCAAGGATATTGTCGGGGTCCTGCGCAATTGCGCGGGTGTAATATGCCGAAGCAAGGTCACTGCGACCCAATTTGCGATTTGTGAACCCCCAATAGGTCAGGACGCGGCTATCCGTCTGCTCTGGGTGAGCGGCCAGCACCGCCTGTGCGTCCTCAAAGCGGTCGAGATAGGCCAACTCGCGTGCGGTCTCCAGAAGTTGCTGACCGTTCAGGGATGATTCTTCGGGGTTCACACATTTCTTGGCCTCATCGTCCCAGACCCGCTTGCCCCAGCATTTCTTTGTGGTTTCCGAGGGTGTCGGCGGTGTGGTCGTGTCCCCGCCAGCGGCGAACCCAGCGATCGGCATGGAAAAGGGCAGGGCGAGAGCAAGGGCAATAGCAGTAAAGCGCATGAGGACCTCCTGTGGTTTCTATCAATGACTACGTCGAAAACCCGGATGCTGCGCAAAATAAGTGATCACGATGGCGTGAAAACTCAGCGACGATTGTCACGGTGGCATCATGCGCAGTCTGAAAGATCGACAGAAGGAAATTTTTGATCAAATTATAGTGCCGGGAGGGGTGCTGAATGGATTTATCAATAGTGCGGGCGTCACCGCAGGATTTCAGAACTGTTGCGGGCCTTGTTCATGCGTTGCTGCAAGAACTCTCTGGAGGCAAGGCGACACCTATTGGCGAGCTTGAAGAGACCGCACAGGTCGTCCTGAGTAAATACGGGGTTTTCGCGCTTTTGGCATTGTCCGAGGGGCAGCCGCTTGGGGTTGTGGTGCTAAATGAATGCGCGGCGATCTACGCGGGTGGAGAATTTGGCGAGATCACGGAGCTTTATGTACGCCCCGAGGCGCGCTCGCTCGGGGTGGCTGCGCGATTGGTAGAGGCGGCAATCGTGGAGGCAACGCGCCATGGCTGGCACCGGATTGAGGTCGGCGCGCCGCCGCAGCCTGAGTGGGCGCGCACGATGCGGTTCTATTTGCGCAACGGATTTGAAGAGGTCGGCCCGCGCCTGCGCCGCCGTCTGTAAGCCAATGAAAAACCCCGCCGGTGAGGGCGGGGTTTCAGATGCGCACGGGAGGGTGGGGTTATTCGCCAAACACCCGCTTAAAGATCGTGTCGACATGTTTGGTGTGATAGCCCATGTCGAATTTCTCGTTGATGCCGTCCTCGCCCAAGGCTGCAACCACCTCAGCATCGGCCAGCAGCAATTCGCGGAAATCGACGCGATCTTCCCAGACCTTGAGCGCGTTGCGCTGCACCATGGAATAGGCATCCTCGCGGCTGACACCGGCCTGTGTCAGGGCCAGCAGCACACGCTGGGACATCACCAGACCCGGGAATTTGTTCATATTGTCGAGCATGTTTTCCGGGAACACCAGCATCTTGTCGATGACGCCCGCCAAACGGTGCAGCGCGAAATCGAGCGTCACGGTGGCGTCAGGGCCGATGCCGCGCTCCACCGAGGAGTGCGAGATGTCACGCTCGTGCCAGAGCGCCACGTTTTCCATCGCCGGGATCACCGACATGCGCACCAGACGGGCGAGACCGGTGAGGTTTTCGGTGAGAACCGGGTTCTTCTTGTGCGGCATCGCCGAGGACCCCTTTTGGCCCATGGAGAAGAACTCGGCCCCTTCGAGCACCTCAGTCCGCTGCATGTGGCGGATCTCGATCGCGATGTTTTCAATCGAGGATGCAATCACACCGAGGGTGGCAAAGAACATGGCGTGGCGGTCGCGCGGGATCACCTGAGTGGAGATCGGCTCCGGGTTCAGGCCCAGTTGTTCGCAGACGTGTTCTTCGACGCGCGGATCGATATTGGCAAAGGTGCCCACGGCGCCGGAGATCGCACCGGTGGCGATTTCTTCGCGCGCGGCGATCAGGCGTTTCTTGTTGCGGTCCATCTCCGCATAGAAACGCGCAAAGGTCAGACCCATGGTGGTGGGTTCAGCGTGGATGCCGTGACTGCGGCCAACGCGAACGGTGTCTTTGTGTTCCAGCGCGCGTTTCTTGAGCGCGTCCAGGAGCTTGTCCATTCCGACCATCAACAGGTCGGCAGCGCGGGTCAGCTGCACGTTGAAACAGGTATCAAGCACATCCGATGAGGTCATGCCCTGATGCACAAAGCGGGCTTCTTCCGATCCGACATGCTCTGCCAGATGGGTCAGAAAGGCGATGACGTCATGTTTGGTGACGGCTTCGATCTCGTCGATGCGGGCGACGTCAAACTCGACGTCCTTGGCTTTCCAGACCGCTTCCGCGTTTTCGCGCGGGATCACACCGAGGTTCGCCATGGCGTCGCAGGCGTGCGCCTCAATCTCGTACCAGATGCGGAACTTGGTCTCGGGAGACCAGACGGCAACCATATCGGGGCGGGCGTAGCGGGGGATCATAGGCAGCAGCACCTTTCAAAGACGGTGGAAGAGATGGCGCTCTCATAGACGAGCGATGCCCCGGCGGCAAGCGCCGCGCCGCAGCAGCGCCGTGCCGCTTTCCAAAATCCCCGTCAGAGGCGAGGTGTGAGGCCGTCAAAGCAGGCTTTGTTCTCGCAATAGACCGGACAGGTCGCCAGTTGGTCATGGCGGGCCTGAAGATCGCCGCAAGCCCCCTGTGCGAGACACCCTGCGCAGCGCGACACCATCTGCATCAGACGGCGCGCCTCGCCTTCGGGGTCAAGCGCCAGACGCGCGGCCTGATCTATGCCGAGCCGCTGGCTCATTCCATTGACGAGATCGGCGCTGTCACTCAGCTTGCGCATCAGTCCCATGGTGGGCGTCCTCCTGTTGCTGGCTGTGGCAACCCTAATGCGGAACGCGGGCCGCGCCTTGATGTCGATCAAATGGCTGCGGCGTCCATGTCCTGACCTTCCTGAGACATATCGGGGAGCTTTGGCGCATCTTCCAGCCGTGTCTCGACCCGAGAGCTTTGTTCAAGGGTGCGATGCACCGGGCATTTGTCAGCAATCTCCAACAATTTGGCGCGTTGCTCCTGATCCAGATCGCCCTGCAAATGGATCACCCGCATGAACCGGTCGATCTTGGCGGGGCCAGACGGAATCGCGTCCTGCGCATGGACCTTGTCGTGACAGACCTCAACGCTGATCCCGTCCAGCGGCCAGCCCTTGCGCCGTGCATACATCCTCAGCGTCATCGAGGTACAGGCGCCAAGCCCCGCCGCCACAAACCCATAAGGTGACAGCCCGCGATTGGTGCCGCCATAGGCTTCGGGCTCATCTGCCAACACATGATGGTAGGGGCCGTTTTGCACATCCTGCAAGAACCCTTCCGGGTCGGCCTCGGTGACGCGGATGACACCTTCGGGCGCGCCGGGCGGGGGGGCTGGGGGCTTCATATCCACATAGCGCGTGGCCCATGTGGCGATCATGTCTGCGGCATATTCCGCATCGCAAGGATCGGTGATCAGATGGTCGGCATCATCCAGGGTGACAAAGCTCTTGGGGTGACGTGCGGCCTGAAAGATCTCGGCGGCATTGTCGATGCCAACGGTGGCATCGCGCGGCGCATGCATCACCAGCAGTGCAGCCTTGAGGTCTGCCACCGCTTCGCCAAGCTCGGTCTGGCGGATGTCATCGACAAATTCCTTGCCGATCACAAAAGGACGCCCGCCGAGGCTGACCTCTGCCTGTCCGTCGCGATTGATCGCCTCAAGCGCGTCTTCGAAGTGATGCGCCACATGTCCCGGATCAAAGGGCGCGCCCAGCGTCACCACGCTCTTGACCGACGGGATACCTGCGCGTGCCCGCAAGACTGCGGCCCCTCCCAGAGAGTGACCGATCAGCATGTCGGGCGCCATGTTGCGGCTGGCCAGATAGCGCGCCGCCGCGATCAGATCCGCGACATTGGAGGTAAAGCTGGTATTGGCAAACTCGCCCCCGGAATGGCCAAGGCCCGTGAAATCGAACCGCAACACCGCGATCCCCATGGCCGACAGTCGCGCGGCAATCCGCCGGGCGGCGGGGATGTCCTTGGAACAGGTGAAGCAATGGGCAAAAAGGGCGGTGGCCAGTACCGGCCCCTCGGGCAGGTCGAGGCGCGCGGCAAGGTCATGTCCGGCGTGGCCGGTGAAACTGATGCGTTCGGTGGGCATGGGCGAGGCTTTCGGGGCTTGGCTTTTATGGGTCGGCTTTCCTAAGGTGCGCCGACGTCAGGGTTACGGCAAGGCGGCTGTCACAACCGTCACGGGAAGGTGAAGGAGCGTCAAATGAATGTGCATGATGTGTCAGGCCAAGCGATTGCCGGCATTGGGCGGTTTACACCCTTGGATGCGCGCGACCGGGACATGTGGGCGCGTCTCGTGAGGTTTTGCGCAAATGAACCCCGCGCGTTTGAGCGCGACCCGCAGGTTGGCCATGTTACCGCATCTGCCTTCGTGCTGTCGCCGGACTTCACGTCGGTGTTGTTGACCCATCACGCAAAACTCGACCGCTGGCTGCAATTGGGCGGGCATTGCGATGGTATTCAGGACGCCTGTTTCAACGCCACCAAAGAGGCCTACGAGGAAAGCGGGCTGTCCCGTATCCGGCTGCTGGCGCCCGAGGTCTTTGACGTCGATGTGCACGAGATCCCAGCCTCGGCCAAGGAACCGGCGCATCTGCATTATGATGTGCGCTATCTTTTTGTCGCGGAGGCAGGGGAGCCTAAGGCAAGCGAGGAGTCCCATGCGCTGGCTTGGGTGCCATTGCATCAGCTGGCCGGGGAGGCCGAAAGCGTTGCGGTTGTGGCGCGCAAATGGCCGCTCTGGCGGGAGTGGCTGGACCTGTGAACGGCATGTTGAAACTGTGCCGCGCCGGGATCTGGGCGCTGTTGATCCTTGCGATCCTGTCTTTGGCGGGCGGTTTCATGGGCGCGCTGCATCCGCTTGGCGATAGCCTTGCGGTGTTTCGCGTACCCTTTGCCGGGCTTGCGATGATCTGTGCCTTCATCCTGCGCCACGATGCGCGCGCGGCCATGCTCGGCGCGGTGGCGTCCGGTGTGATGCTGGTCAGTTGGCTGGGCCATTCACCCACGGAGACAGAGCTGCGCACACCACAGATCACGCTCTATCAGAAAAACATGCTGTGGCGGAACAACGGCAACGAGAGCCTGGTGGAGGCCATTCGCATCTCAGGCGCGGATGTCGTCACGCTGGAGGAAATCTCTCGCGAAAACATGCCGATCCTTGATGATTTGCGGACTGACTATCCGGTACAGCAGTTCTGCCCGTTTCGCCGGGTCGGAGGTGTCGCGGTGCTGGCGCGCGGTGTCACGGCGACCAACAGGCTCGCCTGCGCAGAGGACCTCGGGCTGGCCGCGATGGAGGTCGAGGGGCCAACGGGGCGATTCTGGGTGGCGGCGCTGCACCTGCCGTGGCCCTGGCCGCATGAGCAGGCAGAGCATGTGGACAGGGTGGTGCAGCGGCTGGAGACCCTCGACGGGCAGGTGATTCTCGCCGGGGATTTCAACGCCGTGGGCTGGTCCACTGCGGTGGCGCAGATCGGTGCGGCAGGCGGCATGGCGCGGGTCGGCCCCTATGCGGCGACATTTGATCTGCCGCCGCTAGATTATCCCATCGGCATTGACCATGTGCTGGCTCCGGGCGGCAAAGGCGAGATCGAGATACAGCCGAAACTCTCCTCTGACCATCACGGGGTTCTGGCCCATCTGCCATGGCCAGACGCGCCGCGGTGAGGCGCAGACCTTAAGCCTGCCCCATGAGCGCGGGATCGAAGGGGTAGGTGGTCAGGTTCTCATACCCATCCTCTGTGATCAGAACCTGATCTTCGAGCTTGATCGAGAAATCGCCGCCAACCTCGCCCACCAAAGCCTCCACACAGAGCACCGTCCCCGGCTCCAGCGGATAGTCAAACGCACCTGCCACTGCCTGATCCGGATAGGCCACCAAGGGCCATTCATCACACAGCCCCACACCATGCATCAGGCAGCCGTATTTCTGCGCCTGATATTTCGCATCCAGCACATGGGTGCCTGCGGTCAGCTCCGGGATCGTTACGCCCGGTTTTAGCATATCCATATTGGTCATAATGTGTTCATGCGCGTGCTGCATCGCATAGATCATGTCCGGGCGTGGCTTTTGATCGCCGATCCACCAACTGCGGGAAATATCGACGCAAATCCCGTAGCTTCCCACCAGATCGGTATCAAAGGAGATGATCTCGTTGCGCTGGGTGATGCGCGGGCCGCATTCCTGAAACCACGGGTTCGTACGTGGCCCCGAAGCCAGCAGCCGCGTCTCGATCCATTCGCCACCCCGGCGGATGTTCTCCGCATGCAAAACCGCCCAGATGTCATCCTCCGAGGTCATGCCATCGCCCACATTGGCGCGGGCAAAATCCTCCATCGCCTTCACGGCGGTTTCGCAGGCATGGGACGCACAGCGCATGGCAAGGATTTCGTCCTTGCCCTTGATTGCGCGGGCCTTTTCGGTGACTTCCTCGCCTTCCATGACCTCGAACCCTTGCGCCTCAAGTGCGCGCAGCCCGTGCAGCATGACCTTGTCCACCGCCAGACGCATATTGCCGCCGCCATGCTCGCCGATCAGCACGCGGATCTCGTTCGAGAGCGCATCGGCGGCCACATCAACCTTGTCACCGCGATCAAAGTAGAACAGATCCGCGCCGGAGCGTTGTTCGCGCACCAAAGGGTTGAACGTCGACAGGAACGGCGAGTTCTTATAGTCCCAGATCACCATGTAGCCATCCGCGCACAGCAGCAGCGCTCGAAACGGGTTATGGGTGTTCCACAGCTGCATATTGGTGCTGTCGGTGGCGTAGCGGATGTTGAGCGGGTCAAACATCAGCAGACCGCCATAGCCGCGCTCCACAATCGCCTGCGTCAGCCGCTGCCAGCGGTAGTGGCGCATGGCTTCCAGATTGGGCAGCTCCAGCCCTGCCGCGGCCCATTCCGAAAACGCCAACTGTGTGGGGCCAATCTCGATCCGGTCATTGTCATTGGGGCTGCCATCGCCCAACACGGACCCACGGCTGGGGTCGATCTTTCGACGATCACGGAAGTGTTCGTTCATCTTCGCCTCCCTGGCTCTTTGGCCTCAGCCTGCCGGGGCTAGCGCGGCGTGGCGTTCCCAAATGCGACCCGGAGCATGTCCGTTTTGGCCGAATTGGCGGGTCTGGCGTGTTTGGAACAATGGCTGCGCCCTGAAACTGTACAGTCGTGCACAGTTTTGACAGCGGTGCTATGGCTGACACATGACAGAGATTCTCCAGACCTCCATTCCCTATAATCCGCTTGCCCCGCGTCCATTGCCCGGTATTCAGCCGCTCAAACCGGAGGATTGGCTGCGCTTTGACGCCGGGTTTGCCGCGCAATTGGCGGAGCGGGAGCGGCTGTTGCGCGATCACCCCGATGCGGTATTGGCGATGGATGCAGGCGCCGCACCAGCCGCGCAAGAGTTGCTCGATCATGTGCTGGCGGTGCGCTATGGCGCAGGCATTGACGCCGACCACGTCACCCGGCCAGATGGTGTGAAGGTTGCGATCAATCGCGCCCAGCCGATGGAGACCCTTGGCCGGATTGCGCAGCAGGATTTCTGTATCCTGGAGAGGCCCGAAGGTGGCGCAGAACATGTGCTGACGGCGGCTGTATTGTGTTTTCCCGCCAGTTGGACATTGGCGGAGAAATTCATGAAACCGCTGCTGGCGATCCATGTGCCAGTCAAAGACTATGATGCGGGGATCGCACGCCGCGTGCAGCGGTTGTTTGACGGGGTGCAGGTGGGGCGGCCGCTCTGGCGGTTCAACGCGCTGTGGTATGCAGACCCAAGCCTGCATCAACCAAGGTTGGAGCGTGATCCGCGCCCAACTTCCACGCTCGAAACCCAAAATTACATGCGCAGCGAACTGCAGTCGATTTACCGTCTGCCAGAGACGCGCGCCGTGGTTTTTTCCATCCATACAACTGTGATGTCGCGTGCGCAGGTTCTGGCACAATGGGGCGCACGCTCTGAGATAGACTAAAAACACCCCGTAACCTGAGGGTGTTACGGGGTGTTTTACATGTTGTGATAGGTGTTTAGTTCACCGCAGCATTGAGCAGAACAGACGATTCCAGAAACATCAGCGCTGCAAGCACAGCCATCATCTGCACGCTAAAGCGCATATCGCCGCCCCGGATCAAATTCACCGCAGCGGCAGTGATTCCGATCGGCAGGGAAAAGATCGCCATGATCGCGGTCAGCACCCATGCGCTTGCGGTGTTGGGGTTGCAATTCTTGAAAGACAGGACGCCGGACACTTTGCGGCAAGCGGCGGAGAGATCGCTTTGCTTTGCCGGGGCACGTCGCTCGATCACGCGGTCACAGGCTACGGTCAGGCTGCCAAAGGTCTCATCAACCGGTGCAAAACGAGCGGCCCCGCGTGGACAAGTCTCTGGCGTTTGCACAACATCCTCGGAAGTATCGCGTGCAGCATAATTGTCAAAGGCGGCAACCGGCTGCGCAATATACTGCACCGCACCAACCGGCGTTGCGCTTTGATCATCAACGGGCAGTTGAATATCACAGGCGATATCCCTTTCAGCCACAGGTTCCGGGGCAAAGGCGGACAAAAAGGCCTCGCGCTCCAGCATAATGCCGGTATCGAGCCATTCGACCGTGGTGGCCTCCAGATCCGCAAGCAACGCCTGCATGGCACGTGCGAGGATCATCTCGGTCAATTCCGCATCCACATGTTCGGGAAAGCGCGGGGTAAAGATCAGATCCAGATGACTGCGGCAGGGGGCACCATCGCTTTGACGCATGGGGTGCGGGCTGCGGCGGTGGCGAATGTCGACGATATAGTGGTCACATTCCAGACGGACGCGATGCGCGCGTTTGGTGTGAAATTGTTCCACCTCGTGACCAAATTCTTCGAGTGTTTGAACCACAAGTACCGAAGCCTTGGACAGTGCCGTCTCGTCACGCTCGCCAAAGCCGAGTTTGCCGCGATAGGCCGAAGCCGACACATTCTGTGTAGTCTGATCGAGCACCGTGAAATCCTCCATCGGTTGTGTTCACCAACAAAGGTAGACTCCGAAAACGTAGAAAATTGGGCGCGTTCGACAGTTAATTTGGCGTAAAATCAGAATCCCATATCGGAGGAGGTGAACGGCGTAAGTTGTTTCAAAACAATGGTTTATTTTGTGGTGTTTTCATGAGGTGCGGGAAATGCGGCAGGAAATTGACGGTTCCTAGCCACATTGATGCCCAAGCCCTTACAATCTGACGACCTTGCTGTTGATTGTTCTTAACGCCCAACAGTGAGCAGTCTCAGCCGTCGATCTGACGTCCCATGATGGCGAGAGACTGTTGGTAAACGGTAGCGGCGTTCCATTGTTTCAGAACTTTGTAGTTGGGTTCGCCTTGTTGGTAGCCTTTGCCGGGTCTCCAGCCCTTTTGACGCAGGAAGTTGGCGGTTGAGGCAAGCGCATCGCCCATATTGTAGAAATCAACCCGCCCGTCACCGTTCCAGTCCTGACCATATTCCAGCGCATTGCCGGGCAGAAACTGCGTATGCCCCAGCTCGCCGTGCTTGGCACCTTTGGTTGCCATGCTGATCGCGCCCTGATCCACCAGTTTCAGGGCGCCAATCGCGTGAGGTTCAAAGAACTTGGAGCGGCGGCAATCATAGGTCAGGGTCACGATGGATGAGACCACCTGACTGTCGCCCATATAGTTGCCAAAGGCGGTTTCCATGCCGTGAATGGCGATGAGCAATCCGGCAGGCACGCCATATTTGCGCTCCAGGGCTGCAAAAAACTCGGCATTGCGGGCCTTATGTTTGCGCCCTTGTGCGACGATGGTTGTGGCCCCGCGCACCTGCATGAATTTTTCCAGACTATAGCGAAAGCTCTTTTGGTTGCGGTCGGCGGCGATGGTGCCAGTGGCATAGCGCGTCTGCGCCAGTGCATTGAGCCCCGCCTGACGCACGCCCGCGCGTTTGGCGGTGCGGGCAAAATCCGCTTTCCACGCTTCAAACCCCGCTGACGTATTGCCGCAGCTGGCCGCAAGACCGGCGATGGGTGTTGCGATGGCGAGGCTGGCGGCAAGGCCAAAGGCCGCGAGACGGGAAGACAGCATAAAAGAACCCTCTGAAAATGACGGATGTCTAAAGCGAACTTACGTGGCAAAGGCGGGGCTTTCACCCTTTATTTGCGGGGAGCTTTGTTTAGAAGGCGGCATCTTGCGCAGCCAGCGCCAGCCCGTCGGCCACAGCCGTCATTGCGCGCTCTGTCTCGATCAATGCTGTGGGGCAGAGATCCTGAAGTGCTGCGCGGACCTCCATCAGCAACGCAGACCCGCCCACCATGACGCAGCGATTTACGTCGCCGGGGGACACGCCGGCCAGACGCAGGGTCTCGGCGGCCTCATCCTGAATGTCCTGCACCATCTGCGCCAGCGACTGTTCGAGTGCGGCGCGGGGCAGGGCGGCGGAAAGCCCTGGCTCGACAATGCGCAGATCGATCTGCGCGGTCTCCTCGGTGGCGCCATTGGCTCGGATCTTCCCGGCCTCGGTCGCAAAGGCCAGATCATGGCCCAGCTCATCCTCAAGCACTTGCAAGAGCCGGTTCAAGCCGCTGGGATCTTCGGCGTTCTGCGCCAGATCGTGGGCCGCGCGGCGGGTGTCGGGCCCATAGAGGAAGGGGATCATCTGCCATGTGGCAAGATCGTTGAAGATCCGGTTGGGCGCCGGCAGGCTGCCCCCGCCAAAGCTGTTACGGATCATCGCGCCACGCCCCAGATGCGGCATCACATGGTCAATGCTGATCTGGCGGTCAAAATCGGTGCCGCCCAGACGCAGGCCATGGCTTGCTAGGATACGCGTGCCGCCGCTGTCGTCCTGCTCAAAGCAGGTGAAATCCGATGTACCACCGCCGATATCCACCACAAGACCTATGCCCGGATGCGGACGGGCGGCACGCAGGGCGGCTTCGGGTTCATACATGAACTGCACATCCTGAAACCCGGCCTTTTGATAACAATGGCGCAGGTCTTCTTCGGCGCGAGCATTGCGGGCCTCGTCCTTGGAGTGAAATTTCACCGGCCGCCCCGAGAGCGCATGGGTGAACTCCAGTCGTGTTGCCGTCTCGGCGCGGGTTTTCACCTCGCGCAGGAAATGCGCGATGACATCGGAGAAATCCATCATCTCACCGCCCAAGCGGCGCTTTTCATAAAGGAGCGAGGTGCCCAGCAGGCTCTTGAGCGCACGCATGAACCGGCCCTCGTCACCCTCAATCAGGGCGCGGGTGGCGCTGCGTCCGATCCGGCGTGTCTTGGTGTCGCTGTCAAAGAATACGGCGGTGGGCAGCGTGGTTTCGCCCGGCTCCAGTTCCACCAGCCACGGACGCCCCGCAACGGCCAGTCCTGCGGCAGAGTTGGAGGTGCCAAAGTCGATCCCCAACGTATGGGGGCGCGTTGTGCTGCTTGGATTTGTCTCAGTCATCTGCCGGGCCTCGCGATGGTCAAGGCGCGCAGACCTACAGCAAGGGCTGGGACGTCTCAACCGTCAATTGATGATTTGACGAAGCACATAGCCCGGCGTGCGATCCGTGGGGCCAGCCCGTAGATCAAAATGAAAAGAGCGCCCCGGTTGGGGGCGCTCTCTCGATCACTATGTCAGCCGGATCAGCAGCTATAGTACATCTGATATTCAACCGGATGCGGGGTGTGTTCGTAGGTTTCCACTTCGTCCATCTTGAGGGCAATATAGCCTTCGATCTGGTCTTTGGTGAACACATCGCCTTGCAGCAGGAAGTCGTGATCCGCCGCGAGGCATTCCAGTGCTTCGCGCAGAGAGCCACAGACGGTCGGGATGCCAGCCAGTTCCTCTGCGGGCAGGTCGTAGAGGTTCTTGTCCATGGCTTCGCCAGGATCGATCTTGTTCTTGATGCCGTCCAGACCGGCCATCAGCAGGGCTGCAAACGCCAGATAGGGGTTCGCCGCCGGATCGGGGAAACGGGCCTCGACGCGCTTGGCCTTCGGGGATTCGGTCCACGGGATCCGCACGCAGCCGGAACGGTTACGGGCGGAGTATGCGCGCAGAACGGGGGCTTCGAAGCCGGGGATCAGACGCTTGTAGGAGTTGGTGGACGGGTTGGTGAAGGCATTGAGGGTTTTGGCGTGCTTCAGGATGCCGCCGATGAACCACAGCGCCTCGTCGGAGAGATCCGCGTATTTGTCACCTGCAAAGAGCGGCTTGCCGTCTTTCCAGATCGACATGTTGACGTGCATGCCGGTGCCGTTGTCGCCTGCGATGGGCTTGGGCATGAAGGTTGCGGATTTGCCGTAGGCGTGGGCCACATTGTGGATCACGTATTTGTATTTCTGCAGCTCGTCGGCCTGTTTGGTCAGGCTGTCAAAGATCAGACCCAACTCGTGCTGGCAGGACGCAACCTCATGGTGGTGCTTGTCCACTTTCATGCCCAGACGCTTCATGGTGGAGAGCATCTCGGAGCGCAGGTCTTGTGCTTCGTCAATCGGGTTTACCGGGAAGTAGCCACCTTTGACGCCCGGACGGTGACCCATGTTGCCGGTTTCATACTCGGCATCAGAGTTCCAGGAGGCGTCGGTTGCATCGACCTCGTAGGAGACTTTGTTGATGGTGTTGGAGAACCGCACATCGTCAAAGAGGAAGAATTCCGCCTCAGGACCCATGTAGGCCACATCACCGATGCCGGAAGACTTGAGGTAAGCTTCGGCTTTTTCGGCAGTGCCGCGCGGGTCGCGCTCATAGGCTTCGCCGGTGTCGGGCTCAACCACGGAGCAGTGAATGCAGATGGTTTTTTCCGCGTAGAAGGGATCCACATAGGCGGACTCGGTGTCCGGGATCAGCTTCATGTCGGAGGCTTCAATGGATTTCCAGCCAGCGATGGAAGAGCCGTCGAACATGAAGCCTTCCTCAAGGAAGTCCTCATCAATCTGATCTGAGATCAGAGTGACGTGCTGCAGTTTGCCACGCGGGTCGGTGAAACGGATGTCGACATATTCTGCCTCTTCATCCTTGATCAGCTTGAGAACTGCGTCTTTGCTCATTTGAAGTTATTCCTCCGTGAGAAACTTGGGTATTTCGGGATGTTCGTATGTGCCTTTCGCCGCAGATCCGGGCGAAAAGCAGATGATCAGAGCGCGTCGGAGCCGGATTCGCCGGTCCGGATGCGGATCGCCTGTTCAATCGGGCTGACAAAGATCTTGCCGTCGCCGATCTTGTCGGTCTTGGCTGCGGCGACGATGGCCTCAATGGCGGCGTCGACCTGATCGTCGTCCAGAACCACCTCGATCTTTACCTTGGGCAGAAAGTCCACGACATATTCCGCGCCACGATAGAGTTCCGTGTGGCCTTTTTGGCGACCAAAGCCCTTTACTTCGATGACAGAGAGACCTTGAACGCCGACGTCCTGCAGCGCTTCTTTCACCTCGTCGAGCTTGAACGGCTTGATGATGGCTTCGATCTTTTTCATGTCCGGGCTCCTCGCAACCTTGTCGAATGTGGTCAGATCATCTTCAAGTGATGGCCACAATGCGTAAGCCGAAGCAGATGCCACCGGAACCAGCAGAATCCGGCGGGTGCGCTTAAAATTTGAGCGGTGCGCTTAAAATATGTGCATATGTGAAACGGAGGGGTGAGATGACCGAATTACTGACCGCAAAACAGATGCGCGCGATTGAACACGCTGCGATTAAGAGCGGTGCAGTGATCGGTCTGGAATTGATGGAGCGCGCCGGGCGCGGGGTGGTTGAGGCCATATGTGATAAATGGCCTGAGTTTTCCGGTGGATCTGTCGCAGGGGGCGCTGCCCCCCGGCCTGCGGCCGTCCCCCGGGATATTTCTGAAAAGCTGAAGCGGGCGATCGTTCTCTGCGGGCCGGGCAACAATGGCGGCGACGGGTTCGTGGTGGCGCGGCTGCTGAAAGAGCGCGGCTGGGCGGTAGAGGTGTTCCTTCATGGTGATGCGGCGAAACTGCCAGCAGATGCCAAGGTGAATTACCAGCGCTGGTGTGAGTTGGGGGCGGTGCGGGATCTGTCGAACTCCTCTTTTGAGAAGCATGTCGGGCAGGCTGCTGATTTGGTGGTGGATGCGCTGTTTGGCACCGGCTTAACGCGGCCGATAGATTTGCCATTGGCTCTGCTGGCAGTGGAGCCGGTGGTCGGGGCAGCTCCCAAGGTTGTGGCGATAGATCTGCCGTCTGGCGTGTGCAGCGACAGCGGTAGGGTTCTAGGGGACAGTGCGGTTGTGGCAGGTTTGACCGTCACGTTTCACGCGCCAAAGCGCGGCCATGTTCTGGCGGACGGGCCAGAGAGATGTGGGGCGCTGATGGTGAAATCGATTGGATTGAATGCGGATGCGCCTCTGGATCAGGCATCGCGCCCGGTGTGGAGGGATGCGCCCGATGCGGGTGTGCTGGCGAAGGGACAGCGGGCGCATAAATTCACCCACGGTCATGCGCTGATCTTATCGGGTGGGGCAGGGCGCACGGGGGCGGCGCGGTTGGCGGCGCGGGGCGCGCTGCGGATTGGCGCGGGGCTGGTCACGCTGGGGGTTCCGCCATCGGCGCAGATGGAGGTTGCGTGCCAGATCACCGCCTTGATGCTGCAACGCGTGAAGGACGCTGGGGCACTGGGGGAGATCCTTTCGGACGATCGTATCACTGCGCTGTGTCTTGGTCCGGGCCTTGGCAAAGAACGCGCGCGTGAGTTGGTTCCAATCGCGCTGCAAAATCATGAACGCGCGGTGGTTCTGGATGCGGACGCGCTCTCGGTGTTTGGAGACGACCCTCAGGCGCTGTTTGATATGCTGCACAAGACGTGCGTGCTGACCCCGCATGGCGGAGAGTTCGCGCGTTTGTTTCCTGATCTTGCGCAGCGATTGGCGCAATCTGCCCTCTGCGGGCCGGCCTATTCCAAGGTCGACGCGACCCGTGAGGCGGCGTGCCGGGCGGGGGCAACGGTTTTGTTCAAAGGTGCGGATACGGTTATCGCGGAGCCTGACGGATCCTGTTCGGTCTCGGCGGCAATCTATGACCGGTCAGCTCCGTGGCTTGCAACGGCTGGGGCGGGGGATGTTCTGGCTGGATTTATCACCGGGCTGTTGGCGCGTGGGGTTGCCCCTCATGAGGCCGCCGCGACGGCTGCGTGGTTGCATGAGGAATGCGCGCGCAGCTTTGGCGCGGGACTGATTGCGGAGGATTTGCCAGAGCAACTGCCGAAGGTGTTCAGCGGTCTCGGGATCTAAGCCTGCGGCTGCAGGGCTGCGTCGAACCCATGCGCTGAGAGCACCTCCATACCGCGTACATAGAGGACAGAAGGTGCCTCCAGCCAGATCTGCACGCAGTCGATCTGATGCATGCCATCATCGGTGATGTATTGATCGTCGATCAAGGCTGCGGCCTGCACATATGCCTCGTGGCGGCCAAAGAGCGCCTCTGCACGCCAGTCCCGCACCAGCACCAACTGCCGGGCGGGCAGCACCAGATCCTGTTCCGGGCGATCCGTTCCTAAGGCCTCGGCGGCAAAGCGTACCATGCGGCTGCGCTCCGTGCGGCGTGTGATGTCGCGGATTGACAGGATACCCTTGTCGCGAGTGATGACATCGTCGCGGCTGCTCAATTGGGCTGCGGCCTTATAACCCTTGCGCGTTAACACCTCTGCCGTCGCCGTAACGCCGCTGAGCGGGCGCAGACCGGAAGGCGTGCCCAGATCAGACCCTCCGAGAGGAGACTGCAATTTGGCATATGACATGGGGAACCTCCGGTCGCGATGCGTCTTTCATCACCTGCGCCATAAATATGGCGAAAGAACGTCGCAGATGAGGTGCATCTTGGCGCGGGTATGGTAAACTCTGCGCGAGTAAACCATGCATGTCGGAACGTCTTGCAAGTCATTCTGCATTGGTATACTGCCGCATACAGCAAGCTTGACGCGGCTCGCCAAGAGTGTTTGCGAACCCGTTTCAGGCTTTTTCTTACACAGAATCGTCGGGACCGTCATGAGCTTGTACACAGACTACCTAAAAGAGATCGAAACGCGTAAGGGCGAAGGGTTGCACCCCAAACCCATTGACGATGGCGCGCTGGTTGCGGAGCTGATTTCGCAGATCAGGGACTCTGGCAACGAGCATCGTGAAGACTCTCTGAAGTTCTTTATCTACAACACCTTGCCCGGCACAACCAGTGCTGCAGGGGTGAAGGCTGCCTTCCTCAAGGAGATCATTCTCGGCGAGGTCGAGGTGGCTGAGATCGCGCCCGAGTTTGCGTTTGAGCTGCTGTCGCACATGAAAGGGGGCCCCTCGGTTGAGGTGCTGCTGGATCTGGCGCTTGGCGATGATGCGGCCATCGCGACGCAGGCGGCGGATGTGCTGAAGACACAAGTCTTCCTTTATGAGGCGGACACCGACCGGCTTGAGGCGGCGTTCAAGGCCGGCAACGCGATCGCGCGTGAGATCCTTGAAAGCTATGCAAAGGCCGAGTTCTTTACCAAGCTTCCCGATGTCGATGAAGAAATCAAGGTCGTGACCTATATCGCGGCCGAAGGCGATATCTCCACCGACCTTCTGTCCCCCGGCAATCAGGCGCATTCGCGCTCGGACCGTGAATTGCACGGCAAATGCATGATCTCTGAGGCGGCGCAAAAGGAAATCGAGGCGCTGAAACTGCAGCACCCCGACAAGCGCGTGATGCTGATCGCGGAAAAAGGCACCATGGGCGTGGGCTCGTCCCGTATGTCCGGCGTGAACAACGTGGCGCTCTGGACCGGCAAACAAGCCAGCCCCTATGTGCCGTTTGTGAACTTTGCGCCCGTGGTTGCGGGCACCAATGGTATCTCGCCGATCTTCCTTACCACCGTGGGCGTGACTGGCGGTATTGGTCTCGACCTCAAGAACTGGGTCAAGAAGGTCGACAGCGACGGCAAGGCGATCCTCAACAATGACGGCAACCCAGTGCTGGAGCAGAAGTATTCGGTTGAAACCGGCACCGTTTTGAAAATCGACACCAAGAACAAGATGCTCTTGGACGAAGACGGCAAAGAACTGGTGGATGTCTCCTCTGCGTTTACTCCGCAGAAGGTCGAATTCATGAAGGCGGGCAGCTCTTATGCCATCGTCTTTGGCAAGAAGCTGCAGACGTTTGCGGCTGAAACCCTCGGCATCGAGGCACCGCTGGTCTTTGCACCGGCCAAAGAAGTCAGCCATGAGGGCCAAGGCCTGACTGCGGTTGAGAAAATCTTTAACCGCAATGCGGTGGGCAGCACGCCCGGCAAGACCCTGCATGCGGGCTCTGACGTGCGCGTGAAGGTCAACATCGTCGGCTCTCAGGACACCACTGGCCTGATGACCTCGCAAGAACTGGAGGCCATGGCGGCCACCGTGATCTCTCCGACCGTCGATGGGGCCTATCAGTCCGGCTGTCACACCGCGTCGGTCTGGGACAAGAAGGCACAGGCCAATATTCCGCGCCTGATGCAGTTCATGAACAACTTTGGCCTGATTACAGCCCGCGACCCCAAGGGCGAATATCACGCGATGACCGATGTGATCCACAAGGTGCTCAACGACATCACCGTGGATGACTGGGACATCATCATCGGCGGCGACAGCCACACCCGTATGTCCAAAGGCGTGGCCTTTGGTGCGGACTCCGGCACCGTGGCGCTGGCGCTGGCAACCGGTGAGGCGACCATGCCGATCCCCGAGTCGGTCAAAGTGACCTTCAAGGGTAAAATGGCCGATCACATGGACTTCCGCGATGTGGTGCACGCCACACAGGCGCAGATGCTGAAACAGCATGGCGACAACGTGTTCCAGGGCCGTATCATCGAGGTCCACATCGGCACGCTGCTGGCGGATCAGGCGTTCACCTTCACCGACTGGACCGCAGAGATGAAGGCCAAGGCGTCGATCTGTATCTCCAATGACGACACCCTGATCGGTTCTCTGGAACTCGCCAAGAGCCGTATCCAGATCATGATCGACAAAGGCATGGAGAATGAGGCCGGCACCTTGCAGGGTCTGATCGACAAGGCCGACAAGCGCATCGCCGAAATCCGCTCTGGCGAGAAACCGGCCCTGTCGCCGGACGATAGCGCCAAGTATTTTGCAGAAGTGGTGGTTGACCTCGATCTGATCGACGAGCCGATGATCGCGGACCCGGATGTCAACAACGAGGACGTCTCCAAGCGCTACACCCATGACACCATCCGTCCGATCTCTTTCTATAAGGCGGAGAAAAAGGTGGATTTGGGCTTTGTGGGCTCCTGCATGGTGCATAAGGGCGACATGAAGATCGTGGCTCAGATGCTCAAGAACCTTGAGAAAGCCAACGGCAAGGTTGAGTTCAAAGCCCCGCTGGTGGTGGCAGCGCCGACCTACAACATCATCGACGAGATGAAAGCCGAGGGCGATTGGGAAATCCTGCAGAAGTATTCGGGCTTTGAGTTCGACGATCTGTTCCCCAAAGCGCAGGCGCGGACCGAGTATGAAAACATCCTCTATCTGGAGCGTCCGGGCTGTAACCTCTGCATGGGCAACCAGGAAAAGGCGGCCAAGGGCGACACCGTTCTGGCCACCTCAACCCGCCTGTTCCAGGGCCGGGTCGTAGAAGACGCCGCGGAAAAGAAAGGCGAGAGCCTTCTGGCCTCGACCCCGGTTGTGGTGCTCTCGGCCATCCTGGGCCGCACACCCACCATCGAGGAATATAAAACCGCTGTGGAGGGCATCGACCTGACCAAATTCGCGCCTCCCGTAGAGAAACCGGCAGGCACGCGCTCAGCGCATTTCTAAGACGCATCCCGCAGCGGTACAGATCTATGCCCCGCTGCACCCCTGTTGGTGCAAAATAAAATAAGAGACGGGCGGCTTCCTCAGTAAGCCGCCCGTTTTGTATTTCGCCACCACCCGAAACCGATCTGCGGTTCAGGCATGGAATTGAGCGAAAATTGTTCGATATGTGAAAGTCTCTGCTGCTATCGTAAAGGGACCGATATGCTGCCGTTAAATGGCGGGATATCGATAGATTCATGAAGTCTAAAGGCATTTCCGCTTAGTTTTTGAGCGAAAGTTAGGTGTGCCGCTCTGTATTGCTGTCTTGGGCGGGTTGATAACGAGGGACCAAGAATGTTGCGTTTGAGAAATCTCAAGCTTGGCTTGAAGCTGCCAATTTTGATCGCCTTGCCAGTGGTGGTAATTGTTCTGGCTTCTGGGGCGCTGCAGCTATCGCAGATGAGTACCACGGTTGATAAGCAGCTTAAGACTGCATACTCCGGTTTTGTATCGGGCCGCAAAAATGCGCTGGAATGGTGGCTTGAGGAGATCAAGGCCGAGGTGACCGCGCTCTCCAGCAGCTATGCCATTCAGGCCGCAACAGCGGATTTCTCACGCGCATGGCAAGAGTTCGAGGGCGACCCGGCCGAGGCCATGCGCAACCTCTATATTTCCGATAACCCCAACCCGTTGGGCAAGAAGGATGAGTTGGTCTCTGCAAAAGATGGCTCCACATGGACCCAATCGCATCAGCGCCATCACGTGGGGCTGCGGTCTCATCTGCGTGCACATGGCTATTACGATTTGTTCCTCTTCGATCTTGAGGGCAACCTGATCTACTCGGTGTTCAAAGAAGATGATTTTGGCCTGAATTTTGAGACTGGAAAATACAAGGACAGCGGGCTGGGTGAGGTTTTTCGCAAAGGGCGCAGCTTGGAGGCTGGTGAGTTCTACATGACCTCGCTTGCGCCATATGCTCCCAGCGCGGGCGCTCAGGCGATGTTCATGTCGACCCCGGTTTTTGAAAATGGCGAGATGTTGGGCGTGTTGGCGGTGCAATTCCCACTGGATGGCATCATGCGCCTTCTGTCTCAGTCAGAGCAACTCGGAGAGACCGGTTTTGTCTATCTGGTGAACGAACAAGGGCTGTCATTGACGGAATCACCTCGGGAAGGTGGGTTTGCCGCCTATGAGCAACTCCCTGCGCGCGAGCAAATCACTACCGCACTGTCTGGTGAGGCGGGCTACTTCGATCCAGCAACCGGTGTGCTTGGCGAAACTGTCATTGCCGCTTCTGATAGCGTGTCCATTCCCAATGGCAGCCAGTGGGGGCTGGTGTTTGAAATTGACCGTTCAGAGGCTATGGCCGTGGTCAACGCAACGACACGTAACGCTTTGATAGAACTGGCTATTACCCTCGCACTGGTGGTCATTGCGTCCTATGTGGCGGCGCGCGGAGTCGTAAAACGGCTGGAGCGTTTGGCAGCCCATGTACAGGATCTTGCGGATCAGAACTACAACGAGGAAATTTCCGGCTGCGATCAAGGGGACGAGGTTGGTTTCATTTCCAAAACGCTTGTTCATCTGCAAGAGCGCTTGCAGGAAGGCGCTGCCGCCAAGGATCGTGAAAAGGTGATCCAAGAAGGCAACGAGATGGTTGTCCGCACCCTGAGCAAGGCACTGATGAACCTCGCCAAAGGCGACTTCCGCAACAAGATCCTCGAGTTCTTTCCGGTTGAACATAAAAAGCTGCGCTACAGCATCAATGACGCGATGACTGAGCTGAGCGATGTGATCGAAGCCGTGCGTGACATCGCTGAAAACATCTCCAAAGGGGCCGTCGAGGTGAGCGCATCGGCAGATGATCTGTCTTCGCGCACAGAAAGTCAGGCCGCGACACTGGAACAGACCGCCGCCGCGCTCGAAGAGGTCACCTCAAGTGTGAAATCTGCCAATGAAAATGTCATGAGCGTCGAATATACAGTACGCGAGGCGCGCGGCATGGCCGAGGGCAGTGGCGCTATCGTGCAAGAGACCATCGATGCAATGAACGGTATTGAGGAGTCTTCGCAAAAAATCAGCCAAATCATTGGCGTGATTGACGATATTTCCTTCCAAACCAACCTCTTGGCGCTCAATGCTGGGGTTGAGGCCGCTCGTGCAGGAGAGGCCGGTCGCGGCTTTGCGGTGGTGGCATCTGAGGTGCGCGGCCTTGCGCAGCGCTCCTCTGAGGCCGCGCTGGAGATCAAGGCCCTGATTGAAACCAGCGGACAGCAGGTTGGGCGCGGTGTGCAGATGGTGGGGAAGACCGGCGACGCCCTCACGCAGATTGTGGATCAGGTGAAACATATTTCGGGTCTGATCGAAGAGATTTCCAAGTCTTCGCAGGAGCAATCCACCGCGCTGACAGAGATCAACATCGGCATGTCTCAGCTGGACCAGGTGACCCAAGCCAACGCGGCCATGGTTGAGGAGAACACAGCCGCCGCGCATACGTTGCGTCAGGACTCGGATCGCTTGGCTGAATTTGTTGGCCGTTTCCGCACCCAGAACCAGTCCGGCGAAGGCGAGGCGCCGCCAGCACTGCCCGCTCCCGCGTCGGCTGCACCTGTCTCAGCGACGGATGCAGGCGGCTGGGATGATGGTGAGATCATCGATGCGCACGCAGAGCCGGGCAGCGCAGCAGAGGACCACGACACCGTGCCCGAGCCCATGCGCGCAAATGATAAATGGACAGACTTCTAGCGCGTGTTGAGCGTTATATTCCGACCTTTCCCATTTGACTTCGTTCCAATGGGAAAGGTCGATTTCGGTCGCGTGGATGCGAAATACGATCGCTTTGAAACGGTGGGCGGTGGAGTGGGGGGGCGTTTTCCAAAGAGAAGCCATTCCGGGGTGGCGTAATTGCCGCAGGTTGAAAATCCAAAAATATCGATGAAGCATAAAAACGCATTCAATACCCGCTGCCCCGGACGAGGAAAATGTCGGAAAAGCGCGACCAGTTATCTCTCGCCTATCGCTCAAGACAAGATACATGTTTCCGATAACTGTCTGAATAGTATGCGTTAAAATGGATAGCACACCATGGCGATGTTGAGCCGTACTTTACCTTCCCTCAAAGAGGGCGCTTCACATCGCCTAAACCTGCGATCTGATCACCGTGAAATCGGGTCGCAGCAAAAGCGACAGGCCTTAGCAGGCTTTTGAAATGCATCGGCATCACAATAAACAACGGTGATGCACGCTGGACGTGCGTTGCGACAAAGGCTAATCTTTGGCGGACCTTATGGGGCACCGGAGTGTTAACAGAACGCTCGAATTTATCGGCCAGAGCGTTTCATGCGCTCGTAAGTGCTGGTTTCAGTCAAACGAGAATTGGACGGGCGGTTCAACGTAGACCATGACAGAAAATAACATCACGCCGCTTACGCCTGCGGTCAAAGATCCTCAGCGCAAAATCGGTAAGGTAGATGAAAGATTCTACATTGTCGGTGTGGGGGCCTCTGCGGGGGGACTTGACGCGATTAAGCAATTGCTCTCGCGGGTTCCGGCAAATTTCCCGCATAGCTTCGTGGTGATCCAGCATCTGTCGCCGGATTATAAATCGCTGATGACTGAAATTCTCGGCCGCGAGACACAGCATAAGGTGGTCGAAGTCGAAGATAATATGCGCGTCGAGCCGCATCATATCTATGTCATCCCGCCGGGCGCCAATATCGTTATTCAGGGCACGGAAGGCGACGTCGATGAGCGTGCCGTGATCCAAGATACCGAAGCATCGATAACCGAGGCAGAGGTGGAGGGGCTTCGATTTTCATTGGTGTCACCGCAACCCAGACCGGCGCTCAACCTGCCTGTCGACATTTTCTTTTTGTCGTTGGCGGAGGCAGTGGGCGAGCGGGCCATCGGGGTGGTTTTGTCGGGTACGGGTTCGGACGGGAGTCGTGGGCTGCGCTCGATCAAGGATCGCGAAGGGCTGGTGATCGCACAGGAACCTGCAACCTGCGGGTTTGACGGCATGCCCCGTCAGGCGATTGGAACGGGGTTGGTGGATCAGGTTCTTCAACCCGATGATATCGTTGAGGAAATCGCAAGGTTCATTGAGCTGCGCAACCACGGTATCTCTGACGTTGACGAGATGTTTGTCGGCGCGCAGGACACCTTTCGGCTGATTTTAGAGACGGTCAGCAAGCAGGCAGAGATCGATTTTGCCCTTTATAAGGAGCCGACCCTCAAGCGACGTATTGCGCGGCGGATGGGGTTTTTGGGCCTCTCGAAAATCCGCGATTATTTGGATTACCTCGGCGAACACCCCGGCGAAGTGGAGCTTCTGTACCGGGAGTTTCTGGTCGGTGTGACAAATTTCTTTCGCGATTTGCATGTCTGGCAGGCTATGGAGACGCGGGTTCTCAAACGCCTGTTTGAGGAAGGCGACACAACTGCACCCCTGCGGGTCTGGTCGGTGGGCTGCTCCACCGGGGAGGAGGCCTATACGCTTGCGATGTCGCTGCAGAAATTCCGGGATGATCACAAAATCGAACGGGACTTTCGCGTCTATGCAACGGACGTCAACGAAAACTCCGTCAACACGGCAAAGCAGGGGATCTATCCGGACCACACGCTTGAGGAAATTCCGCTCAAATATCGTGAAGCGGGTTATGTAACGCATCATCCCGGCACTTTTGCCATCGCGCCCAAAATTCGCGCGCAGATCGTTTTTGCGGTGCATGACATTACCCTTGATCCGCCCTACACGCGCACCGATTTAATCGTTTGCCGTAACCTGTTGATTTACCTCAGCCCTGACGTGCAGGCCAAGGTCATGGTCAACTTCTCCATGTCGCTCAGGATGGACGGGTACCTGCTCTTGGGCGCGGCAGAGACACCGGGCACCGACGGGGTTCGGTTTGATTTCTTCATGGGTAAGGAGCGGATCTATAAAAACAAACGTGTTGCACAGTCGGGGATCGGTCGTGGCAAGCTAACGGCGCAATTACCTGCGCTTGGCATGTTGCCGCGGGCGCGTCGGATGCTGTCGGCGGGGCATACGTTTCAGGATGATCTCAGCTCGCTCTTTCAGTTCTCTCTGGAGGCCAGCCAGACCTCCGTTTGTATCGTCGATCCGACGGCTACATTGCTGAAAACATTCGGGAATATGCAATCTATCCTGCAAATCCCCGAAAGTGGTTTTTCGACCAATATCTTTGAGCTTTGCGATGACAGGTTGCGCAGTTCTGTCGCGCTGGTGATGCGCGGTGCTGAGGATAAAACCACCGCCCAAGCGGCGGACATGCGCCTGATCGAAGAGGATCAAGTGCGCACGGTCTCAATTTCCGGGCGCAAGATCATGTGGGAGGGGCATACCTCTGCCATCGCGCTGTTTATTCGTCAAACGCTACAGAGCCTGCCGAAAACCGATGTGGATATTGATCGCGACCAGCCCAGAGAAGAAACTCGCGCCTATATCCAGCATCTTGAGGGCGAGGTGCGCTCTTTGCAGGAAATGCTGGGGGTGACAGCGCAGGATCTTGGCGCCTCGAACGAGGAACTGCAGACCGCAAACGAAGAGCTGATCGCCGCCAACGAAGAACTGCAGGCCAACAACGAAGAAACCCAGAGCATCAACGAAGAACTGCACACGGTGAATACCGAAAACATCGAGCGGATCGCTGAGTTGGAGCAGGTCAATGCAGATGTCGACAACCTCCTCGAGACAGCGGCGCTTGGGATTTTGCTCTTGGACAATGACATGTGCATCCGCCGGTTCAGTGCCGGGGTGACCCGGTATCTTGATCTCAAGCACAGCGATGTGGGCCGCCCGCTAGAGAGCTTTGCGACCTCGCTCTTGCCAGAGGCGGTGAGCCTTCTGGTGGATGATGCGAGCCTTGCCCGCGATCAGGGTGAAGAGTCAGAACGCGAATTGCGCCGCCGCGATGGTGGGTTTGTGCAAACACGTGTGCGCCGGTTCACCCGCCAGCGCGGCGAGTCTGATGGTGTGGTGATCACTCTGTTGGATATCACCGACAGCAAACTGCTGGAGCAGGAAGCGCGGCGCCAAAGTGAGATCCTCGCCAGCGTGCTCGAGAGCGAAGAGGCGGGCTATTGGGATTGGAATATCCCCGATGAACAACTCTACATAAGTCGCCGTTTTGTCGAGCTTTTGGGCTTTGCAGCCGGGGAGCTGGCCCCCAAGCCAGAAGCATGGTTTGCCCTGATCCATGACGAGGATCGCTCCCGGTTTCACGAGGCTTTTGATGTTCATGTGCGTTCGCGCGGACAGGTACCTTTCTCGGTCGAGGTGCGCTATCTGAGCAAGGATGGCGGGGTGATTTGGGTCAAGAGCCGGGGGCAGGTGACGGATTGGAGCGTTGATCATCGTCCGTTGCGCATGATTGGCGTGCATCAAAACGTCACCGATCTGCGCGAACGCGAGGACGACATTCAAAAGCGGGCCAATGAAATCCGCCGTTTTGCCTTTATATCAGCGCATGATTTGAAACAGCCGCTCAACACGGTCGAGAGCAGCATTGAGGCGTTGTTGGAAGAACTACCCGACACGCTGGACGCCGACGCCCAAGAGCTTGTCGAGTTCCTGACCCAAGGCACGCGCCGCCTGAAGGGGCGGGTGGATGCCATTCTGGATTACGCCCGTTTGCAGGATCGCACCTTGGAGTTTGAGGCATGCGAGCTCACCGGTCTTGCAGAGGCCAGTGTTACCGATCTCAAACACCTCGTGAGCGAAGCGGAAGCAGAGGTGCAGATTGAGCCCTTGCCTGCCGCCCTATGTGCGCCGGAGCTGATTTCACGGGTGTTGCAGAACCTGTTGAGCAATGCGCTCAAATACCGCGATCCGGCGCGCCCCTGTCGCGTAACCATTGCGCCCTTCGCGGCCCAAGATGGCAAGGTAGGCGTGCGTGTGGACGACACCGGTATCGGCATCGCACCAAAAGACCGCGGCAGTGTTTTCGAACTCTTTACCCGTCTGCACGTAGAATCAGAGATCGAAGGCAGCGGCCTTGGTCTGGCGATGTGCGAAAAGATCATTTCCATGCACGGTGGCACGATCGAGGTGACTGACACGGAAACGGGGGGCGCAAGCTTCCGCTTTACCCTCTCTGCAACATGAGCCGGACGGAGCACATGAGCACCTCAAAGCCAAAGATCCTTTTGATCGATGATTGCGACGCGGATCGGTATTTTTTCAAACGCAACCTGCGCAAGGTTGCGCCGGATGCCGAGGTGGTTGAGTTCGTCTATGCCGAGGATGCGCTGCGATATCTGAAAACGCCGGGGCGGGATCCGGTGGATATCGTATTTGTCGACATCAACATGCCCCGGTTGGATGGGTTTCAGTTTGCGGACGCCTATCATGCGCTCTATCCGGAACTGAAGGGACATGCCCGCTTGTTCGTTTGCTCATCCTCCATCAACCCTGCCGACCGGCAGCGCACCGATGACCACCCGGTCATCGATGGATTTTGCGAAAAGCCGGTGACGCGCGGGGTTCTTGGCGAGCTGCTCTGAGATGCGGGGCGCGGGTGGTTTGAAACAAGCGCTGCTCCTCTTATTCGTGTGGGTGTCGAGCGTTTTCGGGGTGCTCCCTGTTCAGGCCCAGCCCCAGTATGACAAAGTTGTGGTGCCCTGGGGCAATGTTCCTCCATTGTCGATGATGGGGGACGACGGGGAGCCTACCGGGTTCGCCATTGAACTTGCACGGCTATTGGCTGAGGAGATTGGCTTCGAGCTGGAGTTCCAGTTCTATGGGCCGATACCGAAAATCGCCGCAGCGCAGGCGACTGGCGAGACTGACATGCTGGTCGGAGTTGGGCACGGCCCGGCGTTTCGCGAGACCAACCTTGCGTCACAGACGATTTCAGAGGTTCAGGTCCGGCTGGCCGTTCCGGTTGAGAACGCCGATGATTTCGATCCCAACAATCTGAGCGGCGTTCGCATAGCGGCGGTGCCGCCGACAATTGCCTCTAATCCCGATCTTTTTCCCGACGCAACCGTGGTCGAGCAACCCGGTTTGGAAGCTGCGTTGGTGACTTTGCTGAGCGGTGAAGTGGATGCTCTGTCTTATCCGGTCAACGTTCTATTTGCCCTGACCCGTGCAACGCGTACCGATGGTCGGATTGCCTATGTCGGTGATCCTTTGGTCAGGATCGACCGTGTGGTCATCGTTCACGAAAGCCGCGCAGAACTGCTGGAGCCGATCAATAAGGCTCTGCAGAAGTTTGAAGAAAACGGGACGCTGGAAGAACTGCGGATCAAGTATCTTATTTCTAACCCAGAGCCCGTCCCAGATGTGCTGACCGTCGGTGTTCATCATGTCCCGCCATTTGTGTCGATCGGGGATGATGGCACGCCCGGCGGTTTTGGGATTGAGGTGCTAGAAGATCTGGTGGATCTGGCGGGGCTGCAAATTCGCTACCAACGCATCACGGACGAGGAATTCGGGCAGGGACCGCGTGAGGGCTCAGTGGATCTGATCCCGATGATGGCAACCAATCCCACCCGTGCGGAACGGATGGATTTCACCTTCCCGGTGCACCGTGTCCCCTTCAACATATTTACTCTGCGGGAGGCATCGCTTGAGCCGCAGGTCTTGGACGATCTGGTCGGGCTGCGTGTTGGCGTCGAAAGCGGCAAGAACGCAGCACAGTTGGCGGAACGCCACGGGGGGCTCGATATTGTCTATGCGGAGGGCAAAGACGGCATCATGAACCTGCTCCTAGAGGGGCAGGCCGATGCGGTGCTGACAACCGGAAGAGCCTTTTGGACCCATCTGCAGGCCGAGGGCCAAGAGGAGAAGTTCCGCAGCAGTACAGAGCCGTTTTATGTCTCTGAATCCGGCCCGGCCCTGCGATTGGGCCTAGGGGAGGTCCGTGAACGGCTGAATGCGGTGATCCCGGCCTATCTGATTTCAGAGGAATATGAGGCCCTCCAGACCAAATGGTTTGGGCGCGCGCCGTTCTGGACGCCAATGCGCCTCAGGCTGGTCGCGGCGGCGGTCTTGGTGCTGTTGCTCACGGCGCTGGGTTTTGGCATCTGGCAAAAACTGCAACGCTCCCGCGCGCAGGAACGCCAGGCTCGGCTGCTGCAACACTCCCGCCAGCTTGAGGTGCTGGTGGATCAGCTGGAGCGTTCGAACCGTGAACTGGACAGCTTTGCCGATATTGCATCGCATGATCTCAAACAGCCGCTGCGGGGTATTCACTGGCAACTGCGCGCCCTGCAAGAGCGCGCAGCCGATGCTCTGCCAGAAGAGGTCAGCCGGATTGAGCAGCTCTGCGCACAGATGGAGGCCACGATCTCTGATCTGCTGGCCTCGGCGCAACATCGGGGCAAGGGCAGCGACCGCGCCGATATTGATACAGGCGTTCTGGTCGATGAAATTTGCACTGACCTTTCGGAACTGATGGAGGCCACCGGCGGCGAAGTGCAGGTGGAAACTTCTATGCCCATGGTGTTTGCAAGCCGCGCCAAGGCAAAGGTTGTGTTTCAAAACCTTATTGCCAATGGCTTGATTTATAATCAGTCCTCCACGCCAGTGGTGAAGGTGGGGTATCTGAGCGAGGGCAGCACCGATTCCAGCGGCCTTTTGCATGTGTTCTACATTCGCGACAACGGCACCGGCATCGCGCCCGAGGATCAGGGGCGCATATTCCTGCCCGGGGTCCGTGGACAGAATACCGGAGAACGCGTGCTGCCCGGCGCAACCGGAAGTGGACTGGGCCTTTCCTTTGCCAAGGAAATCGTAGAGAGTTACGGCCAACTGATCACATTTGAAAGCGTACCCGGACAGGGCACCACATTCTTCTTTTCGCTCCCCAATGCGAAGGGCGAGAGCGCAGGCGATGTGGTCGATCATGCAGGACTGGTGGAAGCAGAATGACCAAGATTCTAATAATCGACGACAGCCCGGAAGACACCGAGATGCTGCGCCGTTTTTGTGAACAACTGCGGTCGAGCTCGATTGAAACGGCGCCCAGCGGCAGCGAAGGAGTGGCGCGGTTCGAGAAATGGCGCGCCGATTGTGTGTTGCTGGACTACCACCTTGCCGACAACAACGGCCTCTCTGTTCTTGCGGCGCTAAAGGCCCGCGATCCCTATGTGCCGGTGATCGTTCTGTCGGGCCGCGGCAGCGAAGAACTGGCGGCGGCTGCGATGAAGGCGGGGGCCACGCGCTATCTCACCAAACGCGGGCTGTCGCTTGATATGCTGCGCACCGCGATCGAGGCTTCGATCCGCTGGATGCAACATGCGGCCATGACCCAGCAGGGCTAAGTCGCGCGCGTTTCAAACCCTATCACAGACCCCGATAAAGACGTCTCATCCACGGCTTGGAGGGGACGTTTTCCTGTTGTGCGCGCCCAATACTGTGACGGATGCGCGCAGCTCTTGAGCCGTGCTGGATCGACATCTTGATTCGACAATGATCACGGAATTTTGCGCGGAGCATTGCACAGAGCGAATAGCAGAGTGTTGAAAAAATCTAATTTCGGGGGTTGAAAAATATGCTCTGAATTCCTTTGGGTTCGCCTGAGTGAGCAGAATAATGCCGCTATTACAGCGTCTTCTGAAATGTGAACTGACCCGTTTACCTACGCTTACTTTCAAGTCCTTTCATCAAAAAACTTACATGGTAGCTCCGATGCTAGTCGGGTCCGGGGATGGAGGATGTCCGGCTGACCTTTGAATTAGGAGACTCAGATCATGAGCACCAAAACCCTTGCGGTGGGCTCCAGCGCCCTTGCGCTGTCAGCCCTCCTTGCCGCTCCCGCAGTTGCGGGCCCCACCTACACATCTGACAATGGTGGCTCCTTCCGTTGGTATGGCCAGCTCAACTTGACCTATCAGGGTTATGACGACGGTCAGGAAGACTACAACCGCCTCGTCGACAACGCCAACTCTGGTTCGCGCGTCGGCTTCTGGCTGGAACAGCCCTTTGGCGAGAACACCCTGAAGTTCCGTTTTGAAACCTCTCTGTCGCTGCGGGGCTCGGATGGTGTGAACCAGAACGGTCAGGGCGACATCACCGACTGGACCCGCAGCGATCTGCGTCACGTCGATCTGCAGTGGCACACCCCGCGCTACGGCACCTTCTCTATCGGTCAAGGTTCCATGGCGGCTGATGGTGCCACTGGTATCGACCTTTCGGGCACTGGTGTTGTGGCAGGTTCCGCCGTGGCGGATGCGGCAGGCGGGTATTTCCTGCGTGACACCGCAGGCAACCTGACCGGTATCGAAATCGGCGACGTCTTCTCGACCTTTGACGGCTCGCGCCGGGGCCGTATCCGCTATGACTCGCCGGAATTCTCGGGCTTCACCGTCTCTGCCTCTTATGGTGAGGACATCCTGACCCGCGATGCCGACACCCAGCAGTACGATATTGCCCTGAACTACATGAACGAAGATCTTGGCGATTTCACTGTGGCCGGTGCGCTGGCTGTCAGCTGGACAGAGAAGGGCGGCTCTGAAGACACCCGCGACACCATCGCCTCTGCTGCCGTTCTGCACGAACCCACAGGTCTGTCGCTGAGCGCTGCAACCGGTGACCGTGATACCGGTGGTGACTACGGCTATGTGAAGCTGGGCTACACCGCAAACCTGATCTCCGTTGGCTCCACCTCCTTCTCCGTCGACTATTATGACGGCTCGGATCTGGTCTCCACCAACGACAGCGCAGAATCCTTTGGCATTGCTGCGGTTCAGAAGTTCGACAAGCAGAACCTTGAGGCCTATATCGCGTATCGCGAGTATTCCTATGACGATGCTTCGGCGACCAACTATCAGGACGGCTCTGCCATCCTCGCTGGTGCGCGCTGGAAGTTCTGATCCAGAGAATATACGGGCGATGCCGGTGCGAGGGGTTTATACCTCGTGACCTACTTGTGCTGGTGTCATCCGCATAATGCTGCGCCCTCCGGTCACTGGCCGGGGGGCGTTTGCATGTCCAATGAGGCAAAACCCGCCATTCAGGGGCGAAAATCGGGTGAAAAGGCCCCTTTGAGGCGCTTCCTGAGCGGATCGAGGCTGATGCCCCTTGCACCGCGACGCGCGGGCCAATAGAAGGCCTCAAATTGTCTGGGGGCGGAGCCTGCGCGCGCGCCCCGAATCTCTATGGGGAATATGATGCAGGTCACTGAAACTCTGAACGAAGGTCTGAAGCGCGGCTACGCGATCACCATTCCGGCAACCGAGCTGGAAGAGAAGGTCAACGCGAAACTGGCCGAGGCGCAACCCGAGATCGAGATGAAGGGCTTCCGCAAGGGCAAGGTTCCGATGCCGCTTTTGAAAAAGCAGTTCGGTCCCCGCCTTATGGGCGAAGTCATGCAGGAAGCTGTCGATGGTGCGATGAACAAGCACTTCGAAGAGTCCGGCGACCGTCCGGCGCTGCAGCCTGACGTCAAAATGACCAACGAAGACTGGAAAGAGGGCGACGACGTCAACGTCGAGATGTCCTACGAAGCACTGCCCGCGATCCCTGAGGTCGACGTGTCCGGTGTTGAGCTGGAAAAACTGGTCGTCAAAGCAGAAGACGCAGCCGTGACCGAGGCGCTGGAAAACCTCGCGTCCTCCGCACAGGAATTCGAAGCCCGCGAAGAGGGTGCCGCATCCGAGGATGGCGATCAGGTTGTGATCGACTTTGTCGGCAAAGTGGACGGCGAAGCGTTCGAAGGCGGTTCCGCCGAGGATTACCCGCTGACGCTGGGCTCCAACTCCTTCATCCCCGGCTTTGAAGAGCAGCTGGTCGGTGTGAAGTCCGGTGAAGAAAAAGACGTCACCGTGACTTTCCCCGAAGAGTATGGTGCAGAGCACCTCGCGGGCAAAGAAGCCGTGTTCTCCTGCACCGTCAAAGAAGTCAAAGCCCCCAAAGCGGCAGAGATCAACGACGAGCTGGCCAAGAAATTCGGCGCTGAAGATCTGGACCAGCTGAAAGGTCAGATTTCCGAGCGTCTCGAAGCAGAATATGCTGGTGCCGCCCGTCAGGTCATGAAGCGTGCCGCCCTTGATGCGCTGGCCGAGCTGGTCTCCTTCGACCTGCCGCCGAGCCTCGTTGAGGCAGAAGCCAAGCAGATCGCACACCAGCTGTGGCACGAGGAAAACCCGGACGTGCAGGGCCACGACCACCCGGAAATCGAGCCGACCGAAGAGCACAACAAGCTGGCCGAGCGCCGCGTGCGTCTTGGTCTGCTGCTGGCCGAGATGGGTCAGAAAGCCGAAGTCGAAGTGACCGACCAGGAAATGACCCAAGCGATCATGCAGCAAGCACGCCAGTATCCGGGTCAGGAACGTCAGTTCTTTGAATTCATTCAGCAAAACGCTCAGATGCAGCAGCAACTGCGCGCGCCGATCTTTGAAGACAAAGTCATCGATCTGGTGTTCGATCAGGCCAAAGTTTCTGAGAAAGAAGTGTCCAAAGAGGACCTGCAGAAAGCTGTTGAGGCGCTGGAAGAAGAGTAACTTCCACACCTTTGAAGTTTTGAAAGGCCGCCTCTCGGGGCGGCCTTTTTATATTGCGATATACGCAACCTAAAATATCTCGCGCGTCAATATTTTGACAGCTCACAGGTGCCCGTGCATTATGGATTTAAGCCAATACGTCTTTGGAAACTGGCGCCATCAATAATGCTGCGCTTGTTTCATCAGAAATACGAAAAACGCCTAAAGGCTATGGTAGAAAGGAAAAATTAACACTCCACTTTTTGGCGATCTGTTTTTGCTTTTCAAAGAAGCGGGGTGTTCATGAGAATGGCGATTGCGGGGAAGAAATTAAATTTTTTCCCTCAAAATATTTCTCATTGTGGGCTTCAACTTTCCTCGCGAAAATTTCATTAGTTTTTGAAATTTGAATTTTCCGAGGTGACTCGGTCCCACAGCGTTGTATTGGGGCGGTTAAATGGTAGCCACTGAGGCGCAGGCGCGCGTCAACTTTTACTTAGGTGTTTGTTTGGCTCTGGTTTGCGCAGCCATGCTGATCCTGAATTTGACGCGCGGCGATTTTATTCTGTCTGGCGCTCTTGGGCTGCTCGTTTTGGTGGTCGTGATCGACCTGTGCGCCTTTGTGAAAAAGAAACGGCTACCAATCTCGATCCCGATGGTCCTGTTCCTCTTGGGCGCCTTGATTGTCCTGTCGGTGTGGCGCGCAGGCGCGGAGGTCGGGTTTTATGCCTTTCCGACCCTTATTGGCGCGTTTCTTGTGCAGCCCGGGCGTTTTGCGGTGTGGTACTCTCTCGGGCTCACGATTGCGGTCGCAGGGACGGTGGCAACTGTGGGCGCAGACGCGCCGATGGCCATACGCCTCGGGCTGGCCTTGCTCTTGTGTCTGACCTTTCTGTGGTTCGCCGCTAAGCGCATTACCGAGGCGCAGGATCAGCTGGAAAACAGCGTGTTTCTCGATCCGCTGACAGGTTGCTTTAATCGTCGCCATCTGGCGCGCGTGTCAGAGACGCAGGATTTACGCAATGCAGCGCTGATCCTCTTTGATCTTGATTACTTCAAAAGCGTCAATGACACCTTCGGCCATCCAACCGGAGATTTTGTGCTGCGGTCGGTCACCGCTTTGGTGCGTCAGCAGTTGAGCGACGGTGATCTGTTTTTCCGCATCGGCGGGGAGGAGTTTCTGGTGCTGCGCCTCAACTCGGAGAAAGGCACCACCCGCGCCTTGGCTGAACAATGCCGCCAAGCGCTGGATACCTCGCGTATTCTTGCCACCCGGCGTGTCACCGCGACCTTCAGCTGTGCGGATTTCGACGGGCGGGCAGAGATGGAACCAGTGCTCGGGCAGGCGGATGTGGCGCTGCTGAAAGCCAAGCGGGCAGGGCGCAACCGCGTCGTTTGACAAAAAGAACCGCCCCGCAAATGCAGGGCGGCCCTGATGATTGCCTCAGTATAGATCAGAGTGCGATTTTGAACCGTGCAAACCCATCCGGCCCGTCGCCAGCGGGGGTGATGGTCACACCGGGCACATTGGCGGCGTACGCGGCCGCTTTGGGTCCCGTATCAAACAGCACTGAGGTTTCTGGCAGCGGTGCAAAGCGCCAGTTGCCATCCGCCTTGGGGCTGATGGTGCCTTGCTCCACGATATAGCGCACGATCACGTCGCGGTTCGTGTCCGGTCCTTCAAAGACGATGGTGTCGCCCATGGCGCCGGGAAAACTGCCACCGCCGCTGGCACGGTAGTTATTGGTGGCAATGATGAACTCTTGAGTGAGATCAATGGGGGCCCCATTGAATTCGAGGTTCACGATCCGGTTGGTGTCCGGGTTGATGACCTCCCCCTTGGGCGCAAACATCGGTGGTTGGCTCAGGTCGATCTGATAGGTCACCCCGTCGATCACATCAAAATTGTAGCTGGGGAACTCGGTGTTCAGCAGCACCTGATCTGCCTTGCCGGGCTCAATCTGATTGAACATCCCCGCGGAGCGTTCGAGCCAGTCCTTGACCTGCTGGCCGGTGACTTTCACCGCGCGCACGGTGTTGGGATAGAGGTAAAGATCGGCAACATTCTTGATCGCCACATCGCCCACGGGGACATCGGTGTAATACTCCGGCCCGCCACGCCCACCAGCCTTGAACGGGGCGGCGGCGGAGAGGATCGGCAGGCCGTCATATTCGGTGCCCTTCAGCATCTGTTCGATATACCAGGTCTGCGCGATAGACACGATCTGCACCGATGGATCATCCGCAACCAGCGCAAAATAACTGTGCAGCGGCGCGTCCGTCTTGCCCACCGCGCGGCGCACATAGGCCAGCGTGGCGTCATGGTCTGCCTGCACCGCGTCAAGCACGCTTTGATCGCTCTCGACTAGTGCGGTGACGCTGCGGTCTTCGTTGCGCTTTGATATGGGGCGCGCCTCGGAGGCATGGCCCACCACACGCCAGCCCTTGCCATCGCGCTCCAGCATCAGGTCGATCAGCCCCATATGGCTGCCCCAATAGCCGCCCATGACGGCGGGGGTGCCGTGGATGGTGCCCTTGTCGGCATCCACACCTGCAAATTCCGCATAGGTGGAGGAGGGGAACACCAGATGGCTGTGTCCGGTCATAATGGCATCAATGCCCTCTACCGCCGCCAGCGGCACCGAGGCGTTTTCCATCCCGTCACTGTGATCGGCCGAGCCGATGCCGGAATGCGACAGCGCAATAATGATATTTGCGCCTTTCTCCTTCATCTCGGGCACATAGGCGCGGGCGCATTCGACGATGTCACGCGCCTGCACGTTGCCTTCCAGATGTTTGCGGTCCCAATTCATCACCTGCGGCGGCACAAATCCAATCAGCCCGATCTTGATTGGGTGAGACTTGCCTGCGCCATCGGTCAGCTCGCGATCAAGGATCACATAGGGCGGCAGCAGCGTCTCATCCTCGCGTGGCGAGGCACCGGTCTTCTTGGCAATATTGGCACAGACCACGGGGAACCCGGCTCCGGCCAGCGATTTCATCAGGAAAGAGATCCCATAGTTGAACTCGTGATTGCCCAAGGTCGAGGCATCAAAGCCCACGGTGTTCATCGCCGTGATGACCGGGTGCTGATCGCCTTCTTTCATGCCGCGCTCATAGGCGATGTAATCGCCCATCGGGTTGCCCTGCAGGAAATCTCCATTGTCCACCAGCAGCGAGTTTGTCGCCTCTGCGCGGATGTCATTGATCAGCGATGCGGTGCGGGCAAGGCCCAGCGTATCCACCGGTTTGTCGCCGTAATAATCATAAGGAAACACATGCACGTGCAGATCAGTGGTTTCCATCAGGCGCAGGTGAACCTGACCCGAGGCAGCGGCGACAGAAAACGGATGCAGTGCGATCAGACCCGCGCTACCTGCCAGAAAGGACCTGCGGTCAATTTGCAAAGACATCTAACTCTCCTGAAATATTCAATATTTTGTGCCCCATCCGGCTGAGTGCCACAGGGGCGATTCTTCAAATGATAGAGCGAGAAGATGACATTTTCGCTGGGAAAAATCGGCGCCTTTGACAGTCAAGGCCAGTGCTCGGTCAGAGGGGGCAAGGTTGAGTAGTATTTATAAAATATTTCCGACTTCCAGAAAGTGAAAACTGAAACACAATGCTCAGACGCTCACAAAACAAAAGATGCGTCCAAGATCTGAGCGGGGACGGTGTAAGTGGAGATAAAAATGAGTAAAAAGTTGTTGGCCGAGTTTGTTGGGACCTTTTGGCTGGTCTTTGGCGGATGTGGCAGTGCCGTCTTGGCTGCAGGAATTGAAAATGTAGGAATCGGTTGGCTGGGGGTCAGTCTGGCCTTTGGTCTCACGGTGCTGACCATGGCCTATGCGGTTGGCGGGATTTCGGGCGGACATTTTAATCCGGCTGTCTCGCTTGGTTTTGTGGTTGCGGGGCGCTTTCCGGCCAAAGACCTGATCCCTTATTGGCTGGTGCAGGTCATCGGCGCCATCGCGGCGGCGGCCACGCTTTATGTTGTCGTGTCTGGCATCAACGGCTTTGAGGGCGTTAGTGGATTTGCCTCAAACGGCTATGGGGCCGCTTCCCCGTTGGGTTACGGGATGATGTCCGCACTGGTCATGGAGATTGTCATGACCGCAGCGTTCCTGATCATCATCCTTGGCGCAACCTCTGCCACTGTGCCCGCAGGCTTTGCGCCGATAGCCATTGGACTGGGCCTGACCCTGATCCATTTGGTGTCGATCCCTGTGACCAACACATCGGTGAACCCTGCGCGCTCCACCGGGGTCGCTCTGTTTGCGGATGGACCCGCGCTGACACAATTGTGGCTGTTCTGGGTGGCACCGCTTGTCGGGGCGGTCATCGGGGCGGTGATCTGGAAGATCCTGTCCACCGACGACTGAGGATCACGCAACATGTCCGCCCTTCCTCCTGAGGAGGGGCGGCATTCACTGCGCAGAGGTTCAGCGCAATCCGGTCTCTTCCAGCATACCGCGGCGCTTGGCCTCGTAGTAATAGCCCCGCGAGTAGTGTTTGACCGCGTTATCCTGACTGCCATCGGAAATCAGCCACGCGCCACGCAGATAACGCACGGCATACTTCAGATTGGTATCTGCATCCAACAGGTCCTGCGGCTCGCCCCGAAACCCCATGGAGCGTGCGGTGGCAGGCAGGATCTGCAGCAGCCCATAATAAGGGCGATTGGTGGCCCAGGGGCGGTGGGTGCTTTCGCGTATGGCAAGGCGGTGCACCAGACTGCGTGGCACCTCGTAATGATCGGCCCAGAAGTTGATCTTTTTCCGCAGCTCCGGTGTCTCATTCGGATAGAGGGGCGGGTTGAATGCACGGCTGACGGACTCGTCAGTGCTTGCACATCCCGCCACGGAGCTGAGGGAAAAGGCCGCCAAGGTCCACAGCAGGTGACGACGGTTCATTGGGCTGTCTCATGGTTGTTTCTCTGGCTCCCAACCTAGCGACGCTGTGCGATGCGGCAAACCTGCAATTTTAGACAAGGCGGAGCTTTGCCTATACGCGTACGATGCGTGCGGCAAACCTAGAGATATATCATTAAATACAGTCGCTTGGCGTGGATTGTTCATCGTCTAGCCAACACCAAAACGACCACGGAACAGACGAAAAACGCCCTGCCGTTTTAATCAATTATCCAATGCAATTGTCGCGGATTTTCGACGATTAGCAAATCATTCAGCTGTGTTAAAATTGTAGGGATGTAAAAGCCGCCCATTAAGGAGTCAGTAACAGAATACATGCCATTTTGATCGTGCATCTGGTGACGGATGGCGCTGACGCTGAGAGGCGGAAGGCAGGTTTAGGACGGGACCACTCGCCCCCGTGTAACGGGATAACCTGAATATAGGACAGATAAAAAATACTGTCCTGCCATTGAATAAGGTGCTCTATGTCCAGCATTCTGACCAATAACGGCGCAATGGTTGCGCTGCAGACCCTGAAGTCCGTCAATGACGACCTCGGCAAAACCCAAACCAGCATCTCCACCGGTAAAGAGGTGGGTACAGCCAAGGATAACTCCGCGGTTTGGGCAATCTCCAAAACCATGGAATCCGACATCGCCGGTTTTGAAGCGATCGAAGAGGGTCTCTCTGTCGGTGAAGCGACCGTTGCGGTTGCCTCTGCCGGTGCTGAGCAGATCGTTGAAAAACTGACCGAGATGAAAGAGCTGATCGTCTCCGCGCAGTCTGAGAACGTTGATCACGCCACCATTCAAACCGACATCGATTCCAAAGTGGAACAGGTTGAGGCGATCATTTCCGCAGCCCAGTTTAACGGTGCAAACCTGCTGGCGACCAATGTGGATGGCAATGGCGCAACTGGCGTTGGTGTTCTCGCCTCGCTGGACCGCGTGGGTGCAGGTGGCGCCGTGTCTGCGGTTGAGATCACCATCGCATCTGTCGATTTTGAGGCCGATCTGGACTTTGGCTCGAGCCTGACGACGATCACTGATACAGCCACGGCGGCGACCGCACTGGATGAGATTGAAGTGCTGATTCAAACCGCGATCACCGGCGCGGCTTCTCTGGGTGCGGATTCGGCCCGTCTGGAAGATCAGTCCGAGTTTGTCAGCAACCTCGTGGACTCCATGACCATGGGCGTGTCGACCATGACCGACACCAACATGGAAGAGGCCTCCGCGCGCCTGTCTGCACTGCAAACCCAGCAAGATCTGGCAACCCAGTCGCTGACCATCGCGAATGAGGCACCAAGCTCGCTGTTGCAGCTCTTCCGTTAAGGTCTCCTGACCTCACGAATACCACCGCCGGCTCCTTTGGGGCCGGCGGTTTTTTGTGTCTCACTCGACGGTTGCGATTTCTTACGGAAAATTTTTTGAAGCTTAGACAGTTATTCAACAGTGTTAAAATTGTAGGAATGACTCGCTGCCGCATTAAGGAATCGTAAGGGCTTTTGTGGCACTTTGATGGTGCATCTGGTGACAGGTGGCGCTGACGCCGTGAGGCGGAAGGCAGGTTTAGGACGGGACCACTCGCCCCCGTGTAACGGGATGACCTGAATATAGGACAGACATAAAAATCACTGTCCTGCCATTGAATAAGGTGCTCTATGTCCAGCATTCTGACCAATAACGGCGCAATGGTTGCGCTGCAGACCCTGAAGTCCGTCAACGACGACCTCAGCAAAACCCAAACCAGCATCTCCACCGGTAAAGAGGTGGGCTCCGCCAAGGACAACTCCGCGGTTTGGGCAATCTCCAAAACCATGGAATCCGACATTGCCGGTTTTGAAGCAATCGAGGAAGGCCTGTCCATCGGCGAAGCAACCGTCGCAGTCGCCTCTGCCGGTGCCGAGCAGATCGTTGAAAAACTGACCGAGATGAAAGAGCTGATCGTCTCCGCGCAGTCTGAAAACGTTGACCACGAGAAGATCCAGACAGATATCACCTCCAAAGTGGAGCAGATTACCTCCATTATCGATGCTGCTCAATTCAACGGTGCAAACTTGTTGAAGGCAACTGTTGACGGTACTGCTACTGGTCTTGGTGTTCTGGCCTCGCTTGATCGTGTTGGCGCAGGTGGTGCCGTGTCTGCGGTTGAGATTTCCGTCGCCTCCGTAGATTTTGAAACCGATCTCGATCTTGGTTCGATGACTCAAATCACCGACTCTGCCTCGGCCGCTTCTGCTCTGGGTGAAATCGAAACCTATCTGCAAACCGCGATCACCGGTGCTGCGTCCCTTGGTGCGGATGCTGCGCGTCTGGAAGATCAGTCCGAGTTTGTTAGCAACCTCGTGGACTCCATGACTTTGGGCGTGTCGACCATGACCGACACCAACATGGAAGAGGCTTCCGCGCGCCTGTCCGCGTTGCAAACCCAGCAAGATCTGGCAACCCAGTCGCTGACCATCGCGAATGAGGCACCAAGCTCGCTGTTGCAGCTCTTCCGTTAAGGTCTCCTGACCTGAGGAATACCACCGCCGGCTCCTTTGGGGCCGGCGGTTCTTGTATGAACAAGTTTACCCAATTGGGCAAAGCGGCTTCGGTCGGGTTAACGACTGCGTTACGTGTTAGCCATATATTAACGTCTTTGTGGATATCGTTAACTTGCATCCAGCCGCACGTTGGGCGGATGGCGCCGGGGGACCACTTCGGCAGTGTCCAGAGCGATACGCTGCGATCTCAGAAACGGGATCTACACCTGTGGGACTGTCCAGTCCCTCGCGATGGAAACCTAACCCATGTCCAGCATACTGACCAATCACGGGGCGCAGATAGCCCTTCGTACTCTGAAGACCATTAACGGCAACCTTACCGATGTGCAAAACTCGATCTCGACCGGTAAGCGGATCGGCTCGGCCAAAGACAATGCCGCCGTCTGGTCAATTGCCAAAACCATGGAATCCGACATCTCCGGCTTTCGCTCGATCAAGGACGGTCTCGCCATGGGCGAAGCCACCGTCGCTGTCGCCTCCGCTGGCGCAGAGCAGATCGTTGAAAAGCTGACAGAGATTAAAGAACTGATCGTATCGGCACAGTCTGAAAACGTCGACCATGCCACCATTCAGACCGATATTGCCTCAAAGGTCGAACAGGTCGAGGCAATCATCGCCGCCGCGCAGTTTAACGGCGCAAACCTCTTGTCTGCGGACGTCGATGGCTCCGGGGCCACGTCGCTGGGCGTGCTTGCCTCGCTGAACCGTGTGGGGTCGGGCGGCACCGTCACCGCAAATGAGATCACGGTGGCTTCGGTGAATTTCGATAACACCCTCGATTTGGCGAGCAGCCTCACTGCGATCACCGACAGCACCTCTGCCGCTACAGCGCTCACGGAAATCGAAGATTTCTTGCAAGTGGCCATCACGGGGGCCGCATCTCTGGGCTCTTCCGCCGCGCGCATAGAGGATCAGTCCGATTTTGTTGGACGATTGATGGATTCCATGGAATTGGGCGTTTCTGCCCTGACGGACACCAATATGGAGGAGGCCTCCGCTCGACTGGCCGCGCTGAAGACACAGCAGGAACTGGCGATACAGTCGCTCACCATTGCCAATCAGGCGCCGAGATTGCTGCTGGAACTGTTCCGCCGCTAAGGCGCGCTTATCCGGGAATGTAAAAAAGGCGACATCCCTCGGATGCCGCCTTTCTCTTTGTTCCAATCGCAAGGGCGAACCCCTGCAGTCAGCCGAAGCTTACTTGGAGTCGTCTTCTTCTGCGGCTGCAACAGGTGCGTCGCCTTCGTCGTCGTCAGAAGCTGCGCCACCGATGTCGTCGAAGAGTTCGGAGATTTCGAACTCTGCTGCGGCTTCTTCTTCAGCGGCCAGTTCCTGAATGGACTTGCCGGAGGCCTGCAGTTCCGCTTCCTCGGGGGAGCGCGCAACGTTCAGCTCGATGGTCACCATGACCTCGGGGTGCAGGTGCACTTCTGCGATGTGCAGACCCAGGGTCTTGATCGGCTCACGGATGATGACCTGCTTGCGGTCCACCGAGAAGCCTTCTTCGGTTGCAACGTCAGCCGCGTCACGGGTGGTGACGGAGCCGTAGAGGTTGCCACCATCGGAGGCGGAGCGAATCACGACGAACTGCTGGCCGTCGAGTTTCTCGCCGAGGGCTTCTGCTTCTTTCTTGGTCTCCAGGTTGCGCGCTTCAAGCTGCGCTTTCTGGGATTCAAAAGCTGCAATGTTGGCGTCAGACGCGGTCTGAGCCTTGCCCTGCGGCAGCAGGTAGTTGCGGGCAAAGCCGGGCTTTACGTCAACGACGTCGCCCATCTGGCCGAGCTTCGCAACACGTTCAAGAAGGATAACTTGCATGGATCAGGTCTCCTTACTTCACGGCGTAGGGCAGCAGGGCGAGGAAGCGGGCGCGCTTGATAGCACGGGCCAGTTCACGCTGCTTCTTTGCCGAAACGGCGGTGATGCGGGAAGGAACAATCTTGCCACGCTCAGAGATGTAGCGCTGCAGCAGACGAGTGTCCTTGTAATCGATTTTGGGCGCGTTCTCACCAGAGAACGGGCACACTTTCCGGCGACGGAAAAATGGTTTGGCTGCCATGGTTTAGCGTCCTTTTCTCAAGCGTTGGATCAACGGCGCTCGCGACGGTTGTCGCGTTCGTCACGTTTCTGCATCTGGACCGAGGGGCCCTCAGCGTGCTCTTCGACCTTGATGGTCAGAACGCGCATCACGTCGTCATGCAGGCGCATCAGGCGTTCCATTTCCTGAACGGCCGACGAAGGTGCGTCGGAGCGCAGGAAGGCATAGTGGCCCTTGCGGTTTTTGTTGATCTTGTAGGCCATGGTTTTCACGCCCCAGTACTCCTGGTCGACCAGCTTACCGCCGTTGTCGGACAGAACAGCACCGAAGTGTTCGATGAGGCCTTCTGCTTGCGAGTTGGACAGGTCCTGACGCGCAATCATGACATGCTCATAGAGTGGCATGCGAACTCCTGTTTGTGTCTGGGCGCATTTCATAGGAGGGGCATATTTGCCTTCCGCTGCCCCACCACGAGAGTCTGCGCGGATCAAAAGATACGGAAGGAGGCCTCCCATTAGACGGCTTTGTGCCAAAGCGCAACCCGCCACAGAAGGTCATGACGCGGGGGGGCGTTTGGCTCGAGGTCTGGCGAAATAGGATAGGGAACCAAGTTTTCCCTCACCCTGCCACACTGCTGCCCCATTCCAGCGCGAGTGAATAGGTTAACAAGTCGTTAACGGCGTCAGGGGCGCCCGCGAGTATAGAGGAAGAAAGCCATGACAGCGATTGATCAGAACGTCATCGACTTTACCCGTGTTGCACCGATTGATCATGTGCCGGGATTTCGCTCTGAGGCGCCCTCGCAAGTGACCCTACGCCCCGGCGGATCCGTGTCTGCTATGTTGCTGCGCCTGCTCGGTGGTTGCATGGTGATGGCCTCGACCGGGCTCTGGTTGATGCCAGACTCCGGTGCGGATCCGCAAATGGCGTTGATCCGCATTGGCGTGTCGGTGTTTTTGCTGTTTGTCGGCCTGTGCTTGCTGTTGCAGCGGGAAATGAAGCTGCCGCCGGAATTTCATTTTGACGCGCAGCGCAATGAGTTGCGCATCGAAGAGATCCGCAGCGACGGGCGTTCGGTTGTGCTGATGCGCCGCAGCTATGCCTCGCTTGGTGCAGCGCGTTTCAGCGGTAAGACGCTGCAAATCCTCGAAGGCGATGGCAGCGTTCTGATTGAACTGCCGCTCGAAGGTCGCACCACACGCAAGCTGTTGTTGTCTCAGCTGAAACCGCATCTGCGCATCATGAGCTGATTTGCCGCGAACGCGGCGCTCCGGCACCGAGGTCAAGACCCCACGTTATCTGACATTCGCGTGAGAACCCGCCGACCCGAGAGGATTTGGCGGGTCAACTGCGTTAGGTCAGCTTATATCAGACCCACCCGGCGCATAGCCGGGTGTTCATTTCCCAACACTCGATGTTGGGTTTTGCGGACTAGCTGACGCCAACCGCATGGCCGACATTATGACCATCGAACCACCACTCTGGAGCCCAGACACATGAAAAAGATCCTGCTTGCTGCTGCGCTGATCGGCACCGCCGCGACTTCCGCTTTTGCTGCACCTGAAAAATACACGCTCGACTCGAGCCACAGCCAGATCCTGTTCAGCTACAACCACCTCGGCTATTCCACCACTTGGGGCATGTTCTCCGGCTTTGAGGGCGAGATCATGTTTGATCAGGAAGATCCGGCGAACTCTTCCGTTTCCGTTTCCATGCCCGTGAAATCCATGTTCACCGGCTGGGAAGCACGCTTCAACCACTTTATGTCCGATGATTTCTTCGGTGCTGCGGATGACGAAATGGTCTCCTTCACCTCCACTGGCATCGAAGTGACCGGCGAAGACACCGCAAAAATCACGGGCGATCTGACCCTCAATGGCGTGACCAAATCCGTGGTTCTCGACGCCAAACTGAACAAAGCAGGCGAGCACCCGATGGCGAAAAAGCCATGGGCGGGTTTTGATGCCACCACCACTTTGGTGCGTTCCGAGTACGAATTGGGCCAGTTCGCGCCCTTCGTCGGCGATGAGGTCGAAGTGAAGATCTCTGTCGAGGCAACCAAAGCCGAATAAACCAAAGACACCGAACAGGTGCCTTTTGGCCACCGGTCCCGATGGGATCGGTGGTTTTTTGTATCCCGGTCAATGCCTTCATTGACCTTTGCGTCCCCGCGTGCCCCCTGTGGCGCGTGTCCTTTGTAGACTGTGTCTCATGCGCCGGTATTTTGACCATTTGATCCTCTGTCTTGGCTGCCTCATCATGGTGGGACCGGTTTTGGTGCTGATCGGACAGGTGCTGTCTGATCCTGACCTGAGCCGACAGATCCGGGCCATGTTCAGCGCCGACCGGACCCTCGGCTATCACATCGACCTTTGGCAGATGCTCGGGAATTCGCTGGTGTTGGCGCTCGGGGTGGCGGCTCTTGCTTGTGTGCTGTCCTTGCTGGCGGCGTTTGCACTGGTGTTTTTTCCGCTGCCGGGACGAGAGTGGCTCTTTGGGGTGATCCTGATGGCGATGTTCTTTCCCATCGAGACGCGCATCCTGCCCAGCTTTGCGGTGGTGCATCAGCTGGGGCTGTCAAATACCCATGCAGGGATGATCCTGCCGGTGGTCGCAAGCGGTTTTGGCGTATTGGTGTTCCGCCAATTCCTGAAACAAATCCCCAAAGAACTGATCGAGGCTGCGCGACTGGATGGCGCGCGCCCGCTGCGCTGTCTTTGGGATATTCTGCTGCCCATGTCCGCGCCTATGGTGGCGGCGCTGTTTTTGATCTTCTTTGTGCTGGGCTGGAACCAATATGTCTGGCCGCTGATGTTGTCGACCACTCGTCAGGACATGGTGACCGTGGTCAGCGGCGTGACCCGCGCCGGGGCAGGCAGCACAGAGGGTCAGATCTTGGCGCTCTTGGCCCTCGTACCGCCGGGGCTGGTGATGGTGATCAGTCAGCGGTGGCTGATGCGCGGGCTGACCTCGGGCATTCACTAGGAAATGGGCATTAGGCAGCGGTGGCCGCCCGTGTGCCGTAAGGTGGTCGTTAAATTCTGAATTAGATCGTCAAAATTTCGAGGGTTTGCGTTAAGCCAGCGTTAGCTCGTCCAGCGGATCGTGACTTCACTTAGAAATCACAGCCATCCGTTCAGGAGCCATTTGATGTATAAAGCCACCTATTTTGCTGCCGCGCTTTCGCTGGCTCTGTTTCAGAGCCCGGCGGTTGCCACTGCTGACGAGATCACCATCCTCGCCGGAGACTTGCCGCCCATGTTCAATGCGGATGGCAGCGGGCGCGAAGCCGAGATTATTTCCACCGTGATGGAGCGTTGCGGCCATACTGTCTCCTTTGAGATCCAGCCCTTCACCCGCCACTGGAAAACCTATGCCAGTGGCACCGGTGATGCGGTGGCCACCGTGCCCGTGGGGATGCCGCTCGGCGGCCATCAGAGCGACGTCTACATCCAGTACCAAAACGGTGTGTCTTTCCTGACGGATGCGGGCAACACTTATGGCGATCTGGCCGCGCTCGCGGGCCATTCTGTAATCGCCTTTATGGGCGCCTCAGACATTCTGCCGGGGTTGAAGGACGCAGCTTCAAGCTTCAAGAGCTACAAGGAAGTGGCGGATCAGATCGGTCAGAGCCGTATGATCTTTGGCAAACGCGTCGATGCGGTGGTGGGTGATGGCATGATTTTCGCCGAATATAATCGCCAGCTGCGCGAACAATCCGGAGATCTGATGTTTGACCCCAATCAGGGTGTGACCTTTCAGGCGATCTTTGAGCCCTCAAGCTATGGGATGAACTTCCGCGACGCGCAATTGGCAGAGGATTTCAATCGCTGCTTTGCGGAGGCCGACGCCGAAGGGGCCATTGAGGCGATCAACAGCGCATGGGCGGAGCGTTACCGCGAAACCCTCGGAACACAGTATCTCGGCCACTAATTCGCAAGATACGATCTGCAAAAGCCGCCGCGCAAACCATCAAGGTTCGCGCGGCGGTCTTGTGTGAGCGTGGGCCTATTGGGCGCGGCGGGCGACCAGATCGACGGTGATATTGACGCCGAAGGCCAGCGTTGCTTCGTCCTGCGTGCCCGTGCCGACGTTGAAATCGAGCCGGTTCACCTCGGTGCGTCCGCTCATGGTGGCAGTGTCACCCTCAAGGTCGAGCGTGAAGGGCAGGGTGGTCGGCACCGTCTGATCCCGGATGGTGAGCGTGCCGCGCGCCTCATATTGGCTGTCTTCAATCTGTACGATCTCGGCTGCAAATGTGGCGCTTGGATAGGTCTCTGCATCAAAGTAATCCGGGCCCATCGCCTGATCTGTTACCGATCCAAGCGTCAGCGACGGGATGGCAATGGTGACCTCAACCTCACCGGCTGGGCCGGGGGCTGCGGGTTCTTCAAAGGCGATCTTGGCGTTCCAGTCGGCAAAACTGCCGCTCACCGTGCTGCCCATCTGCACCACTTCGATGCCGAGGTTGCCGCTTTCAACGCTCCAGCCGGAGCCTTCGACGGTTTCGCGCAGGGCAGGAGCGGCAGTCGTGCCTTTATCGGACGCGCTGAAATAGAGCGCGCTGCTGCCCGCAAGCACCCCGGCCCAAACCAGCAGAGCAGATAGGAACGGCAGGGCAGAATGCGTCTGTGCGGGCGGTTGTGGCAGCGCGCGGCGGCCGGGCAGCATCCGCAGCAACGTGCTGTCTTTGTCCAGAACATGGTGTTTCAGGGCTCCCGCCACATGGGCAAGGATCGCCGCACCCAACAGGAGCATGGCGTAGAAATGGATGGTGCTGAACAGCTTAGACACCAGTTCGGATTTTGGCACCATCGGCAGGTCTTGCCCAAACGGCCACCAGATCGGAGCAAAGCCATCGGTGGCTGCGTGATGTATCCAGCCCGAGAACGGCACAATCACCATCGCACCATAGAGGACCCAATGCGCAGTTTCCGCAGCCCAGGCTTCCAGTTTGCGATTGGGGTGCAAAAGCCCCGGCTTTTCCTGCGTGATTGCCCAGAGGATGCGCAAAAGCGCGGTGAAAAACACCGCAACACCAAGAGTTTTGTGAAGCGAAAACAAAAGCGTGGCGCGCGCGATCACCGCTTGAGAGCCATCAAAGCCGCTGCTTTGGATCTGCTCTGCCAGCTCAGTGGCGAAATAGCCCAGAGGAAAGGCGCTCAGGATCAGGAGCGCGGTCAACCAATGAAAGGTCTTGGTGATGGAGCCGTAGCTCTGATCTGTGTTCTGGCGAGACATGGAGGATCGGTCCTTGATGTAAGGTCTGGCGGGTTTTCCCCAAGGTAGTGACGCGCAGGCGGGGCGCAAGAACGCACTGTCTTCGCTCATGCACAGTTGATCTGCACCTGTGCTGTCATCGCGCGGGTTTCGGCATATTTCATTGACGTGAAATGCTTGTGTGCCTTCCCTTGGGTCGCTAAACCAGCCCGAAAGACAGTTTTATGAATGAGGACAGCCATGTCGATCGCTTTCGTTTTTCCCGGCCAAGGGGCCCAGACCATCGGAATGGGCAAGGCGCTGGCCGATGCCTACCCGGCGGCCAAAGCGGTCTTTGACGAGGTGGACGCAGCCCTCGGCGAGAGCCTGAGCAGCCTGATCTGGGAGGGCGATATCGAGACCCTGACCCTGACGCAAAACGCCCAGCCTGCCTTGATGGCGACCTCCATGGCCGCGATGCGCGCGCTGGAGGCCGAAGGCATTTCGATTGAAAAGGCCGCCTTTGTAGCCGGTCATTCCTTGGGCGAATATTCGGCGCTGGCCGCCTCCGGCGCGCTCAGCCTAGCCGACACGGCGCGCCTGTTGCGTACCCGGGGGCAGGCGATGCAAAGCGCCGTGCCGGTCGGTGTTGGCGCAATGGCAGCGCTTTTGGGGCTGGACTTTGAAACGGTGAAAGCCGTCGCCGTCGAGGCCGCCGCCGAGGGCGAGGTTGTGCAGGCCGCCAATGACAATGATCCCACGCAGGTGGTGGTCTCCGGCCACAAGGCCGCGGTGGAGCGTGCCGCCGAGATCGCCAAGGAGAAAGGCGCCAAACGCGCGGTGATGCTGCCGGTCTCCGCCCCCTTCCACTGCGCCTTGATGCAGCCCGCCGCCGATGTGATGGCCGAGGCACTTGCAGGCGTGGAGATCAAGGCGCCTGCGGTGCCGCTGATCGCCAATGTGCGCGCCGATGCGGTCACAGACCCAGACACCATCCGCGCCCTTTTGGTGGAGCAGGTCACAGGGTCCGTGCGCTGGCGCGAGAGCGTGCAGGCGATGGCCGCGAAGGGCGTCACAGAGTTCTGGGAAATCGGCGCGGGCAAGGCGCTTTCGGGCATGATCCGCAAGATCGACCGCGCCCTGGTCTCCAAACAGGTCGGCACCGACGCCGACGTCAAGGCCGTGAGCGGCGCATAATCCATAAGGAAGAGACAGACATGTTTGATCTGACAGGTAAGAACGCGCTGATCACAGGCGCATCCGGTGGCATCGGTGGCGACATTGCGCGCGCTCTCCACGCAGCGGGGGCGACTGTTGCGCTGTCCGGCACCCGGCCCGACCCGCTGCACGCGTTGGCCGAGGAGCTTGGCGAACGGGCGCATGTGGTAACCTGCAACCTCTCCGACGCCGAGGCCGTTGAGGCGCTGCCCAAGCAAGCCGCCGAAGTCATGGGCTCCGTTGATATCCTGATCAACAACGCCGGCATCACCAAGGACAACCTCTTCATGCGGATGAAGGACGAGGAATGGCAGAGTGTTCTGGACGTGAACCTCACCTCCACCATGCGCCTATGCCGGGGCGTGCTGCGCGGCATGATGAAGGCGCGCTGGGGCCGCATCGTCAATATCTCCTCCATCGTCGGCGCTACGGGTAACCCCGGTCAGGGCAACTATGCCGCCTCCAAGGCCGGTATGATCGGCATGTCCAAATCGCTGGCCTATGAGGTCGCAAACCGCGGCATCACCGTGAACGCGGTTGCGCCCGGTTTCATTGCCACCGCGATGACCGACAAGCTCAACGACACCCAAAAAGACACGATCCTCAGCCAGATTCCGGCAGGCCGTATGGGGGATTCGAAAGAGATCGCCGCCGCCGTGCTTTATCTGGCGTCGCAAGAGGCCGCTTATGTGACCGGCACCACGCTGCATGTGAACGGTGGCATGGCGATGCTCTGATCGCTGCCCGGTCGTATTCGTCAAAGCCGCGTTGGAAACAACGCGGCTTTTTTCGTGTTTTCAAGCGTTTGCATGACGTAACGGCAGCTGTAAAACCGCAGTGAACCTGTCGCGCTGCGGCGCTGTTTCTGCTCTTTGGGGCAGGGGACGCGCGCCCGAAAATGCGGCACCTGCAAAGGCGCTTAAGATATTGGAAATCATTTGCGTCGGCTTGTGTCTGTGCTATAGGCCCCCCATCTTACGTGTTGGCAGGCGTCTCGCTGTGCCACCGCGCCCCTGTTTCCGAACGGGGACCCCACCGCCCGCTTGGGCAACAACCAACCTTCCCGAGTGGGCAAGGGCAGAACCGGGCGAGAGCCCTGTAAAAAACGAGGAATAGACATGAGCGACGTCGCAGATCGCGTGAAAAAGATCGTTGTAGAGCACCTGGGTGTGGAAGAAGACAAGGTGACCGAGAGCGCCTCCTTCATCGACGACCTCGGCGCAGACAGCCTCGACACCGTTGAGCTGGTCATGGCGTTCGAAGAAGAGTTCGGCATCGAGATCCCGGACGACGCGGCCGAGACCATCCAAACCTTCGGCGACGCAGTGAAGTTCATCTCCGAAGCGTCCTAATCGGACCCTTCCAAGAGACCTCACGATTTCGTGATTGAAGAGGCGGCGCTTTCCTGATGGAAAGCGCCGCTTTCTGTTTGGTGCCGCGCGCCTCGGGCGCTCTCAGCACGCGGGCCACGTTTCGAAATGTGCCAACATCGTGCTACACTCATAATCATTATGAAACAGATCGGAGATGACGGCGCATGATGATTTATCCCACGATGGAACTTCTGGACGGGCGCTGCGTGACGCTCGACAAAGGCAATTTGGACGCGCCCATGATCTGGCATGTGGATCCGGTGGAGACCGCGAAGGGCTTTGCCGAGGCGGGCGCAGAGTGGATGCATCTGACCGATTTTAATGCGCTGCAGGGCGACGACAGCAATCAGGCTTTGGTCGAGGATCTCATTCGAACGGCGGGGCTGCCAATCCAGCTTGGCGGAGGCATCCGCTCACGCGAACAGGCGGAATACTGGATCGAGAAGGGCGTCGGACGCGTGGTGATTGGCACCATGGCAGCCTATGATCCTGCTGCGGTGGCGGAGCTCGCGAAATATTATCCGGATCAGATCTTGCTCGCGGTGGATGTCTGGCAGGGGCAGGTGATGACCGAGGGCTGGCGCAAAGCGGGGGCATGGACGCCCGAAGCCTTTGTCAAAGCGTTTGGCAACGCGCCGTTTGCGGGCATTCTGGTGACCGACATCGACAGCGATATGAGCGATCTGGACGCACAATTGGGGCTGATTTCCGCATTGGCGAGCGAAGCCCATTCACCGGTGATTGCCAGCGGTGTGGTGCGCAGCGCCGATGATATATCGCGTTTGAAATACCTGCCCAATATCGCAGGTGCCTTGGTGGGGCGGGCTTTGTTCAACAAGACAATCACGCTGGAAGAGGCGCTGGCGACGGCCCAGCCGGACCCGGAACCTGTGGCAGAGTTTCTCTGATCTCTCGGTACCCCCTCTGTGCGGTGCCGAAATCCCTCTCTAAAATATCACAGGCCGCAGGCAAGTTATTCGCCTACGGCCTGTTTTCTTGAGAGAGCGCCATATGGGAACCCGGGATCGTTGCTTCGTCCTAGGATCACTGTCGCGCATTCGTGTTACCAAAGCCTTACGGGCTGTGGAAAGTTGAGCGAGATTTAACGCAAATGTGCCGGAATGGCCCTGACGCCTTCCCGCCCTTGCGCCCTTTGGTCATTCCAAGCTATTTGGGTGGGCAAATTGCCTGAAGTGCTAAGGAGAGCAAGGAATGCGTCGAGTAGTAGTTACCGGACTGGGCCTGGTGACCCCCCTGGCATCCGGGGTTGAGGAAACCTGGGCACGTCTTCTGGACGGACAGTCCGGCGCGGGCCCCATCACCCTGTTTGATGCAGAGGCCAGCGGCGTGACAACCACCTATGCCTGCGAGGTTCCCCGCGGCGATGGCAGCAATGGCACCTTCAACCCCGACGATTGGGTGGTGAAGAAAGATCAGAAGAAGATCGATGACTTCATTCTCTATGGCATTGCCGCCGCAGAGATGGCCGTTAAGGACGCAGGCTGGACGCCTGAAGCGGAAGAAGATCGTCTGCGCACCGGCGTGATGATCGGCTCCGGTATCGGCGGGCTCAGCTCCATTGCCGACACGGCCGTGATGATTAAGGAAAAAGGCCCGCGTCGCGTGTCTCCTTTCTTTATCCCGGGCGCGCTGATCAACCTGATCTCCGGCCAGGTCTCCATCCGCCACGGCTTTAAAGGGCCGAACCATTCGGTCGTGACCGCCTGTTCCACCGGTGCGCATGCCATTGGCGATGCCTCCCGCCTGATCAAATCCGGTGATGCGGATGTGATGATCGCAGGCGGTGCCGAGGCGGCGATCTGCGAGATCGGCATCGCGGGCTTCAACGCCTGCAAGGCGCTGTCGACCAAATATGCCGATGATCCCACCAAGGCCTCGCGCCCCTATGATGCGGACCGTGACGGCTTTGTCATGGGCGAGGGCGCCGGCATCGTGGTGCTGGAGGAATACGAACACGCCAAGGCCCGCGGTGCCAAGATCTATGGCGAGGTTCTGGGCTATGGTCTGTCGGGTGATGCCTACCACATCACCGCCCCCTCCGAGGACGGCGAGGGCGGCGAGCGCTCGATGCGGGCAGCCCTGGCCAATGCGGGGCTGAGCGCGGCGGACATCGACTATATCAACGCGCATGGCACCTCCACCATGGCGGATACCATCGAACTGGGCGCGGTCGAGCGTCTGCTGGGCGATCACGCGCAGAACGCCACCATGTCCTCGACCAAATCCGCCACCGGCCACCTCCTGGGCGCGGCGGGCGCGATCGAGGCGATCTTCTCCATCCTCGCGATCCGCGATCAGGTGGCGCCGCCGACCATCAACCTCGACACCCCCGCGGTGGAGACCCCGGTCGATCTGGCCCCCAATGCAAAACGCGAACGCGAGATCAACGTGGCGCTGTCGAACTCCTTCGGCTTTGGCGGCACCAATGCCTCGGTGATCTTCGGGAAAGTGAGCGACTGATATGTGGCGCAGTCTGGCCTCGAACATGCTGACGATCCTGATCGTCGGCCTGTTCCTCTTCGCGGGTGTGATCCTGTGGGGCAAGAACGAGTATACCTCTGAGGGTCCCCTGACGGAGGCAATCTGCTTTCAGGTTCCCGGTGGCACCAATATGGCGCGGGTCTCGCGCCGGCTTGAGGATGATGGCGTTGTCTCCAGCGGCACCATCTTTCGCATCGGGGTGAAATACTCGGAAAAAGCGCAGCATCTCAAAGCGGGCAGCTATCTGGTTGAGCCCGGTGCCTCGATGGAAGGCATCGTCGATCAGATCACCCGTGGCGGTGCCTCGACCTGCGGCACGGAGATCGTGTACCGCGTCGGCGTGACCCGCGTGTTGGCTGAGGTGCGCGAGCTGGACCCCGCAACCAACGCGTTTGTGGAACGCGCGGAATTTGTGCCCGGCGTGGATGAAACCCCTGCGGTCTATACGGAGAAAAAATCCGAGGCCGACACGCGCTATCGCATCGCACTCGCCGAAGGTGTGACCAGCTGGCAGGTTGTCGAATCTCTGAAAGCCATGGACATCCTCGAAGGAGAGCCCGGCAGTCGCCCCGCCGAAGGCAGCCTCGCGCCGGATAGCTACGAGATACGCCCCGGCACCTCGCGCGAGGCGATCCTTGCGGAAATGAAAGCGCGTCAGGACAAACGTATCAAAGACGCATGGGAGGCGCGCAGCCCGGATGCGGCCGTCGAAACCCCCGAAGAGATGCTGATCCTCGCCTCGATCATCGAGAAAGAAACCGGCGTAGCTGCGGAACGCGGTGTGGTGGCCTCGGTCTTCACCAACCGCCTGAAGCGTGGCATGCGCCTGCAAACTGACCCCACGGTGATCTATGGCGTCACTAAGGGCGAAGGTGTGCTGGGCCGTGGTCTGCGCCAAAGTGAGCTGCGCGGTGTCACGCCTTGGAATACCTATGTGATCGAAGGTCTGCCGCCGACACCAATCGCCAACCCGGGCCTTGAGAGCCTTGTGGCGGCGGTGAACCCGGATCAGACCGATTATGTGTTCTTTGTGGCTGATGGCACCGGCGGGCATGCGTTTGCTGAAACGCTCGAAGAGCATAATCGCAACGTGGCCAAGTGGCGCGAAATCGAAGCGCAGCGCAACAACAACTAACGACATGAGGGGGGCGCTGCCCCCCTCGTGCTTTGCAGGGCAAAGCCCTCACCCCCCGGGATATTTCTTGTTAGAAGAAGTTAGGGGGCGTGACATTCAACCTCTTCTAACCCGCAAATATCCCGGAGCGCGAGGCAGAGCCTCGCATCAGCCGTTGCGCCCCTAGCGGGCGGTGGTTTGAGGTGATGTTCATTTACGTCTTGTAAAACCATTCTCGGCAGCTGGAAAACGTGGGGGCAAGGATCGCAGGACCTGGACGGGTCAATGATCCTAGCCTCCCGTTTCTCCAATCGGATCGTTTTGAGACGAGGCCGTTTTCCCATGACAGCACAGACCCCCGAAGAGCTGATCGAGATCAGCTCTGATCTCTTGCGCTCTTTGCACGACAGCCTGCGGCGTGCGCGCCGAATTAGCGAGGATTACCTCGCCCAGTTCGAGGCAGAACAGGACATCAACCCCGACACCGCGCAGCTCAAGCCGCAGATTGCCAAGCTCGATGGCCTGATCCGTGACATCCAGAAAGTGGAGAAAACCCTTGTCGACCGCAAAGACGCCCCTGGTGCCGCCCGCATGGTGGCTTTCGACCTCTGTGCCGCCCGCGATGAGATCGAGCGCCGCTTGGCTGGCCTCTGTGCCGCGCTTCATGACGCAGATCTGGTTGGAGGAGATGGATGACCACACTCTGGCAGCAATGCCCTATGTGTTCGACCTCTGGGCGTTGCCGCATCAATGCGCCCCTCCGGGCGATTGGCGCGCCTGGGTGATCCTGGGCGGGCGCGGCGCGGGCAAGACCCGCGCCGGTGCCGAATGGGTGCGATCCGAGGTGGAGGGGGCAGAGCCTTTTGGCATCGGTCGCGCGCGTCGCATGGCGCTGGTGGGCGAGACCTACGATCAGGTGCGCGACGTTATGATCCAAGGCGACAGCGGCATCCTTGCCTGCTCGCCGCCGGACCGCCGCCCGGAGTGGCGCGCGGGCGAACGCAGGCTGGTCTGGCCCAATGGAGCCACCGCGCAGGCGTTTTCCGCCTCCGACCCCGAGGCGTTGCGCGGGCCGCAGTTTGACGCCGCCTGGGTGGACGAGCTGGCGAAATGGCGACGCGCGCAGGATGCCTGGGACATGCTGCAATTCGCCCTGCGTCTGGGTGCCGCGCCGCGCGTTTGTGTCACCACGACCCCGCGCAATGTGCCGCTGCTGAAACAGCTGCTGGAGAGCCCCTCGACCGTCACTACCCATGCGCCCACCGAGGCCAACCGCGCCAACCTCGCGGCCGGTTTCTTGACGGAAGTCCGGGCCCGCTACGGTGGATCGCGACTGGCGCGGCAAGAGCTGGACGGCGTGATGCTGGCGGATGTGGATGGCGCACTCTGGACCTCTGGCATGCTGGAGCAGCTCCAGCGTCGCGACAGACCGCCCCTCGATCGGATTGTGGTGGCGGTGGACCCGTCGGTGAGTGCGCATAAGGGCTCGGATGCCTGCGGTATCATTGTCGCCGGGGCACAGACACAGGGGCCGATTTCCGAGTGGCGCGCCTATGTGCTGGCCGATCACACGGTGCAGGGACTGGGGCCAACCGGCTGGGCGCGCGCCGCGATTGCCGCGCGGGATGCCTACCGGGCTGAGCGGCTGGTGGCCGAGGTCAATCAGGGCGGCGCCTTGGTGGGCACCGTGTTACGGCAGGTTGATCCCTTGGTGCCCTTTACGCCGGTCCACGCCAGTAAAGGCAAGGTGGCACGCGCCGAACCCGTGGCGGCGCTCTATGAGCAGGGACGCGTGCATCATGCACCGGGCCTGCAAGAGCTGGAGGAGCAGATGTGCCTGATGACGGCGCAGGGCTATCGCGGCGATGGCTCTCCCGACCGCGTGGATGCGCTGGTCTGGGCGCTGCATGCGCTGATTATCGGCCCGGCAGAGCAGCATCGCTGCCCCAAGATCCGTCGTCTCTAGGGCACGAGCTATCCCAAATTAAACCGGTGAAACGCCCGCCTCGCGCGGGCGTTTTGCTTTTCTATCAGATGGTTGGCGCAGGGTGTTGCGCCCCCGGCGTGCGCCCTGCTGGCGGGATGTTCAAACCCCTGTGGCAGATTGTTTTCCAACACGACGGGCATCGGCCCAAGGCGAAACCGGAACGGCAAAGGAGTGCACCATGGTCTTTGACCTGCTGCGACGCAAGACGGGGCGATTGGATCAGACGGTGGCTGCGGCCCCGTCGCAAAAGGCCAGCGCTGCGGCGCGGGTGCTGCCCATGGGCAATGGCACGCAGGCCGCCTGGGGGCCACGTGACACTGTCTCTCTGACCCGAGCGGGGTTTCTGGGCAACCCGGTTGGCCACCGCGCGGTGAAACTCATCGCCGAGGCCGCCGCCGCGCTGCCATTGGTGCTGCAGAGCACGGATGCGCGTTATGACAGCCACCCGCTGCTCTCGCTGCTGTCGCGCCCCAATGCGGCGCAGGCGCGGGCAGAGATGCTGGAGGCGCTCTATGCCAACCTGCTCCTGTCGGGCAATGCCTATATCGAGGCGGTCGCCTCTGATGAGGGCTGGCCGGTGGAACTGCACATCCTGCGCTCGGATCGCATGCGGGTGGTGCCGGGCGGCGATGGCTGGCCGGTGGGCTATGACTATGCGGTGGGCGGCAAGACACATCGCTTTGCGATAGATCCCGCGCGCCCTGCGATCTGCCACCTCAAGAGCTTTCATCCGTTGGACGATCACTATGGTCTGGCGCCGCTTCAGGCCGCCGCCACCGCGGTTGAGGTGCATGGCGCCGCCGCGCGCTGGTCAAAATCCCTGCTGGACAATGCCGCGCAACCCTCTGGCGCGTTGGTCTGGACCGGATCGGACGGGCTGGGGCAGATGGGCGACGACCAGTTCCGCCGCCTCTCCGAGGAGATCGAGGCCAATTTTCAGGGCGCGCGCAATGCCGGACGGCCCATGGTGTTGGAGGGTGGTCTGGACTGGAAGCAAATGGGCTTCAGCCCCTCCGATATGGAATTCCACCGCACCAAGGACAGCGCCGCGCGCGAGATTGCGCAGGCCTTTGGGGTGCCGCCGATGCTCCTCGGCATTCCGGGCGATGCCACCTATGCCAACTACCAAGAGGCCAACCGCGCGTTCTATCGCCTGGCGGTGTTGCCCTTGGCGATGCGGGTGGCGGCGAAACTCTCCGACTGGCTGATGCGGTTTGGCACCGAGGTCCTGGAGCTGAAACCGGATCTCGATCAGGTGCAGGCCCTCAGTACCGAACGCGAGGCGCAGTGGCGGCGCGTCACACAGGCGGATTTCCTGACGGAGGCTGAGAAGCGCCAGATGCTGGGCCTGCCGCCGCGCAGCGTGGAGGGGCCGGATGACTGACGACCCGTTGCCCCCCTTTGACTGCGCCCCAAGCCAGCGACTGAGTGCCCATGAACGCGTGAGCGAAATCCGTCAGGAGGCGCTCAATCGGCGACTGGATCGGATGGAACGGATGATGGAGCGGCTGGAAAAACGGCTCTGGATCACCGTCTACGGCGTTGCTGCCGTGATCCTTGCGCAGGCCTTTCAGGGCTTTTTGTCGGTGCAGTTGCCCTGAGCGATAATCAAGACATTTCAGAAAGGTAGAGCGTGATGCTGACAGATCATGAGCCCCGGCTCGAGACCAAATTCGCCCGCTTTGGCGAGGCGCTGTCCCTGACTGCGGACGAGGTGATCGAAGGCTATGCGAGCCTCTTTGGTGCCCCCGATCAGGGCAAGGATATCGTCACCCGTGGCGCCTATGCGGCATCATTGGCGGCGCATCAGGCGCGCGGCAGCAAGGTCAAGATGCTCTGGCAGCATGACCCGAGCCACCCCATCGGCGTTTGGGACGAGATCCTTGAGGACGACACCGGCCTGCGCGTCAAAGGGCGCATCCTCACAGAGACCCAGAAAGGCGCAGAGGCCGCCGCCCTGGTGCGCGCCGGGGCCATCGAGGGGCTGTCGATCGGCTATCGCACCGTCAAGGCGACCCGCGACAAGGAAGGCCACCGGCGGCTGGAGGAACTGCAGCTCTGGGAGGTGTCGCTGGTGACCTTCCCGATGTTGCCCTCGGCCCGGCTGTCGCGGCTTGCCCGGCGCGAGGCGGAGGCGGCGAAATCCGACGCCTCCGATGCGGGCCTGCGCGCCCTCGCTGACGCCCTGCGCGCGGCCACCAGACCCTAACCCCCGAAAGAGGACCAGAGATGACAGATCATCCATTCACGGGCCACGCGCCCGAGGATGCGGCGACCCCGCCGCAGAATGTGGCCACGGAAGTGAAACAGGCCGTTTCGCAATTCGTGCAGCATTTCAAGGGGTTCCAAGACGACGTGACCGAGAAACTCAAACAGACGGAAGAGCGTATGACCATGTTGGATCGTAAAACCCAAACCGCGGCCCGGCCGCATCTGGCGGCGGCGGAGGTAGATGGCGCGCCGCATCAAAAGGCCATGCAAGCCTATCTGCGCCATGGCGACGAGGAGGGCTTTCGCGGCCTTGACCTTGAGGGCAAGGCCATGTCCACGGCGGTGAATTCCGATGGCGGTTTCCTTGTCGACCCGCAGACCTCGGATGTGGTGAAATCGGTGCTGCAATCCACCGCCTCGATCCGTGCGGTAGCCTCGGTGGTCAATGTGGAGGCGACGTCTTTTGACGTGCTGATCGACCATTCCGATGTCGGCGCGGGCTGGGCCACCGAGACCGGCTCGGTCACGGAAACCGGCACGCCGTCGATTGATCGCATCGTGATCCCGCTGCATGAGCTTTCGGCGCTGCCCAAGGCGTCGCAACGACTGCTGGATGACAGCGCCTTTGACATCGAGGGCTGGCTTGCGAGCCGGATCGCCGACAAATTCGCCCGCGCTGAGGCGCAGAGCTTTATCTCTGGCGATGGGATCGACAAGCCCACCGGCATCCTGACCCATCCCACGGTGGACAATGACAGCTGGAGCTGGGGCAATATCGGCTATGTCGCCACCGGCAGCGACGGCGATATCGGCTCGGCGGATGCGATCATCGACCTGGTCTATGCGCTGGACGCGCGCTACCGCGCCGGGGCGAGTTTTGTGATGAACTCCAAAACCGCCGGCCTGATCCGCAAGCTGAAGGACGCCGATGGCCGCTTCCTGTGGTCCGATGGTCTTGCGGCGGGCGAGCCTGCGCGGCTGATGGGCTATTCGGTGCTGGTGGCCGAGGACATGCCGGATGTGGCCTCTGACAGCCTGTCGATTGCCTTTGGCGACTTTGGCGCAGGCTACACCATTGCCGAACGTCCGGACCTGCGCGTCCTGCGCGACCCGTTTTCCGCCAAGCCGCATGTGCTGTTCTACGCCACCAAGCGGGTGGGCGGCGACGTGAGTGATTTTGCCGCGATCAAGCTGATGAAATTCGGGCTGAGCTAAGCGCTTAGACCCGGATGACGGGGCCGGCAGCCCGGCTCCGTCGGCGGGTGCGCGCCTCATGGGTTTGTCGTCCAGCTGCTCCCTCCGTCCGAGCGGCAGACCCGGTGCGCACCCGTCCAATGGACGGCGCGGCAGAGACCGCGTGAGGGAGACAGATTTTCAGCGGAGAGAGCCGATGATTTTGCACGAACTGACCCCGCTGCCCGACAGCATTTTGCCGCTCGCGGCCTTCAAGGCGCATCTGCGTCTGGGCACCGGCTTTGGCGAGGAGGCCTTGCAGGACGCGGTGCTTCTGGCCTTCTTGCGCGCCAGCCTCGCGGCGATCGAGGCGCGCACCAACAAGGCGCTGTTGACACGCAACTACGAGTGGCGGCTCAATGCCTGGCCCGGCGTGGTGGAGCTGCCGGTGGCGCCGGTCTCGACCGTTTCGCAGGTGGCGCTGGTGGATCAGACCGGCGCGGAGACGGAGGTGCCTGAGGCGGCCTATGCGCTGGCGCCCGACGCCCATGCTCCGCGCCTGACGCCGCGTGCGGCAGTCTGGCCAATGATGCCCTCGGGGGGCGGCGCGGTGATCCGCTTCACCGCCGGGATGGCCGCCACATGGGATGCGCTTCCGGCTGATCTCGCGCAGGCGGTGATGCTGCTGGCGGCGCATTATTACGAGTATCGCGATGACACCTCGCTGCATGCGGGCTGCATGCCCTTTGGCGTGGCGAGCCTGTTGGACCGGCACCGGATGCCACGCCTGAGCCTGCCCCGGAGCGGGGTGCACTCATGAGCGCGCCGCGACTGAACCGCCCATTGCGTCTGGAAGACCCGCAAGCGACCAGCGATGGCGCCGGGGGATTTGACATCACCTGGGTTGAGCTGGGCCAGCACTGGGCCGAGGTTGACGCGCTGACGGGCCGCGAGAGTGGCCGACGCGGCACCTCCGTCTCGCTGCAACGCTATCGGATCACCCTGCGGGCCGCCCCTGTGGGATCTCCAGCGCGCCCCAAACCGGACCAGCGGTTTCGCGAAGGCAGCCGCATCTACAAGATCGACGCCGTGGCAGAGCGCGACATGGACGGGCGTTACCTCATTTGTTTCGCAACAGAGGAGCTGGCCACATGACCTATGCGCTGTCTCACAGCCTGCAAACCGCCGTCTACCAGCACCTGATCGGCGATGCCGCGTTGGCGGCAGAGGTCGGCACGGCGATCTACGACATGCTGCCTGCGGGCACGTTGCCGGGGATCTATGTGACCCTCGGCGCTGAGAGCGTGCGGGATCGGTCCGATGTCACAGGCGGCGGCGCGCTGCATCGCTTTACCGTGACCGTGGTGGCCAATGCAGCCGGGTTCAGCGCCGCCAAACGAGCAGCGGCGGTGATCTCTGACGCTCTGGTGGATGCGCCGCTGACCCTGACGCGCGGGCACCTGGTGGGGCTGTGGTTCGACCGCGCCAACGCCAAACGGCTGAGCAACGGGGATCGCTCCATCGCGCTGCGGTTTTCCGCACGTCTCGAAGACTCCTGACTGAAATTCAACGCATTAGCAGAAGGACCTCACCCATGAGTGCTCAAAACGGCAAGGATCTCCTGATCAAGGTGGATATGACCGGCACTGGCAGTTTCACCACCATCGCAGGCCTGCGCGCCACCCGTATCAGCTTCAACGCCGAGAGCGTCGATGTGACCAGTCTCGACAGTGCGGGCGGCTGGCGCGAGCTGTTGGGCGGTGCGGGCGTGCGCTCGGCAAACCTCTCGGGCTCGGGCGTGTTTCGCGATGCCGACACTGACGAACGCGCGCGGCAGCTGTTCTTTGATGGCGAGACCCCGGCGTTTCAGGTGGTGATCCCGGATTTCGGCACCGTCGAGGGGCCGTTCCAAGTCACAGCGCTGGAGTACGCGGGCAGCCACAATGGCGAGGCCACCTATGAGCTGTCGCTGGCCTCTGCCGGTGCGCTGACCTTTACGGCGGCCTAAGCCATGGCGAACCCCTATGCAGGCGAAGTGACACTGGTGCTCAACGGTCAGCCGCACATGCTGAAGCTGACACTGGGCGCGCTGGCGGAACTGGAGGCGGAACTGGGCGAGGGCGACTTGATCTCCCTGGTGCAACGCTTTGAAACGGGACGGTTTTCCTCGCGAGACATGCTGGCGCTTCTGACGGCGGGGCTGCGTGGTGGCGGGTCTGAGATCAGCCGCGAAGATCTGGCGCAGGCCGAGATCGAGGGCGGCGTGATGCAGGCCACCAAGGTCGCGGCCCAATTGCTGGCGCTGAGTTTCGCGCTGCCTGCGGGGGATGCATGAGCCGTGCGGCAATGCTGGACTGGCCCGCCCTGATGCGGGCCGGGATGCTGGGGCTGCGGCTGACCCCGCGCGAGTTCTGGCAGCTGACCCCGGCAGAGCTGCGGCTGATGCTGAACCTTGATGCCAGCACACCACCCATGGACCGCGACCGCCTGAGCCATCTGATGACGCAGTTCCCGGATCAGACCAACGACGTGAACCAACCGGAGTAACCCATGGCAAACACGACAGATTCCGACTTTGAATCCCAGGCGGGGCCGCTGGAGGACAGCCTTGGCGATGCTGCCGGGATGGCGGCGCAGTTCACCGCCGAGATGGACCGGGTGCGCGCGGCCTTTGCCGCGACCCAAGCCGATGCGGCGGATTTTGAAACCGGCCTCAGCCGGGGGTTGCGGCGCGCGATGAAGGATCTGGTGGTGGATGGCGACAGTCTGAGCGATGCGCTGGAAAGCCTCGCCAAGACGATGATCAACACCACCTTCAACTCCGCCATGCGCCCGGTCACCAATCACCTCGGCGGGTTGGTGAGCGACGGGATCGGCGCGCTGGTCGGTGGCATCCTGCCCTTTGCCGATGGTGCGGCCTTCAGTCAGGGCAAGGTCACGCCTTTTGCGCGTGGTGGCGTGGTGTCTTCGCCCACGCATTTCCCGATGCGCGGCGGGCTTGGGCTGATGGGCGAAGCGGGTCCGGAGGCGATCCTGCCGCTGGCGCGCGGCCATGACGGCAGCCTTGGGGTGAAGACGCAAGGCGGCGGCAAATCTCCGACCGTGGTGATGAATGTCACCACCCCCGATGTGGCCGGGTTTCAGCGCTCGCGTGGGCAAATCGCCGCCCAGATGAGCCGCATGCTCGCACGCGGAAACCGCAATAGGTAAGGAGGGTAAGTCCATGATTTTTCACGAAGTTCGTTTCCCGGAGACGCTCTCCTTTGGCTCTGTTGGCGGGCCGGAGCGGCGCACGGATGTGGTGACGCTGGCCAATGGCCATGAGGAGCGCAACACCCCATGGGCGCATGCGCGGCGGCGTTATGATGCGGGGCTTGGCCTGCGCGGTCTTGAGGATATTGCCGCGTTGATTGCGTTCTTTGAGGCCCGTCAGGGCCAGCTTCATGGGTTTCGCTGGAAGGACTGGACCGACTATGCGTCATCGCTGCCGGGTCAGGATGTGACGTTCGAGGATCAGCTGATCGCTTTGGGTGATGGCGACACCAACAGGTTCCAGCTGGCCAAGCGCTACCGCTCCGGCCCGCATGAATACCTGCGTCCGATCAGCAAACCCGTGGCGGGCACTGTGCGCCTTGGGATCGACAATGAGGCGCTGGTGGAGGGTGTGGATTATGATCTCGACCTGACCACGGGCGTTGTGACGCTGGCTTATGTGCCGGAAATCGGACGTGAAATCCGCGCCGGGTTTGAGTTCGACGTGCCGGTCCGCTTTGACACGGATCGTATCCAGACCTCGGTGGCGTCATTTCAGGCGGGCGAGGCCCCGAATGTGCCAGTGGTGGAGGTGCGGGTGTGATGGATCGCGAAGGCTTAAACACGCATCTCAAATCCGGGGCCACCACGGTGTGCCGCGCCTGGGCCGTGAGCCGTGCGGATGGCGTAACGCTGGGGTTCACCGATCATGACCGGGATCTGAGCTTTGACGGCGTGACATTCCGCGCCGGAACCGGCCTCACGGCGCGCAGCCTGATGCAGAGCACCGGGCTTGCGGTCGACAACAGCGAAGCACTCGGCGCACTCAGCTCCGATGCGGTGCGCGAGGCGGATATTGAATCCGGGCGCTATGACGGGGCCGAGGTGCGGGCGTGGCTGGTGAACTGGGCCGACACCAGCCAGCGGGCCTTGCAGTTTCGCGGCTCTCTGGGCGAGATCCGTCGTGCAGGCGGCGCGTTTGAGGCGGAGTTGCGTGGTTTGACCGAAGGGTTGAACCAGCCGCTTGGGCGGGTGTTTCAGACGCCCTGTAGCGCGGTTCTCGGGGATGCGGCGTGTCAATTCGACCTCAACACTGCGGGTTATGTCACTGAGGTGTCAGTGGAAAACATCGACGAGGGGCAGCATTTCATATGGGGGGCGCTTGATGGGTTTGCGCCAGAGTGGTTCACCGGTGGGCGGCTCACCGTGTTGAGTGGCGCAGGCGCGGGCCTGTGGGCTCCGATCCGGTCGGACAGCATGAGCGAGCGTCGTGAAATCACCCTCTGGCAGCCGATCCGCGCCGATGTTCAGCCGGGCGACATGGTGCGGCTGACCGCAGGCTGTGACAAGCGGATGAGCACCTGTCGGTTGAAGTTCGACAATCTGGTGAACTATCAGGGCTTTCCCGACATCCCCGGCGAGGACTGGATGGTGGCGGTGCCCAAGCGCAATGGCCAGAACACCGGCGGCAGCCGCCGATGAGCCGAGACATCAACACAGAGGCGTTATGGGTGGCGCGGCAATGGCTGGGCACGCCCTATCGGCATCAGGGGGCCACGCGGGGTGCGGGCTGCGATTGTCTCGGGCTGATCCGGGGCATTTGGCGCAGCCTCTATGGCAGCGAACCCGAACCCGTGCCGCCCTATACCCGCGACTGGGCCGAACGCGGCACCGAAGAACGCCTGTGGCGGGCGGCGCTGCGGCATATGCGGCCCGTTCAGCATGCCGCGCCGGGGCAGGTGATCCTGTTTCGCATGCACGGGGGCGCGGTGGCCAAACACCTTGGCCTGCAAAGCGATGATACGCATTTCATCCATGCCTACAGCGGTCATGGCGTGGTCGAGAGCGCGCTGACGCCCGCATGGCAGCGGCGCATCGTGGCGCGCTTTGCCTTTCCCGCAGAGTGAGCGTGCGGGCCGCGGCCCGGGCTTTCTCCACCCCAACGATCCCTGAGGAGGACATATCATGGCGACATTGGTACTGGCAGCGGCAGGGTCTGCCGTGGGCGGGGCGATCGGCGGCTCTGTGGCGGGGCTGTCGACGGCGATCATTGGCCGCGCGGTCGGCGCAAGCCTTGGCCGCGTCATTGACGAGCGCCTCTTGGGCAGTGGCAGTGCTGCGGTGGAAACCGGCAAAGTCGACCGCTTCCGCATCACCACCGGCAGCGATGGTGAGCCGATGGCGCAGGTCTTTGGGCGTATGCGGTTGGGCGGGCAGGTGATCTGGGCGACGGAGTTTGTCGAGACCGCAACCACCACATCCTCGGGCGGCAAGGGCTCTGCGCCCAAACGCACCACCACCAGCTATTCCTACAGTCTGTCGATGGCGGTGGCGATCTGTGCGGGCGAGATCACGCGGGTGTCGCGGGTCTGGGCGGATGGTGAGGAGGTGGCGCTGCGCGACCTCAATATGACCGTCTACCGGGGCAGCAAGGACCAGCTGCCCGACCCCCTGATGGAGGCGGTGGAGGGCGCGGGTCAGGTGCCGGCCTATCGCGGCACTGCCTATGTGGTGTTTGAAAACCTCGATCTGGAGCGGTTCGGCAACCGGGTACCGCAGTTCTCATTCGAGGTGCTGCGCGCGGAGCAACTCTCGGGCGAGACCTACGAACAGGATCTGGCGCAGATCGTGCCCGGCGTGGCGCTGATCCCCGGCACGGGCGAATACAGTCTGGCCAGCCAGCCGGTCTATATGCAGCACGGGCCCGGCGCGCAGAAAGCCGCCAATATCAACCAGATCTCCGGGGACACCGATCTGGTGGCCTCGGTCGATGCGCTGTCCGAGGAGCTGCCGCAGGCCGAGGCGGTGTCCATGGTGGTGTGCTGGTTTGGCGATGATCTGCGCTGTGGTGACTGCACCCTTGCGCCCAAGGTGGAACAGAAACTGGCGGATGGCTCGATGCCGTGGCAGGTGGCGGGGCTCAACCGGGCCAGCGCGGACGAGGTCATCAAGGACGCGGGCGCAGCCGTTTATGGCGGCACCCCGGCGGATCAGGCGGTGGTGCAGGGCATCCAGCACCTGAACGCCCAAGGCAAGCGGGTGATGTTTTACCCCTTCATCCTGATGGAGCAGCAGGCGGGCAATGATTTGCCCGATCCCTACAGCAACGCCGAGGGCCAACCGGTGTTGCCTTGGCGGGGGCGGATCACGCTCTCGACCGCGCCGGGTCTGGCGGGTAGCCCGGATGGCACTGCGCTCGCGGATACGGAGGTCGCAGGCTTTCTCGGCACGGCCTCGGCCAGCGATTTCACCATCTCGAACGGGCAGGTGAGCTATCACGGCCCCGATGAATGGAGCTTTCGCCGATTTATCCTGCATTACGCAGCACTTTGTGCGGCGGCGGGCGGCGTCGAGGCGTTCTGTATCGGCTCGGAACTGCGCGGGCTGACGCAGATCCGGGGGGCGAGCGGCTTTCCTTTTGTTGAAGGTTTGAAGGATCTGGTGACCGAGGTGCGCACGCTCTTGGGAGCGGAGGTCAAACTGGGCTATGCGGCGGATTGGTCGGAGTATTTCGGCTATCAGACGCCGGAGGGCGACCATCTGTTTCACCTCGATCCGCTGTGGTCCGACCCGCAGATCGACTTCATTGGCATCGACAATTACATGCCACTCAGCGACTGGCGCGAAGGCGAGGATCATCTCGACGCGCAGGAGTGGCCCGCGATCTATGATCTCGACTACCTTCAGGCCAATATCGAGGGCGGTGAGGGCTATGACTGGTATTATCATTCTCCCGAGGCCGAGGCGGCGCAGATCCGCACGCCGATCACGGATGGTGCCTATGATGAGCCGTGGATCTATCGCAACAAGGACATCCGCAGCTGGTGGTCGCTGCCGCATCATGATCGGATTGGGGGCGTGCGGTCCGAGACTGCCACCGATTGGGTGCCGCAATCCAAACCGATCTGGTTCACGGAACTGGGCTGTGCGGCCATCGACAAGGGCACCAATGAGCCGAACAAATTCCTTGATCCGAAAAGCTCTGAATCGCAATTGCCGCGTGCCTCCAATGGCTTGCGCGACGATCTGATTCAGCAGCAATATCTGCGCGCACAGCTGACATACTGGCAGGAGGCGGCGCATAACCCGACCTCCAGCAGCTATGGCGGCGCGATGGTGGACCTGAGCCACGCCTATGTCTGGGCTTGGGACGCGCGGCCCTTTCCGGCCTTTCCCAACCGGGTGGAGGTCTGGGACGATGGCGAGAATTACGCGCGCGGGCATTGGCTCAACGGGCGCGCGGGGCAGCGTACGCTGGCCTCTGTGGTGACGGAGATCTGCCGGGAGGCAGGTGTGACGGAGATCGACGCCAGCCAACTCTGGGGGATTGTTCGCGGCTATGCGGTCTATGACGTGGCGGAGGCGCGCAGTGCCTTGCAGCCCCTGATGCTGCGCCACGGGTTTGACGCGATCGAGCGTGACGGCACGCTGATCTTCCGTCTGCGCGATGGGCTGAACGCATTGGATCTTGAACCGGATGCGCTGGCGGTGCTGCCAGAGATGGACGGCGATCAGGAACAAAGCCGCATGCCCGAGGCAGAGCTGATGGGCCGGGTGCGGCTGCGCTTTGTCGAATGGGGCGGCAGCCACGATACCGTGGCCGAGGAAGCGGTGCTGCCGGATGAGGCCACCCATGCGGTGAGCCAGAACGACCTGCCCATGGCCTTGACCCGTGCCGAGGGGCGGCAGGTGGTGCAGCGCTGGCTGGCGGAGGCGCGGATTTCGCGCGACACCGCACGCTTTGCCCTGCCGCCCTCGCGGGCGCTGGAGGTTGCGGCGGGCGATGTGGTGCGCCTGCCGGGGCAGGACGGCGAGGGCGCGGCGCGCTACCGGGTGGACCGGGTGGAGCAGGCCGAGGCGCAGATCCTCGAGGCGGTGCGCATCGAACCCGTGGTCTACCAGCCGCTGGCCACGCCGGAGGATCTGCCGCGCAACGATGCCTTTGCCGCGCCCACGCCGGTGCTGCCGCTGTTTCTCGATCTGCCCTTGATGCGCGGGGATGAGGTGCCGCATGCACCGCATGTCTGTGCCACGGCGCAGGACTGGCCGGGTGCGGTTGCGCTCTATGCTGCGGATCTGGGCGGGGACTTCATGCTCGAAGAATTGCTGCCCGCCCGTGCCACGGTTGGGGTGACCACAACGGACCTGTTGGCCGGGCCGGTGGGGCGCTGGGATCGCGGCGCGGATCTGGAGGTGGAGCTGATCGCGGGCACGCTGGAGAGCCGGGAGGCTCTGTCGGTGCTGGGGGGCGCGAACCGGCTGGTGATCGGCGACGGCAGCCCGGAGAACTGGGAGGTCATCCAGTTCACAGACGCCGAGTTGATCGCACCGAACCGCTACCTGATCCGGGACCGTCTGCGCGGGCAATACGGCAGTGATGGTGTGATGCCGGACCTCTGGCCTGCGGGGTCTTTTGTGGTGCTGATGGATGCAGCGGTTGAACAGCTGGATCTGGCGCTGTCGGATCGGCGGATGTCGCGTGACTACCGCTTTGGCCCGGCGCGGCGCGCCTATGATGATCCGTCCTATGTGGCGCTCTCGGCGGCCTTTGACGGCAATGGTTTGCGTCCCTTTGCGCCGGTGCATCTGCGCACCTCGCATGCGTTGGGGGCGGATATGGCGTTTCACTGGATCAGGCGCACCCGTATCGAGGGCGACAGCTGGGATCTGGAGGAGGTGCCGCTGGGCGAAGAGGCCGAGGTCTACCGCGTGCAGGTGCGCGCGGGCAGCACGGTGCTGCGCGATCTGCGCGTCACCACGCCTCACTGGACCTATAGCGCGGCAGATCAGGCCAGCGATGGCGCAAGTGCAGGCGATGTGGTGCAGGTGGCGCAGGTCTCGGCGCGCTACGGGGCGGGGCCGGTGGCGGAATGGGTGCTGGCGTGAGGCCCGCTATTCTGCGGCCCATCCTGTGGGAGGACATCCGCAGCCTTGCCCGTGCATTGCTGGCGCATCCCGCGTCGCGACGGGCGGCCCTGTGCCGGGTGATCCTGCAGGGTGCCAGCCGGGCGCGCCACCAAACAGAGGCCACCGGGCGCTGTCATCCGCGCTGGGGCGATGGATCACTGGACCGGGCGGCGCGCTGTTTTCCTTTGGCGGATGAGCCGTTTCCCGGCGATCCCGACTATGCGCGCTGTCTGCAGATGGTGCTTGCGGCCGTGGCAGGTGGGCATAAAAAAACACCCCGGCGCGAGCAGCAACCGGGGTGTTCATCGTATTGATCAGTGCCGGGGCGGCAATGCGCGCGCCCCGAAACCAGCCCTTAGGCCAGTTGCAGATCGGATGCGGATTCGCGACCGTCACGACCGGACTGGATCTCGAAGGTCACCGCCTGGCCATCGGCCAGACCGGTCAGACCGGAGCGTTCCACTGCGGAGATGTGCACGAACACGTCGTTGGAGCGGCCTTCAACCGCGATGAAGCCGTAACCTTTGGTGGAGTTGAACCACTTCACGGTGCCATTAGCCATTTTCAAAGTTCCTTTTGGTCTTTGTCGCCCGCAACGTGCGGCGACCCGGCAGCTTAACGTCGAAAGCGGTCGGGTAGACGAAACTTCGAAAGTATAAGGTTGCAGTCCTCTTTTGACCGGAAATTGGATTCTTGACAAGTGGGTATCTCGGGCATTCACGCAGGGTTTGCGGGAAATTGCCGTAAGTAAACAAGGGTTTTTGCCTCATTGTTACATTTCTCGTGATGATGGGGGGCATCACGGGATTGCGCTTGGCAATTGACGTCATAGATCGATAGGTTAGGAACCCAAGGTGCCGGAATAAGCCGGTATCTCGCCCGGAGCTTGCGCGGAGCGACCGCGCCAGAAGGACCAAGCCGATGTTGGACACGCATAAGGCCGTCAGGCAGATCGACCCCGTGTGGGGCCGGATTACCGAGGAAGCCGAGACCGCAGTCGCCGAACAACCCCTGATGGGAGGGCTAATTCACGCCTGTATTTTGCACCACAAAGCGCTTGATAAGGCGTTGAGCTATCGGATTGCGGCCAAGCTCTGTTCCAATGAGATGTCGATGGTGATCCTGCGCGAGATCGTCGATGGTGCTTATGAGGCGGAACCGGCCTTGGTTGAGGCGGCGCGTGCGGACCTGATGGCGGTCTATGAGCGCGACCCGGCCTGCCACCGGCTGTTGCAACCGATCCTCTATTTTAAAGGCTATCAGGCGGTGCAGGCCTACCGTGTCGGCCATTGGCTCTGGCAGCAGGGCGACTGGGATCTGGCCTATTTCTTCCAGATGCGGATTTCCGAGATCTTTGGTGTCGACATTCACCCGGCGGCAAAGATTGGCAAGGGCATCATGATCGACCACGCCCATTCCATCGTCATTGGCGAGACAGCGGTGGTGGGCGACAATGTCTCCATGCTGCATTCCGTCACGCTGGGCGGCACCGGTAAGGAAGAAGAGGACCGCCACCCCAAGATCGAGGACGGCGTGCTGATCGGCGCCGGGGCCAAGGTGTTGGGCAATATCCGCATCGGTCATTGTTCCCGGATTGCGGCGGGGTCTGTGGTGCTGCAAGAGGTGCCGCCTTGCAAGACCGTCGCCGGGGTGCCGGCCAAGATTGTGGGCGAGGCAGGTTGCGATCAGCCCTCGGTCAGCATGAACCAAGTGTTGGGCGGGAAATAATCTTACCCTTCTGTTAGTGCGGATGTAATTGTTATTAAATGGAAAAAGGGCACCCATTGGTGCCCTTTTGCAGTTTTGGTAGAGCCTGAGGCTTAGAGCATCGTCCAGCAAACTTGCAACGAGGGCGATGCTCTATCCACATGTTCGGCGCGCAATGTGATCCGAAAACCGGTTCCCACTTTTCGGATTGCGCTTTAGGCCAGCATCACCATCGGGTTTTCCAGATTGTCGACGATTGCCTTCAAGAGGTCGGCACCAAGTGCGCCGTCGATGACGCGGTGATCCACCGACATGGTGACGCTCATCACGGTGGCGACGGTGAGTTCGCCATCTGCGCCCACCACGGGTTTCTTGACGCCGGAGCCGACGGCCAGAATGCCTGCATGCGGTGGGTTCACGATGGCGTCGAAATTGTCGATGCCGAACATGCCGAGGTTGGAGATCGCAAAGGAGCCGCCCTGATATTCATGCGGCGCAAGCTTGCGGTCGCGGGCGCGGGAGGCGAGGTCTTTCATCTCTGCCGACAGCGCCGAGAGCGACTTCATATCGGAATCCTGCAGAACCGGTGTGAACAGACCGCCCTCGATGGCGACCGCAACGGCCACATCGGAGGCTTTCATCTTGAGGACGCGATCTCCGGCCCAGACCGCATTGGCATCGGGCACCGATTGCAACGCCAGCGCCACGGCCTTGATGATGAAGTCATTGACGGAGAGTTTGACGCCCCGCGGCTCCAGCTGCTTGTTGAGCTGGGAGCGGAATTTCAGCAGCGCATCGAGCTGGATGTCGCGGCGCAGGTAGAAATGCGGGATGGTCTGCTTGGCCTCGGTGAGACGCGCGGCAATGGTCTTGCGCATCCCGTCGAGTTTGACTTCCTCGAAGGTGCGACCCTCGTACATCTTGGCGACCGCATCGGCGGAGGGGCCAGCAGGCGCGGCGGCAGCAGCCGGAGCGGCGGCGGGCGCGGCCTTGGCCTCTGCCTTCGGGGCGGCGGTGGCGTTTTCCACATCGACCTTGATGATGCGTCCACGGGGGCCGGAGCCTTTGATCGACCCAAGGTCGAGCCCCTTGTCGGCGGCGATGCGACGCGCCAGGGGCGAGGCAAAGATGCGCGAGCCATCCGCCGCAGCGGGTGCCGCCGGGGCAGGGGTTGCGCTTGCGGCGGCGGGGGCAGCGGTTGCGTCGGAGCCCCCTGCGGAGGCCGCCTCCTGAGCCGCGTCAGCGGCGGGGGCCGCTTCCGGTGTTGCCGCTGATGTGTCGATATCATCAGCGCTTTCACCATCCTCCAGCAGGACCGCGATGGGGGTGTTGACCTTTACCCCCTCAGAGCCTTCGGCGATCAGGATCTTGCCGACGACACCTTCGTCCACGGCCTCGAATTCCATCGTGGCCTTGTCGGTCTCGATCTCGGCAATCAGGTCGCCGGAGGAGACGGTGTCGCCCTCCTTGACCAGCCATTTCGCCAGCGTGCCTTCCTCCATGGTGGGAGAGAGGGCGGGCATGAGAATTTCAGTGGGCATCCTTGCTCTCCTTAGCGGTAGGTTACTTGCTTCACGGCTTCGATCACCTCTTCAGTGGTGATCAGCGCGTGTTTTTCAAGGTTGGCGGCATAGGGCATTGGCACGTCCTTGCCGGTGCAGGTGATGACGGGCGCGTCGAGATAGTCGAACGCCTGTTGCATCACCTCAGAGGCAATATAAGAGCCGACAGAGCCCTGCGGCCAGCCTTCCTCGACGGTGACCAGACGGTTGGTCTTCATCACCGATTTGATGACGGTGGGCAGGTCCATCGGGCGCAGGGTGCGCAGGTCGATGACCTCGGCGTTGATGCCGTCTTCGGCCAGCTTATCAGCAGCTTGCAGGGCGTAGGTCATGCCGATGCCAAAGGACACGATGGTGACATCGTCGCCCTTGCGCCAGATCTTCGCCTTGCCGAAGGGCACGGTGTAATCGTCGAGCTTCGGCACATCGAACGACTTGCCGTAGAGGATCTCGTTTTCGAGGAAGATCACCGGGTTCGGGTCGCGGATCGCCGATTTCAGCAGGCCCTTGGCGTCGGCGGCAGAGTAGGGCATCGCCACCTTGAGGCCGGGAATCTGCATGTACCACGCAGCGTAGTCCTGGCTGTGCTGGGCGCCCACACGCGCCGCTGCACCGTTGGGGCCACGGAACACCATCGGTGCGCCCATCTGACCGCCGGACATATAGAGCGTCTTGGCCGCTGAGTTGATGATATGGTCAATCGCCTGCATGGCGAAGTTGAAGGTCATGAATTCTACGATGGGGCGCAGGCCCCCAAAGGCCGCGCCGGTGGCGATCCCGGCAAATCCATGCTCGGTGATCGGGGTGTCGATCACGCGTTTGGCGCCGAACTCATCCAGCAAGCCCTGGGTGATCTTGTAAGCGCCTTCATATTCGGCGACTTCCTCGCCCATGACAAAGACGTCTTCATTGCCCCGCATCTCTTCGGCCATGGCGTCGCGTAGGGCTTCGCGGACAGTCTGGCTGACCACCTCGGTGCCGTCGGGATAATCGGGGCTGTCATCCACCTCGGGTGCGGCCGGGGCAGCGGCAGCAGCGACGGTCGGCGCGGGCTCCGCAGGAGCCTCGGCGGCTGGCGCTTCTCCGCCCGCCGCAGGTGCGGATGCGACAGCATCCTCCACGCTTTCGCCCTCTTCCACGAGGATCGCGATGGGGGTGTTCACCTTCACGCCCTCGCTGCCTTCGTCGATGAGGATCTTGCCGACGATGCCTTCGTCGACAGCCTCGAATTCCATGGTGGCTTTATCGGTTTCGATCTCGGCAAGAATATCGCCAGAGTTCACGGTATCGCCTTCCTTGACCAGCCATTTGGCCAGCGTGCCTTCCTCCATGGTCGGCGACAGGGCGGGCATCAGAATTTCAGTTGCCATAGTCTTGGTCTCTCCCTCAGGCGCTTTTCTGCGGAATGTCGTCGGCGTAAATATCGGTCCAAAGCTCCTCAAGCGCGGGCTCGGGGCTTTCTTTGGCGAAATCGGCGGATTTATTGACGATATCCTTGATTTCCTTGTCAATCGCCTTGAGGTCTTCTTCGGTGGCGTGCTTGCCGGTCAGCAGCATTTCGCGGACCTGCTCGATGGGGTCACGCTCTTCGCGCATTTTCTGCACTTCTTCGCGGGTCCGGTATTTTGCAGGGTCCGACATGGAGTGGCCGCGATAGCGGTAGGTTTTGACCTCGAGGATATAGGGGCCTTTGCCTGCGCGGCAGTGGGCGACGGCGCGCTCACCGGCTTCTTTGACCGCCAGCACGTTCATGCCGTCGACTTCTTCGCCCGCGATGCCATAGGCCTCGCCGCGTTTCCACAGCGCCGGGGATTTGGTCGAGCGCTGCACTGAGGTGCCCATGGCGTATTGGTTGTTCTCGATCACAAAGACCACCGGCAGATCCCAGAGCTGGGCCATGTTGTAGGTCTCATAGACCTGACCCTGGTTCGCCGCGCCATCGCCGAAATAGGTGAAGGTCACGCGGTCATTGCCTTTGTATTTGTCGGAAAACGCAAGGCCCGCACCCAGCGGCACCTGCGCGCCGACGATACCATGGCCGCCATAGAAATGCTTCTCCTTGGAGAACATATGCATGGAGCCGCCCTTACCTTTGGAATAGCCGCCCTCGCGGCCCGTCAACTCGGCCATCACACCGCCTGCGTCCATACCGCAGGCCAGCATGTGGCCGTGGTCGCGATAAGAGGTGACGCGCTTGTCGCCCTCTTCGGCTGCGGCTTCAAGGCCGACCACAACCGCTTCCTGACCGATGTAGAGGTGGCAGAAGCCGCCAATCAGCCCCATGCCGTAGAGCTGACCTGCCTTTTCCTCGAATCGCCGGATCAACAGCATCTCGCGGTAGTATTTGGTCAGTTCTTCGGCGGAAACATTTGATTTTTGAGCGCTTTTTCTTGCGGCCATAACGGCTTGCTCCCCCTAAAGCTAAGGTAGTTTAACACTAAACTATCTCATAAAGCATTTTGTTCCTGCATGCGAGGAATAATGTGGATACGCTCCAGATCTGGCTTTATTTCGCTGGAAATATTGCCAAAATCAGATCCTGCAACGGCAGCTGCAAACACCTGCACAAGCGCTGTGGCGCAGATGAACGGATGGGTGGTTTATCTCCCGGTAGCGTGACCGGTTGAACAGGCAAAATCAAGCCTGAGTTGTGGGGACGTGCCGCCCTGTTCAAACAGTCAAATCGCAGCCGTCGTGGCGCAATGATCGGGCGTGGAGAAACGCGGCGCTCGTAGCCCACACAGAAATCAGCGGGGTACGTCAGACCATGGGTAGATGCCAAGGTGGCGATCAGTCGACGATAATCTCATCCGCGCGCGCCATACCCAACATGGAGCGCGCCTGTTCGTCCAGCAGATCGAGATCAAGATAATCGTCCGAGAGGCGGCGGGTGAGGTTCTCCATCCGCGCGATTTCAAGCTCCAGCCGCTCCAGATCCTTAGTCAGACCGTCGGCTTCGGCTTGTAGCTCCACCCGGCGGAACAGGCCAAAATCGCCTTGCACAGCGGCAAAGGTGAAATAAGCGCTCAGCAGGAACGCCGCAGCAAAGAACAGCAGAGTGCCCAAAGAGGGCGAGGATTTTCGCGTCACGTTGAAGGGCCTGTAAATAATGCTCGGGCGCGCCGGTTTGTCCGACGTCTGAGAGGGTTATGGCACAAGCACAGATGCCTGTGAATTCCCAAAAGAGTTAATTCCCAAAGGTGTCGCAATCACGGGACAGTTGGGTGAGCCGCTTGTCGTTTTGGCGGGTAACATGCGAGGCGAGAATGCCTCTGGCGGTCCAAAGTGACGCAGTTTGGCGCTGGAGCGCGCGTTTCTTTAGCGAACGATACGTTTAAGTCTCAACCGAACGATCTCCACCAGTTCCGGTTGCATGAATTCATAGGTGTCCGGAATGTCGAGGCAGACAATCCGCTTGCCCTTGAGGTGAGATCCCATGTGACGCTTGAGCCGGGAAAGCTGGGACTTTTCCATCACCGCAATCGTGTCGGCCCACAGCAAGTGATCGCGACTGACGCGTTCGTCTGAATCGGCACTTAGTCCCGCAAAATCAGTTGGCTGACCGAGTTGTTCTGCCGCAATGGTCGCAGCAGTTGGACTTCTTTTTCGGCCCTTGCCGCAGATAAACAGTAGATTTCCCATCGATGAGACATCACCCCAACATGTTTCAATATTCAAGCATAACATGTGTTTCGTGTCTGCACGTTCGAGCGTTGCCGGGGTGTTCTATGCGTGACGATGGAGCGACGTGGCAGGTTTTATGACATGGGTCCGTGCCGGTTTGGGATGCAACGCCAACCTGTTAGAAGGGTTTGCAACAAAGATACCCGGCGCAGAGGATGCGCCGGGATGTATAAGGAGATGCCTTGTGGATCAGGCCGCGCGGGCGGGAGCTGCGGAGCTGGTGCTTGCCTGCCCACCGGTAAAGCTCTGCAGAAGGTCGGTGAGACGGGTGGCTTGGGTGCGCATCTCTTGGCTTGCGCCATAGGTTTCCTGCACCATCGCGGCGTTTTCCTGTGTGACCTTGTCCAGTTGCGCCACTCCGATGTTGATCTCTTTGATGCCAGCGGCCTGCTCGCCAGAGGAGGCTGCGATGGCGGAAACCATGCCGGAGACATTGGTGACGCTTTCGACAATCTGGGCCAGGGTTTCAGCAGTGGCTTGCACGAGGCGTTCTCCCTCATCCACTTGATTGGAGCTATCCTGAACCAACTGTTTGATTTCGCTTGCAGATTGCGCGGCCTTTAGGGCGAGGCCACGCACCTCGGAGGCGACCACGGCAAAGCCGCGACCCGCTTCGCCTGCGCGGGCGGCTTCCACGCCTGCGTTGAGGGCCAGCAGGCTGGTCTGGAACGCGATGTCGTCAATCGAGGTGATGATCTGGGTGATCCGGGCGGAATATTCCGCGATGGAGGCCATGGCCTGACGGGCCTGTTCCATCACCTCGCCACCTTGTTCCGCGCGGCGGCGGCCTTCGTCGACCTCGCGGTCCGCAGCCTGTGCCTGCTCGGCGCTGGATTGAACCGAGGCAGACATTTCCTCCAGCGCGGCGGCGCTTTCTTCGAGGGTCGCGGCCTGCGTTTCGGCGCGTTGCGACATCTGATCCGACATCCGCTCCATTTCTCGGGCGTTTTGAGCCACCACAGAGGAGCTTTGATTGAGCTGTGCGACGAGATCCGAGAGCGATACGGAAAGCGCGTTAAAGTCATCGCAAAGCGCGGTGTAGCTGGGCCCGAGATCCGCCCAGTGACCGGCCGGGATGGTCTGGTCAAGTTCGCCGTTCTTGAGGCCGCTCATGGCCGCGCCCAAGACGTTAAACAGCTCCACCCGGCGGGCGTTTTCCTTGGCGTTTTGGCGTTCAAGCGCGTCGGCGTCGGCCAGTTGGCTGCGCAGACCCTGCAGGTTGCGCGCAATCACGCCCATCTCATCGCCGCGCTCGGTGCCTGTGATCTCGGCATCATAGTCCTTTTGTGCAAGTGCTGCGATCGTCTGGGCCGCGTCGGTCACGGGCTGGCTGAGCTTGCGGCCAAAGGCAAAGGCGACGGCCACCGCGATCAATGTGGCGGCTGCACTCGCGATGATCTGCAGCAGCTGGCTAAAGCTGATCAGCGCATCGACCTCGTCGCGGACATCTATGCTTGTTTGGGCGAGCTTGTCCTGCAGGTTGTCGACCACATCGCGGACCGCGCCGGTGGCGGGAAACACCTGATCAAAGACCAGACTGAGCTGCGCCTCGCCTTCGGCGGCTTCGACCTTGAGCAGGGTGGCTTCGATCTGATCGAGCTGCGCCGAGGTGGCAATCAACGCATCATATGCGGCCTTGTCACGGGCGGCTACAACTGGGGTGGATTTGAAATTGGCATCGGCCTTGGCGAGTTCGTCACGGATTTCCTGAATGTTACCCCGCAGATCGTTCAGGCCTTCGGGCACGCCGACGGTGTAGGACAGCAGATCGCCAATCCCTTGTTCGATGTCTTCCTTGATGGCGTCGAGGCTTTTGCTCTGAGTGCTGACAGCGCGATAATGGTAGGTGGCGCTGGCCATGCGCTGATTGGTGAACCACGAAATAGTCGCGGTGATCAGGATCATGGCAATAAATATGCTGGCAAAAAAGAAAACTTGCTTGCGTAGAGAAAAGTTGCTCATACCGGTAGTCCATCATTCCATATGAGCAAAATTGCCCATAACTTGCCGAAACCTTACCGCCGCGACCGTTAAAACATCGTTGGCAGAGGCGGGCAGTGTTTGGATGAACCGTCAGGGATGGCGAAATAGTAGTTTCAATTTTTCCGAGTTCACCCGCCGCACATGACGCGCGGCAAGTGAACAGTTTTCAGGATGCGTGGAGTGCCGAGTTTTACGCTTGCAGCGCTGCGACGCCGGGCAGGACTTTGCCCTCCATCCATTCAAGGAAAGCGCCCCCCGCGGTGGAGATATAGCTGAAGTCTTCTGCCACACCGGCCTGATTGAGCGCGGCCACCGTATCACCGCCTCCTGCGACAGAGATCAATGTGCCTGCCTTGGTACAGTCTGCGGCCTTTTGCGCGGCTGTATTGGTGGCAATATCAAAAGGCGCGATCTCAAAGGCGCCAAGCGGGCCGTTCCAGATCAGGGTCTTGCTGTCGGCAAAGACGGTGGCGATGGCCGCAACCGACGCCGGGCCTGCATCAAGGATCATCGCATCCGCAGGGCAGGCATCGGCAGGGACGGTTTCATTCTCGGCACCTGCCTTGAATTCACGCGCTACCACAACGTCAGAGGGGAGCAAAATGGTGCAGCCCGCCGCTTCGGCGCGGTCCATGATATCCTTGGCAGTGCCGGTCATGTCATGCTCGCAGAGCGATTTGCCCACGTCGATGCCTTGGGCCGCAAGAAACGTGTTGGCCATGCCGCCGCCGATCACCAGCGTGTCGACCTTGGCCACGAGATTGCCCAGCAGATCCAGTTTCGTCGACACTTTTGCACCACCTACAACCGCCGTTACGGGGCGCTCGGGTGTGGCAAGCGAACCTTCGAGCGCCTTGAGTTCGGCCGCCATCAGACGCCCCGCACAAGAGGGCAGCAGACGCGCCAGCGCCTCGGTCGAGGCATGGGCGCGGTGGGCGGCGGAGAACGCATCATTGCAGTAAATATCGCCGAGCTTCGCCATCTCGTCTGCGAGATCTGCGTCGTTCTTTTCTTCGCCCGCGTGAAAGCGGGTGTTTTCGAGCAGCAGGATCTGGCCCGGTTGTAGCGCCGCAATAGCGCCCTCGGCCGCAGGGCCACGGCAATCCGCGACAAACATCACCGGGGCACCAAAGGCGGCCTCCAGCGCGGGAACGAGCGGTTGCAGCGACATCTCTGGCACCACCTGACCCTTGGGGCGGCCAAAATGGGCCAAGAGTACGGGCGTTGCACCCTTGGCCAGGAGGTCAGAGATGGTCGGCACCAGACGGCGGATGCGGGTGTCATCGGTGACCTTGCCGTCTTCCATCGGGACGTTGATGTCCACGCGGGTCAGAACGGTTTTGCCTTCAAGCTCCATGTCGTCGAGTGTCTTCCAGCCCATGTCCGGCTCCTCTTTGGTAACGGGCGCACCTGCGCGCAGGGGGCAGGTACAGAAAAGTCAAAGTCTTGCGCCTGTGTCCTGTGTTTCCGGGCCTCAGTCAATGGTCTGACCAAAGGGCGCGGGCAATCCTTGATCCGGCGCGGCATCCGCCCAAAAGGCGCTTTGATCTTCACACTCCTGTCAGGTTCCTGCCGACGTCTGCGCTTGCGCGCATTGTTCCCTTGGCAAGCGCGAGCATGGACTTTAGGTATTCCGGCAATACGAATGTGACAGGAGGGCCTCATGGCCGAGATCAAGGATCCCGAAAACACCATCATCGTCGAGCTGAAGGACGGCAATGTCGTCATCGAACTGCTGCCCGATGTGGCGCCGATGCATTGTGACCGGATGAAAGAACTGGCGCGTGAAGGCCAGTATGACAACGTGGCGTTTCACCGCGTGATCGACGGCTTCATGGCGCAGACTGGCGATGTGCAGCACGGCGACATGGAAGACGGGTTCAACCTGAACCGCGCAGGCACCGGTGGTTCTGACAAAAAAGACCTGCCGGCGGAATTCTCTGGCCTGCCGCATGACCGTGGCACGCTGGGCGCGGCGCGCTCGTCGAACCCGAACTCTGCCAACTCGCAGTTCTTTATCAACTTCAAGGACAACCACTTCCTCAACCGTCAGTACACCGTCTATGGCCGTGTCATTGAGGGCATGGAGCATGTGGATGCGATCACCCGTGGCGAACCGCCTGCGAACCCGGACCGGATGATCTCCGTCAAGGTGGCAGCCGATGCTTAAGCACCTGAGCGCACTGGCCCTGCTGGCCGCGTCGCCTGCTTTTGCCACCGGTCTGGAAATCCAGGTCGAGGGGGAGGCCAATGGCTCCATCGTGATCGACCTGTTGGAAGATGTGGCTCCCAAACATGTGGAGCAGATCACCGCGCTGGCCAATGAGGGTCAGTATGACGGTGTGGTCTTTCACCGGGTGATCAATGGTTTCATGGCGCAGACGGGCGACGTTGAAAACGGCCGTTTGGGCTCTGACATGCGCTATGCGGGCACGGGTGGGTCTGACCGCCCCAATCTGCCTGCGGAGTTCTCAGATGTGCCGTTTGATCGCGGCGTTGTGGGCATGGCGCGCTCGCAAGATCCCGACAGCGCCAATTCGCAGTTCTTCATCATGTTTGACGAGGGTCACTTCCTGAACGGTCAATATACCGTTGTGGGCCGTGTCACCGAAGGCATGGATGTGGTGGATCAGATCAAACGCGGCCATCCGCGGTCCGGTGCCATCACCGGCAAGCCCGATGTGATGACCAAGGTCACCGTCACCGAGTAAGGTGCTGGCGACAAAGGAATACCAAAGCCCCGCAGTGTGATGCTGCGGGGCTTTGTGTTTGGGGCGTTTTGTTTGATCTGGGGCGCTCAGAGGGGAGGGGCGTGCTCCCGTGTCCGCCGGGTCCCCGGCTGACGCCGGGCACGGCAGCGGCCTTTGGGCCGGGCGCCGCGCTGCCGCGCGGCGGGGGCAGGTGGAATCTGCCGTGGCCTACGCGAGCTTCAGGCCGCGTTGCAGATCCTCAAGAGCAGAGCGCTGCGCAGAGGTGAGCTCGCCTTTGCCGTATTTTGCAATATCCTGCACGATCTCAACCAAAGCGTTGAAATCGCGCTGACCACTCAGCTTATATAGCTTGCGTGACAGGCGTGGCACCGCTTGAGCTGCATCGCCGCATTGGGTCATGATCCAGCGCCCGAGGACCACCAGTTCTTCGCCGTCCTTATGGCTGACATGAAAGCCATCGCGCAGCCCCCGCACCAAAGCATCGCGCTGCTCGGCGGTGGGGTAGTCATCAAGTTCGAGAAAGCTCACACCGATGGCGGCAATGGCAACCTTTGGGTCCTCGATTTGCTCTACGGGATGCACATTGACCTGCCGTCGAAAGCCAAAGCGGCGGGCGGCAGCGCGCACATCCGCCGCCATATCGAGTAGATCACTGGTCATATGGGCGGCGTTGCGCGCGCGGTGAAGCCAGAACCATGCTCCGGCCAGAAGGGCGAGAGCGCCGAGAATAAAGGGCATGTTCAAAATCCGGGACTGAGAAACGTTGAGCGGAAACTAACCGGGGAGAGCTGCGCCACCAAAGAGATTTTTCAGGGCCGAGGCAGGGAATATGTCAGATCGTTTCAGCTTTGCTTCACATAGGCACAGGCCGTGCGAGCAAAATCACCCCAATGCGCGTGATGTTCCATACCAAGCTGAACCCATTCTTTCATGGGGCGGCCCTTGCCAGATGGGTCAAACAGTTTGGCACCTTCCAGCGATATGGCGTCTCGGTGGTGCGGAGGAGGGAGCTTAAAAACCATTGCGTCTTGGAACAGGCAGACGAATGCCTTGTTGTTGATTTTATAGCATTTCTTTCCAAACATCTGAGAGCGAACAGCATTGTCTATCGCGTCGCCTATCTTGTGAAACTCTGTTTCTGCGTCACTCATTGTAAGCCTCCGTTGAGATACACTCGCACAGAAAATCAGCTGTGTGCGCGGCTGATCTTACAAACGGATCAAATTACAAAAAACCAAAAGGCGCCGGAGAAATCCGACGCCTTTGGAAAACTGTCGCTGAAGGACGATAGCGCCCTCGCAAAAGGGAGTTAGCCCTGTGCGGTTGCCGGAGCGGCTGCGGCCGGTGCAGCCTGTGCTTTGGCGGCTTTGCCGGGGCTGAGCGGGTCGTCCTGACGCTGCACGGAACCTTCAAAATGGGCACCGGATTCGATCGCGATGGTCTTGTGGATGATGTCACCCTCGACCCGTGCAGTGGAGGTCAGGCGCACCTTCAGACCACGGACGCGGCCCACGATGCGACCGTTGATGACCACGTCATCGGCGGTGATTTCACCTTTGATGGTGGCGCTTTCGCCAATGGTCAGCAGGTGTGCGCGGATGTCACCCTCGACCGTGCCTTCGACCTGAATGTCACCGGTGGTTTTTACGTTGCCGGTGATGTGCAGATCGGAGCTCAGCAGCGATGCGGGCGGCTTTGCCTTGGGCGCGGCGGGCTTGCTGTAGTCGCTTGCGCCGGTGGATGCGCTGCTCGAAGTGGGCGCCGGGCTGGAGGCCGGGGTTGCCGTTGTCGTGTCGGCTTGTTTCGGGCCGGGCTCGTTGATTTTGCTCTTAGAAAACATTTCTCGCAGCCTTGATATAGATCATGGGGTTTACGGGTTTGCCATTGACCCTGACCTCGTAATGGAGGTGGGTCCCGGTGGACCGTCCGGTAGTACCCATATCAGCAATGTGATCCCCGCGCGAGACCCTTTGGCCGACTTTGACGCGGAGGTTGGAATTATGGGCATATCTGGTTTCGATGCCAAAGGCATGCTGAATTTTGACGAGTTTGCCATAGCCCGAGGACCAGCCCGCATGGGTGACCACACCGTCAGCGGTGGCAAAGATATCGGTGCCGGTGCCGCCAGCGAAATCCGACCCTTTATGGAGCCTGCGGCCGCCAGTTTTGGGGTCGCGGCGGTAGCCAAAGCCCGAGGTCTGGCGCACTTGGCCAAGGTTCACGGGCACGGAAAAGGGCGCTTGTGCTGCGGCAATACGATAGAGATTGAGCTGGCTCATCTGGTTGAGCAGCGCATTGGCGCGCGTCTCGTCGGGGCTCGGCTCCTCGCCACGGGTGGAGAGCGACAAGGGCTCCAGGGGGCCGCCTTCGCCGTTATAGCCACGGCGCACCTGTTCCAGAATGCGATCCGGGGGCAGGCCGGCAGAGGAGAACATCTTGTTCAGCGGCTCCACCGAAATGGCCATTGCTTCTTCAAGTTGGCGAAAGATCTGATCGTTGCGCTGCGCAGTGAGCGCCAATTCCAGTTCCAGATCATCCCGTTGAGCCAGCGCAGACTGGGCGTCCGCTTCGATCTGGTCGCGCTCTGCGGCCGTCTCTGAGAGCGCGGTGGTGAGGAAGTCCAGCTGCTCGGGGGCGGTGGCGGCCAGCACCTGTTCCGGGCTGTCCGGTGCTGTCTGTTCACGCAGGTCCCGCACCGAGCGTTTCAGGGCTTCGCGCTCGCTGATCGTTTCTCGCAGGTTGGTCTGGATGATGTCGATGCCGGTTTCCAGTTCCCGGCGACGGGTCTCAGAGGCCAAGAGCTCAGACTGCATGGTGGAGATCTGCGCCAGCGCGGAGTTGAAACGATCCTGCGCCGCCAGCGCTTCTTCGGCGCGGCGGTCACGTTCCGTAGAGAGTGCGTTCAGGCGTTCCTGATAGACCTGCTGGTCACGTCGTGCTTGGTCGCGGAAATTGCCAGAGCCGATGCTGTCCATCAGGACGATGGCGGTGGCGACAATGGCCCATGAGACAAAAACGGTAAGCCCGGCGACGGCGACGATCTGGGTTTCGGAGCTTAACCGTATAAAGCGCGTATCACTGTCGGATTTCAGAAAAACCCTGCGCTCGGGGAACCGGCGCTCCAGAAATGCATGAATCCTTAAATAAATTCCGCCTCGCAAGACCCGATATCCTCATTCCATCCCTTTGTGGCCCTGTCCTCCTGCCTCCGGGAGTTTTGCGACACGACCAGCCTTGGCAAGATGAAATAGCCAGACTGTGGCCATTCAGCAACCCTGTTCCGCCCCGGTGACCAATCTGTCGCGCAATTCCTTGGCCTTGGGCAGAAAACTGCCGATATGGGGCGGTTTACCTCTGATTTTCGCGCATTGCGGTCATGTCGTGCGCAGGATTCGTCTTTAGCGGGCGTAGGCTGGGGCCTCACCATCCGCGAGCGGCCAATAGAAATCCGGTGGCAGGCCGGCGTCGGCGCGTTTTTCCTCGTTGAAGGGCGGTTTGAGCGCGCCGTGGAAATATTTCTGCACCAATGCGTGGAACTCGGCCTTTGGGTCGAGGTTGTCGCGCCCGCAGAGAAAATTGAACCATTTGGCGCCATAAGCCACATGGCCGACCTCTTCGGCATAGATCACTTCAAGCGCATCTAGCGCCTGTTGCACGCCTGCTTTGCGAAAAAGCGCAATCATGCCGGGGGTCACATCCAGCCCGCGCGCTTCCAGTACCATCGGCACCACGGCAAGGCGGCCCATCAGATCATCGACAGTGTCCTCGGCGGCGCGCCACATGCCCGCATGGGCGGGCAGGGCGCCATAGTGGCTGCCAAGGCTTTCAAGGCAATCGCACATCAGGTTGAAATGCTTGGATTCTTCATCAGCGGATTTGACCCAATCATCGTAAAAGCCAAGCGGCATCGCGACATGGGTAAAGCGCGCGATAATGTCCCAATGCAGATCGACGGCGTTGAGTTCGATATGGGCCACCGCATGCAGCAGCGCGATGCGACCCTGCGGCGAGCCGGGTTTACGTTTTGGCACATCGCGGGGGTGCAGCAGCTCTGGCTCAGCTGGGCGGGCAGGGTGCAGCGGCGGCGTGGCGCTGCCGATGGCAATTTCGGGGGCATCCCCTGCGCGGGATGCACGCCAGGCGGCTGCGTGTTTATGCGACAGGGCGGTCTTGGCGCGCCCATCGGCACAATTGAGCACGTCGGTGGCCATCTGGGCGAGGGTGAGGGAGCTTTGGGTCATGGTCCTGTCCGATTGGCGTCCTGAGTCTTTTGGGGTGTGCGGTGTATGCGGTCAGGCGGGCAGATGGATCAAGGTGCTCCAGAGCGAAATATCAGGTTTGCGGGCGGGAGGTTTTGCGCTTTGCTGAGCAAATCGCCGGAGGGCGCGGCCCCGCCCGGCCCAACGCTTTTGGGGGTGGCTCTGCCGCACCTCAAAAAGGGGCGGGAGCTGCCCGGTCTTTGTTGGCGTTGATCAGAGGGTCTTTACCGCCTCAAGGACCTCTTCGACGTGGCCGGGCACTTTGACTTTGCGCCAGATGCGGGCGATTTTTCCGTCGCGGTCGATGAGAAACGTCGAGCGCTCAATGCCCATGCTCTTGCGGCCATACATGTTCTTTTCCACCCAGACGCCGTAGTCTTCGCACATGCTGCTGTCGGAATCTGACAAAAGCGGTACGGTAAGCCCATGTTTTGCGACGAATTTATCGTGTTTTGCGACGGTGTCGCGGGAAATGCCAAACACTGCGGCCCCTGCATCGGCAAAGGCCTGCAGATGTTCGGAAAATCCGATGGATTCCTTGGTGCAACCCGGCGTATCATCGCGGGGATAGAAAAACAGAACAACGACCTGACCCTTCAGGTCCGAAAGGGCAACTTCACCACCGCCGTCGCGTGGCAGGGTGAACGCGGGGGCAAGGTCAGAGGGTTCGAGCATGTTTTGGGTCTCCTCAAGGGTTCGCGCAAGAAATCTTGCAGTTGCGAACCATACATAGATCATGTCGGGCGAAGGAAAACCACAGATCGTCTCATCGCCGCAGGATGACCTGTCAGAGGCGGCAGAAGATGCGCGGCCTGACGTATCCTCCGAGACTGACACCTCCGAGACCAAAACCACAGACGCGCCGCCCGCCGATTCAGGAACCGATCCCGCACCTGATCCAGAACTTGCCGCCAAACCCCGGCGCTGGCGGCGGCGCATGTGGAAGAGCGGTGTCTGGCTGGTGGCGCTTCTGGCCCTATTCGCGGCCGCAGCGATGGTGCTTTTGGACAAGAGACTGGATGCGCCGCAATGGCTGCGCGCCGAGGCGGAGCGGCGGATTGAGCGGCATCTGGGTGGGTTGCAGATCGAGTTTGGCGAGATCGAACTGGTGGTGCACAGTGGCTGGCGGCCGCGGCTCTCGCTGCGTGATGTGACGCTGTTTTACCCCGATGGCAGCCCGGCGGTGCATCTGGAGGATGCGCAGGCGGCGCTTGCCATGCGCCCGCTCCTGCGCGGTCAGCTGCGACCCAAACTGATTTCGCTCTCGGGGTTGTTTGCAACGCTTGAGACCGGGCGTGACGGGGCGGTGGCGCTCAGTTTTTCAGATGGGGCAACGCCCTTGCGGCAGGCCCGCAACCTGCCGCAACTGATTGACACATGGGATCGCCAGTTGGAACTGCCGATCCTGTCAGCGGTGACGCGGGTCGAGACCCAATCGGTGACGCTGAACTACATTGACCGCCGTATTGACCGTGCGTGGACGCTCGATGGCGGTGCGGTGTTGCTGTCGCGTGAGGGCGATAGCGTCAATATTGATGCTGGGTTTTCGGTCTTGAGCGGGCGCGAATATGCCAGCACGGTGGATGCCAATTACCGGTCGGATATTGGCGACACGGCAGCGGAGTTCGCGGTGGTGGTCGATCAGGTGCCCAGCGTCGATATCGCCAGTCAGAGCCCGGCGTTCGGGTGGCTGGATGTGCTGCGCGCGCCGATTTCAGGTGCCCTGCGCGGGGCCGTGGACAGCGACGGCAAACTTCTGCCGCTGACGGCAAGTTTGGAGATCGGCACGGGCGTGATCCAGCCAAACGATCAACTGAAGCCGGTGCCGCTGCAATCGGCGCAGAGCTTTTTCACCTTTGATCCGGCGCGCCAAGAGCTGGCGTTTAGCCGTCTTTCGGTGGAGAGCGGCTGGGTCAGTGGTCAGATGGAGGGGCGCGCAGAGCTGGTGGGGGTGCGCGATGGCAGGCTGACGCAATTGGTCGGGCAGTTGAGTTTCTCTGATCTCAAGGTCAACCCGCTGCGCCTTTATCCCGATCCTTTGGCGTTTTCCGGGGTGCAGGCAGATTTCCTGATGGAATTGCAGCCCTTCCGGTTGCGCCTTGGTGAGGCGCTGGTGCAGCAGGGAGACACCGATCTGCTGCTGCGGGGCGAGGTTCGGGCCGGTGCCAAAGGTTGGAGCTACGATCTGCAAGGGTCTGCCGATCAACTGGATGTGGCGATGGTCAAGGAAATGTGGCCCCCGTCTGCGCCGCCAAAGCCAAGAGCCTGGTTTTCAGAGAACGTGCTGGCGGGTGACATTCGCGACGCCCAATTTGCGCTGCGTGGTCGCGATGCGGAAAAACCCTTTGTAGCGGTGGATCTCGGGTTTGAAAACGGCACCGTCAGGTTCAATAAATTCTATCCGCTCCTCGAAGGGGCCGCAGGACAACTGAGCATCTATGGCAAGCGGCTGGTTGTGACCGCCACCGAGGGCGGAGTGACTGCGAGGCAGGGCGGGCGGATGGATCTGGCGGGGACGTCATTCATTATCCCGGATACTTCGCTGAAAGGCGACAACAGTCTTGGGATTTTGCGGGCCGAGTTGAAAGGCTCAGCATTGGCGGCCCTGTCGCTCCTTAACCGTGAACCGCTGACCATCTTGAGCAACGTCGGCCTGCCGGTCGGGCTGGGCAGCGGTGAAGTGGAGCTGAGCGCAACCGCCTCGATGCCATTGAAGAAAAAGCTCGATGTGGCGGAGGTGGACTATCACTACGCAGGCCAGCTGCGGCGGGTGGCGAGTGACGTGCTGGTGCCCGGATATCCGATTGCCGCCGATGCGCTGTCGATCTCTGGCGACAATTCTCATGTGACCGTCTCGGGGCCCGGCACCTTTGCCGGGGTGCCTATTCGGGCCAAATGGCGTCAGGGCATCCGGCCCGGCAACCCGCCGGATGGCACCATTGAGGGTCATATCGAGCTGTCGCCACGCACCATGAAGGCGCTCAATATCGGGTTGCCAGACGGGATGGTCAGTGGCAGCGGGCGCGCGATCCTAAAGGCGGTCTTGCCGCCCGGTGAGCCGGTGCAACTTTCGGTGAATAGCGATCTCAAAGGGGTTGGTCTGCGACTGGCAGAGCTTGGCTGGAGTAAATCCGAAGGCAGCGCGGGCAGGTTGTCCTTTAATACGGTGCTGCAAAAGACGCCTACGATTGAAAATCTGGTGCTCGAGGCCACAGGGCTGCGCGCCGCGGGGCGGGTCACGGTCAAACCTGACGGCGGTCTGGATCAGGCGCAGTTTTCCTCGGTGTCCCTCGGGGGCTGGTTGCAGGGTCCGGTCACGCTGAGGGGACGGGGCAACGCGACGCCCTCGCTCTCGATGACGGGGGGCTGGATTGATCTGGAACGCGCGCCGTTCAGCAGCCGGGATGAGGGGCGCTCGGCGGGTGGTGGCGGCAGTAACACGCCCATTTCATTGGCGATTGATCGGCTGCAGGTGACACAAGAGTTGTCGCTGTCGCGGTTTCAGGGGCGCTTTGACACGCTTGGGGGCTTCAATGGCTCCTTTACTGGCAATCTCAACACGCTGACCCCGGTCGAAGGGGTGGTGGTGCCACAGGCCGGGGGGCTGGCCATGCGGCTGCGCTCTGCGGATGCGGGCGGCGTATTTCGCGCCGCCGAAGTGATGCGCGATGGCTATGGCGGCAGTTTCGAGATGACCATGGTGCCAGCGGTGCAACCGGGCGAATACAACGGTCAGTTGCGGGTGAATAACATCCGGGTCAAAAACACGCCGACGATTGCGGCTCTGATCAACTCGCTCAGCCTTGTGGGGCTGTTTGACGAACTGTCCGGCCAAGGCATTCTGTTCACCTCAATGGAAGCCGATTTCCGGCTTGGGTCGCGGTATCTGACATTGGTCAATTCCTCGGCGGTGGGGCCGTCGATTGGCCTGTCGATGGATGGGGTCTATGATCTCACCACCAGTCAGATGAACATGCGCGGGGTGCTCTCGCCGATCTATCTGGTCAATGCGATCGGCAGCGTGCTGACCCGCAAGGGCGAGGGGCTGTTTGGGTTCTCCTTTACCGTAAAAGGCAAGGCGGCCGATCCGGTGGTTTCCGTCAATCCGCTGTCGGGCATTGCGCCGGGATTCTTACGTGAGATTTTTCGCGGTGAGGCCCCGAGGGCTCCGGGGGCAACGCCACCTGCGAAAGAAGAGCGCCGCAAAACCGCAGAAGAACTGCGAGAAGAGCGGGCGCGGCGGCGCGATGCGCGCTAGGCTGAACCCTTGTAGGGGCCAAGCATGCAGACGCGGTGCGATGGCCCATGGACTTTTGCGCAGGCGCGCAGTATCGCGCGAGCCATGAAACTGAGCGATTTTGATTTCGACCTGCCCGAGGATCTGATTGCGACACGGCCCGCCGTGCCGCGCTCTTCGGCGCGTTTGCTGGTGGCAGAACAGGATCGGATCACCGATGCCCGCGTCACCGATCTGCTGCAATGGCTGAAGGCTGGTGACCGGCTGGTGCTGAACGACACGCGCGTGATCCCCGCGCGGCTGAGCGGGCAGCGGCATCGCACCTCTGCCCAAGGCCCGGTGTCCGCCCGTATTGAGGTGACACTGCTGGAGCCGCAGGCCGACGGCTGCTGGAGCGGTCTTTTGAAGCCGCTCAAGAAAATCAAGATCGGGGAAACCGTGCGTTTCTCGGATGCGCTCTCGGCAGAGCTGGTTGATGTGGTCGAGGGCCAAGGGCGGCTGCGCTTTAATCTGGCGGGCGATGATTTCGACGCCGCATTGGCCGAGGCGGGCGCGATGCCGCTGCCGCCTTATATCGCCGCCAAACGTCCCGCAGATGAGCAGGACAAGACCGATTATCAAACTGTCTGGGCGCGCAGTTCTGGCGCGGTGGCGGCTCCGACGGCGAGCCTGCATTTTGATGAGCCTCTGTTGGCAGCGCTTGCGGCCAAAGGGGTGGAGTTTACCTATGTGACGCTGCATGTGGGCGCGGGAACCTTTCTGCCGGTCAAGGTCGAAGATGTGACCAGCCACAAAATGCACGCCGAATGGGGGCAGGTGACAGCCAAGGCCGCAGCCGAGATCGCCGCCACCAAAGCCGCTGGCAAGCGGGTGATCCCTGTGGGCACCACGGCGCTGCGGTTGATTGAAAGTGCAGCGCGAGACAGCGGCGCGATTGCGCCTTGGGAAGGTGAGACGGATATCTTTATCTATCCGGGGTTCACCTTTCGGGTGGCCGATGCGCTGATGACCAACTTCCACTTGCCCAAATCCACCCTGATGATGCTGGTTTCGGCCTTGATGGGACAGGAACGGATGCGCTCTGTTTACGCCCATGCGGTAACCGAACGCTATCGGTTCTTCTCTTACGGTGACGCGTCGCTGCTGATTCCCTGACACGGGCGGAGTATGCATTTCTCCCCTTGTCCGCTAGGCTTGGCCGGGCAGGGGGTTGACCCATGCTCCGACTGTGCGAAAGGTCGCCGCAAGACCACCCCGAGTCGGTATTGCCGGGTCAGGGTGACGATAAACAGACCATGACTGGAACCTTGCGGCGCGCGTGGGCGTTTGCGTTTGCATTCTGCCCCACTCCTTATTCGGCGTGGGCCGGGGTTTTTACGACAATACCGTGCGGCATAAGGCCCGCGGACTCCTGACTCTGACCGAAGGAGAAGAGACGAGATGCTGCAAGTTCTGTCGAGCGCCTGGGCGCTCCTCTTGGGGATTGGCCTTTTGATGCTGGGCAACGGCCTGCAGGGGACGCTCTTGGGCGTGCGCGGTGGCATTGAGGGCTATTCAACCCTGACAATGTCACTGGTGATGTCCACCTATTTTGTCGGTCTGCTGTTGGGGTCATGGGTGGCGCCGGGAATGATCCGGCGTGTGGGCCATGTGCGGGTCTTTGCGGCACTGGCCTCATTGATTTCGGCGGTGATGGTGATCTATCCGGCACTGCCGAACCCGTTTGTCTGGATGCTGGGCCGTCTGATCGTCGGTTTCTGTTTCTCGGGGGTGTATGTGACGGCGGAGAGCTGGCTCAACAACGCGGCTGACAATGAAAACCGCGGTAAAGCGCTGTCGCTCTATATGATCGTGATGACGCTGGGGCTGGTGGCCGCACAGGGCTTTATCCTGATCGGTGATCCGGCGGGGTATCTGCCCTTCGTGATTGCCTCTATCGCTGTTTCGATCTCTTTTGCGCCGATTTTGCTGTCGATTTCACCAACCCCTGCCTTTGACACCGCCAAGCGGATGACCCTGCGCGAACTGATGCAGGCGTCCCCTCTGGGCTGTGTGGGGATGTTCCTGATCGGCGGCGTGTTCTCGGCGCAGTTTGGTATGTCGGCGGTTTACGCCACCGAGGCTGGGCTGAAACTACATCAGGTCTCGCTCTTTGCCGCGAGCTTTTATGTCGGTGCCTTGTTCATGCAGTTTCCGCTCGGATTCTTGTCGGACCGGATGGATCGGCGTGTGCTGATCATGTTTGTCGCCGGGATTGCCGGGGTGACCTCGGTGATGGCGATGATGCTGAGCGGTTCTTTCATATTGCTGCTGATTGCCGCCTTTACCATCGGCGGGCTGATCAATCCGCTCTACTCGCTGCTTCTGGCACATACCAATGACTTCCTCGATCATGACGACATGGCCTCGGCCTCGGGCGGTTTGATCTTCATCAACGGGCTGGGGGCCTGTAGCGGTCCGGTGATCATCGGTTGGCTGATGTCAGACGATATCTTTGGCCCCAACGGCTTCTTCCTGTTTATGGCCGTGCTCTTGGGGGTGTTGGTCGCCTACGCCGGATATCGCGCAACGCAGCGGTCGACCATTCCCGTCGAAGAGACCGGCGTTATGCCTGCCATGAGCCCCTCTGTGACCTCGGTCGCGGTTGAAGTGGCGCAGGAATATGCCATCGAGACGGAACTCGAAGAGCAAGAAAACGCCGCTGCCACAGGCTGATAGCGCCAACACGCTGAAAAATTGGCCATCTCTTCACAAAAGTGACGGAGGTGGCCTTTTTTGTAACTTAACGTCACTTGTACTCGACCCGTGAATCAGGCTCATCATGGGGTGTCACGATAGTTTTACAGCCGGTGGAGAAAGACCAATGGCAGCCCCTGAAGAGATACTGGAATTCTGGCTCGATGAGGTCGGAGAAGAAGGCTGGTATCGCCAAGATGATGCGCTGGACGCAGAGATCCGAAAGCGGTTTGAACAGGCATGGCGCAATGCCTGCGAGGGGAGCTACTCGCTGTGGCTGACCTATCCCAGTGGCACATTGGCCTATATCATTCTACTGGACCAGTTCCCGCGCAATATGTTCCGTGGTGAAGCAAAGGCCTTCGCATCCGACCATATTGCGCTTGCGGTGGCCAAGGCGGCTGTGGATCGCAAATGGGATCTGAAAATCGATGAACCAGCACGGCAGTTCTTCTATCTGCCGATGATGCATTCCGAGAGCCTGTGCGATCAGGAGCGCTGCGTGCGTCTGATTCACGAGCGGCTCGACAAGACCGGCGCGCAGAACTTGCTGCACGCCCGGGCGCATCGCGAGGTGATCCGCCTGTTTGGCCGCTTTCCCTATCGCAACGAGGCGCTGCACCGCCACAGCACCGCGCCGGAACTGGATTACGTCAGCGCCGGTGGTTATGGCTCCACGGTGCGGGAGTTGCAGGCCATCGCCTGAACCTGATTGATCCCGAAGCATTCTAAAGCCCCGCCGATCCATCCGGCGGGGCTTTTGCGTTTGCATGGGCGAGAAGCTGCCATGCCGTGAGAGAGCAGCGAATAGATTGCCCGAACTCCGCAAGCCTGTGTAATTCTCTGCCAGAGGTGAGAGGTGGACGAGCGATGAAATTGCACGGGATGATAGTCGCGGGAGCCGTGGCTCTGGCCTCAGCGGCGATGTCGGATGAGCCAGATTGGGCAAGGCTCATGGCGGAGGCAGAATGGGACTGGCGGCCGGGCGATCTGATTTTTCGAAATGGTTTGAATGACGCGGATGATGTGCTCAAACATGCCTCAGACGCACCATGGGCGACGGTCGGGATATTGCGTGCCTCCAGTGGCGGGCCGCGGGTGGTCTATGTCGATGAGACGAAGGGCGTGACAGAGGTCATGCTCTACCGCTTTGTCGAAGAACTAACACCAGAGGACTATGCGGTCTATCGTATTGAAAGCCTGTCCAGCACGCTTGCGGATGGCCAGCAATTACAGGGACCGCTGGCCCGTTATGCGCTGAATGTGGCGTTTGGTGCGCCCTTTGATGCTCAGTTTCAGCTCGGCAATGACGCCTATTACAGCGCAGAACTGATTTACGAGGCCGCGATGTCAGCCGGGGTGAAACTGGCAGAGCCTGTCACGCTTGCCAGTCTTGCTGCTGCTGACACTGAACTGGGAGTAAGGGTGTTGACAGCCGCGCATGCGTCGCAGGACTGTGCAAGCGCGCAATGCGGGTCTTTGGTTGCGGCGCAGAAGATCGTCACGGTGAATGCGCTGCTCCGCTCGGATGCGCTGACGCAGGTTTTTCCTGAATAGGCGGTCCCATTGCTTGGCTGTGCGAAGTCGGTTTTTTGGTTGAACCCGCAGTGTTGCTTGTTAGGGTCGCATGATGTGACGCCGCAGTCTGAGGCCGGGCAGGCATCTGCTCTGCTTCGACAGTTGCGGCATCGAGGAAATTAGTTTAACGGTAAACTAGTTTTGGATCTTTGTTCATGAGGGAACACAATGGCCGCAGCATCCTATGACGTGATCGTAATCGGCGCAGGCCCCGGTGGCTATGTCGCCGCAATCCGGGCCGCGCAGCTCGGTCTGAAGACCTGCGTGGTCGAGCGCGAACACCTGGGCGGCATCTGCCTGAACTGGGGCTGTATCCCCACCAAGGCGCTGTTGCGGTCGTCAGAGGTGTTCCACCTGATGGAGCGGGCCAAGGATTTTGGCCTCAAGGCCGAGAACATCGGCTACGATCTGAACGCGGTGGTGAAACGCTCGCGCGGTGTGGCCAAGCAACTCTCGGCGGGCGTCAAAGGTCTGCTGAAAAAGCACAAGATCGACGTCGTCATGGGCGCGGCAACAATTCCTGCCAAAGGCAAGGTCTCGGTCAAGACCGACAAGGGCACCGAAGAGCTGACCGGCAAGAACATCATCGTCGCCACCGGCGCGCGGGCGCGCGAATTGCCGGGGCTGGAGGCCGATGGCGATCTGGTCTGGACCTATAAGCACGCACTCGACCCCAAACGCATGCCGAAAAAGCTGCTGGTCATCGGTTCCGGCGCGATCGGTATCGAATTTGCCAGCTTCTACAACACCTTGGGGTCGGATACGACCGTGGTTGAGGTGATGGATCGCGTCTTGCCGGTTGAGGACGAGGAAATCTCGAAATTCGCCAAGAAAGCGTTCGAGAAACAAGGCATGAAGATCATGCAAAAGGCGATGGTCAAACAGCTTGATCGTGCCTCTGGCAAGGTCACCGCTCATATCGAGGTGGGCGGCAAGGTTGAGAAACACGAGTTTGACACGGTGATTTCTGCGGTCGGCATCGTCGGCAATACCGAGGGCCTCGGGCTGGAGGAACTGGGCGTCAAGATTGACCGCACTCATGTGATTACCGATGAATACTGCCGCACTGGTATCGATGGCGTCTATGCCATTGGCGATATCGCCGGTGCGCCGTGGCTGGCGCATAAGGCCTCTCATGAAGGTGTGATGGTGGCCGAGCTGATCGCCGGCAAACACGCCCATCCGGTGAAACCCGAGAGCATTGCGGGCTGTACCTATTGTCACCCGCAGGTGGCCTCGGTCGGCTATACCGAAGCCAAGGCCAAGGAGCTGGGCTACAAGGTCAAAGTGGGCCGTTTCCCCTTTATCGGCAACGGCAAGGCGATTGCCTTGGGGGAGGCTGAGGGCATGGTGAAGACTGTGTTCGACGAGAAAACCGGCGAGCTCTTGGGCGCGCATATGGTGGGTGCTGAAGTCACCGAGCTGATCCAGGGCTACGTGGTCGGGCGTCAGCTGGAAACCACCGAAGAAGACCTGATGAACACCGTCTTCCCGCATCCGACCCTGTCGGAAATGATGCATGAAAGCGTGCTGGATGCGTTTGACCGGGTGATCCACATCTGATTTCACCAGCATTGGTTTATGAAAGGCCGGGTCTCATGCCCGGCCTTTTTTATGCGTTTTGTGTGGGTACAAAATAGCTGCCCTGTTGTCTGGCGTCCCGGCGGGCACAGGCATAGGGTGGCGGCTCATTTTCAGCGGGCGAGGGCGACGGGATGCAGCAGGGGCGTGGGACAAATTGGGTCATGGTGCTGCTGATCTGGGCTGCGGGCCTGGGCGCTGCAGCGCAATACGGCAAGATCGCCGTGACCTTTGACCGGTTGCCCCAGCTTTACCCGAATGTCGGGGCTGCCATTGGCTGGGCCGTTTCTTCGGTCGGGGTGCTGGGGATCGTCTTTGGCGTGGTGGCGGGGCTGTTTGTGTCGGCGTTCGGCTATCGGCGTACACTGGTCTGCGCGCTTTTGCTTGGATCGCTGATGTCGGCGCTTCAGACGCTGCATCTGCCCTTTGGTCCGTTTCTGCTGACGCGGGTGGTCGAGGGAATCTCGCATCTGGGCGTGGTGGTGGCCGCGCCGACGCTGTTGGCGATCCTGGCACACGGCCCCGCGCGCGGATTGGCGCTGACGATCTGGAGCACCTTTTTTGGTGTGGCCTTTGCGATCCTGAGCTGGGCCGGGCTGCCGCTGGTCGATGCCTATGGCGTGCTGGCGCTGTTTGGCGTGCATGCGGCGATCATGGCGGTGCTTGCGGTGATCCTGCATCTGGCGCTGCGCGATGTGCCAGTGCCCGCGCGCACGCGCTATCCGGACCTCAGCGCCTTGCCCGCGCTGCACCTCAACATCTATCGCTCGCCCTATAAAACCGCACCTGCGGCGGGGTGGCTGTTTTACACCTGCTGTTTTGTGGCGGTGCTGACGGTGCTGCCGCCCTTTATCGACGAGAGCATCCGCCTGCATGTGATGGGCGCCATGCCGCTGGTCTCCATTGCGGTGTCGATGACAATCGGCGCACTACTGCTGCGGCAGATACCCGGCGTGGCCGTGGTGCAGATGGGATTTCTGATCGGTGCCGCGGCGATGCTGTGGCTTTGGGCCATGCCGGGGCATTGGCTGGCCTGTATGGCGCTGGCAGCGGGGTTCGGGCTGGTGCAGGGCGCAAGCTTTGCCGCCGTGCCGCAGCTCAATGACATCGCCGCCGCGCAATCCGAAGCCAATGGCGCCATGGCGCAGGCCGGCAATCTGGGCAATGCCATCGGCACGCCGCTGTTTGTCGCGGTGATTGCATTTGGCGGCTATGGCGCGTTGATGCTGACGGTGGCGCTGCTGCTTTTCTGTGGCGCGGTGGTGCATCAAAGCCTCGCTTCTCAGCGCCGCCGCTGGGCCGCTGACAGTTTCTGACAGCACAGCGCGCACCGTTCCCTGTCTGTTCCGCATTTTCTCTTGGAGACTCGGGGCAGCTCACCTATGTGTATTGCAAAGTTTGGGGGCGATATGGCTGAGTTGAAGAATATCGAGGTGCGCGGCGCGCGCGAGCACAATCTCAAGAACATCGACGTGGACATACCGCGCGATGAACTGGTGGTGATTACCGGCCTGTCGGGATCGGGCAAATCGAGCCTTGCGTTTGACACCATCTATGCCGAGGGGCAGCGCCGCTACGTTGAATCCCTCAGCGCCTATGCGCGCCAGTTCCTCGATATGATGGAAAAGCCGGATGTGGATCATATCTCGGGTCTGAGCCCTGCGATCTCCATCGAGCAGAAGACCACGTCGAAAAACCCGCGCTCCACCGTCGGCACCGTCACCGAGATTTACGACTATCTGCGACTGCTGTTTGCCCGCGCGGGCACGCCCTACAGCCCCGCCACCGGCCAGCCCATCGAGGCGCAGCAGGTGCAGGACATGGTCGACCGGATCATGACGCTGGAGGAGGGCACGCGCGGCTATCTGCTGGCGCCTATCGTGCGGGATCGGAAGGGCGAGTACAAAAAAGAGATGCTGGAGCTTAGGAAGCAGGGGTTCCAGCGCGTCAAGGTGGACGGGGAGTTCCACGACCTTGATACGCCGCCCACTCTCGACAAGAAATTCCGCCATGACATCGACGTAGTGGTGGACCGTCTGGTGGTCAAAGAAGGCATCGAGACCCGGCTGGCGGACAGCTTGCGCACCGCGTTGGATCTGGCCGACGGGATCGCCATTCTGGAGACCGCCCCGCGTGAGGGCGACCCGGAGCGGATCACATTCAGTGAGAATTTCGCCTGTCCGGTCAGTGGTTTCACCATCCCCGAGATCGAGCCACGTCTGTTCTCCTTTAACGCGCCCTTTGGGGCCTGTCCCCATTGTGACGGTCTGGGCGTGGAGCTGTTCTTTGACGAGCGCCTCGTGGTGCCGGATCAGAGCCTCAAGGTTTATGACGGGGCGCTGGCGCCCTGGCGCAAGGGCAAATCGCCCTATTTCCTGCAGACCATCGAGGCGATCGCCAACCACTATGAGTTCGACAAGAACACGCCGTGGAAGGATCTGCCCGCGCATGTGAAACAGGTATTCCTGCATGGCTCCGGCGATGAGGAAATCGCCTTTCGCTATGACGAGGGGGGGCGTGTCTACAATGTGACCCGCGTCTTTGAGGGTGTGATACCCAATATGGAACGCCGCTATCGCGAGACGGATTCCAACTGGGTGCGCGAGGAGTTCGAGCGCTACCAGAACAACCGTGATTGCGGCCATTGTGGCGGCTATCGTCTGCGCGAAGAGGCGCTGGCAGTGAAGATCGGCCCGGCCAAGGGCCCCGCCGAGCATCGTCTGCATGTGGGGCAGGTGGTGGAGAAATCCATCCGCGAGGCGCTGGCGTGGATTGAGGAGGTGCCGAGCCACCTCACGGCGCAGAAACAAGAGATCGCCCGCGCCATCGTCAAGGAAATCCGCGAGCGTCTCGGGTTCCTCAACAATGTCGGGCTGGAGTATCTGACACTTTCGCGCAACGCGGGTACGCTGTCGGGCGGGGAGAGCCAGCGCATTCGTCTGGCGAGCCAGATCGGCTCTGGTCTGACGGGGGTGCTCTATGTGCTGGATGAGCCCTCAATCGGTCTGCACCAGCGCGACAATGACCGGCTGATCACCACGCTCAAGAACCTGCGCGATCAGGGTAATACGGTGATCGTGGTGGAACATGACGAGGATATGATCCGTCAGGCCGATTACGTCTTTGACATCGGCCCCGGTGCCGGGGTGCATGGCGGTCAGGTCGTCAGCCACGGCACGCCCGCCGCAATCGAGGGCGATGCGGGCTCGGTGACCGGGCAGTATCTGGCCGGAACGCGTGAAATTGCGGTGCCCGCCACCCGGCGCAAGGGCAACAAGAAGAAGATCAAAGTGGTCAAGGCCACCGGCAACAACCTGAAAAACGTCACCGCCGAATTCCCGCTGGGGAAATTTGTCTGCGTCACTGGCGTGTCGGGCGGCGGCAAGTCCACGCTGACCATTGAAACGCTGTTCAAGACTGCCTCCATGCGCCTTAACGGTGCGCGCCAGACGCCTGCGCCTTGCGAGACCATCAAGGGGCTGGAGCATCTGGACAAGGTGATCGACATCGACCAGCGCCCCATCGGGCGTACGCCGCGCTCGAACCCTGCGACCTATACCGGGGCCTTCACGCCGATCCGTGACTGGTTTGCCGGTCTGCCCGAAGCCAAGGCGCGCGGGTATAAACCGGGGCGGTTCTCCTTTAATGTGAAGGGCGGGCGCTGCGAGGCCTGTCAGGGGGACGGGGTGCTGAAGGTCGAGATGCATTTCCTGCCCGACGTCTATGTCACCTGTGAGACCTGTCAGGGTGCGCGCTACAACCGTGAAACACTTGAGATCAAGTTCAAGGGCAAGAGCATTGCCGATGTGCTGGATATGACGGTGGAAGACGCGCAGGAGTTCTTTGCCGCCGTGCCCTCGATCCGCGACAAGATGGACGCGCTGATGCGGGTGGGTCTTGGCTATATCAAGGTGGGTCAGCAGGCCACGACGCTCTCGGGCGGTGAGGCGCAGCGGGTGAAGCTGTCCAAGGAGCTGGCGAAGCGTTCAACCGGTCGGACGCTTTATATTCTGGATGAGCCGACCACGGGTCTGCATTTCGAGGATGTGCGCAAACTGTTGGAAGTGCTGCATGAACTGGTGGAGCAGGGCAACTCCGTGGTGGTGATCGAACATAACCTCGACGTCATCAAGACCGCCGACTGGCTGATCGATATTGGTCCCGAAGGCGGTGATGGCGGCGGTGAGATCGTGGCATCGGGCACCCCGGAGCAAGTTGCTGAGGAGCCGCGCAGCCATACGGGGCATTATCTTAAACCGATGCTGGCGGCCAAAGCGCGCAAGAAAGTCGCGGCCGAGTAAGGGCCAAAGGGCGAGGGGCGCTGCCCCTCGCGCTCCCCGGGATATTTGGCGTTAGAAGAGGGACGGGACGCGAGAGATTTATCCCGCATCTCTTGAATAGCTGTGATCCGCACCTCAATTAAGTAAAGCGTTTTAACATTGAGGGTATTGTCATGGGAGTGCGAGCGATCTCTGCACGGGGCTTGGGTCTTGCTGCTGTCATTCTTGCTGCTGGAACTGCAGCGCGGGCGGAGGTGACCGAGTTTGAATTCACGGATTTTGACAGGATTGTTCTTTCGGAGGCGATTGAGCTTACGGTGAACACCGGTGCGGAGGCCTATGCTGTGCGCGGTGAGGCCGGGGGGCTATCCGGGACGGCGCGCCTGCAGGTGAAGCAGGAAGGGGACACGCTGAAGATTGAGCGTACTGAGCGCTGGTCTCCGATGATGGGGCTATTGGATGGGCAACTGCGGGTCTATGTCGATCTGCCCGAGCTGAAGGAATTGACCGTGGACTCGGCGGCGCTGGCGCGCGTGTCGGGCAAGGCCGCGCAGACGGTGGTGTTTAACGTGGACAGCGGCGGCCAGCTTGAGGTGTCGCAACTGGACAGTGAGTTGGTGCGCGTTCACGCGAGCTCTGGTGGGGATCTGGAGATCTCTGGTCGCTGCAGCACATTGGAGGTGACCGCAAGCAGCGGTGCGGATGTGGATCTGGAGGATCTGCGCTGTCAAGACGTGCACGTTGTGGCCTCTAGCGGGGCGGATGTGGATGTCACCGCCACCACCCGCCTGCAGGGCGATGCCAGTAGCGGGGGTGATATTTCTGTCGAGGGGCAGCCGGCACAGCGTGAGGTGCGCAGTTCCAGCGGCGGCAATATCAGCTTTGACGACTGAACTGTGCCTCTGAAGGTGATGCAGGGGTGCTGAGCAGCAGCGGCAGCATGAACATCGCCAGAGAGACGGTGTTCATCACCACATTGAACCCGGCACCAGAGAGTATGGAGCCAAGGCTGTCGGGGAGATACCATGCCAAAAGTGCCGGGATCAGAACCCGCCGCGCGAGGGTTGGGTTTTGCAAAAAGAGCCTTGTGGTGACCTGCCAGATCAGCACGCCCAACCCGCACAGCAGCCCACCGGAAATCGCCATCATCAACTGCGCGACCTCGTGATCCATGTCTTGTGTGCGATCCAGTGGCAAGAGCGCGAGATCGACGAATATCAGCCCCGCGGGCTTGAGCAGGCTATGCGGGGCCAGCATGAGCATGAGGCCAAAGAGCACTGTGCCCGCAGAGGTCAGGCGCAGTAGTTGCGCGGCGCGTTTAGGTGACATCGCTATTTCCCTTTTGATGCGTCATCGCGCATAGCATTCTGGGAATGAGGGAGGTGTTTCAATTACCTCTGAGGTAACTGTATGCCCATTAGGGGAGAACACCGAGGTGAGCATGGGTGGTTTTGGAACGCAGTTGAAGGACTGGCGACAGCTGCGCCGGATGAGCCAGCTGGATCTGGCGCTTACGGCGGAAGTTTCGGCGCGACATGTGTCGTTTCTGGAAACCGGACGAGCGCAGCCCAGCCGCGAGATGGTTCTGCGCCTTAGCCGGGAATTGCAGTTGCCGCAGGCCGAGGTCAACGCTCTGTTGGCGGCGGCGGGCTTTGCGCCCATCTATGGTGCGCGGGATCTGGGCGATGCGCAGATGGCCCCAGTGCGGGCGGCGGTGGAGTGGATGCTGGAGCGCCACGCGCCTTATCCGGCAATCGCGCTGGATCGTCATTGGCGGTTGCAGCAGGTAAACGCACCGGCACAGAGGCTTTTATCGCCTGTGGGATTGGACGTCGGTGACAGTCTGTTGGACGCGATGCTTCTGAACGACCGGCTGCGCGAAAATATCGTCAACCTTGAGGAGGTGGAGCGGCTGATCTTGCAGCGGTTGCGCAGTGAGCTTGTGCATTTTGGCCGAGACAGCGTGATTGAGGATCATGTGGCGCGGCTGAAATCCCGTGTTTCGACGGACGCGGTGCTTTCGATGCAGCCGCTGCCCGCGATGATCCCGACCCGCTATCGGATTGCGGGGCAGGTGCTGTCGTTTTTCTCGGCGATGTCGCAGTTCGGCACGGTCGAGGATATCGCCCTGTCGGAACTGCGGATCGAGTGCATGTTTCCGGCGGATGAGGCCACGCGGGTGGCGCTCATCCAGTTGGGTGCGCCTTAGCCGCGACCGCGCTTTTCAAACCGGGGCAGCATGGCGGAGAAATCCTTGCCCTTGCCATCCTCGTTGTCGACGAACTGGGTATAGAGCGCTTCGGCCAGTTGCCCCATCGGCGTGTCGGCATCGGCGCTGCCTGCGGCCTGTTGCGACAGGCGCAGGTCCTTCAGCATCAGATCGGCGGCAAACCCCGGCTGATAGCCATTGTCCGCAGGAGACTGCGGGCCGACGCCGGGGGCCGGGCAATAGGCGTTCATCGACCAGCTGTAACCCGATGAGGTTGAGACCACGTCGAACATTTTCTGCCGGTCGAGGCCCAGTTTGTCGGCCAGCGCAAACGCCTCGCAGGTGGCAATCATGGTGACGCCGAGGATCATGTTGTTACAGATCTTGGCGGCCTGACCGGCCCCGGCATCGCCGCAATGCACGGCCTTTTGGCCCATGATATCAAAGAGTGGCGCAGCCTTGGCGAAGGCTTCGGCAGAGCCACCCGCCATAAAGGTCAATGTCCCGCCAGCAGCACCACCGATGCCGCCGGAGACCGGCGCATCAACCGCGAGCAGACCAGATGCCGCCGCCTGATCTGCCACGGCGCGCGAGCTGTCCACATCCACGGTGGAGCAATCCACAAAGGCCGCGCCCGCACCCATGGCAGGGATAATCTCGGAGGCCACATGGCGCAGGATGTCGCCATTGGGCAGCATGGTGATGACCACATCCGCGCCTGTTGCGGCCGCGGCAGCACTTTCGGCCATGGCAACGCCTTCGATCGCAACATCTGCCATATCAAAGCCGGTCACGTCATGGCCTGCCTTGGCGAGGTTCGCCGCCATCGGGCCGCCCATGTTGCCAAGTCCGATAAATCCGATTTTCATGTGTTTAGTCCTCTTCAAAACTCAGAGCATTCGGCCCTAGCGGCTGGAGCATCTGGCTCACGGCCACTGCTGGCACTGTGCCATCGGTGTATTGCCACTTGGGCGATTTGTCCTTGTCGATGATCAGCGCCCGTACCCCTTCGAGGAGGTCGCCTTTCTCCATCGCACGATAGGTGAAACGATACTCCAGATCCAAGGCGCTGCGCATGGTTATGGTGGAGGACCGCAGGCGGTGGATCATTTCCACCGTCGTCGCCACCGAGAGCGGCGAGCCGCGCAACAGCACCTTGAGGCACTCTGCGGCAAATGCGTCATCGCGCGTCTTGAGCGTGGTCAGAATATCGGCTGAGGTCTCGCCCGCAAACGTCGCGTCGATGTCGTCCTGCATGGCTTTCAGCGAGCTTTCGGGTGCTTGCTGTGCGGCGGCCTCAAGGACGGCGACATCGCCCGTTTCCGCAAGGGCTGAGATCAGCGAAGGCCAGCGATCTTCGGGGATGTAGTAATCCGCAAAGCCCGCATAGACCGCATCGCCCGCCGTCATCCGATAGCCGGTGGTGCCGAGGTATTCGCCCAGTCGTCCCGGTGCCAGCGACAGCAAAAGCGAGCCACCCACGTCAGGCACAAGGCCAATGCCGCATTCCGGCATCGAGAGTTTGGAGCTGTCGCCAACGATACGGTGGGTGCCGTGACAGCCGATGCCGACGCCGCCCCCCATGGTAAAGCCCTGAAGGAAGCTCACCACCGGTTTGGGATACTCAAAGATTCGCGCATTCATGCGGTATTCGTCCCGCCAGAACCTGCGGCCATAGTCGAAATCGCCCTTGGTGCCGGTCTCATAGAGTTCGGCAATATCGCCGCCTGCGCAGAATGCTTTGTCACCGGCCGCGTCAAACACCACCAACGCCACGGTGTCGTCCTTGGCCCAGTCCTTGAGCGCGGCGTCAATCGCAAGGCACATGTCATATGACAGCGCATTCAGGGCTTTTTCGCGGGTCAGAGTGATCCGCCCCGCGCGGCCTTCGATACGGATGTGGATGTCGCTCATCGCGCCTGTCCTCCCCTGAAAATCTTAGTGGTTTTCCGCCAGCATATGACGGGCGACGATCACGCGCATGATCTCATTGGTGCCCTCAAGGATCTGGTGCACGCGCAGGTCGCGGACCAGTTTTTCGATGCCGTAGTCCGCGAGATAGCCATAGCCACCGTGCAATTGCAGACATTGATCCACCACTTTGGAGCCCGTCTCGGTGACGAATTTCTTGGCCATGGCGCAGAATTTTGACGCGTCTGGTGCGCCCTGATCGAGCTTCCATGCCGCCTGACGCAGGAAGGTGCGCGCGGCCTGAAGTTCGATCTCCATATCCGCGAGGCGAAATTGCAGCCCCTGGAACTGGTCGATGGATTTCCCAAACGCCTTGCGCTCGGACATATATTGCAACGTGGCGCTGAGGCCGGCTTGTGCGGCACCAAGTGAGCAAGCCGCGATATTCAGGCGCCCGCCATCCAGACCCTTCATGGCGTATTTGAAACCATGGCCCTCTTCACCCACAAGATTGCCTGCAGGAACGCGGCAGTCGTCGAACTGGACCTGTGCGGTGGGCTGGCTCTTCCAGCCCATCTTGTCCTCAAGCCCGCCAAAGGACAGACCCGGCGTGCCATCCTCGACATAGACGGTGGAGATGCCCTTGGGGCCATCTTCGCCCGTGCGCACCATGCAGACATAGGCATCGGAATAACCTCCGCCGGAGATGAACGCCTTGGTGCCATTCAGCACATAGCCCTCGTTATCGCGGGCGGCGCGGGTCTTGAGCGAGGCCGCATCGGAACCGGACCCCGGCTCTGTGAGGCAATAGCTCAGCACCGTATTGAGGCTCATCACGTCGGGCATGACGCGCGCCTTCAGCTCGTCGCTGGCGAACATATCCAGCATCTTGGCGCACATGTTGTGGATCGACAGAAACGCCGCCACCGACGGGCAGGCCATCGACAGCGCTTCAAACACCAAGGTTGCATCAAGGCGCGACAGGCCAGAACCGCCGGTCTCTTCGCTCACATAAAGGGAGCCAAAGCCCAATTCGCCGACCTTGGGCCACAGATCCTTTGGGATGGTGCCCTCAGATTCCCACTGGCGGGCAAACGGCGCGATGTTTTCCTGCCCAAAGCCATAAGCCATATCGAAAATTGCCGTCTGCTCTTCTGTCATTGCGAAGTCCATGGGCTCTCCTCCCCGTTTCATGTGCGGCCGCAGTGCGGGCCACAAGAATTGAACAACTGTTTATTTATTACGCGGCTCGGGGCAGCACTTCAATATGCGGAACTGCAAGATGATCCTGCATGGTTGCGGCAATCCGCGCAAATTACAGGGGATCGGTCACAATTTTTCCACGAATTCACACGGGATTTGAGGGAAATTTTAAGACCTCTGCGCCACTACTTTGGACCAAACGCACTACTGTTTCAGCAGGGAGCAGGTGCAAATTCACAGTCTGAGAAGGAGCGTGATCCTCGTGTCGCAGCCCAATCAAACCAGCAAACTCGCCGTGATGCAGAATGCAAAACCGCAGTTTCCAGAGTTCGAAAAATTTGCCGAGTCCATCAAGTCGCAGGAACGCGCGAAATTCGCCTATGAGATGAAGCACGGGCTGCGCAACAATCGCGCAAAGGACGAAAAACCAAAGGAAACCGCGCAAAAACTCCTGAAAAAGGCGCGGGCGCTGATCCTGAAGCATGAGAACAAGCAGGCAGAAACGGTACTGCGGCAGGCCATCTCGCTGGAGCCGAAAGACGCCAGCATGCATGCGCTATTGGGTGAGGTTCTGATGAAGGACAACGTCCGGCTGATGGACGCGCTGTCGTGCCTGATGCAAGCGGTGAAGCTGGAGCCGACATTTGGCGGCCATTACGCCTTGATCGGAACGCTTTTGATGCGGTTGCAGAAATTCGAGGAAGCGATCGACTATTTTGAAATCGCGGTGAAGTTTGACCCTAAAAACTACATCGCGCTTTCTCGCATGATGCACATCAAGGCGCATCGCGCGCGTTGGGATGGTTTTGAAAAGATCCCGACCTACCTCAAGCAATTCAATAATACGCGCGTTTTGTCGGATCCCTTTGCATTCCTGTCCCTGTGCGATGACGGGGAATTCCAGAAACAGCGCTCCATCTCGCAGGTGCGGGCAAAGCTGACCAACCCGGTCAAAGCGCCGATTTATACCGGTGGTCGCCCTGCAGGGAAGAAACTGCGGATCGGGTATTTTTCCAACGACTATTACAACCACGCGACCATGCATCTGATGGGTGGTTTGTTGGAGAACCACGACCGCGACAGGTTTGAGCTGTATCTTTATGACTACGGCTCCAAAATGCGCGACCACGAACACAACCGCGCCCGTCAGAGCGCAGACGTGTTCCATGATATTCGCCATATGACCACAGCGCAGATTGTGGATCTGGCGACCCGTGACGGTCTGGATATCGCGGTTGATCTGAAAGGCTTCACCGAGGGTGGGCGGCTCGACATGTTCAACAGTCGCGTGGCGCCAGTGCAGGTGGCCTATCTGGGTTATCCCGGCACCTCGGGCCTGAAATCAATGGATTATATGGTGGCGGACCGGGTCACGATCCCGTCCCATTTGCGTAAGCATTACACCGAAAACATCCTTTATATGCCGCACTGTTATCAGCCCAACGATGAGAGCCGCTACATTGCGCAGATGTATGACAGCCGTGAGAGCCATAACCTGCCGGAAGAGAGCTTTGTGTTCTCCACCTTCAACAACCCCTATAAGGTGACCCCGCGCGAATTCGACATCTGGATGAACCTCCTCAAGGAGGTGCCGGACAGCGTGCTTTGGTATTATGTCTCCAATGCGGATATCATCGACAGGCTACGCAAGGAGGCAGAGGCGCGCGGCGTTGATGGTGCGCGGATCATTCCGACCGGACGGATGCAGCCAGAGTATCACCTTGCACGCTTGAAACATGCGGATCTGTTTCTGGATACCTTCAACGTCAACGCCCACACCACTGCAAGCGATGCGCTTTGGGCGGGCCTGCCGCTGGTCACCAAAACCGGTGAGCAATTTGCGGCGCGGGTTGCAGGCAGCATTCTGACAGCCGCCGGGCTAGAGGATCTGGTGACCACGACCGAGAAGAAATATCACGATGTGGCGCTGCGGATCGCGCAGGATCCGGACTATTTGGCGGATATCCGCATGCGTCTGGCCGCGTCTCACAGCAACTCACCTCTGTTTGATACCCAAGGCTATACCCGCGACTTTGAAAGGCTGATGGAGCGGGCGTTCCAGAACTATCTGGATGGCAATGCACCGCGCAGCATGGGGATTTCCGCAGCCTGAGTTCAGGCGCTGTCGTCAATAAAAAAAAGCCGCGTCTCATAAAGAGGCGCGGCTGTCAGTCGCTTCAGCAATACGCTCGCTCAGAGCAGGCGAACCTGCGTGCCGATTTTCACCATCGGATAAAGCTTCTCGACGTGTTGATTATAAAGCCCGATGCACCCGGAGGAGCTTTGACGGCCGATTTTGCGGGTGTCATGGGTGCCATGCACAAGGTAGGCGGGCCAATCCAGATAGAGCGCGCGGGTTCCAAGCGGGTTGTTGGGCACACCCCCTTCGATGCGCTGCGGCAATGTGGGATCGCGCTCGCGCATATTGGCGGTGGGCGTCCAGCTGGGGTTTTCCCGCTTGCGCACGATCTTGGAATAGCCGCGACGGGTCAGCTCTTCGCTCATCGGCACTGAGGACGGGAACAGAATATATGTTTCGCCATCGCCCCCCCAATAATGCAATGCGCGGCTTTCGATATCCGCCAGCAGACAGCCAACGCCCAGCGTTTCAAAGTGATCCTGCCAGCGCTGTTGCTGGAAGGAGGACACGTTCCGCTTCACGGGAACCTGGTCATGAATCGCCTCGACGGTGGTGGGAAACGCGTCGGTGGACTGTGCGCGCAGCAAGCTCGGGGTTGCCAGTGTCGCTGCGGCGCCTGTCATCAACGCGCGACGTGAAAGGGTAAAACGGGATTTGGTGAAGTCGGACATTGGCCCATCCTCATTCGGTTTAATTGCTCGATCTCTTTGCGAGACCATATGAGAGCGGGCGTGCCAACGCCAGTGGCCTGCCGCCAGACCTCGGGTGACATTTGCGTGAGCCGCGTGAGAGCAGCGAAACTGGCAAGAAACAACCGAAGTACAAAACGAGAAAGGCCGCCCGACGATGCCGGGCGGCCTGAACTAAATCCGTGAGTGGTGATTAGTCCATGGCTTTGAAGTTGAACTCGCCGCCTTCTTTGATGCCGGAGAACCAGCGCTGGGTGACGGTCTTGGTGCGGGTGTAGAACCGGAAGGCATCGGGGCCATACTGGTTCAGGTCACCAAAGGCCGATTTCTTCCAGCCGCCGAAGGTGTGGTAGCTGAGCGGCACCGGGATCGGGAAGTTGATGCCGACCATGCCCACGTTGACGCGGTTGGCAAAGTCACGCGCGGTGTCACCATCTGCGGTGTAGATCGCGGTGCCGTTGCCGTAAGCGTTGTCCTTCACGAGGTTCAGCGCGTCCTCGTAGTTGTCCATGCGAACAGTCGACAGAACCGGGCCAAAGACTTCTTCTTTGTAGATGTCCATCTCGGCGGTGACGTTGTCAAACAGGGTCGGGCCAACGAAGTAACCGTTCTCATAGCCCTGAAGCGTCAGGCCACGGCCATCGGTCAGCAGCTTAGCGCCTTGCTCGACACCGCTGTCGATCAGACCTTCGATGCGGGCTTTTGCCTGCGCGGTGATCACGGGACCGTAGTCGATGTCCTCACCGGCGGTGTAGGGGCCGACCTTGAGCTTCTCGATGCGGGGCAGCAGACGCTCGATGAGACCATCGGCGGTTTCTTTGCCGACCGGAACCGCAACGGAGATCGCCATGCAGCGTTCGCCTGCTGCGCCAAATCCGGCACCGACCAGCGCATCTGCCGCCTTGTCGAGATCCGCATCGGGCATGATCAGCATGTGGTTCTTAGCACCGCCAAAGCACTGTGCACGCTTGCCGTTGGTCGCGGCGCGGCCATAGATGTACTGTGCAATCGGGGTGGAGCCGACAAAGCCGACGGCCTGAATGGTCTCATTGTCGAGGATCGCGTCCACTGCTTCTTTGTCGCCGTTCACAACCTGCAGCACACCATCGGGCAGACCGGCTTCTTTCAGAAGCTCCGCCAGATAGAGCGAGGTGGAGGGCACGCGCTCGGAAGGTTTCAGGATCATGGCGTTGCCGCAAGACAGGGCAGGGGCCATTTTCCACAGCGGGATCATTGCCGGGAAGTTGAAGGGCGTGATGCCCGCAACAACACCCAGAGGCTGACGCATGGAATAAAGGTCGATGCCCGGTCCGCCGCTGTCGGTGAATTCCCCTTTCAGGAGGCTCGGCGTGCCCATGCAGACCTCAACCACCTCAAGGCCGCGCTGCACGTCGCCGCGTGCGTCGGGTAGGGTCTTGCCGTGTTCACGGGCAACCAGTTCTGCGAGCGTGTCCATGTGCTCGTTTATCAGCTGGCCGAACTTCATCATCACGCGGGCGCGCTTTTGCGGGTTGGTGGCGGCCCAGCCGACCTGTGCCTCGGCAGCTTTGGCGATCACCGCATCCATTTCGGCTTTGGTTGCGAGCGGCACCTTGGCCTGCACTTCACCGGTGGCGGGGTTCAGAACATCAGCAAAACGGCCGGAGGTTCCGGCAACTTTCTCGCCATTCACGTAGTGGGTCAGTTCCTGCATGTGCAGTCCTCCTCTGATCTCGAGTCCCGCGTATCCTAGGATTGCAAAAACGAACGTAAAAGAGGAAAGGCTTCAAATAGGTTTTGCATTAACGCAAATGGTTAATATAGGTTTACCTAGAGCGGAATGCGCAAAAGACTGGAGGATCCCGTCAGATGGAACCCCAATGGGACGATATGAAGGTGTTTTTGGCGGTTGCGCGAGAGAGCAGCCTCTCTGGTGCGGGGCGGGTCCTGAAGATGGACCCGGCCACGGTAGGCCGCCGGGTGGCGCGCTTTGAGGCGGCCCTGAAAACATCGCTCTTTGTAAAATCGCCGCAGGGCTATGCGCTGAGCGCCGCCGGAGACAGGCTCTTGGGCCATGCCGAAGCGGCAGAGCTTGCGATGCGCGCCGGCGAAGAGGCGCTCACGGGTCCCAGTGATACATTGTCAGGGCAGATCCGCATCGGCGCGCCGGATGGTTGCGCAAATTACATCCTGCCGCAGGTCTGCGCGGCGATCTCCAATGACAATCCGGATCTGGACATTCAGGTGGTGGCCTTGCCACGGGTCATCAACCTGTCACGGCGCGAGGCCGATATGGCAGTGACCGTCAGCGCGCCCACCGCTGGCAAGCTGTTGGTGCAGAAGATCACCGACTATCATCTGCATCTGGCCGCATCGCGCTACTATCTGCGCGACCACCATCCAATTGAAAAACTGGAACATCTGCGGGATCACCGGATGATCGGTTACATCCCCGACATGATCTTCGATCGCGAGTTGGATTACCTCAATGACCTTGGGGTGGAGCGGGTCTCGCTGGCGTCGAACTCCGTTTCGGTGCAGATCAAGATGCTGGCCGAGGGGAGTGCTGTCGGTGTGGTGCATGATTTTTCCCTGCCCAGCCACCGCTCCTTGCGTAAGGTTTTGAAGGATGAATTCAGCCTCACGCGCAGTTTTTACCTCGTGCGTCATCAGGGCGATCAGCGCAGCGACCGGTTCAACCGCTTTGCGGATGCACTGTCATCTGGCATTCGCGCAGAGGTTGAAAGATTGGAGAGCTTGACTTGATGCGATCTTGCAGCAAACCTTGAGAGAGTGAAAGAAAATTTCAAGGGTGCGCAAAATGCTCGTAAAGTCGATTCTGAAGTCCAAGGAAATCTCCGAGGTTGTCACGATCAGACCTGACGCCACAATGGAGGCGGCGGCGCAACTTCTGTCGGAGCATGGCATCGGTACGGTTGTGGTTTCAGCGGATAACTCAACACCGCTGGGCATTCTGTCGGAACGGGACATCGTCCGCAAACTGGCCAAGGTTGGCTCGGTCTGTCTCGGTCACAAGGTCGAAGACTATATGACCCGTGACGTAGTGACCTGCACCCAAGACAGCGTCGCAGAAGAGGCCTTGGCCACGATGACCGAAGGCCGGTTTCGTCACATGCCTGTTGTGGAGGACGGTGCGCTGGTCGGGATCATCTCATTGGGCGATGTGGTCAAGGCGCAGCTCAACGAGGTGGCGATGGAGAAAACTGCGCTCGAAGGCATGATCATGGGTCACTGACCTGCGGGACTGGGGCGTTGCGCTGCGGCGAATGTGTGATCATTGAAGATTCAGTATTCTCACGCACTTGCATTGCGCGGCGCAACATGATTGCGTGCCCAAAAATGTGACGCAGGCAGGAGGGGCCCATGCGCATTGGCTTGTATCCCGGAACCTTTGACCCAATCACGCTGGGGCATATCGATATCATCCGCCGGGCGGCCATGCTGGTGGACCGGCTGGTGATCGGCGTGGCGATCAACCGCGACAAGGGGCCGTTGTTCGATCTCGAAGAACGCGTTGCCATGATCGAGGCGGAATGTGCCAAGCTCACCGAGCAGACCGGCACCGAGATTATCGCCCATCCGTTCGAGAACCTGCTAATTGACTGTGCCCGCGATGTGGGCGCGCAGGTGATCGTGCGCGGGCTGCGCGCGGTGGCGGATTTTGAGTATGAATTCCAGATGGTCGGTATGAACCGCGCCTTGGATGACAGTATCGAGACGGTGTTCCTGATGGCCGAAGCACGGCATCAGGCCATCGCGAGCAAACTGGTGAAAGAGATTGCGCGTCTGGATGGCGACGTCAGCAAATTTGTCACCCCGCTGGTGCGCGACAGGCTGATGGAACGACTAGGCGGTCGCTGACATCACGCAAAGTTCTGAAAATAAATATACCCGGCCTGCTAAGCGGTGCCGGGTTATTTGTTTGCGGCTTTAGCGCCAGAAGGCCAGCCACTCGATCAGTTCAAACAGTTTCTTGCTGAGAAACAGCACATGCCCGGTGCCAAAAAAGATCACATCCACCGCCAATGCGGTGAGCAGGAACAAGCCAAAGGCGACGGCAATGGTATTGGTCATGAGAACTGCTCAATAAAACACGCCCGGTCAGCTATGCCTGACCGGGCGCAAAATCTCAAGCCTCACGAGGAAGCGGGGGGTTAGTTCAGACGACCCATGGCGGTGGCAACATCAGCCATCCGCACAGAGAAACCCCACTCGTTGTCATACCACGCCAGCACGCGCACCATGCGACCGTCAACCACGCGGGTCTGATCGGGCGCAAAAATCGAGCTTTCTTCGGTGTGGTTGAAATCGGTCGACACCAGCGGCGCGGGCTCATAGCCCAGAACGCGCGACATGTGACCCTTGGAGGCCTCTTTCACCGCTGCGTTCACCTCTTCGGCGCTCACGTCGCGACCGGCGCGGAAGGTCAGATCCACGGCAGAGACATTCGGTGTCGGAACGCGGATTGCGGAGCCATCCAGACGGCCCTTGAGGTTGGGCAGCACTTCGCCCAGGGCTTTGGCGGCACCGGTGGAGGTCGGGATCATTGACATGGCGGCGGCGCGGGCGCGGTAGAGATCATCGTGACGCCGATCCAGCGTCGGCTGATCGCCGGTATAGGCGTGGATCGTGGTCATGATGCCATGTTCGATGCCAAAAGCCTCATCCAGCACTTTGGCCAGCGGTGCGAGACAGTTGGTCGTGCAGGACCCGTTGGAGACCATCTTGTCGGTCACCAGCAGATCCTCGTCATTGACGCCGTAAACCACGGTGCGGTCGACGTTCTTGCCCGGTGCGGACAGCAGCACCTTGCCAGCGCCGCGCTCCAGATGCTTTTTCGCCTTCAGACCGTCGTTGAACTTGCCGGTGCATTCCAGCACCACGTCGCAGCCTTCCCAGTCCAGCGTATCCATGTCGTAGGTGGAATAGACCTGCATGTCACCACGACCGAGGTTCAGGCGTCCTTCGCTGAAATCGACCTGACCGGGAAAGCGGCCATGCACGCTGTCATATTTGATGAGATGCGCGGCGGTCTCGATCGGGCCGGTGGCATTGACCTTGATCACCTCAATATCGTTGCGAAAGCTGCCGGCGATATGGGCGAGGGTGCAGCGGCCGATACGTCCGAAGCCGTTGATTCCAACTTTGATGGTCATCTCTGTCGTCTCCACGAAAAGGCTGTCTTAGGGGCAGCCTATAGCGGGCATTAACCTCGGGAAAAAGAAGAAATTAGAGTAAACACAGACTGTTAGCGCAAAACCTTGATGGTTGCGTTAACACTCACACGCGCGTTTGCGGTAACTGTGCATGGCCATCTCAGTGCAGATGCTGCGCCGCCGCATGCTTGAATGATTCCCCACCCGCAGGCTACACATGCGTGAATGAATGCCAATGTGCAAAGAGGTGAGTTATGAGCGGTCTTCTGGCCTTGTTGGACGATGTAGCGGGAATTGCCAAAGTCGCCGCCGCCTCGGTGGATGATGTGGCGACGCAATCGATGAAGGCAGGCTCCAAGGCGGCCGGGATCGTGATCGACGATGCCGCTGTCACGCCAAAATATGTGACTGGTTTTCAGCCCGCACGAGAGTTGCCGATGATCTGGCGCATCGCGCGCGGCTCCTTCATCAACAAACTGGTGTTCCTGCTGCCCGTTGCACTCTTGATGTCGCAGTTCGCCCCTTGGCTGATCCCGCCCTTGCTGATCCTCGGTGGTTGTTACCTGTGTTTTGAGGGTGCCGAAAAGATCGTGCATGTATTGATGCCCCATGACGATCAGTCGGGCGGGCCAGATGGCAGCCATGCTGTGGGCGATCCAACCCAGCTTGAGGAACAAAAGGTCAAGGGCGCGATCAAGACCGATTTCATCCTCTCGGCCGAGATCATGACAATTTCGCTGTCGACGATCGAGAGCGACGTGCTGTGGATACAGGCGGCGACGCTGGCCGTGGTGGGCATCATGATCACCATCGTGGTCTATGGCGTGGTGGCCATCATCGTAAAGATGGACGATGTCGGCCTCTGGCTCACGGAGGTCGGTCGCACCAGCGGCACCCGCGCGCTTGGACGCGGCATTGTCGCCTTCATGCCGTGGTTCCTGAAAATGCTGACCGTGGTTGGAACTGCCGCCATGCTCTGGGTTGGGGGCTCGATCATTGTGCATTCCGCGCATCAGATGGGATGGCACTGGCCCGAGGAGACCATCTACGCCTTCGCCAAGCGCATCGCCCAAGGCGACGGTCTGGTGGAATGGCTGGTCAAAGCGGTGATTGACGGCATCTTGGGTTTTGTCGTGGGGCTGATCCTGATCCCCATCGCCACCAAGCTGATCGCACCGCTCTTTGGCGCAAAAGCTGCGCATTAAACCAAACCTAAAACGATGAAAGGGCGCCCCAGATCGGAGCGCCCTTTCATCTTCTAACTCAAAATATCCCGGGGGAGACCCGAAAGGGTCGGGGGCAGCGCCCCCAAACCCCATGTGCCATTTAGCCCAACAGCTCTTTAACCTTGGCAACGGTGCCCTCGGCGGTGATGCCGAACTTTTCAAACAGCTCGCCCGCCGGGGCAGAGGCGCCAAAGCCCTGCATGCCGACAAAGCCCGCTTTTTTCTCCTGACCTCGTTCACCCAGCAGCAGACGATCCCAGCCGCCATCGCGCACGGCGGCCTCGATGGCCACGCGCACCGGACCTGCGGGCAGAACCTTGCGGCGGTAGCTCTCGTCCTGTGCGTGGAACAGCTCCATACACGGCACAGAGACAACACGGGTGCCGATGCCCTGACCTTCGAGGATGTCTTTTGCGGCCATCGCGGTGGAGACCTCGGAGCCGGATGCCATCAGGATCACCTGACGCTTGCTCTCGGCCTCGGCCAGCACATAGGCGCCTTTCTCGGTGAGGTTCGACAGCTTGTGCTCGGTGCGCACGGTGGGCAGTCCCTGACGGGTCAGGGCGATCACCGACGGGGTCTCTTTCGAGGTCAGCGCGATTTCCCAGGCTTCTGCGGTTTCCACTGCGTCCGCTGGGCGGAACGTATAGGTGTTCGGGGTTGCGCGGCAGATTGCCAGATGCTCCACCGGCTGGTGGGTCGGGCCATCTTCACCCACACCGATCGAGTCATGGGTCATGACAAACACGGTGGGGATCTTCGACAGCGCGGCCAGACGCATCGCGGGGCGCGCATAATCGGTAAAGCAGAAGAAGGTGCCGCCATAGGGACGGATGCCACCATGCAGCGCCATACCGTTCATTGCCGCTGCCATACCGTGCTCGCGAATGCCCCAGTAGACATAGCGGCCCTTGCGGTTGTCGGTGTCAAACACGCCCAGATCGCCGGTCTTGGTGTTGTTGGACCCGGTGAGGTCCGCAGAGCCACCAATGGTTTCCGGCATGATCGGGTTGATGACTTCCAGCGCCATTTCCGACGCCTTGCGGGTGGCGACCTTGGGCTGGGACTCGGAAATCTGTTTTTTCAGCGCCTTGATGGTGGCGGAGAGCTTTTTCGGGGCCTCCAGCGCAAAGGCGCGGTTGAACCGGTCCTGCTTTTGCGATGAGAGCTCTGCAAAACGGCCTTCCCATTCGGCCCGCGCCGCTGCGCCGCGTTTGCCGATCTCTTCCCACTGGGATTTGATTTCGGCGGGAACATCATAGGCACCGCCGGTCCAGCCATAGGCGTCTTTGGCAGCTTTCAGCTGATCGGCGTCGGTCAATGCACCGTGACCTTTAGAGGTATCCTGCGCCGCGTGACCCAGAGCGATATGGGTTTTGCAGGCGATCATCGACGGTTTCTTGGTCTTCTTCGCGGCCTCAATGGCGGCGTCGATCTCGGCCGGGTTGTGGCCGTCGATTTCCTGCACATGCCAGCCAGACGCCTTGAAACGCTGTACCTGATTGGTGCGGTCAGAGAGATCGACGGTGCCGTCGATGGTGATGTTGTTGTTGTCCCAGAACACCACCAGTTTGCCCAGTTGGTGCCGTCCGGCAAGGCCGATGGCCTCTTGGCTGATGCCCTCCATCAGGCAGCCATCGCCCGCGATCACGTAAGTGTAGTGATCGACGACCTTTTTGCCGTAGTGGGCGCGCAGGCTTTCTTCGGCCATGGCAAAACCCACGGCATTGGAAATCCCCTGACCCAGCGGGCCGGTGGTGACTTCTACCGCATCGAGCAGGAAGTTTTCCGGGTGGCCCGCCGTCAGCGCGCCGGACTGGCGGAAGTTCTTGATCTGATCCAGCGTCACCTGCGCATCGCCCATGAGATACAACAGCGAATAGATCAGCATGGAGCCGTGGCCCGCCGACAGGATGAAGCGATCACGGTCGGCCCATTTGGGGGCAGTGATGTCGAACTTCATGTGCTTTTCAAACAGCACGGTCGCAACATCAGCCATGCCAATCGGCATGCCGGAATGGCCGGAGTTTGCACCCGCAACCGCATCCAGCGTGAGAGCACGGATAGCGGCGGCTTTGTTCCAATGATCGGGGTTTTCAGAGCGCAGGGCTGTCAGATCCACTGAACTGTTCCTCTTTGGGTTCGCAGGGGTTTGCCGCTGGATAGCAGTCTTAAAGCAAAGATCAAGCTTTCCGGGCTTGTTTTGCAGGGTTTCGCAGGAAGCTGCCCGTAACTAGACTGCGCAAGTGCTTGAAAGCAATGGGGGGGTGTTTTACCCCATCATACGATAAGCTGAGCGAAGCTGATTGCTGCCGGGTTGATTCGTGTCCGTTTACCGTGTGCCGGAACCGATGACCCAACAGGACGCATCGCGAAACGGCGAAAGATCGGCTCAGGGCGTGCTGGACGGAAACAGGCTCCGTTCGCAGTTCTGAGGAGACGAGGTGAAGAGGAACGCATGGAGCAGTTAGAAGAATTACAGGGCCGCATCCAGACCGCGCTGCACCGTATATATGGCGGCGTCGCAGCGTTGGAGCAAAAGCATGCCAACAGACCAGTGCCGACGCTGGAAGAGTTGGACATGCAAAAGCATGCGGAGCTCTTGGCGGATCTCGATGATGAGAAAATGGCCAATGCGCAGCTCGAAGAACGGCTGAAACTGCTGCATGGTCGGCTGGAAGACATGGAAAAGAAGGTTGCCGCCGTGGACGGTGCCAACGATCTGATTGCCATGCAGGCCGAGCTTGAGCTGCTGCGCAACGAGGCCGGAAATTCGGTCGAGGCTGAGGCGCTCAAGGCCGAAGTGACCCGTCTGAAACAAGATCTGGAAGCTGCGCGCAATCAGGCCGCAAGTGAGCGTGAAAAGCTCGAGGATGACCTGAGCGAAGCCACGGCCCAGAATGAACAATTGCAAGCTCAGCTTGCCGCACAACCTGCTGCGGAGGGCGGGGCTGAGGCCGGTGATACAGCTGAGCTGGAAACCCTGCGCCGCGAAGTGGAAGAGCTGCGCGCCCGCGCTGAGGCTGCCGAGGCAGCGCCTGCCACAGCCGAGCTGGCCGATGAGGGTGTCAGCGAAGAACTGGACCTGCGCCTGAGCGAATTGGACGGGGAGTTGCAGACCCTGCGTGCCAGCAACGATCAACTGCGTCAATCCAATGCGGCGCTGCGTGCGGCAAATGCCGAAGGGGTCGCGGACCCTGCGCTGATAAACTCTGGCCTCGAAGCCGAGGTGGAGGGTCTGAAAGCCGCTCGTGCCACCGATCAGGCCGAGGTCAACGCGGTGCTGGCACGCCTTGAGCCGCTTCTTGCCACTGCCCCCAATCTGCCAGAAGGAGAAGAAGCCTGATGCCGGAAGTGACAATTCACATCGGAGGCCGCGATTTTGTGGTGTCCTGTCAGGAAGGCGAACAGAGCTTTCTGGAGATGGCGGCAGGGATGCTCGACGATGAGGCGCAGGTGCTGTCGGACCAGATCGGGCGTATGCCCGAGGCGCGCATGCTCTTGATGGCTGGCCTCATGCTTGCGGATAAAACCGCTGCGGTCGAGGATCGGATCAAGGAAGTCGAAGCCAAGATCGCAGAAAAAGACGCCCTTATCGCAGAGCGTGAGGCCGAGCTTGAAGAGCTGCGCAATGCGCCGCCACCGCCTGCCGAACAGGTTGAGGTTCCCGTGGTGCCGCCGCAGGTTGCCGAAACATTGGCGGAGCTGGCAGCACGTGCCGAGGCGCTGGCCGGTGAAATCGAAGAGAAAGCCGCACCCGACGATGATGACGACGAGGAAGAGGGGGAGACTGGCGTGAAGGATGACGCACTTGCCTCCGACCCGATCAGCGAAGACGAAGTTTCCGAGCAAGTCTGATCTGAAGAAAGATCGCTGCCCGCGATAAAAAGCCCGCTACACCGAGAGGTTAGCGGGCTTTTTTGTTCTGCGTGGGCAATAGATCAGGCGTTGGCTTCGCGGATCTTGTCTGCGGCATCCTTGTCAAAGCTGATGCCGTTTTGCTCAAACATACCGTCGAGTTCGCCAGATAGGGTCATCTCGGTGATGATGTCGCAGCCACCGACAAACTCACCCTTGATGTAGAGTTGCGGGATGGTCGGCCAGTCGGAATACTCCTTGATGCCCTGACGGATGTCCTCATCCGCAAGCACGTTGACGTCGGTGTAATCGACGCCGATGTAGTTGAGCACGCCCGCCACGCGCGAGGAAAACCCGCACTGCGGCATTTCCTTGGTGCCTTTCATATAAAGCACAACATCATTGGCTTTGACGGTTTCATCGATGCGGGTCTTCGCGTCGGTCATGGTATTGGTCCTTTCGGTCTGGCCCCCGGTTCATAGAGCCGCGGAAAACTGTGGTTTTGGGTCCGAGCAACGAGGCTGCAGCGCTCGGTATCATTGCGGTTTTAGATCAGCGTAGCTGAATATCTGTTGCCGATCTAACGCCATGGTTTTGTAAAGAAATCTCCGGTATGACGGCGCTGCGCGCGCTCCAACATATCCTGCATGCGCTCTTCTTTTTCATGCAGCATCTCTTGTTCCTCGGGCGTCAACGGCGGCATCCGGCGCTGTCTGAGCTTCTCGCGAATATGGAGAATATCTGAGAAGAGGACGACCGCGACAAAGATCGCAATTGCGCCGCCTATGATCCAGATTGCCTCCATACCGGATACTACTCCGGCGCTTTGGTGGTCAGGGCGAGGGCATGGAGCTCACCGCTGGGGCCATCCATCTTGCCCTTGAGCGCAGCATAAACGGCGCGCTGCTGCTGCACGCGGTTCTTGCCGCGAAAGCTCTCGTCGATGACCATGGCGGACATGTGAACGCCATCACTGCCGCCCACCTCGATTTGCGCATCCGGGAAGGTCTCGCGCAGGAGGGCTTCGATTTCATGGGCCTGCATTGGCATGGGGCGCATCCTTGCTGTGGTGTTCTTTTGCCAAAATGTAGGGCTGCAATGCGAGGGACGCAAGCAACTCTACCGTGATTGTAAGGTCTGTTTTGTCGCGACCGATGTGAAACGGGACGGGGGGCGCTCCCGCCTGCTTATGGACTGGCCCCAAGGGGGCCCGCCCAACACAGTTGGGCCCGGCACCGCGCGGGCACGGTGCCGGGCCCAAGGCCGCCAAGGGGGCTTAGCAACAGCTAAGGCACCTGGGGGCGCGGGAGTTTCCCCGCTCTTTTACTTCAGGCGACGGCTTCGGCAAAGCTTGTGCGGAAGATCTGGCTCAGCTCTTCGAGCGTGGCCTCGGAGCCGCCGACTTTGACCGTGTCACCGGTGAACTTCCCAACCGTTTCCAACGGCACAGCTGCCTGGCCCGCAGCAATCATCAGTGCCTCGGCCTGATCAAAATTGCAGGCCACGAGGTAGCGCGCCTGATCTTCACCAAAGAGGGTCGGGGTGTCGCTTGCGTCGATCTGCACGCCAACACCGGCAGCCTCGGCCATTTCAAACGCAGCCAATACAAGTCCGCCATCACTGATGTCGGTGCAGGCCTTGATGAAATCGCGGTTGTTGCGGATGAATTCGCCGTTGCGTTTTTCGGCTTCCAAATCCACCGCAGGCGCATCGCCATCTTCGCGGTTGAAGACCTCGTGCAGGAGCGCCGACTGGCCGAGGTGACCGGTGGTTTCGCCCACCAGCAGCAGCACGTGACCGTCGCGGGCCTCGCCAAGGATCGGCTCTTCACCCGCCGCAACCAGACCCACCGCACCGATGGTGGGGGTGGGCAGGATCGCTTGACCGTCAGTCTCATTATAAAGAGAGACGTTGCCCGAAACGATCGGCATATCCAGCGCCGATACGGCCTCGCCGATGCCTTTGAGTGCGCCAACAAACTGGCCCATGATCTCGGGCTTTTCGGGGTTGCCGAAATTGAGGTTATCGGTGGTCGCCAGCGGCTTGGCCCCGACGGCGCAGAGGTTGCGATAAGCTTCGGCCACGGCCTGCTTGCCGCCCTCGATCGGGTTCGCCTTGACGTAGCGCGGGGTCACATCAGAGGTGAACGCCAGTTTCTTGTCGGTGCCATGCACGCGGACCATGCCGCCACCCAGACCCGGACGACGCGCGGTGTCGCCCATCACGGTGGTGTCATATTGCTCATAGACCCACTGTTTGCCGGCATAGTTGGGGCTGGAGATCAGCGCCTTCAGGCCATCGATGGGATCAATGGTCGGCACATCCGCATCCGTAAGCGCTTCGGGGGCCTCGACCTCAATCCATGGACGGTCGTATTCTGGCGCGGAGGAGGAGAGTTTCGACAGCGGCAGGTCCGCTTTGACCTCGCCGTTGTGCATAATGAGAAAGCGGTCTTCGGCAATGGTTTCGCCCACGATGGCAAAATCGAGGTCCCATTTCTCAAACACTGCTTTGGCTTCGGCCTCAAGTTCAGGCTTCAGCACCATCAGCATGCGCTCTTGCGATTCCGACAGCATCATCTCGTAGGCGGTCATATCGGCTTCGCGCTGCGGGACCTTTTCCAGATCCAGTCGCACGCCAAGGCCGCCCTTGTCGCCCATTTCCACGGCGGAGCAGGTCAGACCCGCCGCGCCCATGTCCTGAATGGAGATCACGGCACCGGTCTGCATCAGCTCCAGCGTCGCTTCCATCAGGCGTTTCTCGGTGAAAGGGTCGCCGACCTGAACAGTGGGGCGCTTTTCCTCGATGGTGTCGTCAAACTCTGCCGACGCCATGGTCGCACCACCAACCCCGTCGCGGCCGGTCTTGGCGCCGAGGTACACAACCGGCATACCCACACCGGAGGCGGCGGAATAGAAGATCATGTCGGTCTTCACGAGGCCCGCCGCAAAGGCGTTCACCAGACAGTTGCCGTTGTAGGCGGGGTGAAAGCGCACTTCGCCGCCCACGCAAGGCACACCAAAACAGTTGCCGTAGCCGCCGACGCCCTCGACCACGCCGTTCACCAGTTGACGGGTCTTGTGATGCGCAGGCTCACCAAAGGACAGCGAGTTCATCGAGGCGATCGGCCGCGCGCCCATGGTGAAGACATCACGCAAAATGCCGCCAACACCGGTGGCGGCACCTTGGTAAGGTTCGATGTAGGAGGGGTGGTTGTGGCTTTCCATCTTGAAGACGACCGCGTCGCCATCACCGATGTCCACGATACCGGCGTTTTCGCCGGGGCCACAGATCACCTGCGGGCCGGACGTCGGCAGGGTACGCAGCCATTTCTTCGATGATTTATAGGAACAATGCTCGTTCCACATGGCGGAGAAAATGCCGAGCTCGGTGAAGGTCGGCTCGCGGCCAATGATCTCAAGGATCAGATCGTACTCATCGGGTTTCAGTCCGTGGTTTTCGATCACTTCAGGCGTAATGGCTGGTTCCTGCATGGCGCTAGATGGCCCCCCGGGTCGCTTCATGTTGTCGGCCTTTTAGAGCAACGCCCGCGGCGGGGGAAGGGGGCATCATCGACGTGCAGAAAATGCCCGTTCCTTGGGCAAATCTTGCGCCGCTTGCCTGAACATAGGGCATCGCGCCTGTGTCGTTCTGCAATTCCTGCGAGGTTGGCGTTTTTGTCTGGCGCGGACAGTGCGCGCACGACAAACAAGGACAAAAGCCACGCAGTCGTCACATGCTCTGGTCAAACAGGCGGCAGACAAAGGGCCAAAAAAAAGGCCGAGCACTAAGCTCGGCCGTAGTCCAACAGGGAGGTATGAAGTGCGGCGCTTGCCGCGTCTCCATGAGGGTCATTTAGGGTGCCTGCTGCGCTGCCGCAAGTGTTTTGAAACACATGTTAACTCAAGCCTGCCATGCACTATATGCATAGCTTTTGCGCGCCACGCATATAATGCAGCTGAGAGTTATATTTTGCCCAGTTCTTTCATGTGCTTACGGTGGGCGATGATCTCGTTCTGTACAAAATCACGGAAGGCGGAAACCCGCTGCGAATGACGCAACTCTTCTGGGTAGGCGAGATAGACGGGCACGCCATTGGTATCCTCATTGGGCAGGACCTGCACCAGATCGGGGAAATCCTCTGTCACATAGTCTGGCAGCACCCCGATCCCGAGATCCTGCAACACCCCCTGCAACACGCCGAAGTAGTTGTTCACCGTGAGCATGGATTTTGGGTTATGCGTCATCAGCTTTTGCACCATGACCGCAGCAGACCCGACTTGCGCGGATCGCAGGCTCTGACAGATCAGGCGGTGGTCGCAGATTTCCTCGATGGTTTCCGGCCAGCCGAATTTATCAATATAGCCGCGCGACGCATAAAGGCGCATCTGAACGGTCATCAGCCGCTTGCGGATCAGGTCGGCCTGGCTTGGCTCTTTCATACGGATCGCGACATCGGCCTCACGCATCGGCAGGTCGAGCACCCGTTCCTCCAGCATCAGATCGATCTTGAGGTTGGGGTATTGTTCATAGAGCTTGATCAGCCGTGGCGCGAGCCACAATGTGCCAAAGCCCGTGGTGGTGGTCACGCGCAATTCGCCAAACACGCCTTCTTCGCTGTCGCGAATCCGTGCGGAGGCGGTTTCCAAACGTTTTGCCATCGTTTTGGTGGCGTCAAACAGCAGTTCACCCTGCTCGGTCAGAATCAACCCGCGGGCGTGTCTGTGAAAGAGAGTTGCGTTCAAACTCTCCTCAAGGCCCCGAATTTGCCGAGAAACGGCAGATTGGGACAGATTTAGCCGGTCGCCCGCATGGGTCAGACTGCCTGCGTCCGCAACCGCGTGAAAGATCCTGAGCTTGTCCCAATCCATTGTTTTTACTCTTTCTGCCTCTTTGCCTCAAACTACATGATGATGAGGCTAAGTTTCAAACCTTACCGGAGTCTGACACCGAAACTTTAAACAATCTGATATACAGGTCAGTACTTATGACCTATTATCTGGTCAAAATGCTAGCAAGTCATGGTTGAGGAGGACCGGATGAGCACGCAAAAGATCTCGCTCAATGACCGTTACGATCTGGAAAAGACACCAATTTTGCTAAACGGGACTCAGGCGCTGGTGCGTTTGATGCTGATGCAAAAGGCCCGTGATGTGGCTGCGGGGCTGAACACGGCTGGTTTGGTCACCGGGTATCGCGGCTCGCCGCTTGGTGCGGTTGATATGCAAATGAAGCGCGCAGAGAAGCTGCTGACGCAATCTGACGTGACGTTTCAATACGGTCTGAACGAGGATCTCGCCGTCACCGCGCTCTGGGGGGCGCAGCAGGCGGAAATCCGCGGTGAGGGCAAATACGACGGCGTCTTTGGTCTGTGGTACGGCAAGGGGCCGGGGGTGGACCGCTCTGGCGATGCGCTGCGCCATGCCAATATGGCGGGGTCTTCGAAACACGGTGGCGTGCTGGTTGCCATGGGCGACGATCACACCGGTGAAAGCTCCACCGTGCTGCATCAATCCGAATGGTCCTTGCTGGATTGCTACCTGCCGATTGTCAGCCCCGCAGGCGTACAGGAAATTCTGGATTACGGCATCTATGGTTATGCTTTGTCACGGTTTTCCGGCCTATGGGTTGGCCTCAAGACGATGAAGGATACGATTGAGGTCACGTCCGTGGTGGATGGCGATCCGAACCGGATTGCGCTGAAGACACCGGACATCGATCTGCCCGCCGATGGTTTGAACATCCGCCTTGACGATGACCGCTTTCGTCAGGAAGACCGCATTATCGATCATAAACGGTTCGCGGCTGAGGCCTTCAGCCACGCCAATAAGATGGACAAACGGGTCTGGGGTAAACCCGGTGCCAAGATTGGTTTCGTCGCCGCCGGTAAGAACTGGTTGGATCTGGTTCATGCGCTAAGCCTTTTGAATATCGATGAAAACATGGCCGAGCGTCTGGGCATCACCACGTATAAAGTGGGCCAGACATGGCCGATGGATATGAAAGGCTTTAACGCTTGGGCTGAGGGGCTGGACCTGATCGTGGTGGTCGAGGAAAAGCGCAAGCTGATTGAGATCCAGATCAAGGAAGCGATCTTTGACGACCGGCGCGGGCGTCGGGTTTATGGCTGGTACAAGGGCGGTGCGGGCACCATGCACCGCGAGGAACTGTTTCCAACAAAATACGCGCTCGACCCGATCATGATTGCGGAAAAACTGGGCAATATCCTGATCGAAGAAGGCCGCGACGCCGAGGCGATCCGCGCGGGTCTGGCGCAGCTCGATGATGCGAGACGGGCTGACAATGCCGAGGAAATCGCTGCGCGTCTGCCGTATTTCTGTTCCGGCTGCCCGCATAACTCCTCCACCAAATTGCCGGATGGCGCGCGCGCTTACGCGGGCATCGGCTGTCACTTTATGGTGCAGTGGATGGACCGCGAGACGGTCGGCTTTACCCATATGGGCGGTGAGGGTGCCAACTGGATCGGTGAGGCACCGTTTTCCAAAAGACGCCATGTTTTTCAAAACCTTGGCGATGGAACTTACAACCACTCTGGGGTGATGGCGATCCGCGCAGCACTCGCCGAGGGCACCAATATCACTTATAAGATCCTCTATAATGATGCGGTGGCGATGACCGGTGGCCAGCAGGCCGAAGGGGGGCTCACGGCGCATCAGATCGCGCATGAATTGACCGCGATGGGGGTGAAGACCATCGCCGTGGTCTATGACGAAAAAGAAGACGTGGACGCCAAGCTGTTCCCAAGCGGCATGCGGATGCATGAACGAGCAGACCTGATGAAGGTTCAGCGTGAGTTCGAGGATGTGGAGGGGGTTTCGGCCATTATCTACATCCAGACCTGCGCCGCAGAAAAACGCCGCCGCCGCAAAAAGGGCCTGTTCCCGAACCCGGATCAACGGGTGTTCATCAACTCTGACGTCTGCGAAGGCTGCGGCGATTGCGGCGTGCAATCCAACTGCGTCTCCATCGTGCCGAAAGAGACCGAACTGGGCCGCAAACGGGCGATTGATCAATCCAGCTGCAACAAGGATTTCTCTTGCGTCAACGGGTTTTGCCCGTCGTTCCTCAGTATTGAGGGCGCTAGGATCAAGAAGAGCGCAACCGCCAGTCTGGAGCTGCCGGATCTGCCCGAGCCGCAATTGCCCGCGATCGACGGCACCCATAACGTGGTGATCACCGGCGTTGGCGGCACCGGCGTTGTGACCATCGGCGCGGTACTGGCGCAGGCGGCGCAGATTGACGGTAAGGGCGCGGGCATGATGGAAATGGCGGGCCTCGCTCAGAAGGGTGGCGCGGTGCATATCCATTGCCGCCTTGCCAATCGTCCCGAAGACATCAGCGCCATCCGCGTGGCCACCGGCGAGGCGCATGCGCTGATCGGCGGTGATCTGGTGGTGAGCGCGGGGGCGAAAACCCTTGGCCTGACCTCCACCGGGCGCACGGGCGCGGTTGTGAACAGCCATGAAATCATCACCGGGGAATTCACCCGAAATACGGATTTCTCCTTACCAAGCGATAGGTTGCAGGTCGCCCTTCAGGCGCGATTGCGGGACCGGGTGGACCTGTTTGACGCGTCGGAACTGGCGCGTGTCAGCATGGGAGATTCGATTTTCTCCAACATGATGGTCTTTGGCGCGGCGTGGCAGCGGGGTCTGATCCCGGTGAGCTTTGATGCGATCAAACAGGCCATTGCGCTGAACGGTGCGGCGGTTGAGAAAAACCTGCGTGCCTTTGATATTGGTCGCTGGGCGGTGCTCTATCCGGAGGATGCTGAACGCCTCTTGACGCCCAGCGTGGTGCAGCTGCCAAAATCGCTTGATGATAAGATCGCCTATCGCCGCGCACGCTTGGTGGAATATCAAGGAAAGCGGCTGGTGAAACGCTACGACAAGCTGCTGAGCAGCATCTCTGATGTGCGACTAAAGGAAGCTGTCGCAAAGGGTTATCACAAACTCCTGACCTATAAGGACGAGTATGAGGTTGCGCGACTTTTGCTGAGTAGTCGGGAAAAAGCCGAAGCGGAGTTTGAGGGCGATTTGAAGATTTCCTACAATCTCGCACCGCCTATCTTGGGTGGCAAGGATGCCAATGGTCGCCCCAAGAAGCGCAAATTTGGCCCAAGCACGGAGCGGCTGTTCCGTATCCTCGCCAAGCTTAAATCCCTGCGCGGTACGCCGCTTGATCTCTTTGGCTACACAGCCGAGCGCAAGATGGAGCGCGCACTCATCAAGCAATATGAGGCCGACATGAAAGCGTGGCTGCCCAAAGCAGAGAGCGTCGATAGGGATGCGCTTGTGGCCTTGGCGGAGCTGCCGCTGCAGATCCGCGGCTTTGGCCCTGTCAAGCGAAAGAGCGAACAGCAAGCCGCCAAACGGCGCGAGGAATTGCTGATCGCGCTCAAACAGGGGCCAGATGCGCTGAAATCAGCCGCTGAATAAGGCAGGATGCGCCACTCAGGTTTTGAGTGGATGTCATGAATGTGTTACCAAGGCTGGGCTAAATGCGCGCCCAGCCTTAGGTAGGCCGAGGCCTGTCATTCAGGCATAATATTCTTGTCTTTACGGAGATCACAAAGACATGCTTGAGCGTCGCCATATCGCGCGCGATATTTCCTATTCCCACTCCGCCGAGACGCGGCCGGGTCGGATCATGATCCGCCTGATGGAAAACACCACCGGTCGTTTGCGGCTGATAAAGCGCGCCAAGGGCTATGATTCCGAGGTGGCCTCGGGGCGCAGTTTTTGGGACGTGATCGTCGAACGCTACGGTCTCAGCCTTGATGTGGTGGGTGGCAGTCTCGACAATATCCCGCGCGACAAGGCGGTGATCCTGATCGCAAACCATCCCTACGGTATCCTTGATGGGCTGATGATGGGGCATATCCTGTCGCGCACGCGGGGGGATTTTCGCATTCTGGCGCATCAGGTGTTTCGCAAGGCTGAGGATCTGAACAAGGTGATCCTGCCGATCGATTTTTCTGAAACCAAAGAGGCGATGAAGGTCAATCTGCAAACACGCAAGGATGCGCTCGATTACTTGGGGCAGGGTGGCGCGATTGGGATCTTTCCGGGCGGCACAGTCTCTACGGCGTCCAAACCCTTTGCCCATCCGATGGATCCGGGTTGGCGCGGCTTTACCGCGCGGATGGTGGCCAAATCCGATGCGGTTGTGGTGCCATTGTATTTTGACGGCCATACCTCGCGGCTGTTTCAGATTGCCTCGCATCTGCATTACACGCTGCGTATGGGGCTTCTGATCAAGGAGTTTCGAAAGCGCGTTGGCACCCCGGTCCGGGTGGTGGTCGGCGACCCGATTGGCCGTGATGTGCTGGACCCGCTGGCCAAGGACTCCAAAGCAATGATGGATTTCCTGCGCAAAGCCACGTATGAGCTGTCTCCAACACCGCTCAAATCCTATGACTACGGGTTCGAGTTCGAAGAAAAACACCGGGCCTGAACGGGTCCGCACACCCAAAGGCAGTGTGACATGGCAGTTGGTATTTTTGATTCCGGTCTTGGTGGTCTCACGGTTCTGGATGCGGCGCAAAAGCGCCTGCCGGATGTGGATTTCCTCTACTATGGCGACAACAGCCACGCGCCTTATGGGGTGCGCGATGCCGAAGATATCTATCAGCTGACCCACAAGGCCGTGCACGACATGTGGAATCGCGGCTGCAATCTGGTGATCCTTGCCTGCAACACCGCCTCGGCGGCGGCCCTGCGGCGGATGCAGGAGGCGGGCGTGCCCGAGGGTAAGCGGGTGCTTGGCGTGTTTGTGCCCTTGATCGAGGCGCTGACCGAACGCCAGTGGGGCGACAATTCGCCCCCGCGTGAGGTGGCCGTGAAACATGTAGCGCTGTTTGCAACCCCCGCCACCGTGGCAAGCCGCGCGTTCCAGCGCGAGCTGGCGTTCCGCGCCATTGGCGTCGACGTCGAAGCGCAGGCCTGCGGCGGCGTTGTTGACGCCATTGAAGAGGGCGACATGATCCTGGCTGAGGCGCTGGTCAAAAGCCACGTCGACGCGCTGTTGCGCAAGATGCCCCGTCCCGAGGCGGCGATTCTGGGCTGCACCCATTATCCGCTGATGGAGGACATCTTTCAAAAGGCGCTGGGGCCGGATGTGCAGGTGTTCAGCCAGGGCCGTCTGGTGGCTGACAGCCTCGCGCATTATCTTGAGCGTCGTCCCGATATGATCGGCGGCGGTGCCGCAGGCTATCTGACCACCGGTAATGCCGGGCGTGTCAGCAGCCGCGCGACGCAGTTCTTGCGACGAGAAATCACTTTTGACGCGGCCTGAGGGGTTATACCCTCACGTCCAACCTGATTTCCTGTCTGCGACTGACGCAGGCCCTACTGACACATGAACAATTCGAGGTCTCGACATGACCCATAACGTGGCAATCCTTGGTGCGTCCGGCTACACCGGCGCAGAACTGATCCGGCTGATTTCTCAGCACCCAAACATCACCATCAAAGCCCTCGCCGCCGAGCGCAAGGCGGGCATGGAGATGGCAGATGTGTTCCCGCATCTGCGTCATCTTTCGTTGCCAACCCTTTGCAAAATCGAGGAAATCGACTTTTCGCAGATCGATCTGTGTTTCTGCGCGCTGCCGCACAAGACCAGCCAGGAGGTGATCGCCAAACTGCCCGGTGATCTGAAAATCGTTGATCTTTCGGCGGATTTCCGGCTGCGCGACCCTGACGCCTATCAAAAATGGTACGGCAACCCGCATGCGGCGCTGGAGCAGCAAAAAGAGGCGGTCTATGGCCTCACCGAATTCTACCGTGACGAGATCAGATCGGCGCGGCTGGTGGCGGGTACAGGTTGCAACGCCGCAACCGGGCAGTTCGCCCTGCGGCCGCTGATCGCGGCGGGCGTCATTGATCTGGATGAGATCATTCTGGATATGAAATGCGCGGTCTCCGGCGCCGGGCGTGCGCTCAAGGAAAACCTGCTGCACGCGGAACTGAGCGAGGGCTACAACGCCTATGCCATCGGCGGCACCCACCGGCATCAGGGCGAGTTCGATCAGGAATTCTCTCTGCTGGCGGGGCGTCCCGTGCAGGTTCAGTTCACACCGCATCTGCTGCCCGTGAACCGGGGAATCTTGGCGACCACCTATGTCAAGGGCGATGCGCAAAAGATCTATGAGACCTTTGCGAAGGCCTATGCCGATGAGCCCTTTGTCGAGCTGCTGCCCTTTGGTGAGGCCCCCTCGACCCATCACGTGCGCGGCTCCAACTTCGTTCATATTGGGGTGACGGGGGATCGCATCGACGGGCGGGCGATTGTCATCGTGGCGCTTGATAACCTGACAAAAGGTAGCAGCGGTCAGGCCTTGCAGAATGCGAACCTGATGTTAGGTGAAGAGGAAACAGCCGGGCTGATGATGGCACCGCTGTTCCCTTGAACAAGAGGTCCAGATGAAGTCCCTGAAGAAGCAGCGGCGAATCCAGATCATAGCGCTTGCAACCGTGGCCCTGATCGGGTCCACGGCGCTCATCGGATATGCGATGCGCGATGGCATCAACTACTTCCGCTCGCCCAGTCAGGTGATGGAGACGCCGCCCGAACCGACCGAGACCTTCCGCATCGGTGGTTTGGTCGAAGAAGGCAGCCTGCAACGCGGTCAAGGCGAGGCGGTGCTGTTTTCCGTGACCGATGGCGGGGCCAGCGTGCCGGTGACCTTTACCGGGGTGCTGCCGGATCTGTTTGAGGAAAATCAGGGCATGGTGGGCACCGGGCGTTATGTCAACGGTGTCTTTGAAGCCTCTGAAATCCTTGCAAAACATGATGAGACCTACATGCCCAAGGAAGTCGTGGATGCCCTAAAGGAACAGGGTGTCTATCGCGAGGACGAGAGCTGATTTTCTCTCGGCATGTCTCTGGTTTTATAACGCGCCCGGCGGTCTTCGCACGGGCGCGTTGCGTATCTGGCGCACGCCGCCCGCACCTGATCTCAAGGTCCGAACGCTAGTCTTCCTGCCAGTTCCCGATTGGAGGATCTTGCATGGATGTCGCAAAAATCGCCCGAGAGATTGTCGCCCGTGAAGGTGGCTATGTGGATGACCCCGATGATCCCGGCGGGGCGACCAAACATGGGGTCACCATTCACACGCTGCGCCAGCTTGGCCTCGATCTGACCGGTGACGGCGCGGTGGATCGGCGTGACGTCAAGGCGCTGGATCGCGCGCAGGCCGAAGAAATTTTCCTGCGCGAATACTTCCGCCGCCCACGTCTGCATCTGCTGCCAGAGCCGCTTCAGGCCAGCGTCTTTGACATGCATGTCAACGCGGGCGCTAACGCCGTGCGCATCCTGCAAGAGCTTTTGTGCGAGATGGGCTATGACCTGCGGGTTGATGGCGCCATGGGGCCGCAGACGGCCAAGGCGGCGCAGGCCGCGGGGCAGGTCAATATGGAGGCACTGGTCAATGCCTATGGGATTGCGCGCCGGAACTACTACTTCGAACTTGCGGATCGCCGCCCGCGCAGCCGCAAATATGCCCGCACCCGCGCAGGCGGCAAGGGCGGCTGGATTCGTCGTGCCGAGGAATTCATCGCGCCGCGCTATCACATGACCCCGGCAGAGTTTCAGTCCCGCACAGCGCATTGGTCGTGAAGGAGGTTCCATGTTTTCATCACTTTGGGAGATGCTCTTTGGCAATCGGCGCAATGTGATCCGCGAGACCGCAGAGGTCTTTCGCGAAAACAGCGAACAGGCGGCGGTGCGGGCGCATGACCTGCAAGGCGCAGCACTGGCGCAGTTCGCAGCCGAATTTGCAGGGCAGAAAAGCGGCTTTGATCGCTTCATGGATGGGGTCAACCGTCTGCCGCGTCCGATGCTGGCGCTGGGGACGCTGGGGCTGATGGTTGCGGCGATGGTGGACCCGCTGTGGTTTGCAGCCCGCATGCAGGGTGTTGCGCTAGTGCCCGAACCCCTGTGGTGGCTCCTGGGGATCGTGGTGTCGTTTTACTTTGGCGCGCGCAGTCAGGCCAAGACACAGGCCTTTCAGGAGGGCATTGCACGCAGTCTTGCGCGGGTGCCGCAGGCGGTCGAGAATATCGAGCAGCTGAAAAAAGTCTCGCAATCCTCTGATAACAAAATAGAAAATGAAAGTGCTGATAATCCGGCGCTCGTGGAATGGCATCAAAATCGCGGCGCATGAAGCCCACCCCCTGCGGCGCGGGGACGCGGGCGAATGTGATTGGCGATGATCTTTGAGACGGATATAGAAGCAAGTATGATTACAGAGCTCGGTCACTTCGCCCTCATCCTAGCCTTCATGATCGCCATCGTTCAGATGGTCGTGCCCCTAATTGGCGCGCACAACCGCTGGCCCGGATGGATGGCCGTCGCAGAACCCGCCGCACAGGCGCAGTTTCTGTTCACCGCCTTTTCCTTTGGCGCGTTGATGTGGGCTTTTGTGACCTCGGATTTCTCGGTGCGGCTTGTGGCGCTCAACAGCCATTCCGCCAAACCCATGCTCTACAAGATTTCCGGCACATGGGGGAATCACGAGGGCTCCATGTTGCTGTGGGTGCTGATCGTGAGCCTCTTTGGCGCCACGGCCTCGGTGTTTGGTGGTGGCTTGCCGCCGACACTGAAGGCCCGCGTGCTAAGTGTGCAGGCGGCGATTGGCGTGGCGTTTTTCGGCTTTATCCTGTTTACATCCAACCCGTTCCTGCGGCTGGTAAATCCGCCTTTTGACGGGCAGGATCTGAACCCGCTGCTGCAAGATCCGGGCCTCGCCTTCCATCCACCATTTCTATACCTCGGCTATGTGGGCCTCTCGATGGCGTTTTCCTTCGCGGTCGCGGCCCTGATTGAGGGGCGTGTCGATGCGGCATGGGGGCGCTGGGTGCGGCCTTGGACCTTGGCGGCGTGGATCTTCCTGACCATCGGCATCGCGCTGGGATCGTGGTGGGCCTATTATGAGCTCGGCTGGGGGGGCTTCTGGTTCTGGGATCCGGTCGAGAACGCTTCCTTCATGCCGTGGCTTCTGGCGGCGGCTCTGCTGCATTCGGCCATCGTGGTGGAAAAGCGCGAGAGCCTGAAGAGCTGGACGATCCTCTTGGCGATCCTCGCCTTTGGGTTCTCGCTCATCGGGACATTTATCGTCCGCTCTGGATTGCTGACCTCGGTGCATGCCTTCGCCAATGATCCGGAGCGCGGCGTGGTGATCCTTGCGATCCTTGCTGTTTTCACCGGCGGCGCGCTCTTGCTCTTTGCACTGCGCGCTCAGGCGATGGAGGCCAAAGGTGTCTTCTCCATGGTGAGCCGCGAAAGCGCGCTGGTGGCCAATAACCTGTTGCTGGCGGTGAGCTGCTTTGTGGTCTTTGTTGGCACGCTTTGGCCAGTGGTGGCCGAAATGGCGTTTGACCGCAAACTTTCCGTTGGTGCGCCGTTCTTTGATGCGGCTTTCCCACCCTTCATGGTGGCGCTTGGGGTGCTGTTGCCGATTGGTGCGATGCTGCCGTGGAAACGGGGCAAAGGGGCCAAGACGCTCTGGACCCTGCGCTACGGGATTGCGCTGGCGCTGGCGGTTGCCGGGCTGGCGTGGACGATGCAAACCGAAAAGAGCCTGCTTGGCCCGGTTGGCGCGATGCTTGGTGCGTGGATCGTCAGCGGAGCGGCAACGGATCTGTTGCAGCGGGCAGGGCGCTCTGACCGCCTGTCGCGTCTGATGCGTCTGCCGCGCGCGGATTGGGGTAAGGCCGTCGCCCATGCGGGGCTTGGTGTGACCATCTTTGCCATCGCGGGACTCACGGCATGGCAGACCGAGGACATCCGTGTCGCCAACCTGAATGAGCCCTTCCGTGTTGGCTCTTACGATATGGTGCTGACCTCGGTCGAAGAGGGGCGCGGCCCCAACTATTTCACCACTATGGGCGTGGTTGAGGTATCGCGGAACGGCAGCAAGGTGGCCACTCTGCGGCCTGAAAAGCGGGTATACCCAGTGGCGCAGATGCCCACCACCGAGGCGGCGATTGATTACCGGTTCACCCGTGATCTTTATGTGGTGTTGGGCGATGCGCAGGACAGCGGCGGCTTCACCATGCGCACCTATATCAAACCCTTTGCCAACTGGATCTGGGGGGGCTGTCTCCTGATGGCGCTTGGCGGATTGCTAAGCCTCTCAGATCGCCGGTTCCGCGTCGCCGCCGGTGTACGCAAAGCCCCCGCGCGGGGAGTGCCCGCCGAATGATACGTTTCATCAAGGCAAGTCTTGCAATTCTGCTCCTTAGCCTGTCGCCTGTTTATGCGGTGCAGCCGGATGAGGTGCTGGACGATCCGGTGCTGGAAGAGCGCGCACGCACCCTCTCGGAAGGGCTGCGCTGTCTGGTGTGTCGCAATGAAAGCATCGATGAATCCAACGCCGATCTGGCCCGCGACCTGCGCCTGTTGGTGCGCGAGCGTCTGGTGGCGGGAGACAGCGATGAAGAGGCCGTAGACTTCATCGTGGATCGCTACGGCGAATATGTGCTGTTGAAACCGACCGTGCGCGGGGCCAACTGGATTCTCTGGGCGGCGGGACCGGTGATGCTGGTGCTGGCGCTGCTGATCGCACTTTTGTATCTGCGCAAACGCGCCACGGCGGCGGGCGGGGCAGAGTCCAAAGGCCTGACAGAGGAAGAAGAGGCGCGCCTCAAGGAAATCCTCAAGGACTGACATCTGTTAGCGAGACGCGGGCGGATTGCCTCGATCTACACATTTTGCTAAAGAGAGCTTGGTCCGCAGTTCACCAAGGCTCCGCCACGCGCTAAACCTGCGTTACACATCATGTCATTGGACTCCTGATCGGGGTGCCTTTGGACAAGGGCGGACATCCGTATGGCCTGAGCCATGCCCGGCATCCTGAGATATATGGAGGACATGATGTCCAAGGATGTGATCCGCCTGACCATTTCTGATGTGTCAGATTTTGCCAAACAGCTGCGCAATGCCCTCACCGAGGCACCAGGCCATGTGGAGATGCTGAACCATGTGGCCCGCGCCGCGGGGTATCGCAATTTCCAGCACCTGCGCAGTCAGAACCCGCCCACGCCAGAGATTGACCACAAGCGCATCGCGCGGGCGGCGCGCTATTTCGACAGTCGTGGACGTTGGGAAAGCTGGCCGACAAAACGCGGGGTGCGCGAGCTGTGCCTCTGGGTGATCTGGGCGCGACTGCCGGCCCGGGAACGCTGGAGCGAGCGGCAAATCTCGGCGCTGATTGACGAGCACTGCAGCTTTCACGATGCGGCTCAGATCCGGCGCAGCCTGATCGAGATGCAGCTTTTGACCCGCAATCGCGATGGGTCGGACTATGCGCGGGTGGAAACACCGATGGATGCACATGGCGCGGCGCTGCTGTCCTTGCTCGCAGAGCGGCAGAAAACGCAAGAAAAGCCACAGATTGCCTGACGCGGCGTTTGTCTTTTCGCAGGCGGATGCTTAGGTCAACATGCGCATAACTCGAACAGGGATATTTCACGCATGGACTACCGCGACATTCAGTATTCGCTTGCAGACGGGTTGGCGACCGTGACCTTGAACCGCCCGCAGAGCATGAATGCGCTCACCAGCCAGATGCGGGCGGAGATCACCCATGCGATGAAAGCGGCCGCAGCCGAGGCGCGTGCGGTGGTCCTGACCGGGGCGGGCAATGCGTTTTGCACCGGTCAGGATCTTAAAGATGCATCCTCCAGCGGCAACCAAATCGATCTGGAGCGCACCCTGCGCGATGAATATACCCCCATGCTGGAGGCGATCTACAACTGTCCGGTGCCAACGATTTCTGCGGTAAACGGACCCGCCGCTGGTGCAGGCGCCAATCTGGCACTGGCTGCGGATGTGGTGATCGCCAATGAGAGTGCCTATTTCCTGCAGGCCTTTGCCAAGATCGGGCTGATGCCGGATGCAGGTGGGACGTGGTTCATGCCGCGCCAGATGGGACTGGCCAAGGCGATGGGGGCGGCACTGTTTGCGGATAAGATCTCGGCCCGTCAGGCCAGCGACTGGGGCATGATCTGGGAATCGGTGCCTGATGCGGAGTTTGCGGCGCATTGGCGCGCGCGGGCATCCTATCTGGCCAGCGGGCCGTCAAAGGCCTTTGGCGCAATCAAGCAAGCACTGCGCCAATCCACCAACAACAGCCTGCCTGATCAATTGTCACTGGAGGCGCATTTGCAGGGCGAATTGGGCCGCAGTCGGGATTTTATGGAAGGCGTCACCGCCTTTGTGGACAAGCGCAAACCGGATTTTGAGGGGCGCTGAGCCACCTTTTATGACACAACGAAAAATTATGACACAACGAAAAAGCCGCCCCGATTGAGGGCGGCTTTTGTTTTGAAATCAGGCGTGTGGATCAAGCCGGAACCAAGCGAACATTGGATGCCAAATCAAAGCCTTCAGCCGCGTTTTCGAGGTAGGCAACAACCTCGCCATTCACGGTCACTTCGATATCGGATGTCCCGTCGGAATTAACGACACGGGTATAGTCCAAATCCGGTGCTCTGCCGGAAAATTCATAATACACAACCTCGTCTTCCACGTCGAAGTCACGAATGATGGCAGCCTCTCCGGCGTCCATCCAATCGCCAAGCCGATACTCGTCCACGCCGCTACCGCCTGTGAGGATGTCACCCGCACCGCCGATCAGCGTATCGTCGCCATCGCCGCCGGTCAGGACGTCGCTCTCGCCATCGTCTTCAATCGCGAGGCCAAGTTGGCTTGGTGCGCCGCCCTCAAGGAACATTTGACGCAATGTAATCGAGGAGGAGCTTGCTGGGTCGATCAGCATATCCCCACCATTCAACAGATCATTACCAGCACCGCCATCAAGCGTATCGGCTCCGGTGCCGCCATAGAGACCGTCAGAACCATAGCCACCGCTGAGGCTATCGTTGCCTTCGTCGCCGGTGAGGAGATCCTGACCGAGACTACCGTTCATGGTGTCGTTGCCTTCGCCCCCGCGCAGCACATCAATGCCGCCGCCGCCGGTCATCCGGTCATCGCCTGATCCACCTTCGAGAATATCGGCATCCGCGCCACCAGAGATGAAGTCATCGCCAGCGCCGCCATAGAGATCGTCGGTTCCTTCGCCGCCGTACAGGTCATCATCCCCGTTCTCGCCGTGGAGCGCGTCCGCCCCTTCTTCGCCGTTGATGGTGTCATTGCCATCACCACCAAAGCTGCGGTCATCCCCTTCACCGAGCGAAATAAGATCCCGCCCTTCGGTGCCGTCAAGTGGTTCGCCTTCTGAGGTCCCGTTCAAGATGTTATCGGGGGTGTTATCCTCGTTGAGGTCATCCCCATCATCATCCAGCGCGATGAACGCGCCCACAACGGCAAGCGTGCCGATCATTGCAAGCATCAACATTGGTTTACTCCACTGGCCTATTCGCAAATCCGGCCGGTTCAAGAAAAATCAGTGCCCAGATCCACCGCGTAGCTGCGGCATGGCTGGCAAATTCATGAATTGTTTACGGCAAAACTCTGATGCGCGGACAATTTTATGCTTCATTTAAGAAAACGAAAAGTTTCCAAACTGACAACAATCGCTTCGAATTGATAATTCGGAATGTGTGAATGTGTTTGTTTTCAGTACTTTAACGAATTGCGCCGCCCGAAGAGATCGGGCGGCGCGGCGTACAGATTACCAAATGTAATCAGCGGTTTTCGATATCGACGTAATCGCGCTGTGTCTCACCGAGATACAATTGGCGCGGACGGCCGATTTTGTTCTGCGGATCACCGATCATTTCTTTCCACTGGGAGATCCAGCCGACGGTGCGCGACAGCGCAAAGATCGGGGTGAACATGGAGGTCGGGAAGCCCATCGCCTCAAGGATGATGCCCGAGTAGAAGTCCACGTTCGGGAACAGTTTCTTCTCGATGAAGTAAGGATCGTTGAGCGCGGTTTGCTCCAGTTCCTTGGCAACCTGCAGGAGCGGGTTGTCCTCCACACCCAGAAGCTCCAGCACCTCGTCGGCGGATTGCTTCAGCACCTTGGCGCGCGGGTCGGTGTTTTTGTAGACACGGTGACCGAAGCCCATCAGGCGGAACGGATCGTTCTTGTCCTTGGCGCGCGCGATAAACTCAGGGATGCGATCAACCGAGCCGATTTCCTTGAGCATCTCAAGGCAGGCTTGGTTGGCACCACCATGTGCGGGACCCCAAAGGCAGGCGATGCCAGCGGCGATACAGGCGAACGGGTTGGCACCCGAGGAGGACGCCAGACGCACGGTCGAGGTTGAAGCGTTCTGTTCGTGGTCCGCATGCAGGGTAAAGATGCGGTCCATCGCACGGCTCAGGATCGGGTCGACATTGTAGTCTTCTGCCGGAACCGAGAAACACATGTGCAGGAAGTTCGCGGCATAATCCAGATCATTGCGCGGATACACAAACGGCTGGCCGATGGAGTATTTATAGGCCATCGCCGCGATGGTCGGCAGTTTCGCGATCAGACGAATGGCCGCCACTTCGCGTTGCCACGGATCGGCGATATCGGTGGAATCGTGGTAGAAGGCAGACATGGCACCAACAACACCCACGAGGGTTGCCATCGGGTGTGCGTCACGGCGGAAACCACGGAAGAAGTTGTGCATCTGCTCGTGGACCATGGTGTGACGGGTCACACGGGTCTCAAAATCCTCAAGCTGGGTCGCGGTCGGTAGCTCACCGTAGAGCAGCAGATAGCAGACCTCTAGGTAATGGGATTTACCCGCCAATTGGTCGATGGGGTAGCCACGATGCAGCAGGATGCCTTCGTCACCGTCGATATAGGTGATGGTGCTGTCACAGCTCGCGGTCGAGGTGAAACCCGGATCGTAGGTGAAAACTCCGGCCTGCGCGTAGAGTTTGCGGATGTCCAGAACATCAGGCCCTGCAGACGGCGAGAAGATGGGAAGATCGTAAGTCTCACCATTCAGGCTGAGCTGGGCAGTTTTCTGTGTATCGGTCATAGATGTCCCTTCCTGTTACAGGCGCAGAGAGGGCGGGTGGCCCGTCCCGCGCAGCGGGGCGCCCGCGTCATTGGCGACGCAGGCGCAGTCCTATACGAACGGGCTTACCCAGACCTTAACGACAGATCTTTTGCGGGCGCTTAGCCTGTTACGTCCTTGAGCCGGGCCAGTGTTTCCTCGCGGCCCAAGCAAATCATCATATCGAAGACCGAAGGCGTTACCGCGCGGCCTGCAAGCACGGCCCGAAGGGGGCCAGCCAATTTGCCAAACTTCGTGTCTTTGGCCGCGGCAAATTCATTCAGGGCGGCCTCTAGTTCGTCTCGCGACCAGCTAGCATTTTGCAGATGCGGCGTCAATTCGCCCAGTATACCAAGGGATACTGAATCGAGTGCTTTTTCTGCCTTTGCATCGCGATCCAATGGACGTGAAGTAAGCACAAAATGGGCTTTTTCAAGGAGTTCAGGGAAAGTCTTTGCCCGGTCCTTGAGGCAGAACATAGCGCGTTCCAGCCCTTGTGACTGTACGTCACTTAGCGCGGGCTGACCTGCGGCCTCCAGATAGGTCTCAATCTCCTGCCGCAATGCAGCATCCTCAGCAATTGCAATATGTTGGCCGCAGAGGTTCTCCAGCTTCTTGGTGTCAAAGCGGGCAGGGCTTTTGCCGATTCCGCTCAGGTCGAACCATTCTTTGGCCTGCGTATCGGTGAAAAATTCGTCATCGCCATGTGACCAGCCCAGACGCGCAAGATAATTGCGCATGCCCGCCGCCGGGTAGCCCATGGCCTGATATTCCTGCGCCCCGAGTGCGCCGTGGCGTTTGGAGAGTTTTTTACCGTCAGAGCCATGAATAAGCGGGATATGGGCATAGACCGGGACATCCCAGCCCATGGCCTCGTAGATCATCATCTGACGGGCGGCATTCATCAGGTGGTCATCACCGCGGATCACATGGGTCACACCCATATCGTGATCGTCCACCACCACGGCCAGCATGTAGACCGGCGTGCCATCCGAGCGCAGCAGGATCATATCGTCCAGTTGCGCATTTTTGATGGTCACATCGCCCTGAACCTCGTCGCGGATGGTGGTCTCGCCATCTTTGGGAGCCTTGATGCGGATCGCAAAAGGCGCGTCAGGGTGCTCAGATTCGGGGGTGTCGCGCCACGGCGAATGAAACAGGGTCGATTTGCCCTCGGCCTTGGCGGCTTCGCGAAAGGCCGCGATTTCATCCTGTGTGGAGAAACATTTGTAGGCCTTACCCTCGGCGAGCAGCTGATGGGCGACCTCGGCGTGACGGGCGGCACCTTCAAACTGGCTTACCACCTCGCCGTCATGATCCAGACCCAGCCACGCCATGCCCTGCAGAATGGCGGCAGTGGCTTCGGGGGTGGAACGCGCCCGGTCGGTGTCCTCAATGCGCAACAGGAACTTGCCGCCACGTCCGCGTGCATAGAGCCAGTTGAACAGCGCGGTGCGGGCACCGCCGATATGCAGAAAGCCGGTGGGCGAGGGAGCGAAGCGGGTGACGACCGGTTGGGACATGTGGGGCATTTACCTTTTGGAAACCTTGAGGGTTCAACGTTTGACGCCTGTGTACCGAGCCAGAAGGCAGGGAGCAAGCGTGCGCATCTCAGGCGCTCTTGATGCAATGCTACAGGCCCAGCGGGGACATCTGTTTCCCTGGGTTCCGGTGTGTTTTGGCCTTGGGATCGGGCTCTATTTTCTCGTGTCGAACGAACCAACTCTGCAGATTTATGCAGGTGTTCTTGTGGTCTCGTTGGTGCTTGGTTTTTGCGCGCGGCGCGGTGACGGTCTGGGGCTACTGGCGGGGGCGCTGGTCCTGATCGGTATGGGCTTTTGCTACATGGGACTGAGGGCGCATCAGGTGAGTGCGCCTGTGCTGACGTTTCGCTACTATGGTCCCGTCGAGGGGCAGGTTCTTTCGGTGGATCGTTCGGCCTCGGACGCAATGCGGATCACGCTGGGGCAGGTGCGTCTAAGGGATATGTCACCTGCGCGCACGCCAAATCGGGTGCGGATCTCACTGTTCGACGGTGCCCCACCAGAGCCGGGATCATGGGTGATGACCACCGCGCATCTGTCCCCGCCGCAAGGTCCGGCAGAGCCGGGAGGGTTCGATTTTCGGCGGCACGCATGGTTTTTAGGGCTTGGGGCGGTCGGCTATAGCCGGGTGCCCGTTTTGCACAGTGGCCCGCCAGATGCATTGCCGGTGGCCACCATCCGGGCGCGGTTCTCCGATTGGGTGCGCGCTTCGATGCCGGAGCGGACGGGCGGCGTTGCAACCGCGCTCATCACCGGAGATCGTGCCCATGTGCCAAGACATGTGACCGAAGATCTGCGCGCCAGCAACTTGGCGCATCTTCTGGCCATCTCCGGGCTGCACATGGGCCTGTTTGCTGGCGTAATCTTTGCCAGCCTGCGCCGAGGTTTTGCGCTTTGGCCCAGAATCGCGTTGCGATGGCCGGTCAAGAAAATCTCTGCCGCCGTCGCACTGGTCGCAAGCTTTGGCTATCTGCTGCTGTCCGGGGCCAATGTCGCCACCGAACGGGCGTTCTTGATGGTGGCGGTGATGCTGGTGGCGGTGCTGATGGACCGGCGCGCGATATCCGTGCGGGCGGTTGCCTTTGCGGCGGTGCTGGTTCTGCTGCGCCGCCCCGAAAGCCTGCTGAGCGCCGGGTTTCAGATGAGCTTTGCTGCGACACTGGCGCTGGTGGTGGTGTTTCGGGCGGTGCAGCCGATGTTTCGACCGGGACGCGGCGGTCACTTGGGAGGCGCGCTGCGCTGGATTGGGGCACTTGTGGTGTCGTCGCTGGTGGCGGGCGTGGCGACAGCGCCATTTGGCGCGGCCCATTTCAACATGGTCTCGCATTACGGGCTGATTGCGAATCTCGCGGCCGTACCTGTGATGGGCGCGGTGGTGGTGCCGGGCGCGGTTCTGGCGATCTGCCTTGCGCCTTTTGGGGGCAGCGCGGTTGGATTCTGGATCATGTCACAGGGGATCAGCTGGATTTTGACCGTCGCCGACACTGTCGCCGGTTGGCCCGGTGCCCGCGGTCAGGTGGTCGCGCCAGAGCCGTGGATGTTACCGGTGCTGGTCATGGGCGCGTTGCTGGTGCTGCTGTGGCAGGGGCGGTTGCGCTGGGTTGGACTTGGGCCCATCGGCGTGGCTCTGTTCTTCTGGCCGTCTTCGCCGCGACCCGTGGTTCTGATCTCGGCCGATGGTGGCTTGGTTGGGGTCATGACATCAGAGGGGCGCGCCCTGTCTCGACCGCGCGGCAAGAGTTTTGTCGCGGGGATCTGGCTGGAAAACGACGGCGATGGCGCGGATCAGGTCGAGGCCTTTGATCGCGTGCCCGCACGACAACAGGGAAAGGTGCAGACGTTTCAGGCCGTTGAACGCCATTTTGTGCATGTCTTGGGCAAAACCGGGTTGAGCGAATGGCAAATGAGCTGCGCGCCATATGAGGTGATCGTGCTCTCCGTAGAGGCTGAGGCCCCAGATGGGGAATGCCTCTGGCTCACCCCGAAAGCGCTGCGCGACACAGGCAGCATCGCCTATACGCAGCGGGGCGAAATGATCACAGCCAAAGCGGGCGCGCGCCGCCTGTGGTCTGCGCGCTAACCAAAGACGCCCGGCAGCAACAGTGCAGTCGGGCGTTATGTAGTGTTTTGGGGTGATCGTTTGGATCAGTAGGTACGGATCAGACCAACAAGGCGCCCCTGCACCTTAACCTGATCCTCGGAATAGCTGCGGGTTGGATAGGCCGGGTTGGCGGCATGCAGCTCAATCATACGGCCCTTACGCTCGTAACGTTTGAGCGTCGCCTCATGCCCCTCAACAAGCGCGACGACGATATCACCGTTATCAGCCGCGTCCGTTTCACGAATGACCACCACATCGCCATCATTGATGCCCGCATCGATCATTGAATCGCCGCGTACCTCCAATGCGTAATGCTGACCTGCGCTGGACAACATGGCATTGGGCACGGCCACATGGGCGGAGGCTTGGCTGATCGCCTCAATCGGCACACCGGCGGCAATGCGCCCCATCACGGCGAGTTCTGTGGCGCCGTTGTCCGCCACGGGTTTTAACTCCGCTTTTGGAGCGTTTTGATCTTTGCCGCCTGCAATAACCTTGGGCTGGAAACTATCTGCATTGCCGCCGAGGCTGTCGGGCAGGCGGATTACCTCAATCGCGCGGGCGCGGTGAGCGAGGCGACGGATAAAGCCGCGTTCCTCAAGCGCTGTAATCAGGCGGTGAATGCCGGATTTGGAGCGCAGATCGAGCGCGGTTTTCATCTCGTCAAAACTGGGCGGGACGCCGTCCTTTTGCAGACGCTTGTGAATAAACTCCAAAAGCTGAAGCTGCTTTTTCGTCAGCATAGCTGTCCCCTCTGCACGATGCCTTTTGTTTATGTTCTATTCATGTTCCCGTTTTGTGTCAACGGTTCCGATCATAATGAGAACATAAAATGCTCCATCAAGTGGCAGTAGAGGCTAGGTTTTCTGCTGAGTGCGCCGTTGAGTACACCGCGTGGAGGCTCAGATTGCGAGGTAATCTACACGCTCGCCGACATCGCGGGCAGGGTCGTGCGGCGGCCGCACGATCAGTGCTTCGGCCTGTGCTAGAACCGAGAGCAGAGAGCTGTCCTGACTGTCAAAGGCCTGCAGGCCCGCGTCCTTCCACACGGCACGCATATAATGCTGGCGTGGGCCATTGGCGGGCAGAGGGACTGCAAGCGGTGCGCTCATCAGGTTCTCTGCTGCTGTTGGGAGACCCAGCATGGCAAAGAGCATCGGCACCACAAAGACCTGACCACAGATCACGGCAGAGACCGGATTGCCCGGCAGCCCGACCATCGCGCCGGTGCCAAAGCGCCCCGCCATCAGCGGTTTTCCGGGGCGCATCGCAACCTTGTAGAACGCACGGTCCATCCCGAGGCTTTCGGCCACACCCGCAACCAAATCGTGATCACCGACCGAGGCACCGCCTATGGTCACGATCAGATCTGCATCATGTGCCAACCCAAAGGCGGTGCGCAGCGAGGCATCGGTGTCGCGCGCGATCGGCAGCATGCGCACCTCGGCACCGTGCTCTTCGAGCATCGCCTTGAGGCCAAAGGTGTTGGAGACGATGATCTGATCCGGGCCGGGGGGGTCGCCGGGCATCACCAACTCGTCTCCAGTGGACATCAGCGCCACCACGGGGCGACGGCGCACCGGCACCTCCGCGATGTTCATCGCCGCCAAGAGCGCGATATCAACAGGGCGCAGAAGGCGAGGAGCATCGACTGTTTGTCCGGCCCGAAAATCACGGCCCCGGTCGCGGATATTGGCATTGCCCCCCGGATCATCGGTGATGGTGATGAGGTCGCCTTTACGATCAACGTCTTCTTGAATGACCACAAAACTCGCGCCTTCCGGCACCGGCGCTCCGGTAAAGATCCGCACCGCCTGACCGGCACCAACCCGGCGCTGAAATCCATGTCCGGCAGCGGCCTCGCCGATCACCTTGAACATTGCATGCAGTTCCACCTCATCGGCGTTCACTGCATAGCCATCCATGGCGGAGGCATCAAAAGGTGGCTGATCGCGCCCTGCGGTGACGGGCTGTGCCAACACACGGCCCGCCGCTTGCGCCAAGGGGACAGTTTCCACATCTACGGCAGAGACAAGATCAAGCAGCGCGGCGCGGGCCTCAGAGACGGAGATCATCGGTTACGCCTCGTAACGACCGGATTTACCGCCGTCTTTCAACATGACGCGGATGCCGCCGATTTCCATTGCCTTATCCGCCGCCTTGGCCATGTCGTAAACCGTAAGACAGGCGGTAGAGACTGCCGTCAGGGCCTCCATCTCTACGCCGGTCTGGCCGGTGGTTTTGACGGTGCCCTCAACACGCACGCCCGGAAGATCAGGGTCGAGGGTCAGCTCTACTGCGACCTTTGTGATGGGCAGTGGATGACAAAGCGGGATCAGCTCGGCGGTTTTCTTGGCCCCCATGATCCCGGCCAGACGCGCCACAGAAAGGACATCGCCCTTCTTGGCGCGGCCCTCGGCGATGGTCTCATAAGTGGCTTTCGCCATTTTGATATGACCTTCGGCCACGGCGATCCGTGCGGTCACATCCTTGTCGGAGACGTCCACCATATGGGCGTCGCCCTTTTGGTCAAAATGCGTGAGCGACATGGCACAGGCCTCCTTGTTTAGACTGTGGGAACCAGCGGATTGGCCAGCAGGTCACGGGTGGCCGTGGTTACATCGTCCTGACGCATCAGGCTCTCACCGATGAGGAAGCTGCGCGCACCATAGCGGGCCATATCAGAGAGATCTTCGGGCGTGAACAGGCCGCTTTCGCAGACGATTGTGCGATCCGGCGGCACCATGCGCGACAGGGTCCGGGTGGTGTCGAGCGTGGTCTCAAAGGTCTTGAGATTGCGGTTGTTGATGCCCATCAGGCGTGACTTCAGGTGACAGGCGCGCTCCAGTTCCTCTTCGTTGTGGACTTCCAGCAGCACATCCATATCCCACTCAAAGGCGCAGGCTTCCAACTCTGCGGCTTGTGCATCGCTGACAGAGGCGAGGATGATCAGGATACAGTCGGCCCCAAGCGCGCGGGCCTCGGCGACCTGATAGGTGTCATACATAAAATCCTTGCGCAAGCAGGGCAGATCGCAGGCGGCGCGGGCCTCTACCAGATAGTCCTTGGCGCCCTGAAAACTCGGCGTGTCGGTCAGCACCGACAGACAGGTTGCCCCGCCGTCGGCATAGGCTTTGGCAAGCGCGGCGGGATCGAAATCAGCACGGATCAAACCTTTGGAAGGGCTGGCTTTTTTGATCTCGGCAATCAGGCCATAGCCTTCGTGGGTGGCCTGCTGCAAACGATCTGCAAATCCGCGCACAGGATCAGCGGCACGGGCCTCATCCTCGACCTCTGCCAACGGTTTGGCGGCCTTGTCGGCAGCGACTTCTTCGAGTTTGTAGGCTTTGATTTTATCGAGGATGGTCTCAGACATCGAAGTGGCTCCCTTGAGAAGTGCGTGGGGCGGCCCACGTGATAGGCGGCTCGCCGCGCGCGGTGAGCCAGTCGTTGATCGCGGAGAACACGCGGGAGCCAAAAAAGCCCCGACGTGCCGACAGCGGCGAGGGGTGGGCGGTCTTGACGATCAGGTGATCGCCGGGGCGAATGTGGCTTTCGAGCTTCTGCGCTTGATTGCCCCAGAGGACATAGGCCGTTGGGCGGCGAGAGCTATGATCCAATACCTGATGCGCAAGTTCCTGCCAGCCGAGTTTCTTGTGGCCATTGGCATCGCCCGCAGGCACTGAGAGCACCGTATTGAGCAAAAGCACGCCCTGCGCGGCCCAAGGGCGCAGATCGCCGGTGTCGGGGCAACAACCGATGTCGTCGCGCATCTCCTGATAGATATTGCGCAACGATCGGGGCAGGGGTGTCACATCTGGCTCGACCGAAAAGGACAGCCCATGGGCGTGCCCCGGCGTGGGATAGGGGTCCTGACCGAGGATCACAACGCGGGTGGCCTCTGGCGGGGTCAGTTCAAGTGCGGCAAAACGCTGATGCGCAGGCGGCAGGATCTGACGCGTGTCTTGTGCGAGCTTTGCCTCGATCAACGGCCAATGCGTCTGAAAGAACGGCAGGTCCGCCCAGCCCCCAACCGCAGGTCGCAGGGCTGAGGCGTGGTCTTGCGGGGCCATCAGGCGGCCTCCGAAGTGATCCGTGCAACCGCCGTGACCTTGCCAAGGGCCGCACCGCTGTCGATGCTCTCAGCGGCACGTTCCGCGCCTTCCTTGAGCGAGGAGACTGTACCTGCTACCACCTGCGCGGCAGCAGAATTGAGCAGCACCGCGTCACGATAGGCGGAGGGTGCACCGTTCAACAGCGCGCGAAACGCCTCGGCATTCTCGGCGGGGGTGCCACCCACGATCGCCTCAAAGGGATGTTCGGGCAGGCCGGCTTCTTCGGGATGGATCTCGAATTCGGAAATACTGCCGTCTTCACCAAGCCCCGCAACCCAGCTGACGCCGGTGATGGTCAGTTCGTCAGTGCCATCAGAGCCATGCACCAGCCATGCCTTTTCAGAGCCAAGCTGCTGCAACGTCTCCGCCATCGGGCGGATCAGGTCGCGGCTAAAGGCCCCGGTCAGCTGGCGTTTGACATCCGCCGGATTGGTCAGCGGGCCGAGGATGTTGAAAATCGTCCGCGTGCCCAGTTCCTGACGGGTGGGCATCACATGGGCAATCGCCGGGTGATGCATCGGCGCCATCATGAAGCAGATGCCCGCCTCTTTCAGTGATTTTTCAACCACTTTCGGGCCGACCATCACCTGAATGCCCATCTCGGTCAGCGCATCTGCCGCGCCGGATTTCGAAGACAGATTGCGATTGCCGTGTTTGGCGACCGGCACGCCTGCGCCCGCCACCACAAAGGCCGTCGCGGTGGAGATATTTAGCGTGCCCTTGCCATCGCCACCGGTGCCGACAATGTCCATCGCTCCCTGAGGCGCGGTGACCTTGTTGCATTTGGCGCGCATCACGGCGGCCGCGGCGGCATATTCATCCACCGTCTCGCCCCGGGTGCGCAGGGCCATCAGAAGGCCGCCGATCTGGCTTGGGGTGGCCTCGCCATTGAACAGCGCGGCGAAGGCGGTTTCGGCTTCGGTACGGGTCAGGGCGCGATCTGCGGCCAGACCGATCAGAGGTTTCAGCGCATCACTCATGCCGGGACCTTCATCTCATTCAGGAAGTTCTGCAGGAGCGCATGCCCATGCTCGGAGGCGATGGATTCCGGGTGGAACTGAACGCCGTGGATGGGCAGCTCTTTGTGCTGCAGGCCCATGATGGTGCCGTCTTCCAGCTCTGCGGTGATCTCCAGACAGTCCGGAAAGCTCTCACGCTCCACCACCAGCGAGTGATAGCGGGTGGCATCAAACGGCGACGGCAGCCCCTTAAAGAGACCTTTGTCGGTGTGATGCATCTTGCCCATCTTGCCATGCACGATCTCGTGGCAGCGCACCACATTGCCCCCAAAGGACTGACCGATGGTCTGATGACCAAGGCAGACGCCCAACAGCGGCGTGCGGGTTTCGGCGGCCGCTTCGGTGAGCGCAAGGCAGATGCCCGCCTGATCGGGATCGCAGGGGCCGGGGCTCAGCAGGATGCCGGAGGGCTTCATCGCCATGGCTTGCTGCACATCCAACGCATCGTTTCGCCAGACCTCGATCTCGGCGCCCAGCTCGCCAAGATAATGCACGAGGTTGTAGGTGAAGGAGTCGTAGTTGTCGATAAGCAGCAACATCTTGGGACGCTCTTTTAAGGGTGGCGGGCGGGGGCCGCGCCGCAGTATAGTGTGTGGCACCATACATGTTCAGGGATGCGCGGCAGCGTCAAGGGCACATCCGGACTGACGCGCGTCAGACGGAGAAGATGACCGGAGCTGAGGCACCTCGTTTTGGGGCGCGCGCAGGAAAACGGGCACAGGCAAGAGGGCGAAACAGGCATGCGAGGATTTCTGGGTGGCGTAAGCGTTGGGGCGCTGGTCGCGGTTGCTGGGGCGGCGGTCTGGTCACTGTCGACACCCTTGCCGCAGGCGGTTGATGTCTCGCATGAGACGCCGACCACGACGCTGGAGCCGCGTGAAACATCGACACAGAGCCTTGATACGCCTGGCAGTGACGCGGATGTGGTTGAGACGGCCCCCGCCGAGCCGACCGCTGAAGGAACCATCAGTGACGATGCGCCCAGTGAGATCGACACCTCTGCGCCAGAGCGCCCGGCTGTATCCACCGAGACGGAGGCTGCGCTAGACGCCGCGCCAGAAGGTGTCGACGCGCCCGAGATTTCGGTTGCATCGGATGATCCTTTGCCGGGAACGGATGCGGGCGACAGCACACAACCCGCAGCGCCTCTCGTGGAAGAATCGCCTGCCGTCGTGAATGACCCTGCCGCCGCGCCTGAGGTTGCGGACAGCGGTGAGCCTGCGCTGAGCGCGCCCGAAGAAGAGACGCCCACGCCTGAACTGACGCAGGAGGCAGAGGACACGCCTGCGCCGGTGCGGCTGGACAGTGCAGCGGTTGAGGCACCGGGGATTGGCACGCCGCCCGATGCCACGCCCTCGCCAAACCTGACGACGCCCCCGGTCAGATCGGACGAGACGAATGAGGATGATACGGGCGAGGATGACACGGGTGAGTTGAGGATCGCAGATCTGCCGCAAACCGCGGGCGATGAGGGCGCAGAGCCGGGGCCGAGCATTGGCACGCGCGTGGTGCCCCTTACAGAACGCAATAAAGCAGCGCCTGCGACGGATGCGGAAGCGACACCCGAGACGCCGCCTTTTGTACGCAACGCTGAACCCGCAAGCCCGGAGCCCGGCGTGCCGTTGATGTCGATCATCCTCATTGAGGAAGAGGGCGCGGTCGGGGCCGAGGCATTGGAAGATTTCCCCTATCCGCTGACCTTTGCCATCGACCCAAGCGATCCGGACGCTGTGGCGCGCATGAACGCGCGCCGGGCGGCTGGGTTTGAGGTCATGGTGCTGGCGGATCTGCCGCGCGAAGGCCAGCCGCAGGACGCGGAAACTGCGATGCCCGTGTGGTTTGATCGCTTGCCTGAGGCGGTGGGCATTCTTGAGGGAATCGACAGTGGCGTGCAGGGAAATCGGCCCTTGGCGGATCAGGTGGCAACCATCGCGGCAGATCTGGGCTATGGGCTGGTGTTGCAGGACAACGGCCTGAACACGGTGCAAAAAATGGCGCTGCGCGACGGCATCCCCTCGGGCGTGGTGTTTCGCGATTTTGACGGTGCCGGGCAAGATCCGCGCGCCATGCGTCGCTTCCTCGATCAGGCGGCGTTCCGCTCCGGTCAGGAAGGTGCGGTGATCATGCTTGGACGTTTGAAACCGGATACCATTTCCGCGTTGCTGATCTGGGGGTTGCAAGATCGGGCAAGCCGGGTCGAGCTGGTGCCCATCTCCACCAGCCTCAAACGCCTGCTGGAGCCGAATGCACAGTAGGCAACGTCCGATCTGAGATACAAAAACGCGCTCCACGATGGTCTCGGGAGCGCGTTTTCCATTTTGCAGTCATGGCTTTTTCAGCGGTTGCCATCGCCGGTAAAGCGTGCGGCATCCGCAGCCGCGCGGCGGATCGCGTTGGATTTATGCACAGTCTCCATATACTCCGCCTCCGGGTCGCTGTCGTAGACAACGCCGCCCCCGGCCTGAATATAGAGCTTTTGGTCCTGCACGATCGCGGTACGCAGGGCGATACACATATCCATGTCGCCACCGGCACTGAAATAGCCGACACCGCCGCCATAGATGCCGCGTTTTTCTGGCTCCAGTTCGTCGATGATCTCCATTGCGCGCACCTTGGGCGCACCGGACACCGTGCCAGCCGGCATGCCCGCAAAAAACGCATCCAGCGCGTCTTTGTCCTCGTGCAGTTCGCCGACCACGTTGGAGACGATATGCATCACGTGGCTGTAGCGCTCGATGATGAACTCCTCGGTGGGGCGCACGGTGCCGATCTTGGCGACGCGGCCCACATCGTTGCGGCCCAGATCCAAGAGCATCAGATGCTCGGCCAGCTCTTTCTTGTCGGCCAGCAGATCCTGCTCCAGCGCCTTGTCTTCTTCGGGGGTGGCCCCGCGCGGACGTGTACCAGCGATGGGGCGAATGGTCACTTCGTTGCCAAAGACCCGCACGAGGATCTCGGGGCTGGCACCAATCACCTGGAAGCCACCGAAGTTGAAGTAGAACATGAACGGCGAGGGGTTGGTGCGCCGGAGCGAGCGATAAAGCGCAAAAGGCGGTTGCGGGAAGTCCTGCGTCCAGCGCTGTGCGGGCACCACCTGAAAGATGTCCCCGGCGCGAATGTAATCCTTGGCCTTTTCTACGGCGGCCATATAGCCGTCCTTGGTAAAGTTTGAGACCGGCGGGGCCACCTCGCGCGCCTCGCCCAGATCGCGGGTCTCGGCGGGCATGGCGCGTTCGAGATCGCGCACCGCATCCATCACGCGCTCCGCCGCTTGTGCATAGGCCGCACGCGCCGATTGCCCGTCGCTGACCCATGCGGGAGACACCACCGTGACCTCGCCCTTCACGCCGTCCAGCACCGCCACCGCAGAGGGGCGGATCATCACCGCATCGGGCAGGCCCAGCGGGTCGGGGTTCACATGGGGCAGATGCTCCACATGGCGGATCATGTCATAGCCCAGATAGCCAAACAGCCCTGCCGCCGCCTGTGGCAGATCATCGGGCAGGTCGATGCGGCTTTCGGCCAGCAGCGCGCGCAATGTGTCCAGCGGATTGCCCTCGACAGGGGCAAATCCGTCGGGGTCAAATCGCGCGGCGCGGTTGATCTCTGCCTGTTCGCCCCGCGCGCGCCAGATCAGGTCTGGCTTCATACCGATGATGGAATAGCGCCCACGCACCTCGCCGCCGGTCACCGATTCCAGCATGAAGGCATCCTTCTGCGCGCCGGTGAGTTTCAGCATCAAGGAGACGGGCGTATCCAGATCGGCGGCAAGCCGTGTGTAGACCACCTGATTTTCGCCTGCCTCATAGGCTTTGGCGAATGTGTCGAAGTCGGGGATCAGGGCCATGAGCGCATGCGCCTCGTGCTTAGTTATTGAAAGGTGGCGTGAACTGAATTCACCGCCTGTTGGTTCACCTGCGGGCGCGCGCGTGACTGCACTGCTTGCAGATAGATCTGGAAGATCTCATTCGACAGGGACTGATTCAGTTGCTCATTAAGAGCCTGCGTCAGGAACTGCATGTCGTTGCCATCATCGGGCGGTAGGGTCTCATCCAGACGCACAACGACGGTGCCCTCGGCGTCGGAGACCACGCGAACCTCGCCCACTTCCATCTCAAACACCTGATTGAGCAGATCAACCGGGGTCTGATCGAGATAAGCCGTGCGGGTGAGGCCGGTCTGTTCAACCACCTCGCTGTCCTCAGGGAACTGGCCGTCATTGGCCTCGGTCGCCGCTTTGATCTGATCGGCCTGCTCTGCTAGTGCCTTGGCGATCCGGTCGCCTTTGAAGGCTTCGGTAACGGCGGTGCGGGCATCCTCAAACGGCTGGGGACGGGGCGCCAGTACCTCATCAAGGCGCAGGGCAAAGAGGCTGCCATCCTCAAGGTAGTCCACCGCAGGGAAGTCCTCGACCGTGACCGCCTCTGCCGCATTGCGGAAGGTGTCATAAGCGGCAATGTCGTCTGTGGTGTCTGCGGTCCAATCAAGTTGACCCAGCACCATGCCGTTTTCCTCGTTGGCCAGTTCTTCGAGGGTGGCCCCCCCGGCAAGCGCATCATCGATACCTTCAGAGCGGGTCTCGATCACGCGGCGGGCGCGGTCCAGTGCCAGTTCTTCGCGCAGCGTCGGCAGCGCGTCCTCAAAGCTGGTGAAATTGGCCTCAAGCACACCGTTTACACGATAAAGCGCCGGGCCAAATTCCGACGGCAACGGGCCGACGACATCGCCAACCTCTGCGGCAAACACCGCGTCTCCTGCCGCGCCCAACGTGTCGATTGCGACGTCGCCCATGTCGATATCCGACAGCGTCAGTTCACGTTCTTCAACGAGGGTTTCAAAAGTGGTGCCGCCCACGTCCAATTGCGCCTTGGCGGTTGCGGCCGCATCTTCATTGGGGAAGACCAGTTGTTCGACCAGACGACGCTCGGGGACGTTGAACTCTGCATCGCGCTCTTCATAGAGTGCGCGCAGGGCTGTTTCGTCCACTTCGACCTCATCCACCAGTGCATCGGGGCGCAGGGCCACATAGGTGATGACCTTGGTCTCGGGCAGGGTGAAATCCTCGATATGGGTCTCATAGAAGGTTTTCAGCTCATCCTCTGTGGGTTCAACAGCGGTGAGGATCACGTCATTCTCGGAGAGGCGCACATAGGCAAAGCTGCGGCGCGCGCCAATGTAATCGGTGAGCGTCTCTCCCAGCACGGCGGGCATACGGGTGCCGCCGGTGATGGCGCCTTGCAGCAGGGTACGGGCAGTCTCAGAACGCATGTCTTCTTCGAAATCAGCCTCGGAGAGACCTGCGTTATCAAGAGCAAAACGATAGTTGTCGCGGCTGAAGCTGCCATCTGAGCCCTGAAAGGCTGAAATCTGCGTGATCTCTTTGAGCAGCACCTCATCGCCCACGGAGAGGCCAAGTTCGCCAAGTTCATTGTCCAGTGCGGCAGAGGCCACCAAGCCGGAGAGCACGCCGCGATCCACGCCCATGGAAATCAACTGCGAGAGCGGGATGGACCGGCCGGACTGGGCCTGAATGGCGCGTTGCTCTTGCTGAAGTGCGCGCGCGTAGTCATCGACGCTGACCGTTGCGTCGCCGACGGTGGCCAGCGTGCGTGTGGTGCCGGATACGTTGATCGCACCAAAGCCCGCAAGCCCCACGAACAACAGACCCATAAGGATCCAAACGAAGGTCTTTGAGAGGTTTTTCATGCCTGCGGCCCTTTATGTCGTCTTTTGGCGGCGCGCCGGGACGGGTGCCGGGCGGCCATATTGTGCCGACTGGGTCGGCTGTCTCCTGTTGCCGCCCTGAATACGCGTCTGCCCCGGCAGGAGCAAGCGTCGAGGGCGGCAGAGGTGTAGAGGTTTTGTTACCCGGCAAATTTCGCAAGACGCGAGAGCATCTCGTGGATGCCACTCTCATCCACATTGGCGAACGCGATGCGGAACTGACGATGGCCTTCTGGCGCGCCCTCCGGGGTAAACATGGTGCCCGGCAACAAGAGCATTCCCGCCTCCCGCAGGAGCCGTTGGGCGATCTCATCGGAGCTTTGTTCAAACGGATGCGCGACATAGGCAAAATAAGCGCCGAGGCCCAACAGCTGCCAGCCTTTGTCGGAGAGGGGCGCAAACCCTGCCTCAATCGCGGCGCGGCGGTTCAGGATCTCTGCCCGCTCGCCTGCTAGCCACTGGTCGAGATTCTCGATCCCCCATTTGGCCCCGATCTGGCCGACCTGTGCGGGGCAGATGGTCACCGTGTCGAGGAACTTCTCCATCTCAAGCAAGCGCGCGGGGGCGGCGGCGATGGCTCCGACGCGGTGGCCCGTGAGGCGATAGGCCTTGGAGAAGGAATAGAGGTGGACCAGCGTGTTATGCCAATCGCTGCGCTGGAACAGGCCGTGCGGCGCGCCGGAGCGACTGTCAAAATCACGATATGTCTCATCCACAATAAGCGTCAGCCCATATCGCTGCGCCAGATCATAGAACGCATCAAGGAGCGCAGCAGGATATTCGACGCCGCAGGGGTTGTTGGGGGTGACCAACGCGATGGCGCGAGTCCGGTCGGTAATCAGCGCTTCGGCCTTGTCGACCTCGGGCAGCATCCCCGCGCCGACGGCCAAGGGCAGGGTGGTAACCCCCTGCATATTGAGCCACATTTTGTGATTGAAGTACCAAGGCGTCGGCAGGATCACCTCGTCGCCCTCAGCACAGAGGCTCTGAATCGTGGCCGCAAAAGCCTGATTGCAGCCTGAGGTGATGGCGACCTCTTCAGCGGTAACTTCGGTCTCATAATGGCGACTGATCTGTGCTGCCAATGCCGCCCGTAAATCCGGGTTGCCCAATACAGGTCCATAAAGATGGGCGCTGGTTTGGTTCAATACCGCCTCAGCCATTGCCTGACGTAAACCTGACGGTGGTGGATCTGCCGGGGCAGCTTGGCTGAGATTTAAAAGCGGCTGGTTCTCGGAAAACGTGACCCCCTGCAGCCAGCGCCGGGATTCCACGATCGGAGAAACGAAAGTGGCGTTGGTTCTGGCAAGATGCATCGGAAATTCCTTTTTTAAGTCTCACGCAATACGCGGATTTTTGCCATTTGGTCGATTTCAATTGCCCAAAGCAAGAGGACGAAACCGGAGAGCCGAAAAGAAAAAACGCGCCGTTTAGGGCGCGTTTTATTTAATTTGTAAAATAACCCTACGTCAATCAGTGCCGCGGTAGGGCTCAACATATTGCAGCGCCATATCCCACGGAAAAAAGATCCACGTATCTTGGCTGACGCCGGTGATAAATGTATCGACCTGTGGCTCGCCCTGCGGTTTTGCATAGACGGTCGCCAGATGGGCCTTTGGGTAACGGCTGCGCACCAGTTCCAGCGTCTTGCCCGAGTCAACCAGATCGTCGACGATCAGGATGCCGGTGCCGTCGCCCATCATCTCTGCGTCAGGGCTTTTTAGCACTTCGGCTTCGCGGCGCTGATCGGCCTTGCCGCCACCGGAATGATAGGATTTGACGCTGATCGTATCGACGGTGCGAATGTCGAGTTCGCGCGCCACGATCATCGCAGGCGCCATGCCGCCGCGGGTGATCGCCACAACCGCGCGCCAGTGGCCATCATCGGGCCCGAGCCCGTCCAGACGCCACGCCAGCGCGCGGCTGTCACGGTGGATCTGATCCCAAGAGATGTGAAACCCCTTTTCATGGGGCAGGCGGTTCGGGTCCTTGGTGCTCATCTGGGGTTAGCCTTTCTCGATATCCGGGGCGTCCACGGCCTTCATGCCGACCACGTGATAGCCTGCATCCACATGCAGGTTCTCGCCGGTCACACCAGAGGCCAGATCCGACAAGAGATACAGCGCGGATTTGCCCACGTCATCGGTGGTCACATTGCGGCGCAGGGGCGAGTTGTACTCGTTCCACTTCATAATGTAGCGGAAGTCGCCGATGCCGGAGGCCGCGAGCGTCTTGATCGGGCCGGCAGAGATCGCGTTGACGCGGATGCCGTCCTTGCCCAGATCCTCGGCCAGGTATTTCACCGAAGCCTCAAGTGCCGCCTTGGCGACCCCCATCACATTATAGTGCGGCATCACCTGTTCGGCGCCGTAATAGGTCAGAGTGAGCATGGAGCCGCCTTCGTCCATCATCTTCTCCGCACGTTTTGCAACGGCGGTGAAGGAATAGACCGAGATATCCATGGTCATCTGGAAGTTTGCGCGGCTGGTGTCGACATAGCGGCCACGCAGCTCGCTCTTGTCGGAAAAGCCGATGGCATGCACGATGAAGTCGAGCTTGCCCCATTTTTCTTCGAGCGCAGCAAAGAGCGCGTCGATGGACGCCTCATCTGCAACATCGCAAGGCAGCACGATATCGCTGCCAAGCTGACCCGCCAGTGGGTCGACCCGTTTTTTCAGCGCTTCACCTTGATAGGAGAACGCAAGTTCAGCTCCGGCCTCAGCGCAGGCTTTGGCAATGCCCCACGCGATGGATTTGTCATTGGCCAGGCCCATGATGAGGCCACGTTTTCCGGCCATCAGTTGACTAGACATGCAGGTTCTCCGCCTGTGATCGGTTAATAGAACGTCCTTTAGCCCGCTGTGACAAGGGCATCAAGTCTACTCGCCGACCGGCCCCTTCCAATCGGGCACAAAGGTCACTAAGTACGAAGGCAATCAGTAAGGATATAACATCATGTCGGACAGAGAGGGGCTCTTCGAAGGGAACGATCCATTCGAAATAGCGCGCGTATGGCTGGCCGAGGCCAGTGAGACCGAAATCAATGACCCCAACGCGATTGCGCTGGCGACGGTGGACCCCGAGGGGATGCCCAACAGTCGTATGGTTTTGCTGAAAGAAATCGAAGACGCAGCCTTTGTGTTTTACACAAACTACGAGAGCACCAAGGCGCAGGAAATCGAAGCCAGCGGCACTGCGTCCTTTGTGATGCATTGGAAGTCGTTGCGCCGTCAGATCCGCGTGCGTGGGCACGTCAGCAAAGAAGATGGGCCGCAAGCGGACGAATATTTCGCCTCACGCTCGCTCAAAAGCAGGCTTGGGGCCTGGGCGTCAAAACAATCGCAACCGTTGTCTTCGCGCAGCGCACTTATGGCAGAGGTTGCAAAGGTCACCGCGACAAAAGGACCGAATCCCAAACGTCCCCATTTCTGGGGAGGCTACCGTATCGTGCCGACAGAAATAGAATTCTGGGCTGATGGTGCCTTCAGACTACATGATCGTTTTGTCTGGCGACGTAAAAATGTCCAAGATGATTGGACAATTACCCGTCTTAGCCCTTAAGGTTACGACAAATCAGTTAGCGGTCACTTTGGCTCCTGACTCTTTTGCTCTTGAACTCTTGTGCGGAATTCGCGCAGTTACGAGAAGCAACACGGAAATAACAAACGAACCGGTGGAATTCGCAAGTGGCCGAAGATTTGAGCAGTTTGCAGCATGTCCGTGGACTAGTGAAGTGGTTTGATCCCGCAAAAGGTTATGGATTCATTGTCTGTCCTGACAATGGGCCCGATATTCTTTTGCACGTAAACGTCCTGCGCAATTTCGGGCAAAGCTCGATTGCCGATGGTGCTGGCATTGAAGTTGTCACCCATCGCACAGATCGAGGTGTGCAGGCGGTGGAAATCGTATCCATTACCCCACCAGAACGTGAGGACACACCCGTTCTCAGCGATCTGGCGCAGTTGGATGACGAAGAAATCAGCAACACACCGCTGGAGCCCGCACGGGTCAAGTGGTTCGACAAAGCCAAAGGGTTTGGCTTTGCCAATGTGTTCGGGCGCGACGAAGATGTGTTCCTGCATGTCGAGGTGCTGCGCCAGTCTGGTCTGTCAGACGTGCAATCCGGAGAGGCGCTCGCAATGCGGGTGATCGAAGGCAAGCGCGGACGAATGGCCGTGGATGTGCTCGCCTGGGAGGCGGCCTCATCCGATGTGGACTACATCGACTGATGCGTAGGGTGGCTGCATCGCGTATCGCAGCCGCCGCCCTTTGGCTTGTGGCGACCTGCGGTCTTGCTGCGGCGGCCTGTAGTCGTGACCAAGTCGATCTGCGCGGTCCTTGGGGGCAGGCGCGATTTTCGGTCGAAGTGGTCGACACCCCCGAAACCCGCGCTCAGGGGTTGATGCATCGCCCCAGCATGCCAAAACGATCTGGCATGCTCTTTATCTATGAGATGCCACAGCGCGTGGCCTTTTGGATGAAAAACACGCTGATCCCGCTCGACATGATCTTTGTCGGCGCGGATGGCGTTGTGAGCCATATCCACAAGAACGCTTTGCCAGGCGACCTGACACCGATCCCCGGGGGCGATAAGGTCTTGGTGGTGCTCGAAGTCAACGCCGGTATAGTTGAATCCTATGGGATTTCCGTGGGCAGCGAGATGCGCCACGAAGTTTTTTCAAAAGAAACTGCAAAATGGCCCTGTTAGGGCTTTTCAAATCAGAACAGCACCGCTAGGAAGGCGCACGGTCCGGGGCGTGGCGCAGTCTGGTAGCGCACCTGTTTTGGGTACAGGGGGTCGTGAGTTCGAATCTCGCCGCCCCGACCACTTCTTCCTTATATGAATGAAGTCCCTGTCATCTGCTGAACCTTCGGGTTCAGCAGGGGCTTTGGGATGTTGATCGTGACCCCGCTCTTTTGGGTGAGTTGACGCGCGCCTTACGGTGAGCCGAGAATCACTGCCAAGGTTTAGGTGCCAGTGAGGGGCAGGGCGGCATATCTGGTGTTTACCCTTTATTTAGGAACTGACGCGCAAGGGCATCAAAATCGTGATTTGCCTGCCTCAAAAATTTGCGGAAGCTGAATGCTGACCGAGAGGCGTTGCAGAACCGACGCGCGTTGTGTCGCAGCTCACTGGATCGACATTCCAGCATCAAAAAGCGGGCCTCCGCAGGAGAGCGCAGTTCAAGCGTGGATGACCTCCGCAGGACAACCCCCTCGCAACACGCGGGTTTTCAGATTTCCTTAACTTAATATTCAAAAGCACCGATCCACGGGAGGCGCTGTGGATGAATCATAGCGTCTGTCAGACCCTCGAAATCGTGAAACCGGTCAACTGAAAACTGGTCCGTAAAATTTGAAATTTTGCGTTGACCGCCTATGCCATCTTACGCGAGATTGTGTGTGTCGCTTGGGGGCGCCACTAGATCTTGTTGAGATTGAGCAGTTGCTCCCGATCAGGCTGCTTCGTGCAAAACCGTTAAATCCGGGTCGGTGAAGGACCCGTGAGCGTGGGCCTGAACCTACGCCAGTTAACAGGTATTGCCCTCTGCGGTCAGCGATATGAAGGCCGGTACAAAATGCACCGGTGCGCAAGCGGGACTAATTGGGACAGGTGTAGCCATGAAGATCGAGCGTCGTTTCACAGAAGCAGGACAGGATGCCTATGCATCCTTGGATTTCATCGGGGCGACGTCCGAGATCCGCAACCCGGATGGCACCATTGTGTTCCGTCTTGAGGGCATTGAGGTGCCATCGACCTGGAGCCAAGTGGCCAGTGACGTCATCGCGCAAAAATACTTCCGCAAGGCCGGTGTCCCATCGCGTCTGAAGAAGATCCGCGAGAAGGGCGTGCCAGAGTTCCTGTGGCGCTCAGTCCCGGCGGATGACGATGTGGAACTTGGCGGCGAGACCTCCTCCAAACAGGTGTTTGACCGTCTGGCCGGGGCTTGGACTTATTGGGGCTGGAAGGGCGGCTATTTCTCCTCTGAGGAGGACGCACGCGCCTATTTCGATGAGATGCGCTATATGCTGGCGACCCAGCGCGCCGCTCCGAACAGTCCGCAGTGGTTCAACACCGGCCTACACTGGGCCTATGGCATCGACGGCCCGGCGCAGGGCCACCACTATGTCGATTACAAGACCGGCAAGCTGACCAAATCCAACAGCGCCTACGAACACCCGCAGCCGCATGCCTGCTTCATCCAGTCCGTGTCCGACGATCTGGTGCAGGATGGTGGCATCATGGATCTCTGGGTGCGTGAGGCGCGGCTGTTTAAATACGGCTCCGGCACTGGCACCAACTTTAGCCACCTGCGGGCCGAGGGCGAGAAGCTCTCTGGTGGGGGCAAATCCTCTGGTCTCATGGGCTTTTTGAAAATCGGCGATCGTGCCGCTGGTGCGATCAAATCAGGCGGGACAACCCGTCGAGCAGCGAAGATGGTGATCGTGGATGCCGATCACCCGGATATCGAGCAGTTCATCGAATGGAAGGTGCTTGAGGAACAGAAAGTTGCCTCCATCGTGGCCGGTTCCAAAATGCACGAGAAGATGCTGAACGGCATTTTTGAGGCTCTGCGCACTTGGGATGGTCTCGCTGAGGATGCCTATGATCCGGCCGAAAATACCGCTCTGAAAAAAGCGATCCGCGAGGCAAAGAAGGTCGCAATTCCAGAGACTTACATCAAGCGCGTGCTGGATTATGCCCGTCAGGGCTACGACAGCATCGAGTTCCCGACCTATGACACCGATTGGGACTCGGAAGCCTATTCCTCCGTGTCGGGCCAGAACTCCAACAACTCCATCCGCGTAACCAATGCATTCCTGCATGCGGTCGAAAAGGACGCCGATTGGGAGCTGATCAACCGCACCGACGGCAAGGTAGCCAAGACCGTGAAGGCGCGCGATCTGTGGGAGAAAGTCGGTCACGCAGCCTGGGCCTGCGCCGATCCGGGCATCCAGTTTCACGACACCGTCAACGAGTGGCATACCTGCCCCGAAGACGGTGAGATCCGGGGCTCAAACCCTTGTTCCGAATACATGTTCCTCGACGACACCGCCTGCAACCTGGCGTCGCTGAACCTCCTGACCTTCTATCAGGGCGGCGTGTTTCAGGCCGAGGATTTCATGCACGCCAGCCGTCTGTGGACGCTGACGCTGGAAATCTCGGTGATGATGGCGCAGTTCCCATCCAAGGAAATCGCGCAGCTGTCCTATGACTTCCGCACGCTCGGTCTGGGCTATGCCAACATTGGCGGGCTGCTGATGAACATGGGCTATGGCTACGACAGCGACGAAGGCCGGGCGCTCTGCGGGTCGCTGACCGCGATCATGACCGGTGTGGCCTATGCCACCTCTGCCGAGATTGCCTCCGAACTGGGGCCGTTCCCGAGCTACGCCCGCAATGCCGACCACATGCTGCGGGTGATGCGCAACCACCGCAATGCCGCTTATGGCGCAACCGAAGGATATGATGCGCTCACCGTGAAGCCGGTGCCGCTCGATCTGCAGAATTGCCCCGATGCGCGCCTCACGGAACTGGCGATGAGCGCTTGGGACGAGGCGGTGAGCCTTGGTGAGAAACACGGCTATCGCAACGCGCAATCTACCGTGATCGCGCCCACCGGCACCATCGGTCTGGTGATGGATTGCGACACCACCGGGATCGAGCCGGACTTTGCGCTGGTGAAGTTCAAGAAGCTCGCCGGCGGTGGGTATTTCAAGATCATCAACCGCTCGGTGCCCTCGGCGCTGGAAGGCCTCGGCTATTCCTCCGCTCAGATCGAAGAGATCGTGTCTTATGCGGTCGGTCATGGTTCCATCGGGAATGCGCCGGGGATCAACCATACCTCGCTGACCGGACATGGCTTTGGCCCCAACGAGCTGGCAAAGGTCGACGCGGCGCTGGAAAGCGCCTTTGACATCCGGTTTGTGTTCAACCAGTGGACATTGGGCGAGGAGTTCTGCACCGGCGTGCTGGGCATTCCGGCGGACAAGCTCAATGACACCGCCTTTGATCTGCTGCGCCATCTCGGGTTCACCAAATCCGACATCGACGCCGCGAACGATCACGTCTGCGGGACCATGACGCTCGAAGGTGCACCGCACCTCAAGGAAGAGCATTATTCGATCTTTGATTGCGCCAACCCCTGCGGCAAAAAAGGAAAGCGTTATCTGGGAGTTGACAGCCACATCAAGATGATGGCCGCCGCGCAGAGCTTTATCTCCGGCGCGATATCCAAGACCATCAACATGCCCAATGACGCCACCATCGAGGACTGCCAGCGGGCCTATGAGCTGAGCTGGTCGCTGGGTGTAAAAGCAAATGCGCTCTATCGTGATGGCTCCAAACTGAGCCAGCCGCTTGCTGCGGCCCTGGTTGAGGATGACGATGAGGCCGCCGAGATCCTGGAAACGGGTTCGGTGCCGGAAAAGGCCGCAACCCTGGCCGAGAAGATCGTCGAGAAAGTGGTCATCAAGGAGGTGATGAAATCCCATCGCACCAAGATGCCGCAGCGCCGCAAGGGCTACACGCAAAAGGCGGTTGTCGGCGGCCACAAGGTCTACCTGCGCACCGGCGAATATGAGGACGGAAACCTCGGCGAGATCTTCATCGACATGCACAAGGAAGGCGCGGGCTTCCGGGCGATGATGAACAACTTCGCCATCGCGGTCTCGGTCGGTCTGCAATATGGCGTGCCGCTCGAAGAATTTGTCGATGCTTTTACTTTCACAAAATTCGAACCTGCGGGGATGGTTCAGGGCAACGATTCGATCAAAAACGCCACCTCGATCCTTGACTATGTGTTCCGCGAACTAGCGGTGAGCTACCTCGACCGCACCGATCTGGCGCATGTGAAACCCGAAGGCGCAACATTCGATGATCTGGGGCGTGGTGACGCGGAGGAGGGGCTTTCGAACCTCTCTGAGCTGAGTGACGGCGCAGCCTCGAAATCGCTGGAGGTGCTGAAGCAGATCTCCTCCACTGGTTATTTGCGCAAGCGTCTGCCGCAGGAACTGGTGGTGCTGCAAGGCGGTCAGACCAGCGTCGCGGTGACCGCGCTGGACGGCAGCTCCGATCCCGTGGCGGCATTGCAGAAACTTGTGCCGGAGACCTCTGACGCACCAGTTGTAAGCGGCGGAATGGATGCGCGCACCAAAGCAAAAATGCAGGGATATGAAGGCGATCCGTGCGGTGAGTGCGGCAATTACACATTGGTGCGCAACGGCACCTGCATGAAATGCAACACCTGCGGCTCCACCTCGGGCTGTAGCTAAGGATAGTCCCGGTGCGCGTCATGCACCGGGAAACGTGACCGCATCCATAGGCTTACCTTGGGGGATGCGCAGGGGATGAGGCGGCTCTTCGTGATCTGCTGATATCCCCGACGAAATTGAAGCTCCGGCAAGTTCGGCGCTTTTCCATGATCGGGAACCAAAACACTTTGGGTTTCTGAAATCTGTCTGGGGTGGGTGCGCTCATCCCATACGCCGAGAAGGACAAGGCAAGAAAAACACGGGCGGTCAATGAAAAGAGCCTGATCGGCGAAACTGGCCCTCTCCGAACTGGAGGGGGCCTTTTGCTTTTGTAAATCTAATGCACGTAGGCCCGCCGCGCATGCCCCTGTAGTTTTTGCGTTTTAACGGCGAAGCTGAACGAATTGTTAAGTATAATCTGCGAGATATGAGACAGGGCCGGGACGGTACGGCCTGACAGTCCGGGGATGGGCTGTGATCTCCATGTCTTATAGGGTTTCACCGATGCACCGCTTTGCTCGGCATAATATCTGCTGCATGCATTCTGCTCTGCTGTTGGGCGCTTGCGCCGTGCTAGGAGCCGCAATGCTGTGCACGCCCGCGGCCTCTGACGACTGGTCCGGGCGGTTTCTGGGGATGACGCTGGTCGGTGACGTTGTGTCTGATGAGGCGGAAAGGCCCGATGTTGGCGCGGACCTGCGCCCCGTTCGCGAAGCGAGCGCATATATTCCAGTCCTGCCTACGTCTGACTCAAGGCCGAGTTATGATCTACAGCCCCATGGAAGCAGCAGCCTGTTTGTCGAAGATCACGAGGAACTTGGCATTCTTGGCTTTGGCGTCGCGATTGAAATATCGCCGGGCGTGCAGTTGAGTGGCAGCCTCAGCGGAAGACGCAGCGCGGACGGGGATTATTCCTTGTCGAGCGAGAACCGGCAACTGGCCCTCACTGCAGCCTTTCGGTTCTGAGGGGGATACGATGGCGCGGGTGAACTCCGGGCTTGGCCGATCCAAAAACATGTGCTAGCTGAACACTATGGCGCATATCGAAACCATCATTACCATTTGTATTGCTTGCTGATCTTCAGCGGGCTGGTTTCTGTCGTTCTCTTTCATGTGACAAGTTGCTAAGCCCGCGCTGCGCGCAGTGCGCTTGGTGAGGTATTTGGGGTTCGCCCGAGCTGACGTGTTGTCGAAGGAGCTGACATGACGACGATCAAATTGCACAACTCAAAGACCCGCAAAAAAGAGGTCTTTACCCCGATTGATCCGGACAATGTGCAGATGTACGTCTGTGGCCCCACGGTCTATGATCGGGCGCATCTTGGCAATGCACGGCCCGTGGTGGTGTTTGACGTGCTGTTCCGGCTGCTGCGCCATGTCTACGGCGACGCGCACGTCACCTATGCGCGCAACTTCACCGACGTCGATGACAAGATCAACGCGCGTGCGGCCGAGAGCGGGCGCGAGATCGGCGAGATCACCGCCGAGACCACCCAGTGGTTTCTGGACGATATGGGCGCGCTCGGGGCGCTGGAGCCCACGCATATGCCGCGCGCGACCCAGTATATCCCGCAAATGGTCGCAATGATCGAGGACCTGATCGCGCGGGGGCATGCCTATGCTGCCGAAGGCCACGTGCTGTTTGCGGTGGACTCCTGGCGCGAAGGCTACGGTCAGCTTTCGGGCCGCTCCGTTGACGATATGATCGCGGGCGCCCGCGTTGAGGTGGCGCCTTACAAGAAAAACCCGATGGATTTTGTGCTGTGGAAGCCTTCGGATGCGGAACAGCCCGGCTGGGACAGCCCCTGGGGGCGCGGACGTCCGGGCTGGCATATCGAATGCTCCGCCATGAGCCATGATCTCTTGGGAGAGAGCTTTGACATTCACGGCGGTGGCAACGATCTGATGTTCCCACACCATGAAAACGAGATCGCCCAGAGCTGCTGCGCCAACCCCGAAGGCGAGTTCGCGCGTTACTGGCTGCACAATGAGATGTTGCAGGTCGAGGGCAAGAAGATGTCCAAATCCCTGGGCAATTTCTTCACCGTGCGCGATCTGCTGGAGCAGGGCGTGCCTGGTGAGGTCGTGCGGTTTGTGTTCCTGCAGACCCATTATCGCAAGCCGATGGATTGGACCGAGAAGAAGGCCGCCGAGGCGGAGGCGACGTTGCGCAAGTGGCGGGCGCTGACAGCGGGCATCGAGCCCACCGCCACCGCTGCTGCCGCGGTCCTGGACGCACTGGCGGATGATCTCAATACCGCCGGGGCAATTGCCGAGATGCATAAGCTGGCAGCGGCTGGCGATGCGGCGGGATTGCTGGCGGCGGGACAGTTGGTGGGCCTCTTGAGTGATGAGATGGGTGACTGGGCCGCAGCGCCGTCGGTTGATCTCTCGGCGCATGAAGCACGACTGTTCGCGGCGCGTCAGACGGCCATGGAAACCAAGGATTTTGCCGAGGTGGATCGCCTCAAGTCGGCCTACACGGAGGCAGGGCTGGAGGTGCGTATGTCGAAAACCGGTGTGGAACTTGTGCCCGGCACAGGGTTTGACGCGGCCAAGCTGGAGGGGCTGGAATGACGGAACGGCTCTACCTCTATGACACCACCCTGCGCGACGGGCAGCAGACGCAGGGGGTACAGTTCTCCACGTTGGAAAAAAAGCAGATCGCCCAGGCACTTGATGACCTAGGTGTAGACTACATCGAGGGCGGCTGGCCCGGTGCCAACCCCACCGACAGCGCCTTTTTCGACGAAGCGCCGGACACGCGGGCGACGCTGACGGCCTTTGGCATGACCAAGCGGGCAGGGCGCTCGGCAGAGAATGACGATGTGCTGGCGGCGGTGATGAACGCGGGCACCAAGAGTGTCTGTCTGGTGGGCAAGTCGCACGACTATCATGTGACTGCGGCGCTTGGCATTTCTCTGGAAGAGAACCTCGACAATATCGCCCAATCGGTGACGCATATCGTGGCGCAGGGGCGCGAGGCGCTGTTTGATGCCGAGCATTTCTTTGACGGCTACAAGGCCAATCCAAACTACGCGCTGGCGGCCTGTCGCGCGGCGCTCGATGCGGGCGCGCGCTGGGTCGTGCTGTGCGACACCAATGGCGGGACGCTGCCGCATGAGGTTCATCGCATCGTATCCGAGGTGATCGCTGCGGGGCTGCGGGGCGATCATCTGGGCATTCACACCCATAACGACACCGAAAATGCGGTTGCCTGCTCACTGGCGGCGGTGGATGCGGGCGTGCGCCAGATCCAGGGCACGCTCAACGGTCTGGGCGAGCGCTGTGGCAATGCCAACCTCACGACGCTGATCCCGACGCTTCTGTTGAAGGAACCCTATGCCAGCGCGTATGAGACGGGCGTGCCGCAGGGGGCGCTGGCGCGGCTGACCACGGTGAGCCGGATGCTGGATGAGATCCTCAACCGGGTGCCGCAAAAACAGGCGGCCTATGTGGGGGCCTCGGCCTTTGCCCATAAGGCGGGGCTGCATGCGAGCGCGATCCTGAAAGATCCCTCGACCTATGAACATATTGAGCCTGCGGTGGTGGGCAATAGTCGCGTCATCCCGATGTCCAATCAGGCGGGGCAGTCGAACCTGCGCCGCCGTCTGGCAGAGGCTGGCCTGACGGTTGAAAAGGGCGACCCCGCGCTTGGCCGGATTCTGGAGCGGGTGAAGGAACGCGAAACCGAGGGCTATTCCTACGACACCGCGCAGGCGTCTTTTGAACTGCTGGCGCGCGAGGAACTGGGCCAGATGCCGCAGTTCTTTGAGGTCAAGCGCTACAAGGTTACGGTGGAGCGGCGCAAGAACAAGTATGATGAGATGATCAGCCTGTCGGAAGCTGTTGTGGTTGTCAAAGTGGATGGCGAAAAGCTCCTATCGGTGAGTGAATCGCTTGATCCCTCGGGCAGCGACCGCGGTCCGGTGAACGCTTTGGCCAAGGCGCTGCGCAAGGATTTGGGGCGCTATTCCAAGGTGTTGGACGACATGCGGCTGGTCGACTTCAAGGTGCGTATCACCCAGGGCGGCACCGAGGCTGTGACCCGCGTCATCATCGACAGCGAAGACGGCAAAGGGCGGCGCTGGTCCACTGTTGGCGTCAGCCCGAACATATTGGATGCGTCTTTTGACGCGCTTTTGGACGCGATGAACTGGAAGCTGCTGCGCGATGCGGCCGAGGCGGCGGATGCAGTTTGACGATGACCTGATCGCCTGCGCTGAGGCGGTTCAGAAGGGCGATCCGGATCGTTTTTTGGCCGCAATGGCCGCCCCTGTCGAGGCACGGCCGCTGCTGTTTGCGCTCTACGCCTTTAACATCGAGATGTCGCGCGCGCCCTGGGCCAGTCAGGAGAGCATGATTGCCGAAATGCGGGTGCAGTGGTGGCGCGATGTCGGTGCGGAGATTGCGTCCGGCGGGCAGGTGCGCAGGCATTATGTGGCGACACCGCTGGCGCGGTTGGTCAACCATGAGGCCGCGCAGGTGATTGACGCAATGGCCGAGGCGCGGCGTTGGGACATTTACCGCGATCCGTTTGAGGATGAGGCAGCCTTTGACACCTATATCGACGCCACCTCGGGTGGTCTGATGTGGATGGCGGCTGCCTCTCTTGGGCCAGCAGACGAGGGTGTTGTGCGCGACTATGCCTATGCGGCGGGGCTTGCAGCCTATCTGCGTGCCATCCCGGAGCTTGAGGCGCAAAAACGGGTGCCGCTGTTGGATGGCACCAACGCGGGGCTGATCCGGTTGGCGGAACGTGGGTTGGACCGGCTTGCCGCTGCCAGACGGAGGCGGCAGGCGATTTCCTCTGCGGCAAGCAGTGCCTTACTGCCCGGCTGGCAGGCAGGTGCCATATTGCGACAAGTCCGGGCAGAGCCCGCGCGCGTGGCGGCAGGCGCGCTTGGCCTGAGTGAGTTTCGCAGGCGCGTCTCGCTGATGTGGCAGGCGGGCACCGGGCGCTGGTAGCGCGCCACGGTGCAGCCCGCGATCAGGCGGTGGCGGATTTGGGCTTCAGCACCAGCCAGATCAAAGCACCGCCCGCCAACACCAGGAAGGGGGCCATGGCCATATTGACGGCGGCCCAACCCTCGACCGGATTGCCGCCCGAGCAGTTCATCAATCCACCGGATGCAACGGAGGCGACGGTCACGCCGCCAAAGACCAGCAGGTCGTTGAGACCCTGCATCCGACCGCGCTCATGCGCCTCATGCGCGCCGGCAAGCATGGTGGTCGCGCCGATAAAGCCGAAGTTCCAGCCAACGCCCAGAAGGATCAGCGCGATAAAGAAGTTGCCCAGATCCACGCCCTGCAAGGCGACAGCGCCCGCACCTGCGAGGATCACCAGCCCGGCGCCAACGACCTTTTCCACGCCGAAACGCGCAATCAGATGCCCGGTAAAGAACGACGGCACATACATCGCCAGAACATGCGAGGTGACCACATCCGCAGCGGTGTTCTGGCTGAACCCACAACCGACAACCGCCAGCGGCGTGGACGTCATCACCAAGTTCATCAGCGCGTAAGACACCATGGCGCAGATCACAGCGACGGCGATGGTGGGGGTTTTCAACAGCTCCCAACGGCTGCGACCAATCGGGGCATCTTCCTTTGGTGCGGGCGGGCGCGGAATGCGCAGAAAGGCAAAGAGGCCGACGCCCAGCACATTCACTGCGATCACCGCCAAATAGGTGCCGAGGAAGGGAATGACGAAGGCATCGCTGGTGGCCTTGACCAGTTGCGGCCCAACAATCGCCGACAACAGACCCCCGGCCATCACATAGGAAATCGCCTTGGGGCGAAAGCTGTCAGATGCGGTATCGGCGGCGGCAAAGCGGTAAAACCCCTGGGCGCTCATATAGACACCGGTCAGGGCGCTGCCCACCAGAAACACCGGAAACGAGCCGAGGTAGAGACCATAGCCGCCGATCAGCCCACCCAGCGCACCGCCGGTGGCACCAATGGCAAATCCGGCGCGGCGTCCGTACCGCTGCATGATCGCCGAGATTGGCGTGGCCGAGAGCATCGAGCCTGCAACGATCAGTGAAATCGGCAGGGTCGCCAGACAGGGGTTGGTCGCCAGGGATTGACCGGCCAGTCCGCCCACGATGAAGATCATCGGCATCTGCGCGCCCAGAAAGGCCTGCGCGAGCACAAGAATCAGAACATTGCGCTTTGCAATATGGTCGTCGGGGGCGGGAGCGGTCATAGTCATGGCAATTGCGTAGCCCTGAACAGGTGAAGGAACAAGCAGCGTGCAGTGCACCAATACAATTTTCGCGCGGGGCACCAGATGACGGTTGGCCGCATCATCGAGACCCCGGCCTGCGTGGCTGAAGGCGCCGCATGGCTCTCGGCGCAGGATCCACGCTTTGCCGATGCGCTGGCGCTCACGGGGCCGCTGCCGCTCCGGCGCAAGCCCGATGGGTTTGCGCAGCTTCTGAGCGCCATTGTCAGCCAGCAGGTCTCGGTGGCGTCGGCTAATGCGATCTGGAACCGCCTGCGCGCGGCAAAACTGACCGGGCCGCGCAAGATCCTCTGGGCCAGCGATGAGGATCTGCGCGCGGCGGGCCTGAGCCGACAGAAGATCCGCTATGCCCGTGCATTGGCGGAGGCGCGTATAGATTTCAAGTCCTTACGGGATGCTCCTACAGCGGATGTGATCGCTGAGTTGACGCAAGTTTCGGGTATCGGAATCTGGACGGCAGAGATCTACGCGATGTTTTCCCTTGGACGCGCGGATGTCTTTGCCCCCGGCGATCTGGCTTTGCAGGAAAGCGCGCGGCTGTTGTTTGACCTGCCGGAGCGCCCCAAAGAGCGTGCCCTGCGCGACATGGCTGCGGCGTGGTCGCCGTGGCGGTCGGTTGCGGCGCGGCTTTTGTGGGCCTATTACCATGTGGCAAAGGACAGGGAAGGGATCCGATGACTCGCGTTTTGACTGCCGGCCGCAAAGAGCCGCTCTCCGGTGAAACCCGCTCGGCCGTGGTGTTTTTGCACGGCTATGGGGCCAATGGGGCGGATCTCCTCGGGCTCGCCGACCCGCTGGCCGAACACCTGCCGGACACTTTGTTTGTCGCCCCCGATGCGCCCGAGGCCTGCGCCGGTGCGCCGATGGGGTTCCAGTGGTTCCCTATTCCATGGATTGACGGCTCATCTGAGGAAGAATCCATGCGCGGCATGATGGCGGCGGTGGATGACCTCAACGCGTTTCTGGATGCGCTGATGGTGGATGAGGATTTGCTGCCGGAGCAGGTGGTTCTGCTGGGCTTCTCGCAAGGCACCATGATGGCGCTGCATGTGGCCCCGCGTCGCGAAGACCCCGTGGCGGGGATCGTGGCGTTTTCCGGTCGCCTGCTGTCACCGGATACGTTCAGCGATGACGTCGTGAGCCGGATGCCGGTGTTGCTGGTGCATGGGGACGAGGACGATGTGGTGCCACCGCAATCGCTGCCACAGGCTGCTGAAGCGCTGCAAGAAGCGGGCTTTCAGGATGTGTTTGCCCATGTGATGAAGGGCACCGGCCACGGGATCGCACCCGATGGGCTGAGTGTGGCCTTGGCCTTCATGCGCGACAAACTGAGCCTGTGACGCGCGGTCAGCGCTGTTCCTTCAGGACGATCTGAGACTGGGCCCGCTCGATGAGCGGGCTCTTTGCGATCTGATCGTTGAGTTGCGTCAGCGCATCGGTATCCGCAACCGCAACCATCGCCATCGCGTCCCATTCCCCCGCCAGTGACGCCACATAGGTGATGCCCGGCGTAGCCGACAACCACTCTAGCGCGGGCGCGCAGGGGCGCGTTGCAAATCGCAACAGGATCATCGCCCGCAATGGCGCGACCGTCTCGGTGACGGCAACGTGGTAGCCGGTGATGAGGTTTTGATCTTCCATCGCCCGAATCCGGTCCTGCACCGCCTGACGCGAGAGATTCACCGCACGCCCGATGGCGGCGGTGCTCTGCCGGGCGTTGCGGGTGAGCTCTGCGAGAATGCGTCGGTTTGTCGGGTCCAGATCCACGGTTCAGGTCCTCTTGCGGTTCCCCGGCGCAAAGCTGCGAAACGCCGGTTTCTTCCGGCGGTCTGCGGGCTGTTCGTGCGTCGTTTGATCTCGGATCATGCGCATAATCAGAACGGAGCGAAAGATGAAACTGATTTCACCGCAAGAGTTTACCGCCTCGCGCGCCTGGGAGGCCCTGGACATCGAACGATTTACCGGAGCGACCACGGTGCGGCTGCACTGGACGGATCAGCCCTATGTCTGGCACGTCAATGACGGGGCCGAGGTCTTTGTGGTCCTGAAGGGCGCGGTCGACATGCATGTGCGCCAGAACGGCCAAGTAGAGGTGCACGTCCTGTCCGAGGGGGATATTTTCCACGCGGAGGTGGGCGATGAGCATGTGGCGCATCCGCGCGGGACGGCGCGGGTCCTGGTGATCGAGGCCGAGGGTAGTATCTGAGCGGATCAGCCGTCGCGGCGCTGTCGGGGTTTGCGGGCAGATGTCGCACCGGCGCGCCGTTTTGCAGCATGTTTGCGGCTGGGTTTGGCGGCGGGTTTTGGCGGGCCGGGCACGCGCGGCGGGTCCAGGTCCTCCCATTTGCCCTGCGCCAGCCCATCCAGTGTCCAGGCACCAATGGCGTAGCGGATCAGCCGCAAGGTCGGATGCCCTACGGCGGCTGTCATGCGCCGGACCTGCCGGTTCTTACCCTCGGTGATCTTTAACTCGAGCCACGCGGTGGGCACGGATTTGCGTTCCCGGATCGGTGGGGTGCGAGCCCAGAGCTGGCCAGGCTCACTGATCAGGCGTGCCTTGGCAGGGCGGGTCATTCCGTCTTTTAATTCAACCCCTTGGCGGAGTAAGTTCAGAGCGTCCTCATCAGGGATGCCCTCGACCTGCGCCCAGTAGGTTTTCTCCAGCTTGTGTTTGGGATCGCTGATCCAGGCCTGTAGGCGGCCATTGTCGGTGAGCAGCATCAACCCTTCGCTGTCGCGGTCCAGACGCCCGGCGGGGTAGACGCCGGGGCAATCGACATAATCGCTCAGCGTGGCGCGCGGGCTGCCTTCGCTGCCACGATCGGTGAACTGCGGCAGCACATCAAAGGGTTTGTTGAAACGGATCAAGCGGCTCATGGGACTGGCTCTACGGGCAGGCGGGCCGTGGTGCAAGCCTGTGCAGATGCCGCGCTGCGGAATGCCTGATGTCCGGGCTGTGGATAACTGTCACGCCTCTGTAACGGAATCATCCTATCTCACACGACATCTGGTGGCGCTTTGGGGCTTGTCAGGCTCCGGCCACGATATATAGTCAATCACAAGCTGGGGCGGGTTCCCCGCTCTGGTGCCATCTCGAGGCAAGCAGGGCGAGGAAGACGTTCATGGACGGAGACTTCAGGACAGAATTCGTAAGGGAGCCGGGGGCTCTGAAACAACATCCAGCGCTGGTGTTGAACGCGGATTATCGTCCTTTGTCATACTATCCCTTGTCACTCTGGCCATGGCAGGACGCCGTCAAAGCCGCTTGGCTCGACCGGGTTGCCATCGTGGCCGAGTATGATGAGGTTGTGCGCAGTCCCAGTACCGAGATCCGAATACCATCGGTTGTGGTACTGAAGGATTTTGTCAAACCCCAAAAGCGCGTGGCCTTCACGCGCTTTAATTTATTCTTGCGGGACGAATTTCGCTGTCAGTATTGCGGCGCCAAGGGCGATTTGACCTTTGACCATGTGGTGCCGCGCGCCTCTGGTGGGATCACCAGTTGGGAAAACGTGGTGGCGGCCTGTTCGCGCTGCAATCTCAAGAAAGGCTCCAAGCCGCTGCACCGTGCGGGCATGTCCCTGCGCAAACCACCGCGCCGTCCCGGAGCGGATGAGCTGCGCAATACGGGCCGCAAGTTCCCTCCCGGATATCTGCACGAAAGCTGGATGGACTATCTCTATTGGGACAGTGAATTGGAAGCCTGAACCCTTTGGTATAAAACGAAAAGCGCGCCCCGAGAGGCGCGCTTTCTGCATCAGGCCTTGGCGCGCTGCACCATGCCAAAGAGGTCGCGCGGATCATCCGGATCTGCCAGCATGTCGAGATCGATGAAGTAGTCCGTGCCCTTGATGCGGTCGCGAATGTAACGCAGGGCCGAGAAATCCTCGATCGCAAAGCCGACACTGTCAAACAGCGTGATTTGACGATCACCGGTCCGGCCCGCTTTGTGACCGGAGATCACTTCCCAAAGTTCCGTCACGGCGAAATCCTCGGGCATCTGCTGGATCTCACCCTCGACGCGGGTTTGCGGCGGATATTCCACAAACACGTCCGACCGGTTGAGGATGCCGGGTGCAAGCTCGGTCTTGCCGGGGCAGTCGCCGCCGATGGCATTGATATGCACACCGCTGCCGACCATGTTGTCGGTCAGGATGGTGGCATATTGCTTGTCCGCGGTGCAGGTGGTGAGGATCTGTGCGCCCTCGATGGCCTCTTCCGGGGTTTTGCAGATGGTGACATCTACCCCCAGACCCGCGAGGTTCTGCGCGCATTTCTCGGTTGCCGCCGGGTCCTTGTCATAAAGGCGCACGGCCTTGAGACCGATGATCGCCTTCATCGCCAACGTCTGAAATTCCGACTGCGCGCCATTGCCGATCATCGCCATGGTATCCGCGCCCTTGGGGGCCAGATGCTTGGCCACCATGGCCGAGGTCGCCGCGGTGCGCAGGGCGGTGAGGATGGTCATCTCGGTCAAGAGCACCGGATAGCCGGTATAGACATCGGCGAGTAGGCCGAATGCGGTCACGGTTTGCAGCCCCTCAGACGTGTTCTTGGGGTGGCCGTTGACGTATTTGAACCCGTAAGCCTCGCCATCAGAGGTGGGCATCAGTTCGATCACACCGACGTCAGAATGGCTGGCGACACGGGGGGTTTTGTCAAACAGCTCCCAGCGTTTGAAATCGGCCTCGATATAGTCGGCCAGATCCCGCATCATATCCTCGATGCCGACATGATGAATGAGGCGCATCATATTGTCTACGCTGACAAAAGGAACAAGGGCCTTATCGGAAGGTTGGGTCATTGCATGGTCCTTTGACGGGGGCTGAGGTGAATGCCGGCGAGCATGCAGCGCACCGACCCACCGGCCGTTTCAAGTGTGGGAATAGAGAGCGGAAGCAGCTCTGCCGAGCGTTCGATCACCGCCCGCTGGTCCGGGGTCAACGCCTGTGCCGCGCGGGCGGACAGCGCCAGCACGCGCCGGTGCCCGGTCAGTTCGAAGGTATTGCCGAGAAAGTTCTGGATCTGCGCGGCAGACAGGTCGATGACGCTGCGCCCGCTTTCTTCGAGCCGCTGCCTGACCTCGGCGCGGCGGGTGGCGTCGCGGATCATGTCCAGGCAGATCAGCGCATAGTCGGTGCCGATGCCCATCAGGACATTGGTGTGATACACATCGCGCCCCTGATCGTCGCAGGCTTCGAACACCATGGGTTCGTAGTTGAAATGGGTGCAGAACCGCTCCAGCAACACCGGATCGGCGCGGTTTGATTTGACCGTATAGGCAATGCGCCCAATATGATCGAGCACCATGGCGCCGGTGCCTTCGAGTGACAGAGCGTCCTGTTCCAGGCCGGAATAATCGATCACGTCCTGAACGCGGTACTCCCGCTTCAGCATCTCGATCACGTCCCAGCGCCGCTCTCGGCGCCGGTTGGCCGCAAACATCGGGTAGACCGCCACATGACCACCGGCGTGGGTGGAGAACCAGTTGTTGGGAAAGACGGAATCCGGGGTGTCGCGGCTGGTGTCCTCGAACACATGGACCGTCACGCCTGCTTCGCGCAGCGCAGCGACCGCGCCGTCGAATTCGGCGATCGCGCGGGCGCTGATGGTGTCAGCATTGGCATCGGCCTGCGCCTGAAACGCATTGTCCCCTCGGGTTTCCGGGTTTGAGGTAAAGTGATGCGGTCTCACCATCACCACCGCCGCAGGAGCCTGAAGCATGCTCATGCGTTGTAGCTCCGGGTTGGGCGGTCAAAGACGCGACGGCCCATGGCAGACGCACAGAGATCCACCATCAGATGCGCGGTACGGCCACGCTCATCGAGGAAGGGGTTCAGTTCCACCAGATCCATCGAGGTCATCAGGCCGCTGTCATGCAGGATTTCGCAGACCAGATGGCCCTCGCGCACGGTGGCACCCCCCGGAACTGTGGTGCCAACAGCAGGTGCGACGGCGGGGTCGAGGAAATCCACATCCAATGAGACATGCAGCATGCCGTTCTGCGCGGCGACCTTTTCCAAAAAGGCGCTGAGCGGACGGGCAATCCCGTTCTCATCAATATCGCGCATGTCGTGGCGGTGAATGCCGACCTTCTCCATGGCTTCGCGTTCTGCGGTGTCCACCGAACGCAGACCGATCATGCAGACATTTTCCGGCGGCACTGGGTTGGGAACCGGCGGGAAAGTAACAAACTGTGCCTGTTTGGTGAAATAGCGCACCGGGCAGCCGTGAAGATTGCCGGAGTCGGTGCTCTCAAGTGAGTGGTAGTCGCTGTGGGCATCCAGCCAGAGCACAAACAGCGGGCGCTCTTGAGTTGCGGCGTGGTTTGCGACACCGCGCACGGTCCCCAGCGCCAAGGCATGATCGCCGCCCAAGAAAATCGGCATACCGCGTGCCATAGCGGCTTCTGCGGCTTCTGACAGGCTCTCGGTCCAAGCGCGGGTGAGGTTTGGTTCATGCAGTTTGCCCGCACCATCATCGGGTGCGTGCGGGGCAGGGGTGACGTTGCCAATGTCCTCGACCGTGTGGCCGAGGCTTTCCAATGCGCCGGCCAGCCCGGCAGTGCGATAGGCATCCGGGCCCATGAGGCAACCGGTGCGACGCTTGCCGCTGTCAACGGGTGCGCCAACGAGAATACAATGACGAGAAGACATCCGCGATCTCCTTGATTGGGGTTGGGTTTGATATTTCTCCGATTTGAGGTGGAATACAGAGAACAAATTGCTCATAAGGAGAAGAGATAACACAAAACGGAGCCGATACATGGACAAAACGGATGAACGCCTGATTGCGGCCCTGCGCCACGATGCCAGAGCCTCACTCTCCGATCTTGCCATGCAGTTGGAACTGTCGCGCACAACGGTGCGCACGCGGATCGAGCGGCTGCAATCACGCGGTGACATCCTGGGGTTCACGGTGGTTCTGAAGGAGGACGTGCTGCGCGATCCGGTCAGAGGTCTGATGATGATCGGTATTGAGGGGCGCGGGGCATCGCGCATCACAAGGCAGCTTCAGGGCCTGCCTGAAGTGCGGGCGGTCCATACCACCAACGGGCGCTGGGATCTGATTGTAGAGCTGGGGACAGAAACGCTTGAGACGCTAGATGAGGCGCTTGCGAAAATCCGTATGTTTGATGGTGTGGTGACCAGCGAAACCAATCTGTTGCTGGCCACCAAGAAAGACAGTCGCGCAGTAAGCTGACCCTCAAACTGACCCTTAGCGCGCGTGACGGGCAGCTGCGAACCACAGTGCGGCCAGACCAAGTGAGATCACCGCGTTCCAGCCCGCCATGGACAGGCCGAACATCTCCCACGGGATGTCGTCACAGCGCACGAGGGGCGCGGACATGATCTGCGACATCAGCTCATCCGCGCTGAGGTTGTCAATCGCGCCAGAGGTGCAGGTGGTCGGACCTTCCCACCATCCCTGTTCAACGCCTGCATGAAAGGCACCGATAGCGGATGTGGTTAGGGCGGCCAGTGCCCCCAGATAGGGCAAAATCGCACCGGGGATCAGGACTGCAAGAATACCGATGCCAACGGCTGCCCCATGCGGGTAGCGCTGCCAGATACAGAGTTTGCAGGGCGCAAGCTCGCCAATATACTGAAACCCAAATGCCCCAAGCAGCAGCGCTGCAGAGCCTCCAGCGGCAAGCAGGATAAGAAAACGGCTGAACGTCATAGATACCTCAGTGCAAGAAAGCCGCCAAAGAGCAGCAGACAGAAGACGGTGAACACCAGCCCCAAGCGCTTTTCAATGAAGTCACGCACCGGCGCGCCGAATTGCCACAGCAACCCTGCCACAAGGAAGAACCGCAAGGCACGAGCAAGGAGCGAGGTCGCCACAAAAGTCATGATCGGCATGCCCGTCCAGCCGGACATGATGGTGATGACCTTATAGGGAAACGGCGTCACCCCCGCGATCAGCACCGCCCAGAAGCCAAAGTCGTTAAAGCGCTCGTTGAACTCGGCCATCTTGTCGGCCTTGCCCATCGCCTCGAGGACCGGCTGGCCGATGCCCTCGTAGAAGAACGCACCAATGGCATAGCCCAATAGACCACCTGCAACGGACGCCAAAAGCGCCACAAGGGCAATGAGCCAAGCACGCGAAGGTCGTGCAAGGATCATCGGGATCATCAGCACGTCCGGCGGGATCGGAAAGACCGAGCTCTCGATAAATGCCACAATCGCCAGCCACCACAGCGCATGCGGGTGGTCGGCAAGCGCCATGGTCCGATCATAGAGGGAACGCAGCATTTTACGGAAAAGACCTCTTCAACAAGCTATTGCGTTCAGGTGGCATGTGGGCCTCACCGGGTCAACTCTCCACTTCGTGAGCATGGGGCCGGTGACAAATTTTCTTCATAAAACACTGATTTTGCCTCTGGACCTTGGGCAAAAGCAGCGATAGGAACCTCCCCATGCCCAAGTGGCGGAATGGTAGACGCAGGGGATTCAAAATCCCCCGCTGGTGACAGCGTGCCGGTTCGAGTCCGGCCTTGGGTACCATCGCAAAGCATTGCTTTCGCTTGAGAAAACCGCCGGTCGAAAGATCGGCGGTTTTTCGTTGTGTCGTGCATCTCACCCGGCCTCTTTCGGTGTTTTTTCACTCGCGTCGCTCTTGTGCGCTTCGCTCTGGGCTTTGTGTTCATAACAGCTGCTCTTAATTTCGGCGCTCGGCCCAAATGCCGAAGCCATAGAAAGCCGTTTCTGTTGGACTGAAAGGTGAGGCGGTTGCCGAAGCGGAACCGCGCTGCACGGACAGGATAGATGTAAAACTTGGCATGTGAGTTGGAACCGTCATAGGCTTGGGGTGCGACCCAATCGTTTGGCTCGGTGCGCGCTGCATTTATGGATTTTCAGTTTTCAGGGGGAACTCATGACCCGACAAATTCCTTTCATCGACATCCATACACATCTGTTCAATGGTCGATATCTGCCATTGCACGGGATACTGCGATCGTGGGGCGTGCCTCGTATTACGGCGCGCGCCCTCACGGTGCTCCTTGTGCCATTGGTTGGAAAGAGCCGCTTTGAGTACGGCCCGCAAAGTGATGACAATCAGGACGACGTCATTGCCGCCCTCGAGGAAGGGTCGGTCGGGCGCATTCATCGGACAATCTTAAAGCGTCTTGAAAAGGCGATGCGCAAGTCTGCGAAAAGCAGCCTTGACGATCAAAGCCATGTGGAAAATCTGCAAGACATGATGCTTGCTCTTGAGGATCTCTATGGCCAATACGTCAATGAGAAGAACACCTTCACTCTCTCATCCAACTTGTTGATTCAGAGAAGTTTCGAGCCAGAGAATGCGTCAGATGAGCCATCTGAACTTCTGGAGCAATTGGATGAGATATTAATGCCTGCGTTTTTGGACGCGGCGCATCATGCCGAGGGGAATGGCTACTTTGAGGGCCACGATCATGGTCATGACCCCCATAGCGCTGAAGCGGATCTTGATGGGTTTGGCAACAAGGCCTTTCCAGCGCAGCAGGCCGGAACGCTCCTTAAAATGCTGATCTTCTTCCTCAGTATGTTCCTGTCAGAACGCAACAGGTATCGGGCTCTGCAACGCGATTACGCGCGAAATAAACCGGCGGACGGATATGATCCTGAGCATTTGATTTCACTCCTGCCGGATATGCGGCGCGCTTATGAGCGCGTCATCGATGGAAGCCTGAAAAAGCCCTATTTCAGCGCCAGCACTCAGGTGGCCCGCACCGTGTCCCTTTCGAAGGAGACGGATGGGGTGATTATCCCATTTGGAACGGTGGACCCGTTTCGTGGTCATGGCTGGAAAACCAACGTGCGCCACGCGCAGAATCTTGGTGTCACACATTTCAAGATCTACCCACCAATGGGATTTCGACCGATCAGCCACTTGCACGATTCCGAAGACCCAATCTTTGCCCCAATAGAACTGTCACCAGCGCCTGAGTATCGCGAATACGTAAAGCAGATTAAGGTCAAAAATGAACCAGAAACCGAACGCGCTATGGCCGATATCATCAGGTATTTTTCCGAAAATGACCTTGGACTCTTCACCCATTGCACGCCTTTAGGCTTTGAAGCCAGAGAGGGCTTTGGCGTGAACTGTCACCCTGCTTTCTGGGCTTCGGCGATGGAGGAGTATGCAGCGACAGACCTGCGCCTGTGCCTTGGTCACGGTGGCGGAGCGACTGATGTGGATTTCGGAGGTTGGTTGGCCGAAGAAGAAGACTGGCCAAAGACAATGGCTTATCGTGGCCTGCTCATGTGCAAAACCTACCCGAATGTCTATATGGGACTTGGTTACTTGATCCCGCTGCTGAAATCGTCAGGGCGTGATAAGATCCTTAAACGGTTGAGATCTGTCTTGAAGCAAGAAGATCCAGCTTTGCGTGGTGGTCATGCGATCAAAACGAAACTTATCTTTGGAACGGATTGGTCCATGCCGCAGATGATCGGCGAGACGCGGTCTTTCCTCAATGTGTTTCTGGAGTTTTTCGAGCACCCGGACTTCCAAAACCCTGAACTGTGCATCTCAGACGCGCCTGAGCTGATCATGTCTGGAAACGCCAAAGCCTATTTGGGCATTGATTAAATCGGTTGGGTAGCTCGGGTCTTGCGGCGGGCATGCGAAGTTGCCTGCCGCTTCGGTGCGGGTCCTCGTATCGCGCTGCTGTAAATCCGAACTCGATCTGATAGCGACCTCAGGAGCATTGGAGTTTTACGGTATTCAAAATTGATCCGCGTCTAGCGAGAGGTTGCGGGGCGAGGGCACGCCGCCTGATGTGCCTATCCTATTGGTCAGGTGGATATGCTTATGCCAGCGGCAAGTTAAGTTATTCAAAATAAAAGAGGTGTATAAGTCGGGCTTGTAATGAGTAAATCTGCCCAGGAAACCTCACATGCTGAAGAACCATAGAATACGTGTCCTTGGGGTCACATTAACGCTCTGCGGTCTTGTTTCTGCACTCTTTGTCGCCCTCACCAACCTGTGGTTGGAAAACACAGGCAAGCAAGTAACCGCCGCAGGCAAGAGCCGCTACACATCCTATCTGCTTGCTGACGAATTGCGACAATCCAGCGATGATCTGACCCGCCTTGCCCGAACCTATGTCGTCACCGGGGATGCGTCCTACGAGGCGCAGTATCTGGACATTCTGGCCATCCGTAACGGTGATAAAGAACGGCCCGCGAACTATCATCAGATCTATTGGGACTTTGTCGCTGCAGATCGCGAGGTGCCCGGCGGCAGTGGTGTGACGCGGCCACTACAGGATCTGATGCGGGAAGCCGGGTTTACCGAAGAGGAATTCGACTATCTGGTTGAAGCGCAGGCCAATTCTGACGGGCTCGTAAATCTGGAAGTTCAGGCGATGAACGCTGTAAAAGGTCTCTACCCGGATGCCTCCGGCGCCTATACCGTTAAGGGCGAACCGGACATGAAACTCGCGCGGGACCTGCTGCATTCCAAGGAATATCACGCCTTTAAGGCCGATATCATGGTTCCGGTGAACAAGTTCCTGAATGCGGTCGAGGTCCGCTTTGACAAACAGCTGGCCGCGTTGACGTCAGAGTATCACCGTCTGGCCGTTCTGGCGCGCATTGCGTCGATTGTGATGATTGCCGTTGCGGCCTGTTCAGCGTGGGTCATTTTCTGGATTATGCTACGCCCCCTGCAGCAGTTGACCAGAGTTCTGGAGCGGTTTGCAGGTGGCGAAACCATCGAGGATGTACCCGGTGCGAAGCGTCACGATGAATACGGCATCCTTGCGCGCAATCTGGAGAAATCGATCCACAGCTCACAAGCCAATCGCGAACTGAGTAAATCTGTTTTGGACATCGCTCTGCACGCCCAGCAAGGCGATTTCTCGCGCCGCGCTGAGATTGAAATGGAAGATGCTCAGAGCCAGGAAATCGCGGGTGCGGTGAACGGTTTGATGGAGCAGCTTGATGCGTCGTTTGATGAGATTGCCTTTGCGCTCGAGAAAGTTGCGGCAGGGGATCTGACGCATGAGTTCTCGTCCAATCTGGAAGGTCGGTTTGGCGAGGTACTGGCCCACACTGAGGCCGCACGGGCATCGCTGGTTCAGATTGTATCGCGGGCGCGCAGCGGCGCGGATGCGTTGACGCGCCAATGTCAGCAGTTGAACGAGGCCATTGATCAGGTCGCCTTGCGCTCTGAATCCAATGCGGCGGCTTTGGAAGAGACCACCGCTGCCAGTATGGAGCTGTCCAACTCGGTGCGCATCGCAGCGGATCGCTCCAATGAGGCGCGGATGGCCACCACCTCCGCCCGCGAGGGCGCGGATCGGGCGAAGGACTTCTTCCAAGAAGTGATCAATGCAATGACAGGTATCGAGTCCTCCTCGGCTGAGATCGCGAAGATCTCTGATCTGATTGACGATATTGCGTTCCAGACCAACCTCTTGGCGTTGAACGCAGGAGTCGAGGCGGCCAGAGCAAGCGAGGCTGGACGTGGCTTTGCCGTGGTGGCCAACGAAGTGCGGGCGCTGGCACAGCGGACGTCGTCTTCTGCTGCTCAGATTAGCGAGCTGATCAAAACCAGTGGCAATCAGATCATGGAAGGCAGCAAACTTGCCCAACAAGCTGGCGAAGCGATCACCCAGATCGGGTCCGAAATTCGAAATATTTCGAGCCTTGTCGATGCGGTTGCCGATGAGGCCGAGCAGCAATCTACCCGCTTGAGCGAGGTTTCCGTTGCGCTGACCGGTCTGGATGAAAACTCGCAGCAAAACACCAGCATGGTGCATGACACGACGCGCACCACCACGGAAGTATTGAATGAGGCGAATCTGATCCAGCAGGCCGTCGCGAGCTTCCACATCAGCCATGATGCCGCGTCGACACGCACTATGCGCTTGGTGTCAGGCGGTTAATACCAAAGAAAATGGCATGCCCTTGGGAAACTGGGGGCATGCCATGCGTTTTGACTATTTTGCATGACACCCGGCGGACGCCCAGCGCAGGTGTGGCTGGTCAGTCCTCGTCATCATCAGACATGAGGTAATAGCTCAGCCCATAAAGGATAAGACCAACCGTGCTGACCCCCAGCGCGAAGGCTATGATCTGCGCAACCGTCATGACGCGAGGCTATAGGTTCTGAAACGCAATTCAAGGCGTGAGGCAGGCCTGATGTGACGGGGACATAATTGCCCCCGTATTTCTAGATGCGCGTGCCGCGATCCGGGTCGAAGAAATGCACGCGCGTAACTGGCAGGGTAATCGGTTGCACGCCGGTTCTTGCCGCTTCGTCCTTGCCCACACTCAGCGAGAAATCCTGGCCACCGAGTTTGCCGTGCAGCAAGCGATTGGCTCCAAGCTCTTCGACAATTTCGACGTTGAACAGAACAGAGCCATCACCACCGAGGTGCACATCCTCTGGCCGCAACCCCACCAGTACCTTATGGCCCATCCCTGCGGGCGCCGTGATAGGAAGCACGGTGTCCTCATTCAGTTTCAAAGCGCCGTCAAAGATCTGAGCGGTCAGGAGGTTCATAGGAGGCGCGCCCATAAAACCTGCCACAAAGGTGGAGGCAGGGTACTCATAAATCTCGGTTGGGGTGCCGATCTGCTCCACGCGCCCGGCGTTCAGGACGATAATGCGGTCGGCCATTGTCATGGCCTCAACCTGATCATGCGTGACATAGACCGAGGTCACGCCAAGGCGTTGCTGCAACGCCCGGATTTCGATTCGCATCTGGTTGCGCAGCTTGGCGTCCAAATTCGACAGCGGCTCGTCAAACAGGAACAGCTCCGGATCGCGCACGATGGCACGTCCCATGGCGACGCGCTGGCGCTGCCCGCCCGACAGCTGGCTTGGGCGACGGTCAAGATAGTCGCCGAGGTTCAGAATACGGGCGGCTTCTTGCACCTTGGCGTCGATCTCGGCCTTGGAGGCGCCGCGGTTCTTCAGCCCGTAGCCCATGTTTTTTGCAACGCTCATATGGGGATAGAGCGCGTAGTTCTGAAAAACCATCGCGATGTTGCGATCTGCCGGGTCCTTATCGTTGACCACATCCGTGCCAATCGAGAGCGCCCCATCGGTGATGTCCTCAAGTCCTGCGATCATGCGCAACAAAGTGGATTTCCCGCAGCCCGAGGGGCCGACCAGCACCACCAGCTCACCATCGGGGATCTTAACAGAGCAGGGCTGCACGGCTTCAAAGCCATTGGGATAGGTCTTGCGGACACGGTCCAGTGTTACCTGTGCCATAGGTTCAGTTCCTTATTTATCGGATTCCGTCAGGCCCTTGACGAACCAGCTCTGGAAGAAAATGACGATGAGGACGGGCGGGATCATGGCGATCAGAGAGAGCGCCAGCGCCTTGCCGTATTCGGGGATCATCGCGCCGGTCTGGCTCAGCACCTGCACGATCTGCTTGATGCCACGCACGAGGGTGAACATGCCCTCATCGGTGGTGATCAGCGTCGGCCAGAGGTACTGGTTCCAGCCGTAGACAAACATGATGATGAAGATCGCGGCGATCATGGTGCGACTCAGCGGCACCAGAATGTCGATGAAGAACTTGATCGGCCCAGCACCGTCAATGCGGGCGGCCTCCACCAGTTCTTCGGGGATCGAACGAAAGAACTGGCGGAAGAAGAACGTACCCGTCGCAGAGGCGATCAGCGGGATGATGAGGCCGCTGTACGTATTGGCAAGGCCAAGGCTCTGGATCGCCTCGTAAGAGGGCAGGATGCGCACCTCCAGCGGCAACAGCAGCGTGGTGAAGATGATCCAGAAGGCAAAAGTCGCAAACCGCAGCCGGAAATATACGATGGCATAAGCCGCCATCATGGAAATCACGATCTTGCCGATCGCAAAGCCAAAACCGAGGATCAGCGAGTTCATCAGCATCCGGGTGCCGGTGATCGCTTTGCTGAACCCGGCGGCCTCGAACATCGCGGCGTCAAAATTCTCCAGCATCTGGCCTTCAAAGCCGAACTGAAGCCCGTTGCGCACGATATCCGCGTCCTCAAAGCTGGTGGTCGTCAGCACCAGAAGCACGGGAAACAGCATCAAAAATGCCCCCGTACACAGGATCGCATGATCAAACACCTGCGACCAGCGTATGCGTTTGGTCGAACGCGAAGGTGCGGGGCTTGTGACGTGTGTTTCGGTGATATCTGTCATGATCCGTCCCCCTCAGGTGTAGTGAATCCGGCGCTCGATGAGCCGGAACTGAAACACGGTGAGCAGCAGCACCAACACCATCAGGATCACCGATTGTGCGGAGGACCCGCCCAGATCATTGCCGCGGAACCCATCGACAAAGACCTTGTAGACCAGCGTCACCGGGTTGTTGCCGGGTTCTGACCGCACCAGCGTGTCAATGATCCCGAAGGTGTCGAACAGCGCGTAAGTGATGTTGATGATGAGCAGGAAGAACGCCGTCGGCGCGAGTAGCGGAAAGGTCACGTCCCAGAAGCGCCCTGAGGCAGAGCGGTTGTCGATCAACGCGGCCTCACGCACGGATTTCGGGATCGACTGAAGCCCAGAGAGGAAGAAAATGAAATTGACCGGGATCTGCTTCCAAACCGCAACGATTACCATCGCGGTGGCGGTGGAGTTGTAATCCGCACCCAGACGGAAATCCCAGCCCAGCGCCTGAAACATCTCGGTCATCGGACCATTGCGCTGATCAAAGAACATCAACCCCAGAAACCCCGCAACCGGGGGGGCGATGGCGTAAACCCACATCAACAGCGTGCGGTAGGATTTGGCACCCTTGATGACCTTGTCGGCCTTCACAGCCAGCAGCAGGGCAATCGAAAGCGAGAAGAATGTCACCAATGCGGTGTAGATCAGGGTGAAACGCGCCACCTTGCCGTATTCGGTATTTGTCATCAGGTCGGTGTAATTCTCGACCCCGACAAAGGTTGATCCAAACCCAAACGGGTCCTGAAGGTAGAAAGACGACTGCACCGCCCATGCGGCTGGCCAGTAAAAGAAGATCGCGATGATCATCAACTGCGGCAACAGCAATGCTATGGGCAACCAGACGGTGGTAAATCCGGCACGTTTCATGAGGGGTATTCCATCGGCAAAAGAAGATGGGGCAACCCGCGTGCGCGACGCGGATTGCCCCGGATATGAGAGAGCTTAGCCTTGGGTCTTGGCAAAGCGGGCCAGCAGGTCGTTGGCTTCTTTCTCGATGTTGTTGAAGGCGTCTTCGACCGAGGTTTCACCGGTCAGGATGCGGCCATACTCGCGGTTCATCACGTCACGGATCTGAACATAAAAGCCCATGCGGTAGCCTTTGGTGTTATCACCACCGGGCAGGGACAACTGCTGGATACCAACTTCGGCGGCGGGGAAGCGATCATAGTGGCCGTCTTCTTTGGCGAGTTCATAAGCGGCTTCGGTGATCGGCACATAGCCGGTTTCTTTGTGCCAGAAGTACTGCACATCCGCAGAGGTCAGGAATTCAAAGAACTTCGCGGTGGCTTCGTTCTCCTCAGCGCTTTTGCCCGACATTGCAAAGAGGGACGCACCGCCGATGAAGGTCTGTTTGGGTTCGGTTGTCACGGCTTCCCAATACGGCAGGTAGGTTGCGGAGAATTCAAAGCCGAGGTCTTTGCTCATCAGGCCGCCGAAAGAGCCGGAGGAGCCGAGCCAGATCGCAACATCGCCATCTTCAAACGGCTTTTGGTTGTCGTCCCAGCCGGTGCCGTACCATTCAAAGAAACCACTGTCTTTCCATTCGGTCAGGGCGGTGAAATGCGCCTTGATCGCGTCGTTGTTGACGAGGATCTGAGTGCCTTCTGCGCCATCATAGCCGTTGTCGTTAGTCGCGAACGGCAGGTTGTGGCGCGACATGAAGTTCTCGGTGAAGATCCAGGGCAAATGCGACTGGCTCAGGCCGATATAGCCCGCTTCTTTCAGCGCAGGTGCGGTGACGGACTGGAACTCTTCCCAAGTTTTTGGCGGTGTGACGCCTGCTTTTTCCAGCGCATCGACGTTGTAGTACATGATCGGCGAGGAAGAGTTGAACGGCATGCCGATCATCTTGCCATCGCTATCGGCGTAGAAATAACGTACGCCGGAGATGTAATCATTGATGTCGAAGTTGACGCCATTGTCGGTCAGCAGATCCTGAACCGGGATGGTCGCGCCTTTGGCTCCGATCACGGTGGCAGCGCCAGCGTCAAACACCTGCATGATGTTGGGCTGCTCGCCGGCACGGAAAGCGGCGATGCCTGCGGTCAGAGTTTCCTCGTAGGAGCCTTTGAACACGGGGGTGATTTTGTAATCATCCTGCGAGGCATTGAAGTCTTCGGCGATCTTGTTGACCGTCTCGCCGAGCTTGCCGCCCATTGCGTGCCAGAGGGTGATTTCGGTTTCGGCAAATGCTGCGCTGGCCGAAATGGTAACAGCGACGTTCAGCGCTGCAATTTTCCAGAATGTCATCGACATCTCCTAGTCTGTGACCCCATGAACGGAGTTTGAATATGTTGTTTCAATGCCAGAGAGCTGCCACCATTCAGGAAGAGCGAATAGCAGAGCGCGGCGGCAATCAGCGCCGGTTACAATCCCCAAGCGGCCTCCGGATTGGGCATCCGTGGCGGGCTGCAGGAGTGATTCCGGCGGCATGGGTGCTGAGCTATCGGTGTTGAATAACGCTTTTATGACGCACGCTTAGGTTGCTCGTTAGCGCTATAAGCGAGTAGCGGTTGGGAATTGGGTCGCGATCGAGTTTGATGTTAAATATGCGGACTTATCGATCTTGACAGGTTTTGGACCTTTTGAAAGTTTGCGCGAAAATATCTGTTCGGGGGGGCAGGATGAGTGTGATCAACAGGGCAATGGGATTGCTCGCAGCAATAGCGTTTGCGTATGGCGCATCTGCTGATCGAGCCCGGGCCGAGGATTTCATCACCATCGGCACGGGTTCGGTCTCGGGGCTGTACTACCCGCTCGGCAATGCGATTTGCCGCCTTTTGAACAAAGACAGGCCGCGACACGGTATCCGCTGCACTGCAGATACCAGCGAGGGGTCGCTCTCTAATTTGCAGGATTTGCGCGACGGTCGGGTCGATTTTGCTCTGGTGCAATCCGACTGGCAAGCCAAGGCCTACGAGGGCACCTCACAGCTGTCGCGCGGCATTCCGTTTTCCGATCTGCGCGCAGTTTTTTCGCTGCACGAAGAAGTCTTTACCGTGGTCGCGCGCGCAGATTCCGGGATCGCGAGCTTTTCTGATCTGCGCGGAATGCGGGTGAATATCGGCAATCCCGGTTCGGGCCAGCGGGCAACGATGCTCGCATTGATGGCATCGCTTGGTTGGACAATGGAGAGTTTCTCTGAGGTTCACGAATTGTCCGCAGCAGAACAGTCCGCAGCGCTTTGCTCAGGAACCTTTGACGCAATGGTGTTTGCGGTTGGTCACCCGGCGGCATCCGTGGAGGAGGCCACAACCGCTTGCGATTCCGTATTGGTGCCGTTGGACGAGCCTGAAATTCGCGCCATGATTGCTGAAAACAAGTATTTTGAGTTCGCTCAGATCCCAGCAAATCTCTATCGCGGCAATCCGATGCCAGTGAATTCCTTTGGCTTTGCAGCAACATTGGTTACCACCCGTCAGCAGCGCTTGAAGGTGGTGCAAGAGCTTGTACGCGCGGTGTTTTCTGATCTTGATACCCTGCGCCGTGCGCATCCGGCCTTTTCCCGGCTGGAGGCCACCGCCATGGTAGAAAACGGTCAAACCGCTCCGATCCACCGCGCAGCGCGTGCGTATTATCGCTCCACTGGTTTACTGGACCGGGACGCTCAGTAGCCGGTCATTTCCAGATATCCAACGCCGCTGTGGCTGCCCGACACCTGCACTGGCCCCTCCCAATACGGTAAGCTGACCCCCATCCATGCCTGCGGGTTCAACGCATCTACGGTGATGTCTAGATCGCGTTCTGGCAAGGAAACCTGCCATGCGGTCGGGACTTGCCGCCCCTCGACCTGCGACCATGCGCGAGGCGCGGCGTTGAACGCGCCGGGGGCAAGCGGTTGGGCGGTGCCGTCTGGGTTGATCCATGTGCCAGAGGTGAAATCGCCCCGTTCCCCGCGCAAAACAAACCCCATCAGCTTGGCGCCATCATCTAAACGAAGCGAAAACCAGTCCCAGCCGTCTTGGTCCTCTGCAAGAGGTTGACTCGACCATTCGCGGTCCAGCCAAGCGGCTCCAGTGACCGCGACGGGGCCTTGGGGCAGGGTGATGGTTCCGCTCACCTCATAGGCAGGTTGCGCATAGTAGTAACTGGCCTGACCATCTGCGGATTTCACAGAATAGCCCGCATCACCGTGCAGTATCAGTGGCGCATCGGTGCGAAGGTTGAGGTGGTAAGAAAATGCCTGACCGCGCGCTTTGACGGTAAGCTCATCAAGCGTTGCATCTGATGAAGTCATCTCCCAATCGTCGATCCACGCCGAAAACGGCGCGGCGCTGACGCCTGCCTGACCGGTGCCGCCCCGACCGATGCGCTCTGCAAACTGGTGATCGGATTTGGTGGTGACCGCGGCATGACCCATCCAGATTTGCGGACTTTGCCAGCCATCGGCCTCGCTGGGGGCAAGAGCAGATCGAAACAAGGTCCACTGAATGCCGAGATCTTCGCCCTCTGCGGTCTGAAGGTTCGCGGTCAGATACCACCATTCGATCCGGTAATCCGCGTGTGCCGCGTGATCTTTAGGAAAGATCAAATCAACACCGGGCCGGGGCGCGGTAAAGCCCTCAGCCGTACTGCCAAGATTGGCAAACCCCTGTGCCCACGCGCCAAGCGGTGCCAACGCGAGCGTTGTGATTGCGATTATTCTACCGGGGCGCAGGAGGTTAGCGATCACTGGCAAATACTCCAAGCAAGGTGGCAGGTGACATCCGCACCAGACGCAACGCAGGCAGCAGACTTGCCAGCGCCGCCACAACCAGCGTCATTGCAAACAAGCGCCCCCATTCCATCGGGAAGAGATACATCGGCAAGCGCCAGCCGAAGGCTTCCACATTGATGACGGCCAGAAGTGCCCAAGCCAGAAGCAACCCGAGGGGGAGGGCCAGCACAAATGTCACCACCGCAAAGGCGAGGCTGCGCATCAGTTCGAGCCTGGCCAATTGCGGTCGGGTGATGCCCATGGCCCAGACCGGGGCAAGATGGGGCAGCCGCTTGCTCCATTGGCTGAGAAAGCTCGTGAGGAGGGCAAACCCCGCAACCCCCAGCGTCAGGATGTTGAGCGCGCCAGTGACAACAAATGTGCGATCAAAAATTGCCACAGAAGCCTTTTGGATCATCTCAGCCTCGACCACTTTGTCACTGGTGAGGTTCAGATCTTGCCGCAGTCGCTGCATCAGATCTGCGGTGGAGACACCCGGAGGCGCGACCACTCCGACCCGCGACACGGTGATGCCGGAGGCCCGGGCCTGTAAGGTCGAGAGCGCCACAACGGCCTGACCATCTGGATTGCCATAGTCTGGGTAGACCCCGGCAATCTGGGTGGTCCAGTCTGGCGTGAGGGCGATGTGACCCCCGGTCTGCAGACCCTCTCGACGTGCAAGCTGCTCGCTGATCAAAACCGCGCCCTCATCGTAAATCTGGTCCCATACCCGCGCCTCCGCCTCAAGCAGTGGCCAATGCGTACGGTAGAGCGGATCATCAATGATGCCGTAGATGCGCAGGGGGGCTGAGGTCGTACGGCTGTCGATGCGGTGTTGCGGCAGCGCGCGCGCATCGTTTTGCATCGCCCACTCCATGATCTGATTGGCCGTTGTCGCAGATGTGACCTCGACATAAGCATCCGCAGGCAGGCGCTGTTCGATCCAGTCAAGAAACGTCAGGCGGAAGCTCGATACCATTGTGCCAACGCCGATATTGGTGGCGACCGCGAGAAGTAGCGCCATCAGCGATAGGGATATCCCCGGCAGTTGCAGTCGGCTGTCGGCCACCAGCCAGCGCCAAAGAGGCGCGCGCGCCACTCCCAGCAAGGCGCTGGACACTGCAAACAGGATCGGGGGCAGCAGGAGGGCCGCGCCGAGGAGGGTGCCGCCGAGAAAGGCAAAACCTCCGATCAGCCCCGGCACCAGTTTCAGGGCAAGATAACCGGCGGCGATCAACGCAACTGATGCGCCGAGAAAGATCCGTTGACTGCGCCAAGTCATGCGCGCGCTTGCAACCGGGGAACGGGAGAGCGCGTTCGCCATCCTGCGCAGGGCAACAAACGCCTGCGCCCCGGCGGCCCCGGTGCCCAGCGTGGTCATCACCAACCCGGAGATCACCCACGTGGGGCGCAGGGTCAGGCTGCCCTCGACGGGAGCACCATACAGCCCGCGCAAGGTGGCGCTGACGTCCGGCAGCAAAAGGGCCGCCAACGCATAGCCAATCACCAGACCCAACACACCTGAAACCAGCGCGAGGATGAGCAGTTCCAGAAACAGCGCTTGTAACAGTGTCGCGGTTGAAATGCCGAGACAACGCAGGGTGCGGATCGTTCCCCGGCGCTGCTCGATGCCCAATGTGACACTGCCTTGCACGATAAACAGACCGACGCAGAAGGAGAGAAAGCCAAATGCGGTGAGATTGAGGTGAAAGCTGCGCGTCAGGCGCTGCGGGTCCGCGATCGCGCCATCCGGGTTTTGTGATTGCCGCAGTTCCGGTACAATCTCGGCGAGGTCTGGCAGCCCCTTTGGTTGATCGGGCAGGATCAAAATACGCGAGAGCTGCCCAGGCTGATCAAGCAACCTTTCGGCAAGCGACAGGTCTGCCAGAACGACGCGTGGTGGCAACTGTGGCAATGCGATCGTGCGCTCAAACGCCATGAGGTCGGGCAGGGTGGTCGGGTGGGCGAATATATACCCCGGTGGTGTCAACACATCGGACAGATCCAATCCGCGCGCGCTGGCAGCCTGAAACATCGCAGGCGCGCCGGGGTAGCTTAAGGCGTCGACGCCCAGCAGGGTGAGCGCGTTTTGATTGGCCTGCCATGTTCCTTCCAACACGGGCGAAACTTGCCAACCCGCGCGGCGCAAACGCGCATAGGTTTCAACCGGGATCGTTCCTTCGGGAGAAGTGAGCGCCGTCAATTGCGCCGCGCCAAGCTGCTCAACAGCGCGGGCGTAAGAGGCGCGCGCCTCGGAGTTGATCGCCTGTACTGCAGACCAAAGCGCGGTGGCCAAGGCGAGCCCCGCGATCAGCAACAATAATTGCAGCGGGGCGCGTCGCCAGTGGCTGAGAAAGCAATAAAGCGCGTGCTTCATGTGGACTGCACCCGGACCTGCCCGCCGCTCAGATGCAGATGGCGGGCGCAACGTGCGGCGATAGCGGCGGAGTGGGTCACGAGAAACAGCGCACAGCCCGTGTCCTGAACCAGATCCAGCATCAGGCGCAGAACCTCGGCGCTGGCGGTTTCATCCAGATTGCCGGTCGGCTCATCCGCGAGCAATAGATCTGGGCGCAAGGCAAGTGCGCGTGCAATCGCCACGCGTTGTTGCTGCCCGCCGGAGATTTGCTCCGGGTAGCGCTCTACCAGTTCCGATAGGCCAAGGCGGGCAGTGACCTCTTCTATCCAGCTTGCATCAAAACGCTGCCCCAGTTTGGCATGAAGGGCGATATTGTCGGCCACCGAAAGTGCCGGCACGAGATTGAATTGTTGAAACACCAATGCAATGTGACTGCGGCGCAATTGCGATGCGGCCTTGTCGCTCAGGGCGGTGATGTCTTGGCCGTCAAATTCGATACTCCCACGCAGGGGGTGATCCAGCGCTGCCAGCATATGTAGCAACGTGCTTTTGCCTGATCCACTCTCACCGGTCAGGGCGACACTTTCACCACGCGTAACCTCAAAGGACACATCCCTCAGCACATCCCGGGTACCGCCGGGGTGGCGGTGGGTCACGCCTTTTACAGTCAAAAGCATCAGAATGTCCCTTAAACCAATATCTTGTCTCATGGATGTAATGCAGACGTTGCACGATCAAGCCCTGATTTCTAAGCTGCGCCATAGTGCCGCCATCCTGTCCGACCAAAGGAACCCAAACCGCGATGACATTGATCGAGCAAATTTTCTGGGGCGGTCTGTTTTTGTTTGTCTGTCTGGTCCTTGAGACGATCATGTTGCTTTGGTGTGCCGATGCGCTGCAACGTCACCGCGCGCGGTTCCAGCGCTATTCCGCGATGATGCACCAGACCGGCGTGCTTTTGATTTCCATCGGATTTGTGGTTGCGGCGCATACGGCCCAGATCTGGATCTGGTCGGCGGCCTTGCTCTTGAAGGCACAGACGTTCGAGACATGGAACACCGCAGTGTATTTTTCGGTCGCGACCTACACAACGCTGGGCTACGGCGACATTGTGCTGGATGAAGAACATCGGATTTTTGCTTCTTTTGCGGCGATGACCGGCATGTTGGCATTCGGGATCAGCACTGCTTTTTTGGTGGCGGTCATGCGTTCAGGGCTCGCCCATGGGCCGTTTCGTGATGAATAACAGGCAAAGCCTCTTTCGTTTTTAGGAGTTTACCATGGCAGCCGTGCAAAAACTCATGCAGGCAGTTCGGATATTGCGCCGCGCGCTTGGCCGGTTCGGAAGGAAAAATGCTTGGGTGTTGAGCAGCCACATCGCCATGTCGATGATGATGGCGCTGTTTCCGTTTGTTTTGTTCACGGTTGCCCTCAGCGGGGCGATCGCCAGCCTGTTTTCGCATCGCGTGGTGGTCGACGATGTGGTCGATCTGGTGTTTGGCAGCTGGCCGCAATCGGTGGCAGAGCCGATCACCCGCGAGGTTTACGCTGTCCTTGAAACCTCGGGCACCGGTTTGATGACGCTTGGGGGGGTGCTTGCGCTGTATTTCGCCTCCAACGGAGTTGATGCGATCCGCATAGCGATGCTCAGGGCCTATGGTCAGGAGGAAACGCGTCCATTTTGGAAACACCGGCTGATCTCCTTGGGCTTGGTCATCATGGGCGGGGCGGGGCTCTTGCTGACAGCGGTGTTTGAGCTGTTCCTGCCCTTGGGTGCCCGTTTTGTGGCACGGTTTTTTCCCGATCTCGACTTTCTGCGGGGCTGGGAGGATGGGGCCAATGGTCTGGTGGTCGCTGTGATCCCGGTCGCGGCGGTGTTTCTCTACCATCTGGTGCTGTTGCCTCGGCGCGAAACGGTTCGCCATATTCTGCCGGGCGCTGTGGTGACACTGCTGCTTTGGTGGGCCGCCGGAACGGGTTTTGCCCTCTATGTCTCTAGTTTTGCAAGCTATTCTGCGACATATGCCGGGTTGGCAGGGGCGATGGCGGCGCTGATTTTTCTCTATCTGAACGCTGCGATCCTGATCCTTGGGGCGGAAATCAATGGTGTCTTGCAAACCGACCGGCTCGCCGAGAAAGAATAGCGATATCGGCGTAAATTGTTGTGAAAGGCGCGGGTTGCGCCGCAATCCAGCCCTGCTTGTGTCGCCGTTGCTGGCCAGATCTGTGTCATCAGGACAGCATGAGGCAAACCATCATGTCACACAAGGTATCGGTCAAAGGGCGTGCACGCCTGCTTGAGCTTGCGCGAGTAAAGACTGACTGCGCCGTGTTCCGGCAATCCAAACCGGGTGAAGCGAAGCGCTATGGCGAAAAGGCTGATCTCTCTGCCATGCAAAACCTCAGGGATCTTGCAGTGCGTTCATTGCGCACGCCCTATTCGCGTCCAGTTTCGCGTTAGCCCAGGACGTTACCCCCGAAAACCAGTGGCGATGACGAATTTTTCAGAACTATCCGCCCGCGACGAGGGAGGCTTTACGTTGGCGACGGATTTAAACTTCTGCTTCAGGAGCTTTTGCAACTCGCCCTCGGCCCCACCCGCGAGCACTTTGGCAACAAAAGTGCCGCCTTCTTCAAGCACATCAAAGGCGAAATAGGCGGCGGTCTCGCATAGGGACATGATCCGCAAGTGGTCGGTCTGTTTATGGCCGGAGCTGGACGCGGCCATGTCGGACATCACCACATCGGCCTGACCGCCAAGCCATTCCTTGACCTGATCGTCAGCGCCTTCGTCCATAAAGTCGAGCTGATGAAACTCCGCGCCGGCAAGAGGTTCGACCTCTTGCAGATCGACGCCGATGAACCGTCCAATGGCTTTGCCGGATTTCTCGCCCAGCGCATTGATGCGCGGCACCGCCACCTGCGCCCAACCGCCCGGTGCACAGCCCAGATCCACAACCCGCGCTCCGGGAACCAGAAAGCGGTATTTGTCGTCGAGTTCCATGATCTTGAACGCCGCGCGACCGCGATACCCCTCGGCTTGCGCGCGTTTGACATAGGGGTCGTTCAACTGCCGTTGCAGCCAGCGCGTAGAACTGAGCCTGCGCCCGCGCGCGGTCTTGACCTTAACGGTCAGATCCCGCTGCCCACGGCCGGACGTGTTCTTTCCTGTCGGTTTCTTCGCCATGGTCTTTCCTCTTTCGCGTGCTCCGCAGCCTCAAGTCGCGGCTGAGGCGCTATAGCCGATCTCGCGCCGCTCAGAAAGGGCCGTCTTCCAACACGCCGTCCGCGCTCATTTGTGCATAGAGCAAGCCCTCGCGCAGACCGCGATCAGCGACCGACAAACGATCCGTGGGCCAGCAGCGCAAGAGTGCCTGCAAAATAGCGGCACCTGACATAATAAGCGCCTGTCGGTCTTCGCCAATTCTCGGATCGCGACGGCGGCCTTGGGGGCCAAGTTCCAGATAGCCGCGGATCACCTTGTCAATCTGATCGGATGTCATCCGCAGGCCATCGACCTTGGTTCGGTCATAGCGCTTGAGGCCCAGATGAGAGGCGGCAACTGTCGTGACCGTGCCGGAGGTGCCGACGATCTGAAAACCTTCGCGGGCCTGTTCGTCCTTATAGGGCGCGAAATCAGCGAGATGCTCCTCAAAATACCAGCTCATCAAGGCAAACCGCGCGGCGTCATCTTCAACATCGTTGAATTGATCCCGAAGCGTTGCCACGCCCAGTGGAACCGAGATCCAGTCCACAACCTTGGCTGCGGGAAACGGGCTTTCAACGGTGTGAAATCCGGCATGCAACCGCATGATGGCCGAAGGGCGGTCGCGGCGCGGAACGGAGGAAATGTCGATCCAGACCAACTCGGTCGAGCCGCCGCCGATATCCACCACCAGAAGCTGTTCGGTTTTTGTCGACACCAAGGGCGCGCATGAGATCACTGCTAGACGCGCCTCTTCCTCGGGTTGGATGATATCCATCGCGAGGCCGGTTTCACGTTTGATCTGACGCATGAAATCGCGCCCGTTTTTGGCGCGGCGACAGGCTTCTGTCGCGACGAGTCGCATGCGTTTTACGCGGTTTCTGCTGATTTTCTGCTGGCAGATGCGCAGCGCCTGAATGGTGCGCGCCATAGAGGAACGTGACAACCGCCCCGTCTTTTCCAGGCCGGAGCCGAGCTGCACCGACTTGGAAAAACTATCCACCACATGGAAACCGCTGCCCTTGGGTTGGGCAATCAGCATCCTGCAACTGTTGGTGCCAAGATCCAGCGCCGCATAAAGCGCATCTGGATCTGGCCGGGCCGGTACAGGGGTCTCAACCGCTCTGGGAAACGCTCCTGTACCTTTGGAACGCCTGGGCGCCATGAATCACGCCCTCCGATTATCGTGTTGAATTCACAGTACGTCCGCGCTGGCCTCACTGCAAGGGACTGTATCGGTTCAATAGTGGGAAAGCTGGATGTGCGCGGTGCGTGGCAATTCCAAAATTTGCAATCTGCGATCAAAGGGACAGAACCCTGCGCAAAAGTCGTAAACGTCGCTCCTCCCATCTTTGTTGTCGAAATCCGACGTACCGGACGCGAAACGTCAGACTAGAAACGCAGTACGACAGACGGAATGAGAGGAACGGCAATGCCCGACGTCACCATCGTATACTGGCGCGACATCCCGGCTCAGGTCATTGTGGGCAAGGGGCGGCGCGGTGCCAAACGTCAGCTCGAAGAACGGTTTGAGCAAGCGATTGATCGCGCAGCCATGAAGGTGAACGCCAAGGACAGCGACGCCTATCTGGCGGAGTGGCGCAAGGCCGCGCCGTTCAGCGTTGAGGGTGAGCCCGGTGACATTGCTGACTCTCAGGCCGCGCGTCTGGAGGAGGAATACGATCAAGAGCGGCTCAAGGCGCTGATCGCAAACGATGGCTGGGCATGACAGCCCTCAACGGATTATGGGAGGCCGCCATGGCTTTGCTGAACTTCAAAAAACGCGCGACTGAGACTGAGGTCACTGTAAACCCGGAAGTCGAGGCGTTCTTGCAGGATTATTCGATCGAAGTGATGCCGCGCACGGCGCAAAAGGTCGAGGATTTCCGCGAGCTGCTGCCAGCGGGCACCCGCGTTTACATCGCGCATATCGAAGGGACCCCGATTGAGGACATGGTCGCCACCGCCAAGCGCCTGAATGACGAAGGCTTTCCTGTGATGCCGCATTTTCCCGCGCGGATCATCAAGGACGAGGCGACACTGGCCGATTGGATTGCGCGGTATCAGGGCGAGGCCGATGTCAAACAAGCGCTGATGCTTGCTGGCGGTGTGGCGAAACCTCACGGAGCCTTCGACAGCTCCATGCAACTGTTGGAAACGGGCCTGTTCGACAAGGCAGGATTCACCAATCTTCATGTTGCAGGCCATCCTGAGGGCAATAAAGACATCGACCCCGATGGATCTATGAAGAACGTCTCCGAAGCACTTCAGTGGAAACAGAAATTCTCTGAGCGCACCGATGCTAAAATGGCTCTGGCGACCCAATTCGCCTTTGAGGCCAAGCCCATTATCGCATGGGCCAATGGTCTCAAGGAGGCAGGCGTCGATCTGCCGATTCACATCGGCATCGCCGGTCCTGCGAAGCTGCAGACGCTGATCAAATTTGCGATTGCCTGCGGTGTGGGCCCCTCGCTCAAGGTGCTGCAGAAACGTGCCATGGACGTCACCAAGCTGATGCTACCTTATGAGCCGACCGATGTTCTGACCGAGCTTGCCGCCCACAAGGCTGCAAACCCTGACTTTAACATCACCAACGTCCACTTCTTCCCCCTTGGTGGTATCAAGACCAACGCCACCTGGGCCATCAACAACGGCGGCGAGTCTGCACGCCCCGCTCAACAGCAAGGATAAACCATGACCCGTACTGTCGTAGAATCTAAGACAAAAACTGCTGTTCTGGGCTTTGATGAACCCTTCTGCGTGATCGGCGAACGCATCAATCCGACCGGCCGTAAGAAACTGGCTGCGGAGCTTGAAGCGGGCGACTTCTCAACCGTTGAAAAAGACGCGTTGGCGCAGGTGATGGCAGGGGCCAATATCCTCGATATCAATGCGGGTGTTGTTTACAACTCCAACCCGAACCCCAATGAGACCGAGCCGCCGCTGATGACCAAAATCGTCGAGCTGGTGCAGGGGCTTGTGGATATTCCGCTCTGCATCGACTCTTCGGTGCCGGGCGCGCTGGAGGCTGGTCTGGCTGCAGCAGAGGGGCGCCCGCTCTTGAACTCCGTCACTGGCGAGGAAGAGCGTCTGGAACTGGTTCTGCCACTGGTTAAGAAGTACAATGTGCCGGTGGTCGCGATCTCCAATGACGATACCGGTATCTCTGAAGATCCAGAGGTGCGTTTTGCAGTGGCAAAGAAAATTGTCGAGCGAGCAGCCGATTTTGGTATTCCAGCCCATGACATTGTGGTCGACCCGCTGGTCATGCCGATTGGTGCGATGGCCACGGCAGGTCAGCAGGTGTTTGCGCTCGTGCGCAAACTGCGTGAAGAGCTGGGCGTGAACACCACCTGTGGTGCATCGAATGTGTCATTTGGCTTGCCCAACCGTCACGGCATCAACAATGCGTTCCTGCCGATGGCCATGGGTGCGGGCATGACCTCTGCGATCATGAACCCGGTGGCGTTGCCAGTAACGCAAAAGGCGATTGCCGAGAAAAAAGAACAAGTGGCCGCCGCCGGTATCATCTTGCCCGAAGGTATGGATGATGAGACCTTTGTGACCATGTTTGGCCTTGGCTCCACGCAGCCGCGCGCAGGCAAGGAAATGGAGGCCATCCGCGCCGCCAATCTTCTGACCAATAACGACCCGCACGGGGGGGATTGGATCAAATTCAACAAAGCACCTTCTGCTGAAGGCGAGGGGGAAGGTCGTGGCCGTCGCGGTGGAGGTCGCCGCCGCCGCGCATGACGCATCCGTTCGCGCAAATGAAGCCGGGCACTTGCCCGGCTTTTTCTGTTAATGCCTTTGAATTGCATTACTTTTTCAGGTGATAGGTCAGAGCATTACGCACCAAGATTTCCAGTTTATCCAAGGGGAGACCGTCACCTGCGCAAAAATGGAGCGCGCGGTTGCCTTCATATTGGAAATCATCCGGGAACAGGATTTGAAAATCCGTCAGAAGCGTTGTCTGGCAATGGGTGTAAATGGCAAAACCGCCAGACTTGGGGATACCCAATCGGATCGTCGAGCCCGACTTGGTCTCGGGCGTCAGATAGGCGGGTTGCCCCCATTTCAGCGCTTCACTCAGGCGGCCAACTGCCGGTGTCTTTGCGGCGGTTTCAAAGATCAGGCTGCGTAACGACAGCAGTCCAGTTCGCTCTGGTTCAGGAAACGCGGCGAATGCGGACGCGATGTCATCGCTTGCAAATGCGGGGGAGGCGCGCGTCATTTTGATGCCCTTTCAGCGCTTAACAACTACGCTGCGACCCTATGGGGTGATATTTCTGAAGGCAACGAAGCTGTTAGCAGGGCACGGCCCGCACGTTTTAGCGAAATATCCAGGGAGTAAATGGCGGAGAGACAGGGATTCGAACCCTGGGTGCCCGTGAAGGCACAACGGTTTTCGAGACCGCCCCGTTCGACCACTCCGGCACCTCTCCGCGGGGGGTGTGAGGGCGTTTAAAGGTGATTTTCGCCGCGTGCAAGGGGCGATTTCACAGTTCGTTCAAGAAAGTCGAATTTTGGTTTGCGGTTAGGGTTTCTGCCCCTACATTTGCACTATGATCAAACCGATTTCAGCGCCGCTGCGCCCCGCCGCATTTGTGACAGCCCTGTTGAAAGGGATCTTTGTTGCCGCACTTAGTATCGTGGTTCTGCACCCCGCGAAGGCAGAGGCGGCAGACCGGGCGCAGATCAAAGCCTTCCTTGAGGTGACGGGGTTTGACGTCGCGCTTGATAGCATTGCGCAATCGGCGGGGGATGCGCCTAAAATTCTGGGCGCCGATGCAGGTGATTTTGGACTGGAGTGGGAGCGTCTCACGGCTGAGGTCTTTGACACAAACAAGATGCAGGCCACCGCACTGGATATTCTGGAAGAAACGCTCTCCTCCGATGCCCTATTTTTTGCAGCTGAGTTTTATGCCAGCGATTTAGGACAGCGTCTGGTCGAGGTCGAAAATGCCTCTCATATGAATGAAGACGGCGCTGGCACCGTGGAGGCCGGCGAGCGCATCGTCAGCAAGCTGGTGGCAGAGGGCGACCCGAGGGTCACGCTGTATCGGGATATGAATGTGGCCATTGGCGGCACCGAAACCGCCATTCGCGCGGTGCAGGAAATCCAGTTCCGCTTTTTGATGGCAGCGTCAGCCGCAGGCGTCATAGATATGCAGGTCGATGCTGATGGGTTGCGTGCGCTTATGAAAGCGCAAGAAGGCGAGATGCGGCGTCAGATGGCAGCATCGAGCCTTGCACAATCCGCATATATATATCGCGACTTTACGACCGATGAGGTCGCGGCCTATGTCAAAGCGCTGGAAAACCCGCTGATGCAGGAGGTCTATGAACTTCTGAATGCGATCCAATATGAAATTCAGGCCAATCGCTTTGAGGAACTCGCGCACCGTATGCGGGACTTGCAGCCCGTACAGGAGCTTTGATGTCCCATCCGGCCAGCGGCTGTGGATATTTTTGATCTGAGCCTGCGCTCGAGGGTTGACTTCTTATCTCAGTAAGGTCAAAAGCCCGCATCCCGGCCCGGACTCTCCGCGCCGGGGTTTTATTGTCATACCGTCCCGCACAAGGGGCGCGCTGTTCGAGGTGAGGGGGCGAGGCCCCGTCGCAAACGCCCGAAAGGGGACCGAAGGACGCGGGTAGAAAAGGAAAGACTGAAATGTTCGCAGTCCTTAAGACCGGCGGCAAGCAGTACAAAGTTCAGGCGGGCGATATGCTCCGCGTGGAAAAACTGGCTGCAGACGCTGGCGAAACCGTTCAATTCAATGACGTTCTGATGATCGGTGGCGATGCCCCCGTCGTTGGTGCTCCGTTTGTGTCCGGCGCTGCCGTGCAGGCGGAAGTGGTCGAACAGATCAAAGGTGACAAGGTCATCAAGTTCGTCAAACGTCGTCGTAAGCACTCATCCAAGCGTACTGTCGGTCACCGTCAGAAGCTGACCCTGGTCAAGATCACCGAGATCCTGTCCTCTGGTGCGGATGCCTCCGGCGTGAAAGTGGCAACCGGTAAAGGCGATGCAGCTCCTGCTGCGAAAGCCGCGCCGAAAGCCAAGGCTGCCAAAGCTGCTGCACCCGCAGCTGCTGCTGGTTCCGACGATCTGACCCAGCTGACCGGTGTTGGCCCTGCCGCCGCCAAGAAGCTGGAGGCCGCTGGCCTCACCACCTTCGCTCAGATCGCAGCCTTGTCCGAAGCGGATATTGCTGGTATCGACGCCGTCAAGATCAAACCCGAGTGGGTTGAGCAGGCCAAAGAGCTGGCTCAAGGCTAAGGAGAGACAAGAATGGCACATAAAAAAGCTGGCGGTTCGTCCCGTAACGGTCGCGACTCCGCAGGTCGTCGTCTTGGCGTGAAACTTTATGGTGGTCAGTCTGCAATCGCGGGCAACATCATCGTGCGTCAGCGCGGCACCAAGTTCTGGCCGGGCGAAGGCGTTGGTATTGGCAAAGATCACACCATCTTTGCGACCGCCAACGGCAACGTGACCTTCCACAAGGGCCTCAAAGGCCGCACCTTTATTTCGGTTCTCCCGGCGGCGGAGGCCGCTGAGTAAACCGAACCCAAAGGGTAATAAAATCTTCAGGGGGATCGGTTAAAAGACCGGTCCCTCTTTTCGTTTTTGGATGGATCTGTCGGATCGTAACGCAAGTGCGTGAAAACGTGACTTGTTTCCTATTCCGACACTTCCCATCTCATCGGCAAGGGGATGGAGGAGTACAAGTCCCCAGAATACCTGAGTGTATTTGCCGAAGTTTGAGTTTCTTGAGGAGGAGCGTGGTTATGGGTTTGGACCAAACGGATCAGCAAGCCATCATTGAGGCAGATCGCTTTGATCTGCGGCCTTTGCGTCCGTCGGATGCGGGTCTGATTGAACACTACGCCGGAGATGCGCGCATCGCAAAGATGACCGCGCCGATCCCGCATCCCTATCCGCCGGGCGCGGCTGAGGCCTATGTCAAACGCGGCATTGAGGCCGAGCAGGGGGAGTTCATCTGGGCGATGGATGGCACCAAGGATGGCAGCCCGGAGCTGATGGGGGTGATCTCGCTGAAATCCATGGATCGCAACCAGTCCGAGGTTGGCTATTGGGTCGCGCCGCCGTTCTGGAATACGGGGCTTGCGTCGATGGCTGTTCAGTTGCTGGTAGAGGCCAACCCCTTGGGTGATGCAACGATGTTTGCAAGCGTGTTTCAGGACAACCCGGCGTCGGCGCGGGTGCTTGCGCATTGCGGGTTCGAGTATCTTGGCGATGCAGAGGATTTCTGCGTTGCGCGCGATGCCAATGTTCCAACATGGACCTACAGCCGCAAGCTCTGATCCAGAGATCAAAGGCAACACCACTCGCGGGCGCGCCATCGGACGGGTCCGCGTTTTTGTGTCTCGTCCCGCAGATCGGCCATGCAGGCAGAACAACAGACGCAGGGTTGAGCCATCCCCTGAATTAAAGTATTGGCGATCCAACTCGAACACAGAGGCTTACTCATGAAATTCCTCGATCTGGCAAAGGTCTACATTCGCTCCGGCGCCGGCGGGAACGGTTGCGTCAGTTTCCGGCGTGAGAAATACATCGAATACGGTGGCCCCGATGGCGGTGACGGCGGCAAGGGCGGCTCGGTCTGGGCCGAGGCCGTGGATGGGCTGAACACGCTCATCGATTTCCGCTACCAGCAGCATTTCTTTGCAAAAAACGGCCAGTCCGGCATGGGGCGTCAGCGCTCCGGCAAGGACGGTGACGATATTATTTTGCGGGTTCCTGTGGGCACGGAGATCCTCGACGAGGACGAAGAAACAGTTCTGGCCGACCTCACCGAAGTCGGCGAGCGCGTGCTGCTGGCCAAGGGCGGGAATGGTGGCTTTGGAAACCTGCATTTTAAGTCCTCCACCAACCAAGCCCCTCGGCGGGCGAATTCCGGTCAGGAATGTGTTGAGCGCACAATCTGGCTGCGGCTGAAGCTGATCGCGGATGCGGGACTTTTGGGCTTGCCGAACGCGGGCAAGTCGACGTTCCTGTCGTCGACGTCTAACGCGCGGCCAAAGATTGCAGATTATCCCTTCACCACATTGCACCCGAACCTCGGGGTGGTGGGGATTGATAACACTGAATTCGTGATGGCGGATATTCCCGGCCTGATCGAAGGCGCACACGAGGGCCGTGGCATCGGTGACCGCTTCCTTGGCCATGTGGAACGCTGCGCGGTGTTGCTGCATCTGGTCGACGGCACATCTGAAACCGTGGCCGAGGACTACCGAACCATCATCAACGAGCTTGAGGCCTATGGCGGTGAGCTTGCCAATAAGCCCCGGGTGACGGCGCTGAACAAGATCGACGCGCTGGATGATGAGGAACGTGCCGAGGCGCGTGCCGCGCTTGAGGCTGAGGTGGGCGCACCGGTGCGGATCATGTCCAGCGTCAGCCGCGAGGGTCTTGACGAGGTGCTGCGGGCCGTACGGGCCGAGATCGACGATGACCGCCTGCGGATCAAACAGGCGGAGGCGTCCGAGGAGGAGGACACCCCTTGGCAGCCCTAAACACGGCGCGTCGCGTCGTCATCAAGATCGGCTCTGCGCTGCTGGTGGATCGCGCCAGCGGCGCGTTGCGGCAGGACTGGCTCCTGTCACTGGCGCAGGATGTTGCGCGCCTGAAAGAGCAGGGCAAGGATGTGATCCTCGTGTCTTCGGGGTCGATTGCGCTGGGGCGCGGTGCATTGGGTCTGCCGCGTGCGGATCTGCCGCTGGAGCAATCGCAGGCCGCCGCTGCCGTGGGCCAAATCCGCCTCGCGCGCGCCTATGAAGAGGCGCTGGCCCCGCATGGCATAACCACCGCGCAGGTGCTGGTGACGCTGGAGGACAGCGAAAACCGCCGCCGTTACCTCAATTCCCGCGCCACGCTGGAGACGCTGATCGGGCTGGGCGCGGTGCCCATCGTCAATGAAAACGACACCATCGCCACCGACGAGATCCGCTATGGCGACAATGATCGCCTTGCGGCGCAGGTCGCGGTGACGGTGGAGGCGGATGTCTTGATCCTGCTGTCGGATGTGGACGGGTTCTACAGCGCCAATCCGGCGCTTGATCCCCACGCCAAGCGGTTTGATCGCATCGAAACCATCACGCCCCAAATTGAGGCGATGGCGGGTGACGGGGTCTCTGGCCTGTCCAAGGGCGGTATGATCACCAAACTGCTGGCAGCCAAGATGGCGACCGCTGCGGGCTGTGCCATGGCGATCACCGAAGGATCGGTGATGTCGCCGGTTGCTGCGCTTGAGGCGGGTGCGCCCTCGACGTGGTTCACCGCCCAAGGGGACCCGCAGGTGGCGCGCAAACGCTGGATCGCCGCAATGAAGACCCGCGGTGTGATCACCGTGGACGAGGGCGCCGCCAAGGCGCTGCAAAATGGAAACAGTCTGCTGCCCGCAGGGGTGCGTCATGTGGAGGGTGACTTTGGCCGCGGGGATCCGCTGGCCATCCTCGGCCCAGACGGGCGCAAACTGGGGCAGGGGCTTAGCCGGTACACGGCAGAGGAAGCCCGCGCCATCCAGGGGCATCGCTCCGCTGATATCGAGGACATCCTCGGTTATGCGGGGCGCGCAGCCTTGATCCATCGGGATGACATGGCGCTTTGATCCTGTCATTCTGAGCATGCGAGATTTCCCGCCGCCGCGTGATGTGGCGGTGCGGCTCGGACCCCGCCTGGGGAAGCAAAGGGCAAAGACATGAAAGATCTGGAAAATATTCCCGCGCTGATGACAGACATCGGCACGCGCGCCAAAGCGGCTGCGCAACAGCTCGCCACCGCCAGCGCGGCACAGAAAGCACAGGCGTTGAACGCTGCCGCAGATGAGGTCTGGGCCAAGCGCGAAGACATTATCGCTGCCAATGCCAAGGATCTGGAGTTTGGCCGCGAAAAAGGCCTGTCCTCCGCGATGATGGACCGGCTGATGCTGGATGAGGCGCGTATTCAGGGCATCGTCGATGGGTTGCGCGCTGTTGCGGCGCAGGATGACCCCGTCGGCGCGGTGATGGAAGAATGGACGCAGCCCACCGGCCTGCGTATCCAACGCGTGCGCACACCGCTTGGGGTGATCGGCGTGATCTATGAAAGCCGCCCTAATGTGACAGCGGACGCGGGCGCGCTGTGCCTCAAATCCGGCAACGCGGTGATCCTGCGCGGCGGCTCTGAGAGCCTGTGTTCAGCGCAGGCGATCCATGGCTGTCTGGCCGCCGGGCTGCGAAGTGCAGGTTTGCCCGAGGACGCCGTGCAACTGGTGCCGACCCGTGATCGTGCGGCGGTGCAGGAGCTTTTGACCATGACCGACTATGTGGATGTGATCGTTCCGCGTGGCGGCAAGGGGCTGGTGGGGCTGGTGCAGCGCGAGGCCCGCGTGCCGGTCTTTGCCCATCTTGAGGGCATCGTACACATCTACATCGACAAACACGCCGACCGCAAAAAGGCGATCGATGTGGTCCTGAACGCCAAGACCCGGCGCACCGGCATCTGCGGTGCTGCGGAATGCCTGCTGATCCATCAGGATGTGGCCGAAACCATCGGCAAGGATGTGCTGGACCTGCTCGCCATGGGCGGGGTCGAAATCCACGCCGAAGAGGGCTTGCCCGGCCCGGACAGCATGCAGGTCGCCACGTCCGAGGATTGGGGCAAGGAATACCTTGATGCGATTATCGCTGCCAAGAAGGTGGCAAGCATCGACGAGGCGATTGCCCATATCCGCACCTATCACTCGGCCCACACCGATTGCATCATTACCGAGGATGACGCAGCCGTGGCGCAGTTCTTCGCAGAGCTGGACAGCGCGATCCTGATGCACAATGCCTCCACCCAGTTTGCCGATGGCGGCGAGTTCGGCATGGGGGCGGAGATCGGCATTGCCACCGGCAAGATGCATGCCCGTGGTCCGGTCGGGGCGACGCAGCTGACCAGTTTCAAATATCTGGTGCGCGGCGACGGCACCGTGCGCAAATAGTCCCGCAAATAAGAAACGCCGCTGAGATGATCAGCGGCGTTTTTTATAGTGCAATCAGGATCGTTTAGAAGCTGATCGAGATCTTCTCTGCCGATTGGCTGAACGACAACTGACGACCGGCTTCTTTGGCCGCTTCGGGCAGCAGCGCGAATTGCACCAGTGCCGGGGTAATCTCGAACTTGGGTGTGTCTGACGCAAGACCCGACCAAAGATCTTCGTCGACATTGATCTTGCGACCTTCGCCGGTCACGGTCCAGCCGTCGGTGCTTCGTAGGATCTGGATGGTGCCGCCATAGGGGAGCGCACTCTCAAGGCAGAGACCGGCGAGAAACGCCATACGGACATCGCGCCGCGCTGCCGCCTCTTGCGAGGACCAGTTATATTTGATGCGCCCACCTTTGCTGACATCACCGAGCACGCTCATGATTTCCATCCGGCCAAGCTCCTGTTCGCCCGCAGAACCAAAGGCCACGCGGAAAAAGCGAATACGGGCGTTGGCGTTGTTCACACTGTCGGAGATCAGCTCCAGCTCGGGACCTTCTAACGAGTTGGACATGCCGAGCAGTTCCAGACCGTTGTTAATCGCCCCGACAGGGCTGATCAGATCGTGGCAAATTCGTGAGCCTACCAATGCGGCCAGATTGGCGTTATCTACACTCATAACTTTCCTCCAATAGGGCCACTCAAACTATGAATGACCTCAATGCGATCCTGGCACCCGGCATGTTTGTCCGACATCCCAACCACCCGGACTGGGGCTTGGGGCAAGTACAGTCAAACGTGGGCGGCAAGATCACTGTCAATTTTCCCGACCAGGGCAAAGTCGTCTTTGACGGCGCGCGTATTGCCCTTGTTCCAGTCTTTGATCCGTAAAAACGGTTTATGAAAGGTTAACCAAACGCATACAAGTGTGCATAAAACTTGCGCGCGAATATGCCTATGGGCTATTTGCCCGCCACAAATCAAGGGTAGAGCAGAACCATGCACGATGGCGCGCCACAGTTTTCCGTGCGGATGGCGGAAACCGATGAAGATCTAAGAGCGGCGCAAGCTCTGCGCTATGAGGTGTTCGTGCGCGAGCTTGGCGGCAGTGGCGATCTGGTGGATCATGATGCGGGCCTCGAGCAGGACCAGTTTGATCCATACTTCGATCACATGCTGGTCAGCGACGATACCTCTGGAGAAGTGGTCGGTGTTTACCGGCTTTTGCGTAGCGATCAGGCGGAACGTTTGGGGCGGTTTTATTCCGAAGATGAATATGACCTCACACCGCTGCGCCAATCCGGTCGTAAACTGCTGGAGTTGGGGCGGTCTTGTCTACATGCTGACTATCGCGGCGGCATGGCGATGTTTCACCTCTGGAACGGGCTTGCGGCCTATGTCGCGGACCATGAAATTGACGTGCTATTTGGGGTGGCTTCCTTTCATGGCACCGACGCGTCGTCGCTTCGGCAACCCTTGTCGATGCTCCACGCCAACCACCTCGCGCCCGAAGATTTGCGCGTAAAGTCAAAAGTCTACCAGTCGATGGATCTGCTGGGGGCCGATCAGATTGATCGCCGCACCGCGATGCTGGAGACACCTGCGCTGATCAAGGCCTATCTGAGGCTTGGCGGTTTCGTTGGCGATGGCGCTTATGTGGATCATGAATTTAACACAACGGATGTCTGTTTGATCCTCGATACGGCACGGATGAATGAACGCCAGAGCCGTATTTACACGCGTGGAACCACCACCGGATGAGTGTCAGCTGGCACAGTGAAACACCACCTGAGCAGATCCGTATCTCTGCGATGGGATGGGTCAGGGTCGGGCTGCGCGGAGCGGTACTGGCGACGTTGGTCTTTGGCTGCCTTGCGCTTCTTTTGTTGGTGCGGCTGTTTGAAAGGCCGCTGTGTGGCGTGAAACGCCCCGTGACCCCTTATATAACGATGTTTGTCTGCCGAAACGCGTTTCGCATTCTGGGCATGGGGTTCAGCGCAACGGGGGCGCAGATGCGTGAACCCGGCATCGTTGTGGCAAATCATTCCTCGTGGCTCGATATTTTTGCGCTCAATGCCAAAAAACGGATCTATTTTGTTTCAAAGTCCGAAGTCGCAGGCTGGCCCGGTATTGGCTGGCTGGCACGGGCGACGGGTACGGTGTTTATTGAGCGAAACCGCGCCAAGGCCAGTGAGCAAAAAGCGCTCTTTGCGGAGCGGTTGAAAGCGGGTCACAAGCTGCTGTTTTTCCCAGAGGGAACCTCCACCGATGGGCGGCGGGTCTTGCCGTTCAAGACCACACTGTTTGCATCGCTCTTTGAGGAAGACCTACGGGATCTATTATATGTGCAGCCGGTCTCTGTGGTGTTTCACGCCCCCAAAGGCCGAGAGCCGCGTTTTTACGGCTGGTGGGGCGATATGGATTTTGGCTCGCATCTCCTGAAAGTGCTGTCCGCAGAGACACAGGGCAGAGTAGAGCTGCGTTACCATGCGCCGGTCCGCGTTGCCGATTTTTCAAATCGCAAGGCGTTGGCCGCTCATTGCGAAGAGATCGTTCGCGAGGGGCATGATACACTCACGGCGAAGGGCGAACCGCTGCTTGATGGGTGAGGGACGCGCTTTTGCGCTTGCGCTGTGTGCGAAGCTGCCTTATACGCGCGCCATCGAACCCGCAGGCGGGGTTTGGCCTGTTCAGGGGAGACATCCCTGACAGACCGCCGGTTGGACACATATGTGTCTGAACCCCCGCTGAGGATAAAACCGGAAAGGAAAGAATAGCATGGCTCTTCCCGAGTTCACCATGCGTCAGCTGCTGGAAGCTGGCGTTCACTTTGGTCACCAGACTCAGCGTTGGAACCCCCGCATGGGGCCGTTCATCTACGGCGCGCGCAACGGCATCCACATCATGGACCTCACGCAGACTGTTCCGATGTTGGATCAGGCTCTGACCGCGATCCGTGACACCGTTGCCAAAGGTGGCCGCGTTCTCTTCGTTGGTACCAAGCGTCAGGCGGCAGCGCCGATCGCAGAAGCCGCAGAGAAATCCGCTCAGTACTACATGAACCACCGCTGGCTCGGTGGCACGCTGACCAACTGGAAAACCGTTTCCCAGTCGATCAACCGCCTGAAGGAAATCGACGAGCGTATGGCTGCGGGTGCCGAAGGCCTGACCAAGAAAGAGCGTCTGGGCATGGAGCGTGACCAAGAGAAGCTGCAAGCGTCTCTCGGCGGTATCCGTGACATGGGCGGCGTTCCTGACCTGCTGTTCGTCATCGACGTGAAAAAAGAAGCACTGGCCATCGCAGAAGCCAACAAACTGGGTATTCCGGTTGTGGCGATTGTCGACACCAACTGCTCCCCCGATGGTGTAGACTACATCATCCCGGGCAACGATGACGCAGCGCGCGCGATCTCGCTCTACTGCGATCTGGTTGCACGTGCAGCACTGGACGGCATGTCCGCTCAGCTCGGCGCTGCCGGTGTTGACCTCGGTGCTCTGGAAGAAGCACCTGTCGAGGAAGCCGTCGCTGAAGAAGCAGCTGACGCCTGATCTGACAGCGTGTCATCGATTTGACATGTGGGGCAGGGTAGACCTGCCCCAAACCGCATTTGACTTGAGGAGAGCCTAAGATGGCAATCACTGCAGCAATGGTGAAAGAACTGCGCGAATCCACCGGCGCAGGCATGATGGACGCGAAAAAAGCACTGGTCGAAAACGACGGCGACATGGAAGCTGCCGTTGACTGGCTGCGCACCAAGGGCCTCGCAAAAGCGGCCAAGAAATCCGGCCGTACCGCCGCAGAAGGCCTCGTGGCCGTGGTCGTCGATGGCGGCAAAGGTGTTGCTGTTGAGGTGAACTCCGAAACCGACTTCGTTGCGAAAAACGGCGAGTTCCAGACAATGGTTGCTGGCATTGCCAAAGCAGCCCTGTCCGTGAACACCGTTGAAGAGCTGGCAGAAGCGGATCTGGGCGGCAAAACCGTTGCCACCACCCTGACCGACAAGATCGCCACGATCGGCGAGAACATGACCCTGCGCCGCATGGCGAAGCTGGAAGGCGAGACCGTTGTGTCCTACGTGCACAACGCAGCTGCCGACGGCATGGGCAAAATCGGCGTTCTGGTTGCAATGACCGGTGGCGATGAGGCGATTGGCAAGCAGGTCGCGATGCACATCGCAGCTGTGAACCCGGCCGCTCTCTCTGAGGCCGATCTGGATCCGGCCATCGTCGAAAAAGAGCGTCAGGTTCAAATCGACATCGCCCGTGAATCCGGCAAGCCTGAGCAGGTCATCGAGAAGATGATCGACGGTCGCATGAAGAAATTCGTTGCTGAATCCACCCTGCTGAACCAGCAGTTCGTGGTGAACCCGGACCTGACCGTGGAAGCCGCAGCCAAGGAAGCGGGCGCCACCATCACCGGCTTCATCCGTGTAGAAGTTGGCGAAGGCATCGAAGTCGAAAAAGAAGACTTCGCAGCCGAAGTGGCCAAAGCCGCTCAGGGCTAATCGCCTTAGCGCGTATTGCTCAGCAAGAAATACCAAACGCCCCCGTCGCCTGTCTGGCTTCGGGGGCGTTTTTGTGTGAGATGCAAAAATGGACGCTGCAACTGCGCTGGCTGCGGTTGTCACGAAGCAGAGAATATCTGTTTGAAAAGAGTTGGTTCCGGTCATCGGTGCGGAAAAATACACACCAATAACCGGACAGGTCAGAGAGCCCTGTCAATATCAGGGGTCGTTTCCCAAAGTTCCCAGGCTTAGCCACCACTCACGGAACGTCGCTATCCTGAGGGTTAGAGAACTTTCCGTAAAGTCAGCTTTTCCTTACCATTAGAGAGGGTTACTACATCTTTTGCACATCAAATTGTCATGCCTGTGTTGCAATCAGACGCTGACTTTCTGGTGACGACTGTGCCCGATGATAACCGGGGGTGATCAGTGTTCGACCGCGTACATCTGATTGTGTAATGCAGCCTTCAGAACCGCCTGCGCCGTGGTCTCAACACAGAGCGATTCACGTGCAAGCCGCAAATGCTTTTCAATGGTTGCAGGTGTGAGCCCCATCAGCAAAGCAATGTCCTGCGTGGTCTTGCCATCCCCGACCCATTGCAGAACCTCGCGCTGGCGCTTTGTCAGGGCGCGATTGGGGGCGTGGTAGGGCAGGGTGAGGATCTTTAGATGTGCCACATTGTTCATCAGCACAATGTCAGAGCCATGCTCCGCCCAGATCTGTTCAATTGCGTCCTGATCAAGCCCGGGGCGCGCGGCCAATGAAATCGCGCCCTTAAATCGGTCCGTCGCGGAGTTGAAGCTGATCGTGTAGCCGGCGCAGACATTCATGGCCTGATTGAACTCATGGACCTTGCGCGCCTTGCAGTCCAACAGTCCCTGAGCCGCCATATCCTGCGCGGCGCGCCAGCTTGCATGGCCCTCATTCTCCAACGCCCATGTCAGCATTGGAGCATGAGAATAAAGACCATCAACGAGAAATCCCTGCAAATACTCTGGGCTGTGGTTCGACAAAACAACAAAGTCATCAGGATCGCCCAGCGAGGTGCGGGTTTTGAACAGCGTGTAGCCGTAAAGGAGACGATCAAACCCGTAGCGGTTCATCTGGCTCACATGCGCGTGCCACAGTTCCTCAATGGTTTTGAACTGGGTCAGTTGGTGCAGGTATTCGGACGGGGTCATGACCCGCTACTCCGCGCGCAATGCTGAACAAGAGCATCCATCGCCATTAGGTAGCCAAAGGAGCCAAAGCCGCAGATCTGGCCGATCACAGCTTTGGAGATATAAGAGGTCTGGCGGAAGGATTCGCGGGCATGGATATTGGACAGGTGAACTTCCACAGCCGGGAGGTCCACGGAATAGATCGCATCCATTAGCGCAACAGATGTGTGGGTATAGGCGCCAGCATTCAGAATGATCCCATCATGCGTGCCTTTTGCCGCATGGATCATGTCCAACAGCGCCCCTTCGTGATTGGACTGGTGACACGCGACGTCGATCCCGAGCTTGACCCCGTGCTGACGGCACGACTCCTCCACCATTGCCAGTGTCTCGGCTCCGTACACTTCTGGCTGCCGTGTGCCCAACAGGTTGAGGTTCGGCCCATTCAGGATCAATACACTCTTCATTTTTTTGCCCTTTCATGGCGCGCTGTGAGGCGACTTCAAAACCGACATAACCTCTGGAAGTAAGGTGTCATGTCAGCTCTCCGCGGTCAGTCCTTACGCCCCGACCAAGGGCGCAACATGCCATCGGCCCAACCACAAAGCGATCACAAGACGCGGTAAACGTGTGGAATTTGTCGATAAACTCAGACGCTGACAACCGAAAAGCTACCGAAAAGCTCTTCGCTGATACAGATGATGGGCAAGCGTCACTTAAAAACCCATGGATCGCGCGCTGCAATAGTGGGGCGCGGGGCGTCTCATTTGGGTGCAATGCGATTAGAATTGAACGTGTCTTGCGTCAATCTGGTAACACAATAGAAAACCTCAGCGCCCAGAGTCGCCCGTGATGGCCTGCGTTAAAATGTTTCTCGTAGCGCCGATAGATCGTAGTGCTGGGGGACGTATGGAACGCGATGAATGGATCAACCGCCGCCTTCATGGGGATGGTGTGGTTGAGCTTCAATTGGGGCATGCGCCCGAAAACCGGCTGACCGCAGAATTTCTAAATGATTTTGAACGCGAAATCAGAGAGATGTCAGCAGATCCTGATGTTAAGGCGGTGTTGTTGACCAGCCCGTTCAAAGATTTCTCTACCGGGGTCGATCAGGAACTTGCGGACGCCAGGGCACTTGCGCCGGATCTGAACGCGGCGTTTCTCGCGCTCTATGCCTTTCCCAAGCCTGTGATCATTGCGACGGTTGGTCTGTGCTCCGGAGCGGGGATGTTTTTTGTGCTCGCTAGCGATTTGCGTGTGGCGCACGCGCGCGCGGGATTTGAATTGATCGATGTGCAGCTTGGGCGTGAGTACCCCGTTGCCTTGATGGAGATTGCGCGCGCGACGCTCGACGCAAATACACAGCGCCGGTTGATGCTAACCGGGCAACGTCTGGGTCCGATTGCCGCCCGAAATGCGCAGATCATCGAGGTGCTTGCGGATGATCTTGAGGACTTGCATGGCTATGCGTTGAAAGAAGCGCGCAAAATGGCGCGGCTGCCCGGACAGGCCTATGCGAAGATCAAACGTGATCTGCGTATCGACACGATTGAGCGTATTGAGACCCGTCTGGATGACGAGCTTCAACCCGCCACGCATGCCTCGCGACTTGCGGGGTAGCACAGTCTGCTTGGCCTTCGAGAGCGGGCTATGTAAACACGGGCAAAGACCCTTGCGTTGGAGCCAAGTGACATGATCGCGAACAAGATAGAAGTGCGCCGCACCGAAGACGGCCAGGTCATGGTGAGCAAGGGCACTTGGTCGGATACCTTCCCCGAAGAGCAACGCGAGGCTTGGGCGAAGTGGTACGAGCAAATGCACAATGACTATGCCTATGATGGCTATGCCTTAATGGCGCAGTCTTTACGTGATCTAACCTGAACGGACACAGGATCTGACCTGCGCGGATACAGAGGGCTAAATTCTCGATTGAGGGAAGTGGCGCACCTGAGAGGATTCGAACCTCTGGCCTCTGCCTTCGGAGGGCAGCGCTCTATCCAGCTGAGCTACAGGTGCGTCTGCTGCGCGATATACGCGGCTGCCGAAAACACTGCAATGGAAAAATGGCCACCTCTGGTAATTCATTGAATTCTCTGGAGAGACCGCAGCGCATTCCGACCATCCACATGACAGAGATCATATAGAGGCTATAGACGTGAGAACGGGCGCGCTGTGAGGTCACAGCGCGCGATCCGATCAACATAGGGTGGCGGCGACCTGTTAGCCGCGCCAGGTGCGAACGACGCCGCAGTCCATATGAACGAAATTCGAGCCGTAGTAACGTCCTACTCCGCCCGCCTTACATGCCTGAGCGGCTTGAGCCATCTGGCTCACCGATCGTGATGCAAGACGAAGATCTGCCGCCTGACCCTGCATGTGAAGCGATTTCTTCGCTACACCACGAGAGCGGCTGCGCAGCATCGCATTGGTTTGCGGGCTACGGTAACCAGACAACAGCAAGTAAGGCTCATTCACCTCAAGAAGGTTCAGAGAGGCTGTCATGATGTCAATCGTGCGCAAATCGATGGTCTTGACCTGATCGGTCCGCCAATCGCGCATGAAGTGATTGATCTCCTTAACCGCGTCTTTGATGTATTTGCCATCGATCCAGTAGATCATGTCCAGACGCTCGCCCGTGCGACCGGAATACATACGAAGTCTGCGGATGTCGCCGCCTCCACGAAGGAAGCCGGCGGCTTGGGAGTAAGTAGGGGCTGCTGCGACTGTTGTGGCCGCAAATGCCTTTAGGAGTGCTCGACGGGAAAACCCGGTATTTTTTTCTGCCATTGTGATGAGCGTTGTCCCATACGCTTTTGATTTCACAGGTCCCGAAGTTTCGGGATATTTTAGCGCTCTGTTGCGCAGAAGCTATATGCCATAGAGAGAATCGACTGCCAACTGGTGAATGATCCCTTACCCGAATGCAGTGTTTTTTCGGCAAAAACTTGCGCAACAGGGGAGTGCGCGGGGTATTTTCCCCCTCATGTCATGGAACATTTTGCGGCTATTGGGGTTTCGGGGCATCAGTGCTCTGCGATCCGCGTGCCTGATGCAAAAGTGAGTAGACTTGCAAGGGCGACGTTTACCAACACTTGGATACAGTCTATCCGGACGTTTGCGTTACACACTGGAGTTTATTGAAAAATGTCGCTGGCCCGCGCCCCTAAGTTCTCTTCGTTTGTCACCGGTGGCATCCTTGCCGCAGTCATGGGCGCGTCCGTATTCCTTGCGCAAGAGGCCAGCGCCGCGAGCACCGGGTTCCGTCAGGCCGTTGCTGAGATGGCCTGGGAAGACGACGCGGTTGCCAGCTACTACCGTCAAAACGACTACGCACCTATTTGGACCGCCGATACACCAGAATCAGCCGCGCGTCGGCGGGCCTTGATGCAAGCCCTCGAAGAAGCCTCGATGCACGGGTTGCCAGACATGTCGGTGCGCGCCTCGGAGTTGGTGGAACAGATGCGTTCGGTGCGGTCCACCCGTGATCTCGGCGCGGTTGAGGTCGCCTTGAGCCGGGCATTGGTCGATTACGCGACCGATCTTCAGACCGGGCTTATCGACGCTCCCGCCCGTATCGACGAGGGAATTGTTCGCAAAAAACATCAGGTGGATGCTGCGCGTTTCCTTGAGGGGATTTCAAAAGACCGGCCAGCGGCCTTCCTTCAGAAACTTGTGCCTGCATCGCCGCAGTACCGGGCGTTATTGCGCGAAAAGATGCGTCTTGAGACATTGATGAATGCCGGTGGCTGGGGGGCAACCGTCCCGGTGAGCAAAATGGAGCCGGGCGACAGCGGGCCAAATGTCATCGCCCTGCGGGATCGTCTGGTGTCTATGGGCTATCTGCAACCAACTGCGACGCGCACATATGACCTCTCGCTTGAGGACGCAGTACGCCGGTTTCAGGGCGAACATGGTCTGGAGGTGGATGGTGTTGCAGGTGAAGGCACCCTGACCGAGATGAACCGTCCGGTCACTGACCGCATCAAATCTGTATTGGTCGCCATGGAACGGGAACGCTGGCTGACACCGGAACGTGGCGCGCGCCATATCCTCGTGAATCTCACGGATTTTTCTGCAAAGATCGTCGACGATGGGGAGATCTCATTTGAGACCCGCTCCGTCATTGGCAGCAACAGAAGCGACCGACGCACCCCGGAATTCTCGGATGAGATGGATCATATGGTGATCAACCCGAGCTGGTATGTACCGCGCTCGATCATTACCAAAGAATATCTGCCCAAACTCAAGAACAATCCCAACGCGCATAGCTATATCGAGATCACCGACAATCGCGGTCGGGTGGTCAACCGCAACAGCGTTGATTTCAGCCAGTTCACCGCGCGCAGTTTCCCGTTTGCGATGCGCCAGCCTCCCAGCAGCCGTAACGCGCTTGGGCTGGTGAAGTTCATGTTCCCCAACAAATACAATATCTATCTGCATGACACGCCGCAAAAGAGCCTGTTTGGCCGTGAGGTGCGGGCTTATTCGCATGGCTGTATCCGCCTGCAAAAGCCGTTTGATTTCGCCTATGCGCTTCTGGCGCCGCAAACCGAAAACCCCAAAGATTATTTTCACCGGGTGTTGAACAGCGGCAAAGAAACCAAGGTGTCGCTTGAGACCAAAGTGCCGGTTCATCTGATCTATCGTACCGCTTTCGTGTCGCAGGATGGCCGGGCGGAATTCCGCCGCGATATCTATGGACGTGACGCAAAGATCTGGTCCGCTTTGGAACGGGCAGGGGTGGCACTCCCCGGCGTTCAGGGCTAAGTCTCGGGCCAGGATCCGCTTTTGGAGGAATGGCCCGATGTTCACCGTTCGTGAGATTGCCAATGCACTTGGCGCTGAGGCCGCAGGCAACTTAGATCTGCGTATCGCGCGCGCTGCAGAGCCACAGGAAGCCACGGCCGATGCGTTGGCCATGGCAATGTCACCCAAATATGCTGAGGCTCTAAAGGACGGTGCCGCACGTGTGGCGCTTGTCTGGGAGGGGGCCGACTGGCAGGCGATGGGCCTTGAGGCGGCAGTATTTGTGACGCGCCCACGGCTCGCGATGAGCGGCGTCACCCGGATGCTTGACCTTGGGCAGCGCGAAACGGCTGGCATCCACGCCTCGGCTGTGATCAATCCCAGTGCCAAGATTGGCGCAAATGTCACCATAGGCCCTCTGACAGTTGTTGGGCCTGATGCGGTGATCGGGGATGGGTCGCTGATTGGCGCACATTGTTTTATCGGCGCGGATGTCACAATCGGCAAAGACGCCAATCTGCGCGAGATGGTTTCGATTGGGGCACGTGTCTCAATTGGAGATCGTTTTCGCGCCCAGCCCGGCGCGCGGATCGCGGCAGATGGGTTTTCCTACGTCACACCGGAAACTTCAGGTGTAGAAAACGCCCGCAAAACTCTGGGTGATCAGGGCGATACCAAGGCGCAGTCTTGGGTACGTATCCACTCTCTGGGATCTGTTCGGATCGGCGATGATGTCGAGGTGGGGGCCAACTGTACAATCGACAATGGCACGATCCGCGACACCGTGATTGGCAACGGCACTAAGCTGGATAACCAAGTTCACGTCGGACACAATTGCCGCATCGGGAATGACTGTCTGTTGTGTGGGCAAACCGGACTGTCTGGCTCCGTTGATATTGGCGACAATGTTGTTCTGGGCGGGCAATGTGGCGTGGCCGACAATGTGTTTATCGGGGATCGGGTTATCGCAGGTGGCGGCACCAAAATTCTCTCCAATGTTCCAGCTGGGCGGGTGATGATGGGTTACCCGGCGGTCAAGATGGACACCCACACGGATATGTACAAAGTGCAACGTCGTTTGCCGCGGCTGATGCGCGATATCGAAGCGTTGAAAAAGGCTGTTTTCAAATAACCACGCAGTCAGTACACCTCTGACAATCTTATCTCCCGCAGGAGCCGCCTCATGAGCACGCAGGACAAGGTCATCGCAATCATCGCAGAACAAGCGGTGTTGGAGCCCTCGGATGTTTCTCTCGACAGCACGCTGGAAGATCTGGGGATCGACAGCCTTGGTCTGGTAGAGAGTATTTTTGCCATTGAAGAGGAGTTCGATATCACGATCCCCTTTAACGCAAATGAGCCCGAACAAAGCGATTTCGATATATCGAATGTAGCCGCCATCGTGGAAGGCATTGATAAGCTGGTCGCCGAAAAGGGCTGATCGCCTTTGCTGGGGGCGGACAAAAGGATTTGCGATGAAACGCGTTGTGATTACCGGCGCCGGGACCATCAATGCGCTGGGGCATTCGGTCGCTGAAACCTTCGAGTCCATGCGCGAGGGGCGCTGCGGAATCGGTGAGTTGGACTTTCGTGACGTAGATCGTCTTGCGATTAAGATCGGCGGGCAAGTGCGCGATTTTGAAGCGGAAGGTCGCTTTAATCGCCAGCAAATGGTCCTCTATGATCGCTTTACGCAGTTCACCTTGGTGGCTGCTGCGGAGGCCATACGGCAATCTGGGTTGGAATTCACCGGCGATCTTGCTGCACGGTCTGGTGTTGTATTGGGAACCGCCGGAGGTGGTGTTTCCACATGGGATGATAATTATCGGTCTGTCTATGAGGACGGAAAGAACCGGGTTCATCCTTTTGTTGTTCCAAAACTCATGAACAACGCAGCCGCCAGCCATGTCTCCATGGAGTACAACCTGAAGGGGCCGAGTTTTACGGTCTCCACCGCCTGTGCATCGTCAAATCATGCAATGGCGCAAGCCTTTCAGATGGTGCGCAGTGGGATGAGCCCCGCGATGGTCACTGGTGGTTCGGAATCGATGCTCTGTTTTGGCGGCGTGAAGGCCTGGGAAGGCCTGCGCGTCATGTCCAAAGATGCGTGCCGCCCCTTTAGCGCCAACCGTAACGGCATGGTGCAGGGGGAAGGCGCAGGTATCTTTGTTTTTGAGGAATATGAACACGCCAAGGCCCGTGGCGCGGATATTCTCTGCGAAGTGATCGGTTATGCCATGAGCTCCGACGCCGCTGATATCGTAATGCCAAGCAAGCAAGGTGCGGCGCGCGCCATCTCTGGTGCCTTGCGCGACGCACAGATAAATGCTCAGGACGTGGGCTATATCAACGCTCACGGCACTGGCACCGCTGCAAACGACAAAACAGAATGCGCTGCGGTGGCCGATGTATTCGGCCCTCATGCGGATAACCTCATGATATCTTCGACAAAATCCATGCACGGACATTTGATCGGGGGCACGGGCGCGGTTGAGCTTTTGGCCTGCATCATGGCGTTGCGCGAGGGGGTGATCGCGCCCACGATCGGATATGAGGAAGCCGATCCAGAATGCGCGCTGGACGTGGTTCCCAATGAAGCGCGTGAGGCCAAGATCAATGTCGCACTTTCAAACGCGTTTGCGTTTGGAGGGTTGAACGCGGTGCTTGCGCTAAAGCGCGTTTAACTCTTTGAACAAAAAAAACACCCGCCAGACAACGGTCTGGCGGGTGTTTTTCATGCGTAGACTTGCGTCTTACTGCTTTACAACATCCACGGCGTTGAAGCCTGCGGTGAAGCCTTTCAGCGACATCGGCACGGCAACAGTGGTCTCCGGCGATGGTGCGGGGCGCAGGCTAAAGATCGCTTGGCTGCCCTGTTTGAACGCGTTGATATCTGCTTCTGTCAAACCGATCTGCGCAATGCAGCCTGCCGCATTACAGAAAGAGAAGTTGTAACGCTTGCCCGGTGCGCCATCGACGGAAACCGTAAGCCCTGCGGGGAGCAAGGTTTCAAGCGGCGCGATGACGGTTGCGCCAGCCACAGCCTGGCCACCGGCTTGATCGATGCGGAACAAGGAGACCTCGGCGACGGGGCCGCCTTCATCGTCCAAGAGAACTTGCAGCAATGAGCAAGGATCTTCGCCGGATTGGGTGCGCACACAGGCCAGGTCCCAATCGCCAAATTTTTCTTTGGAATAACGCTGACCAACCTGCAGGGCCGCATCAGCTGGTGTACCCAGATCCAGCAGCTGGTCTGCATTCGGCGCTGGCGCCTCTGCATCTTGCTCTGCAGTTTCTGCAGTCTGATCGGTGGTTTCCTGATCTGTCGTCTCTTGCGCCACCAGCGGGGTTGCCGCGAGGAGGAGAGCGAGAGAGACGGAGCTGAGGGATTTCAACATGAATGCCTCTTCTGTTTGAATCTGTCTTCGCCGTTTACCACGGCATATGGTGAGTGTCAGGGGAATAAAGTCGCAGTCCCCAGCATATCCCTGATTTCCGCCGATATTCTGTGAGGTTCTGGCGTGAGACGCCGCATCCGTGGGTCATATGGGGCGGCTCGTATAGGAAATACGGCATAAAATACGAAAAAAGGGGACCGAAGCCCCCTTTTTGCGTCTACATCTCCCCGTCGGACTGGCCGACTTAGTTATTATTCAGAAAGTTACGAGCGAAATCGTCTTCGGTCAACATGGAATAGAAAAAAAATCATCATCGGACTCAGCAGAGTGTTTTATGCCAGATTTACTGTGGAAATATGACAGGGGGGCTCGTGGGATGTGGCATGAAAAAAATGGCCGTGCACTAAGGCACGGCCAGTCTGACAGGGAGGAAATGTCCGTCAGCTCAACCGCATTCGAGCCAACGGGCAAGTTCACGCTGGCACATAAAGGTTAACATTGTATTTTGCTTAAGGTGCAGTTTCAGGAGACGAGCAGGGATGCCAAAGGAAATATTCATCGGTGGCGGGGGGCTTGACTATGGTGACCCTCAGTATCTGACGTTGAAGTACGCCAACCGACACGGGTTAATTGCAGGCGCGACGGGTACGGGGAAAACTGTTACACTTCAAATCCTTGCCGAGAGTTTCTCCAACGAAGGCGTGCCAGTGATCCTTGCGGATGCCAAAGGAGACCTGTCTGGTCTTGCGCGTTCCGGGAGCGAGGCGGCCGAGCTTCACGACGCATTCGTGAAAAGAGCGCAAAAAATCGGATTTACCTCGTTTTCCTATCACGACACGCCAGTCACTTTTTGGGACCTCTTTGCCGAACAGGGCCACCCGGTGCGGACCACAGTTGCCGAGATGGGGCCTCTGCTGCTCTCAAGGTTGCTGGAATTGAGCGAGGCACAGGAAGGCATATTGAATATAGCCTTCAGGCTTGCGGATGAGCAGGGGCTTGCGCTGTTAGACCTCAAGGATCTGCAAGCGCTGCTGGTTTGGGTTGGCGAGAACCGGGACAGCCTGTCGCTGCGGTACGGAAATGTTTCAACTGCATCTATCGGTGCGATTCAACGCCGACTGCTGGTGCTGGAAAACCAGGGAGGTGCGCGCATGTTTGGCGAGCCTGCCTTGGATCTGTATGACCTCATGCGCCATGATGACACGGGACGCGGTATGGTGAACATCCTTGCCGCTGACAAGCTGATGGCCTCGCCAAAACTATACGCGACGTTCCTGCTGTGGCTTCTGAGCGAGTTGTTTGAGAGCTTGCCCGAGGTGGGTGATCCCGAAAAACCCAAGCTGGTGTTCTTTTTCGATGAGGCGCATTTGTTGTTCGAAGATGCGCCTAAGGCACTGATTGATAAAGTAGAACAGGTGGCTCGCCTGATCCGATCCAAAGGCGTCGGGGTCTATTTTGTCACGCAATCCCCGGACGACATTCCAGAGGATATTCTGGGCCAGTTTGGTAATCGCATCCAGCACGCCTTGCGGGCGTTCACCGCGCGGGATCGCAAAAAGCTGAAGCTCGCAGCGGAGACCTACCGCGAGAACCCACGTTTCTCGACAGAAGACGCAATTCGCGACGTCGGCGTAGGGGAAGCCGTGACATCGATGCTCGAAAAGAAAGCTGTGCCCGGCGTGGTCGAGCGCACGCTTATTCGTCCCCCCTCCAGCCAACTTGGACCAATCACGGCAGCTGAACGTAAAGCCGTGATGCAAGATTCTGTAATGTCAGGGAAATATGACGAACCTGTAGATCGCAGATCGGCCTATGAGATCTTGAAAGAGCGGGCCGCACGCGCCGCGCAAGAGGCAGCCGAAGCAGAAGAGCAGGCCGATGCCGCGCCAGATCCAGTGGTACGCGAATTCAGCGCAGCCAGACGCTATAGTGGAAGCCGGGTTGGTCGCTCTACGGCGCGGCGGATTGGTGGGGGGGATACCTTTGCCTCTGCGATGTCAGAAGCCGTCATCAAGGAACTGAAAGGCACCACGGGCCGACGCATTGTGCGCGGCATACTTGGTGGATTATTCAAAGGCCGCTAAGAGTAAAAAGGCCGGAACATCAATTTGTTCCGGCTCATTCTTTAGATGTTTTCGCAGAGCGCTTAGCCAATCCGGTAGTTTGGAGACTCGCGCGTGATCTGCACATCGTGCACATGGCTTTCCTTAAGCCCAGCGCCAGTGATGCGAACGAATTCGCATTTTTTGCGCATATCATCCACGGTCGCGCAGCCGGTGTATCCCATCGCAGCCCGCAGACCGCCGACCAGTTGGTGGATCACCGCACCAGCGGCACCTTTATAGGGCACCTGACCTTCGATCCCTTCGGGCACCAGCTTGTCGCTGGCCGCGTCTTTTTGGAAATAGCGATCGGCAGAGCCGCGCGCCATTGCTCCCATGGACCCCATACCGCGATAGGATTTGAACGATCGGCCCTGATAGAGGATGACCTCGCCCGGAGACTCGTCTGTGCCCGCAATCATGGACCCAACCATGGCGCAGGACGCGCCTGCTGCGATGGCCTTGGCGAAGTCGCCAGAGAATTTGATGCCACCATCGGCGATCACAGGCGTATCGCCCGCAGCGCTTGCGCAATCCATGATTGCTGTGAGCTGGGGCACACCCACGCCAGCGACCATCCGCGTGGTACAAATGGAGCCCGGACCAATGCCAACCTTGACCGCATCCGCACCAGCGTCGATCAACGCTTGGGTGGCGGCGGCGGTTGCGACATTGCCTGCAATAACCTGAACATCGCTCGACAAGGCTTTGATACGTTTGACAGCTTCGATCACGCCCGCCGAATGGCCGTGCGCAGTATCAACCACAACGACATCAACGCCCGCATCGATCAGAGCTTCGGAGCGCTCAAACCCGCTGTCGCCAACGGAGCTTGCCGCGGCGACACGAAGGCGGCCCAAGTTGTCCTTCACCGCTGTGGGATTTAGCACCGCTTGTTCCGTGTCCTTCAGAGTCAAAAGACCGGTCAACTTGCCATCTTTGTCGGTCACAAGGAGCTTTTCGATCCGTCGTGCTTTCATCAAGGAGATGGCTTCTTCGCGTTCTGCCGGCTCTTGCAGCATGGCGAGCTTATCGGAGGTCATCATGACCGATACGGGCGTTTTGTCATCGGACGCAAAGCGCATGTCCCGGTTGGTGACGATCCCGACCACACGGCCATTGTTATCGACGACCGGGAAGCCGGTCACGCGGTACCGCTCCTGCAGCGCCTTGGCATCTGCCAGTGTCTGGTCTGCACGCAATGTGATGGGGTTGTAGACGATCCCGCTCTCAAAACGCTTGACCCGGCGTACCTGCCGGGCCTGTTCTTCAACGTCGAGGTTTTTGTGGATCACGCCCATGCCGCCCGCCTGGGCCATGGTGATCGCCATGCGCGATTCCGTTACTGTGTCCATCGCAGAACTCAGAAGCGGAATGTTAAGCGAGATAGCACGGGTCACCCGCGTGCGTGTGTCTGCCGTATTTGGCAGGACACTGGATGCGGCCGGAACCAGCAAAACATCGTCAAAGGTGAGAGCCTCACGAATCTGCATCTGTCTTCCCCATGCAAAACACCGTTTGGCGGTGACCCTATTGCACAGTTCTGCAAAAGGGGGAAGGGGGGGGCTGGACATTTTTCGCCGCAACGCGGCACCAATTTGGCCGGAGGCTGATGCAGATCAAGGATTTATCGCAACAGCTGGATATTGCAAACCTGTGAATTTTGCGCGCGGAGATGACTATGAACGCCCCTCTCGATGGATTGATCATTTTGGACCTGACACATGTACTCGCGGGGCCCTATGCCTCGATGACGCTTGCTGACCTTGGCGCACGCGTGATCAAAGTGGAACGTCCCGGCTCGGGAGACGACACCCGCGCTTTCCCGCCGTTCAAAGGCAGTGAGAGCGCCTATTTCGCGACCATCAATCACGGCAAGGAAAGCATCGCGCTCGACCTCAAGAATGTTGATGATCGTCTTGTTTTTGATGAGTTATTATCGAGAACGGATGTGATCCTAGAGAACTATCGCCCCGGTGTCATGGAGCGTTTGGGATATGGCTGGGAGGATCTGCATACCAAGTATCCGAATCTCATCTACGGTGCGGTTTCTGGCTTTGGGCACAGCGGGCCCGACAGTCAGCGCCCGGCCTATGATATGGTGGTTCAGGCCCGTGGTGGTGTGATGTCGATCACCGGAGAGCGCGACCGAGAGCCGGTTCGCGTCGGGGCCTCCATTGGCGATATTGCAGCCGGTATGTTCTTGGCGCAGGGCATTTTGGCAGCTTTACTCCACAGACAGCAGACCGGAGTGGGCCAGAAAGTAGACATCGCGATGCTGGATTGCCAACTCGCCATGTTGGAGCATGCGATTGCACTGACCACAATCAGTGGAGAGGCGCCGCGGCCATCCGGTGCCCGGCACCCCTCAATCACACCGTTTGAGACCTTCCATGCGTCAGATGGGCTCTTTGTGATTGCGGCGGGAAATGACGTTTTGTTCGCGCGCCTGTGCGAGGCGCTGAGACTTCCGATTGCCGAAGATGAGCGTTTTGCAACCAATCCCGCAAGGTGTGAAAATGCGCGCCTTCTCAAGCGGTTGATTGAGGCTGTTACACTGGAAAAGGGCAAGCAGCACTGGATAGACCTGCTTACAGAAGCGGGCGTTCCGACCGGGCCGATCCAGAATGTGGCCGAGGTTTTGAAAGATCCGCAGATACGTGCGCGCAACATGGTGGTTGATGTGCTCGATCAAGCGGGGAAACCCGCATATGTGGCTGCGGGAAACCCAATCAAGATGAGCGCGTTAGCTGACCCGAGCACCCGACCTCCTGCGCCAAAGCTTGATGAGCATCGCCAAGAGATCCTCGATTGGTTGGAAAGCTCCTGATCTTGTTCAGGAATTGATATCAAATGCCGCCGATGGAACAGAAAACGGCGGTGTTCGACTTTCTTGGTTTGAAAACTGCCATATGCTCCGCATCAACTGCGCAGTACTCAAGGGCTAGAGACATGTCGAACGATCCCCTCGTCGTGTTCACACCATCCGGCAAACGTGGACGATTTCCTGTTGGCACACCAGTGCTTACGGCCGCACGTCAACTCGGGGTCGATCTTGATTCCGTCTGTGGTGGCCGTGGCATCTGTTCCAAGTGCCAGATCACGCCGTCTTATGGTGAATTCTCCAAACATGGTGTGACGGTTGCCGATGATGCCCTGTCCGAATGGAACAAGGTTGAGCAGCGCTACAAGGATAAGCGGGGATTAATCGATGGGCGTCGACTGGGCTGTCAGGCCAAGATCGAAAAAGACGTTGTGATCGACGTCCCGCCGGAAAGCCAGGTGCACAAACAGGTGGTGCGAAAGCGGGCCGAGGCGCGTGATATTGTCATGAACCCCTCAGTCCGGCTTTTCTATGTCGAGGTGGAAGAGCCTGATATGCACAAACCCTCCGGCGATCTGGAGAGACTGTGCGAATCTTTGGAAAAGCATTGGAACATCAAAGGTGTAAAAGCCGACCTTCATATCCTAAGACAGATGCAACCCGCACTGCGTAAAGGCGCGTGGAAGGTCACCGTTGCCGTGCATCTGGGGGGTGATGGTCAATCACCGCGCATCATGCATATCTGGCCTGGCTACTATGAGGGCAGTATCTATGGGCTGGCGGTGGATCTCGGCTCCACCACGATTGCGGCGCATCTGTGTGATCTCAAAAGCGGTGAGGTTCTGGCGTCGTCTGGCATTATGAATCCGCAGATCCGCTTTGGCGAAGACCTGATGAGCCGCGTTTCTTATGCGATGATGAACAAGGGCGGTGATCAGGAGATGACCCGCGCCGTGCGCGATGGCATGAACGCCCTGTTTGTGCAAATTTCCGAAGAAGCACAGATTGATCAGGCGCTGATTATGGACGCCGTGTTTGTCTGCAATCCGGTGATGCATCACCTGTTCTTGGGGATTGATCCGTTTGAGCTGGGCCAGGCCCCCTTTGCGCTGGCCACGTCAGATGCGCTTGCGCTTGAGGCACGCGATCTTGATTTGAATCTCCACCCCGCAGCGCGCGTCTATCTGCTGCCTTGTATCGCTGGCCACGTCGGTGCGGACGCTGCCGCAGTTGCGCTATCCGAAGCACCGGATAAATCCGAAGACCTCGTGCTTGTGGTGGATGTGGGAACAAATGCCGAGATCCTGCTGGGGAATAAGGATAAAGTCCTTGCTTGCTCCTCTCCGACCGGTCCCGCATTTGAGGGCGCTCAGATCTCGTCGGGGCAACGCGCAGCCCCGGGTGCTATTGAGCGCGTCGAGATCAACCCCATCACCAAAGAGCCGCGTTTTCGTGTGATTGGCTCAGAGATATGGTCGGACGAGGACGGGTTTGAGCAAAGCATCGCAACCACGGGAATTACCGGCATCTGCGGATCTGGCATCATTGAGGTGATTGCTGAGATGCGACTGGCGGGCCTGTTGGATGCGTCTGGTCTCATTGGCTCTGCTGAGCAAACAGGCAGCGCGCGTTGCGTTCCCGAGGGGCGCACCAATGCCTATCTTTTGTGGGATGGCAGCGCCGAGGGTGGTCCGCGCATCACTGTTACAAACCCCGATATCCGCGCGATCCAGATGGCCAAGGCGGCGCTTTACTCCGGGGCACGTCTGCTGATGGATAAGATCGGTGTCGACACGGTGGACCGCGTCGTTCTGGCGGGGGCTTTTGGGGCGCATATCTCTGCCAAACACGCGATGGTTTTGGGGATGATCCCGGATTGTCAGCTCGACAAAGTCACCAGCGCAGGCAATGCGGCAGGGACCGGGGCGCGGATCGCGCTGCTGAACACCGATGCCCGGCGCGAGATCGAGAACACAGTGCGCCAGATCGAAAAGATCGAGACCGCAGTCGAGCCCCGCTTTCAGGAGCATTTTGTAAACGCCTCTGCGATCCCCAATTCCGCCGATCCTTTCCCGATCTTGGTAAGCGTGGTGACCTTGCCTTCGGTGAGTTTTAACACCGCAGGTGCCGAGGGCGGGCGTGGTGCCGGACGCCGCCGACGTCGCGCCACCTGACCAATCTGTCTCGCCGTCAAGCGCCAAAAGCGCTTGTGGCGCGCAGGGCGCGGACGATAGAGAGGCATCTAACTGAAACGTCGCCTGCGTATCGCATGGCGTCTTCTGGATTGGATGCTGTCATGACACCGGGCGCACGCGTACAAGCGGCTATTGAAATTCTCGACGAAATCCTCGCGGGTCAGGCGGCGGAAAAGACCCTGACCAATTGGGGGCGTCGCAGCCGATTTGCCGGTTCAAAGGACCGCGCCGCCGTGCGTGATCATGTTTATCAGGCGCTGCGGTGCCGCCGGTCTTATGCGGCCTTGGGTGGCACTGAGACGGGGCGGGGTGTGATGATTGGTGCGTGCCGCGATCAGGGCATTGATCCAGCAGATCTGTTCACAGGGCAGGGACATGCGCCCGCCCCATTGAGCGAGTCTGAGCAAGCGCATGCTGGCACATTTGAGAGCGACGCAGAAAAAAACGATATCCCGGAGTGGCTCTGGCCGGTGTTCGCGCGCAGCCTTGGCGCGCAAACGGAAGACGTGGCCCAAGCGCTGAGAGCGCGCGCATCGGTTCACCTGCGGGTGAACCTCCTGAAGGGGGATCGTGACGCTGCAATCAGCAGGTTGCAGCAGGACGGTATCTCTACGGAACCTCATGAAGCGTCACCGACAGCGTTGGTCGTGACGGAGGGCGCGCGGCGGGTGAAAAACGCCGAAAGCTACCTCTCGGGTTTTGTGGAATTGCAAGACGCGGCCAGTCAAGCAGTAGTGGATGCGTTGCCATTGCAAAACACCCCCCGTGTGCTGGACTATTGTTCCGGCGGTGGGGGGAAGGCGCTGGCGATTGCGGCATTACGCGATGGGACAGTTTACGCACATGACGCAGATCCACGGCGCATGCGTGACATCCCGGAACGCGCGGCACGTGCGGGGGCCGACATCACCTGCCTCGATACGGCGGATCTCTCAAAGAGCGCGCCTTTTGATCTGGTGCTGTGCGATGCGCCTTGCAGCGGAAGTGGTTCATGGCGCCGAGATCCCGAAGGCAAATGGCGGCTGACCCCAGACGCGCTGGATGAGATCGTCGCGCTGCAATCCAAGATCCTTGACGATGCAGCGCAGCTGGTGGCGGATGGGGGTGTTCTGGCCTTTGCGACCTGTTCGATGCTGGATGTCGAAAATCACAAACAAACGCAGGATTTCTTGACCCGCCACTCGGGCTGGGAACACTTGAGCGAGAGCGCATGGCATGTGCATACTGGAACGGACGGGTTCTATGTGTCGGTGTTCCAACGGGCCGGATAGCATTAAACTATTGGAAAGTTTCTCGATCCGGTGCTGTGGTTAACCTCGCTTTAACCATGCATGCCGTGATAGTGCGGCATGAAGATTGTTAACGGAGCCGCAATGATTGGTCGCTCGTCCTCTATCGTCCCCAGCCTGAAAATTCAGACGCCGGAACAGGCGCGACTGGTGGCGACCTTTTTCTTGTCGGCGCTGCTGATCGTGTTGCCTTGGATTTTGCCGGTGCCGGATTGGATCGGCCGGGCATTGGTCGCGGTCGGCCTGACGCTAGGTGGCGTGTCTGCGATGATCCTGATCCAGACCCGGGTACGTCAGGGTGCGCGCGCCATGGCGAGTGAATTGCTGACCGGCTTTATCGATAAAGATGCCTCTGCCAGTTTTGTCACCGACGATGACGGTGTCATCCACGCCTGTAACACAGCGGCGCTCAAGCGGTTTGAAGGCACGGAAAGCGACACCATCTCAGGAACATTGCGATCGGTTCTGGCCAATCCTTCTGCCGTCCTGTTTCGTCTGCAAAGTCGCGCTAAGCTCGAAGGTTCTGCGCGCGAAGATATCGTCACGCGCCGTGGGAATGTGCGCCTCGCGGTGCATGAAATGGCCAACGGCAGCTTCCTGTGGCGTGTTGAGGACATGGGAGAGCGGCCGACTGGACGCACCGCCGATGCAAGCCCCGTTCCGATGATTTCCGTAGGACGTACTGGCGCGGTTCTGTTCATGAACGAGTCTGCGCGCAGCCTGATTGGGGAGCGGGTGAAATCCACTGAACGCCTGTTTACATCGCTGCCGGTCATTCCGGGGCGCATCAATACCATCATGACCAAGAGCGGTCCTGTTGAAGTATTGGTCAGCGAACATGCCCGCGGGCAAGGCCGCAGTGAGATTTATTTCATGAAAGCGGTGGTCGAGGACAGCGGACCTCATACCGGGTTCGAAAGCCTGCCGGTTCCGCTTCTAAAGGTGCGTCCGGGCGGCGAGGTTTTGTCAGTGAACCGTATGGCCATGCGCCTATTGGGCATTGAGGAGGCTGAGGGCGTACAACTCGGCCAGTTGATGGAGGGGCTGGGCCGCCCCATGAATGACTGGCTGCAGGAGACCGCCAAGGGGCTTGCGCCGCATAAGTCCGAATTCCTGCGCGTGTCTCGTGACGACAAAGAGGTCTTTGTTCAGGTCACACTCACGCGCATTATCGAGGATGGTGAAACGCTGCTGATGGCGGTGCTCAATGACGCAACAGAGCTGAAGACCCTTGAGGCGCAATTCGTTCAAAGCCAGAAAATGCAGGCGATCGGTCAGCTTGCCGGTGGTGTTGCGCATGATTTCAACAACCTTCTCACAGCGATTGCGGGTCACTGCGACCTGCTGTTGCTTCGCCATGATCAGGGCGATCAGGACTATGGCGATCTGATCCAGATCCATGAAAACGCCAACCGCGCCGCTGCTCTCGTGAGCCAGCTTTTGGCCTTTTCGCGCAAGCAGACCTTGCAGCCCGAAGTGTTGGATGTGCGCGAAACACTTTCTGACCTGACACATCTGCTCAATCGGTTGGTTGGGGAAAAGGTGTCGCTGACACTCAGCCATGATCCTGTCATGCGCTCCATCCGTGCAGATAAGCGACAGTTGGAACAGGTGTTGATGAACCTCGTGGTGAACGCGCGTGACGCGATGCCCCATGGCGGTGAAATTCGCGTCGAGACTGAGGTGGTCGCGCTCGACACCGCCTTGGAGCGTGACCGCGCCGTGGTGCCGCCGGGAGAATGGGTGACTATTCAGGTCAGCGACGAAGGCACTGGTATCTCGCCGGATAAGCTGCAAAAGGTGTTTGAACCCTTCTACACCACCAAGCGCACGGGCGAAGGCACTGGCCTCGGCCTGTCGACCGCCTATGGTATCATCAAGCAGACTGGCGGCTTTATCTTTGTTGATTCCGTTCTGAACCAAGGCACCAAGTTCACGCTCTACTTCCCGGTCTACCGCAGCGATGCTTCGGCAAGCGTCGATGAAACCGTAGCGCAAACCAAGGCCAAGGCCCCCGCGGCGCAGCATGGCGAAGGGGTTGTGTTGCTGGTGGAGGATGAGGCGCCGGTGCGCGCCTTTGCGTCACGCGCGCTCCGGATGCGCGGCTACACGGTGCTCGAGGCCGAATCCGCCGAGGAGGCACTCGACACGCTGGAAGACCCGAACCTCAGCGTCGATGTCTTTGTCACCGATGTCATCATGCCCGGCATGGACGGCCCCACCTGGGTGCGCAAGGCGCTTGAAGAACGCCCCGGCACCAAGGTTGTGTTTGTCTCCGGCTATTCCGAAGGGGCCTTTGGTGATGCGGAACCGGATGTGCCGAACTCCGTGTTCCTGGCCAAACCTTTCTCGCTCAGCCAGTTGACCGAAACGGTGCAGTCACAGCTGCAATAGGCTGTCTCAGCGCGAGATCGTCCCATAAAGCGCGAACTCCTCCGGGTGTTTGCGCTTTAGTTTTTCCTCGGTGGCTGTACTCAGGCTCAGATCACCATCGGGACTGACGTTTTCCTGCTGCGTTTCAATGCGAAGGCCGGTGCGATCCTGCATGAAGGCATGAAAGGGCGCGAGGTTCTCATAGGCAAAGAGATGCGTCACACGGCAGCCGTTGGGTTGTGCCTCCAGAAACTTCGCCTGACTGCCGACATTGGCATGCGGCGGGCGTTTGCCGCGGCAATAGTCGGTGACAAACTCATCAAAGCTCATTTCTTTGGTCGAGGTTGGCCGACCATCCAGATGCGGCCTCTGGCGAAAACGATACCAACTGCCAAGCCAGCTGATCGGCTCGCGCATGATGGCAACCACCTCCAGTTCCGCACCGCACACCTTCTCATACATTGGTCGAACCCAGCGATTATAGCGGTAGAGCGGCGAGTGTTTGAGCTCTGGTGGATCTGAAATCACCAGATCCGCATGTGGCCGGAGCGCGGATTGCAGCGCGGTTGTGCCGGTTTTCGGAACCGATAGCAGCACCAGCCGTGCGCGGTAAAATACCATCATGACGTTAAAGCTCCGGCAAATAGTTCAATGTGTCAGGGTTTTGTAAACCGATCCTTAACTATGTTGCCAGTCCCGTAGAGGGACATGAAATTCCCTTGCAATGTTCTTGTTTTGACCCCATAAGGAACAATAAGAGAACAAAGCAGTCATTGTCGTCTGCCTCCGGGTGTGACACATAGAGAAGGATACGGGTACTATGGCGGATCTATTGACCATGAAGGACGACAAGAAGAGCGGCGACAAGCAGAAAGCCTTGGACAGCGCGCTTGCCCAGATCGAACGACAGTTCGGCAAGGGCTCGATCATGAAACTCGGCGATGGCACAGCCTTGCAGGAGATCGAGGCAAGCTCCACCGGCTCGCTTGGTCTGGACATCGCGCTTGGCATCGGCGGCCTGCCGATGGGCCGCATTGTTGAGATTTATGGACCGGAGAGCTCCGGTAAGACCACGCTGACGCTGCACTGCATTGCGGAACAGCAGAAAAAGGGCGGTGTCTGCGCCTTTGTGGATGCGGAACACGCGCTTGATCCGCAATACGCTAAAAAACTGGGCGTTGATCTGGACGAGCTACTGATTTCGCAGCCCGACACCGGCGAGCAGGCGCTTGAGATCACCGACACGCTGGTGCGCTCCGGTGCGGTGAACATGGTGATTGTCGACTCCGTGGCAGCATTGACCCCGAAGTCAGAGCTTGAGGGCGACATGGGCGACAGCAACGTCGGCGTGCAGGCCCGCCTGATGAGCCAGGCGATGCGCAAGCTCACCGGCTCCATCAGCCGCTCCAAATGCATGGTGATCTTCATCAACCAGATCCGCATGAAAATCGGCGTGATGTTCGGTTCGCCCGAAACCACCACCGGCGGCAACGCGCTGAAGTTCTATTCCTCCGTGCGTCTGGACATTCGCCGCATCGGCTCGATCAAGGACCGGGATGAGGTTGTCGGCAACGCCACCCGCGTCAAGGTGGTGAAGAACAAGGTCGCACCGCCGTTCAAGCAGGTCGAGTTCGACATCATGTATGGTGAGGGTATCTCCAAGATGGGCGAGTTGCTCGACCTTGGTGTGGCTGCGGGAGTGGTCAATAAATCCGGCGCGTGGTTCTCTTACGGGGATGAGCGGATCGGGCAGGGGCGTGAGAACGCCAAGACCTATCTGCGCGAAAACTCTCGAATTGCGCTAGAGATCGAAGATAAGATCCGTGCCGCACACGGGCTTGATTTCGACATGCCGCCCGAGGCGCAGGATGATGACGTCCTGTTCGAAGGCTGACGATGCACGTCACCCTAGAGGAACTGAATGCGGCCTTGCCGCATGTGATGGCCGCCCCGAAAGATCGGGCGGCCATTTCCATGTTGTGCCTGCGTCCGGCCTATAATCAACGCCGCTTTGTCGAGGAGATCTCGGTGACGCCCGAGGGCGGCATCCCGGGCGAGCGTTGGTCCAGCCGCCCGTGGCTGACGCTGGAGGGTGGCGCGCCCCATCCCGACATTCAGGTCTGCATCCTGTCAAAGCGCGTGCTGGATCTGGTCTGGCGCAACCGCGAGGAGGTGCCGCACCCCGGCGATACATTCATCGTGGATATGGATCTGTCGGAGGAAAACCTGCCTACGGGCCAACTCTTGCAGGTGGGCAGCGCCGCGTTGCGGGTGTCTGACGTCTTCAACGATGGCTGCGTCAAGTGGAAAGCCCGCTATGGCGCTGCGGCCAAGGATTGGGTGAACCTGCCGGAGAACCGTGCGCTGCGCCTGCGGGGGATACTCTGTTCAGTCGAACGCGCCGGGTCGTTTTCCAACGGCGATCTTATGATCAAAAAATAGCGCTCAATCCCACTGTTTTCTTTGGGAAACTGCCACATGCGCTTTGGGCGGTGGACAGCCCTGCATGGGCGCGATAAACCGCTTTGGACTGTTCCAATCACATCTAGAGAGCCGCGTTGACATGCCCAGCTTGAACGACATCCGGTCGACCTTTCTGAACTATTTTGCCAAGCAGGGCCATGAGGTCGTAGACTCAAGCCCGTTGGTGCCACGCAATGATCCAACGCTGATGTTTACCAACTCCGGCATGGTGCAGTTCAAGAACTGCTTCACCGGCGTGGATCGTCGTGATTATGTGCGCGCCACCTCTGCCCAGAAATGCGTGCGTGCTGGCGGTAAACACAATGACCTCGACAATGTGGGCTACACTGCGCGCCACCATACGTTTTTCGAGATGCTCGGAAACTTCTCCTTTGGAGATTATTTCAAGAACGAGGCGATCCCTTTTGCGTGGGAACTGATCACCGGCGAGTTTGATATCCCCAAGGACAAGCTCTACACAACCGTCTATCACACAGATGACGAAGCCTTTGAAATCTGGAAGAAAGTCGGCGTTCCAGAGGATCGGATCATCCGGATCGCGACCTCTGACAACTTCTGGCAAATGGGCGATACCGGTCCCTGCGGTCCGTGCACCGAGATCTTCTATGACCACGGCGATCATATCTGGGGTGGCCCTCCGGGCTCGCCCGAGGAAGACGGGGATCGCTTTATTGAGATCTGGAACCTCGTGTTCATGCAGAACGAGCGGTTTGCAGATGGGTCCATGGTTGATCTCGACATGCAATCGATCGACACTGGCATGGGGCTGGAGCGGATTGCGGCGCTGTTGCAGGGCACTCATGACAACTACGAGACCGACCTGTTCAAATACCTGATCGAGGCCTCGGCGACGGTCACCAACAGTGAGCCGTTCGGCGATCAGAACGTGCACCATCGCGTCATCGCCGACCATTTGCGGTCCTGTTCCTTCCTGATTGCCGAAGGTGTGCTGCCCTCCAACGAGGGACGGGGCTATGTGCTGCGCCGCATCATGCGCCGCGCCATGCGTCATGCCTCCCTGTTGGGTGCGACCGATCCGGTGATGCACAAGCTGGTGCCAGCTCTGGTCAGCCAGATGGGCGCGGCCTATCCGGAGCTTGGTCAGGGTCAGGCGCTCATTGAGGAGACGTTTGAGCAGGAAGAAACCCGCTTTCTCAAGACCTTGGACCGTGGTCTGAAACTGCTGGACGAGGCGTCTGTGGATCTGAACCAAGGCGACGTGCTGTCCGGCGAGACCGCGTTCAAACTCTACGATACCTTTGGCTTCCCGCTCGATCTGACCCAGGACGCCCTACGCGCCAAAGGGGTCGAGGTCGACACCGATGGTTTTGATGCTGCGATGAAGGCTCAAAAAGAGCAATCCCGTGCCGGTGGTATTGGTCTGGGGGACGCTGCGGATGTCAAAGTCTATTTCGACATCGTGGATGCCGAGGGCACGACCGAATTCCTCGGCTATGAGACCGAGAAAGCCGAGGGGCAGATCGTTGCATTGGTTAAGGATGGCGCAAAGGTCGACAAAGTGACCAAAGGCGACAGCGTCCAGATCATCCTGAACCAGACCCCGTTTTATGGCGAGAGCGGTGGTCAAGTCGGCGACACTGGCGTGTTGACCGTTGAAGGCGGCGCCGCGCGGATCACCGATACCAAGAAGGTCGAGGGTCTGTTCCTGCATATCGCTGAGGTGACCGAAGGCGAGATTTCCGTGGGCAGCGGCGCGGCGATGGAAGTCGATCATACCCGCCGTAGCCAGATCCGTGCCAACCACTCTGCGACACACCTGCTGCACGAGGCATTGCGCAACGCGCTTGGTGAACACGTGGCGCAGAAGGGCTCGCTCAATGCGGCGGAGCGTCTGCGGTTCGATTTCAGCCACAACAAGGCCGTCAGCCAAGAAGACCTGACGAAGGTCGCCTCGGAAGTGAATGATTTTATCCGTCAAAACTCTCCGGTAAGTACCCGGATCATGACCCCGGATGATGCCCGTGCCTTGGGCGCACAGGCGCTCTTTGGTGAGAAATACGGCGAAGAAGTGCGCGTGGTCTCCATGGGGCGCGCCGACACCGGCAAGGGTGCCGATGGTGATACCTACTCCATCGAGCTTTGCGGTGGTACGCATGTAAAACAGACCGGCGATATCGGGACCTTTGTGATTCTCGGGGATAGCGCGTCCTCTGCTGGGGTGCGCCGGATCGAGGCACTGACCGGTGCGGCAGCCTTTGACCACTTGGAGCGCGAAGCGGCCCGCATGGCGGAGGTCGCCGGAGCACTCAAGGCGCAGCCCGCTGACGTGATGGACCGTCTGAAGGTGCTGATGGATGAACGCAAGGCACTGCAAAATGAGATTTCGAATCTCAAACAGCAGATCGCCATGGGCGGCGGCTCCGACGGTGGCGCGGAAACCAAGGAGATCGGTGGCAAGACCTTCCTCGGTCAGGCGCTTCAAGGAGTGTCCGGCAAGGATCTGCGTGGTTTGATCGACGCCCATAAGCAGAAGATAGGATCCGGTGTGATCCTGTTGATCGCCGAAGATGACGGCAAGGTTGCGGTCGCCGCTGGTGTGACCGATGATCTGACCGGTGACATCTCGGCTGTCGATGTGCTGAAAGCGGCCGTTCCTGCGGTTGGTGGTAAGGGCGGCGGTGGCCGTCCCGATATGGCGCAGGGCGGCGGCAAGGATTTTTCTGGCGCCGCAGAGGCCATCAAGGCCGCCGAAGCACTATTGGAAGGAAAATAGACATGCCCGCACTCTGGATCGCTCATGTGACCGTCACCGATGCTGACGCCTACGGCAAATATGCCGAGCTGGCAGGCCCGGCAATCGCCAAGCACGGCGGCGCATTCATCGCCCGCGGCGGGCGGTTTGTTCAGCTGGAAGGCAAGGAACGTCCGCGTAATGTGGTCGCAAAATTCCCCAGCGTTGAGGCCGCCGTCGACTGCTATAACAGCCTCGAATACCAGGAGGCGCTGAGCCACGCGCGCGATGCCTCTGAGCGGGAACTGATGGTTGTTGAAACCGACGCCTGAGCAGGAAAAATCTGTGCAAAACAGAAGATTGGGCTGCGCGTTTCGCGTGGCCCTTTTTCATGATTAACAGTGCCTTGACGTCTCGGTGACAGGATATCGCGACGAGTCGAGGAGAACATCATGTGCCGTTGGGCCGCGTATATCGGCGCTCCAGTCTATCTGGACGAAGTTGTGTGCAAACCAGAGCAATCGCTGGTCGCACAATCGATCCATGCCTTTGAATGTAAAACACAAACCAATGCCGATGGGTTCGGAATTGCGTGGTATGACAGTCGTGAGGAGCCGGGGCTCTACCGAGACACGCATCCGGCGTGGTCTGATCCCAACCTGCGGTCGATCACTCATCAGGTGCGCTCCGGTCTGTTTTTGGCGCATGTACGCGCCTCGACCGGCACCGCAACCAGCCGCAACAATTGCCATCCTTTCACGCATGGGTGCTGGTCATTTATGCACAACGGACAGGTTGGCGGATTTGAGAATTTCCGCCGCCGGGTCGACATGATGATCCCGGACGAACTATATGGCGCGCGTAAGGGGGCCACGGACAGTGAGGCCTTGTTCCTGATCGCAATTGCGGAGGGACTTTATGAAGATCCCAAAGGCGCGATGCAGCGGGCGGTGGGGAAACTCGAAAGCCTGAGTCGGGAGTTCGGCCACACACCCCATATGCGGATTGGTGCCGCCTTTAGCTGCGGCGGCGCGCTTTATGCAGTGCGTTATGCCTCCGATCATCTGGCACCGACCGTTTACAGCAGCAAGACAGCCGACGGCCGCGGGCGTCTGGTGGTGTCTGAACCCTTGCATAAGGGAGAGTGCTGGCAATCCGTGCCCGCCGGGTCCTTCTGTCGATACACAGCAGAGGATGCGGAAATAGAGGATTTTGTTCCTGTTCTTTGATTTAACATGCAGAAATGAAAAGGCCCGGTCAAAGGTGACCGGGCCTTTTTGCATATTCTAGGCAGCTATCAGCCGTTGGCCTTTGCCATCCGCTTACGCTCATGCGGATCAAGGTAGCGCTTGCGCAGGCGTACGGAGTTCGGCGTCACCTCGACCAACTCGTCGTCGTTGATGTAGGCAATTGCCTCTTCCAGCGAGAGCGTAACCGGCGTGGTCAGGCGCACGGCATCATCAGAGCCGGAGGCGCGCACGTTGGTCAGCTTCTTGCCTTTGAGCGGGTTCACCTCAAGGTCATTGTCGCGGCTGTGCTCGCCAATGATCATGCCGGTGTAGACGTCAGCCTGTGCGCCGATGAACATTTTGCCGCGCTCTTCGAGGTTCCACAGCGCGTAGGCCACGGATTGGCCGTTCTCCATGGAGATCAGCACGCCAGCGCGACGGCCCGGGATGGAGCCCTTGTGCGGGGTCCAGCCATGGAACACGCGGTTCAGAACGCCGGTGCCGCGAGTGTCGGTCAGGAACTCGCCGTGATAGCCGATCAGGCCACGCGACGGAACATGCGCGATGATGCGGGTCTTGCCGGCACCAGCGGGCTTCATCTCGACCAGCTCACCCTTGCGGTTGCCGGTGAGCTTTTCGATCACCACGCCGGAATATTCGTCATCCACGTCGATGGTGGCTTCCTCGACGGGTTCCATGCGCTGGCCATTTTCCTCGGAGAACAGCACCTGCGGGCGGGAGATCGACAGCTCGAACCCTTCGCGACGCATGTTCTCAATGAGTACGCCCATCTGCAATTCGCCACGGCCCGCGACCTCAAACGCCTCGCCACCGGGGGTGTCGGTGACCTCGATCGCAACGTTCAACTCCGCCTCTTTCATCAGGCGATCCCGGATCACGCGCGACTGGACTTTCTTGCCGTCACGACCCGCGAGCGGGCTGTCGTTGATGCCAAAGGTCACGGTGATGGTTGGAGGATCGATCGGCTGCGCGGGCAGGGCCTCGGTGACCGAGGTATCCACCAGCGAGTCCGCAACGGTGGCTTTGGTCATGCCCGCGATCGTGACGATGTCACCCGCCTCGGCGGCGTCAATCGGCTGCTGGGCAAGACCGCGGAACGCGAGGATCTTGGTGGCGCGGAAATTCTCGATCAGGTCACCCTCACGGCTCAGGGCCTTGAGGTTGTCACCGACCTTGAGCGTGCCGCTCTCAACACGGCCGGTCAGGATACGGCCCATGAAGGGGTCGGAGCCGAGCGTGGTGGCCAGCATGCGGAAGGGCTCATCCTTCTGTGCGATCTGCTTGGGCGCGGGGACGTGCTTCACGATGAGGTCAAACAGCGCCGAGAGATCCTTGCGCGGGCCATCCAGTTCCATATCGGCCCAACCGGAGCGACCGGAGGCATACATGGACGGGAAATCAAGCTGATCGTCATCTGCACCAAGATTGGCAAAGAGATCGAAGCATTCATCCAGCGCGCGGTCAGGCTCAGCGTCGGGCTTGTCGACCTTGTTCAGCACCACGATGGGGCGCAGACCCAGCGCCAGCGCCTTGGAGGTCACGAATTTGGTCTGCGGCATCGGGCCTTCGGCAGCGTCCACCAGCAGCACCACACCATCAACCATGGAGAGGATGCGCTCCACTTCGCCACCAAAGTCGGCGTGGCCGGGGGTGTCGACGATATTGATACGGGTGCCGTTCCATTCCACAGAGGTGGCTTTGGCCAGAATGGTAATGCCGCGTTCGCGTTCCAGATCGTTGGAGTCCATGGCGCGTTCTGCCACGGCCTGGTTTTCGCGGAAGGCGCCGGATTGTTTCAGAAGCTCGTCAACCAGTGTGGTTTTGCCGTGGTCAACGTGCGCGATGATCGCAATATTGCGCAGGTCCATAAGGTATGCCTTTGATTGGGGTTGCCGGGCGCATACCCCGATAAAGCCCCCATGGCTAGTGCAAAAGAGGGACAAACCTACAACTGTCGCCGCACTGCCGCGACATCTCTTGCAAGTTCGGAGGTCTCAATGCCCCGAACTGGTCGAGAACAGATGGATTATGAGGATGCCGCCAATAATCATCGCCATTCCCGCAATTGCTGGCAGATCAATGCGTTGACCAAAGACAAGGAAGCCAATCGCCGCAATGAGAACAATCCCCAGTCCAGACCAGATTGCGTAAACGATACCAACTGGCATGAATTTGAGCGTCAGACTCATCAAAAAGAAAGACACAGCGTAAGCGATGACAACAATCACCGACGGCACCAGCCGGGTGAATTGCTGGCTGGCCTGAAGGGCGGTGGTGCCAATGGTTTCGGCCAATACAGCGGCCATCAAGTAGAGATAATGCATGGCGTGTCCTCTAGCGTCATGAGGCCACCTGCAGGGTAAGTTGCGGTGACATCACCCTCAAATCCTGCCTTGCAGACTGGCGCAAGAGGGGAAATGCCCCCGAGGCTTCCTGTTCACACCAATGTGGGGTTAAAGCCTGCCGCGCTCTGTAAACCACGGCAACAGTTGCGCGCGCACATATCCCCAGACCTGTGGCGCGCCACGCGCGATCTTAGCGCCGACCCGGCTCTCAAGCTGGGGCAGGGTGACGTTATACTCAATCCAACTGCCGCCACCGGTCGCGATGTTCAACAGCACCGGCTGCACCCGGTCGATGGATTTGGCAAAGATGGCATCGCTGCTGGTTGCGGCTTCAAACTCTTGCCAGATCTTCAGGCATTCCTCAGTCTGGGCTGCTGGAAGGAGGCCAAAGATGCGTTGCGCTGCTGCCAGTTCCTCTGCCTCGATCCGCGCGAGCACATCTGCGTCAAGTTTCGAGTGGATCGGGACATCACCGGCATCTATTTCCACCAGATCATGCAGCAGCAGCATGGTCAAAACGCGCGTCACATCGACTTGTGACGCGCTGTAGGGGGCCAAGATCCACGCATAAAGCATAATGTGCCAGCTGTGTTCTGCTGAATTCTCATAGCGCCGACCAGAGGCAATGCGAGAGGCGCGTAGGATAGACTTCAACCGGTCCGCCTCGGACACGAAGGCGAGCCTTGCAGCAAAATTAAGATCGCTGACCTCTGCGCCATTCATGAGTTCAAGCGCCGCTGCATAGGCCTCTGGGAAGCGGTCTTTTAAGGTGGTTGCGCGGCCGGTCGTCAGGTTTTCACGAACCACGCGAAGGTGATCCTCAGGAGGCGAAACAGCGCAAAGCGTTTGGAAGATAGGCTGGCAGTAGTCCAGCGCTTTTGCAAAGCGCGCATCGGCACTCTCTGCGGCCTCAAACTCCCGCCAGAGCAATTGCAACTCATCCCCCTGCGCCTTTGGCAACAGGCCAAATATCCGCTTCTGAGCCTGCTCTTCGGCCTCGGCTACAGCAGCCCAGTCAGTGGGTTCGTCAATAGGATGATCGCCAACGTCGATTTCAACGATGTCATGCAGCAAAAGCATCTGAATGACGCGCGGGATGGACACAGCGGGCGGGGCATAGGACGCAAAGGCCAGCGCATAGAGTGCCAGATGCCAACTGTGTTCGGCTGAGTTCTCAACCCGGCTGCCATCGAGCAGGAGATTCTGCCGCTCCACCTCGCGCAGCCTTTCGATTTCAGAGAGGAATTCGAACTGCTGCACAAGATGGGTCGTCATGATCGGTTTTTTGCCTCTGCCTCGAGTTCTGCCTTAGCAGCCTCAAGCCGTTTGTTGAGAAAGTCGCGCGCCTTGCGCTCGGCAAGGCGAATTCGAACCTCTGTCAGAAAAGCTTCTTCGAGAGATTGGGAGGCCGCCCCGAGAACTTGGGCGATCTCCATATACATGCGGTCTTCACCAAGTGCGTCCTGGACCTTGAGGGTATCCTCCGCCAGCTTTGCAGCCAGTGTGTCCAGCGTCGACATCAGCGGGTGGTCTCAGTGAGGCGCCGTTTGACGTAATCGGAGACATTTCCGATCATCGTGTCCATATGCGGCTCTTGGAAGAAGTGATCCGCACCCTCGATCTCATCATGGGTGATGGTGATGCCTTTTTGCTCGTGAAGTTTGTTCACAAGGCTCACCGTATCCGCAGGCGGGGCTACGCGGTCTGCGGTGCCGTTGATGATCAGCCCCGAAGACGGGCAGGGCGCCAGGAACGAGAAGTCATACATGTTCGCAGGCGGCGCAACCGAGATGAATCCAGTGATCTCCGGGCGACGCATCAACAACTGCATGCCGATCCAGGCCCCAAAGGAGAATCCTGCAACCCAGCAATGCTTGGAGTTGTTGTTCATCGACTGTAGGTAATCCAACGCGGACGCGGCATCCGAGAGTTCGCCGACGCCCTGATCGTATTCACCTTGCGATCGGCCCACGCCACGGAAGTTAAACCGCAATACGGTAAAACCCATGTTGTAGAACGCATAGTGGAGGTTGTAGACCACCTTGTTGTTCATGGTGCCGCCGAATTGCGGATGCGGGTGCAACACGATTGCGATCGGCGCATCCTTTTCCTTCTGCGGGTGATAACGGCCTTCCAGGCGTCCTTCGGGTCCGGGGAAAATGACCTCAGGCATGGGTGGGTTGATCCTACTCTGCTTTTTGGCGAGGTGGCGGAGACAAATACTTGACGAATTCTATCCGACACCTTAGAACTATTCTAAAGAGGCGCAGGTGAAGGACCGGCACCGTGTCAAGCTGAGATACGCATTGACAGGGCTATCGTCAATCATTTGCTGCTTTTTCGACAAAAGGGTTAGCAGATGAAGCTTTCGACAAAAGGACGGTACGCAATGGTGGCCTTGGCTGACATTGCATTGCAACCGTCAGAAGGTCTGGTTGTCCTGGCCGACATTTCCAAAAGACAAGATATTTCCTTGCCTTATCTAGAGCAACTCTTCGTAAAGCTGCGCCGTGGCGGTCTGGTCGCTTCTGTGCGCGGACCGGGCGGAGGCTATCGTCTCGCCCGACCTGCGTCGGAGATCCGTGTGGTTGAGATTCTTGCGGCCGTTGATGAGACTGTTGATGCGATGCACAAAGGGGCAGGTGCGTCTGGGGGATCAAGCGGAAGTCGTGCGCAATCCCTGACCAACAGGTTGTGGGAAGGGTTGAGCGCCCATGTCTATGTGTTCCTGCATCAAACCCGGCTGTCTGACGTCATCGCCAATGAACTGGCGCCTTGCCCGGCCGTTCCGAACCTGTTCTCGGTGGTCGATGAATAAGACAACGTGGCCAGCTTGAATGCTGGCACCAAGACCACAATGTTCTGCAACAATAAAAATATGACTCCATGACTCGTGTTTATCTAGATCACAATGCCACATCACCGCTGCGCCCCGAAGCGCGCGCCGCGATGATTGCAGCCATGGACGTCTGTGGTAATCCGTCGTCGGTTCACGCCGAAGGGCGTGCGGCCAAGGCTGTGGTTGAACGCGCCCGTGCCCAGATTGCTGCTGCCTTTGGTGCGGATGGTGCCGATGTGGTTTTTACATCCGGATCGACCGAGGGCGCTACATTGGCTCTTATGGGGCGCGACCTTCATGGCGCAACGCTTGAGCATGATGCCGTAAGGGCCTGGACTGTAGAAGATTTGGCGGTTGACCCTTCTGGGCGCGTGTGCGTGACAGACCCGCAAAACTCCTGTGTGCAACTGGCGAATTCCGAGACGGGTGTCATTCAGGACCTGCCCGAAGGGCTTGCGGTCACAGATGCAACGCAGGCCTTTGGCAAGCTGCCGGTCGCCTTCAACTGGATGGGCGCGACCATGGCGCTGATTTCCGCGCATAAGCTCGGCGGCCCCAAAGGTATCGGTGCGGTCGTGCTGAAGCGTGGCACCGATCTTGCGGCGCAGATTAAAGGTGGTGGCCAGGAAATGGGGCGCCGCTCTGGAACCGAAAATGTGATTGGAATCGCAGGGTTCGGTGCCGCAGCTGAAGTGGCCGCAAAGGATCTGAACAACGGGGTCTGGGACCGGGTTGCAGAAATTAGAAATATTCTAGAAAAGGCGGTTGCGGCTGAGTGCCCGGACACTATTTTCGTAGGTAAGGATGCGCGCCGCCTGCCAAACACTTCCTGCTTTGCGACCCCCGGATGGAAGGGGGAGACGCAGGTTATGCAGATGGATTTGGCAGGTTTTGCGATCAGCGCAGGCAGTGCCTGCTCCAGCGGCAAGGTGCGCGCGAGCGCCGTTCTGACCGCAATGGGATTTGATGAGACGACGGCTCAGGGGGCGATCCGCGTATCGCTCGGGGCCGACACGACCGAAACGGATGTGCTGCGCTTTGCAGAAGCGTGGTGCGCCAAACAGAAGAAACATCGCGCCCGCTCGGCGTGAGTTCAGGAGAAGACGATGGCCGCTCTGGACCAATTCGAAGCCAAGGAAGGCGTTGATCAGGAAACCGTGGATGCGGTGCGCGAGGTCAGCACGTATAAATACGGTTGGGACACCGATATCGAGATGGAATACGCCCCCAAAGGCGTGAACCCGGATATCGTGCGCCTGATTTCCGAGAAAAACGAAGAGCCGGAGTGGATGACCGAATGGCGTCTGAAAGCGTTTGAGCGCTGGCAGGGCATGAAAGAGCCGAATTGGGCGATGGTGAACTATCCTGAGATCGATTTTCAGGATCAGTACTACTACGCGCGCCCAAAAAGCATGGAAGTGAAGCCAAAGTCGCTCGATGAAGTCGATCCTAAGCTGTTGGCTACATACGAAAAGCTCGGCATCCCCTTGAAAGAGCAGATGATTCTTGCGGGCGTTGAAGGAGCTGAAGATGCGCCCTCCGAGGGTCGCAAGGTTGCTGTGGATGCGGTGTTTGACTCTGTGTCCGTCGGCACAACCTTTCAGGAAGAACTGAAAAAAGCGGGCGTGATTTTCTGCTCTATCTCAGAAGCGATCCGCGAACATCCTGAATTGGTGAAGAAATACCTCGGCACCGTGGTACCTGTGTCGGACAACTTCTATGCGACGCTCAACTCCGCTGTCTTTTCTGATGGTTCGTTTGTGTACGTGCCGCCGGGTGTGCGCTGCCCGATGGAGCTCAGCACCTATTTCCGCATCAACGCGGAGAACACCGGCCAGTTCGAACGCACCCTGATCATCGCCGATAAAGGCAGCTATGTCAGCTATTTGGAAGGCTGTACTGCACCGCAGCGTGACACCGCTCAGCTGCACGCGGCCGTGGTCGAAATCATCATCGAAGAAGATGCCGAAGTGAAATACTCCACCGTTCAGAACTGGTTCCCCGGTGATGAAAACGGCAAGGGCGGCATTTACAACTTTGTGACCAAACGGGCTGATTGCCGTGGCGACCGCGCAAAGGTGATGTGGACGCAGGTTGAGACCGGCTCTGCCGTGACATGGAAATACCCGTCCTGCATCCTGCGCGGCAACGAGAGCCAGGGCGAGTTCTATTCCATCGCCATCGCCAACAATATGCAGCAAGCCGACACCGGCACCAAAATGATCCACCTTGGCAAAGACACCAAAAGCCGGATCGTGTCCAAAGGGATCTCCGCTGGCAAGGCGCAGAACACCTATCGCGGTCTGGTGTCGATGCACCCCAAAGCGAAAAATTCGCGCAACTATACCCAGTGCGACAGCTTGTTGATCGGTGACAAATGTGGTGCGCATACAGTGCCTTACATCGAGGTGAAGAACAATTCCTCGCGCTGCGAACACGAGGCGACAACCTCCAAGGTGGATGACGATCAGCTGTTCTACTGCCGCCAGCGTGGCATGGACGAAGAAGAGGCCGTCGCACTGGTTGTGAACGGTTTCTGCAAGGACGTGCTGCAAGCGCTGCCGATGGAATTCGCAATGGAAGCGCAGCAGCTGGTTGCGATTTCGCTCGAAGGATCTGTTGGCTGATGTCCGGCCCTTGGCAAGGACAAAAAGGAGACTGCACCATGATCGTTACGACCACCGGTTCCGTTGAGGGCTACCAGATCGCCGAATACAAGGGCATCGTTGTGGGTGAGGCGATCATGGGCGCGAATGTTGTCCGTGATGTTTTTGCCCAGATCACCGACATTGTTGGTGGAAGATCAGGCGCTTATGAGAGTAAGCTGCAAGACGCACGCGAAACGGCGCTGAGCGAGTTGGAAGACCGCGCGCGTGCGCTTGGCGCAAATGCTGTTGTGGGCGTCGACCTCGACTATGAAGTCGTCGGCCAATCGATGTTGATGGTCTCGGCCAGCGGCACCGCTGTCGTGATCGGTTAACCCAGTCAGAGAATAAGCCGTGCTTTTTGATCCTCTCCAACTTCGTGAATTCATCGACCGAATTTCCTCAGGGAAATCCGTGGGATTCCCGGAGGTGTCTCTCTATACCAGCGAGATTTATGGTCAGCGCATGGTGTTCTCTGTCGATATGCAGCGTGACCCGATCCAACGCTCTCATCGAGAGGGGCGCTTCTACGAAGAGGAAGAACTCGCTGTTATCAAATCTCTTTTCCCTCTTGGCGGTACGTTCGTAGACATTGGTTCTAATGTGGGGAACCACGGACTTTATGCGGCGGTTTTTCTGTCGGCGGCGCGTGTCATCCCATTTGAACCCAATCCAAAGGCGCTCAAGCTGCTGCTGGCGAATATCTCCGCTAACGGGCTCGCGACGAAATACGACATGAGCCATCTTGGAAAAGGATTGGGCGCAGAGCCGCGTGTGGGCTTTGGGATGGAGCTGCGGGATCGAAATCTCGGGGCCGCGAAAATGTTGCCGGGAGAGGGCGATATTGAAATCACAACAGGCGATCTGGCTCTGAAAAATGACCACCCCGACTTCATTAAGATCGATGTGGAAGGTATGGAAATACAAGTCCTTTCTGGCCTTCAGGATACGATTAGCCGATGCCAGCCTGCGCTTTTGGTCGAGGTCGATCAAGAAAATGACGATGCATTCCACACCCTGATCGCACGAATGGGATATGGGATCTGCGACACGCTGCAGCGCTACAAAACGAATAAGAATTACGTCATCAAACCGATCCAAACGGATGTGGAAAGCTGACGAACCTCCGACACGCAGCATGTGCCCCAGGCACTCGCGGCAACAAGAAAAAGGCGAAAGATATGCTCGAAATCAAAAACCTACACGTGAAACTTGAGGAAGAAGACAAGCAAATCCTCAAAGGCGTAAACCTGACCGTCGAGGCAGGTAAAGTGCACGCGATCATGGGCCCGAATGGCTCCGGTAAATCCACCTTGTCCTACGTTCTGTCGGGTAAGGATGGCTACGAGGTGACCGAAGGGTCAGCATCTTTGCTGGGCGAAGAACTGCTAGAGTTGGAACCGGAAGAGCGCGCCGCACTTGGTGTTTTTCTTGCCTTCCAATACCCGGTCGAGATTCCCGGCGTGGGCAACATGACCTTCCTGCGCACTGCGGTAAACGCACAGCGCAAGGCCCGCGGCGAAGAAGAGCTGTCGGCCACGGATTTCCTCAAGCACGTGCGCGAGAAAGCCAAAGAGCTGAAGATCGACGCCGAAATGCTGAAGCGCCCGGTCAATGTTGGCTTCTCTGGTGGTGAGAAAAAGCGTAACGAAATCCTGCAGATGGCGATGCTGGAGCCGAAAATGTGCATTCTCGACGAGACCGACTCCGGTCTTGACGTCGATGCCATGAAACTGGTTGCCGACGGTGTGAACGCGCTGCGCGACGAGGGTCGGGGCTTCCTTGTCATCACGCACTACCAGCGTCTGCTGGATCACATCAAACCTGACGTTGTTCACATCATGGCTGATGGTCGCATCGTGAAAACCGGTGGACCCGAGCTGGCGCTCGAAGTTGAAAACAACGGTTACGCAGACATCCTGTCCGAGGTGGCATAATGGCACTTCCTGAGCTGAAACAATCGACGACAGAGACCCGTCTTGCGTCTCTGTCTCTGCCCGAAGGCGGATGTCTCGATGCTGCGCGCCGTGCAGCCGTATCTCGGGTTCAGACCATGGGCCTGCCAGACCGGCGTGATGAATATTGGAAATACACCCGTCCTGACACGCTGACCTCTGCGGACGCGCTGAATGCAGCTGTGTTCGACAGCGGCGAAGCACCGATGTTTGATACGTTTGATCGCATTCGCATCGTTTTTGTCGATGGTGTCTTTGATGCTGAGGCCTCTGATGATCTCTCTCTGGAGGGTGTGAACATCGAACGCCTTGCTGAAATCCAAGGCAAAGATATCCATTGGGCCAAGGACATATACGGTGTTCTTGAAGCGCGTGGTCAAACACCGGTTGAGCGCCCTTTGGCCGCGCTCAACACCGCTTTTGCAACCGATGGTGTGGTTATTCACGTTACCGGAAAGCCGTCCAAACCGATCAATCTGGTTTATCGTCACGAAACTGAGAGCTCCGATGCGATCCTACATCATGTGATCAAGGTGGACAGCGGTGCCGAGGCGACGATCCTTGAAAACGGCCCGGCCGCCTCGCGTTTTAACAAGGCGATGGAAATTGATATCGCAGACAATGGCACGCTCCACTTGGTGCGCGCTCAGGGGCGTGATCACGAGCGTCGTGCAGCGACACATCTCTTTGCGCGCTTGGGAACGGAGTCTGTGTTCAAGAGCTTTACGCTTACGGTAAACGGCGTCCTGACCCGCAACGAAGCTGTGGTTGAGTTCCTCGGTGATGATGCCGTGGCGCATGTGGCGGGTGCCTGTGTGGGCGATGGTGATTTTCACCATGATGACACTGTTTTTGTCACCCACGACGCGGTGAACTGCGAGAGCCGTCAGGTTTTCAAAAAGGTTCTGCGCAATGGGGCAACGGGTGTATTTCAAGGCAAAATTCTGGTGAAAGAAGGCGCGCAAAAGACTGATGGATATCAGATTTCTCAGTCTTTGCTTCTGGATGACGACAGCCAATTCCTCGCCAAACCAGAACTTGAGATCTACGCTGATGATGTGGCCTGCTCGCATGGCTCCACCTCAGGCGCGATTGATGAGGATGGGCTTTTCTATCTGCGCTCTCGCGGCGTTCCTGAATCGGAAGCAACCGACCTGATGACGCTCGCTTTCCTCGCGGAGGCAGTGGAAGAGATCGAGGATGATGAAATCGCCGCCAGCATCAACGACCGCCTTTACGGCTGGCTCGCCCGGCGGCGCTGAGGTCTGGCATGGCTGTGACCACAGACATCACGGCAACGTATCGGGGGCCGCGCAAGGTAATTGCGCGGCTTCTCGCTATGGGGCCAAGAGAAGACCGGCTTTTGGCTTTTGTAATGGGGGCTTGTGTGCTGATGTTCATCGCGCAAATGCCCCGCCTCGCGCGTGAGGCGCATTTGACCGGGCAGGAGTTGAACATGCTTCTGGGCGGTGCGCTATTGGGTATCATATTCATCGCGCCGCTTGCTCTTTATGCGCTTGCGATGATTTCTCATTTCCTGATGCGCATGATAGGCGGGCAGGGGGATGGATACTGTGGTCGCCTCGCACTGTTTTGGGCGATGCTTGCATCCTCTCCTCTGTTGCTCCTGAATGGACTGGTCGCGGGGTTCATTGGACCCGGACCAGCCTTGAGTGCTGTCGGTATCTTGTGGGTTGTGGTGTTCCTCTGGTTTTGGATCTCCGGTCTCATTGAGGCCTATTGGGGTAAAAACTAATGAATTTCAAAGACCTCTTGGTGGAAACTGTCACTGACCCGGCCAGTGCCGCACGCCGGATCATATCAATGCAACTCAGCTTTGATGTGGTCTGGACCGGTTTCGCATTGAATGTCGTGCTGAGCGTTTTCCTCTACGCGGTGCAGGGATACCTGCTTGGCTATCCATCGAACACGCTCTTTCCGGGGCTGAGCCCGGCGATGTTTGGTGTGTTTCTCGTTGTTCTTCAGTTGAGTTATACGATCGCTTCGATCACCGCTGCGAAATGGATGGGGCGAGAGGCCAACTTCACCACTATTCTGGGCTTGCTCGTATGGCTGCGCATTGTGAATATCATTGTGCAAGTGATTGCGATTGTTCTTGTTTTCGTGATCGCACCCGTTGCTGTGCTGTTTAACCTCGCGGCTGCGGTCTACGGACTCTATGTGCTTGCACATTTTACCAACGTAGGTTTTGGTCTGAATTCCATGGCAAGATCCGCCGGTGTCATAGTCCTTGCGGGTATCGGCGCCATGATCGCCGTTCTGATCCTGATGGGGGTGTTCCTCCCCACAATTCTGGAGACGTCCAATGTATGATGTCGAAAAAATCCGCTCTGACTTTCCGATCCTGTCGCGCGAAGTGAATGGCAAACCGCTGACTTATCTCGACAATGGTGCGTCCGCGCAAAAACCACAGGTTGTGATCGATGCGGTGACCAAGGCATATGCTGAGGAATATGCTAATGTTCACCGTGGCTTGCATTACCTCTCTAATCTTGCGACCGAGAAGTATGAAGGCGTGCGCGGAATTATTGCGAAGTTCCTGAACGCTGCGGATGAGGATCACATTGTCCTAAATTCTGGCACCACCGAAGGCATCAACCTGGTAGCTTATTCCTGGGCAATGCCCCGGATGGAAGCTGGTGATGAGATCATTCTGTCGGTGATGGAGCATCATGCGAATATTGTTCCGTGGCATTTCCTACGGGAACGTCAGGGTGTGGTTCTGAAATGGGTGGACACCGAAGCGGACGGAAGCCTCGATCCGCAAAAGGTTCTGGATGCGATCACACCTAAAACAAAACTGATCGCAATTACACAATGTTCCAACGTCTTGGGAACTGTTGTTGATGTAAAATCCATTACGTCTGGCGCACATGACAAAGGTGTTCCGGTACTTGTGGATGGATCGCAAGGTGCGGTTCACATGCCCGTAGATGTTCAGGATCTTGGTTGCGACTTCTATGCGGTGACCGGACATAAGCTCTACGGCCCGTCGGGATCTGGCGCGATCTACATTCGCCCCGAGCGAATGGCTGAAATGCGTCCATTCATTGGTGGTGGTGACATGATCAAGGAAGTCTCCAAGGATCAGGTGATTTACAATGATCCGCCAATGAAATTTGAGGCTGGAACGCCCGGGATCGTCCAGACCATCGGATTTGGTGTCGCGCTAGATTACATGATGAATGTCGGAATGGCGGAGATCGCGGCCCATGAGGCGGACTTGCGCGATTATGCAGCTGAGCGGTTCAAAGGATTGAACTGGCTGAACATTCAGGGGCACGCACCGGGTAAGGCCGCTATTTTCAGTCTGACGCTTGAGGGCGCTGCACATGCGCATGACATCTCGACGATCCTCGACAAGAAAGGCGTCGCTGTACGCGCGGGTCATCATTGTGCGGGACCGTTGATGGATCATCTTGGCGTTACTGCAACGTGTCGTGCGTCTTTTGGGATGTACAACACCCGCGAAGAGGTTGATCGCCTCGTTGAAGCCCTTGAACTGGCACATGATTTGTTTGGCTGAGCTTTATTAGGAGTAATGCTCTGCTACATCCTGCAATCGTACTTTACATAATACTGATTATAGGGTATCCATATGGGAAGTTGTATGCCACCTCTCTCATACGAAAAACGCGCCCCAATTCGGAGCGCGTTTTTTATTTACTATCAGCCGGTATTAGTCGCGCACGATCAGAACCGAGCATTTGGCGTATCGCGCCACACGTGCTGAGTTCGGTCCTTGCAGCCGGTCCATCAACTCCGGTTTATGTGCACCCATGACCACCAAGTCAGCTTCAGACCGTTTGATCGCATCAAGGATCATCTCGTAGACATTTGCCCCGACTTCAACGATGTGCTGGACACCCTTCATGTCTGGCACGACCTTTTTAACAAAGGCATGTAGTTGGCGGTCCGCTTCTTTGACCGCCTCCTTCATGGTGCCGTCTTTGAAGAACGAGCCCACGATGCTCATGCCATAGTCCGGGACTACGGTCACCACGCTGAGCGTGGCTCCGTAGAATTCAGCGAGCTCCGCTGCCCGTTTCAGCAATGCCTCTTCAGCATCCATATGCGTCAGGTCGACAGCGCAAAGTACGTGTTTGGTCATCAGGCTACTCCTTCTTCTTTGCGCTTCCGGCCGAGTTGCAGGAAGACGACGAAACCAAGGATCAGGAACGCCGGCAGATAGAAGATTTCTTTCGGCATGCGATCTGCCTCAACTTCCATCTCGACCAGCTCCCAGTCGAAATCGATGCCAAGTTGCTCTGCCGGACCGCCGAAGTTCAGATTGTCCACATAGATCTTGCCATCTTCATCGCGGAACTCAATGCCTGCGCCGTCATAAAGACGGGTTTGACCATCGGCACCCTGCTCACCCAGCGGCAGCAGGAAACGCGCATCGACCATATCGCCTTCAAGGCTTTCACCCAGCAGACGCACACGCAATGTTCCGCCATCTTCCACGTTCTCGGCCATTTCATAGACCGCAGACCCCGGACGGGTTTCAAACGCAGGTTGCAGCTGATCGAGGAAGAAGCCCGGACGGAACAGAGTGAACGCCACCAGAAGCAGCAGCGCGCTTTCCCAGATCTTTGATTTCACGATGAAATAGTTCATCGTGGATGCCGCAAACAGCAGCATCGCAATCATCGCCACGATAAAGACGAACACTGCCTGAACCGGCCCCACATCAATCAGCAATAGATCGGTGTTGAAGATGAACAGGAACGGCAACAATGCGGTCCGGATTGAGTAGAAGAACGCCTGAAAACCTGTGCGCAGTGGATCGCCTTTGGAAATCGCAGCTGCGGCAAAGCTCGCAAGCCCCACTGGCGGTGTCACATCCGCCATAATCCCAAAGTAGAACACGAACATATGCACCGCGACCAGCGGTACGATCAGACCGTTTTGCGCGCCCAGTTCCACCACAACACCCGCCATCAGTGAGCTTACCACGATATAGTTGGCGGTTGTGGGCAAACCCATGCCGAGCACAATGGAGATCAGCGCAACAAAGATCAGCATCAGCATGACACTGCCACCGGAGAGGAATTCAACAAACTCCGCCATCACCTGGCCGATCCCTGTCAGGGTCACCGCACCAACAATGATACCAGCAACACCCATGGCACAGGCCAGACCGATCATATTGCGTGCGCCGATGATCAGACCTTCAAAGATGTCTGCAACACCTTGCTTAAACTCAGCAATTGCATTGTCTTGTCCGCGGAACATCGCCTTGATCGGGTTTTGAGTGGCGAGGATCACCAGCATTGCAACCGACGACCAGAAGGCAGAGAGGCCCGGCGATTTGCGCTCGATCATCAACAGATACATCAGCAACAGGATTGGCATGATGTAGTGAATGCCGGTCTTAAAGATTTCACGCGTGGGCGGCAGGTTCTGCATCGACTCGATGCTGATTTCCAGATCCTCATGCGCCGCGGCAACTTTGAGCGCCAGAACATAGAGAACGGCCATGATCGCTACAATCAGCCACGTGCTGGCCCCGCCTGCGATCCCTTCGAGCGCATTCACAAACACACCGCAAAGCCAAAGGGTTCCGCCACCGATGATGATAGAAATGGCGATGGTGAAAATCGCACCGAGGAAGAACTTGACCGGGTGCATCCGGCGAGAGCCCTTCATGCCCATTTTGAGTGCTTCGAGGTGCACGATATAGACCAGAGCGATGTAAGAGATCGCTGCGGGGATAATCGCAGTCTTCACAACCTCGACGTATGGAATGCCGACATACTCGGTCATCAGGAAGGCCACCGCGCCCATCACGGGCGGTGTCAGAACGCCGTTGATCGACGAGGAGACCTCGATCGCGCCAGCTTTGGTGGCGGGAAAGCCTACACGTTTCATCAGCGGAATGGTGAACGTGCCAGTCGTAACCACATTGGCGATGGACGATCCTGAAATCAAACCCGTCGCAGCAGAGCCGATGACGGCGGCTTTTGCCGGGCCACCGCGCAGGTGTCCCAAGGCGGCAAAGGCCAGTTTCAGGAAGTAGTTCCCTGCCCCGGCCTGATTAAGAAGCGCGCCGAACAGTACGAAAAGAAACACAAAACCTGAAGATACGCCAAGTGCGACACCAAAGACGCCTTCGGTTGTAAGCCACATGTGGCTCATGGCTTTGTTGATTGAGGCGCCCTTCCACTGCACCACTTCGGGCAACCATGGCGACGAGCCAAAGAAGACATACGCCAGGAAAAACAGTGCCACGCCCATCAGCGGGAAGCCAAGGCTGCGTCGCGCCGCCTCCAAAAGCAGCACCAAACCGATTACCGCGACAATGATATCCGTCTGGTTGGGGGCACCGGAGCGCGCCGCGACTCCTGCGTAGGCATAAAACAGATACGAAGCACAAAGCGCGCCAATTATGCCAATAATCCAAGTCGGGATCGGGATATGATGGCGCGGGCTCGTTTTTAAACCGGGGAACGCAATAAAGGCCAAGAGCACCGCAAAGCCAAGATGAATGGCACGGGTTTGCGTATCATTCCAAACACCTACGCCAAGAACGAACGGCAACGGTGACGCGATCCAAAGCTGATATAGAGACCAGACGAGCGGTAAATACCAAAGCGCATTGCGCCCCAATGCATCTCGCGGCGAACGGCCGCCGGTGTCGCTGTCGGCTACAAAATCGTCAAGCGAACGATCTTCCTGAGCCGCGGCGCTTTGATTATCTGTCATCGTGTCCCCACCCGGTTTGTTATACACTCTTGTTGAAACGAAAACGGCTTTCGCCCCTGAACGCAGGAGCGAAAGCCTTTGATTTTACGATAAAAGTGACAGTATCACTTCCAGCCGCGTTCTTTGTAGTACTTCATCGCGCCAGGGTGGATCTCTGCGGACAGCGCATCGCTCACCATTTCTTCTTCGCTGAGACGTGCAAAGGCCGGGTGCAGTTTCTTGAAGTCATCAAAGTTCTCAAATACCGCGCTCACAACCGCATAGACCACCTCGTCAGACACATCTGCGGAGGTCACAAAGGTTGCTTTAGGGCCCCAGGACGGGATGTCGTCCGGGTTACCTGGGTACATGCCACCGGGAATGGTTGCAGCCGCGTAAGGCGTGTTCTCAGCAAGCAGAGTGTCAATGTTTTCACCGGACAGCGGTACGATGTTCACGTCACAGGACGAGGTTGCTTCTTGGCTCGAGCCATTCGGCAGACCGGAGGCCCAGATGGTTGCATCGATTTTGCCGTCACACAGCGCTGCCGCCTGCTCAGAAGACTTGAGCTCTGCCGCAAGTGCGAAATCATCGGCGCTCAGGCCAGAGTATTGCATCAGCGTGTCAGCCAGAACGCGGGTACCGGAACCGGGGTTCGCGATGTTGACCTTCTTGCCTTTAAGATCATCGACGGATGCGATGTTTGCATCTTTGCGTGCCATCAGGTGCATCGGCTCGGGGTGGACCGAGAACAGCGCACGCAGGCCTTCAAAAGGACCGTCTGCTTCAAATGCGCCGGTGCCGTCGAGACCCGCTTTTTGCACGTCGGACTGAACAACACCGAACTCCAGCTCGCCTTCGCGAATGGTGCGGGTGTTGTAAACAGAACCACCGGTGGATTCCACCGAGCAGCGAATGCCGTGCTCTTTGCGGTCTTTGTTCACCAGGCGGCAGATCGCGCCACCAGTGGGGTAATAAACGCCTGTCACACCGCCGGTGCCGATGGTGATGAACTGTTGCTCAGCTGCGGATGCCGCGCCGGCAAAGCCCAGAGCAACAGTTGCAGCAGATGCGAGAAGTGTTTGTTTGAGGACCATAAGTTCTCTCCCTGATTTAAAACCGAAATCGGTCGCGGTGCCGATAGTATGCGGGCGATGCTTCCACAAGTTATTTTTGTAGTCACGACATAACTAATGTTTTTTCTTCGCCACCCAATAGGCGTTGTTGTCTTTGCGTAAGGTCTCGTACGACGTGATTCTGTCCTTCACATCCTGCCCCCCCAAAGCAACCAGCAATGACACGAGATTTTCGGCCACAGCCATAACGCCCGTATAACACCCAAAGTGATGTGTGCTTAGTGTAGATGCAACCAGAGTTTCTTCAGGGGTGAAATTTGAAGAAATGACCTCACTATCGGAGATCATCACCAGCTTCACACCTTTTTTTCGTGCGAATTCACAGGCTTCGATGGTTTCACGAGAATACGGGGTAAGTGTAATAGCGATCATCACATCGCCCTCGTCAGCGTAATTCAATTCATCAATGGCACTGTTGATATGGCGTGGAATCAGCTGCAACGAGGGCAGCGCCATGCGCCCCACATAGTGAAAGTAGTAGGCAATTGAATAGCTTGCGCGCACAGCCGTCAAATAGACATTCTTGGCACCCAATAGCATTTCCGCCACCCGTTGCAGCTGTTTAAGGTTCTGCCCCTCCAAACTACGCTGCACAATCGCCATAGAATTCAGTGCGGCTTCGGCCTGTTTTTGTCCAATTTCACCGCTTTCCCGCCATCTGTTGATCCACTCCGGCGCGTCAATGAATTGTGTCGGAGCCACCAGAGCCACGCGAAATGGGTCGCGCATGTCCTCATAGCTATCAAAGCCCAGCCGCTCTGAAATTCTCACAAGTGTATAGGTCGACACATCCGCCTTTCGCGCCGTGTCGCGGATCGAGTCGAGGCCAAAATCCGCAGGGTGATCGACAATGTACTTTGCCGCCACTTGCAGCCGGGGTGACAGCTCGGGGATTTCTTCCTTGAGGCGAGTTATTGTTTTATTTCGGATGGTTGGGTCCACGTTCTCACCTGCGTCAGCGCATTGCGGCCTGATAACGAATGTTATTTTTCACCTACATTGACGAGATTTGTGATTTCATCAAGGCTTTTCGCGTGCCCCACCCATCGGCATGCAACGTCTGCTGCCGCAGAAATGGAACGAACTCATGTCCACCTCCCTTCCCGCTCATGCATCTGTTGTCGTCATCGGCGGCGGAATTATGGGGTGCTCGACCCTCTATCACCTCGCCAAGATGGGGGTGAATGATGCCATTTTGCTCGAGCGCAATGCACTAACATCCGGCACCACATGGCATTCTGCAGCCCAAGTACGCGCCTTGCGTCATTCGCGCAATCTCACACGGATGATCCAATATTCTGTCGAGCTATACAGCCAGCTTGAGCGTGAAACCGGGCAAAACGTGGGATGGATTCAAAAAGGCTCATTGTCGCTCGCGACAAATCCGGACCGCCTTACCCACATCAAACGACAAGAGGCGCTGGCGCATGCTTATGGGATCGACGCAAGCTCGATTTCGACCGAAGAAGCCAAAGAGCGCTGGCCGTTGATGAACGCGGATGATGTGCTCGGCGCTGTTTGGTCACCGGACGATGGCCGCGTGTCGCCTTCCGATGTCTGCGCCGCCTTAGTTAAGGGCGCTAAGTCACTGGGTGCACGTATCTTTGAAAGAACGGGCGTCACTGGCATTCTTACGGAAAACGGGCGCGTAAAAGGAGTTGAAACCACGCAAGGTGTGGTGAAGTGTGACGCAATTGCGCTCTGTGCGGGGCTGTGGTCACGTGAGGTCGGAGCCATGGCCGGTGCGGAGGTCCCTGCCCTCGCTTGTGAGCATTTCTATCTGCTGACGAAGCCGATCGATGGGATTGAAGGAAACACGCCAACGCTGTCGGATCACGACAACCATCTTTACATCCGCGACGATTCCGGCGGCCTCCTCGTGGGGTGTTTTGAGCCGATGGGCAAACCGATTGCGCCCGGCATTCTGGATGAGAGTTTCGAATATGGTCTGTTGCCAGAGGATTGGGATCATTTCGAACCGATGATGCTCAACGCTCTGCACCGCCTGCCCGCGCTGGAAACGGCTGAGGTTAAAATGCTGCTCAACGGGCCAGAGAGTTTTACACCGGATGGCACATTCATGTTGGGTGAAACTGCAGAAACCCGTGGGCTCTTCCTTGGCTGCGGCATGAACTCCGTTGGCATCGCATCGGGCGGTGGCGCGGGCATGAACCTTGCGCATGCAATCGTGCATGGTGCGCCCGCTTACGATTTGTCTGAGGCAGACGCCAAACGCTTTGCACCTGTCTTCAATTCGCTTGATCATCTGATGGCCCGAGCGCCAGAAATCCTCGGAACCCATTACGAAATCGCATACCCGGGCAAGCAGCTCTCAACCGCTAGGGATCTGCGCCCCCTGCCCGTCGATAGCGACTATCGCGCGGCTGGGGCCCAGTTTGGCCAGGTGTATGGCTGGGAGCGTCCGCTATATTTTGGTAAAACCGCAGAACCAAAACTTCGGTTCGACAAGCCCGACTGGTTTGCCATTGTCGCAGCAGAAGTCGAGGCGGCGCACCAACGCGCTGCAATATTTGATGCCTCTTCCTTTGGCAAAATTGACGTAACGGGGCCGGATGCAGAGGCATTCCTTTTGCATGTTTGCGCAGGGCGAATGGCACGCGCGCCTGGATCTGTCATCTATACGGCGGTGTTGAATGAACGCGGCACCTTCGAGAGCGACATCACGGCGCAACGGATTACAGAGGATCACTATCGCCTGTTTGTTGGAACCGCAGCCATAAAACGCGATATGGCGTGGTTCCTGCAGCACGGTGAAGGATACGATGTAAGTATCTGTGATACAACGGAAGAATACGCGATTTTTGGGTTGATGGGGCCGGAGGCTGCGAAGATTGCTGGCGCGGTCGGTGCCGAAAGCCTGACGCGGATAAACTACTTCAAACATGGCGAAGCGACCATTGCCGGCCATCATATTCGGGCTGCGCGTCTATCTTATGTGGGCGAAGCGGGCTGGGAAATCACCTGTCGCGCCGCCCATGCACAAGATGTGTATCGCGCATTGACCCAAGCCGGAGCCGCGCCAGCGGGTCTTTATGCACAGACGTCGATGCGAATTGAAAAAGGCTTTTGCGCCATGGGGCATGAGTTGGACAGCGATGTCACTCCATTGGACGTTGGTCTAGGCTTTGCCCTGCGCAAATCTGGCGGCTACATCGGCGCAGAGGCTGTTGAAGAGAAACGAAAAACTTCTGCCACACATCAAGTCGTATCGCTCATACTTGATGATCCAGATGCGGTGCCACTGGGGCATGAACCTGTTTATTCAGGGGATCAGATCATCGGGCATACCACCTCTTGTGCCTTTGGGTATCGGGTCGGACGTCCAGTTGCATTGGCATTTTGCAAAACCGGGTTCGTCGGTGGTGATCAGGTTGATGTCAATATCGCAGGGCAAAAGTTCACGGCAACTGTGCATCTGGGCGCGCTGTTTGACCCCAAAGGCAGTCGGATGCGCAATATGGACGAGTGATGAACCGGACCGCGAGGGTCGCGCTGGCTCTCGCCCTTCAATTTTTCAGGTGCTTCCCTATCAGCCGTGTCGAGGTTACGGAAAAGATGCAGAGGTTGTTAACTGAATGGCGGAGGGGCGCAGAGCCACTCACGGCGCTGGTTTTGCGACAATGCCCGACCGCAGCCCTAACAAATCTTAAATCACGGAGTTTGCAAAAAATGATGTACCTAGATGTCAATGATGAGGTCATGCCGTCACGAACGCAAATCACACTGCGCCCATTAAGAGAGCTTAACAGCGCTCTCAATTCGCTAAGGAGTTTCAGGCGTCGTTGTTAACCCGAGTGTTAAGGTCTCATCGAGAGGCTTGTTTCGCAATTAGAATTGCTGGGCGGGCGTCATAAGGGAACCCCCGCAAAATGACCGCCCTTGCATAATTGCAAGGGCGGATTTGCATTATTGTGTCGCGTTAAGGTTTAGAAAAACGCCTGAAGGCCGGTTTGCGCGCGCCCGAGGATCAGCGCGTGCACATCATGGGTGCCTTCATAGGTGTTCACCGTCTCAAGGTTCATCATGTGCCGGACCACTTGGAACTCGAGGCTGATGCCGTTGCCACCATGCATATCTCGCGCATGACGGGCGACTTCCAACGCCTTGCCGCAGTTGTTGCGCTTCACGATGGAGATCATCTCCGGCGCTGCATTGGCCTCATCCATCAGTCGTCCAACACGCAGAGAGGCTTGCAGGCCAAGCGCGATTTCGGTTTGCATATTGGCCAGTTTCAGCTGAAACAGCTGCGTGTTCGCCAAGGGGCGGCCAAACTGGTGGCGATCAAGACCATATTGGCGAGCGGCGTGCCAGCAGGCCTCCGCCGCGCCCATGACTCCCCAGCTGATGCCATAGCGTGCCCGGTTCAAACAGCCAAACGGCCCTTTCAAACCTTCGACATGCGGCAGCAATGCATCTTCACCGACCTCGACACCGTCCAGAACGATTTCGCCGGTGATCGATGCACGCAGAGACATTTTCTGCTGAATTTTCGGTGCGGACAGGCCCTTGGTGCCTTTTTCCAGCACAAACCCGCGGATCTTGCCGCCATGCGCTTCAGACTTGGCCCAAACGACGAACACATCCGCGATTGGTGAGTTCGAGATCCACATCTTGGAGCCGGTCAACCGGTAGCCGCCATCTGTTTTTTCGGCGCGGGTTTTCATTCCGGCGGGGTCAGAGCCTGCGTCCGGTTCCGTCAGGCCAAAACAGCCGATCCACTCGCCAGATGCCAGTTTCGGCAGGTACTTTTGACGCTGCTCTTCGCTGCCATAGGCATAGATGGGATACATCACCAGCGAGCTTTGAACCGACATCATGGAGCGATAGCCGCTATCCACGCGCTCCACCTCGCGCGCGACCAGACCGTAGGACACATAGCCACCACCCAGTCCACCGTACTCCTCGGGGATCGTGGTGCCCAGCAACCCCATCTCGCCCATTTCGCGAAAGATCTCGGGGTCGGTCTGCTCGTTCTCATAAGCGTCAGTCACGCGGCTTTGCAGTTTTTCCTGTGCATAAGCGCGTGCAGACGCTTCGATCATGCGTTCATCTTCGGTCAGCTGATCGCTAAGGCGCAAGGGATCGTCCCAGCTGAAGCGGCCAAGGTCAGGTGCATCTTTTGCGCGAAGGGTCGGTTTGTCATCCAGCATGGGGACCTCCTGTGAAAGTGTTGACGAGACCTTAAGCTCGTGAAGCTGCAAAAAACAGCGAGACTTTCGCAATCACATATGACAATACCTCATACATGTCTGTGCCCCGCCGTTTCCTTCCCTCCATTGCCTCGCTGCGTGCGCTCGAAGCGCTGGACCGGCTGGGCAGTGCGTCTTCAGCTGCGGCGGAGTTATCGCTTACGCAAGGTGCCGTAAGTCGTCAGTTGCAAGCACTTGAGCGGCAGTTGGCCGTAGAACTGGTGGTGCGCGAGGGAAAATCCCTGTCATTGACACCTGATGCGACTGCCTATGCCGAAGAGGTGCGCTACGCATTGGATCGGATCGCCAAAGCAACGCTCCAGCTGCAATCTGCGCCTCTGGCCGGAAGCCTCAATCTTGCGATATTGCCTGCCTTTGGCATGCGCTGGTTAATGCCGCGCCTGCCGGAGTTTTCCCGTCGTCACCCGGATGTGACAATCAATATGTCCACGCGCTTGGCTCCGTTTAACTTTGCCTCAGAGAGCTTTGATGCGGCTATACATTTTGGAAATGCGGATTGGCCAGGAACACAGGCGCTGTTGCTAAAGCACGAACAGCTTGTCCCAGTGTGTTCGGCGGATTTGGCGGGACGTGCCAAAATCGAGGCACCCCGAGATATCCTCTCCCTGCCCTTGCTGCACATCCAGACCCGCCCTCATGCGTGGGCAGATTGGTTTGCACGACAGAATGTGCCTACTGAGGGCAATCTTGGGGGCACGATCTATGATCAATTCTCCACCATTAGCCAGGCCGCGCTGCATGGCTTGGGCGTTGCGTTGATGCCTGATTATCTGGTGGAGCAGGATCTGGCCACAGGTCGCCTAGTTGCGCTCCATCATGTCTCAGAGGACATAGGCGGCGCGTATTATCTGGTCTGGCCAACATCGAAGTCCCGTCATAGTGGCCTGTCCCAGTTTCGGGAATGGCTCGCCGGGCAGGCTCAACCCGAAGATCCGTTGCCAAGATAGATCAGCCGGATGTAACAACGGCCCCGGGAATTCCGAAGCCGCTAGAACTCGTTACGCAAAATACCTTATGTAGTCCTTTAACCGAGAGCGTAGCCTGCGCCGCGCACGGTTCTGACCGGATCATCGCCGCCATGCTGGGTCAGCGCCTTGCGCAACCGCCCGATATGGACGTCAACAGTGCGGGTATCCACGTAGATGTCGCGCCCCCAAACACGGTCCAACAACTGTTCGCGGCTCCAAACCCGACCCGGTTTTTCCATAAAGGTAGACAGCAGGCGGAACTCAGTCGGGCCCAGCTTCAGTGGTTGCTCAGATCGGCTCACCTTATGCGTTTCCGCATCCAGAATGATGTCGTCGAACTCCAGTCGCATACCGACCGTGGCAGGACGGACCCGCCGAAGCTGCGTGCGCACCCGTGCCATCAACTCGATCACAGAATAGGGTTTTACCACGTAATCGTCCGCGCCTGTTTCCAGTCCGCGCACCTTGTCCACCTCTTCAGAGCGGGCTGAGAGCATGATGATCGGAATCCCACGCGTATCAGTGCGTGTTTTCAGGCGCCGGCAAATCTCGATCCCGGTGAGATTGGGCATCATCCAGTCCAGAACGATAATGTCAGGCATGTCCTCTTCGACGAGTAACAATGCCTCTTCGCCATTTTCCGCCTTGATCACCCGAAAGCCGTCGGCTTCCAGGTTATAGGCCAGCACTTCACGCTGAGCCAGTTCGTCCTCGACGACCAGAACAGTGGGCTGATCGACTGCCATAGCTTAGATCTCCTGCGTCGTGACCGACGTGGTGTCGGCTTTAGCACGCTCTTCTTCGGGTTTGTTGCCGGTCACCAGATAGACCACCTGCTCGGCAATCGCGGTGACATGGTCGCCCATACGTTCGATGTTTTTTGCGATAAAATGCAAATGCATACAGGACGTAATGTTGCGCGGATCTTCCATCATATGGGTCAGGAATTCCCGGAACAGAGCGTTATACATCTGGTCCACATCGCGGTCACGATCAATCACGTCGCGGGCCAGTTCATCGTCGCGCTGGATGTAGCTGTCGAGCGCATCCTTGAGCATCAACTCGACCTCGCGCGCCATCCGGCGCAGGGCTGCTGCGCTGTCGGAAACCGCGGGGCTTTGGGCCAGAACGCCGGTGCGTTTTGCCATGTTCTTGGCGTAGTCACCGACACGCTCCAGATGGCCCGAGATTTTGATAACGCTCAGTACCACGCGCAAATCAACCGCGGCGGGCGCACGAATGGCGATGACACGCGCTGCGTCCTCGTTGATCAGCTCCTCAAGGCCGTCGATCGCAGCATCGTCTTTGACCACTTTTGCGGCGAGTTCTTCATCGCGGGCCTCGAGTGCGCGAGCGCCTTCCATGATGGCTGCCTCAACAAGGCCGCCCATCTTCATGATCCGGGCCTGGATGGCCTCTAGGTCGCGGTCGAATGCAGATGCAATATGTTGTTCAACCATTTGATATCTCTCCAACTTAGCCGATTCGGCCAGTGATGTAGCTTTCGGTGCGCGGATCTTCTGGGTTGGTAAAGATCTGACCAGTTGGGCCGAATTCCACGAGGTTGCCGAGGTGGAAGAACGCGGTCTTCTGGCTCACACGGGCGGCCTGTTGCATGGAGTGCGTCACAATCACCACCGAGTAGTTTTCGCGCAGCTCGTCGATCAGTTCTTCGACCTGTGCGGTGGCGATTGGGTCAAGCGCGGAACAGGGTTCGTCCATCAGCAGAACCTCAGGTTCGGTGGCAACGGCGCGCGCGATACACAGGCGCTGCTGCTGCCCCCCGGACAGACCTGTTCCGGGGGAATGAAGACGGTCTTTAACCTCATCCCAGATCGCACCGCGACGCAGAGATTTCTCAACGATTTCATCCAATTCCGCCTTGTTCTTTGCAAGGCCGTGAATGCGCGGGCCGTAGGCCACGTTGTCATAAATCGACTTCGGGAACGGGTTTGGCTTTTGAAAGACCATGCCGACCTGCGCGCGCAGCTGAACCGGGTCGACGCGCTTGTCGTAGATGTCTTCGCCTTCCAGCAGGATATCGCCCGTCACGCGGCAGATATCAATCGTGTCGTTCATACGGTTCAAGCAGCGCAGAAACGTCGACTTGCCGCAGCCCGATGGGCCGATAAAGGCGGTGACGGTCTTGTCCTCGATCTCGACGTTGACGTCTTTGATGGCATGGCTGTCGCCGTAATAGACGTTGACGCCATTGGCTGCGATCTTGGTACGTTGGGTTTCCACGGTGCTATCCATTGCTGTCATATCGTTCATTGTAGTGCCCCCTCTTACCAGCGGCGTTCAAATCGGCGGCGCAAGATCACGGCCAGTGTGTTCATGGTGATCAGGAAGACCAGCAGAATGATGATACCGCCCCAGGCGCGTTCGTAAAACGCCGGGTCAGCGCGCTTGGCCCACTCATAGATCTGCGCGGGCATGGCAGAATTGGGTGAAAGCAGGCCTGAGGCAATGCTATCCGGTGCGTTTGAGGCGATGAAGCCCACCATGCCGATCAACAGAAGCGGTGCGGTTTCGCCAAGAGCTTGCGCCAGACCGATGATGGTTCCGGTCAGAATGCCCGGTGCGGCCAGCGGCAGGACATGGTGAAACACCGCCTGCATCTTGGACGCACCAACACCAAGCGCGGCATCACGGATGGACGGCGGAACCGCCTTCAGCGACGCGCGTGTGGAGATGATGATGGTCGGCAGTGTCATCAAGGTCAGAACCAGACCACCCACCAGTGGCGCAGAGGTCGGCAGGTGCATGTAGTTGATAAAGACCGCAAGCCCCAGAATACCAAACACAATCGACGGAACCGCCGCGAGGTTTGAGATATTCACCTCAATGATGTCGGTGAGCCAGTTTTGCGGTGCGAACTCCTCCAGGTAGATCGAGGCCGCCACACCAATGGGCAATGCCAGCGCCAGCACCACAAACATCATAAAGAGCGAGCCCAGCATGGAGACACCCATGCCTGCGGCTTCGGGGCGTGCGTCGGATGCATCCGCGCCGAGGATAAAGTCGAGATTGAAGGTCTTCTCGATCACATCCGCTGCGACAAGTGCATCTACCAGATCGAGTTGCTCGGCAGAGATGTTCTTATCGTTCTCAATACTATCACGGCTCACACGCCCTTTCAGATAACCGTCAACACGGCTCTGAGCGAGGAAGCGGAATTCGACCGTTTTGCCGATCTCATCGGGGTTGGCGATGACAAATTCGCGCAAGGTTGCTGCGGCGTCCTTGGACAGCAGCCCAGCCATGTCTTTGGCCTTGAGCGGTGTTTCGACACCCAGCTCGGTCACTTTCGTCTCTACGGCGTTGCGGATGATCGGGGCATAACCGAAGGTGGTGACCTTCTTGATGTCGTCCAGATCGCGGTTGCCGTTTTTGTCGAGTTTTTCTTCCAAAAGCTCCACCTGAAGCGTGATGAAAGTCTGCTGGAAGGCGCCGATGCCCTTGCTGAAGATGGTCGTTACGAGAACCACCAGCATCAACAGGCCGACCGCAATGGCCGCGATGCCATAGGCCTTGAACCGGGTCTCGGCAGCATTGCGGCGCTTGGTACGATCCGTCAGTTCGAGCAGGGAGTTGCCATGTTTGCGAGGCATAGGGACGTCTCCGGAGGCGGGAGTTTGGCTAAGATCGGTCATCAGTCGTACTGCTCCCGATATTTGCGCACGATATAGAGCGCGAGAACATTAAGCCCGAGGGTCAGCACAAAGAGAGTCAGACCAAGGGCAAAGGCGACCAGCGTTTCGGGGCTAGCAAAGTCAGTATCCCCCGTCAGCTGGCTGACGATCCGGGTGGTGATTGTTGTCATGGATTCCAGCGGGTTGAGCGAGAATTTCGCAATCGCCCCTGCCCCCATAACCACAATCATGGTCTCGCCGATGGCGCGCGAGGCGGCCAGCAGGACGGCACCGACAATACCGGGAAGGGCTGCGGGCATGACCACCTGACGTACGGTCTCGGATCTGGTTGCGCCCAGACCCAGAGAGCCGTCGCGCATCGCCTGAGGCACTGCGTTGATGATGTCATCCGAAAGCGACGACACAAAGGGAATGAGCATGATGCCCATCACCACGCCTGCGGTCAGAACAGAGGTGGCGCCACTCATCCACTCGACCCCAAGGATGCCGTTTTCGCCCTGACCAAAAAACCGCACAAGCGCTGGACCGACAGTCAGCAGCGCAAAGAGGCCATAAACAATGGTCGGGATACCGGCGAGGATTTCCAGAAGTGGTTTGGCAAAAGAGCGCGTTGTTTTGCTGGCGTATTCGCTGAGGTAGATCGCCGCAAACAGACCGATTGGAACGGCGACCAGCAATGCGATCACCGAAATATAAAGTGTGCCCCACAAAAGCGGCAGGATCGACAGATCCGAGTCGCCGCGGAAGTTTGGTGCCCATGTGCCGCCAAAGAAGAAGTCGGTCCAGGAATGCAGCGAGAAGAAATTGCGTGTCTCAAACAGCATCGACAACACAATACCAATGGTGGTCAGGATCGCGAGCGAGGCTGCAAGGATCAGCAGCGCCAGAATACCTTGTTCGACCACATTGCGGGCACGAAAATCCTTATGTGTGCGGCTATAAGACCAGCCAAACCCACCCAGCGCGACCAAGGCAACCATCACGGTCATTGCGATATTGCCGGTGTTCGAAAGGGTCCGGTAGGTTTGCGCGGCGCGCAGAACCTCGGGACGCACATCCGCGCCAAGGGCTACGCCGATTTCGCCCAGACGCCCGCGCACATCAGAAAACTCACTGCGCAGGTTGCGGGCCTGTTCTTGGGTCATTGCCCCTTCGGCCACCGCCAGATCAAGCCCTTCGGCGACCCGACGCACGTCACTCATGACGAGGCCAATGGTGGACCCTTCAGAAATCGTTTCTTCGGGGATCATACCTGATACCCGCTGATCAATGATCATTGGCTGCACCAACAACCAAATTGCAAGAAGTGCGAGCGCCGGCACCAAGGCCGAGAGCGCCACGTTGTGCCCATAGTAAGAGGGCAGCGAGTGAAGGTCCTTGGAGTTTCCGCCAGCGGAAACCAGAGCGCGATTGCGGCCGAGGAAGAAACCGGCGACCGACAGCGCGATCAGGGCGAGGACAAGCCAGAAGGTGGGCATCAAGAGCTCCGTTTGACGGTGCAAATTAAGGGGAAACAGGTTTGCTTTTGATACGAAAGGCCGGGACGTATGATCCGCCCCGGCCTGGTTTAACCGTGCGCGGGGCTCTTAGGAGTTGCCGCCCATGGTTGCTTCGGAAGCAACAGCTTCCTGAGTTTTTGCCAGTTCCGGGTCAGCAACGAGGCCGTACTCGGAGAGCGGGCCGTCGGGGCCTGCAACTTCATCAGAGACGAAGAACTCAGCATATTCTTTCAGGCCGGGGATCACGCCGATGTGGGCTTTCTTCACGTAGAAGAACAGCGGGCGGGAGACCGGGTATTCGCCAGTTGCGATCGACTCGGTGGAGGGAACGATACCGGACATGGTTGCGACTTGCAGCTTGTCGGTGTTGTTCTCGTAGAAGGCCAGACCAAAGACGCCGATGCCGTCTTTGTTGGATTCGATACGTGCGAGGGTCTCGGTGTAGTCGCCGTCGATATCCACGGACACGCCGTCGGTGCGCAGAGCGATACAGGCTTTCTCAGCTGCTTTCTCGTCGCCGCCATTGGCTTCTTTGAACAGCTCAAACGCGCCGGTTTCTTCGCAGCCTGCGAGGATCACTTTTTCTTCGAACACTTCACGGGTGCCGTGCTTGGTGCCGGGGATGAACGCTTGGATGGCTTGTGCCGGGAAGTCGCCGTTCACGTCGGCCCAGGTTTTGTTCGGGTTGTCGACCAGCTTGCCGTCAACGGAAACTTTGTCGGACAGTGCCAGGAACCAATCGGTCGGGGTGAATTCGAACCCGTTGCCGTTGATGTCGGAGGCGAACACGATGCCATCATAGCCGATGCGGACTTCGATGATGTCGGTCACGCCAGCTTCGGCGCAGGCCTTGATCTCTTTTTCTTTGATCGCGCGGGAGGCGTTTGCAACGTCGATGGTGTTCTCACCAACGCCTTCGCAGAAACGCTTAAGGCCAGCAGAGGAGCCGCCGGATTCGACAACCGGTGTCGGGAAGTCAAAGTTCTCACCGAAAGCTTCAGCAACGATCGAAGCATAAGGCAGAACGGTGGAGGAGCCTGCGACCTGCACCTGATCACGCGCAGCAGCTGCGGTGGCCGATACGGCGGCGATGGCCAGGGTGGATGCGGTCAGTTTCACAAAGGACATTGAAGTCTCCATGAGTTTAAGAAGTTTACGATCACCCCCAAGATGATCTTGAGCCCGTCCTAGAAGGCTCAGATGTGGCTTTTGTGACAGCTGTGTAACAGCTGTATGACAACCGCAGCCCTGAAGTGAAAAAAAACCGAAACACTTGGCCAGTCGCCCGGCAATGTTGAATGAAACACGTATTACGTGCGTCGTGTGCGCGATCTGATTGATTAACCCATTGTCACAAAATGGCAGATTTGCCTTCTTGGGGCATGCGAAGTGGGCGCGATAGAGGCGGCGACAGGTTTATTGCGGCAAAATGACCGTGAATGTCGCGCCTTTTCCCAGATCGCTTTCGACCCGCAAGCGTCCGCGGTGGCGATTGATGATGTGTTTCACAATCGCAAGCCCAAGCCCCGTCCCGCCCAACTCGCGCGAGCGGTGGTTGTCAGCGCGGTAGAACCGCTCCGTCAGGCGTGGCAGATGCACTGGATCAATACCGGGGCCATCATCGATCACCTGTACCCGCACTGCAGGACATCTGAGCGCCGGGTCGCGATCCAGCGCCGTCAGAGAGACAGTGACATTCTCACCGCCGTACTTCAGCGCATTCTCGATGAGATTGGTGAAAACCTGCTGAATCTGGTCGGGGTCCGCCGGGATTTCAATCGGCAAGTCAGGCGCTTCCAGAGTGAGGTTGCGGCCACCGCTCTCTGCGATGGGACCGAGTGATTTGATGGTGGAGCTAAGATAAGCGACCAGATCTATACGCTCTTTGGGGCGCACACGCTCTTCGCTCTCAACCCGGTTTAGAGACAAAAGATCGCCGACCAGCCGGTTCATGCGGCTGGCTTCGCCTTCCATGATCTCAAGGAAACGATCCCGCGCATTTGCGTCGTCACGGGCCGCGCCGCGCAGCGTCTCAATGAATCCCATCAGTGCAGTCAGAGGCGTGCGCAGTTCATGGCTGACATTGGCGACAAAATCACGACGCATCTGGCTGGCGTGTTCGCGATCTGTGATGTCGTCAAAACAGATCAGCACCGCACCGCCATTGACCGCTCCAACGCCCGGTACATAGCGCAATGTGACCTCAAAGGTGGTATCTTGCGCGCCGTCATTGGACAGATGCCGCGCCGTGCGCGGTTTGCGGTCCAACAGACAGGACTCGATTGCGGTGGTCACATTGGGTTGCCGCAGGATGGTGGCAAAATGGCGCCCGATCACCTGCGGGCCAAGCAGGGTGGCGCCTTCGACATTTGCCGCAATCAAACGCTCAGTCTGATCGATCAAAACAGCGGGCATCGGAAACGCGGCCAGCAGCCCGTCGATCAGCTCTTGCGACATGATTTTTTGCCTCGTCATTGCGTCGTGACGGCCTTCTTAGGGTTTGAATGTAACTATGACATGGCAGAGTTGATTGCCGCCTCAAAAATCGCGCAAAGCGTGTCCGGGTCTTCCAGCCCGACCGACACGCGAAAGAACCCCTCATGCAGACCAAGTGCTGCGCGATTTTCCGGGGTAAGGGCGCGGTGTGACGAGGAGGCCGGGTGCGAGAGCGTGGTGCCCACATCCCCGAGGGTCGGCGCAAAGGACAGCCCTTCGGCCCCGCGGGTAAACGCGTTGGCCGCGTCGCGTCCGCCACTCAGCTCAAAGCTCACCATATTGCAGCTCCTGCCCTTCAATAGCGCCTGCGCGCGGGCATGATCCGGGTGGTCGTGGCGCGTCGGGTAAATGACGCGTTCCACCCCCGGCAGCCCTGCGATGTGATCGGCCAGACGCGCTGCCGTGGCCTCAGCGCGGTCAAAACGCAGATCGAAGGACAACAGCCCCCGCTCTGCCAACCAGCAATCAAACGGGCTCGGCGTCATGCCGGTGGTAACGGAAAACACCCGCATCCGGTCATTGAGCGCAGGGTCCTTGGCCACCACATAGCCCAGCATCACGTCGGAGTGCCCAGCGAGCAGCTTGGTGACGGAGTGGATGACAATGTCTGCGCCATGCTCAAACGGTTTGAACGCGCGGGGCGTGGTGAAGGTGTTATCGACCGCCAGCAGGATGCCGTGTTCCCGGCACAGCGCGGCGATTCCGTCGATGTCCGCCACCGCAAGCGTTGGGTTCGACACCGCCTCCACCAGAATGAGCTTGGTCTCGGGGCGGATCGCGGCGCGGATTGCATCGACGTCGCCGGGATTGGCCAGAGACGTGTTGATCCCCAGACGCGGCAGATCCTCCTTCATCAGCCGCAGCGAACGCCCATAAAGCTGATCGCCACCGATGACATGATCGCCTGCCTGCAACAGCCCCATGAGCACTGCGGAGACTGCCGCCATGCCAGAGCCAGTCACAACGCCCCCGGTTGCGCCCTCCATGTCATCAAGCCGACGCGCAATTACATCGGCGTTGGGATGCCCCTCACGGGAATAGGTATAGCCATGCACGCGGCCCTCATATTGATCGTCCAGCGCATCCGGGGTTTCGGACGCATAGACCACCGAGGGGCTGAGCGGTGTCACCACAGGGTGGCTGGCACTGTCGGGAAGACCATGCGGGCGCATCACGGAGGGGCGGGAATTCTTCACGGTCAAATCTCCTTCAGCTCCGCTTTGAAACGGCGCATGTTTTCCTGATAGTGCACGGCGCTGTCGGTCAGCTTGGCGGCGAGTTCGGCATCCACCTCGCGCACCACTTTGCCCGGTGCGCCCATAACCAGAGAATTATCAGGGATTTCCTTGTTCTCCGTAATCAGCGCGCCCGCCCCGATCAGACAGTTCTTACCGATCTTGGCGCCGTTCAGGATGGTCGCCCCCATCCCGATCAGGGAGTTCTCGCCAATGGTGCAGCCATGCAGCATGACTTTATGGCCAATGGTGCAGTTTTCGCCGATGGTCAGCGGGTAGCCTGCATCAATATGCATGACCACGTTTTCCTGTACGTTGGAGCCCCGCCCGATGCGGATTTCCTCGTGATCGGCGCGGATGGTGACGCCAAACCAGACCGAAGCCCCCTCTTCCAGCACCACCTTGCCGATCAGATTGGCATCCGGGGCCACCCAGGTATCTGCGTGGATTTGCGGGCGGTGTTCGCCAAGCGCGTAGATGCTCATGACAGATCCTCGAATTCCTGTTGCAGGGTGCGGGCGTGCTCGATCAGCGAAGGCTGTTGAATGCGGCGCAGGCGGGTGGCTGTGATGATGGTCTTCAGCGCCTCTTCGGTCTCATCAAGGTCCTCGTTGATCAGCACATGATCGTAGGAGCCCCAGTGCGAGATCTCGTCCCAGCTCTTTTGCATGCGGCGTTGGATGGTCTCGGCATCATCCTGTCCCCGGCTTTCCAGGCGGCGTCGCAATTCTGTGATGGAGGGTGGCAGCAAGAAGATCGACAGCGTGTGTTTGCCGAGATCCGAATTGGTGATCTGCTGCGCGCCCTGCCAGTCAATGTCGAATAGCACATCGCGGCCTTCATTGATGGCCTTCTGCACCGGCCCCTTGGGTGAGCCGTAGAAATTACCAAACACGTGGGCATGTTCCAGCATCTCGCCATCTGCCACGTCATGTTTGAACGAATCCACCGAGACAAAGTGATAATCCTGCCCGTCGACCTCGCCGGGGCGAGGTTTCCGTGTGGTGGCCGACACCGAAAAGCTGATATCGCTGTCCCAGGCCCGCAGCCGCTTGGCCAGTGTTGATTTCCCCGCGCCGGAGGGAGAAGACAGGATAATGAGAAGGCCCCGTCGCTGTGCTTTTGAGTGTGCCATAATGAGGGTGCTCTCCTTATTCTATGTTTTGAACCTGCTCGCGCATCTGGTCGATCACGGTTTTGAGTTCCAATCCCACCTCGGTCAAGGCCGCGTTCTGCGCCTTTGAGCAGAGCGTGTTGGCCTCGCGGTTGAATTCCTGCATCAGAAAGTCGAGCTTGCGCCCCACTAGACCGCCCTGCCCGATCAGTTTTCGCGCGGCGGCCACATGGGCCACCAGCCGGTCGAGTTCTTCGGTTACGTCGGCTTTTACCGCGATCAGTGCGAGTTCTTGGGCCACGCGATCCGCATCTGCGCCGTCGCTGTTGCTCATCACGCGCGCAAGATTGGCTTGGAGCGTTTCTTTAATCTGGACCTCTCGGTCCGCGGCGCGCTGGGCTGCGGCATCGGTCAGGGCCTCAATCCGCGAGAGCTGTTCTGTCAGCACCGCGTGCAGAGCCGCACCTTCACTCGCACGCATGTTAATAAAGTCGGCCAAAAGTGAGTCGAATTCGGATAGGAGCCGCTTAACCAGATGTTCGGATTCATTCTCCGCTGTGGCCTGTTCCAATACCCCGCGCATCTGAAGGATATCGGTTGCGCGCACTGGAGCGAGTTGCAATCCCACCTGCGCCGCCTGTGCTTGTGTGGCTGCAATGGCGGCCAGCATCGCCTCCATCGCAGCCGCGTTGATCTGGAGTTGCCCCTTGCAATCCTCCGCGCGGCCGAGGCGCAAGCCAACAGTCACATTGCCGCGACCAAGCTTTTTGGACGCGCGGGTTTTTATTTCGTTTTCAAGGCCTTCTAACCAATCCGGCACCCGGACGCGCACGTCCAGCCCCTTGGCGTTTACAGATCTGATATCCCAGACCCATGTATATGCGCCCTCTGCGCCCTGCCCGGAGGCAAATCCCGTCATCGAATGCAAAGTCATCTGTGACCCTCCTGCATCCTGAATACAGTGGCACAGAGCGGGGTCAATGGCCGGGCGTATGCCCGCACACTGCAAAGGCAGAGACCGCCTATACCAAAGTGTTAACCATTGATTAAACTATTGGTCCAAACTTTATTCAGATTGTGTCATGTTAACTCCAAGGTAACCACTTCGGCGTTAACACTTGGGCATGGGCCTCTTGCCAAGTTTCGATGCTGGAACCGGATGCAGAGGACAAGATAATGATTTTTCGCGGTCACGACGGCGCAGACAAGAAGACAGGGTTGGATAAAGTGGTAGCAATGGATCGCTTTCGCACACGCTCGAACGTGTCGCCTCTGCGTCAGGCCGAGGCTTATTGGACTGCTCTGCGTCGTGGTGACGATATTCCCAGCCGCTCGCAGGTTGATCCGCGTGGTCTGGAAAATATCCTCAGTCAGACTTTCATTCTGGAGCGTGTTGCACCGGGGATCGCACGTTTCCGTCTTGCCGGTCAGAAGGTCAACGAACTGGCCGGAATGGAAGTTCGCGGCATGCCTCTGACCGCATTTTTCACCGCCGAGTCACGCAAGACCGTCAGCGCTGCGCTGGAACATATGTTCGACGATCCCTCCATTCTGGAATTTGATCTGCACACTGAGGCAACGCGCCTGCGCGGTAGCCGCACTGCCAAGATGATCCTGCTGCCACTGCGCAGTGATCTGGGCGATGTAAGCCGCGCGCTGGGTGTGATGGTTTCCGAAGGTGGGGCAAGCCGCGTCTCGCAGCGCTTCCTCGTCGACAATTGCGAGATTCGCAAAATCACCAAAACCGAGCAATCGAAGGCTGCTCCGGAGTTCAAAGCGACACCACGGGTGTCCGATCCGCACCTACAGGACATGTCACAGCGTGATTTGACCAATAAAACGCCGCAAACGGACGGCTTTGGTGAACCGCGTTCGACTTTTGAGCGTAAATCCACCAGCTTGATGGATGAGGCCCGTTCTTTGTTGGATCGCGCCCGCCGCGAAAATAAGGATGCGTTGAAATCCACGCGCTCGCCGTCTCGCTCGGACGCAAAACCCGCGCCGGTCGCGCTGGAAACCGTCTCGACGACAGAAGCCGAAAAACTGGTGTCGCGCCCGCCTCGCGGTGGCAAGCTCAAGAATGGCGCACCACACCTGCGCCTTGTGGTTTCGCGGGACTGATTACTAAAATTCGAATCGAAAGCACCGAGAATTAGCTTAAGTTTCAACCTACTGGACATAGACGTTGAAGCATTGACGCCCGGACGCAGAACGCGTTCCGGGCGTTCTTTTTTGAGTATGACGCAAAGCGAGAACGATCACAAAAAAACGGCCCGCAAAAAATGCGAGCCGTTGAGTTTGAAGGAAAGCCTGCGCGCGTTAGATCGCGGCGCGAGAATCGTCAGGCGTCCGAAGACGTGAAAGCTCTTCCGCCACAAGGAACGCCAGTTCCAGCGATTGATCGGCATTCAGACGCGGATCACAGGCTGTATGATACCGATCGCTGAGATCCTCGTCGGTCACCTCGCGTACGCCACCTGTGCATTCGGTTACGTCCTGACCGGTCATTTCAAAATGAACACCACCGGGAATTGTGCCCTCGGCCTGATGCACGCCAAAGAAGTCACGCACCTCGCGCAGCACAGATTCAAATGGGCGGGTTTTGTAGCCGCTTGCGGATTTGATTGTGTTGCCGTGCATCGGATCACAGACCCAAGTCACCTTGGCACCCTCGTCCTTCACCGCTTGCACAAGCCGGGGCAGATGATCTGCGACTTTGCCTGCGCCAAAACGTGCGATCAGGGTTAGCTTGCCTTCTTCGTTCTCAGGATTGAGCTTTTGCATCAATACTTTGAGGTCGTCGGCTGAGGTGGTTGGACCGCATTTCAGACCAATCGGGTTCAGCACCCCACTGCAGAATTCGACATGCGCGCCATCGGGTTGGCGCGTACGGTCACCAATCCAGATCATGTGACCAGATCCCGCCAGCCATTTTCCAGAGGTGGAATCAAGACGGGTCAGCGCTTCTTCATATTCGAGCAACAAGCCCTCGTGGCTGGTGTAATATTCCACCGTCTGCAGCGTGTGCGCGTTGTCTTTGGTCACCCCTGCCGCTTTCATGAAATCAAGCGTATCGGTGATCCGGTTCGCCATGTCACGATAGGCTTCGGCTTTATCGCCTTCGGTAAAGCCCAGCGTCCACGCGTGGACCTGATGCACATCTGCATACCCACCGGTAGAGAAGGCGCGGATCAGGTTCAGCGTTGCCGCAGCCTGCGTGTAGGCCTGCAGCATTTTCTTCGGGTCGGGAATGCGCGCTTCGGGGGTGAAAGCCAGCTCATTGATGATGTCCCCACGATAGCTCGGCAGTTCTACCCCATTGATGGTTTCCGTCGGGGCGGAGCGTGGCTTGGCAAATTGACCAGCCATACGGCCGACTTTGACCACCGGCACCTTTGCGCCATAGGTCAGAACCATCGCCATCTGCAGCATCACCTTAAAGGTATCGCGAATGCCATCGGCGCTGAATTGTTCAAAGCTTTCCGCACAATCGCCCCCCTGAAGCAAGAACGCCTCGCCCCGGCCGGCTGCGCCGAGTTGCGCCTTCAGGCGGCGCGCTTCGCCTGCAAAAACCAGTGGCGGATACTTGGCCAGCTGCGCTTCGACAGAGTGCAGCGCATCCTGGTCGGTATAGTCCGGCATCTGGACCCGCGGCTTGCTGCGCCAGTTCGATTTTTGCCAGTTGCTCATGGTTTTCACTCCGAAAATGACTTTGGAACCGTGATTTACGAAAGAAGCGTATACATAAGAGCGCTAACAGTGGCCAGTTTAGAATTTCCACATCTTGACCCGGACGCTATCCTGTGAGCAGGTTTCCCGAATTCGCGGCCTCCGTGTCGCGTGGCTTTCCCAGCTCCGTCTGAAAAGACCCGATTTGTAAGGACCCGAGCCATGCAAACCAAGCCAGAGACGCTTCCTGAACTGACTTCGGGCGGTAAACATCGCCGGTTTACGTTTGTCCTTCTGGATCAGTTCACATTGCTGTGCTTCTCCGCTGCGATGGAATCGCTGCGCATTGCCAACCGGATGGCTGGGCGGGAGCTCTATTCGTGGAACCTCGTCGGTGAAGGTGGCGAAACCGTCACCTGTTCTGCCGGGACAGTATTTCAGGTGGATTCTGATTTTTCTGAGCTTCAGCGCGATGACACCATCATGGTGTGTGGCGGGATCGAAGTTCAGAAAGCCACCTCGAAACGGGTTTTGTCATGGCTTCGGCGCGAGGCGCGTAAGGGGCTGACAATCGCCGGACTTTGTACTGCGTCCTACACGCTGGCCAAAGCGGGCTTGCTGGATGGGAAACGTGCGACAATCCACTGGGAGAACTCTGACAGTTTTGCCGAAGAATTCGAGGACGTTGATCTGACCAAATCGGTCTTTGTGATTGATGGCAACCGCTTGTCGACTGCGGGTGGGACCTCCTCAATCGACCTGATGCTGAAGATCATCGCCGATGACCATGGCGAAGAACTGGCAAATCTGGTGGCGGATCAGCTGATCTATTCGTCGATCCGGACCGATCAGGACACCCAGCGTCTGTCGATCCCCACGCGTATCGGTGTACGCCATCCGAAACTCTCGATGGTGATCCAGATGATGGAGAAAAACATCGAAGAGCCCATCAGCCCGTCGGTTCTTGCTGAGGATGTCGGCATGTCCACCCGGCAGCTGGAACGGCTGTTTCGCCGCTATCTGAACCGCAGCCCCAAGCGCTACTACATGGAACTGCGCCTGCAAAAGGCCCGTAACCTGTTGATGCAGACAGATATGAGTGTGATCAACGTGGCGCTGGCCTGTGGGTTTGCCTCCCCGTCGCATTTTTCCAAATGTTACCGGGCGCATTATGACACAACGCCCTATCGCGAGCGTGGCAGCAAAGGTGTGCGTCAGATCACCTGACGTCTACTCTGGGGTGATCCTGTAAAGGGCCCCCTCATACTCAGATGCGAACCAGATTGCGCCGTCCGGGGCTTCGCGGATGTCACGTATACGGCCTGTCTCGGGGGATTGCAGCTTTTCTACTTCCTGCAGCTTTGTTCCGGACAGCCTTGATATGTAATCGAACTTCAGCGATCCGACAAAGATGTCCCCACGCCATTCTGGCCACAGCGCGCCAGAATAGATCAACATACCAGACGGCGCGATCGAAGGGTCCCAATACCATTCGGGCTGCTGCAGGCCGGGTTTGGCGCTGCCTTCGCCAATCTTGAGGCCCGAATAATGCCTGCCATAGGATATGACCGGCCAGCCATAATTTGCGCCGCGCTCAATCCGGTTTACCTCATCGCCACCTCTCGCACCATGTTCGACCGCCCAGATATTGCCCTTCGCGTCCATCGCCATGCCCTGCGGGTTTCGATGGCCATAAGACCAGATTGCAGGACGTGCACCCGCAACATCGACAAAGGGATTATCACCGGGAACACGCCCATCCGGCAGAATGCGGATGATTGATCCTTGCTCGCGCGCCAGATCCTGGGCGCTGGGACGGTCGCCACGCTCTCCGAGGCTTACAAACAGGCTGCCATCCTGCGCTTCGATCACCCGAGAGCCAAAATGACGCCCCCCGCGCGCACCGGGTGTGGCCTCAAATATCACCTTGATATCCTCGAATCGTGTGGCATCGGAACTAAGCCGCCCACGCGCAACAGCAGTTCCGGCACCGCGCCCCTGTGGGCGTGAGAAGGTCAGGTAAACAGTTCGGCTTTGTGGAAAGTCCCGCGCGGCCACAACGTCGAGCAAACCACCCTGCCCGTCAGCCGCAACATCTGGCACGCCTTTGACCTGATGACGCCTATCACCTTTCAGGTACCAAAGTTGCCCGGCTCGTTCTGTTACCAGCATCGCTCCGTCGGGCAGGAAGGTAAAAGCCCAAGGAACATCAAAGCCATCCGCCATTTTTTCAACCCGCAGTTCACCTTGCGAGCTTTCCATTGCGATTGCGGAAATGGGCTGCAGGATGGTGGCTCCAAACGTGAGTGCCGCGATCACGGCGAAGGGTCGTAGCATTGGCTTTCTCCTTTGATGCAGAGGTGTTAGCGCAGACAATGTAACGTAACAAAAAGCCTGTCTGATCGCTCTTCCCTTTCCTGCGGGGCTTGCATAGGGTTCCTCTCGAACAACATTGTTCCAACAAGGGAGTTTTCAAATGAAAAAACTGCTGACCGCGACTGCAGCCATCGCATTGAGCGCTGGCACCGCGTTTGCAGAGGGCCAACCCAAGGAAGTCAAACTCGGCATCCTGTTTGGCTTCACCGGCCCGATCGAATCTCTGGCACCGACCATGGCGTCTGGCGCCGAGCTCGCCATGTCAGAGGTCTCCGAGTCCGGCAAATTGTTCGATGGCGCAAAAGTAACGCCGCTGCGCGCAGATACCGGCTGTATTGATAACGGTCTCGCTACTGCAAACGCCGAAAAGCTGATCGCTGAAGGTGCAAGCGGTATCGTGGGTGGCGACTGTTCGGGTGTGACCGGTGCGATCCTGCAAAACGTCGCGATCCCGAACGGTATGGTGATGATTTCTCCTTCCGCAAGCTCGCCGGGTCTGACCTCGATGGAAGACAACGGTCTGTTCTTCCGCACCACCCCGTCGGACGCCCGTCAGGGCGAGATCATGGCGTCGATCCTTGCTGATCGCGGCGTCGATAGCATCGCCATCACCTACACCAACAACGACTACGGTAAGGGTCTCGCGGATTCGATCCAGTCGTCCTTCGAAGCCGCTGGCGGTGAAGTGACCATCGTAACCGCACATGAAGATGGCAAAGGTGACTATTCTGCCGAGGTCGCGGCGCTGGCATCTGCTGGTGGCGACATCCTCGTGGTTGCGGGCTACTTGGACCAGGGTGGTTTGGGCATCATTCAGGGTGCGCTCGACACCGGTGCATTCGACACCTTTGGCCTGCCCGACGGTATGATCGGTGATTCGCTGCCGACAAACGTCGGTTCGGACCTCAACGGCTCCTTTGGTCAGATCGCAGGCTCCGACAGCGAAGGTGCCGAGATCTTTGCGGGCAAGGCTTCTGAGTTGGGCTTTGACGGCACCTCCGCCTATTCCCCGGAATCCTATGATGCGGCAGCACTTTTCCTGCTGGCGATGCAGGCATCCGGCTCGGTTGATCCCAAGGACTACGTCTCCAAGATCACCGAAGTCGCCAACGCCCCGGGTGAGAAAATCAACCCCGGTGAGCTGGGCAAAGCGCTCGAAATTCTCGCCAACGGCGGTGAAATCGACTATGAGGGCGCGACCGGCGTGAACCTCATCGGTCCCGGCGAGAGCGCAGGCTCCTTCCGTGAGATCGAAGTTCAGGACGGCAAGAACGTGACGGTGAAATTCCGCTAAGGCGGACCATCGTTGCACATTAGAGATCTGATCAGCCCGGGAGCCGCAAGTGCCTCGGGCTGTTCCAAATAAAAGGGCCGCGAAATATGACGGCAGGGGATTACATGACATGATCGTCGTCGAGGATTTGCATAAGCACTTCGGCGGGTTCCACGCGGTGGACGGCGCTTCGCTGGAAATCGCCAAGGGCTCCATTACTGGTTTGATCGGACCAAACGGTGCGGGAAAAACCACTCTTTTCAACGTAGTGGCAGGGGTTCTTTCTCCCACGTCAGGCCGCGTCCTGATGGATGGTGAGGACATCACGGGCCTGCCACCGCATGAGCTGTTCCACAAAGGATTACTGCGCACCTTCCAGATCGCGCATGAGTTCTCCTCGATGACCTGCCGCGAGAACCTGATGATGGTCCCGGGCAACCAATCGGGTGAGACGCTGTGGAACACATGGTTCGGGCGTAAACGCATCGCCGATGAGGAACGCGCCCTGCGCGCCAAGGCGGATGAGGTGCTGGAGTTCCTCACCATCAGCCATATTGCGGACCTCAAGGCGGGTGAAATCTCTGGCGGTCAGAAGAAACTTCTGGAACTTGGCCGCACCATGATGGTCGACGCCAAGATCGTGTTCCTTGACGAGGTGGGCGCAGGCGTAAACCGGACGCTGCTTTATACTATTGCCGATGCCATCAAGCGCCTCAATGAGGAGCGCGGCTACACCTTCGTGGTGATCGAACATGACATGGAATTCATCGGCCGTCTGTGTGACCCGGTGATCGTCATGGCCGAGGGTAAGAAACTGGCCGAAGGCACGCTGGACGAGATCAAGGCTAACGATCAGGTGATCGAAGCTTATCTCGGCACGGGACTGAAAAACAAAGATAAATTGCAAGGGGCTGACGCATGAGCGAACCCTTTTTGATTGGTGACAGCATGACGGGTGGCTACGGCAAAGGGCCGGACATCCTTCATGACTGCACCATCGCCGTGAACCCCGGCGAGATCGCTGTCATCGTCGGCCCCAATGGCGCTGGTAAATCCACCGCCATGAAAGCCGTATTTGGCATGCTGAACGTGCGATCTGGCGCGGTACGTCTGGGCGGTGAGGATATCACCACCCTCAGCCCGCAAGAACGCGTGATCAAGGGCATGGGCTTTGTTCCGCAAACGAGCAATATCTTCACCTCAATGACGGTCGAAGAAAACCTCGAGATGGGCGCCTTCATCCGTACTGATGATTTTTCCGACACGATGGAGCAGGTCTATCACCTGTTTCCGATCCTGAAGGACAAGCGCCATCAGGCCGCCGGGGAGCTGTCGGGCGGTCAACGCCAGCAGGTGGCCGTGGGTCGTGCGCTGATGACCAAACCGAAGGTATTGATGCTCGATGAGCCGACCGCTGGCGTGTCACCTATCGTAATGGATGAGCTGTTTGACCGCATCATCGAGGTATCCCGCACCGGGCTACCGATCCTGATGGTCGAACAGAACGCCAAACAAGCGCTTGAAATTGCGGACAAAGGCTATGTTCTGGTGCAGGGCGCAAACGCCTATACGGGCACCGGGCAAGAGCTTTTGGCTGATCCCGAAGTGCGCAAATCTTTCTTGGGAGGCTAAGAGATGGATTTCCTCAACGCCTTCGTGGCGCTTTCAAACTTCGTTCTCATTCCCGGCATCGCCTATGGCAGCCAGTTGGCACTTGGCGCGCTCGGCGTGACGCTGATCTACGGGATCTTGCGGTTTTCCAACTTTGCCCATGGCGACACCATGGCCTTTGGCACCATGGTCGTGATCCTGTTCACTTGGTTGTTCCAATCCTGGGGCATCTCTGCTGGCCCATTGCCAACTGCGCTTCTGGCTCTGCCCATTGGCATCGTGGCAACCATGGCGCTGGTGTTGGTCACCGATAAGGCCGTGTTCAAATTCTACCGCGAACAAAAGGCCAAGCCTGTGGTCTTCGTGATGGTGTCACTTGGTGTGATGTTCATGATGAACGGTCTTGTACGGTTCATTATCGGCCCCGGTGATCAGCGTTTTGGCGATGGCGAGCGGTTCATCATCAAGGCAGGCACGTTCAAGAAGATGACCGGATTGGACGAGGGTCTTGCCATCAAAACCTCGCAAGGGATCACGGTGGTCACTGCGATCATCGTTGTGGCGCTGCTGTTCTGGTTCCTCAATAAAACCCGCACCGGAAAATCCATGCGTGCCTATTCTGACAATGAGGATCTGGCGCTGTTGTCGGGCATCAACCCTGAGCGCGTTGTTATGATCACATGGCTGATAGTGGCGGCGCTTGCGACGATTGCTGGCACGCTCTATGGGCTTGATAAGTCTTTCAAACCCTTCACTTACTTCCAGTTGCTGTTGCCAATCTTTGCTGCCGCGATCGTTGGTGGCCTTGGCAGTCCACTTGGCGCGATTGCTGGTGGTTTTGTGATCGCCATGAGCGAAGTCATGATCACCTATGCGTGGAAGAAAGTAGGCGGGTACATCCTGCCAGAAAGCCTTGAGCCAGAGGGGCTCGCGCAGCTTCTGAGCACTGATTACAAATTCGCGGTCTCCTTTGCGATCCTTGTTGTCGTGCTGCTGTTCAAACCCACCGGCATCTTCAAAGGAAAAGCGGTATGAGCGATACGTTGAAACATACGCTTCTGTTCGCCTTCGTCGGCCTTTTGCTGCTGCTGGAGGGAACCACAACGGCGTTCGGAGTCTTTTCCGGATCTTGGAACTCGTCACTGACCATCCTCAACATGGGATTGATCTCCGCCATTATGGCGCTTGGGGTGAACCTGCAGTGGGGCTTTGCAGGGTTGTTTAATGTTGGCATTATGGGGTTCACCGCGCTTGGTGGTCTCGCCGTGGTTCTGACATCCATGTCGCCCACACCGGGTGCGTGGGAGGCTGGCGGTCAGCGCATTCTGCTGGCGCTGGTTTTGGGGGCTGCGACCATCGCGGCGGCAATCTATACCTATCGAAAGTTGGCTGCTGGTCTGACCCGGACTGTCGCAATGCTTGCGATCCTGATCATCGGCTTTGTGATCTATCGTGCGGTGCTCGACCCCGGTGTCGCCGCCGTCGAGAGCATCAACCCAGCGCTCGAAGGCAATATCGGCGGTCTCGGTCTGCCAGTGTTGCTGGCCTGGCCTCTGGGTGGTCTGCTGGCGGCAGGTGTTGCATGGATGATCGGCAAGACCGCGCTTGGTCTGCGTTCGGATTATCTGGCAATTGCGACGCTCGGGATCGCCGAGATCATCATTGCGGTGCTCAAGAATGAGGACTGGCTGTCGCGCGGCGTGAAAAACGTGGTCGGCCTGCCGCGTCCCCTGCCCTATGAGGTTGATTTGCAAGGCGATCCTGCCTTTGTGGTAAAAGCGGCCTCATGGGGGCTGGATGCCACCACGGCTTCGACGCTCTATGTCAAACTTGGCTACTCCCTCATGTTCACGGCGGTCCTGCTGGTTCTGTTGTGGATGGCGCAGATGGCGCTCAAGAGCCCATGGGGCCGGATGATGCGCGCCATCCGCGACAATGAGGTCGCGGCCAATGCCATGGGCAAACATGTCACCCGTCGGCACCTGCAAATCTTCATCCTCGGCTCTGCCATCTGTGGCGTGGCCGGTGCGATGATGACCACCCTCGACAGCCAATTGACCCCCGGCACCTATAACCCGCTCCGGTTCACCTTTCTGATCTGGGTGATGGTGATTGTGGGTGGTTCCGGCAATAACTTCGGCTCTGTCCTTGGTGGGCTTTTGGTCTGGTTCCTTTGGATCAAGGTGGAACCCATGGGCGTTATGCTAATCGAATTGGTGACCTCTGGCATGTCGGAAGACAGTGGCCTGCGCGCACATCTGTTGGAGAGCGCTGCACATATGCGTCTCTTTACCATGGGGCTGGTGCTGTTGCTGGTGCTGAGGTTCAGCCCACGCGGTCTGATACCCGAGAAATAAAGCTCCGGGCACAGATCAAACGATAAAAAACGCCTGCCGATAGCATGTCGGCAGGCGCTTTGCGTTCAGGATGGTGTGAGAGATCAATCCCGAAGTTTGGTGAAAACAACCTTCATCGGAATATCCGGCGCATCCACACAGGATGCAGTTCCGACCATGCGCTCTTTGGTGAGTAATTTGGCATTTACAGTCATAGTGACATGTTCTTTGCCAAAAATAGGAACGAGATCATTTTTGTGAGAATGACGAAATGCCTCAAGTTGAATCTCAATATCCGAACCCGTCTCTGTATAAGTGCCATTATAGGCCACAATGCTATCGCCACCACGGGCACGACCCTGTTCGAAGATGACCACTCCGAATCCTCTCAGAGCAGGTGTGATAAAGTCAACTTTGTATAAGCCGTTTAACTTGCTCAATTTTTTGCTCCATGAAACCAGCCATGAACCCGGCGATCAAAATATCATAGAGCCTATTCTATTCTGGAAAGTTTACGGATCATACGTGTTTCGTAGAAAGCTCTGCGCACGGACCCCGACAACCTCTGTTCAAAGGCAGGTGTATTTTGAGGGTTTATTTGCGCCAACCGAAATCAATTTCGAAATTGGTGTCTTGGGGGCTGTTCAAAGCGGATGTTTATTATCCTACGCGCTTTGAACAGCCTTATGAGATCAATAAATCTCAAAATGAGAGGCAGTTTATTCTGTCATTTCACGAAGAGTGGAAAACAACACGTCTACACCGCGTGCAAGCTGGTCATAATCCGTCCACTCATCAGGAGAATGGGACACGCCAGCGCGACTGGGGACAAAGATCAGACCCGTCGGCGTGTAATCCGCCATGATCATCGCATCATGACCAGCACCGCTGACCATCGTGCGTGACTTGAGGCCAAGCTGGTCCGCATGTTTCGTGAGGCACCCGTGGAGCTCAGTCGAGAGCATGATTGACGGCGCAAAAAGATCCTCTTGCACTTCGGCTCTCAGCCCGTTGCCCTCCACCGCGGCGATCACCAATCGGGTCTGGTCCACCAACTCCCGCACGACATCCTCGCTTGGCGCGCGAATATCGACTGTGAACGCGACTTCATCGGGAATAACATTTGCGCCGCCGGGCTTTACCTCAAGCTTCCCAACGGTCAGAACCGCGTCCTGGCCGATCTTATGTGCGAGATCCGGCAGCTGAGACAGAGCGGAAACCGCACCGACCAGCGCATCGCGCCGCGCTGGCATTGGTGTCGTACCTGCGTGTCCGGCATTGCCATAGATATGAACCCGGAGCTGGGTCAAACACACGATGCGATCGACGATTGCAACGTCTTCTTCATGTGTTTCCAACACTGGTCCCTGCTCGATATGAAGCTCTAGGAAGGCGTGGATTGCTCCTTCCGGCAACACCACCTCGTCGAGCCGCGCAGGATCAAGCCCGTAGTTTTGCATGGCTTGGGTGAAACTTACGCCATCGCCACCTGTGATCTGAGACAGCGCCTCGGTGTTAAGCTTCCCCGTCAGCAAGCGAGACGCCATCAAACCGCTGCCAAAACGGCTGCCTTCTTCTTCGATCATGGCGATGACTTCGATCGGGCGATGGGGCGTGATGGCGTGATCCTGGAATAAGAAAGCCGCTTCAATACCAGCGATAACCCCAGCTGGACCGTCGAACTTGCCGCCATTGGGGACAGAGTCAAAATGCGAGCCGACAAGGATCGGTTCGAGATGATTGTTGCTCCCTTCCAATCGACCGAAGAGATTGCCAACCGCATCTTCGCGCACCACAAGGCCAGCCTCTTGCATTTTGGCACGCAGATAATCACTTGCCTGCCGAAACTCCGGACTGAAGGTAAAGCGGGTCGTGCCCGCGCCCGGCGTCGCCGTGAACTGATCAAGCCCTTCAATCATCGATTGGATGCGGTCAGCGTTTGCAAATTTAGTCATCACAGAAGCCCCACAAAAATGCCCGCCATTACAACGGAAACCATGGTCACCGTCACAAATCCTGCAACCAGCATGGGCGGCAGCATATGGGCGGTAAGCAACTCGCGTTCGTCCTGATCGTCGGTCAGCGTGTTTATGACCTCTTTGGTGATGACGTAATCCGCCGGAAAGCCATAAAGCGCCGTCAGTGAACAGGCAAAGGCCATCGCCGGGCTGACGCCGACCAGCTTACCGGCGATGAATGAGAAGACATACATCCCGAAAATGCCGATTGCGATCAGAGCAAACATCGGCACGGCCAACTCAGTGAGCATATCCGGGGTGGCGCGTTTGAGCCCGTCGAAGATGAACACCATCAGGATCAAGATTGTAAAACCAAACGCATTCGAAGAGCGCAGCGGTTCCCGTTCAAGAAACCCGATCGACGTGGCGATGACGCCAAAGATCAAGCACAGCACAAAGGGGCTGATGGTGAACAGCGGCGCCACCGCTTGCGATGTCCCCCACGCAAGAAGAGCAACCAGCCCCAAACGCAGAAACTTGAAATAGAAGGTGTTATACGCCTCCGGCAGCTTTGCAAACAGACGTGCGGGCGCAGGTTCACCTGATGTCGGGACCGTCGATTGATCCGCCTGCCCCTGCCAGTCACCGGCGCGGTGGCGACGCAGCACATGGTTTCCTTCGCGCTTCAGCATAATGGCCGTGAGCGGGTAGCCGACGAACCCCTGCATGACATAAATCAGGATCGCCAGCACCGACAGGCTGGTCAGCCCTGCCTCTGCCGCAGCTTGAGACATGATCAACGAGGATACCACCCCGCCCACCAGCGGTGGTGCACCAACGACGACGGTTTCCCAGTCCAGCACCAACAAACCCACGGTGAAAAGCAGTGCGACGATGCCCGCGATCCCCGAGAGCGACACCACAACCGTTTTCCATTGGCCCACCAATTCGCGCACCGACAACAGCGTGCCCATATTGGTGATAAGCAGGAAGATCGCCAGATATACGATCGGTGTCTGGAACCCTGCAATCGCAACGATATCTGCGGGAAAGAACGTCCAATAGCCCAACAGAAACAAGACGGCGCAGACAAAAACCGAAGGCAACCAAGACTTCGTCCGTGTCGACAATACATCGCCTATGTATAGGATGGAAACCAGTAGAGAAAAGGCAACTAATTGTGGCATAACGAAATTCCTTTGGTGTCGATGGTGCTTTGCGGACGACCACTTGCCATGTGGCTGGCCACTTGCGCGGCACAATTGTTCCATATGGATGTATCTTGCAAGGTAAAATTTCGTTTGAGCGTATCGTGGGGTATTAATGAATAACGACAGCAGTGAAACCGCCGCAGCAATGCTTGATCAGACCTTCAGCTCTGATTTGCGATACCTTATGGCCGTGAGCTATATCGTGCTGAGCAACAATCAGGTCACCAGCCGACATATCGAGCGCGAGTATCAAATGCCGGTACATGCATGGTCAGCGCTTTATGCGATCACAGAGTTTCCCGGATTGCGCAGCAAGGATATCCAGCACCTGTTTCCGCGGCCTCAAAACTCGATTAGCCGTGTGGTGCGTCTGCTGATAGATCGCAATCTGGTTGAGGAGGAAGTGTCGAGCACCGATGCGCGTGCAAAACTTCTTTATGCTACCGATAAGGGTGCTGAATTGCTTAATGAAATCAAAGCCAAGGCGCTCGCGCGTCAGGCCGAAATGCTTGGTAGTTTAGATGCCGAAGAGCGCGAGGTTTTTTTGAACTTATGTCGAAAAATTGCCGCAGATCCGGGCCTGCGTCAGTCGGATGCAATGCCGTGACGGCCGAGAAACGCCGTCGTGCGCGGCAAAATGGCACGTCTTACAAATCCTCTGGCTTTTTCATGGGTTTGCGCCATAAAGTTCGGCTATGAACCGGGGCTTTCTCCATAACCTCATTTATTGCACTGCGATCTGGCTGCTCATTTTGGGGAGCCTGCTATCTGTCGTCGCCATGTCACCTGAGAAAAGTGATGCTGTGCGTGCGGAGATTGCAGCGATGGGAGTGGCGGAAGCTGATTTCTGCGGCGATAGCGGATCTGGGCACGATCACAGCTGTCCCTTCTGCACACTCTTGCCCGAAGCTGAGGTACCAAGCCTGCCGAGCATGGCTTTACCGTTGATGCCCTATTCGCTGTGGCAGCGCTCGGATGACCTCCACCGCGCGGCACAGGCACGCGATCATGCGCGCTCGCCCCGCGCGCCTCCTGCTCTGATCTGATCGCCGCCCTCCGAAAGAGAGGGCATTTCGTCAGATAACGCGACACTATTGTCGCCAATAGCGCAGGCTGCGGTGCGTCCGCGCGCGCTCACGGAGCATCCTTATGAAAACTATCACTATTGCCGGGGCTTTTGCCCTCATGGCTGGTTCTGCCCTTGCCCATGCAACCCTCGCCGAAAAAGAGGCACAGGCTGGCAGCACCACTAAAATCACTCTTCGCGTACCACATGGCTGTCAGGGTGAGGCGACCAATAAGGTCCGTCTGACCCTCCCTGATGGGTTTTACGCTGCCAAACCAATGCCCAAAGCGGGTTGGGAACTGCAAACCCAAACCGGCCCCTATGCTACGCCTTACAACAATCACGGTCGCGAAATGACCGAAGGCTTGCGCGAAGTGATTTGGTCTGGCGGTCACCTCGAAGATGGCTGGTATGATGAATTCACCGTCCGAGGTACGATTGGCAAAAATATCGCTCCGGGGACTGTTCTTTACTTCCCCGCTTTGCAAACATGCGCGAATGGCACGGCGGATTGGACGGATGTTTCTGGCTCTCATGACGTGGCAAATCCGGCACCAAAGGTAACCGTCGTTGCCGCCGCCATGGATCACGGACACGGACACGGACGCGGGCATCAACACAGCTCATCCTCCGGTGAAACCGTCACGCTAGGTGCGCTGGAAATCAGCAATCCCTTTTCACGCGCCACCCTGCCAAACGCGCCGGTCGCGGGTGGTTTTATGACCATCACCAACACCGGCAAGGCCGCTGATCGCCTCATCGGCGCAGCGTCTGATGTCGCGGGCCATATGGAAGTGCATGAGATGGCGATGAATGGTGATGTCATGCAGATGCGCGAATTGAAAGATGGGCTGGAAATCCCCGCCGGAGCGACCGTCACACTCAAGCCCGGCAGCTTTCACTTGATGTTCATGGACCTGAAAGAGCCGCTTGTCGAAGGGGAAACCGTTTCGGTCACTCTAACCTTTGAGCAAGCGGGCGATGTGACATTGCCGCTCTCGATTGGAGCGATCAACGCCAAGTCGCATGGTGGGCACATGAACCACAGCGGCCATGGCAATCATGGCGATCATGGCCACGGATCAAAGTGAGGCAGGCATGACCACCATCCGACGCAAATATCTGGTGATCGGGGTGTTGTGGGGGCTGGCGCTGCTGGCCCTCATCCCCTTTACCTGGTCCCGCTGGGGCAGCGCCACAGTGAACGACAGTCTCGCCAATAGCATTGGTCCGGGCGACTATCGCTTAACCACAACCTCTGGTGCGGTTTTTACCGAAGACACCCTCAAGGACGGCCCAACGGCAGTTTTTTTTGGCTTCACCCATTGCCCGGAAGTCTGCCCGACAAGTCTTGGCGATATTGCGGCCTTTCAAGATGAACTGGGTCCTGAGGAACAAATCCGCGTCTATTTTGTCACCGTTGACCCTGAGCGCGACCAGCTTGATCAGCTGCGCGATTATGTGACCTGGGCCCCCGGCGTTGAGGGCGTTTCAGGATCGCGCGAAGAAATCGACAAGGCCATCCGCGCGTTTCGGATTTATGCACGCAAGGTGCCGCTTGAGGATGGTGGCTACACGATGGACCATTCGGCAAACATCCTGCTGTTCGACCAAAACGGACGGTTCTTCGAGCCCATCGGCTATCAGGAAGAGACAGACCGCGCGGTGGAAAAGATCCGCCGTATGAGCGCGCTCTGATCCACGGGAATAGCTGGTGCGCTATACCCTCATAATTCTGCGGTGCGTATTGTTGGCCGCACTTGTGTTCGCAGGCACCGTGCCTGTGGGCATGATGCGCGTGTCGGCGCAGAATGGTGAGGGCATACGTCTAGTGCTCTGCACAGACGAAGGCACGCGCGAAGTCTGGATGCGCGAAGATGGCACCATTGCCGAAACGTCCGAAACCCAGCAGGGGGAGCGCCACTCCAAACATGGCGCACCGCATTGTGTGCAGGTCAGCCTTTTCGCACCGGATTGGTCGCTGCCCACACCGTCGCCTTTCTCGGAAGGTTTTAAAAGTGCGGTTCTATCCTCGCAAACGGATCAGATTTCCTGTCTGGCCCCCACCCGCCGCGCGCATCTTTGTCGTGCCCCACCGCCCTCGGTCTGAGCGCCTAGCGCTTTCACCGAGGACGGAAGGGAGCATACCTCACCGCCTCCTGATCGATTGAACCCGGCTCGCATGTAGCGGACCGGCCATTTCCGGAGACATTTCATGACACATCAAACTGCTCTGCCTTGGGCTGGAGACGCGGTAGAGCCCGCTTGCCCGACGGCGTTGCATTCTGCACCTCTCTGGCAGGATCACCCGCTCTTTGAGGGGTTGACGGAGGCTGAACTCACCCTTGTCACCCGCTATTTTACCGCCGAGACCTTGAGTGCGGGCGAGGTTTTGCAAGCAATGGATCGCAGCCATGGCCATATTGGCATCGTTCTTGAGGGGGCGCTGCGCGAAGATGCCAACTCAAATGCCTCAGAAACCAACCTTCTCGGGCTGGTGTTTGCAGGTGGCCTGTTGTGCCCCACCGGCCCGCGTTTGCCGCGATTTGCCGAGACTGCGCTGTGTGATACCGAGGTCTGGATCTGCCCTGCAGATGAATTCCCAGCATTGGCAGGGCAAATCCCCCGGCTCGCGCTGAACCTTGTTACAGAAACGCAGCGGCGATTGAACGAAGCGATGGCGCTTTATCAACTGCGCGGCTGTATGACCGCAATGGAGCGCGTGGCCGGGCTGATCTCGGTTTTTTCCAGCAGACAAGGTCACCCGGAAACGATTTCGCTCTTCCTCAGCCGACAGGACCTCGGTGCGCTCGCTGCACTTACGCCTGAAACCGTCTCCCGCCAGATCAAAACGCTGGAGCGGGACGGCATTCTATCGCTGGCATCTCCTTCCCGCATCGCAATCCGCGATCACGCGCAACTTCGCGCCGCAACCGGGGTTGGAGCCTTCACAGCGTTGGCGGCCTGACATCGGCAGACATTGAGCAGGATGAAACACAACATCCGGACCATATACCTGCTTAATCACGCCCCCAAGTGATTGAGGCAGCCGAATTCCACAAAGAAAAAGGTGCCCGTGCTGATCAACGTCAGTACGGGCACCGTTTGGGAAGTCAGATCAACAAATAACCGGCGTCAGTGACCGGGATTTTCCTCATCTGCAAATGCACCGTCGCGATCAAAGCGCGCCACATAGGTCTCCAACAACGCGGTCTTCCCCTGGACCACACGCATTTGTCGCAATGCATTACGCCATCCAGAACGGCCTTCACGTGTGCCGGGTTCGATCGCGTCCTCTGCTGGCACGCTGCGCTCGATACAGCGGGTCAGGGCTGCTTTTCCTTCCATGTATTGTTCGGCTCCCCACGCACCAAGCAATGTTTGAAAGGCGTCATAGGCAGCCCGGTTCAGCGCCTTGTCTTCGCCCAAACGTCCAATCACCGGGTTTTCGGGATGCATATAACCACATGGAACCCAGCCTTCGGGGATCGGTGTATTGGCCGAGTGCGTACGCTCAGCGCGCAAGAGTTTAGGAAGCACATGGGTATGGGGGCCTTCCGGCGATTTACCCCCAGTGTCCGGCCCGCCGATCATCTGATAGACCTCAACCCGACCAATCCGGGTAAGCGCAACGCGATGTGGATGCGCCTTTAAAATAGCGCCCATGGCAGGGTTGTTTTGCTCAAATAGAGACCGACCTACCTCTGCCTGTAACAGAGCGATCAGATCTGGATCTGCGGTACGAATGCAGAAATCCACCTGCGGCTGCGCTAGCCCCATGTCAAAGAGATGCGCCGCGCGATCTTCTTCGCGGATTGCCCCCTCGTCGGGTCCAAGGTCCGTCAACACTGTGCGCCTCGACATGGCCGCCTCGACTTCGGGCAAGCAGAGCGCAACCGCCTGTGACCAGCGATGGGGTTTGGGCGAGAGCGTCTCATAGGCGACAGGGCGCACGCCCTCCAAATGATCAATGCGGATGCCACCTCGATCAGTGAATTGCTCTAACCCCTCTTTCGCGATGGGCGCTGAATCACCGGCAACATGGTGAAATTCCGCAATGGCCCCAAAGGACCCCATGTTCCAGCCTGTTTCAGCGTCCTGCAACGCTGCTTTTAACGTCTCGTGCAATTCAGGCATGCTGCGCCTCCTGTCGTTCGTTGATCCATTCCCGCGCCCCTTTGAGGATCGCGGTGTAAACGCTATGCCCAATCACCTCTCCCAGAGCGGTGTGAAGACCTGCGTAAGCCTCCTGCCCCTCTGGTGCGGCAACTGCGATGCAATCTGTGCCAGTTCCGGTTGCAACCCCCATTGGCAGCGCAAACTTGGCATCCATCACTGCGGCGGTACGGGCTTGGGTCGCAATGCTCATCGCTTCGATCAGGGCGGTCGGCGTGAGACCACATGAGACCTGCACCGCAATATTGATCGTTCCCCAATCGCGACGGCTGTAGTCCATACGATGCCCGATGCGTTCCGCATTCGAGAGGCCAACTGTTGCCACAGCATGGGCCGTGATCCCGCCCACCTCTGACTGAACCTGTGTGTAGCGGCGCACATCCCGAGACGTAAGAAATGCCACGGTATCTTGCGCGCTATGGGCCTGCAAATCGGTGGCAAACCACTCCGTCACATCGAGATCTTTGGGAAGGTCGCGATTGCGTACCTCGCGCCACAGGATGTGTTGCGCCATCACCATACCGGGGCGGTTGACCGCCCAGCTCAGCACCTGATGCGGCTGACCAAGGTCAAATCGCAGCCAAGGGCGGTCCAATATAACCCTGGTCACTTCAGCACCGACAGCGGTTGGAACACCGGTCCTTGATCTGTTTGCTGATGCCAGACGGAGATACCAAACGCCTGCGCCATCAAATCTTGCGTTAATACCTCGGCGGGCGGGCCATCAGCAATGATACGCCCCTCGACCATCAACAGGACGCGGGTGCAATGGCGCGCCGCAAGACTGAGGTCATGCAGCGACACAAAGGCCGACCGCCCCGTTTGCGCCAGTTCGGAAAACACCTCCATGGTAGATATTTGATGCGCGGGGTCCAGACCTGCTGCAGGTTCATCCGCCATTAACAGAGGCGTATCCTGTGCTAAGGCCCGCGCAATCAGTGCCCGCGCTTGCTCGCCTCCAGAGAGACGCGAAGCCGCACGTTTGCGCATCGCGTCCAAACCCATATGCGTAATGGCACGATCCACCAGCGTCTGATCGTGCGGCGGCAGGCCCCGGCCCGAGGGCAAATGCGGCAAACGGCCAAGGGCGACCAGGCGTTCCACCGGGATGGGCCAGGCGATCTCTCGCGCTTGCGGCATCCAAGCGGCTGCCTTGGCCCGCTTGCCTGAACCCATCAGAGCCAGCGAACTCCGCCCCTCGGCCTGCACCAGACCAAGCGCCGCCCGCATCAGGCTTGATTTACCAGCGCCGTTAGGGCCGATGAGCCCTACAAATTCACCCTTACCAATCTCGAGATTCACGTCTCGTAACACGGGGCGGCCACGCAATGTGAGCGAGAGGTTCTGGACAGAAAGAAGGCTCATGCCAGCTCCTTTCGTGTCTTGTAAATCAAGTGCAAAAACAAGGGCGCGCCGACCAAGGCCGTAACAACGCCCAATTTCAAATCGCGCGCCGGTAGGATGACACGCACTGCGATATCCGCCATCTGTAACATCACCGCGCCACCGAGGGCCGAAGCCCACAGGAGCCGCGAGGGCTGCCCCCCAACCAAGGAGCGCAGAATATGCGGGACCACAAGACCGATGAACCCAATCGCTCCCGCCACCGCTGTCGCCCCGCCGACAATACTGGCTGTCCCAAGGACAAGGATCAGGCGCAGGCGCTTGAGGTTGATGCCGAGGCTGTCCGCTGCGTCCTCGCCCAGCGTCAGAGCGTCTAAACCGCGCCCAAGTGACAGCACCAAAATAGCTCCGACCGTAAGGAACGGCAGCAGCAAAAACACATGTATCATGGAGCGATCTGCAAGCGACCCCATCATCCAGAACACGATCTCATTAGCGGCAAAAGGATTGGGCGAAAGGTTCAAAACCAGCGACGTCAACGCGCCTGCCATGGCCGATATTGCAATACCCGCCAAGATCAGCGTGAGCGATCCGCCTTGTGGTCCGGCCAAGGTCATCACCAGAAATACACCTAAAAGCGCACCGGAGAGTGCCGCTATCGGCAGTCCCAGCGTTGCACTGGCCGCGATGCCGGTGTTGATTGCCAGCACCGCACCAAAGGCCGCAGAGGAGGACACCCCAATCAGCCCCGGCTCCGCCAGAGGGTTGCGCAGATACCCCTGCATCGCCGCGCCGCATAACCCCAAACCGCCGCCAATCAAGGCTGCCAAGAGCGACCGTGGCAGTCGGATTTCCTGCATCACCAGAGAAAGCGGACCGTAGTCGTCAGAAAACAGGGCATGAAGGCTATCGCCAAGGCGCACATCCGCCGGACCTACTGTCAGTGAGACACCAAACAACAGAACAATCAGCGCGCTAAGCGACAGCATGAGCCGCGTCATTGGGACACTTCCTTTGTATTTTGACCTACTTGGAGGTCTTCGCGCGCACTCACGAGCGCCTCGACAGCGCGCAACACATGCGGCGTGCCGCACACCCAGTCGCCATCGCGCATTTGACCCGCACGACTGCGTGCCGCAAAATAATGCACCACCGGATGGGCAAGCACATCCTCAGAACGCGACGCACGCGCATAAGGTCGGGTGCCGACCAGCAAGTCCGGATCAGACAGCGCCAACAGTTCCAGCGGCAACGTGCCTGAAAAATCATACCCGTAGTCTCGGGCAATATTATAAAGCCCCGCCGCCTCAACGATCTGGCCCGCGAGCGACATATGCCCAGAGGTATAGCCATTGGCAGAATAGAGTGCTGCGCGCGGGCGATTATCGTCCGCTGGCAAAAGTCGATTGAGCCGCGTCTCATACTCTGCAATCAAGGCGTCAGCCGTATCTGTGCGTCCCAGAACCTCTCCCATCTGGCGCAGGCGCGCGGAGACATCTTCCAAAGAATTCGCTGGCTCAAACACCACAACGGGTACACCGAGGCGGCGCAGCATATCGGTGGTTGCACGCGTAGAAAAACTGCCCGCAATCACCAGATCTGGTTTCAGGAGGTAAATCTCCTCCGCCAGTCCGTGATTTACAGGATAGGCCATGGCATCGTCTGCCATGGCGGAGGCGCGTTTGTCGCGCGCAATATAGGACACGGAAACCAGCTGGCCGGGGGCAGCCACCATCATAGCCAGCTGATCCGTGCACAGATTCATCGACACCACGCGGGCGGGATCGGCCAGAGTGCCGCTTGCGCCAAAGATGAGGCCCAGCAGAAGACCAAATGCCCGCCCCATGGATCAGAACGATGCCTTGAGGCCGATGTAGGCAGCCCGGCCACGCTTTGCGTAGCCCCAGACATCGGAATAGTCCTCGTCAAAGAGATTGGTGATTCGTCCGGTCAAGGTCACATTCTCCGTCAGCTCATACTGGGCTGCCAGGTCGACAGTGGTGTAGGCGTCCATCTCCACCGTTGCGTAGCTGCCCCAGTATTGGGTGTCGTAGTTCCCGGCCACGTGACGCAGGTCTGCCGTGATCAAACCACGCCCACCGAAGGTTTGCACGATCGCGCTCAAAAGAACCTCGTGTTCGGGGCGACGGACTTCCACCGATCCATTCGGGTTCGTCGCATCGAGATAGGTATAGGCCAGACGCAGATCGATCACATCCGTGGCTTCCAGTTCCGCGCTCACCTCTACGCCCTGACGGTCGCTGTCGCCTGCCTGATTGCGGTAGGAAAAGATGCTGGCGCTGGTCACCGGATCGGTGCCTACAAAATACCTCTCGATCTCGTTTGTGAGCGTTTCGTTGAAATAGGTCACATCGATCACGCCACGGCCCTGCAGCACCGGCACTTCGACACCGATGTCAAAGCTGCGGTTCTCCTCCGGCTTCAGGTTCGGATTGCCCTGATAGACCGAGGTGCCGTAATCTGCGTTGGCATAAAGTTCAAAATAGGATGGGTTGACGATCCCGGTTCCGGCAGAAGCGTGCAACCGCACGCCTGAGGCAAAGGTATAGGACGCACTAGCGGTCCAGGTGGTGGCATCATCAAAGACCTTGTTGTCGTCAAACCGCGCCCCAAGCTGGATGTCCAGCCCGTTGCCGAAGCTGCCGCGATACTCCCGCGCCACGGAATTTGACTCACGGTTATAGGCGGGATTGGAGCTGCTCGTGTCTTCTTCCCATTCCAGCATCGCGTTCAGCAGATGGCTCGCATCGACAACCTGGCCGCCGTCAATCGCATAGCTCAGGAGATATTTCGCGGCCGTGGTCTGGGTCTCGGTCGGGGTTCCACCATTGTAGGACTGGTCGTAATCGGTGCGTTCATAGGAAAGACGATGCTTCATCCGGCCACCGAGCATTTCGTATTCGGCAAAGACTTGTCCCAGCCGCTCGTCGCGCTCGCTGTATGGGGCGGCTTCGTCGACGACATAGGAAGCGGCGTCAGTCGCGCTCCAGGACGTGCTGTCGTTGTCGTATTCCTCATCGGCTTTGCGGAAGGTGAACCCGAGCTTCAGCTCAGGGGTGACGAGATAGTCGCCGGAAAGTTGCAGCGTGCTGCGGCGGATGCCATCCTCTTCGCCGCCATCGCCGGAGATATCGTAGCCGTCATCCTGGTCATGGGCGAGACTGAGGGAAAGGCCACCGCGGTCGGTGCGCGTGGAGGCTCGAGCCGAAGCCCGCCATCCATCTGCGCCGAGTTCCAGACTGCCGCCGTACTCCTGGCCGATATTGCCCTTCTTGGTAATGATGTTGATTACCCCGGAAGAGGCGTTGGAGCCATAAAACACTGACTGTGGCCCGCGCAGCACCTCGATCCGTTCGATATTGGCAGTATCGAGCCCGGTAAGGATGTATTCCCCGTCGCCACCTGTTGCTTCGATGCCGTCGATCAGGATCAGCGTATGGTTGCCCTCGCCACCGCGTATACGGACCTGGGTAAAGCTGTCCCCGGAACCATTTACTGCGAGACCGGGAATGGAGCGAAGTGCGTTTTGCACGGATGTAATGCCGCGTTCCTCGATGTCCCGCGCGGTCAGGACGCTGGCCGAACGGCCGTACCGTTGCAGTTCCATCGGGGTAAATCCTCCGGACACGATAATTGGCTGAAGGTCGATCACAGGATTGTCCTGTGCTTTGGCGTTCCCGGCTGCAACAACCGCGCAGATCGCAAAGAAAGAGGTAGCTGTCGTTCTCATTGTCCCAAAACCCTTATGACCTGCGCATACAGGTCAACGCGCCGCATGTATGCGGCTTCTTTGTCTATCTTGAGTTCGAGGAAACGCAGAGGCTCCCGCAAACGGTGAAAATACCACCGCATCGGAACATCCGAAGTCCTTGGCACGCCCCGCGCCCGGACTGGGTGATTGTTCGGGCAGGTCTCCTGACTCGCGGGTCGAGGCTTTGTCGCGCCTTCCCGCCCCTCTGGGGCAGTGGTCTGTTGCGACATCGCTCTCCGCTTACAGTTGCGGGGGCAGTCACGGATTTGGTGCCTGTTGGCTACACCACACCGTGTTCCCTTTTAACCGGGTGAAGACTTCTCCAGCCGGACCAGAACGTTGGGCAATAAGCAGGATGCACCCAACCCTGTCAAGTTTCCAGAAGGCGCATTAAGGAATTTGTAAGGACGCCGAGCACCAAGTGCGCGCTCCCCCTTCTTGCCGCAGAAAATCGAGCGACAAAAGTCTGCAACCACTTCGGCGCATACTTTCGCAGGTCCCATATAGGCGAGGTTTTTGGTCTTAAGGGAGTTTGGTGCGGGTGAAGGGACTTGAACCCCCACGCCTTGCGGCGCCAGAACCTAAATCTGGTGCGTCTACCAATTCCGCCACACCCGCAGTGAGAGCGTATTTGTCAGCCTCGCCCGAGAATGTAAAGTGCTTTTGCGCGGATCATGCCACTCATCGGGCGTGCAAACCGATCCCCCCTCAGTGATCATAGTATTCCTCTGAATAAAGGCAGAAAAATTGCTCTGGCTTTGCTCAAAACGCTTGCCGTTGTTCTGCAGACAGTGATACTGAGCGCATGTCGCGGGTGTAGCTCAATGGTAGAGCAGCAGCTTCCCAAGCTGACGACGAGGGTTCGATTCCCTTCACCCGCTCCACTCCGCTAAATTTCACATGATCGCTGCGTCGCATTGGTGCCGAAATGGGTTGCGCCTTTGTATGGTTCTCCGTAGTCCCCTATCTTATGGAACCACGCTTTCTCACACCGCTCACCGCCGATGAACAACTTGCCCAAGGGTTGCCCGCAGCCGTGCCCATGGCCATGGCGGATCGTGTTCGTTTCTCTGAAATCGACATTCTTCAGCATGTGAACAACAAGGCCTACCTCGACTGGTTCGAGGCGTTGCGGGTGAACTACTACAACAGCCATTTCCGCCATCATTTCAACGGTGATGAACCGCGTCACGTGGTCCGCAATGCCGATATCCATTATGTGCGTGAGATGGTTCTGGGGGAAACTTACGTGACCACCGCACGGGTGCTGTCCTTCAGACGGACCTCGTATATTCTGGAGCAGCAAATCTGGTCTGGAGATTTGCGCGCCAGCATGGTCGGTGTAATGGTGTTCAGATCTGCAGACGGTAGCGCAGGCTACCCGATCCCGGAAAGCCTGCGACAGCAGTTTGTCACATTGGATGGGGCAACAGAGGCAAGCTGATCGCCTCCGCGCGCCTTGGTGCGGCGTGACTTATTCCGCCCAGTGAACCTGACATTCTGACAAAACAGCCTGAATAGGTGCCTCTTCCGGTGGCAGGCTCTGTGCGCGCTCGAGTGCCTCGCGTTTCTCTGCCCCAAAGATCACCAGATGTTTCGCCATTGCCGCATCCAGAACATGCGCCGAGAGCGTGATACGCGCCTCGGGTTGGCTATCTGGGCGCATCACAGCGACTTCCGGCGCATCAGCAGCTAGGGCGTGCTCAAGCCCGGCGACGCCGGGAAACAGCGAGGCGGTGTGCATATCCGTCCCCATGCCCAAGAGCGCAACCGCAAGACCACCCTGCCCGCGCACTTTTTCCGATAGGCTTTCGATGGCGTCATCCGGCTCCAGCCCGTCTGTATAAAACGGCAGGAATTGCGCCTCAGCCGCGCGATTGGTCAACAACCGGCTGCGGATCAGCTTGGCGTTGGAGCGATCGCTGTCTTCGGGCACCCAGCGCTCGTCCGAGGCCATGACGCAGACATTGCCCCAATCCAATTCAGCCGCGCAAAGGTCATCAAAAATCGGACCCGGCGTGGTGCCACCCGCAACGGCGATTGCCGCGCGCCCATTGCGCAGCAGATGATTTTTCAGATCCCCGGCAATACGATTGGCCACCGAGATCGAGAGCATCTCTCTATCCGGATATTCGTTGAAATTCATGACACTGCTCCTGAATTCTGAGGTGACATCATTGCTGATGTGACATTCTGAACAAAACAGTGTCATAGCTCAACCCGAAGGCCAAGTGCCGCCATGCCGGCTCAGTTGATATAGAATTCGCCCACCACGTTACGCCATTCCCCGCTCGACATCATTTTACGATGCGAAAAGCGGACATGATGCAGCGGACCTTCGATTTCCTGTTTCCAGAAATCTATGAAGGAAAACAGTCGCGGATGATCCGGTGCCAGATCATAATCCTGCCAGACAAACGTGTTGAGGACATGTGTATAGTCAGGCATGTGATAAGTGAATTCAGCCGTGGTCAGGCCGTAACCTTTGAGCATCAGTTCCGTTTCAGATGGTTCCATTTACATCCTCCGAAAAAGGGTTGATGTAACCAGCCTACGGAAGACAGGTAAATTTTCATATAAATCATATTGTTAGCAGATAAGCGCCATTGCTGCTAAGGTTTGCGGGGCTGCTTGCTTGCACGGTATATGCGCGGTCTGATATGGTGACCCCACAACATATAGATCCAAAAGAGAAGCGGGCAGCCAACGTGAGCGATACGCCGGAAACTCCTGAAAACCCTGATGAAAACCTGCCAGCGCGCCCGTCTTATGATGGTCCGACGGTTTCCATCGAATCCGAGATGCGCAATTCGTACCTCGATTATGCGATGTCGGTTATTGTCAGCCGTGCCATTCCCGACCTTCGGGATGGTCTGAAGCCGGTGCACCGCCGGATTCTCTATGCCATGCATGAGACCGGCAACAGCCACGACAAGGCCTACCGCAAGTCGGCCCGTCCCGTCGGCGACGTGATGGGTAAATACCACCCCCACGGTGACAGTGCGATCTACGATGCCTTGGTGCGGATGGCGCAGGATTTCTCCATGTCGCTGCCGCTTCTGGATGGTCAGGGCAACTTCGGCTCTATGGACGGCGATAACCCTGCCGCCATGCGCTATACCGAAGTTCGAATGGATAAGCCCGCAGCCTTCATGCTCGCGGATATCGAAAAAGAAACGGTTGATTTCCAGGACAACTACGACGGCAAGGACAAGGAACCCACTGTTCTTCCGGCACGTTTTCCAAACATGCTGGTCAATGGTGCCGGTGGTATTGCGGTCGGTATGGCCACCAATATCCCGCCGCACAACCTTGGCGAAGTGGTGGATGCAACCCTTGCCCTGATTGAAGACCCGGATCTGACGTCTGAGCAACTGATTGATTATGTGCCGGGTCCCGATTTTCCGACCGGTGGCGTGATGCTGGGCCGTTCTGGCGCGCGCAAGGCCTATCTTGAGGGTCGCGGCAGCGTTATCATTCGCGCGAAGACCCGTGTCGAAGAGATTAGGAAAGACCGCTACGCTATTGTTGTTGATGAGATTCCTTATCAGGTCAACAAGGCGTCCATGATCGAAAAGATCGCGGAACAAGTGCGCGAAAAACGCATCGAAGGCGTCTCTCATGTGCAGGACGAATCTGACCGCAATGGCGTGCGTGTTGTTGTCGAACTGAAGCGCGATGCCACCGCCGAGGTCGTGCTGAACCAGCTTTATCGTTTCACGCCGATGCAAACGTCCTTCGGCTGCAACATGCTGGCGCTGAACGGTGGCCGTCCTGAACAGCTGACCTTGCGCAAATTCCTCACGTCTTTCATAGACTTCCGCGAAGATGTTGTGGCGCGACGCACCGCCTACAATCTGCGCAAGGCGCGCGAGCGCAGCCACATCCTATGTGGTTTGGCGGTTGCCGTTTCCAACGTTGACGAGGTGGTCGCCACCATTCGCTCCTCTGCGGATGCTGCCGAAGCCCGTCAAAAGCTGATGACACGCCGCTGGCCAGCCTCGGACATCGCAGGCTATATTCGCCTGATCGATGATCCGACCCATACGATGAACGACGACGGTACCTATAACCTGTCGGAAGTTCAGGCCCGCGCGATCCTTGAGCTGCGGTTGCAGCGCCTCACCCAACTGGGCGTCAAAGAGGTCACCGATGAGCTTGAAGAACTGGCAGCTAAGATCAAGGAATACCTTGAAATCCTGTCCTCTCGTGAGCGCATCATGGGGATCATCGCCGATGAGCTGACCGAGGTCAGAAACAGCTTTGCCGTGCCCCGTCGCACCGAGATTGTCGACTGGTCCGGTGACATGGACGACGAGGATCTGATCGAGCGCGAGGACATGGTGGTGACCGTGACCTCTGGTGGTTATATCAAACGCACCCCGCTAGCAGATTTCCGCGCCCAGAAACGCGGTGGCAAGGGGCTGTCGGGCATGCAGACCAAGGAAGAGGACGTGGTCACCACGCTCTTCGTGGCCAATACCCACACGCAGCTTCTGTTCTTCACCACGGATGGAATGGTCTACAAGCTCAAGACCTGGCGCCTGCCGCAGGGTGGCCGGACCTCCAAGGGCAAGGCGATCGTCAATATCCTGCCGATCCCCACGGGGGTGTCCATCGCCGCCATCATGCCGGTGGATCGCGCCGAGGAAGAGTGGAACGATCTGCAGATCATGTTCGCCACATCTGCAGGAACTGTGCGCCGTAACCGTCTGTCGGACTTCACGAATGTCATGCGCAACGGCAAGATCGCGATGAAGTTTGAGGACGATAACGAGGGCACCAAGCTGATCAATGCGCGCATCTGTTCCGAAGATGACGACATCATGCTGGTGACCAATACCGGGCGCGCGATCCGCTTCCCAACAACCGAGGTGCGGGTGTTCAACTCTCGCAATTCCGTTGGTGTGCGCGGGATCAAGCTTGGCGATGGTGACGAGGTTGTCTCCATGTCGGTGATCCGCCACTCCAAGTACACGCCCGAGCAGCGGACGGCTTACCTCAAGATGCGCCGCGCCATGGCGGGTCTCACGGATGAGGATGCCTCTGACGAGGATGCGGTCGAAGATCCGAACTTCTCCACCGAGCTCTTTGCAGAGATGTCTGCGGCGGAAAACCTGATCCTTACCATCACTGCAGGCGGGTCCGGTAAGCTCTCGTCCAGTCACGATTACCCTGTGCGCGGGCGTGGTGGAATGGGTGTCACCGCGATGGACAAAGCGATGCGTGGTGGCGCATTGGTGGCCTCCTTCCCGGTGGAGCTGGATGACCAGATCATGCTCGCAACATCTAAGGGTCAGTCGATCCGTGTGCCGGTCGATGGCATCTCATTCCGGTCTCGTTCTGCGGGCGGCGTGCGGATCTTCAACACCGGTAAGGGTGAAGAGGTCGTCTCGGTCGCTTGGATTGCGGACAACGGTGACGACGAAGAAACTGTGGAAGAATAATCTCTTACCGCTAAAATCTCGCGAAAACGCCGCTCCAGATTTGGGGCGGCGTTTTTCGTTTACGCTTCGCTCATGTTTTGGGCGCAAACTTGACCGTGATTTCCGCGTATTGAGTCGGGAGAAGCGGCGCATGAATCTCTACCATTGTCAGATTGACCTCCAACACGAAGCTAAGGCTTTGGCCTTTGCCAGCGCTGTGGAGCAATGGATGGAATATCTGAAAGGTCGCGGCGCGATCACCGGTTGGCGCCTGCTCCGGCGCAAGCTGAACCTTGCAAACGATACCTGCAAGGATTTCCTGCTGGAGATTGAGTTTGAGAATATGACTCAGCTTGATCAAGCGTTTCGTATTCTGGGTGAACACGACGAGGAGGTTGCGCGCCTCTATGCCAATGTCAACGCACTGATTGCGCGGTCCGATTTTGGACTGTACCGACCGTTCCCCGATCCCGAACGCGCCGAGCGAATGGCCCTCATCTGATCTGAAAAAGCCCGGGACATAGGCCCGGGCTTTTTCTCAGATTTGGCCTGCAAGCACCTGTTACAGATTGTAAATCTCGGAGAACTTCGCCTCAAGATAGGTCATCAGCGGCTGATGCATCGGCGCGGAGCCTGCGGCATGGGTGATGGTGTCACGCGGTTCGCGCAATCCGCCAAACTGTTGCAGGTTTTCCCGCAACCACCCGGTCGCAGCAGAGGTATCACCTTCGGCAAGCTGCGCATCCAGATCAGCTACATCACGACGCAGCGCCTCATGCAGGCAGCCAGCATAGACATTGCCCAGCGAATAAGTCGGGAAATACCCAAACAGGCCAACGGACCAATGCACGTCCTGCAAACAGCCATTTGAAGGCTTGTCGACCGGGTAACCAAAGTCCGCGAGGAAACGGTCGTTCCACGCAGCTTCAAGATCCTGAACTTCCAGATCTCCCAGCATCAGCGCACGCTCCAGATCGAAACGCAGCATGATATGCAGGTTGTACTGAAGCTCGTCGGCCTCTGTACGGATGTAGCCATTCTGCACCCGGTTCACCGCCGCATAGAACGCCTCTTCCGAAGAAACACCAATGTCGCCAAAGGCTTCTTTCATTTCCTTGAACAACCAGCTGGTGAAGGCGCGGCTGCGCCCGATCTGGTTTTCATAGATCCGGCTCTGGCTTTCATGCACGCCCATGGACACACCACGCCCCAGCGACGTCAGCAGATGCACGCGGTCGATGTTCTGTTCATAGGCCCCGTGCCCGACCTCATGAATGGTGGAGTAGATGCAGTTGAACGGATCAAGCGGATTGGTCCGCGTGGTGATCCGCACATCCAGACCGCTGCCGGAACTGAACGGGTGCACCGCCTTGTCAACGCGGCCATGGCTCATATCGTAGCCAAAGGTCTTGGCGACCTTGCGCGCCAGTTTCATCTGCGCGTTCTCGTCAAAGGTGCCCGCCAGACCGGCCGGGGTTGGCTGCTCCAGTACACGCGCACGCAGATCCACCAGTCCAGGACGCATGGCATCAAAGATTTCCGCGATTTCAGAGGAGGTTGTGCCCTGCTCGTAATCTGCGACCATTGCGTCGTAGAGGTTGCCACCGGCGGCCAGCGCCTGACCTTCTTGCCGCTTCAGCGCTACGACCTCTTCGAGGACCGGCAGGAATGCTGCGACATCCTCATCCGCACGCGCCTGCGCCCATTTTCCTTGCGCCTCAGACGTCACGCGGGCGATCTTGCTTGCCAGCTCACCGGGCACCTTAACGGCCCGCTCATAGGCACGGCGAATTTCACGCAACTGCGCAGCGCCGATGTCGTCCGGTGCCTTGGCGGCCTCCAACCAGTCCGCAACCCGCGGGTCTGATCGGCGCGCATGCAGCACCGCCTCGATTGCGGCCATTTCCTCACCGCGCTGGGGGGCAGCTCCGCGTGGCATCATGGTTTCCTGATCCCAGCCAAGACGGCCCGCGATTTGCCCAAGCGCCTGTGTTTCGCGTTCAAAAGCAATCAGTTCGTCAAAAGAACTCATGTTTCTAATGTCCTTTGATAGAAGTCGTAACAGGATAGGCGGCCAAGAAGCGTGCCCGCAAGATCAACACCCAGACCAGAACAGCCACAACTTGGTGAACGATGGCAATTTCCACGGGAGCCGCAGTCAATACGGTTACAATGCCGATAACGATCTGCAGGCTCAAGGCCGCAAACACCGCGTTGAAGGCGAACCGTGTCGCTGGGTTTGCACTTCGACGCCCGCGCAGCCAGACCACTATGGCGAATGCAAACAAGAGATAGCCAGAAACCCGGTGAATAAACTGAACTAACCCCGGATTTTCAAAGAAGTTTTTCCAGATGGGTTCAATCATAAACGGACGCGGCGGCAGGATCTGTCCACCCATCAAGGGCCAGTCGGTATAGGATCGGCCCGCATCAATGCCAGCCACCAACGCGCCCAGCAGGATCTGCAGGAAAGCAAAATGCAACAGTCCGGTGCTCATCCCGAAGATCTTCGTTTCTTTCAAGCGCCGCGCCTGCATCAGGTCGCGCTCTTCACGGCCAAGCATGAACATAAACCACGCCAAATAACCGAGGATCACAAAAGCCAAGCCAAGATGCGTCGCCAACCGGTAGGAGGCAACAGCGGTCATACCTTCGCCAAGCGTCACGCCAGACGACACCATCCACCAGCCGATCGCGCCCTGAACGCCGCCGAGAATACCGGGCAGCAGCAACCGCCCTGTCCATCCAGTGGGAATGCTGCGCGTAACCAAAAAGCCCAGGAAGCCAACCGCCCAGATCAGGCCCATGACGCGGCCCAGCTGCCTGTGCCCCCATTCCCACCAGTATATTTGTTTAAAATCAGATAATTCCATCCACTTGTTCAACAGGTGATACTGGTCGATTTGTTGGTATTTCTCGAACTCTGCCTGCCAGTCGGCCTCACTCATCGGAGGGATCGCTCCGGTCACAGGCCGCCACTCTGTAATCGACAGACCGGAATCCGTCAGGCGCGTCAGCCCGCCAACGGCGATCATCGCCACCACCAGCGCAAACAGCACAGCAAGCCAGACGCGGATTGCACCGCGCGCGCCGCGGCGTTTGCGATCAATACCGCCGGGGGTCGGTGTGGGCTGTTGTTTGCTGTCGGAGGAAACTTCCTCAAAAATCGTGCGATTGCTCATCTTGGCCTCACATCTTCATCTGGCGGGACGCTAGGGTCTGAGGGGGAAAAGGTCCAGACAGAGTTAGTCTGACCCGTGTTGCTTCCAACGGACCATCTGTCGCATCACGCCATGCAACATCTGTACATCCGCACGCGTGAGGCGCATCCGGCTCCAGAGGTTACGGAAAACCGTCTTCATGCCCGGCGCCTTTTCCGGTGGGAAGAAGTAACCCGCCTCCGTCAGACGCTCCTCGTAATGTGTGACCAGCGCTTCAATCTCTTGACCCGTAGCCCAGTCGGATTTGCCGATCTCGAAGGTCTCATCCGGGACCTGTTCTTCCTGACGTCGCCACTCATACGCAGTGAGCAGGACGCATTGCGCAAGGTTCAAAGACGCAAACTCCGGGTTGACCGGCACGGTGATGATGGCGTTGGCCTTGGCGATGTCATCATTTTCCAGCCCCGCACGCTCAGGACCAAAGAGAACGGCGACCTTCTCACCCTGCCCCAACAGCTCTGCGGCTTTCTTCATCGCACCTTCGGGGCTGAAGACGGGTTTGGTCAATTCGCGTGGCCGGGCCGTGGTGGCAAAAACATAGGTGCAGTCTGTCAAGGCCTCGGGCAGATCCTGTGCCAGTTGCGCCTCATCCAGCAACCGCCCTGCACCGGAGGCCATGGCGACCGCCTTCTGGTTCGGCCAGCCATCCCGGGGCGCGACAATTCGCATCCGGTCGAGGCCGAAGTTCCACATGGCACGCGCGGCCCCGCCAATGTTTTCGCCCATCTGCGGGCGGACAAGCACAAAGTGAGGTTGAGGGCGGTCTGTGGGCATCTGCGAACTCCGGAAAAATCGGCTCTGCCTTACTGTCTGCGCCGGGTTGGGGCAAGCCTTCGCCACTGGAAAACCCGCATCAACCCCCTTCAAATCCTTGCGTTGCGCGTGAATTCGGGTAAATACCCGCCAATCATGCCAACAGGAGCCCTGACAATGGACAGCGCAGAGCAGACACCGGAGCAGCCGCAGATTTACCTGGTCACGCCGCCGAGCTTTGAGCTGGGGCAGTTTCCAGGGCAGCTCGCGCGGGTGCTGGATGAGATCGAGGTCGCCTGTGTGCGTCTGGATCTGGTGAGCCGCGATGAGGACACGTTGAGCCGCGCTGCCGATGCGCTGCGCGAGGTGACCCATGCGCGCGACATCGCACTTGTGATCTCTGACCATCAGATCCTTGCAGAGCGGCTGGGGCTGGATGGGGTGCACCTGTCGGATTCGTCGAAATCGGTGCGCAGCGCGCGCAAGGCGCTGGGAACAGAGGCCATCGTCGGCTGTTTCTGCGGTGCCTCCCGACATGAGGGCATCACCGCCGGTGAAGCTGGCGCGGATTACGTCTGTTTTGGTCCGGTTGGAACCTCCGGTCTGGGCGATGGTGCGATCGCTGAGGCGGAGCTGTTCCAGTGGTGGTCCGAAATGATCGAAGTCCCCGTTGTGGCCGAAGGCGGGCTCACCACCGAGGTTGTGCGCAATATCTCTCCGATCACCGACTTCTTTGCTGTTGGAGAAGAGATCTGGCGGGAGGATGATCCTGTCGCCGCTATGAAAGCGCTTCAGGTAGCCATGAGCTGATCTCCCTCAAGAGCGATCCAAAGTAAGGGGTAAGCCCCCTTATGACCAGGCTCGGCCCTGCGCCGAGCTATTTTTTGTGCATCCCGTCAAATGGTTCTGATATGAAGGCGATTGTTCCCGCTTGCGAATGTGCTTGCGGGGGGCGTTGAAAGGCGGCATGAGATCCATATGACTGAAAGCGCTGATTTTTCCAAACCTGATATCCTTTGCGTCGGCTCTGTCCTGTGGGACATAATCGGGCGAAGCACTATGGAGATGCAGCGCGGCTCTGACATGCCCGGTCGCATCACGCGCCTGCCCGGTGGCGTTGCCATGAACATCGCCATGACGCTTGCACGATTCGGGATGAAACCCGCCGTTCTGAGTGCCATTGGTCGCGATCCCGAAGGTGACGAACTGGTCACGGCCTGCGGTCATCTTGGCCTGATCACCGACTATCTCTACCGCTCCGAGGATCTGCCGACCGACCGTTATATGGCAGTTGAGGGGGCGAATGGCCTGATCGCGGCCATTGCGGATGCGCATTCGCTTGAGGCCGCTGGAGACAAGATCCTGCGCCCGCTGGTTGAGGGGCCTCTGGGCACCTCCGCGCAGCCCTTTGTTGGACCGATCGCGCTGGATGGAAACCTGAAGCTCGCGCTCCTTGATGACATCGCAACCCATCCGGCATTTGATGGCGCGGATTTGCGCGTGGCTCCGGCCTCACCGGGCAAGGCCGAGCGTCTGCGTCCGTTCCTGACCCACCAGCGAGGCACCCTCTATGTGAACTTAGAGGAAGCGGGCCTCTTGTGTCAGGACACCTTCACCGACAGTGAAACCGCAGCCCATGCGCTCCTGTCACGCGGTGCCGCCCGCGTTTTGGTCACCGATGGTGGACAATCCGCCACCGAAGCTGACGCCAGCGGTGCACGCACCCAAGTTCCGCCACGCGTAACCGTCGCCCGGGTCACCGGCGCTGGCGATACGTTCATGGCAGCCCATATCGCTGCAGAAGCGCGGGGAGAAGATCGCGACAGTGCGCTCGCCTCTGCCCTTCATGCCGCTGCAACCTATGTATCCGGAGAACCACCCCTGTGATCGACATCACCTATTCCGCCGAAGTCGAAGCTGCCCGCGCTGAGGGCAAACCCATTGTTGCGCTTGAGAGCACCATCATCACCCATGGTATGCCTTACCCGCAGAACGTCGAAGTGGCGGCGCAGGTAGAAGCAGATATCCGCGCCGCTGGCGCAGTTCCCGCTACCATGGCAGTGATCAAGGGCACGTTGCATGTGGGGCTTGAGGCCGACACATTGCAATCGCTGGGTCAGGCCGAAGGTGTGGCAAAGATCTCGCGCGCAGATTTCGCCGCCTGCATGGCGTCGGGTGGCACCGGAGCCACCACCGTAGCCGCCACCATGATTGCTGCGCGCCTTGCGGGGATTTCCGTCTTTGCAACTGGCGGTATCGGTGGTGTTCATAAAGGTGCGGAAACCAGCTTTGACATCTCTGCCGATCTTCTGGAGCTGGCTCAAACCGCAGTGACCGTTGTCGCAGCTGGTGCCAAGGCGATCCTCGATGTGCCCAAGACACTGGAAGTTCTGGAAACCCAAGGGGTTCCTGTGATCGCTTACGGTCAGGACAGCTTCCCTGCGTTCTGGTCGGCGACCTCTGATCTGAGCGCGCCGCTGCGCATTGACAGCGCCGCCGATATTGCCCGCGCCCATTTCCTGCGTGGTGCGTTGGAGCTTCCCGGTGGTCAGCTGGTGGCAAACCCGATCCCTGCAGAAGAGCAAATTCCTGCAGAGGATCTGGCCCCCATCATTGCACAGGCGCAAAGCGAGGCGGATGCGCAAGGTGTAACGGGCAAGGATGTGACCCCCTTCCTGCTGCAGCGCATTTTTGAGCTGACCGAAGGTCGCTCTCTTGAGGCCAATATCGCTCTCGTGCGCAACAACGCCCGCCTTGCCGCAGAGATTGCAAAAGAATTGGCCAGACTTTGAGACAATCGCAACAGGCCGCATGTGAAAGCATTGTAGCTAGGGGCAACAATCCCTAACTTGCATGCGAGCCAATCAGACAGCAGAATATGAACACGCCATTTGACGAGACCCCGCCTCCGCCACGCCGTCCCGGGCTCTTTGCCCGGCTGCGGTCTTCCTTCCTGACGGGCATTGTTGTCATTGCACCGGTTGGATTGACCATTTGGCTATTGTGGTCGGTGATGGGCTGGGTCGATGGTGTGGTCTTGCCCCTCGTGCCTCATACCTTCCAGCCCGAGCAATATATCGGCATCAATCTGCGCGGCGTCGGGCTGATCATCTTTCTGCTGTTCACCATCGTTGTGGGCTGGATTGCCAAAGGCATCATCGGCCGGTCTTTGATTGGCTATGCCGAACAGCTTGTGGATCGCATGCCCGTCGTGCGTTCCATCTATTCTGGCATCAAACAGATCTCTGAAACGGTTTTCGCACAAAGTGAACGCAGCTTCGAAAAAGCCTGTCTGATCCAGTACCCGCGTCGTGGCATCTGGGCGATTGGCTTTATCTCGACCACGGCAAAAGGCGAGATCGTCAAACGCGCTGAGACCAGTGGACGGTTGATCAGCGTGTTTGTTCCGACAACACCAAACCCGACATCGGGCTTTCTGCTCTACTTTCCCGAAGAAGATGTGGTTGAGCTGGACATGACCGTCGAGGATGCAGCAAAGCTGGTGATTTCTGCAGGCCTTGTCTATCCGAACGGCAAAGACCCGGTGGAGATCGCAAACGCCAAAGCCGCAAAGGATCAGTAGATCAGCCGAACATTTCGACAAGATCGACGGTCTGGCGCTGTCCTAGGTCATCAGAGTGTTGGTTCAGGAACCCATCCGCGGCCTCTCTGCCCGCGTCCTTCAGCATGTGCAGGATCTGCGGGATCGGGATGAGTTTTGTCGTGACCGACAGCCGCGTCATCAGATCATCATCGGCAATCATATGAACCAGAACTCGTTTCATACGCCCTCGTTCCATGGTTCCGTCTGCGATCAACCTCTGAACAAAGGAGATCGCGCGCAACTCTCGTAGCAAGGAAGAGTTGAAGCTGATCTCATTCACTCGGTTCTGGATGTCATGGGCGGTTTTGGGAACTTCTTCACGCACCAATGGGTTGATATTCACCACCACGAGATCGTCAGGCAGTTGGTCTTGAAACAGCGGAAAAAGCGCAGGGTTGCCGGTGTACCCCCCGTCCCAGTAGGCCTCTGACTGACCTGTAGCAGGGTTTTCAATCTCGATCGCCTGAAACAGGTTGGGAAGACAAGCAGAGGCCAAAATCGCGTCGGTCGAGATTTCTGTTCCGGAAAACACCCGCACTTTGCCGGTTTGTACGGATGTTGCGCAGATATAGAGATCAGGCCCCGCATCTGCGCAAACCGCACCGAAGTCGAACTGCTCGACCACCGGTCGCAGCGGGTTGCGGTAAAACGGGCCGTAGGAGTAAGGCGAAACAGCCTGGCTGATGGCCTCCATTGGTGAGAATGGCGCCATCACCTTGAGCGCGTTGAGCAACGGGCCCGCGTCAAAGCCAGCTATCCAATTGGCCATGCGCATATCGCCCACGGCCCCCATGCGCGCCCACAGCCGATCCAGCGCGGCCTTGGCGCCGGCGCGCCCATCTCTGGCCATGCCCGCCTTGAAGGCTGCTCCATTGAGCGCCCCGGCCGAGGTCCCGGTTATGGCGGCAATCTCAATGTCCGGATCTTCCAATATCCGATCAAGAACACCCCACGTAAACGCGCCATGTGCGCCGCCGCCTTGCAGAGCCAGATTGATGCGTTTGACCATGTGCCGTCCTGTTATCTGCGGTATAATTCACCAGTACCTGCCGGAACATACGCCCCGGCAGCGGCAGGTGAAATTTTGTCAGTTCAAAGCGCGGTCCAGCCGCCATCAACACTGATGGTGGTGCCGGTGATCTGCTTTGCGGCGTCAGAGCACAAGAAGTTCACCGTACCGCCCAGCTGCTCAACCGTTGCAAATTCGCGCGAAGGTTGGCGTTCGAGCATCACTTTCTTGATCACATCCTCGCGGCTCATGTTGTATTTCTCCATGGTGTCAGGGATTTGCGCCTCGACCAATGGGGTGAGAACATAGCCCGGACACACCGCATTGCAGGTGATCGGCTCCTCTGCGGTTTCCAGCGCCACGGTCTTGGTCATGCCGACGATCCCGTGCTTGGCGGCCACATAGGCGGATTTATAGGGCGAGGCCGTGAGGCCGTGTGCAGAGGCGATATTCACCACCCTGCCCCACCCGGCTGCGCGCATCTTTGGCAAAGCGGCTGCGGTAGTGTGAAAGGCAGAGGTCAGGTTGATCGCGATGATCGCGTCCCATTTCTCAGTCGGGAAGGTGTCAATCGGCTCGACATGCTGGATGCCTGCGTTATTGACCAGAATATCGCACTGCCCGGCGTTTTCGATCAACGCACGGCATTGATCGGCCTTGGACATGTCAGCCTGAATGTAGCGGGCCTCGACACCGAACTCCTTGGCGATCTCGGCAGCAATGGCGTGGTCTTCGTCGCGATCTGTAAAGGAGTTCAAAACGACATTGGCACCAGCTTTGGCCAACTCCCGAGCGACACCCAAACCGATTCCGGAGTTGGACCCGGTGACGACGGCGGTTTTACCTTTGACGGACATGAGCATTCCTCTGCGATATCGTACGTGAAATTTACGACAGCTTTGCATGCTGCAAGCGCAAAATAAACGCCTCATCGCTGGGAAAATATCTCAGCAGGCCTCAACCACTCGGTTTTTTGTTCAAATGAAGCTGTGCCCGTAAAAAAGAAAAAAACGCCGGCACGAAGCCGGCGTTCAGTTATTGAGGCAGGTTTCATACAGGCAAGAAACCTATCGAGCAGTGAGTCTGTTATAAGCAATTTCCGGCCTCGGTCCAAGCTAAAAGTTTGAACTCCCCTCAAGGCCCGGATAGCTTCGGGGCTTATGAAAATAAGGGCAGCGCAGGATTGTTCTCAAAATGAGACCATTATTTTTCTCATCTATCCGGTCGACAATGACCGGAATCGCACTTCTGGCGAGTGCGACTCTCGCATCCGCAGAATCAGCCCATGGTATTGCCATGTATGGCGATCCGGCTCTGCCGCGTGGGTTTAAATCGCTTCCTTATGTAAATCCGGATGCACCTAAAGGCGGTACGGTCGTTTTTGGAAATTTGGGCGGATTTGACTCGCTCAATCCATTTACACAAAAAGGCAATCCGCCGTGGCAAATGCGGTTTTGGGGTTACGAGAGTTTGATGGGGCGGTCTTATGACGAGCCGTTTTCACTCTACGGGTTGCTCGCCGAATCGATTGAAACGCCCGAAGATCGCTCTTGGGTCGAATTCACGCTGCGCGAAGAAGCGCGATTCTCTGACGGAAGCCCGGTGACAGTCGAGGACGTCATTTGGTCCTATGAAACCCTCGGCACCAAGGGCAACCTGCGGTATCGCGGGTTCTGGACCAAGGTGGATAAGATCGAGAAAACCGGCCCGCGCAGTGTCCGCCTCACCTTTAATGTCGAAGACCGCGAGCTTGCGTTGATCGCAGGATTGCGACCGATCTTGAAAAAAGCACAGTGGGAAGGGCGCGACTTTGCGGATGCGGCACCAGATGAGGCCCCTCTGGGCAGCGCACCTTATGTGGTGAGTGATTTTGAGATGGGTCGATCGATCACATTCACCCGCAACCAAGACTACTGGGGCAAAGATCTGCCGCTACGCCAAGGCACAAATAACTTTGACGAAATGCGGTTGGAGTTCTTTGGCGACCAGACGGTGCTGTTTGAGGCCTTCAAGGCGGGCGAGTTGTCTGCTGTGCGTGAATTCAATGCCGCCAAGTGGAGTAGCGACTATAACTTTGCGCGGGTGCAAAATGGCGCGGTCATCAAGACCGAAATTCCAAATCAGAAACCCTCCGGCATGACAGGTTTGGTAATGAACACCCGACGCGCCCCGCTTGATGACTGGCGTGTGCGTCAGGCGTTGATTGAGGCCTTCAACTACGAATTCATCAATGACACGCTGACCGGTGGGCGCTTGCCGCGCATCACCTCGTATTTCTCCAACTCTTACCTGTCGATGCAGCCCGGCGCCGCCACTGGACGGGTGGCCGCGCTGTTGGATCCTTACAAAGATGAACTGCTTCCCGGCACTTTGGAGGGGTATGAGCTGCCCGTCAGTGACGGCAGCGAGCGCAACCGCGCCAATCTGCGTCGCGCCCGTGGGCTCCTGCAGGATGCGGGATGGACTGTCGATGAGGGCGTGCTTCAAAACGCCGAGGGCGAACCGATGCATCTGAAGGTCCTGCTCCAGCACGGCAATCTTGGTGAAGCCGAGATGCAAAAGGCCGTCGATATCTATGCCAATGCGCTCTCGCGCCTCGGGATCACGATGACCGCCGATCTGGTTGACAGTGCCCAATATGTCGAGCGGCAGAATGCCTATGAATTTGACCTGACCTTCTTTCGCCGCTCACTGTCGCTGAGTCCCGGCAATGAACAGATGCTGTATTGGGGCAGCGACGGTGCGGATCTGCCCGGCTCCCGCAACCTGATGGGAATGAACAGCGCCGCCGCTGAGGCCATGATCAAACATATGCTGACGACGAAATCGTCGGATGAGTTTATCGCGGCGACTCGCGCTTTGGACCGGGTGTTGACCGCTGGGCGCTATGTGATCCCCATCTGGCAATATGCCAAGAGCCGGATCGCGCATGACTCGCAGCTTCGCTACCCGATGCGCATTCCGATTTATGGAGATGGCGAATACTACATGCCTGAAGTCTGGTGGCAGGCCTCAGAATAACCATCAAACCGGCCCACTGGGCCGGTTTTTTTACGCGACATAAAGAACTTACCGCGTACTCGGCCTCGAAAATTTGACCTCAAAACACCTGTTCTCGCAGACCGGCCCGATATCTTTCGGTCAGCATCTCCTCGCCGAATGTTTCAAAACCTTCAAATTTCGCTGACAGGCTTATACTTTCTTGCTAGATTTGCGTCTGTAAGTTCGAATTGTGTCCCAGATGCGAGTGTCCCGATGATGAATTGCACTGAATTCGACCTGGCGCGCAGCCTGCCACGCCTACGACAGCGGTTCCCCGGTCTTGTCGTGGACCAGATGCTCAGCGCCCAGACCCAAGCCGATGACCTGATCCGGGCGCTTGCGGCATCACAAGGTATATCAATGACAGAAGCCCGCGAAGAGATGCGGGATTTTCTTTATCTGGAGAGCCTGAGAGCCGAACTCAGCATGCCCAGCTAGCGCCTCAGGGCGTAACGCGTCAGACCTGAACCAGCGAGGTGACCCAGAGGATGGTTGCATCGTCAGAGCTGACGGAAATCACATTGTGCCCCATCGCACCGTCGTAATAGGCGCTGTCGCCACGCCGCATTTCCACTGGTTCATAAAATTCCGTGTAGAGCTTAACGACACCCGTCAGCACATACATGAACTCTTCGCCATCATGGCGCACCCAGCCATCAAATTCATCCATGGAACGCGCCCGGACCCGTGCGCGATACGGCAACATGTTTTTGCGTGTCAGCCCATCCGCGAGCAACTCATGCTCATAGGTGGCAGTCGCATGTGCGGAACCCTCGCCAACCTTGGTGACGATCATCCGCCCGTTGACCTGATCGCGCTGTGGCGGTGTAAACAGCTGCGGCACTGAAATCTGCAAGCCCACCGCCAGCTTCTTGAGCGCCTCATAAGTGGGCGACATCTGGCCGTTCTCGATCTTGGACAGCGTCGAACGCGCAAGCCCTGCCTGACTGGCGGCATGTTCCAAGGTCCAGTCACGTTGTTTGCGTAGCTCTCGCACCCGCGCCCCCAAATCGAGGGCTTCCGGCGCGCTCTGCTCGCCATTGGCGTGAGCGATGGAGATCAGTTTCTTCGGATCGCGTTCTTGCATGAAAACCCTATAAGTCTGCGACGTGAGCCTTGCAACGCTCACTTGCCCGAATTTATGTCGCAGGTTAGGCATTTCATCATGCTTTCCATTTTTGACAATGGCGGCCCGCCAGCCTGCCCCGTGCCATTTAATCTTGCAGCCTATGTTCTGCAGCATGCTGAGGCACGCGCAGAGCATCCCGCTATCCTGATATCGGGGAACAAGGACGATCAGGTCTGGTCCTATGCGGCGTTTTCTGCCGCCGTGCGCGGTACCGCAACGGGTCTGCTCAATTCTGGTTTTAATACGGGCGATATCTTATTGATGCGGATGGGAAATACGTTTGATTTTCCAATCGTTTTCCTGGCCGCTATCAGCGTTGGGATCATCCCCGTTCCCACGTCTGCGCAACTGACACCCCGAGAGGTCGAACGCATTGCGCGCGACCTCAATCCTGCTGGTGTCGTTTCCGCGCCGGGGATCAGCACGGTTTCACATGATCGCCAGCTATCGCTGCCGGACTTGCAAAAGATGCGCGACTGCCCGGCTGCTGATTTTGTGCACAGTGACCCAAACCAGCTTGCCTATATCGTCTATACTTCGGGCACCGGAGGGACACCGCGAGCGGTTGGACATGCCCATCGCGCAATCTGGGCGCGTCGTATGATGATCAGAGATTGGTACGACCTTCGGCCGCAGGATCGCTTGCTGCACGCTGGTGCTTTCAACTGGACCTTCACACTTGGGACCGGGATCATGGACCCGCTGTCCGTTGGCGCCACGGCAGTTATTCCTGCTGCAGATACAGATCTGGCTGGCTTGCCTGAAATTCTAGCACGCACAGAAGCCTCTATATTTGCCGCTGTGCCCGGTGTTTACCGGAAGATCTTAAAATCAGAGACCCTTCCCAAACTGCCCGCTTTGCGCCATGGGCTTGCCGCAGGTGAGAAGCTCTCAAGCGATATTCGAACACAATGGCAGACCCGCCTTGGCACCGCCATTTACGAGGCGTTTGGAATGTCGGAGTGCTCGACTTTCATTTCGTCCGCGCCCCATCGCCCTTCAGAGCCCCAAAACCTTGGCACACCACAGATCGGGCGCCGGATTGCGATCCTTGGTGAAGACGGCCCTGTTCCCATTGGAACTGAAGGCATCATCGCAATCCACCGTGACGACCCCGGCCTGATGATCGGCTACATCAACGCGTCTGAGGAAACCCGCGCGCGTTATGCCGGCGATTGGTTTTTGACCGGTGATCGCGGGATCATGCAGGAGAGCGGCCAGATCACCTATTGTGGCCGAAACGACGACATGATGAATGCGGGCGGCTATCGCGTGTCCCCCTTGGAAGTCGAAGCCATCTTCGCCAACCATCCCGCGCTTATGCAGTTCGCCGTTGCGGAGGTTGAGGTAAAACCCGGCGTTCGCATCATCGCAGGTTTCTACAAGGGTCGCGACGATGTGACCGAATTGGATCTGCATGCTTTTGCACAGGAGCGGTTGGCAGAGTACAAGCGCCCCAAAACCTACAAACGCCTGGCCGAGTTTCCGACAAACCCAAATGGCAAACTCCTGCGCCGCGCCCTGCCCGATCTGTTTAAGGACTAAACCATGACCCAACCGCTTGCGCATGTAAAACTCGATATCTTGTCCGATCCAATCTGCCCGTGGTGCTATATCGGCAAGACTCATTTGGATCGCGCACTGGCGGATGCGCCCGACCACCCGTTTGTCGTAGAATGGCACCCGTTTCAGCTCAACCCCGACATGCCAGAGGGCGGCATGGATCGGCGGACCTATCTGGAAACGAAATTTGGTGGCAAAGACAATGCGGTAAAGGTCTACGCTCAGATCGCAGACCACGCACGCGAAGCCGGTGTGGAGATCAATTTCGAAGCGATGCAGCGCACGCCAAACACGATCGACGCTCATCGCCTGATCCACTGGGCCGGACTGGAAGCAAAGCAATCCGCAATCGTGGATGCGCTGTTTCAAGCGTATTTTGTCGACGGCAAAGATATCGGCGACACCAATGTGCTCGCGGATCTGGCCGAACACGTTGGGATGGAGCGCGCAGTCGTCGAGAAACTCTTGGAAGGCGATAGTGACATCGAGGAGATTCGCTCTCGCGATGCGCATTCCCGAAAGATGGGCGTAAATTCGGTTCCCACTTTCATCATTGCCAATCAACATGTGGTCCCCGGCGCGCAGCAGCCAGAGCTTTGGGCTCAGGTCATAGCGGATATTCGCTCACAGCTTAGCGAACCAGCGCAGAGTGCCGATAATTCTGAACCAAACGGTTCAACACATTAATAGCACTATCGTTTTTAAGGTTTAGCGGGATGCGCGGACCCGGCGATCTGTTTCGGGCGCACAGGTCTTTGTGCGCGCATTTAACAGTTGAACCACTTTCCGGCCCGAAAGATCCGTGTTAGCGCCATACTTGCCGGTGGTCGAACCCGGAGCAATGTCCGCTCCCGTTCTTGCCTCCGTGAGAGGTTACACATGATTGAAACACGCAAAAAAGCACTGTCGCAGGGCGAATTTATCGCCATGATCGCCATGATGTTCGCAACAATCGCTTTCTCGATTGATGCGATGCTGCCCGCCTTGCCGGATATTGGCGCCACTCTGAGCCCGGATGATGTAAATCAAGCTCAGTTGATTGTTACATCCTTTGTGATGGGTATGGGGCTCGGGACCTTCTTTACCGGCCCATTGTCCGATGCCTTTGGCCGTAAACCGGTGATCTTTGTCGGATGCAGCCTCTATTGCCTCGGCGCGCTCGCCTCCTATTTCAGCCAGTCGCTCGAAACCATTCTCTTTTCGCGCCTCCTGATGGGGCTAGGTGCAGCCGCGCCACGCGTCGTTGCGCTTGCGATTGTTCGCGATCTCTATGTCGGTCGTGACATGGCGCGGATCATGTCGCTTGCGATGATGATCTTCACCTTGGTTCCCGCATTTGCGCCGCTTTTGGGTAGCGGGATTATCGCCATCTCCAGCTGGCGCGGTATCTTTGCCGCTTTTGCTGTGTTCTCGCTGATCACAGTCCTTTGGATGGGGGTGCGCCTAGAAGAACCGCTGAAGAAAGCAAACAGACGTCCGTTCCGCCTGCCGCAACTGATCGGTGCCCTACGAGAGATGGTCAGCCATCCAACCGTGCGTCTATCAATCCTCGCACAGACGTTCTGCATGTCCATGTTGTTCACTGTTATCATTATGGTACAGCCCGTTTATGATGTGGTCTTTGACCGCGGAGAGAGCTTTCCGTTCTGGTTCATGATTGTCGCGCTGATGGCCGGTACCGCGAGCCTGTTGAATGCGTCGCTCGTTGGACGCGTTGGGATGCGGCGCATGGTGACATGGGCTTTGGGCGCGCAGATCGTGATCAGCACAGCAATGTTCGCTCTGACGGGGCTGTCGCTGAGCGATCCAATGAGTTTCTATATTTTTGTGTTCTGGCAGACGAGCGTGTTCTTCATGGTTGGGCTGACACTTGGAAACCTGAACGCAATCGCGATGGAGCCGATGGGTCATATCGCGGGCATGGCCGCATCGGTCATGGGAGCGATCTCAACCGTGGCTGCGGCATTCATCGCCGCTCCGATCGGGTTGTTGTTCGATGGAACCGTTGTACCGATGGTTGGCGGCGTTCTGTGTACTGCGGCTCTCGCCTTTGCGGTAATGGTCTGGATGGGCCGCGTTGAGGCGATGACAGCCCCCGCATAAAAAATAAAAGCCCCTCGCTGTCGGAACCTGCGAGGGGCTTTTTATATTTTTCACAATACGTTGCGTGACATTTATAAGGCGATATCAGCTCATCTTGGCTTTCTTACGTTCTGCCACGATCTTCTCTGCCAGATCCCGCGCAATCGCAAACGCGCCTTTGATCTTATCGCTGTCTTTACGCCAGTCACGGCGGACAACGATCTTATTATCCTTCACCTTCGCCAAACCATCCTGCGATTGAATGAACTCGACGAGGCCTTGCGGAGAGGCGAACTTGTCGTTGTGGAACTGAATGGTCGCGCCTTTGGGCCCGCCATCCAGCTTGGCAATACCGGCCTTTTTGCACATCGCTTTAATCCGAACAACCAGCATCAACGTGTTGACCTCCTTAGGCAATTTCCCAAATCGGTCAATCAGCTCGGCGGCAAACCCTTCCAGTTCGACTTTTGATGTCAGCGACGACAGACGGCGGTAGAGCCCCAGTCGCACGTCCAGATCTGGAACATAGGTTTCCGGGATGAGGACCGGCACCCCAAGATTAATCTGCGGCGCCCATTGTTCATCCCCCTCAATCAGCCCCTCGACCTCTCCGGATTTGATCTTGGCGATCGCCTCCTCCAGCATAGATTGGTACAGCTCATAGCCCACATCGCGCATCTGGCCGGACTGTTCTTCCCCCAGCAAGTTACCTGCACCCCGGATATCAAGGTCCTGAGATGCAAGGGTAAATCCTGCGCCTAGGGTATCGAGAGATCCCAAAACACGCAGACGTTTTTCTGCGCTATCAGTCAGCTTCTGGCGCGGTTTTGTCGTAAGATACGCATAGGCGCGTGTCTTTGAGCGTCCAACACGCCCCCGTATTTGATAGAGCTGAGCCAACCCGAACATATCTGCGCGATGCACCACCATCGTGTTGGCAGTTGGGATATCGAGACCAGATTCCACAATCGTCGTCGCCAGCAGGACATCGTATTTCCCGTCGTAAAAGGCGTTCATCCGGTCGTCGAGTTCCCCTGCCGCCATCTGACCGTTTGCCACCACATAGCTAAGCTCCGGCAGTTGCTCCTGAAGGAAGGCCTCAATTTCCGGCAAATCAGAGATCCGCGGCACGACGTAGAAACTCTGCCCACCGCGATAGTGTTCGCGCAGCAGCGCCTCGCGAATGGTGATGGCATCGAACTCCGTCACATAAGTGCGAATGGCAAGGCGATCCACGGGCGGTGTGCCAATAATCGAAAGATCACGCACCCCTGTGAGGCTAAGTTGAAGTGTGCGTGGAATTGGTGTTGCGGTCAGGGTGAGCACATGAATATCGGATCTGAGCTGTTTCAGGCGCTCCTTGTGAGCCACGCCAAAATGCTGTTCCTCATCAATGATCAGAAGGCCCAGATTTTGAAAGCGAATGTTCTTGGCCAGCAACGCATGGGTACCGACAACGATATCAACCGTACCTTTGGCCAGACCCTCGCGCGTTTGACTGGCTTCTTTTGCGGGAACAAACCGCGACAACTGCCTGACTTCTAGAGGAAATCCTCTAAACCTCTCTTTGAAACCGGCCGCGTGCTGACGGGCAAGCAATGTGGTCGGGGCAACAATGGCGACCTGTAGCCCAGACATTGCGGCGACAAATGCGGCGCGCATCGCCACTTCTGTCTTACCAAAGCCCACATCGCCGCAGATCAGGCGATCCATCGGCTGGCCCGAGTTCAGATCACTCATCACGTCCTCAATGGCGCGCAGCTGATCGTCGGTTTCCTGATAGGGGAACCGTGCCGAGAACTCCTCCCATGCGTGCGGCGGTGGATCCATGGCTGGCGCTTTGCGCAATGCGCGTTCGGCAGCAATACGGATCAATCGATCCGCCATCTCGCGAATACGCTCCTTCAGGCGTGCCTTTTTAGCCTGCCATGCGCCACCACCGAGCTTGTCCAATAGCCCTTCGTCATGACCGTATTTCGACAGCAGTTCGATATTCTCAACGGGCAAATAGAGCTTTGATTCTTCGGCATATTCCAACAGCAAACACTCATGTGCTGCACCGGCGGCTGTAACCACCTCCAGCCCGATGTAACGACCAATGCCGTGATCGACATGGACAACAAGATCCCCCGGAGAGAGCGATTGCGCCTCGGTCAGGAAATTCTCGGCTTTGCGGCGGCGTTTGGGTTTTCGGATCAGGCGATCACCGAGCACGTCTTGCTCGGAAATTACCGTCATATCAGGTGCTTCGAATCCGTGCTCCAGCGCCCAGACGGCCAGATGCAGCCCCGCTTTGCCAATTCTGCGCCCATCAGCAACCGCGATTGTCTCAGCCAGCCCTTCATCTTCAATCAGGCCGCTCAACCGTTCGCGCGCACCTTCTGAATAAGAGGCGACAACCACCGGCCCTTTGGTCATTCTTGCTTTGATATGGTCCGCCAAGGCACCAAAAAGGCTTATGCTTTCCTGCTGGCGCTCAGGTGCAAAGTTGCGCCCGATGCGCCCGCCAGCATCCACCACGCCGGGACCAGACGCCTGCGGCAGGGGATGAAACTGCACCGCGCGGTGCGCGCTGATCTGGTGGCTCCATGCGGTCTCATCAAGGTACAGGTTCTTCGGGGGGGTCGGCTTATAAACCGAATCCATCCGTCCCTTGGTGTCCATCGCGATTTTGCGGGTTTCATATTGATCAACGATACTGTCCCAACGCGCCACCCGCGCAGGCGTCAGTTGATCATCCAATGTGACCGTGGCTCCGGGCAGATAGTCGAACAATGTCTCCAGCCGCTCATGGAAAAACGGCAGCCAATGCTCCATCCCTTGATGTTTGCGACCAGCACTTACGGCCTCATAGAGCGGATCATCACTGCCAGCTGCCCCAAACTCAATACGGTAGTTCTGGCGAAACCGCGTGATGGCGGCCTCGTCGAGGATGACCTCAGACACCGGGGCCAGTTCCACCAGATCGAGTTTTTCTGTCGTACGTTGGGTGGCGGGATCAAACCGACGCGCACCATCCAAAGTGTCGCCGAACAGATCCAACCGTACCGGGCCGCTCTCGCCCGGGGGGAAGATATCGATAATGCCGCCGCGCACAGCGTAATCACCGGGTTCCATCACAGTTGGGCTTTGTGAAAACCCCATACGAACCAGGAACTTGCGGAGTGCATCTTCATCTATTCTGGAATTCACGCGCGCAGAGAATGCAGCCTCTTTCAGAACTTCCCGCGCCGGGACACGTTGCATGGCAGCGTTGAGTGTTGTGAGCAAGATGAACTGCTGTGGCAACCCGTGCACCAAAGCCGCAAGCGTCGCCATCCGCGCCGCAGAGATATCTGCGTTTGGAGACACGCGATCATACGGCAGGCAATCCCAGCCGGGAAAAATGACAACGGGAACGTCAGGCGCAAAAAACCGCAGCGCGGATCGCATTGCCTCCATCCGTTTGTCATCGCGCGCGATATGCAGCACCGGCTTACCACCGCGCGCCATTTCCTTCAGAACCAGACGCGCGTCGAACCCTTCGGGCGCGCCCCCCATGACGACGGATTGCTGTGACATGAGTCTTCCTTGTTCTTCGTGTTCGCCGCTCAGCCGAGCACGCCGATTGTCAAATTTTGATACATACCCCAAAGGGCTGTCACAAAGATGGACGCGACACCAACCAATTGGATTATAATCCGCGTGTGCGTTAGCCTCTTGCGCAGAGCTTCGTCATCGTGAGGTGTGCGCAATGCCCGCGCAGTGCGCAAATTGATGAACCCCACAATATACATCGGCAGCAACATCAGCACCACGGCTTGCGCAAATTCAACGTGATACACAAACCCGAGCATCAGCAATGTCGTCACTGCAAAAAACGCGAATGCTGTCAGGATAAATCCTGATACATCAGAGATATATATCAGCCTGTTCACCTGGATACGAACAGCATCCTGCAAATCTTCCGCCGCCTCGCCACCGTGCTTCGCGGCCCGTCCAACCATGTCAAAGGGAACACCAAGTACCCAATGGCTGGCTGAGGACCATAACACCGCCAGCGCAATCCAGTACCACAGATTAGAAAACGACCGAAGGTCAATCAGTTCGAAGATGATACTAAACAGATCCAAGGCGCGTTTATTCCCTGATAGGTTATTGTCGGTGGTGCATATCTGCGCACCCGCCCTGTATCCATCGCCACGCCCTGCGACACAAGTACTGCTGCGTCAGAAATGCGCGGATCGGGCACTTGTGAAACACCTCTGTTCCATGCAACCCATAAGCACCAGAACAGTGTAAGAGACCCAGATGCCCTACGTCAGCACGCCTTTCCCCGCTTCCCGCCCTCGTCGCCTGCGTGCCTCAGCCGCAGTGCGCAACCTGACGCGAGAGAATGAACTGTCGGTGAATGATCTGATCTGGCCCGTTTTTGTACGCGACGGAGAAGGTATCGAGGAACCCGTTCCCTCCATGCCCGGCGTGGTGCGTCGATCCGTGGATAAAGTCGTGGAGGCCGCGATTGAGGCGCACGCGCTCGGCATTCCGGCGATCTGCCTCTTTCCGTATACTGATCCCTCTTTAAAAACAGAGGATTGCGCCGAGGCGTGGAACCCCGAAAACCTCTGCAACCGGGCCATTCGCGGGATCAAGGCAGCGGCGCCTGACCTTGCAGTGATGACCGACGTGGCGCTCGATCCCTATAACATCAACGGGCATGATGGTTTTGTGATCGATGGCGAAATTCGTAATGACGAAACCGTTGAGGCCCTGGTCAAGATGACGATGGCGCAAGCCGAAGCTGGCGCCGATATCATCGGTCCTTCAGATATGATGGATGGTCGTATCGGCGCGATGAGGTCCGCGCTTGAAAGCAAGGGATTTCAGAACGTTACGATCCTATCTTATTCCGCAAAATACGCCTCCGGGTTTTATGGCCCGTTCCGTGATGCGGTGGGAGCATCGGGTGCGCTGACCGGGGACAAGAAGACCTACCAAATGGATCCTGCCAATACCAATGAAGCCATGCGTATGATTGCCCGCGATCTGCGCGAAGGGGCGGACATGGTCATGGTGAAACCCGGTCTGCCATATCTCGATATCTGTCACCGTGTAAAAGAAGAGTTCTCCGTACCCACCTTCGCCTATCAGGTCTCTGGCGAATACGCGATGATCCAGGCCGCTGCACTCAATGGCTGGATCGATGGCGAGAAAGTCATGCTAGAAAGCCTGATGGCCTTTCGCCGTGCCGGTTGCGATGGTGTATTGACATATTTCGCCCCGCAAGTGGCCCGGTTGCTGAACGGATAAGCGGCACGGCAGGTTCCCCCGGCAGGAACCTGCTCAATTTGACAGTCTTCGACATGACAGCCACACGGATTATGCATATAGTGTCGCCAAACAAGGCGTAATAAGCGCTAAATTCCATGAGCAGGTATCAAAATGGACACTTCTAAATCTCGTCTTTCCCGACGTGCGTTTACCGCAACCGGTCTCGCCGCCATTGGTGCAACCGCTGCGTGTAGCAATGGTATTGGCAACACAAACGATGTGAAAATCGACGCACGAGTGAATGCAACGCTCAACCAAATGTATGACCGTTACCCTGGCACGCGCGATCTTGCCAGTAAATCTGCCGGTATGCTGGTGATGCCCCTCGTCACTGAGGCCGGATTTATTTTTGGCGGGGCCTATGGACGCGGTGCGCTGCGGATCAATGGTGCGACCGTTGATTACTACGCCGCACTCAAGGGCAATGCCGGTCTGCAAATGGGCGCGCAGCAATATTCGCATGTGCTGTTCTTTATGACCGATGCCGCTTTGGCCCGCTTCCGCCGCTCCTCCGGTTGGACTGCCGGTGCGGATCTTGAATATGTCGTGATGGATGAAGGCGATGCATTGACCGCTGACACCAACACGCTGACGGCGCCGGTTGTTGCTGCGGTGTTTGGTCAGGCAGGCATTCGCATCGGTGCCACCATCGAAGGCTCCAAATACACGCGCATTATCCCCTGATATTCATAAATATCAGATAGATAAAAGCCTCCCTTCATTTAGGGAGGCTTTGTTTTTTCAGCCCATCGCGCGCAGACGTTTGATAAGAGAAGAGGTGTCCCAACGGCCACCGCCGAGCTTTTGCACGTCCTTGTAGAACTGATCGACGAGCGCGGTCACCGGCAGGCTCGCACCAATATCATCTCCTGTGTCGAGACAGATCCCGAGATCCTTGCGCATCCAGTCCACCGCAAAACCATGATCAAAGTGATCGTCAAGCATGGTCTCATAGCGATTGGCCATTTGCCAACTGCCTGCGGCTCCCTGGCTGATCACCTCAACCACCGCACGCCCATCAAGACCCGCTTTTTCTGCAAAATGCAGCGCTTCGCTCAGACCCTGTACCAAACCTGCAATTGCGATCTGGTTGCACATCTTGGTCATCTGACCCGCACCGCTCTCGCCGATACGGCGGCAAATGCGTGAATAGGCCTCCATGATAGGGGCAGCCTTGTCGAAATGATCAGCGTCTCCACCGCACATGATCGACAAGACACCATTTTCGGCACCCGCCTGGCCGCCGGAAATAGGTGCGTCGACAAAACCAATCCCTGATTTTTTTGCAGCGCTATAAAGCTGCGCAGTCACTTGCGCCGAGACGGTGGTATGATCGACAAAGATTGCTCCCGCCTGCATTCCCGCAAAAGCACCGTCATCGTCCAAACAGACTGACCGCAGATCATCATCATTGCCCACGCAGGCCATCACGAAATCCGCACCTTCCGCGGCTGATTTGGGTGTCGGCGCGAAACTGCCGCCTGTCTCGCTTGCCCAACTTTCCGCCTTTGCGCTTGTGCGGTTATAAACGGTTACAGAATGCCCTGCCTTTTGCAGATGTGCCGCCATCGGATAGCCCATGACGCCCAATCCAAGGAACGCAATTTTTGCCATGTCCTTTCCCCCTGTTCTGTCTTCGCATATGTTGGCGCCAACCCTAGCAGCACCGGCCTAAAGCGCAATGCGGCTTGGCAACAAACACCGAAATACCAAGGGAATAGACAACGAATGGCACGCCTTTTCCGCTGGCTCCTACGCCTGACAGCCGGCACGATTCTGCTTGGGGTTCTGGGGGCGATCCTGGTCTATTTTTTGGCAGCGCAAAGCCTGCCGGAGTACGATAAGGAAATCGCCCTGCCCGGCCCCACTGCTCCGGTCGAAATTGTACGCGACAATGCCAATGTCCCCCATATTTTTGGCAGCTTTGGTGCCTCGGATGAGGATGTGTTTTTTGGGTTGGGCTATGCCCATGCGCAAGACCGGCTCTGGCAGATGGCAGTGATGCGGCGGACTGCCCAAGGGCGTCTATCAGAAGTATTCGGCCCACGCACCGTTAAAACAGACAGTTTTTTGCGCCGCCTTGATCTCTACGGCGCGGCGCGCAGTTCCGTATCCTCACAAAGCCCCGAGGCTTTGCGCGCGCTGACGGCTTATTCTGCGGGCGTCAATGCGCGCCTTCAGGAAGTAAACGAGAATGCTCTTGGTCGTGGCGCGCCGGAAATGTTCCTGTTCAACATGCCGATTGCGCCATGGCAGCCAGCTGACAGTATCGCGATTATGAAACTGATGGCGGTGCAACTGTCTTCGAACATGCAAGAGGAAATCCTGCGCGCCCAAACCTCGATCGCGCTGGATGACCCCAAACGGCTGCTTGATATCCTGCCGGATGCGCCGGGATCTGGTACAGCTACGTTGCCGGAATACACCAGCCTGTTTCCTGGGTTGGACGGCCTTAATTTGGCTGACCCGCAATATGCCGCACTGATGCCAATCGCCCCGCGCGGCCTTGGCGGCGCCTCCAATGCATGGGCCGCAGCGCCCAGCCGCTCCGCTGCGGGCGGCACCCTGCTTGCAAACGATCCGCATATGACCCTGACCGCGCCGGGCACATGGTATCTGGCGCGGCTCGAACTCGGCACGGGTGGCGTGATCGGTGGCACAATTCCGGGTATTCCAGCGGTGCTGACCGGGCGGTCGCAAAAAATGGGTTGGGGGCTGACATCGTCCTATCTGGACGATCAGGATCTGTTTATCGAGAAGATCAACCCTGACAATCCGCAAGAATACCTGACCCCGAACGGCTATCAGGAATTCACCTCTCGTCCCTCTATCGTTCAGATCAAGGGCAATGCACCGCTCACGCTGACCCTGCGATGGACGGACAACGGGCCTGTGTTGCCCGGATCATTATTTGATCTCGCCTCGATCACGCCTCCCGGCCATGTGGTGAGCCTTGGCTGGACAGCCCTGTCGCGCGAGGACACATCCATCACGGCAGCGCTGGACTTGATGCGATCTGAGAACGTGCAGCAAGCCATTGACGCCGGAGAGAAATTCATCGCGCCCTCGCAGAACGTCACGCTTGCGGATCAAGAGACCATCGCGCTGAAAACCATCGGTGTGATGCCTGACCGCGATCTGCGCAACCAAAGCCAGGGCCGCTTGCCCAATCAAGGATGGCGGCGTGAAAACCGCTGGCAAGGGCGGCTGCCCTATGCGGCCAACCCGGAGTTTGTCTCACCCAGCGGCGGTATTCTCGGCAATACCAATAACAAGCTGCTCGAGCGCCCTTTTCCGAACCATGTGACCTACGCATGGGGCGACACCCAACGGATCAATCGTTGGCGCAAATTGATGCAAGGGCGCGAGGTCCATACCCGCGACAGCTTTATCGAAGCGCAGCTTGATACCGTGTCATACAGTGCCCAGACCCTCTTGCCGCTGATTGGCGCAGATCTTTGGTTCACTGGCGAAGCCGCTGCGGATGGCACGCCAGAGCGACAACGCCATATCGCGCTGTCCCTGCTGGCGGAGTGGAACGGCGAGATGAACGAACATCTGCCCGAACCATTAATCTATGCAAGCTGGGTCCGTGCTTTGCAAAAACGCCTGATCGAAGATGATCTTGGTCCGTTGGCTGATGCATATACCCGAGTAGAGCCATTGTTCTTGGAACGGGTGTTCCGCAATGTAGATGGTGCGTCGGCCTGGTGCGATGTCGCGCAAAGCGCACCGATCGAAAGCTGCACCGATATGGCACGGCTCGCACTGGATGACGCGCTGGTCTATATCAGCGAGAATTACGGCAGCACGCTCGAGAGTCTGCGCTGGGGAGATGCCCATCAGGCGACCCAAGATCACGAAGTTCTAGGCGATGTGCCGTTGCTGCGGTATTTCGTGAATATTCGCCAATCCACCAGTGGCGGAGATAACACCCTGCAGCGCGGTTTGACCTCCGGTGAGGAACCAGAGCCCTTTAATAACGTGCATGGAGCCGGTTATCGCGGGGTCTACGATTTTGCCGATCCGGACAGTTCCGTCTTTATCATCGCCACCGGACAATCGGGCCATTTCCTGTCGCGCTACTATGACGACATGGCGCAATACTGGCGTCGCGGCGAATATATTCCGATGTCTCTGGATGAAAACCTGGCGCGGGCTGCCGCCGTCGGCGTCACACGTATTTTGCCGCGCGACTAAAAAAAAACGCAGCGCCCTAAAGCGCTGCGTATTGTGCTTTTTGCTTGTCGGTCCAGCGTACGGAGATCTCAAACCCTGTATCGGTTTGCTCTTCCTTTTGGACCACATCCTGTTTGAACAACCATGCGCGCTGCTTGCCTTGCGAAAAATCGAGGTGCAGCACCTCATGATGACGCACGCCCTGCAATTTCAGCGCGATGTCATTCAAAAGTTCCGGCAGGCCCTCGCCGGTGATTGCAGAGATCGCATATAGCTCCTCGCTACGCTCAGCGCGTTGGCGACAGGCATCTGCGTCCTCTTCTGAGAGCTGGTCGATCTTGTTCCAGACCTCAATCAACGCGCGATCCTCATCCACACCAAGGGAATTGAGGATTTGCTCCACATCTTCGGCCTGATTTTCGGTGTCGCTGTGACTGATGTCGCGTACATGCAGGATCACATCCGCCGCCAACACTTCCTCCAGTGTCGCACGGAAGGAGGCGACCAGCTCGGTCGGCAGATCAGAGATGAAGCCCACCGTATCAGACAAGATCACTTCGGGGCCGTCGGGCAACTCCACGCGGCGCATGGTTGGGTCAAGCGTGGCAAAGAGCATATCTTTGGCCATCACATCTGCACCCGTTAACCGGTTGAACAGTGTGGATTTTCCCGCGTTGGTGTAGCCCACAAGCGCAACAATCGGATAAGGGATCTTGGCCCGCGCCGCGCGATGCAGCGTCCGGGTTTTCACCACCTTATCGAGCTGGCGACGCAACCGCACAAGTTGCTCGTCAATGGCGCGGCGGTCAGCCTCGATCTGTGTTTCGCCGGGGCCGCCGACGAAGCCGAGTCCACCGCGCTGACGCTCCAGGTGGGTCCAGGCCCGCACCAGACGCGTGCGCTGGTAGCTGAGCGCAGCCATCTCCACCTGCAATACACCCTCACGGGTGCGCGCACGATCTGAGAAGATTTCCAAAATCAGACCGGTCCGGTCCAAAATCTTCACCTTCCAGGCTTTTTCCAAATTGCGCTGTTGGACCGGGCTGACTGGGCCATCAATCAGGACCAGTTCCACCTCCTCCGCTTTGAACAGCGTCTTCAGTTCTTCGATCTTGCCGGAACCAAACAGCATACCGGGATGCGCCTTGGGCAAACCCACGACTTTCGCCCCGACCACTTCGAGGTCGGGGAGTGCGGCGGCAAGCGCCACACCCTCTTCGAGCGCCGTAACAGCGTTGCGACGATCCCTGTCTGATTTGATATCCGGATGCAGGACCCAGGCGCGGGTCTGCTTCCTATCATGCTCCATCAATTGGAGTCTTCACCCTCATAGAGACTGATCGGCTGGGCCGGCATGATGGTCGAAATCGCATGCTTATACACAAGCTGCGACTGGCCATCGCGGCGCAGCAGCACACAGAAATTGTCGAACCAGGTGATCACGCCCTGCAGTTTCACACCGTTGATCAGAAAGATTGTGACTGGAACTTTTGTTTTGCGAACGTGGTTCAGGAAAGCGTCCTGAAGATTCTGTCTGTCCGAAGCCATTTGCTTATTATCTCGCCTTTGTTCTTGTTACGCGCTGCGGCCCAACGCGTCCCTTATGTCGAGTATGGACGCAGATTTAGCGGGTTTCCACCCGAAAAACGTCACTTTTCCACATGACTTAGCCAGTTTGTGTCAGTTGCGCCAGAGATTGGGCGACAGAAGCGCAATAATGGCCAGCGTTTCAAGACGCCCCAAAACCATTGCGAAACACAAGATCAGCTTTGCAGGCGCATCCAAAAGGTTCAGCTCAATCGGAACCTGCCCGGCCGCCTCGATCAGCGGACCAGTTGTCGACAGCCCCGCAACGGCGAGAATCATCGCCTGTTCAAACGGAATACCAAAGGCTGACAGCGCCACCGAGATCAGCGTCAGCGACAGTGCGAACAACATGAAAAAGATCCACGCCACAAAAGCACCGTTGCTTTGCAGGCGTCTGTTTCCACGCCCCTCTCCGCTGACGGATGACGGCAGGACCAATCGCTCCATTTCGCGCAGACCATTGAGGTAGAGCGCATAGACACGCAGCAGCTTTACGCCCCCCGCAGTGGTGGCAACACCACCGCCCATCACCGCGAGACCAAGCAGGATCATTCCCGGTGTCTCCAACCCGGACCATTCCTGCGCACTGAACCAATATGCGCTTTCGAATCCGTTGGTGGTCAGAAACGAGGTGACGGTGAACAGCGCGCCCCAAAAGGACGCCAGCGCCATGGTCCAATCGTCCGATGCGTTGACCTCCAGCGCAGCAATCCAGTGGCGCAAAAAGAGTAGCATCGGCACGCCGATGATGATCAGCATGCCGGTCCGGAACTCGGGATCTTTGTCGAGACGCCCATGTCCAACCGCGACCGTGTCGCTGGAAAATGTCAGGCGCGACAGGGCAAACAGCAGGAAGAGGAACATCACCATCTCACCTGCAAGTCCCGATTGAGCTGCGCCAATTCCGCCAATCGGCGAAAGACCAGAGGTCGCCATAATCGACATCGCATGGCTCACCGCGACCAGACCGCTCTCGCCACAGAGCATCAGCAAAAGCGCCAATGCGAAGGTCAGCCCCGCGTAAACAGGTGCCAGCGCCCGGGTTACGAGGATCAGCTTACGACGCGGATCGGGACGCTGGCTTTCGCGCAAGATCGCATCACTGCGGCCCGGCTCGGCGCGGGTTGTGACCTCAAACCCGCCAAGCGACAACGGCGCCAGAACTGCAGATGCCGCGATCCACATGAACATGCCACCCAGCCACGCGACCAATACGCGCCACAGATGCACCGATTGCGGCACTCGCCCGGGACGATCAAAGATATCCGCGCCGGTGGTGGTCAACGCACTGACCATATCGAAGTAGGCGTTCAGGTAGCTTGTGTTTTGCAAAGCATCCTGCAGTGGAATCGCAAGGTACAGGGGCAAAAACACAAAGGTTGCCAGCAAAGTCATCAACTGGCCGGGCATCCCATATCGCGGTACCCGATTGGAAATCGACAACCCCACGAACGTCACCAAGGTCAGCCCAACGATCCCGGAATAAAAGAAACTCTGCGAGGTTTGGTGGTCGTCCACGATCACCGCATAGACAGCCGGGATCCACATGGCGATTGCAAACACCCCCCAGATGAGCAGCAACAGCGGCAACCGCAAGATACCGCGGACTTGGGACAGGGGACGGCGCTTCATGCTAGAAGTAGTCGATCGAGACCTGCATGAGGCGCTCAACCTCGCGCACATCTGCGGCCATGGCAAAGAGCGCGATGGTATCGCCTGCCTCGATCCGGAGGCCCCCGCTTGGGCGCACCACTTCGCCGTTTTTGCTGACAGCACCGACCAGAACACCTTCGGGGAAGTCGATATCGCGAATGGCCTGACCTGCCATCGGCGAAGTCGAAAGGACCTCGGTCTCGATCACCTCCGCCTCAGCGTCACCAATCGAATAAACCTGCCGGATGCGACCATAACGGATGTGGCGCAAGATAGAGCTGACGGTGGTTGCCCGCGGGTTGATATGTGCGTCGATCCCCAAATGCGGCAGCAACGGCAGAAGCGTTGGGTCGTTGATCAGGGCAATCGCGAAGGGACAGCCCTCGGTTTTGGCGCGGACCGCTGCCAGCATATTGGTTTTATCATCATCGGTCACCGCAAGCATGGCGTCGGCCTTGTCGATCCCCGCCTCGATCATCAGGCCCCGGTCCAGACCATCACCGTTCAAAACGATCGTGCGCTCCAATGCTTCGGCGGCAATTTCCGCGTGTTTGCGGCTTTTCTCGATCATCTTGGCACGGGTGCGACCGGTGCGCGCCTCCAGTGCCTTGGCGACCTCCAGCCCCACGTTACCACCGCCGACAATCACCACACGTTCCTGACGTTTCTCTGTTTTACCAAAGACTTCCATGGTGCGGCTCACGTCATCTGCGTGGCAGAACACATAGGCTGCGTCGCCAACAAACAGCTGATCGCCCGGCTCCGGCGCAAAAAGCGTTCCATCGCGGCGAATACCCACAACAATGGCGCGCAAGGTCGAGAACAACTCGGTGAGCTGCCGCAAGGGTGTGTTCACAACCGGGCAATCTTCCTCGACGTGAATGCCCAACAGCTGTGCGCGACCATCCATAAATACTTCGGTGTCGAAGGCCGCAGGCGCGCGCAGACGTTGCATCGCAGCGGCGGCAACCTCTCGCTCCGGGCTGATGACCACGTCAATCGGCAGATGGTCGCGACGATAGAGATCAGAGTAAATCGCGTTCAGATAGCTTTTGGCCCGCAGGCGGGCAATCTTGCGTTGGATGGCAAAGACCGAATGCGCCACCTGACAGGTGACCATGTTCACCTCGTCCGAGTGGGTTGCAGCAATGATCATATCCGCATCCCGCGCCCCTGCCCGATCCAGCACATCCGGATATGAAGCAAAGCCCGCAATCCCTTGAACATCAAGGGTATCTGTCGCTCGGCGCACCAGATCAGGATTGTTGTCGACGACCGTGACATCGTTGTGTTCGCCCGACAAATGCCGCGCGATCTGCCAACCGACCTGCCCGGCTCCACAGATGATAACTTTCATAGACCGCTCTCCGGGCGCTGGACTGCCTGATTTGCATGCCAGATGGTTCTGGCATGGTCAATTCAATTGTCCCGGCACAGGCCGGGCCTGCCCCTTGTTTATGCCGTTTCTTCCGTCTCTTCTTCGTTTTCTACCCGGGCCACGCGGGCGCCAGCCTTGTTGGATGTCACCACACCGAGAGATTTAAGCTTCCGGTGCAGCGCCGAGCGTTCCATGCCAACAAAAGACGCCGTACGGCTGATATTGCCGCCAAACCGATTGATCTGAGTGAGCAGGTATTCGCGTTCAAAGGCTTCACGCGCCTCACGCAAGGGCAAAGTCGCCAGTGCACCCGAAAGAACCACGCGCCCCTCCGTTTCGACCTTTTCCTCTTCGCTGGGCAGGTCTTTGGCCTGAATGGGATCGGTCGTATCACCAAGAATAAGAACACGTTCCACGAGGTTCTTAAGCTGACGCACATTCCCTGGCCACGTCATGGTCTGCATCAAAGCGACCGCATCCTCACTCAACTCACGCAGCGGCAAGCCTTGGCTCTGATTGAACCCTTCGATGAAATATTCGGCAAGAAGCGGGATGTCTTCGCGACGATCCGCCAGTGATGGAACGCAAATCGGAACCACGTTCAGGCGGTGATACAGCTCTTGGCGAAAGTTCCCGTCCTTGATTTCCTGTTCAAGGTCACGATTTGTCGCCGAGACCACCCTCAGATCGACCTTTACCTTATCCGTGCCACCGACGCGGACGAACTGTTGATCCACCAAAACGCGCAGGATCTTGGATTGGGTGCCGGAGGGCATATCCGCGACCTCGTCAAAGAAGATCACACCGCCATCAGCTTGCTCCAGGAGGCCCGGCTCTACACCGCGTTCGCTTCCCTCGCGACCAAAGAGCACATCCTCCATGCGCTCAGGCTCGATGCTGGCGCAGTTCACCGTGATAAAGGGAGCGCTGGCGCGGTTGGAATTGGCATGGATATAGCGTGCGGCCACTTCCTTGCCACTGCCAGCCGGACCGGTCAGCATCACGCGGCCATTGGATTTGGTAACCTTGTCAAGTTGGCTGGTGAGCGCACGAAACGCCGGAGAGGTTCCCACCATATCCGTCGCGCCCACATCCTTGCGCCTGAGATCCGTGTTCTCACGCCGCAGACGCGAGGTTTCCATCGCGCGGCGAATAACGACCATCAACTGATCGATATTAAAGGGTTTTTCGATAAAGTCGTAGGCGCCCTGCTTAATCGCAGCGACAGCAATCTCAATGTTACCGTGACCTGAAATGATGACGACCGGCACCTCGGGGTAGTCGCGTTTCACGGTCTTCAGAATGTCGATCCCATCCATCTGGCTGTCTTTAAGCCAGATATCCAAAATCAGCAGCGCGGGCGGCGCATCCTCAAATGCAGCCATACACTCTTCAGAGTTGGCCGCTTTTCGCGTTGCATAGCTTTCATCCTCGAGAATGTCCGAAACCAGTTCCCGGATGTCACGTTCATCGTCAACAATCAGAATATCACTCATGTCAGCCCTGCTACTATGGTTTGTTTATGGACGATATTTCCCGGTGTCAGTGCCGGAAGGCGGATCACCGCCATAGCGCCCCGGTGGCTCATCCCGTCAAAGATGGGTGCATCTTCAAGCATCAAACTGCCACCATGCTCTTCGATAATTTTCTTCACGATCGGCAACCCCAGACCGGTGCCCTCGTCCCGAGTGGTCACATAGGGTTCGAACAATCGCGCCCGGTCCGCGGGCAATCCGATCCCATTATCCGCGATAGTGATCTTATGTCCGTTCTCATCACTTGTGACCGCCACGCGGATTTCTGGGGCGTAGGTACCTTCTACGCCCTTTTTACGAAGGGTTTCCGTGGCTTCCCCAGCGTTCTTGATCAGGTTTGTCAGCGCCTGACCGATCATCGTTGCATCCACATCCACGCACATCGGATGAGCCGGAATATCCGCTTTGATCTTCAAATCCGGCTGGCCCGCCTGCTGCAAAAGCACGGCGCTCTGCACCAGCTTGCCAAGGTCCTCTTCATGGCGATCCGGTTCAGGCATGCGCGCAAATTTGGAAAACTCATCAACGATGCGACGCAAGTCATTGGTTTGACGCACGATGACGTCTGTCATGGATTGCAGTTGATCACTGTGCTCTTCGCCAAGTTTCGGCGCAAATTTACGTTTGATACGTTCTGCGCTTAGTTGAATAGGCGTCAAGGGGTTCTTGATCTCATGCGCAATGCGGCGCGCGACATCGCCCCATGCCGCCATACGCTGCGCACTGACAAGATCCGTCACGTCGTCGAACGCAACCACATAACCTTCGAGTTTGTCGTCACCCGCATGCCGCCGCGCCATCCGCACCAGAAGATTTTCCAGACGCCCCTGCCGGGTCACCTTAATCTCACCCTGCGCCGTGCTGGTGCCGCTCTCGATCAGATCATCAAACAACGGCCCAAATTCTGGAATCGCCACAGCAAGCGCCAAAGATTTCTGATCTTCCCGCCAATCCAGCAATCGCTTTGCGGAAGTGTTCACAAAGGTCACGCAGCCTTTGGCATCCAGCCCAACCACACCAGACGTCACCGACGACAACACCGAGTCAAACAGACGGCGGCGCTGTTCGATTTGGCGCGTATTTTGCAAAAGTGTTTCTCGTTGCGCCTGAAGTTGTTGGGTCATCTGGTTGAAATAGCGCCCCAATTGCGCAATCTCGTCGTCTCCGTTTTCCTCGACAACCTGAACACTGAGGTTCCCGGCACCCACCCGTTGCGCCGCAACAGTCAATCGCCCAACCGGGCGTGACAGCCGTTCCGCAAACCACATGCCCAGCCACATCGCAGCCAGAATTAGGATCACCGCAAAGCCGAGGTAGAGCAGACCAAACTCAAACAACACGCGCCCGCGTTCACTTTCGAGTTGTTGATAGAGATGCGCTGTTTCCTGCGTGTCATCCAACAGATTCAACAACTCACCGTCCACCTCACGGCTGACATAGAGATACCGGTCGACAAAGGCGTTCAGGCGGACCAGTGCGCGAAACTCGCTGTTGTCCCAATCCTGAATAACGTGGAGCTCATTTGCCTCAGCTGATGCAATTTCTTGATCCGTTGGTTTTTCAAAATCAAACTCATAGGATCGCTCGCCCCGGGTCTGGATTGCACCGGTACCATTGACCACATAGGCCTCTTTCAAGCCGCGTTGAATTTGCAACTGTCCTTGGGAAAGAACTTGCCGTAACTGCCCGTCGCTCATGAAGAAATTGTTCCGGCGACTCCGGTCCAGAAACCGGGCGAGCGCAATGGCGTCTTGTTCCAGATCCTGACGTTGCTGCCGTTCGTAGGCTTCTGCAGCTTTTACGGAGTTTCCGATCACATCGCGCACGCGCTCAGAAAACCACCCCTCAAGCCCGACATTCACCGTCAGTACAGCAAACACCGCAACCGTGACCGTTGGAACCAAGGCAAGAAAGGCAAACGCGCCAATGAGGCGAAGATGCAGGCGTGATCCAGCAGACTTCTCGCGCCTCGCTGCAATCAAACGACCGATTTGGCTCAGCACCAATGCGGTGATTGACAGAACATAGACGAGATCCGCCAGAAGGATCAGGCGCATCGCCGGAGAGCTTGCGTCCTGACTGAGTGGACCGATCACAAGGAAAGTGGCCAGCGCCATGATTGGCCCAAGCAGCACCAGACCAAGCGTGGTGATATTGCGCGCCCGACGCGTCTTTCGCCAGCGATCTAGGGCACCAAACCATAGATACACCGAGCGGATATGTGACATCTGCGCCACCGACTGCCCCCAGTTGATGTTGAGCGTTTTCCGCTCACCACATGATTTCGCGTTACCCCATGCGCCTTCTGGCGGCTGAGCAACGCTCCTGTGGCGATATTACATCAGTTTGCGGCGGCGTGTCACCTCAATATCGAGGTCGGTGATTTTCTTGCGCAATGTATTCCGGTTAATCCCCAGCAGATCGGCGCATTTCGCCTGATTTCCACCAGTTGCAGCCAGTGCAATCTCAATCAGTGGCGTCTCAACTTCACGCAAAAGACGCGCATAAAGCCCCGGTGGCGGCAGCATGTCGCCATGCAAATCGAAATATCTCTGCAAATGTCGTGAGACAGATTCGGAGAGTTTCTCATTGTTCGCGCCGCCGCCCATAACCGGCTCAACGCCGGTGCTCTGGGGACCTAATGCCGCTGCGACTTCTGCCTTGCTAATCATGTCACTTCTCGCGGTAAGAGACAGTCTTTTAACAGTATTTTCCAACTGACGGACATTGCCAGGCCATGCGTAGTGCCGCAAAAGATCGCGCGCGTCATCGCTCAGGATACGTCGGGCAGCGCCTTCAGTTTCAGCCCGCAAGAGGAAATGCTCGCTCAACAGTGCAATGTCTTCGACACGCTCTCGCAGTGCTGGCACGGAGAGCTCTGTTCCACAAATTCGGTAATAGAGATCCTGCCGCAACGCCCCTGCTTCAAGCTGTTCAGCAAGATCTTGCTGACTGGAGGTTGCGATGAACCGTGGCGCATGATCGCCGGGCGAATCCATCATCCGAACCAAACGCGCCTGCGCCTCATCGGTCAGATCCACCAACTCATCAATCAAAAGCGTTCCGCCCTTCACCTGACCAAGCAGTCGGGAAGGCCCTTCCAGTTCAATCAGGTCTGACGCCTCGGCCACCACAAATGGCAAGGTGCGACGGTCAGAAAAATCATGAATAGCCCGTGCAATCAGTGATTTACCGGTGCCACTTTCTCCGGTGATCAACAGCGGCATATCCGTTTTCATCACGCGCGCAATCAACCGATAAAGCGTCTGCATCACCTCTGTGCGTCCCACCAGCGGCAGCTCATCTGGACGCTCTTCCGGCACATCGATCTGACCGGGGACTTGAGCGGTTCGCTTTTCAGTCAGCGCCTTTGCCGTGCGCTTCATCAGTTCGGGCAAGTCAAAGGGCTTGGGCAAGTAATCATAGGCCTCGGCCTCAGCCGCCTTGATGGCCGTCATAATCGTGTTTTGTGCTGAAATCACGATGACTGGCAGCCCCGGACGATCCTGTGCGATCTTCGGCAGCATCTCCAGCCCATTGCCATCGGGCATCATCACATCCGAGATCACCACATCGCCTTTGCCTTCACCGACCCAACGCATCAATGTCGTCAAAGAGGAGGTCGCATGGACCTTGCAGCCCGCCCGGGTCAGCGCCTGGGTGAGGACAGTGCGGATCGTACGGTCGTCATCTGCCACAAGAACGGTGCCGTCCATGTCTTTGTTCTCCTGAGTTATTTTTGCTCACGCGGAACGCGCGAAAGAGACAGTCTGAAGGTTGTGTTACCGGGTTCCGAACGTACCGAAATCCAGCCGTTGTGATCGCCGATGATCTTGCTGACCAGAGCCAGACCAAGGCCGGTGCCATTCTCCTTGCCGGAGACGAAGGGTTCAAAAATGTCTTCGCGGATGCTCTCCGGCAGGCCGGGTCCGTCGTCGCTGATCTCGATCTGGAGCGGCAACAGCTTGCCTTGCCCATCGCTGCGACGCAGACGGAAGGAATGCTCATAGAACGTGCGTACCGTGATGGTGCCACCCGTCGTTCCCGCCGCCTCGGAGGCGTTCTTCAGAAGGTTCAGCACCACCTGCAGCAGCTGGTCTGGGTCTCCCCATGCCAGCGGCAGCGAGGGGTCGTATTTCTCAATGATCTTCATATGGGCGCCAAACCCCAAAAGTGCCGAGCGGCGCGCGCGGTCCAGAACATCATGCAGGTTGACGGGTTTCAAATCGGGCTCCGAGAGGTTTCCGAATTGCTCCACCTGTTCAAGCAGCTTTACGATGCGGCGGCTTTCACTCACGATTAAATCTGTAAGTTCAAGATCATCTGGCGCGAGGTTCATGCTCAACAGCTGCGCCGCACCGGTGATCCCCGCCAATGGATTCTTGATTTCATGCGCGAGCATCTCTGCCATGCCAATGGCCGACTGGGCGGCGGATTTTGCCGAATGGGTCTGTGTCATCCGCCCCGCCAGCTCGCGCGGCGACAGCATCAGGAGCATATGGCCGGGGTGTCCATGCAGCGGCGCGATCTGCACCGCGCATTGCAGCGGCGCCCGTTCGCGCGCCCCAACATCCACATCATTCACAAACAGCGGCGTGCCCTGCGCGCGCGCCTTGTCAAACGCGGTTTCAATCGCGGCTTCTATCGCGACCTTCTGCCAGATCCGCTTGCCGATCAGAGACTTGCGGGAGGAATTGATGAATCCTTCGGCTGCAGAGTTCACATCCACGATGCAGTTTTCAGCATCGACCAGAAAGGCCGGCACCGGCAGCGACGCCCAGATGGCACATTCGGTGCTGTGAGGAACATCAGCAGCATTCATGCCGCATCCTCCTGCGTCTGATCCTGCAATGCTGCGGGCAACAAGCGCAGCACCTCTGCCGGGCTTTTGGCTGTTAGAACCTCACGCCGCAGGGCTGTTGGCGTGCCTGCCTCATCCATATACCAACCCAGATGTTTGCGCGCGACACGCAGGCCTAGGTCGTTGCCATAAAACGCCAACATCGCCTCGTAGTGCCTTGATACCATGTCGATAAGATCCCCTTGGATGGGAATATCAGGCGCAGCACTCCCCCAGAGTTCATGCGCGACCTGTGCCAGCAACCAGGGCTTGCCCTGCACGCCTCGCCCGATCATCACGCCATCTGCGCCCGAGGCACCCAACGCCTGCCGCGCAGTGGCTGCATCGACAATGTCGCCATTGGCCAGCAGCGGCACGGAGATCGCGTTCCGAACCTCGGCAATCGCCGCCCAATCGGCCTGCCCCTTGTAGAACTGGCAGCGCGTGCGGCCGTGGATGGTGACCATCTGCACCCCGGCGTCTTGCGCCCGGCGCGCCACATCTGCGGCATTCAGACAATTATCGTCCCAGCCGAGCCGGGTTTTCAACGTGACGGGCACATCGACCGCCTCGACCACTGCCTCAATGAGTGACAGCGCGTGATCCGGCGTCTTGAGAAGCGCCGAGCCGGAATACCCGTTCGTTACCTTCTTCGCCGGGCAGCCCATATTGATGTCAATCATGCGCGCTCCGCTGCCGGCGACCCGTCGCGCGGCCTCAGCCATCCAATAGGCTTCTCGTCCGGCGATCTGGACGGACGTATTTTCCACATCCGCGCTCAGTTCTGCCTTTTCGCGCACGCCGGGCTTGGCCTGCACCATTTCCTGACTGGCGACCATTTCGCTCACCACGAGGCCCGCACCAAAAGAGCGCACCAGATCGCGAAAGGGACGATCCGTGATGCCAGCCATCGGTGCCAGCGCCACGGGAGGATCGAGATGTGTGGGTCCGACTGAGAAGGACAAATGCTTAATCCTTGTGCATGTGGGTGTTTATTAGCTTGAAACGGAGCTATGCTCCATTCCAACACGCCATTCCAGCCCGGCATATCGGGTGTATTGCCTAATTTTTGTGCATTTCACCTCGGGGCGTTGCCAGTTTATCCACCGCACCGTAAACACGCCGAAAGATTGCCCCAGCTGAGGACGTGTCTCTCGCCATGACCATCGCCGTTTTGATTGTTGCCGCTGGCAAAGGAACCCGCGCCGGCGGCGGCATGGCCAAACAATGGCGCCCCTTGGCGGGGCAGCGGGTGATCGACTGGACCATCGCGGCGTTCAAACGTGCGGGCTGCGACACGATCATGGTGGTCCGCGATCCGGAGAATGAGCACGCGGCAGAGGCGCTCGCAGGTTACGATAATCTTCTCTACGCCGACGGAGGCGCTGACCGTTCAACCTCGGTCCGCAACGGGTTGATCGCGCTCAAAGATCGCGGCATCACGCGGGTCCTGATCCACGATGCCGCGCGCCCCTGTGTGTGCACGCAGGTGATCCATGAAACACTCGCCGCTCTGGATCACGCCCCCGCCGCTGCACCGGGGCTTGCGGTGACAGATGCGCTTTGGACCGGGGCTGAGGGCCATGTCACCGGCACTCAGGACCGCAACGCCTTGTTTGCCGCGCAAACCCCGCAGGCGTTCCATTTTGACGCAATCCTTGCGGCGCATCTTGCGCTGGATGAGGTGGCGGCAGACGATGTGGAGGTTGCGCGCAAGGCGGGGCTGACCGTCCGCATCACCCAAGGCGACGTCAACAATATCAAGATCACCCGGCCGGAGGATTTTGCCCGCGCCGAACATATATTGAGGAGCAGCATGGACGGCATTCCGGATATCAGACTGGGCAACGGCTACGACGTGCATCGTTTTGGCCCCGGTGATCACGTGATCCTGTGCGGTATTGAGGTCCCCCATGACCGCGGCCTGCAGGGCCACTCAGACGCCGATGTGGGCATGCATGCGGTGACGGATGCGCTCTATGGGGCGATGGCGGAGGGCGATATCGGACGTCACTTCCCGCCCAGCGACCCGCAGTGGAAAGGCGCTGCGTCGGAGATTTTCCTACGTCATGCGGTGGAGCTCGCCCGTTCCAAAGGCTTTGTCATCAGCAATGTCGACTGTACGCTGGTCTGTGAGTTTCCCAAAATCGGCCCCCACGCCGAGACCATGCGCACGCAGATGGCCGAGATCATGGGGCTTGATCGCGACCGCGTGTCGGTGAAGGCCACAACGTCCGAACGACTGGGCTTTACCGGCCGTGGCGAGGGGATTGCGGCGCTTGCCACCGCAACGCTGGTGCGCGCATGACACTTCCACAACTCCTTGGAACCTGTTGTGGTGTCGGGTATTTACGCCCTGCCCCCGGCACTTGGGGATCGCTGGTCGCGCTGCCCTTGACCTATGCGCTGCATGTGGCTGGTGGCTTTCCTTTGCTGGCTGTCGTGACCGTCTTGGCGATCATCATTGGCCTCTGGGCCGCCACCGAGATGACTCGCGGTCAGGAAGATCTGGATCCATCCGAATTTGTACTGGATGAACTCGCCGGGCAGATGCTGGCGCTTTGGGCGATCTCATTGCCCGCGTGGCTACACGGTCTGGATATCACAGCGCTTTGGCCCGGTTGGGTTGCAGGTTTCATCCTGTTTCGCCTCTTTGACATCTGGAAACCGGGGCCTGTTGGCTGGGCGGACCGCAAGAAAGGCCCTTTTGGTGTGATGATGGATGATGTGATCGCCGGGGGCATGGCCGGGATTGGCATCGCCCTTCTGGCGGGGTTCTCGCATGGGGTGCTTGGGCTATGAATATCAATGCCTTGTTGGATCTTGCTAAAGCGCAAGGCGCAACCCTTGCCACCGCCGAGAGTTGCACCGGGGGCATGATCGCCGCCGCGCTGACGGATATTCCCGGCTCCTCTGCGGTGGTGGACCGGGGGTTTGTCACCTACTCCAACGCGGCAAAGATGCAGATGCTTGGTGTAAGTGCCCAAACACTCAAGGATTTTGGCGCGGTGAGCAAAGAGACTGCGCGCGAAATGGCCGAAGGCGCGCTGCGCGCCGCGGGAACCACCTTTGCGGTGTCCGTCACCGGCATCGCTGGCCCCGGAGGATCAGAACACAAACCCGAAGGGCGTGTCTGTTTCGGCCTGGCGCAATCCGGCGCAGAGACGGTGACAGAACTGGTAGATTTTGGCCCGTTGGGACGGGATAAGGTGCGCCTTGCCAGCCGGGATCATGCGCTTGCAATGCTTCAGCGCGCGTTGGAGCGGCGCATAGCCTAAAACGCCCAAATCCCCTTGTTAGAGCCTGATACTTTCAGCCGTAGAGCTCTGCTGCGCGGCGTTCAAACGCCCGCACGATCCGCTGCATCGCCTCGTTGAAGACGACACCGATGATCCCCTGCAACACGGCGTTCTTGAACTCGAAATCGACAAAGAAACTTACATCACAGCCGCCATCCGCGCGATCAGCAAACGCCCAGTTGGACTTCATATAGCGAAACGGACCATCGAGATATTCGGTATCGATCTTATGGTCATCGGGGTGCAGCACCACGCGGCTGCCAAAGCGTTCCCGAAACACCTTGAAGGAAATCACCAGATCCGCCTCCATCACCTCGGATGCACCCTGCGGCGTTCGACTGCGGATGCGCGCGGCGGCGCACCACGGCAGGAATTTCGGGTATGATCCCACATCTGCCACCAGATCATACATCTGCTGGGCGCTATAGGGCATCGGTCGGGTTTCCGAATGTGTTGGCATCTCAGCTCAATTCGTCTTCTGTACAGGTGGCGCGTGGTGTCCTATGAACGCGTGCGAAATTCAAGGGGGCAAGCATGTCAGAGCGACCATATGTCATTGATGTAATGATCTCGGCCAAGGCCATCGCTGCACGAATCGAAGAGCTATGCGGCGACATCACCGCCGAATTTGGCGACACAGACAAGCTGGTGGTCGTGGGCCTGCTGCGCGGCAGTTTCGTGTTCATCGCCGATCTGGTGCGAGAGCTGGACCTGCCCATTGAGGTTGATTTCCTTGAGGCGTCTTCGTATGGAGACGGCATGGAGAGCAGCCGAGAGGTGCGTATTCTCAAAGACTTGCGCGGTGCAATTGAAGGGCGCGACGTGCTGGTGGTCGAGGATATCGTCGACACAGGTCACACGCTAAATCACGTGATTTCCCTCCTCAAGAGCCGCAAGCCCGCGCGCCTCAAATCCATCGCCCTGCTCGACAAACCCTCCCGCCGCGAGGTGGATTTCCGCTCTGATTGGATCGGGTTCGAGATCCCAGATGAATTTGTCGTGGGGTACGGAATCGATTTTGCCCAACGCAATCGGAACCTGCCCTATATCGGCAAAGTTCGCTTCACCAATACTGAGGACTAAGAGTAAAGGCGCGAACCTGCGCCTTGTGCTCTTTTTATCCAAGTACGTTTCGAATGGATCTTAGAAAGATCCCGGTGCCGATCGGGATCAATGCATCTGGAAAGTCATAATCCGGATTGTGCAGTTGCGGATGGTCCTCGCCCGCCCCTAGCCAGAACATTGCCGCTTGGGCGGATTTTCCGAACTGCCCAAAGTCTTCTGAAAAGGCCTGCGGGCGTTCGCTCAAGGTGATCGGAACCTCGCCCGTAAGGCAGGCGTTCTCGATCACACTCACAGCTTCCGGCGCATTTCGGCACGCCTCAAACACATCGTGGTAGGTGATCTCATGGCGCAGGCCATAGTCAGCCGCAAGGGTCGCAACCTTGGAAACAAGCGCATCAGAAAGCGACTGCATCTTCTCGTCAGTTACGGTCCGCAGCGTCACCCATAGCTCCGCCTTGCCGGGGGCGACACCAAAGGTCGGCTCGCCCAATTTTGCATGAGTAACAGTGGTTAGCGCGTAATCCTCATCCAAGTCACCACCGGCACCCAGCGTCGCAAGATCCTGCATCAACCGTGCCAGCGCAGGTGCGGGAGACACCCCGTCTTGTGGAGCAGCCGCATGAGATGTGCGCCCGTAAAGCGCGATACGCGCGCCTCGGGATGCACAATTTGCAGGCCCTGTGGGCAAGGACACAGCCCCCACTGCAAGCCCCGGTAGATTATGAAGAGAGAGCACCATATCCGGCGAGATTTCCGCAAACTTCGGATCAGAACGATAAGCGATTGCGCCTTCGCCGGTTTCCTCAGCCGGTTGGAAAATCAAGACCACGCGCCCCCTCTGAGGACGTCGTTCAGCCAGCGTTTCTGCCACAGCGAGCACCATAACCATATGCCCGTCATGGCCGCAAAGATGTGCCTTTCCAGCCACTTGAGATGCGTAGCTTAGGTTTGTTTCTTCCGGGATCGGCAACGCGTCCAACTCGCAACGGATGGCGAGCGTCGGCCCGGCCTCAGCGCCAAGAAACACGGCAGCCACGCCATGCCCGCCAATGCCGGTCAACACTTGATCCGGAGCATACGCCTGCAAGATCTCAGCCACACGTGCGGCCGTCGCCCCCTCTGCACCAGACAGTTCCGGTGCGGAGTGAAGCTCATGGCGCAGGGATATGAAGCGTACGAGCTGTTCTGGCGTCATGCCAAGCCGAGTTTCGCATTCCGCGCGGCGCGAAGCTGCGCAAAATCATCTCCGGCATGGTAGGACGACCGGGTCAGCGGCGTTGCCGACACCATCAGGAACCCTTTACCATAGGCGGCTTTCTCATAGGATTTGAACTCTTCGGGCGTCACAAACCGATCAACAGCGTGGTGTTTCGGCGTCGGCTGAAGGTATTGGCCAATGGTCAGAAAATCCACATCCGCAGCGCGCATGTCGTCCATCACTTGCTTTACCTGCGGGGCTTGCTCGCCCAGCCCGACCATGATGCCTGATTTTGTAAAGATGCTCGGATCAAGCTCTTTCACACGCTGCAACAGACGCAGCGAATGGAAATAGCGCGCACCGGGACGCACTTCGAGATAGAGGCCCGGAACCGTCTCGAGGTTGTGGTTGAATACGTCCGGTTTGGCCTCAACAACAGTTTCCAGCACCTCGGGGGCACATTTCAGGAAATCTGGAGTCAGAATCTCGATCGTTGTGTCAGGCGAACGGTGACGCACGGCCCGAATGGTCTGGGCAAAATGCTCCGCGCCGCCATCCTCAAGGTCGTCCCGGTCCACAGAGGTAATCACAACATGATTGAGACCGAGCTTTTGCACCGCGTGCGCCACGCGCCCCGGCTCAAACGCGTCGAGCGTGTCCGGACGACCAGTCGCAATATTACAGAAGGTGCAGCCCCGGGTGCAGATCTCGCCCATGATCATCATGGTGGCGTGACCTTGGCTCCAGCATTCGCCGACGTTTGGACAGCCCGCTTCTTCGCAGACGGTCACGAGGTTATTCTCACGCATGATCCTATGCGTTTCGGCGTAGCCCTTGCCGCCCGGCGCTTTCACGCGAATCCAGCTTGGCTTTTTGGGCTGAGCATTATCGGGACGATGCGCCTTTTCCGGGTGGCGCTGTTCCGGGATCTTCAGATCTCGCACGGGATCTTCCTTGTGACTGCGATTAGGTGTTGGCGTGGAACATAACAGCAGCCGCACAGCATCACCAGTGCTGCATTGCTGTATTCCGAGTGGCCCAAGCTATCGGATAGTATGCTTCGAATGGGTAAAGAGGCTCTCTCCCCTTACAATTCACTCTACCTTAGCGTGCATATCCGTGTGTTTACAATTCCGTTATCCGATCATCTGGTTCTGCGGCGGAAGGGATTCGTAATGTTGGTGTAATTGCTCCAGCGCAATCCGCAAAACAATTTTACCGGATCTTGCGGACCAGCCAAGCTCGCGTTCTGCGACCTCTAACCCTTCCAGATGACAACAGCATCGCAACGCTATGTCACTTAGACCGGGGCCAAGCGCGCAGAGTGCCGCAGATGCGCGCTGAAACGCTTCACGCGCGGGGCTGCCATCCGTATTCGTCGCACGCAGTTCATCCGTGAACTCCGAGCGCTCTCGGGCGACATGCTGGCCGATCTGCGCCAGTTCGAAATCTTCTCTCAAACGTTCACCTGCGCGCACCATCTCATTGCTAAGAAACGGTTTTCCATCTCGCCCTGTAAGCCGGGATAGCGTTTGCAGCGGTGTTTCCTGCAACCCGTATCGCGCGCGTTTGGCGGCTGAGAGATCCGCGGATGGAAACGTCGCGATATGCCCGGAAATCCCTGATTGCGTGGTTGTTTCGGTGCGGGCCCGGCGATGTTGCTCTGCTTTGGCCATGAGTTGTGCAAGCGCCTGACGACCGTCCTTTGTCAGTCGGTAGCGAAACACGCGGCCTGATGAGAAACAGCTAATCCAATCACGCAGAGCCAGAACTTCGGCGAGCCTGCGTTCGACCACCGATTTTTGCACCTCTGTCCCCATGTCGCGCAGGATCACGGCCTTGGGCATGTCGCGCCCGACAGCCAATACCGCTCCTTTGCACGAAAGCAGACTTAAGCCTTGTATCGCATCCTCTTCTGAATAAACGTCTTTCTTACAGTCCTCTTGATCTGCACCTTGTTGTAGAACTGTCGACAGATACTGCAACGCACCATCTATCAGGGGGTCTTCGCGCTGATGTTCTACCCGATGAATCTGACGCATCACCGTGGACGGGTGACAGTCCGCAGAGCGGGCAAGCTCGCGGATCGAAATCTGCGAGACCGTGTGTGAGAGATATCGTGAAACTTCAACAGGTACCCAATCCGGCAAAAACGGCCTGGTTACTCCAGTCATAGCTGACCCCCAACTGTGCCCAGGCCCACGCCACCGGTCATAAGTCAGATGACCTGCATCATGACCGTGATGATCCCCCCGATCCTGAACGTTTGAACTTTGGCAACCCAGAAACTTTGCCACAAATTTTCAAATCTATCGGAAATGGACCGTTCGCTCATATGTCAATTTTCGCAACACCCGCTTGGGTTGAGTATTATTCCCCTCATCGTTCACAAGTTCACTGGGGAATGTCATGCAGGATCTCGTTACACGGCTCACACTGTTAAACCGTCCGCGTCTGCTGGCGCGCAGCGCCCGCTTTGGTGCGGATGATTATGTCCGCCACCGTGATCTGAAACGCCTGCTGCGCAACCCTGCCTCTCAGGGGCTGGCTGTGATCCTGATGCAATTGCTGGACCTCGAAGCCGCACAAGAAGCCGCGCGCAAATCACAAAATCCCGGATATTCCTTTGCGCGCCATATTGAGGTTTTGATCGCGCTTGTTGCAGAAAGCCGCGTCTATCTTGCGTCGCGCGCCACAAAAGGGACGGTAACAAAAAACGGCGCCACACTGGGCGCCGTCTGATCAGTCTGAATGGGCTGTCCTTACATAAAGGCGTCGGGCATAGACGCCTTTTTCTCAGCCACATAGGCCACCAGAGCCTCGCGGATCGCCGGATCCAACTCGGGTTGCTTATAGGTCGCAAGCAGGTGCTCCACGCGGGAAGTTGCAAGCTTGTAAGTGTCGCGCGCGCCTTCTTCTTCCCACTGTTCAAACGGTTTGTAGTCCAAGAGGTTAGACTTCCAGAATGCCGTCTTGAAATTCGCCTGCGTATGCGCGCAACCAAGGTAGTGACCACCCGGACCAACCTCTCGGATCGCATCCATGCCTTGCCCGTTTTCATCCATATAGATGCCTTTGGCCAAACCATGCAGCGCGCCAAGCTGGTCGGCGTCCATCACGAATTTCTCAAAATCCGCGACCAGACCACCCTCAAGCCAACCACAAGAGTGCAGCATGAAGTTCACGCCCGCCAGCAAGCCCATGTTGAGCGAGTTTGCGGTTTCGTATGCGGCCTGCGCGTCGGGCAGTTTGGAGCCGCAGAAAGACCCGGCAGAGCGGAACGGCAGATTAAGACGCCGTGCCAATTGCCCTGCCCCATATGTGACCATCGATGCCTCAGGTGTGCCAAAGGTCGGCGCGCCGGAGTTCATATCGATTGAGGACACAAACGCCCCAAAGATCACAGGGGCGCCGGGACGGATCAGTTGACTGTAAGCAACACCGGCCAATACCTCAGCCAAAACCTGTGTCAGCGTGCCCGCAATGGTCACCGGCGCCATCGCGCCCCCGACGATAAACGGAGAGATAATGCAGGCTTGGTTGTTCTGTGCGTAGACCTCAAGAGCGCCCATCATCACATCGTCGAACGTCATTGGCGAGTTGATGTTGATGAGCGAGGTCATCACGGTGTTTTCCTGCACAAAGTCTTTGCCGAACAGGACACCGCACATGTCAACGGAATCCTGCGCGCGGCTCGGCTCTGTGACTGATCCCATAAAGGGTTTGTCGCTCAACTCCATATGCGCCATCAACATGTCGAGGTGACGTTTGTTCACCGGCACATCCGTTGGTTCGCACACGGTCCCGCCAGAGTGGTGCAACCACTTCGACATATAGCCCAGCTTCACGAACTTCTGGAAATCTTCCAGAGTCGCATAGCGACGGCCACCGTTGGCATCGCGCACGAAGGGCGGGCCGTAAATGGGAGCAAGAACGAGATTCTTGCCGCCAATCACCACGGATTTCTCCGGGTTGCGCGCGTGCTGGGTGAACTCGCTCGGTGCGGTTTCGCAAAGCTTACGCGCCAAACCGCGCGGAATGCGAACCCGTTCGCCCTGCACATCCGCTCCGGCCTCACGCCAGCGATCCAGCGCGGCGGGGTTGTCGACAAAATTGACGCCGACTTCCTCAAGGATGGTTTCAGCGTTGGTCTCGATGACCTCAAGCGCCTCTTCGGTCAGCACCTCGTAGTTCGGAATATTCCGCTCGATATACTTCGCTGTCTCAATCTTGACGCTGGTGCGTTCGGCGCGACGGGCGGCGCCACCGCCACCCCGGCTGCGACGACGTGGTGCTGCATCTGTCATTGTTCTTCCTCACGACAGTATGAATTCTGTGCAATCTGATTACCGAAGCAAGATTAAGACGCGCCGAAGGATAACGGCTATTCTCGCATAAATGCGACATCTGAGACCGGATTTTACGGCAAACTGCCCGGTTTGGACTACCAAGTTCCGCGCGAAGCATTGAAAGAAGATGAAAACCCCGGCGGCAGGTAATCTGACCTCTTGCCAGACGTCCCGCCAGACCCTAAGAGCCAAGCATGACCGAGACAGCCCATGACCGCCTTTTAATTATAGACTTCGGCAGCCAGGTAACGCAGCTGATTGCGCGCCGCCTGCGCGAATTGAACGTCTATTGTGAAATCCACCCCTATCAGAATGTCACCATGGACTTCGTGCGCGAATTTGCGCCCAAGGCGGTGATCTTCTCAGGTGGTCCTGACAGCGTGACGCGCGAGGGCTCTCCCCGCGCGCCGCAAGAGATTTTTGACTATGGCGTGCCGATCCTCGGTATTTGCTATGGCCAGCAGGTGATGATGCATCAGCTGGGTGGCACCGTTCAGTCCGGCCACGGCACCGCTGAGTTTGGCCGCGCCTATGTGACCCCGACCGAAGAGCGCATCGACATGCTCAGCGGCTGGTTCCTTGATCAGACCGAGCAGGTCTGGATGAGCCACGGCGATCATGTCTCTGAAATCGCACCTGGTTTTAAGGTTTACGGCACCTCGCCCAATGCGCCTTTTGCGATCACGGCGGATCTGGAACGGAATTTCTACGCCGTTCAGTTCCACCCCGAAGTGCACCACACGCCCAACGGCAAGACGCTTTATGAAAACTTCGTGCGTCTGGCTGGGTTTGCGGGCGACTGGACCATGGGGGCCTACCGCGAGCAGATGGTCGACACCATCCGCGAACAGGTCGGCGACAAGAAAGTCATCTGCGCCCTTTCTGGCGGCGTTGACAGCTCGGTCGCAGCAGCCCTGATCCATGAGGCAATCGGTGACCAGCTGACCTGTGTGTTTGTGGACCATGGGCTTCTGCGCAAGAACGAAGCGGAAGAAGTCGTAGGTATGTTCCGCGACCACATGAACCTGCAGGTGATCCACGCGGATGAAACCGAGCTGTTCCTCGGCGAGCTGGAAGGTCAGTCCGACCCGGAAACTAAGCGCAAGATCATCGGCAAGCTCTTCATCGACGTGTTCCAGAAATACGCCGATCAGATCGAGGGCGCTGAGTTCCTTGCTCAAGGCACCCTCTACCCGGACGTGATCGAGTCGGTCTCTTTCTCTGGCGGCCCGTCCGTGACGATCAAATCGCACCACAACGTCGGTGGCCTGCCCGAAAAGATGGGCCTGAAACTGGTGGAGCCGCTGCGCGAGCTCTTTAAGGACGAGGTCCGCGCCCTAGGTCGTGAACTTGGTCTGCCCGACAGTTTCATCGGACGGCACCCCTTCCCCGGACCGGGTCTGGCGATCCGTTGCCCCGGCGAGATTACCCGCGACAAGCTGGACATCCTGCGCGAGGCGGATGCGATCTATATCGACCAGATCCGCAAACACGGTCTTTATGATGAGATCTGGCAAGCCTTTGTGGCGATCCTGCCGGTGCGCACCGTCGGCGTGATGGGCGATGGCCGTACCTACGATTACGCCTGCGCCCTGCGCGCGGTCACCTCGGTGGATGGCATGACGGCGGATTACTACCCGTTCAGCCATGAATTCCTTGGTGAGACCGCAACACGGATCATCAATGAGGTCAAAGGCATCAACCGTTGCACCTACGACATCACCTCAAAGCCTCCGGGCACAATCGAGTGGGAATGATCTGAAGGTTTCACCTCTTACAAGCCCCGGTGCACTGCGCCGGGGCTTTTTTATAGGCGCATGAAACCCCTTTTGTTTTTCGGCACTTGCACACCTGATATTAACGCCCGGACTGATACGGAGATCGGACACCAAATAAGGGAGTGGTGCCATCTCCGATCTCTATTTTTCTCTCGCCTCGGGTCGTTCAGGGTCGGCTTGGCTTGCAGATTTCCTCTCAGCCAATCTGGGTTTCCCCGTCATTCACGAGCCGCTCGCGATCGAGGATTTCGAAACCCGCATGCCGAGCATTCGGCTGATGCGCAGCTTCAACACCTATGGGTATAATTCCGAGGTGCGCCAGTTCTGGTCAAATAAGCTCGCCGCTTTACCTACCGATGCCCCTTATGGCGAAACGAACCACACGCTGCGAAAATGCGGGCTGATTGAGGCGCTTGCGGATCATCCGCGGGCGAAAGATGCCAAAATCATCGTCCTGCGCCGAGATTTGGCCAAGCAATGCGCCAGCTATATCAATCGGCATGATTTCAGCAATATATCACTGTTGTGGCAATGGTACCTAGACCCGCAGTACCCCAACAGAATTTTGAAATCAGAGCCGTTTCTGAAGCTTGGGCAAGTGGGATGTGCGATATGGTACACCTTGGAAATGGAGTGCCGACAGGTCTACTATCAACGCGTTTATTCTGATCGCCTCACATTCCTGCCAATTCAGCTCGAAACTGTAACGCGCGAGAAAGCGGCCTCCGAGTTTCTGACAGAGCTGGGCATTCAGCAAAAACCGGTTTTGCCGAAGAAAAAGAACGCCAATCAGATCTCGGCCCAATCCGAACTTGTCGAACAAATCGCGATCCATATCCACAATTTGAACTTCAATCCGGAGGCCATCGTCGACGATTATATCGCTTCAGGGCGTGATCTCGATCTGATGCAGGACCAACGCGCGGCCTGATCGGGGTTGACGCTGCCGGGCATTTAACCCTTTCTGCACAAAAGTACAGTGAGGACCATCATGCCGGGCAGCGCAACCACACCTGCGTCAGAGCAGGACAACACGCTTTTGCGCGCTGCGATCTGGATGATCGGTGCGATTTTGTCCTTTTCGGCGATGGCGATCGCAGGCCGGGAGGCCAGCCTGTCGCTCGATACGTTTGAAATCATGATGTATCGCAGCTTTGTGGGGGTCATCGTGGTTGCTGCTGCGATCACGGTGCTGCGGCGCTGGCATATGGTCAGCACCAAACGTCTTGCGCAGCATGGGCTGCGGAATATGGCGCATTTTACCGGTCAAAACCTTTGGTTTTATGCGGTATCCGTCATTCCGTTGGCGCAGGTTTTTGCGTTGGAATTCACCTCTCCGATCTGGGTCATTCTGTTGGCCCCTCTGTTGCTGGGCGAAAAACTCACGCGCATGCGCGGTATTGCCGTCACGCTTGGGTTTATCGGTATTCTGATTGTGGCTCGGCCAAGCCCAGCGACATTCAACATTGGTCTGGCCTGCGCAGCGGGTTCGGCAATTTTCTTTGCCCTGACCAATATCGCCACCAAACGCCTAACTCGAAATGAGAGCATTTGGTCGATTATGTTCTGGCTCACCACGATGCAATTGATCATGGGGATCATCTTTGCGGGATGGGATTTTGATATCACCCTACCCGATGCGCAAAGCCTGCCATTCATCCTGATTATCGGCTGCGCGGGGCTCAGTGCACACTTTTGCATCACCAATGCGCTGTCACTGGCTCCTGCCGCATTGGTTGTGCCAATTGACTTTGCCCGACTGCCCTTTATCGCCCTGCTCGGCTGGTTGATCTATGGTGAGTCGGTTGAAATCTGGCTCTTCGTGGGTGCGGCACTTATTCTCGCGGGCAATTTCATCAATATTGTATCCTCCCGGCAACAGTAGCCCTATTGACGCACTGCCGCGACACAAGCTGCCGTCCCGTCAACATTGCGAGGTGTGTCACATTCCCTTTACGCTCAGAGCAGAACGCGGTGCGACACAAAATGTCGCCAAGCGCCTGAGGGAGGACATTTATGAAACATTACATCGCAGCATCCGTTGCTACGACGCTTCTGGCGTCCAGCGCCATGGCGAGCGGGCTTGACCGCACCGGCCAGCCCATCGGTCTGATCTTTGAGGAAGGCACCTACGCGGAGTTTTCTTTCGCGACCACGGATGTTGAACTCAGCGGCAATGACCGTACGTCGCTCAACCCGTTTGGCTCTGCCACCGGGGATGTAGGCAAGCGCTTCAACATGCTGAGCGGCGGGTTCAAAACCGACATCACGGAACAACTGTCTCTGGCGGTGATCTTTGATCAACCTTGGGGTGTGGATGTCGACTATCCAACCACTGGCGGCTCTGCTTTGCTGGGTGGCACCATGGCGCAAGCGGATTCCAATGCGCTTACGGCCCTGCTCCGCTACAAGTTCAATGACCGTTTCAGTGTCCATGGCGGCCTGCGCTATCAGGAAACTGATGGCGAAATCACCCTGGCGGGCGCAGCCTATAACGCAACTGTCCCGCTCTCCGGTTATAACGTGAAAGTTGGCCGCGATGGTGCGTTTGGCTGGGTTGCCGGCGTCGCCTACGAGATCCCTGATATCGCGTTGCGTTTTGCGCTGACCTATCAGTCTGAGATCGAGCACAACTTTGATCTGGTTGAAACCACGCCAGCAGGTGTTCCATTCATCGGTGGCACGACTCTCAACACAAGCACCACAACCAAGACGCCGCAGTCCGTGAACCTTGATTTCCAATCCGGTATCGCAAAAGACACCATCTTGTTTGGTAATGTGCGCTGGGCAGAACACAGCGTCACCGATCTCGTCGTGCTTGGCGCATTGGGTGGGCGCGATCTGATCGATCTCGATGACTCTTTCACCTACACCATCGGCGTGGGCCGCCGTTTCAATCAGAACTGGTCCGCATCGCTTGCCTATATCTATGAGGATGCCGATGGCGACAATCTGGTGTCACCGCTGGCGCCCACACATGGAATGGAAGCCATCCGCCTCGGTGTGCAGTATCAGACCGAAAAGATGAAAGTCGCTGCGGGCGTACGCTACACCAAACTGGGTGATGCAGTTGCGGCTCCTGGCGGCACACCGGTTGCCAACTTCAACGACAACGATGCTCTGAGCCTCGCGGTCAAAGTGGGCTTTTACTTCTAAATAGAAGATCCGTTGACAGCTCAAAGCCCCGCTCTTGTTAGCGGGGCTTTTTTGATGCGGCTGCAATGCCTTGCGCATCGTTACCTGCCAAGCACAATTGACCTGCCGCCCCAGCCTGTCTAGCAAGGCAGCGTAGACCGCGAAAAAGGCAGCAGTTTTATGCTTTATACCTCAGCTCAGGCATGGCGCGACGCGCCCTCCAAACGGGTTCTTTTCTTTGGCATGTCCGGCCTTGGAAAGACCTATATCAGCAATATCCTGCGCCATTCCGGTCAATGGTTTCACTACTCTGCCGACTACCGTATTGGCACCCGGTATATGGGGGAGTATATCGCCGATAACGCCAAGGCGGAGGCGATGAAAGTTCCCTTCCTGCGCGACCTGCTGCTGTCAGATTCCATTGATATTTCCTCCAATATCACCTTTGAAAACCTAAGCGCTGTGACCGCCTATCTTGGGGTGCCGGGTGATGCGCGTAAGGGAGGCTTGCCGATTGAGGAATATCGCACCCGGCAGGACCAGTTCCGTCGCGCTGAAATCGACGCGCTGCTGGACACGCGCTACTTTATCGACCGTTCGGAGCGGATTTATAGCTATCCGCATTTCATTTGCGATTCCGGGGGCTCCATTTGCGAATGGGTGGACGCCGATGATCCCAACGATAAGCTCCTGACAGAACTCAGTGCGCACACGCTTCTGGTCTGGATCAAAGGTACCGAAGACCACACCCAAGAGCTGATCCGTCGCTTTGATCGCGCGCCCAAGCCGATGGCGTATCAACCCGCCTTTCTAACCCGCGTTTGGGAAGAATATCTCAGTGGAAACAATATCTCAGACGAAGATGTTGATCCCCATTCCTTCTTGCGCTGGACCTATGCTCAGGCATTGGCACATCGTCAGCCCCGCTATGAGGCGATGGCAAGGAACTGGGGCGTCACCGTCACCGCCGATCAGGTGGCGCAGGTGCGGAGCACACTCGATTTCGAGGAGTTGATCGCATCCGCCCTTGAGGCAGGCTCAGAACAGACTTAATTAACAGCACCCTGCTATTTCTAGCGAACCTAAGAAGGACCTGACATGCCTATCAAGATCCCCGCTGACCTGCCCGCCTACTCCGTCCTGTCGGACGAGGGCGTTATGGTCATGTCGCCGGATCACGCGGCGCGTCAGGATATCCGTCCGATCAAAATCGGCCTCCTCAATCTGATGCCCAAGAAGATCCAGACGGAGAACCAGTTTGCCCGTCTGATCGGCGCCACGCCGCTTCAGATTGAATTCTCGCTGATCCGTATGACCGAGCATCAGACCAAGAACACCGCCGCCGAGCATATGGAAGAGTTCTACCGTCCGTTCGAGGAAGTTCGGGATGAAAAGTTCGACGGGCTGATCATCACCGGCGCGCCGATTGAGCATTTGCCGTTTGAGGATGTCACCTACTGGCAGGAACTCTGCGAGGTGTTTGAGTGGACCCAGACCAATGTGCACTCCACCTTTGGCGTCTGCTGGGGTGGCATGGCGATGATCAATTACTTCCACGGCGTGCGCAAACATATGCTGGATCACAAGGCCTTCGGCTGTTTCCGGCATCGGAACCTGCAGCCGACCTCGCCTTACCTGCGGGGATTTTCTGATGATTTTGTGATCCCTGTCTCCCGCTGGACCGAGATGAGCCAGCGCGAGATTGACGCGGCTCCGGGGTTGACGACGCTGTTGGGCAGCCCGGATGTGGGACCCTGCCTCGTCGAGGATAAAGGCCACCGCGCGCTCTATATCTTCAACCATTTTGAGTATGACAGCGACACGCTGAAGCAGGAATATGATCGCGATGTCGCCAGCGGCACCGAGATCAACGTACCAATCAACTACTACCCCGATGACGATCCAAGCCAGCGCCCGCTCAACCGCTGGCGCAGCCATGCGCATCTTCTTTATGGCAACTGGGTGTCTGAGATTTACCAGACCACCCCTTATGATGTGGAGCGCATCGGTCTGGATACCACGGACCTCAGGGCCTGATCTGTGCGGATGAGTGCAATTGTTGCTCTTGGCCTGACGCTCAGCGTTGCAGGTGTTGGACTTGCCACCGCCCTGCGCGCCCCTGCGCGCGAAGCGCAGGCGATGGCCAACCACCCGCCACAAGGTCAGTTCGTCACCGTCGATGGCCATCAGATTCATGTGGTTAAACGTGGTCAGCCCCAAGGCAGCGCTCCGGATCTGGTGTTGATCCACGGCTCCAACGGCAGCAGCCGGGACATGACGTTCCGGCTGTCGCCTGCATTGGAAGACGCCTATCACATTCTGATTTTTGATCGCCCGGGGCTGGGCTATTCCGATGCCCTAACCGAAAAAGGCACCAGCATCCAAACCCAAGCCGCCGTGCTGCAAAAAGCAAGCGCCAGCCTTGGCGTGGACCGCCCGATTGTACTTGGGCAAAGCTATGGCGGTGCGGTGGCTCTTGCATGGGCGACACAGTTTCCTCAGCGCACCGCCGCAGTGGTTAATGTCTCTGGCGTCTCCCACCCTTGGGATGCGGAGTTGCCGACATTCTACAAACTGACCTCCTCGCGCCTTGGCGGCGCGTTGATCGTGCCGGTTCTGACTGCTTTTGTCCCCAAAAGTTATGTGCGTTCCTCTTTGGAAGAGGTGTTTGCCCCGCAAGCGGTGCCTGAGGGGTTTGCGGAGCATTTCGGTCTGGCCATGAGCCTGCGCCGCAGCTCTTTGCGTGCCAATGCCAAACAACGCGCCAACCTGCTGAAAGAGATTGAGGCCATAGCGCCGCTATATCCGCAGCTTGAGATGCCAATCGAGATCGTGCATGGAACTGCAGATACAACGGTGGGAATTTCCATTCACGCAGAACGGCTTGTGCAGGACAGTTCCACCGCGCGGCTGACCCCACTACCGGGTGTTGGGCATATGCCGCATCAGACCCATACACAATCCATTGTGGATGCGGTGAACCGGGCCGCAGCACGCGCAAACTTGCGTTAATCGCTTTAACATTGAAGAGTGATGCTTCAGGAATATGCGGGCAAGAAAGGATGGGTCTGATATGAGTTTGCCGTTTGACGGAGCAATCAGCGCGTATTTTCAGGAAGCTGCGCCCAAAGAGATCCGCAAAGCGATCGATGACGCGGGCAAGGACGATATCCTGAACCCGAGCTACCCGTATGACGCGGAAATCTCCAAAGGGGATTACAAGGATCAATACAAGGCGCTGCAGGTCGAACTGGTCAAACTTCAGGCCTCGGTAAAGGCCTCAGGCCAACGTGTCGCCATCGTGTTTGAGGGCCGTGACGCCGCAGGAAAAGGAGGCACAATCAAGCGCTTTCGCGAAAACCTTAATCCGCGTGGCGCCCGTGTCGTCGCACTGTCGAAACCCACCGAGACAGAAGCGACGCAGTGGTATTTTCAACGCTATATCTCGCAACTGCCTTCCGGCGGCGAGATCGTGTTCTTTGACCGCAGCTGGTACAATCGTGGCGTGGTGGAGCAGGTGTTTGAATTTTGCACCCATAGCCAGCGCGAGCACTTCTTTTCTCAGGTTTCAGACTTTGAAAAAATGTTGGTGGATGAGGGCATCCAGCTCTTTAAATTCTGGCTGAACGTGGGTCGTGCCGAACAATTGCGCCGGTTCCTCGCCCGTGAGCGTGATCCGCTCAAACAATGGAAACTCAGCTGGATCGATGTTGAGGGGCTAAAGCGCTGGGACGCTTATTCCAAGGCCATCGAGGAAACCCTGGAGCGCAGTCAAAGCCTCCACGCGCCATGGACAATCGTGCGGTCTGACGACAAAAAACGCGCCCGCCTCGAAGCGATCCGCCACGTGCTACAGTCGGTAGACTACGCCAATAAAGACAAGGACGCGATTGGATCGGCCGATCCTTTGATTTGCGGAGGCCCCGAAATCTGGGATGGCTAAACGCGGCTACCATCACGGCAATCTCCGTCAGGCTCTTGTGGAGGCTGCTCTTCGCCTCATTGAGGTGAAGGGCCCGACGGGGTTCACCCTATCGGAGGCCGCCAAGCAGGCCGGCGTCACCCCGGCTGCCGTCTATCGCCATTTCGAAGGGCGAGAGGATCTGATTGCCGAGGCCGCGCGACAAGGGTTCTTGATGTTTGCGGATCTCATGCAGCACGCCTATGACAAATATCAGCCCTCTGCCCTTGCGGCGTTTGAGGCCACTGGCCGCGCCTACCTCGCCTTTGCGCGCAAACATCCCGGTCATTATATCGCGATGTTTGAAAGCGGTGTGTCTGCAAATCGCACACCCGAACTTGCCGAGGCAGCAAGCCGCGCCCGCGGGGTTCTGGAACATGCTGCGACAAAACTCAGCCAGCATATCCCGGCGGAAAAACGCCCGCCTGCTTCAATGTTTTCGGCCCACATCATGGCGATGAGCCACGGCGTCGTAGAGCTCTACGCCCGAAACGCCCCCGGCACCGCTTCCCCCTATGCACCGGAGGATCTGCTGGAAACGGGGATCGGGATCTATCTGCGCGGGTTGGGATTGATTGACCCAGACCTCTGACACCTCCCTACATGCACAACAATTAAGCACTTAAAAAAGGCCTGACGCTTTTAACGCTAGACTTATTCTTGTTTCAGCATGAGTTAATAGCCCTTCCCTAGTTTCGGCTCCGTTCGCGGTCATTTCGAGGAGTCTGCTATGCGTCTGCGATTTGTAATGTTTCTGGTGATCGGCCCGCTGATCGCATTGGCCTGTTTTTTTGCTGCGGACGAGTTGCAGATGCAGTGGGACGATTACTCACTTGCGCGCGAAACGCGGGAAAAAACGCTCGAAGAGACGCTGGTCAACACACTTGTTCACGAGATGCAAAAGGAGCGCGGCTATTCCGCAGGATTCATCGCATCAAAGGGCAAGAACTTTCCACAAGAGCTGTCTGAACAGCGGCAGATGACGGATGAAGCACTGAATACCGTCCTTTCGGACGTGCGCTCTCTCGCGCTCAAAAAACCTGAGCTGTCGGACATGGTGCGCGCTCGCACGGAACAGCTTGCAGATATGCGTCAACAGGTTGATGGCTTTGAACTCACCGTGCCGGAAATGGCAAAGTTCTACACATCCACCATTGGCATGATGCTCGATCTGGCGCGCCCTGTACAATCGGCATCGCCCTCTCAGAAATTGCAGATGTTGGCTCAGGCGCGGACGTTACTCGGTGCAGCAAAAGAAGCCGCAGGGCTGGAACGCGCTATGGGCGCTACCGGTCTTGGGGGGGGATTTGGCCTGCCCTTGCATGATCGTTTTGTCTCTCTGGGCGGCGCGCAGATGGCGCATCTTAACGAGGTGGACGCATTGGTTGATCTGGACGTCTGGATGGCAGAGCTTTTGACAAAAGAGGAATACGCCCAGATTGCGCAGGCTCGAAAAGCGATTGTGGATGGTTATGAAAGCGGTGACTTCGGCGATCTGACAGCACCGCGTTGGTTTGCCATCTCTACCAATTGGATCAATGCCCTCAGGGCAGAAGAAGAACGTCTCGCCACTGAAATCAACCAGATTTCGACCAGTATCGAACAACGCGCGGGCACTGCATTTCGAAACTTTGCGATTCTGAGTGCGGTTGCCGCTTTGGGCTGTTTGGCATTCGCCGTCATCATGTTTGAAAAAGTCATCAAACGTATCCATGGGCTGACCGCAGTGGTCGAAGGTTTCACCAAGGGAGACTACGATATCCACGTCCATGGCATCGATGGCAAAGATGAACTCAGCCGCATGGCCCGTGTGATCTACACCTTCAAGCAAGAGGCGTTGCAAATGATCCGCGACGCCAAGGCGCTGGAGGTTGAACAAGGCAAGCGCAAAAAAGAGCAGGACTTTGTTGTGAGCGAACTGCGCAATGGCTTCTCGCGCCTGTCCGACGGAGATCTGACGGTTAAATTCGACAACACCTTCCCCGCTGATTACGAAGATGTGCGCGCAGACTTCAACCAAACCATCGGACGGCTACGTGAGTCGATAGAACGGGTGATTGAGGCAGCCAGCAGTCTGCGATCCGGTGCTGCGGAAATCGATCAGGCGGCAAGCGACCTTTCGCATCGCACCGAAAGTCAGGCGGCCACGCTTGAGGAAACCGCAGCCGCCCTAGAAGAGTTGACCGCCAGCGTCAAATCTGCGGCAGATGGCGCGCGTACCGTTGAGCGCACCACAGAGGATGCCAAGACCGAAGCCACCCAAAGCGGCACGGTGGTCAGAGACGCCGTAAAGGCGATGGCGGAGATCGAAAAAGGCTCTGAACAGATTGCACAGATTATCGGTGTGATCGACGATATCGCCTTCCAGACCAATCTTCTGGCCTTGAATGCTGGCGTCGAAGCCGCGCGCGCTGGCGAAGCGGGACGTGGATTTGCGGTTGTTGCATCCGAAGTCCGTGCTTTGGCACAGCGATCCTCGGATGCGGCAATGGAGATCAAGTCTCTGATTGGAAACAGCTCGCTTCAGGTTGAACGCGGTGTCGATCTGGTGCGCAATGCAGGCCAGGCGCTTGAAAGCATCGTAACCCAGGTCACGCATATCTCGACTCTGGTGAGCGAAATCGCCGAAGGTGCTGCAGAGCAATCCACAGGTCTGGAGGAGATCAACACCGGTGTTGTTCAACTTGATCAGGTCACGCAACAAAACGCGGCGATGGTTGAGGAAACAACAGCCGCCAGCAATATGCTCAATACCAACGCCCAGCAGTTGGGAGACATTGTGCAGCGGTTTAAAATTCACGGCGATCAGACGGTTTCGGCCCCTGCGCAGAGCGAGCCCTCAGCGGACGACGAGGCTATCGCTCTGCCCCGTGCCAGTTGAACCTGAGATCAGCCCCTAGCTGTTAGGGCAAGTGGGGCGGCAAAGAAGCCACCTCAGGCCGACACGACAAAAGAAAAGGCCGCCCGAAAGGCGGCCTTTTGCATATTGATGTGATCCAGCAGCTTAACGCTTGGAGAACTGGAAGGAACGACGGGCCTTGCGGCGGCCGAACTTCTTACGTTCCACAACGCGGCTGTCGCGGGTCAGGAAGCCTGCGGCTTTCAGTGCACCACGCAGGGAGGGATCATAAAGCTGCAGCGCTTTGGAGATGCCGTGCTTGACCGCGCCAGCCTGACCGGAGAGACCACCGCCCTTAACGGTTGCGTAGACGTCGAACTGGTCTTCCACACCGGCAACGGTGAAGGGTTGACGCAGGATCATCTGCAGCACCGGACGTGCGAAGTATTTGTTGATCTCTTTGCCGTTCACTTCGACCTTGCCGGAACCCGGCTTGATCCAAACGCGTGCAATTGCGTCTTTCCGCTTGCCAGTGGCGTAGGAACGACCCAGTTCGTCACGAACGGGTTCACGCGGGGCCAGCTCTTCGGCTGCGGTTTCGACGCCTGCGACAGCGCCCAGCTCTTCGAGAGTGTTGATCTGATCAGCCATCGTCATTAGCTCCGGGTGTTTTTCTTGTTCATGGATTTGACATCCAGAACTTCGGGGCTCTGGGCTTCATGCGGGTGCTCAGCACCAGCGTAGATGCGCAGGTTGGTCATCTGCTGACGGGACAGGCGGTTGCCCGGCAACATGCGCTTAACGGCCTGCATGACCACGCGCTCGGGGTGTGCACCCTCGAGGATCTGCTGTTTGGTGCGGGATTTGATGCCGCCCGGGTGGCCAGTGTGCCAGTAGAAGTGCTCTTCGCGCTTCTTGCCGGTCATCTGGATCTTTTCAGCGTTGATGACGATTACGTTGTCGCCCATGTCCATGTGGGGGGTGAACGACGGTTTATGCTTGCCGCGCAGGCGGGTGGCAACGATCGACGCAAGACGGCCCAGCACCACGCCCTCGGCGTCGATGATGATCCACTTCTTGTCGATGTCTGCCGGGGTAGCAGAGAAGGTTTTCATGTCAGGTCAATCCTGTTTGTCGTGACGATAGCGCCGCAAGCGACTCCATCTGAATTCGATGGACGGGGTTTACGGCGCTGTCACACAACAGTCAACATAGCAAAATCACATAAAAATGCGTAATTTCAATGGTTTAAAAAATAGGTATTAAAATACCCCACATTGCGGAGCGTTCAGACGCTGATTTGCTCAGGTGGGTTATCCAAAAGCATACGCAAACGCAGCATTGCATCCTCAAATCGCGCCAATGTGACATGCCCGTTGATGGCGATGCGCACCGCATTTGGCGCTCGCCCATCGCGCAACGCAAACTCATCAGCAGAGCGCAGTTGCACCCCCTGCCCTTCGGCTGCACGGGTAAACGCCCCGGCGCGCCACCCCGAAGGAAGCCGAAGCCACAGAAACGGCACCTGTGAATCCCACGTCAACTCAAAGGCCCCCAGCGCGTTCACCGCAACCCGGACATATTCGGCCATCTCATCGCGCACGGTCTGGACCAGTTTTTTGCTGCGCGGATCTGACAGCAACACACGTGTGACCTCTGCCAATGGCTGCGCCAGACCGAAGAAACCATATTCCGCAACTCGGCGCAGATCCGCAGACTTGCCAACTGGCGCAATCGCAAACCCAACGCGCAGCGCCGGCGTCAGTGATTTGGAGATAGAGGTCACATGCCAGCTGAGTTCCGGTGCAAGCGCCCGGTAGGTCGGCGCACGCGCCTCTCCCATACGGTAACAATCGTCCTCGATCAGCTGCACATTGTGTCGCCGCAAGATAGCGAGGATTTCCTTTCGCCGTTCAAGCGGCGTGAATGTACCGGTGGGATTGTGCACCTCGGGACTGGTACAAAGCACCGCCGCACCGGATTTTTTGATCACCGCCTCGAGCGCATCGGGCACAATCCCGTATTCATCAATGGCTACGCCCACAACTTTAGCACGCAGTATCTCTGCCGCACGACGAAACCCGGCGTAGGAGAGATCCTCGACCAGAATGGTGGGATTGCTATCCTTGAGGATCGCCTGCATGACGGTCATAACCGCGTTCTGTCCGCCATGGGTCAACACGACATCTCGTTCCGTCAGGGGGCCAAGCGGCGTGTCTGACAACCAATCGACCACCGCTTGCCGCACCGGCTGATAAGCATCTCGTGTCGGGTAATTCAGCAGTGCCAAACGGTCGCAATCCGCCGCTTTACGCAGGGCTTCACGGATCAGTTTGACCTGTCCGACATCCACAAGACGCGGACTAAAGAGCGAGACATGATTGGGGTTGGACCGCTCAAGCAGATGCAATTGGCGCGACCACACGTCATCCATAACAGCCGTTTCACGCTCTGCAACAAAGGTGCCACGCCCAACTTCTGCTTGCAGGATACCTTCGTCAGTCAGTATGGTATAGGCGCGCGCGACAGTGCCCGGTGTAATGCTGAGCTGATAGGCCAACTCCCGCACAGGTGGCAGTTTCGACCCCACCTGTAATGTACCACTCTCGACCGCCAATCGTATCGTATCTGCGACTCGTTTGTATTTCGGGCCGGGCTTTTCGGCCAGCGATCCGGTCAAGGTGGAGGGCCAAATTGTACCCATCACAATCTCCGCTTAGACAATCCGTATCACGTTTTGTACGCATTACATGCCAGTACATTCAGATTGCATCAATACAAAATGTGAGACAGATCATGACAAATGTGACAGAACACCCGACACACCTTGCCTATCTGACCAACCGCCCGGCCCTGCCGATGGTTGCTGAAGCGGCGATCGGATTTGCGGTTCTGGTCACCAAATGGTCTGTCCGAAAGCGCACTCGCCGCCAACTGAGCCGCCTCGACGCCCATCAGTTGCGCGATATCGGCCTCCAACGAGAGGACGCCATGCGCGAAGGAACTCTTCCGTTCTGGAGACCCTGATCCCCGGGGCACAGAACCAACTGGCAGGCCGGAGCTCGTCTCCGGCCTTTTTTCATTCCCGACGGTGCAAAACGACTTTCATAAATTTTTGCCTTGATCGAATCTTTGCGCTTTCCTATCTGCCCCTCACTTTCGGTACCGATCCCAACCCTGAACTCTTATTCGGGGGGGCGCTAAGGACCGTCTGGATTGTCATCTACTGGAACGAAGGGGAGTGTCATGTCTGACGCCAACCTCTTCCAACTGGGGATCGGTCTGGAGACAGGCGCCCATGAGGAAGATACCGCCCGCGGTGTACCCACCGCTATTGTGAACTCTTTGGTCGACGCCGACCGCGAGGATCACTTCATCCGTCGCGACGGCAAGGTTTTTGCCGGCACCCATCTGATCATCGAAGTGATGAAAGGCACCGGTCTGGACTGTCAGACCCGGATTGAGGACGCTTTTCGCAAGATGGTCGAGGTTTGCGGCGCAACCCTGCTGCACATCCACACCCATAAATTCTCGCCGCAGGGCGTATCCGGTGTGGCCGTGCTGGCCGAGAGCCATATCTCCGTGCACACTTGGCCGGAAATCGGCTACGGCGCATTTGACGTCTTCATGTGTGGCGATGCAGAGCCATGGAAGGCTGTCGATGTGCTGAAATCTGCCTTTGAGACCGATGTGGTCGAGGTGCGCGAACTGTTGCGCGGCGAGGAAATCGTCGCGAAGGAGATCGCGGCATGACGGATGAGGTCTGGAACACCGAACGCCTGCACGATTATTTCGCCCAATCCCTACGGGTGAGCGAAATGTATTACGACAGCAAGACCGAGCACCAGCGGCTCAAGGTCTTTCAGAACGGCACCTTCGGACGCGTTCTGACGCTCGATGACGTGGTTCAGACCACCGAAGGCGACAACTTCATCTATCACGAGATGCTGACCCATGTGCCGATTTTGGCGCACGGGGCCGCAAAACGTGTGCTGATTATTGGCGGCGGCGATGGCGGCATTGCCCGTGAGGTGCTGAAACACGCGTCGGTCGAGCATGTCACAATGGTGGAAATCGACGCAGGCGTTGTCGATTTTTCAAAGGAATACCTGCCGATGTTGAGCCAGGGTGCCTTTGACGATGCGCGGCTCAATCTGGTGATCAACGATGGCGCAGTCTTCATGAAGGAGACCGATGACAAATTCGACGTCATCATTGTCGATTCCACCGACCCAATCGGCCCCGGTGAGGTTCTGTTTACCGATACATTCTACGGCCATGCCGCCCGCGCCCTGACCGAGGACGGCATCATCGTCACCCAGAATGGCGTGCCCTTTATGCAAGGGGACGAGCTGACCAATACGATGCGGGCCTTTCAAGCGCTGTTTCAGGACGCGACCTGCTATCTCGCCACCATTCCGACCTATGTCGGCGGCCCGATGGCGCTTGGCTGGGGCAGCCACTCGACCAAGGCGCGCGATGTGGATCTGGCAACGCTCGCGGCGCGCTTTGCCGCCGCGAACCTCACCCCCGACTACTACACGCCCGAAGTGCACAAGGCGGCGTTTGCCCTGCCGGGTTATGTCAAAAAATTGTTCCCCTGAAATAGGTTGAACAGGACACTTAAAGAGCGCCCGTGGAGCGATCCGCGGGCGCTTTTATCGTTTCGGCGGGATCGAATAGGTCATGGTCGAACGCGCAACCGGCGCGGGCTTTCCTTCGGAGAACAGCAGCACATCCCCCACGGCCAGGCTGCGGCCAAGCTTCAGCAGCCGCGCCTGCCCCAGCAGATCGCAGCCGCTTTCAGGTTTGCGCATGAAATCAAGCGAGGCATTGGTCGTGACCGCAAGCGCCTCGCGTCCCAGATGCGCCAGCACCAGCGCATAGACCGCCACATCGGCCAGCGCAAACATGGAAGGCCCCGACACAGTTCCACCGGGACGCAGGTGCCGATCCTGGACGTTCAGGCGCATGGTGATCGCGCCGGGGCTCAGCTCATCAATGCTGAACTCACCCCGGATCTGGGGGAAAACGTCCTCCAAATAGGCGCTCAGCCCCTCTTTTTCAAAAACCAATTCCATCCCGGAGCCTCCGCCACTGACTGATCGTCAGTCTGCACGCAGTGAAGCGGCGCTCAAGAAATTTTGCATAAAACGCCACGGCATTTCAGGTCCTGCCTTTCACGGGTTTAGAACTTCTAATGATTTTTTCTAAAATTTTCGGATAATTCAGCCTTTGTTTACGAATGGCGCGATATTGTTTCCATATTGAGGCTTCTAAAGAAGGCAAGAAAGTGGCAAGAGTTGGGCAGGCCAACTGGCTTGCCGCAATTCGGGCCGCTGCTTCGGATCGTCCCTCCTACCGGATCTCTCACCCGGGTTTGACGTCCACGAAGCTGCGGCCCTAATTATTTGCGCCTCCCCGCACCGATTACCATCAGGCGATATTGCGCCCGCAGGCCACCTGCCCTATGTGCCCTGTCATGACACAAGAGCTTCATATCGTCGGCGGCGGAATGGCCGGATCCGAGGCCGCCTGGCAGGCGGCCCACATGGGCGTCAACGTGGTGATCCACGAGATGCGGCCCAAGGTTGAAACCTTTGCCCACCAGACCGGCAACTTGGGCGAAATGGTCTGCTCCAACTCCTTCCGTTCGGATGATGACGAGCAGAACGCCGTGGGGCTTTTGCATTGGGAAATGCGCGCGGCCAATGGTCTGATCATGACCACGGCGGACGAGCACCGCCTGCCCGCCGGTGGCGCCCTGGCGGTAGACCGCGACCCGTTTGCGGAAACCGTGACGGCCAAGCTCAAGGCCCTGCCCAACGTGCGGATCTCTTACGAGGAAGTCACCGACCTGCCCGCGGACGGCCAGTGGATCTTTGCCACCGGCCCGCTGACCTCGCCTGCCTTGGGTGAGGCAATCCAGCGCGAGACCGGCGCAGAGCGACTGGCGTTTTTCGATGCCATTGCGCCGATCGTCTACGCCGACAGCATCGACATGTCGCAAGCCTGGATGCAGTCACGGTACGATAAGGGCGAAACCGAGGAAGAGCGCACCGCCTACCTCAATTGTCCGATGACCAAGGATCAATACGAGGCCTTCATCGACGCGCTTCTGGCTGCAGACAAGACCGAGTTCCACGAAGGCGAGACCGCCGGATACTTCGACGGCTGCCTGCCGATCGAGGTGATGGCAGAACGCGGGCGCGAGACCCTGCGCCATGGCCCGATGAAACCCGTGGGCCTGACCAATCCGCATAAACCGGACGAGAAAGCCTGGGCCGTGGTGCAGCTGCGCCGCGACAATGCGCTGGGCACGCTGTTCAATATCGTCGGCTTTCAGACCAAGATGAAATACGGCGCCCAAGCTGATGTTTTCCGTATGATTCCGGGGCTGGAGAATGCAAGTTTTGCGCGCCTTGGCGGCATCCACCGCAACACATTCCTGAACTCGCCCACATTGCTGGATCATGAGATGCGGCTGAGATCAAAGCCCAACATCCGCTTTGCCGGTCAGGTCACGGGCGTCGAGGGCTATGTCGAAAGTGCTGCGATGGGGTTGCTGGCCGGGCGTCTTGCTGCGGCAGAGATCCTCGGCAAAGAGCTACCGCACGTGCCGCAGGACAGCGCCATGGGGGCCTTGATCCATCACATTACTGGCGGCGCTGAGGCCAAAACCTTTCAGCCGATGAATGTGAACTTCGGCCTGTTCCGCCCTGTTGACGGGCTGAAAGGTGGGCGTCGCGGGCGCAAGGACCGCTACAAAGCCTATACCGACCGCGCCAAGGCGGCGTGGCAGGACTGGCTGCAAAACTTTTGATGGACGCGCGCATGATCCCGGCTTTAGACTGGGATCATGACTGAAAAGTTCCTCGAAAAGGTCTACGGTCTCAGTACAGTTGAAGAGACTGTCGACCATTACAATCGCTGGGCAGCCAGCTATGATGCGGAAATCGCTGAAAATAATTATGCGACTCCCGGCCGGATTGCGGATGCGCTCTGGTCTGTGCTGCCTGATGCTACGGCACCCTTACTGGACTTTGGCTGCGGGACCGGGCTCTCCGGGATCGCGCTGCGCCGGGTTGGATATGAGACCATAGATGGCGTTGATCCCTCGCAGGAAATGCTGAACGTCGCCCGCAGCAAGGGCGCGCACAGGCACCTGACACAGATTGATCCCGACAGCAGCACCCCGTTCAAATCAGGTGTCTACAAAGCCGTTGTCGCCTGTGGCGTGCTGGGTACCGGGGCGGCACCGGCCTCCGTTTTTGGGCATTTGATGCATGGGCTGAACCGGGGCGATCTGCTGGCATTTTCTCTGAACGATCATGCGCTTGCCGATCCCAGCTACATCGGTGCGATGAATGAATGGCTTGATTGCGGGGCGGCCCGGTTGCTATTCAAGGAAAATGGCCCGCACCTACCGGGCCTCGACTTGAACGCTGACGTCTATGTGATTGAAAAAGTGTGACCTTCACCACTCGTTTTGCTCCGTCTCCGACTGGGCCACTGCATCTCGGACATGCCTATTCTGCGCTGCTCGCGTCCGACATGGCCAAACGGCAGAACGGTCAGTTCCTGCTGCGTATTGAAGATATCGACCAATCCCGCGCCCGGGCCTCGTGGGAGGAGCAGATCTATGAGGATCTGACGTGGCTGGGCCTAACGTGGCCCACACCCGTTTTGCGCCAATCAGATCGCCTGCCACGATACCGTGCGGCGCTAGAACGGCTCAATGCGCGTGGGCTGACCTATCCGTGCCGTTGTAATCGCTCCGATATTGAGCTGGCTGCGGGCGCTCCCCAGGAAGGCGTGCCGCAGTTCGGCCCCGATGGACGGATCTACCCCGGAACCTGTCGCCAGCGCAGCATAGCGGAGGCCGGTCCGAATGATGTGATCCGCCTCAATATGGCGGCCGCGCTGGAGCAGCTCTCTCAATTGGCTTTTATTGAGACATCGCAGGATCTTGGCGGATGTATTTCACTCGAACGGGACCACCTAATTCAGGCGGTGGGCGACATCATTCTCGTGCGCCGCAATATGGGCAGCTCCTATCACCTGTCCGTGGTGGTGGACGATGCAGATCAGGGGATCACCGATGTAGTGCGTGGGGCAGATCTGTTTGAGAGCACGCAGATCCATGTGGTTTTGCAAGCCCTCTTGGATCTACCCGTGCCGCACTATCACCACCACCGACTGATCCGCGATCCGCAGGGCAAGCGCCTCGCCAAGCGGGACGACGCCCGCGCGATTGCGAAATATCGTGCCGAAGGTGCGAGTCCGCAAGACATCAGAGCGCTTGTCGGATTGGATTGAAAAGAGAGAATTATCAGGCCATTGGCGTCATAATCTCAACTTCGTCCCCATCGCGCACAGCGGTGTAGAAACAACTGCGCCGGTTGGTGTGGCACGCGGGGCCGGTTTGCCGCACCATCGCCAATAGCGCATCCCGGTCACAGTCGACGCGCAGTTCTACCAACTCCTGAACGTGGCCGGAGCTTTCGCCCTTGATCCAGAACGACTGGCGCGAGCGCGACCAATAGGTCACCCGCCCGGTCTCGAGTGTCTTGGCAACGCTTTCCGCATTCATCCAGGCCATCATCAGGATCTCGCCGCTTTCCACGTCCTGCGCGATACAGGGCACCAGACCGGCCTCATTGTAAGTGAGTGTTTCGGGCGAAAATTTCACCAGATCTTGCATGTCAAAAACCTTTTGCATCTCAGGGGCGCGCCCCTATGTATGGGGAACACGGCCTTAGGGAAACCCAGGAACACGACATGTCCGGCGAAACCGACCTGATCAAGCTCTACTCCACCAAGATCCTCGCTCTTGCGACGGATATACCGCATCAGGGACGGCTGGAACATGCCGACGCGACGGTAAAGCGCCGCTCGCCCCTGTGTGGGTCAACTGTAACGGTAGATGTGGCGCTGGAGGATGGCAAAGTCGCGCGATTTGCACAGGACGTCAAAGCCTGTGCGCTCGGGCAAGCCTCAGCCGCGGTTGTCGGCGCGGCGATCATCGGGCGCAGCACGGGTGAGGTTGAAACAGCGCGCGATCAGCTCAAGGCGATGCTGACCGAGGGCGGCCCTGCCCCGGATGCCCCATTTGACGGTCTCGAAGTGCTGACGCCGGCCCGAGAATTTAAGAACCGGCACGCGTCAATTATGCTAGCCTTAGAGGCCACGCTGGAGGCGATGCAAACCGCACAAAAGGCCGACTGCGCCTGACCTGCCGCGGTGCCATTCTCTCCTAAACAGCAGTAAACAAGAAAAAACCGCCGCACATCCGGGCAGATGGCGGCGGTAAGTCAAAGCGCAGTCATGCGGGACCCGGGAGACACCAAACACCGGAGGGAAAACTCTGGTGCGGATCGAACAGGCAATCGATCCTTACGGGACTTGAGGCTGGTGCCCCCGGCATGACAGCACAAAGGAAACTGTGAACGGGTTACAAAAGGCGTGAAGACGTCGTTTAGATCAGGCCCGGCAGATGCAGTCCGACGATCAGCATGACAACCAGAGACGCCGCGCCCAGAGCATCCTGCAACAGGGTGGACTGTGAATTGCGCAGTGCGGATTTGAATTGCGTAACCATCTGGAAACCTCCTCGATCTCTGTCATGCGTCCGCGACGCCTTGTTGTCCTTTTGTTCTCATTTTGCGCGAGTCGTGTAAAGAACTTTTTAAGAACATCTGCGAACAAAGTAGAACAAAGATGAGAACACATTCCCAGAGGAACGAATTATCCCACTGAAATCAGGCGGATAGCCTCATCCTGACGCAACAGCCACAATAGCGTGCGCGCCGCGCGCCCCCGGTCGCTGGTCAGATCCGGATCAGAGGTCATCAGGGCGCGTGCGTCGCTCTGGGCGATTGCCATCAGATCCGCCTGCCGTTCCAGATCCGCGATCCGGAAACGCGGCAGGCCGGATTGGGCGGTGCCGATCACATCACCTGCACCGCGCATTTGCAGGTCGGTTTCGGCGATGACAAAACCATCCTCGCTTTCGCGCAGTACCTCAAGCCGCCTGCGCCCGCCCTCGGTGAGCGGTGGCTGATACATCAACAGACAGGTGGATTGGGCCGTTCCACGCCCGACACGTCCGCGCAACTGGTGCAATTGCGCAAGGCCAAAGATCTCGGCGCGCTCAATTACCATGATGGAGGCATTGGGCACATTCACCCCCACCTCGATCACCGTCGTTGCCACCAGAACCCGGGTACGCCCTTCCTGGAAGGCGGTCATGGCGGCGTCTTTTTCTGCGGGGGGCATCTGACCATGCACCAGCCCCACCACATCATCGCCCAGCACCGCCCGCAGGTGTTTGAAACGCTCATCCGCAGCGGTCAGATCCATGACCTCGGATTCTTCGACCAGCGGACAGACCCAATAACACTGCCGTCCCTCGGCAATAGCGCGGCGCAGATGGTCCACCACCTCGGACATACGTTCGGTGCTGAGGATCGCGGTCTTGATCGGTTTGCGTCCCGGTGGTTTCTCGTCGAGGATCGAGACCTCCATATCACCGTATTGGGTCAGCGCCAGCGAGCGCGGGATCGGCGTCGCGGTCATCACCAGCACATCGGCACGCTTGCCCTTTTCAGCCAGTTCCATCCGTTGCCGCACACCAAAGCGGTGCTGTTCGTCGACAATGACCAACCGCAAATCGTCAAAGACAACATCCTGCTGAAACACCGCATGGGTGCCGACAAGGATATGAATATCGCCACGTTGCAGCGCCTCGGTCTTGGCGCGCCGGTCCTTGCCCTTGTCACGCCCTGTCAGGATCTCAAGCACCACACCGGCGTCATCGGCCAGGGGTTTCAGCCCCTCAAGATGTTGACGCGCAAGGATTTCTGTCGGCGCCATCATCACGCCCTGGCCACCGGCCTCCACGGCCACCAGCAGCGCCATAAAGGCCACCAGCGTCTTGCCCGCCCCGACATCGCCTTGCAGCAACCGGTTCATACGCCGCCCGGAGGCCATATCGGCTGTGATCTCTTCGATCGCGCGCCCCTGTGCGCCCGTGGGCTTATACGGCAGTGCAGAGAGCACTTTGCTTTGCAGTTTTCCCGTGGCGACAGAGCTGCGTCCCGGCTGTTCACGCTCCACCGAGCGGGCAATGGCCAGCGTCAGTTGATGGGCGAACAACTCATCATAGGCAAGCCGGGCCCGCGACGGGGCTTCGGGCTCCAGATCGCTCAGATGCCCCGGCGCATGGGCTGTGGCGATGGCCTCGTGCCAATCCGCCCAGCCCCGTTTGGCCTTATAGGATGCGTCCATCCATTCGGTGAGTTCGGGCACCCTTTGCAAGGCACTCTGCACCGCCTTGAACATGGTTTTCTGCGTGATGCCGTGGGTCAGGTGATACACCGGTTCGAAATCCGGAATATCGCCCGCCTCCTCCAGCGGCAGCATGTGATCCGGGTGGACCATCTGCGCCATGCCGTCGAACAGCTCCAGCTTGCCCGAAACCACACGGCGGGACCCTTCCGGCAATTGCGCGGTTAGATAGCGGCTCCGCCCGTGGAAAAAGACCAGTTGAAACTCCGTTTCCTGATCCGTCACATCGATCCGGTAGGCCCCGCCCTTATTGCGTGCGGGGCGATGGCGTCCGACCGTGATCTCAACCGTCGCCGTGGTGGGCAACTCAAGCCCCCGAATGGTCTCGCGCCGACGCCGATCCACGAGGCTATAGGGCAGAGAGAACAACAGATCCCGCGGTGCCGTGATCTGCAACTGTGCAAAGTGTTCGGCGGTTTTTGGACCGACACCTTGCAAAGTCTCCAATTCCGCAAAAAGCGGGAACAGTTGTTCCGGACGTCCGCTCATGATGCGCTCACGCCTGCCCGATCAAATCCAGCCATTGATCCTCATCCATGGTACGAACGCCAAGCTCAGCTGCTTTGGTCGCCTTGGACCCTGCCCCCGGACCAGCCACCAGAATATCGGTCTTTTTGGACACTGACCCGGATACCTTCGCACCCAAGGCTTCGGCACGGGCCTTGGCTTCGGCGCGGGTCATTTTCTCCAGCGTGCCGGTAAACACCACGGTTTTGCCCGCAACGGGGCTGTCCTCTGTCGGGGCGTCCGGTTCGATCACCTCCAGATGCGATATCAGCCGGTCAAAGGCCGCGCGTTCTTCGGGGTTGGCAAAGGCATCGGAGAGCGACAGCGCGACAGTCGGGCCAAGCCCATCGACGCTGATCAAATCATCCCAAGCCGCCTGCGCATCGGGGGCAACATCACAGGTGGCAATCGCCGCTTTGCGCACTTCGGAAATCCTGGCGCGGCGTTCCTCAGCCTGAGCGGTCTGCCGTTCCAACAGTTCCGCCTCATCTGCGGCCCGATGCGCCAGCGCTGCCGGGCGTGCCAGATCTGCGGCCTCGGCAAGCGCAGCCCAAGTGCGGAAATGCAGGGCAAGATCTTTCGCGGCCACCTCGCCCACATGGCGTATGCCGAGGCCAAAGATCAGCCGCGCAAACTCTATGCGCCGCTTGTCCTCAATGGCCGCAAACAAGGCGGATGCAGATTTGTCGCCCCAGCCTTCGCGGTTCTTGAGCTGCTGCATCCCGCTGCCATATCTTTCTTTTAGTTCAAAGATATCGGCGGGCTCTTTGATCCAACCGTCGCTGTGAAACTGCTCGACCTGCTTGGCGCCCAAGCCTTCGATGTCAAAGGCCGCGCGGGAGACAAAATGTTTGAGCTTTTCGACGGCCTGTGCCGGGCAGATCAACCCGCCGCTGCACCGCCGCACCGCGTCGCCCTCCTCACGCACTGCAGGGCTGTTGCAGCGCGGACAATGGGTCGGGAATGCATACACTTCTGCGCTGTCGGGACGCCGGTTCAAGTCGACATCAGCAACCTTCGGGATCACATCGCCCGCGCGATAGATCTGCACCCAATCGCCGACGCGGATGTCCTTGCCCTCCCGGATTGTCGCTCCCTTGGAGTCGAGGCCCGCGATGTAATCCTCGTTGTGCAACGTCGCGTTGGACACGACCACACCGCCCACCGTCACCGGCTGCAATCGCGCCACCGGGCTAAGCGCCCCGGTCCGCCCCACCTGAATGTCGATACCGTCGAGGCGTGTCCAGGCCAGTTCGGCCGGGAATTTATGCGCAATGGCCCAACGTGGTGTGGTGGAGCGAAAGCCGAGACGCTCCTGAAGCGCAAGGTCGTTTACCTTGTAGACCACGCCATCGATGTCATAGCCCAGATCCGCGCGCTGTTCCTCGATGCTATGATAATGCGTCAGTAATTCCGCAATGGTCTGACAGCAGCGGGTCAGCGGGTTGGTCTGGAAACCGAGGGGTTTAAATCTCTCAATCGCGTCAATTTGCGTTTCTGCGAGAGGTTCGGACAGTTCACCCCAGCTGTAGGCAAAGAACCGCAAAGGTCTGGCGCGGGTGATCTCGGCGTCAAGCTGGCGCAGGGACCCGGCGGCCGCGTTGCGCGGGTTGGCAAAGATCTTGCCACCGGTTTCCGCGTGGCGGGCGTTCAGCGCCTCAAAATCCGCGTGGCTCATATAGACTTCGCCACGCACCTCCAGCACCGCCGGTGCGCCGGTGATCTGCTGCGGAATATCTTCGATGGTGCGGGCATTCTCGGTGACATTTTCACCCACAGCACCGTCCCCCCGCGTCGCCGCCTGCACCAGCGTGCCATTCTCATAGCGAAGAGAAAGCGACAGACCGTCAATTTTAGGCTCTGCCGTAAAGGCAAGCGGGGCGTCGGAGGACAGGCCAAGGTAGCGGCGCAACCCGGCGGCAAAATCCTCAACATCCTGATCTTCAAACGCATTTCCCAGCGACATCATGCGCACAGCATGCGCAACCTTGCCAAATCCGGAAGCGGCGGGCGCACCTACGCTCTCAACACGCGTGCCTTCTTCGGCGAGTTCTGGAAAGGCCTCAGCAAGCGCCAGATATCGCCGTTTCAGACGGTCATACTCCGCATCCGACAGAGTGGGCGCGTCTTTTTGGTGATAGTCGAGATCCGCGGCTTCAATTTTGGTTTGAAGCGCCTCAAATTCTTTGCGCGCGTCGGTCACATTCATCGACCGGGGATCCTGCTCTGTCATCCTGGCTCCGCCCTTCGGGGTATCTGTCTTATCTTGGTGATAGTGCCCGATATGGAGGAGGTCCAGTGCCAGATCCAAGACACGAAAAACCCCGCCGGGATGCTCAGCCCGGCGGGGTTTAGAAAACGAATGCTCGCTAATGCGCGGTGCGCTTAGGCGCCTACTGCCATCCGTGGACCACCTGTGGCGTGATCTTCTTGCGGATCGCGCAGCACATAGCCACGGCCCCAAACGGTTTCGATGTAGTTGTCACCATCGGTTGCCGTACTGAGTTTCTTACGCAGCTTACAGATAAAGACGTCGATGATTTTCAGCTCTGGCTCATCCATGCCACCGTAGAGGTGGTTCAGGAACATTTCCTTGGTAAGGGTTGTGCCCTTCCGCAGGGAGAGAAGCTCCAGCATCTGGTATTCTTTACCAGTCAGATGCACGGATTTACCTTCAACGTCCACAGTCTTGGCATCAAGGTTAACCGAGATTTTGCCCGTCTTAATGATCGACTGGGAATGTCCCTTAGAGCGACGGATGATCGCGTGGATACGCGCCACCAGTTCTTCGCGATGGAAAGGTTTGGTCAGATAATCATCCGCCCCAAAACCAAAGCCCTTGATCTTATTCTCGGTGTCATCAGCGCCAGAGAGGATCAGGATCGGGGTCTCGATGCGCGACAAACGCAGCTGACGCAGAACCTCATGACCGTTCATATCTGGCAGGCCCAGATCCAGCAGGATCAGGTCATAATCGTAAAGTTTTGCCAGATCGATGCCCTCTTCGCCGAGGTCAGTCGTGTATACGTTCAAGTTTGCATGAGTCAGCATCAGCTCGATGCTTTTCGCCGTCGTGGGATCATCCTCGACCAGAAGAATGCGCATATTGGGTCTCCGCCTGTACTCTGTTGTCCTCAGGTTGCGTTAACCTTGCTGGGAAAAGGTTAATGTCCCGTTACCATGTTGGTTAATTTTCGCAATTCGTACAAGTTAACACGGCGGTTTTTACCTTAGGGATTACGATAATCCTTCAACCGGGTGGTTTTCAGCGCGTCTTCTCCATGGTCTGCAACCGCCGCGACCCAGCTTCTGAACTCTTCTTCGCTCAGATTATAGAGACGTAGCGCTTCGGTTTGGGGAATCAATCCATACAAAACGCCACGAACGACCGCCGCTTTACGCGACGCCACCCATCGTTTTGTTGTCTGAGGCGGCAAATCCGCACGAGTCATGACTGTTCCGTCCGGTAGAGTGACCGCACGGGGGCCATCAACTTTCTTTAAAAACATCGCTATGCCCTTACTAGGATGCGTATTCAGCTTGGTCAGGGCAGAGTGGCGTGGAGGCATTAACGGTAAGTGAAATCGGCCCCTTGAGAATACTTAGCATTTTCCTATATTCTTCGATGCTTTCCATCTCCTCTTCCGGACCCGTAAGGAGTACGCCATGGCACTGGACAATGAGGCACCAGTGAATTCGCTAGGTTTTGCAAAATCTCCCGCCGAGACGCGCGTCGTCGTTGCTATGTCTGGCGGCGTCGATAGCTCTGTTGTGGCGGCATATCTGGCGGAACAGGGCTATGATGTGGTCGGAGTGACGCTACAGCTTTATGACCACGGGGCGGCGCTCGCCAAAAAAGGCGCGTGTTGCGCCGGCATTGATATTCACGACGCCCGCCGGGTCGCGGAGGAGCGCGGCTTTCCACATTATGTTCTGGATTATGAGAACATTTTTAAGGATGCCGTGATTGACGAGTTCGCCGACAGCTATTTGGCCGGGGCGACGCCGGTGCCCTGCATCCGCTGCAACGAGCGCGTGAAGTTCAAGGATCTGCTGGAAACCGCCAAGGATCTGGAGGCCGACTGCATGGCAACCGGTCACTATATCCAGCGCAAGATGGGCGAACATGGACCGGAGCTGCATTCCGCTGAGGATGCCAACCGCGATCAGAGCTATTTCCTGTTCTCCACCACGCCCGAGCAGCTCGATTTCCTGCGCTTTCCGCTGGGCCACCTACCATCCAAGGACGCAACGCGTGAGATGGCGGCGCAATACGGCCTGTCGGTTGCGGATAAACCGGACAGTCAGGACATCTGTTTTGTGCCCAATGGCGACTACGCCTCGGTGATCGAGAAACTGCGCCCTGGCGCGGCGGAGCCGGGACAGATCGTGCATGCCGATGGCCGCGTGCTGGGCGATCACAACGGTGTCATTCACTACACCATTGGTCAACGTCGCGGCCTTGGCATCGGCGGGCTGAGCGAGCCGCTTTATGTGGTAAAGCTCGATGTGGACCAAAAGCAGGTCATCGTCGGACCAAAGGACATGCTGGCCACCCGCCGGGTGCCGGTGCGCGAGATTAACTGGCTGGGGGATGAGCCTTTTACCAGCCGCACGGAATGGCATCTGAGCGTCAAGGTGCGCTCTACCCGCCCCCCGCGCGATGCGATCATTCGGCCGATCTCGGACACCGAGGCGGAGGTGGAGCTGTTCTCCGCTGAGGAAGGCATTTCGCCCGGTCAGGCCTGTGTGTTCTATGATCCAAACGGCAGCCGCATTTTTGGCGGTGGCTGGATCTGGAGAGGTCACTAAAACGAGGGAGCCTCCGGGCTCCCTTTTGATTTGTTCAGACCCTTTAGTGTCGCCTCAAACCTGCGGCAATCGCTCAAGGACCGCACGCGCGGCACGCAGGCCGGGGGCATCGCCGCCCTCGCCAACCCGGTCCATCGTCAGGCGCATAGCATCCTGTTGTGCGTCAGGCGCGTTCAGCACCTGATCGAGACGTGCCGCAATATTTTCGGCGGTGCATTCGGGACCAAGGCATTCCGGCACCACGCGGGTTTCGCTCACCAGATTGACCAATGTCACCGTATCAATCAGCGCCATGCGCTTCATGATCTGCCACGTGAGCCAATTGAAGCGATAGGCAATCACCATCGGCGTGCGCGCGGCGGCAAGTTCCAAAGACACCGTTCCCGATGCGGCCAGTGCCAGCCCCGCGGAGGCAAAGGCAGCGCGTTTATGCGCGGCGAACTCAGCGACCGCATGATCAGCAGGATCGAGCACGATGCAGCCCTCTGGCCAATCCACGAGTTTTTCACGCACCAAGGACGCCACATGCGCGGCCGCCGGAACAACGATCCGGTGCTCCGGGTGTTTGGCGTGGAACTCACGCAGGGCTGCGCCGAACACATCCGCAAGCCGTGCAACCTCGGAGCGGCGCGACCCCGGCAGGGCCAGCAGAACCGGCGCATCGCCCAGATCGAATGCCGCACGGAACGCCGCAATCTCAGCCTCTGTCGCCTGAGGTTCCGCCACCACCGGATGGCCGACAAAATCGCACTCCATCCCGGCGGCTTCCATATAGGGCGGCTCGAACGGCAACAGCGCCAGCACATGGTCGATGACCTTCGCCATCTTTTTCGCGCGCCCCGGACGCCAGGCCCAGACGGAGGGCGCAACATAGTGCACGGTGCGAATATCGCTGGCGTCTTTCACCAGCTTTGCAACGCGCAGGGAGAAATCCGGGCTGTCGATGGTGATCATCACGTCGGGCTGCATTGCCACCACCGCATCGGCGGTTTCCTGAATACGGCGCTTGAGGTCAAAATACTTTGGCAGAACCTCGGCGATCCCCATGACGGAGAGTTCCTCCATCGGGAACTGCGACCTGAGCCCCTCGGCCTGCATCAGGCTGCCGCCGATGCCTTCAAAGGACACAGCCGGAGACAGGTCCTTGAGACCGCGCATCAATGCGGCACCAAGCCGGTCGCCCGAAGGCTCACCAGCGAGGATAAAGACCCGAAGGCTCATGCGATCAGGCCTGACGCAGCCAGAGGAACATGCCCCGGCGGTCGCAAGCGGCGATGACCTCTTCGCGGTCCAGAACGATCACGCCCTCAGCCTCGAGGACAATGCCGTTCAGACCAGCCATGGCCGCACCTTCGACGGTGGCCGGGCCGATGGTCGGCAGATCGGCGCGCCGGTCCTGCCCGGCTTTTGGGGCCTTGTAGAACAGACCACCCTGCCCGTCCGGACGATTGGCGAGGCTCGCGAGCATCCAATCCGTGCCAAACAAGGTCTCGATTGCAATCGCCTGACCAGACCGCACCGCGCAGGCCTGCCCGATGTCGGCGGCACTCAGGCCAAAGGCGATGACCGAGGCACGCTCTGCATCCGCCTTGTCGATCTCGCCCGGCTGCACCTTGGTCGGAACACCCTCATCCATCAACAGATCCGGCGCAATCTCATGGGCGGCCTTCACGGCAAAGCCGCTCTGTTCGAGAATACCGATCACCGCCCGCAGCGCCCCATCGTCGCCTGCGGCAATGGCCGCCTGCAACACCGGCACCAGTGGCAAAGTGGCAGCATCAATCGCACCCGGATCAATCTGAGGTCGCGTCACGGCACCCGCCAGGCAGACCTCGCTCACACCTTGGCTTTTTAGCTGTTCCAGAAAGCTGCCGAGTTGTTCGAGGCGAAAGGTAATGTCCGCCTCGACGAGGTCGGGTTCAGACCCTGCCATGGCACACACCATGGGGCGCTCCGGCAAACGTGCAATCAATTCTGCGGGCAAGGCCCCGCGTCCGGCAATCAGTGCAATCATGTCGGGACCTTTCTCAGCCGCCGGGGGTCAGAAAATGGCGGTCGCTCTGACCGGTAATAAAGGCGACGATTTCCTGCACATATTCGCTGTCATTTTCGTCGCCCAATCGGCGGGCGCGTTCGGAAAACGTCCCCTCGCCCTGCGCCAGCATCTGAAACGCTGCCCGGAGCGCGGTGATGTCGGCACGACTCACCCCACGACGTTTGAGGCCAACAAGGTTCAACCCGTCAAGCTCCCCGCGTGAGGCCTGCACCAGACCGTAGGGAATGACGTCATTGGTCACCATGGTCACAGCGCCGATGATGGCGCCACGGCCGATGCGCACCCATTGGTGAATGCCCGAAAGCCCCCCAATGATAACATCGTCCTCGAGCACGCAATGGCCGGCCACGGCGGCAGAGTTCACAACGATCACCCGATCCCCGATCTGAGCATCATGCGCAATATGGCAACCCGCCATAAACAGCCCATCATCACCGATACGGGTAATGCCACCACCGCCCTCGGTGCCCGCATTCACAGTCACATGCTCACGGATACGGTTGCGCTTGCCGATGACGGTACGGCATTTCTCGCCTTTGAATTTCAGATCCTGCGGGATTTCGCCTAGCACAGAAAATGAAAATACAACGGTGTCATCGCCGATCTCGGTGTCGCCGGTGACCACCACGTGGGATTTCAGGACCACGCGGTCGCCCAACACCACCTCAGCGCCGACGATGCAAAACGGGCCGATCTCGCAGCCTTCGCCGATTTTGGCGCCATCCTCGATAATGGCGCTGGGGTGAATAGTGTTCATCAGCCGTCCTTTCCGTCCCGGTCGATCATCGCGGTAAACTCGGCCTCAGCCGCCAGTTCACCATCAACAGTGGCGCGACCGGAGAATTTGAAGATCTTGCCACCGGGCTTGCCGCGCACCGTTTCCACATGCATTTCCAGCACGTCTCCGGGGACAACCTTGCGGCGGAATTTGCATTTGTCGATATTCATGAAATAGATCAGCATATCGGTGCCGATCAGATCCATGCCAACCCCCAGCATCACGCCCGAGGTCTGCGCCATGGCCTCAACGATGGTGACACCCGGCATGATCGGGGTGCCCGGGAAATGGCCCTGGAAATGCGGCTCGTTCATGGTGACGTTCTTGATGCCACGCGCGGATTGATAGCCGTCGATATCAACCACCTTGTCCACCAGCAAAAACGGGTAGCGATGCGGCAGGATTTGCTGGATCAGGCCGATGTCGGCGCTCTTGAGGTCGGGATTGGCGTCAGCACTCATGGGTCAAGTTCCGTTGGTTTCATCAGATGTGTGTCGTAGCAATTGCAGCTATTTGGAGCAAGCTCAGGGCTGGTTGCTGTCGGGAGCGTCCTCATCGAGCCCTTCCCCAAGGATAGCATCGATTCGCGCGATGGCGAGGTCGGTGACATCAATGGAGTCAGCGCTCAAGAGAACTGTAGATTGCTCGAGAATAGCCGCTGCACCCGTCTCCGCCATGATCTGCTCAAGGATCGGGATCGAGGTTTGCCGAAACTCACGCCGTGCCTCATCGCGGGCATTGGTGATTTCGAGAAACTTCGCTTCTTGTGTGCTGCGCGTTTCCTGAACTTTTTGATCGAACGACTGAGCAAGCGCTCTGAAAGCATCCGGATCCGTTGTGGATCGCCGCTCTGCCAGATCAAGCTCTTCGGCGCGCAACTCCGCCTCTATACGACGGTTTTCGGCCATTAGGACAGCGCTACGCCCTTCCATTTCGCGCGCGATGCGCTGACCATATTCACTCTCGGAGAACATGCGATCAGAATGGATTGTGAGCAGCAAGCTTTTGGGGATACCGAGGTTCTGTTCAAGAGAGAACCCACCCAACCCGACATTGGGCGCTGCCTCTTGCGCTTGCAAAATGCTGCTGGACAGCAGGGTCACAACCCCCGCTGTCCAGATGATTTTTAGTGGTCTAACGCGTCGCAACAGGGTCAGAACCGCGCCTGAATGGTCAGGTCGAAGTTGCGCTCCTTGTCAAAGTCTTCCTTGACCAGCGCTTTAGAGAAGTTGAACCGCAGTGGGCCAAGACCCGTGGTCCACAAAAGTGAGAAACCGACGACATGGCGGAAAGAGCCATCGCGACCAACGACATTACCGACGAGGTCCGCGTTTGAGTCGTCGAGTCCCCAGAGGTTGCCAACGTCATAGAAGACACCGCCACGCAGACCGAGTTCTTCTGGAAGTCCCAACGGGAACTCCGCGTCAAAACGTGCAACCGCATAAAGGTTCCCGCCCAGAGCGTCGTCATAGCTGCCACTCATGTCGCGTGGGCCGATACCGCCCGGCTCAAAACCGCGCAGTGTCTCCGATGTTAGCAGGAAACGGTCGACGGTGCGGCTTCTGTTATCGCCCAGCCACCCGAGATACCCGGTCTCAACTGTGGCCCGCAGCGTGACCTCTTCGTTGAACACGAGCTTTTGCGCGACGATTTTACTGGTTGCGCGGATATATTCGTTGTCACCGCCAAGGCCCGCGTAATCGACGCCACTTTGGATCAGGAAGCCAGCGGTCGGGTTAAGACCGGTACGACGGCTATCGTAGGTGAAAGTTGCACCAATCGAACTGGTGGTGCGCTTACCTGCTGCGATCTCTTCTTCGAGCACGCGTCCCACACGAGATCCGCCGCTGCTATTTGGCCCGCGGCTTTCCATTTCGTTTTGCTCAAAACCATAGCGCAGCTGCAGCGATGTAGTGTCGCTCGCATCAAAGGTGATGGACGGACGGAAGATCACCGATTTGGTGTCATATTCCGAATAGCTCGATTCCGTCTCGCTCAGACCCAAGTCGATTGCAAACTGCAGATCACGGCCCAACAGCTTGGGCTCAACAAAGCGCATGTTATACGCCTCGGTGTCCTGTGCGGTCGAGATATTGAACGACAACTGCTGACCACGGCCCAAGAAGTTATTCTCGGAAATACCAATGGCGACACCGATACCGTCATCAACCGAGTAGGACCCACCTAGGGTGAAAGACCCCGTTGGCTGTTCCTCAACGTCGACGTCAACAATCACCTCACCCGGTGTGCTGCCCTGACGCACGTCCACTTCCGACTGGGAGAAGAACCCCAGTGCTTTGATACGCTCTGCACTGTTACGGATCTCACGCTGGTTGAGCGGATCGCCTTCAACAATGTTGAACTGACGGCGGATCACCCGATCAAGCGTCGTGGTATTGCCCTCGATATCGATGCGCTCAACAAAGATACGCGGACCGCGCACCATCGCGAATTCGACATCGAGTGTCAGATCACGGTCATTGCGGGTCACGCGTGGCTCAACCCGCAGGAAATCGATCCCCTGCCGCACCGCCAACTGTTCCAACGTCTGAATGGCGTTCTCAATAACTAGCGGCGAGTAGGTCACACCCCGTTTGACGCGCAACTGACTGCGGTACACATCCGGATCAGCATCGGCAAATTCGCTGGTGACGGTAATATCACCGAACTCGAATTTCTGCCCTTCGGTGACATCCACCACGAGGAAGGCCGCGTCGCGTTCCTTGGTGACTTCAGCGTTGACGCTGTTAACCCGGAAATCGACATAGCCGCGTGAGCGATAGAAATCAGTCAGGACCTGACGGTCGAACTGAATGCGATCTTCGATCAACGTGTCGCGGTTGATCAGTGCACGAAGGAAGGTCGCCTGTTTGGTTTCCAGCACGCGGCGCAGGCGGCGGTCGGAATAGGCACGGTTCCCCACAAAGGACACGCGTTCGACTTCGACGGTGTCACCTTCGGAAATTTCAAAGACGAGATCGACGCGGTTGTCGTTACGACGGATGATGCGCGGCGTCACACGCGAGGCCAAACGCCCCTGTGCGCGATAAAGCTCCGCAATCGCACCAGCATCGCGTTCCGCCTGATCGGCACTGAACACACGACGGGGCGACGACTGAATCACCTCGGCCAAAGCATCATCTTTGAGGCGTTTGTTGCCTTCAAAATTAATCCGGCTGATGGTCGGATATTCGACCACTTTGATCACCAGCGTATTGCCACGCGGAACCAGTTCAACCGACTCGAACAATCCGCTGTCGAACACGCCGCGATAGGCATCATTCAACGCACCACCGCTCACCCGCTCGCCACTCGACAGCCCAGTGTAGGCAACGATGGTCGAGCTTTGGATTCTCTGGTTCCCTTCGACGCGCACGTTAGTGAAACGGTACTCTTGGGACTGAACCGGCAGAGGCGCTATACCAAGCCCAACCGCAAGAACCGCAGAAAGCGCGGTAGAACCAAGAAAGCCTTTAAAAGAAACGGACATAGCACTCTCCCGGCGCACTTCGCGGGCAAGTGCCGCGTTTTTCCCCCAGACCATCAATTATAACCCAATTATTATAGCAGCTTGATAAGCTGCGTACCGGGTTTGGACCCGGTTGTCAAAAACAAGAAAAGCAGCGGGCACCATGCCGCTGCTTTAGTGTTTCACGTAACACGTTTTGCGTCCGGTGAAATCCGCGTTTCACCCCCGTTGATCAAAGAATGGACGCGATCCAGATACCTGACAGTATTGCCGCCGAAATCGCCCCTACGAACAGGAAACGGTCGGCGTTGAGGCGGACCAACAGGTCCAGCCCTGCATAAGATTGCTGCAGCGATTGCATGCTTGCTCCCACTATTCACGTTAGATCCCGATTTGATCGGAATCGCTCTCCCGTGGATCAGTCTAGGCAAGATTTGTGGCGACATCTGGGCAGGAGAAAGGCGAGCCCGCCTCATCCTGCCCGGATACCCGCCAGATAAATCGTCAGATTTAGCAGAACAACAGATCGTTGCTGACCGAGAAGATCATCAGACCAAGGATCAGCGTGAGGCCAATCATCATCAGGATCTGCATGGCGCGATCATTGGGGGGCTTTCCGGTCACTGCCTCATAGGCAAAGAACACCAGATGCCCGCCGTCCAGCACTGGCACTGGAAATAGGTTCAAAAGCCCAATGCCCGTCGACAGGGCCGCAATCAACCAGATGAAGTTCATTGCGCCCTGACTGGCCAGCGTCCCGGAGATTTCCGCAATCGCCACTGGACCGGAAAGATTACAGGTACTGATCTGCCCGGTAATCATATGCTTCAACCCAGAGAGGGATTGTTCGATCATGATCCAGACCTGCGTGACCCCCTGCCCGACAGCCGCGAGCGGCGACACAGATTCGCGGGCCGGATCAAACGCCAGACCGCCAGCAATGCCGATCCGCCAATTGGTTTGGAAACCACCCTCGGCAGTGGGCTCATCGGTGCGCCGTGGGCTTAGGATCAGGTCGCGCGTTTGCCCGTTATTCCAGACGGTCAGTTCCAGTGGTTCGCCCGCGCCAGTCTCAACCCGTTCCTTCAAATGAGAAAAGGCAAAGATCTCCTCGCCATCGACCGCAACAATCACATCACCCTCGCGCAATCCGGCGTCCGAGGCCGCGCTGCGGGGCGCAACGCCGGTTACGATGCTGGGCGTTAGATATGGCCCCTGCGCGATGGTCTCCTGACCATTGCGAGACACGCGGTACTCCAGAACCTTTTCGACCGGAATGCTGTCTTCAAAAGCGGCCCATGCAACGCCATCGGCGAAATCAGGTGTATCAATCCCTGCAACTGCAAGAATCTCATCTCCGGGCTGCAAGGTATAACCCGCTGCAGGCAGGCCTTTGACCGCCCCCACCGCGAGTGGCTCCTGCATCTGCCCCCGGCTCAGGTTCACACCCGTAAAGATGATGGCCGCAAGGATGAAATTGAACACCGGACCCGCAGCAACTGTCGCGGCACGCGCCCAGAGCGGGGCTCCATGCATGGTCTTGCGCAGCATTTCGGGATCATTCTGCGCCGCAGTTATCGCGCCGGAATCCTTGCCCGACGCGGCATCCGCATCGCCAAGGAATTTCACAAACCCGCCAAAGGGAAACGCCGCCAGTTGCCAGCGCGTGCCGCGCTTATCGACCTGGCTGGCCAATACCGGACCAAATCCAAGCGAAAAGACCTCCGGATGAATGCCACTCCAGCGCCCAACGATATAGTGTCCGTATTCATGTACGAACACGATGATCGAAAGCACCACGACAAAGCTGCCAATCGTGTAGAGGAACCCGCCCAGTTGCGAGACCAGAAATACTGCGTCCAAAACTCTATCCTGTTCGTTGCGTCACGACCTGATCCGCCGCCTGCCGCGCCAGATCGTCAACTTGGGTGACGTTTTCAAGTGTCATTGAGGCGTCAATAAGGCCCGGCTGAGCCTCAAGCGCCTCCAACACCTGTTCAGTTATGGTGGCCATATCGAGAAAGCCAATGCGCCCCGCGATAAAGTGATCAAGCGCCCGTTCTTTGGCCCCGTTAAAGGCCGCGCCACTCAACCCGCCGCGCGCCATCACGTCCTGCGCCAGCCGGAGCGCCGGATAGCGCTGCAGGTCAGGTTTGCGAAATTCAAGCTGCCCGACAGCCGCCAGATCCAGTCTCTCAACCGGCAGTTCCTTGCGATGCGGCCAATGCAACGCATATCCAATAGCGTGGCGCATATCAGGCGCGCCAAGGTGGCTCATCAACGCACCATCGCGAAAGCCCACCAGCGCATGCACCAGCGATTGCGGATGCACCAAAACCTCAATCTGCTCGGGCGAGACACCAAAGAATTCTCTGGTTTCAATGACTTCGAGCGCCTTGTTGAACATAGACGCGCTATCTATGGTGATCCGCTGCCCCATATCCCAGTTGGGATGCGACGAGGCCTGCGCCAGCGTTGCGGTTTTTAAATCCGCAAGCGGCCAATCCCGAAATGCCCCGCCAGAGGCCGTGATGATGATCCGCTCCACATCTTCGATTTGTTCGCCGACAAGCGCCTGAAACACTGCGGAATGCTCGCTATCCACGGGCAGGATGCGCGCGCCATGCTGTGCGGCGGTTCGCATCAACAACTGTCCCGCGCAGACCAGCGATTCCTTATTGGCAAGCGCCAGTGTCGTTCCTTGCTCCAGCGCCTTTAGGCCCGGTGCAAGCCCTGCTGCGCCCACAATCGCTGACATGATCCAATCAGCCGGGCGGCTGGCAGCCTCCACCAAGGCCTGCGCGCCCGCGGCGGCCTCCACGTTGCTTCCGGCCAACGCAGCGCGCAGTTCCGGCAAGCGCGCTTCATGCGCGGTGATCGCAATCTCCGCGTTCAGCTCGATTGCATCACGCGCCAGTTGCGCCACATTGTGACCACCGCTCAATGCCACGACATCATAGGCTTCCGGCGCCCGGCGGATCAGGTCAATCGTGCTCTGACCAATAGAACCCGTTGCACCGAAAATGGATATTTTTCTCATCTAGAACCTATTCGTCATCGTCCTCTCCCCGGTCTCCCGAGGGTGAGGTCATCCCCAGATGACAGCGATCAAAAAGCAGAGCGCGCCTGCCCCCAGCATCCCGTCAAAGCGATCAAACACGCCGCCATGACCGGGAATAAGCTGGCTGGAGTCTTTGACATCCATGCGTCGCTTCAGAGCGCTTTCGGCGATATCGCCTGCTTGACTGGCCATCGACACGAGGACTGAAATCCAGATGAGGTTTGCAGGCAATCCAGCGAAAACAGAGAAGATCAAACCGACAGCAGCTGCAGCCACCCAACCGCCAGCGGTGCCGGACCATGTTTTCTTGGGGCTGACAGCTGGCCAGAACTTTGGCCCGCCGAAATATTTCCCGGCAAAATAGCCAGCGACATCGGTCGCCACCACCACGCAGATTAACCAGACAGTCCAACTGACCCAGAAGGCATCACGCAGCCATACCAGCCCAAAGCCACCCAGCAGCACCCATGCGAGAATGACGAGAAAGGATGTCTTTCGCTGCTCCAGAACACGAATACCGAGCAACAGAGGCAGCGCGAGAACCGGCACCGCCACAATCAGCGGCATAAAACAGGCAAGAAACACCAAAGCAGCAGCTGCAACGCCGTATCCAACAGCGGCCAAGCTGTTGTCTTTGCGATACATTCGGGTCACTTCCCAGAACACCGCACCGACGCTCAGCGATACAAACAACGCAAAGGCCACCCCGCCCAGATAGCTGGCACCTCCACCCACCAAGAGCAAAACCAGAGCCGACGCCGTGCGCGGCCCCAGATCCGCCCAACGACTGGATTTCACAGCGTGCGAGGACATGGAGTTCTTCATTTCTTTACAGCCCCGAAGCGTCTGTCGCGATTGCCAAAATTCTGGCAGAGCCGCGCCAGTTCATCTGAGGAGAAATCCGGCCAGAGCGTGTCGATAAACTCATATTCCGAGTAGGCCGACTGCCAGAGCAGAAAGTTCGAAATCCGCGCTTCGCCGGATGTGCGGATCACCAGATCCGGGTCCGGTAAAACATGAGTATCGAGATATCGCGGCAGTGTTTCCTGATCCACATCAGCAGGGTCGAGTTTGCCATCGGCCACATCCTGCGCCAGACGCTGGGTGGCACGGGCCACCTCATCGCGACCGCCATAGTTCAGTGCAATGGTCAGATGGGTGCCATCGTTGCCTTCGGTTTCGTGCTCCAACGCATCCATCAGCTGCACAAGCTTAGTGTCCAGCCGCACCCGGTCTCCGATGAACCGCACGCGCACGTTCTTGGCCGCCAATGCCTTCATTTCCTTGGAAATATAACGGCGAAACAAGCTCATGAGCCCCGCGACTTCAACTTGGGTGCGTTTCCAGTTTTCGGTCGAGAACGCAAATATCGTCAGATATTTGATGCCCAATGCGGGACAGCATTCCACCACTTCGCGCACACGACGCGCACCTGCGTGATGCCCAAAAAGCCGTGGCCGCCCGCGCGCCTGCGCCCAGCGGCCATTGCCGTCCATAATGATCGCAACATGTCTAGGCCCGTCACCGATACCCGGCGCCGCATTCTCCGCACCAGCCGCAGCCGGGGTTTCGCTATCCGTGACGAGTGACATATGCGCTGATCAAACCTGCATGATTTCGGCTTGTTTGGTCTCCAGCGCGGCGTCCACGGCCTTGATCATCTTGTCGGTCAGATCCTGCACCTCGGCTTCCCAGAACTTCTGGTCATCCTCGGACATACCCTCGGACTTGGCTTTCTTGATCTGGTCCATCCCGTCACGGCGCACGTTACGAACCGAGACGCGTGCGTGTTCAGCGTATTGGCCCGCAACTTTGGTCAGCTCACGGCGGCGCTCCTCATTGAGCTCCGGAATCGGCAACATAATGATGGTACCGTTGAGCTGAGGGTTGATGCCAAGGCCAGACTCGCGGATGGCTTTTTCCACCTTACCGACGAGACCCTTGTCCCAGACGTTGATGGTCACCATGCGCGGCTCAGGCACGTTCACGGTGCCGACTTGGTTGATCGGAGTCTGCGATCCATACGCGTCAACCATCACGGGCTCCAGCATCGAAGCGGAGGCACGACCGGTTCGCAGGGACGCGAATTCGGTTTTCAGGTTGGCCATCGCGCCATCCATGCGGCGTTTCAGATCGTCGGTGTCCAGTTCAAACTCTTCAGACATGCTGCTCTCCCCTTGCTTGAGGCGGTCTTGAGGACGGCTCTTACGCCATCACATGTGTATTGTATAGCGATCTCGGCGGACAAACACCCGCGAAACCTTCGGAACTCGGTGAAATCCCACGCAAAACACGCGCCAGATTGCCGACGCGTGTCGCAGGGTGTCAGCCTCGCGGGGTTAGCCATGCACCTTGGTATAAGTGCCCTCGCCTGCCAGAACGCCACGGAAACCACCGGGTTCATCCAGACCAAACACAATCAGAGGCAGATTGTTGTCACGCGCCAGCGCAATAGCCGAAGCATCCATGACCTTCAGGCGTTTGGCCAAAACATCGTCGTAGCTCACGCTGTCATACCGCTTGGCATCGTCGTTGGTTTTGGGATCTTTGTCGTAGACCCCATCAACGCCGTTCTTACCCATGAAGATGGCTTCGCAATTCATTTCATTGGCGCGCAGGGTCGCGGCGGTATCGGTGGTGAAATAGGGGTTACCTGTGCCCGCAGCAAAGATGCAGACCCGTTTCTTCTCAAGGTGGCGCACGGCCCGGCGTCGGATATAGGGTTCCGCCACCTCGTCCATGCGAATAGCCGAAATCACCCGGGTATAAACGCCCAGATCTTCGAGCGCGGATTGCATCCCCAGCGCGTTCATCACCGTGGCAAGCATCCCCATGTAGTCCGCAGTGGTGCGTTCCATACCCTGCGCAGAACCCGACAGCCCGCGAAAGATATTGCCGCCCCCGATCACCATACAAATCTCAACACCGAGATCGTGAACGGATTTCACTTCTTCGGCGATTCTGCGAACGGTCGGCGGATGCAGGCCAAAACCCTGCGTTCCCATCAGGGCCTCGCCGGAAATCTTCAGCATCACACGTTTATAACTAGCGGCCGTTGAGACGTCCGGCTGATCAGGGCTCTGGGGCATGTTGCGCTCCGCAATATGTCGGGGTTAAAACTCGCGGCAAAATGAAGCAAAAGCCGCCGAGGATCAATCCAACCTGCCGGATAATTGCCGATCTTCTTCAGAACGCCTCTCGCAAACACAGGCCGCCTTACATATGCGCAGCGGAAAGCCTTGATGGACATAGATAATATCCCCGCCGACAGGCCTGTACTCATCGCCGGACCCACCGCGTCGGGGAAGTCGGAACTGGCACTACGCATCGCGGAGCGAGATGGCGGAGTCATAATCAACGCCGATGCCAGTCAGGTATATGACTGCTGGCGCGTGGTGACCGCGCGCCCATCCGCCCAGGACGAATCCCGTGCGCCGCATCTGCTCTATGGTCATCTGGCCTATGATGCACCCTACTCCGCCGGGCACTGGCTGCGCGAGGTGACGCCCCTGCTGAACGGCCCCGAACGCCCAATTATCGTTGGCGGCACCGGGCTTTACTTTTTGACGCTGACCGAAGGCATGGCCGAAATTCCCGCCACGCCAGCTGCGATACGGGCGGAAGGGGACCAGATGTCGCTTGAAGCGCTCAGTGATGCCTTGGATGACACCACCCGTATGCGGATCGATATGAAGAACCGTGCTCGCGTTCAGCGCGCATGGGAGGTCCTTCGCGCCACCGGGCGCGCGCTTGCCGATTGGCAGGATGACACCCCGCCACCGGTTTTGCCCTATGAAAGTTGCACCGCCTTGATGGTTGAGGCCGATCGGGACTGGCTGGAAGCGCGTATCAGACGCCGCTTTTCGATGATGATTGCCAATGGCGCGCTTGAAGAAGCGCGCGCGATGCAAGGGCGCTATGATCCCAACCTGCCGTCCTGCAAGGCAATTGGCGTGCCGGAACTCATGGCCCATCTCAACGGCGATCTTAGTCTGGCCGAGGCCGAAGAAAGCGCCTCTGTCGCCACCCGCCAATATGCCAAACGTCAACGCACATGGTTCCGTTCACGCATGAAGAAATGGCAAAGGGTCAGCCCTTCGCCATAAGCGCAGCGCGATAGATGCGTAAAAATCAGCCCTTACTCGCCTTTCTTGAACAAATTTTGCAAAAAAATTGAACGAATCACCGGCACAGGCCAATCTCGATTTCAACGAGAATAAGAACAGCTATTCACCGCAAGATGCCATTTGATCCAAACACCCATGGGCCTTTAGATGTAAGCCCGCTGCTGCGGCTTATGTCGGCTGGCAATTGGCAGATTGAGCTCGCGCATGAGCGCGACTGTCATCTGGTAATCTGGGTGACCCGTGGTCAGGGACGTATGCTACTGGATGGCCAATGCCGGGGGTTTGGTCCGCATACCGCCATCTGCGTTCCTGCGCGCACTTTATTTTCGCTTGAGCTTGGCCGACAAAGCATCGGTCAGGTTCTCCAGATCGGCGAAGATATCCCCTGCGGCCTGCCAGATACGCCCATGCAGATCCGTATCAATGATATGCAGGAACAGGCCCGCATCAATTCCCTGTTTGATGCAGCACTGCGCGAACAACAGGTGAGCGACGACCACACGGCTCAGGCAATCAGAAGTTACGCCGACCTGATTGGGATTCACATGCAGCGTCTGTGGCAGACCGCCCCAGAAAACAGCAAACTTTCCGCGGCGCGCAAACTCTGCCGTGCCTACTGCGCGCGATTGGCCGAGGATAGCGAAGGTGCCTATAACATGGCCGGGCACGCAGCGGCACTGGGCGTCACACCGACACATCTAACGCGTGTCTGCCGACAAGAGACAGGAAAGACCGCTGCCGCGTTGCTCACGGAGCGCCAATTGCACGCCGCGCGGAGCCTTCTGATCCGCACCTCCCTGCCGATGCGTGACATTGCACAAAGCCTTGGCTTTGGCAGCGCTGCCTATTTCACCCGGTTCATCACGCAGCACACCGGCAGCACACCGAGCGCTTTGCGCAAGAAAGCGCGCCGCCCAGCGACCAGCGTCTCCGCGCATCACTGACTCGCTGAAATTTTCAGATTTCTGGACACAAGTGTCTTTTTGTCAAAAGCGACAGGAAAAATGTCGCTTTTATACACTTTCATGCCGATACTGTGCATTGACCTGCCCGCTCAACTGGTGCCGTATAGTGGGGATGGGGAAACTTTGTGACAATTCAAACACCTCAGCACGATGCCCGCCTGCCAACGTCAGGATGGTGTCATGCGACAGGTCGCCGCCCCACGACGCTCTAGACAGGGAGACATATATGACCACCACCAAACTCAAGAGCTCGACGACCCACCATTGGGCGGCAGAGATGCATGCGCAGGAGTTGAAGGCCGGAAAGATCTCGCGCCGCGAGTTCCTGACCCGCGCCACTGCGCTGGGCGTTTCAGCCACTGCGGCCTATGGTATGATCGGCCTGAGTGCCCCGGCCCGCGCCGCAGAAGGCATGAAAGAAGGCGGCACGCTGCGCGTCCAGATGGATGTACGTGGCCTGAAAGATCCGCGCACATTCGACTGGTCCGAAATCGGCAACGAGATGCGCGGCACGCTCGAGTATCTGGTTGAGTACAACAACGATGGCTCTTTCACCCCGATGCTGCTGGAAAGCTGGGAAGTGAACGACAGTGCCGACGAATATATCCTGAACGTCCGCAAGGGTGTGAAGTGGAACAATGGTGATGACTTCACCGCCGAGGACGTGGCGCGCAATCTCAAAGGGTGGTGCGACAAGGACATGGAAGGCAATTCCATGGCTGGCCGTTTTGGCAGCTTGATCGATCCTGACACCAATCAGGCGCTGGAAGGCGCGATTGAAGTCGTCGACAGCCACACCGTGAAGCTGAACCTGCCCAATTCCGATATCTCGATCATTCCGGGCATGGCGGATTATCCGGCAGCAATCACCCACGCGAGCTTTAGCGCCGATGACGCGCAGAATGCGGTGGGCACCGGACCCTACCTGATTTCCGAACTGGAAGTCGGCGTAAAATGCACCCTCACGCGCAACGAGAACCACACATGGTGGGGCGAAGAGGTGTTCGGCAAACCTGCGCTCGACAGCATCGAATATATCGATTTCGGCACCGACCCGTCATCGTGGCTGGCCGCACTGGAATCCGAAGAAGTTGACATGCTCTATGAATCCGTTGGGGAATTCATCGACGTGATGGACTCGCTTGGCTTTGTGAAGTCCGAAGTTGTTACCATGTCCACCATCGTGGTGCGCCCGAACCAGCTCGCTGAAGTGGACGGCAAGAACCCTTACGCGGATCAGCGCGTCCGCAAGGCGCTGCAGATGGCCGTCAATAACGACATCTGCCTTGAACTTGGCTATGGCAACCGCGGTGTCACGGCCGAAAACCACCACGTTGGTCCGGCGCATCCTGAATATGCCGAACTTCCGAAACAAGAAGCGGATCCCGAAGGCGCCCGCGCGCTGATGGAAGAAGCAGGCATGATGGATTTCGAGCATGAGCTGATCTCCATCGACGATGACTGGCGCAAGAACACCACCGATGCGGTAGCAGCACAGCTGCGGGATGCCGGCTTTAAGGTAAAGCGCACGGTTCTGCCCGGCTCTACCTTCTGGAACGACTGGACCAAATATCCGTTCAGCTCCACCAACTGGAACCACCGCCCGCTTGGCGTTCAAATTTGGGCGCTGGCCTATCGCACTGGCGAGGCATGGAACGAGTTTGGCTGGTCCAACCCGGAGTTTGACGCGATCCTCACCGAGGCACTTGCCATCGCGGATGTCGATAAACGTCGTGAAGTCGTCGCCAAGGGCGAAAAGCTCATTCAGGACGAAGGCGTTACGATCCAACCTTACTGGAAGTCACTCTTCCGCCATATGCGCGAAGGCGTGAAAGGTGCCGATATGCACATCGGCTATGAGCACCATCATTACAAATGGGGTTGGGCGGCCTGATCGCCTGAACCGCAATTCAAAAAGCCTGCTCTCGGTGACCCTCACCGGGAGCAGGCCAACAAGAACAAGAATAAGCTCACGACAACGAGGCCCCCACGGTTCTGTGCGCCCAGCACCGAACGACCTCAGGGCCAGCTGACCGCCAGTCTGCAGGGGAACACATGGGACTATTCATATTGCGCCGCTCGGGCGTGATGATCATTACGGCGTTGTGCCTGACGTTCATCGTGTTCGTGATGACCAACCTCTACCCGAACCTCGAAAAGCTCGCCAAAACCGAGGGCAATTTCCGAATGTCGGACGAAGCCGTTGCAAGCTGGCTGGACAAGAATGGCTACGGCCAGCCGATGCTGGTCAAATATGGTCAATGGCTCGGTGTTGTGCCGGGGTGGCAACGCCTGAGCGATGAGGGCGTCACCGGACGCTGTATTGATGGTGCCGTTTCAGAAGATGAGGCCGCGCAAGCCCCACGTTTCTGCGGTATCCTGCAGGGCGATTGGGGGTACTCCACCCGATTTAAGACTGATGTGAGCGAGATCATCCAGACCCGGCTTGGCAACACCGGCTATCTGATGATGTGGGTTTTGATCCTGATGGTGCCTTCGGCGCTCATTATTGGTGTGCTGGCGGGCATGCGAGAAGGCTCTGCCACCGATCGGTCGCTGTCAACGCTGTCCATCATGACCACCGCAACGCCGGAATATGTCTCCGGCGTGATCTTCATTGCTGTGTTCACCTCCTCCACCGTGGGGCTCAAGTGGTTCAAGGGCACCGCCACCTCAGCGATGGAAAACCCGACGTTTGAGAACTTCTTCCTGCCGGTTCTGACCATTGCGCTTTATGGCATGGGGTATATCGCGCGCATGACACGCGCCTCGATGACCGAGGTGATGACCGCGCAATATATTCGGACCGCGCGCCTTAAGGGGGTGAGCTTTCCCAATATCGTCCTGAAGCACGCCCTGCGCAACGCGCTGATTGCCCCATTTACGGTCATCATGTTGCAGTTCCCATGGCTGTTGAACGGTGTGGTGATCGTCGAAAGCCTGTTCAATTACAAAGGTTTCGGCTGGTCGCTGGTAGAGGCTGCGAGCAACAATGACATTGAGCTTCTACTGGCGATCTCCGTTGTCTCTGTCGTCGTGGTTCTGCTGACGCAGCTGATTTCCGACATCGGCTACATCTTCCTGAACCCTCGCATTCGCATCTCATAAGGCAGGAGGCATCTCATGGACCCTTTGACTTGGACAGGCTCTCTCGCCTTCATCACTCCGATCTTTATGATCGCATTGCTTTTATTGGCAGCAACCATCGCCATCTGGATTGTTGTCTCGATCTTCAGCGCTGGCACCCGTCATGTGGCAAATGCCGATGGCACCATGTCGCTTGCGGGCAATCCGCAGGCGATGGCGGCACTGGGGGTGCGTCTGGCCTTTCTCGCCGTCGCAGCCCTCGGGTTGACCTATCTGGTCATGGGCCTGATCATGGGCACAGAGGCCGGAATTGTTGGGGCCATGTCGCGACAGATGTGGCCCACATGGCTGGCGCTCGTAACGCTGTTTAGCCTGTCGATCCTCTTTAAACGTCGCTTGGGTCTTTATGGAAAGCTGTTTGACAGCCCCATTGGCATGGTCGGTTTTACCCTTGTGATGTTCTGGGTCTTTACCGGTGTGTTTGCGGCGATGGATCTGATCGCCACGCACGATCCGCTGGCGCAAGCTTCTGGCATGAAAAACAAAGTACCCGGCACGCCATTACGCGGTGCGGAGGCAGGCGAATATGCGTGGTATCTCTTGGGCGGCGACAATCTCGCACGAGATGTGTTCTCGCGTATGGTCAAGGGCGCTTGGGAGGTTCTTAAATACGCGCCGCTTGCAACGCTCTTTGCCTTTATGGTCGGGATCACGCTGGGCCTGCCCGCTGGGTATTACGGGGGGAAACTCGACACCTTCCTGTCCTTCCTCGCCAACCTCATTCTGGCCTTTCCGGTGATCTTGCTGTTCTACTTGCTGGTCACACCTGAGATTGTCGCAACCGGCTTGCCACAGTTTATGGCGGTCGTGCTTTTCGCCTTTCCGATGGTGTTTTGCGGCGTGCTGATCCATTCGAGGTTTCGCACGCAACCGGCGAAAAACACCTTCTGGCTGCTGCTGGTTCTGGGGCCAATCTTTCTTCTCTATATGTCTCTGATCAACGCCCAAGGCTCCAAGATCGACTTCTGGCCTTTGGACTTCTTTGACATTCCGGGCGGCGTGTTGGTGGTTTTTGTGTCGGTGGTTTTCGTGAACTCACCCACTGTGTTTCGGATCGTGCGTGGCCTTGCGATGGACATCAAGACCCGAGACTATGTGGCAGCGGCACAAACCCGTGGCGAGCGCCCGTGGTATATCATGCTCTGGGAGATCCTGCCCAATGTGCGTGGGCCGCTGATTGTCGATTTCTGTTTGCGCATCGGCTACACCACCATCCTCTTGGGGACGTTGGGCTTTTTCGGTCTTGGCCTGCCCCCTGAAAGCCCGGACTGGGGGTCCACCATCAATGATGGGCGCAAACTCCTGTCGATCTACCTGCACCCGGCCCTGCCGCCTGCGGTGGCGTTGATGAGTTTGGTGCTGGGGCTGAATTTGCTGGCGGACGGCCTGCGCGAAGAAAGCCTCCGGGACTGATGAAAGCACTGCCGGGGGCGCTGCCCCCGGACCCCCGAGATATTTTGGGTTAGAAGAGGTTGATCACGCCTCATTCCGCCCACCAGGGAGACCAAAATGAGCAAACTTGCAGATTATGACGGCCCGATCCTTGAGATTGACAAGCTGTCGATCTCCTTCTTCACCCGCTTGCGCGAAATTCCGGCGGTGATGGATTTCTCTGTCGCGGTGCAACCGGGGGAAGCCGTGGGGCTGGTGGGAGAATCGGGTTGCGGGAAATCCACCGTGGCGCTGGGCGTGATGCAGGACCTTGGCAAGAACGGACGCATCGTTGGCGGGTCGATCAAATTCAAAGGGCGCGATCTGGCCCAGATGAGCGCCGATGAGCTGCGCGATGTGCGCGGCAATGAGATTGCGATGATCTATCAGGAGCCGATGGCCTCGCTCAATCCGGCGATGAAGATCGGCAAACAGCTGATGGAAGTGCCGATGATCCACGAAGGTGTTGGCGAAAAAGAGGCCTATGCCCGCGCCCTGGAAGTGGTGACAGACGTTAAGCTACCGGACCCCAAGCGGATGCTGAATTCCTATCCGCATCAGCTCTCTGGCGGTCAGCAGCAGCGGATCGTTATTGCGATGGCGTTGATGTCGAAACCGTCGCTGCTGATCCTCGATGAGCCGACCACCGCACTGGACGTGACGGTGGAAGCGGCTGTAGTGGAACTGGTCAAGGATCTGGGCAAGAAATACGGCACCTCGATGCTGTTTATCTCTCACAACCTCGGGCTGGTGCTGGAGACCTGCGACCGGATTTGCGTGATGTATTCAGGCGAGGCGGTGGAGCGTGGCTCAATCGAGGATGTGTTTGATCACATGCGTCACCCCTACACGCAGGCGCTGTTTCGGTCGATCCCGCTGCCCGGTGCGGATAAGAACGCACGCCCACTGGTGGCAATTCCCGGCAACTTTCCCCTGCCCCACGAGCGCCCAAAAGGCTGCAATTTTGGGCCGCGCTGCGATTACTTTGAGGCTGGGCGCTGTGATGCAGGAGACATCCTGATGGAACCCGTACCCGGCAATGAGCGCCACCATACGCGCTGTCTGCGTTTTCAGGAGATCGACTGGGACGCGCCCATCGCACTGGGCGAACAAAAGGCCAAGAATGAGCCGGGGCGCGTTGTGCTTAAGATGGACAAGCTCAAGAAATATTATGAGGTTACCGCCAATGCGCTGTTTGGCGGTGGCGCCAAGAAAGTGGTCAAGGCCAATGAGACGCTGAGTTTCGAGGCGCGCGAATCCGAAACCCTAGCGATTGTCGGTGAATCGGGTTGCGGCAAATCCACTTTTGCCAAAGTGCTGATGGGGCTGGAGACCGCCACCGACGGCGAAATCCTTCTGGACAATCGCAACATCGAGGATGTCCCGATTGAGGCGCGCGATCCCAAGACGATTTCCGATGTACAGATGGTGTTTCAAAACCCGTTTGACACGCTCAACCCGTCCATGACCGTGGGGCGTCAGATCATCCGGGCACTGGAGATCTTTGGCATCGGTGACAATGACGCGGCCCGCAAACAGCGGATGCTGGAGTTGTTGGATCTGGTAAAACTGCCGCGTGCCTTTGCCGACCGGATGCCCCGGCAGCTTTCGGGCGGGCAAAAGCAGCGGGTGGGTATTGCCCGCGCTTTCGCCGGTGGGGCACGGATTGTTGTCGCGGATGAACCCGTATCGGCACTGGATGTTTCGGTTCAGGCCGCCGTCACCGATCTGTTGATGGAAATTCAGCGCAATGAGAAGACAACGCTGTTGTTCATCAGCCATGATCTGTCGATTGTACGCTACCTGAGCGACCGGGTTATGGTGATGTATCTCGGCCATGTGGTTGAACTCGGCGACACCGAACAAGTGTTCTCGCCCCCTTATCATCCTTATACCGAGGCGCTGTTGTCGGCGGTTCCCATCGCCGACACCTCGGTCGAGAAAACCCATATCGTGCTGGAAGGCGATATCCCGTCGGCCATGAACCCACCATCGGGTTGCCCGTTTCAGACCCGATGCCGCTGGAAATCAAAGGTGCCCGGCGGGCTTTGCGAGGTTGAGGTCCCACCGATTCAGACACTTGCCGGTGGGCACCAAATCAAATGCCACCTGAGCGATGAAACGCTCGAGAGCATGGAGCCGGTGATCAAAATCGCTGCCGAGTGATTTGGCTCCGCACCTGCCCTTGCAGGGTAAATCGCGACGTAAAAAGGCCTCACCTGTTCGGGTGAGGCCTTTTTATTTTCTTACATTCCGGTGAATGCAGCAGGGGCGTATCTATACGCGGCCTGCCAAGCCGTCACAGGATCAGCGCAGCGTTGCGTCAAAGGTTTCCCATGCCGACACCCAGCGCTCGCCGCCAAGCTCATCAAAGACAGGCTTTAGCTGGGCCTCATAGGGCTGCCACTGGTTTTGGGTCTCAGTGGAAAGTTCCTCCTGACCCAGCATGGTGGCGATATTGTCCACATCACACAGCGCGTTTGGCTTTAGACATGCTGCGTTGAACTCCAGACCTGCATGCTCCAGCAGCAGGCTGATTTCGCGCTCCGAGTTCTGCACCAGCGCCTCGTAGGACTGAAGACGCATGGTGTCGCCAAGTTTCGCGGCATAGTTGGTCGCGGAGGAATAGACAGTCCGCATCACCTGCGCGATCCATTCCGGACGTGACGCAAGCGCATTTCCGTTCAGCACGTTAGACGCGATATTGGCGAGCGCTGTCTCCATCGGATGGCGCGACATAAAAACAAACTTCGCCTCCGGGAACAGGAACTGCGCCAGACCAAACTCCAGGCACCCCAGCGGGTGTGCGTCAACAATGGTCTTGCCACCGGCAACCTGACCACCCAGAGCACGCTCCAGATAATACTGGCGGAAGATGTCGATTTCTTCAGCGCTCAGTTGCTCCAACCAATCCCAGTAGTTACAGGGACGACCGGTTTTTGCCAGATGCATACGGATGGCGCCGTGGGTGCGCGACAGAGCCGTGTTTTCCCCAACGCTAAAGACGCCCGGATGCTGCGCCATGATACGATCAACCAGACCGGTGCCCGCCATCGGCATACCGCCGACAAAGACCAGCTTGGGCAGAAGAGAGGCATCCTCAGAGGCCGGGCGCGGCTCAAACATCTGTTCCTGTTCAGCGACCATTTCGTCAAAGATGGCCGGAGCGAAGGGACCAGCGACTTCTTGACGCGCGGATTGGAACAGGGTGAAGGCAGCATCCACCTCGCCCGCGGCATGGGCAATTTGCGCCAGCGCATAATGGATCAATGCGCGATGCTTGCTGTCGAGGTTTTCACGCTCGGACAGAGAAATCATGCGCTGCGCATAGAGGCTATCGACAGCGAACGTCTCAATCCCGTTGAGCGCAGTCAGCGCCGGGATAGAATTGGGATCGCGTTTCAGAACCTCTTCAAAGGCCTGTTCTGCGCCCAGCAGATCGCCCTTGGTCTGCAGCATCAGTCCGAGTTTACCCCAGGCGGATGTATCATCAGGTGCGTTTTCGGTGATGTGGCGCATGACGTTGACAGCGTTGTCGTAATCACGCATCTCAAAAAAGCAATCGGCGGTGCGATCAAGCAGGCCAGCATCCAGCTCACCTGATTGAACAAAGGGCAGCATCACGCTGAGAGAGCGCGCATATTTGCCCGTGGCCATCAGACCGTCGACTGTTGCAAATGCCTCGGTCAAGGCATCAGGAGTGTGGCTGTTTTCTACCAGCATGTGTTGTTCGCCCTTCTGTAACGATGGGCCGAAATTGCTGGACAGAAGTGAATCCTCGGTAAAGCGCTTGGTTCGAAAATGTGTCTTTTTCTTGGAATTTAACGCCCAACTCGTTGATGAGAGGTGACCTACTCTTTCAGGAGCGCCTCATAACGGGAATCAGTGAGCGTTTTTAGAAAGGCAACCAGCGCATCGATCCGTCGGTCATCCAGCGCAGGCCCATGCGTCAGCTCTGTTTCGGATAGTGTCTCTGCCACCGGAATATCGCCCCAAGGCGCGCCGGTTTCCGGGTTGATCTGCGCGCTCTCGGCTTTGCTGTTGTAGCGATTATAAAACGCAACAACCGTGCGCAGATCCTGAAAGACCCCATTATGCATATAAGGACCGGTCACCGCCACATTGCGCAGGGTCGGCGTCTTGAACTTGCCGCGCTCCTTTGGATCATTCACCAAAGGATTATCGAGCAACCCGTTGTCGACCCAATCCGCAGCGACCCCGTTTTCGGATCGCCCAGCAAGGTTCGCAGGCACGCCGATATTGTGATAGCGGAAATCAGTGAAAGGCTCAGCCGGGTCCATCGCACTCCGGCGCAGCTGGTGACATTGATTGCAGTTGGTGAACTGCTGCGAGAAGAACAACAGCCGTCCTAATTCTTCTTCGTTTGTCAGTTCCGCCGCGCCGCGAAGAAAACGGTCATATTTGCTGTCAAAGCTCTGAAAGGTCTCAGTGCTCTCGAAACTTGCAAGCGCTGCGGTGAGCGCCTCAAACCCTGCCTCTACATCCTTTGTAATGTCGACGTCATAGAGGGTTTGAAAGGCGGTGACATAATCTTCCTGCTCGGCCAGACGGGCCATCGCATCCGCTTCTGTCGCAAGCCCGAGTTCAATCGGGTTGAGGATCGGCCCTCCGGCTTGCGCCGCGAGGTCAGCGGCCCGCCCATCCCAGAACTGCCCGCCCACCCATTCACCATCTGCGTTTTGATGAAATGCCGGCGACAGCATTGCATAGGCCGCAGTCGGCGCATGGCGCGCGCCGAGCGACTGGCCGTCGTCTCCGCGTGAAAACGCGCCCTCAGCGTCCCGGCGCGGGTCAGCAAAACCGGCATTTGGATCATGACAGCTGGCACAGGATTGGGTGCGATTAAGTGAGAGGTCCGTTTCAAAAAACAGTGCCTCCCCCAACTCCTCGGCCGTCTTAAAGGGGGCCGCAGCCAAAGGAACAGCGCTCAGCAACAGGCACGTGGTTTGGGACAGAAGCTTGAACATCGTAGTCTCCGGGATCGCCTAGGCGGTCTAGCGCAGCTCCGGGCCAAATTCCAGATGTAGAAAGGACGCAGCCCTTAGAGAGCTGCGCCCTTTCTCACTCCCACAGTCCCACCCGCGGGTATTCTCACTCTCTGGTGCTCAGACCAGATAAACAATCAACACGGTCAGCAGGTTGATCGACGCAAATTGCAAAAGTTCAGGATTGGACTTTGCCCGCATGGCACCCAGAACCGCCGCCAACACAGCGGCTGCAAAACCGCCAAGCGCCAGCGCACCGATCACATCGCCAAAGAAGCCCGTGCCCGCGCCCCAAGGTGAGCCATCAAGCCCCATCCCTTTTAAGAGAAGTCCAAGCAGCGCTCCCAGTGCGACCCCAAGCAGAGACGGGCCAATGTCGCGGCCTGCATCATGACCGTGATGATCAAGAATCCTGTCAACCAGTTCAGGACGCGGTCTTGCGCCGGGTTCCCAACCCATGCGTGACACCTGACCTTCAAACGATTTCCCACTCACTGCACTTCCCTCCGTGTTGAGGGAGAGATTTACGTCTGATTAAGGCAGATTAATGACCCGTTAACGAAGGTCGCGGGGCAAATGGTTAACGCGTCGTAACTTTTTGACTTCCAGCGCCCGAACTTCGGCAGAATCCCGCCAGCGTTTTGCGGTTGTTTGCCGATTAGCTGCCGAGAATTTTGCGCACGTAGTTTTGGGTTTCCTTGTAAGGCGGCACGCCTCCGTGGCGCGTCACAGCCTCCGGTCCCGCATTATATGCCGCCAGTGCAAGCCGCCATGAGCCGAACTTGCGATATTGTTGCGCGAGGTATTTGGCACCGCCGCGCAGGTTCTCTGCGGGCACCAACGGGTCGACCCCCAGTATACGAGCGGTCTGCGGCATCAACTGGGCCAGTCCCAGCGCCCCTTTGTGCGACTGGGCGGCAGGGTTCCAATTGCTCTCTTGCTGCACCAAACGCAGGAAAAGATCCTCAGGAACACCATTTGCACGCGCCGCACTGCGGGCCACCTCAAGATACTCGCCACGATAACTGCCCCGGTAAATGGGCAAGACATCGTCCTTGAGACTGTCTGGTTTCAGCCGTTCTGAGCCGCGATACTGGCTGGCACCGCGGGTGTCCAAAAATTTGGTTTGTGCCGCAAATACTTTGCGCTTGGTATTGTTGTTGAACAGATCAGCGGCCACAGCAGGTGTGGCCAGAACCGTCACGATGAGGGCAGCAGTCGAAATACGTTGCATGTGATAAATCGAAAACTCGTCGGTTTAGCTGGCGACAATATAGCGACCCGGTCCGTAAAATGAAAGGTAACAGCACCACCCTGCCGCTGTGTGGCCCTGACAACAGCGTAAATCTGGTGTTTGACCGTCAATCCCGCGCCTGATGCTCTTTCATCGCACGGTCAGGCTCGTTACTCTGCCCTGCAGACAATGGGCGGGATTCGACATGCCGCTCCGGCGATGCGCCGCAATCGCTCACGAATAGATAAGAAACAAAGGACAGGACCCACATGGCCGGATCCCTGAACAAAGTAATGCTCATCGGCAACCTTGGCCGCGATCCGGAAGTGCGTAGCTTCCAGAACGGCGGCAAGGTCTGCAACCTGCGGATCGCGACGTCGGAGACGTGGAAGGACCGCAACACCGGTGAGCGCCGTGAAAAAACCGAATGGCACTCTGTTGCGATCTTCAACGAAGGTCTGGTGCGTGTCGCAGAGCAATTTCTGCGCAAAGGGTCCAAGGTCTACATCGAAGGCCAGCTGCAAACCCGCAAGTGGCAGGACCAGAGCGGTCAGGACCGGTATTCTACCGAAGTCGTGCTGCAAGGCTTTGGCTCGACGCTCACCATGCTAGATGGTCGCGGCGAAGGTGGCGGCGGCGGTGGCTTTGGTGGTGGTCAAGGCGGTGGCGATTACGGTGGCGGCGGTGGCGGCTACGGTGGTGGTGGCAGCTACGGCGGCGGCGGTGGCGGCGGCAACCAAGGCGGTGGCTTTGGTGGCGGTGGCCCCTCGCAAAACATTGACGACGACGAAATCCCGTTCTGATCGTCAGACACCTACGCCAAATAGATCAAGGGCCGACAAGTGTCGGCCCTTTTTTATTACCTGATATTCTGTTGCCTGACGTTCTATCGCCGGCCTACAGCGAGCGTTTGAGCTTATCCGCGCATGCGTGCGCCGTCCGCATCAAACAGTGGTTCTGTAATCAGGCGAGCCGCATGTTTCTTGCCAAGGATTTCAATCTCGACCGTCAGCCCTTCGCGAGCGCGCTCCACCGGCACAAACCCAAGCGCAATGGATTTCTGTGCGAAGTGGCTGTAGCCGCCAGAGGTGCAGAACCCCACCACGTCGCCGTCCAGCCAGATCGGCTCATAAGCGACCACATCCGCATCATCTGCATCGACCTCAAAGGCACAGAGCTTGCGGCTGACACCTGCATCCCGCTCCGCTTCGGCTGCGGCGCGACCGATAAAATCAACCGGTTTCTTAAAGGAGATAAAGCGGTCCAGACCGGTCTCTGCAGCGGTGTAGTCCGGTGAAAACTCCGACAGCCAAGAGCCGAAGAACTTGTCGAGCCGCAGGGACATCATCGCGCGCATGCCGAAAGGTTTCATGCCATGGTTTTGCCCCTCGCCCCACAGAACACCCCAGAGCGCGCGCTGACTGGGAAGGTCACAATAGATCTCGTATCCAAGATCGCCGGTGTAGCTCACCCGTTGCACCACGCACTCCACCATGCCCACGGTCAGGCGGCGCACATCTAGAAAACGCATATCGGAGATATCGCTGCGCGTGCAGGCCTGCAGCACCTCGCGCGCCTTGGGGCCAGCGATCTGAAAGCCGTTCACCTGATCGGAGACATTGTCGACCGTCACACCCTCATCGAGGTTCTGCAGGAACCAACGCATGTGGTAGGCCTGCGCGCCATAGGACGCCGTGAGCTGGAAATCACCTTCGCCAAGGCAAGAGATGGTGAAATCCCCAATCAATCGCCCCTTCGGCGAGAGCATCGGCGTCAGGCTGAGGCGCCCCTTTTGCGGAACACGCCCCGCCATGATCCGATCGAGCCAAGCGCGGGCACCCGCGCCTTTGACACGGTATTTCCCGAAGTTGTGGATCTCATTGATCCCAACCGCCTCGCGCACCGCCTTTACTTCCCGCGCTGTGGCATCAAAAGCGTTGGAGCGGCGGAATGAGGGTATCTCGTAGCGGGCCTCGCCGTCAGCCGCGAAATAGTTCGGGATCTCCATGCCGTATTGGTGGCCCCAGACCGCGCCCATATCGTCAAAAATGTCGTACATCGGCGTTGTGCGGAAGGGACGCGCCGCTGGAAGTTCCTCGTTCGGATAAGCGATGGAAAACCGTTTCTGGTAGTTCTCGATCACTTTGGGTCGGGTGTAGCCGGGTGTGATCCAATTGCCGTAACGTGCAACATCCATGGCGGCGGTGTCGCGTTCACATTCGCCGGTTGTCATCCATTGCGCCAGCATCAACCCGACGCCACCACCCTGAGAGAACCCCGCCATCACCGCACAAGCCGACCAGTAGTTTCGCACGCCCGGCACCGGTCCAACCAGCGGGTTGCCATCGGGTGCAAAGGTGAACGGTCCGTGGATCACCGATTTCACTCCCGCCTCAGCAAGCGCTGGGAAACGTTTATACGCAAAATCAATGCTGTCTTCGATCTTGTCAAAGTCGTCGGGCAACAATTCATGGCCGAAATTCCACGGCGTGCCATCTACGGCCCAAGGACGACAAGGCTGCTCATAAAAGCCGATGCAAAGCCCGCGACCCTCTTGCCGCAGATAGCTTTCGCCCGCCGGGTCCATGACATGGGGATGTTCGCCGCCGCCGTCGATGATCGCGGCAATCATCGGCACCTCGTCAGTGACGATATACTGGTGTTCCATCGGGTGCAGCGGGAAGTAAATTCCCGCCATCGCGCCAACTTCACGCGCCCAGAGGCCACCCGCATTGACGATATGTTCAGCGTGGATGGTGCCTTTTTCGGTTACCACATCCCATGTGCCGTCCGCACGCTGGTTGGTCTCAATCACCTTGCAGTGGGTCTCGATGCTGGCTCCCCCCATGCGCGCGGCCTTGGCATATGCGTGGGTCGTACCAGAGGGATCAAGGTGGCCATCAAGCGGGTCGTAAAGCCCACCGATGATCCCGTCGATATTGGTAACAGGTGCGATTTTCTTTATTTCTTCGGGGCTTACGATCTCAGTTTCAAGCCCCATAAAACGGTGCTTGGCCCGCTCCGCCTTCAACATGTCAAAGCGTTCCTGATTGTCCGCCAGTGTCACACCGCCCACATGGTGCAAGCCACAGGACATGCCGGTAATCGCCTCCAGCTCTTTATAGAGCTTAATGGTGTAGCCCTGCAGCGCTGCCATATTGGTGTCGCCATTAAGCGTGTGAAAGCCCCCCGCAGCATGCCATGTCGAGCCAGAGGTCAATTCCGATCGTTCGATCAGCATGACATCGGACCAGCCGAGTTTGGTGAGGTGGTAAAGAACGGAGCAGCCGACAACGCCGCCCCCGATAATGGCCACGCGGGTGGTGGTTTTCATGGGTCCGTCTCCCTGTCAGGATCGCATTTCCTTTCATTCTGGACACATGTGCCCATTAGTCCAGTCAAAAAACGACACTGCATGTCGCTCAGACATATCGCCCCTCCCGCCCGGCAGACCTATCCCTATCGGGATAGCCGTTCCGGTTGGGCCAAGCGCCGCGCGCCCCGAAGGGGCGCGCGGCGCTGGTCGCTTCGGGCAAAGCCCGAAGCGAAACACCTCTACAGAGATCGGCGCGAATTGCTTGTTAGCTGTTCAGGGGGCGGATTTTCAGACCGGTCACGCGATTGCCCTCTCGCGCCGTGACCTCGAAGCGGAAGCCATGGAAAGAGAACACTTGCCCCACGGTCGGGATCATCTGCGCCTCGTGAATAACAAGGCCCGCGACCGTGTTCGCCTCAAGGTCGGGCAGGTTCCACTCCATCGCCCGGTTCAGGTCGCGTATGGTGGTGGCACCTTCAACGATGAAGTTGCCGTCCCCGGTTTTGCGCGCAAAACTCTGTTCCGCCGGATCAAATTCATCCGTGATTTCGCCCACGATCTCTTCGAGGATGTCCTCGAGCGTGATCAGACCCTGCAACGAACCGTACTCATCCACCACCAGCGCAAAATGCGTTCGCATCCGTAAGAACTGGCGCATCTGATCATCAAGCGTGGTGGTCTCGGGAACGAAATATGGGGGTTTGCACACCTCAGCGATCTGAAAATCGCGCAGCGCCGAGGCATCCCCATCGGGACCGCCGATCTTGGCATACATCTGACGCAAAAGATCCTTAGCGTGCACAACACCGATAATGTTTTCCTGATCCTTGCGAAACAGCGGCAACCGTGTGTGCGAGGAGGTCAGACATTGCTCCAAAATGGCTTCGGGGTCTGCCTCGGCATCAATCATCTCAATCTTGGAGCGATGCAGCATGATCTCTTCGACGAAGCGGTCAGAGAGGTCGAGCGCCCCTAGAATGCGGTCGCGGTCTTCTTTCTCAACCACCCCCTCGGAATGGCCGATCTGAAGCGCGCCGACAATTTCCTCACGCACTGCCATGATGTGGCTGTCCGGGTCGATCTGAACACCAAAGATCCGCAGCACACCTCGCACAAAGAACCGCACAGCCCCCACGATGGGTGCCAGAATTTTTACAAGCGTCGAAATGATCGGCGCAACAGCGGCAGCTGCTTTTTCAGAGTTGGTGATGGCGTAGGTCTTGGGCAGAACCTCAGCGAAAATCAGCACCAGAAGGGTCATGACCAATGTCGCCAGCGCCACGCCGCTTTCGCCGAATATCTTGGTAAACAGAGACGTAGCAAGCGACGCTGCGAGAATGTTCACGAGGTTATTGCCCAAGAGAACCGAGCCAATCAGTCTCTCATTGTCCTCGGTGACTTCCAACGCCACCTCGGCACCGCGCGATCCCTTGTCGGCCTGACTGCGCAGCTTGCCGCGCGAGGCCGCCGTCAGCGCGGTTTCTGACCCTGAAAAGAACCCGGAAAGCACCAGCAACAGGACAATGCCGCCGGCAGTGATCCAGAAGGAAGTGTCAAGTACGGTAGCAGCGCTGTCCATTATTGGGTCCTGATGAGCGTGGGATTTCTGTGGTTATGGGGTGCAAGACGCTGTGGTTCAAGCGGCGCAGGCCTCTAATTCACTGGGAATCGTCGTCTTTTGTTGCAAGCGGATGATGCCGATGCACCAGTTCAGCCAGCCGCGCGTCCAGCACATGGGTGTAAATCTCGGTGGTGGCAATATCCGCATGCCCCAAAAGCGCTTGGATAGCCCGCAGATCTGCGCCGTTTTGCAACAGATGCGTGGCAAAGGCGTGGCGTAAAGTATGCGGCGTGACCTTTTCCGGCGAGACACCTCCCGCGACCGCAAGTTCCTTGATCAACAGGTAGAACCTGTGGCGGGTCAGATGGCCCTCTTTGCTGCGCGATGGAAACAGGAACCGAGAGGGCTTATGCCCCTGCCCTTCGCGCTTGTCTTCAACTGCGTCGCGCACCTCAATCCATGTGCTAAGCGCCATACGTGCAGGCGGTGACAGCGGCACCATCCGTTCCTTGCCGCCCTTGCCAAGGATCAACAGCATATTGGGATCGCCGCGTGCTGCCGAAACGGGCAAGGAGACCAACTCGCTCACCCGCATACCTGTGGCATAGAGCAGTTCCATCAGGCAGGTGTTTCGCAGCCTGTCGGCCTCGGTCCGGCCGACCGTGCGTGCGGCCCCAAGCAGCCTGTCGACCTCATTCTCATCAAGGGTCTTCGGCAGTGATTTTTCTCGCCCCGGCCCTTTGATCTGCAGTGCCGGGTTGTCTTGCCGCCACCCTTCCTCAAAGGCGAAACGATAGATCTGTTTGATCGCAGACAAGCGGCGGGCACGTGTGGCGCGGCTAAGACCCTCGGCGTCGCAAGAGATCAAGTAGGCCTCAATATCGCTCTGCTGCATCTGCGCAAACGACGTGCCTTTATGTGCCATCCAAGCTGCGACATTGCGCAGGTCGCGCCCATAGGCGAGCAGCGTGTTATGCGCGGCACCGAGTTCGGCGGCCTGCGCATCCAGAAAGGTGGAAATCCATTGCAGATCATCGTCAGGCGCGCGCATCTGTCAGCTTCCTCGCGGCAACAGCAACAGTTGCAGGGCAGCCCGGCGCGCAATGTCTTCAAGCCCCATCAGCCTGAACGCCGCAAGCGACAAGGCAGCCGCTTCCAGATTGCCATCCGCCCCGTGGCTGAAACTCTTCATGGTGACCAAAATGGCCTCTCCCAACCGTCCCTGATCCAACAACAGCTTCTGCGCGGCGGGCATTTCGCTCTCTTGCGCAAAGCCACGCACAATCGCCTTTTCCTGCGGGCTCGCCGCGAGATCCGATGCAGGCTCTCCCTTCGCAAGCGTGGCGAGGAAACGGCTCTGGCGGGTTTGATCCGGTGGCGTTGCGGCGGCGCTTTCGTACTCTGACGACAACAGACGCAAGCGCCATGCAATCACGGCTGCTTTCCCATCAAGTTTAATCTTGGCCAAGCGCGGCGCAAAGAGATCAGCCATCGCCATCTCAAGCCCCGCAGCCTGCGCCGCCGACCAGAATGCGGGCAAGGTTTTCCGCACGGCTTCCGCGCTTTGGGTATTCAGCGCGGTATCAAATCTCTGCACCGCTTCGACGCGGTCCCAAATCCCACCAGAAGCAGCGGGTTTGCGGTCCGTAAACAGGCCAAGCAGCTGGTTTGGGTTCATCGCGCGGCTGCGGGTCAGACGCTCGGCGGCCTCAAGCTGCGCTTTCCATCCCGCGATGTCACGCAGGTCCGCACTTGCGAAGGCACGGGGCAGCATTGTTGTGGGCATCGGCTCGCCAATCGCTTCGAACATACGAAACTCCAGCGGCGTGGGGCTTGCCGGTAGCGGCAGCGGTGGCATCCCTTCGTAAATGTCGGGATTAAGGAAGCGATCCAGAATCGCCATATCCTGTTTGCCAATGAGGGACAGCGCATCGGCTGTCTCCAGCATCAGGGCTGCGGTCGGCCAATCTCCCCGGCGCGCGGCACAGAAAATGCGCGCGGAATAATCCTGCATCAAATAAGGATCAGCCGTAAGCGCGGCGCAGCTGCGCTCTTCATCGCCATTTAGCAGTGTCGCATCAAACCACCGATCAAACCGCGCGGGGCTTTGGGTGGGCCCGGCCTCTTGGACCAAGGCCTGCACGGGTTCCGTCGCTCCCAATTCACGCAGCCGGTCCAGCCGCGCCAGCAAGATCTGATCATCATCGCGAAACGGCGGCCGTGCTTCCGTGAGTAAGAGCGTCATCAGCAGGGACTGCATCGCGGGCAGGTCATAGACCGGCACATCCCGGATAAGAGCGGCCAATTGATCCGCAGGACTGCCCTGCCAGAGGGTAATCGGCAGTCCCGTTCTGGCCTCAGGCACCAACCCCACCGGCGGCAACAATCGCTCCAGCGGGGTTACGGTAATATCGGGGCCATGCGCGCTCTGCGCCACGGGCGGCTCTTGCAAAAGTGTCGGCGGAATATTGGCAACCGGAGGAGCGGTATTCAGCCAATCAATCGCAGCCAGCGGTTCTCGCGCCAGCGCCGATGTCGCCGTCAGCAAAAATGCGCCAAGAGCCAGCGAGACGGTCTTAGTCGGCATTGAGCACCACAGGCTTGCGCACCTCCTCGGAGGGTGCTGAGAAATCCGCACCGAACCAAGGCCCTACGTAGGCATATGCAATCAACGCGATTGCCGCCAATAGGATGAGGATAGCCAAGTATTTTATTAAACGTGCCATGGGGGTCCCGGAGCCTGCTTCTTTGTGTGTTTTGAGAGTTTTATATATGGCCTTTTTGCCAATATCACGTCATTCACAGAAGAATGAGCGAAAATCACCAAATCACCAATGCGACGGCAGAAAGTTGCGCGCCGGGAAAATTGAAGAAGACCATTGTGCTGGTGGGGATGATGGGTGCCGGGAAAACCGCCGTAGGTCGGGCTTTGGCTGCGCGGCTGGATGTGCCGTTTCTCGACAGCGATCACGAGATCGAAGCCGCCGCCAATATGTCGATCCCCGAGATATTCGCCCGCGATGGTGAGCCGTTTTTTCGCGAGAAGGAACATCAGGTCATCACCCGTCTTCTAAAAGAAGAATGCGGGGTCCTGTCGACCGGTGGCGGTGCCTTTCTGGCGGAGCGAAACCGAACAGTGATGTCAGAAGCTGGTGTGTCCGTCTGTCTGCAAGCTGACCTTGAGGTGCTCTGGAAGCGCGTCAAAGGTCGCGACACACGTCCGCTGCTCCGGTCCCCCGATCCATACAAATCGCTCTCGGATCTTTATCACGCGCGGGTGCCGATCTATGCGCAGGCGGACCTCAAGGTGATCTCCGACGGGCAGGTTTCGATCGACAATATGGTGGACCGGGTGCTCGAGGCACTGCGCGCCCGTCCCGATGTACTGGAGTTTAATTGATGGAACAGATCGTTCATGTCCCTCTTGGTGCGCGCGCCTATGACGTGGTGATCGGACCGGATCTGGTGGCAGAAGCCGGTAAGCGGATTGCGCCCTTTGTAAGCCGCAAAAAAGTGGCGGTGCTGACGGATGAAACCGTGGCCGCACTCCATCTTGAGGCTTTGCGCGCAGGACTTGCCGCCGAGGGCATCGAAATGGAAGCGCTCGCCCTGCCCGCGGGCGAAGCCACCAAAGACTGGCCGCAATTTACGCGCGCGGTTGAGTGGCTGTTGGAAAAACGGGTTGAACGCGGCGATATTGTCATCGCCTTTGGTGGCGGCGTCATCGGTGATCTTGCAGGGTTTGCGGCATCTGTCCTGCGCCGGGGCGTGCGTTTCGTGCAGATCCCTACATCGTTGTTGGCGCAGGTCGACAGCTCTGTTGGCGGCAAAACCGGCATCAACGCTCCGCAAGGTAAAAACCTGATTGGTGCGTTCCATCAGCCCACCTTGGTGCTTGCAGATACTGCGATCCTTGGCACGCTCACGGAGCGTGACTTTCTCGCAGGCTACGGCGAGGTGGTGAAATACGGGTTGCTTGGAGATGCCGCGTTTTTTGACTGGCTAGAGGTCAACGCGCCCGCCATGGCGGCTGGCGACATGGCGCTGCGGGTCGAGGCGGTGGCGCGATCCGTCCAGATGAAAGCTGATATCGTGGCCCGTGATGAGACAGAACAAGGGGACCGGGCGCTGCTGAACCTCGGGCATACCTTCTGCCACGCGCTCGAAGCGGCAACAGGGTATAGCGACCGCCTGTTGCATGGCGAGGGCGTCGCCATCGGCTGCGCATTGGCGTTTGAGCTTTCGGCCCGTCTCGGGCTGTGCAGCCAAGAAGACCCCAGCCGTGTACGTGCGCACCTAAAAACCATGGGTATGAAGACCGATCTGGCCGATATCCCCGGCGATCTGCCCCCGGCTGAAGAATTGCTCCGACTGATGGGACAGGACAAGAAAGTGGTCGATGGCCAGCTTCGCTTTATCCTCGCGCGCGGCATTGGTGAGGCTTTTGTGACCGCCGATGTGCCACAGGATAAGGTGCTGGAGGTCCTGAACGACGCGCTGGCCCAGAGCCAACCCGCTTAGGTCTCACTATCCATTGAGTGTCAGGACGCCTTGCGGATAAGGTTGCCGTCAGAACAAGGTCGCCCATGACACTCAACCCCACATCTGGTGACGCAAATCTTGTGATCCTGCTGCTTGCTGCGGGTGCTTCAACGCGTATGCGAGGGGGCGATAAGCTGATGGAATGCGTCGCAGGTCAGCCGCTCATTGCGCATTTGGCGCAGCAAGCACGGGCAACCGATTTTGCTCTTTTTGTCACCCTACCCGACCTGGATCATCCGCGCGCAGGTGCCATTCACGGGGCAAAACTGATCCCAGTCTCCGGCGCAGACCAGGGCATGAGCGCGTCAATCCGCGCGGGGGTATCGAATCTTCCCGATGACACGGCGGGTGTGATGATCCTGCCCGCAGACATGCCGGAGATCACCACCGCAGATTTTCACGCGCTCGCGGATCAGTTTGATGGACCGAACGGCACGATCCTGCGCGCGAGCAGTGTGGACGATCAGGGCCAGCCTCACCCCGGTCATCCGGTCCTGTTTCCACGGCGCTGTTTTCACGCACTCAAAACCCTGACAGGCGACAGCGGTGCCAAGGCGCTTTTGAGGGTAGAATCGGTGAGGCACGTCCCCCTGCCCGGCCGCCACGCGCTGACGGATCTGGATACGCCGGAGGATTGGGCGGCGTGGCGCGCGGACCAAAATCGCTAGTGCCACGATGCAAAATTAGTGCAGCAACATCCGCGCTTCGCGTTCTTTCAGCTCACGGCGCGCAGAAGGATAGGCTTTTTGCCCCTCCTGTGTGCGAAGCTCTGGGAACAGTTCGAAAATCTCGTTGCGCTGGGCGTTGTCCAACCCACGCAGCGATTGGTCTACCGGTTGAAAACTCTCGGTCCACGCACCGTCAGACAGCACCACCTCGTGTTGATTGAACATGAAGTGAATGTAGGTCACCGCCGTGGTCACAATTGCATCGATCCCGGTCAGGCCGGTCAGATGTTTTGCCGCCACCAAGACCTCGCGATCCTCAAAATAGAGCGCGGTTTTATCGTTGGCGACCAACACACGGTGGTTGGGGCTGACCATCATATCGCGTTCTGGTAGACCGTTGCCCAATGCCCCCTGACGGATCAGGATTGGCTGCAAATGCGCGGCATGTGACAGATCTTCTTGCCCCATAGCGTTGTGGCCAAACCAGCGGATTTCCTGAATGCCATTGTCGCGGGTAATAACCCGATCCCCAACCCGCAGGTTTTCCACAAGGCGTTCACCACGCGGCGTTGCAATCAGTGTGCCGGGGGTAAAGCAGGGAGTGACCCGTTCGCAGCCCTGAGCCGAATTATGCCCCCCAGACGACGGCCTTTTCGGCGCGTTGTCGTGTGATTTGGCCATGCTGCGGTCTCCTTCACTGTCGTTAGGTCGAGGTTTGCCCCCGTTCCACCTCGCCCGCCATCATTCATGGCTGTGGCAAGGTTCCAAAGACATACCGGAGCTGAGGCAGTGCACCTAGCCGAAACGCCAGCGCCCGCCCTCCACAAGCATAGAGCAGCCACGAAATAGGTGAGTGTACTTCTCTTCTATTGTTTCCGTGAAACCACCGCTTTGCGGCATTGAGCTCGGCTGATCCACTAAATTTGGCTAAAATTTGCGCCTAATTCGCGCAGAGCGACAATGAGCGCGCCCATGACAGATCATTTGTTTCCGGTTCCGAAACTTGCGCCAAACCGGCACTGGGGTCTGATGCATTCAACGCATGCTCAATTCGGTGAAATCGATTGTTGCCCGGTTTGCTGGAAATCTCGCACCATGCCCGCTTCTGTTTCTCACCTATACGAAAAACACGCCCGAATCATCGCATCTTTGTGATCCGGGCGTCGAGGGCATAGCATTTGACGGTGAAAACCGGCGCGGTACAGGATCACTCGCCTGTCCAGTCCGGCATCGGAGATTTTGAGATAAACGCCCCGATCCCTGCCTCGGCATCGCGCGCCATCATGTTTTCGGCCATGGCCTGCCCTGCGTAGGCATAGGCGTCCGACAAAGACATCTGGGCTTGCTCATAAAACGCCGTTTTCCCGATCTTGATCGCTGCCGGAGATTTATCGGCGATGCGGCGGGCCAGATCCATGGTCTCTCGGCTGAGGTCTGCCAGTGGTACAACCCGATTGACGAGCCCCATCTCAGCCGCCCGCTGCGCGGAGATAAACTCTCCAAGCAACAGCATTTCCATAGCATGTTTGCGAGACAGGTTGCGGGTGAGCGCGACCATTGGCGTAGAACAGAACAAGCCAATGGTGACACCGGATGTTGCAAAACGGGCATCTTCAGCGGCGACCGCCAGATCACAGGTTGCAACCAGTTGGCAGCCCGCTGCGGTTGCGATGCCTGAAACTTCGGCAATCACTGGCTGCGGCAGCTCCACAATGGTCTGCATCATCCGCGAGCACGTGGCAAACAGCGCCTGGAAATAGTCATAGCCACCATCGCCCTGCTCACGCGCCGCAGTCATTTCCTTGAGGTTATGACCGGCGCAAAAGTGATCCCCCGCCCCGGAGAGGATCACCACACGCACACTGCGGTCCTTGGCGATGTCATCAAGCATCGATTGCAGCGCCTTCAGCATCGCCTCGGAAAGGGCATTGATACTACGCGGCTGATTGAGCGTCAGGCGCGCAACACCTGCGTCATCCTGCCGGGTGATCAATTGATTATCCTCTGACATGGCACTCCTCCCTATCGCCGGATGGAGCCTAGAACAGGCAACTGCCGCCGCCAAGAGACAGGGTTAACGCAGGCCAAGCTCCGATATGACCTCATCGCGCAACTGCTGACCGGTGGCGACCGTCAGATGCCCTTGGGTGAATTCAGGCGCATAATCACGACCATCAGAGAGTTGCGCATGTCCCCCCGCTTCCAACGCGGCCAACACGCCTGCAGCATGATCCCAGCAGTTCAGCCCTTCGGTCTGGACAAAGTCCACATGCCCTTGCGCCATCATTCGGTACTCATGGCAAGAACAGAACAAGGATGTCACGCGCTTTGCCCGTGCCATCCCCTGGACCACTGCCAGTTGATCGTCTTTGGCAAACATGAAGTGCGGTACAAATCCATTCGCCTCACTAAAGGCGCGCTGGGGTGCAACCTGCAGACGGCGCGGATCAAGGCCCGGAGACGCCATCCACGCGCCGCCCCCTAAGCTGGCCTGAACCCAGTCATCATTTACCGGGTCATAAAGGAGGCCAAAAACGGTTTTACCGCGCACCGTCACCGCAAGAATGACACCAAAGGTGGAAAGCCCATGCGCATAGTTCCAAGTGCCATCAATCGGGTCGACGATCACAGCAACCTCTGCGTCTGCGACCTGATCCAGAATGGCAGGATCTGCTGACACCGCTTCTTCGCCAATAACAACCGCGCCCGGAAGGATTGTCTGCAACGCGCGGGTTACATGTTCTTCTGCGGCGACATCGGCAACGGTCACCAAATCGATTGACGACGATTTCGCGGTGATCGCCCCAGCAGACAGATTGCGAAAGCGCGGCATGATCTCGATGCGCGCAGCATCTCTGACCATGGAAATAAGAGCGTTTTCAATGTCGTGATCCAACCGCATGCGACCTGTGCCTTCTGTAGGTGTCGATGCAATGGTCCTAGCGCCTCATGCAGAGAAGTTCACGCCCAAGAATGCGGACTTCTATGAAGTTTTGACGACACTTCAGCCAAGAGGCGCGCATCAAGGCAAATGCAACTTGCCTGATCACACGATCAAACTCAGGACACAGTCATTTTGGGGTTATGGCGGAGAGACAGGGATTCGAACCCTGGAGACGGTTTCCCGCCTACACACTTTCCAGGCGTGCGCCTTCGACCACTCGGCCACCTCTCCGTGGAGGCGACTTTTGATGCATTACGGAGGGGATTGCAATAGGCTTTCTAAGAAAAAGTTCAGTTTTTTTCCAATCCGTCCATTTCGCCCTAAGTATTTGTGAAGATGGAGTTAATCATCTGGTTTCCGGAGCAGTTCGCGCAGTGAAGCTTGCGGCTCCCCGCTCCGTTTCAGATAAAAAAACGCCGCTGCAGGAGATCCTGGCAGCGGCGTTATTTGTGCATCGGTTCTGTGGTCCTACCGGTCCGCGTCCCCATCTTCGCCGGGCGAAAGATCCGCGAGATCCGGCTTTGGCGGCGCCGACGTCTGTGGCTCTGATACCGGGGAGGAAGGCGTGGTTTTTATCTCCGGCGCAGATGTGCCGGACTGCAGCGCCTCGGGATTTCGAATCCAGATATCGCGCTGTGCGAATGGGATCTCGATCCCTTCTTCATCGAACCGTTTGGCGATCTCGTAGTTCATGTCGGATTTGACCGAGAGCACCCAGTTTACATCCCGTAGGATCGCCCGGATCTCGAAATCAAGACTATCTGCGCCAAAGCCCTGAAACACCACCGATGGCGGTGGGTTCATCAGCACCATCGGATGCGATTTCGCCACTTCGGAGAGGATCTCCTCAACCTTGCGAGGGTTGGTGCCATAGGCCACCCCGACAGGCACAATCACCCGCCCCACGGTATTGCCACGGGTGTAATTGGTCACTGTGCCCGAAATCAGATCCGAGTTCGGAACAATCACATCGGTGCGGTCAAAAGTCTCAATCCGGGTGGAACGCACAGAGATATCGCGCACATAGCCCATGAGACCGCCCACTTCGATCCAGTCCCCTTTGGAAACCGGGCGCTCGATCAACAAAATGATGCCCGACACAAAGTTCGACACGATGGTCTGCAGGCCAAAACCGATCCCGACTGATAGCGCACCAGCCACAATCGCCAGCGAAGACAGATCCAGCCCTGCAGTCGACACCGCGATCAACGCCGACAGGAAAATCCCGATATAGCCAACACCCGACACAATGGCGTTCTGCCCGCCGGGATCGATCTTGGTTTTTGGCAAGAGTGACGAGCGCAGGCTGCCTTGCAGGAGCCGCGTCAGCACATAGCCGCCCGCAAAGATCACCACAAAAGTCAGGAAGATCGTCGGAGAAATCTTGGTATCCCCGATGTCAAAGCCCTCAAGGAAGCGCGACCAAAGCTCGGTGAGATCAGAGGTCCGCGCGCCCCAGATCAGCGCAAAGAACGGCAGCGAGACCAGAGCCAGCACAAAGCCGGTCATTACCGCAAACAGCGAATCCTCTGCCCCTTGGCTGTTGCGCGTCACCCATCCGTAGATATCGGATAGGAAACGCTGCAAAATCATCAGGGTCGTGACCAGCGCAAGCGTCAAGATCACAGGATAAACGATTGCGATTGCGGCATTAATATACCCCAGCGCGCCTAAAACCGGAGCGATGAGTGCCAAAACAAACACCACGCGACGCAAGAGCGACATCGCCCGGCTTGCACCGGCAGCGATTGCGCCTTCGTCATCGTCACTGCCGTTATCACGTTCTTCCTGACGGCGTTGACGCACGCGGATGCGGTTCAACCGAACCAAGAGCAGCGAAGCCAGCAGGATGAGCGGCCAACTCAGGACCGCATAGGTGCCATCTGCAAAATTCTCGATCGTATCGAGCCGATCCAGCATCAGCTGCATCACCAGCACCAGCGCCAGAGATACAAGGATAACCCGGACCTGCCGTTGAAAACGCGGCTCAAACGGGATCAGCTCATTGGTGATTTCATAGACATAAAGCCGTTCCCCCAACCAGTGAGAGGCAAACAGGATCAGGGACCAAAGCGGCACATCGTCCAACAACAGCGTACCGCGCACCCCAAGGATTCCCGACAGATCAATGGCCCGGACCAGCAGCACCGTCCCGACATAAGGCAACAGGACCTGCAGAAGAGATACGATAAAACGCCATACCCCGGTGCCACGCCATCCCAACTCGCGCAGGTAACTCCCGGCCCGCCGCGCCCAATGGCGTCCACGGCCCAGCAACAGCAAAGCGCCCGCTGTTAGCAGAAGGATCACCGGCAAACGGCTGCGAATGCTCTCCCGCGTCGCAGGGTTCGAGAGAAGCCCTGCCGTCTCATGCCAAAACGCGCCCAGTACTTTTGCGGTATCCGCAAGAGCCGCTGGCCAGTTTTCAGGGTTCAACGGCATCGGGACGCGTTCCAACAGCGTGCGTGTGGCACGCTCCCGGATCAGCTTGTCAATCTCGGTGATCAGCCCCTGCGCCCGGCTGTAGCCCAGATCAGCCAAAACCTGAGGCGCGCTCAGTGTTGCAAGCTGTGACTGAAGCTCCTGGCGCAGTTTGGCGATATTTTCTGGCTCGCTGCCGCTGTCATCCGGAGCAGGCCCGAGCGCATCAATCTGCGCCCGCAGCGTTTTTAGCCGATCTGCATTCTGGTTTCCGGCGTCCAGAAACTGCTGGCGGTATTCGGTCAACTCGACCCGCAGCGCCTCCAGTGCACCGTTTGAGGCGCGACGGGCATCCAGCACCCGCTCTGCCCGATCAGCAGTGCGCTGCCACGCGTCGTAGTATTCGCCCAATTCGCCGGACGCCACGGTTTGAGCCAGATCTCGCGCTTCGGTCAGGCGCGTTTGATCACCATCGGTTTGCGCAGCAGCCGCAAGTGGCACAAGAAAACAGGTCAGCCATAGAAGGCCGACCTGAAGAAACGTTCTAAAGTTAGTCATTGGGTTCAGACGTCCTCGAACACGCCCGGAATAGATGCCGGGGTATGGGTCATCCAGTCCGGAACTGGCAGGCCCTTGTCCTTTAGGAATTCGGGGTTAAAGAGCTTGGATTGATAGCGGGTGCCATAGTCACACAGCACGGTGACGATGGTGTGACCTGGCCCCATTTCTTTCGCCAGACGCACCGCACCGGCGATATTGATGCCGGAAGAGCCCCCCAGAACCAAGCCTTCATCGTGCAGCAGATCAAAGACATAAGGCAGCGCCTCTGCATCAGGGATCTGGTAATTAAAATCAGGCTTCAACCCTTCAAGGTTCTTGGTGATGCGCCCCTGACCGATTCCCTCGGTGATGGAGGAGCCTTCGGATTTTAGCTCGCCTGAGGTGTAGTAGGAATAGAGGGCCGCGCCGTTAGGATCCGCAAGGCCGATCTTCACGCCCTTGGGCTGCAGCGCCTCGGCGATACCGGCAAGCGTGCCGCCAGAGCCAACCGCACAGATAAAGCCATTGACCTTGCCACCTGTCTGCTCCCAGATCTCGGGACCAGTGGTTTCGACATGCGCCTGACGGTTGGCGATATTGTCGAACTGGTTTGCCCAAATGGCCCCATTTGGTTCGGTTTTCGCAAGCTCATTTGCCAAACGTTCCGAATAGCGGACATAATTGTTCGGATTTTTATAGGGTGCTGCGGGCACCTGTACCAATTGCGCGCCCGCCAGACGCAGCATGTCTTTCTTTTCTTCAGACTGGGTTTCCGGGATCACAATCACCGTCTTGAACCCCATCGAGGCCCCGACCAGCGCCAGTCCAATACCGGTGTTACCCGCCGTACCTTCGACAATGGTGCCACCGGGTTTCAAATCACCACGGGCGATGGCGTCCTTGATAATATAGAGCGCAGCGCGATCCTTGACGGATTGGCCGGGGTTCAGAAACTCCGCCTTGCCAAGAATTTCGCAGCCGGTATCTTCGCTGACTTTGTTCAGTCGGATCAGAGGGGTATGACCGACAGCATCGGCCAGATCGCGTGCAATGCGCATGAAATTCCCTTTCGCTCGTTCCCTTTTGATGTAGCCGGGGGCACGCACGATCACAAGGGTCGTCAGCAGCCACAGGCAAGCCTTTGCGATGTCTTCGACCTTTTGCGCGCGAAGACGGTTCCATCGCGGCGTGCGCCACCGCAAAACCATCATCTGAAGACTGCCCCAAGTGGTACATTGTCCATGAATGGAATGAATTCACAGAACGCGCTGACTTACCTGCGGAGTTGCGATGTTTTCATGACACCACATCAGTCTGGCAGGTGTTTCACTTCCAGCGTTTACTGGCAAACTCGGTCACCAGCCCCACCAATGTTCCGCCAACAACCAAAGTGACGAGAACGGTCGGAACGGCCATCACAAAGAAATACTCAAGCGCGATGGTAAATATCGCAGCCAGTGCTTCAAACGGTCCATCGTAAATATTCCGCTTCGCAAGGCGAAACATTTCAACCGCACCCTGAATGATCAAAGCCCAAATCACCAAGACCGCCATCCCGGTCAGACCGTTGTTGATGCCGGGCACGAAACCGCGCCCGGCACGCGGTCCCATTACTTTCCAGCCGGCCACCAGAGCGAGCCCTACATTTACATGGGTAAAATAGCCAAAATCTGTGGATTCGGGCATCAAAGGCATGATTTGCCCTGAAACGACGAACGCCAATAGAGCGAGGGCAACAGAGGCCACGAGGTGTGCGGCGGTAGGCATGGATTTGATTTTCCTGATGTCTGCTCGATTGCCCGTAAGGCTAAGCGCAGCTGAGCCACAAATCCAGCGCAAACCCCAAGTCGCCGCGCGCTTTTATCTGTGGCTCAGGGCCAAATGCGATCAGCTTTTGTCCCTGCTGTCGTGATACGCCTCCAGCGCCCGTTCACGGCCGCGTTTGAGATCGATAATCGGCTGCGCGCGCGCGTCTTTTGGACTCAAACCCCAACTTAGCGGCGTGGCTGCAAAGAAATCCGTCGCAGTCTGGGGCGGGTCCGACTGCCCTTCTGCCAACCAATTGCGTACGTAGCGCCCTTTGGGGTCGAATTTCTCCAACTGGCCATCGGGGTTGAAAATCCGAAAGAAAGGCGCGGCATCCGGCCCCGATCCTGCCACCCATTGCCAGCCCATGGCATTGGACGCAGGATCCCAGTCCACCAAACAATCCTCAAACCACTGCATCCCGAATTTCCAATGGATCATCAGATGCTTGGTGAGGAAACTTGCCACAATCATCCGGGCGCGATTGTGCATTTTACCGGTGACATAGAGCTCTCGCATCGCCGCATCGACAAAATCATAGCCCGTTTGCCCTTGCTGCCAGCGCAAGAGCGCCTCGCCCGGATCGTCTTGCCATGGGAAACCGTCCCATTCCTCGCGCCAGTTGCGAGTCAGGATATGCGGCGAGTGATACATCAGGTGATAGGCAAACTCGCGCCAGACCACCTCTTTGAGGAAATGTTCCGCACCCTGTTTGCCGTCCCGCATCGCCTGCGCGCCCAGATGCCACATCCGGTGCGGACTGATTTCGCCCCAGGCCAGGTTTTCCGACAGCTCTGACGTGGCCGCGCGCCCCGGAAAGTCCCGGTCCGCCTTATAGGTGGCGACCCGCTCCTCAAGGAAGCGGTCCAGTTGCTCCAGCGCCGCGTCCTCACCCACCCGGCAATATCCTGCGACGATCTCAGCACCGCGGCGCATGGCGGCACTCATGTTGTAATCTGCAAGCTTGTCCGTTGCAGGCCACGCATCCGGCTTTGGCAGATGTGCGGGCGCATCAATCAGACCTTCGACCTCGCGGTCGCGCACGGCCTTCCAGAACGGCGTGTAGACCTTGTACATGCCGCCGTCTTTGGTCTCGACCGTCCAGGGTTCGAACATCAGCCGCCCCCCGGTGGATTTTACCGTAATATCAGCGGCTTTAAGCTGTTCCTTGATCTCGGTGTCGCGTTTGATCGCCTCTGGATCATAGAGCCGGGACCAGATCACATGACCGGCTCCGCTCTCCTTGATGACCTCGCGCAACACCGCAAGCGCGTCCCCCTTTCGCAGGGTCAATCGACTGCCGTGCCCCTTGAGCGTTTTGGCAAAACGCTCAAGCCCGAGGCCAAGCCGAAACTTTGGAGCAGCGCCCAGGGCCTCATCCTGCGGGTCGTGGATATAAAGCGGAATGATCGGTCCGCCCGTTTCCAGTGCCGCCGTCAGGGCCGGATTGTCACGCAGGCGCAGGTCGCGCCTGATCCACCAGATCACCGGTCGGGTGTCAGCCATGGTCAGTCATAGTCCTTGCTCAGTCAGATGTTACAGGACGCGATCTAGGGCCTCGATCAGCGCTGTCACCTCCGATTGATCGGTATAATGGGTAAAACTCAGCCGCAGCACGCCTTCGGACGGGTCCACCCCCATGGCGTTGAGCGCCCGCACCGCATAGAAATCACCGCCGCCGGCCATGATACCCAGCTCTGCCAGTTGCTTTGCCACCGGCTCTGCCGCACGTCCCAGCGCAAGCGCCACGGTTGGTGCACGATCCTCAGCCGCCGACGGGCCAAGCAACCGGATGTCGTTGCGATCCTTCACGGCGTCCAGAAGCGGCTGCAACAGGGCAATTTCGCGCTGCCGCATCAGGTCGTGCACAAAGGTCCCCATGGCTGCGCCCTTGGTTTCCGTCGCACCGTGATGGGCGGCGAGTGCTTCAAAATAGTCGACCATCCCGGCACAGGCGGCGACCTGCGCATGATCCGGTCCTGCCGGGGTAAAACGCTTGTAGGGCACATCCGCGTTGAAATAATGCGCCTGATTGGGCAGCAACTCTGCCAGCGCCGGGTTGATGACCATGATCCCCTGGTGCGGGCCATAGGTTTTATAGGCCGAAAACAGATAGATATCTGGCCCCAGCTCCACCACATTGGGCAGGCCATGGGGCGCGTAAGAGACCCCGTCGACACAGACAAAAGCGCCAGCGGCATGCGCCAGCGCGGTTATTTCGGTCACCGGATTGATCTCGCCCACCACGTTGGAACAATGCGGGAAACACACCAGACGGACGCTTTCATCCAGCAACGGCTCCAGCGTGGTTGGGTCAAGATGACCCGTCGCCGGATCAATCTGCCATTCCAGCACCTCGATGCCCTCGCCCGCCAAACGCCGCCAGGGGCCGGTGTTGGCCTCGTGATCCTGATTGGTGACGATGATCTTCTCGCCCGGTTTCAGAAACTTGCGAAAGGCCTGCGCCAGAACATAGGTGTTCTGGGTGGTCGACGGACCAAAGCTCACATCCTGGGCGCCCACACCCAAAAGCGCCGCCAGACGGCTGCGCGCTTCGTCCATCTCGGCCCCCGCAACCTGCGAGGCTGCATAAGGCGCGTAGGGCTGGACCTTGTGTTCTGTGTAAAACCGGAACAGGCGATCAATCACCTGACGGCAGGTATAAGACCCGCCTGCGTTTTCAAAAAAGGCCTGTCCTTGCAGGGCGGCCTGCTCAAAAGCTGGAAACTGTTTGCGGACAAAATCGATATCCATGGCGCGGCGCGTGCTCCCTTTGCGGATCAATGGCAGGAACAGTGCAATTTCGCGCCACAAGATCAAGCCCGGAAACGCCCCGTCGCGACGCCAGGACGCGCCGGGGCTGCATGTCACGCAGGTGTCAGCCGCCTTAGCCGTTCACATCGACCACAACGCGCCCCTTGACCTGCCCGGCAAGAATATCCGCGCCCAGTTGCGGCAGATCTGCTAGCGTCGCGGAGTGCACCATCGCGTCGAGCCTGTCCATCGGCAGGTCCGAGGCAATCCGCTGCCATGCCCGCTGGCGGTTCTCAAACGGCTGCATCACGGAATCGATGCCCAAGAGGTTCACGCCGCGCAGCAGGAACGGGATCACGGTTGCCGGAAGCGCCGCGCCGCCCGCCAGACCCACCGCCGCAACCGAAGCGCCGTATTTCATCTGGCCCAGCACCCGCGCCAACATGTCGCCGCCAACCGCGTCAACGCAGCCGGCCCAGGTCTCACTCTCCAGCGGGCGTTTGACGGTCTCGTTCAGATCCGCGCGTGGTACGATCTGCGTCGCACCAAGGCTCTTGAGGTAATCCGCCGTCTCCGGCCGCCCGGTGACCGCTGCCACCTCATAGCCCAGATGTGCGAGGATTGCTGTCGCCACCGATCCAACACCGCCCGCAGCACCGGTGACCAGCACCGGGCCCACCGGGCCGTTCCCCGGTTTCAGACCGTGATCTTCCAGCGCCATCACCGCCAGCATTGCGGTAAAACCAGCCGTTCCCACCGCCATGGCCTGACGCGCCGTGATCCCATCCGGCAGTGGCACCAGCCAATCCGCCTTGACCCGCGCCTTTTGCGCATATCCGCCCCAATGGGCCTCGCCCACGCGCCAACCGGTCAGCACCACCTTGTCGCCGGGTTTGTAGCGATCATCCGATGATGCCTCCACGGTGCCTGCAAAATCGATCCCCGGCACATGCGGATAATTGCGCACCAAACCGCCACCCTTGGCGCTGAGGCAGAGGCCGTCCTTGTAGTTCACGGTGGAATAGTCGACCGCAACAGTGACCTCACCGTCGGGCAACTGATCCTCGTTCAGCTCTTCAATGGCCGCAGAGGCCTTACCGCTGTCTGCGTCTTTCGTCATCACCAGTGCTTTGAACATGTTGATCTCTCCCGTTAATTCCAGAAATTCTCGTGGACGGTCGCATCGCGCATGCCGTCCGGTGTCTCGACCTCGACGCGAGAGCCCGCGTCCCATTGGGTCATCTTCACCATGCCGATGGCGACATTGGTGGCGTGATCGGGCGACCATGTGGCCGAGGACACCCGCCCCACCCGGCGGCCATTGGCATAGAGCGGCCAGAACCGGTCACAGGGCGGCACCGCGTCGCCCGCAATGGCGATGGGGCGGATCTGCTGCACCGGACCTTCCTTAGCCACCCGGAGAAGGGCGTCGCGGCCGATACAGCCGATCGCCGTATGGGTGTTGCAGAAGCGGCCCAGCCCGCATTCATGCGGCGTGTTGTCGTCGGTCATGTCGTTGCCATAGCTCAGCAGGCCACTTTCGATCCGCTCGATCAGGTTTGGACAGCCTGCCCGCACCTCCAGATCCGCGCCCGCCTCAAACAGCCGATGCCAGAGCGGCATGCCGATGTCGCTGCCTTCGACGTAGATCTCGAACCCACCCTGTTTCGAGTAACCCGAGCGCGCCACCACCAGGTCGCGCCCTTCGAACTGATAAACGCCAAAGCGAAAAAACCGGATCGCGCGCACGGTCTCGCCAAAGACCCGGGCCATCAAATCCTCGGCCTTGGGTCCCTGTATGGCCAGTGGCGAGACATCCGGTTCATCCACCAGCACATCCAGCCGCCAGCCATTGGCGATGCCCTTCACCCAATAGAGGAGATCACTGTCGGCGATGGAGATCCACCAGCGGTCCTCGGCCAGCTTCACCGCCACCGGATCGTTCAGCATGCCGCCGGTCTCATCCACGATGGGCACATAGTAGCACTGGCCGGGCATCATGCCGCGCAGATCGCGCGGGGTGAGCATTTGCATCAGCCGTCCCGCATCCGGGCCGCGCAACTCCACCTGCCGTTCACAGGCCACGTCCCAGACCTGCACATGGCGTTTGAGGTGGTGATAATCCGCCTCCACGCTTTCAAAAACGGTTGGAAGCAGCATGTGGTTGTAAACGGTGTAGCCTTTGACACCTGCGGCCTCGACCCCGTCGGAAAACGGGGTGCGGCGCAGGCGGCGGGACAGGGAGATGTTAGGTTGAATAACGGCCATGGCGATCCCTTTCATGGCACGAGTGTTGAGATGAGCGGCGCGCCAGTCTGGCCGCCGCCCGATGTCACCTTAGCGTGGACCTTTCCAGTCGATCTGGCAGATCTCGGCCGAGCGCCCGTCAAAATCCCATACCCGGCCAAAGGCGCGCACGCGGCCCTTGGTGGCGGTGGCAACGGTGATGTCCGGGCCCATCCAATACTCGGTGTTGGTGACCACAATGTCCTGTTCGCTGTCGGCCCCGCCCACCGGAACAACCTCACCGTGGATCTGCTTGCCCACGATCAGGCGGCGGGTCTTGCCTTCGGTTTCAAACAGCACCGGGGCGCGCTCCGCGCCGAGGAATTCGCTCACCAAAACCTTGAAGAGCCCCGTGGTTCCCCTTGCTTTTCCAGAGAAAATATCGATCAGACCGTCGTAGGCTTCTTCACTCGCGCGCTCGTCGATATAGGCTGCTGCCTTCCAGTTGCCGCGGGCCATCAATCCCGGGATTTCCAGGATCAGCCCGACATTCAGACCAGACAGATCGGCGTCGCCATAGTGCCCTTCATCGATGCGCACGCCCGCCCAAGCCTGACAGTAACCTTCGGTGGGCGGATGCTTGCCCAGCGACACCACGCAGGGGCAAAAGACCGTACAGTTGCAGTTCAGGATCAGCTCGCCCTTGATCGCCCAAGGCATGAGCTCGGGCGCCGATGCGGCTTGCGGATTTGCCATGTGATTTTTCCTCCCAATTCAAACAGATGTCACAAGAAGCCAAAGTCCCGACGCGCAGAGGACAACGCCCATCGGACGGGTCAGCCAGCGCCCGATCTCGGGCAGTTTTTCCAGAACCATAAAAACCGTCGCCAGCCCCATGAAGACGAGGTTCATGACCCCACCGACAAAGGCCAGAAGCATCAGCGCCCAGCAGCATCCCAAACAGACCGCACCAAGGCGCAGACCGTTGCGCAATGGGCCCTCCTCCCAATGCTGCATAAAGAACACCAGCGGGCGGCGGCATTTGGACAGGCAAGCGTCTTTGAGCGGCGTGAACTGGTAGCCCCCGGCAATCAGCAGGAGCACCGCCGACAGCAGGGACGAACGGCTGTCGCCAAAAACGCTGACCATACCCGCATGGACAAGCGCCAGCTGCAGAGCGGCTGCCAGCAGCGAAAATCCAATCCAGACCATCAGATAACCAAGAACCAGATCCCCAAACCGGGTTCCTTCCGCCGATTGGCTCAGATCATCGTAGGTGGCAAAGGCCGGCAGTGCCGTGGGCGCCATCATCGCCGCCGACATCAACACCCACATCAGTGCCATCTTGCCCGCACCTGCAGCATCCGGCGTCATGGTACATAGCGACACCCAGAAATCCGCACCATATAGCGCTCCCGCATCGCGCAAATTCTCCGGCACCGACATGGCAAACAACGCAGCCCAAGCCAGCAGAATACCACCAAAGAGCAAGAGCCAATGCAGGCCGCTCATTTGGCGAATACTCTCTGTCAGGCGTGCTTTAAGCATGGTTTTGCGATGACCTCCCCGTCTCGCTGCGACTCAATAGCTCTTGTGAATCAAATGTCAGACTTTTAAATGTCTGACAAATAAAAATTCCAAACACCCCGTCTGACGTGAGGGAAAACCGTTTTGAAGATCGACCCAAACAGCACCGCAGATCTCTCTGCCCAGATTGCCACCGCCATTCGTGATGCCATTGTTGCGGGCGATCTGATCGTCGACGAACGTCTGCCCTCGGAATCGGAATTGGCCGAGCAATTTCAAGTGTCTCGCGCAACCGTACGCGAAGGTTTGAAACGCCTCGCCGCGCAATCCCTGATCCGCACCCAACGCGGCGCGACCGGAGGGGCCTTCGTCAACCGTCTCAGTTTCGAGGACGCCTACAGCCAGCAGATCACCACCTCGACGCTGCTTCTGAGCATGAACGCGGTGAGTTTCGACACCGCCTGCGAGGCCCGATATGCGCTGGAACGGGCTTGTGCGCCGCTTTCGGCCAGCCGCCGAACCGCCGATCAGCTTGCGACCATGCGGGCAGAGATCTTTCGGCAGGGCCAACCCGGCCTCACGGATGAGGCCTTTTGTGCGTCAGATGTGGCTTTTCATCGCGCGTTGGTGGACGGGGCGCATAATCCGGTGCTGTCCTATCAGCTTGCCGGGGCCGTGGAGGCGATGCAGCCGCTGATGAACATGATCACCTTCACGGCGCGGGATCGTGCCACCATCCTTGCGCTGCACACCAGCATCACCGATGCCATCGAAGCCGGCAAGGGAGACGCGGCGGTCGCGGGCCTCAGCGCGCTGGAGGAGGAAACGCGCAACCTCGCCGCTAATGTCTTCGCCCGCCGCGCGGCAAAGCGCTGACCCTCTTCATCTTCTTTCAAATATCCCCGCCGGAGGCCACGCGCGTCAGCGCGTCAATTCCCCCTTTAACTCCACAGTGAACCACCCTATATTCAGTGTGTTCCTTCGGGAACTATGGACATAAACGCGCTCGTAATAAGCGGATCGGACCCGGGGGCGGTACCCGGCGGCTCCACCAAATATCCTTCGTTTGGGGATTATGGGGCCGAAACAGGATCGACGGACGTCTAAAGGGGTTAGCTTTGTCTCGGCTGTCTGCCACCGTTACCGGCGAAAACAGTACAATTGCAAACGACAATCGTGCTCCGGTTGCTCTGGCTGCGTAAGCAGTCCGAGTTGAACCGACTTTAAGCCCTAGCGCCTAGCAGCGTTAGGCGGGGTTCGCAGGTACCTGGCAACAGAAACCTGCACTTTCACTCCCCTGAAATAGCGATGCACCTCCCGACAAAAGGGCATGTCGTATACTCTTTTACGAGCAACTGCGGCTATCGTTAAACTTTGACGGGAAATTCCTGCCAATTTCCTTCCTTTTAACGCTAGCATTGCGAAGTTACAGCGATATGGCTCTCGACATTATATGTAACACGCCTGTAGGTGGCGCCTTCCGCAAATGTCAGAATGTGAAACTTCCCTGAAATGAAAAACAGCACTCTGCTGAAATACTGGTTCGAAGAAGTCTGGAATAAAGACAATCTGTCCGTCATCGACGACCTGCTTGATCCAGATGTCACTTTTAATGGGGCTCTGGATGGTGTCGTATCCCCCGGCGTCGACTACAAAGAGGTCGTTTGTGCCATCAAAGCGCTGCTCGATCAGCCTCATGTGATCATTACGCATAGTATGGATGATGGGGATCTTGCCATGGCGCGGGTGCAGGTTTCGGCTTTCGATCACAGCCGCACACGCAAGCTGGATTTCACCGGTCATGTGAGTGTGCGCGTCCATGATGGGCGGTTCATCGAGTTCTATACCAACTTCGACTACCTGCGCATGTTCGAACAACTCGGTCAGTTGCCCACAGACGCCCTGCCCGTCTGTCTGACAGGTGAGCGCCTCGTCTGGGTGGAATAGCCACCACGCCCCCATAGAAAAACAACTGCTTCAAAAGAAGCGCGAGCGCTGGTGATATTGCTGGGCTTTGATAAAAGGGCAAAGGTGAAAGCAACCGGGCAGCCGTGATGTCAAAGACCGCAACCTCGCATCCCACCTCGCCTTCCTGGTGGGTTTTGTTTCACTGTTTCGGCCTCATTGGTCTGCTGAGTTTCGGCGGTCCCGCGGCACAAATCGCGCTGATGCATCGTGAATTGGTCGATCGCCGCGACTGGCTCAGCGAAGAGCAATTCCTGCGCGGCTTGTCGTTTTGTATGCTGCTGCCCGGACCAGAAGCCATGCAACTGGCCACCTATACCGGTTGGCGGTTGCGCGGCATCGGCGGTGGGCTTTTGGCAGGGAGTTTGTTCATCCTGCCCGGCGCCTTCGTCATTTCCATATTGGTCTGGCTCTATGTGGCCTTTGGCACTCTGCCGGCGGTACAATCGGCCTTTCTCGGCATCAAAGCAGCCGTTGTGGTGATTGTCGTGCAGGCACTCTGGCGCATTTCTCGAAAAGCACTCAAATCAACCGGAGCTTGGCTGCTCGCATTAACCGGATTCGTGGCAATATTTGCACTCAACCTCCCCTTCCCGGTTGTGGTTCTGGGGGCGGGGATTATCGGACTATTTCAGAGTGCAGAGACGACCGACACCCCACCACCAGTGCAGCCCGTTGGCCCCAATCACTGGCGAGTCATTGTGTTGTGGAGCGCGCTGTGGCTGCTCCCCCTCCTCGGTCTCTCACTGATCGGAGCCGACTTTCTGGCCACAATTGGCTGGTTCTTTGCTAAACTTGCGGTTGTCACCTTCGGGGGCGCTTATGCGGTGCTTGCCTATATGACCCAGACGGTGGTCAGCGAGCATGGCTGGATCACAACAGGTCAGATGATTGATGCCCTCGGTCTGGCAGAAACCACGCCCGGCCCTCTGGTACTGGTGACCCAGTTCGTTGCAATGCTTGCAGGGGCTGAAGTGGGCGGTGCGATGTTGGCGCTCGCGGCAGGCGCTGTGGCGTTATGGGCGACCTTCACACCCTGTTTTTTATGGATTTTTGCGACAGCTCCGTTTGTGGAACGACTGACACATCAGCCCCGTTTGCGCGGCGCGCTTCAGGCCATTACTGCGGCTGTCGCGGGGATGATGCTTAACCTCTCTGTGTGGTTCTTGTTGCACTTGTTGTTTCAAAAGCAGACCTCTGTGATGCTCGGGCCTGTCACGCTCCCTGCGCCGGACATTCAAAGCCTCAATGTCCCGGCCCTCGCCCTCGTTGCTTTGGCACCGTTTGTTGCGTTGGCCTTGCGCGGGCGCATCCTGTGGTTGCTGGCGGCAATGGCCAGTCTCGGCCTGATTGCCGCTGGCTTCACGGTCGGCTAAAGACCGCTAGCTTGTCTTGCAATGCCTTCAAAATAGGTCCAAAACTGGAGGGGATAGGGTGTGGCCTCAAACCATGTTGTCAACGCCGCACCCCCAACTACAAAAGGTGAGGCGATGTCCCGTCAGATCGACTATGGAAACCTGATGCATCGTGCCATGCGTGGCCTGATCCGCAACGTCCTGGACGATGTTGCGGCCAATGGCCTGCCCGGAGCTCATCACTTCTTCATCACGTTTGATACCTCACACCCGGATGCCGAACTGGCCGATTGGCTGTCTGACCGTTATCCCGGTGAGATGACCGTGGTCATGCAGCATTGGTTCGACAATCTGAACGTCACCGACGAGGGCTTCTCCGTGACGCTGAATTTTGGCGACGCGCCCGAGCCGCTCTATATTCCCTATGACGCGATCAAGACTTTCGTCGACCCATCTGTCGAGTTTGGCCTGCGCTTTGAAAGCACTGGCGAGGATGACGATGAAGATCTGGCCCCCGTAGAGGTGGCGAGCGATTTGCCCGATGATGAGGATGAAGACGACGCCCCTGCCGCGAAGAAAGATGCGGATGTGGTGTCTCTGGACAGCTTTCGCAAATAGGCTGTCGCCCCTAGCACGGCATCAGAAGTTGCAGCGGCGCCCCCGATATCTCGGCGGCGCCGTTCTTATGTCGTCGCAACGCGCGTTCAGATCAATCTCTGGTCAGAAATGTCGAAACCTTGCGCGAAGGCATCCCATTGCGGTGTAACGAGAAATCCAGTTCCAATCCGCCGTCTGCCACGGTGCGATCATATTGCTGCATCAGGTAATCGCCGTTTTCGGCCACATAGAGCGAGAAGATCGTCAGCGTGTCACCAATCACGCGCGCCCAGACGAACGGCTCCCCCTTCATGGGGTTCATCTGAACCGTATGCCCAAACACATTTGTCTGCATCGCAGCGGAAAAAACCCCGTCGCGCTCTGACGGAATAAATTCGATCTTGTAGCTCTTGGTTTTTGCATCGCCATCCGCGCGCCGGATGGCCGTGCTCCACTGCACCTCGAACCCTTTATAGGTTTCGCGAATGGCGACACTCATATCGCGTTGCTCGACCGTACCGTCGATTTGCTCAACCTCGGCGCTCCCGGAATAAGATCCGACAAACCGGTTGAGCGTTTCCGCGCAAAAAGCGCTCTGAACGCTCAGGAACAATGCCGACAGCATCACAAGACACCACAGGGTCAAACGGGAGGTGTCAGGCATAGACCGAAGCTGGCTGAGGGTGATGCTGCGCATATCTTGGTTTCGAACTCCTGTTGGGGACACGGTCTGACGACTCTCTTTTGGTGTAATCTATGCATCTTACCCAAACTGGCAATGGCACTTGCGGAATTGGGACAGTATACCAGCCGCTGAGGACCCGTAAGATCGGTCAGGTGGCGCAGAACAATTGCGTCAGGCCGCCCGCGCGGGTACACGGCATACATCAGTATACCACTTGCGATATCCAAGTGGCCGAACCAGCGACGGAGACAGACACAATGTCGAACACCCGCACCGAAACCGACAGCTTTGGCCCGCTTGAGGTCCCTTCCGAAAAATACTGGGGGGCACAGACTCAGCGTTCGATCATGAACTTCCCGATTGGGTGGGAAAAACAGCCCGTCGCCATCGTGCGCGCGCTTGGCGTGATCAAGCAAGCCTGCGCCATGGCCAATAAGGCCTCCGGCAAGCTGGACGCAAAAATCGGCGATGCCGTTATTCAGGCTGCAGGTGAGGTGATTGAGGGCAAATTCGATGACAACTTCCCGCTGGTGGTCTGGCAAACCGGCTCTGGCACCCAGTCCAACATGAACTCCAACGAGGTGATCGCCAACCGCGCGATCGAAATCCTCGGCGGCGTGATCGGCTCCAAGGATCCGGTGCACCCGAACGACCACTGCAACATGGGCCAGTCCTCTAACGACACTTTCCCGACCGCAATGCACATCGCCACTGCGATGTCAGTGCGTGACGTGCTGGTGCCGGGCCTGACCAAACTGGCCGAAGGGCTGGAAGCCAAGGCAGCGGAATTCAAAGACATCATCAAGATCGGCCGCACCCATACGCAGGACGCCACGCCGCTGACACTGGGTCAGGAATTTGGCGGCTACGCGCATCAGATCCGTCAGGGTCTGGCACGGGTCGAGGCGGCAATGCCCGGCATCTATGAACTGGCACAGGGCGGCACCGCAGTTGGCACCGGTCTCAACACCGTGGAAGGCTGGGGCGAGGAAGTCGCTGCAAATATGGCCGAAATCACCGGCCTGCCCTTCGTGACCGCGCCCAACAAGTTCGAAGCATTGGCCGCACATGACGCGATGGTGTTCCTCTCGGGCGCCCTCGCGACCATTGCTGGCAGCTGCTACAAGATCGCCAACGACATCCGGTTCCTGGGCTCCGGCCCGCGCTCTGGTCTGGGCGAGTTGATCCTGCCTGAAAACGAACCCGGCTCCTCGATCATGCCGGGCAAGGTGAACCCAACCCAGGCCGAGGCGCTCACACAGGTGGCAGCGCACGTCATGGGCAACGACGCCGCGATCAAATTTGCGGGCTCTCAAGGTCACTTTGAACTGAACGTCTACAACCCGATGATGTCCTATAACCTGCTGCAGTCCATTCAGCTTCTGGGTGATGCTGCGGACAGCTTCACCGAGCGGATGCTCAATGGCATCAAGGCCAACGAGCCGCGTATCGATAAGCTGATGAAGGAAAGCCTGATGCTGGTGACCGCATTGGCCCCGACCATCGGTTACGACAACGCGACAGCCGTGGCAAAGACCGCCCATAAGAACGGCACCACCCTGAAGGAAGAGGCGGTCAAACTCGGTTTTGTGGACGAAGAGACCTTCGACAAGGTTGTCCGCCCCGAGCAAATGATCGGTCCAAAGGCCAAGTGATGGCAAAGCCGGTCAATCTAAACCGGTTTCGAAAAGAAAAGGCGCGGGCTGAGAAAAAGGCCCGCGCTGACCAAAACGCTGTGAAATTTGGTCGCACCAAAGACCAGAAAGAGTTAGACAAAGCCGCAAAACGGATCACAAAAGACCGTCTGGATGGGCATAAAATCGACGATTAGCGAAAACACGACTTCACGCGTTTTCACCCAATCATGCCCTCACAATTATTTTTGTTAGCAATTTCTTTACCTTTTTTGACTGGGCGCGCATAATTGCCCATCAAAAGCGCGCCAAAAAACTGAGCGCCGAGCAGTAGAATATTACGGAGGCGGCTCAGGCATGCCCACCCATCGCTATTTCGTCTACACGGCGGACGCCCTGAGTTTTTCCGGTGGCTCCGTGAGGCTTAGTTCAGACGTCGACCCTGATACAGATCGCCGAGTGGTGTCTATTTCAGATAATGACAACACCCTCGATGGCGATTTTACGCGGGACGAACGCGGCGCGGATACTAATCAACGTGGAACCGTCTATGAAAGCGACGGCAGCACACTGGCGCGTGTGGATGGAGATTACATCTACAATGATCGTATTTATGCCGAAAACCAGATCGTCCTCACCGGCGATGATGGCAGTCAAATCACACTATATGCATTGGAAAGCGGTGGTGAATTTATTGGCTATTTGCCGACGACGCCACTTTCGAGAAATGTAAATTACAGCTACGAGACCCACAATGTCATCAATGATGACGAGCTCACCGGGTACAACCGATATAAATATTGGCAATACGTCGGCGAAGACGAAACCGATGCCGGGTCTTATTCGGATATCGAAGGCGCAACGGTTGTCTGCTTCACGCCAAACGCGCAGGTGACAACACCCGAGGGTCTACGTCGCATTCGCAAGCTCAATATCGGCGATCAAGTGCTGACGCGCGACCGGGGCTATCAAACGGTGCGCTGGATTTACCGGCGCAGGCTCTCGCGTTTCGATCTACAAAAGAACCCGCATCTTGCGCCGATTGTGTTTGAACGCGATGCGCTTGGCCCCGGTTGCCCAAAGCGCAGGTTCAAAGTCTCTCCGCAGCATCGCATCCTGATCGAAACCCACATGAGCCATTTATTGTTTGCGAGCCATGCCATCCTCGCCCCTGCCAAAGGGCTGGTAAACGGGGGCACCGTGTATCAGGATCAAAGCTGCGCGCCGATTACATATGTGCACCTGATGTTCGACCAGCATGAAGTTATTGAAACCGACGGGCTTTACTCCGAAAGCTACCATCCCGGCGAGTGGGTCTTAACCGCATCACAAACGCATGTACGGCAAGAGCTTTTTCAGATTTTTCCAGAGTTGGAAACGAGTCTCAGCGCTTACGGGCCGACTTGCTACCCCTCTGTCAGCGTGCAAGAAGCACGTCTATTGATAGCATGAGATTATATGATGATTGGCGAACGGCCTAAAAAACGCTCTTTGACCCTGCGCGGTCACCGGACCTCTGTTTCTCTGGAGGATGCTTTCTGGGCTGAATTCCGACGCCTTGCCGCGGCAGAGGGGCGCGCCATCAATGAACTGGCGGCCGACATTGACGAAAAGCGCGGCACAGATTGCGGTCTGGCCTCTGCTATTCGCCTTTATGTGCTCATGGCGCTGAAGGCCGAGGCTGCGGGCTAGCGCTCTGTGAGGCGCAGCCAGATCCCATTGCGCGAGCGCACTGTCAGATGGGCAACAGGCTGCGGGTCGCGTCCTTCTACGCGCTCAACGCGAAAACGGTGCAGCAACTGGGCGAGGATCAAAACACCCTCCACCATCGCAAATCCCGCGCCTGTGCAGACCCGCGCCCCCGCTGAGAATGGCATATAGGCGTTCCGCGCGCAGGTCTTGCCATTCTCGGTCTGCCAGCGACCGGGATCAAAGTCATCCGGTCGCTCCCACAGCCGTTCGTGCCGGTGCAGGTGCCACGGGCTCAGCACCATTTGCGATCCTTTTGGCACCTCACGGTCGCGGAACCTCTCCGGGCATTGCGCCTCACGCACCATCATCGGCACCGGCGGATAGAGGCGCAGGGTCTCGCGAAACACATCCCGCGTCAGGCGCAATCGAGACACCGCCGCAAAATCCCCAGTGCCATGGTCCGCGACCTCTGCCGCCAGCTTTTCCTGCCACTCTGGATAAAGCGCCATCAAATAGAGCGCCCACCCCAGCGCCGACGCGCTGGTTTCATGCCCCGCCAAAAAGAAAATCGCCACCTGATCGACCATTTCCTCGGCATCAAAGCCAACGCCCGTGTCCGGGTCACGCGTCGTCATGATCTTGGTGGCGAGGTCATCGGGGGCGGTTCCGGCCTCGATCTCGGCCAGACGCGCGTGTGTCAGATCAGAGATCAGGCGGCGGATGTGGGCGGCATTTGTGCGCGTGCCTTTGGGATAGAAACGCGGCATCCAGCGCGGCACGGGCACGAAGGCCGCAAGATTCAGGATCGGTTGCGCCTGCTGATAGGCGCGAAAGCGGGCAAAGACCTCAGAAGCCACCTCATGTTCGATCTGGATGGAAAACAGGGTTCGAAAGATCACATCTGCCGCAATATGCGAGGTCTCGGCCTCAATCTCCAGCGGGGTGCCATCCGCGCGCGGCAACAGGCGCGCAACACCAGCCTCGGCTGCGGCATGCATCGCGGGAAACGTCTCGCGCAGCCGCCCGCCCTCGAATGCCGGATCAATGATGCGCCGTTGCCGTTTCCATGTTTCCCCATTGGTCAGAAAGACGGAGTTGCCCAAAAGCGGCCTCAGCCCCTCGCCCACGCGATCAGATTTTGGAAAATCATCCGGTCGCTGCTTTAACAGCACGTCCAGAAGCTCCGGCTGGTTCACCAGAAAGGAGCGAAAGAACGGTGTGCGAAACTCAGCCATCCACGCGCGATAAAGCCGCTGCGGCTGGGCTGACAGGATATCGGCGCGAAACAGCTTCAGATACCGCCAGAGCGAGACCTTGTCCGGACGTGCCGGGGGTTTGGGGGGCAGCCTGCTCATCTTTCACTCATGGAGCGATACCCGCTCACAGGTTCGGAAAGTCGTGACCGAGAATGCCCGCGGTCTCGCAACCGCTCGCCAAGGGTCAACGGCCCGGCAGTGATGCGAAAATAGTCGTAATCCTTGGGCTGGTCGAACGCGCAGAGGTACTGGAAATGCAGCCGAAAATAGCGCCGTTCCAATGCCTTCCAACGCGCGGGACTGAGCGTCTGGGTGAAGGCTGCAGAAAACACGATGGGCCAGCGCTGCGCTTGTGTGGCGACGCCCGTCACCGCAACAGGATCACAAAGCGCAAAGGCGCAGCCGTCGCCGGGGGCGGTGACATCATACCAGGGGGTCAATTCTTGCTCTGACATCTCTTGCAAATCCCGGCGCAGGCGCGTGGCACGCGGCAGGAAGGATACCATCGGCACCACCTGCCCCAGCGTGAGAAAACTCAAGTCGGGGCGGTCCTCCGGCAGGTCCGCGTGCAGAAGATCCGCCAGCACAGAGACGCCAATATGCGCCCCCGACGAATGCCCCACAACCAGAACCTCATCCACCGCGTCCTCTTCCAGTGCGGTGCGAATGGCAGCGGTGAACGCCTGCATGCGGGCCTCAAGCTCTGCCGGAACAGCGCCGCGCAGGCCCGCAGAATAGGCGTAGTCATGCATCAGATAATAGACGAAGAGCTTATTGTCGCGGGATTTGAACGCCACCAAAAGCGCCACAGCCGCGCCTGCGCCTGCGATAATCTGCGCGGCGCGCAGTACCAATTCCGGCACCACCACAAGCCCCGCCAGAGCCCCTAGCCCAGATGCCACCCCGGCCCCGAGCAGCGCCGCAAGTCCAGCCTGAAGCAGCAGGATCACCACCGGATAGAGTGCCGCGATCACAGGTCCTTTGCGCAAATGCATCAGGCGCCACAAGGCACCGGAGCCGATGTAGATCCAAGCCGTACGCAGAAGCTGCCAATAGGTTGCAACAATAGAGCTGTTCATGCTGTGTTTAACGAGGTCCGACCAGACCAGAACCTCCATATCCGTCTCGACCCGCTCGCCCTCTATCTCGGCCGAGACGTGCCAGCCAAATGGCCCCCCGGTCGTCTTGGGGCTGAGCGATAGAGCATAGCCGGAAATCTGCGCCTGTTCTGCGCCTTCGCTGCGATAAAGCTCGCGATACCGGCGCGGGTGGAACGGATCATAACCCGGAATGTAGAACACCCGACGCCGGCGCACCGGTCTTGTGCTGGAGTTGCTGCTCATGCCCGATCTTCTTGCCCCGATCTTTTGACCATGAGCCTAGCGCAGCTTTGCACGCAGCGTAAGACGGTGCGTGCAGCGGATCAGCCGAGTGTGGCAAGCGCGGGGAAGGTTTCCAGCAGCCAGAAGGAGAAGCTGGTGAACAATCCCGTCACCAGCATAAATCCAACAAGCAACAGCAACCCGCCCATCAGTTTCTCAATCAATCCCATGTGACGTTTGATGCGGTTCATCAGCGCCATGGAGCGGTTGAGGAAAACCGCTGCCAACAGGAATGGCACCCCAAGCCCCAACGCATAGACGCCGAGCAGGATCGTCCCCCGGCTGACGGAGGCCTCAGATGCGGCAAGCGACAGGATCGCGCCAAGTTGCGGGCCAATACACGGCGTCCAGCCAAAGGCAAAGGCCAACCCAAGAACATAGGCCCCAAGCGCCGAACCGCCGGTCTCACCCGTCTCCATGCGTGCTTCACGATCAAGGAGCGGAATACGGAATATGGACAGGAAATGCAGCCCGAACACGATAACCACCACGCCCGAGGCTTTAGCGAAAAGCTCCTGATTTTGCAGCACAAATGCCCCAAACGCCGACGCCGTGAACCCCAACAGCAGGAACACCGTCGACAGCCCCATCACAAAGAACAGCGCCGCCAAGATCGCCTTGCGCCGGGCTGCTGCCGTGCCTTGTATCTCACCAATGGTGACACCGCTCATATAAGCCAGATAGGGCGGCACAATCGGCAGCACGCAGGGGCTCAAAAAGCTGACGATGCCCCCGACAAGGGCCACGAACATGGCGGGCAAAAGGCTCGCGTCGATGATCTCGATTCCAAACATATCGTCTGCATAGTCGAAGCCATCAGCGGCGTCACCTGCACGGCATGTCACATCCTTGTGGACAGGCTGTAACACGGGGCTTATCTCGGAAGGTATGACAGATTTTGACGCCACGCTGGACGCCATCGGCCTCCTCTGCCCCCTGCCCGTACTAAAAGCCCGCAAACGTCTTGAGCCTCTTCCGGAGGGCGGTGTATTGCGCATTTTGGCCGATGATCCGGCGGCTATCATTGATGTGCCGCATTTCTGCGCCGAAGCCGGACACGGGTTTTTAGGCATGGAGGAAAGCGGCGCGTACCAGATTTACCTGATCCGAAAAGGCGCGGCCTGACAAACGGCGTGTCACTCTGACGCAGTCCATTGGCCGCGTTTGGGATCTGCAATAAGAAAAGGCGGCCCGGTGCGGGCCGCCTTTCTGTTTGTTCTGACCTGTGGCCTTAGCGGCCTGCCGACCACCAGCCGCGGCGCTTAGGCTTTGCAGGCTGCTGCGGTTCAGGTTCTGCCACAACCAGCTCCGGCTCGGGCTCCGGCGTGGCCTCTTCAGCAGGTTCCTCGGCAGGTGCGTCCTCGGCAGCGTTTGCGACAGGAGCGTCATCCTTCGCCACTTCCGCTTCAGCTGTTTCTGACGCTTGCTCTGCCTGATCAACTTCTGCATCCGCAATCGCAGGTGTTTCAACCTCGGGTTCTGGCGCAGGTTCCGCCTTCGGCGTCTCAGCAGCTGGTGCCTCTTCGGCCACGGCAACCTTTGCGACCTCATCAGCGGGGGCTTCTGCTACCGCATCTGCTGCTTGGGGCGCTTCGCTGTCTGCGGGCGCCTCAGTTGTCTGTTCCGCCTCAGGTTCTACCTTCTTGCGCGAACGGCTACGGGTCCGGGTGCGGGTTTTCTTTTTCTTCGGCTCGGCCTCAGTTTCACCTTCGACCTCAGCAGCACCATCTGCGGAGGGTTCAGCTTTCACCTCTGCTTCGCCACCGGTCTCAGCGTCCTTGCTCTCATCAGACGTCTCGGACTCTGCGGCGCTATTGTCGCCATTGTCCTGACCGTTCTCACCGTTGCCAGACTTCTTGCGACGACGACGACGACGCTTGCGCTTGGGTTTGCTTTCGCCTTCTGTCTCTTCCGTCTCGACAGGTGCTGCAGTGGGGGCCTCTTCGACCTCTTCCGCAACCTCTTCAATCGCATCGATCTGATCCATGATGGATGCATCGACAGATACCACAGGCGCAGTCACCGCCGGGATCGCGCGCGAGGCGGTTTTGAACTTCTCAAGCGAGAAATCGGGGCTGACCAGTGTCACATCGCCTTCGATACGGACCGACAGACCATACCGGGCTTCGATCTGCGCGATATGCTCGCGCTTTTGGTTCATCAGGTAGTTGGCAATATCCACCGGGCATTTCACCAACACCTCACGAGAGCGACGGCGGGTGCCCTCTTCCTCGATCTGGCGCAGGATCGACAGCGCCATGCTGTCATCCGAACGGATCAGGCCAGTACCGTGGCAATGCGGGCACGGCGCGGTGGTCGCCTCGATCATACCAGGGCGCAGACGCTGGCGCGACATTTCCATCAGACCAAAACCCGAAATGCGACCCACCTGAATGCGGGCGCGATCAGTCTTCAGCTTGTCTTTCATACGCTTTTCGACGGCGGCGTTGTTCTTGCGCTCATCCATGTCGATAAAGTCGATGACAATCAGACCGGCCAGGTCACGCAGACGCAGCTGACGCGCCACCTCTTCGGCGGCCTCAAGGTTCGTCTTCAGCGCGGTTTCCTCAATCGAGGCTTCCTTGGTCGCCCGACCCGAGTTCACGTCGATGGCCACCAGCGCTTCGGTCACACCGATCACGATATAGCCACCGGATTTCAGCTGCACGGTCGGATTGAACATCCCGCCGAGGTAGCTTTCCACCTGATAGCGCGCAAAAAGCGGCAACTGATCTTGGTAGTTTTTCACGTTCTTGGCGTGGGACGGCATGATCATCTTCATGAAGTCCTTGGCGATGCGGTAGCCGCGTTCGCCTTCGACCAGAACCTCGTCGATCTCACGGTTATAAAGATCGCGGATCGAGCGTTTGATCAGGTCGCCTTCTTCATAGATCTTCGCTGGCGCGATGGATTTCAGCGTCAGTTCGCGGATCTGCTCCCACATACGCTGCAGGTATTCATAGTCGCGCTTGATCTCCGCCTTGGTGCGTTTGGCTCCAGCGGTGCGCACGATGAGACCCGCGCCAGTCGGCACGTCCAGCTCTGCAGCGATCTCTTTTAGCTTTTTGCGGTCGACGGCATTGGTGATCTTGCGGGAGATGCCACCACCACGTGCGGTATTGGGCATCAATACGCAGTAGCGACCGGCCAGCGACAAATAGGTGGTCAGTGCTGCACCCTTGTTGCCGCGCTCTTCTTTTACGACCTGCACCAAGAGAACCTGACGAACCTTGATGACTTCTTGGATTTTGTAACGCTTAGGGCGCGGTTTGCGCGGCGGGCGAATATCTTCCTGATCATCGTCATCGGCAACCGACTCGATGCTATCATCTTTGTCAGCGGCATCGGACGAGCTATCTTTGGCCTCGGTTGCCTCAGCGTTTTCGTCATCGCTGTCGTCCGCCTCATCCTCAGAGGAGGTCTCTTCTGCCTCTTCGGCAGCATCAGCAATCACACTTTCAACTTCAGGCGCGTCGACAATAGTGTCGTCACCCTGCGCTTCGACAGTTTGGCTGTCGCTGGCCTGATCTTCACCCTTGGGTTCTTCGACCGGAGTTTCGGCGACGGTTTCCATCGGCGAGGTCGCCTCTGGCACCTCTGCCAAATCGGTAGTGTCGTCGCTCAGGTCGATGGTCTCCATGCCGGAGATTTCACCGTTGGAGGCCGCGACTTCCTTGGTCTCTACCGCATCAGCAGTCTTGGCTTTCTCAGCGCGGGTCTTGCTGCGCGAGCGCGTGCGGCGCTTGGGTTTTGGGTCCTCGTCTTCTTCGTCCCGTGCGCGCATCGCCTCGGCATAGGCGCGCTCTTCCTCCATCAGGGCCTCTCGGTCCGCAACGGGGATCTGGTAATAATCCGGGTGAATTTCGGAAAACGCGAGGAAACCATGGCGGTTTCCGCCATAGTCTACAAAAGCCGCCTGCAGCGAAGGTTCGACGCGGGTTACTTTTGCGAGGTAAATATTGCCAGCCAGCTGGCGTTTGTTTTCAGATTCAAAGTCAAATTCCTCAACTTTGTTTCCATCCACCACCACAACGCGGGTTTCTTCCGCGTGGGTGGCGTCGATCAGCATTTTCTTCGCCATTAGTCCTTAGATTGCACCATGCCAGCACAGGCCGCCGCCGGTCGGGGCGCATGGGACGCGAGGCGATTGCCCCTGATCCCGCGCCGGGTCCGGGTGGACGCGCATGTTGTGGGTGGTGTCTTGTCAGGGCGATATTCGACTGCGTGGCGGACCAAGAGATGCACGAAAGGGATTTCCGGCATATGTGCGGAAAGCCTGCGTTTGTGCTCAATAGTCTCGCGCGCGTCATCGCGGTTCTTCTCCGACAGGTGGGGGTATCCCGATCCCTGCCCGTTATTTCCTCTTTGATCTGACCGGGTTGCGGCCGCGTCAAAGCAGGCACTCTTCTGCCTCGCAATCTGCGAGACGATCTGGTCTGCCACTCGCGCCCCGGCTTAAGCCGGCCGGACATGAGGGCAGAAAATCTCATGTGTGAACACCTGTAGATGCAGTGTTCATTCATTCAGCATAAGGCCTGTGGATAGGTAATGACAATGGGCATTCTACGCCCAGACCCCTGTGAATGGTGTTTTCCATCCATCGGTGCAAATTTCAAAGGCAAGGTTAACAAGCGCAGCCTTTCCGACGTTTTGACGCAAAAAGGCCGGTCAACCGGCATCAATTCGTCAAGTCGAGCCGTGTCCTTTGCTGCCCGAAGTGCGCGCGTGCAGCCGCGACTGCGTCCTTGAGAGTTGGTGCAAATCGCTGACCTACCTCAGGAAACGCCCGCGATGCAGGGCGTAAATCCGGGATCTGCACCGCAAAACATCCAGCTCGCGCCGCTGCAGTGATGCCAAGATCACTATCTTCAAATGCCGCGCATTGCTCTGCTGCCACCCCAAGCGTGTCTGCACCCTGCAGATATGGTGCGGGGTCGGGTTTATTCGCCCGCACCTCATCCCCACCGATCACGGCGCGAAAACAGGGCAGCAGCCCGGCGCGATCAAGATGATGACGCGCTTTGTCGCCCAAGGTCGAGGTCACCACAGCCATCGCATGGCCCTCTGCGTGCAAGGTTTTGAGAGTGTCAGTGACGGTTGGTTTAACCGGAACTCCCTTGGCCATGCGTTTGTGGCTGTGGTGTTGCCACGCCTGATCCAATGCCACGAAATCGCGATCAGGGCCGATGAAGTCGCGCACCATCTGCTCGCCCTGTGCTTTGGCGGTGCCAATCAACCCCATAAAGAAGGGGCGCATCGCTTTGGGATCTAAATCAAACTCTGGCGCGCAATCGAGAAACGCATCCAGAGTGAGCTGCTCCGTATCAAGGAGCAGCCCATCCATATCAAAGAGATAGGCCGCAGGCATCAGCCGAGATAGTCCGAGCGCTGCAGGCCGTATTTCGCCATCTTTTCATTCAGCGTCCGGCGCGGCAGGCACAGCTCATCCATGACCGACGCAATGGAGCCTTTGTGGCGACGCATGGTGTTGTCGATCAACATACGTTCAAAGGCTTCGACATATTCCTTGAGCGGTTTGCCCTCGGTCGTCATCACCGGCTGCATGTCTTCGTGATCGCTCATCAACAGCGAGGCAATGGTGCCGGAGCCGCGCCGCGATTGCAGCACTGCGCGTTCCGCCACATTGATCAGCTGACGCACGTTGCCCGGCCAGGGCGCCTGCAACAGCTGCGCCGCTTCCTGCGCGGTCACTTGTGGCGCGTCACAGCCGTATTCCTCGGAGAATTGTTCTGAGAGACGCGTGAAGAGCGTCAGTATATCCTCGCCACGCTGCCGCAGTGGCGGAACAGTGATCCGCAAAGCGGCCAGACGGTAGAAGAGATCGGCACGCAGCACATCCTCGGAGGTTTTACCTGCCTCTTGCAGGTTGGAGATCGCGATGATGCGCGTCTCGCCCGGAATGCCCTGCTCATTGATGAAACTCAAGAGCTTGGCTTGCAAAGGCTCACTCAGCGCCTCGACATCCTCAAGCACCAGCGTGCCACCACGGGCCTCTTCCACGGCGGGGAGCATGCTGTCTTCGGGCTGCATCGGGCCGAACAGGCGTTTGGCGAGCGCCTCTTCTTCGAGCGCGGCACAGGACACCAGCACGAATTTCTTGCCTGCCCGGCTGCCCACAGCATGCAGCGCATGGGCCACCAAAGTCTTGCCGGTACCAGTTTCGCCGTCGATCAGCACATGGCCGTCGGCTTGGCCGAGATCAAGGATATCCTCGCGCAGACGGTCCATCACCGGGCTGGTGCCGATGAGTTTCTTCATGATCTGGCCGCCATCGGACAATTCACGCCGCAACGCGCGGGTGTCGAGCGTCAGACGACGTGCACCGGTTGCGCGTTTTGCCAGTTCTGACATGCGATCCGGATTGAACGGCTTTTCAAGGAAGTCGAAGGCGCCGACGCGCATCGCTTCGACCGCCATCGGCACATCGCCGTGACCAGTAATCATGATCACCGGCAGGGAGCTGTCCGATCCCATCAGCTTCTTCAGGAACTGCATCCCGTCCATGCCCGGCATCTTGATGTCGGAAATCACGATGCCCGGATAATCCGGCCCCAGCGCCTTTAGCGCGTCTTCAGCGCTGGCAAAGGTCTCAGTGTCATAGCCAGACAGTGCCAGCCACTGGCTGATCGACTGACGCATGTCCTGTTCATCATCCACAATCGCAATTTTCATGGCCTGTGCCATAAGTTGCCCTCCAGGTCGTGCCGCTTACTCAGCGGCCTCGATGCCGTCCACAAGGATCGGCAGTTGCATTTCAAACACCGCGCCACCCGCCTCGGAGTTGCGGGCCGTGAGGCGACCGCCTAGGTCGTTCACGATCCCCGAGGAGATAGCAAGCCCAAGACCAACACCGTCACCGGGTTGCTTGGTTGTATAAAACGGCTCAAACAGGCTGTCGAAGTCCTGAATGCCGTCACCATTGTCCCGCACGGTCAATGTCGCGGTTTCCCCGGCTGCGAGAATAATCTCCACCTCGGGTTCCTCGACGGATTTGGTGGCATCCAGCGCATTGCGCAAGAGGTTCACCATCACCTGCTCCAACCGCATCCGGTCTGCCATCACATAGACCGGTTCATCTGGAAGTATACGGGTAATTTGCACATGACGCTGGCGCAGCTGCGGTTCCATCATCGACAGGCTGGAGGCCAGCGCATCGCCCATGTTTACAGGGCTGAACGCGTCACCGCCCTTGCGCGCATAGGACTTAAGCTGGCGGGTGATCGCCCCCATGCGCTCAATGAGATCATCAATCCGCCCAAAGGAGGACAGCGCCTCGTCCGGGCGGTTGCGCTGCAACAACAGTCGCGCCCCGGCGAGGTATGTTTTCATAGCTGCAAGCGGTTGATTAAGCTCGTGACTGACCGCCGCAGACATCTCGCCCAATGCGGCCAGTTTTGAGCTTTGCGCGAGGCTCTGTTCGGCCACGGCAAGGGTCTCTTGCACCCGCTCGCGTTCGGCAATTTCTCGCTGTAGGCGCGTGTTCAACACGCGAAGCTCCGCCGACTCGCGCTGGAACAATGCCATCCTGAGCGCGGTCTTGCGGCTCAGCGCATAGAAGGCCAACGCCAGAAGGATCGCGAAGCCCATGATTTCGAGCGCAATTACTGCGTTCACCTGCTCTCGGATCGAATCATAAGTGGTGTAGGACATCATCCGCCAGCCCTGAAACGGCACGCGCGTCTCCAGCCGCATCACGGCCTCGCCCTGCAGGTAGACATCCGTCGGCAGCGCGGTCCAGTCAGCAGTTGCACGAATAGCACGCTGAATAGCCCCCTCTGGTGTTTGTTCCTTGAGCGCCTCCGCTTCCGACAGACCGCGCCAGCGTGCCTCGGTCGCCATCACCACCTTACCCGTGCTGTCAGCCACCATGACCGCATCGGAAATACCGGCCCATGCGCGTTCGAACTTTTGCAGATCGACCTCGACCATAATCGCGCCAAGGGTGCCGCTGCTGTCGACCAAACGGCGCGAATAGGTGAACTGATACCCACGCACCTCGCGCGGGATCACAGAAAACACGGTGGAGTTCGAACGGATCGCCTCCACAAAGAAGGGAGAGTTGCGATAAATCTCTCCCAGCCGAATGCGATCCGTCGCAGCAACCGTGCGCCCGTCCCGGTCCATCAATGTGATTGAGGCCGCGCCGATTTCGTCAACAAAGGAAATGAGCCGCTGAGTGGACAGAGAAAAGTCCTGGCTCTGTAACGCCGAGATCAAAGCCTGATCGCGCGACAAAAGCTGCGGCACAATCGCGTGGCGGCGTAACTCACTGACAAGGTTGCCAGAATACAGCGCCAACCGCAGCTCTGCCCGGTTACGCGTGGTTTCGGTAAAGCTATGGGTCAGCGTGGAGTTGGTGAACCACACAGTTGCACCTGCAACGGCCATAAACGCCACCAACGCAAAACGCACGCGCCAAGAAATGGTGCGCGAACGCGGTGCTGTGCGTTTGTCAGGGCGCTCAGATGGCGCACGCGGCTTTTGGCCGGAGGGTTCCTCAGGGGCAGTCATGACGCAACACTAGGTTTACCGCCCCTGAGGCTCAAGTCAGGCCTCGGTCAGAAGTCCGGACAATGCGCGGAACATCGCCGCACCATCGGTACCGCCATGGCCGTCATCCGCCGCCCGTTCCGGGTGGGGCATCATACCAAGCACGCGGCGGTTTTCCGACAGGATTCCCGCAATATCCGCGACAGAGCCGTTGGGATTGTCCACATAGGTAAAGGCGATCCGGTCTTGATCCTTCAGCGCCTGCACGGTGGCCTCATCGGCGTAGTAGTTGCCGTCGTGATGCGCAATCGGCACACCAATCACATCACCGGCGTTGTAGCCTTGGGTGAAGGCACTGTCCGAGGTCGCAACAGTAAGGTCCACGGTCTTGCAAATGTACTTCAGTCCCGCATTGCGCAACAGCGCCCCCGGCAGAACACCGGTCTCGGTCAGGATCTGAAACCCGTTGCAGACACCCAGCGCATATCCGCCGCGCTCGGCGTGATCGACCACGGCCTTGCAGATCGGCGACTGCGCCGCGATCGCACCGCAGCGCAGGTAGTCACCATAGGAAAAGCCACCGGGAACGCCGACGATGTCCACGCCTTCGGGCAGTTGGCTGTCCTTGTGCCACACCATTGAGACGTCGAAACCGGCCTGTTCAAAGGCCACGGCAAGGTCACGGTCGCAGTTGGAACCGGGGAAAACGACGACGGCAGCCTTCATCACTGGATCTCGACGCTGTAGGATTCGATCACGGTGTTGGCGAGCAGCTTTTCGCACATCTCGGTCACATCGGCCTCGGTGGCACCCTCGGCCAGCTCCAGATCGATGACCTTGCCCTGACGCACGCCTTCGACCTTGTCAAAGCCAAGCGCGCCAAGCGCGTGACGAACGGCCTCTCCTTGCGGATCGAGAACCCCGTTCTTCAGCATCACATGCACCCGTGCTTTCATCGCGTCTTTCCTCAAGTTCCTGCGGGCGGGAGCATCAGCGCCCTGCCCTGTTGCGCTATTGAAAAACCCGCAAGACCGGCTGAGCAGACCTTGCGGGCGAAATCTCTTAGTTCACCAGCTGGGGCTTACCCGGCGCTGGCGGATTGTTCGGCATGACGCCCAGACGGCGGGCGACCTCGGTATAGGCATCCGTGAGGCTGCCAAGATCGCGGCGGAACACGTCCTTGTCGAGTTTTTGGCCGGTCTTAATATCCCACAGGCGGCAGCTGTCGGGGCTGATCTCATCAGCCACCACAAGGCGCTGGAAATCACCGTCATAAACGCGACCGATCTCGATTTTAAAGTCGACCAGTCGGATACCCACGGCAAGCATCACACCAGACAAGAAGTCATTCACCCGCAGCGCCAGCGACAGGATGTCATCCATGTCCTGCTGACTGGCCCAGCCAAAGGCCGCGATATGCTCTTCGGTGACCAGCGGATCCCCAAGCGCATCGTCCTTATAGCAATATTCAACGATGGGACGCGGCAACTGTGTGCCCTCATCAATGCCCAGACGTTTGCACAGCGATCCGGCTGCATAGTTGCGCACAATGATTTCCAGCGGGATAATCTCGCAGGAGCGCACCAGCTGTTCGCGCATGTTGAGCCGTTTCAAGAAGTGCGTCGGCACACCGATCTGACCCAGACCCAGCATGAAGAATTCACTCAGGATGTTGTTCAACACCCCTTTGCCCTCGATCACGTCGTGTTTTTCGGCGTTAAAGGCCGTGGCATCATCCTTGAAGTACTGGACGATCGTGCCCGGTTCAGGCCCTTCATAGAGGGTTTTTGCCTTGCCTTCGTAAATCTTTTTGCGCCGCGCCATGGAGAGCCTTTCGGTATGGACCACCGGGAATCTGCCCCGATCCGTAGCGCTCTCATAGTGCAAGGGGCCTGATCCCGCAAGCACAGCGCAGAGCGATCACCGCCCCACACAGCCGCAATTTTGTGGAACCTATGCAAAATGCGCAAAATGAACGCAATTCCGCCCCAGATGTCCAAATTCGACTGCGCTTTCGCCCTTTGCGTTGACGCTTTATTCAAGAACCAGTGCTAATTTAGCTTCAACCACATACGGATGTCTACGGATGTCCGGCCTCCCGTGGTGGGACCCGGGGACGCGGTATCAGTGCACAGAATGGCACGCCGCACCCTTTCACAGATGTGACAGCACCTTGCTGTCTTGATGTGCTACCCTAAGCTCCGGGGCGAATGTGTGATCTGTTTACGCCCCACGGGTCCACAGCTTTGGGGAGGACAACAGATGACGACCTTTGACGACCGCGAGAAGGCGTTTGAAAATAAGTTTGCGCATGACGCGGAACTGAGGTTCCGCGCCGAGGCGCGTCGCAACAAGTTACTCGGCCTCTGGGCTGCAGATATCTTGGGGCACAGGGATGAAGCGGCAGAAGCCTATGCCCAGACCGTTGTGATCGCCGACCTGGATGAACCGGGCGACGAGGATGTTTTGAGAAAGCTGGCAGATGATCTTGATGGCAAGGTCGAGCGCGCAGCGATCCGGGACAAGATGACGGAACTGATGATGCAGGTGGCAGAAGAACTCTCCCACAAGGATACCTGACCACGACTGGCTGCCCGTTCATTCGCACTTAGGGGCATGTCCGTCTGACCCTGAACCGGCAGGTGCGGCACGCCTGAACCTGTGCCGCGCCCGCGAAGAATGGCGGAAGCTAGACATGCCGACACGCGCCCGACGCAAGCAAACCGTAGCAAACTCTCTGCGGGTGGTCACGCCATTGATCATTATGGCAGGCTGCCTCTTCGCCCTTACCAGACAGGCGGATCTGCCGCATATACATGACCTGTTCATCCTGTTGGGTCAGGTCCCTGCGCCCCATTGGATCGGCGCGCTAGGCGCCACGGTTCTGAGCTTTTGGGCCCTTGGGCGCTATGATGCCGTGGCGCATCGTCACCTCCGCACCGGTGTCGATGACCCCACGGCGCGGCGCGCGGGCATGGCGTCCATTGCGTTTTCACAAGCGGTGGGCTTTGGTCTTTTTTCCGGCTCGTTTGCGCGCTGGCGTCTGCTACCGCAGCTCAATCCGCTGCAATCTGCGCAGCTCACTGGTTTTGTCGGCATCACCTTTATGACGGCCCTTGCCGTGATTTGCGGTCTCTCTTTGCTGCTCGTTGGACCGTCATTGGGAATGCGAGCGTCTGGAGCGGGCATTTTGCTGGTTTCGACAGTTGCGTGTGGGCTGTGTTTTTTGCACCCAGAGTGGCGTATACGCGGGCTTCGGCTTCGCCTTCCCTCACTACAGGCCATTTTTGCGCTCGCCCTCTGGACGTTGATGGATGTTACCTTTGCCGGGGTTGCACTCTGGCTGCTCTTGCCTCTGGGTCATGACATCGGTCTTGGAGTAATGCTTCCAGCTTATTTTCTCGCGCTTGGCCTGGCGATTATCTCGTCTTCGCCTGGTGGCGCAGGTCCGCTGGAGCTTGCGATGCTCACGCTCCTTCCCGGCGCAGATCCCGCCATTCTGGTCGCAGGTCTTTTGGCCTTTCGCGCGGTCTATTACGCGCTACCGGCCGCGCTGGCCGGTGTGGTGTTGCTCTGGCCAAACCTGATGCGCCGCGGGCTACCCCTGCCGGATCACGCGGAGGATGACTACCTCGGCAGCGACGTGCGCCCCGCCGCCAGCCAGCCCTTCGTGCGACCTCAGGCGGAAACTGGGGTTATCCTGCAGAACGGCGGTCATGTCATGGCGTTTGGCCTCAATCAGGTGGCCATGCTCGACACCCCTCAGATCTCGGCGGTGCTGTTTGACCCGATCAGCGGGCGACGCGGCGAGATTCCAGATGCGCTTCGCGCCCATGCTCGTGCCAGAAACACAGCCGCCTGTTTTTATAAATGCAGCGCGCGCACTGCACTTGCGGCGAAAAAACAGGGCTGGAAAGTCTTGAAAGTAGCGCAAGACGCCATCCTCTATCCCGCAGAGTTTTCGGTGAACGGGTCGAAATTTCGCCAGCTCCGCCGCAAACTCCGCCATGCGGAAAAATCCGGCCTGCGTGTTGAGCCCGCATGGAGCAGCCTGCCACTGGTACAGATGGCAGAGGTCGATGAGGCTTGGACACGCCAGCACGGCGCCGCACGCGGCACCACCATGGGACAATTCGAACCCGGTTATGTTTCCATCCAGATGACCTGTCTGGCTTGGCTTGAGGACCGGCTGGTGGGCTTTATGACCTTTCACCGTGCCGCCGATGAATGGTGTCTTGATCTGGTGCGCCAACTGCCCGGTGCCCCCGACGGCACCGGGCACGCGCTTATCTGCGCCGCGATTGATGCTGCCCGCGATGCCGGGGTACGCCGCCTCTCCCTCGCTGCGGTGCCGGATCACCGTTTCAGTCAGCGTTTTGATGGTGGGTTACGTCAGTTCAAATCCTGCTTTGCCCCAAAGTGGGAACCTCGTTACATCGCCGCCCCCACTTGGCCGCAGATGGCGCTCGCTATTGCCGAAATGACCCGGCTTGTGCACCGTCCGGCGCGCCCGGAGGTTGAGATGCCGCAGGCGAACATGCCGGGATTTGAGAATCATGCTGATGTCGCTGAAAATACAGTTGCGGCAAAATGGACCGCATGACAAAGGGACCATCCTAACAGGGCCTGCGCGCCCTCCGTGCGGATATGGCAAGTGGATAAGAGCATGAGCAATAGTTTCCTTGAGCTTCTGGAAAGCCGTGAGGTGCTTCTGGCGGATGGCGCAACGGGCACCAACCTGTTCAACATGGGACTGCAATCCGGGGACGCGCCCGAATTGTGGAACACGGATGAGCCGGAAAAAATCAAAGCGCTCTATAAAGGCTCTGTCGACGCGGGCAGCGATCTGTTCCTGACCAACAGCTTTGGCGGCACCGCAGCGCGCCTGAAACTGCACGACGCGCAGGGCCGCGTGCGAGAGTTGAACCGCGTTGCTGCGGAACTTGGCCGCGATGTTGCAGACAAATCCGAGCGCAAGATCGCTGTTGCCGGTTCCGTGGGCCCCACTGGCGAAATCATGCAGCCCGTTGGCGAATTGAGCCACGCACTGGCAGTGGAAATGTTCCATGAACAGGCCGATGCGCTCAAGGAAGGCGGCGTTGATGTGCTGTGGCTGGAGACGATCTCCGCACCCGAAGAATTCGCCGCCGCCGCCGAAGCGTTCAAACTGGCCGATATGCCGTGGTGCGGCACCATGAGCTTTGACACCGCAGGCCGCACCATGATGGGTGTGACGTCAGCCGATCTTGCCAAACTCGTCGAAGATTACGATGTGCCGCCTCTGGCCTTTGGGGCGAATTGCGGCACCGGCGCCTCTGACATTCTGCGCACCGTGCTGGGCTTTGCCGCGCAGGGCACCGAACGCCCGATCATCTCCAAGGGCAATGCAGGCATTCCGAAATATGTCGACGGTCATATCCATTACGATGGCACACCGGAACTGATGGGCGAATATGCCGTGCTGGCCCGCGACGCCGGCGCAAAAATCATCGGTGGTTGCTGTGGCACCATGCCCGATCATCTGCGCAAAATGCGTGAAGCACTGGACAGCCGCCCGCGCGGTGACCGCCCCACGCTGGAACAGATCGTCGAGGTCCTCGGCCCCTTCACCTCGGCCAATGACGGAACCGAAGAAGGCAGCGACGCAGGGTCTGAACGCCGTGGTCGTCGCGGCCGCCGTCGCAGCTGATCCATTCTGCATCACAAGAGAGCCGGGCTAGCCACGGCTCTCTTGCTATTTTGAATTACGAAAACAGGCTCAGTTGATCGCCCGCCTGAGCGGGTTTCGCAAATAGGTCAGTTCTGAGCGGCGGTGATCGTTCCGCCAGCCCAAGCCGTTTACACGCAAGCCGAAAGCGCCGCGCGATCATATCCGCATATTCGCCCTCCCCCCGCATACGATGCCCCCATCGCGGATCGTAATCCCGTCCGCCGTGCATCTCGCGCAACCGGGCCATGACCTTGGCAGCACGGTCCGGCTCATGCTCCTGCAACCAATCCTGCCACAATTCCGACACCTCACGCGGCAGCCGCAGCATGATCCAACTGGCGGCATCCGCTCCCGCCTCTTGCCCCGCTGCCAAAAGCGCTTCTAATTCGTGATCGGTAAGCCCCGGCACCAGTGGCGACGTCATGATCCGAACCGGAATACCCGCCTCACTCAACCGACGGATGGTGGCCAGTCGGCGCGCCGGAGCGGGCACGCGCGGCTCCATGCGCCGCGACAGATCTGCATCCAACGTGGTCACGGAAACGCCCACCCGCACCAGACCTCGAGTCGCCATATCCGCAAGAATGTCGATATCGCGTTCGATCATCGCCCCTTTGGTCACAATCGCCACCGGGTGATTGAACGCCTGCAGCACCTCAAGACAGCGCCGCATCAGTTGATGGTCCCGCTCGCAGGGTTGGTAAGGGTCGGTGTTGGTCCCAATTGCCAGTGTCGCGACCTTGTAGCTGCGCGCAGATAACTCCTTGCGCAACACCTCTGCCGCATTGCTGCGCGCAATCAGTCGTGTTTCAAAATCCAGCCCCGGCGACAGACCAAGATAAGCGTGAGACGGCCGCGCAAAGCAATAGATACAGCCATGTTCACACCCGCGATATGGATTGATGGAACGATCAAACGGCAAATCAGGAGAGCGATTATAAGAGATCAGACTACGCGCCAACTCGCTGCGAATCTCTGTCGTGATCGACGCATCGGGCAGCTCTTGCTGCCAGCCATCATCCACGTTTTCGCGCAGCAAGTCAAAGCGACCTGCCGCATTGCTAAGCGCCCCGCGAGATTTGCGACGTTGGGTGGAAGATCGATCAGTGTTCTGCATACGTTCCAAATGACACACGCGCAGGAACAAATAAAGAACTTACTTCGCAAAACGAGCAAAACCCATGGGTTGAACCGATCAGACTATCCCAATTCTCCAGTCAAAGGTCGGTTCGAAACGCGTCAATGTCGCAATCGAAACAGTGGAGATCTGAACATCTGTCACAAACATATGAAATGGCCAATTCAGCCAGGCCCGCCAGCTAAGGAATGCAGATATGTCGGAAGAAGAAGACATCATCCTCTCAGAACTCGATGACGAGGAACTGGTCCAACAAATGTTCGACGACCTCTATGACGGTCTCAAGGAAGAGATCGAAGAGGGCGTGAACATCCTTCTGGAACGCGGCTGGGCACCTTATAAAATCCTGACCGAAGCCCTCGTGGGCGGTATGACTATCGTTGGCGCAGACTTCCGCGACGGCATCCTGTTTGTGCCCGAGGTACTGCTGGCGGCCAATGCCATGAAGGGTGGCATGACGATCCTGAAACCGCTTCTGGCGGAAACCGGCGCACCGCGCATGGGCTCCATGGTGATCGGCACCGTCAAAGGCGACATTCACGACATTGGCAAAAACCTCGTCTCCATGATGATGGAAGGTGCGGGCTTTGAGGTGGTCGACATCGGCATCAATAACCCGGTCGAAAACTATCTCGAGGCGCTTGAGGAACATAAACCCGACATCCTCGGCATGTCCGCGCTGCTGACCACCACCATGCCCTATATGAAAGTCGTGATCGACACGATGATCGAACAAGGCAAGCGCGACGACTATATCGTTCTGGTGGGCGGCGCACCCTTGAACGAGGAATTCGGCAAAGCCATCGGCGCCGATGCCTACTGCCGCGACGCAGCTGTCGCAGTGGAGACGGCAAAAGAATATGTCGCGCGCAAACACAACGCCATGAATGCCTAAAATGGCAGCCGCGTCCCTCAGACGCGGCCGAGCTGCCCGGCTATCACACCGGGCAGCCCTCCCCTTGCCCAGTGGCACATCCCTTGACGACAAAAGTCTTACGGAAAACGGCCTTGCTGCACCGGCACGCAAAACAGGCCGCATCCTGCTGATCGCCTGCGGCGCGCTCGCCCGCGAAATCCTCGACATCTGCAATGCAAACGGGCTGGATCACATCGATCTGACCTGCCTGCCCGCAAAGCTGCATCTTTACCCCGATCAGATCATCACGCATGTAGAGGCCGCAGTGGCAAAACATCGCGCGATCTACGATCAGATCTATGTGGTCTACGCTGATTGCGGCACCGGCGGACAGTTGCAGAAAAAATGTGCAGACCTCGGCGTCGAAATGGTGCCCGGCCCGCATTGCTACGCGTTTTTCGAGGGCAACACCCGGTTCGACACCCTGTCAGAGGCCGGTGAGATCACCGCTTTTTACCTCACGGATTTTCTCGTCAAACAATTCGACGCCTTCGTCTGGCGCCCCATGGGGCTTGATAAGAACCCAGAGCTGCGCGACATGATATTCGGAAATTACACCACCCTGATCTATCAGTCACAGATCCGCGACTCGGCGCTTTTGGATAAAGCACACGACTGCGCCAAACGTATGGGGTTGGACTTTATTCACCGCCACACAGGCTACGGCGATCTTGAGACCACGCTCAAGACCTGGGGCAAGTCCGCCCCCTCTTCTAACTAACAATATCCCGGGGTGAATTGGCCGCAGGCCAAGAGGGGCAGCGCCCCTCTTTAGGGATCAAACCTGCGCTGCAGCCGTGTCACGGATACGCTCAATCATGGCGCGCAACCCATTGGACCGCTGCGCCGACAAATGGTCATTTAGACCAAGGCGCTCCATTTCCGCCCGCGCATCCACCGCCAGCACCTCTTTGAGCGTCAACCCATTGTAGAGCTTGCGCAAAACCGCAATCAGCCCTTTGACGATCATCGCGTCGCTGTCGCCATCGAAATGGAACACCCCTTTTTCGATCTGCGGATGCAGCCAGACCTGACTTGCGCAGCCATCCACCTTGGTTGCTGGCACTTTCAGCGCCTCATCCAGAGGCGGCATGGCCTTGCCCTGCTCGATCACATGGCGGTAGCGATCTTCCCAATCCTCAAAGAACTCAAAATCCTCGACGATTTCCTCGAAGGCGGCACTGGCCATAGCAAACCTCATCTCGCAGTCATGTGGCAACAGATCGGACCTAGGCCAGAGCCTTAGTCTTTTCAACCGCTTTTCAACGCCGCTTCAATCGGGTAGTCAGTTTTGCAAGTAACTCTGACTGCGGCAGGTATTCATGCGTATCACTATCGGCGCCCTTCTGATTAGCACATTGGTCCTGTCGTCCTGCGGTGGATGGCGCGACTCGCGTGTCAACCCGACCAACTGGTTCGGCAAATCGCGCGAAACCACAAACACTGTGGATGAAAACCTGAACCCGCTGATCCCACAGGAAGAAGAAAAAACCAACCTTCTGGGTCGCAAGGATGACAAAGGCGAAGACCGCAGCCTCCCCATCGCAGTCATCAAGGACATGCGGATTGAGCGCACGTCGGTCGGGGCGATCCTCACTGTCGAAGGCGAAGCCGCCCGTAATGGTGCCTTTGACGCCAAACTGGTGCCTGCCGACCCACAAGAGCCGGGGCAGTTGGAATATACCTTCCGCGTGACCTACCCCAAGAAAGCAACCTATCAGGGCACCGTTGCAACGCGCACCATCCGCGCGGCGGTGAGCCTCTCTAATCAGGACCTTGCAGGTGTCCGTATCCTGCGGGTGGTGGGAAAAGAAAACGCCCGCGAAACCCGCCGCTAATGACGCCAACAGACAGCAACAAAAAACGCGCCACGGTCATCCGGGCGCGTTTTTTGTTGCTTGGTCACTTAGTCACGATGCGATCAGAGGTCGACAACCTTCACCAGCTGTCCCTTGGCTGCAAGCGCAATCTCACCATTGCACAGGCGCAGCGCATCTGAGCCGAAGACCTCATGACGCCAACCCTTGAGCGCGGGCACATCCCGCTCGCCTGCGGCGATGGCATCCAGATCTGCGGAAGGCGCAATCAACTTGGCCGCAACACCGGCGGTTTCGGTCTTTGCTTTCAAAAGCACCCGTAACAGATCCGCAAGCGCGCCATTGATCTGCATTTTTTCGCGCGAGCGATCCGCTTGAGGCATGTCCTCCTGCGGGCAATTCACGCCACGCTCCACCGCTTTTAAAATCCCCTCAGCAATCGCGCCCTTGCGCGCTTCACGCAGCAACAGGCGCGAGCCGCCCAGATCAGACGGTGTGCGCGGTTTGGTGGAGGCCAACTCCACCAGCGCGTCATCCTTGTAGACCCGGTTGCGGGGCACATTGTTGGTTTGGGCATATTCCTCGCGAAAGGCCGCAAGCTCACGCACCACAGCGAGGAACTTACCAGAATTGGTGCGGGTCTTCACCCGGCGCCAGGCCTCGCGCGGCTGAATATCATAGGTCGCGGGATCGGTCAGAACCTGCAACTCTTCCGCCACCCAATGGCTACGCCCGGTCTTGTCCAGTTCTTTGCGCAGGTGCTCATAGATCTGGCGCAAATGGGTGACATCTGCCAAAGCATAGGTTTTTTGAGCGTCGGATAGCGGGCGACGCGACCAGTCGGTAAAACGTGACGTCTTATCAAGGCCTTGCTTACAGATCTTGCGCACCAGCGTCTCGTATCCAACCTGTTCACCAAAGCCGCAGACCATGGCTGCGACCTGCGTGTCAAACAGCGGCTTGGGGAAGACGGATGCATCCACCCAAAAGATCTCCAGATCCTGACGCGCGGCATGAAAAACCTTGACCACATCCTCGTTGCGAAAGAGCTCGTACAAAGGCTCCAGCGACAAATCACTTGAGAGCGGATCGACCAGAACCGCATCTGTTTTGCCATCCCCCCGAAAGGCAATCTGGATCAGGCAAAGTTTGGAATAATAGGTGCGCTCTCGGAGAAACTCGGTATCGACCGTCACATAAGGATAATTCGCGGCCTCTTCACAAAAGGCGCGCAGCTCGTCGGTGGTGGTCAGAGTTTTCATCAAATGGGTCTTTATTAAGGGTTTCTGCCGCTCGGTCCCCCGTTGATACGACGAGTGCGAGCGGGTTGCAAACCCTCTAAGAGCAAGAAGGTTGCAGTTCAGCTCAGATGAAGGACGTCCCGCTCGCCGCGCAGATAACGTGCAAGCACCGCCGGATAAAGGCGATGTTCCTGCACCAATACGCGCGCTGCCAGATCATCCGGCGTGTCGCCGGGATTTACTGGCACCTCGGCTTGTCCCAGGATTGGCCCGTCATCCAAAAGCGGCGTCACCTCATGCACGGTGCAGCCGTGCCGGTCATCACCTGCCTCCAACGCGCGGGCGTGGGTGTGCAGGCCCTTATATTTGGGCAGGAGAGACGGGTGAATATTCAGCATCCGCCCCTCGAACTGACGCACAAACCCGGCGGTCAGTACCCGCATAAATCCCGCAAGACAGACCACATCGGCGCGCGCCTCGAGGATAGGCTTTACCAGCTCTGCCTCAAACGCCTCGCGATCTTTGCCAAAGGGGCGATGATCCACAACAGCCGTCGCAACGCCGCGCGCGGCGGCCTTCGTCAGCCCGCCGGCATCGGCGTTGTTGGACAGCACCAGACAGGGTTGGCCCGGATGATCGGCGTCCTTCAGCATGCTGTCGACGAGGGACACCATATTGGAGCCCCCGCCGGAAACCAGAATGGCGACGCGTTTCTTGTCGCTCACAGCAGCCCGCCTGTGTAGCGGATGCCCTCTCCGGCTGTCACGGTGCCGAGACGCGCGACGGTTTCGCCTTCGCCCTCCAGCACCTCGGTCAGCGCATCGGCGCGGTCAGCCTTCACCACAAGCATCATGCCGATGCCGCAGTTGAAGGTCTTGAGCATTTCGCCCTCTTCAATGCCGCCGGTTTCCGCCAGCCATTTGAAGACGCCCGGAAGCTCCCACGCACCAAGGTCGATATCAGCCCCCAGCCCCTCGGGCAGGACGCGCGGCAGGTTCTCAGTGAGGCCGCCACCAGTGATATGCGCCAGTGCATTGACGCCCCCCGCGCGTACCGCAGCCAAGGCCTGCTTCACATAAAGACGCGTCGGGGTCAGCAACGCCTCCCCCAGCTTGCCCGCGCCAAACGGGTTGTCGCCGTCCCAGCCAAGGCCGGAATATTTCACGATCTGGCGCACCAGCGAGTAGCCGTTGGAGTGCACACCATCAGAGGCCAGCCCCAAGAGCACATCGCCCTCGCTCACGCCTTCGGGCAGTGTGGTGCCCCGCTCCATCGCGCCAACGGCAAAGCCTGCGAGGTCAAAATCACCCTTGGGGTACATGCCCGGCATCTCTGCCGTTTCACCACCGATCAGCGCACAGCCAGAGCGCACGCAGCCCTCGGCGATGCCTTCGATGATTCGCGCCGCAACATCGGTTTCGAGTTTGCCGGTGGCAAAGTAGTCGAGGAAGAACAGCGGCTCTGCGCCCTGACAGACCAGATCGTTGACGCACATGGCCACAAGGTCGATGCCCACGCCATCCACCAGACCGGTGTCAATGGCGATCCGCAGCTTGGTGCCCACCCCGTCGGTAGCGCCGACAAGGATCGGGTCCTCGTATCCGGCAGCTTTCAGGTCAAACAGCGCGCCAAAGCCGCCGAGGCCGCTCATCACGCCGGGGCGGTTTGTTCGCTTTGCGGCCGGTTTGATCCGGTCCACAAGTTCGTTGCCCGCATCAATATCGACCCCTGCATCTGCATAGGTCAAACCGTTCTTGCCGCTGGTCATCGCATGGCTCCTTCGCAATGGTTGACGAGCGTTTAGCCTATAGGACGGGTGAAGGAAACTAGGGAATGTCCCCCTCCCACCGCAGAAATCTGCACAATGGGAGGGGTATTTGACTGATTGCTACAAAATCCGGCGCTCAGTGGACCAGATCAAAGCCCGAACTGCCATGGTGCCTGATCAAAGGCGTAAGCCGCGCCGTCGCGCTCCACCCGGCCCAGACCCGGGAAATCCAGATGCATGCCTGTCACCAACAGCTGATCTGCAGCCGCGCGATCAAACATCGCCTTGCGTGTCTGCGCCGCCAATGGCTGATCCGCATCAAACGGAATGGTCCAGTCCGGGTTCTTGAATTGCAGCGCAGTGCTGTGCACCACATCGCCCCAGAACAAGAGCTGCGCATCGCCCGCATCGAGCATAAAGCCACTGTGACCCGGCGTATGCCCCGGCAGTGGCATAGCGGTAAAGCCGGGTGCCACTTCGACCTCGCCAGTGAAGGGTTTTCTGCGCTCTGCATAGGGTGCCACCGCATCGCGCGCCATCTGAAAGAACCCACGGCTTCCTTCATCGACTGAAGCCATGATGGCATCATCGTACCAAAAGCCCCATTCGGTTTCCGCCACCACCAACTCTGCATTCGGGAAGGCGGCGCTGCCATCGGGCGCGATCAGCCCTCCCGCGTGGTCCGGGTGCATATGTGTCAAAAGGACAGTTGTGATCTGCTCTGCGGTGACGCCGGTTGCCGTCAGCGCCGCCATAAGACCACCAAGATCCGGCCCCATGAGCTGCGCCGTCCCGGTATCAATCAGCGTATATTGCCCCCCGCGCTCCACCAGATACCCGTTTACCGGAATTTCGAGCCCCTGCCCGCCTTCGCGATAAAAGCTACCCGCGAGGGTCTCTGCCACCTTAGCCGGATCGGACCCGGTAAAAATTGCCGAAGGAATGGCCAGATGACCATCCAGGAGTGCGGTGATGGTGGCGTCGCCAAACCGAAACCGATGCAAGACGGGTGCAGGGCCGGCAGGTGCAGCCTGTGCCATCATCCCAAACGACGGCAGTGCAAGGCTCGCACCGCCAAAGCCCAGGGATTTCAAAAGGGTTCTACGGGAAAGGGTCATAAGAGGCTCCAATATCCATGTCAGCGGATGTCGCCAACGAGATCGAGATAGTGTTTTGCGGTGGCCTTCTGCAGTCTTTGATGGCTAATAAGGGGTATTAGCATTTGCGATAGGAGTGCCAATGGACAGGCTGTCGCTACTTGAAACTCTGATCGTGGCCTTGGATGAGGGCAGCCTGAACCGCGCCGCAGCACGCCGGGAGATGACGCAATCCGCAGTGAGCCAGCAGATCAAACAGTTGGAAAGCCTCATCGGTCATCAGCTCCTGCATCGCACTGCACAAGGGGTGCGCGCCACGCGCTATGGCGAATTGGTCTACACCCATGCGCAAGGCCTGCTCAGCAACTATGATCGGATGACGGCAGAGCTTGATCAATTGCAAGAAGGGCTCTCGGGCGATTTTCGCATCAGCGTTAACAGCTTTCTTGGGCGTCACCTGATTGGTCCCATGCTAGTGGATCTGGATCGCAAACATGATGATCTGAACATCATTCTGCGCCTTGAGGATCGTCTGGTGGATGTGGTGCGCGAAAACTACGATCTGGCGATCCGCACCGGAAGACTTGGCGAAACCGATGGCGTGGGGCGCCGGATAGCCACGATGGAGACGGTATTGTTGGCGACGCCTGACTATCTGGACCGGATGGGCCGCCCCGATGGCCCCGAAGATCTGACACGGCTAAAGTATATTCAGTATTATGAGGACCAGACCAACGGTTTCTTCCCGCTCAGTCGCAACGGCGAAGAGGTGCTGGCACCGATCCGTGTGGGCTTTACTGCCGATGATCCCGATCTGATCCGCCACGCGGTCACCAACGGCACCGGCTATTCGCGCGTGCCGTTGTTCTTTGTGCAAGAGATGATCGAAGATGGCCAGTTTGAGCGCGTATTGCCCGAATGGGACGCGCCGGAGAAAGACGTATTTGCCGTCTACCCCTCGCGTCACGGCATTGATCGCCGCAGAGAGCTGGTCATAGAAGGTGTGGTTGCCAAACTAGACGAATTTCGCAGCCGCTGCCCTGCCCCGCGCCTGCAGGCGGTCACGGCCTGATTCCGTGCGTCATCTCGCAGAGTTTCCCTCCTATGTCAGTGGGATGCAACCGGGGATGCAATGGGTTCAATTTCTTGCACAGAACGGATTGCGAGGTCCGTGGTTCGGTTCTATAAGGCTGCTGGCGGGAGATTAGCTCAGCGGTTAGAGCAGAGCGCTCATAACGCTTTGGTCCAGAGTTCGAATCTCTGATCTCCCACCACCCTAGCTGCCGTTTTATGTGCAGCTGAATGCGCCTCCATAAAGTCCAGATTCAGAGTGCGATTACGATATCCGCCTGCAACCCGCCCAGTTCTTCACTGGTTCCGAGCCGTAACGTGCCACCATGCGCGCGGGCGATATCGGCCACAATCGCCAGACCCAACCCAACTCCGGTGCCCAGATCCTGATTGCGGGCCGGATCAAGCCGCGTGAAAGGGCGCATGGCATCGCCGCGCAGATCCTCGGGAATGCCGGGGCCATCATCTTCGACCCGGATACGCAGGGACTTTTGCATGACCGCCACCGACACCCGTGCCCGCGTGCCATAGCGCACCGCGTTCGAAATAAGATTGTCCAGCGCCCGGCGCACCGCCGCCGCACGAAGAGGCACAGTGCGATTGCCGACGGTCTCTACCAGATGCACCGTTTTTCCCTGCCGGGTCCAGTTATCGACCGCCTCCTCAACCAGCGCGCAGGGGTCCGTCTCCTCCATCGCACTGGTCGTTACCCCGCGCGAGAAATCGAGGAAGGCATTCACCATATCCTCCATTTCCTTGACATCTTGCAGCATCGGTTCTGCGTCGTCGTCTTCCAACATGGAAAGACTGAGCTTTAGCCGCGTCAACGGCGTGCGCAGATCATGGCTCACCCCCGAAAGCATCAATGTGCGTTGCTCAATCTGCCGATCAATCCGGGCGCGCATATCATTAAACGCGGCCCCCGCAGCCCGCACCTCGGTCGCGCCACGCGGCTGATAAGGGATCACCCGCCCACGCCCAAACGCCTCTGCGGCATCGGCTAGCCGTTTGATCGGGCGAAGCTGATTACGCATATAGGCCATGGCGATTACCACCAGCATAAAGCCAAACACCACAGTGATGACGATCAGCTGATGGGGGGCGGCGACCGTGGCGCGACGGCGGCTGAATTCGATCTCTGCCAGTCCGAATTTCGTCCCCATCACAATATAGCTTGCGTGGGACCGGGTGAACCGGATGGAGTGAAACTCTGGCAAGCTGCGCATCATTGTATCACGCACAACCCGGCCTGAAAGATCCTCAAACGGGATATAAGTTTGGGGTTCCGCCTCATCCGGCCCGATAAATCGCAGCTGAAAATTCAGGCGCAGCAGCAAGGGCTCCAACGCGTTCAATGCAGCCTCTTGCGTTGGCGCGGCCTCGATCTGATCATTGATCACAAACAGCTCTCGCACCACGGTATAGGACATCTGCTGCGTGATATCCTCAAGGTCGCGCCGGATAAACACAAAGGCCACAACCAGTTGCAGAACCACCACCGGCATCAGCAAAATAAGCGCAGCACGGCCGTAGATGCCGGTGGGCAGGCGTGGAACATAGTGTTTGAGATGAGGGAACTTCATGACTAAGCCTAGAGCGGGACAGGTTTACGCCCTCCGTCAAAGAGGATCATCATGAGCAGAACGCAAGCCACCGACGGGTTCAACCCCAAACCCGGCCATCCCGAAACGGTCGCCGCCGGTATTCGCAGAATTGTCGCGCCAAACCCATCGCCCATGACCTATCGGGGCACCAATACGTATTTGGTCGGAGACACCGAGCTTGCGGTGATTGATCCGGGCCCCGCGTCTGAGGCGCATCTGAACGCCATCCTTGCCGCGTGTCAGGCGGGCCAAACCATCAGCCATATTCTGGTGAGCCACAGTCATCTCGATCACTCCCCCCTCGCCAAGCGCCTAAGGGACGAAACCGGTGCACAGATCTATGCCTTCGGCGGCGCGGGTGCCGGGCGCAGCGCCATCATGCAAAACCTCGCCCTCACGGGTACGGCAGGCGGCGGCGAAGGGATCGATCATAGCTTTGCCTGCGACCACTGCCTTGAGGATGGGGAAATTTTACGCGGAGCTGACTGGCAGATTGAGGCGCTGCACACGCCGGGCCATATTGGAAATCACTTGTGTTTTGCCCTCGGCGACATCCTGTTTTCCGGTGACCATGTCATGGGGTGGGCCAGTTCGCTTGTCTCGCCTCCGGATGGGGATCTGACAGACTTCATGGCCTCTTGCCGCAAATTACAACAACGCGAATGGTCATTGTTCCTGCCCGGCCATGGCGCGCCAGTGGCATCGCCTCTTGCGCGACTTGACTGGCTGATCGCGCACCGTCTGGAGCGAGAGCGCGCGGTCCTTGCGCAGTTGAGGTCTGCGCCTGCAAACGCTGCGGATCTTGCGCGTGAAATTTACAAGGACACACCCGCAGCCCTGCTTCCAGCCGCAGAGCGCAACGTCTTTGCCCATCTGGTAGATCTGACCCAACGCGAGCGAATCCACCCAGACGGCCCATTGGCATTCTCAGCGACATTCATCTGTGTGGATTGATTTTTTTGACGGTTTTTTGTTTTTCGCACTGGACGCCCAGAAACGGCATCGCTATACGGTCGCTCACACTCCGGCGTAGCTCAGCGGTAGAGCAGTTGACTGTTAATCAATTGGTCGTAGGTTCGATCCCTACCGCCGGAGCCAAAATCCCAAACAGCATTAAGCCCAGCTAACAACACATTGATATGTTGGGATATTCATTTGGCCTTCAGGGGGCGGCAATCATCAGGATTGCGGTATATTCATCCCGGTATTTTCGACGCAACAAGGGCAGATCACTGTCTTTCATGGCGTTGGAAATCACCTGCACAAGGTGCTAAGATACGCCTTAACCAATGATTAGTCATAACACCCAAGACCTGTGGTGAAACCACCATCAGGAAGGGTTCTGTTAGGATATATCAGTTAGGTTGATCAACCACGAACTGTCCGACATTGGACCTGGTCACAGATGAAGTGGTAGACATAAATGTTTAAGCGAAAGCCCCAGAAAGCTGCATCGACCGATCTGAATGAGGATCGAAAACTGCGCGCTATGATCGAACGCACGCAGGCAGTTATCGAGTTCGAGGTGGATGGCACCATCCTGCGCGCGAACGACAACTTTTTGCAAACGCTGGGCTACACACTGGAGGAAATCCAAGGCAAGCATCACAGTATGTTCGTCTACCCCAGCTTCGTCAAAACTGATCGCTACAAAAACATGTGGCGTGAGCTGGCAGAAGGCAAACCGCAAACCGATCAGTTTCCCCGCCTGCGCAAAGATGGCGAAGTGGTTTGGATTCAAGCCACCTATGCCCCCTATCTGAACGAGGATGGGGCCGTTGAGCGCATCGTGAAGATCGCGACCGACATCACCAAACGCCGTATGGAAATCCTCGGCATTGCCGCAGCGCTGGAGCATCTGCGAAATGGTGATCTGACCCATCGATGCGCCCCTTCCGACATCGATGACATCGGACGCCTGTCTACCGCCTATAACGAGGCCGTGGACTCGTTGCAGACGGCGATCCGTACGGTGCGCGACGTGGCAGATGGCGTCAGTCGGACTGCGGGACAACTGAATGGTTCCTCTGCTGAACTGTCTCAACGCACGGAAAATCAAGCCGCAACGCTGGAAGAAACCGCAGCTGCGCTAGAAGAACTGACAGCAACCGTACGATCCGCAGCGGAAGGTGCGCGGGACGTCGAGGGCAACGTTCAAAACGCACGCGTCACGGCCGAAAAAAGCGGACAAGTGGTAAAAGATGCCGTCGAGGCGATGTCCAAGATCGAAGAGTCTTCGCAAGGCATTGCGAAGATCATCTCTGTGATCGACGATATTGCCTTCCAGACCAATTTGTTGGCACTGAACGCTGGTGTTGAGGCCGCGCGCGCAGGAGAAGCGGGTCGCGGTTTTGCCGTTGTGGCCTCCGAGGTACGCAGCCTTGCCCTGCGTTCAGCAGATGCGGCCGGTGAGATCAAAGGGTTGATCGAGCAAAGTACCCGACATGTGTCCGACGGTGTCACCCTTGTGGGGCGCGCCGGTACCGAGCTTGAGACGATCATCACCAGCGTGAACTCGATTTCGGAAAATGTAACCGATATCGCCCGTGGCGCTGAGGAGCAATCGATCACCTTGAATGAAATCAACACTGGCATCGGTCATCTGGACGAAGTGACACAGCACAACGCCGCAATGGTTGAAGAAACCACCGCAGCCAGCCAAACACTCTCGAGTGACGCAAATGTCATGACCCAAGAGATGGCAAAATTCGTGTCTGAAGGCGAAATGAAGATCGCAAAACATGTCGCGCCGATCCCGTCTGCCGCCAAAACGCCGCAAGCCGAGCCGGAACTGCGCACGGGCACCTAAACGAGAGCCTGCGCCCTTCGAACTGATGCCAATCCGGGCCTGTCCAAGGGGGGAAAGCAACGGTTCCTCTCGCCAGTGGACGACCGATGAGACCAAAAGGCCTGCACCGATAAGCGCGGTGCAGGCCTTTGATATGTTTGTGGCCGCGCGCATTGGCCGCATACGCGCTTCGTCTCAACATGCACTTCCCTCAGCGCGGGCGGGTTTTGTGCTTGTTGGGAATAATGACGCATTGCGCCTTCGCCGCACACAACGCTCCCCTGCGCCCAGCGCCTCACCAGTTTGTGATTTTTGCGCTGAGTTTATTATCTGCGCGCCTTACCGCTCTAAACCAGAACTTAAGAGAAACCTCATAAAACATTAGAATATAGAAATTTGTCCACCCGTTAACCAGCATTGGCTCCTTGTATCGGAGCCGGGAAGAGTAAGATGGCCACGATGAACTCCGGCCTTGGCGGCACGTCAGGCTATGGTGAAAACAGTTTTGTTGCCAACGGCCCCGACACTGGCACGCTTGATGATGGCAGTGTCTATGTCGACATCACGTCCGTTTTTGGCCCGGACGGGATCACACTCTTTGGTGAGAGCTACACCGGGTTCAACGTCGGCACCAATGGTGTCATCGGCTTTGATTGGGACAGCACCGGTTATTATCCGCAAGGGTTAGCAGGATTCAACGAAGGCCCTCTAATTGCCCCGCTCTGGACCGATATGGACCTCAGCAAAGGCGGCGACATACTGTGGGATCTCGACCCCACCAACGGCAAGGTCACAATCACTTGGTTGGATGTCGCGCCCTACTCCGGCACGGGGACCAACTCGTTTCAGGTGGTGTTGACGGATACGGGTGACGGGAACTTCGATCTCGAGTTCATCTACGAAGATATCCAGTTCGGGGATGGCTATCACCAAGGTAACAATATCGGCCTGACCGACGGCAACGGGAATGTCTACGAGCTGGAAGGATCCAGCGACCCGACCGTGACCGAACAATATGAGACCACTGATTTCGCAAGCGGCTCATCGGGGCATTTTGCCACCTCTGTGGTAGATGGCACACCGCAGGTCTATGTTGTGAACGGCAGCAATGGCGCCGATAATATGGACCTCGGCTATATTGATGGTGACGGTCAGGAGATCACCAATCACGACGACAGCATCGAGGGTGGCGCAGGCAACGACACCATCCAAGGCGGCGAAGGTGATGACACGATCATTGGTGGTGCCGGTGATGATGTCATCTACAGTGGCACCCATTCTAATGCCACAACCCCGACCTATCAAACCGTCCATACTGGCGCGAACTACCACGGCACCGCGGGACAGGATTTCTATCACTGGACTGCGGAAACCGGTGGCTATGCCACAATCCGCATGAACTACACCCCCTATGACGCGGGCGTCGGGGATGGTGAAGCGGATTATGTCGTTGTCGGCAGCACCAATCAGACTGGCACCTTGGAGATTGGGGACTTCGACATTGGCAATGACCGTATTGTCTTGCCCGAAGAATATTACTCGATCTCGATCAGCTCTTGGGAGACGACGTCATATCATTACGCCGATATTACGATCACCTACAACAATGGAAACACGCAGAATTTTCTCATCTACCACGATGGGACGACCCCGGTAACAGCCGCCGATATTTTCACCACCGAAGCTCCCACCGTCACAGCCAGTGACAACGACCTGCTGATTGGTGGCGAGGGGGACGATACGTTCATCCTTGAAAACAGCTTTGGTGATGACACCATCGACGGCGGCGCTGGCGAAGGCGACCAGATTGATGCCTCGAACCTGTCCTCGGGTGTCACGGTTACCTACACTGGCGACGAGTCCGGCGAGATCGACAGCGGCACCGACACCATTGCCTTCAGCGATATCGAGGAATTCACGCTCACCAATCGCGACGATTACTTTGATGCGAGCAATTCTACCACCGGCGTGGTGCTCGACGCCGGTGTCGGAAGCGACACGATCATCGGTTCGGATGGCAATGACACCCTCTCAAGTGGCAACGGCCACGACACTATAACCGGCGGTCTTGGTGATGACGTAATGATCAGTGCCGGCGGTGAGGATCTGTTCATCCTCACAACCAGCGGTGGCCGCGATACCATCACTGACTTTGGCATGGGTGATTTTGACGGCGACGGGCGCTACAACGATCAGCTTGATGTGTCCGATCTTGCGGGGGGCACCGGCCCTGACGGCGCTGTCACCATTTACGATATTGTCGTAACCGATGATGGCAGCGGCAATGCGGTCATGACGTTCCCGGAAGGGGAGCAATTGGTTCTGGAGGGCGTTCCTCCCTCCAGCCTGTCAACACCCGCAAGCCTTTATTCAGCAGGTATCCCGTGCTTTACGGCGGGGACACTCATTAAGACCGCACGCGGCCCCTGCCCTGTAGAGACACTGCGTGTTGGCGATCTGTTGCAAACCGCTGACAACGGTCTGCAACAGGTGATGTGGGTTGGCATCTCTCACATCGAAAGCGCAGCACTGCGCGCCAATCCGCGCCTGCGTCCGATCACATTGCAACCGGGGGGCATTCTTAACCTGCCTCACCCCATGACGGTGTCGAGACAGCACCGCTTTGTTTTAAACGACACCGATCAGGCGGAGCTTTTCCTGCGGGCAAATCAATTGCATCAGCTTGCGCCCGAACAGGCTCCGTCTCATTGCCCTCAACATGGGGTGACCTATGTCCACGTCTTACTGGAACGCCATGAGGTGATCTTCGCAGGTGGCATCCCGACAGAGAGCTTCTACCCCGGCCCGTGGTCCCTGCGAGGCCTCTCAAATGATGCACAGGCGGAGCTGACGTCATTGCTGCCCGATCTACGCGCCCTTCGTCCGCTGCATCCACGTTTGGCACGTATTGCCACCGATAAGATTTACTCTCCCTTGGCCCGTAAAGAGATCTCTACTGCGGATCTAGGAATGAGGATAACGCCGGAACGATTGCAACGCCGCGCCTGAGCGGCGCATTGCCGCGCACCTTTGTAATGAGGCAATGCGTATTGCAGAGCCTGTCGGACGCATGAGATACCCTGACCCGCACCAGACCTGACAGTCACCGTGAGGACGTTTCATGCCGCCCTATCCCCTCTCAATGTCGCAAGCGCCGCATGTTGAAGGCTTCTTTGATCCCGCCACCAACACGGTCAGCTATCTTGTGAGCGACCCGCACACCGGCACTGCTGCGGTGATCGACAGTGTGATGGACATCGACTATGCCGCAGGGCGGATTACCTATGACCACGCCGATCGGATCATTGCCTGCATCATCGAGCGCGAGCTGAGGCTCGACTGGATTATTGAGACCCATGTTCACGCCGACCATCTGAGTGCCGCCCCCTATATTCAGAACCGTTTGGGCGGCAAAATCGGCATTGGCGCCCGGATTATGGAGGTTCAGGAAACCTTCGGAAAGATCTTCAACGAGGGCACCGAGTTCCAGCGTAACGGCAGCCAGTTCGATAAATTGTTTGAGGACGGCGACACGTATATGGTGGGCGACATCGCCTGTTTCGCCATGGCAACGCCCGGCCACACGCCCGCTTGTATGGTGCATGTGATCGGCAACGCAGCCTTTGTCGGGGATACGCTGTTTATGCCCGATGGGGGATCGGCGCGGGCGGACTTTCCCGGCGGAGATGCGGGCGAACTTTATGACTCGATCCAAAAGGTACTGGCGCTTCCGGATGAGATGCGCCTGTTCATGTGCCATGATTACGGCCCCAATGGGCGCGATATCCGCTGGGAGACCACCGTCGCAGAAGAAAAGGCGCATAATATCCACGTGGGCGGTGGCAAGAGCCGCGAGGAGTTCATTCGTTTCCGCACCGCACGTGACGCGCAACTGGCGATGCCAAAACTGATCATCCCCTCGCTGCAGGTCAATATGCGCGCAGGTGAGATGCCCACGGATGACGATGGAACCCCGATGCTGAAGGTCCCAATCAATCGTCTCTGATAGGCTGCGCGGAATCGCCGCAGCCGTGAAGACCCGCATTTGCGCCCTGTAAAGCCGCACAGGGGCCGTGCAATTGACAGTAAAATCCCTGTCTTATCTTGTAAAATTCGTCAAATTCCGGCGGAAATTTACAGTGTTACACCAAGCGCCGGAAAGAGATTTACAGGCAAGCCCTTATTTTAACGATGTTTATTCACATCTTTTCAACTTTGCTTATTATTACCGCAGAGGTTGGAGAACGTTTGACTCTTGGCGCGCTTCCATGTGGAGATCGCGCGCAAGAGAATATTGGAGGGAGGACATTCCATGACCACGCCCGAGAGCGCAGTGTACCCGCCGTCTGAGGACATCATTAAAAACGCGCATATTGATGCTGCGAAATATGATGAGATGTACGCGCAATCCATTCAGAACCCAGAGAAATTCTGGGCCGAACAGGCAGAGCGTATCACCTGGATCAAGCCTTTCACCAAGGTCAAAGATGTCTCCTACGACTTTGGCAATGTGAACATCAAATGGTTCGAAGACGGCCAATTGAACGTCGCCGCCAACTGCATTGATCGCCATTTGGCGACCCGTGGCGATCAGACCGCGATCATCTGGGAGCCCGATGATCCGAACGAGGATGCCAAGCATATCTCCTATAAGGAGCTGCATCTGAAGACCTGCCGCATGGCCAATATCCTAGAGAGCATGGGCGTCGGCAAAGGCGACCGGGTGGTGATTTATCTGCCGATGATCCCTGAAGCGGCCTATGCCATGCTGGCCTGCGCGCGCATCGGTGCCATCCACTCTATTGTGTTTGCAGGCTTTTCGCCGGACGCTCTGGCGGCGCGGGTCAATGGCTGTGATGCAAAGGTTGTTATCACCGCAGACGAGGCCCCGCGTGGCGGTCGCAAAACACCGCTGAAGTCAAACGCCGACGCCGCGCTCCTGCACTGCAAAGAGAGCGTCAAATGTCTGGTGGTGCGCCGCACCGGCGGCCAGACCACTTGGATCGATGGGCGCGACTACGACTACAACGAGATGGCACTGGAGGCGAACGACTACTGTAAGCCTGCCGAGATGAATTCCGAGGATCCGCTGTTTATCCTCTACACCTCCGGCTCCACCGGCCAACCCAAGGGTGTGGTGCATACCACCGGCGGCTATCTGACCTACGCAGCGCTGACCCATGAGGTGACTTTCGATTACCACGACGGCGACATCTACTGGTGCACGGCAGATGTGGGCTGGGTCACCGGCCACAGCTACATCGTCTATGGCCCCCTCGCCAATGGCGCGACCACGCTGATGTTTGAGGGCGTGCCCACCTACCCCGACGCCGGTCGGTTCTGGGCCGTCTGCGAAAAGCACAAGGTCAATCAGTTCTATACCGCGCCCACCGCCATTCGCGCATTGATGGGGCAAGGAACTGAATTTGTTGAGAAATACGACCTCTCCGATCTCAAGGTGCTGGGCACTGTGGGAGAGCCGATCAACCCGGAAGCGTGGAACTGGTACAACGACGTCGTCGGTAAGGGCAAATGCCCCATTGTCGACACTTGGTGGCAGACCGAAACCGGTGGCCACCTGATGACGCCGCTGCCCGGCGCACATGCCACCAAGCCCGGCGCAGCCATGAAGCCGTTTTTCGGGATTGAGCCAGTGGTGCTTGACCCGCAATCCGGCGCGGAAATCGAGGGCAATGGTGTCGAAGGTGTCCTGTGTATCAAGGATAGCTGGCCCGGTCAGATGCGCACCGTTTGGGGCGACCACGAACGGTTCGAGAAAACCTATTTCTCCGACTACAAAGGCTACTATTTCACGGGTGATGGCTGCCGCCGCGATGAGGGGGGTGATTACTGGATCACCGGTCGCGTCGATGACGTGATCAACGTCTCCGGTCACCGCATGGGCACCGCCGAGGTCGAAAGCGCATTGGTCGCACATGCCGCCGTGGCCGAGGCCGCCGTTGTGGGCTACCCGCATGAGATCAAGGGTCAGGGCATCTACTGCTATGTGACCCTCATGAACGATCGTGAGCCATCGGATGAGCTCATGAAGGAGCTGCGCCAGTGGGTGCGGACGGAAATCGGCCCGATTGCCTCACCGGATGTGATCCAATGGGCGCCGGGCCTGCCAAAGACCCGTTCAGGCAAGATCATGCGCCGCATCCTGCGCAAAATTGCGGAAAATGATTTTGGCAGCCTTGGCGATACCTCGACCCTCGCGGACCCATCCGTCGTGGACGACCTGATCACCAACCGCGCCAGCAAGGGGTAAGTGAACATGAGCACTGATGTGATGACCCGCCCAGCGGTATTGATCCTGCTGGGGCCTCCCGGTGCGGGCAAAGGCACCCAGGCCCGCATGTTGCAGGAAAAATACGGGCTTGTGCAGCTGTCCACCGGCGACTTGCTGCGTGCGGCGGTAGCCGCCGGAACGGAGGCCGGGAAACAAGCCAAGGCCGTAATGGACGCCGGAGGATTGGTGTCGGATGAGATCGTGATCGCCATTCTCAAGGATCGGATGAATGATGCGGATTGCAAAAACGGTGTCATCCTCGACGGCTTTCCCCGCACCACCGTTCAGGCAAAGGCGCTTGATGCGTTGCTGACCTCGACCGGACAACGCATCAATGCAGCCATTAGCTTACAGGTAAATGACGAGGCCATGGTCGAACGGATCTCGGGCCGTTCCACCTGTGCGGGATGCGGTGAAGGCTATCATGACACGTTCAAGCCGCCGTTGCCGGGGGACACCTGTGCCAAATGCGGTGGTACAGAACTGACCCGTCGTGCGGATGATCGCGCTGAAACCGTCGCCAGCCGGCTCGAGGCATATCATGCCCAGACCGCGCCTTTGATCACCTACTATGGGGATGCAGGGGTTCTGCAAACCGTTGATGCCATGGCAGAAATCAATCGCGTCGCCACTCAGATGTCATCTGTTGTGGAAACGGTTTTGCACTAAACCCTTTTTGACATGGGTCGCTTTTTGAACGCCTCCGTCCGCATGGCCGGGGGCGTTATTCTTAATTTCTTTTGCATCTTAGTGCAGAGGTTGAAATAAGGGCGTGGGCCGCACTGCGCCTTTCGCACCTGCAGCAACCAACACGGAAACGGAACCCCTGCTCTATGACCCAAACCAGCTTCATTCCCGGCCCAGACACACAAGCCGAGATGCGCGCTGCCTTGGGGTGTTTTGCAACCGGCGTTGTGGTGGTTACAACGCAAACCGAGCGCGGTCCTCTGGCGATCACCGTCAACAGTTTCACATCCGTGTCACTGACGCCACCACTGGTGCTCTGGTGTCCTGCCATCCAATCCCAGCGTCATGATCCATTTGTCAAAGCGCAGCATTTCTCCATCCATGTGATGGCAGAAACGCATATGGAGGCCGCCCTGCATTTTGCCCGCCACGGAGAGGTTTTCGACACCCATCCATGGAGCCGCAACGACGAAGGGAACCCGGTTCTGGATGACGCGCTCACGCGGTTGGATTGCCAACATCACGCAGCACATCCCGGCGGTGATCACACGATCCTTGTTGGCGAAGTCTTACGCGTTTCACAGCGCTCAGATCTGGGATCTGGTCTGGTGTTTCATCAGGGCAAATATGGCCGCTTCTCCGACTGACTGGCCTCAGGCGCTACGCTGAGCAGCGGGCAACGGCAGGATCGCCAGCACCCGCTCGGGACAAGCACTGGCGCACAGGCCACACCCCGTGCAGTGGCGATCCCGAATTTCCAACGTATCACCCTGTTCACCAAGGTGGATGGCATCGTTTGGGCAGGACCAGATGCAGTGTTGGCATAGGGTACAGCCCTCAGAGATGGTCACATAGCCCGCATTTGCCTCTGCACTGTCTTGTGGCTCCTGAGGTAAGGCCCGCGTCGTTTCTTCTGTCACGGGCTCTTCCAGCAACACAGCAAGTGCATTTTCAGAATGAAACAGGGCGACGGTTCCGTCCAAACCCGAGCAAGCCGCGATATCCTCAACGAGATTAAGCTGTCGGTGGATCAATCTGATATCAGGAGATAATTCTAAGAATACGCGCGAGAATCCATGGGCCAATGCGCCCAAGACATCCTCCGTTTGCAGGCAGGCCCCATTACAAACCGTGAGGTTTGTCACCGCATATGCACCGCGCAACTCCCCCGCAGGGTGCACTGGAACATTTGCATTGTAATACAGCACCAAAGCCTCTGGGCCGCCCCCCATTCGGGTGCGCATTCGCGCTTCGAGACAGGCCCGTTCAAGGGCTGCGGAGCGGCGAACGCTCGGCGACGCCGCCCCACAAAAACACACGTTACTGGTTAACTGGGACATCATTTCCCCCGTGACACGAGGGAGCAGATCCCCGCACACATTAACTCAAACGCCTATCCCCTTAACAGAAAGTTACTTTTTCTTAAAATTGACGATACCCAGCCAATGCTCTGGCTGGGTATCCTGATGTTTCACGATGGCTTCACTCGCCGAGAGGTTTAGTTCAACGCCGCATCCGTAATGGCATGGGTCCAAGCCCCTTCTGGTGTTTTGGTAATCACCGGATCAGACCCACCCGTAAGCAGTGTTTCCACGGTGCGCTCATAGTCTGCGACGTCCAGCGCGCCATTGCTGCCAGAGGTCAATTTTGCGATTTCGCCCATCATGCGTTTCTGGTGGGTTTCGGTCTGGGCACCGGAGGCATCATTGTCGAGCACGATTTCCGCGGCCTCATCCGGGTTGGTTTCCGCGTATTTCCAGCCCTTCATCGAGGCGCGCACAAAACGCTCCATCTTGTCGACAAAGGCCTCATCAGACAGGTTGTCTTCGAGCACATAAAGACCGTCCTCAAGCGTTGCGACGCCCTGGTCCTCGTATTTGAAGGTCACCAGCTCATCCGCCGACACGCCCGCATCAATCACCTGCCAATATTCATTGTAGGTCATGGTGGAAATGCAATCCGCCTGCCGCTGCAACAGCGGATCGACGTTGAACCCCTGCTTCAGCACCTCAACCCCCTCGGGTCCTTTGCCTTCGGTGGAAATCCCGAGCTTGCCCATCCAACTCATGAAGGGGAACTCATTGCCGAAGAACCAGACCCCCAGCGTGCGATCCGCCAGATCCGCAGGCTCGGAAATTCCGGTATCTTTCCAACAGGTCAGCATCATGCCCGAGGATTTGAACGGCTGCGCGATATTGACTAGGGGCAGGCCCTTCTCGCGCGCCGCGAGGGCCGCGGGCATCCATTCCACGGTGACATCCGCACCGCCGCCCGCAATCACCTGTGTCGGCGCAATGTCAGGGCCACCGGGCAGGATGGTCACGTCGAGGTCTTCTTCCTCATAAAACCCTTTGTCTAGTGCCACGTAATAGCCGGCAAACTGCGCCTGCGTGACCCATTTCAATTGCAGTTTGACCTCATCCGCAGCCTGTGCGGCGGAGGTTGCCATCAGTGCCATGGCGGCGGCTATCAGCACGTTTTTCATCAGTTCGAACTCCCTGTTGATTATGATGAAATCATGCGCAAGCTCATCTCGACACGCAAAAGTTTTGCTTCTTATTGACGGTCGAAACGGCGTCCTCGCGCATATATTGAGCACTGGCCAAGGCGGGGATTTATCCCTCTGTTCAAGGCGCTGCACCCAAAGGATGAAGCGCACCCGCAAAATGCGGAGGCGCCGGTAGTTTCAGCCCCGTTGAGACGGGTGCCAGAAGGTCAGCGTTTTCTCCAAAAGCGCCATCAGACCGTAAAAGAGCGATCCAGCAAGTGCTGCGACCACGATTTCGGCCCAGACCATATCGAGGGCGAGCTGCCCCACCGAGGTGGAGATGCGAAATCCCATACCGACGGTCGGAGAGCCAAAGAACTCGGCCACAATCGCACCGATAAGTGCCAGCGTGGTGGAGATCTTGAGCCCATTGAACACGAAAGGCAGCGCGGCTGGCAGGCGCAGCTTGAACAGGCTTTGCCAATAGGAGGCCGCATAGGTGCGCATCAGGTCGCGTTGCATCTGATCGGTTTCACGCAAACCCGCCACCGTGTTCACCAACATTGGAAAGAACACCATCACCACGACCACCGCAGCCTTGGATTGCCAATCAAAACCGAACCACATCACGAGGATCGGCGCGGTGCCAACGATGGGCAGTGCGGCGACAAAATTCCCGACCGGCAACAGGCCCCGCCGCAGGAAATCGCTGCGATCCACAAGAATGGCGGTCAGGAACGCCGCACCGCAGCCGATGACATAGCCGCCAAGCGCGCCCTTCAGGATGGTCTGGCTGAAGTCCGCCCAAAGGATCGGCAGGCTGGAGGCAAACCGCTCCGCGATCAGAGAGGGCGCGGGCAGGATCACCAGAGGCACCTCAAGGCCACGCACCAACAGTTCCCAGACGATGAGGATCGTCACGCCAAAGATCGCAGGCACCAAGAGCCCCACCGCACGGGTATTGGCCTTTGGTCCATTGGCCAGCCGCGCGTTGATCCACCAGCCCGCGATCCACACGAGCAGTGCAAGAAGAACCAAGGCCATCAGCACACCTCCTCCGTAGTCTGGATGCATCGGGCGGTCGATGTCAGCACATCGCTCATGACTTCACCCCCATGCGCCCCAGCAGCACCCGCTCCAGCAGCCCCAGAAGCGCAACCAGAGCCGCCGCCAGGATTGCCGCTGCAAAGAGCGCCGACCAGATCTGCACCGTTTGTCCGTAATAGCTGCCCGCCAGCAGTCGCGCACCAAGTCCGGCCACCGCACCGGTGGGCAGCTCGCCCACGATGGCACCGACCAATGAAGCCGCAATCCCGATCTTCAGCGAGGCAAAGAGATAGGGCATCGAGGATGGCAACCGCAGCTTCCAGAACACCTGCCCCTGAGACGCAAAATACGTCTTCATCAGGTCAAGCTGCATATGATCGGGACTGCGCAGCCCCTTTACCATGCCCACGACCACAGGGAAGAAACTGAGATAGGCGGCAATGATCGCCTTGGGCAAAAGCCCTTGCACGCCAATGGAATAGAGCACCACGATAATCATCGGCGCCAGCGCGATGATGGGGATGGTCTGGCTGACGATGGCCCAGGGCATCACCGACATATCCATCACCCGTGAATGCACAATCCCCACGGCAAGCAGGATGCCAAGCCCGGTGCCGATGGCAAATCCCATAAGCGTCGCCGAAAGCGTCACCTGCGCATGGTAGATCAGGCTGCGCTTGGAGGTGATCTTTTTCATCACCGTCGTGTCCCACAGCTCCGTGGCGACCTGATGCGGGGCGGGCAGACGTGGGCGCTCCACCGACCAGACGCGCGGAATAGCAAAGCTGTTCTGCGCCACGAGACCAAGCGCAGAGGCATCGCGCCGCTCTCTGGCAGTGCCAGGCGTCACCTGCTCCCCTGCCCGTTCAGCCGCATCCAAGACGCCCTTGATGTTCATCGGCACGCAGGCAAGATACCAGATCCCGATCAGCGTCGCGACAACGGTTAGAACGGCGAGAAAACTACGCATGCGTAACCCTCCATGCCCAAACAACCGCTCCCCAAAGAACAACTGAACAAACAAACAAGATTGAAAAGGCAGTCTGTGCGGAACTGCAATCTGGGCCTTCAATCAAGCTATCAAAGCAGCTGCTTTTCAAGTCCCCGTAAATCAGACTGCTGATGCCACTGAAGAAGACGGCCAAGGAAACCAAAACCAGAACTGCTTTCCTTTTCGTTCTTGCCAAGGAGTATTTTTCATCTGTTTGCTTAGTCATGCGCATGCCCCGCGCGCAGCCCCTCGCGGACGCGATGGGCGATTTCGATGAACTCTGGCGAGTCGCGAATATCGAGGGGGCGTTCCTTGGGCAGGGTGCTTTCTATCACCTCGTGGATGCGGCCCGGACGGGGGGACATCACCACGATCTTGGTCGACAGATACACCGCCTCGGGGATCGAGTGGGTGACAAAGCCGATGGTTTTATCCGTCCGCGCCCAGAGTTTCAGCAGCTGCTCATTGAGGTGATCGCGCACGATTTCATCAAGCGCCCCAAAGGGTTCGTCCATCAACAGCAGATCCGCATCAAAAGCCAGCGCGCGAGCAATGCTGGCCCGTTGCTGCATGCCGCCCGACAGCTGCCACGGGAATTTACCGCCAAAGCCAGAAAGCTCCACCAGCTCCAGCACCTCGGCCACGCGTTTGTCCTGCTCGGCCTTGGAATATCCCATGATTTCAAGCGGAAGCTTGATGTTCTTGGCGATGGTGCGCCACGGATACAACCCCGCCGCCTGAAACACATAGCCATAGGCACGCTGCTTGCGGGCGTCCTCGGGGGGCATCCCGTTCACGGTCAAGCTGCCGCCCGTCGGCGTTTCCAGCGACGCGACACATCGCAGGAATGTCGTCTTGCCACAGCCCGAAGGTCCAATGAAGGAGACAAACTCCCCTTTGTTGATCGTGAGGGTGATGTCCTTGAGCGCGTGAACGGAGGTCTCGCCCGTCCCGAACACAAGGTTCAGATTCCGGGCTTCGATCACTGCGGCATCCGGGGCTCGGTCCATGGCGCTGTCCACCCGTGAGGTCATTTGCATATTCATTTCATAGCCTTGGTCAAACGAACGGGGGCGCGCGGCCCCCGTTCCTGATGCAGTTAGACGCCAGTGGCGGGAATGCCGCTGCGCTCCACCGGGCGCGGCGCGGTCAGCTCCTTCCAGGTGCTGAGCGCCGTGTTGACCACAGTGTTGGGCGCGCGCTCCACAAACTTGCCGTGACCTTCCTGCGTCTTGATCTCGCCGTCCATCACAGCCACCTGACCGCGGGTCAGCGTGTAGCGCGGCAGGCCCTTGACCTCTTTGCCCTCGAACACGTTGTAATCAATGGCGGATTGCTGCGAGGCCGCCGAGATCGTTTTAGTCTTTGCAGGGTCCCAGACCACCAGATCCGCATCCGCGCCAACCAGAACCGCGCCCTTTTTGGGGTAGCAGTTCAGGATCTTGGCGATGTTGGTCGACGTGACCGCGACAAATTCATTGGCCGTCAGACGGCCGGTTTCAACCCCATGGGTCCAGAGCATCGGCATCCGGTCCTCAAGCCCGCCGGTGCCATTGGGGATCTTGGTGAAATCCCCCACACCATAGCGTTTCTGCTCGGTCGAGAAGGCGCAATGATCCGTCGCCACCACCGACAGGGAGCCCGACTGCAGCCCCGCCCAGAGGCTGTCCTGATGCTGCTTGTTGCGGAACGGCGGCGACATCACCCGGCGCGCGGCGTGGTCCCAATCGGCGTTGAAATACTCGCTTTCATCCAGCGTCAGATGCTGGATCAGCGGCTCCCCCCAGACGCGCTTGCCCTGCATGCGCGCACGGCGGATGGCCTCGTGGCTGTCCTCGCAGGAGGTATGCACCACATAGAGCGGCACGCCCGCCATATCGGCGATCATGATGGCGCGGTTGGTAGCCTCGCCTTCCACCTGCGGTGGCCGGGAATAGGCATGCGCCTCGGGGCCGGTGTTGCCCTGCGCCAGCAGCTTCGCGCTCAGTTCGGCGACCACATCGCCGTTTTCGGCATGCACCATGGCAATGCCGCCAAGCTCCGCAAGCCGCTGAAATGACGCATACATCTCGTCATCATTGACCATCAAGGCGCCCTTATAGGCCATAAAATGCTTGAAAGTGTTGATGCCGCGGGTCTCGATCACGGTCTTCATCTCGTCAAAGACCTGCTCCCCCCACCATGTCACCGCCATGTGGAAGGAATAGTCGCAGTTCGCCCGCGTCGATTTATTGTCCCAGCGTTTCAACGCATCCAGCAGGCTCTCACCCGGACTTGGCAGTGCAAAATCCACCACCATGGTGGTGCCGCCCGCCAGCCCCGCGCGGGTGCCACTCTCAAAATCATCCGACGAATAGGTGCCCATGAAGGGCATCTCCAGATGGGTATGCGGGTCGATCCCGCCCGGCATCACGTAGCAGCCGGTGGCGTCCAGCACCTCATCGCCCTTCAGATCCGGGCCAATTTCGGTGATGACGCCCCCCTCGACCAGCACATCTGCCTTATAGGTCAAATCCGCAGTGACAATGGTGCCGTTCTTGATGACTTTGGTCATATCAAACTCCCTGTGGTCCGACGCCTTGCGCGCCGTTGTCTTCAAATCCCGGGCGAGTTTCTTCTGACCCTAAATATCCCCGGGGGAGTCGCGCATGCGCGACGGGGGCAGCGCCCCCTCCATCTCAGCGGTTTCAGGCGACGATCTCTGCCGTCTCCAGCACCGCGTGCAGCATCACATCGGTGCCCGCTGCGGCCCAGTCCTTGGAAATCTCTTCCGCTTCATTGTGGCTCAGCCCATCAACGCAGGGGCACATGATCATCGCAGTGGGCGCCACATCATTGATCCAGCAGGCGTCATGACCCGCGCCGGAAACGATATCGAGATGGCTGTAGCCCAGACGCTCCGCCGCATTGCGCACCGCGCTGACACAGGTCTCGTCAAAGGTCACGGGGTCAAAATGCCCGACGGGTTCGATCTCCAGCCCAAGCCCCAGCTCATCGGCGATCTCCTTCGCCTTGGCCTCGAACTGCGCCCGCATCGACGTGAGTTTCTCCAGATCCGGCGAGCGGAAATCGGCAGTGAACACCACCTTGCCGGGGATCACATTGCGCGAGTTTGGGAAAACATCACAATGCCCCACCGCGCCGACGGCATGCGGCTGATGCGCCATGGCGATCTGATGTGCCGCTTCGGTCATCCGCGCCATGCCAAGCCCGGCATTCACCCGCATATTCATCGGCGTGGAGCCGGTATGCGCGTCCTTGCCGCTCACCGTGCATTGCAACCACCACAGCCCCTGCCCATGGGTCACAACGCCAATATCCTTGCCTTCGGCCTCAAGGATGGGGCCTTGCTCAATGTGCAGCTCGAACATCGCGTGCATCTTGCGCGCGCCGACTGTCTCATCTCCGACCCAGCCGATCCGTTTCAGCTCATCACCGAACGTCTTGCCCTCGGCATCCTCGCGCCCATAGGCCCAGTCCTGTGTGTGCTTGCCCGCAAACACGCCTGAGGCCAGCATCGCGGGCGCAAACCGCGTGCCTTCCTCGTTGGTCCAGTTCGTGACCACGATCGGGTGTTTGGTCTTGATCCCAAGGTCGTTCATCGTACGGATCACTTCCAACCCGCCGAGAACGCCCAGAACACCATCGTATTTGCCGCCCGTGGGCTGGGTATCCAGATGCGAGCCCATATAGACCGGCAGCGCGTCGGGATCTTCGCCGGGGCGGGTTGCAAACATGTTGCCCATGGTGTCACAGCCCATAGTCATGCCTGCCGCCTCGCACCAGGACTGAAACAGCGCCCGCCCCTCGGCATCCTCATCGGTGAGCGTCTGGCGGTTGTTGCCCCCCGCGACGCCGGGGCCGATCTTGGCCATCTCCATCAGACTGTCCCACAGCCGATCGCCGTTGATTTTCAGATTTTGTCCAAGCGCGGTCATCTCTGTTTGCTTCCTTCCCTGTGGTCTGCCTCACCCTCATGCATCGGGGCGGGGTCATGCGTGGCTTGTCCAGCCCGGGTCAGTGGCTCTCACTGTGCCGTTGGTTCTGGCCGGGTCGCCAAGACGGGCAAGGCCGGACATTTGACCAACTGGTCAAACTCACGCTATCACCAGATGAGTCTCAGTCAAGAAATTGCGCATCCTGAGAATTGGAATAGATTTTTGCAGCCCATCATCTGCGCAAAATTCAGGCAGCACCTCCAACCGCAAATAACAACAGAAAGCACCGGCACGACATGGCCACTGACCGCAGCCCCACGAGGATCCAAAAACGCAATCGCGCCAACATCCTAGAGGCCGCTCTGGATGTGTTTTCCCAGAACGGCTTTCGCGGTGCAACGGTCGATCAGATCGCCAGTGCAGCCGGTCTCTCCAAGCCCAACCTGCTCTACTATTACCCCTCCAAAGAGGCGATCTTCACCGAATTATTGTCAAAGCTTCTGGCAACCTGGCTGGCCCCTTTACGCGATATCGATCCGGAAGGAGACCCAATGGAGGAGATCCTCGGGTATGTGCAGCGCAAACTTCAGATGAGTCAGGACATGCCGCGCGAAAGCCGCCTCTTCGCCAATGAGATCGTACAAGGCGCGCCGCGCATGATCGACACGCTCTCGACGGAACTGCGCGAACTGGTGGATGCGACAGAGGTCATCTTTCGAGGCTGGATGGCGGCGGGCAAGATCGCCAGCGTTCATCCCCGGCATCTGTTGTTTTCGATCTGGTCCCTCACCCAGCATTACGCGGATTTCGAAGTTCAGGTACAGACCCTGATGACCCCCGAGGACCCTTTTGCCGCCGCGCCGGAATTTCTCGACACCCTTTACCGCCGCATGCTCACGCCCACGACCTGACACTCCGGACCCAACGCCCAAGTTGGGAGGCCACGAGGGGGATGGCGGGTCAATGGCCGCAAAGCGGCGGCGCGCAAGCGACGTTTACCCTTGAGGCGTCAGCGCCCGCCTCAGACTTGATCTGGTCCATCAGGACACATGTGCCCCTGATGGACCTCCCCAGCAAAATTCCGACCTCTCCCCAATAGCGCTCCGGCATCGTTTCTACGCCAAAGCGCCGCGCGAAGCGCGGCGCCGGGCCCAACGGGAGAGGATGCAGGTTTCCTGCATCCTCGACGGGCGGGATCCTCCCCGCCGTGGTCTATTCCGCCGCTGTCGCGGCCGGATTGTTCGGATGCTGTGTCCAGTTGCCATATTCGCCACTCACCACTTTTCCGGTGCGCTCATCAACAGCGCCGACGGCAACCTCCTCCATGGTGATGCAGCCCTCGACTGGGCAGACATTGACACAAAGGTTGCAGGCCACGCATTCATCGTCCTTTACGGTAAAGGTCCGATCCGCCGACATCGCAATTGCCTGATGCGAGGTATCCTCGCAGGCCGCAAAACAACGCCCGCATTTGATGCAATCGTCCTGAGAGATCTTCGCCTTGGTCACGTAATTCAGGTCCAGATACTGCCAGTCGGTGACATTGGGAACCGCCATGCCGCGGAAGTCCTCAATGGAGGAATATCCCTTCTGATCCATCCAGTCCGACAGACCCGAGATCATCTCCTCGACAACTTTGAACCCATAGGTCATCGCCGCCGTGCAGACCTGCACATTGCCCGCCCCCAGCGCAATGAACTCTGCCGCATCGCGCCAGGTGGTGACGCCGCCGATGGCGGAAATCGGCAGGCCAGCGGTCTGCGGATCGCGGGCGATCTCGGCGACCATATTCATCGCGATCGGTTTCACCGCCGGGCCGCAATAGCCGCCATGGGTGCCCTTGCCGCCGATCATCGGCTCAGGCGACATCGCATCAAGGTTCACCGAGGTGATCGAATTGATCGTATTGATCAGCGACACCGCATCCGCATTGCCGGCCTTGGCCGCGCGCGCCGGGTGGCGAATGTCGGTGATATTGGGCGTCAGCTTCACGATCACCGGCTTGTCGTAATATTGCTTGCACCACTCCGTGACCATCTGGATGTATTCCGGCACCTGCCCCACCGCAGAGCCCATGCCGCGCTCAGCCATGCCGTGCGGGCAGCCAAAGTTCAGCTCGATCCCGTCACAGCCGGTCTCTGCCACACGCGGCAGGATCGCTTTCCACGCGGCTTCTTCGCAGGGCACCATGATCGAAGCAATGAGCGCGCGATCCGGATAATCCTTCTTGACGCGGGTCATTTCCTCAAGATTCACATCCAGCGGGCGGTCGGTGATCAGCTCGATGTTGTTGAGCCCCAGAAGACGGCGGTCCGCGCCCCAGATCGCGCCATAGCGCGGCCCGTTCACATTCACCACCGGCGGGCCTTCGGCGCCCAGCGTCTTCCAGACCACGCCGCCCCATCCGGCCTCAAAGGCGCGGCGGACGTTGTATTCCTTGTCGGTGGGCGGCGCGGAGGCCAGCCAAAACGGGTTCGGTGATTTGATACCGAGGAATTCTGTTGTAAGATCAGCCATTTGATCTCTCCCTGTTTGCTAACTATGCGGCCTGCCCTGCAAGGCGGCACATAGCGGCTTCAGCCCATCAGGCTCGCGTGGATATCTTCGGCCGCGTCGCGGCCCTCGGCTACGGCGGTCACGGTGAGGTCATCGCCGCCGGATGCACAATCGCCCCCGGCCCAGACCCCGGACACGGAGGTGCGCCCGGTTTCAGAGACCTTGATCTTGCGCCCCTCCAGCGCCAGCGCCTCTGGCTGGCCTTCAAGCGTCTGACCGATGGCCTTCATCACCTGATCCGCGGCAAGTCGCACCGTCTCTCCGGTGCCGGTGACGCGCCCGTCCACAACATCAGTGTATTCCAGTTCGATCTCGACCGCAGACCCGTTGCCGTGGATTGCCTTTGGCATCACGTTGAACATCAGCTTCACGCCCTTGGAGGCCGCAAGATCCTGTTCAAACCGGCTCGCGCCCATGGCGTCCCGCCCCCGGCGATAGGCGATGGTGACATTTTCAGCGCCCAGGAGTTTGGACTGCACGGCGGCATCCACGGCGGTCATACCGCCGCCGATAACCACCACATTGCGCCCCACGGGCAGCGCGGTCAGATCCTCGGCCTGACGCAGCTCCGCGATGAAATCCACAGCATCGCGCACGCCGTCCTTGTCTTCGCCTTCCGCACGCAGTGCATTGACGCCCTGTAGCCCAACCGACAAAAACACCGCATCAAAGTCAGACTGAAGCGCCTCCAGCGTCAGCCCCATACCAAGTCCGCGCCCGTACTCGATGCTGATGCCACCGATTTGCAGCAACCAGTCCACCTCGCGCGCAGCGAAGTCATTGGTGGATTTATAGGCTGCGATCCCGAATTCATTTAGGCCGCCTGCCTTGGCCTTGGCCTCATAGACCGTGACCTCGTGACCGTACATCGCCAAACGGTGCGCCGCCGCAAGACCCGCAGGCCCCGCCCCCACAACCGCAACCCGCTTTCCGGTGGCCGCTGCGCGGGTGAAGGGGTGCACGTCCCGCTCCATCAGCATATCGGTGGCGTAGCGCTGCAAGCGACCGATTTCGACCGGCTTGCCCTCGGCCACCTCCCGCACGCAGACCTCTTCGCAGAGCGTCTCTGTCGGACAGACCCGAGCGCACATGCCGCCGAGGATGTTCTGCTCCAGAATGGTCTTGGCGGCACTTTCCGCATGCCCGCCCTGGATCTCGCGGATGAATTGCGGGATGTCGATGCTGGTGGGACACGCCGTCATACAGGGCGCATCAAAACAGAAATAACAGCGATCCGCCGCAACCGCGGCCTCATGCGCATCAAAGGGCGCGTGAAGATCCGCGAAGTTTTCGGCGATTTCCTGAGCGCTGAGCCGCTCTGGTCGCACTCCGGATACCTGGTGGCCTGCTGCCATTGGGTGTCTCCTTGCTGATACTGGACAGTCAATGATGTCTTCTTGTTGAAACCAGAGTGCCACAGGCGATTTTTTTATCAACTGGTAAAATTTAGAGAGGGCGTATTCTCACTGCTTGACGCCACAACAACGCCTCTCAATCACATGATTTTAATAAAAAAAAGATGCGTGATTAATTCTGATGCACATCGCTGGCAGGCACAAAGACACAGCTGAACAGCGCATTTTCAATGCAAAACGGGGACCTGAGTCCCCTCAGATCCCCGTTCGATAACGTCGGCGGATAGGTCCGCTTCAGGACATTCCAAGCGCTTCTTTGTACATTTCCAACACGGCCTCTTCTTCGGCGATGTCGTTTTCATCTCGCTTGCGCAGAGCGATAATCTTGCGCAGAACCTTGACGTCGTAACCGCGCCCTTTGGCTTCGGCCATAACCTCTTTCTGCTGCTCGGCAATTGCCTTCTTCTCTTCGTCCAGACGCTCGAACCGCTCCACAAACTGGCGCAGTTCGCCTGCGGTGACGCGGTAGTTTTCGCTCTTTTCGTCTTCGGTCATGTCCATGGGATGGCCCTCGTGCAAATTGCCTCAACTGCTCCGGTTTGGCACCGGTTGAGGCAGAGGGATACAGGGCTGCCGCGCGCCTCGCAAGACTGGAGTTGACATGCATCCGCTTGCAGTGTCGCAGCCACTCTTGTAGGCGCTATGCCACCGACATGGCACGCCTCGGCGGCGGTTGCCTGAGACAACCTGTGACAAGAGGTAGACGGAACATGGAATACCTGATCTGGGCCGGTGGTGCCCTGTCGATCCTTGGTATGCTGGGGCTTGCATGGTGTGTGCTGATCGTGGTGCGCGCCAAGCGCAAAGGGTTGAGCGAGGATGAGCTGCGCGCGGTCCTGCAATCGGTGCTGCCAAAAAACCTCGGCGCGTTGTTGCTGTCGGTCCTTGGGCTGATGCTGGTGATGGTCGGCCTGTTTCTGCGCTAACTGTCACAACCAACGCATCTATTTGGCGATCACAGGCGATTTTTAGAAACCGCCTGAATTCGCCAATTGGCCTCCGTCAGGTCACACTCAGACTTAGTCGACAAATGCCAAATCAAACCGGCATATTGTCAAACTGACGTTCCACCAGTTCGTCATTGAGCGCCTGCTCCGTTCGGCGCAAATGTCCGGGAACAGATTCCCCTGCCGCCTTAATATGCTGCAAGACACGCGAAAATTCTGGCTGCAGATCCAACCTCGCCACCTCAGAAGCGGTCCGGATTTGCTTTTCAAGGTGGCAGGCACGTTTCATCAACTGTTCTGTCGTCATTCGTTACTCTCCTCCCCTACAGGTCCAAAATAGGATCCTGTCCGCGCAGCGTAACACCTGCCGCGCAGGACCAGTTTACATCAGTTCAAGGGTGCAGCAATCATCGCGGCTGGGGAATACCGCAAATTGACGCATTCCAATCGTAAACCCTGCAATAATATTACCAATAAATTAGGCCACTCGCCTCTAAAGCCAAAACAATTGGCAGTGCCCAAACCCAACTTCGGAAACGAAAAATATCTGTCAGCAGTGCGTGTCGCCAACCCGAATGCCGACACCGGAAAACACAAGCAACAATCGGAGCTTTTCTGCCGATATGCATAGCGCCTATCGTGCGTGGCGGAGGACTCGCTTGGTTCTGGACCGCAGCCCAACAAAGGCTTAAACGGATTGCCATGGATGCACGCACATTGACCCCCCGTTACTCGGTTTCTCCGCAGATCTCCGTGGAGGATATTCCCGCAATCAAAGCTGCCGGTTTCACCACCGTGATCTGCAACAGACCTGACGCGGAAGTTCCGCCCAGCCACCAGGCGGAGACAATCCGCGCGGCGGCTGAAACGGCTGGTTTGAAATTTCAGGTCCTGCCGCTCACCCACCAGACCATGACGCCTGAGAACGTCGAGAAACAAGGCGCATTCATTGAGGCGTCAGATGGGCCAGTTCTGGCCTATTGCGCCTCTGGTACGCGGTGTTCGGTGGTTTGGGCGCTGGGTCAGGTGTCAAACCCTGACGTCTCGGTCGACGATATCATGACCACCACGCAACAGGCGGGGTACGATCTGTCCGGTCTGCGCCCGACGCTTCAGTCCCTCAAAGGCTAAAACATCGCCTTCACCTAAGTCAGAATGGTTTTGCGGCCCGCGGAGAATTCCGAGGGCCGTTTTTCTATCCTACTAGGATCATGTCCTGATGATGCGCAAAAGCCGCCGGATGCGCGCGTTAGGTGCCCGTCTCTGATAGATCTGACAACCCAGCCAATTCGGAAATCTCTGCTGCCGTATCATCGGCGTTAAAATCGCCAAGATCGTTCATTGGCAATCCTGGCAGGTCTCCCATGGCGTCAAAATCTCCCATCGGAAGATCACCACCATCAAGGCCTCCGCCCAGATCACCGCCCAAATCACCCCCCAAGCCACTGCCCAGATCGCCACCCAAGTCGCCGCCAAGATCACCTCCGAGGCCTCCGCCGAGGTCTCCACCCATCATGCCGCCAAGATCCCCGCCAAGCCCGTCGCCCGGATCTTGCAGACCATGCGCCGCAATCGACAGATCCAGCGTGTTGTCATCCATAGCCGGTGCTGCGCCCTGACCGATCCCATCGGAAAAGCTGCCCTGATTGTTTGGCACAAGCCGGGTGCGTTGCTGATCCAGGCGCACTGCGCGTGCGCCGTTCATCTGGCCAAGCCGGCCCTTGGCGATCGCCTGTCCATTGATGGCAATCAGGTCGGTCTCATAAAGATAAGCCTGATCCAGCGGCAGCAACTCACCGACCTTGAGCGCAGAGAATTGACGCAAGGGGATTCGCATTTTGCACAAAACCGCCGACAGCTCTGCACGCATAGATCCGACACTGGACCCCAAGCGCGGGCCGCGGACTGCATTTGCCTCGTCATATTCGTCAACCGAAGGTTCCGGCAGCACCAGACAGATCTCGCCCTGCATTTTGCCCGTCGCAAGATCCACGTTCAGGTTGATCACTCGGTAGTCGTCCGCTTCCATCCCAAGCACAAGCGTTCGGACATCCTCAACCTGAGCGCCGAATCTATATCCTTCAAAAATGCGCAGATCGCTCTGGTCTTCCAGCAGGTTGGTGACTTTGCCGAACAGCTTCTCCAGAAACTCCGCCACCATTGCGGCATCTGTTGGTGTGTAATTGCGCTCATCCCCGGACATGCCGAGGACCGTCCCCATGGTCTGCTGTTGAATAAGAGCTGTAACCGCAGCGGCATCCAGCGTCGCTGCGCCGATCCGCCCCTCGGGGCAATCGAGAACCACAAGGAGATGTTTGTCGGACAGAAGGCCAGTCAGATCTTCGGGCACGCGGTTGGTTTGACGCGCCGCGATCACTGCCATTGGCAATTCGCACAGATCCTCAGCGGCGCGCGCCACCGATCTGCGCAACGCCTTGAGCGTGAGCGACCCGCCTGTTCCGGCAGTCCCTTCTTTTGAGGCTGCAAGTTTACGCGCAAGTCCCCCGACCGCGCGCTTGCCATCCTCCGTTTGATCCTTGTCCGTCATAAATGAACCTGAAGCCTTCCGCACCCGTATGGACATGGTTCTAGCCCAGTGCTGGTTACCAAGACCTTTACAGAATTCAGCGGATTTCTTCTATTTTCAGTCGAATGGGCAGTGTGACCCGAAAAGCAGCCCCCTCCTGCTCCGACAAAAAGCTGATATCGCCGCCGAGCTTGCGCATGATTTCCTTGCAAATCGCCAGCCCAAGCCCCGCGCCACCAGCCCGCTCCGGGGTAACCCGCGAGAATTTCTCAAAAATCATCTCATGGAAATCCACCGGGATGCCTGCGCCATTGTCGGCAAGGTCCACCTCAACACGATCCCCGTTGCTGCGCACATGAATACGCAGTTCGGGGTCTGTGGCGGTGCAGTATTTTTGTGCATTGGCAATCAGATTGATAAAAACCTGTGACAAGCGATCCACGTCAGTCTCGACCTCGACCGCCTCTCTGTCACAATCCCGTATGATCTGCAGTGGCCCATCCGCCCCTGCCAGCGCTGAGGAGAGCGCATGATCCAACACGTCCCCAAGACGACGCGTCGACACGTTGAGCGACACCGCACCGCTTTCCAGCACGCTCAGATCAAGGAGGTCATTAAGGAGCCGCGTCAGCCTCAGCGCTTCGTCATGGATGATGGAGGCGTATTTATGCTGCTCCGCCGCAGTTAATCCCGGCTCATCACGCAAAATTTCGGAAAACGCACGCACCGATGTCATGGGCGTGCGCAGCTCGTGGCTCACCTGACTGAGAAACGCATCCTTTTGTTCCGAGAGTTGAGTCAGCTTCTGGTTGGTGTCCCGCAACTGAAGCGCGGTGCGCGACAGCTCTTTGGATTGTGCTTCCAGACGATTGGAATACTCCAGAAGTTGCGCCGATTCGTCCGCCACCGCGAGCAAATCCTCCACCGACACCGCAGCGCCGCTGACAATCTGGCCAATCATCGCATGGGCCGCAGCCGCACCGATAGATGCGCTCAGCTCGCGTTCCAATTGTTCAAGAAAACTTGGGGTCGGTTCCGGAAGCGGCCCCGGCCCGCCCTGTCGCCTCAACGCGGCCTGAAAGAAATTCTGTGCCTCCTCCGGCCCGAGGATGCGCTGGGACATGATCATCAGGTCTTCGCTCTGTGCAACAGACCCGGTCCAGCCGCCCGGCCCGGCGGAATGATCAAACACATGCACAAATTGCGCGCCCTGCAAACGCTCCATAGGGCTCGGAAAGCTCATGACCGACACCAGAGCAAACGCCGCCACATTGAGGCTCATGGACCACAACACACAATGAACAATCGGGTCGAACCCCTCAATGCCAAAGAGCGCCTGCGGGCGCAGCCAGCCAAGGCCAAATGGGCCATTGGCGAGTGTTGAGGCGGAAAACACCCCGCCTGCAACTTCGGGCAACAGCAGCGTATAGCCCCAGACCGCAAACCCGATGGTCAGCCCCGCCAATGCACCCGCGCGGGTCGCCCCGCGCCAGAAAAGCCCGCCCACCAGCGCAGGCAGGATCTGCGCGATGCCGGAAAATGAGATCAGCCCAATCGCTGCAAGCGCCGCGCCGCCACCCGAAATCTGGTAGTACGTATAGCCCAGCCCCATGATCGCCGCGATGGAGAACCGTCGCGCAAACAGCACCACAGAGCGCACATCCCCCGACACCGACGCCCCCTTGAAGGCCCCGGTAGAGCGCAGCCAGATCGGCATTACGATATGGTTTGACACCATGGTCGACAGGCTCATGGCGGCAACGATCACCATTGATGTGGCCGAGGAAAACCCGCCCAGAAACGACAGCATCGCCAGACCGTTTTGCCCCTGCGACAGCGGCAGCGTCAGAACAAAGAGATCGGGGTTGGAGCCTTGCGGCAACAGTTCCAGCCCGAGCGCAGCAATTGGCACCACAAAGATCGAGATCAGGAGCAGATAGGTGGGAAAGGCCCACGCAGCAGTGCGCAGATGGCGTTCATCCTCGTTTTCGACCACCATCACCTGAAACATGCGGGGCAGGCAGACAAAGGCCGCCGCCGCCAGAAATGTGATCGCGGTCCAGCGCCCGCCATCCACCTGCCAATGCCCAATGGGCGAGCGATCAATCCGTGCAAGCGTCTCCTCGATGCCGCCCGCCAGCCCCCAGACCACAAAGACTCCGACCGCGACCAAAGCGATGAGTTTCACCACTGCCTCAAGTGCGACGGCCATCACCACCCCGTGGTGGCGCTCATTTGCGTTGAGGTTGCGGGTGCCGAACAGGATTGCGAAACAGGCCAACCCCATCGCGATCCAGAACACTGTGCCGGATTCATTGTGACTGCGTGTCGGGTCGGCCTCAGCAAAGATCGCAACAGACAAGGTAATAGACTGCAATTGCAGCGCAATATAGGGCGTCACCCCAACCACGGCGAGCAAAGTAACCCCGATTGCCAGCACATTGGATTTGCCGTAACGCGCGGACAATAGGTCTGCAATGGAACTGATGCGTTGGCTTCGCCCCACCCTCACCAGTTTGCGCAGACCCCACCACCAGCCGATCATCACCAATGTCGGGCCGAGGTAGATGGTGACATATTCCATACCCGACCGCGCCGCATATCCTACCGCGCCGTAAAAGGTCCAAGCGGTGCAATAGATCGAAAGCGATAGCGTGTAGATCAGCGGCGAGCGCATAAAGCGCGCGCTGCGTCCTCGCAGCGCCTGCCGGTCGGCCCAAAAGGCAACCATAAACAGGATCGCTACATAACCGAGGCTGACTGTGGCCAGCAGGTTGAGCGAGGTCACAGTTGATCCTCCGGCCCTGTTGATGCAGGCGGGAGGGGCGCGGTTGAGGGAGACGTGTCGACTCGATCGTCGGCTCTGTCATCACCCGGTTGGCGCATGGCCAACACATCTGCGGTCTCTGTCGGGGCGCCAACGCCGGTCCAATGCACCGCCCAAAGCCGAACTGCGACCGAAAACGCCACCGAAAACAGGATCAGACCGATCCAGACACCGAATATATAAATCATCGCGGTGGACATGCTGCTTCCGGCGTCATGCCCTCTCCCTTCAGAGAGATGCTGCTCCGGCCACAACAGCGGCACCAGAAACAACAAGGCCCCGATCAGCGGCGCCAGACGGGCAATGTCCATGAGACGGCGGCGGCGATAGGTGCGGCGCTCCACAAAAGGGGTGCGCAGCTCGTCTTTACTGCCCGCGCCATCGGATCGGATCATCGCGGGCGGCTCAGCCTGCGTCGCGCACAGAAGAGGCCTGTGCCTGCCGTGCCTGCGCATTGAGATCGCGCACCGCGGTCAGCACCTCTGTGTTCGAGAACGGTTTGGTCATGAAACGGGTGACCCCCGCACGTTCCGCCATCTCGCGATCCTTCAGTTGACCACGCGCCGTGAGCATCAGGACGGGCAGATGAGACAATGCCTCTACCTCTCTGATTTCACGAATGATTTCCATGCCACTTTTGCCCGGCAGCATCAAATCCAAGATGACCAGATCAGGCTCTGCCGCCTCGATCACCGATAGCGCACTGCTGCCATCTGCATGTACATCAACCTGCCATCCCTCGCGCGAGAGCAGAAAGCGGATCGCCTCTGCAATATTGGCTTCGTCTTCAATCAAAACGACTCGTCCAGCCATTGATTTCTTTGTCCTCCCCAAGCACCACGCCGTTTGCCGGTTCCTCCGGGTGCGATAGCGATCTTTGCATGAAAGCAACACCGCTGTCACCCGGCAGTTACATCTGCATCAAACGCGCACCAGATGAATCACGCAGGATCGACGGCTCGCGACGTGCCGGGCAGCCTCTGCGAACACAGATCCGGCAACTGGCTCCAACCGGGCGCGAGTCCGCATGAGGTGGCTGATCCGGGTGCTCTGACGGCAGGATCAGCATCACCGAGCGCATCACCGGATCACGATCAAATCCGGGCTGCTCTGCCTGCCATGAAATCGCAAAACACTCACTGTCACGCGCCGCGCGCCCCTTTTGATGGATACGCCGCCGGATCGGCACCCCCGGCTGAGAGAGCGCCGTAAACAGCGGCCAGAGCGGACAAGAGGTGCCAAAACGCGGCAGCGGAAAACCCGCAACGGGCTTGCGCATCAAGATAGAGCCTGAGGCATCACAGATCACCAATCCGACCGGATGCCCAAGCACATCTTGAGGAACCATCGCCAGACGGCGCAAAAGACGATAGATTTCGACGTCCAGCGCCTGTGCCAGTTTTCCGGGAGCGAGCCCGTGGGTCTCGATAGCGGTGCGCAACGCAACCAGCGGCATGCGCTCGGCGTCCTCCTGATAAATCTGCAATCCCGCTTCTGCCAGCTTGCGCGCGGCGGTGCTTTCCAGTTCCGGGGCCGCCTTCACCACGTCACGCGGCTCGACGCTGCCCTTCTCAATCTCAGGGAAATGAAACTCCCGCGCGGTGAAAAACGCCTCCACTTCCTCTTGGGGAATGCCCCGGCGCTCACCGGCCTGATCGCTCTCATCCAGAAACCGCACCAACGCCCGGCTGCTGTCCGCAAGCCGCTGGGCATCCTGGTCGAGGTTTTTGTGAAACCGGTCTCGCCATTCGGCCTCCAACTCCCCCGGTTCCGCCAAGATACCTGCGGTAGAGCGGATCGCGGCTGCGGTAGAGAGCACTTCATGCAGCGAGGACGCCAGATGCGGATCATGCGTGAGCCGGTCCGAGAGAGATCTCACCGTGCGTTCCAATGCACCAATGCGCCCGTGGGTCTGTGCCAGAACTTCTGCCCAACCGGGAAACCGACCTGCGAATTCGTCCACGCGGTCCAGTTCCACCATCGGCGTCCGTGCCTCGGCCGCCGCTTCTCGCAATGAGGCCACCAACGTGGCCTCCACCCCTTCGGTCAAAAGCGATGGCTCAACATTGAGCACCTGCGCCAGCGTCACCAGCAATTTGCCGCCGATTCTGCGCCGATTGTGTTCGATCAGGTTGAGGTAAGAGGCCGATATCCCGGCGTCACGGGCAAGATCAGCCTGACGCAACCCTAGCATTAATCGCCTTTCACGAATGCGACTACCGGTCAGACTGTCACCTGCCATGGGTTTGCCTCCTCCTGCAAAACACCGGGTTATCAAGGGCTTTCTGCGCGGCAGAATAAGATAATTTACCGCAATACGCCCTTCACTGTATATTTCTTTACAGAAAAAACATTCAAAACAAGCGTTTTATTGCGGTGATTTACAACACACCCCCATACTGATTTTGCACAATGTTGCAAGGCAACGCGCGGAAGTGAGGAGTCGCGCCTCGCCTTTTACACTCAGGGAGGAACTTAAATGTCCAAGACAGACGTAAGCCGTCGTGGCCTGTTGAAAACCAGCGCCGTTGCAGGCGCAGGTCTCGCCGTGCCGACCATTTTCACGGCCCAAAGCGCAGCTGCTTTCACCAATAATCCAACCGGCGGCACCGTCACCCTCGGCTTCAACGTCCCGCAGACCGGACCCTATGCCGACGAAGGCGCGGACGAGTTGCGCGCATATCAACTGGCGGTTGAGCATCTCAACGGCGAAGGCGACGGCGGCATGCTGAACACCTTCAGCTCCAAGGCGCTTGAGGGCAGCGGTATCATGGGCAAGAAGGTGGAATATGTCACCGGCGACACCCAGACCAAATCGGATGCGGCCCGCGCCTCTGCAAAATCCATGATCGAAAAAGACGGCGCGATCATGATCACCGGCGGCTCCTCCTCCGGTGTGGCGGTTGCGGTTCAAGGCCTGTGCCAAGAGGCCGGCGTGATCTTCATGGCGGGCCTGACGCACTCGAACGACACCACCGGCAAAGACAAGAAAGCCAATGGTTTCCGCCACTTCTTTAACGCGTATATGTCCGGCGCGGCGCTCGCACCGGTGCTCAAGAACCTCTATGGCGATGACCGCAAGGCCTATCACCTGACTGCTGACTACACATGGGGCTGGACCCAAGAAGAATCCATCAAGGCCGCAACAGAGGCGCTCGGCTGGGAGACCGTCAACACGGTGAAAACCCCGCTCGCCGCGACTGACTTCTCGTCCTACATTGCACCTGTTCTGAACTCCGGTGCGGATGTGCTGGTTCTGAACCACTACGGCGGCAACATGGTGAACTCGCTCACCAACGCCGTGCAGTTCGGCCTGCGCGAAAAAGAAGTAAACGGTAAGAACTTCGAAATCGTCGTGCCGCTTTATTCGCGTCTGATGGCCAAAGGTGCGGGCGAAAACGTCAAAGGCATCCACGGCTCCACCAACTGGCACTGGTCGCTGCAGGACGAAGGCTCCAAAGCCTTTGTGCGCTCCTTCGGCACCAAATATGGCTTCCCGCCCTCACAGGCGGCGCATACCTGCTACGTGCAGACCCTGCTCTATGCAGACGCAGTGCAGCGCGCGGGTTCCTTCAACCCCTGCGCGGTGGCAGAAGCACTCGAAGATTTCGAGTTCGACGGCATGGGCAACGGCAAGACGCTCTATCGCGGCGAGGATCACCAGTGCTTCAAGGATGTGCTTGTGGTGCGCGGGAAAGAAAACCCGACATCCGAGTTTGACCTTCTCGAGGTGGTCGAGGTCACACCACGCGCGCAGGTCGAATACCCGGCGGATCACCCGATGTTTGCAGGGGGCCAACTCGGTTCCTGTAACCCGGGCGCATAACGCGAGAGCCCTATCACTGGTCGGGCGCGAAAGACGCGCCTGACCACCCTTCTCCCGCACAGCTTTGGTCTCTCTGATCCGCGCCCTCTTGGCGACCGGGCGTGACCTACTGTTGCATCCCGAAACCAGCCACCCAGACGAACCGGAAGGTGGGGATCATGGACGCATTCCTTCTGCAAATCCTAAACGGGCTCGACAAGGGCTCTGCCTATGCGCTGATCGCGCTCGGGCTTACACTTATTTTTGGCACGCTCGGCGTCGTGAATTTCGCCCATGGGGCGCTGTTCATGATCGGTGCCTTCTGCGCGGTGACGCTGCAAAAAATCTTCAGCCTCAGCTTTGAGACGGTCGATCCCGAAAAGACCGATTTCCTCGGCAACCCGCTGAAGGTCAAAACCCCTTATGTCGAGAGCTGGTTCGGACCGGAATTTGGTGGCGCGATCATCGACTGGTCAGTGCCGCTGGCGATCCTCTTTGCGATCCCAATCATGGTGGCCGTCGGCTTCATCATGGAGCGCGGGCTGATCAAGCATTTCTACAAACGCCCCCATGCGGACCAGATCCTTGTGACTTTTGGCCTCGCCATCGTGCTGCAAGAGGTCATCAAGTATTTCTACGGTGCCAACCCGATCCCCACGCCCGCGCCCGATGCGCTCAATGGCGTGGCCAATCTTGGCGCGGTGATCGGCATGGACCTGATCTATCCGGTCTGGCGTATCGTCTATTTCTGCTTTGCCTGCCTCATCATCGGTGCGGTCTTTGCCTTCCTGCAGTTCACCACCTTCGGCATGGTGGTCCGGGCTGGCATGGCGGATCGTGAAACCGTGGGCCTATTGGGTATCAACATCGACCGCCGCTTTACGATCATGTTCGGCATCGCGGCCGCCGTCGCGGGGCTTGCGGGCGTCATGTACACGCCGATCAACTCGCCCAACTATCACATGGGCATGGACTTTCTTGTGTTGTCCTTTGTGGTTGTGGTTGTGGGCGGCATGGGCTCCCTGCCCGGTGCGGTTCTGGCGGGCTTTGTGCTCGGCGTGCTTGAAAGCTTTGCCTCGATGGAATGGGCAATCAGCCTCATTCCCGGCATCAATCAGATCATCATCTACCTCGTCGCCATCATCATCCTTCTGGTCCGTCCACGCGGATTGATGGGGCGCAAAGGCGTGATGGAGGACTAAGATCATGTTCGGACTTGATAAAAGAGACACTACACTGCTTTTGATCGTAGCTGGACTGACGATCTTTGCTCCCTTCCTTCTAAATCCCTTTCCCACCGATAGCGGTCTGGCGCAGTTCAATGCGGGTTATCCCGACCTGATGCAGCGCTTTGTGATCTTTGGGATTTTTGCCATCGGGTTTAACATCCTCTTTGGCCTCACCGGGTATCTGTCCTTTGGTCACGCGGCCTTTCTCGGTGTGGGGTCTTACTCTGCGGTCTGGATGTTCAAACTCCTGAGCATGAACGTCTTGCCCGCCATCATCCTCAGCGTCATCATCTCGGGCCTTTTCGCGCTGGTGATTGGATATATCAGTTTGCGGCGCTCCGGCATCTACTTCTCGATCCTAACGCTGGCCTTTGCGCAGATGTCCTTCAGCCTCGCCTATTCGGTGCTAACACCGATCACCAATGGCGAAACCGGCCTGCAACTGACGCTGGATGATCCGCGCGTGCTGGGGGTTTCTGCCACGGCTGATGGCTCCATCCCTGTGACCAACCTCTTTGGCATGGAGATGCGCTCGACCTATCACCTGATCGTGGGGCCATGGGATTTCCAGTTCAACATGGGCTACTACCTATGTGCGCTGGTCATGATCGCAGCCTTTTATCTCTCGATCCGTATCTTCCGCTCTCCCTTCGGGATGATGCTGCGGGCGGTGAAATCGAACCAGCAGCGGATGAATTACACCGGCCTGAATTCCAAACCCTACACGCTGGCAGCTTTTGTGATCTCTGGCATGTATGCGGGCCTTGCCGGTGGGCTGATGGCATCGATGGACCCGTTAGCCGGTGCAGAGCGGATGCAATGGACCGCCTCTGGCGAGGTCGTCCTGATGACAATCCTTGGCGGTGCGGGCACGCTGATCGGGCCGGTTCTGGGCGCAGGCTTCATCAAATACTTCGAGAACATCTTCTCCAAGATCAACGACAACGTGCTGCACGGCTGGTTCAGCTTCTTGCCGGATGGGCTTGAGGACTTCGTGGTCTTCATCATCCACCCCTTCATCGGCAAAGGCTGGCATCTGACACTTGGTATCCTGTTCATGCTGGTGGTGATCTACCTCCCCGGTGGCCTTGTGGAAGGCGGACAGCGGATCGGCAACTGGTTCAAGGGGCGCAAGAAGTCTGACGCCCACCAGAGCAAAACCAACCCGGCGGAATAAGGAGACATCTTATGAGTATTCTCGAAGTCAAAAACGTCGGCAAACGCTTTGGTGGCCTGCAGGCGCTCTCGGATGTGAACCTCTCCGTCAAGGAAAACTCGGTTCACGCCATCATCGGCCCCAATGGCGCGGGCAAGTCGACGCTGCTGAACTGCCTTGTCGGCAAACTGATCCCCGACACCGGGTCGGTGATGTTTGACGGGCAGTCAGTGCTGGGGCGCGCACCCTACGAGATCAACCAGATGGGCATCAGCCGCGTCTTTCAAACGCCTGAAATATTTGGTGATTTGACAGTTCTTGAGAACATGATGATCCCCTGTCTGGCGAAACGGGACGGCGCATTTGAACTCAACGCCATCGCTTCGGTGATGTCGCAGCGCGACATTCTCGACAAGGCCGAGGCGATGCTAGTGGAAATGAACATGGCCGAGAAACGCCATATGCATGCCGCCTCGCTCTCGCGCGGGGATAAGCGGCGGCTGGAAATCGGCATGTGCCTCAGCCAGGAGCCACGTCTGCTGTTGCTGGATGAACCCACGGCAGGCATGGCGCGGGCCGACACCAACAACACGATCGACCTCCTGAAACAGATCTCGGATCAGCGCAATATCACCATCGCCATCATCGAACACGATATGCATGTGGTGTTCTCGCTCGCCAATCGGATCACCGTTTTGGCACAGGGCACCCCATTGGTAGAAGACGATCCGGAGAACATTCGTGGCAACCCGAAGGTGCGCGAAGCCTACCTCGGCGAAACCGCGTAAGGGGAAAGGAAAAGAAATGAACGTAAAACCCGACTTCTCCAAAGGCGCAAACCACGCCGCCACCGCGCCCGCATTTCTGTCGATCTGGGACGTGCATGCCTATTATGGCGAGAGCTATATCGTTCAAGGCATCAACTTTAACGTCCATGAAGGCGAGATCCTCGCGCTTTTGGGTCGCAACGGCGCGGGCAAGACCTCGACCCTGCGTTCCATCGCGCGCACCGGTTCGCCCATGGTGACGCGCGGCGAAATCTGGCTCGATCACCAACCGCTGCACTTGATGGAAAGTCACGAGGCCGCCGCTGCCGGGCTTGGTCTGGTGCCAGAGGATCGCCGCATCATCCCCGGCCTCACGGTCGAGGAAAACCTGCAATTGGCGCAGATCGCGCCCCCCATCGGCTGGTCCATCGAGCGTCTGTATGAGCTGTTTCCGCGACTTGGCGAGCGGCGCAAACAAGAGGGCGTCACACTTTCGGGCGGCGAGCAGCAGATGCTGGCCATTGCCCGCGCCCTTGCCCGCGACATCAAGGTTTTGTTGCTTGATGAGCCTTATGAGGGTCTTGCCCCGGTCATCGTGGATGAGATTGAGAAGACTCTGATCCACATCAAGGAACAGGGCATGACAACGATTATCGTAGAACAAAATGCCGTACGCGCGCTGCAACTGGCAGACCGTGCGGTCATCCTTGATACGGGCGGGATCGTTTTTGACGGCACCGCTGCCGAGGTTCTCGAGAATGAGGAGTTGCGGTCCGAATACCTCGCGATCTGATCTCCGGGTGCGCGGTTTGCGCATTTGACGTTTTACTCCGTGCTGCACGGCAATTCCCTGTCGCGCACACCTCCTGTGCCGGGCCTGTTTCAGGTCCGGCTTTTTTACAGACCGCACCGACCCTGTCGTAAACACAAGCGCCCTTCCCTTGCGCAGTGCCGCGCTTTAGAACCAGCCCATGTCTGATCCCGCTTTTGACTACGCGCCCGTAGGGCTTGCGCTTTTGGAACATCGCATCATCAAGCGGTGCAATCTGCAATTCGCCGACACTTTTGGAGCCACTCCCGCAGAGCTGTGCGAATTGCCCATCGCCGCACTTTATCCCAGCGTCGAGGATTACCAGCGTATTGGCGAGATTCTGCAGATGCCGGAATCACAAAGCGGGTTTTACCACGACGAGCGCATTATGCGCCGCACCTCGGGGGCGCTGTTTTGGTGCCGCGTGCGGGGGCGTTCGCTGGATGGGGCGCGTCCGTTCCAAACTGGTGTCTGGTCCTTTGCCGATCTCTCTGACGAACGCCCCGTCGTCAGCCTGACCCCGCGCGAACGCGAGGTGGCAATCCTCACCTGCCGGGGGTTGTCGGCCAAGGAAATCGGCCTGAAGCTCGATCTTTCCTATCGCACGGTTGAGACTCACCGCGCCCGCCTGCTGGATAAATTCAACGCCCGCAAGCTGCCCGAGCTGGTAGCAAAACTCAGCGGCATGCCCCTGTGACGGAGGCCGCAATGGGGATATTCCCCTGCAAAAACGATTGAAAATCGCCCCTCGCGCCCTCATCTTGTGAGGCAATCCAAGTACGCTTTCCTTATGGTCAGCTATGGCTTATAAGGCCGCAAATTTCCGCCCCGGATGCATTCGGGGCCAGACAGGACCCTGCCGAGGAACACAATGACAAATAAATCTCATGAAGCAGATGTAGCGTTCATCAAGGCTCTGGCAGAGCTTTTGCGCGAAAATGACCTGACCGAGCTGCAGGTAAAGCGCGACTACGCGGAAGATGACAGCCTGAACGTGCGCGTCTCCCGCCAATTCCCAGCACCCGTCGCGCCGGTTCAGGTCGCTGCCGCGCCTGCCGCAGCCCCGGTTGCAGCGGCTCCCGCTGCTGTTGCTGCCGCACCGGCTGCTGAGGCCGCCGTGTCTGACGATCCTGCCAACCATCCGGGTGCAGTGACCTCGCCTATGGTCGGCACCGCCTATCTGGCACCAGAGCCGGGTGCCTCTGCGTTTATCTCCGTCGGCCAGCAGGTCAATGAGGGCGACACGCTCCTGATCGTTGAGGCGATGAAAACCATGAACCACATTCCGGCCCCTAAGGCTGGCACCGTGAAGCGCATCCTCGTCGAGGATGGCGCAGCGGTTGAATTTGGTTCTCCGCTCGTCATCGTCGAGTAAGGCGGTCTCATGTTTGACAAAATCCTGATTGCGAACCGGGGTGAGATCGCGCTGCGCGTGATCCGTGCCTGCCGCGAGATGGGCATCCAGTCCGTCGCGGTGCACTCCACCGCCGATGCCGACGCGATGCACGTGCGCATGGCAGACGAGTCGATCTGTATCGGCCCCCCTTCTGGCACCCAAAGCTATCTGTCGATCCCCGCCATCATCTCCGCCTGCGAGATTTCCGGCGCGCAGGCGATCCACCCGGGCTATGGCTTCCTGTCTGAGAACGCGAACTTCGTGCAGATCGTCGAGGATCACGGGCTGACCTTCATCGGCCCCTCCGCCGAGCACATTCGCCAGATGGGTGACAAGATCACCGCAAAAGACACCGCAAAAGCGCTTGGCATTCCCTGTGTGCCCGGCTCTGACGGTGGCGTGCCCGACGTGGAGACCGCCAAGACTGTGGCCGCCGACATGGGCTATCCTGTTATCATCAAAGCCACCGCCGGTGGTGGTGGTCGCGGCATGAAAGTGGCGCAAACCGAGGCTGATCTGGTCCATGCGTTCCAGACCGCCCGCTCCGAGGCTAAGGCCGCCTTTGGCAACGACGAAGTCTATATGGAGAAATATCTCCAGCGTCCGCGCCATATCGAGATTCAGGTCTTTGGCGACGGCAAGGGCGGCGGTGTCCATCTGGGCGAGCGCGACTGCTCCTTGCAGCGCCGCCACCAGAAGGTCTTTGAAGAGGCTCCCGGCCCCTGCATCTCTGAGAAAGAACGCGCCCGGATCGGCAAGATCTGCGCCGACGCCATCGGCAAGATGGGCTATTCCGGCGCGGGCACTGTCGAGTTCCTTTATGAGGACGGCGAGTTCTACTTCATCGAGATGAACACCCGCCTGCAGGTGGAACACCCCGTGACCGAGGCCATCTTTGGTGTCGATCTGGTGCGTGAACAGATCCGCGTGGCCTCTGGCCTGCCGCTCTCGTTCGGTCAGGACGATCTGACCATCAACGGTCACGCCATCGAGGTGCGCATCAACGCCGAGAAACTGCCGAACTTCTCCCCCTGTCCGGGCAAGATCACCGCATACCACGCCCCCGGCGGCCTTGGCGTGCGGATGGATTCAGCGCTCTATGACGGCTACTCAATCCCGCCCTACTACGACAGTCTGATCGGCAAGCTGATCGTACATGGTCGCGACCGGGACGAGGCGCTGGCGCGTCTTAGCCGTTCGCTGGGCGAGTTGATCGTGGACGGGATCGACACCACCGTGCCGCTGTTTCATGCGCTCCTGCAGGAAAAGGACGTCCAAACTGGTGATTACAACATTCACTGGCTGGAAAAATGGCTTGAGGCCAACCTGCAGAAATAAAATACTTTTAAGGGCGGCGGTCGAAAACCACCGCCCTTGCTCATTCCTGTGCTAGGCTAACTTATGACGCTCAGCGCTGATCTTCTTCTTCATGCCTATGCCAGCGGCGTCTTTCCCATGGCGGAAAGCCGCGACGATCCAGAGGTGTTCTGGGTCGACCCCAAACGCCGTGGCATTCTGCCTCTTGATGGGTTTCGCATTTCCCGCTCGCTGGGCAAACGCCTGCGTCGCGACGATTATGAGATCTCGGTGAACCGAGATTTTGCAGGCGTCGTGCACGGCTGCGCCGATCGTGAGGAAACTTGGATCAACGAGGAAATCTTTGACCGCTATCTGGAGCTCCACCTGATGGGCTTTGCCCATTCCCTTGAGGTCTGGATGGATCGCGCGCTCGTCGGTGGGGTTTACGGCGTCTCTTTGGGGGCCGCTTTCTTTGGCGAAAGCATGTTTTCCCGCCGCCGCGATGCCTCAAAGATTGCACTGGCCTATCTGGTGGATCGGCTCAATGCGGGCGGCTATACCCTATGTGATACGCAGTTCATCACGCCCCACCTCGCCTCTCTGGGCGGAGAAGAGATCAGTCGTGCACGGTATCGCAGGTTGCTGGCAGAGGCTTTGGATCAATCCGGAGATTTTCTGTCCCCGGCAATCCCTGCACCTCAGTCGCTCTTGCAGCGCAGAACCCAAACGTCATAGCGGCGATGATCCAGCGCGCTCAGAGCGGGGCTTGAGGCGATCATCCAGCCATCAAAGAACACCTTCCCATCCTGACGATCACGGATCGTCAGATAGGCAAATGCATCGCCCGAGGGGTTCTCCGTTGGATAACGGCACTCACGCATGGTCACGATCAGACCAAAGACCTCAACCGAGCCACCGGTTTGCACGTCTACGTCCATGCTCTTGCCGTTGACCTTATCAAGGCCGCGCAAGCTCGCGATGCTGCCCTTTGTGGCTTCCACACGTTCCACATGCTCGCGGGTTTCAGGCACCCGAGGTTGCACCGGAGATGGCGCAAGTTCCTCAACCGAAATCGTTTGCGCCACAGCAGAGCTCGCAGCCACAAGGCAAAAGGCAAGTGTCGTCAGGCGCATCATCAGGACTCGTCACCGCCGCCGGAAACAAATTTTACAAGCAGCGAGATCAGGCTGACTGCGCCTTGCGTGTCGGTGATCTCATCCCCTGCTTCAAAGTTGAACGGCGACCCACCGGGCATCACTTCGACGAAGTTGCCGCCCAAAAGCCCCTCGGACGCAATCACGATGGCGCTGTCGTCGGGAATCATAATGCTGTTGTCGACGGAAAATGTGGTGTCGGCGCGAAAGGTTTCCGCATTCAGCGCCACATTGGTCACCGTGCCGATTTTAACCCCGGCGAGGCGCACATCTGTGCCGACACTCACCCCTTCGAGCGAACGAAAGGAGGCCGACAGCGGGTAGCTATCGCCCCCGCGCGAGAGGCCTGCAGCCTGGGCTGCGTAGAATGCAAAACCAGCCGCCACGGCCAGCACAAGGCCGCCGGTCAACACTTCGGTTGTGGAATGGGTCATTTATAACCTGCCTTTTGGCCAGATCACAAAAGGGCGGCCAACTCGGCTGCGCCCTTCTGGAAGTCACTTATTCGGGGCTCCAGGCCTCGTAATCGCTGCGCGGCTTTGGCGTACCGCCCGCGCGGATCGACCCGGCCGGAGCATAGGCCAACATGGTGCCTGTCAGGTTTTCCTGATGCGGCTTTTCCCATGTCTTATGCTTCAGCGGCTTTTCACTTGGAACCTCGTTAAAGGTCCGGTGCAGCCAGCCATGCCAATCGGCGCTCACACGAGAGGCCTCTGCCTCACCGTTGAAGATCACCCAGCGGCGGCTGTCATCTGCAGTGCGGTAGAACACATTGCCCTGTTCGTCTTCACCAACTTTCACACCCTTGCGGCGGGTGTAGATCATGGTGTTCAGGGTGGCGCCATTCCACCAAGTCACGGCCTGCAAAAGCGAATTCAGGATTCCCATCGGTCCCTCCGAAAATCTCTCTCCCGATATGGCCCATTCTCGCCATAAGGTCCAGTGGTTCGCGGCGAAGTGGTGAACAGACCGGCAGGAAACAGCAATATCGCCACGCTCTTTGCAGGCTTAGACGTGCCCTGTGCGCTGTTCACAAAAGCGCAAGCGGTTGCCAAACGGATCTGTCACCGAAATCTGCAGCCCCCACGGCATCGCATCAAGCGCAGGTTTGATATTGCGATAGCGCCGCTCCCCCAGTTCCTGATGCATCGCCATCGCAGCATTGATGGGGACAAAGCAGGTCGACCCCGGTGTCGCGTCCCCGTGATGTTCGCTCAGATGCAAGACACACCCCGACCGGGAGATCTGCATATATATGGGCGTGTCCTCTTCGTGGCGGTGCTCCCAATCAACACTGAAGCCAAGGTAGTCGAGGTAATATTCCCGTGCCTTTTCGAGATCAAAGATACGGATCACCGGGATGGCGGGGCGAATTGTCACCGTGCTGTCTGTGTTGTCCATCTCAGCCTCCTTACGATGATGCCGATGCCGCAAGGGCCGTCACTTCGATCTCAATGCGAAATTCCGGGGCGATCAGGTTGCACTCGATCATCGTGGCAGCTGGTGGGTTGGCTCCAAAGGTCTCGGCGAGGATCGGCCAGCAAGGTTCAAATTCCGCCGCATCCGGCAGGTAGTAATTGACCCGAACCACATCGGCGAAACCAACACCCGCCTTGGCCAGAGCAGTTTCGATAGTGGCAAGCGCAGAGCGGCATTGCGCCACCACATCCTCACCCTGCCCCACGGTTCCGGCCACATGGACAAAGCCTCCGGCCACAACGGCACGACAGTACCCAACCTTGGCCTCAAACTCTCCACCAGAGGAAATGCGTCTGATTGTCATGCGGTGTCCTTCCCTTTATCGCGTTACAAATTTGTGACTACTTAATTTGGTAAGCGATTAGCGGTGTCGGCAATATTGCAATATAAGCAACCCCGCTATGCATGCGCTGCGCGCTAATTCTGCAAGGTCTCGGCCAGAAATCCTGTGAGCGCCTCCCAAGCCCGCGCCGTCGCGCGCGCATTAAACATCATGCCGCCGTCGCGATCCTGTGCGTTTGGGTTGGTAAAGGCATGTCCTGTATGACCAAATCCCAAAACCTGCCAATCCGCACAATGTGCGCTCAATTCCGCTGCCAGCGCCTGCAAAGCCTCTGGTGGTGCAAGCGGATCGTCCCAGCCATGTAGCACCAGCACGGATGCATGGATGGTCTCCGTTTCAAAATTCGGGCGGTCATACACCCCGTGTAGCGGCGCACAGGCCCGGATATCCGCCCCTGTGCGCGCCAGATCCAACACCGCCTTGCCGCCCAGACAGTAGCCCATCGCGCCAACCCTGCCCGCATGCACCTGCGGCAGGGCTTTTGCCGCATCACATGCCGCAACCATGCGCCGGGCCAGAATTTTGCGATCCGCCTGCAGCCTGCCCATCAGGGCCTGCGCCTCGTCAATCGATCCTGCCCGTTTTCCGTTGCCGTAATAATCTACCGCGATGGCCACATATCCAAGTGCGGCCAGCTCCTCGGCACGCGCCCGTTCAAAATCACTCAGCCCGCCAAAAGCCGGGGCGATCAGTACAGAAGGCTGCGGGCCGTCCAACGTTTCATCCCACGCCAGATGACCAATAAAGTGATCTGCGCCATCGCTGTAATTGAATGCTTCGCTTTTCATAGCGTCCTCCTGAATATTTCGAACTGGCGCGTTTTGGATGTACGGTCAGCGTCAATCACCAAATCGAATGCGTGCAGCCAACCTCTGACGGGGGGCATAAATATACAGTGTCTCTCCAACTCGATCTCGATCAAACCAACTGCCGGAACTGCCGAGCGCAAATTTCAACTCCGTATAAAGTTCAGCCGACCAATATCGTCGACAAAACTCAAGGGCATCTCGCGTCGTCTCTCCTAGGAGAGGTGCCGGCGTCGGCTTCCAATCTCCGCCAAACTGATATTGCCACCCAAGCTCATTTCGCCACCCTCGCGTGGGTGGTTGTTCAAGCGCTGGCGCTTGCAATCGCACGATCGCGTAGGTGCAGTCCCAAGGCTCTGCTCCGCGTTGGTGCCACTTGCGCGATTGCAAAACCTCCTCGACCGGTAGCAGACCTGAAAACAGCTCGTCCGCATAAACGGGATCTTCCCGCGCGCGGAGACGTTCAGGCTGTCCAACCAAAAGCCACCATCCGCACCCATAGAAAAAGGCCAACGTCAGCAAGACATTGGCCATTCCCTTGAGTTTATTCACTTTCATGTCACCGGATTACCCGGCGGTGGCAGATTCCTTCTCATCGGCGTGGATCATCAGCGGCTGCGCCTCAGAGGTGACCGCCTCTTCATTCACAACCACTTTGGTGACGCTTTCCATTCCCGGCAGCTCGAACATGGTATCGAGCAGAATGTCCTCAAGGATGGAACGCAGACCCCGCGCACCGGTTTTACGCTCGATGGCCTTCTTGGCAATCGAAGACAGGGCTTCGTCGGTGAAGTCCAGCTCGGTATCTTCCAGTTCAAAGAGACGCTGATACTGTTTGACAAGAGCGTTCTTGGGCTTGGTCAGGATGGTGATCAGCGCGTCCTCGTCCAGATCTTCCAGCGTTGCCAGAACCGGCAAACGGCCGACAAATTCCGGGATCAGGCCGAACTTCAGCAGATCTTCGGGTTCCAGATCGCGGAAAGTCTCGCCCACGCCAGCGTCGCTCTCATCGCGCACATCCGCGCCAAAACCCATCGCAGAGCCCTTGCCACGTTGCTTGATGATGCGATCAAGACCGGCAAACGCACCGCCGCAGATGAACAGAATGTTGGTGGTGTCCACTTGCAGGAATTCCTGCTGCGGATGCTTGCGCCCACCCTGTGGCGGCACAGAAGCCACGGTGCCTTCCATCAGCTTCAGAAGCGCTTGCTGTACCCCCTCGCCCGACACATCGCGGGTGATGGACGGGTTTTCGGACTTGCGGGTGATCTTGTCGACCTCGTCGATGTAGACGATGCCGCGCTGCGCGCGCTCGACGTTGTATTCCGACGCCTGCAAAAGCTTCAGGATGATGTTTTCAACATCCTCACCCACATAGCCCGCCTCGGTGAGCGTGGTGGCATCCGCCATGGTGAAGGGCACATCCAGAATGCGCGCAAGGGTTTGCGCCAGCAGAGTTTTACCGCAACCCGTGGGGCCGATCAGCAGGATGTTGGACTTTGAAAGTTCAATATCATTGCCAGCCTTCTGGGCATGGTTCAGACGTTTGTAGTGGTTGTGGACCGCCACCGACAGCACACGCTTTGCCGTCGCCTGACCAATCACATAATCATCCAGAACATCGCAAATATCCTTTGGTGTTGGCACACCGTCGGTTGCTTTCATCCCGGAGGCTTTTGTCTCCTCGCGGATGATGTCCATGCACAGCTCAACGCATTCATCACAGATGAACACGGTCGGGCCTGCAATCAGCTTTCGCACCTCATGCTGGCTCTTGCCGCAAAAGCTGCAGTAAAGCGTGTTCTTGCTGTCGCCGCTCGAGTTCGTCGCCATGGTCTACCTTTCCATCCGCCTCGGGGCCAGCGCGTGTCAATTTGCCCCGATGTCCAGCCAGCTTAGGACAGCTCCCAACTGGCCACAATGTCAAATTGTGCTCCCTTGAACACATTGATGAAGGGAGCACAAAGCCCGTGCACAGACCGGCTTAGCTTTCTTCGTCTTCCGCTTTGACGCGGTTTTCGACGATTTCGTCGATCAGGCCAAATTCCTTGGCTTGTTCCGGCGACATGAAATTGTCACGTTCTAGCGCCTTTTCAATGGTGTCGTAGTCCTGACCGGTGTGTTTTACGTAAATCTCGTTCAGGCGACGCTTCAGTTTCAGCGTTTCCTCAGCGTGGATCATGATGTCCGTGGCCTGCCCCTGATAGCCACCGGACGGCTGGTGCACCATCACACGCGAGTTCGGCAGGCTGAACCGCATACCCGCCTCACCGGCAGTAAGCAGCAAGGAGCCCATGGAAGCCGCCTGACCGATTACCAGCGTCGACACCTTCGGCTTGATGTACTGCATGGTATCATAGATCGACAGACCCGACGTCACCACGCCACCGGGCGAGTTGATGTACATCGAAATTTCTTTCGACGGGTTTTCTGCCTCAAGGTGCAAAAGCTGCGCCACGATCAGCGAGGACATGCCGTCATGCACCGGACCGTTGAGGAAGATGATACGCTCCTTCAACAGGCGCGAGAAAATGTCATATGCGCGCTCGCCCCGGCTGGTCTGCTCAACGACCATCGGCACGAGTGTGTTCATGTATGTTTCTGTTGGATCAATCATTGGACCTGCCTGTCTTAGGATCATGACGGGCACCATACCCGACAGAGGATTACCCGAGTCTTAGTATTGCGAAAAATGGGCTGCAAGAGGTGCGCCTGCATTTTCGCTTAAGCGTGACGGTGGAATACCAATGAACACCCCGCCTCAGCATCTTTGCAGAAATAAGCAAGGTGTCGTAATTCGCCGTGCCAAGGTCGGATTATCCCGGCACCTGTCGCGACGGCGGCGATAGCTGATAAATGTGACAGAGATTTATCTTTGCCCGCAGCCAGTACCTCCCTGATGGACCAGCCCATGTCTGATGACAGTTTTGTTCAAAAAGGCGCAGCCGCCACGCTTTCGGTGCCGCACATAGGCGAGCCACAGGATTTCTATTTCCTGCTGCTGCCCAAAGCCACGATGCTGCCGGTCGCCGCCGCGATCGAACCTCTCAGAATCGCAAATCAAGTCACAAATACAAAGCTTTACCGCTGGTACATTATGACCGAGGACGGCGCGCCCCTACGCTGTTCTAACGGCATGGTGGTCACGCCCGACATGCCGCTTGCAGCGCTTCCGTCGGATGCGATGGGCTTTGTTTGCGCAGGCGTAGAGCCACAAGAGACCGCAAGCGATACCACCCTCAACTGGCTGCGGCGCGAGCATCGCTTTGGCCGCAAGCTTGGCGGTATTTGCACCGGTGCATTTGCGCTGGCACAGGCCGGCCTCATCAAGGATCAGCCTTTTACGCTTCATTGGGAAAACCAGCCCGGCTTTGTGGAGCGCTTTGAACACCTGAAGCCCTCGCCCAATATTTATGAAATTGCCGGAAATTTGATGACCTGTGGCGGGGGCAGCGCTGCAACCGACATGATGCTGACCCTGATTGAGCAACGCCATGGCAAGCAACTGGCGATTATTGTTGCAGATATGTGTCTACATGTGCGCTCCACCTCGGGGGCTGCGCCGCAAAAATCCAATTACGCCGTTGCCATCGGCAGCCGAAATCAACGCCTGCTGAGCGCTTTGCAACTTATGCAAGAATCAATAGAGGAGCCGCTGTCGATTGGCGCGCTCTGCACCCGGCTGGACATTTCGCGCCGGCAGTTGGAGCGGCTGTTTTCGCGTTATCTCGATCAAAGCCCGATGCATGTTTATGCCGACATGCGTCTGAGTCACGCCTTTGCGTTGATGAATGAAACCTCAATGTCCGTGACCCAAATCGCCTTGGCCTCCGGGTTCAATTCCGCCACGCATTTCTCGCGCCAATTCAAACGTAAATTCGGCGCAAGCCCGCATTTCTTCCGCAAAGGCTGGGCCTGATCCGTAATACACCGCACAGGTCATGCGCCAAACTTTCGGTCGGAGGAGGAATAAGGGGCTATGACGGGGCACCCACTGAAATGTGACGAGTATTTCAGCCACTTCGCGCGTAGACCATGTATCAACCCTCATTGAAGGAGCACACATGGTCCGCCCCCTTGCCCAACTCAAACGCCTCGGCGCAAGTCTCTTACTAGCTGCAACACTCGCCGCCCCTGTTGCGGCGGAAATCCCTGCACGCGAGGGCTGGGCAATCCATGCCAGCACCAAGGATTACCAAACACTGCTCGCCGATCTGAAAGCAGCGGTCAAAGCGCAGAACATGGCCGTGGTGACCGAGGCCGGGCCAACGGGCGCTGCCGCCGCCCGCGGCATCACCATCCCCGGAAACCGCGTCGTCGGGGTCTTTGCCAATGACTACGCGGTGCAGATCCTGGAACTCTCCACCGCCGCCATGATCGAGGCCCCCATCCGCTTTTACGTCACCGAAGAGGGCGACGGCACCGCGACGCTCTCCTATAAAACACCAAGCCATGTCTTTGCCCCCTATGTGCCAGAAGCAGGAGAGAAACTCTCTGCCGTGACCACACGGCTCGACGCGGTGTTCAGCGCGATTGCCACGGCCGCCCTGCGCGAATGATCATTTTGACGATAAACTGATACGGACTTCTGATGACCCAATCTCTTCGCGCCGCCGATGTTCTGGCCCGCCGTCTTTATGACGCAGGCTGCCGCCACGCCTTTGGCATGCCCGGCGGCGAAGTTCTGACCCTTGTGGACGCGCTCACCCGTGCCGGGATCCGTTTTCACCTCGCCAAACACGAAAACTGCGCCGGGTTTATGGGCGAAGGCGTGCATCATAGTGATGGCGCCCCCGCTATTTTGGTGGCAACACTTGGCCCCGGTGCGCTGAATGGGGTCAATGTGGTGGCCAATGCCCATCAGGACCGGGTGCCGATGCTGGTGCTGACCGGCTGCGTAGATGCGGATGAGGCGCAGACCTACACCCATCAGGTGCTCGACCAGCAGGCCGTTTTTGCGCCGATCACCAAGGCCAGCTTCCGCCTTGATGCAGCCGCTGCGGATGTGATCGCCGACAAGGCCGTCGCCATCGCCACCGAGGCCCGACAGGGACCGGTTCATATTGATGTGCCGATCACCGTGGCCAACGCCCCCGCCACAGAGCGCAACATCCGCCGCGCGCCTGCTGGAGCGACCGCGCCTGCAGGTGCGACACTGGCGCAGGCGCATGATTGGCTGAGGGAGGCCGCGCGCCCGCTTGCGGTCATTGGCCTGGATGCGCTCCTGCCCGGTGGCCCGGAGGCGGTCGCGGCCTTTGTCGAGGCCCGACAGATCCCCTTTGTCACCACCTACAAGGCCAAGGGCATCCTGTCTGAGGATCATCCCCTGTGTCTCGGTGGTGCTGGCCTCTCGCCGCTAGCGGACAGACATCTGCTGCAGATCGTGGAGGCCGCGGATCTCATCCTCTGCATCGGCTATGACCCGATCGAGATGCGCACCGGCTGGCGCGACGCCTGGGACGTCGCCCGCACCCGCGTGATCGACATCACACCAGAATCCAACACCCATTACATGCATCAATCCAGCCTGCCGCTGGTGGCCGACATCCCCGCCACACTGGCAGCCCTCGCGGTTGCACCCCAGCCCGCAACCCTCTGGTCCGGCGGCGAAATTCCCGACTCGCAAAAAGCCCTCGCCCAGGCCTTCCCTCGCTCTGACGACTGGGGCCCGGCGGGCGTGATCGCGCAATGCATCGAGAGCCTGCCCGCCGATACGCTGCTCACTGCCGACAGCGGCGCGCACCGTATTTTGCTCAGCCAGATGTGGCCCTGCACGGAACCGCGCCAACTGGCGCAATCCTCTGGCCTGTGCACCATGGGCTGTGCCCTGCCGCTCGCCATGGGGCGCAAGCTTGCAGATCCTGATCGCACCGTTGTCAGCTTCTCCGGCGATGCGGGGTTCCTGATGGTGGCGGGTGAGTTGGCAACCGCTGCGGAAATGGGTCTTGCGCCGATTTTCGTTGTCTTTGTCGATGCCTCACTTGCCCTGATTGATCTCAAGCAGCGCCAGCGCCAGCTCCCCAATGCGGGAGTGGATTTTGGCCGCCACGACTTTGCCGCCATCGGCCGCGCCTTTGGTGGTGAGGGCCATACGGTCCGCAACCGCAAGGAGCTAAAGACCGCCCTTGACCTCGCCGTCAAAGCAGAGACATTCACGGTGATCGCCGCTGAAATTGACAAGGAAGCTTACGATGGCCGCATCTGAATTCTCGCCCGCCGCCGCTCTGCCGCATGGCGCGCTCAAGGGCGTGAAGGTGCTCGATCTGTCGCGCATCCTCGCAGGCCCCACCGCGACGCAACTCTTGGGCGATCTTGGTGCAGATGTGATCAAGGTGGAAAACCCCTCCACCGGCGGCGACGACACCCGCCAATGGGGCAAGAGCGTCGCAGAAGACGCTGATCTTACGCCCTATTTCATGGCCGCCAACCGCAACAAACGCTCACTCGCGCTTGATATTTCCAAACCCGAAGGACAGGATATCATCCGCCGCCTTGCGGCGCAAGCCGATGTGCTGGTGGAGAACTTCAAACCCGGCGGGCTGGCCAAATACGGGCTGGATTACGCCTCCCTCCGCGAGAGCTGCCCCCGTCTGGTCTATGCGTCCATATCGGGCTACGGTCAGACCGGCCCGAACCGTGAAAAGCCCGGCTATGACCTGATGGCGCAGGGCTATGGTGGCATCATGTCCCTGACCGGCGAGCCCGAAGGTGCACCGGTCAAGGTCGGCGTCGGCATCGCGGATGTGATGTGCGGCATGTACGCGACCATCGGCGTCCTCTCGGCGTTGCGCCACCGCGACCTCACCGGCGAAGGCCAACAGGTGGAACTGGCGCTGGTGGACGCGCAGATCGCCTGGCTTATCAATGAGGGGGTGAGCTACCTCAATACCGGCCAAAAACCGCTGCGGCGGGGCAACGAACACCCCTCGATCATGCCCTATGGCACCTATGAAACCCGCGATGGCCATGTGATCCTCGCGGTGGGCAACGACAGCCAGTTCCGCCGTTTCATGGCCTTCCTCGCGCTTGAGGGGCTGTCAGATGATCCCCGCTTTGCCACTAACCCCGCCCGCCTTGAAAATCGCGGCGCGCTGAATGACATCCTGATCCCCGCAGTCCGGCGCTACAGCACCGATGAGGTGATAACGGCGATGGAGGCGGCAAAGGTCCCGGTCGGCCCGGTGAAAACCCTCGATCAGGTGTTTGAAACCGATCAGGTTGCGGCGCGCGATATGGTGGTGACTATGCAATCGGGTGACACCCCGCTGCGTCTTTTGGGCAATCCGCTCAAATTCTCACGCACCCCGGTGACATACCGCAAATCGCCCCCTATATGCGGCGCAGACAGTGACGAGATTCTCGCCACTGATACGCCTTTTAAGGACGACTAAAATAGACAGGATTGCTGCGGGCCCGCGGGGCGGTTTCGCAATGTTACAGAACCCGGTGCCATGGCGCTCGCGTGCTGCCTCAAACAGCGCAAGCTCGGGTATTTGTGCCGATTTTTGCTCATCTCAGCCCGTTTTCATGTCAGTTTCCTGCCGAAACCCACACGCGACTTCACCAAAGCGCGAGCGGGGGGCGCGCGGTGTAAGCCGCTTCGCTAGCATCACTTTTGACACCTGTATTTATCAGCTTGCGAAAGTGACCCGCCCATGACCCAGGATATCTTCGGACAGGATTGCAGCCTCACCGATCCCCGCGCGCTCAACGAGTGGAACGGGGCGCAACTGGGCGTGCTCGCCCACGCAGCGCGCACCGTAAACCATCTTGGTGCGGTGCTGGAGGCCGCCCCCGATTTTGCGCTGGGTCAGGCCATCAAGGGGCTGTCGCTCCTGATGCTGGGACGTGCGGAACTGGTGCCCACCGCGCGCGAGGCTCTTGCAACCGCAAAGACCGCCTATGAAGGCGCATTGCCGCGTGAACGCAAATATGTGGACGCATTGGAGGCATGGCTCGCCGGGCATCCCTCACGCGCAATTAGCTGCATGGAGGAGGTGCTGACCCACCACCCCTGCGACACGCTGGCGATGAAGCTGAGCCACGGCATCCGGTTTATCCTCGGGGATGCGCGCGGCATGCGGGCCTCAGTCGAACGTGTGCTGCCGGCCTATTCCACCGAACACGCAGGTCATGGCTACCTTTTGGGCTGTCACGCCTTCGCGCTGGAGGAAACCGGCGAATATGACCGCGCCGAGATCACCGGGCGCCAGGCGCTCTGGACCGCGCCGGATGACGCATGGGGCCTGCATGCGGTGGCGCATGTGCATGACATGACCGGCAATGCCAAAACCGGCCTTGGCTGGCTCAGCGGGCGCGAGGATGCTTGGGCGCATTGCAACAACTTCCGGTACCACGTCTGGTGGCACAAGGCCCTGATGCATCTGGACCTTGGCCAGATCGACGAGGTGATGCGGCTTTATGACGACGAGGTACGCAAGGACAAGACCGACGACTACCGCGATATTTCCAACGCCACGTCGCTGCTGATGCGGCTGGAACTGGACGGCGTCAATGTCGGGGATCGCTGGGACGAACTGGCAGACCTCTGCGACAAGCGGACCGAGGATGGCAGCCTGATCTTTGCAGATCTGCATTACCTGCTGGCGCTGGTCGGCGGAGATCGTGCATCGGCGACGAACCGCCTGATCCGGCGGATACACGCCGATGGTGCGCAAGCCTCCACTGAAGCCGCGCAAAGAATGGCCGACCCGGGCTGCATTGTTGCAAAGGGGCTTGAGGCTTTTGGGGAAGGCGACTACGGCACAGCTTTCGGTTACCTCGCTAAGTCACGGGATTCGTTGCAACTTGCAGGTGGCAGTCACGCCCAACGGGATGTCTTCGAACGAATGACAATTGACGCAGGGCTGCGGGCAGGCAACTGGACGCAAGTGGAGGCCATTCTCGACGACAGACGGGCCAAACGTGGGGGGGCTGAGGACAATTACGCGATTGCCCGTCGCACTTTGATTGCATCCGCACGGAACAACGGCGGGGCTCAGAGCGTTCCGGCGGAGTAATCCTTTAGGAGATTTGAAACAGATGGCAGACGTCGCGCCTTTCCCGGCGCCCGATAAGGGCAGCGCTTCCCGCGCCGCCGCCAACACAATGAGCGCGCCACCCGATGAAGCGGCCGCTCTTCCTCGCCCCCGCGATCCGCGTCTCGACTTTTATCGTGGCATCGCAATGTTTATCATCCTTTGCGCCCATATCCCCGGCAACCGCTGGACTGGCTGGATACCGGCCCGGTTTGGGTTCTCCGACGCGACCGAGATTTTTGTGTTCTGCTCGGGCATGGCCTCGGCCATCGCCTTTGGCGGGTCATTCGCCCGTCATGGCTGGTGGCTTGGCACCGCCCGCGTGGCCTATCGCTGCTGGCAGGTGTTCTGGGCCCATATTGGCCTGTTTTTCTTCCTCGCTATGTCGATGGCCGCGCTTGATCTCTATGGCGGTTTCGACAAGAGCTATATCGGCTCGCTGAACCTGCACCGGTTCTTCTCCAACACCACACAGCAGATCGTGGGGATCTTCACCCTCACCTATGTGCCGAACTACTTTGACATCTTGCCGATGTATCTGGTGGTTCTGGCCTTGATGCCTGCGGTGATGGGGCTCAGGAAAGCGGGGCTTTGGGCCGTGGCCGGATTTAGCATTGCGCTCTGGCTGCTCGCAAACCCCTATATCCTTGGTCTTGGCCCCAATGGCGTGTCACTGCCGGCAGAGCCATGGTCGGATCGCGAATGGTTCTTCAACCCCTTCGGCTGGCAGCTTTTGTTCTTCACAGGCTTTGCCTTCATGGCCGGCTGGCTGCCAAAACCACCGGTCAGCCGCACCCTCACCGTGATCGCTGCCGCCTTCCTGATCCTGTCGATGCCATTTGGATCGTGGAAAGTGTTCAGCTGGCTCAATGCCGCAGCGCCGGATCTGGGCGAGGCAATCCGCCCCGCATGGACCATCACCGACGAATGGCGCGAAAAGACAGACTTCGGCTTGCTGCGCTACATGCACTTTCTGTCGCTGGCGTATCTGGCGTGGCTTGTGGCCGGTGAAAACGGTCAAAACCTCATGGCGCGCGGCACATCGGCGCTCTCGCGCCTTTGGGGGCTCGTCATCGCGCTGATCACTAAGGTCGGCCAACAAAGCCTTGCAATCTTTGTGTTTTCCATGGCGCTCGCCCGTTTCATCGGCGCTGCACTGGATCAAACCGATCGCGGTATCCTCGTGACTGCCGCTGCAAACCTTGCAGGCTTCGCACTTATCATCGGCTGCGCTTATGGCGCAGCCTGGTTCAAATCCCAACCGTGGAGACGCAAACGATGAGCACAATCAGCCGTCGTTCCTTCCTTCAAACCGCATCTGCTCTGTCGCTCATGGCGATGGCGCCCGCTGCCCGTGCCACCACCGGCTCTGAGAAATTCTCCCGTGCCGATGTCGTCGCACGCGCCAAAGCCCTAGCCGAGCGCCCTTTCAAGGCGCGCAGCTCTGTACCGGATGACTGGCTCGCCATGAGCTACGACCAATACCGGTCGATCCAATTTGATGTCGACAAGGCGCTCTGGGCCAACACTGACCGCAGCTACAACGTGGATTTCTTCCTGCCCGGCCTTTATTTCGAACGCCCGGTACTAGTGCATGCAGTCGAGGATGGCATCTCAACCAGCATCCCCTTCGACATTGGCCGCTTTAAGACTCATCCGGAAATATCGCCCGAGCTTTCACAAGAAGGCCCGCTGGGGTATTCGGGCTTGCGCCTGCGCACAGACCTTGGCGACCGCGACCATCCGGGCAAGAAAACAGAGTTTTGTGTGTTTCAGGGCGCAAGCTATTTCCGCGCAATTGCCAATGGCAATAATTACGGCCTCTCGGCCCGGGGGCTGGCCCTGAAAACCGCCGACCCCGAGGGCGAGGAATTCCCAGAGTTTGTGAGCTTCTGGCTGGAGGCCCCCGGCCCCCTGCAGGACAACATGGTGGTGCACGCGCTGATGGACAGCCCGTCGGTAACGGGCGCCTATCGGTTCGACATCACCCCCGGCAATCCATGTGTGATGGATGTCGAAGCGACACTGTTCCCGCGCAAAGACCTCACGCACGCCGGGCTTGCGCCTTTGACATCGATGTTCCTGTTTGACGGCACCAATCATCAGCGCTTTGACGATTTCCGCCCCGCCGTGCATGACAGTGATGGCTTGCTGATGAAAAACGGCCAAGGCGAAGTGCTCTGGCGTCCGCTCGCAAATCCCACGCGCTTGCAAGTATCAAGTTTCGTGGATCAAAACCCCATGGGTTTTGGCTTGATGCAGCGTGCGCGCAAGCTTTCGGATTTTGCCGATCTTGAGGCACATTATCACCGCCGCCCTTCGCTATGGGTAGAACCCCGTGGCGATTGGGGGGCAGGCTCCGTGACACTGGTGGAAATCCCCGCCGATAAGGAAATCTACGACAATATCGTCGCCTACTGGCGGCCCAAAGATCCATATGCTGCAGGCACGCGTGTCGATCTGAACTACCGCCTCAGCTGGGGCGAAGGGCCAAAACTGGATTTGCCGCGTGTGATTGACACGGCATCAGGTGCCAAGATCTTTGGCGATCCCGGTCGCCTTATGGTGATTGATTTCGAGGCGCATCCCATCTTTGAGGCTGCGCCCGAGGATTTCGATATCCATATTTCCTCGCCGCATCTGGAAACCAGTGCAGGCATTCTTGAACGCAATCCGGAAACCGGCGGCATGCGGCTGGCGTTTTCCTTTGATCCGGGCGAGCAGACCCATGTTGAACTGCGCGCCCAGCTTCGCAAAGACGGCGCTGCCGCCTCCGAGGTCTGGCTTTATCGGTGGACTGTTTAAATGAGTGATGACCCTTCCATATTCACGCCCTCGCAACTGGTGCCACCAGAGGCTCCGCTGGCCATGCCGGCGCAGGACTTTGGCCGCCAGTTCCACGACACCAGCGCGCCGGCATCAGGTGAGGGCGACCAGCCCGGTGTTGCGCTTTGGCGCATCCTTGCATTTTCCCCTGCCATGGCGGCCACAGTCGCACTGGCTTGGGTGATGCAGGGCTGGTTTGCGGCTGACGGCACCACCCTTTTGGAATGGGTGCTTCTCACACTGATCGCCTTCAATTTCTTCTGGATCACCTTCACGGTTTCAACGGTTCTGCTGGGTCTTTACAGCCTGTCGCGCACCCGCCCCACGCCGCAACGCGGGCCACGCCGGTCAATGCGGGTGGCGCTTTTGGTGCCCGTCTATAACGAGGTGCCGTGGTATGTGCTGGGTAATGCCCGTTCCATGCTCGAAGAACTGCGCGCCATTGGCGGGGCACACCAGTATGAGATGTTCATCCTGTCCGACACCCGCGACCCGGAAATCGCCGCCCAAGAAGAAGAAAGCGTGCAAGCCCTGCGCGCAGAACTGCCCGAAGGCATTACGCTTTATTATCGCCGCCGTGAGAAAAACACTGCCCGCAAAGTGGGCAATATCCACGATTGGGTGACCCGCTGGGGCGGCGACTATGAGGCGATGCTGGTTCTGGATGCCGACAGCCTGATGACGGGCCGCGCGATTGTGCGCCTGACCGATGCGCTGTCGCGCGACCCAGCTGCAGGCCTCATTCAGAGCTTCCCGCAACTCATTGGTGCGCAATCCGTTTTTGGTCGCATGCAACAGTTTGCCAATGGCGTCTACGGTCTCGCCCTGGCCGAAGGGCTGGCGCGCTGGACCGGCCATGAGGGCAACTACTGGGGCCATAATGCAATCATCCGCACCCGCGCGTTTGCTGCCTGTGCGGGCCTGCCGGAACTGCCGACACTTACGGGCGGCACCTCCATCATCATGAGCCATGATTTTGTCGAAGCTGGCCTCTTGCGCCGGGCAGGCTGGCGGGTGCGGTTCCTGCCTCGTATTCGCGGCTCTTATGAGGAAACGCCCGCCACGCTGATCGATCACATTCAACGCGACCGGCGCTGGTGTCAGGGCAACCTGCAGCACCTGCGCATTTTGTCAGCCACCGGTTTTCACGCCATGTCGCGCTTCCATCTGGCGCATGGGGCCATTGGCTATTTGATGGCGCCTGTGTGGTTTGCATTGTTGGTGATCTGGGCGGTGATCGGCCGTGAAGATGGCGGATCCGTCATCACCTATTTCTCCGAGAAAAACCCCCTGCGCCCCAATTGGCCCGACATGAGCGAGCCGCGTCATGTGGCGGTGATCATCCTGATTTACGCGATGTTGCTGGCCCCCAAGATTCTGTCCGTGGCGGCCCTTCCGCTCACCGGGCGCAGGATTTCCGATTATGGCGGCGTGGGGCAGTTTTTGCTGTCGATGCTGACGGAAATCCTGCTGGCGATCCTCTATGCACCGATCCTGATGGTGCAACAGATGATTGCGGTTCTGCGCACGCTGTTTGGCTTGCAAAAAGGCTGGTCCCCGCAGGCCCGCGAAGGAGGGCACTACAGTCTTGCGACGCTGTTCAAATGCCATGCGCTGGAAACTGTCAGCGGTGTGGCACTGTGGATCGGGATTGCTTCTGGGCTGGTGTCACTCTGGCTCGCCCCCATCGCGCTGTCACTGGTGCTGGCAGTGCCGCTTTCGGCGCTTTCCAGTCTGCGCCTGCCACGCGGCTGGATGGGCACCGCAGAGGTGTTGAACGAGCCGCGCATCAACCGCGCCGCACGTCATTACCGCGGGTTGTTGCGGCAAAATCTAAAAGGTCCGGACGCGCCGGTTCAAGCCGCAGAATGATCTGGAAAATTGGGATCGCGGGGGCTCTGCCCCCGCACCCCCGGGATATTTCCAGTTAGAAGAAAACCCCCGTTCGCCCCGTATGTTCACTCCGTATCTGGTGTTGCAGGGGTTTGGGCCTCAATCCATGTGATGGCGCGGTCTGCCCAGCCGGAGGGCACCCGATGACCGCCGGGAAAGAGTTCAAACGTGAGACTGTGCCCTTCCCCGCAGTTCCAGCGGCGCAGGTGACGCGTATCATCTTGCCAGATCTGATCAGGCGCATGGGTGTCACAGCCTAACGTGTCGCGCCAAAGCTCTAGCCCTGCCCATATATCACCTTGGGTAAAGCGGCCTCCTCCCAGGATACGCCCTTCGAGTGGTACCACCTCATCTGACCAGCCGTGACTTTGGTAGAGAGACACCGGACCTGCACAGGTTTCAGGCTGCGGTCGCCAGAACCCGCCTGAGACGGGCAGATAGGCAGCAAAAGACTCGGGCTCTTTACAGGCGAGGTAATTCACCATGAAGGCCCCCGATGAAAACCCAGCCAGAACAGTGCGTTCCGGGTCAACATCAAAGCGCGTCGCGGCATCATTCAACACCTCTGGCAGAAAGCTAAAGTCGTCCCGCCCGCCGAATTCCGGCAAGAACGACCAACTGCGCGGACCGTTCGGGCGGCGCGCGCCGTTGGGGGCGATAACCGCATAGCCCCGCGCCGTGAAACTCTCGACCATTTCGCGCATGTTCAACACACCCGCAGCAGAGCCGCCGTGCCCGTGCAGGAAGATAACCGCAGGGATAGGACCGTTGTCTGTATCGGGCCGCGCGATGTGGTAGCTGCCTGCAGAGAGCGTACAGGGCGTCTCACCGCCGCAGTCCGCAACCGCGCTGCTGGCCAGCGCTGCGCTCATGATGGCGATGGCGATCAACCGTTCCATGGGCGCACCGGGAGGTTGGATTTGAGCCAGCCCGGCCCTGCCGCTGAACCATAGATGCCTTCGGGGATGTCGATGATCTGCTCAAACCCCGCCGCAAGCAATTGGCGGCTCAACCGTGCGGAACGCACGCCGCCCGCACAAATCAAGGCAAGAGGTCGATTTTCGGTTTGCACCAACAGAGACTGCAGTGACTTCATAAAATCATCACTGCGCATATCCAGTGGGACCGCACCTTCGGGTACTCCGGTCTGACGCCATTCACCGGGCGTGCGAATATCGACGAGTAAAATCGCGCCGCTTATGGCCTGAGCATGAGCCTGCGCCACGGTGAGCTGGCCGCCATCATGTTTTGGCCGATACCGGTAAAGCGCCCACCAGCCGCCGCCTGTCACAGCGAGAGCGCTGCCACAAACCAGCAGGCTGCGGCGCGAAATCAATGCACGGGGTTCGGTTTCTTGCATCTGCCCATCCGATTTTATCTGCGAAATCTAGCACAGCCGGTGGACACATGCGCGTCTGCCGCACACACTCGCCGTTCAAGATCCCGTCATAATCTCGCTGCGATGCAGCACCTGCGGATCAGCAAAAAAGGAGACCAAAAACATGCGGCGCAATGTCACATTTAGCGATTTCCGATCAGAAACGTGAGGTTATCCACCGGAAATTCTGGAACCCTACTGGAAATTTCCCTACTCAAATAACAGCTAGGGGCCTGTTGCCCGCCATAATAACAATCCGAAACTTGGAGAGTATGACGTGTCCCTTTTCCTGATAGCAGCCCTGCCATTTCTTGGTGCGCTGTTTCCCGCACTTTTGATCCGCGCCGGTCGCAATGCCTCGGCCTCATCTGCCGGGTTGGCGACGGGGCTTGCTTTCATTGGTCTGATGCTACACGCCCCCGCCATCCTGCGCGGCGAGGTTGTTCAGGTCGGCATCGACTGGCTGCCTGCTCTTGGGCTTTCGGCCAATTTCTTTCTGGATGGGCTTGGGTTTCTCTTTGCGACTTTGATCCTCGGGATTGGTCTGTTGGTCATCGTTTACGCGCGATTTTATCTGTCGCGGCAGGACCCGATGGGACAGTTTTACACGTATCTTCTGTTGTTTCAGGGCGCGATGGTGGGGATCGTCCTTTCGGACAATATCCTGCTTTTGCTTATTTTCTGGGAACTTACATCGCTGTCTTCGTTCCTGTTGATCGGCTATTGGAAGCACCTGCCCGAAGGGCGTCAGGGCGCGCGCATGGCGCTCACAGTGACCGGTATGGGCGGGCTTGCCATGATCGGGGGCATGCTGATCCTCGGCAACATCGCCGGATCTTACGACATCAGCGTGATCCTGCAGAACAAAGAAGCGATCCAATCTTCTGATCTCTACCTGCCCGCTTTGATCCTGATCCTGATCGGGGCATTCACCAAATCGGCGCAGTTTCCGTTCCACTTCTGGCTGCCACATGCGATGGCCGCGCCGACACCGGTTTCAGCCTATCTGCACTCCGCGACGATGGTGAAGGCTGGTCTGTTCCTGATGGCGCGGCTCTGGCCGGTGCTTGCGGGCACGCCGGAGTGGTTTTATATCGTCGCGACCACGGGTCTGATTACAATGGTGATCGGCGCTGTGATCGCTCTGTTCAAGGACGACCTGAAGGCGCTGTTGGCGTTTTCCACTGTTTCGCATCTGGGCCTGATCACCATGCTTTTGGGCATGGGAACAAAGCTCGCGGCAGTGGTCGCGGTGTTTCACATTATCAACCACGCCACCTTTAAGGCCGCGCTCTTTATGTCCGCAGGCATTGTCGATCATGAGGCACATACCCGCGACATCAAGCGATTGGGCGGGCTGCGCCATGTGATGCCCGTGACATTTGTGATCGCCACCGTGGCGTCGCTGTCAATGGCGGGCATTCCACCACTGAACGGCTTTTTGTCCAAGGAGATGATGCTGACAGAGGTGTCCGAAACCAACTGGTTGCAAAGCCCCTATGCCATGTCGATCCTTGCAACGATCGCCGCAGTGTTTTCCGCCGCTTATTCGTTCCGCCTGATTGCCCATGTGTTCTTGGGTCCCAAACGAGACGATTACCCGGCCAAGCCGCATGATCCCGGCTTTGGCATGTGGGCGTCGCCTGCGCTTTTGGTGGTGCTGGTGGTGCTGATCGGGTTGTTCTCGGCCAAGCTCGTCGGCCCGCTGGTCGCGGCCTCTGCCAGCGCGGTCATTGGTGGCGAGAAACTGCCTTATTATTCGCTAAAGCTCTGGCATGGGGTCAACGCGGCCCTCTACATGTCGATCATCGCAGTGGTTGGCGGTCTGGTCCTGCTGGCGCTTCATCGCCCGTTGGAGCGGCTATGGAACGCCCTGCCCCGCCCCGAAGCCAAAGTGATCTTTGACGCGATCGTGCGCGGCTTGACCGCGCTGGTACAGGGCGTGACCGCGCAACTTCATAACGGGTCGCTCACACGCTATGCGGCGATCATGGTGAGCTTTACCGTGGCGATCAGCCTTTACGCCTATGCCACCGGGACATTGGGTGCGCCGACGCGACAGATGCAACAGGCTGGCGTTATGCCGATGGTGGCGTGGTTCTGCCTTGCGATGGCGGCAATCTGCATCGTGATCTTCCACCGCCGTCGCTTTGTGGCACTGATCCTGATCGGCATTGTCGGCCTCATTGTGTCGATGTCGTTCAACTATCTCTCGGCCCCCGATCTGGCCCTGACGCAGATCTCGGTCGAGGTGGTGACGATCATCCTGATGCTGCTGGCGCTCAATTTCCTGCCCAAGGAAACCCCGGTGGAGACGCCGCTGTTTGCACGCCTGCGTGACGGGGGCATTGCCATCGTCGGCGGTTTGGGCGTTGGCGGGTTGATTTATGCGATGTTGGTTCGCGATTTTGCCTTCCCATCGATCTCTGGCTTTCACATCGAGAACTCCTACAAGGGCGGCGGCGGCACCAATATGGTGAACGTGATCCTCGTGGATTTCCGGGGCTTTGATACCTTTGGCGAGATCATCGTGCTGGGTATTGCAGCGCTGGTGATCTTTGCCCTGACCGAAGCGGTGCTGTCGACCCGCGTGCGGGCCTATCTCCTTAACCGCAAACCCGACATCGAACAGGCAGGCGACAGCCATCCGGGTATGATGGTGGTGGTCACGCGGATGATGATGCCGGTGGCTCTGATGGTTGCGGCCTATATCTTCTTCCGCGGTCACAACCTGCCGGGCGGCGGCTTTATCGCCGGTCTGATCGCAGCCATCGCGGTGATCATGCAATATATGGCGTCCGGGTTTGGCTGGGCGACCGAACGTCAACGCTTCCCCTATCACGGCATCATCGGCTCTGGCGTGCTGATCGCAGCTGCCACGGGGATTGGCGCGTGGTTCAATGGCCAGCCGTTCCTGACCTCTGCCTTCGGCTATGTGCATATCGCACCGCTCGAGGAGTTCGAGATTGCGACCGCAGCCCTCTTTGACCTTGGCGTCTTCCTCGCCGTGGTGGGCGCTGTGATGTTGGCGCTGGAAAGCCTGTCGCGCTTTGCGTGGCAGCCCGGCACCGCGTCAGAACACGCCATGGACATCAACCCTGCCCGCGATGACGCGGAACAAGACATGAAGGAGGCCTGAGAGTATGGAACTGCTCGTTGCTTCGGCCGTCGGCCTGCTCACTGCGGCGGGGATCTATCTGGTCCTGCGTCGCCGTACTTTTCCGGTGATTCTCGGCACCTCATTGCTGTCTTATGCGGTGAATGTGTTTCTCTTTGCCACCGGACGACTGGCGACCGACGCGCCGCCGATCCTCAACAAATATGCCGAGGTGGCCTATAGCGACCCGTTACCGCAGGCGCTGGTGCTGACGGCGATTGTGATTTCCTTTGGCATGACCGCCGTGGTGGTGATGGTGGCCCTTGGGGCCTACCTCAGCGCCCGTGACGACAATATCAACATGGACGACACTGCGCCTGCGCAGGGAGAGGACGCATGAACCACCTACTGATTGCGCCCATCGTGCTGCCTGCGCTGGTGGCACCCTTTATTATCATGACCTTGCGCTATCACATTGATCTACAGCGCATCTTCTCGCTGGCGACCAATGTTCTGCTGATCGCAATTGCGGCGGCGCTGGCGGTACAGGCGGCGGATGGCACCGTTCAGGTCTACGAGCTTGGTGACTGGCAGGCCCCCTTTGGGATCGTACTGGTGCTGGACCGGCTCTCGGCGATGATGGTTTTGCTGACCACGGTGCTTGCGCTCGCGGTGAACCTCTATGCGGTGGGCAGCAAATGGGACGCGCGCGGCGCAAATTTTCATGCGCTGTTCCAGTTTCAGCTGATGGGCATCATCGGTGCCTTCCTGACAGGCGATGCCTTCAACCTCTTTGTGTTCTTTGAGGTGCTGCTGATTGCCTCCTATGGTCTGATGATCCACGGCGGCGGCGCGCGGCGCTTTCAGGCGGGCGTGCAATATGTGGTCTTCAACCTCCTTGGCTCCACGCTGTTCTTGTTCGCACTTGGTACCATCTACTCGGTGACCGGGACGCTCAATCTGGCCGATCTTGCGGTCCGTGTGGCTGAACTTCCTGCAGAAGACAGCGCGCTTATTCGTGTGGGTGCGGTGATGCTGCTTTTGGTTTTTGCGATCAAAGCCTCACTCCTACCGCTGCATTTCTGGCTTCCTGCGTCTTATGCCAACGCTCCTGCCCCGGTAGCGGCGCTCTTTGCGATCATGACCAAAGTGGGGGCCTATTCCATCCTGCGCGTCTACACGCTGGTCTTTGGCCCTGATGTCGCGGTTGTTGAAGGGCTGGTGGATAATTGGCTCCTGCCCGCCGCGCTCATGACCATCGCAATTGGTGCCATTGGTGTCTTGGGATCAAAGGACATCGGACGCCTGATGTCCTTTGGCGCGATCACCTCTGTCGGCACATTGCTGACGGCCATCGCGCTCTTTACCCCCGAGGCCACGGCAGCGGCACTTTACTACACGGTGCACTCCACGCTGGCAGCAGCGGCCCTGTTCCTCGTGGCCGATATGGTGCGCGAACGCCAAGGCGGCGAGATCGCCCCCAAGCCCGTCATGGCGCAAAGCGGGCTGATCTCAGTGCTGTTCTTTGTGGCCGCAATCGCCACCGCAGGCATGCCACCGCTTTCGGGCTTTTTGGGCAAACTGCTGATCCTTGATGCGGCCCGAGACAGCACTCTTGTGGTCTGGGTCTGGGCGGTGATCTTGGTCAGCTCTCTCATCACCATCATGGGCTTTGCTCGCGCAGGCACGCTTATTTTCTGGAAGAGCCACGGTCTGACACAGGATCACAGCCTTGAAGAGCCTGAAATTGAGCTGGAACAAGCCGATCAAGCGGACGCACCACGCACTCCGCGCGCACCCGCGCTGCCATTTGTGGCGTGTTTCTCACTCCTTGCGGGACTTGCCGCGCTTACGCTTTTTGCCGGACCTGTGACACGCTACACCACCGCAACCGCCGCCGATCTCTTTGCGCCTCAGGCCTATATCGAGACGGTTTTGGCCAACCGGGATCGCCCCGTGGTGGAGCCGGATCAAACACCCGGAGACAAGACACTGGATCTCGACGCTGGTGACACCACTTCGGAGGAGAACCACTAATGAAGCTCCTGAACCGTCTTCTCCCGCACCCTCTGCTTACATTGATGCTGACGGTGATCTGGCAATTGCTGGTGAACAAGTTCTCGCTCAACTCGCTGTTGTTTGGATTTCTCCTCGGCCTGTTGATCCCGATTGCGACCCAGCCCTATTGGCCCAATCGTCCCAAGCTCAAAAGCCCGCTACGGCTGGCGACCTATGTGCTGTTGGTGTTCTGGGATATCGTGATCGCCAATATCACCGTGGCGCGGATCATCCTGTTCATGCCCAACAGCAAACGTCAGCCCACATGGGTTGAAATTCCGCTGGACATCCGTACGCCCGAGGCCATCGCGATGCTTGGTGGAACCATCACCATGACACCGGGCACCCTGACTGCGGACATCTCGGCTGATGGGCGTTATTTGCTGGTTCACTGCCTGCACGCGCCCGACACCGCCTCTGTCCGCGATGAAATCAAGACCCGTTATGAACGCCGCCTGAAGGAGATTTTCGAATGATCGAATACGCCTATATCTTTGCCTTCGGCTGTTTCGCCCTAGCGATGCTGATGAACCTGTGGAAAGTGGTAACCGGCACAGAGATCACCGACCGCATCCTTGCGCTTGATACGATGTTCATCAACTCCATCGCCTTGGTGGTGTTGTTCGGGGTGTTCCTAAGTTCGGAAATCTTCTTCGAGGCCTCGCTGATCATGGCCATGCTCGGCTTTATCTCCACGGTAGCCTATGCGCGCTTCTTGCTGCGCGGCAACATCATCGAGTGAGGAGGCAGACATGATAATCGAACTTCTCATCACCGGGTTCATCGTAATGGGTGGCTTTTTTGGCTTTGTGGGCTCCTTCGGCCTGCTCAAGCTCAACGACCCGATGTCGCGTATGCATGCGCCCACCAAGGCGACGACGCTTGGCGTCGGCGGTGTGCTTTTGGGCTCCATGCTACATGCGGTGGTCTATGAGGGCCGCCTCTCTGCTCATGAGCTGCTGATCACCCTGTTCCTGCTGGTCTCCGCTCCGGTCACGGCAAATTTCCTTGCCAAGGTGTTCATCAACCAGCAGACAAAGCCCAAAGACCTGCCCGTCCCTGGCGACTGCAAGCTCTGGGCGACGCATAACAAACCTGAACATCGTTCGGCCGACACGCCCGAAGCCTAGCGTTTTGGGACCGGCCACCACCCGGAGGCCCCGATGCACGCACCCCGTCTTCCCCTGACCCGCGATTTGGTTCTGGTGGGAGGCGGCCATACCCACGCGCTATTGCTGCGGATGTGGGGGATGCAGCCGCTGCCGGGCGTGCGTCTCACCTTGATCAACCCCGGCCCCACCGCGCCCTATTCAGGCATGCTTCCGGGGTTTGTGGCGGGTCATTACGACCGCGATGCGCTCGACATTGATCTTGTGAAACTCGCACGTTTTGCCGGGGCGCGGCTCATTCTGGGGGCCGCCGAAGAGATCGACCCCGAGGCCAAGCGCATTACCGTGCCGGGGCGCCCGGCCATCTCCTATGATGTGGCCTCGATCGATATCGGCATCACATCGGCCATGCCGGACCTGCCGGGCTTTGCCGATTTCGCAATTTCTGCCAAACCCTTGGGAGAGTTTTCTGCAAGCTGGGACGCCTTTCGCGCCGGCAGCGACCCCGCCCGGATCGCCTGCATCGGCGGTGGCGTTGCCGGGGTGGAGCTGATCCTTGCCATGTCGCATGCCCTGCGCCAGAAGAACCGTCTGGCGCAGGCGACCTTGATCGACAGTGACGCCGCGCTCTCGGTGCTGAGTTCTCAGAGCCAATCGCGCCTGCGCAAGGCGTTGCATGCGCAGGGTGTTACGGTTCTGGAACATGCGCCGATAGAGCGCCTGAGCGAAGGCCGTATTCACCTCAAGGACGGGCGCGACATCTCCAGCGATTTCATTGTTGGCGCTGCGGGCGCACGCGCCTATGGCTGGCTTGCGACCTCCGGGCTTGCGCTCCATGATGGCGCGCTTGTGGTCTCTGAGCGTCTGCAAACCTCTGACCCTCACGTCTTTGCCACCGGCGATTGCGCCTATATGGCGCATGCTCCGCGCCCCAAGGCAGGTGTCTATGCGGTGCGGCAAGCGCCCGTGCTCTTTCACAACCTCAAGGCCATGCTGGCAGGCGGTGCCTTCAAGAGCTATCAGCCGCAGCAGGATTACCTCAAACTCATCTCCATGGGCGGAAAAACCGCGCTCGCGGATCGCAACGGGCGCAGCTTTTCGGGTGGGCTGTTGTGGCGCTGGAAAGATCACATCGACCGTAAATTCATGGGGAAGTTCACGTCCCTGCCGGTCATGTCCCCGCCCGCCCTGCCCCGCGTCCACGCCAAGGGCATGCAGGAGGCACTTGGCTCAAAACCCATGTGCGGCGGTTGCGGCTCCAAGGTCGGGCGCACGGCGCTGCTACAGGGGCTTGGCGCATACCACGGCGCGCTGCGCCCGGATGTGACCCCGCTGCCGGGAGACGATGCCGCGCAGTTGATGGTCGGCGGGGCCATGCAGGTCATCAGCACCGACCACTTGCGCGCCTTTACCGAAGACCCAGTAGCGATGACCGCGATCACTGCACAACATGCGCTCAATGACATCTGGGCGATGGGCGCGCGCCCACAGGCCGCGACGGTCACCCTGATCCTGCCCCGCCAATCGCCCGAACTACAGGAACGGCTACTGTCCGAGATCATGGAAACCGCCCACCAAGAGATGAAAGCCGCGGGTGCCGCCATCGTGGGCGGCCACACCTCTTTGGGCGAGGAACTCACCGTCGGCTTCACCGTCACCGGACTTTGTGACGCGCCCCCCATCACCCTTGCTGGCGCAGGCGCGGGCGATCACCTGATCCTGACCAAACCCTTGGGATCAGGCACGATTTTAGCCGCCGAAATGACAGGACAGGCGCGCGGGGCCTGGGTTGCGGGGGCGCTTGATCTGATGTGTCAGAGCCAGCGCAACGCCGCCAAGGTCCTGCGCCCCGCGGCGCGCGCCATGACCGATGTCACGGGCTTTGGTCTGCTAGGTCACTTGCAGGGTCTGTGCGAAGCCTCACATCTGGGCGCAGAGATCACATGTGACGCGATCCCGCTAATGGAAGGTGCACGCGAACTGGCCGAGGCGGGCGTACGATCCACGATCTTTAACGACAATGCGACTCTTTTGCCCGGTATTGGCACCGCAGGCGCGCGGGCGCTGCTGTTTGATCCGCAGACCTCGGGCGGTCTCTTGGCCTGCGTCGCACCCGAACAAGCCTCGCAGGTGTTGGAGCAGCTTAGAAACCACGGCTACCGCGCTGCAAAGATTGGCGAAATGCGCGGTCCTGACGAGGGAATCGTGCTGCGGTAACCCAGCTCAAAGAGCTGCCATCACCTCCAATACGCGCGCTGCGGCCTGCGTGCGATCCGACGCACTCAATCCCGGCAGCGCAATCTGACGCTGGTTGCTCACCGCATAGCGGCTGCGGGCCTTGCGGTAGGCGGGGTCGTAATGATCCGCCATCAGCCGCGCCACCAGTGCTGGTTTATCCCCCGCCGCGATCAGCTTGAACCAGTCCTCCACCACCGCGCCAGAACGATGTTCCCTGAGAGGTTCGAGCTTTTCGCGCAGGTGGTCCGCGTCTGACAGAATGTCATCGTAAGCCTCGACCAGATAGGCGCAACGGGCCTCAAACGGCACCTCCAGATCAATCCTCGGCGCGGCTTTCATCGCCTCCCACAGGCTGGGCGGCAGGATACGCGCCCCGATCTTGCTGGCTTCGGCCTCCACCAGCACCGGGCGCGCCGGGTCCATCTGTGCAAGCGCGCAGGCGATATAGCTCTCGAACCGTTTCTGACTTGGCTGCCCTCCCGGCATCTCGCCCAAGAGCGAACCGCGATGCCCCGCAAGCCCCTCCAGATCCAGAACCTGACCGCCCATAGCGGCGACCAGCTGCAAAATCTCGGTCTTGGCGGTGCCGGTCAACCCGTCCAGCAAGATCAGCCGATGCGACAGCCCCGCCTCATAAAGCGCGGCATGCACCAGACGGCGATAGCTCTGGTAGCCGCCCTGAACCACCTCGGCCCGCCAGCCGATCTGGCTCAACATCCACGTAAAACTGCCCGAGCGCTGCCCGCCGCGCCAGCAATAGACCAGAGGTTTCCAGCTGCCGTCGTGATGGCTCAGCCGCTGTTCGATGTGGGTGGCGGCATTGCGAAACACCATCGCCGCGCCGATCTTGCGGGCGCGAAAGGGGCTTTCCTGCACATAGATCGTGCCCACCTCGGCCCGTTCCTCATTGTCGAGCACTGGCAGGTTGATCGCGCCGGGCACATGGTCCTCGGCATATTCCGCAGGGCTGCGCACATCGATCACCGTGTCATGCCCGTGCGAGAGAAATTCGGAAAGTGTTTGAAACGTCAGAGCCATGCTCCATTTCTTATAACCACAAGGCACACAACAAAACATGAAACCGCGCAACAGCACCAGAGCCTGCCACACACCAGACGGAATACCACGATGTCAGACACCGAATTGGAGATCGACACACAGCCCGCTACCCTGATCCGCCGCCTCAATCAGATTGCGGTGGCGCGGTTTGCATCCGTCATGGCGGCTGCTCAGCTGGACCTCACGCCGGTGCAATACGCGGCCCTTTCGGCCCTGACTGAACATCCGGGGGTTGATCAGGCAACATTGGCCACGCTTGTGGGGTATGACCGGGCGACCCTTGGCAAAGTAGTGGAACGGCTGGAGGCTAAATCGCTACTGGTCCGCGAGGTCGATCCCCGCGATCGGCGCGCACGCTGTCTGCGCATCACACAGGAGGGCGACTGGCTGGTCTCCAAGGCGCAGCCTCTCGTCAGCGCTCTTCAGCCGCAAATCCTAAACGGGCTCAACGCCGCCGAGCGTGAAGAGCTGATCTATCTGTTGAAAAAGGTGACCCGCGCGCAGGCAACCACCGCCCAGAGCGCGCATCCTGTACGCTAACCGGGCATCAGCCGCGTTTCCTTGCCAATTCCAGCCGTGCCTCTGTCATCGACAAATCCGCAATAATCTGGCGACGCTTGCTGCGATCCCCGGTTTCGCGCAGCTCTTCGCGCAAACGCGCCAATTCCCGGCTTAGCGAGACCACCTCCGGCACCGCGCCATTGTCTTTTAGAATACGGTTCATGACGGCGTTTTCCGGATCATCGCAGGGCGGCAAAGGTCGCCCGGCCCCTTCGAGATTATCAAAGGCTCCGTCTTTTTCCGCCGCAGCGATGCGCGCGTTGATCAGGTCAATCAGCGGATGGTCCATGGACAGGAAACTAGGAACTCTGCCCGCTGCTGGCAATAGCAGCGGACAGGTCAAAGCTACTTAACGCAATGCGTCGATGCGCGCTTGATCCGTACTCGGGAAGTCGGGATCTTCATAAATGCGCACGGCGCGGATCAGATCGCCCTCAAATTCAAAGACATTGCAAAACCGCCCCTGCGAGACGGTGCCATCAGGAAAAGCCGTGCCGTCCGACATCTCTCCCCACACACGCCCCTCGACAACCACTGTATCGCCTGCCTCGATGATGCGCAGACCTTCGATATCGTGCTTCAGCCAGTTGAGCATCGCACCCATTTTTTCACCAAACCGCTGCATGTCTGCCTTGCCTTTGCCGGCGCCAAACTTGGGAAAGAGCAACTCCACATCATCAGTGTAAAGATCCATCAATCGCACATCGCGATGATCCACATACTCAAAATAGAGACGTACGATGTCCTGCCGACTTAAGGGCATAACCTATTCCTTTTGCTTCATATTCTCCCTTGGCATGTGGACAGTGACTGGCACGCTTTCAAGTTGCGCCAATGAAATACCCCCGCCAGATCTCTCCAGCGGGGGTTAGGGGATATTGCGCTATAGTTTCACAGGTGAGACATCGGGTCAGGATTGCTGACCATGTCGGGCCTGAACTTACTTCTTGGTGATACGACCGTCGGTGTAGGCGCTATAGGGGCCAACCTCGGCAAGGTATTCGGCCACCACATCGGCCAAGTCAGGGCCAAAGTCATAGGCGTTTTTGTCGTCACCGGCGAAGACCTTGTAGCCGTCGCCACCGTTGCGCACGTAGTTGTTGGACACCACGCCGTAGGTTTTCGCCGGATCAATCGCGACCCATGCGTCCCCCTCCATGACCATTACGTCAGAGATCCGGGAACCCGGCTCTTTGGACGCATCAAAGGCGAACTTCATCCCGGCAACCTGTGGGAAGCGACCGGCGCCCTCTTCGATCTGACCAACACCGTTTTCCAATGCCTCAATCATCGCCTGACCGGAAACCTCGAAGGTTGAGAGCGTGTTCTGGAACGGCAGTACGCTCAGCACTTCGCCCATGGTCACCTCACCCGCATCGATCGAGGAGCGCAGACCGCCGCCATTCTGGATCGCGATGGTCACGCCCTGATCCTTGACCCGCGCCAGCATAGCGTCGGCAACCAGATTGCCCATTGAGCACTCGCCCGCCCGGCACACATCGCGTGACCCATCGACGATATCCTTGGTTTCAGCGACGATCCGGGTTTTCATTTCTTCAATCGGCGCGCCCATCTCTTTGATACGGGCCAACATATCCGCATCCGGGGTTACGGATGCATCCAGAAGGATCGGCTCACCTTCGGCAGAGACGACATTGCCCTCATCGTCAAAGGTCACGGTCAACTCACCGAGGTATTTGGAGTAGGCATAGGCTTGCACCACGGGCACATCACCAACCATGGTGGGGTAAGGGCCCGCCGCGCTGTCGGAGGTGTTGGACAGCAGGGTGTGCGAATGGCCGCCCACAACCAGATCCAGCCCCGGAACTTTCTCGGCAATCTCCATATCCTTGGCGAGGCCCACATGGGTCAGCGCGATGATCTTGTTCACACCTTCCGCCTGCAGCGCTTCGACATCGGCAGCCAGGCTGTCGATTTCATCCTGAAACACAACATTCGGCCCCGGCGAGGACGTCTCGACCGTGTCAGTCGCAAGCGCAGAGATGATGCCGATTTTCTCGCCGCCGACCTCAAGCACCACATGATTGCCGACTTTGCCCTTCAAGAGCGGCTCGGACGTGAGGTCAAGATTGCCGGAGATCACCGGGAAGGACACGGTGTCGACGAATTTCTCAAGCCCTGCCGGGCCGTCGTCAAATTCATGGTTGCCCACAGCCATAGCGTCATAGCCGATGTCTTCCATGAACTCGGCCTCGGCCGCACCTTTGTAGGTGGTATAGAACAAAGACCCTTGGAACGGATCGCCCGCATCCAACAGCAGGACATTTTGACCTTCGAGCGCAGAGCGCATCTCGTCGACCTTGGCTTTTACGCGCGCAATGCCGCCAAAGCATTTCCCCTCTGCTTCATCCTCGGCGCCGCAGGTGGAATCATATTTGTTGATCGACTCGATGCGGCTGTGAATGTCGTTGGTGTGCAGGATGGTCAGCTTGTATTCCGCCGCAGCCATACCCGCGGTCAGACCCAGCGCAGCTGCCGATGTCAGTAAACGTGAAATCATAGGATAAACCCTCACCTTTGTTATGCCACCTCTACCGGTGGTTGTTATGGTCTCAGTATTCGTGATCTTTGCCCAAACAGTCAAAACCAAACTTACGTGACAGACCGATGTAGACGCAGGGGAAACTTTGCCCTGCCCTTCGCACAAGCACTCTTGCGCAAAGGGGGCGTCTGAGGGCATGAGGTGGCCATGCTGATTTACAAGATTTTCCGTGACGACGAATGGCGCGCCTTTGAGGCCGCTGGTGAAACCGATGGCGCGCCCGTGGACCTTGCGGACGGCTTTATCCATTTCTCGACCGCACCGCAGGCGGCAGAGACCGCAGCCAAGCATTTTGCGGGCGCCGAGGGGCTCTGGCTTCTGGCTTTTGAGGCGGATCAGATGGGCGATGCGCTCAAATGGGAGCCGTCGCGTGGCGGTGCACTGTTCCCGCATCTTTATCGCCGGCTGCAACATGCGGAACTGATCTGGGCCAAGCCGCTGCCACTGGTTGAGGGTGTTCACCGCTTTCCCGCAGAGATGGTCTAAGCGCGCCAACGCGCAACAAAGGAGGCACGGCCAATGAAGCTGTCCGAAAAACTGGCGCTGGCCGTGATGCATCGCCTTGATCCCGAAACCGCCCATGGGCTGTCCATCAAGGCCCTGAAGTCCGGTCTCACGCCCTGCCCCGGCCCGGTGACATCGCCACGCCTCAAGACAGAGATTGCCGGTCTGACCCTGCCCAACCCGGTCGGGCTGGCCGCAGGGTTTGACAAAAATGCCGAAGCACTCGGCGCGCTCACGCAGGCCGGTTTTGGGTTTATCGAGGTGGGGGCCGCAACCCCGCGCCCACAACCCGGCAATCCCAAACCCCGCCTGTTTCGGTTGAGCGAAGATCGCGCGGCGATCAATCGTTTTGGCTTTAACAACGAGGGCATGGAGGTGATCGGCGCACGCCTTGCTCAGCGGCCCAAGAAGGGCGTAATCGGCCTCAACCTCGGCGCGAACAAAGACAGCGATGACCGCGCGCAGGATTTTGCCCGCGTCCTGAGCCATTGCGGCGCGCATCTGGACTTTGCCACCGTCAATGTCTCTTCTCCCAACACCGAAAAGCTGCGTGATCTGCAGGGCAAGGCTGCCCTTTCTGCGCTATTGGCTGGGGTCATGGAGGCACGAGAGGGCCTGAACCGCCCGATCCCGGTGTTTCTCAAAATAGCACCCGACCTGGATGAGGCAGGTCTTGATGATATCGCTGATGTGGCGCGCGAAAGCGGGATCGATGCGGTGATTGCAACCAATACGACGCTTGCCCGCGATGGTCTGAAAAGCGCACACCGCGACGAAATGGGTGGGCTCTCCGGCGCACCATTGTTTGAAAAATCCACCCGGGTACTGGCACAGCTCTCCACCCGGCTTGACGGAGCCGTGCCGATCATCGGTGTGGGCGGAATTTCCTCGGCTGAGGACGCCTATGCCAAGATCCGCGCGGGTGCATCAGCGGTGCAATTTTATACAGCACTGGTCTATGGCGGCCTGTCACTTGCAGCAGAGATCGCCAATGGCCTTGATGCGCTTCTAGCGCGCGACGGGCATGACAGCGTCGCGCAAGCGGTTGGCACCGATCGCGCAACTTGGCTCTAGTTATCCAAAGCAGCCGGGGACGCTCCCGCCCGTCAGGGATGCTTTTAAAAGCCCCCCTTCCCGTTGGGCCCGGCAGGCCGCGCCAAAGGCGCGGCCTGCCCCCGGCGATTTGCAAAGCAAAGCGCAAAACCTCACCTGTGATTTGCAATAGCAAATCTCAATTTGGCAGCCCGCACATCGCGCAGACGAGACGCAGCGCTTCATCCAGCAGATGCAACTGACGCTTCCAGTCGAGGGTATCGGGCCGCCAGCGTTGCCGCGCGGGCAGTATTCAACACCATCAAAGCAAGCCAAAGCCCGTGATTTCCCAGCACTGGCACAAAGATCACAAGCGCGATCACATAGATCCCCACCGCCTGGATCATTGCGATCCGCATGTCGCGGGTCCAGGTGGCACCAATGTAGATACCGTCGAACATGAAGCTCGCCACGCTGATCAACGGTGCCAGTGCCACCCAGATCAGATAGTGCCGCGCAGTCTCGCGCACCTGCGGCGCCGTGGCCATCAAATCAATCAGCGCAGGCCCGCCCCACCAGAAGACCAGCGCCAGCGCCACCGAGAACCCCACTCCCCAATAGCTCGACACAATGGCTGCCCGGCGCAGGCGCGCAGGATCCCTTGCCCCGACTGCCCCACCCACCAACGCCTCGGCGCTGAAGGCAAAGCCGTCCAGCGCAAATGCGGTCATCTGCAGAAGCTGGATCAGCACCTGATTGGAGGCCAATGTCACATCGCCAAGGTCCGCACCGAGAAACAGGAAGGTGGTAAATGACAGGTTCAGCAAGACCGAACGCACCATGATGTCGCCATTCACCTGCATCATCCGCTTGATCCGCAGGCGATCAAAGATCCGCGCCCAGTCGTGCCACTGATCACCGGCAAAGGCCGATCCGCACAGCCAGAGACCCAAGGCCAGCCCCGACCACTCCGCGATCAACGTCGCAGTCGCGACGCCTTCGACGCCCCAACCCAGCCCCAGCACGAACCACAGATCCAGCACGATATTGAGGCCATTCATCCAGATCTGCAGCAAGAACACTCCCCGCGTGCGCTCCATCGCGATCAGCCAACCTGTGACGGCATAAAGGCCGATGGTCGCAGGCGCACCCCAGATTCGGATTTCCAGATATTGCCGCGCCAGCCCCTCCACCTCGGCACTGGCAGGGGCCAGCGTAAAGGCTCCCCAAAAGACCAAAGCCTGCGCCAGAATGAAGAACAGTCCCGCGCCGCCCGCCAGGAGCAACCCTCGCATCAACAGCGCGCCGGTCTCGGCCTCATCGCCAGCACCGCGCGCCTGTGCCGCCAGACCGGTGGTGCCCATGCGCAAAAAGCCAAAGATCCAGTAGATCGTCGACAGGATGACCGCGCCTATGCCCACGGCACCAATGGGGGCGGCCTCGCCCAGCTGGCCCACCACGCCCGTATCCACCGCGCCGAGAATGGGCACGGTGGCATTGGACAAGACGATCGGCAGCGCGATTTTGAGCACCCGGGAATGGGTGATGGGGCCAGATGCCTCTGACATGAATAAAATTCCTTAGAATCAGTCGCCTGAACGGCGATCCTGCGGCATCAGGAAATGCCCCGTTGCCTGCGCGAAGAGCTTGTCCTTGTGATCCTGCCAGGCGGCCACATGCACCGACGCGTAGCGCCGCCCGGAGCGATTGACAGTCGCACGCGCATAAGAGTCCCGTGGCAAGCCCGAACGCAGATAGTCCACTGTAAAATCAATGGTTTTAGGCAGGCGCGGCATCTTGCCAGCCGCCATTGTCTCCACGTCCAGCTCGCCGCTTTCAAACTGCGGCCAGAGGTGGAACCACTGGAGGGTGATCACCGAGGTGACCTCCAGAAAGGCCGCCGTCGCCCCACCGTGGATCGCGGGCAGCATCGGATTGCCGATCAGAGTGTCGTGAAAATGCATGGTCGAGGTCAGCTCATCGCCACGCCGCTCAAAGGTGATGCCAAGAAACCCGATGTAGGGCACCGATTCCACCAAGGCCGCAAGGGCTGCATCGCGGCGTTGCTTGATCACTTGCACCGGCTCAGGACGGGGGCGGCTCATTGCTTTGGCTCCAGCGTGAAGGCGCCAGAGGCAGTTGCGACGGGCACTTCGGTTTCCTCATCCGTCGCCACCGCGCGCACAAAGGCGACATTGCGGGTCACGTGGTGACAGGTTGCGGTGGTGGTGATGGTCTGCCCCGGCGTCGCCCCGCGCATATAGTCGATCCGCAGATCGATGGTGGCGGTGCTCGACGGCTCGCTCGGGTGGCTCATCACCGCAGCGCCGCAGCAGGTGTCCATCAGGGCCGACACCGCGCCGCCGTGGATGACGCCGGTATCCGGATCTCCGATCAGCTTCTTGTCATAGGGCATCACAATCACCGCCCGGCCGTCACCGATCTCGGTCAATTCCATTCCCAGCGCCTTTGAGTGCGGGATCGCCTCAATGAACTGGCGCGCCAGTTGGGTTTTGTCAGCCATGACTTGCTCCTTGCCGGATTTGCCTCATTTATTCCGTGCATGGGGGCAAAGCGCAAGGCTTGCAAAACTCCCAGTTGCACCGCTCGGTTCAGATGCTTAGGTTGCCCGAGCAAGGGAGGACATGGATGACCGAAACAAAACTGTCATTCAAGGAGATGTGCGCCGAGTTCGATGTAACGCCGCGCACCCTTCGGTACTATGAATATATCGAGCTGTTGCAGCCCGAACGTCAGGGCCGCTCGCGGTTCTACGGCGCGCGCGAAGTGGCGCGGATGAAGTTGATCCTGCGCGGGCGCAAGTTCGGCTTTCAGCTCGAAGAGATCCGCCAATGGTTGCTGATCTACGACAAGGAAGGCGACGAAGCGCAAAACCGCGCCTTTATCGAGATGGCCGACCGGCAACTGAAGGAACTGGAACTCCAGCGCCAGCAGATCAACGAGGCGATGGAAGAGCTGACCGACCTGCGCAAAGTGACGCTGGATTTGTTGCCTGACTAGCGACTTCGCACTCTGAGAGCACTCGGATGGTCCCGCACCGCTGGATACTTAATTCTGAGCGTCCTAAGCAACTTCGGCGCATTTAAGGACATGCGGATATATGTTTGATCACCTCCTCTACCGAGTGAGGTGTGATTTCAGGCACTAAGCATTGAGAAAAACCAAGCTGTCGATACTCACGGATGCGTCGAAGATACTTTAATCTCACTGGCTCGTAGGACAGACCGTATCCGCGACCGACCTGACGCGTCGCAACGATCTGTGCGGCAATCTCATCCGACACATGGGGAACGATAAGAAGCACAATTGCGTCGGTTGCAATCGCAGTCACCAATTCTGATCGCATCGGCGCTTCCATATCGTGACTGAGCACCCCCGAAGACAAGGACAAGATCACGGGTCTTGGTATGCCAGACAATATCTCGAGGAGCAGTTGTCCGTTTCGCCGGGCGTATGCCGCATAGCCCTTTTCTCGGATAAATTCGCGAATGTTCTGAATGTCCCGACAGAAAACGTCGTCTAAGTCCACGTGTGGATGGCCGAGTTTTCGATTTAGTGTCTGGGCAAGCGTCGTTTTCCCCACGCCACCCGGACCAGTAAGAACAATGCGCTGTGGTATCACGTTGCTGCTCCCTCTCGCGCTGTGGCTGTATCTCATCGACAGATGCCTGTCATAGGGGCCTATTGGCCAACTTAAATCAGCCTGTTTGCGCAGGTATTGCAGATGCATAACGCTGATTTAACCTCTAAAATTTTTGGCTTTTCCCCAAAACGTCACGTCAAATCGCCCTGCCACCACGTCACCCCTCAAAATGACGCGGCGTCGGAGTTACGTAAACGTCAAGTTCATGTTGTAACTCTCGACAAGAGCCGCCAAGGTTTACGCAGACGACGCCAACGTAAAGCAACATCTGAGTGACGCCCCATGAGTGAAGACACCAAATCCATTCGCGAGATGTGCGACGAGTTCGGAGTAACGCCGCGCACGTTGCGATTTTACGAAGCCAAGGAATTGTTGTTCCCGATCCGGGACGGCCAAAAGCGGCTCTTTACCAAGCGCGACCGAGCGCGACTGAAACTGATCCTGCGCGGCAAGCGGTTTGGCTTCAGCCTTGAGGAAATCCGCCAGCTTCTCGACCTTTATCATATGGGCGACCAGCAACTGACGCAGCTGAGCCGCACCTATGAGATCGCGCAAGAGCGTCTGGCCGATATGGAGCGCCAGCGCGACGAGCTGACCGAGGCCATTGATGACCTGAAGGATCAGTTGAAATGGGGCGAGAAAGTCATCGCCTCGATGAAAACAAACGCCAAGGCGGCCGAGTAACCCTCACCGCCCTGCCCGCCAGATTGACCACGCAAACCGCACCACTCCAACCTTTGAGGACCGCGATGCCGAGCTATACCGCCCCCACCAAGGACACCCAATTTGTTCTGCATGACGTGCTGAACATCAAGGACGCTGGAATTCCCGGCTATGACGAGCTGGAACCAGATTTCACCGGCGCCGTTCTGGAAGAAGCCGGCAAGATCGCCCGCGACGTGCTGCACCCGCTGAATGTGGTCGGCGACACCGAAGGCTGCCGTCTGGAAAACGGTGTGGTCTACACCCCGACCGGTTTCAAGGCCGCGTTCGAGCAAGTGAAGGAAGGCGGCTGGCCCGGTCTCGACATGCCGGAACAATACGGCGGCCAGAACATGCCCTATGTGATCGGTACTGCGGTGGGCGAGTTCTTCTCCGGCGCGAACCAAGCGTTTACCATGTATCAGGGCCTGACCCATGGCGCGGCCTCGGCCATTCTGGCGCATGGCACCGACGCACAGAAAGACACCTATCTGCCCAAGATGGTCTCTTGCGAGTGGACCGGCACCATGAACCTGACGGAACCCCATTGCGGCACCGATCTGGGCCTGATGCGCACCAAAGCAGAACCGCAGGACGATGGATCTTATAAGATCACCGGTCAGAAGATCTTTATCTCCGCTGGCGATCACGACATGTCCGACAATGTGATCCATCTGGTACTGGCCAAGATCCCCGGCGGCCCCGATGGCATCAAGGGCGTGTCGCTCTTTATCGTCCCGAAGTTCATCGTGAATGAGGACGGCACCCCCGGCGAGCGCAACGGTGTTTCGGTCGGCAAGATCGAAGAGAAAATGGGCATTCACGGCAACTCCACCTGCGTGATGAACTACGACGCCGCGACCGGCTGGCTCTTGGGGGATATGCACAAGGGCATGCGCGCCATGTTCACCATGATGAACGAGGCCCGTCTGGGTGTGGGCATGCAGGGTCTGGCGCAGGCCGAAGCCGCCTATCAGAACGCGGTGGAATACGCCAAGGACCGCCTTCAGGGCCGTGACGTGACTGGCGCGAAAAATCCCGATGGTCCGGCCGACCCGCTGATCGTCCACCCGGACATTCGCCGTAACCTGATGGATCAAAAGAGCTTTGCCGAGGGCGCGCGGGCGTTCATCCTCTGGGGTGCGACCATGATCGACAAGGCGCATCGTTCTGAGGACAAGGACGCCGATGGGCTTATTTCCCTGCTCACGCCGGTCATCAAAGGCTTCCTGACCGACAAGGGCTATGACATGACCGTGCAGGCCCAGCAGGTCTATGGCGGCCATGGTTACATCGAGGAATGGGGCATGTCGCAATACACCCGCGACGCCCGTATCGCGATGATCTACGAGGGCGCAAACGGTGTGCAGGCGCTGGATCTGGTGGGCCGCAAACTGGCGCAGGATGGCGGCAAACATGTGATGGCCTTCTTTGATCTGGTCAAAGGGTTCTGCAAGGAAAACGCCGAGATTTCCGAAGACTACGCCAAGGACTTCATCGAGCCTCTGAAGGCAGCCTCCAAGGATCTGCAAGCGGCGGGGATGTATTTCATGCAAAACGGCATGAAGAACCCCAACAACGCGCTCGCTGGCTCCACCGACTTCATGCATATGTTCGGCCATGTCTGCCTTGGCCTGATGTGGGCGATGATGGGCAAAGCCGCACAAAAGGCGCTTGACGAAGGGGCTTCTGACGCGGCGTTCTACGAGACAAAACTCGCCACCGGCCGCTACTACATGGCACGTCAGCTGCCCGCGACCAAACTGCACCTTGCCCGCATCGAGACCGGTGCCGACACGGTGATGGCCCTCGACGCCGCACAGTTCTGATCGCGCTCTTTGACATGACATGGGATGTGCCCCTGCGGGGCATATCCACCCTTGGCCGCCGGGGCGCATTTGGAATTGAGAGGATCCGAATATGCCCAAACGCTTTCGCCTGACCCGCCGCTTTCCCGTCGCCATGACGGAGGATGGCTTTCGCAGGCTCAAACGCTTTGCCCAAGAGGCCGGACTGGATGAGGGAGAAGCGCTGTCGTTTCTGTTTGAGAATTTCGACAGCGTGACCAACCATGAAAACCTGACCCATCGGTTGCGGCTGTTCAACGCCGAGCTGGAGGATCGCAAACGCTAGCGCACGGCAAGGACTGCCACGCGCTTAAGGGGGGAGAGATGAGCGCAGAGCTGGATTTTCGCACATCGTCTGCATGGATGACCGACGAGCACAAAATGCTCGCCGATATGACGCAGAGCTTTATCACCAAGGAGTGGGCCCCGAAATTCGAACGCTGGCGCAAACAGGGCGAGATGGACCGCTCCACCTGGGCCGAGGCCGGTGAACTGGGACTGCTCTGCCCCTCCATCCCCGAGGAATACGGCGGCGCAGGCGGCGATTTTGGCCATGAGGCGGCGATCCTGATCGAGGCCAGCCGCGCCAATCTCGCCAGCTGGGGTCACGGCATCCATTCGGGCATTGTGGCGCATTACATCCTGTCCTACGGCACCGAAGAGCAAAAACAGCGTTGGCTGCCCAAGATGGTGTCCGGCGAGCTGGTCGGCGCGCTGGCGATGACGGAACCCTCAACCGGGTCTGACGTGCAGGCCATCAAGACCAAAGCTATCCGGGACGGCAATGTTTATCGGCTGTCCGGGCAGAAAACCTTTATCACCAATGGCCAGCACGCCGACCTGATCCTTGTGGCCTCAAAAACGGACCCCTCTCTTGGGTCAAAAGGCATCTCGCTGGTGGGGCTCGAAACGGATGGCGCCGACGGGTTCACTCGTGGCCGCAATCTCGAAAAGGTCGGCCTGCACGCAGCGGACACATCGGAGCTGTTCTTCGATAATATCGCGGTGCCCCCGGAAAACATCCTTGGCGGTGCCGAGGGGCAGGGCTTTTACCAGATGATGCAACAACTGCCGCAGGAACGGCTGATCATCGCCTGCGGCGCGGTTGGCGCGATGCAGGGCGCGGTCGAGCGCACCATCGCCTATTGCAAAGAGCGCGAAGCCTTTGGCGGGCCTCTGACCCAATTCCAGAACACCCGCTTCAAGCTCGCTGAATGCCTGACCAAGAGTAAAGTCGCCCGCGCCTTCCTTGATGAATGCATGGTCGAACACCTACGTGGGAACTTGAGCGTCGAAAAAGCGGCGATGGCCAAATACTGGATCACCGACACGCAAGGCGCTGTGCTCGATGAGTGTTTGCAACTGCACGGAGGATACGGGTTCATGCAGGAATACGCCGTGGCGGAAATGTGGACCGATGCCCGTGTGCAGCGCATTTACGGCGGCACCAATGAGATCATGAAAGAGCTGATTGCGAGGTCGCTGTGACAGTTCCAGTGCTTTCCCTCACCGCGTCTGACGGATGCCTCCGGCGGGGATATTTGAGAGAAGTTGAAGATATGGGGCGCGCCTGCCCCCGGGCTCTCCGCCTAATGGGCAAGCGCGCCTTCAGCTTCTGCGGTCATCGGCTTCCCAGCCTGTACCGCACTGCCATATTATCGCCATCTTGGTTAACAAACGCTGACTATCCTTCATCTTCTTAAAAATATCCCACGGGGGTGCGGGGGTGTGAAACCCCCGCCGCGACATCGCCACTGGGAGGGGCGATTTGATATGAAACTCTACTGTTTTGGCGAATCCGGCCATTCCTACAAGGCGGCGCTGGCGCTTGAGTTGGCAGGGCTTGCGTGGGAGCCAGTCTTTGTTGACTTTTTCAACGGCACCACACGCGGCGATGCGTTCCGAAGTGACGTCAATGAAATGGGCGAATGTCCGGTTTTAATTGATGGTGACGTAACGCTCAGCCAGTCCGGCGTGATTCAGCAGTATCTGTCCGAGACCTATGGCAAGTTTGGTGGAACCACCCCGGAAGAGAAACGGGAAGTCCTCCGCTGGCAGCTTTGGGACAATCACAAACTGTCTTCAAACGCGGGCCTGTGCCGGTTTTTGATGAATTTCCTGCCCGAAGACAAACGCCCGGCTGAAGTAATCGCCTTCCTGCAAGGACGCCTCAAAGCGGCCTACGCAGTTTTGGACAAACACTTGGAGGGCCGCGACTGGATCGTGGGCGAAAGCCTCACCAACGCCGACCTTACCTGCTGTAGCTACCTCTATTACCCGGAGCCTTTCGGCTTTGACCGCAAGGACTACCCCAATATCGACGCCTGGCTGTCGCGCCTCAGCGCCCTGCCCGGCTGGAAACACCCCTATGACCTGATGCCCGGCAACCCGTCGGATCGAGCTTGAGGAGACCAATATGACCGAAGCTTACATCTATGATGCCGTCCGCACCCCGCGCGGCAAGGGCCGCAAGGACGGCGCACTCCATGAGGTGACCTCCGTGCGCCTCTCTGCCCTGACCCTGAACGCGCTGAAAGAGCGCAACAACCTCGAAGGCCATGCGGTCGAGGATGTGATCTGGGGTAACGTCACGCAGGTGATGGAACAGGGAGGCTGTCTGGCGCGCTCTGCGGTGCTGGCCTCCGACCTGGATCAATCCATTCCGGGCCTTGCGATCAACCGCTTCTGCGCCTCTGGCATGGAAGCTGTGAACCTCGCTGCAAACCAAGTCAAAGGTGGCGCGGGAGATGGCTATATCGCGGGCGGCGTGGAGATGATGGGCCGTGTGGCCATGGGCTCTGACGGGGCGGCGATTGCCGTCGACCCAACCCTTGCGATGGACACTTATTTTGTACCGCAGGGGATCTCCGCCGATATTATCGCGACCGAGTATGGGTTTACCCGCGAGCAGGCCGATGCACTGGCGGTGGAATCCCAGCGCCGTGCCAAGGCCGCGTGGGATGAGAACCGCTTTGCCAAATCCGTCATCACCGTGCGCGACCAGAACGGTCTGGCGATCCTTGATCATGATGAATACATGCGGCCCGGCACCGATATGCAGGCACTTGGCGCGCTCAATGCGTCCTTTCAGATGATGGGCGAAGTGATGCCGGGCTTTGATGCCGTGGCAAAACTGAAATACCCGCATCTGGAAAAGGTCAACCACATCCACCACGCCGGGAACTCCTCGGGGATCGTGGATGGCTCTGCCGCGCTGTTGATCGGCAACAAGGAATTTGGCGAGCGTCATGGCCTGAACCCGCGCGCCCGTATCAAGGCGACTGCCAAGATCGGCACCGACCCGACCATCATGCTGACTGGCCCTGTACCTGTGACCGAGAAGATCCTCAAAGAGACCGGCATGAAGATCTCCGATCTGGATCTGTTCGAGGTCAACGAGGCCTTTGCCTCCGTGGTGTTGCGCTTCCAGCAGGCCTTTGACGTCGATCCGGCATTGGTGAACGTGAACGGCGGCTCCATCGCCATGGGGCACCCTCTGGGGGCGACCGGGGCGATCATCATCGGCACGCTGCTGGACGAGCTGGAGCGGCAGGACAAGGAATGCGGCCTTGCCACGCTCTGCATTGCATCCGGCATGGGTGCCGCCACCATCATCGAGCGCGTCTAAGCGACGCCTTCTCACCTGATAGGGTTGGAGACAAAGACTATGACCGATTTCAAATACGACGTAGACGCCGATGGCATCGCCATCATCACATGGGACGCCGAAGGCAAGAGCATGAACGTCCTCACCCGCGAGGCCTTTGGCCTGGTGGAGGAGTATATTGACCGCGCGCTTGGCGATGACGCCGTCAAAGGCGTGGTGATCACCTCCGGCAAGAAAGACTTTGCGGGCGGTATGGATCTGAACGTGCTGGCCACCATTCGCGAGGAATCCGGTGAAAACCCGGCTCAGGGCCTGTTTGACTTCACCATGAATGGCCACCGCATCCTGCGCAAGCTGGAGCGCGCCGGAATGGACGCCAAGACGAACAAGGGCGGCAAGCCGATTGCCTGTGCCATCAATGGCACCTGTGCGGGCATCGGCACCGAAATTGCGCTGGCCTGTCACTACCGCAGCATGACCGACAACCCAAAGGCCAAGATCGGCCTGCCGGAGATCCTGCTGGGCATATTCCCCGGTGGCGGCGGTACCATCCGGTACTCGCGCATGGTGGGCGCGGTGAACGCCGCCCCCGTGCTGCTCGAAGGCAAGATGCTGGATCCAAAGAAAGCCAAATCCGCAAGCCTCGTGGATGAGGTTGCCGCCGACCCGCTGGAAGCGGCGCGTCAGTGGGTGCTGAATGCCAAGGACGCCGATATCGTCAAGCCGTGGGACCAGAAGGGCTATAAAATGCCCGGTGGCGCGCCCTATCATCCGGCTGGGTTCATGAACTATGTCGGGGCCTCCGCCATGGTGCATGGCAAGACCCAAGGCGCGTTCCCGGCGGCCAAGGCGCTGCTCTCGGCGGTCTATGAGGGCGCGCTGGTCGATTTCGACACCGCCCTGCGCATTGAGGCGCGCTGGTTCACCCATGTGCTGATGAACCCGTCGTCCTCGGCGATGATCCGATCCCTGTTCATCAACAAACAAGCGCTGGAAAAAGGCGCGGTGCGTCCCAAGGGCATCGAGGATCAGACCGTCAAGAAGATCGGTGTGCTCGGCGCAGGCATGATGGGCGCAGGCATCGCGCTGGTCTCGGCGCAGGCTGGTATGGAGGTCGTGTTGATCGACCGCGACCAGGACGCTGCCGACAAGGGCAAAGCCTATTCCGCCGCCTATATGGACAAGGGCATCAAGCGCGGCAAAGCCACGCCGGAGAAAAAAGAGGCGCTGCTGGCGCAGATCACGGCAACACCGGATCTGGACGCCCTCAAGGGCTGCGATCTGATCATCGAGGCAGTGTTCGAAGACCCGAGTGTGAAGGCCGAGATGACCAAGAAGGTCGAGGCGATCATCCCCGAGGATTGCATCTTTGCCTCCAACACCTCCACCCTGCCGATCACCAGCCTGGCCGAGGCCTCGGTCCGGCCGGAGCAGTTCATCGGCATTCACTTCTTCTCGCCGGTGGAGAAGATGTTCCTGGTGGAGATCATCAAGGGCGAGAAGACCGGGGATCGCGCGGTGGCCAAGGCGCTGGACTATGTGCGCCAGATCCGCAAGACGCCGATCGTGGTGAATGATGCGCGGTTCTTCTACTGCAACCGCTGCATCATCCCCTACATCAACGAGGGCGCGCGGATGATCACCGAAGGTGTCTCGCCGGTGCTGATCGACAACGCCGCGCGTCAGTTGGGCTTCCCGGTGGGGCCGATCCAGCTCACCGATGAGACCTCGATCGATCTGGGCGCAAAGATCGCACGGGCCACCAAGGCGGCGATGGGCGATGCCTATCCCGAAAGCCCCGCGGATGATCTGATCTTCTGGATGGAAGACCAAGGGCGTCTGGGGCGCAAGGCCAATGCGGGCTTCTTTGATTATGATGACAAAGGTAAGCGCGTTGAGTACTGGAAAGGCCTTGGGGAGAAATACCCGCAAGCGGCAGAGCAGCCCGACCTGATCGAAGTGCAGGAGCGGCTGATGTTCGCGCAGGTCCTTGAGGCCGTCCGGGCGCTGGAAGAAGGCGTGTTGATGGATATCCGAGAAGGCGATGTGGGCGCTGTTCTGGCCTGGGGTTTTGCGCCGTGGTCCGGTGGACCGCTCTCGTGGCTCGACATTATCGGCACGCCCTATGCGGCGGAGCGCTGCGACCAGCTAGCAGAGGCATATGGCGACCGTTTTGCCTGCCCGCCGCTGTTGCGTGAGATGGCAGATAAAGGCCAGACCTTCTATGGCCGTTTTGCGCCGGAAGACGATCAGGCGGCCTAATCTCTGCACACATGTGATCTAAAAAGTCGCCCCTCACGGGGCGGCTTTTTTGTTCTGCGAGGCTCTGCCTCGCGCTCCGAGATATTTGTGAGAAGATGAAAGACAGGTGCGCGGTGATGCGCTATGAGGCGTGTGCGCTTGGCAAGACTGTCGCGCCACTTCCCCCCTGAAATTATGTGAGGTTGGTCATGGGTGACCATTTGTATGTCGTAACGGGTGGTCCCGGGTCCGGCAAAACGACATTGATAGAGGCGCTGGGTCGGCTGGGTATTGTATCGATGCCTGAGGCCGGACGCGCCATTATCCGCGATCAGACCGCTATCGGTGGACAAGCATTGCCTTGGGCGGATCGGGGTTTGTTTGCGCAAACGATGCTGAGCTGGGATATGCGCTCCTATCACGAGGCCGCAAAGCTGCTGGGGCCGGTTTTGATGGATCGCGGCATCCCCGATACCCTTGGATATCTCCGCCTGTGTAACCTGCCGGTGCCAGCGCATGTGGAAAAGGCGGCTGGGATGTTTCGCTACAATCCACGCGTGTTCATTGCGCCCCACTGGCCGGAGATCTTTGGTCAGGATGCGGAGCGCAAACAGGGTGAGGCGGAGGCACGTGCGACATTTGAGGTGATGCAGCGCACCTATCAGTCCTTGGGGTATGAGGTGATTACCTTGCCCAAGGCCCGCGTTGAAGATCGCGTGGCGCTGGTGCTTTCGCATCTCGGTCAGAGCTGAAACAGGGAAAACCCGCCGCCGAAAGGATCGGCTGGCGGGTCGTCTGCTCTGGAGGGGGTGAGAGAGAGCGTGTAATCAGGCGAAGGTTGCGTATTGCGGCTCGCCAGTGCCGCCGGTGCCTGCCATTGCGCCGGGGGTCCAGAAGCTGTCTTCGGTGATCATGTCGATCACCAGTTCACGAGCTTCGGAGGCGGAGAGGATGGTGTAAAGCTCCTCGGACTGAGCGGTCACGCAGTAGTGCATCAGGTCGTGATCTGCGGGGCAGAAGGCCAGAACGCCGGCCTCGATATAGACGACCTCATCCTCATCAAAGGTGAGAACGATGGTTTCCATGGTCACCTGCTGCGGTGCGCGGGTGATACCGCGGTACCCTTCGAGGGCGCAGGCGGGAACCACTGCAAAAGGATCTCCCAGCGCATCCTCAAGGAGGTCATGCTCCAGCAAGATGCCCTGCTCTGGCTTGACCCACATCGGGTTGCGGTTGCCGAGTGCATCGCGGGGGATGTAGATGGGCGCCATTTCCTGTGCGGAGGCGGTGTCGCCCAGAACCAGAATGCGGCGTTCAATGGATTTGACGGGGCGCATGCCGTGATCGAAGGTCAGAACCTCATCGCCGGTGGAGAGGGCTTCTACCGGGCGCCAACCAGTCGCAGTTGCAACCATGGTCCCTGCGAGAAAGCCCGCCTGACCTGTGGCCACCATCGGAAACTCGGTGGTGAATGCTTCTGCCATCGGGGAGGCATTCCGTTTTGCAAACCAATCCAGCATGTTCCTGTCCTTTCGACACTTAAGTTGCTCCGGACCTCGGGGGCTCGAAGCTCCAATCGCCGTTCCGTGAATTCTTTGTAGCAAACCGGGCGGGCCTGGGCGCGGTCTCTTAGGGAGCCGCTCTGTATCAAAGGGATAGGGGGTAATCGTTAAAAGAGTATTCAAATCGTCCGATTTCGAGGTGGCAGCACGTCCTTACGGCATCAATCGCCTGTGAATCATAGTAAATACGCCAGTCGGGATCGCGCCGCGACTCATTCACACGGGGCAATTCCAGTGCGAATCCCAAGTGATCGAACAAAGGTGCGGCATCCTTGGCGAAATGTTCGAGCCTTATGTAAAGGCTGCAATGCTCATACCCGTCCGACTGCATCATATAAGACGGAGCCGGTTGTGACTTGAGCGCGCGCATCACCAAAGGATCGGTCACAAAGCTGGTAAACGGCAGCGCATGCGCCAGCGGCACCATCGGATGATCAAAGGATTGCTCTTTGAGCCAGTGATAGAGGCTGACCATGCGATCAAAAGGATTGCGCACCAGCGTGAAGGCAAACATCTGCCGCAACTCTTCGCGGCTGGCGAGACCTTCGATATCGGCAAGGGTTGAATGTTTCCACAATCGCCCCCTCGTTTGGGTGCCATGCAGGCGGCGTCGGCGTTTCACGGCCTTCGGCGTGTCACCCAGCATCTCATCCCCGGCCATGGCGCGCGCCTCCAGCGCCAGCGCGAGCGCGGTGCCGCCGGTCTTGGGGATATGAATAAAGACGTAGTTGCGCCCGCGCGAAAGGATCATGCGCAGAGGCTAACCCATTACGGCGCAGTGGGAAACAACCAAGCGGAGGCGGCCTATGCAGCATAAATACCGCCAACGCACGCAATCTCTTTCAATTTTCATATCGCCAGCGCAATATTCGACCTCAGGGACATAACGGCAAGACCGGGGAGGAGGAACCATGGGATGGCTGGCAGATGAAACCGGGCTGGATCGGACGGCGGCGAACTATGTGCCGCTGACACCGCTGTCGCATTTACAGCGCGCGGCGCATGTCTTTGCCGAGGACACGGCCCTGGTCTACGGCCAAACGCGGCGCACCTATGCGCAGTATCACGATCGCTGTACCCGGCTGGCGGCGGCGCTGGCCGGCATGGGGGTGACGCCCGGCGATGTGGTTGCGACCTTGCTGCCGAATATCCCGGCGCAGGCCGAGGCGCATTTTGGCGTGCCTGCCTGCGGCGCGGTGCTCAATACGATTAACATCCGGCTGGATGTGGATACCGTCGCCTATATCTTTGAACACGGCGAGGCCAAAGTGGCGCTGGTTGACAGCGAGTTTCTGGAACTGGCCGAGGCCGCCAAGGCGCGGATGCAGGGCGATGGCCCGATCCTCATCGAGGTGCCAGACCCCGAGGCGGGTGTGCCCGCAAGCGGACGCCATGCCATCTATGATGAAATCCTCGCTGCGGCCACCGATGATTTTGACTGGATCATGCCCGAGGACGAATGGGAAAGCCTTGCGCTCAACTACACCTCCGGCACCACCGGGCGGCCCAAGGGCGTGGTCTATCACCATCGTGGCGCCTATCTGATGACCATGGGCACGGTGATCTCATGGCAACTGCAATTGCGCCCGATTTACCTGACCATTGTACCGCTGTTTCACTGCAACGGCTGGAACCACACATGGATGATGCCAGTGCTGGGTGGCACCGTGGTCTGCTGCCGTAACACAACTGCCGAGGCGATTTATAATGCCATCGCCGATGAGGGCGTGACCCATTTTGGTGGCGCGCCCATCGTGCTCAATATGATCGTCAACGCCAAGGATGCGGAGCGGCGCGCCTTTGATCACACGGTCGAGGTCTTTACCGCAGGCGCGCCCCCTGCCCCGGCCACGCTGGAAAAGATCGAACGACTGGGGTTTCACGTCACTCAGGTTTACGGTCTGACAGAAACCTATGGCCATGTCACCGAATGCCTCTGGAAGGGCGACAGCTGGAATACGCTCGACACCGCCGGGCGTGCCGCAATCAAGGCCCGTCAGGGTGTGGCCTTTCCGATGATGGACCATATCACAGTGGTCGACGCAGAAATGAAACAGATCCCGATGACTGGCACGGATCAAGGCCAGATCGTGATGCGCGGCAATTCCGTTATGAAGGGATACCTGAAAAACCCCGAGGCCACCGCAGAGGCCTTTGCAGGCGGCTATTTCCACTCCGGTGACATCGCCGTGCAGCATCCCGATGGCTATATCCAGATCGCCGACCGGGCCAAGGACATCATCATTTCGGGCGGAGAGAATATCTCCTCCGTGGAGGTCGAAGGTGTGCTAATGGGCCACCCGGATGTGAACCTTGCTGCGGTGGTGGCAAAGCCAGACGAAAAGTGGGGCGAAGTGCCCTGTGCTTTTGTGGAGCTGAAAGAGGGCGCAGAGGTGGACGGGGCCACCCTGATCGCCTTTGCCCGCCAGACGCTTGCCGGTTTTAAGACCCCGAAAGCGGTGGTTTTTGGGGAGTTGCCCAAGACATCAACCGGTAAGATCCAGAAGTTTGAACTGAGGAAACGCTTAGCAGGGGAGAGTTAAGGACAAGCGCCAGACGCGGATTGGGAACGCTTTTGTGAAATAAGACTGGATGGCAAAGATCTGTCAGACCGGGCGAGAAGCTGCGATTGCTGAATTTCACCACGCCATTCATAGATGGATACCACGCGGGACGAAGCATCATTTCGCTGCGGCTCCGCGAATGTCGACCTTCCTCTGTTAAGCGACCTGATCTTTCCTTGAGCACGCGTGATTTGCGAGATTGGCAATTTTTATTGCCTTTCTCCAGCTGATCCCTTCGCGTTGATCAACTGAAAGCGGATGGGAACTGTCCCAAAGATAGGCCTTTGGTCTTTGCCCTTTCGCATTCCATTGAATATCACATTCAAGGTGCTCAAGAGGAGCGCCAGCACCAGATAGATTGTAAAACGGCATGTCGACAGGCAACCACCCAAAGCTCCCGAGCGACGACTGATCTTGACCAAAGGTTTCGACGTATTTTTCGAAGCTATCTTTAGATTGAGTAACCCAAACTCCCCAGGTAAATGGGGCATCGACACCTTGGATCGGGATCTCAAGGACAACACGAATACAGAAAATCTCGTCGCCTTGGTCGTCATCTTTTGCAGGTTTAATGTAACAAAGATCATTCGAAGCGACAGTCCGATCTTTTCGTTCTCCCTCGGGGACATCAAAATAGTAGGTCGGAAACTGAAACGAGAACGACGGCGAACCTTGGTGAAGTTCACCACACGCGTTGCACTTGTACTGAAATTGTCGCTTGCCGAACAGTCGTTTGAACAATGGATAGCCCTTCCGCGCCGTAAACCAATTTGAAGCAGACATTGTGTTTGTATGCAATGGAGGTCGGTTCGGGCTCAGACCGTTCAGTTGTGAAACCCAACACAAATGAATGGTATCAAGTTCGACACATCATCCCGCCGTCTGCCTTAGGGGGCGCATGCGCCCTCTGGTGTGCCCATCAACAGGCAAATGGGACGTCTTGCGCAGCCACATCTGGCTCCATTCCACCTCAACGCCCTCTCAACGCTTAGAAAAACAACCAAACGCCGCCATTTGAACCGCAAAGCGGTTTGCCGCCGATGCGGCTTGCATGTTAAATAACATCTAGAACAACAGGAGCAGGCAATCCCGGTCGATGACGGTACTCCGTGAATTTCAGCGGCTTGAGGCGGTGGGCATCTGGCGGCCTTCGCCGTCAGAGCAGCGGCGCGACGTGATTGTCTCGCTCGGGGATGCGACGCTCACCATTACCGATATGCAAGATCGCCCCCTTGCCCATTGGTCGCTGGCTGCGGTCGAGCGGGCCAATCCCGGTGAGTTTCCTGCTCTTTATCATCCCGATGGCGACCCCGGCGAGACGCTGGAACTGGCCGAGGATGAGGTCACCATGCGTGAGGCCATCGAGAAGGTACAGACCGCAATCGAACGCGCGCGTCCGCATCCCGGACGGCTGCGGCTTTTTGGTGGGGTTGCAATTGTCACCTGCGTCGTGGCGCTGCTGGCGCTTGGCTTACCGCAGACCATGCGCAATCAGACACTGGCGGCGGTTTCAGAGGTGCATCGCAAAGCCATCGGTCAGGCGCTTTTGGGCCGTATAGAACGCGTATCAGGTCAGGCCTGCTCAACGCCGGAAGCTGACCCAATCCTGAAAAAGCTCGCGGATCGTACCGGTGTGCGCCGCGTGGTTGTGCTACGCTCCGGCATTGCCGAGAGCCTGACGCTGCCCGGCGGTATCGTGTTGATGCATCGCACCTTTGTCGAAGATTACGAAGACCCGGCCGTGGCCGCAGGGGCGGTGCTGGTCGAGCACGTCCGCGCACAGGCGCAGGATCCGATGGCAGAGATCCTTGATGTCGGAGGGTTTATGGCGACCTTCCGGCTGCTTACGACGGGGGAAATCAAACGCGAAACACTGGATCGCTATTCCGAGACCATGCTGTCCTCGCCCCGTGCGGCTGTGGATACTGAGGCGCTCTTGGCTGAATTTGCCCGCGCCGCCATCCCCTCGACACCCTATGCCTATGCGCGTGATGTCACAGGGGAAGCCACCATTGGCCTAATTGAAGCCGACCCAATGGCGGGGCGTGATCTGGCGCCAGTGCTGAATGACCGCGACTGGGTGCAATTGCAGAACATCTGCGGCTAACTATCTATCTTTCAATAAAAAAAGGCCGGGGCAGCCCGGCCATTTCTTCAAGACATTCTGGGGTTAGATTTACTTGCTGAGCCGCGCGCGGCTAAATCCCGCAGCGCGGATACGTTGCAGCGCCTGATCCGCACCAGCGGTAAAGGGTCCAGCCAAAACCACCTTCAGGGTCTGGCCATTGCGATTGAGCGTCCCGAGGCGCATCTGCAGACCTGTCGCCGCAGAAAGCTCGCGCGCGACACGCTTTGCCTCTTCTGTATTGGCGAGGGTTGCGGCGCGCACATAGCGTGGTGTGGCCGGTGTCTTGCTCGTCTCGGGCAAGGTTGCATCCGGTGCCGCACGGCTGGAGATGCGGGTGGTGGTCACAGGGCCGCCCCGGCGTGGCGGCACAATGCCGTATTTGGCCTTGGCATCCCACAGAATGAACGGGGTCTTATCAAGCGATTGTTCCACCTGACGGCGCGGCAGATTGTCCGTCCAGATCTGTGCCATCTGCTGATCGCCTTGCTGGGTGCGCTGCGCCCGGCGCGTGTTCATCCGGTTGTCCGAACGCTCCGCCAGAATGTAGCCCTCAGGCACGGCGGGCTGTTCGTTGATTACGGTTGGGCGGATGGTCTGCTCGACGCGATGAATGTTCAGCCGGTCGTCTTCCCACGCAGGACGATACCCTGCGGGCACCTGTAGCCCCTCGCTCTCGCGACGCAGCAGATAGACATGTACCGGCAAAATGCGGGTGTTCGGAGTGATCTGCGCAAGCGGATCACCAGATTTACGCAACCGGGTGCGCGGCGCGGTTGCAACGGTCGGCGCTGCAGGTGCAGGCGCTGCTGCAGCGCGCCGCGGTTTGGGTGGCGTCGCGCGCGCCGGGCGTGCTGGTGAGAGTGCCACGTTTTTTGCATCAGTCGAGGTCATCGCGGCAGTGCGCTCTGGTTTAATCGCTGCGCTGGGGGCTGTGCTACGGCTGCGCACCGCAGGCGGAGGCGTCACCCGCACGGGCGCAGGTTCATCGACACGACCCGCATCGGGGGCCAGTGTAATGATGTCTGGTCGCGGATCCTGAGCTGACGGCTGTTGGCGGGTAGATCCGGCGATATTGGAAGGCTCAGCACCACACAGCTGCTGACGGGCCCGGTTCACACGCGGAATCCACGCTACATTTCCATCGACACCGGCGCGGATGAAGATACAGCCACGACTGTCCACATATTGGCGCCCCTGATAGCTGGCTGGAGGAAACTCCGCCGGTTGCGCCGTCTTGGATGAAAGCTGCGCAAAAGCACCGGAGCCCAAACCGGATGCCAAGATGAGGGATACTGCCGTAATTGTAGTTATTTTCATCAACCTGCCCCACAATATATGGCGGTAGGATGCCTGAAAAGCGCAACTGAGTAAAGGCAATCTGGGCAACAATATGGCGCGATCCAGCGGATCGTCGCCATATTTCTCGATCACGTAACAGCGCTCGGCAGAACGCGTATAAAAGGCCGCTGCCTGCTATACAGAAGACGTTATTTGGTGCCGAACATCCGGTCGCCTGCATCGCCAAGACCGGGCATGATATAGCCCTTCTCGTTCAGCCCACGATCCAGCGAAGCGGTGATGATTTTCACATCCGGATGCGCTTCCTTCATGCGTGCGACCCCTTCGGGCGACGCAAGCAAGCACAGGAAACGAATGTTGTTGGCACCGGCCTCTTTCAGCAGGTCGATGGCAGCAACCGAAGAATTGCCGGTGGCCAGCATCGGGTCCACTGCAATTACCATTCGGTCAGAGATCTGCTGCGGCACCTTAAAGTAGTATTGCACCGGTTGCATCGTCTCTTCGTCGCGGTACATGCCAACAAATCCAACCCGCGCGGAGGGTACCAGTTCCAGAACACCGTCCAGCATCCCGTTGCCTGCGCGCAAGATCGACACCAACGCCAGTTTTTTACCCGCAAGGATCGGCGCTTCCATATCCTCCATCGGGGTCTCAATGGTGGTGGTGGTCAGTGGCAGCTCGCGCGTGACCTCATAGGCCAGCAGTTGGGTGAGTTCGCGCAAGAGTTGGCGAAACTCATAGGTGGAGGTTGCCTTGTCCCGCATGATGGTCAGCTTGTGCTGCACCAGCGGGTGGTCAACGACGGTCAGGTGGTCACTCATAAAGGACACTCCTTTTGGCTTTTTGTTCTCTTAAGCGCCGCGCCCTCGGACAAGCAAGGCGTTTTCCGTCCGAATGCGGCGTGGATCAGGGCAGGAAACTGCGCCCCGGTTCCTGTGACGGTACGTTAAGATGCGCCGCAACCGAGGCCGCAACATCGGCAAATTGCACAGCTCCGATCGTGCCGGTACCAGCGCCCGCAACAAGGACAGGCACCTGTTCGCGGGTGTGATCTATCCCCGGCCAACTCGGATCGTTGCCATGATCTGCGGTCAATATCATGAGGTCTCCATCGCGCAACTGATTCAGCACCCGCGCGATTTCCCGGTCGAACCACTCCAACGCCCGCGCATAGCCAGAGATATCGCGGCGATGCCCATAAAGGCTGTCGAACTCGACGAAATTTGCAAATGTCAGGCTGCCGTCCTCGGCCTGCTGAACCGCCTCGCTCAGATGCACCATCAGTGCCGCGTCAGAACCTTTCTCAAGCGTGTCAATCCCTTGCATGGAGAAGATATCGCCGATCTTACCGATGCCATGCACCCGGCCACCGCTTGCGCGAACCCAATCGGTGAGGATCGGTGCAGGCGGCCTGATCGCAAAATCGCGCCGGTTGGTGGTGCGGCTGAACCCTTCCTCGGGCGTGCCAACGAAGGGGCGCGCAATCACCCGGCCCACTTTGCGCGCATGCAGATAGGGCGCGACATCGGTACAGAGTTTCAGCAATCGCTCCAGTCCAAAGCACTCCTCATGGGCGGCAATCTGGAACACGCTATCGGCAGAGGTGTAGCAGATCGGCAGGCCAGTCTTCATATGCTCTGCGCCAAGGTCGGCGATGATGGTCGTCCCGGAGGCGTGACAATTGCCAAGGATACCTGTGGTCCCAGCCGCCTCAGCGACATGCGCCACCAACTCCTTATCAAAAGCCGCGCCGTCTTCGGGAAAATAGCTCCAATCCCAAGGCACCGGCAGCCCTGCCAACTCCCAATGGCCCGATGGCGTGTCCTTGCCCGCGCTCACTTCCGAGGCCGCGCCCCAGAGGCCCGTTGGTTTTGCATCCAGCCCCGGTGCGGGTTGATTGGACGCCAGCCGCACCGCCGCGCCCAGCCCCAGCGCATCCAATGTCGGCAATCGCAACGGACCATTGCGCCCCTCTTCGGCGCGCCCCTCCGCGCAAGCCTGCGCGATATGAGCAACCGTATTCGCCCCGAGATCGGGCAGATCCTTGTTGAAATACCGGCCCGCATCCGGCGCGCCACCGATCCCGACCGAATCCATCACCACCAGAAAAGCGCGCGCCATCATCCGATCCTTTCATGCACCAGTGGCGGCAGATCGGGCGCGGCAGGCGCTACGCTCACCGCCGCCCGCAAGGCCGACATCGCGTCTTGCGCGGCGTCCGTGTGGGCGGCATGGATGCGTGCGATGACGTCTCCTTTGGCAATTTTTGTGCCCAAGGGCAGCAGGTCAGAGATCCCCACCGCCGGATCGACCCGGTCGCTCTCAATCATACGACCACCGCCAAGACGCACCACCAAGAGCCCAAGCGCCTCACCGTCAATGGCGTTGACATAGCCTGCGCGTTCAGCCGTCACCTCCATAATCACCGGAGCCTCTGGCAAAACCCGCTGCCATTTTTCGGCAAAGCCGACGGGGCCGCCCTGCGCCGCCACCATTTTTGCAAACCGTTCCACCGCGCGCCCCTCTGCCAAGGTGGCCGCGATCTGCGCCTCACCGGCCTCAACGCTCTCAACCAGCCCGGCCTGACGCAACACCGCACCGCCAAGCGCCACGGTGATATCGATGATCGGCCCAGTGGTCGGCCCTTTCTGCGCGCCGGTCAATGCGCGCATCACTTCTGCAACTTCCAACGCATTGCCCAGCGACGGCACCAGCGGTTGGTTCATATCCGTGATCAGCGCCTGCGTCGGGCATCCGGCAGCGTTTGCGGTCTCCACAAGCGAAGTAGCAAGCGCACGCGCCGCCTCGGCGGTTTTCATAAACGCGCCAGAGCCGATTTTGACATCAAGCACCAAAGCCTCCGGGCTGGCCGCGAGTTTTTTCGACAGGATCGAGGCGGTGATCAGATCGAGGCTCTCGACCGTCGCCGTGACATCGCGCACCGCATAAAGCCGCTTATCCGCAGGCGCGATCCGCGCGGTCGCCCCTACAATGGCGCAGCCCACATCTGCAACGATCCCTGCCAGCCGGTCTTGTGTAACCTGCGTGCTGAGACCGGGGATGGCCTCCAACTTATCAAGCGTGCCGCCGGTATGGCCAAGGCCACGCCCGGAAATCATCGGCACAAAGGCCCCGCATTCCGCCAGGGCCGGTGCCAGCAACAGCGACACACAATCGCCCACCCCACCGGTCGAATGTTTGTCCACCACCGGCCCCGGCAGATCCCATGTCAGCACATCGCCACTGTCACGCATCGCCAGCGTCAGCGCCGAGCGTGCCTCAGAGGGCAGACCGTTGAGGCAGACCGCCATCGCAAACGCCCCCGCCTGCGCATCACTGACCGCCCCACTGGCAAGCCCCTCGGCAAACCACGAGAGTTCCTCAGCCGTGGGGATCTCTTTTTGTCGTAACCGGGCGATGACCGCACGCGCATCCATTCTGTCAGCTCCGCTCCATATGGCCCGCGTCAAAGGCACCGGGCAGCAGATCGCCAATGGTGGTTTTCATCTCCACCCCATCGGTGGTGGCAAGGGTCACCTCCACACCGGTTGCGCCAAATTCCTTGAGCTTTTGACGACAGCCTCCGCAGGGCGGCACCGGGCTGGGGCAATCGGCGATCACATAGGCCTCAAGGAGTTCCGTCTCCCCTGCCGCAACCATCGCTGCAATTGCGCCCGCTTCTGCGCAGGTGCCTTCAGGATAGGCGACATTTTCTACATTGCAGCCCACATAGACAGTACCAGATTTTGCCCGGATCGCCGCGCCGACTTTGAAGTTTGAATAGGGCGCATGGGCATTTTCGCGCACGGCCGCGGCGGGCGCGCGCAAGGGGTGGCTGTTTGCGGGATCTGATGCGGGCATGGGCGTACTCCGTCCTCGCCCCGGTTTTGGCCTGATCGGCCAACAGTTCTTTGGGGCGCTGTGTTGCTGTTCCCCACCAGTCTTTGCTGGTTTTGATCGGATGGTCAAATGTCATCTCGCGGCACCTGCGCGCCCGCTCACAGCAGCACAGTTGCCGCGTATCCAGCAATGGTGTCAGATGCAGACACCCGCCGAGCGAAGAGCGCGTATTCAAAAGCCTGTTCCCCTCGGCCCCAAGATAGTTTAGCACTAAACTATCACCATCAGGAGCGCCATTCATGCCCGATAAGACCTCGGAATCCCTGCGCGACGCGGCTCTGCGCTATCACGAGTTCCCGCGTCCCGGTAAACTGGAAATCCGCGCCACCAAGCCGTTGGCCACCGGAAACGACCTCGCCCGCGCTTATTCACCCGGCGTGGCTGAAGCCTGTCTTGAGATCAAAGACGATGAGGTCAACGCTGCGCGCTACACCGCACGCGGCAATCTGGTTGCGGTGGTCTCCAATGGCTCTGCGGTTCTGGGCCTTGGCAACATCGGCGCGCTGGCCTCCAAACCGGTGATGGAGGGCAAGGCGGTCCTCTTTAAGAATTTCGCCAATATCGACTGCTTCGATATTGAGGTGAACGAAAGCGATCCGGAAAAACTGGCCGATATCGTCTGTGCGCTGGAGCCGACCTTTGGCGCGGTGAACCTTGAAGACATCAAGGCACCGGATTGTTTTATCGTCGAAAAACTCTGTCGCGAGCGGATGAACATTCCCGTGTTTCACGACGATCAGCACGGCACTGCGATTGTCGTGGGTGCCGCTGCAAAAAACGCGCTGCATGTGGCCGGCAAGAAGTTTGAAGACATCAAGATCGTCTCTACCGGCGGTGGCGCGGCGGGGATTGCCTGCCTCAATATGCTGCTCAAACTCGGCGTGAAGCGCGAAAACGTCTGGCTTTGCGATATTCACGGGCTGGTCCATGAGGGCCGCGAAGAGGACATGAACCCGCATAAGGCGGCCTTTGCCCAGGCCTCTGACAAGCGCACTTTGGATGAGGTGATCGACGGCGCGGATCTGTTCCTCGGCCTTTCCGGCCCCAATGTGCTGAAGCCCGAGATGGTCGCAAAAATGGCCAAACGTCCGATCATTTTTGCGCTGGCAAATCCGACGCCAGAGATCATGCCAGATGTGGCGCGCAAGGTGGCACCGGACGCAATTATCGCCACCGGTCGCAGCGATTTTCCCAACCAAGTCAACAATGTACTCTGCTTTCCGTTCATCTTCCGCGGCGCGCTGGATGTCGGTGCGACCGAGATCAACGACGAGATGCAGATCGCCTGTGTCGACGGCATCGCAGAGCTGGCGCGCACCACCACCTCGGCCGAAGCCGCCGCCGCCTACAAGGGTGAACAGCTGACATTCGGGGCCGATTACCTGATCCCAAAACCCTTTGACCCGCGTCTGGTGGCAGTGGTGTCTTCGGCGGTGGCAAGTGCCGCCATGTCCAGCGGCGTGGCGAAGCGCCCGATGGAGGATCTTGGCGCCTATCGCGCAAAACTGAACCAGAGCGTGTTCAAATCCGCCCTTCTGATGAAACCGGTGTTCGAGGCCGCCCGCGCGGCCGCCCGCCGGATCGTCTTTGCCGAGGGCGAGGATGAGCGCGTGCTGCGGGCTGCGCAGGAAATCCTGCGCGAAACCACCGAAACTCCGATCCTGATCGGACGTCCCGAGGTGATCGAGAGCCGCGCCGAACGGCTTGGGCTGTCGATCCGTCCCGGACAGGACGTGCAGATCGTGAACCCGGAAAACGATCCGCGCTACCGCGACTATTGGACCAGCTATCACCGGATCATGGAGCGTCAGGGGGTGACGCCGGATCTCGCCAAGGCGATCCTGCGCACCAACACCACCGCCATTGGTGGCATCATGGTGCATCGCGGCGAGGCGGACAGCCTGATCTGCGGCACCTTTGGGGAATATCGCTGGCACCTGAATTATGTGCAGCAAATTCTGGGCGGCGGCTCTTATGCGCCGCATGGGGCGCTGTCGATGATGATTCTCGAAGATGGGCCACTGTTCATTGCCGACACGCAGGTGCGGATTGAACCCACCCCGGAAGAGATCGCAGAGACCGTTATCGGGGCCGCACGCCATGTGCGCCGGTTTGGTCTGACACCGCAGATCGCGCTCTGTTCTCAAAGCCAGTTCGGCAATATCCAATGCGACACCGGTGCCCGCCTGCGCGCGGCGCTGGAAATCCTCGATGATAAGCGTCGCGACTTTATCTATGAGGGCGAGATGAACATCGACACCGCGCTCGACCCGGAGCTGCGCGAGCGGATCTTCCCCAATTCGCGTCTGGAAGGGGCCGCCAATGTGCTGGTCTTTGCCCATGCAGATGCGGCCTCGGGCGTGCGCAACATTCTGAAGATGCGTTCCGGCGGACTTGAGGTCGGGCCGATCCTGATGGGCATGGGCAACCGCGCTCATATTGTGTCGCCCTCAATCACGGCGCGCGGCCTTTTGAACATGGCGGCCATCGCTGGCACCCCTGTGGCGCATTACGGTTAAGGCTCAGGATGACAAACAACAGTGAGGGGCAGCCTGCCCTTCACCTCTCGCGCTGATCTGACGTAAAGTGAGTCGGCCCATCAGATCGTGAAGTTTTCGCAAAATTAGCTTTGCAACTTTGCAGATCCACCAAATTTTCCCTGCAAAATTCGCGCCAGTTATGGGTTTGCAAAACTTTGCAACTCCACTTGGCAAAATCTACCGCTAACAGGTTTTTAAAACGCCGCAGCCCCCTTCGCCGCGCTTGCGAGATGTCTGTGCTTACGCCTAGGCTCTACCCCCAGAGGAGACAGGGAGGAGGACCCGATGACCTATTCTGAGGTGTATGCGCAGTGGAAATCAGATCCAGAGGGGTTCTGGATGGAGGCTGCAAACGCCATCAGCTGGGATAAGGCCCCGACCAAGGCGCTAAGCGATCTGGGTGGCGGGCTTTATGAGTGGTTTGCCGATACCAAGGTCAACACCTGCTATAATGCCGTCGACCGCCATGTTGAGGCCGGGCGCGGCGAGCAGACCGCGATCATCTACGACAGCCCCGTCACCCACACCAAGCGCGAGATTTCATTCGTTGAGCTGCGCAACCGGGTTGCGACACTGGCCGGTGCGCTGCGGGCCAAGGGGGTGGATAAAGGCGACCGCGTCATCATCTACATGCCGATGATCCCCGAGGCGCTGGAGGCGATGCTTGCCTGTTCCCGCATCGGCGCGGTGCATTCGGTGGTCTTTGGCGGCTTTGCCTCCTCGGAGCTTGCGGTGCGGATTGATGATGCCACCCCGAAGGCGATCATCGCCGCCTCCTGCGGGATCGAGCCGGGGCGGACCGTGCATTACAAGCCGCTCTTGGATGGGGCGATTGAATTGGCGACCCACAAGCCCGACTTCTGCGTGATCTTCCAGCGCGAGCAGGAAGTGGCAGAGCTGATCGAGGGCCGCGATGTGAACTGGCACGGGTTCCAGTATGGCGTGGAACCTGCGGACTGTGTACCGGTCGAGGGCAATCACCCCTCCTATATCCTCTATACCTCTGGCACCACCGGGCAGCCCAAGGGCGTGATCCGCCACACCGCCGGGCAGTTGGTGGCGCTCAACTGGTCGATGAAGAACATCTATAACGTCGACCCCGGCGATGTGTTCTGGGCCGCATCTGACGTGGGCTGGGTCGTGGGTCACAGCTACATTTGTTATGGCCCCCTCATCCATGGCAACACCACCGTGGTCTTTGAGGGCAAGCCCGTGGGCACACCCGATGCGGGCACCTTCTGGCGGGTGATTTCGGAACATAAGGTCAAGAGCTTCTTCACCGCGCCCACCGCCTTCCGCGCTGTCAAGCGCGAAGACCCCAAGGGCGAATTTGTCGGCAAATACGACCTTTCTTGTCTGGAGCAGGTCTATCTGGCAGGCGAACGCGCCGATCCCGACACCATCGTCTGGGCGCAAGACCAACTGGGCGTGCCGGTCATCGATCACTGGTGGCAGACAGAAACGGGCTGGTCGATTGCCGCTAACCCGCTTGGGATCGAGGAACTGCCGGTGAAACTGGGCTCGCCGGCGGTGCCGATGCCCGGCTATGACGTGCAGATCCTGGATGAGGGTGGCCATCCCATGCCACCGGGAGAGCTCGGCGCAATTGCGGTCAAACTGCCCCTGCCCCCCGGCACGCTGCCAAACTTGTGGAATGCCGAGGATCGGTTCAAGAAAAGCTACCTCACCACCTTCCCCGGCTACTACGAGACCGGCGATGCGGGGATGATGGATGCGGATGGCTATCTCTACATCATGGCGCGCACCGATGACGTGATTAACGTCGCGGGCCATCGCCTGTCGACCGGTGCGATGGAAGAGGTTCTGGCCAGCCACCCGGATGTGGCGGAATGTGCGGTGATTGGCGTGGCGGATCAGCTCAAAGGCCAGATGCCGCTTGGGTTCCTCTGTCTCAACGCGGGCTGCAACCGCCCCCACGCCGAGATCACCGCAGAGGTGGTGAAACTGGTGCGCGAGAAAATCGGCCCGGTGGCAGCGTTCAAACTCGCCTGCGTGGTGGACCGCCTGCCCAAAACCCGCTCGGGCAAGATCCTGCGCGCGACCATGGTGTCGATCGCCGATGGCACCGATTGGAAAATGCCTGCGACCATTGATGATCCGGTCATTTTGGATGAGATCACCGCGGCCCTGCAAACCCTCGGTTACGCCAGCCGGTAACCCAGCAACAGAAAAAGCGGCCCCGCTGAGGGCCGCTTCTTTTTATGGTAGCACCTGACGTGGGTGCCTCGGATCAGACGCGATCCTTCAGACGCTCCGCGAATTCATCAATCTGACGCTCCGCTTCATCTTTGGCCACGCCGTAGCGCTCCTGAATGATACCGGCGAGCTTTTCACGGTTGCCCGCAGCCTGATCGATCTCATCCTCGGTCAGCTTGCCCCACTGGGTCTGCGTTTCCCCTTTGAGCTGCTTCCACTTGCCTTCGATAATATCCCAGTTCATGATCTCTGCTCCTTGCGTTTCAGGTCGGATCACAGTGCGTTATCAAACGCTTGCTGCTTGACCGGATAACGTAGCAGCGCAGAAATTGTTCCCAATTACCGCCAGTTTATTATGTGACACGGCTCAATTTCTGTGCTCCGTCAAAGGGTTCTGCATGTTTCAGAAATATCCCCTTCCCAGCTCCGTGATGGCGCACTAGTCTCCCGATCAAGGAGATTGTTAACATGTCAAATCAAGAGCTTTGGCGCCTGAGCGCAGATGAATTATCCCCCTTGACCCGCAGTGGCGAGATCCGCCCCAGCGAGGCGGTTGCCTCCGCATTGGCGCGTATGGATGCGGTGAACCCGGCCCTCAACGCGGTGGTTGAGGATCTGCGGGATGAGGCGCTTGCACGGGCCGAGGTTCTGGACAGCACGCCAGAGCCCGCGCGCGGACCCTTGCATGGTGTGCCTGTGACGATCAAAATCAACGTGGACCAGACCGGCCACGCCACTTCCAACGGCATTCCCGCGCTCAAGGATCTGATCGCACCAGATGATGCCCCGGTGGTGCAAAATCTGGAACGTGCGGGCGCGGTTGTGATCGGACGCACCAACACGCCGGAGTTTTCCTTCCGCGCAGACACCGACAATCCGCTGTACGGGCGCACTCACAACCCTTGGGGGCAGCATATCTCTCCCGGCGGTTCTTCGGGTGGCGGCGGTGCCGCAGTCATCGCCGGGATCGGCCCACTGGCGCATGGCAATGACATCGGCGGCTCCCTGCGCTTTCCCGCGGCCGCCAATGGCGCGGTCACAGTCAAGCCGGGCTTTGGCCGCGTGCCAGCGTGGAACCCCAGCCAAAAAGCCGAACGCGGATTGTTGGCGCAACTGATGAGCGTGCAGGGTCTGATGACCCGGTCGGCGCGCGACCTGCATCTCGCCATGCCCGCGATGGTCGCACCGGATGTGCGTGACCCCTTCCATGCGCCGGTCCCATGGCAAGGCCCGAAACCCGATGCTCCGATTAAAGTGGCCTTCACCCGCAACACCCATGGCTATGATCTGCACCCGGAGGTCGAAGCCGCTCTGCTGGCGGCCCGCGACGCCTTGTCAGATGCAGGTTATATCGTCGAGGAGGTCGAGCCCCCCAATGTGTTTGAGGCCGGGCGCACCGGCTACCGCGCACTCATGGGCGAAGTCCATACACTCATGAAATCGGATGTCGATGCTGTTGGGTCCGAGGTGATCCGCACCATGTTCGACACTTATTTTCAGGAATTCCCACCTTTCCTCGGCGAAGACCTCCTCAAGATGTACGCCAAACGCAGCCACTACGCCCGTCAGTGGGCGATGTTCATGGCGGACTACCCGCTGGTGCTGACGCCTTTCCTGCCGCATCCGTTCTTTGCGCCGGATCGTGACCGCGAAGGCGTTGAGGGCGCGCATGATGTCCTCGGCTGTGCGGTCTATTCTTACGCCATGAACTATATGGGTCTGCCCGCCGCCTGCGTACCGTCCCGGCTGGCGCAACTGCCCAAAGGCCCACAACCCATCAACGTGCAGATCGTGGCCCAACGCTGGCGCGAGGATATGGCCGTGGACGCCGCCATCGCCATCGAGGATCGCATCGGCCAGATGGCTCCGCTGTTGTGGGAGCGGATGTGACACAGGGGCCCGCCCCTCTGCCCTTCATCTTTTCGTAAAATACCTCCGCCGGAGGCATCGGCCCCGGACCAAAAGGTCCGGGGCTAAACATGTCGCGCGCCAGCGCGCCCGCTTAGACGCGATCTCAGTTGAACTGCTCGGAGATCAGCCGCTCTTCCAGCCCATGTCCGGGATCAAACAGGATCTTATGGCTGATCCCGCGCTCCGTCTGAATTTCGACCCAATCGATTTCCTTGAACGACACCGAATCCGCTTCCGCCATCACAGGCCGCTTGGCCGCATCGATCACGTCAAACCGCACTGTCGCACCACTTGGCAGCAATGCTCCGCGCCAGCGCCGCGGGCGAAAGGCTGCAATCGCGGTCAGGGCCAGTACATCCGCCCCGATCGGCAGGATCGGACCGTGGGCTGAGAAATTATAGGCGGTGGAGCCCGCCGGCGTGGACACCAGTGCTCCATCGCAGACCAGCTCCGCCATACGCTGGCGTCCATCCACCGAGATCTTCAACTTGGCCGCCTGCGGTCCCTGCCGCAACAGCGAGACCTCGTTGATCGCCATTGCCTCATGCAATTTGCCCGCACGATCTTTTGCGTGCATCCGAAGAGGGTGGATGATTTCCTCATTGGCAGCCTCCAGCCGCTCCAGAAGCTCCCCCTCACCATAAGAGTTCATCAAGAACCCAACCGTGCCGCGGTTCATCCCGTAAATCGGAATATTCAGATTCACAGTGTCCCGCAACGTGTGCAGCATAAAGCCATCGCCACCCAGGGCGACGATCACATCCGCCGCCTCCACCGCGACAGAGCCGTAGCGCTTGCTCAGCACTTGAAGAGCCGTCTGCGCCAAAGGGGCCTCGCTGGCCAGAAATGCGATTCTCATATGGCGCGATCCTGTTTCCGGTAGGGTCCAAACGGTTCCGAAACAAGCACAGGTTTTCCCCGTTGACCAGAGTTGCCGTTCACCTGATGCGTTTCGTCGCTTTACAGCCTTTCAGATCTGTGAAGTTTCCTATAGGAAATCTCGCAAATATCAGCCCCAACCAGACGGAGCCAACATGACTGACGCGACCCGCGACCCCGGTTTCTTCACCCAAAGCCTCTCGGAACGTGATCCCGAGCTTTTCGGCGCAATCACAGACGAGCTGGGCCGCCAGCGCGATGAGATCGAACTGATCGCTTCCGAGAACATCGTCTCCGCCGCTGTCATGGAAGCACAGGGCTCTGTGCTGACCAACAAATACGCCGAAGGCTATCCGGGCCGTCGCTATTACGGCGGCTGCCAATATGTCGACGTGGCGGAAAACCTTGCCATCGACCGTGCCAAGCAGCTGTTCAACTGCGAATTTGCCAATGTGCAGCCGAACTCTGGCAGCCAGGCCAACCAAGGCGTGTTTCAGGCGTTGATCAAGCCCGGCGACACCATCCTCGGCATGGATCTCGCATCCGGCGGTCACCTGACCCATGGTGCCGCGCCGAACCAGTCCGGCAAATGGTTTAACGCGGTTCACTACGGCGTGCGCGAATCCGATTGCCTGATCGACTACGATCAAATTCAGGCGCTCGCGACCAAACACCAGCCCAAGCTGATCATCGCCGGTGGCTCCGCCATCCCGCGTCAGATCGACTTTGCCAAGTTCCGCGAAATCGCTGACAGCGTCGGCGCATATCTGATGGTCGACATGGCGCATTTTGCCGGTCTCGTGGCCGCAGGCGAGCACCCCTCGCCCTTCCCCTATGCGGATGTCGCCACCACCACCACGCACAAAACCCTGCGCGGTCCGCGCGGTGGTATGATCCTGACCAACAACCCCGATATCGCCAAGAAGGTGAACTCCGCCATCTTCCCCGGTATTCAGGGTGGTCCTCTGATGCATGTGATCGCAGGCAAGGCGGCCGCGTTCGGCGAAGCGCTGAAGCCTGAGTTCAAATCCTACCAAAAGCAGGTGCGTGCAAACGCGGTTGCGCTGGCGGATGAGCTGATCAAGGGCGGGCTGGACATTGTGACCGGTGGCACCGACACCCATGTGATGCTGGTGGACCTGCGTCCCAAGGGCGTGACCGGCAACATCGTCGACAAGGCACTGGGGCGCGCGCATATCACCACCAACAAGAACGGCATCCCGTTCGACCCGGAAAAGCCCACCGTGACCTCCGGCATTCGTCTGGGCACCCCGGCAGGCACCACCCGTGGTTTTGGCGAGTCTGAGTTCCGCGAAATCGCGCAGTTGATTGTCGAAGTGGTCGACGGTCTGGCTGCCAACGGCGAAGACGGCAACAGCGCGGTTGAAGAAGCGGTGCGCGGCAAAGTCGCGGCATTGTGCGCCCGTTTCCCGCTCTACCCGAACCTCTGATCGATCCCCACTACGGGTAAAAATCAAACCGCCGCGCCAAATAGCGCGGCGGTTTTTTTGTTGTCTGATCGCATGATCCAGGAGGGAACTTACCCCTCGGACGTCGGCTCTTTCAGCGCGTCTTCCAGCATGCGCTCGTTGCGAATGTCTTCAATGCGGCGAATACGGTCTTCGCTCTGGCGAATGTCAAAGCGGTACTTCACCACGTTAATGAGGCTCAGGGTCAGCAGAAGGATACCCATCCCCCAATACCCTTTGGTCGACAGCGGCACATCGGTCGAGAGCCAGAGCGAAATGCCGAGCATCCCATAAGCGATGACGACGCCAGCAATGTTGAGGTTGGTGATCAGGGCGTTTTCGTTGCGCATGTTAGACATAAGTTAGGTCCTTTGATTTGAAATTAGTCAGGTAAAACCGGGCGTTTGCCCATATGAAGTGGGGCGTCTTTGCCCCGGAGAGATTTCAGGTCAGCTGTCGGATTTCAGACGGCTCAGCACATCATTGGCAGTGCTGCGGGTGGCCGCGCCAAAGCCCGCGTCTGACAGTTGGTCTGCAACGGAATGGGGCGTCAGGCCGGTTTCAATCTCGTTGAGGATTTCCGAGGCCTCAAAGGGATCTTCCTGCCCCAGCACCTCCTGAATAAGCTCTGCCGCCTCATCCATTGGCCGCCCGTGGAGCGCCCGTCCAAGAGAGGCCTGCGCGCGATGCTCGCCCCGCACGGCTTTGGCGGCGATGGCCCCCTGACGCAGGTCGATCAAACGGCGGCTGGCGGTGTCCACGGATTGGCGCAGACGCAGAATGCGGGCTTCCAGTCGCGCTTGTGTCTCCTGACGCAAGCGACGTTCGTTCTCCATCTCGGCGATGGCGGCTGCGGCGGTTGTCGCCAGATCGTCGCGCCCATCTGCCAGTGCGGCTTTGGCGCGGAGGGTCAGATCATTGATCCGCGTTGTCAGCGTTGCAATCTGACGCCCTTCGGCGCGTTCCTTCTGGATCAGGCTGACCAATGTGGATTTGGCCGACTTCAGATCATCATTGGCCTGGGCGATCTTTTCCTCGATCAACTCGATGGAAAATTGCTGGCGCACTTGGGTCTCGGCGCGGCGGTTTGCACCGACCATCAGGGTTTTGAGCGTTGAGAACACGATCATTCCTCCATTCGTGAACATCGTTCATATGGAGGATGTACGGCATTCCTGAACGCCGTTCAAGAATAAAAATGAACAATGTTCACAAAGGTAGGGTTTACCTTACCGTCAGCTGTGACAGCACCAGTGCAATCATGCGCCGGATCTCTTGCGGGGGCACGCCAGAGATGCGGTTTTCCAATCCCAGCAGCACAATGCCATGCACAGAGGAAAACAGCGCCCGCACGGTCAACGCCTGCTGCGCACGGGGCTGATCGGGAAACAGCTCGGCCACCGGGCCGGCAATATGTTGAAACAGGCGATCAAGTGCGGTGCGATACCAATCGGGCACCGCCCCGTCTGCTGGCAGCTCCAGATCGAACAAAGCGCGCCACAGGCGATTGTTGGCGCTGGCAAAGTCCAGATAGGCCTCGCTCATCCGGATCAGCCGTTCACTGGCGGCGGCGCCCTGTGATGCGGCAACGGCGGCCTCGACCTCTGCCCCGAGGCGCTGAAATGTGCGCCCGTTTACTGCCATAACCAAGGCTGTCATATCGTCAAAGGCGTTGTAGATCGCCCCCACCGCGCAGCCTGCATCCTTGGCCAGATCCCGCGCCCTGAGCGATGTCACGCCTGCGTCGCGAATACGCGCCTCTGCTGCATTCACCAGCTTCTCACGAAGGTCCGCCCTGCGCTGCTCTGCCTTTGTTGTCATCTTACCCATCCGATTTCTTGAACCGCGTTCACGCTACATCCGTCTATAGGCCGCATGTCCCCCCAAATGCAAATCCCGGCTTCAAAGACCCTCCGCGCGTCAAAAGCACATAGACTTCAAGTCCGTTTTGCAGTCATTTCGCTCATATGACCCAGCAGACACCCCATCCGCCCGCCAGCGTCACCCGCACACGCCGCCTTGAGCGCGCCCTTGGGGACTGGATGCGCGCGCGGCTGCCGCATTATCTGTCGGAATTCGTGATGTTCACCCTGAAACAGGGCTGGGCTGCGATCTTTGGTATCCTGCTTTTGGGTGGGCTGTTGATCTCCAGTCGCATCTGGCAAGCGGACTGGGCATTGGCGCGCTATGATGCGCTTTTGATCTATGCGCTGGGGCTTCAGGCGGTGTTTCTGGCCACTGGCATGGAAAGCTGGCGCGAGGTGCGGGTAATCCTGTTGTTTCACCTCACCGGCACGATCATGGAAATCTTCAAGGTCGATGCCGGCAGTTGGGCCTATCCCGGTGATGGTCTGGCGAAACTCTGGGGTGTGCCGTTGTTCTCGGGTTTTATGTATGCCTCGGTGGGATCCTATATGGCGCGAGTGATCCGCCTGTTTGACATGCGCTTTGCCCCCTACCCGCCGCTCTGGATGGCAACGGGCGTTGCGGTGGCGATCTATGTGAATTTCTTCAGCCACCATTTCCTGCCCGATATCAGGCTGGCCTTGTTTGTTGCCACGGTGGTGATTTTTATCCGCACCCGGATCTGGTTCTACATCGGCGGCCATGCCTATTGGATGCCACTGCCACTGGCGGCCTTCCTGTCTAGTTTCTTCCTCTGGGTGGCGGAAAACGTCGGCACCCGCACGCGCACATGGCTCTATGCCGGGCAAGACAGTGACCACTGGGTCAGCCTGGCCAAAATGGGCAGCTGGTATCTGCTGTTATATGTGAGTTTTGTCACCGTCACCCTGGTGGTGCGCGACGCGCTCTCACACGCGCCTTACCGCCCGGTCGGGTCACACGGGATCAGACGAACCCCCGCCAGCGCAGCACGACCACCAGAAGCGCTATGACGCACAATACGGCAAAGGCAGAGGTGGCGGCGATATCCAGAAGGCGCCCCTTGCGCCTGTCCTTGAGGTCGAGCTCAGCAAGATAAGCCCGCAGGCGACGCGTTTTCTTGACCAGTCGGTCTTCGTCCAGCGCCGCAGCCAGACGTGGATGGGCAAAGCTCTCCTCAGCAGATACAAGATCATCCGCCGCTTTGCGTAACCGATGCGGCAAATGACGCCGGGCACGGCGCAAACTCTCCGAGAGCTCACCCGAGAGTTTCAACCGCTTTTCCAGCAACGCGCGAAGTTGACCCAACTCACTCTCAAGTGTTTCGCTCATGGGGAGAAGTCCTTAACGGCAACGCTACAGCAGGCGTGACCATAGCGGCAGCCTTGCATGATCTCAATGGCCAGGCTGGTAGTGGAACGCATACTGCGTGCGTACGATGACGAATGGGATCGGCTGTCCCCCCCTGACATGGTCGAAGGCTCACTCAAGTAATGCAAACTTGGCGCATAAATCCATGAAGGTGGTGGGGCCTGTGTTATCTGATGCTGCTTTTCACACCACAGACCGCAACACTCAGGCAAACTGCCTTACGCCCTTTCTATAGCTGCAAAATATCTCTTTAGTCCGTTTGATAAGGGGTATCAGCAGGAGATCCAGCATGATCCGTCCAGCGGCGGTTCCCGCTCTCCCTGTCGAAGTGCAAAATGCGGTTGTGATCGGGATAGGTCACAACGTCACGCGGAGACCTCGTACCAATCACAAGATACCGAACCTCTGTGCCACTGTTGTTTTGCATACAATGTCCGACTGGATCACCGGCTTTGAATGTTGCGGCGTCGCCCGGACGCATAACGACGCTGTCGTCGCCTTCGTGAAGAGTGACCTCGCCTTCAAATACATAAACCATCTCGTCCTCCCCCGCATGCCAGTGCTTAACAGACGAAGAAGACCCCGGAGGCAGGATTTCTTCAAAAGCACCAAACTGCGTCAAGCCCCCGCTGTCGCTAAACAAAAGCGCTCGGTATGGACCACACGGATCCCCTTTGCCATCACTGCTGTCGGTTTTGGCGGTTTCCTTGCTGAACACTGGCATCACAGTTTGTCCCGAAATAGTTTTGTCTTCGACAGTATTATCATCTGCAACTTAGGTTCATATGCTTTGCTGTTGGAGTAGGTGATTTCCCTTTCCCAGTAGATTGTCCATATCTGCAGCATTGCGTGATCAGGTTTTGCTCTAGACACAATTCCAGAGGTCGCTTGATCGGCCTGCACGCAAGAGCCATGCACGGTTGGGGGCTGACACCGTCGCTTGTTGTGGCTATCACCGCGGTATGTTGAACACGATCCTACATGGCACCCCGACGGACCAACCACCTCTGTTAATTGCGCATGGCCTCTATGGCTCCGGGCGCAACTGGGGGGTGATTGCCAAGCGGCTTTCGGACGAACGGCGGGTGTTTGCCGTGGATATGCGCAACCACGGCCTCAGTCCACAGACGGAGAGCCACACCTATGTCGATCTGGCCGAGGACCTGGCAGAGGTGATCGCCACCCATGGCGGTCGCATGGATGTGGTGGGACATTCCATGGGCGGCAAGGCGGCGATGGTACTGGCACTCAACCACCCGGAGGCCGTGAACCGTCTGGTGGTCGCCGATATTGCGCCGGTGAGTTACCAGCACACACAGGCGCATTTCATCACCGCCATGCGCAGTGTGGATCTGTCGCGCGTGACACGCCGTTCGGACGCGCAAGAACAGCTGGCAGAGGCTGGCGTGGACGCAATGTTGCAGAGCTTTTTCACCCAGTCCCTTGATGTGGAAAACAAATGCTGGCGGTTGAACCTCGACACATTGGAGCGCGAGATGCCGCATATCCTGTCGTTTCCGGAGATTGAAACCCATTGGGACGGCGCGGCCTTGTTCCTGACCGGGGCCAATTCGGAATACGTGCTGGCAGAACACCGCGGCCGTATCAAATCGCTGTTTCCGGGCGCTCGCTTTGCCAAGATCCCCGGTGCAGGCCATTGGCTGCACGCCGAAAAACCGCGTGAGTTCGAAGCTACGGTACGCAGCTTCCTGAACGCGTGATCGCGGCACCGGTATTGGGGGCGCTGCCCCCGGCCCTTTGGGGGCCTCCCCCGGGATATTTGGGGTTAGAAGAGGCGAGGGTCAGTAGGTGAGGAGCAACCGGTCCCGCACCACCTCTGTCTCCATCCGCTGACCGCTCATCTGGAAACGCTTTAGCATTGACTGGCCCATATTGACGAGGATCTCGCGGTCAAACAGCCCCCGTGGGATTGGAATATCGCAGTAGATATCGCCGGATTTCTTGGTACCGTCGATTGACATGGCCACCCGCACCCCGCGCGCTTTGCAGGCTGCGATCGTGGCGAAGAGTTCTTCGAGCCGAAACGCCTGCGCACCGTAAAGGATGGTTTGCGAATGCGCATAGGGCGGATCGCAGTAGATCACGTCGCCTGCCCGCGCCTGCGCCATGGCGGCACGGTAATCCAGACAAGCGAAACGCGCGCCTGACATGCGGTCGTGCCACATCTCGACCCGTTCCGCGAATTTATGCGGCTTCATCACCGGATGGCTGCCGCAGGGCGTGGACATATAGCCATCCTTGCGCCGAAAGCGCACCACACCGCCGTAGCAGGCACGGCACAGGAACAGGAAATCCGCACCATTGGGAGCAGCGTTATAGCGCGCTTTGATCGCCTCATATGTGGCGACGCGGTCGCCCGCCATAAAGCTCTGATAGCGGGTCTGATACCAGCGATTGAGACGATCCGGATCGTCGTGCAAGGCCTGCCAGATGTCGATGAGCGGGGCATAGATATCAGAGCCCACCGCACGATGCGGGCGCAGGTTTGCCATCACGCCGCCTGCCCCGAGAAATGGTTCGAAATAAGTGCCGTAGTCTTTTGGCAAATGCGCCACGATCTCATGGGCGAAGCGCTGTTTGTTGCCGACCCATTTGAGCAGTTGCGTCTTGAAGGGCGGTGGTGGGCTGGGATCGCTCACCCGCGGCAAATCCGTGGTTTCAGATGTCATCCGCGCCCTCTGGTCTAACGCATGGGTTTGCGGAGAAATACGCGATCTCTTCGCAACCTGCCAGAGCGATGAGGGCAAGTGCAAAACATCAAAGAAAAAAGAGGCCACTCTCGTGGCCTCTTTTTTAGGGTTGAGCGCTGGTCAGAAGCGCAGGCTGTAGTCGATGGTCAGGCCGAAATCCTTATAGCCGTCGCTGCCAAGCCCATCGTAGCGCGCGGAGATGGCGAAACGACTACCGCTGGCCCATTGATAGCGGACACCAAGGTTCACTTTGGCCCGCCAGCCCGTATAGGCTGGGATTACCGTTTCAGCGACGGCTGTCCCACTGGTGGCAGACCATACCCCGGCCAGACCACCGGTCAGTTCGGCCATAGCGTCGCCTCCGGTTGCGAAAGGACGTGCAAAACCCACACCGAAGGTCGCCTGTCGCAGATGGATTTTCTGCGCGCCAATGGTGTTGCCGAGGCTGTCGATATAGGCTTCTTGCTCCTCATTGGCATATGCGGCGTCCACATAGGGGGTGAAGGTGGTCTCGCCATGTTCCACCTCACCGGCAAGACGCAGTTGGGCCAGCATGCGAGTGGTGTCGAAATCATCCTCATAGGTACCAAAGGGCGAGATGGTGTTGGCCGATTGCCCGTAGAGGACGCGTGCCTCCAGATAAAGCGCCTGATCCGAGAGTTGCGCGACCGCGTACGGACCTGCCAGCCAGCCAGTCCCTTCGATACGGCGCGCCCCTTCGTCCTGATTGAGGTGGTCGAATTGCAGCATCGCCCCCAGCAAGAACCGGTCACTGACATTCAGATGGCCACCGACGGCACCAAACGCATAGCGTGTCTCAGATTGGTCTTCTTCGCTCCAACTGCCTTGCAGGCGGAACCAAATTGGCAGGCCGGACCGAGAGGTCAGGTTGAAGTCACCCGCGCCTCGGGTGACATGTGCCTGCATTGCCCCCGCCCCCGCATCAGAGTGCGATAGAAAGCCGATCAATTCTGGTTGGTTGGCGATCAGTTGGTTGGCGCGAGTATAGAGGAACCCGGCGATCTGCTCCTGTGTTTCGACAATCGTGCGATCGTCAATGCGCAAGATATTGGATGCGGTGGTTGCGTTTCCTGCGGCATCTTCTGCGGCACCTGCAGGGATCTGCACGGTTATCGCACCGGAACCGGAGGCACGCAATTGCGCGATGTAATCGGTGCCCGACCCTGAAACAGACAGCACTCTTGCATTTTGGGTCACGATGTCTGACGTCGCAAAGCCCGTCACCGCTTCACTAAAAGTCACGGTGATTGCAAAACTCTCCTGCGCGCCGATGCCATCACTTGGCCCGCCGCTCAACACCACATCGGGGGATGTCGTGTCCACCGTCACAGTCGCGGTCGCCGAGGCACCACCACCGCTTGTGGAGGCCACTGCGGTGACGGACCCACTGGGCTGAGCAGAGGCAGATGTTGCAGAATAAGTCCCGGTGGTGACAGCATAGCTGCGGGCAGAATCTGCAGTTGAGGATTGCGCTGAGCCTGAGGCCGTCGTCTCCACCGATGTGCCATCGGGGAATGTCACCGTGACCGTCGCACCGGATTGCGCCGTTCCGCTCACTGTCACGGTTTTATCTGAATTGATGGTCACGTCGCTGATGGTTGGCGGCGGCGGCGGCGTCCCGTCCAGAACCGTCACGGTAAAGGACACTTGAGTGGCATCATTGCCCGCTGCATCACTGGCATCCATTGTCACAGTGGTTTCGCCAATCGGGAAGTCATAAGCCCCGGTCAGAACGGTGCTGCCAACCCGGTAGGTGATCGACAGGCTGCCAGAGACATTGTCACTCACAGACCCAAGCGCAGTAACATCCAAAGACACGGTGCTCTCGCCCGATGCGGTTGTGGCGCTTTGATCTTCTGGAGGGGTCAATACCGGCGCGGTGCCATCATCGACAGTCACGGTGAATGAGACCTGGGTGGCAGCATTACCGGCCGCATCGCTGGCGTCCATTGTCACCGTGGTGACACCGATCGGGAAATCATAAGTTCCGCTCAGGACCATGTCGCCGGCCTGATAGGTGATCTCGACCTCTGTATCGACATCATCGCTCACCGAGCCCAGCCCGGTAACATCCAGCGAAGCCGTATCCTCTCCGGACGCGGCGGTTGCGGACTGGTTGGACGGCGGCGTCAACACTGGCGCGGTGCCATCGGAAACTTTCACGATAAAGGACACCTGGGTGGCATTATTGCCCGCTGCATCACTGGCGTCCATTGTCACAGTGGTTTCGCCAATCGGGAAGTCATAAGCCCCGGTCAAAACGGTGCTGCCAACCCGGTAGGTGACCGCAACGCTGGTGTCATAATTGTCGGAAACCGAACCCAAAGCGGTCACATCCAAAGAGACTGCGCTGGCACCGGTGGCCGCTATCGCAGTCTGTTGTGCGGGTGCAGTCAGGACAGGTGCTGTTCCATCCGCCACGGTCACGGTGAATGAGACCTGCGTGGCATCGTTGCCCGCCGCATCAGTGGCATCCAGTGTCACCGTAGTTTCACCGATTGGGAAATCATGTGCTCCGCTCAGGACCGTGCTGCCGACCTGATAGGTGATTGCGAGATCATCATCGACATTGTCGCTTACGGAGCCGAGGTCTGTGACGTCAACAGACACGCTATTGTCGCCAGATGCCGCGGTGGCCGTCTGGTTTGTGGGTGCGGTAAGGACAGGGGTTTCATCATCTGAAACCCGCACAATAAAGCTCACTTGCGTGGCATCGTTCCCCGCCTCATCGCTAGCGTCCATCGTCACGGTGGTGTCGCCTAGCGGAAAATCATGCGCGCCGGTCAGTGTGGTACTGCCGATCTTATAGATAATGGCAACCGTGCTGTCGCGATTATCACTCGCCGACCCGAGCGACGTCACATCTAACGACGCCGTTGCCTTACCTGTATCGGTGCCAAGGTTACGAGTTGTCGGTGCGGTCAGCACGGGGGCTGTGTTATCTGCGGTAACCAAGGAGCTGCGTGCGGTCGAGAATTCATAGCTCCCTGCATCCATATAACTGGTTTCTTGAAGCAGATCGAAACTAATGCCCATGTAGGTGTCGTCATCAAACGACGTTACCGCACCAGTTTGTGTAAAGTTGCTAATGTTGGAAACATCCGTATCTAAGCACCCAGCGAGTTCGGTCGCTGATATCGGGCTATATGATGTATCCAAGTATCCACCTGAGCTATGATATGCACCGCCAGATACTTGAGTCGTCGAAGCCGCATTGATCCAAACGGCTGCGAAATCACTGCTAGATCTCACTTGGGCATTAAATATACACCCTGTTCCTTCAACTGAAAAACTGCGGGTGACATCATCGCTCGCAGAAAACGAATATGCCAATGTCGGCAGTACGATAATCGCACCAGAAGCGCTTAATCTGGCCAGTGTTTTTAGGGTCAATGCTGTCTCCATTTTATACCGGCCGCAGCACTCGCTGCCTCATATTTCAAATATTGAAATGTGAGACAACATCAGCTGGTGCCATCACTTGCTTTGTGAAGGGAAATTCCTGGTAGCGATGTAAGGGTGAACACTTAAATATGAGTGAACAATTTCAGAGCACTGAACAAAATATGCTTACGTATAGATGGACGCAATTCTATCTTATGAAGCGGGGTTCCTACGGCCAGACTTTGGCTCAAGCGGCGTATGAACCTTCCGCCTCAAATTCCAATTTTGTACATCTGGAGACGAGACTTCAGTCTCTAGATGCTCAGGTCATGACGCCGAAATGCTCCCCCTCACCCTAGGACAGATACGTCTGCGCTGATCGGGGTGACAGGTCCTGTCTTCTTCTGACAGCCTATTGACGCTCAACACGAATGCGGCGGTGCTTAAACTCGGTTCGTGGCGGGCAGCCAACACGTATGTCAAGCACGGGCAAAGAGACCTCAAGTCGCTGCGCAAGTTTCTGCAGCGCATGCGCAACCTCGGTTGTGGCCCCCTCGGTCGGATGATCCAGCCAAACGGTGAGCACGCCCTGTTTCTCAATGATGGAATAATCCCGTACGGAGGCCCGCATCGCGGCAATCGCGCTGCGAATGGCCTCTGCCGGGACCATTTTGCGGCCATTCTCGCCCTGCCACCACAGCATGTCATCCTCGCGCCCCTCAATCCGGGCGATCCGGACACAGGCGGACCCGCACGCACAGGGGGCAGGGTCAGGCAGGAGAACGTCATTCAGACGATAGTTCAAAATCGGCAGGCTCTCTCGGGTAAAGTCATGAATGATCGGACAAAATGCACCCGTGTCCGGATCGATCACATCCCGGTCAATTTGCAACCATCCCTCATTGAGGTGCAGCGACCCTGCAGGACAGGTAAAGGCCAGCACCCCCTCCGTCGCCTGATAGACCTCATCGAGCCTGCAGCCAAACGCCACCTCGGCCAAAGCTTTGTCATCGGGGCAAAGCGTCTCCGCGACGGAGATGATTTTGTGCGGAGCGATCCCGATACGTCCGTCGCTCTGCGCCTGCGCCAGATGACGCATCAGGCTTGCGGGCGCGATCACTACCGTTGGCGCAAGGGTGTTCAGCCGGCGTAGATGCGCCTCAAACGGGCTGAGCATGTCGAAGAACTCAAACCGCACCAGTGGATTGCTCAAAGTTCGGTACAACGCATTGTCCGCACGCATAAAAAACGCAACGCGCTGGCGCTGCATAAGATTTGGCCAAAACCGCCCCATCAGGATCGCAGCCCACAGGCGCCGCTCTTGGGGGGTCGCCAGAAACAGCCCCCGCTGCCCCGAGGTACCCGTCGACAGGCCCACGGACACCTCGCCGAGGGTGGGGCTGAAATCACGGCTGCGTTCTGCTTTCAACGCGACATGCAGCGCCTCATCATAAGCGATCCCGCAGGTGTTGATCCGAGAGAAACTCTGCATCAGCCGCGCCTTGTTCATGGGCGGCAAATCCTGCAGGGGCCAATCCGCGTACGCGGCATAGAACGGCGAGCGCGGCATCACTTTGACCCGAAAGCGCGCAAAGCCAGCGCGTTGATGCGCCTCAATCGCCGCACGTGTGCGCCAGCCTGCGCCATACCGGGTCCGCACAAAAGCCCCGAGGCTCATGTGATCGCCTCCCGGCAGTGCGACGGCACAAAGGTGATATCGGGCCGCGCGCCCATCAGCCGCCGCAACCGTGCAAAAGTGTCGCGATACCGCGCGGCATCCCCTAAACGATGCAGCACAAAAGCGGGGGGCATGCGGCCCGTGCGCAGCGCTTCGCGTCCATAGGCGGCGTCGGCAATCAGGAAATGGGCCGTCTGCGGCACCCAGATCCCGATCTGCCCAACACCATGCCCGGGCAAGGGAATGGCGATTATCTCGCCCGTGCCGAGCAGATCACGCCCCTGCGGAAATTCTGGTAACTCGGTTTCAATAAGGTCTTGGTCTTCAACGGGCTGCGGCGCGCGGGCCATAACCCCATCACGCAAGATCGGAGGACAGGCCTCAAGCGTGGCTTTCACCCCGCGCAATGTCGCCAAATGGGCAATTGCCGCGCCCGACGCACAGACCGGAACATCGTGCGGTAAATCCATCAGCCCTGCCACATGATCCCCGTGCAAATGCGTCAACACGATCAGATCCGGGCGACAATCGAGCTGAGACGTGATGTGCTCATGATCGGGCAATTGAACCGGCGTTGCGATCCGGTACGCCCGCGCGGGAAAGCGATGCGTGGCGTCAAAAAACGCCGGACCGTAGCCGCAATCAACCAGCACGCTGGCGTTTGGGGTTTCAATCAGCGTGGCCAAAGCAGGCAAATCGACTTTTCGCCACCCAGCCAGCCCCGCTGCAAACGGACGCACGCGGCAACTGCCGACGCGCATAGATGTCACGCGAAGCATTCCGACAGCCCCTCTTCCAATGTCACCAAAGGTTGATACCCGAGGTCTCGGCGCGCGGCACTGATATCAAGCGTCAAAGAGCGCCCCAGCGACACCACCGCCTGACGGGTCAAAGCTGGCTCACCCGCGCCCATCCAAAGCGCGCGCCGCTCAGACAACGAGGCGATTGCATAGGCCAGCGGATAAGGGAGCGGCAATCGTCGCGGCTGATAGCCACCATGGCGGGCCACCAGATCTGCCAGCATGCGAAAGCTGAATACCTCGCCAGAGGTGATGTTCCATACGCCACCTGCAGGACCTGCCGCTGCCAATCGCATTGCACGGGCGGCATCGCTGCGGTGGGTCAGGTCAATCTTGGCCTGACCTCCTGATATCATCGGAACAAACCCGCGCGCCATGACGGCGCTCAGGCGCGGCAACAATGCACGATCATGGCGGCCATAAATGGCGCGCGGACGGATAGCAGTGCAACGCATCTCTCCATTCGCGGCCAAGACCAACGCCTCTGCGTGACGCTTGGTCTCTGCATAAGGCGACAGAGCGCGCGGCGGGAGTTCGGCATCTTCGCTGAGGTTCAGCCGATCTCGCCCATCCGCATAGATGCTTGGCGTTGAGGCAAAAACAAAACGCGCGACGCCTGCTTTTTTCGCAGCCCGCAGCAAACGCTGCGTTGCAGTAACATTCACGGCCTCAAACTCCACCGGACTGCCCCAACCGCCACTAAGGGCCGCGCAATGAAACACAGCATCCATGCCTTGGGTCAGCGGCAGGAGATCATCAGAAACCAAATCTGCAGGGTGAAAATCGGGCAGATCAGCAGGCACGCGCGCCGTGGTGCGCAGCTGCCAGCCATGACCCGAGAGTTCATCGACCAAGGCGCGACCCAAACAGCCGCTCGCCCCTGTGATCAGCGCACGCATCAAAACTGCACCACAGTTCCGCCAATCGAAATCCCGGCAGAGGTTCCGATCAACAAGGCCTTGTCGCCACGCTGCAAACGCCCATTTCGGACCGCGTAGTCCAGAACCGTGGGAATGGAGGCCGCCACCTGATTGCCGTGGTTGCAGAAGATATCCACCACCTTGCTTTGTGGCAGGTGCAATGCGCGCGTCATCAGACGCAACGCCTGAGCACTAGCCTGATGCGGCAAGACGGCATCCAGTTCATCACGCTCAAGCCCTGCGCGTTTGAGCAGATCGGTCAGAAAGTCCGGCAGATAGCGTGCGGCCAGTCGATAGGCTTGTGCGCCATCCATCTGGAAACAATCGTCGCCCTCATCGCTGCCCCGCACCGGGTTTACCCGTGTGCCACCCGCTGCCAACACGCAGGCCTCCTTGCCCTCAGCATAGGTCGCAAAGCCATGTGACAGCACAGCCCCCTCGCCCGCGCCAACCACAACCGCCCCTGCCCCATCGCCAAAGATCGCGGCACTCTCGGGGTGCGACCAGTTCAACCCCACCGATGCGATATCGGCAGAGAAGATCAGCACACGCCGCGCGCGTCCCGCAGCCACCCAGAGGCCGGCCACATCGAGCGCTTGCAAGAACCCAAGGCAGGTCGCATTGATATCAAAGGCCGGAATGCCGGATTGCCCCAAACCAAGGCGATCCTGCACCAGCACGGCCGTTGACGGAATCGGCTGCTCCATCACGCCACAGGCACCCAGGATCAAGTCCAGATCCTCCGGCCCGCAGTCGGCCATGTCCATTGCGCGGCGCGCAGCTTCTGTCGCCATCATCGAACTGGTTTCATCAGGCGTTGCAACCGCGCGGCTCTCAAGACAAAACCGCGCCTGCACTTGCCCGTCCTGCCAACCAAGGCGGCGATCGATCTCCGTACTGAGACGTTTATTTTCAGGCAGATAGCTACCTGTTCCTTGAATGGTAAGCGCGATCGGAAACATATAAACAATCCATTTCTGAACATCGTTCTAAAATATTGACATATGCGAGCGGATCGTCAAGATCATTTCAGAACATTGTTCAAATACCCAGCGCCCATTCCAATTATGGGCCCTTCCAAAACTGGAGATCCACATGGCACGGCCCCGGCAATATGATCCCGAAACACTGCGGGCCGCGGTGGTCTCCGCCGCCCGAGCGTTGCTGGAAGAAGGTGGTCCGCCTGCCCTGACGGCGCGCGCATTGGCGCAGGCCTCAGGTGCTACGAGCGGCACGATTTACGCAAGCTTCGGGGATCTCCACAGCGTGCTGATCGAGGTAAACCGCGACACCTTTCGGGAACTGGGCGAAATGATTGATGCCTTGCCGGATGCTCCGCCGGAACCTTGGCTTTATGCGCTGGCGGAGGCCTATGTGGACTTTATGTTAGAGCGCAAAGGGGTCTGGCGCGGCCTTTTTGAGGGCGATCGGGTCACGGATGTTTTTCCGCAGTGGTACATGGCCGCTATCAATGCCCTGCTGGCAAAAATTGCGCATCCCATAGCAGCGCTGGCCCCCTCAGAGAATGCAGCCGAACGCGCTGAGGAGTTGTTCATAGCTGTTCACGGCGTGGTCGCATTGGCCGCGATTGGGCGTCTGGATATGGTGTCCCCAAGGTCGCCAAAGGCGTTGGCACACGCGGCGGTGAACACAATGCTGAGCGCGCTCAAGGATGCAAGCGATGCATAACCCTGCTCACAAGCTGGCGGGTGGATTCATCCTTGGCTCCGCCCGATGTGGTTCAACTTTGGTTTCTGATATTCTGCGGCTGCACCCTGCGATCCTGTCGCTGTCGGAATTGTTCTCGACCGTTGGACCAAATGCCTTTCGGCAAGATCAACTGACCGGAGAGACATTCTGGCGCAATCTGTCCAAACCCTCGCGCGCCTTATCACAGATCGGCAACCCCGACAGTGCGCCCAATGAGTTCCTCTATGGGCGCGTCAATGCCCCAGCGCATGACCCGTGGTTCTGCCCTCCCATTTTAGCGATCACCTTGCCGCACCTCTCGCAGTCTCCGGACGCGCTGTTTGCCCAACTCGCCTCCGAGGTCCCACAGTGGAACCGTAAGGACGTAGGTGATCAGTATCGGGCGCTATTTCAAAGCCTTGCGAATAGTCAGGGCGGCAAGCAGATCTGGGTCGAACGCTCTGGAGGCTCATTGGTGGCCGCCAAGACGCTCCTCGAGATGTTTCCCGAAGCGCGCCCGGTTTTGTTGTTGCGAAATGGGCCTGACACGGTGCTCTCGATGCGCGACTACCCGGCCACCCGCGTGGCAATCTGGATGTGGCGGCACCTACGCCCATTTGGGATCGATCTTCTCGATCCTCAAACCCACTACGGTCGCGGCGCACTATGGCCCGTGATCGAACGTTTCGGCGGCGTATTTGGCCTGCGCAGTATCTTGGCAAAGCGCCCGAGCCTGACCGACAGCGCGGCCTTCTGGTCGGCGATGATGGAAACCGGCCTTCAAACCCTGATGGGGCGGGATCTGATGGTGCTTTCCTACGAAGAGCTTTGCGCTGCGCCACGACAGGAAATCACCCACCTTGGCCAATATCTCTTGGGCGATGCGCCTGAGGCATGGGTTGCGGCCGCGAGCCATTTGCCAGAACAGCGCCCATCCAAGATAGCTACCCTGACAACCACGGAACGTGAGGCTCTTTATGCGGGATGCGCCCGCGGTGAATTGGCCATACGAGAGTTTCAATCGCGCAGGCCATCGTCGCGCACCGACGGTTAAACCGACATCTCAGGTTGGTTTTCCATCTTGATACAACCACTTGGCTCGCATCCATCACCACATCCCCTCGCGGCGCAACGCGGTCAAAACACATTCGGAAAGTAACTGTATTTTGACTTGCTGACGTCACAATGGAGGCCGGAACGGTTTGTTGTGTGTTGCGAGTGAGTGCTCATGTCAGAAATTGACGCTGTCTGGATGCTAATTTCAGCGCTTCTTGTGCTTGTCCTGCAATCCGGGTTCCTCTGCCTAGAGTCCGGCACCGTCCGGACGAAGAACGCCGCCAATGTTGCGCTCAAAAATATGGCGGATGTCTGCGTCGTCAGCACATGTTTCTGGCTGGTTGGTTTTGGTCTGATGTTCGGCACCAGCTTTGGGGGCCTCTTTGGGACCAGTGGTTTTTTGCCCCGGCTCGACAACGCCACGGGTCATTCAGCCGCGATCTTCTTGTTTCAAATGGCCTTTGCTGCCACCGCCACCACCATCGTCTCCGGCGCGGTCGCCGAGCGGGAGCGGTTCTTGGGCTATATGATTGTGTCGATCGCACTCAGCGCCTTCATCTACCCGATTGCCGGTCATTGGATCTGGAATGAGGCGGGCTGGCTCCGACAACTCGGTTTCATCGATTTTGCCGGTGCAACGGTGGTGCATAGCGTGGGCGGATGGACGGCCTTGGTCGCCGTGATCTTCTTGGGTCCAAGGCTTGGGCGCTACGGTCGAAAGAACCGCTTTTTTGAGGAAAACTCCATCTCGCTGGTCACACTGGGCGGGCTGCTGCTTTGGGTTGGCTGGGGGGCTTTCAATGGCGGATCGGCGCTGGCCTTTAACACGAATGTCGGCCCTGTCATCGCCCGTACAATGCTATCTGCAGCAGGCGCGGGTTTGGCCAGCATCGCCATCGGCCTTGGCATCTTTCGCTGTGTCAGGGCGGAACTCTTGGTCAATGGCTTCCTCGGTGGACTTGTAGCAAGCACCGCTGGCATCCATCTGCTATCCGGGCTGACAGCCTTCTTGATTGGCGCCGCTGGCGCCATAGCAGTCATTGTGGCGCGCGATATATTGGACGCACTGGAAATCGATGACGTTGTTGGCGCAATCCCTGTTCATCTTGCGGCGGGTCTTTTGGGCACGCTGGCAGTGGCCTTCGCGGCTCCACTGGATGCACTGCCTGCAGGCAGCCGGATTGCCCAGCTTGGCGTACAGGCTTTTGGCGCAGCTGTCGTCGGGATTTGGGTCATATCCTGCATGACGCCCTTGATCCTGCTCTTAAAAGCGCGCGGCCTCCTGCGCGCGCGCCCCCGAGATGAAGTGCGCGGCCTCAACCTAGCAGAAAACAACCAGCGAAACATGTTGTTGGAATTGCTGGAAGAAATGAAACGTCACCAGCGAACCGGATCTTTTAGCAGCCGCGTGCGCATCGAACGCTCGTCAGAATTGGGCGTGCTGGCCTATCGCTACAACCGTGTTCTCGACCGGGTTGAAGAAGAGATTGACCAGCGCATGGCCTCAATCCGCAAGGAGCGTATGAGCCGAGAGATGGCGGAAGAAGCCTTTGAGGCGATGCGCGCGGCTCAGGAGGAGAGCGCCTGGTCGGCTCGACATGACAAACTCACCGGTCTGGGCAATCGCAAGCACCTTGAGGAAATTGCCTCAGCGCCTGCGACAGCTCAGCAGGCCGGAACGCTGGTTATCGCGCTTGATCTGGACCGTTTCAAATATATCAACGACACCTATGGCCACGAAGTGGGCGATCTGGTCCTAGAACAGGGTGCACGGCGAATTTCGGACAAGATCCAGCCCGGATGCGATTTCGCTTTCCGCATCGGAGGGGATGAGTTTGCCTTGCTGGTGGAATTTTCCGGAAGCGAGGCAGAGGCGTTTGAGTATTGCTCCGACCTACTGTTCGAACTGCTTCAGCCGGTGCGCTACAAGGACGTCGAGCTTGAGGTTGGTGTCTCCATTGGGTTTGCACTCTGCGAGCGCGATGAAACGCTTCTTTCCGCGCTGCGGCGCGCCGATCTGGCTCTTTATGCGTCAAAGGCCGACGGGCGATCCTGCGTCAACGCGTACTCCACCGACATTGGCGCGGCGCATGATGAAAAAATGGATCTGATCCGGGACTTTAAGCAGGCGTTCCGAAACGATGAAATCAAAGTGACCTTCCAGCCGCAAATCGATGGGAAAACCGGGGCAATTGCTGGCTGTGAAGCTTTGGCCCGCTGGCACCACCCCAAGCGCGGCATCGTCGGCCCAGATGTTTTTGTATCCGTTGCCAAAGAAGTGAACATGCTGGCGGAACTGGATCGGCGAATTTTGGACCTTGCCCTCGCTGCCTATTGGGAATTCGCCCAACATAACATTCACTTACCTAGCATATCGGTGAATGTCTCTGCAGAACGGCTGGGGCATCCGGGTTTGATTGAAGAGTTAAAGCAACGCACTGACCTCCCGGCCAGCGGCTTGGCTTTTGAACTCCTAGAGACAGTGTTTCTGGATCATGTCGACGAGGATTACGCCAAGCAAATCGACGCCCTGAAAGCGATGGGCATTGGGATCGAAATTGATGACTTTGGCACGGGACATGCCAGTATCGCAGGCGTGCTGGCGCTGCGCCCCGACAGGCTCAAGATTGATCGTATGTTCACGAGCGATATCGACAGCAAACCTGCGCGCAGAGACCTGATGCGTGGATTGATCGAAATGGCCACAAGCGCAGGTGCTGCAACGGTTGTGGAGGGCGTGGAAACTGAGGCCGAAGCCAAGATACTCTCTGATCTTGGGGCCGACGTCTTGCAAGGATATGCATTCGCGCGCCCAATGGATCGCGACAGTTTTCTTGCTTGGGCTCAGGATTGGAATTCTGGTCAGTCGTTCATGCAGGTCGGCTAAGGACGCCCCAATTCCTGAGCACAGGACACGCGCCGTTACGGTCCGTTTATGATCTTGCAAAGGATATCTCTGTCCGCGCCGGGCCGAAAAGCTCATCTGATCGGAGCAATACCACCCCAAAATCGCGCCGAAATCATATGAGGCTCAAATGAAACGCCTTTCGTCAGCCCCTCGTTTGTGAAACAAATCCAGAACGTGGAGGAGTGCAGCGCATTGGCCCGGTTAAAAATTGACAATCACACCGCCCGCGCCCTGTGGCTCGGATCGCATGGTCTCGCGCAGGCGCCGACGGGGCCCTTGGACACGCCGCAGTTGATAAAACAGCTGGGATTTGTGCAAATCGACACCATTCAAGTTGTGTCCCGTGCCCATCACCATATCCTGTGGAGCCGCAATCAGAACTATCGCGAACACATGTTGGACCCTTTGCTTCGCAGCACACGGCAGGTGTTTGAACATTTCACCCATGATGCTTCTGTTTTGCCCATGGAATTCCTCCCCATGTGGCAGCGTCAATTCTCGCGCAAAAAAGCTCAAGTCGGTCGCTCAAACTGGTTTGGCAAGTATCTCGAACCAGAACTGATCGACGAGGTTCTGCGTCGGATTGGAGAACACGGCCCTCTCTCGACAAAAGACTTTGAGACCAAAATTTCAGGCGCAAAGACGATGTGGAAACGTCCGCCTCACAAGATGGTGCTCGATTATCTTTGGTACTCTGGCGAATTGGCGACATCGCATCGCGACGGGTTTACCAAATACTATGACCTGGCCGAACGCGTGTATCCACAAGATATGCCCGAACTCAGCGACACGGAGCAAATCACCCAGCTCTGCCGCACCGCAGTTAACAGGATCGGTTTTGGGACTTTAGGTGAAATCCATAAATTCTGGGAGGCCTGCGAGAGAGCGGAAGTCCAATCTTGGGGAACTAGTGATGCCAAAAACCTGATCGAAACTGAAATACAAGGCGCAGATGGCAGTTGGACCAAAGCAGTGGCCTGTGCAGATATCGAGGAGCGGATCAGAACACTGCAAAACCCCACGTCCCGACTGCGCATACTCAACCCGTTTGATCCGGCCATTCGTGACCGCAAGCGCCTCGCGAGACTATTTGGTTTTGACTATACCGTCGAAATGTTTGTCCCGGCCATGAAACGAAAATGGGGGTATTACATTTACCCTTTGCTGGAGGGGAACCGCATGGTCGGCCGTGTAGAGGTCAAAGGCGATCGCGCAAAAGGCACACTTACGCTGACCAAGTTTTGGACCGAAGACGCACGCCTGCGGACGAAACAACGCACAGACAAGCTCGAGGCGGAATTGAAGCGGCTCGCCAAACTCGCGGGCTTGAGTGAGGTCATCTGGGCGCTGGAATAAAAAGCCATATCTGGCTGATCGAGCGTCTACTCAACAGCCAACCGACTGCCATCTCATTGCTTGGCATATTGTGGAGGCGAGTACCGGAATCGAACCGGTGTACACGGATTTGCAATCCGCTGCGTCACCACTCCGCCAACTCGCCGCCTTTAGCACCTGATGTGGCGGGTGGTGTCCGGCCACTTGGTGTGTTTCGCTTTTTATGGAGGTTGCATGCGGGGTGCAAGAGCCAAAACTACATTGAGATGCGAAAAAATCCGCCATCAAGCGCCGCTCAGGATCACCCCTTTGAACAAAAACAGCCTCCCTTATGTCACAGGGCTCATCTCCGCTTAATCGACCCGGATTTGCGCCAGTGGCAGATGGGTGGTGGATTTGATTTCCTCCATCGACAGGAGCGCCGTCACATTGTGAACCCGCACTTCTGAGATCAGCGCCTGATAGAATTTGTCGTAGGCCCGCGCATTCTTCACCCGCACCTTCAGGATGTAATCGATATCCCCTGCAAGGCGATGTGCCTCCTGAACTTCGGGGCGTTCTTGCAGTGCTTTGAGAAACTTCGCCTGCCACTCGGCCTCATGTTCGGACGTGCGGATGAGAACAAAGAAACAGGCCTCAAACCCCAGCGCTTCGGCATCAAGGATCATGGTCTGGTTGCCAACCACTCCGGCCTCGCGCAACTTGCGGATACGATTCCAGACAGGCGTCTTTGAACTGCCCACTTGCTTGGCGATTTCGTCCAGCGACTGCCCCGCGTCGCGCTGGAGTTCCGCCAGAATTTTCCGGTCCGTGGCGTCGATCCGCACTGTCATTCCAAAATTCTCCTAAGTTTAGGACGCGCGGACCTCACGGCGAAATGCAGTGAGACATGTGTCCTTATTTCCCAGCCCATATAGCACAGAGCGAGGAATATTTCCTATATCTACAATCACGTCAAACAGCAAAAAATGGACCGAGAGATGCCCCGCGACACGCATTACATCCCGCCCCTCACGCCGCCCCTGCCGGGAGCCGCTGGCGTGATGTGTCCGGGCGTTGTGGCATTTGCGGGCTCCGGTCCCGGCGATGCCGACCTGCTGACCCTCAAGGTGTTGAAGGCGCTGAGGGAGGCGGATGTGATCCTCAATGATCGTCTGGTCAGTGATGAGATCATGGCGCTCGCCCACGACGACGCAATTCTGGAAGACGTCGGCAAAGAGGGCTTTGGCCCCTCCATGGCACAAGAAGAGATCTGCGCGCGGCTGGTGTATCACGCCAAACGTGGCCTCAAGGTGCTGCGGCTAAAGTCGGGTGATCCCACCATCTTTGGCCGTCTCGACGAGGAACTCTCGGCCTGCAAGGCTGCTGATGTGGACACCCAAATTCTGCCGGGCATCACTGCTGCCTCGGCTGCAGTTGCCGCCATCGGGCAGAGCCTGACCCAGCGGGGGCGCAATTCCTCGGTGCGGTTCCTGACCGGGCACGACATGAAGGGCTTTGCCGATCATGATTGGGCGCAGCTTGCCCGTCCGGGCGAGGTGGCCGCCGTCTATATGGGCAAGAAATCCGCCCGCTTTGTTCAGGGGCGCATGTTGATGCATGGTGCGGACCGCGCAACGCCCGTGACCGTGGTGGAGAACGCCTCGCGCGCGGATCAGCGCGTGCTCGCCACGACTCTCGATCAACTGCCCGCCGATCTGGCCGCTGCGAATTTTGCTGGCCCGGCGCTTACTTTCCTTGGGCTGGCGCCGCGTGCCGCGTCTGCCGCCCACACCGAAATTCAGATGGAGCTTGCCTGATGGCCCGTGCATTCACCCCCAAAGTCGTCACCGCCAACGACCTGCTGGAAGGCGATGTGATCTATCTCACCACCTCTGGCAATTGGACCCGCGACCTGCGCGACGCAGAGCTGATCACCGATGAGGCGGAAGCGCAGCTGCGCCTTCTTGATGCACAAAGCCAGCCGCAAATCGCCGTTGGCGCCTATCTCGCCGACGCAAAAGCAGGCGAGCAAGGCCCCGAACCCACCCATTTCCGCGAGGATTTCCGGCGTACCGGTCCCACGAACTATGCCCACGGTAAGCAAGAAGCCAAACTGGAGGCCACCGCAGATGTATAAGTATAACGACTTCGACTCCGCCTTCCTCGCCGAACGCAACCGCCAGTTCCGCACTCAGGTGGAGCGCCGCATCGACGGTGCCCTCACTGAGGATGAGTTCAAGCCGCTGCGCCTGATGAACGGTCTCTACTTGCAACTGCACGCCTATATGCTGCGGGTCGCGATCCCCTATGGGACGCTCAATCCCGATCAGATGCGCGCGCTCGCCTTGCTGGCCCAGAAATGGGACAAGGGCTATGGCCATTTCACCACCCGTCAGAATATCCAGTACAACTGGCCAAAGCTGAAGGACGTGCCGGACATGCTGGACGCGCTGGCGGAGGTGAACCTGCACGCCATCCAGACCTCGGGCAATACCATCCGCAATGTGACCGCAGACCATTTCGCCGGTGCCGCCGCCGATGAGATCGAAGACCCCCGCCCCATCGCGGAACTGATCCGACAGTGGTCCACTGATCATCCTGAATTCCAGTTCATGGGCCGCAAGTTCAAGATCGCCGTCTCTGGCGCCTCCAACGACCGCGCGGTGCTGAAAGCGCATGACCTTGCGGTAAAGATCGTCAAGAATGACGACGGCGAGATCGGCTATCAGGTGCTGGTGGGCGGTGGTCTGGGCCGCACCCCGATGATCGGCAAAGTTCTGAATGAATTCGTCGTCGCCGATGACTTGCTGCCCTACATTGAGAGCGTGATTTCGGTGTGGAACCAACTGGGCCGTCGCGACAACAAGTATAAGGCCCGCATCAAGATTACCGTGCACGAGCTGGGTCTGGAGAAAATCCGCGAGCTGACCGAGGAACGCTTTGCCCAAGTGCGCCCGACCTTTGGCGGTGCCGATCAGGCGCTGTTTCAGGACATCAAGCGCCATTTCGCTGCGCCGGAGTTCCGCACCGGCGGCACCGAGGCCTTTGACGCCGCTTACGACTCCGATCCGGTGTTTCGCGCATGGGCCGACACCAACCTCGCCGCGCACAAGGCACCGGGGCATGCCATCGCAACCATCTCGATCAAGAAACACGGCGCGACACCGGGCGATGCAACTGCCGATCAGATGCGCGCCATGGCCGATGTTGCCGAAGAGTTCGCCTATGGCGAGCTGCGCATCAGCCACGAGCAGAACGTGATCCTTCCGCATGTGCACAAGAACGACCTGCCCGCGATCCATGCGCGCCTCAAAGCAGCGGATCTGGCCACCGCCAACATCGGGCTGATCTCGGACATCATCGCCTGCCCCGGCATGGATTACTGTGCGCTGGCCACCGCGCGTTCAATCCCCGTCGCGCAGGAGATCGCCACCCGGTTCGAGGATCTGAAGATGGAGCATGATATCGGCCATCTGCAAATCAAGATCTCTGGCTGCATCAACGCCTGTGGACACCACCACGTCGGCCATATCGGCATCCTTGGTCTGGATCGCGCAGGCGTCGAGAACTACCAGATCACGCTGGGTGGTGACGCGACCGAAACGGCAGCGATCGGCACCCGCACCGGACCCGGCTTTGCCTATGACGAAATCGTCCCCGCAGTCGAGCGCATCGTGGAGACTTATCTGGAGCAGCGCGAGAGTGCGGGGGAGGAATTCCTTCAAACCTATCGCCGCGTCGGCATGGAGCCCTTTAAGGCGGCGCTCTACCCGGCAGCAGAGAAAAAGGTGGCCTGAGCCATGACCCGCATCGACCATGACATCCATGGTCACCCCGCTGCCCCGCGCAGCGAGGAGGCCCTGGCCGAACAAGTGGCCGCGCTCAATGCCCGCTTCAAACACCACTCGGCCACCTCAGTGATGGAAGGCGCTTTGCGTGATGCTGGAAACATCGCGCTGGTGTCCTCCTTTGGCGCAGAATCGGTCGTGCTTTTGCATATGGCCGCCGTCATCGACCCGATGGTGCCAGTGTTGTTTGTGGACACAGAACTCTTGTTCACCGAAACGCTGGTTTACCAACAGGAGGTGAGCGAGCGTCTGGGGCTAAAGAACGTGCGCGTCATCAAAGCCGATGATATCGCCGAAAAAGACCCCTATGGCGCGCTCAGGTTTTCCGACACCGATGCCTGCTGCACCCTGCGCAAAACCATCCCGCTGCAAAAGGCGCTGGCGGGCTATGACGGCTGGATCACCGGTCGCAAGCGGTTCCAATCCGGCACCCGCGCCGCGCTTGATTTCTTTGAGGTCGAGGACGGAACGGGGCGGATGAAGATCAATCCGCTGGCCCATTGGGCGCCCGAGGATGTGCGCGCCTATATGGATGAAAACCGCCTGCCCCGGCACCCGCTGGTGGCAAAGGGCTATCCCTCGATCGGTTGTGCCCCCTGCACCAGCCCGGTCGCAGAAGGCGAAGACCCCCGCGCTGGCCGCTGGCGCAACCAGAACAAAGTCGAGTGCGGCATTCACGTAGTGGATGGCAAATTCGTCCGTACAGGAGCTTGAATGATATGAGCGTTATCGTAACCGACGCGGGCTTTGCCCATGACGACTGGACCGGCGGCTTTGAGGGCGCAAATGTGCTCGATCTGGCGTCTGACACGGATCCTGCCACCCTAAAAGGCCAACTGGACGGCATAGAGATGATCCGAGTGGATTTCCCTTCTTTTGCCGACGGACGCGGATTTACCATTGCACGGATGCTGCGCCTGATGGGATATCAGGGACGCCTGCGCGCGCATGGCCATGTGATCTCGGATCAATACGCAATGGCGCGCCGGGTTGGCTTTGACGAGGTGGAGATTTCCGACGATCTCGCCACCCGCCAGCCCGAAGGCGAGTGGTTGTTCCGTGCCAATTGGCAAAGCCACAACTATCAGGCCCGCCTGCGCGCGCAATCGAACGCCGCGCGCTAAGCCAGCCCCACGACATCGCCGTCAGGCCCCGCGCCGTTCCCGGTCCACCCTTATGCTGGACCAGTGGGAACGACACCCTGCGCAAGATTGCCGCAGAGGGGGTTCCCCTGACTTGGATCAAAGACTAATCAGAGGTGCCGGCCTATCCCCGCTGGCAGAGACATGATGAACGAGATTTCGCCCGTGAGTGAGCCTGTGACCGAAGCTGCCGCGCCTGCAAAGGCCAAACCCGCCCTGCCCGACGCCCAGACCGTAACGGAGGTCAAGCACTGGACCGACCGGCTGTTTTCCTTCCGCTGCACGCGGCCTGCATCCTTGCGCTTTCGCTCAGGCGAATTCGTGATGATTGGCCTGATGAATGACCCCGACCCAAAGACGGGCAAGGTAAAGCCCTTGCTGCGCGCCTATTCCATCGCATCGCCCTCTTGGGATGAGGAAATGGAGTTCTATTCGATCAAGGTGCAGGACGGCCCACTGACCTCGAAGCTTCAGCACATTAAGGTCGGTGACGAAATCATCCTACGCCCCAAACCCGTCGGCACCCTGGTGCATGATGCGCTGGTCCCCGGCAAGCGGATCTGGTTCTTTGCCACCGGCACCGGCTTTGCGCCTTTTGCCTCGCTGCTGCGCGAGCCGGAAACCTACGAGAAATTCGACGAGGTCATCATCACCCACACCTGCCGCGAGGCCGGTGAGCTGACCTATGGCCGGGAGCTGATCGAGAGCCTCAAGGACGACGAGCTCCTGAATGAGGTGATCGGCGAGGGCTTCTGGAAGAAGATCAAATACTACCCCACCACCACCCGCGAAGAGAGCGCCAAAATGGGCCGCATCACCGACCTGATGCGCTCGGGCGAGGCGTTTGAGGATCTGGGCGTGCCGCCGCTGAACCCGGAAAGCGACCGTGCGATGATCTGCGGCAACCTTGCCTTCAACCTCGAACTCAAGGATCTCTTTGAGAACACCTACGGTCTGGAAGAAGGCGCGAATTCCAAACCTGCGCATTTCGTGGTGGAAAAAGCCTTCCTCGACTGATTACTGATCACTCGAGTTGAATTTGAAACGCCTTCGCAGATCAATTGCGGGGGCGTTTTTCTTTTGCAAGTCCGACCCTGACACCCACACAAAAAAACGCCCCGAAAACTCGGGGCGTCTCTCGGGGCGTCTCATTGTGTGCTCTGTCCTAAGACCTAAATCTCAGAGACCCAGTGCGGAACGCGCTGCCTGCAGGGCTGATTTCAAGAGCTCTGGATTGTCGCGCGCCTGAGTGATCGCCGATTTCACGGCGGTCTTTTTCAGCGGGTCCAGTTCCGAGCCATCAATCAGTTCGATCACGCGGTCGTAGTTGAACCCTTCGGGCGTCAAAAGCTCCGAAGGCGTTGCAGCTTCTGCCTCTGCGGTGGCCTCTGCTGTGGTCTCCGGCGTGACGGCCTCTGTGACCGCATCTGCCGTAGCTTGCGCGGCATCTTGCGTCTCAGTCTGCGCCTCAGTGGCCAGATCGCTCGCCCCTTCGGTCACAGCGTTCACCGCGTCAGACGCTGTTGTCTGAGCGGCCTCTACAGCACTGGCTGCCCCCTCTTGTGCAGCCTCAACTGCGGCGGCGGCGCCTTCCACGGCTGTTGCAGCGCCTTCCTGTGCTGCTTCAACCGCTGCGGTGGCCTGTTCTTGGGCCGCCTCGACGGTTTCAGTCGCGCCATCCACAAGATTTCCTGCCGCGTCAGAGGCGGCCTCTGTCGCGCTCTGAACTGCCTCAGAAGCCTGGTCGGCAACGGCTTGTGCCGTTTCCTCAACCGTGGTGGCTGCTTCTTCTGCTGCCGCCTCGGCCTGTTCTTGCAAATCGGTGGCCTCGGCCTCACCGGTTTCGACTTCAGCCGCTTCGGTCTCTTCAGCAACGACAGGCGCTGCCTCATTTGCAACCTCAGCCGGTGTGTCAGTCACGGCCTGTTCGTCTGGCTGGTTCAAATACCACACGGCACCTGCAACCACGACCAAACCAATTGCTGCGCCCACTCCTGCGATTTTCATGGCAATATCCTTCCATGCTAACGTCCCGACGTGGGACGGATTGCAGATGTACTTCTGCTTAATTGACGGATACAACAAGGGGGAAGTCCTTGCACACGCTCCCCTCGGCCATGCTTTGCCAGCACATCCGGCTTATGCGTGAAATCTCTTGCCAATCGCAAAAACCCTTGTGTTTCCGGCTTGCAAGACTGTGAGACACCGATTAAATTCCCGGCTCAAATTTCTGCAATTATCAAAGGATAGAACCCATAGCTCGCAGACCTCATAACGCGCCGCCGACCCGTGACACTGGCCCGCGCGTAAACGACAAAATCCGCGCTCCCGAAATCCGCCTGATCGGTGCAGAAGGCGAAAACGTAGGCGTTGTGCATCCCGCAAAGGCGATGCAGATGGCCGAAGAGGCTGGTCTCGACCTTGTTGAGATCTCGCCCAATGCCACGCCCCCGGTCTGCAAGATCATGGACTTCGGTAAGTTCAAGTATGAACAGCAAAAACGCGAAAGCGAAGCGCGCAAGAAGCAGAAGATCATCGAGGTCAAAGAGGTCAAGTTCCGTCCCAACACGGATACCCACGACTATGACGTGAAGATGCGCAACGTGATCAAGTTTCTGGAAAACGGCGACAAGGTGAAAGTCACCCTGCGCTTTCGTGGCCGCGAAATGGCACACCAGAACCTTGGTCGTGAACTGCTGCAGCGCGTGGCCGAAGACATCAAGGAACTCGGCAAGGTCGAGAATATGCCAAAGATGGAAGGTCGTCAGATGATCATGATGATCGGCCCGCTTCCGACGAAGTAATGCGCATCGACCGCTCTTGAGCCGGTTGAACGAAAACCCGAATAAAAAGCCTCCCCCGAGATTTTGGGGGAGGCTTTTTTATTTTTTCCAAAACTGCTGCGGTGGGGTTAGCCCGCCGCAGTCACCGCCCGCTTGGTCATCACTCCGACCAGATGCGCGCGATACTCTTTGGTGCCATGGATGTCACCGATCATGCCCTCAGCTTCAACGGTCAGGCCGGATATCGCATCGGCGTTGAAATTGGCCGACAGCGCCGCTTCGGCCTCCGCCCAGCGGAACACGCCCTCCTCAGACGCACCTGTAACCGCCACCCGCACACCATCCGCAAGTTTGGCGACAAAAACGCCAACCATGGCAAAGCGCGACGCCGGTTGCAGGAACTTCTGGTAGTTCGCCACCTCCGGCACCGGAAATTTGACGGCGGTGATGATCTCACCTTCCTCCAGCGCGGTGGTGAACATACCTTGGAAATAGTCATCCGCTGCAATCTCGCGGGCATTGGTCACAATGGTTGCGCCCGACGCCAGCGCCGCCGCCGGGTAGCAGGCGGCGGGGTCGTTATTGGCCAAAGATCCGCCGATGGTGCCCCGATTGCGCACCGCTGGATCACCAATCTGCCCGGCCAGCGCGGCCAGTGCCGGATAGGCGCTCGCACCTTCCGCAACCTCAGTATGGGTGGTGCCACCTTTCACAACCACCTCACGCCCCGAGGCAGAAATACCTTTCAACTCAGAGATGCCGCCCAGACTCACCAAGGTCGTCGGCATCGCCAGACGTTGCTTCAGCGTCGGGATCAAAGTCTGCCCGCCGCCCAGCGCCTGCGCATCCTCTTCGCGCAGCGCCGCGACGGCCTCCGCGACACTCGATGGTCGCGCGAATTCAAACTCATACATCGCTCTTCCTTTCCGAAGGATCGCCCTTGGGCTCCTTCATCTTCTCATAAATATCCCGGGGGTGCGGGGGCTGGCCCCCGCTCCGCCGTCTCAACCTTGCATCGCCGCCCAGACCCGCGCGGGGGTCAGCGGCATGTCGATATGGGTCACATCCTTGCCAGCGGAGCGCAGCGCATCCACCACCGCATTGACGACTGCTGGCGGCGAGCCGATGGCCCCGGCCTCGCCACAGCCCTTCACCCCCAACGGATTGTGGGTGCAGGGCGTCTGACAGGAATGATCCACCTGATAGAACGGCACATCGTCGGCGCGTGGCATGGCGTAGTCCATGAAACTCGCGGACAAGAGCTGACCATCTTCGTCATAAACACAGCCCTCTAAAAGCGCCTGACCGATCCCCTGCCCCAAACCGCCATGCACCTGACCGTCGACGATCATCGGATTGACGATATTGCCAAAGTCATCGGCGGCGGCAAAGCGTTCAATGGTGACCTTGCCGGTATCGGGATCAACCTCAACCTCGCAGGCATAGGCCCCCGCCGGGTAAGTGAAATTGGCCGGATCGTAAAACGCCGTCTCCTCCAGCCCCGGCTCGATCTCCTCCAGCGGGTAGTTATGCGGCACATAGGCGGCGAGCGTCACATCTCCCCAAGCCACGGATTTATCCGTGCCCACAACCGAAAACTTGCCGTCCTTCAGCTCGATATCGGCATCCGCGGCCTCCATCAGATGGGCGGCGATCTTCTTGGCCTTCGAAATGATCTTCTCTGTTGCCCGCACCATGGCAGAGCCGCCCACCGCAAGGGAGCGCGAGCCATAGGTGCCCATGCCCATCGGCGTATTGGCGGTATCACCGTGTTCAATCTCTACCATATCCTCGGGGATGCCGATCATCTCGGCGATCACCTGCGGAAAGGACGTCTCATGCCCCTGCCCGTGGCTGTGGCTGCCGGTCATCACCACGATGCCGCCGGTGGCGTTGACGCGTACCGTGGCGCTCTCATAGAGGCCCGCGCGGGCGCCCAATTGTCCGACGAGGTTCGAGGGCGCGATGCCGCAGGCCTCGATATAGCAGTTCACACCCAGACCGCGCAGCTTACCGGATTTCTCGCTCTCGGCGCGACGCGCGGCAAAGCCTGCAATATCCGCGATCTCTTCGAGCTTATCCATCGTCGCTACATAGTCGCCGGTGTCATATTCCACCGCCACAGGCGTGGCATAGGGGAACTCGGTGACAAAGTTCTGCCGCCGGAGCGCTATGGGGTCGACATCCAGCTCTCGCGCCGCCTTGTCGATGACACGTTCCAGCTGGAAGGTCGCCTCTGGCCGCCCAGCGCCGCGATAGGCATCGACAGGCACCGTATTGGTGAACACCGCCTTGACGTTCACATAGATCAGCGGCGTCTTGTAATTGCCGGCCATCAGCGTGCCGTGCAGCCAGGTGGGCACCGAGGGCGCGAAGGTCGACAGATACGCCCCCATATTGGCGTAAGTTTCCGTGCGCAGCGCGGTGAAGTTGTTGTCTGCATCCAGCGCCAGTTCGATCTTGGTCACATGATCGCGGCCATGGGCGTCGGACATAAAGGCCTCGGACCGCGAGGAGGTCCATTTTACTGCACGATTGAGCGCCTTGGCGGCAAAGGTGCAGAACGCCTCTTCCGCGTAGTGGAAGATCTTGGAGCCAAAGCCGCCCCCCACATCGGGTGCCACCACGCGCAATTTATGCTCCGGGATGCCAAGCACAAAGGCCCCCATCAAAAGCCGGATCACATGCGGGTTCTGGCTGGTGGTATAAAGTGTGCTCTCGCCGGTGGCGCGGTTGAAATCCCCCACCGCCACGCGCGGCTCCATCGGGTTGGCGACCAGACGGTTGTTGACCAGCTCCAGCGTGGTGACATGGGCGGCGGCGTCAAAGGCCTTGGCGACCGCCTCCTTGTTTTCCTCCACAAAGCCCCAGTCATAGCAGAGGTTGGAGGTCAGATCGTCATGCACCTTCGGCGCGCCGTCCTGCAGCGCCGCCTTCATGTCGATCACGGCGGGCAGCTCGTCGATCTCCAGCTCGATCGCCTCGGCGGCATCGCGGGCCAATTCGGCGCTCTCGGCCACCACGGCGGCGATGGGATCGCCCACATGGCGCACCTTACCCTGCGCCAGCACCGGATGCGCCGGTTCCTGCATCACCTCGCCAAAGCGGTCGGTGACTTGCCAGCCGCAGGGCAGCCCACCAACGCCTTCGAAATCCGCGCCGGTGAACACTCGCAGCACGCCAGGCATCGCCGAAGCCGCCGCGGTATCAAGCGAAGTGATCCGCCCATGCGCCACATCCGAGCGCAGGAAATGCACATAGGCCTGACCGTTTACATGAATGTCGTCGGTATAATTGCCGGTTCCCGTCAGGAACCTGATGTCTTCGCGCCGTTTGGTGGCGGCACCGATGCCGCTCTCCTTGGCGTCAATATCTTTAGGCATTCTGACTTCCTCCCTTGAGGACTTTTATCGTCTCACCGGGCTCCTCTTCCCTGTGAACGACAAAGTTCAGTTGTTAGATGCATCTTGGTCTGGCCTGTTTTTCGGATTTCTGCGCGTACATGATCCAATGGCCAAAATGACGATTACCATCAGAGCTTTTCCCACCAACTCTAAGGACTGCTGATGATGAGACGCATAATCTATGCGCGTCATGACAAAGCCTGTCCAAAATTGCTGGGTTCCAATTCCGAGTCCTACGAGCAGGACCCAATACGCTATTTCACGGATAATCCTCATTTTTGATGCGAATTTGGCTCACTCCGCTGCGATGGCAGAGACATCCTGACCGGAGGCTGCCATGATCGCCTTGACGATATTGTGGTAGCCGGTGCAACGGCAGAGGTTGCCCTCCAGATAATGGCGGATATCGGCCTCGGAAGGTTTTGGGTTCTCCTTCAGCAATGCCGCTGCCGACATCACCATGCCGGGCGTGCAAAATCCGCACTGAAGCCCGTGGTGTTCCTGAAACGCCGCCTGAATCGCGTTGAGTGTGCCGTCAGGAGCCGCCTGCCCCTCGATGGTGGCAACCTCCTTCCCTTCGGCCTCAAGCGCCAGCATGGTGCAGGATTTCACCGCCTTGCCGTCCACATGGACAACACAGGCTCCGCATTGGCTGGTGTCGCAGCCCACATGGGTGCCGGTGAGCCCCTGCTGATCCCGCAGAAATGACACAAGTAATGTACGACCTTCGACATCCCCGGACATGGGGGTGCCATTCACGGTCATCGAGACCTTCGTCATAAATTCCTCCCTAGCTTGAAATTCTTTGTCTGGCTGAGATCAGTTAATCACGGGTCAGAAGATGGCGCGAGGATTTTATGCGGCAAGGGAGGGCGAAGGAGATTGCGGATTTGCATGCTTCGTCCGACCGAGAGGTCGGACAACGCCTGACCTTCGCTCCGGGAAGGCGCTTCTTGCCTCGCCCCGCCTCTGCAAAGTCAGGCACGGTCCTTGGTGTTACTCCCCATCCCGCCGTGGCCGCGGCCGGGTCGGGATTTCCTTCAACAGACCGCCAACACCCATCATCGCAATATCCGCCGACGTCACATCTATGCCGCAGACCACCCGTTCCAGCACCCAATCCGCCCCGTTGAGCGCGGGTGAGCGTGCACATCCGGGCAGGCCGATCACGGGTTTCTCGCCAAGATGGCCGAGAAACAGCAGGTTGCCCGGATCAACCGGCATCCCAAATCGTGTAACCACGCCCCCTGCCAGGCGCAGCGCCTCTGGTGCTACATCCATAGGATCGGATGTCGCAGAGCCGGTGAGGACAAACAAAACCTCGCCCGGCGCGTCCTTCAGTGCGGTGGCAATCTCTGCGGTATGATGCGGGATCACCACGCGTGGGCTCAGCATCATACCCATCCGTTCCAGACGCCCCGCCATCGCAGCGCGCCCTTTGCCGGACGGTATCTCTTGTGTAACCCGTGTTTCAATCAACGTAGCCGATGAATAAACCGGAGATCGCACGCGGAGCGCAGCCGTCGCCGCAGCCGTCGCTTGGTCCAGATACGTTTCAGGCACCGCATATGAGATAATCTTGATCGTCGCGACCATGCCATCTGCATCAACCCGGTGATAATCTGGCACTGTCGCCACGGTGATCATCGGATCGATCGCATTCACCGCCGCGATCTGGCTGGCATCCAACTGCAACACGCCAGAGTTCAGCGCATATAGATTGACGCGTCCAGCGCCCGCACCCGATATGCGCAATCCTTGTCCGTCCGCGTCCGGCACCAGCGCCTGCGCCAAACGCAGGGCCGCGTCGTTCTCGTGCACGTCGCCGGGTTCAAGCCGCGCTACGACAATCTCGCTATGACCTTCCTCGATCAGATCTTCGATATGATCTGCGGTCAGTTGCGTGCCCTTGGCAATCTTATAGTCCAGTTGCGACGCGTAGGGGCGCGCGGTGGCCCGGATTGAATGCGCCGCAATCGCGCCAAGAGCGTCGCGCACCGGAACCGGCCCGAATTTCATGCCGCTTTGCCCCGCAGCACCGCCGTCATCTCGGCAAGGATGGACACCGCAATTTCCGCCGGGCTTGCTGCACCGATATCAAGTCCGATTGGGCCATGGATACGGGCAATGTCCTCTTGCATAAAACCAGCGGCAATCATGCGTTGGTGCCGCTGCCCGTGGGTGCGTTTAGACCCCAACGCGCCGATGTAGAAACACTCTGCTCGCAAGGCCGCCATCAGGGCCGGATCGTCGAGCTTTGGATCATGCGTGAGCAACACCAAAGCAGTGCGGGTGTCCAGTCCAAGGCGCTCCACCGCGTCATCCGGCCAATCATCCACGATATGTTCGCCCGGAAACCGCTCGGCAGTGCCAAAGGCTGCGCGCGGCTCAATGATAATGGGATCATAGCCCGCAATCCGCGCCATCGGCACCAATGCTTGCGCAATATGCACCGCCCCCACCACGATCACCCGCAAAGGCGGGTTGTGGATCGCCACAAAGGTCTCCCCATCATCTTCAACCCCAGAGCGATCCATCCGCATGCGCTCCGGGTAGGATGCGGCATTGACCAAATGGCCCTGTCCGCTCGCGAGGTTCACCTCATAGGCCAGTGGGCGGCGCTCAGTGCGCGCCAGAACCAAAGCCTCCAGCGTGTCCTCAGTCAAGGTGTGACCAATGGGTTCGAGCAAGACCTTGATGGTGCCGCCGCAGGCCAGCCCCACGGCAAAGGCGTCACCATCGCTGACGCCAAATTCCAGTAACTTATGGCTGCCCCGCTCCAGCGCCTCCTGCGCTTCCATGATGACCGCACCTTCGACGCAGCCCCCCGAGACGGATCCCTCGACGCGACCATCTCCGCCAACCACCAGTTGTGATCCCGTGCGTCGTGGGGCAGATCCCCACGTCTGCACCACGGTACACAGCACCGCACCAATCCCTGCGCGGTGCCACGCCAGTGCAAGCTCAGGTGCATTGTCGAAACGGGACTGCGGTGCAGGTTCGCTGTCGGTGTTGGTGCCAGATGTCATCTCAGAAATCCCGGTGCCTGAATGTGTTTTAAATCATGGTTCTAAAGGTCAGAAGTTCAAGGATAAATCGCTTCAACTCAGAAACTCTTGAGCCTCTGTGCTTTGCATCAATGCCATAAGACGCGCCTTCTCTCCTGTATCCTCAGGCCGAGAGAGCACACTTGCAAGATCCTCAAGCGAGGCAATGTTGTGACCTGCCCGGAAACTGTCCACATGGGGCAGCATCGCCTGAATGCCCTGCGCCCGTGGTGCAAAACCATCCCACCGCAAGAGCGGGTTGAGCCATATCAGCCGTCTGGCAGAGCGCTGCAAACGCTGCATCTCGCGCGCCAAATCCACCGGGTGCTCCCGGTCAAGCCCATCCGAAACCAACACCACCACAGCACCCTGCCCCATTACCCGGCGTGACCAGTCGCGGTTGAACGCATGCAAGCAGGCTCCAATCCGGGTGCCACCCTGCCAATCCTGCGCCTCAGCGCCTGCAGCGGCAAGGGCCGCATCTACATCGCGTTGGCGCAAGTGGCGGGTAATGTTGGTCAGCCGGGTGCCAAAGGTAAACCCATGAACCTGCGCCCAGCGCCCGCGCCGATGGGCTTCTCGTGCATTGGTCAAAGCATGCAGAAAATGCAGCACCATGCGGCTGTATTGGCTCATGGAGCCCGAGATATCACAAAGCACAACAAGGTTTGGAAATCGCTCCGCCCGGCGCGTCCGGGCGATCCGGTGGATTTCGCCCCCCGTGCGGCAGGCACCGCGCATCGTGCGCCGCCAATCCGCCCGCGCGCCTTGCGGTGACGGCAGATGGCGGCGCGTTTTCAAAGGCTTGATCGGCAATGTAAGACGCGAGAGCATGCGTTTCGCCTTTGCGATTTCATCCGTGCTCATCTGTTCGAAATCAAGCGTTTTAAGCCGCTCTTCAGCCGAGAGCGTCATGGTCGCATCTATCTCGATCTCTTCGCCCTCGGGCGCATCCTGAGGCAGATCATCGGGCAATTGTCCCTGCAGCAAAGCTTCCGCCGCACGTTTTTCCGCAGGTTTTGCCCTGCGCTCTTCTTGGACACCTCGGATCGCGGGCAGCATCGCCGCCATCATATGCTCCAGAAACCGCGGATCGCGCCAGTACAGCCGGAACACTTGCGCGAACACTGCGCGCTCTTCGGGACGCGAGACAAAACAGGCGTGCAAGGTCCAGTAGAAGTCTCGTCGAGAGGTAAAGCCCACGGCAGCCACAGCCTTCACAGCATCCATCACGCGCCCGGTGCCCACATTCAGACCCGCCTTGCGCAAAGCGCGCGCGAAATGGGTGATATTTGCAACCAGCTTAGGGTTTTCCGGCAAACTCAGGGTCGGGACCTCTGCCATCACCCATTATGGGGGCGTTGCCCCCACACCCCCAAGGTATTTGAAAAAAGACGAAAGGACATATCAGCGCTCCTCCAGAGATGCCCGCGCCTGATCGAGCAGACGTTTGGCCTCGGAGCCTTGCAAGCGGGCGATGTCATCTTGGTATTTCAGCAAGGCCCCCAAGGTATCGGCAATGGTCTCGGGACTTAGGTTCACAACATCAAGCGCCAGCAGGCAGTTGGCCCAGTCAATGGTTTCTGCCACGCCCGGTTTTTTGAACAGATCCTCCGTGCGCAACGCCTGCACAAAGGCCACCACCTCGCGGCTGAGGGTCTGCGCTGCCTGCGGCACCCGCGCGTGCAGAATTTCAAGCTCGCGTTCAAAATCAGGATAATCCACCCAGTGATAGAGACAGCGGCGTTTGAGGGCGTCATGCACCTCGCGGGTGCGATTTGACGTCAGGATCACCATCGGAGGCTCAAGCGCCTTGATGGTGCCGAGTTCTGGAATGGTCACCTGAAAATCAGAGAGTACTTCGAGCAGGAACGCCTCGAAAGGCGCGTCGGTGCGATCAAGCTCGTCAATCAGCAGGATCGGTGCGCCGCGCGGGTCTGGTTGCATCGCTTGCAACAGCGGGCGGGCAATCAGGTAATCCTCTGAAAAGAGTTCGTCCTGCAGTGCTTTACGGTCTGCATCGCCCGTAGCCTCTGCGGTGCGGATCGCCACCATTTGCGCGGCGAAATTCCATTCATAGGCGGCGCTCGCCGCGTCCAACCCCTCATAGCATTGCAACCGGATCAAGGAACGCCCTGTCAGAGCTGAGAGAGCCTTGGCAATCTCTGTCTTGCCAACACCTGCCTCTCCTTCAAGGAACAACGGACGATTGAGGCGGGCGGATAAAAACACTACCGTCGCCAGGGCTCTGCCACAGATATATCCCACCTGTGCAAGCTCTGTCTGTACGGCATCAATCGACTGAAATTCTGCCTGTTGTGTCATGCGGCGCGCCTCTTAGTTCAGGTTCTGCCAAGAGGCCATGGCCGCCCCCCTTGCGTCAAGCAGCCTCAACGCGGAGGTGATGCAACATATTGCGGGCTTTGACGCCGGACAGATTGACGCCGCCGCCTGCAGGGTGCGACAACACCAGCGCCAAGGACCCCGGCTGAACGGGTGGGGAGAAAACACCCCTGCAGGCGATAAGAGGCACGATCCACGCGTTCATCTGGGGCGTGGGCCACAAAGAGGGACAGGACAATGCGCATCACCGCGGTGACCTGCGTCAAAAACGAAGGCCCGTTCCTGCTGGAATGGATCGCGTATAACCGCCTGATTGGCGTGACGGATTTCCTGTTTTATTCCAACGATTGCACCGATGGCACTGATGCGCTTTTGGATGCGCTGGCAGCGCGTGGCCGTGTTGTGCATCTGCCCAACCCGGCACAGGGGCGCGCCTATCAGATGGAGGCGCTGAAAGATTGCGCCCATCAGCCCATTGTACAGCAGGCCGATTGGCTTTGGATTGCGGATGTGGACGAGTTCCTGAACATCCATGTGGGCGATCACACGATCCCTGCCCTGATTGAGGCCTGCCAGAACCCACAGGCGATTTCGCTTTCATTCCAGTTTTTTGCCAATGGTGGCGTTGAGAGTTTTTCTGACCGTCCGGTCATTGATCAATTCACCCGCTGCCATAACCCCGACATCTGGTGCGGAGAAAGCGCGATCGAGGTGAAGACGTTGACCCGCAGGGATTTCCCATTGGGGTATTATGGCGCGCATCGCCCCTTTATAAGGAAGGGCGCAGATATACGCCCGCGCTGGTGCGATGGCGGCGGACGGCAAGTGCCGCAGAAGTTTCTGGTCGCGGCCAACCCACGCCGCATTCGCAAGTTCCCCGCCAAGGGCGCGCGACAGTTGGCAACGCTCAATCACTACGCCCTGCGCGCGCTTGACAGCTATCTGGTCAAAAATGATCGTGGCGATGTGAACCGTGAGAACCGCGCCTTTGACGATACCTACTGGCGGGAGAGGAATGATCCTGCTTGGGAGGATCGTTCTATCCTGCGGCTTCTGCCTGCGCTGCAAGCTGAATTGGATGAAATGAAATCCGACCCGGAGATTGCCCGCCTTCATGCAGACTGCGTCGCCCGTCACAAGGCGCGGCGCGATGAGCTTCTGGCGCAGCCTGCCTATCGCGCGATGCGCGCGCAGTTGCAAAAAGCCTCTCCGCTGCCGCCACAAGAGGAAGACATGCTGCTGCGGCTGGGATTGATGTGAGACCTGTTCAATGACCGTTGAAATCATCAACCTCGGGCTGCCGAAATCCGGAACCACCACGCTGAAACATGCGCTGACGCAGGCGGGGTTCTCTGTTGCCGACCACCGGATAAAATCGCGCGAAGATCCCAACGATCCGGCCGACAGAGTGTTTGTTGGCGATCTGATGTATCAGGGACTATTTAAATACGGCGACCCGCTGGCACTGTTGAACGACCATGACGCGCTGACCGAAATTAGTTTTATCTACGGTGGGAATTCGGTCTGGCCGCAATGCGATCATGCGTTGTTGTTGGCCTTGCGAAAACTTCACCCCAAGCTCTGTTTTATTGCGACACGGCGTGACACAGAGCACATGGCGCGCTCGATCATGCGCTGGAATAACCTCGGCAAGCTTCGCATCCCGCTCTCCACCGTTCCCGGACTCCCGGTCGGATACGGACATGAGATCGATGAGCAGATGATCTGGATCGATGGCCATTATGAGGCCCTTGCCCACTGGTTCCGCAATGATCCGCTGTATCTGGAACTGGACGTTGCCGCCCCCGACGCACGGCTGCGGCTTGAGCGGTTCTTGGGCCGTCCGGTACCGTGGTGGGGACAGTCCAACATCAACCCCGAAGATCGCGCGGCACAAGATGGCAGCGCAGAACAGGATAGCGCGCGTTGATGCGAATTTATCTTCATATCGGCCTGCACAAGGCGGGTTCTGAACGTCTGCAGGCGGTGCTCGCGGACAAACGCGATCAACTGTTGGCGCGCGGCGTGATGGTACCGCGTGCCGCAGGACCAAAGAACCACACGCGTCTGTTTATGGCGGTCACCGATCCAGACCATGTCGACCCGCTGCGCTATAATCGGGGTTTCATCGGCACAGCCAAACAAGCGCATCTGCGCGAAACACTGTTAGAAAGCCTCGCTGCGGACATTGCCAAACACACGCCCCATACGCTGATCCTGAGCGCCCACCAACTCGGCACACAATTGTCGCGCCAAAGCGAATTGGAGCGGCTGAAAGCGCTGTTGACGCCGTTCTCTGATGACATTCGCATTGTTGCGCATCTGGATGCACAGGCGCGCATGCTGGCAGATGTCTTTGCCGAGCAGGTCTTTGAAGGCCGTGCCACCGGGCTGGCCCGCGAGGTGGAACTAACCCGCGAGGACAGCTGGTGGGATGCAGCACTGGACACCCTGCCACCGGTGGACCCACAAGCGGGGCAGTTTGAGGAAACCCAAGGTGCGCCCTTTTGGCTTGATTATCAGGCGCTTCAAGCCCATTGGGAGCAGGTCTTTGGCGAGGGCTCGGTTGCGTTTCGCAGCTATGACCCGGCAAAGTTTGACAGCGCGGACATCACCCAAGAGATCTGCGCGGCCTTTGGCATTGAGGGGCAAATCGGGCGTGCAACCGCTATAAAACCCAGCCTACCTGTTCCTGCCGCATGGCTCACCCGTGGGCGCCAGTTCAATGCGCTGCTGCTCAGGCTTCTGGCGCAGGGCAACCATATCCTGCCGCGCAAGCTGTGGCGGCAGATGATCCAAGACCTCCATGTGGAGGGCCCGCCCATTGACGAAGCGCGGCTCGGTGCTGTGACACGGTATTTTTCAGATCAGAACGCCGCGCTTTATGCAGCGCATGAGGCGTTGTCAGAACACACCTTCGAGGTTGCGACCTCGACCGAGGAATGGGCAGAAACTGACCCGCAGATGGGATTTCGCGCCTCGCAATATCTTATGGCCTTTCTGCACCGGATTGAGAAAGCAACAGCGGAAGAGCGCGCCGCGCGCGAGGGCGATCTGCTGGCGCACCGGAGTGCTCGCGCGGCGCAAGAAAGCGCAGCGGGTGCCGCACCCTCCGCAAAGGCGCGCCGATTGATGCCTCCATTAGCGCTCAAGAATTTTGCAATGTTGCAGGGATCTTCGTTCAAGCCACATGACCAACTTGGCCGGGTGGATGAAACCGCCCAGATGCCGCCCTACACTGAGGTTGCGCCGCGTAAGCTCTCAAAAGGACAAAGCGGCAATGTCATCGTCGGCTGCATGAAAGATGAAGCACCTTATATCCTCGAATGGGTGGCCTATCACCGCATGATCGGTGTCGATCATTTCCTGATCTACACCAATGGATGCAGTGACGGCACTTCGGAGCTGTTGGACCGCCTGCAGGACCTTGGCATCCTGCAGCATCGCAACAATGACAACTGGAAAGGCAATTCCCCCCAGCAATATGCGCTCAATCAGGCGCTGAAAGAGCCGGTGATCAAACAGGCCGACTGGGTCATCCATATCGACGTCGACGAGTTCATGAACGTGCGCTGTGGCAATGGGACGCTGGATGATTTCTTTGACCATGTGCCGGACGCCACCAATGTCGCGATGACATGGCGGCTGTTTGGCCACAACGGCGTCACCGCCCTCAGCAACCGGCCTGTGATCGCGCAGTTCGATCATTGCGCGCCAAAATTCTGTCCCAAGCCACATACGGTCTGGGGCTTTAAAACCATGTTCAAAACCATTGGTGCCTATAAGAAAATCTCCTGCCACCGGCCCAACAAGCTGGAAGAAGACAAACGCGCGCAGGTGAAATGGGTCAATGGCTCCGGTCAGGACATGACGCAGGAGGTGGCAGACAATGGCTGGCGTAGTTCCAAGAAATCCATCGGCTATGATCTGCTGCAACTGAACCACTACGCGCTGCGCTCTGCCGAGAGTTTTCTGGTAAAACGCCAGCGTGGTCGGGCGCTGCATGTGGATCGCTCCATCGGGCTGAACTACTGGATCCGCATGGACTGGAACGACCATCGCGACATCACCATTCAGCGAAACCTCCCCAGAATGCAGGCAGAAATGGCGCGTCTGATGGAGGATAAAACCCTGTCCGATTTGCATCAGGCGGGGCTGGAGTGGCACCGTGCCAAGGCGGCAGAGCTGCACCAGCGCGCCGAGTTCGAAGAGCTCTACCGTCAGGCTCTGGAGATCGACCTTACCGCAACCGAACGCGTCGCTTGGGCGCTCTCGCTGGATCTGGAGAGCTGATGATGCGCACGCTGGCCGTTCTGACCGTCCGAAATGAGGCCGCCTATCTGTTGGAATGGCTCGCCCATCACAAGGCGGTGGGGTTCACGGATTTCCTCGTCTTTTCCAACGATTGCGATGACCAAACGGTGGAAATGCTGAACCGCTTGGACGAGATGGGCCATCTCGCACATGTTGAGAATACCGGCCCCTTTGATAAGGGCGGCATCCAGTTCACCGCCATGAAACGCGCCGATAAACACCGGCTGACCAAACGCGCCGATTGGATCATGGCGCTGGATGTCGATGAATTTGTGAACATCCACACCGGCAAAGGGCAGATCAGTGATCTGTTGGAGGCCCTGCCGGAGGCCGATGCAATCACCCTCACATGGCGGCTTTTTGGCAATGCCGATCAGGTCCGCTATCAGGGGGAACGTGTCACCGATCGCTTCACCCGCGCGGCCCCTGCAGTGATGCACTGGCCATGGCGTGCTTCCATGTTCAAAACGCTCTATCGCAATTCCGGCGTCTACCGCAAAATCGGCATCCACCGCCCGCGCAATGTCAAAGACGAGACCGCACTGGAGCAGTTTCGCTGGTTTGACTGCGTCGGGCGCGAATTGATGGGCGATTTCAAAACCAAGCGGGTGTTTTCCAACTATGGTCAGGACAATTATGCGCTGGCGCAACTCAACCATTACCCGCTTGGCGCAATGGAGAGCTACATCCTGAAGGCCAATCGCGGTCGTGCAGTCCATTCAGACCATCTGCTGGACATCGACTACTGGGTGGAGCGCAACTTCAACACCGATGAAGACACCACAATCGCACGCTACCGCCCTGCACGCGATGCGATCCTCGATATGCTTCTTGAGGACGCCAGACTGCGCAAATTGCATGAACACGCGGTGCAGTGGCGCAAGGACCGCTTTATGGAACTGATGCGCGAAGAGCCCTACCGCGCGCTCTTTGGTCGTTTGATGATGACACCGCCCTCGCGCCCCATCAGTGATGTGACAGGCCGTACTCTGGCCGGGTTTGCCACATTGGGCATGCGCCAGCGCCGCACAGTACGCATAGAGCCAAAATCAACCGAGAGCCCTGAAACTGGGCCCGGCAACGAGCCAACACAAAGCTCCGAATAAGCAGGAGTTATCCCCACTGCAGCAACAATGGCCGACAATTGGGCCAAGGTTTTTCTAAATTTAGCCTCAATCTCCACCTAGATCTTACCCTGAGCAAGACCGAAAAAACGGGTGGCAGGTGGCGCAAATGCAAGACGACACAGATATCCTCGAGCAGGACCTTTCAGGATTAAAACCTGCGGAATGGCAGGCCCGCCTGGCAGAGATGGCTGAGGAAAACGGCATGTATCAGCCGCTCGGTGACCGGCATTTCGCCACATTCATCGATCAAGGCAACACGCTTCTGGTGACGTTCGAGAGCCGTCAGGGCATCGAGAGCTTTTCTGAAACTGCCCAGCCACTGGGGTTTGACCTGGTCAAGAATTTGGGCTGGTCGCATCTATGCGTGATCTCGGATGGCGACACCTGGTTTCGCGAGGCGCGTATCTACGGGTTCTTCGATCAGTTGATCGACGATGGTTTCTTTGAAGAATTCGACAATGTCGTCTTCTATGGCGCAGGTCCCTGCGGCTACGCGGCGGCGGCGTTTTCGGTTGCGGCCCCCGGTGCCACGGTAGTGGCGATCCAGCCGCAAGCAACGCTCGATCCGCGTATGACCGAATGGGACGACCGCTTTGTCGAGATGCGCCGCACCTCCTTTACCGACCGCTACGGCTACGCGCCGGATATGCTGGACGCGGCTGACAGGGCCTTTGTGCTTTATGATCCCTACCAGTCTCTGGATGCGATGCACGCGGCCCTTTATGCGCGCCCCAATGTAACGCGTCTGCGGCTGCCTTGCATGGGAGACGCGATCCAGACCCGCCTGATCGAGATGGATATTCTCTATCGGATCATGTCCCTTGCTGGCAGTGGGCGGCTCACCGCAAACGCATTCCACCGGCTCGCACGGGCGCGGCGCGACAATAATGTCTACCTGCGTAATGTTTTGAACCGGCTCGATTATCTTGATCGCCCCTATCTGAACGTGCTCCTGTGCAGAAACGTCAATGATCGCCGCCGCCTGCCACGTTTCCGTCGCCGCCTGCGCGGTCTGGAACAGCGCGCGACAGACGGCGAATTTCGCCTGCCCCCCGGCCCGGTGCTTCCACCAGAAAAACCCCAGACCGACAGCGGGCACTAACCCGCCTTCCCAAGCTCATGGGGCTGTGCTAACGCCTGCCCCATGACCCAGAGCCTGACGATCACCCGCCCCGACGACTGGCATCTGCATCTGCGCGACGGCGAAATGCTGCGCGCGGTGCTGCCGGAAACCGCGCGCCATTTTGGCCGTGCCATCATCATGCCAAACCTCGTGCCGCCGGTGGTGACCGGCGAACAGGCTGGCGCTTATCGCGACCGCATCCTGTCCGCCCTGCCCGACGACATGACGTTCGATCCGCTGATGACGCTCTACCTCACCGAGGACACCGACCCGGAAGATGTGGCCGCCGCCCATGCGTCGGGTCTGGTGAAAGCGGTCAAACTCTACCCCGCCGGGGCGACCACCAACTCCGCTTCCGGCGTGCGCGATTTCGACAAGGTGCGTCCGGTGCTGGAGAAGATGGCCGAAATCGGCCTGCCGCTCTGCACCCATGGCGAGGTCACCGACCCCGACATCGACATCTTTGATCGCGAGGCGGTGTTTATCGACCGGGTTCTGGACCCAATCCGTCAGGCGACACCGGGCTTGCGTGTGGTGATGGAACATATCACCACCCGGAACGCTGCAGATTACGTGCGGTCGCAGGATAAGGATCTGGGCGCAACCATCACCACGCATCACCTAATCATCAACCGCAACCATATCCTCGTCGGTGGCATTAAGCCGCATTACTACTGCCTGCCGGTTGCCAAGCGCGAAGAACACCGTATCGCCCTGCGCGCCGCCGCCACCTCGGGCGATGCACGGTTCTTCCTCGGCACCGACTCAGCCCCGCATACGGACGCCAACAAGCTGCAAGCCTGCGGCTGTGCGGGCTGTTTCACCGCCACCAACACCATGGCGCTGCTGGCCCATGTGTTTGAAGAAGACGGCGCGCTGGACCAGCTCGAAGGCTTTGCCTCCAAGAACGGTCCCGCCTTCTACCGACTGCCGGAAAACCCCGGCCAGATCACGCTGGTGAAACAGGACGCGCCCGTCGCGTTCCCGGAACAGATCGACACGCCGGACGGCCCGGTCACCGTCTTTGATCCAGGCTTTGCGGTGCATTGGACCGTCGCCTGACTTCATCTTCTCGATAAATATCCCCGCCGGAGGCTCCCGCCCGCGCCTCTGGCACTCTGCTCTCGAAGGATACGCCATGATCCCCTCCTCCTACCCCTCACCCGAAGAAATCGCCCGCCTCTCCGCCCGGATGCTGTTGGAAATCGGCGCGGTGAACTTCAACACCGATGAGCCCTACACGCTGGCCTCCGGCCTGCCCTCGCCGAGCTACATCGACTGCCGCAAGCTGATCTCCTTCCCGCGCATTCGCTCCACTCTGATGGATTTCATGGCCGTCACCGTGATGCGGGATGCAGGCTTTGAGGCCTTTGACAATATCGCCGGCGGCGAAACCGCGGGCATTCCCTTCGCGGCCTTGGTGGCCGAACGTCTCGCCCTGCCGATGACCTATGTGCGCAAAAAGCCCAAAGGCTACGGCCGCAACGCCCGTATTGAGGGCGCAATGTCCGAAGGCGAGCGGGTGCTTTTGGTCGAAGACCTGACCACCGATGGTGGCTCCAAGCTCTCCTTTGTGGATGCGATCCGCGACACCGGTGCGACCTGCGGCCACACAGCCGTGATCTTCTATTACGACATCTTCCCCGAAACCACCAAGACGCTGGGCGATCATGGTGTCGCACTTCACTACTTGTGCACATGGTGGGACGTGCTGAAAGAGGCCCGCGTTCAAGGGGCATTCAGCGTCGAAACCCTTGATGAGGTAGAGAAATTCCTGCGCGATCCCCGCGCTTGGCAAGACGCCAACAAGAAAGCCTGAGGAAAACTCTACCCCCAAGGCTACTGATTTCTGTGGAAAAGGTCGCACCGAATCGGAGCGGCCTTTTCCATATCTCGTGGCTGACGCAACTTGCGCACACCAGATACAGAAGTCAGACGCGCCTATCCCGGTTTTTCGAAAAATTGCCCACATCCGTCTCTGCGGTTATCCTCACTTCATCCACAGGGATTTCCAGATGGAAATCAGGTTCGAATCCAGCGTAGAACTCGGGCCTATCACAAGAGAGCAGACATGAACGAGATCACCTCATTTAACGGCGATCCACAGCCGCCCGCGTCACCGGACTCCAGCGGCTCGGCAGGTGAAGCACAGGCATCGGAATTGCCCCACTCCGTCGAGGCGGAACAGCAATTGCTGGGGGCAATTCTCACCAATAATGATGTCTACGACAAAGTCGCCTCGATCATTAACTCCTCGCATTTCTATGATCCCGTGCACGCCCGGATCTATGAGGTCGCAGCCGCCCGCATCTCAAAAAATGCGCTGGCCTCGCCGGTCACGCTCAAGGCCTTCATGGAAGACGATCAGGGCCTGCGCGAACTGGGAGGTCCCGCCTATCTGGCCAAGCTGGCCTCTGCGTCGATCTCGGCCTTTGCGGTGCGCGACTATGCGCAGATGATCTATGATCTGGCGATCCGGCGCGAGTTGATCGCCCTTGGTCAGACCATCGCCGAAAAGGCCCGCCGCGTCGATGTCGCCTCCGAACCCAAGGAACAGATCGTCGAGGCGGAACAGTCGCTCTACCAACTGGCCGAACAGGGCCAGACCGAACAGGGGTTCAAATCCTTCCTGCGCGCTGTCACCGAGGCGGTCAATGTCACCAACGAGGCCTACCAGCGCGGCGGTGGCATGGCCGGGATTTCCACCGGGCTTGACGATCTTGACAAACAACTCGGCGGTTTGCACCCCTCGGACCTGTTGATCCTCGCGGGACGTCCCTCGATGGGGAAAACCTCGCTCGCCACCAACATCGCCTTCAACGTGGCCAAGGCTTACAAGCGCGGGCTGAAACAGGACGGCAGCGAGGGCGCGGTGGACGGCGGCGTCGTCGGCTTCTTCTCGCTTGAGATGTCAGCCGAACAGCTGGCGGGCCGTATTCTGGCCGAAGCCTCCGAGATTTCCTCGCACAAGATCCGTCAGGGCGATATGACCGAAGAGGAGTTCCGCCGCTTCGTGCAGGCCGCCAAGGATCTGGAGAGCTGCCCGCTTTTTATCGACGACACCCCCGCGATCCCGATCTCGCAGCTTGCGGCGCGCGCGCGGCGCCTGAAACGGACCCACGGGCTCGATCTTCTGGTGATCGACTATCTGCAGCTTTGCCGCGGGATGTCCGACAACCGGGTGAACGAGATCGCCGAGATCTCCATGGGGATGAAGGCCATCGCCAAGGAATTGAACATCCCCGTGGTCGCTCTGTCGCAGCTGTCGCGTCAGGTGGAAAGCCGCGAGGACAAACGCCCGCAGCTGTCGGATCTCAGGGAATCGGGCTCGATCGAACAGGACGCCGATGTGGTGATGTTCGTGTTCCGCGAAGAATACTACAAGGAACGCGAAAAACCCGGCGATCACGAGCTCGACAAGATGGAAGAGTGGAAACAGGCGATGGAGCGTCTGCACGCCAAGGCCGAAGTCATCGTCGGCAAACAGCGTCACGGCCCCATCGGCACGGTGGAACTATCGTTCGAGGCGCAGTTCACCCGTTTTGGCAACCTTGCCAAATCCTGGCAGCAGCAGCCCGACGGCTACTAAGAAAAACTCAGACCTGCGGGGACACGCGCCCCGCCCTTTCACCTTTTATCAAATACCTACTGCGCGATCTCCGCTCGCAGCGCATCTCTGAATAACCGCTGCGGGTGCGTCTGGACAGCATGGCCCAGCGGCGCGGAGATCTCCAAGATCAAAGCGCGTCCGGCTGTGGTGGCGCGCTCACTGCGCTGATTCAGGTCACTTTTAATTGGCCGCAGCGTTGCCGAAGTACACCTCTGGGTCCACGAGCGTGCCATCTGTTGTGGCGACGTAGAACACGCCGTCTTTCACCTCGCCTATCTTGCCGTACTCGGAATGCGTGACCTCAAAGTCATTCAATGTGACGCGACCATCCTCGTCGAAGCTTGTCGAGGTTTCGGCCGTGATACCGAAGTCGCGGGTCAATTCAGACGCCCTCACGTTATACCACATTTCAGTGGCTTTCAGGTCGTGCGCCTGTTTTTCGTTATTCTTTCTAATATCTTCCGAAGACAACCTATCAATGATGTCACTAACCATGTCGGGTGGCGTGACGCGCGAGACATATACCACAGAGTGCCCGGGTGACGCCTCTTCAAGCGGAACTGCGATCTTGTTCCTCGAGTTATTCGCATCTCTCGCCGCTGTAATCATGTCACCCAAACGTTCAGCCGCAGCAGCAACAGCATCTTCACGGGTCTCATAGTGGCCCATACCCGGTTGCTGAGCTCTCGCCATAGCATCAGCCGTATACAGTCCCACAGACAGACGGTTCTTGTATCCGTTCTCTGCCTGAAAGGCATCGGATGCGGCCTGTCTGGCATAAGCCTCTGCGAATATTATGGCGCGCTGCGCTGGATCGGAGAACCGCCCGCCATAGGTGCCGCCTTCCTCAGGAATTCCAGCCCCTGCGCCCTCAAATGCCGGTGCCGCAGGTTCTCCCGCCCTTGCTGCAAGCGCAATCTTGCTGAGTGCAAATTTCAGGGCCTGATCGGCGACAGATGACGATGCCAGCGACGTTTTCGGTGCCTCTGTGCCATCCTGGCTTGCCCCTGCGGTTTTGAACAGGGCGAGCGTCTGTTCGCTCAAAGATTGATTAATATACATGGCGACCTCTCAATATCTCAAAGTCTTGAACCATTCTGGCCACGGCAGATTTAACAAATCATGCAGATCAAAACACGTATAGGTAGAATTGTGAATATCTTTAGTGAAAACCGCGATGGTAAAGCACGTAGAGCCAGTCCAGCGGGCGCGCGGTCGTGCCTCCTCTCGGCCCCTGAAGCAGCGCAATAGCCTGCCCAAAGCCACCCCCGATGCGGTTTCCCCCTTGACCCCGGTGGCCTCCATGTCATGAACGACGCATGAGCACGGCACGTTTAAAAATCAACCTGGATGCGTTGGCGATCAACTGGCGCAATCTGGATGCCAAGACCGGCTGCGAGACCGCAGCCGTGGTCAAGGCCAATGGCTATGGTCTGGAATCTGGTCGCGTCGGCAAGGCGCTGGCTCAGGCAGGCGCCCGCAACTTCTTTGTCGCCATCGCCGAAGAGGGCATCGCGCTCCGGCGCGCGCTGGGGCCCGGACCCGGGATTTCGGTCTTTTCCGGTCATATGGAGGGCGACGCAAAACTGTTGCGCGACTTCCAGCTGACACCGATGCTCAACTCGCTTGACCAAATGCTGCGCCATTTCGAGAGCCTTCCGGGACATCCCTTTGGCGTACAGCTCGACAGCGGCATGAACCGGCTCGGGATGGAGGCGGCCGAATGGATGGCGGTGCGCGACATTGCGCTGGATCAGAACCCGGTCCTCTTGATGTCGCATCTGGCCTGTGCCGATGAACCCGGCCACGGCATGAACCCCTATCAGCTCAAGAACTTCATCGAGATGACCGAGGGGCTGAACCTGCCCCGCTCGCTCGCCGCCACCGGCGGTCTGCTCTTGGGCCGCGACTATCACTTTGATCTCTGCCGTCCGGGCATCGGTCTTTATGGCGGTGCGCCCTACAGCGACGCGCTGCCGGTGGTCGAACTGGAGGTGCCGGTGATCCAGACCCGCGACCTCGCGCCGGGCGAAAGCGTGGGCTACGGCAACACCTGGATCGCGCAGCGCGACACCCGCATTGCCACCATTGCCGCCGGCTACGCCGACGGTCTGCACCGCGCCTTTCAGCGGCAGGGCATCATGGCCTATGCGGGTTCCACCCCCTGCCCCGTGGTGGGGCGGATCTCGATGGATCTGGTCACAGTTGACGTCACCGATCTGGACGAGGTGCCCCCCTATCTGAGCCTGATGAACGAGGCGCAGACGGTGGATGTGCTGGCCAACGCCGCTGACACCATCGGCTATGAGGTTCTGACCGCGCTCGGCAATCGCTATGCGAGGACCTATAGCGCATGACCCCCATCTCCGCCCTTGGGATGATCGGCCGCACCTCGCTGGGCCGCCTCGCGGCCCTCGGGCGGATCACCCGCTTTGCCGCCTCGACCTTCAGCCACATGCTGCGCCCGCCGTTCTATCCGCGCGAGCTGGCCAATGCGCTGCTTCAGGTCGGCTGGCTCAGCCTGCCTGTCGTTGCCCTGACCGCGATTTTCACCGGCGGTGCGCTGGCGCTGCAGATCTACGCCGGCGGCGCGCGCTTCAATGCCGAGGCCGTGGTGCCGCAGATCGTCGCCATCGGCATGGTGCGCGAGTTGGGCCCGGTTCTGGTGGGGCTGATGATCGCCGCGCGGGTAACGTCCTCCATTGCTGCCGAAATCGCCACGATGAAGGTGACAGAGCAGATCGACGCGCTGGTGACGCTCTCCACCAACCCGATGAAATACCTCGTCGCGCCGCGCGTGCTGGCGGCCCTGATCACCGTGCCGGTGCTGGTCGGCGTCGGTGACATCATCGGCATCATGGGCGGCTATGTGGTGGCCACCGAGACCCTGGATTTCAACGCCGCTGCCTATCTAAAAAACACCGTCGATTTCCTTGAGCTGCGCGATATCGTTTCCAGCCTGGTCAAGGGCGCAGCCTTCGGCACCATCGCCGCCCTCATGGGCTGCTACTACGGCATGCAGTCGGGCCGCGGCGCGCAGGGCGTGGGCCGCGCCACCAAAGGCTCGGTCGAGGCGGCCGCCGTGCTGATCCTCGCCGCCAACTTTGTGCTGACCGGGGTGTTCTTCTCGCTATGACCCATCCGATGATTGAAATGCGTCAGGTCGCCAAGGCCTTCGGCTCCAACGAAGTTCTGCGCGGTGTCGATTTGGAGGTCGCCAAGGGCTCCTCTCTGGTCATCATCGGCGGCTCCGGCACCGGAAAATCTGTGGCGCTGAAATGTGTGCTTGGCCTCATTGAGCCCGACACCGGCGAAATCCGCGTGGATGGCAAACCCGTGGGCCACGGCGACCGCGATGCCTTCCTTGCCCGCTTTGGCATGTTGTTTCAGGGCGCAGCACTGTTTGACAGCCTGCCGGTCTGGCAGAATGTGGCCTTTCGCCTGTTGCGTGGCCGCCTCGCCCGCCCCCGTGACGAGGCCCGCGAGATCGCCATCGAGAAACTCCGCCGTGTGGGTCTGAAGGCCGATGTCGCCGACCGCCTCCCCGCAGAGCTGTCCGGCGGGATGCAAAAACGCGTCGGCCTCGCCCGCGCCATTGCCGCCGACCCGGAGATCATCTTTTTCGACGAGCCCACCACCGGGCTCGATCCGATCATGTCCGGCGTCATCAACGACCTCATCCGCGAGATCGTGGTGGAGATGGGCGCCACCGCCATGACCATCACCCACGACATGACCTCCGTGCGTGCCATCGCCGACAATGTCGCCATGCTCCACGGCGGCAAGATCCGCTGGACGGGTCCTGTGGCAAAGATGGATCAGTCGGGCGACCCTTACGTGGAACAGTTCATCTCCGGCAGCGCGGAGGGGCCGATCGAGGCGGTGCGGTGAGCGCATTTGCACTGTTTGTCCTGTGCAGCCCGTTCATCGCAGCCGGCTGCACCATCTGGTTGGGCGTCAAACTCAGAAAACAGCGTACGCAAACCCGGTCTGGTACATCCCTTGTCCTTTTGCCATTTGCTGCGTTTTTCTTCTTCGTGCTCTTGTTTGCTGCGCTTTCCTTCAGCCCTGATGTCAGGCAGGTCCTCACGTGGCATATACACGCGATCCCGTTTGCACTGTTTCTTGCAACCGAAGTCATTACCTTTCGCCTTGCCATTCTTGGCCCCTATCGCACGCATGCAATTTGCAGCCTCTTCCTCTGCGGCGTTGCAGGCTACCTCATTTTTGGATCCATCTTCATCTAGGACGTTTTCACATCTAGCTTTGTGAAAACCCGAACATTAGGGACACTCCCATTTGCCCCTCCTTCGCCTCGCCAACCTCGCCCTGCTGATCCTTTACCCCGTCGCGTGGTTTGCGCCCTTGTTGCGAGCGGGCCTGCTGCCGATCTTCGGCCTGTCGGAAATCTCCGTCCTCACCGGCCTTCAGAGTCTTTGGGACAGTGACATCGTGCTGGCGCTGGTGGTCACCGCATTTGCGCTCTTTGCCCCCTACCTCAAGACTATCGGCCTCGCCTTGGTGCAGTTCCGCCTGCTGGATGCGCGCAGCCTGCCTGTACTGAATATCCTCGGCAAGCTTGCGATGGCGGATGTCTTCCTGATTGCGCTCTATATCACCCTGGCAAAAAGCATCAGCTACGCCACGATCGAGGTGGCCTGGGGGATGTATCTCTTCACCGCCTGCATCCTTGCCTCCATCATTCTGTCGTTTCTGACGGACCGCCAGATCAAACGTGAGTCGGCGGCGGGTCAATGACGGCCCAGCGGGCCGCCGCGCCCCGCGCGGTCGGAGATCATTGAGGCGCAGGCGACTCGCATTCAGGCTGGACAGGGCGCGTTCAGGGCAGACCTGCCCCTGAGCCGCTTCTCAGCAGCCCCTTCGCGCCGCGCCAGCGGCGCGCGACCCAACAGGAGGAGATCATCTGTGATGATCGTGCGACTGGCGGGAGCCCCGATGACCTGCCCCCCGCGAAATCCCTCACCATGATGTAGAGTCTGCCCAACCCTTAAGGAGCAGACGAATGCGGAAGAGCCGTTTTACCGAGGCGCAGATCATCGGGATGATCAAGGAGCAAGAGGCAGGCATACCAACGACGGAGGTGTGCCGCAGGCACGGGCTCAGCCCTGCAACGTTCTACAAGCTGAAGTCCAAGTACGGCGGCATGGAGGTGTCGGAGGCCGCGAGGCTGAAGGCGCTGGAGGACGAGAACGCCAAGCTGAAGCGGTTGCTGGCCGATACGATGCTGGACAATGTGGTTCTGAAGGATCTTCTGGGAAAGAACTGACGACGCTGACCAAGCGGCGAGAGGCAGCGCTCAGGGCGATGCGGGATCACGGCATCTCGCAGCGCCGGGCCTGCCGGCTTGTCGGTGTCGACCCAAAGACAGTCCGGCGCGAACGCCCGCCGGACTGCCCTGAGATCCGCAATGAGATGCAGCAGATCGCCGGAAAGCGGCGCCGGTTCGGCTACCGCCGGATTGGCGTGTTGCTTGAGCGCAAGGGCATGAGAATGAACCACAAAAAACTGTATCGGCTCTACCGGGAAGAAGGGCTGTCAGTGAAGCGGCGGCGCGGCCGCAAGCGGTCCCGTGGAACGCGCTCCCCGATGCCGGAGGCTGCGTGTCCCAATGCGCGCTGGTCTCTGGACTTCCTGGCTGACAGCTTCGGGGCATCCCGGAAATTCCGCATCCTGGCAGTGATAGACGATTGCAGCCGCGAAAACCTGTGCCTGATTGCTGACACCAGCATCTCCGGCGCGCGTGTTGCGCGTGAGCTGGATGCGCTGGTGCGGATCTACGGTAAACCCGGATGCATAGTCAGCGACAACGGGACAGAGTTCACGAGCCGGGCCATTCTGAGGTGGGCCGATCAGAACGCAATTCCGTGGCACTATATCGACCCAGGGAAGCCGCAGCAGAACGCCTTTATCGAGTCATTCAACGGCAGCCTGCGCGACGAACTGCTGAACGAGGAGATATTTGACACCCTGGACGACGCCCGCCGGAAGCTGGCGCTCTGGCGTTACGATTACAACACCGTCAGGCCGCACTCATCGCTCGGGAACAAAACACCGGCCGAAGCGCGCCGGACGCTTGAGCAATTTGAGGGCTCCGCGCCCGGCGCGCTTGCCAAGCCCGAAACCGACGACTACCAAAATCAAACCCGCAGACTCTCGTCATGAACGAGGGACCAGTGGGGGGCAGGTCACCACCTATGCGGGAAAAGGGGGCGCTGCCCCGGCCCTGATGGGCCTCCCCCGGGATATTTGTGGTTAGAAGACAACAAAGCCGCACTTGAACAAACCGGAAACATCTGCCACTGATCGCCCATGGCAAAGACAACATTCTCCTGCTCCGCCTGCGGAGCCTCCTTCTCCAAATGGTCCGGTCGCTGCGAAGGTTGCGGCGAATGGAACACCATTTCCGAGGACAAGGGCCTCACCTCTGCCGGTCCGGCCAAGAAATCACTGGGGGCCATGCGCGGCAAGCGGCTGGTGCTGAGCGATCTGGCGACGCAAGAAACACCACCGCCGCGCACATTATGTGGGGTCGCCGAACTCGACCGTGTGCTTGGTGGCGGTTTGGTGGAGGCTTCCGCGATCCTTGTGGGGGGCGATCCCGGTATCGGTAAATCGACGCTCTTGTTGCAGGCAGCGGCGCAGTTTGCCCATGCGGGGCTGAAGACGGTCTATGTCTCCGGCGAGGAAGCCTCTGCGCAGGTGCGGATGCGGGCGCAACGGCTGGGGCTGGAGCAGGCTCCGGTCAAGCTCGCGGCTGAAACAAATCTGCGCGATATCCTGACCACGCTGGAGGCGGAAAAGCCGCAACTGGCCATTATCGATTCCATCCAGACCATGTGGGCCGACAACGTCGACAGCGCGCCGGGATCCGTCAGCCAGGTGCGCGCCGCCGCGCATGAGCTGACCACATTCGCCAAAACCAACGGCATCAGCATCATCATGGTGGGCCATGTCACCAAGGAAGGCCAGATCGCAGGCCCCCGCGTGGTGGAGCATATGGTCGACACGGTGCTCTATTTCGAGGGCGAGCGCGGCCATCAGTTCCGCATCCTGCGCGCGGTCAAGAACCGCTTTGGCCCCGCCGACGAGATTGGCGTCTTTGAGATGACCGGTGGCGGGCTGGCACAGGTCCTCAACCCCTCGGCATTGTTTCTGTCGGAACGCGGTCAGCCCTCGCCCGGGTCGGTGGTCTTTGCCGGCATCGAAGGCACCCGCCCGGTGCTGGTGGAGATGCAGGCGCTGGTCGCGCCCTCGCCCCATTCGCAGCCGCGCCGTGCGGTCGTTGGCTGGGACAGCTCGCGCCTTGCGATGATCCTCGCGGTGCTGGAGGCGCGCTGCGGCATCCCCTTTGCCGGGCTTGATGTCTATCTGAACGTCGCAGGCGGTATGAAAATCTCCGAACCCGCAGCCGATCTGGCGGTCGCCGCCGCGCTCCTGAGTGCCCGAGAAGACACAGCTCTTCCAGCGGATACGGCAATATTTGGCGAAATATCCCTCTCCGGGGCGCTCAGACCTGCCCCTCAGACCGAAAACCGGTTGAAAGAAGCGCAAAAACTTGGTTTCACGGCAGCGATCGCTCCGAGCGGTGGCAAAACTGTATCTGTCCCCGGCCTGACCCTGCGCCCGGCCGCCGACCTCACAGGATTTGTTGGCGAATATTTCGGAGCAGGCTAAAAGGCCACTCAATAGAGATTTCGCGGGCAAACAGGCGAGGGACATGGAAGGTTTCACCATTATCGACGGCGCAGTAGCGCTGGTTATCGTTGTATCGGCGCTTCTTGCCTATGCACGCGGCTTTGTCCGCGAAGTCATGGCTATCATCGGCTGGGTTGCCGCTGGTGTGCTGGCCTATATGTTCGCGCCGCAGGCCGAACCTCTGATGGCAGAGATTCCGGTGGTGGGCGACTTTATCGCCGACAGTTGCGAATTGTCGCTGATCGCCGCGTTCTTTGCGGTCTTTGCCATTGCATTGATCGTGGTCTCGTTCTTCACGCCTCTCATGGCGGGATTGGTACAGCGCTCTGCACTGGGCGGGCTTGATCAGGGGGCTGGGTTCTTCTTTGGGGTGCTGCGCGGCATCCTGCTCGTGGTGATTGGCTTCTTTGTCTATAACGTCGTGATGACCGGGCAGAGCTTCACCATGGTGGATGAGAGCCGCTCGGCCGCAGTGTTCAACCAAGTGATCGGCAAGGTCGAAGAGCAAAACCCCGAACAAGCGCTTGGCTGGGTGACTCAAAAGTACGAAGACCTGATCTCTTCCTGCGAAGGCTGAGAGACGTCACATTGACATATCTAAAGGGCGTCCATTTTGGGCGCCCTTTTTACATTCCCAAACAAGAATAAACCAAACCCGTGTTTCGCTGAGATCTGTTCACAGAGTTATCCTCAGCCTCCGCAAAGTGGTTAACGCGAAACCAGCAATAATTAACCTTCTGTTAACAAAGAAGAATCGATTCTAAACATCTGCCCAACGCAGGCGGAATCCGTCTCTAGGTGTTAACAAGTCCTTAATTACCCCCAGATCCGGCGTTAACCTTTGGGTTGTATCGTGTTTTTCCGGTCCCAAATGCGCTCTGGTACCGAAACTGTCCCAAGCCTGCCCCATTCTTGTCCCAATTCAGGGGCCAATTGAGATCAACGAAGGCAAAAAGCCTCGGCGCTCTCAGAAGGGACATTTGGACATGCTGTTGGATCACACCACCGCGTTTACAGACTATCAGCCGGTTGACCTGCTTCTGGACCTGCGTTCGGATGACGCAGAAGGTCTTAGCGCGTCCCGCCTGCGCCCCCAGCAGGGCGGTGTTTTGCCCGGCACCCTCATCGAGACAGAGTTTGGTTTCAAACAGGCCCGTACCCTGCGCCCCGGTGACATGGTGCAGACCTTTGACGGCGGCCTGCGTGAAGTGGTCAACATCCGTCACTCCGTTCCGCGCCTCACCGCCATGGTGCATGTACCGGCGGGCGCTCTGGGCAACGACGCCGCACTCGATCTTCCCTCCGATGCCATTGTCGCAATCGAAGGCGATCTGGCGCTGGAGCTTTTCGACCTGCCGGTCGTGACCGCAAAGCTCGTCGCGCTGATTGGCCATAACGGGATCAGCACCGCCCTGCCCCAACGTATCGCCCGCATCCACATCGATTGCACCGAAGAAGAATTGCTCTGGAGCGAAGGCGGTCTGGTCCTGAACGCAGGCGCATCTGACGATGATGGGTTCTACAGTGTCCTGAGCCTCTCCGAGACCCGGATGATTGTCGAAGCTGGTCGCGAATCCGCCACCGAACAGAACGCTGCCGCCGAGATTGACGAAGACGCAGAAGATGCGCGTTTCTTTGGCCTCGACGCAATGCCTGCACCGGCCTTTGATCCCATCGATCTGCTGTTTGGCCGCTACGCAGCCTGAAACCTAAACCTATCCAGATCGCTCTGCGCTGACATCTGACGACGATCCAGCGCCGCGCAATTCAGCCTGTGCGGGAAATCCCGCCCCGATCCGGCCCGACATTGTGATCCTTTGATGACATTGCCTGTCAGACAGCCTATGTGAGGGCCGTCACTGTTAGACAGGATTCGGAGCCAAAGCCCCTGTGTTGATCCAGTACTCAGCCGACCTGCGCAGTCGCTCTCGCGCTGCAGGTTCTGCCCCTCTCGCACCCCGCAGCCGCAGTGTGGCCCGCGCCATCGCAGCGCTGCACCGCAAAGGCTCCGCCTACCCGTTCACGAGAAATCCCCTATATCTTGGCCCAACATATGCTGTTGTGGCCTCCGTTCCCGGCGCTCGCGCCGCGACACCTCACGTCTCGGCCTTCGGGCTGTAAGCCACTCGAACGATTATATTGGAGCCTCGCCATGTGCGGTATCTTGGGCATCGCAAGCAGAAACCACCAAGTGTTTGCGGAACTCTATGACGGGCTGCTGATGCTGCAGCATCGCGGTCAGGATGCGTCAGGCATCGTCACCTACGGCGACGGGTTCTTTCGCGAACGCAAAGCCAATGGCCTTGTGAAGGATGTCTTCGGCGCAAAAGATGCCGACACCCTGCAGGGCTGCATCGGCATGGGCCATGTGCGCTACCCGACTGCCGGGTCGCTTTCGGCCGCCGAGGCGCAGCCGTTCTTTGTGAACGCGCCCTATGGCATCTATCTTGTTCACAACGGCAACATCACCAATACCGAAGAGCAGCGCGCCAAGGTCACCGGCAAATACAGCCGCCACCTGCGCACCACCTCGGATTCCGAAATCATGCTCAACGTGCTGGCAGATAAGGTTGCCGATGCCATCAAGGTCAACGGCAACGCCGATCCCATCCGCAACATCTTTGCCGGTGTGAAGATGACGATGGAGCGCGTGCAGGGGGCCTATTCGGTCATCTGCCTGATTGCCGGTGTCGGCATGCTGGCCTTCCGCGACCCGCACGGCATCCGTCCGCTGTCGGTGGCCAAACGCGACGCCGAAGGAAACGGTGACGATTATGCCTTTGCCTCAGAGGATGTGGCCTTTGGCATCAACGGGTTTGAAAAGCTGCGCGACCTGAAACCCGGCGAGGCCATCTTGATTGATCTCGACGGCAACAAACATGAGTTTCAGGCGGTCGAGGGCAAGCTGACGCCCTGCATCTTTGAATATGTCTACCTCGCACGTCCCGACAGCCTGCTCGATGGGATCTCGGTTTACAAAACCCAGATCCGCATGGGGCAGACGCTTGCAAAACAGATCGAAGCCTCGGGTCTCGACATCGACGCGATCATCCCTGTGCCCGACAGCGCACGCCCCGTGGCATTGGAAGTCGCCAATATCACTGGCATCCGCTACCGCGAGGCATTGGTCAAAAACCGCTATGTTGGCCGCACCTTTATTATGCCCGGTCAGGAAGAGCGGCAAAAATCCGTGCGTCGCAAGCTGAACGCGATCCCACGCGAGATGCAGGACCGCAACATCCTGCTGATTGATGACTCGATCGTGCGCGGCAACACCATCAAGAAAATCGTGCAGATGTGTCGCGAAGCGGGCGCTAAGAAAGTCTATATCGCCTCCGCCTCGCCGCCGGTGAAATACCCTAATGTCTACGGCATCGACATGCCCACCAAACATGAGCTGATCGCAAATGGCCGCTCCATCGAGGAGATTCGCGAGGAACTGGGCGCGGATGAGCTGTTCTATCAAAACCTGGAAGACCTGATCTGGGCCGCGCAGGGTGGCAATCCGGATATCGACACCTTTGACTGTTCTTGCTTTGACGGCAAATATGTCACCGGCTCCGTGAGCGAGGATTACCTCAACACGCTGGAAAGCAGCAGCCGCGTCAGCAAGAAAATCAAAGACATGCCCGACGCTGGCACCTCTTGGAACGGCGCAACGCTGGCGACCTGAGGTCAAACCGCAAGCTCCGTCGCGGCACCTGCGGAGATGCGCTCTGTCTGAGCGTGCTTTGGCACAGCGATTGCATGTCCGCGCTAACAGGCGTATGGGGCCTCATAAATCCCGATGGCGCTGATCCCGACAGATCAGCGCCATTCTCTATTTGACTTTCGAAAGGGGCGCTTTCTTGGACGCGCATCTCGCCCGCATGCTGAGTTCTTCTCGTCAGTGCCGCTGTTGCGGCGCGACGTTTGCTCAGCTTCTCAGCCTCTCCTGCGACCGACCGGACATCGTGCCGGGCGATCTGGAGGTGCAGGACAACACAGCCGTGTTTGCGACCAATGGCGATGTGCTAACCGAGGATTTCTGCCGTTTTGGCAGCCTGCGCTTCTTGCGTGCGGTATTGGCGATCCCGCTGGCAGATTCGCGTGGCGAGGAGTTCATTCTTGGCACATGGGCCGGTGTCAGCGAGGAGGTCTTTATGGAGTATCTCGACCTCTTTGAATTGCGCGAAACCGAAAGCATGGGCTCGCGCCCCGCATGGCTCTCAAACCAGATCCCGCCAGACAGCAGTGGCCCGCTTGCTTGCATGTTGCACATGCGTCCCGATGGCCAATATCCGGAGCTTCAGGTGTCTGAGGTCAATCATGACCTTGCCCGCATGCAGGAACTTGGCCTTGATCTCGAAGAACTGCTGATCTTTTTACATGCCTACGGGCATGATCTCGCCTCGCTGGTCTACGACGCCTGACCCTCCGGCAGCAGTTCGCGCATTTGCCCACGCCGTGTCGGCTGCCCCCCGCTTAGTCGGGCACACCCCGCTTTTGCTTTGTGATCGTCGCTGATAGCAGCGGCTCAGAACCATTTGATCACCACTCACAGCTGACACATCGCGCGCTTGGGATTGCAATTTCCGCACCCAAGCGCGTCACCGGACCCTGAATGGCTAACTCACAAACCGCCACCGCCGAAGCGCTCGCCACCTCAAAGGGCGCGCTTCCAAACCGCAATCTCTCACTGATCGGTCTCTTTGGATCTGAAAACAACATGCAGGCACTGGTGCGTTATGCCTCCGGACGTATCGAGACCGTCAAAACCGGTGAACGCCTCAGCCTTGGCCGCATTGTCGCAATCGACCAAAACGGTCTATTGATCGAGCGGCGCGGCGAAGTGGGCCGCCTGCCGATCCTCACCAACTGAAGGCCGCCATGCGATATCCGCCGCACAAAGGCGCATCTCGTCGCAGGGCGATAGGAGGATCATCACGGGGCTTGACCCCGGAGCGACCTCACCGCATGTAAGCGGCCATGACCGATAAACTCGCCCTCATCACCGGGGCCTCGCGGGGCCTTGGCGCCGCCTTGGCCGAAGCGCTTGCGCCCACGCATCATATCATCGCCGTCGCCCGGACAACGGGCGCGCTGGAAGAGCTCGACGACCGGATCAAAGCCGCTGGCGGCTCGGCGACACTTGCCCCCATGGACATCACCGTCCCCGAGGCAATGGCGACCCTATGCCGTGGTATTTTTGATCGCTGGGGCAAACTCGATCTGTGGCTCCACTGCGCAATCCACGCAGCACCGCTCAGCCCTGCACATCACGTGGCCCCAAAGGACTGGCAAAAGTCCCTCACCATCAACGCGACAGCCACCTCTGTGCTGATCCCCTATGTAGCACCCTTGCTGGGCCAGACAGGCAAGGCGGTCTTCTTTGACGACCCCCGCGCGGGCGAAAAATTCTTTGGCGCCTATGGTGCGACCAAAGCGGCGCAAATCTCCCTTGCCCGCAGCTGGCAGCAGGAAACGGCCCGCACCGGCCCAAAGGTCAAACTGCTGACACCGCCCGCCATGCCCACGGCTCTGCGCGCCCGTTTCTTTCCGGGCGAAGACCGCGAGACCCTGACCTCTCCAGCGCAGGCCGCAGCCACACTGCTGCCCGACATTCTGGCAGACTGAGCCCCGCCCTCTTCTAACAAAAAATATCCCGGGGTCCGGGGCAGCGCCCCGGCTCTGCCCCAGAGCCTTGGTCATTCCGGGCGATTTGGCCACACCAGCACCGCCGCACAGCTGAAAATGCGGGCAAAAACCTTGCCCTGTGCCGCCCTGCCGCCTATTCAAGGGCGCAGTCGCGGCCCCCATCTATTGGGTTCGCGCAGACAAAAAACGTGAATAATCCGCAGATATGCTAAGGGGTCACAATGCGCATTCTGGTCACCAACGACGACGGCATCAGCGCACCGGGACTGGCCGTTCTGGAACAGATCGCCGCTGAACTCGCAGGCCCGGATGGCGAGGTCTGGACCGTTGCCCCCGCCTTTGAGCAATCTGGCGTTGGTCACTGCATCAGCTACACCCACCCCTCGATCCTGTCCGAACTCGGGCCGCGTCGCTTTGCTGCCGAGGGCTCGCCTGCCGATTGCGTGCTGGCCGCACTGCATGTGGTGATGAAAGACAATTTGCCGGATCTGATCCTCTCAGGCGTAAACCGGGGCAATAACTCCGCCGAAAACGCGCTTTATTCCGGCACATTGGGTGGCGCGATGGAGGGTGCTCTTCAGGGTGTGCCCGCAATGGCGCTCTCGCAGTATTTCGGCAGTGGCAACCGCAATCTGGACACCCCGTTTGAAGCGGCACGCCAGCACGGGGCCGCTGTGGTGCGCAAACTGCTCGCCGCTCAGCCCCAGAGCACCGACGCCTACCGGCTGTTTTACAACATCAATTTCCCCCCTGTCGCAGCAGCGGATGTCAAAGGGATCAAGGTCACCACTCAGGGCTGCCGCGAAGGCAAGCGGTTCTCCGCAGAAGAGCAATTCTCCCCGAATGGCAAACGTTTCATCTGGGTGAAAGGCGGTGATCAGCAAATCTCGACCGCGCCGGGAACCGATGCGGCGGCCAATCTGGAGGGTTTCATCTCTGTCACTCCGATGCGTGCCGACCTCACTGCCCATGACGCGCTGGAGGCCTTGAAGGCAATCGAATGAGCGGCCCCGACGCGCAAACCAAGATGCAGTTTCTCTTTGCTCTGCGCTCGCGCGGGGTCACCGAAGGGCCAGTACTCGAGGCCATGGAGGCCGTCGACCGTGGCCTGTTCCTGCGCGGCATTTTCTCGGAACGCGCCTATGAGGACGTGCCGCTGCCGATTGCCTGCGGCCAGACGATTTCCCAGCCCTCGGTTGTTGGCTTGATGACACAGGCGCTGCAGGTCAATGCGCGTGATACTGTGCTCGAAGTGGGCACTGGTTCTGGCTATCAGGCTGCAGTGCTCGCCAAACTCGCACGTCGCGTCTACACGGTGGACCGCCACGGGCGGCTGGTGCGCGAGGCCCGGCAGGTGTTTCAGAAAATGGGCCTGTCAAATATCACCTCAATGGTCGGCGATGGCAGCTTTGGGATGCCCGATCAGGCTCCGTTTGATCGAATCATTGTGACCGCCGCCGCCGAAGACCCCCCCGGACCGCTGCTTGCTCAATTGAAGGTTGGCGGTATCATGGTGGTGCCGGTGGGGCAGTCCGATGCTGTTCAGACGCTGATCCGCGTCCGAAAGACGGAAAATGGGCTGGAATATGACGAATTGCGCCCGGTGCGCTTTGTTCCGTTGCTGGAAGGGCTTGGAAAAGACACCTGAGCTGTCCTATTCCGTGGTCAGCCCCGTTGTGCGGTGGCGCCACGCTCGGTTCAGGCCCGGGCCAGATACTTCGCCGCTGCCGTCAAAGTCTCCGCCATAACGGGGACGCCATTCGAGGAGAGCAAGAGATATGACCCGCCCCAGCAAGGTCTTCCGCCCGATCCCCCTGCGCCCCGCAGCTCTGTTGCCGCTGGTTTTGGTGGCCGCGGCCTGTACTGAACCATTGGATTATGACCTGCGCGGTCAACTCGGCGCGTTCAACACCTCCAAAGCGGCCCAGACCGCCACCGAGAACCGACCTGCGCCAGACAGCCGTGGCCTGATCACCTACCCCTCATATCAGGTGGCCGTCGCGCGCAATGGCGACACCGTCGCCGATCTGGCGGGCCGGATCGGACTTCCTGCGGTCGAGGTTGCGCGCTTTAACGGCGTGGAAACCACAGATCCCCTGCGCAAAGGCGAGGTGCTGGTGCTGCCACGCCGCGCGCCAGAAACTTCGGCACGTGGCGGCAACGCGGCCCCCGGCGGCGTTGATATCGCCTCTCTGGCAGGCAGCGCCATCGACAGCGCCCCGTCTACATCGCCCAACCCCGGATCTGTCACCACGACGACGCTGCAGAACACTCCTGCAAAACCCGCACCGGCTCGCGTGCAGGATGGCCCGGAGCCCGTGCGCCACAAGGTCACCCGCGGCGAGACAGCCTATACCATTGCCCGCCTCTATCAGATCCCGGTGAAATCACTGGCGGAATGGAACGGGCTTGGCAGCGATTTTGCCATCCGCGAAGGTCAATATCTGCTGATCCCGCTCAAAGATCCCAAGGCACCGCCGCCTAAGGTCGAGACGCAAGAAACCGTGACCGCGCCCGGTCAGGGCAGCTCAACACCCACACCACCAAGCGCCACGCAGCCGTTGCCGGATGAGAAAGTCAAACCTGCAGCACAAGCCCGCGCAGAACCCGCCCCGACGGTAAAAGTCGAAGAGCCAACTCGCGCTTCACAGGCGGCAATGGCCTATCCGGTCACCGGCAAGATCATTCGCGCCTATTCCAAGGGTAAGAATGATGGCATCGACATTTCAGCGGCACCGGGCAGCGCTGTAAAGGCCGCCGCCGCAGGCACAGTTGCGGCCATCACCGCGGACTCCAACAAAGTGCCGATCATCGTGATCCGTCACGACCGCAATCTGTTGTCTGTCTATGCCAATGTGGATGGCATCAAGATCAAGAAGGGCGACCGCGTGAACCGCGGCCAGACCATCGCAAGTCTGCGCAGCAGCGCGGAAGAGGCCTATGTTCACTTCGAGGTGCGCGACGGCTTCGAAAGCGTCGATCCCCTGCCTTATCTGCAGTAACACCTCCCAACACGGCATACATGGCGAGATGCGCCCGCGCCGGACCGTCAGGTCCGGCGCCCGGCCCAACGGGAGTGGGGCGCTCTGCGCCCCAGCGACGGGCGGGAGCCTCCTCCTTCTAGCCTATTCCATCAGCCTGAAATTCTCTCAGGTAACTCTGCTATGCTTGCCTTGATCAAGGCAGCACTACCGCCCGTTTCCATCGCCGCGAAGCGGCGATCAAAACCGTTGGGCCCGGCGCCGCGCCCCTGACGGGCCGCGGCGGATACCCACACCGATGTCAGCGCAGCGCCACACCCTTACGCCCTGCCAGATCGGTGAAGAACTGCCACGCCACCCGGCCCGATCGTGCACCGCGCGTCGCCTGCCACTCCACCGCCTCGGCCCGCAATGTCTCGGCGTCGACCTCGACGCCATAGGCGGCACAATAGCCCTCAATCATCGCGAGATAAGCGTCCTGATTGCAGGGATGGAACCCAAGCCAAAGACCAAAACGATCCGAGAGCGAGACTTTTTCCTCTACCGCCTCGGAGGGGTTGATCGCCGAGGAGCGCTCATTTTCGATCATGTCGCGGGGCATCAGGTGGCGGCGGTTGGAGGTGGCGTAGAACACCACATTCTCAGGCCGACCCTCGATCCCGCCGTCCAGCACCGCTTTGAGACTCTTGTAGTGCTGGTCGTCATGGCTGAACGACAGATCATCGCAAAACAGGATGAACCGGTAAGGCGCGCCGCGCAGATGGTTCAGCAGGCGCGCCACCGAGGGGAGATCCTCGCGTTGCAGTTCCACCAGCTTCAGATCGGGATGCGCGGCTGTCAGCGCGCCGTGGATGGCCTTCACCAGCGAGGATTTCCCCATGCCGCGCGCGCCCCACAACAGCGCATTATTGGCCGCGTGACCTGCTGCAAAACGGCGGGTGTTTTCCAACAGCGTGTCGCGCGAGCGATCAATCCCCACCAGGAGATCCAGCTCCACGCGGTTGATCTCAGGCACCGGTTCCAAACGATCCGGGCCAACATGCCAGACGAACCCAGAAGCCGCCGCAAAATCCGGTGTCGCCAGCGGGGCGGGCGCCATGCGCTCCAGCGCGTCTGCAATGCGGCTAAGTGTGTTGTCGTCCATGCCTTCCTCCACGTCTGAGTGCGGCCATGACAAAGCACGATTGCCCCCGCGCAACAAGAGCGCACAAACCTGCCCGCAATATTCGCGCGCAAGACATGCATTCACGCGCAGCCACATGCACGCGCCATCCTGCAAAGACAGGGTCGAATAGGGAACCGAACATGGAAAAAAGGCGCGCCTCAAAAAGCGCGCCTCCTTCATTCATATCAGCTGTTTTCGTGCCTACTCGCCGTCCAGTTCATCATCGTAGAACCCTTCAGCACGCAGTTGTTCTTCGCGCTTTTTCTCGACACGGGCGACGAGGAAGATCGACACCTCGTAAAGCCCGTAGACCACCGTGAAGAGGATGATCTGGGTGATGACATCCGGCGGTGTGACCAGCGCGGCCAGAACCAGAATGGCCACCACGGCATATTTGCGCATGGCCCCGAGCCCTTCGGCACTCACCAGACCGGCCTTACCCATCAGCGTCAAAAGCACAGGCAACTGGAAGCACAGGCCAAAGGCCATGATGAATTTGAGCGTGATATCAAGGCTCTCGTTCACCTTGCCGAAGAAGGTGATCTTCACCCCTTCCGAGGTTTCCGGCACCACTGCCACATCCACGGGCACATCGCTTCCGGTGGCCTGCGACAACAGGCCCGCAAAAATCGAACTCACATCGGCAAAGCCCAGAAAGAACTGCATCGCCAGCGGGGTCACCACAAATTGCGCAAAGCTCGCGCCCAGCAGGAACATGAAGGGCGAAGCGATCAGGAACGGCAAAAACGCGCCCTTTTCGCTCTTGTAGAGCCCCGGTGCCACGAACCGCCACAGCTGAAAGCCGATCACCGGGAAGGACAGCGCAAAGCCGAACACCATGGAGATCCGGAACAGCGTGAACAGATATTCCTGCGGCGAGGTATATTGCAGCGTCGGGGAAGGATCGCCCAATTCGCGCAGGGTCTGCTCGATCGGGGATACAAGGAACTGCAAGATCGGCTCGGCCACCATAAAGGCCAGCACGATACCCACAGCAAAGGCAAGCACCGCCCGGATGAGGCGGCTGCGCAGTTCCGCCAGATGCTCGATCAGCGGCGCTGTGGAATCGTCTAGATCGTCTGTTTGGCTCATGCCTTGGTCTCACTGTCAGAAGACGGCGCGCCGCTTGATGTTGCTGCCAGTGCCGCCTCGGCCTCTTCTGCCTTGGCCATCGCCTCGGCGGCCTCCTTGGCCTTGCGCTCTGCCGCAGCCCGCGCGGTGGCGGCCTGTATCTTCTTAGCGCTTTCGGCCCGGTCGGCGGCCAGCTTGCCGGTCTCGCTGTCGGGGTCGAATTTCGTGGGATCGATGGAATCTGTCAGATCGCGTGTCGCTTGTTTGACACTGTCCATCGCCGATCCCATCGGATTCGTCGCTGTTTTAAAACTCTTCTGGATGTCACTGACGCCCGCCTCATCCGCCGCGTCTTCCATCGCGCGGCTGAATTCACGGGCCATGCCGCGGGCCTTGCCCACAAACCGGCCCACATTGCGGAACAACATGGGCAGATCCTTGGGCCCGACCACGATCAGGGCAACGACGCCAATGACCAGAAGCTCGGTCCAGCCAAGATCGAACATCTAGGAGTTACGCCTTGTCTTTGTCAGCTTCGGGAGTGACGTCGCGCGCTTGATCGGCGGCGTCGTCTTCCAGCTCTTTGCTGCCTTCGCTGATGCCTTTTTTGAAGGAGGTGATACCTTTGCCCACTTCGCCCATCAGCGAAGAGATCTTGCCGCGGCCAAAGAGAACCAGAACCACGACGGCGATGAGGAGAATGCCGGGAAGGCCGATGTTGTTGAGCATGGGTGTTGCCTTTCGTTATGCGGGGCGCGGGATCGGGCCACAGCCCGAAGCGCCGAAATAGGTTGTCCTGTCCTGAGTGATAGGCGCTGCACGCGCCGGAGCAAAGCGCAGGCTGGCAGATCGGAGCGCCCATTGCCCTCACATATACGGTTTTTTCAATCCGCCACCACTCAACTGACAGGTTTGTGTCAGTTGCCCTGCCTTAGGACAAGATCATCGAAACCGTCAAGACAAGGATGACGACAGATGACCAAGACCGTGGTGGAAGTGGTAACCTTCAAACTGAACCCGGGCGTCAGCGACGCGGACTATGTGGCTGCCACCCAAAAGACCGAGCGCTTCATCGGCAGTATGCGCGGCTTTATTGACCGGCGCCTGTCCAAAGGCGAGGACGGCACATGGATGGACTATGTGATCTGGGCCGATCTGGCGGCTGCGCAAGAGGCCAGCGCCAAGTTCCCGCAGGCCGACTGCACCGCCGATATCATGCGCATGATCGACCAGAGCAGCCTCGTGATGCGGCATGAGACACAGATGTGGACGATGCAACCGGCGCCTGCCATGGGTTGACCTTGAGGTGCGGCGCAGGTGAAAGATCTCTCCATGCGCCGCACCGACCGCCTCTTTGAGATTATCCAGATCCTGCGCGACGGGAAATTGCACCGGGCGCAGGACATTGCCGCACGGCTGGAGGTCTCTACCCGCACCATCTATCGCGATATGGACACGCTGGTGGCCTCGGGCGTGCCGGTCGAGGGCGAGCGCGGTGTCGGCTATCTGGTGCGCGAGGCGATCACCCTGCCACCGCTGACCCTGACCCCGTCCGAGCTGGAGGCGCTCAACCTCGGCATGGCGATCGTGGCCGAAGCCGCCGATCCGGAGCTGAAGGCCGCGGCAGAGAGCCTCGCGACCAAGGTCGACGCGGTGCTGCCCATTGAGACGGTGACAGAGGCGGATGCCTGGAAGTTCGCGGTCTACCCCTTTGCCGATGCGGCGCGCGGGTTTACGTGGATGCCGACGCTGCGGGCGGCGATCAAGGCCCGCCAGAAACTCGCCCTGCGCTATCGCCGCATTGACGAGACCCTGACCGAGCGGGTGATCCGCCCTTTGCATATGGAGTACTGGGGCCGGGTCTGGACCCTGACCGCATGGTGCGAGACGCGGGGGGATTTCCGGGTGTTCCGCGTCGATCTCATTGAAGGTGCCGAGGCGCTGCCGGAACTCTTCGTGGATGAGCCGGGCAAACGCTTGCAGGATTATCAAGCCTGCGAAGAGGCGCGGCATCGCACTTAGGGATCAGCCCAACTCAAAACTGGTCACGCCATAAATCAGATCCTGCGCCACTTCGGGCTTGCGCCCCCGATACATGCGCGCGGTTTCAAATACGGGCTGAAGGCCCAAATCCTGCGCCAGATCAACCGCTACCGTGTTGGGGTCCGACACATCGAGAAAAATCTCCTGATCTGCGGGCCAATCGCGCAGCAACCCGGCCAGAACCGCAAGCGCCGCCGCGCGAGAGGTCGCAACAAGGGGCGCAATCTTTGCCCCCGTCTGACAACGCCGGAGCGTGCCAAAAGCGCATATGCCACCCTCGTCATGTGCCGCGATGCTCACATGCCCCGGCGCGCACAGCCATTGCTGCCAGAAGTCCGGGCGCGCAGCCGGAAAGACCCGCGCATCAAGCGCTGCCACATCATCAGTCAGCCCCTCCAGCCACGTCAGCGTATAGGCGTCCGACACTTTGAGCGCGGCCTTGGGCACGCCGCCAAATCGAATATTGCGCCACGCCAGATCAAAGCCCGAGCGGCGGTAGTTGTCCTGCTGGTCCACCACCCCATCCAGACCAACGGTGCGTTGCCCGGCGTGCTCCAGCGCTCGCTGCCACAGGTCATAGCCATAGCCCTGCCCCCGATGGGCGGAATCTACGATGTAAAATCCAAGAAAAGCAAAAGCCTCACCATAGGTGACAACAGAGATGCAGGCGATCATTTCTCCGGCCAGAAAGCCGCCCCAAAAGCCGCTTGGGTCTTGCGCGGCAAAGCATGCAGCATCCTGCGGTCCGGGGTTCCAGCCCTCTCGCGCGGCCCATGCCACGGCGGTGTCGATTTCGCCCCGAGTGAGCGGTCGGATTTCATAGCTCTGCTGCATGGTGGCCTCCGGTTTCCTGATCCCACCATGACGGTCAAAAATCACCGTGGAAAGACGAAACACCGATCACGCGGAACTGTCAGCCACATCGCACGGCCTTCGGCGGGCAGGAACACATTGGGCACTGTCGCCTTCAGGATAGAGCCGTCAAAGTCCATGCGGAACTCCACAAGGCTCTCATTGCCCAAGAAACGCGCCCGCTGCACGATGCCACGTGCAGGCACCCCATCCCGCGTGGTCGCTTCGGGACCACGACCATTTCGATCAAAGTCGATGCGCAGATGCTGCGGGCGGAACACAATCTCTACATCGGTGCCATCCGGCACCCCTGGCGCAAGAAACTGACCAAACGGCGTTTCGGCCAGCGCGCCATTGACCTGCGCGGGCAGCGTGTTGACGTCAGAGAAAAACGCCACCGCCGCTTTATCGACGGGGCGGGTATAGACGTTGTAGGGCGCGCCCTGCTGCACAATGCGCCCATCCCGCATCAGGGCGATCTCATCCGCCATCCGCATGGCTTCTTCGGGCTCATGCGTGACCAGCAACACGGCTGTGTCTTCTTCTTTCAGAACGCTCAGCGTCTCATCACGGATGCCATCACGCAGACGGTTATCAAGCCCCGAGAATGGCTCGTCCATCAGCATGATCTTGGGGCGCGGGGCCAACGCACGCGCCAACGCCACCCGCTGCTGCTCCCCACCAGAGAGCTGATGCGGGTAGTCATCAATATACTGCGCCAGCGACACCCGATCCAACAGCTCATGCGCGCGGGCCCGTTTCTGGTCCTTGGGCCCTTTCAGACCAAAGGCGACATTGTCGCCAACGCTCAGATGCGGAAACAGAGCAAAGTCCTGAAACATCAGGCCAATTTCTCGCCGTTCTGGAGGCACCCGAAACAGCGTGTCGCAGATCAGCTTGCCATCGACATAGATCTCGCCCTCATCCTGCATCTCCACGCCCGCAATCATGCGCAGGGTGGTGGATTTCCCGCACCCCGAAGGGCCGAGCAGACAGGTCACCTGCCCCGGCAACACCGTGAGCGAGACATCATCCACCACCGCACGGCCCTCAAAGAAACGGCGGATGTTGCGGATTTCCAGCCGGGGCGTCACCTCGTGCCCTTCCGCCTGCATGGAGGGCAGTGCGGATTTGGTCATCTGCTCTGGCATGGTCTGGCCCTTTATGTCTGGATTGCTGGCAATCGGAGATTGCGCGCTGATATCAAGCTGCCCTGCCTCAGGCAAGGAACTCCACTTCACCACGCGCGCGGGGCTGGCCATTGACCATCAGCGTGACGCGATGAGCCCCCGGCATCAGCGTAAAGGTCGAAGCCTGCGCTTTGAGTGGATGGGATTTTTGCAGCGCAAGGCCATCTCCGCCCAGCGCACCGGTTTTCCATTTGAACACTTTGGTCGACGTCTTGCCGCCCGCACGCTGAAAGGTCAGCGCATAATCAACCAGTACCCGCGCGCCGTTTGCGCCTTTTAGCGTACAGCCCAGCATGAGCTTTTCACCGATACGCACGCGCGCTGGCAGATCCAGTTGCGCGGTCAACTCAAGATCGGGATCATAGCCCAACAGCCGCAGCGCCCGTGGATCCCCCGCCTTTACCAACCCGCGCAAGGCGTGAGAGGTGATCCAGTCCAGTTCTTTGGGCGCTTGTTTCCCCTGCCCTTGCCAATCGGTCAGCCGGTCGATGACGATCTGCGGATCTTTCTTGGCAATATCATTCAAATGGTTCGCCACAGACCGCGTGACAAAGCGGGTCGGATCCCCATGCAGCCGGTCCAAAATCGGCAATGGCGCGGTCAGCGGCAGGTTCACTGCCAGTCCCCATGGCAAGCGCGGCCGGGTACCCTCGCTGGCCAGACGACGCACATGATAATGCCCATGCGCTGCCCAGTCCGCCATGCGCGCCAGCACCTGATCCGGCCAGCGTTTCAACAGGGGCCGGATGGCAAACTCCATGGAGAACCGCTGCGTCAGGACCTCCAGCACATCCAGTGCAAGCGGCAGGTCATTGTCATCCTGCGTCAGGGCCGTCACCCACTCACCAAGGGGTGCAAAAATGAAATCGCCAAAATCATCGTCCCTCAGGCTCGGATCCAGCGGCGGCGGCAGAGCGGCGATGATCACCGGTGCCACGTTCTCCAAGGGGCCCGACACATGCTGCGACAGTTGCTCGGCAATCCAGTTGATGCGTTCCTTGAGTTCCAGATCAAGCAACCGCGCCATCACATCCGCCTCAAAGGCTTTTGCATCGAAACTCGGGGACGCCGCAGCAAAAAGCCCCGCCAGATAGCGGGTCTTTTCGATGTTAAATAGCTGATCCTTCAGCGAGAATGCCTCTGCCATCGGGTCAGATCGTCATATTGGTGGCACCACCGTCCAGCAGAATATTCTGCCCAACGATGAAACCTGCATGCTGTGAACACAAGAATGCGCAGGTCGCACCAAACTCCTGCCGCGTCCCATAGCGCCCGGTTGGGATTGTAGCGGCGCGCTGGTCGCGGGCTTCATCCATGCTGATGCCCTGTGCCTGCGCCACCCCGGTATCAAGCGAGATCGCCCGGTCGGTGGCATGAATGCCCGGCAGCAGATTGTTGATGGTCACACCCTTGCCAGCCACCTGCCGCGAGGTGCCCGCCACATAGCCCGTCAGCCCCGCGCGCGCGGAATTGGAAAGCCCCAGCGCCGCGATTGGCGCTTTTACCGACTGCGAGGTGATATTGACCACCCGGCCCCAGCCTGCGTCCATCATCTGCGGCAGCAGCGCTTTCATCAGCGCAATCGGGGTGAGCATATTGGCATCAATCGCCTTGATGAAATCTTCGCGGTCCCAATCGCTCCAGACGCCCGGAGGCGGACCGCCTGCGTTGGTGACAAGGATGTCGACACCTTTGGCGCGTTCGATCAGCTCTGCGCGCGCGCCCTCATCGGTCACATCACACGCAAGCGTATCCACACGCACCCCGAACCGGTCGCGAATGTCCTGAGCCGATGCTTCCAGCGCCTCAGAGCCGCGCGCATTCATCAACAGATCCACACCCGCCTGCGCCAATGCTTCTGCACAGCCCAGACCTAACCCTTTGCTCGATGCACATACCAATGCGCGCTTTCCGCGAATGCCCAGATCCATGAAACTCTCCCTGCTGCTGCGTGTTCCGGCGTGACCCTGCCAGCGCAGTGACGGGTTTTCCAGATGACAAACCGGGCACGGGCCAGAAATTTTCCCCTGAGTGCCCGTTTCTCGCCCAAGTGTGAACCTAGTCTTTACTACGCGGGGTGCAAAGTTGTTCCGCAATCGAGGCGCTCCCGACAGCCTCCTTAGACCGAAAGACAGTGATCGACGTGACAGACGACACCATCTCCCTCTACGCCCTCCCGGCCTATCCGGCGGAACAGTTCTGCGTGGATATAGGCGCCAATTCGGGCGATCCGGTTGGGTTGTTGGATGAGTTGGTGATGGATGACATCTACGAGCTGAGCAGCCCTGCAAGGCTGCAGCGGCTGGCATTCACCGTCTCCGCCGAGGGCGCAATTTCACTGCACTCCGACAGCGAGATGGGCCAGCCTGAGGCTGCGCTCTATCTGGATTGCGCCATCACCCTGATGCCCGATCTTGGCAGCGCGATCGAAGCCTTGATCGCGGTTGAGGTCGACAAGGCCGGAGTAATCACCGCAGTATATTTGATCCCGCAGGCGCCACTGTCTGTTGGAACAGGCTATCGCTTGGTCCGTGCGGATCGTGCCCGCGTCTGGGAACGACTTGCACAGCTCAGCTGTGTTGCGTTTTCACGCGGAACGCACATCACCATGGGCACCGGTGAGCAGCGCGCGATTGAAACCCTGCAACCCGGTGACCGGGTTCTGACCCGCAACAGCGGTGCGCGCACGATCACTTGGGTTGGGCAGACCACCGTGCGCGCCGTCGGCGAGATGGCCCCGGTCCTGATCCGGGAGGGTGCGCTTAACAATGCCCGTGACCTGCTGGTCAGCCCAGATCACCGGTTGATGATTTATCAGCGCTCGGATGTATTGGGCACCGGGCGTCACGAGTTGATGATACGCGCGCGGGATCTGGTCAATGGCGAGAGTGTCGTGGTGCAGGACGGCGGCTTTATCGATTACTACCAGATCCTGTTTGACCATCACCACATCATCTACGCCGAGGGAATCGCAGCTGAATCGATGCTGGTGGATGCGATCACGCGCCCGGCCCTGCCAGAGGATATTCAGCGCAAAGTTGCAACACCGCGCCGCCACGGCACACGCGGGGATCACGGGCTGGAAATTCGCCGCCCGCTGCTACAGCGCCCCGATGCGGTAGAATTGCTAAAACGCGCATCCCTGCGCTAAAGGTCGCGCCAACGCCATCAGCCCACCAGCACCATGCGTGCCCGGCTCCGAGTACTACAACAGCGCGGCCCCATCAGCTGCCGCGCTGTTGCATACGGGCAAAGCCCGCGCCCTCGTTCACACCATTCATAAAGGCCTCAGCCACGCTCGGTGCTGTTGCGGCATGACCGTTGGGATGCGCCACATGAGGTGAGCCAACCCGCGGCTCTGAACCATAGTCTTCGCGATCCTCACCAACCGCACCTTTGGCCAGCAGAAAGACCCCCGACAGGCCAAACCAGATACAGCCAAGAATAAGCGATGCCATCGCGTGCGACTGCCCGGACTGCAAAAGCGCCGCATAAAGCGCCGTCGTCGCAAACCCCGCGCCAATCGCCGCGCTCACCGCACAAAGTGCCGCGTAGCGCGCCCGGCGCACTCCGCGCCGGGCCTTGGATTTAATGAGCCTCAGCATCGCGTTAGCGACGATTGCTCAGATAACCCAGCGCGAAGCCAAGTCCGGCTGCAATTGCCGTTGCCGCAAGCGGTTGCGCGCGCACCGCGTCCTCGGCTTGGCGAGTCATCTGGGCAGCTCCATTCGCGACCGCTTGGCCCTGCTCGCGCGCAGTGTCGCGCGCCGCATCACGGGCTTTGCCCGCACGATCCTTGGCCAGATCGGAAACGGATTTGGTAAGCGCAGAAATGTCAGAACGCAGGACTTCCATCTGCGTTGCAATATCTTCGGTGGACGGTGCGGTTTGATCCTTCGGCATGGGAATGTCCTTTCCGGTTTTGTTTCGCGTTCGGACAGACAACGTGAGACCACGCAAATTGTTCCGCAAAATTCCCAAAAATCGCAGCCCCCTCCCAGCCTGCCTCTGTCGCCACGGTCCAGACCACAACGCCCCACATGATGCTGGGGAAGGCTCAGAACACCGATCCGGTGCTCTGAGCCTCGCCGGGCCGAATGGCCCGGCGCCCGGCCCAACCGGACGCGGGGTGCCCCAAAGGGGCGCAACGATGGATGGGCGGGAGATCTCCCGCGCTCCTTGAGCGATGACACCGCTTTTCCTTGCCTCATCCCCGCTTTCTGGCTAAGGCCAGCCTCATGTTGGACACCGCTCATAACCGCCCCGATCTGCCGCCGGAAATCGCGCGGCGCCGCACCTTTGCGATCATCTCGCACCCGGATGCGGGTAAAACCACCCTGACCGAGAAATTCCTCCTCTATGGTGGCGCCATCCAGATGGCCGGACAGGTGCGCGCCAAGGGCGAAGCACGGCGCACGCGCTCCGACTTCATGCAGATGGAAAAAGACCGCGGCATCTCCGTCTCGGCCTCGGCGATGTCCTTTGATTACGGCGATTTCCGCTACAACCTCGTCGACACCCCCGGCCACTCGGACTTTTCCGAGGACACCTACCGCACGCTTACGGCGGTGGATGCAGCCGTCATGGTGATCGACGGCGCCAAGGGCGTCGAGAGCCAGACCCAGAAGCTCTTTGAGGTTTGCCGCCTGCGCGATCTGCCGATCCTGACCTTCTGTAACAAGATGGACCGAGAAAGCCGCGACACCTTTGAAATCATTGACGAGATTCAGGAAAACCTCGCCATTGATGTGACGCCTGCCAGCTGGCCTATCGGTGTGGGGCGCGATTTCATCGGCTGTTACGACCTCTTGCGTGACCGGCTGGAGCTAATGGACCGCGCCGACCGCAACAAGGTTGCCGAGAGCATCTCGATCCAAGGACTCGATGATCCCAAACTGGCCGAACATGTGCCCGAGCACCTCTTGGAAAAGCTGCTCGAAGAGGTCGAAATGGCGCGCGAACTGCTGCCCAAACTCGACCCGCAGGCTGTACTTGAGGGGCATATGACCCCGATCTGGTTCGGCTCTGCGATCAATTCCTTTGGCGTGCGTGAGCTGATGGACGGCATTGGCCAATATGGCCCGGTGCCACAGATCCAATCCGCCGAACCCCGCCAAATCGCACCCGAAGAGAAAAAAGTCGCAGGCTTTGTCTTCAAGGTGCAGGCCAATATGGACCCCAAGCACCGGGACCGCGTGGCCTTTGTGCGACTGGCCTCCGGCCACTTCAAACGCGGCATGAAGCTCACCCATGTGCGCACCAAAAAACCGATGGCGATCTCCAACCCGGTGTTGTTCCTCGCCTCTGACCGCGAGCTTGCCGAAGAGGCCTGGGGCGGTGACATCATCGGCATCCCCAACCACGGCCAGCTGCGCATTGGCGACACGCTGACCGAGGGCGAGGCGCTGCGCGTCACAGGTATTCCGTCCTTTGCACCGGAACTGCTGCAAGGTGTGCGGGCGGGCGATCCGATGAAGGCCAAGCATCTGGAAAAAGCGCTGATGCAGTTCGCTGAGGAAGGCGCTGCCAAGGTGTTCAAACCCTCGATTGGCTCGGGCTTTATCGTCGGCGTCGTTGGCCAGTTGCAGTTCGAGGTGCTCGCCAGCCGGATCGAGATGGAATACGGCCTGCCGGTGCGTTTTGAGGCCTCGCAGTTCACCTCGGCGCGCTGGGTGCATGGCGATAAGGCGGCGGTGGACAAATTCACCAACGCCAACAAACAGCATATCGCTCATGATAACGATGGCGACGTGGTCTATCTGACCCGTTTGCAATGGGACATCGACCGGGTGGAACGGGATTATCCTGACTTGAAACTCTCCTCCACCAAGGAAATGATGGTCTGAGACGCGGGCACCCCTTACCGGGTGCCCGTTTTCGATCACGCAGGCAGGTGGACACATGAAAGATCCCGCAATTACGGGAAAATGGGGCCTCGTCGCCACCCTCAAGGCCGGCGCGCAGGAGATCCTGAACTTTGCCGCATGGCATCTGGAACAAGGTGCGCATCGCCTGTTTCTCTACCTGGATGCCCCCTGCCCCGCGGCGCTGCCACACCTTGAAAACCACCCACACATCCGGGTCACTGAAACCACGGAGGCCCATTGGCAAAAACGCCGGGGCCGTGTGCCGGTAAAACATCAGGTCCGCCAGAGCCTGAACGCCACCCGCGCCTATCGCCGTCAGGCCCGCGACCTGGATTGGCTGATCCATATCGACGTTGATGAGTTTTTGTGGTCCACCTCACCGATTGAAACACAACTCGCATCCCTCACAGACGACACCATCTGCGCCCGCGTGCGCCCGCTGGAGTTGCTCGCTGGCAGCAACGATCAATTCAAGGCGCGCGTGCCCCAGGGGTCAAACGCCAGCGCCACCAGCGCCCGGCTCTACCCCCGTTTCGGCGGCTACCTGAAAGGCGGCTTTGTCAGCCACATACAGGGCAAGGTCTTTGTGCGCTGTGGCCTGAGTGATGTGGAATTGCGCATTCACAATGTCTTTGTGGATGGCGTCGAAAACCCTGCCAAAACAGAGCTCGATGATATGGACCTATGCCATTTCCACGCGAGCGACTGGGAGCATTGGTTGAACCACTATCGCTACCGGCTGCAAAAAGGATCCTACCGGGCAGACCTGCGCCCCGCTCAGCCCCGCGAAACCGGCGGTGTCACCTTGCACGAATTGCTGTCCTCCTTGGAATCAGAAGAGGGCGAATCCGGCCTCAGGGCCTTTTTCGATGAAGTTTGCGCCGACAGCCCCGATTTGCGGCAAAAATTGACGGCAGAGGGACTTTTGCGCCAACGGAGCTTGCCACTTGCACAATTGCGGCGGAAACATTTCCCGGAATTCTGACGAACTGTTTCAGAAATACTGCAAATACCCCCAATCTCCAAAAGAACGCCGGCGGAATTTCGCGATCATTTGACCGTATCTCGCAATTTTGCTATGTGCCGCCACATCCGGGGACACCTGACTGCTCAGGCGTCCGACTGATACCGGGATAGAGACACACGCGCGGGCCAGGTCAGTGTCCGCAAAAACGGACGCATATGACAAAATTCACCGATCTGAACCTTAATCCGAAGGTCCTCAAAGCCATTGAGGAAGCAGGATATGAAAGCCCGACCCCGATTCAGGCAGGCGCGATTCCCGCCGCCCTAGAAGGACGCGATGTCCTCGGGATCGCTCAGACCGGCACCGGCAAGACCGCCTCCTTCACCCTGCCGATGATCACCCGCCTTGCCCGTGGCCGCGCCCGTGCGCGCATGCCGCGCTCGCTGGTGCTCTGCCCGACGCGCGAATTGGCCGCACAGGTGGCGGAGAACTTCGACACCTACGCCAAACACGTCAAGCTGACGAAGGCCCTGCTGATCGGCGGCGTCTCCTTCAAGGAACAGGATGCAGCCATCGACCGTGGCGTTGACGTGCTGATTGCCACACCGGGCCGCCTGCTGGACCATTTCGAGCGCGGCAAGCTGCTCTTGACCGGCATTGAAATCATGGTGGTGGATGAGGCCGACCGGATGCTCGATATGGGCTTTATTCCCGACATCGAACGCATCTTCTCGCTGACGCCCTTCACCCGCCAGACGCTGTTCTTCTCCGCCACCATGGCACCGGAGATCGAGCGCATCACCAATACGTTCCTCTCCGGCCCCGAACGGGTGGAGATCGCGCGGCAAGCGACCACCTCCGAGACGATCGAACAGGCGGTGGTGATGTTCAAAGCCTCCCGCAAGGATCGCGAAGGCAGCGAGAAACGCCGCGTTCTGCGCGAGCTGATCAATCAGGAAGGCGAGGCCGTCAAAAACGCCATCATCTTCTGCAATCGCAAAACCGACGTGGATATCGTCGCAAAATCGCTGAAGAAATACGGCTATGACGCGGCACCGATCCATGGCGATCTGGATCAGAGCCAGCGGACAAAAACGCTGGATGGCTTCCGTGACGGAACGCTCAAGATCCTCGTGGCCTCCGATGTGGCGGCGCGTGGTCTGGATGTCCCCTCCGTGAGCCATGTGTTCAACTTCGACGTACCCGGCCATGCGGAGGACTATGTGCACCGCATCGGGCGCACTGGTCGCGCCGGGCGCAACGGTAAAGCCATCACCCTGTGCAGCCCGCGCGATGAAAAGGCGCTGGATGCTGTCGAGGGTCTGGTTCAAAAAGAAATCACCCGTTTGGAAAACCCGGTAAAGCCGACGCCGCGCAAAACCGCGACCAAGGAAGACGCAACAAGCGATAAGCCCAAACCGGCCCGTCGCAGCCGCAGCAAAACCACCGCTGCCAAATCCGAAGAACCGCCGGTCGAAGCCGCTGCACAAACGCCTGAGCAGCAGCCACAGCAGGCGCAGGACAAACCCCAGCGTCAGGCCGAGAAACCCGCGGACGATACCAACAAATCCGGTAAATCCCGCTCTCGCGGACGCCGCGATGATCGCCGCGATGACAAGGTCGTGGGCATGGGTGACCATATGCCAAGCTTCATCGCGCTCAGCTTTGATGAGCGCCGCGCCAGCTGATCACCAACAGCTGCAGCCCAAGAAAAGAAACCGCCCTGCATCAGCACGGGCGGTTTTTTTCATGGCGAAACGATCCATCTCCCGGATGCCGCATTGCAGCAGAGGCATAGCGGGATTGCCAAGCTATGCGATGTGCAAAGCTGAGGGATACACTAGATGAAGGGCATCAAACGAAGACCCCAAGGTGAAGTTATGGACCTGAATTCAACCGCCCCGCTGCTCAGCGAAGAGATGAAAGACATCGAACTGCGCGCCCGCAAAATGCGCGCCGAGATGATGGGCGTCATCCTCTCCAGCATCGGCGCTGCACTGGTACGTGCGATCAAAGCACCTGCCCTGCTGCTGTCACGCCCGCGTACGGCTTAATAATTCTGGCCGCCGCGGCCTCCCTCCCGCGTCAGCCTGATGAAAAACGCCCGGACTTCACGGTCCGGGCGTTTTCTTTGCCAAAGCGCCGACCGCTCCCCTTCTTCTAACCGCAAATATCCTGGGGTGAATGCGCGTCAGCGCAGAGGGGCAACGCCCCTGCCGATAAAAATACGCCCGGAGAGGCAACTCTCCGGGCGCATCATTTCCCATCTATCAATCAGATCAGTTGGTTATAATCTCAGGCCCCATGATCATATTGGGCAGGAAGGTCGAGATCGCCGGGATATATGTCACCATAATCAGGAAAACAAAGAGCACCGCGAGGAACGGCAGCGCAGCCCGCACCACCGCCATCATCGGCATCCCCGCAACCCCGGAGGTCACAAAGAGGTTCAGCCCCACCGGCGGTGTAATCATCCCGATCTCCATGTTCACAACCATGATGATACCGAGGTGAATTGGGTCAATCCCCAGCTCAATGGCGATCGGGAACACCAAGGGCGCCACAATCACCAGAAGTCCCGATGGCTCCATGAACTGCCCGCCGATCAGCAGGATCACATTGACCACGATCAGGAACATCACGGGGCCAAACCCTGCAGAAAGCATCGCATTGGCGATATGCTGCGGCACCTGCTCGTCGGTCAGAACATGCTTCAGGATCAGCGCGTTGGCGATCACGAACAAAAGCGTCACGGTGAGCTTGCCAGCCTCAAACAGCGTGTGTTTGGTGTCGCTGTGGAAAAACGCGGTGATCAGCGCATAGGGCTTTTTCAACAGCGAGTCCTTGGGTTGCCCCTCTCCATTGGAAAGCGGCCCCATGTCCTTGTAAACAAAACACGCGATGAAGAAGGCGTAGACCGCTGCCACTGCAGCCGCTTCGGTCGGGGTGAAGATACCGCCGTAGATGCCGCCCAGAATGATCACGATCAGGAACAGACCCCAGCCTGCTTCACGTGCAGAGGCAAAGACCTCCCCCCAGCCGTTCCACTCGCCCTGCGGCAGGTTCTTGACCTTGGCCATCACATAGATTGTGACCATCAGCATGATGCCCGCCATCAGGCCCGGGATGACACCGGCAAGGAACATCCGCCCGACCGAGACCTCAACCGCTGCGGCGTAAACCACCATCACGATGGAAGGCGGGATCAGGATGCCGAGCGTACCTGCATTACAGATCACCCCGGCAGCGAATTCCTTGGAATAGCCCACCTGACGCATGCCCGCGATCACGATCGTCCCGATGGCCACCACGGTTGCTGGCGACGACCCGGACAGCGCTGCAAACAGCATACAGGCAAAGACGCCCGCAATCGCCAGACCGCCCGGCAAGTGACCGACACAGGCGATGGAGAAACGGATGATCCGCCGCGCCACGCCGCCTGTGGTCATAAAACTCGAAGCCAGAATAAAGAACGGAATTGCCAGCAGGGTGAAATGCCCTTCAAAGGCCTGAAACAGCGTCCCCGCAACCGAGCCCAGCGAGCTGTCGGAATAGATCAGCAGGAACACGGTGGACGACAGACCAAGAGCCACCGCAATCGGCACACCGATCAGCAGCAGTCCGATCACGAGGGTAAAGAGAAGAACCACTTCCATCAGTCATGCTCTCCTTGTTGAGCGCGAACCGCTTCGAGTTCGTCTTCGACTTCGTGACTTGCAACCAGACGGTCGGTCTGACCGCGCAGGATCTGAAATGCCGCCTGAACAAAGCGGATCACCAGCAACAGCATCGACAGCGGCAACACCAGATAAGGCACGACCTTTGGCAGTTTTTCGTAGGAATCGCCGTAGTTGATCAGATCCTCAAGAAAGCGCAGCGCACCGATCATCGGCACATCCTGAACCTCATAGAAACTCTGGCTCCGCGCTTTCAGATCCAGACCGGTCGGAAACCAGCGCCCGGAGGTTGGTGGCAGATCGGCAAAAACCGCCCAGTAGTCATAGGCACCTTTCAGCATCAGAAGCGAAAAGATAATGCAGGCCGCCGCCGCAATCAGACCCAGCGTACGACGCACGCCTTCGGGCAGCATGTTGATCACCGCATCAACGCCCAGATGGGCATGCACTTTGACCGCATAGGACGCGCCCAAAAGCACCAACCAGGCAAAGAGGAACACAGTGACCTCAAGCGCCCAGAGAATATTGGAATTGAAGACGTAGCGCGCAATCACGTTGGCAAAGGTGAGCAATGTCATTGCTCCGAGGATCAGCGCGATCAACGATTCCTCAAGTGTATGGATGAACCCGGACGGGCCGGTTCTTGCCCCCGACATCATTGTCTCTCCAGTTTTTGGGAAAATGGGTGCGAACACAGTCTCTGTGCCGCTCAGGTGTCAGAGCGCATTTTGCCTGCGCTCTGACCAGTATTTCAGATGATCGCGGCCCGCACGGGACCGCAGATCTGCCTTAGAAGCCCGCGTTGATGGACTGCGCCGCGTCGATCATGTCCTGACCCACGTCGCCTGCGAATTGCTCCCAGACGGGTTTCATCACATCGACCCACGCCTGACGCTGATCAGCGGAAAGCTCACGCACCACACCGCCTGCGGCGATAATAGACTCTTTGGCTTCGTTGTTCACACGGGTGGATTCGGCGTTCCGGGTTGCGGTGACCTCATGCATGATGGTCATGAACTGATCACGCACTTCGGGCTCAAGGCTGTCGAGCCAGTCAACGGAGGCCACAACCAGATAGTCGAGCACACCGTGGTTGGTTTCGGTGATACCGTCCTGAACCTCAAAGAACTTCTTGCCGTAGATGTTGGACCAGGTGTTTTCCTGACCGTCCACAACACCCTGCTGCAGCGCGCCATAGACTTCGGAGAAGGCCATTTTCTGCGGGCTGCCGCCGATCGCTTCCATCTGAGCAACCAGCACGTCAGAGGATTGCACGCGGAACTTCAGACCATTGGCATCTTCGGGCAGCAATAGCGGCTTGTTGGCCGACATCTGCTTCATGCCATTGTGCCAGTAGCCCAGACCTTGCAGACCACGGCGCTGCATGCTGTCGAGCATGGCCTGACCATTGTCGGAGGCTTGGAAGGCGTCGACCGCGTCGATGTTCTTGAACATGAACGGCAGATCAAAGAGGCGGAACTGTTTGGTGAATTTCTCAAACTTCGAGAGCGACGGTGCGGCCAGTTGCACGTCGCCTTGCAGCATCGCCTCAAGCACCTTGTTGTCGTCATAAAGCGTGGAGTTCGGATAGACGACCATGCACATGGTGCCGTTCATCTCTTCGTTCACGCGCTTTTCCAGCAGTGAGGCCGCGATCCCCTTGGGGTGCTTGTCGGTGTTGGTGACGTGGCTGAACTTTACGACGATTTCGCCGTCATCACAGGCTTCGGCTTGTGCGGCACCTGCGGTGACGCTCAGTGCCAGCGCGGTTGCGGCAGCAGTCAGAAACTTCATGGAGATCCTCCCTAAGAATCGATGTCTTCCTCTGACCCCGGATCGGACCCGAGGCTTGGGAGCTAGAATTGGCAAAGGCGGAGTTTCGCTCAAGTCGCGATTCGAGAATCACGACAAATTAACTATTTTCGCCTATTTTCAATAAGTTAACGCAAAGTATGAAGGCGCAAGTGATGCGCGCCTTGCCGGCCTGTGCGGGATTTCACACAGGGCTGTTGCGGGTTGTGCGAAAATCCGCACAAACGTTAGCGCCGATAGTCTTCTGGGCGAATCCCATAGCGGGCGAGCTTGTCGTAAAAGGTTTTGCGCGGCAGCTTCAGCGCTTCGGCAGCCGCAGCCGCCTTGCCGTTTTGCCGCCCCAAGGCCGCAATAAGCAGGGAGCGCTCCACCTGCGCCATCTGCTCTGCCAACCCCAGGTCGGCGGCTTTGGAGACCTCCTCGGGCATCCCCAGCACAAAGCGCATCGCGGCCGACATCAAGGACCGCGCATTGCCGGGCCAGTCCTGCGCCATCAGGCTGGCGAGGGTCTCGGGGCTGATTTCGGGCGCATCAATCCCGGCTTGCTCTGCCGCCTGCGACACGTAGTGACGAAACAGCACAGGGATATCGTCGCGCCGCTCGGCAAGCGACGGAATACGCACCCGCATCACATCAAGCCGGTAGTAGAGATCGGCGTTAAAGCTGCCCCCCGCGACCCTCTCTGACAGATCAACGGAAGAGCCACCGATGATGCGCGCATCGCTGCCCTGCTCCAGCCGCGCCAGCACCGCGTATTGCGTCTCTTGCGGCATGGCGGACAGCTCATCAAGGAACAGCGATCCTCCCTCGGCGCTGTGGCACAGCTCCTCAAAGGTTTCAGGCGTCAGCCCCGCCGCCGGACGTTTGACAAACGCACCCTGCCCGCGCCGCGACATCAGATGCACCACCTCGGCAACTTTGGGAATGCCACTGCCCGGCGCGCCACTCACCAGCACCTCTGCCTCGGTGACGGAGGCCGCGCGCACCCGCGCGCGCAACTCCTGCACCTGCGGCGAGGTGCCAAAGATCATCCGCGCCGCCGGGTCGCCCCGCTCCAGCTGCCGTTGCAGGCGGCGATTTTCCAGCACCAGAGCGCGGGTTTTCAGCGCCCGCTCCAGCACCGTCATCAACTTTGCCGTCTCACAGGGTTTCTCAAGGAAATCAAACGCGCCTTCGGACATGGCCCGCACTGCCATCGGGATGTCGCCCTCGCCCGTAAGCAGCACCACCGGCAGTTCCGCATCCACCTCCTGCGCATAGGCCAGAAGATGAAACCCATCGCGCCCCGGCATCCGCATATCCGACAGGATCACCCCGTCAAACTCTGGCGTGATGTGGTCCTTGGCCGCGACAAACGACCCTGCCGTCACCGCATCCAGATCCGCCAGTTCCAGCGTCTGGCCCAGCGCCTCACGCACGGCGGCGTCATCATCCACCAACAAGACTTTGCGGGTGGGCAGCGGTGACAAAGAGCGCGTCATGCGGCGGTTTCCTCTTTCCAGTAGTCCAGCTCAACCGTGAACAGGGCGCCATGTTCGGTGTTGGTGCCCCGGATGTTGCCGCCAAAGCTTTGCACCAGACCGTAGGAAATGGACAGCCCCAGCCCCATGCCCTCAGAGCTGCCCACCGCCTTGGTGGAGTAAAACGGCTCAAACACCTTTTCGGGCTGCTTCAGGCCGGGGCCGATGTCGCGCACAGTTACCGTAAGCCGCTCACCATCGTTGACGACAATCCGAACAAGGCGGTCGTCCTGTCCCATCATCGCATCCACCGCATTGTTGATCAGGTTCACAAACACCTGCGTCAGCCGTACCTCGCCGCCGCGCACCCAGATCGCGCCCGCCTCGGGGGGCCGCCAGTCAAGCGTCACGTCAAGGTCGCGCAGACGGGTTTCAGTCAGCTCCACCGCCGCAGTGATCACCTGCACCAGATCGACACGGCCCACCGGCTCGCTCTCGTTGCGGGCAAAAGCGCGCAGGTTCTTGATGATCCGAGCCATCCGCGCCGACATCTGCGCAATCCGCGTCAGGTTCTCACCCGCGCGCTCCGATTTGCCCCGCTCCAGAAAGGCCTGACCATTTTCGGCAAACTGCTGGATCGCCATCAGCGGCTGGTTCAACTCGTGGGAGATCCCTGCCGACATCTGCCCCAGTGCCGAAAGTTTATCGGCCTGCACCAATTCGGCCTGCGCCTGTTTCAGTGCCGCCTCTGCCTCCTTGCGTTCGCGCACCTCCCGGCGCAGCTGCACGTTGGCATCCGACAGGGCGCGCGTGCGGGTCTCAACCCGCACCTCCAGTTCGGCATTGGCCTTTGCCAGAGTGCGGCGGCGCTCTGCCACCCAGAACAGGATCGTGCCAAAGGCCAGACAGACCGCAGCCATCGCCATCGCCTGCAATGTGGCGATCCGCTGCGCCGGTGTTACATCCACCAGAATTTCGCCGCGCATCCCAATGGCAGGCAGATCAATGCCAAGATGCAGAGCCTGATTGGGCAAATAGGGACTCCAGCCCTGTTGCCAGATTTCATGTTCCCCCACATGACGCACCTTCAGCGGCAGATCGCCCCCATCGGCGGTCATAAGCCCGGTCTTGTCGTCATCCAGCTGCCAGAACAGCAGCTCAAACCGGTTCGACATAAAGACCCGGCCATCCTCGATGGTGAAATACACCGCCGGCAGCGAGCCGCGCCACGTCTGCTCGACCACCTCAATATCGGCCACCACCACCAATGTTCCGCGCACCCGCCCATCGGGGCCGTAATCAGGCGCCGCAAAGAAATAGGCGCGGCGTTTGCCACCGGGCAGCACCATCGGCTCTGCCCCCATAGCGCCTTGCATGGCGCGACGAAAATAGCGGTTTTGTGAGACATCCGCCCCCGCGACCCCTTCGGCTGCCGCCAGCACCTGCCCGCTGGCATCCGCATAAAACACATCAAGCGCGCCGGATTTATCGGCAAAGCGGCGCAGCAAATTTGTCGCCAACTCCCGCCCTGCTGCATTGTCCAGCGTCTGAAGCCCCGGATGCTCCACCACCAGCACCGCTTGTTCGCGAAAAATCTGCAATTGTGTGCTGACCCGATCAGAGGCCAGCGCCAGATCGGACGCGGTGCGCTCTCCTAGCGCCGTGAGCGCCTGCCGGTAGGCCGATGACCAAACCGCGACAGACAGCACCACGATGACCAGAACAACGCCTAAGATCAGGGCGAGACGGGGGTGACGTGTATCCAACATTGCGCCACAGTAGCAAAGCCCCCCTTGCCAAGGCCAGAGACCTCCGCAAAAAGCCATATACATGAAAACACTGACCCAATCCCCGACTGACCCAGATTTTGTCCAGGCCCCCTATCCCTTTTACGACGCTGCGCGCGCAGCTGGGAAACTCGGGTACTGGCAGGACTATAAAATGGTGGCCGCCTTTGGCCATGATGCAGTTCATATGCTGCTGCGCGACCGCCGCTTTGGCCGCGAAATCCCCGCCGAGATGGCCACCGAAGGCCCGGCCCATCTGGCGCCCTTTTTGCAAGTGGAAGCACATTCCTTGCTGGATGCGGAACCGCCCCGGCATACACGCCTGCGCAAACTGGTGCTGCGCGCCTTTACCAGCCGCGAGATCAAGGCGCTCGCACCGGGGCTGGAGACGCTGTGCCATGATCTGATTGATGCCTTTCCCAATGATGCGCCCTTTGATTTGCTGACCGCCTATTGCACGCAAGTGCCGGTGATCGCGATCTGTCGTCTGCTCGGCGTGCCAGAAGACATGGCCCCGAAGCTCCTGGACTGGTCGCACAAGATGGTGGCGATGTATCAGGCCTCCAAAACCATCGAGACCGAACATGCCGCCGCCAAGGCGAGCGAAGAGTTCATCGCCTTTCTCACCAACTATGTGGACGAGCGTCGCAAGACACCGGGTGATGATCTGATCACCCGCCTCATTCAGGCCGAAGAAGATGGCGAGAGCCTTTCCACGGATGAGCTGATCGGCACCTGCATCCTGCTGCTCAATGCCGGGCACGAGGCGACGGTGCATTCGCTCGGCAACGGGGTGAAGACGATGCTGGAACAGGGCTGGTCGCCAGAGTGGCTGGCCCCCGAGGGCATCAGCGGGCTGGTGGAGGAGATCCTGCGCTATGATCCGCCGCTGCATATGTTCACCCGCTACGCCTATGAGGAGGTCGAGATGCTCGGCCATACCTTCCAGCGCGGCGATTTGGTGGCGCTGATGCTGGCAGCGGCCAACCGCGACCCGGAGGCGCTGGCGCGCGCAGATCAGTTTGACCCGACCCGCCCCCCCAAGGTGAACAAGAGCTTTGGCGGCGGCTTGCATTTCTGTGTCGGCGCGCCGCTGGCGCGGTTGGAGATGGAGATTGCCCTGCCGATCCTGTTTGCGCGCTGCCCAAAACTGAAATTGGCAGAGGCACCGCAGTATTCCAACAGCTACCATTTCCACGGGCTGACCCGCCTTTGGGTCCAGCAAAGCTAACCTCAGTCGCGCGCATCTGCGTGAAAAAACCGGGCAGCCCTGCGATCCGCTACCCGGTTTTGCGGGGAAACTCTGCTTCAAATTGGCAAAAACGCCGCCCAAGCGGGCTGCCCTCTGGTTTCAGGACCAATGGATTGCTACATCTTGGGAAACAGCCGTGGGAGGGAACACCTTGGGCATTTTCGATTTTCTCAAAGGCGAATTCATCGACGTCATCCACTGGACCGATGATACCCGCGACACGATGGTCATGCGTTTTGAGCGCGAAGGCCATGCAATCAAATACGGTGCCAAGCTGACGGTCCGCGAAGGTCAGGCGGCGGTATTTGTGCATGAAGGCCAGCTGGCGGATGTGTTCACGCCCGGGCTTTATATGCTCGAAACCAACAACATGCCGGTGATGACGACGCTGCAGCACTGGGACCACGGTTTCCAGTCGCCTTTTAAGTCCGAGATCTACTTTGTCGCGACGACGCGGTTCAATGACCTCAAATGGGGCACCAAGAACCCGATCATGTGCCGCGACCCGGAGTTCGGCCCGGTGCGCCTGCGCGCCTTTGGCACCTATTCGGTGCGGGTAGTGGACCCGGCGCGGTTCCTCACCGAGATTGTCGGCACCGATGGTGAGTTCACCATGGACGAGATCTCTTACCAGATCCGCAATATCATCGTGCAGGAGTTCTCTCGCGCAATCGCAAGCTCCGGCATTCCAGTGCTTGATATGGCCGCCAACACCGCCGATCTGGGCAAGCTGGTCGCGGCCGAAATCGGCCCTGTTGTGGCAGAATACGGCCTCTCGATCCCGGAGCTTTATGTGGAAAACATCTCTCTGCCGCCGGCGGTGGAGCAGGCGATGGACAAGCGCACCCAGATGGGCATCATCGGCGATCTGGGCCGCTATACCCAGTTCAAGGCCGCCGAAGCGATGGAAGCCGCCGCCAAGACCCCCAACAGCGGCATGGGCGCCGGTCTCGGCATGGGGATGGGGATGTCTATGGCACAGCAGATGGGACAGGCGATGCAAGGAGGCGCATCGTCTCAGGCAGCGGGTCAGACCACCGGGCCATGGGGCGCACGGCCCGCACCCGCTGCGTCGCACCCCTCGCCCCAAGCCGCACCGATGGCCCCGCCGCCACCGCCGGTGGAACATGTCTGGCACATTGCAGAAAACGGTCAGACCTCCGGCCCCTACTCCAAGGCCCGCATGGGACGCATGGCCCAAGAAGGCCAGCTTACCCGCGACACCCATGTCTGGACACCGGGTCAGGACGGCTGGATGCGCGCAGGCGACGTCACTGAGCTGGCTCAGCTCTTCACGATCCTGCCCCCTCCGCCGCCACCACCACCACCCGCAGGCAGCTGAAACTCACGCCGCGAGGTCCAAAGGTCGGGCGCGCTGACGCCCGACCCTCTTATATCTGCGCCCCGCCCCCTTCCCGCGACCAAACCTGTGTTCAAAGAGCCCGCCTGACGTGACCCAGACACCGCCGCCCCCGCCCGTAATGGACGCAGCCCCGCAACAGGCCGAGGAAACCCATCGTTTCCCCTGCGAGCAATGCGGCGCGGACTACCGCTTTGCCCCCGCCGAGGGCGCGCTGATCTGCGATCACTGCGGTCACAAGAAAGACCTCACTGAAAGCCCATGGGGCGGAAGCGCGCTGAAGGAGCTCGATTTCCTCAAGGCCCTGCGCGAACAGCTTCCCGCTGCCGAGATGGAAGTGACGCGCGTCTCCTCCTGCCCCAATTGCGCAGCACAAGTAGAGTTTGACCCCTCGGTGCATGCGCTGGAATGCCCCTTCTGCGCGACCCCGGTGGTGGCGGACACCGGCGAGAATCGCCATATCAAACCCAAGGGCGTGCTGCCCTTTCAGTTTGACGAACGCGCCGCGCGTCAGGCGATGGAAGACTGGCTCGGCGGGCTGTGGTTTGCCCCCAATGGCCTCAAGGACTACGCCCAGAAGGGGCGCAAGCTCGATGGGATTTACGTTCCCTACTGGACCTATGACGCCCAGACCCACAGCCAATATACCGGCCAGCGCGGCACGGAATATACCGTCAGCCGCACCGTCATGGTCGATGGCAAGCCGCAGGTGCGCACCGAAATCCGCGTGCGCTGGTCGAATGTGCGCGGGCGCGTGCAGCGGTTCTTTGACGACGTGTTGGTGCTGGCCTCCAAAAGCCTGCCGCGCAAATATACCGAAGGGCTGGAGCCTTGGGATCTGTCGCAGCTTGCGCCCTATCAACCCAAGTATCTGGCCGGGTTCCGGGCCGAAGCCTATACAGTCGACCTTGAGACAGGCTTTGCCGATGCGCGCCAGAAAATGGACCGGGTCATCGAACGCGACATCAAATTCGACATCGGCGGGGATCGCCAGCGCATCAGTTCGGTCGATACGGACGTCAGCGCGGTAACCTTCAAACATGTGCTGCTGCCGGTCTGGCTGGCAGCCTATAAATACCGCGGCCAAAGCTATCGCTTTGTGGTCAATGGCCAGTCCGGCCGCGTGCAGGGCGAACGCCCCTATTCCGCATGGAAGATCGCCGGTGCCGTGGTGCTGGGTCTGATCGTCGCGGCGGGGGTGGCCTACCTCGCGTCACAGAGTTAAATTCCGACATCTGCTTGCGTTTTCGCGACACCCCCGGCATGTTCGCGCCAAATCCGGGGAGACGACACATTGTCCGACAGCGCTTTGAGCGAGTTCGACCAACGGCCACGCAGGCGTCACAGCCACCCAAGACGGACCCGACCTCACGCGGTCGCGGTCGCTCTGGCTGATGCTGTCGGGCGCTGCTCTATCAGCGACACGGCGCGCTCAGCCCTCTCCCGTAATCCCAAGATGAAAGGACAGGCATGCGTGCCCTCCTGCAACGTGTGAGCACCGCCAGCGTCACCGTCGATACAAATGTCGTCGGCGAAATCGGTCCCGGTCTTCTGGTTTTGGTCTGCGCCATGCAGGGCGACTCGGAAGATGAAGCCGCGCAACTGGTGCATAAAATTTCTCGCCTGCGGATCTTTCGCGATGACGCAGGCAAGATGAATCGCTCCGTCAGCGACATTGGCGGTGCCGTGCTGGTGGTCAGCCAGTTCACGCTGGGTGCCGACACCCGGAGCGGCACAAGACCCGGCTTTTCAAAAGCGGCCCCTCCAGATGAAGGAAAGCGCCTTTATCATTGTTTTTGCGACAAAATGCGTGCGATCGGCCTGCCGGTTGAGACCGGAGAGTTTGGTGCTGACATGAAAGTTTCACTTGTCAACGACGGTCCTGTTACAATCTGGCTCGACACCGATGACCGTCCACACAAACCCGCAAGACCGGGGTAACACCCCCCGCTCGAGCCAGAGGATGTGCGGGCTGACATGGGGGCGATAATGGCCGGTTTTCCCGGCACCCCCAGCAAGGTTCAGGCAATTTTCTGGCATTATTCCTTGCCCCAGTGTGCCAAATCGGCAAATCTTGATTCACCATTCAAGAAAAAAGCCGGGGCCTACCCGTAACCTCGACAGGGAGACAACGAATGAACGATTATCTCAAGCACCTCGCACTGGAAGCCGCTCTGGGCCGTATGGGCCGACGCGAATTCCTCGGCCGCGCTGCGGCGCTGGGTGTGGCCGCACTGGGGGCCAACACGCTGTTGGCCACTGCTGCCAAGGCCGCAGGTCCGCAAAAGGGCGGCACCATCCGGGTTGGTATTCAGGGCGGCAGCTCTGCTGACAGCCTTGATCCGGCACTGGCTGCAAATGCCACCGCAACCTCAGTGTCCCGTCTCTGGGGCGAGCCGCTGGTCGAACTCGACCCGATGGGCGGCATCTGGCACCGTCTGGCCGAAAGCTATGACGCCTCTGCCGACGCCCGCGTCTGGACCTTCAAGATCCGTCAGGGTGTAACCTTCTCCAACGGCAAGGAACTGACCGCCGAAGACGTGCTTGCCACGATGGAGCGTCACTCCGGTGAGGAAAGTAAATCCGGCGCGCTCGGCATTATGCGCGGGATCAAATCCATGCGCGCCGAAGGGTCTGATTTCATCATCGAACTGGATGAACCCAACGCCGACCTGCCCTATCTGCTGACCGACTATCACCTGCTGATCCAGCCGGGTGGTGGCAAGGACGATCCGGCGGCAGGGATCGGTACTGGCCCCTACATCCTGAAATCGGTCGAGCCCGGCGTGCGCTTTGTTGCGGAAAAGAACCCCAACTACTGGGACGACTCGCTGGGTCATGCCGACACCATCGAGTTTATCGTCATCAACGACGATACCGCGCGTGTTGCTGCCCTGCAGTCTGGCCAAGTGCATATGATCAACCGCGTCCCGCCACGCACTGCCCGCCTTGTGGACCGTGCGCCGACCATCGACGTGCGCGAAACCGCAGGTCCGGGTCACTATGTGTTCATTGCCCATTGCGACAAAGATCCCTTTGCCAACAACGATGTGCGCATGGCGCTGAAATACGGCATCAACCGTCAGGAAATGGTCGACAAGATCCTGAACGGCTACGGCTCTATTGGTAACGACACGCCGATCAACTCGTCCTATCCGCTGTTCACTGAACTCGAGCAGCGCACCTACGATCCCGACAAGGCGAAGTTCCACATGCAGAAATCGGGCTATGACGGCTCTATTTTGCTGCGGACCTCCGATAACTCCTTCCCGGGTGCGCCGGATGCGGCTGCGCTGTTCCAGCAATCGCTTTCGGCAGCGGGCATCAACCTCGAAATCAAGCGTGAGCCAAACGATGGCTACTGGTCCGAGGTCTGGAACAAACAGCCCTTCTGTACCTCCTACTGGGGTGGCCGTCCGACGCAGGATTCGATGTTCTCAACCGCCTATCTGTCCACCGCAGACTGGAACGACACCCGTTTCAACAACGAGCAATTCGACCAATTGCTCTATGCGGCACGCGCAGAACTGGATGAGGCCAAGCGGACGCAGATGTATGCGGATATGTCCACCATGGTCCGCGACGAAGGTGGCTTGGTCTGCCCGATGTTCAACAGCTTCATTGACGGTGTCAGCACCGAAGTGGACGGCTGGGTCGATGCCAAGACAGGCTTTGAGCTGAACAACTTCTATGCGCCCATGAAAATGTGGGTCAAAGCCTGATATGAATCCGGTTCTAAAGCTACTGGCTCAGCGCATTGCGCTGAGCCTCTTCCTCCTGTTGATGATCTCGGCACTGATCTTTGCGGGCACCATGATCCTGCCCGGTGACGTCGCCCAGTCCATCCTCGGACAATCCGCAACCCCCGAAGCGCTCGCCAACCTGCGCGCAGATCTTGGCCTGAACGACCCTCCGCTTACTCGCTATTTTGAGTGGCTTTTCGGTGCGTTACAGGGTGATCTTGGCACTGCCTTGACCTCTGGACAGGACATCACTTCTGCGATTGGCTCGCGCCTCTCCAACACGCTGTTCCTCGCCTTCTGGGCCGCCATCATTGCGGTGCCTTTGGCCATTTTCCTCGGTCTTTTGGCGGTACGCTACAAAGATCGCTGGCCCGATAAGCTGATCTCAGGCGTCACTTTGGCGTCGATCTCCATTCCTGAATTCCTGATCGGCTACGTTCTGATGTATCTGATCGCCGTGAAACTGCGCTGGTTTCCCTCTGTCGCCATGATCAACGACAGTATGAGCCTGTGGCAGAAGCTCAATTCCATCGCCCTGCCCGTTGCGGTGCTGACGCTTGTGGTGCTTGCCCACATGATGCGGATGACCCGTGCGGCGATCCTCAACGTGATGCAGTCCGCCTATATCGAGACCGCTGAACTGAAAGGGCTTTCGACCTTCAAGGTCATCTGGCGCCACGCCTTTCCCAACTCGGTTGCACCGATTGTGAATGTGGTGATGCTGAACCTTGCGTATCTGGTCGTCGGTGTCGTGGTGATCGAAGTGGTCTTCGTCTATCCCGGCATGGGGCAATATCTGGTGGATCATGTCTCCAAACGTGACGTGCCGGTGGTGCAGGCCTGTGGCCTGATCTTTGCCGCCGTCTATATCGGCCTCAACATGGTTGCCGATATCGTGTCGATCCTGTCGAACCCGCGTCTGAGGCATCCGAAATGAAGAATATACCCGTATCCGCTTTGATCGGGCTGTTTTTCACGGCCCTTTACTTCCTCGGCGCGATCTTTGCGCCGCTCTTGGCCCCCTATGGCATGGCCGAAGTGGTCGGCGACGTCTGGGAACCTTCCAGCGCCGACTACTGGCTGGGCACCGACAACATCGGCCGCGACCTCCTGAGCCGCATGATCTACGGCGGGCGCACCACCATCTTTATCGCCACAATGGCGACGGTGATCTCCTTCACCACCGGTGCGATCCTCGGCATCTTTGCTGCGGTCTCCGGTGGTTGGGTTGACCAGCTGCTGTCGCGCTTTGTCGATCTGATCATGTCGATCCCGACTCTGATCTTTGCGCTGGTGGTGCTGTCGGTCACACCGGTGACCGTGCCTATGCTGATCCTCGTGATGGGTCTATTGGACTCCACCCGCGTGTTCCGTCTGGCCCGCGCCGTTGCCGTCGATATCGAGGTGATGGACTATGTGGAGGCCGCCCGTTTGCGCGGCGAGAAAACCGCATGGATCATCTTCCGCGAAATCCTGCCCAACGCGCTATCTCCGCTGGTGGCAGAGATGGGTCTGCGCTTTATCTTCATGGTGCTCTTTGTCTCCACCCTCTCGTTCCTTGGTCTGGGCGTACAGCCCCCCGAGGCAGACTGGGGCGGCATCGTGAAAGAAAACAAGGACGGTATCGTCTATGGCATCCCCGCCGCCCTGATCCCCGCCTTCGCCATCGCAACCCTTGCGATCTCGGTGAACCTCGTGGCGGATTGGGTTCTGAACCGAACCACATCGCTGAAAGGAGGCCGGGGATGAGCGAACCACTCCTGAAGGTCCGCGACCTGAAAATCGGCGCCACGGTCTATCCGCCCGGCGAAAAACCCCATGACATCGAGATCGTGCATGGCGTCAGTTTTGATCTGATGCCCGGCAAGGTGCTGGGGCTCATTGGGGAATCCGGTGCAGGCAAATCCACCATCGGTCTGTCGTCCATGGCTTACGGTCGGGGCGGCGTGAAGATCACCGGCGGCGAGGTCTGGGTCAACGGGCGCGATATCCTCAAATCCAAACTGAGCGACATCCGCAAACTGCGCGGCGGCGAGGTGACCTATGTGTCGCAATCCGCAGCCGCGTCGTTCAACCCGGCCAAGACAATCATGGAACAGGTGATCGAGGCCGCTGTCGAGCAGGGCAAGTTTTCGCGCAAAGTGGCCGAAGATCGCGCCCGCAACCTCTTTGCCAAGCTCGGCCTGCCCGATCCCGACAACATCGGTGCCCGCTATCCGCATCAGGTCTCCGGCGGCCAGTTGCAGCGCTGCATGACCGCACTGGCGCTCTGTCCTGAGCCCGATCTGGTGGTCTTTGACGAGCCCACGACGGCGCTCGATGTGACCACGCAGATCGATGTTCTGATGGCCATCAAGGAAGCGATCCGCGACACCGGTGTGGCCGCGCTTTATATCACCCACGATCTCGCGGTGGTGGCGCAGGTCTCTGATGACATCATGGTGCTGCGCCACGGCAATACCGTGGAATACGGCACCGTCGATCAGATCATCAACAACCCACAAGAAGAGTACACGCAGGCGCTGGTGTCCGTGCGCTCCATCGAGCATGAGGAAAAGGCCCCCACCGAGGAGCCGGTCCTGTCGGTGCGCAATATCACCGCGCGCTATCAGGGCACCAAATTCGATGTGCTGCACAATGTGAACGTGGATCTCTACCCCGGTCAAACGCTGGCCGTGGTGGGCGAGTCTGGTTCAGGCAAATCGACGCTCGCGCGGGTCATCACCGGGCTGTTGCCGCCACGCGAGGGGGAGATTTACTTCAACGGGCGCACCCTCACGCCGGACTTCAAACACCGCACCCGCGAGGATCTGCGCGAGTTGCAGATGATCTACCAGATGGCGGATGTGGCGATGAACCCACGCCAGACCGTGGGCACCATCATCGGTCGCCCGCTGGAGTTCTACTTCGGCCTCCGGGGCAGCGAAAAGCGCAAGCGGATCATCGAGTTGCTCGATGAGATTGAACTTGGCGAGAGCTTTATGGACCGCTACCCGGCAGAGCTGTCGGGCGGGCAGAAACAGCGTGTCTGTATCGCCCGCGCATTGGCGGCAAAGCCCAAGATGATCATCTGCGACGAGGTCACCTCGGCGCTTGATCCACTGGTCGCCGATGGCATCCTGAAGCTGTTGCTCAACCTGCAAAAGATCGAGGATGTGGCCTATCTCTTTATCACCCACGATCTGGCGACGGTGCGCGCGATTTCGGACAATATCGCGGTGATGTATAAGGGGAAGGTGCAGCGCTACGGCGGCAAAACGCAGGTGCTGAGCCCGCCCTTTGATGATTACACCGACCTTCTGCTGAGTTCCGTGCCAGAGATGAAACTGGGCTGGCTCGAAGAGGTCATCGCCAATCGCAAGATGGAGAGCGCGGGCAACTGATGTCCGCCTCCTGCCAACCGGCAGCGCCCGCTCGATGCGGGCGCAAGACAATAGAAGTCCTGTTCGGCCGCAAGGCCGGACAGCGCCCGACCCTCCCCCCAGGGAGGGCGCTTCACGCCCACCCTAGGCTCGGGCGCTGACCTGAGCACCATAGATCAAACCCCAGCCCAGGACCTCTCCCATGGACCGCAAACTTCTGCTCATCATCCTTGACGGCGTGCCCTACCGCAATTTCCGCCGTCTGTTTGGCAACCTCGAAGGCTGGGTTGCGTCTGGCGACGCGCGCGTCTGGAAACACCGCGCGGTGCTGCCCTCGATCTCCGCGAGTTGCTATGCCTCTATCCACACCGGGGTCAGCCCGCAGGAACATGGCTGCACCGGTAACGGCAATGTCTTTCGCCTCAGCCACGACGATGTGTTCTCTCAAGTGCGCAAAGGGGGCGGCACCACGGGTGCCGTGGCGCATAGCTTCTGGTCGGAGTTCTTCAACCGCTCGCCCTTCGATTATGTGCGCGACATTGAGTATGACGAACCGCAAAGCGCCACGATCAACCATGGCCGGTTTCACTCCATGACCGGTTATGGCCACGACAACCAGATGACCCCCTCGGATGTGGATCTCTTTGCCACGCTCACCAACCTCTGCGGTCGCTTTGATCTGAACTACGGCATGTTGCACACCTGCACGCTGGACAGCATGGGGCACCGGTTCTTTCACGAAAGCGCCGAGATGGACAAAGCCTGCTTTGTCATGGACGAGATGCTCGCGCCTTTTATTCCGCGCTGGCGCGCCATGGGCTATGAGGTGATCGTGACTGCAGACCACGGTCAGGACGACCGCGGCCACCACGGCGGACGCCATCCGCTGCAACAGGAAACTGCGCTTTATTACTTTGGCGATGCCGAAGGCCCGGCTGAGGATGACGTGATCGACCAGCTACAGCTGGCCCCGACGATCCTCAATCGCCTTGGCGCGCCTGTTGCACAGAGCATGAAAGCTGGGGCATTCTTGCGCTGAGGTCACGCATTTCGGCCTCGCCCAGCCTTTCATGAGGTCCGATATGAAGCTCATTGTTACCCTCCTCACACTCGCCGCAGCCGCCCCGGCTGTGGCGGGGGATTACTGCGCCGATCTGTGGTTCACTCGAAACGCCATTATAGATCGTGCGGGATATTGCTTTGGCTCCACATTGGGGCAGCGGCTGTTTGACAATGGCGACTGCATCGCAAAATCCGTGAGCCTCTCTGATGCGGATAAGGGCAAGGTGGCCCTTATTCAGCAACAGGAAAAAGATGCGGCCTGTCGCGTCGACACCAGCCGCACAGCACTGGATCTGCCGGATATTGCCACCCGCAGGCGGCTCATTGACCTCCCCGTCAGCGATGGGTTTGAGAGCGCCTGTATCGGCTGGCTGGGCGATCCGGTGCCCCTGCGCGCAGGCCACAGCCAGAATACGGAGGTCATCGGGCAAATCCTCCCCGGCGATACCATCAGCTATGGCCACCTCCCGGAGGGCGGCTGGACCTATGTCACGATCTCAAGCGGTGACTGGCAGATCAAAAGCGCGGGCTGGTATCACTTTGAGGCCTATCAGGAAACCTGCGCACAATACGCAGGCTAACGCGCTCATACCGCTACGGGCTTGGGCCTCCATGCGCCAACCAAGGCCGCCGCTGCGATTGCAATGATCCCAAGCCATGACAGTGGCGTCGGCACATGGCTGAACAACAAGAGGTCAAACAGCATCGCCCAGATCAACCCCGTGTAGTCAAACACCGCCAGCGCAGATATCGGACTGCGCGCCACCGCCTCGGTCGAGGCAATATGCGCAAGACCGCCAAGCAGCCCTGCCCCGATCAGCAGTGCCCAGACCGATGGCGTCAGCGTCAGCCAGCCAAACGGCAGCGTCGCCAGACCGATCACGCTACAGGTCAGGGCAAAGTAAAACGCAATCGCCGCCGGGGTCTCATTGCGGGTCAGCGCTTTGACATGCACCCGCACCACCGCCATCGTCAGCGCATAGGCAAGCCCTGCCCCGATGCCCCAAAGCGCCCCCTGTCCCGGTGTCTCAAGCGCGTCCCACAAAAAAGCAACCGCGCCCAGCAGCCCCAAAATTGCGCCCAGAATGACCGGAACGCTCAGACGTTCTCCGAGAAAATGCGCCGCCAGTGGCAACGTCAGAACCGGCGCGAGGTAACTCAGCGCCTGAGCATTCGCCACCGGCAACCAGATCAAGGAAGCGAATGAACATAGCATCGCAAAAGCCCCAAAAAGGCTGCGCAGGATATGCCCGCGCGGATTGCGAGTGCTGAGTTGTGCCCTCAGGCCTGCCTGCGCTCCGCCCCGAAGCGCCGCATAGATGGTAATCGGCACTAAGGCCACCGCCGAGCGCCAGAATATGATCTGTCCCAGTTCAGCCTGTTGCCCAACCGCATGGATCAGCGCTGACATTGCGGTGATCAAAAACACCGCCAATATCCTCAACCCGAACCCGTAATGAACTGAAGACGTTACCCCAGAGATCGCGGCATTGGTCACATTGCAAATCCAGACCTAAAATGAATGACCCCGGAGGGCTTAATCCTCGTAGGGCCAGATTTCTTGGCCAAGCCCCTCAATCGCCAGCACGATCCGCTCAAAACTGTCGCGTGCGCGGCCCACGCTGTGACGGGCGCGCAGGTATCCGTGTACCAGTCCCGCCTCATTGATCCACTCTGCCAAGCCCCCTGCGGCGTGGATCGCATCGCGGTAAGCGCGGCAGTCATCGCGCAGCGGGTCGCAATCGGCTGAAAACATTACCGTTGGCGGCAGTCCTGCAAAATCGCTGTCCTGCAATGGCGCATAGGTGGGGTCATTTTGCACCTCGGCGCCGCCGCTGCGAATGCCTGCATAGAATTTGACATCCTCAAGCGTCAGCATCGGCGCCTGCGCATGTTCTCTATACGAGGGCAAAGCATGATCGCCGCCAAGCCCCGGATAGATCAGCACCTGCCCCAGAACGTCATCAATGCGGCCCCGCGCGTGCTGCGCGACACAGGCGCTGAGCATGCCGCCCGCACTGTCGCCTGCCAGCACAACTCCGCCCTCATAGGTCTTGGCGATCCATTCCAGAACCGCCCATGCGTCATCAAACTGCGCCGGGTGCTCATGTTCGGGGGCCAGCCGATAATCCACCGAGACCACGCGATACCCGGTCTGCTCGCAAATTTCAGAACACACATCGTCGTGGCTGTTGAGATCACCCACCACAAAACCGCCGCCATGGCAGTACATCACGGTGCGGGTTGGATCGCCCGCCTCATAGATACGTACGGAAACGGTGCCGACGATGTGCTCGCTCACTTCGACCACGGCAGAACGCGGTTTGCGAAACGCCGCGGCCATTTTGTTGTAGACCTCGCGCTGCTCATCAATCGAGAGATCCACAGAGTCCTCCGGGTAGTGCCGGCCCGTCTCCCGGATAAAGGCCCAGGTCTCTTCGTCGATCAGCTTTTCATAATCCATCACACTCACCGTCGCTGGTGTCACTCAGATGGAGCCTAGGACCGCAAAACCCTGTTGAAAACGGCAAAATGCAAAAAGCACGCCAAACGTGGCGTGCTTTTCAATCTCATTGGGCTGGCTGGGTTGGGTTCAGGCTTTGGCCTCTTCCCACGGGCGGGTGTAGACCGACAGAACATTGCCCACATCCTCGGCGCTGCTGCCGTTCAGGACAACCTGCGCCACCAGACCGCGTTTCTTGTCATCAATCACAGACCCCACCCGCGCATTGAGGCCCGCGCTCTCCAGCGCCCCATCATAGATACGGGTGATCGCATGGCGGCGCAGGTCGGGTTTGAAAATCTTGCCCACTGCGGTCTTGGGCAGTTCAGGCATGATTGTCATGTGTTTCGGGATTGCAGCGCGTTCGCGGACGTGGCGCTTGCAATATTCCAGCAGCTCCTCTTCGGTGGCCGTTGCGCCATCCACCAGTTCGACAAAGGCACAAGGCAACTCTCCCGAATGCGCGTCGGGCTGGCCAATGGCCCCTGCAAAGGCCACCGCATCATGACCCAGCAGCGCTTCTTCGATATCGGCGGGATCAATATTGTGACCGCCGCGAATGATCAGATCCTTGGCCCGCCCGGTGATCCAGAGATAGCCATCCGGATCAACCCGCCCCAGATCGCCGGTGCGCAGGTATTTCTCCTGATAGTAGAGGTCGATGTTCTTATCGGCCTCGGTATAGGTGTGGCCCGCAAACACGCCGGGGGTGGAGACGCAAATCTCACCGATTTCATCCGCGCCGCATTCCTGCATCCCGTCGGGGGTGCCCTTGACGATCTTCACATCGCAATAGGGGAAGGGAATCCCGATGGAGCCCACCTTCTTTTCCCCCTCGACCGGGTTACAGGACACCAGACAGGTCGCCTCGGTCAGGCCGTAGCCTTCGACAATTGTGATGCCCGTGGCTTTTTCAAAACGGCGGAACAGTTCCAGCGGCAAAGGCGCAGAGCCCGAAAACGCGGTTTTTACGGTCGAGACATCCGCATTCACAGGCCGCTGCATCTTGGCCGAAATCGCCGTCGGTACGGTGATGATAAAGGTGATCTTCCAACGCTCGCAGAGCTTCCAGAAGTTGTCAAAAACGCCGTCGCCGCGATAGCCCTGCGGCGTCGGGAACACCACATGCGCGCCAGAGGCCACCGCCGCCATCACGATCACATGGCAGGCAAAGACGTGAAACAGCGGCAGCGGGCACATGATGTTGTCTTCTTCGGTGAACAACAGCGTATGCCCCAGCCAGCCATTGTAAATCAGTCCCTCATAGGTGTGCTGCGCAACCTTGGGCATGCCGGTGGTGCCGCCGGTGTGGAAATAGCACGCCACCCGGTCGCCATCGCTGTCGGCAAATGTCAGCTCGGTAGGTTGCTTGGCCAGCTCACGGTTGAAGTTTTTATAATCCGCATGGGCATGGGCCTTGTTCACCTTGGGGCGAATGAGCGGCACAATCCATGATTTCGGCGGCGTGAGATAGCGGTTGAGATCCACCTCCAGCACGGTTTTGACGTTGGGCGCATGCGCCACCGCCTCGGCCACTTTTTGTGGCACGTCGGTCTTGGGAAAGCCCTTGAGCGTCACCACCACCTTAGCCCCGGTTTCGCGCAGGATGGATGCGATCTGCTCCGGCTCCAGCAGCGGGTTGATCGGGTTCACAATCCCCGCCACCGCACCGCCCAAGAGTGTGATCAGCGTCTCATTGGCGTTGGGCAGCACATAGGCCACGACATCCTTTTCGCCGATCCCAAGCGAGCGAAACAGATTGGCGGCCTGACAGGTCTTTGCCTTAAGCTCGCGCCACGTCAGGGTTTCCGCCTTATCGGTGGGGCCGGAAAAGATCTGATAGCTGACCGCGTCGTTGTTCGGAAAACGCTCAGCCGTGCGTGACAGCAGACCATAGAGCGTACGCGGAACGTCGCGCTCCGCCCAGGTGCATTCCTGTTCGATCGCCGCGACATCCGCCACCGTTGCAAAAGTCATTCAAGTTCCTCCCCTGGGGCGGATCGGCATATGCCAAGCGCCCCCAATCGTCAATTTCGCAACTCACAGGCACATCAGGCGACCTCGCCGTTTTCAACGCAATCGCAGCCCGTGCATCTGAGCCTAATTTGTTCCTCTGAGCCAAGATGATTGGAATTTGAAGACCACGCAAGCGAGACCGTAAATTCACGTAAGGGAACGCTCAAAGTGACGCTGCGCTATTTTGACCGGATCGCAGTCACGCAGGCGCATCACCCCCGGTGGACGTGGCCGCAATCACCCGGATTTCGACCAATGCCCCCTCTCGTCTCAGTCCCGCAACCTCTACCGCGGTCCATGCGGGATATGGCGCGCGGACGTAATCAGACCGGACCTCGTTGAACAAATCGAAATGTTCCCGCAGGCCTAGATGATAGCTCGTCATCTCCACTACAGCGCCAAAATCCAGCCCCGCTTCCCCCAGGACGGCCGCGACCTTGTCAAAGGCTTGCCGGAACTGCTGCTCCGGTGCCTCCGGCATGGTTCCATCCGGGCTGCTGCCGGTCATACCCGTCACAAAGACATGCCCGGCGGACAAAACGCCGGGCGACAGTTTGAGCGCCGCCACGGCCCCCTCTGCGCCTTCTGGAATAAGGGACTGATGTGTCATTTGCCTGCTCCTGCTGAACTCCGCCCCCGCCCGCCCAAATATCAGGCCGGGGGACGTGTTCAGCATAGCAAGACTGTCAAGCCTGCACCTGCCCGTCGGTAAACTGCAGCCGCGCCAGACGCGCATAAAGCCCACCCTCTGCCACAAGGCTCTCATGGCTGCCCACGGCAACAATGCGCCCCTGATCCATAACCACGATGCGGTCCGCCTTTTTGACCGTCGCCAAACGATGCGCCACCACAATGGTCGTGCGGTCCCGGCTCAGGTCATCGAATGCCGCCTGCACCAGACGCTCGCTCTCGGCATCCAGCGCCGAGGTTGCCTCATCCAGCAAAAGCACAGGCGCGTCGCGCAGGATCGCACGCGCAATGGCGATGCGCTGCTTTTGCCCGCCCGACAGCATTACGCCCCGCTCGCCCACATAGGCATCATAGCCTTCCGGCAGGTTCATGATGAACTCATGCGCGGCGGCAGCTTTGGCAGCAGCTTCGACCTCTGCATCCGTCGCATCGGGGCGACCAAAGCGGATGTTGTCACGCGCGGTGGCGGCAAAAATGATTGGGTCCTGCGGCACCAGCGCGATATGACGACGGAAGGCATCCCGCATCAGCGCTGTCAGCGGCACACCGTCCAGACGCACCTCGCCCGATTGCGGATCGTAAAACCGCTGGATCATCTGGATGATCGTGGTCTTGCCCGCCCCCGACGGGCCGACAAAGGCAACCGTTTCCCCCGGCTGAATGGTCAGGTTCACCTGATCCAGCGCCGATGTATCCGGCCGCGACGGATAGGTGAAAGAGACATTATCAAACGTCAACTCACCGCGCACAGGTTCCGCCAAGGTCTGCGCCTGCACCGGGTCGCGCACACTATCGTCGGCCTGCAACAGCTCCACCAGACGCTCCGTTGCGCCTGCGGCACGTTGCAGCTCGCTCCAGATTTCCGAGAGCGCCGCGACAGAGCCTGCCACCATCACCGCGTAGATCACAAATTGCACCAAGGCGCCCTCGCTCATGGAGCCAAAGCGCACATCATTGGCCCCGATCCACAACACGCCGACAACGCCGGAAAACACCAAAAAGATCACAATCACAGTGAGCCACGCCCGCGTCTGGATGCGCCGTTTGGACACCTCATAAGAGGTCTCGGTCATCTCAGAGAAATGCTGGCGGCTCAGATCCTCATGGGTAAAGGCCTGCACGGTCTGCACCGCGCCCAGAGCCTCGCCCGCATTGCCCGAAGAGGCGGCGATCCAGTCCTGATTTTCCTTTGAAATTGCCCGAAGACGACGGCCCAGAAACAGGATCGGCACGATCACCGCAGGCACGATCAACAGCACCAGCGCCGTGAGCTTGGCCGAGGTCAGCAGCATCAAGACCAAACCACCGAGGAAAATCAACAGGTTGCGCAGCGCAACAGAGGCGGAAGAGCCCAGCACCGATTGAATAAGCGTGGTGTCGGTGGTGATGCGGCTCAGCACCTCGCCGGTCATGATGCGCTCAAAAAACGCCGGACTCATGCCGATGATCCGGTCAAACACCGCCTTGCGGATGTCGGCGACCACCCGCTCGCCCAGTTTCGTCACCAGCGCGTAGCGCAGGCCCGTGCCAAAGGCCAACAGCGCGGCCATAATCATCGCCGCCGTGAAATACTGGTTCAACAATGCGGCATCGGTGATGCGAAAGTTATCAACCACCCGCCGCACGGCCAGCGGCAGCGACAGCGACACGCCTGCGGTCAATGTCAGCGCGCCAAGTGCGGCAAAAATCATACCGCGATACGGGCGCATAAACGGCCAGAGCGCCTTTAGAACTCCAATTCGGCGCGAGGTTTCGCGTTCCTCGTTGCTGCCCGCATTTTGCACTGCACGTCGTGCCATGAGCGCTCCTTTGTTCGCCGCCTGAAGTCTGGCACGCAAGGCGCACCCGTTTCGTGCGTGTCATGGCCCTGCACCACTGGCAGGTCAAGGCTGCATTCTCCGCAAGGCTGGGAACAATCGACGCAGCCGCGGGGTAACAAACAGGACCCACCCAAGGGAAAAGTGCCACACCGGCAACGGCTTATCCCCTGTTTTACAGCTAGCCCCCAATCACATATCCTGCGCGGCTGCGCCCATAGGGGAATGCACCGCGCGCTATATTTCCGGCCCAGCCGGGACAGAGCCAACGGGGGGACTTCCCCACCCGATACCTAAAGGGATGCGCTCAGGCTCAGTTTCGTGTAAAAGCCCCGAAACCGTTCAAAATATATATATTATTCAATTCTCTAACAACCATTGCTCAGCCTGCAAAAGGATTACACAAAGATGAAGGTATTTCTCGGCATCGTTGCAGGGGTTTTGGTCGTTGCCATATTGGTGGTGCAATGGGGCTTGTGGGTCTTAAGCGGCTCCCCGGCACCCAATATTCCACCTGCCCGAACACCCGCTCCAGCGGGATTTGATGCCTCTGCATATCAGGACATGGACTCTGTGGTATCGACCGAGGATGCAGATGTCCGGGTCCTCTCCAGCGATATGGGCTTTCGTGAGTATTACACCATCCCAGATCTGGGAGTCACTTACCTGATCCTCTCGACCGCCGAGGGCAAAAAACATTATATATTTCTCAACGCACAGGGACAGGAGATCGGTGAAATCATCGATCAGCCTCAGGCATTTTCCCTGGGTCGATACATCGTGACGCTGGATGGGTATTATGTCGTTTCATCCCAGAGCGTGACTGAGCGTCTTCCATATGTTGATGTCGAAACGCCCTCTGCCGCAGACCTCAAGGCAATGGTCGAGCAAAGCACCCACTACCGCTCCTACTCACGTTCAGAGCTGCCGGGAAATGACTTTGCAAAGGGGATCAATCGCGAGAAGCATGTCATGCTCCACGATGGCGTCTGGAAGCGGTTCACCACCCCTGAGCCGCAGCTCGCAAATTGGAAAGGGACAGATTTTCCGGGCCTTATTCAAACATATGGCGTTTATCGGTCTGGCTACGCCCCCAATATCGAGGATATCGAACGCCTGCGTTTTCGTGTGGAACTCACGCATTTCGACCAGAATGAATTCCTGCCGCGTCGAGGTGCCGCTTTTGGTAGCCCGACAGGTCAAGGGCGCCGGGCGCAATGGATTGGCACAGGATATTACACAGTATTCATCGACGACAAACCTGTGCTGCGCTTTAAGCTCAACAATGATCGTGAATACATCGGCAGAAAGGGCACGGATCTGTTCCCGGCGCTCAGTCCTGAGGGGACGTTCATCTTAATCGAGAAGTCGCATCGCAATGGCAAGAGGCAGGCGCTGATCGTGCGGGATGCGCGATTGAACGAGCGCTGAGCCAGTGCGGCGTTCCCTGCCCGTTTCATTCCATGCGCCATCCCGGAGACCGGAAAGCTCAACACCAGGCGCTGCCTAAAAAATTGACACGTTTAAAATGTTAAGTGAAGTTCGCTTTGCGTGGGCGGTCTAAACGCCGTTATTAATTTCAAAATCATGATTTAGCCATATTTTCACGCAAGGAGAGATTCGAAATTTGCTGTATGTAGGCCTGCGTGAGGAGTGTCAGGACGTTCAGCGTAAGGAGAGAGCAAATGCTGAAGATCTCGCCTGAACTTGCGATATCCGTGGCCGCTCAGAATGATCTGGTGCGCGCGGATCTCCCTACCCGCTTTGCCTCGATCACCATCGTCTCTCTGTTATCGCTGTTTTTCCTGCCCGCGACAGTGCTTGGGGCGGTCTATCTCGCCTATGCGGTGACGGAGATTGTCGGTGTCTTCGTCTATCGTATGCTGGCAAGCGAAGTGACCTGGCGCGGTATTGTGCTGTTTAGCACTTCTGCCTTCCTTGGGGTCTGGATCTTCAATCTGATCCCGCTGCTGTTGTTCCTTGAGCAAGACCCCTTCCTCAAAATGATCGGAGCAATGTTGCTGATCATCGCGCTCAATCATTGCGTGGTGGCCCGCGCGACGTGGATATTCTTCGGTTTTTTGACCACAATCCCGATCATTTGCGTGGTCGGGTTCATCATCGTCAGCTTCCTGAGAGAGTTCGCGACTCCGGCTGAGATGGTGACCACGGCGATCATCACTGTGATCGGTGCCGCCTACATGCTCCATGCCCTGTGGACCCAGCATCGGTTGACCGCACGCCTGCGAGGGGCGCTGGAGGAAGCAGAAGCCGGTAGCCGCGCCAAGAGCCGGTTCCTTGCCGCCATGAGCCATGAGATCCGAACACCCCTCAACGCGATCTGCGGCATGTCGGAACTCATCGACGAGGAAAACAAGGATCGCCCGCTGCTGCAGGAGCGCAGCAAGCTGTTGCGCACATCGGCGCTGGCATTGGCGGGCATTCTCGATGACGTGCTGGATCATGCGAAGATCGAGGCCGGGTTGATGGAGTTGAGTCTGGCGGCTGCGGCACCGGCGGTAGAGATCCGAAGCGCCATAGAGATGTTCCGTGCCTCAGCCGAGGAAAAAGGGTTGCGGCTAGAGTTCACCATAGACGAGAGCCTGCCGGCCTACGCCGAATGCGATGCGCTCCGGCTGCGCCAGGTCATCGGCAACCTGTTGTCGAACGCCGTCAAATATACCGACACGGGTCAGGTGACGGTGCACGCCAGCGCTGTGACAGAGGGCGATCAGGCGATCATTGAGGTCAAGGTCGCAGACACCGGGCGCGGGATGACGCCGGAACAGACCGAGCGACTGTTTCAGGACTTTTACCGGGCGGTCGACAAGAATGCGCCCACCGTGCCCGGCACGGGGCTGGGCCTGTCGATTGCCCGACAGTTCGCGCGGATGATGAACGGTGACATTACCTTGACCACTAGCCCGGCTAAGGGCAGCTGCTTCACCTTCACGTGCCGCGTGCAGGTTCTGGAGATGGCGGCGCTCTCTGGCACCAATCCGCCCACCCAAGATACGATCTTCACCGACCTCGGGGTGCGGTCCATCCTGCTGGTGGATGACACCGCCTCCAACCGTCTGGTGGTACGCTCCTTCCTGAAGGACTTTGATCTTGACCTCATAGAGGCCTGCAACGGCGCCGATGCGCTCGCTATTCTTGATCATTCCTCCGTGGATCTGGTTCTGCTGGACATGAAGATGCCTGTGATGGATGGGCAGGACACCTTGTTGGCCATGACTGCGCGCGGCGGGCGGATTGCCGCGACCCCGGTGGTGATGTTGACCGCAAATGCTGCGCCCGAGGATCGCGAACTGTTCCTGAGCTTGGGCGCGGTCGGCTATATCGCCAAACCGGTCCGCAAGGCACAGCTGCTCGCAGAAATCCAACGTGTCGCCGCTGCCCATGGTCCTAAGCCAATCGAGACCAGACAGAGCGCGCGCACAGGTACCTAAACGCCGCGCGCACGCCGACCTCTCGGGCCGATCATCCCCCCCAAAATGATGCCAAGACCTGCCTCTTGGCCGCCAAATCTCCGTCATTAACGGTTAATTTACCGACTCACCTAAAAGTTGATTAAAATTATTGAAACTGCCGCAGCTGACCTTGGGCGCTGCGGGAAAAGGCGTGGCGATCCATGCGGTCAACTGAAATTACTTTTGATAACTTGAGCGAAACTGGCGACCTGTTCACCGCCCTTCTGCGCGCGCGCTATCACCATTTCATAATGGTGCGCGGCTGGCCGATGCCGAATGTGCGCGGTCTGGAGTTCGACCAATACGACACACCGGAAAGCGTCTATTGCGCCATCCATGATGGGGCCTCGGTGCAAGGTGGCTTTCGCATAACACCAACCACTGCGCGATGCATGAACTCCACCTACATGCTGCGCGACGCACAGCGTGGCCTGCTGCCAGATCTACCGCGGGATGTGCTCGACACAGAGGCACCGCAAGATCCCCATATCTGGGAGGTCAGCCGGGTCTTTGTCTCCGACCGCCTGAAGAGCCGTGAGCGCATGCTTGTACGCCACGCCATGGGGCGCAGCTTTGCGCAGCTTTCACAGAAATGGCGCATCAACGCTTTTCTCTGTCTGACCTCCGTGACATCCGCGCTGTTGACCCGGCGCTCTGGCCTCGAGCTAACGCCAGCCGGTCCTCGCTTTGACGCGGCTGGAGAGATCTGCCAAGCCTACCACCTGAAGGTGCGCAGCCGCACTTCCGAAGGACTGCCTCAGATGCGGGCCGAAGGCATTCGCAACGCGGGCTAGGCAATCAGACCGGGGGCTATTCAGTCGTGTTTCTCTCGCTCCCCTCTCGCCTCTGCCGTCTCGGTGACGGATGCTCCGACGCCCGACCATGAAAAGAATCCTTGCATTGTCGCGACAAAAAGACCATCTGTGACGGGCTAACGTTTCTTCTCTTCGAATTTCTGCTCCCGTGAAAACGGTATCGGTTGGTCGACTTGGATCGACTTTTGCCGACCTGTCGCAATTCCGCGGACAGATTTTTTAGGAGATTACGGATATGGCCAATGGCACCGTAAAATGGTTCAACTCTACCAAAGGCTTCGGCTTCATTCAGCCTGAAGATGGCACTCAGGACGTGTTCCTGCACGTGTCCGCAGTTGAGCGCGCTGGGATTAACCGCATCGATGACGGTCAGAAAGTGACCTACGACCTCGAAAGCGGTCGTGACGGTCGCACGTCAGCCAGCAATCTGGCACTCGCTTGATAGCCATTGCTGGGGAGAAGGACAGATGACCGACGCCCCAGCAAACAAAGACAGCGTGGATATCTTCGGGTATCTATCTGTATCTGCAGCGAAATCAAAAACTGCGGGTGCAATGTCTTCGGCTGATCGAACAACTCAAATCGTCAAGCGACTGCAAGACGAGGAAGCCAAAGCAAACGCAGAAAAGACCGCGCGTCTCAGAGCGTTTCGGAAAAAGAGTGTTCAAAAATCGGGGGAGTGACACGCTCCCTCTATTGCTTCCTTGCACTGTGAGAGCATGTGCAACGTGCAAATCCCTCCAAGCAAATGCGTTGAGTGGCCCCACCTTGCACAAGGTGATCGCTCCGCACCTCGCTTGGAGAACCTGTGGCGAGGCCCGCCTCGCCACAGGCGCTTGCAAGACTTGCAGCTCCCTACCCTGACGCTCGGCAGCGCGTTCATCGCGTGGCGCGAGCGTGCGACCTCCCACAGATGAGATTGCTTGGTGTGTTCCTTGGCTACATGTGAGCGCCATCTCAATCTACCCTCCATCACGTCAAACACATCCGCTCGCTGTAAAACAGACCAGCCACGGCCACACGCAGGCCAAGACCTCCGAGGTATACAGAAAAGGCGTGGAGCGATGTCTCTGGCAAAGGATGCCATGACCAAACGCGAGGAGCTGGATTGAAAGATCTGTCCCAAAGAACTTGTGAACGTGGAACAAATCACCCCTTAAGAGGCTGATATTACTGGCACTTGAGGGAGGATTTGGAGCGGGTAGCGGGAATCGAACCCGCACCTTAAGCTTGGAAGGCTCTTATGATACCATTTCACCATACCCGCTTCGTAGACCGTGATGTATGTGAAGGATTTTTGGCCGTCAACCACATATCCGGGATTTTTGCACCTTGCGGCCATCAGAGCGCCAGTCACACGGGCTTGCGCCAGCTGCGCGCCGCAGATCAAACCACACTATTTCCGCCGCTGACCCTTTCCCAAGTGCAGGCGGCGATCTAAGTTCTGGGTCTCAAAGCAGTTTTAGGACCCACATGAGCGCGCGCCCCCGCATTGCCATTCTCACGTCGCACGGCCAGCCGTCTGCGCCGCCGCCGCCGGAAATCCATCTCGCTGCGGTGGCCGCAGCGGTGCAGGATCATTTGCCGGGGTGGGATGTGCGGTCCGCGACCCTCTCGTCCAAAGGCTTCCTTGAGGCCGCCATGCGCGAAGATGGTGCGGTGATCTACCCGTTTTTTATGGCGCGCGGCTGGTTCACCGGCAAGGTGCTGCCCGGCAGGCTCTCCGGCTGGCGCTACCGTATGGCGACGCCCTTTGGACTGGACCCTGCGCTCCCTGATCTCACGGTGGCGGCGATCCGCGCGGAACTCGCACACCGGGGCTGGCAGCCCGAGGCCTCCGAGATCTTGATCGCCGCCCATGGTTCTGCGCGCGGTCCAAAAGCCGCCGAGGCCGCCGAGGCTTTTGCCGCCAAGCTCCGCCCTGCCCTGCCCGGCCTGCGCCTGATCACCGGGTTTGTCGAGCAATCGCCCTTTATCGCAGAGGCTGCGCGGGACTGTGGCCCCCAAACCCTCTGCCTGCCTTTCTTTGCGCAATCAGGTGCCCATGTGCGCCACGACATTCCCGAGGCCCTCGCTGTGGCCGGTTTTCAAGGCGACCTGCTGCCGGTCCTCGGCGCCCTGCCCGATGTGCCACGCCTGATCGCCAACGCCATCGAACGGGCACAGGGGGCCGAGATGTCACCGGTCGATACCGACTAGCGATTGCGCATATTCCAAGTGCTGCGCCCCTATCGGCCGTCACAACCTGTGTATCAATCAGTGGCAACGTCATGCAGTTATGCTACTGCGGCACCGTGCATTACTGCATCAAACGCCGTGCATTTCGGCGCCAAGACCGACAGCGGCCATTCCACACTGGCGCAGCGAAAAGCTGGCGAAGAGCCCAAGTTGACCGATGCTGCGCGATGAGGGAATGTCTGCGATTGAGATGTTCAACTGGCGGTACGGGGTCAATGGAATGGCAAGTGACAAAAAAGGTACTTTCAGCATTCTGCAAAAAACTGTGGAACAGAAAGACCCAGACGGATTTGAAGAAGCGTTGCGCGCTTGCTTTCCCATCCAACACTGGGACGGAGTTTGCGAATTACTCGCTGAAGCGCTTGTCGCAGATTGGCACTTCCGCCATGAAGATATTGCTCTGGCCATACAAGACTTGAAATGTGCATGTGCCGTGGAGGCGCTTGAACAAAGAGCCGCAAGCAATCCTGATTACCTTGAATGGGACGAAAATCATGCCCTGGCTCGGAAGTGCACTTGGGCTCTCGCAGATATCGGGTCGGACGCTGCCAAACAGGCACTTGAAAGATTGTCAAAGTCGGACATTTTGGTCGTCCGCGGCTTCGCGCAAAAACGTATCGACAACTGGCACCTAGAAATATCGCGCAAGGGTGGTTGATCTTTCGAGTGAAGGAAAAGCAGCCATTCGCGCTCAGGCGACAGACTGCAGCTCCGTTCGCAACCCGTGAACTCAGTTTTCAAAATTGAATGACCACAACACGGAGGTGGGGGTGTCGGCCCTGCCGCTTCTTCTGTGTAAAATCGGGTTCTGTCCATCACTCCCGCTGCGACCCCTTTCAATTGGCATGGCTTTGCCGCCTCTCGCGTACGCGACAGTCAGTTCCATCTGACATTCAACCGCCTCTCGCCCGCAGCCTTTGCCCGCCCCTGTCGACAATTTTTGATCAAATTCTCTTGCCAGAGCCATCTGGCCGCGCCAATGTGTCTTTAGCAAGACAAGGAGCACGCGCATGGACCTCTCTGCGCTCAGAACAATCCGCATCGCCGCCTGTGACCTCAATGGACAGATGCGCGGCAAACGACTTCCCGCTGGCATGGCGGCAAAACTGGGCGAAGGCTCGGCCCGGATGCCGTTCTCGGTCCTAAACGTCGACATCTGGGGCCGCGACATCGAAGACAGCCCTTTGGTGTTTGAAACCGGCGATGCCGATGGCATCCTGTTGCCCACCAAACGCGGCGCGGTGCCGATGCCCTGGCTTGCGACCCCTTCGGCGCTGGTGCCGATGAAAATGGTGCATGAAGATGGTCGCCCCTTCCTTGGCGATCCGCGTCAGGTGCTGGCGCATGTGCTGGACCGCTACACCGAAAAAGGCTGGCAGGTGGCCGCCGCGACGGAACTCGAATTCATCCTGATCGACGACGCAGGCACCGAACCGCTGCCGCCGATTGACCCCCTCACGGGGCGGGCGCTCGATCAGCAATCGGTGCTCTCGATTGCGGAACTGGACGCCTATGACGACTTCTTTACCGATCTCTATGACGGCGCCGAGGCGATGGGCATCCCGGCACAGGATGCAATTTCCGAGGCCGGTCTGGGCCAGTTTGAAATCAACCTGACCCATCAGGACGCCATGCGCGCCGCCGATGACACATGGCTCTTTAAGGCGCTGGTCAAAGGAGTCGCGCGCAAACATGGCTTTGCCGCAACCTTTATGGCCAAACCCTACGCCGAGGAATCCGGCAACGGCATGCATGTGCATTTCTCGGTTGTGGACCGCGACGGCAACAACATCTTTGACAATGGCGGCCCCGAGGGCACGCCTGCGCTACATGCCGCCGTGGCGGGCTGCATCAACGCGATGCGCGACAGCACGCTGGTCTTTGCCCCGCATGGCAATTCCTACGACCGTCTGGTGCCGGGCGCCCATGCCCCGACCTCTGCCGCCTGGGCCTACGAGAACCGCACTGCCGCCATTCGTATTCCCGGTGGCAGCCCCAAGGCGCGGCGCATCGAACACCGGGTCTCGGGCGGCGACATCAACCCCTATCTGATGCTGGCAACCGTCCTTGGCGCGGCCCTCATCGGCATGGAAGATGGCGCGACACCCCCGCCCCCCTCCGAGGGCAATATCTACGACATCGAGGGCCTGCCACAGCTGGCGGGCAGTTGGGCCGAGGCGATTGACCTCTTTGAAAACAGCCCCCTCATCGCGCGCATCCTGCCGCCAATGGCGATCCGCAATCTGGTGATGACCAAACGCCAGGAGCTCAAGGGCTTTGCCGAGCGCCCGGCAGAGAGTCATTGGCTCTCGTGGCTGGAGGCCGTATGAGGCAGGGAGAGACCTCTGTGTCCCGCCCTTGTATTTTGATCATATTTGGTGACCTATGAAGATCGGCATCCTGCAAACCGGCCACGCCCCAGACGAACTGAAATCCGCCTCCGGGAACTATGACGAAATGTTCCGCACGCTCCTTGATGGGCATGGGTTCAGCTTTGACACCTATCCGGTGCTGGATGGTGTGTTCCCCGATAGCGCAGAGGCGGCGGATGGCTGGCTTATCACCGGATCAAAACATGGCGCCTATGAGGATCACGACTGGATTCCCCCGCTCGAAGACCTGATCCGCGAGATCCACGCGCGCAAGATGCCCTTGGTGGGGGTCTGCTTTGGCCATCAGATCATCGCGCAGGCCCTTGGCGGCAAGGTGGTCAAATATGATGGCGGCTGGAGCGTCGGCCATACCGAATATCGCCTGCATGGCGCGCCGGTGCAGCTGAATGCCTGGCATCAGGACCAGGTGGTGGAGCTCCCCGCCGAGGCCCGCGTGATCGGCCAGAGCGATTTCTGCGCCAATGCCTTTCTGGCTTATGGCGACCACATCTGGACCTCGCAGCCGCACCCGGAGTTCGAGAACGCCTTTGTCGACGGGTTGTTGCGCACCCGTGGCAAGGGCGTGGTGCCAGATGAACAACTCAACGCGGCCGGGGCCTCCCTCGATCGCCCGACCGATTCCAACCTAATAGCCAACGAGATTGCCGACTTCTTCAAGAAAGTGAGGACCTGATGCCCACCCCGACGCGCTGGCAAGAGCAACTGCCCGAAGCAGCCAAGACCTATCTGGAGGGCCGTCGTCTCGACGAGGTTGAATGCGTTATCTCAGACCTGCCGGGCATCGCCCGGGGCAAGGCGGTGCCAGCGTCAAAATTTGCCAAGCAGGACTATTTCCACCTGCCCGACAGCATCTTTTACCAGACCATCACCGGCGACTGGGCGGATGCCGCCGACGAGGATGGCTGGATCGAAAAAGACATGATCCTGCGCCCCGACATGAGCACCGCAACGGCGGCTCCATGGACCGGCGACTGGACGCTTCAGGTGATCCATGACGCTTATGACCGTGACGGCGACCCGATCCCGTTCAGCCCGCGCAACGTGCTGAAACATGTGGTTGGCCTCTATGAGGCGCAGGGCTGGAAACCTGTGGTGGCGCCTGAGATGGAATTCTATCTGGTGGCTCGCAACGTCGATCCTGCCCGCGACATCCAGCCGATGATGGGCCGCTCTGGCCGTCCAGCGGCGGCGCGTCAGGCCTATTCCATGACCGCAGTGGATGAATTTGGCCCCGTCATCGACGACATCTATGACTTTGCCGAGGCGCAAGGCTTTGAAATCGATGGCATCACCCAAGAGGGCGGCGCGGGCCAGTTGGAAATCAACCTGCGCCACGGCTCTCCGGTGAAGCTCGCGGATGAGGTGTTTTACTTCAAACGTCTGATCCGTGAGGCGGCGCTGCGCCATGATTGCTTTGCGACTTTTATGGCGAAACCCATCGCGGATGAGCCGGGCTCTGCCATGCATATCCACCATTCGGTGATCGATATTGAGAGCGGCGAGAACATCTTTTCCGGACCGCAAGGTGGCGAAACGGATGCGTTTTATCACTTTATCGCCGGGCTTCAGAACCACCTGCCCGCCGGACTGGCGGTGATGGCGCCTTATGTGAACTCTTACCGGCGCTACGTGAAGAACCACGCAGCCCCGATCAATCTGGAATGGGCGCGGGATAACCGCACCACCGGCATCCGGGTGCCCCTGTCCAGTGCCGCCTCGCGCCGGGTTGAAAACCGCATCGCAGGGATGGATTGCAACCCCTACCTCGGCATCGCGGTATCATTGGCCTGTGGCTATCTCGGCCTGATGGAAGAACGCCGCCCCACCCGCCAATTCAAGGGCGATGCCTATGAAGGCGAAGGCGATTTCCCACAAGTGATGGGTCAGGCGCTTGATCTCTTTGAGGAGTCAAATGCCCTGCATGAGGTGCTCGGCCCCGAATTCGCCCGCGTCTACAGTACTGTGAAACGGGCCGAATACGACGAGTTCCTGCAAGTGATCTCGCCGTGGGAGCGCGAGCATCTGCTGCTGAACGTCTGATCCATTGGTGCTGCGTCCAGTCTCGGGCGCGGCGCATTGGATATTTAAGAGAAGCTGAAAGACCAGCCCCCTGCGATCAAACTCCAGGGGGTGGCAGATCCATGAGGCCGACCCGATGGCGCTGAACCTTCTGCACGCAAACGACCGCCCCGGCAAATATCCCCAAAGCTGGTATGCCGCCACCGCGACGCCGGGGGTGCATTACCCCTCGCTGTCGGGCGGGGTGCGGGCGGATGTCTGCATTGTGGGCGCGGGCTACACGGGGCTTTCCGCAGCGCTGCATCTGGCCGAAGCGGGACGCTCGGTGGTGCTGTTGGATGCGCAGCGGGTGGGCTTTGGCGCGTCGGGGCGCAACGGCGGCCAGCTTGGCTCTGGCCAGCGTCAGGACCAAGAAGCGCTGGAAAAGATGGTCGGGCAACAGGATGCCACCCACCTCTGGGCCTTGGGCGAAGAGGCCAAGGATCTGGTGAAATCCCTGATCGCCAAGCACCAGATCGACTGCCACCTGAAACCGGGCGTCGCCTGGACCGCCGAGAGCGCGCGGGACGTGCGTCATCTGCATGACTATGGCCACCATCTGCAAGACCGCTATGGCTATGATCAGATCGAGGTTCTGGATCAAGACGCCTGCCACGCCATGTGCCCCTCACCCGCCTATAAGGGCGGCATTCTGGACCATGGTGCCGGGCATCTGCATCCGTTGAATTTTGCCCTCGGTCTGGCCCGTGCAGCAACTGCCGCAGGCGCGCAGATTTATGAACGCAGCGAAGTCTTTGCCATCGAGGACGGTCCGCAGGTCGAGGTGCGCACCGGCGAAGGCACCGTGCGCGCCGATCATCTGATCCTCGCCTGTAATGGCTATCTTGGCGGCCTGAACGAACAGGTCGCCGCACGGGTGATGCCGATCAACAATTTTGTCGCCGCGACCGAGCCTCTGGGCGATGCCGCTGCGCAGGTTCTGGCCCGTGACGTGGCGGTGGCGGACAGCAAATTTGTGGTGAATTACTTCCGCCTCAGCCATGATAAGCGGCTGTTGTTTGGCGGCGGCGAGAGCTATGGCTACCGCTTTCCCAGCGATATTGCCGCCAAGGTGCGCGGCCCCATGAGCGAGATCTTCCCGCATCTTCGCGACATAAAGATCGACTACGCATGGGGCGGCACTCTTGGGATCACTATGAAACGGCTGCCCTATCTGGCGCGGGTCTCGCCGCGCATCCTGTCGGCCTCTGGCTATTCCGGGCATGGGGTCGGCACCGCCACCCATGCGGGCCGTCTGATGGCCGAGGCCATTGCCGGCCAAAGCGACGGGTTCAACACCATGGCCCGCATTCCCACCACGCCATTTCCCGGTGGTGCCCGTATGCGCTCGCCGCTGCTCGTGCTGGCGATGACGTGGTTCTCATTGCGCGACCGGCTTGGGATCTGAGCCGGCCTGTCGCGGGAGCCTTACCTGCAGTTTTAGATATCCGGGGGCTCCGCCCACAGGTCTAAATGTTCGGGGGCTCCGCCCACAGTTTTAGATATTCGGGGGGCTCTGCCCCCCGTGGACCCCCGAGGTATTTCCGAAAAGATGAAGCAGACCTAAATCCAGCGAATCTGGTTTATTGCTCAGTGGGCCACCTGCCGCTCTCTGAGGGCAAAAACCTCCGTCTGAAGGCAACAGTTTCGTGAAATTCCTGCCAACTAAACCCCTGAGTACAGGGGAATCCTTGGCTTCCTTGCGCCGTTGTTTTATAATTTTGAAAAGGTAAATTCAGGATTTTGAAATATGAAGCAGGCATCCTCCCCCCAAGTCCCGAACACCGAGGTTCCAAATGTGCATCAGGGCGAGCCAATCCCTGAGGCTGCGCGCGAAGCGATTGAGGCTTTGATGCAATCGGGCGATCTGTTTCGCTACACTGCGCCGCAGGATGCGCCGGTGTCGCTGCTTGAGACAGAGTTTGCCGAGCTTTTGGGCTCCAAATACGCGCTGGCGGTGTCGTCCTGCTCGGCGGCGCTGTTTTTGTCGCTCAAGGCGCTGGACCTGCCCCGGGATGCGCGGGTCTTGATCCCCGGCTTTACCTTTGCGGCGGTGCCATCGTCGGTGGTGCATGCAGACTGCGTGCCAGTGCTCTGCGAGGTGGGCGAAAACTACCGCATCAATATGGCGGATTTTGAGGCCAAGATCGATCAGGACATCGCGGCAGTGATCATCTCGCACATGCGTGGGCATACCTCGGATATGGATGCGATCATGGCGCTCTGTGAGGCGCGCGACATCCCCGTGGTCGAGGACGCGGCCCATTCGCTCGGCACCACATGGCATGGGCGCAATATCGGCACGCTTGGCAAGGTCGGGTGTTTTTCGTTCCAATCCTACAAGATGCTGAACGCCGGCGAAGGCGGTATTCTGGTCACCAATGACGCAGATGTGGTGGCGCGCGCGGTGATCATGTCCGGCGCTTATGAGCACAATTGGCAGAAACACAAACCCGCCCGCGGCGACAATGGCACTGCGCTGGCAGAGGCTTTTGGCCGCTGGCAGAACCTGCTGCCGCTTTATAACCTGCGGATGAGCAACCTCTCAGCGGCTGTCATTCGCCCCCAGATCCCGGAGCTGGCGCGCCGGGTCGCGGATGGGCTGAAGAACCACGACTACGTGGCGGCAAAACTGAATGCGCATGCCAATTTCCACGTCCCCGCGCCTTTGGTGCCGGAGCGGCGCGCCCCGGATTCGATCCAGTTCAATCTGGTCGGCATGGATGATGCGCAGATCGAAGCCTTTGCGCAGGCCACCGCCGACAAAGGCGTGAAGGTCCAGATCTTTGGCCGCTCCACCGACAATGCCCGCGCGTTCTGGAACTGGCAGTTTCTGAAGGATCTGCCAGAGCTGCCCGAAACCCGCGCCATGCTGATGCGCGCCTGTGACGTGCGCCTGCCGGTGCGGCTGACGCAGGAGGAGCTGGATGTGATTGCGCAGATCCTTTTGTCCTCGGTCGAGGAAACCATGGCCCGCGCTGCAGCGGCCTGACCGATCGGTCAGCCTTTCAAACTCCTCAGGGTCGCGTGAAGACGCAGCCCTTTCTTTTTGACCGGCCTGTGCCACCTGCCCCCGCCGCGCGCCAGCGCGGCGCCCGGCCCAACTGGCGGCGCCACATCTTGATGTGGCGCCGCTGGGCGGGAGCGCTCCCGCGCAGCTGCAGGACATCAAAGATGTCCTGCAACCCCTTGGGCCGGGCAGCGCGCCTGCGGCGCGCTGCCCTCCTCCCGGATTTCACCGAACCACAAAAAAGCCCCGGATGATCCGGGGCCTTCTGATCGCAGGTCGCAGTCTATCGCTTAGCTGAGTTTGGAGAGCTTTTCCTGCAACTCCGCCAACTGGCGTTTGATGGCACTGAGGTCTTCTTCGCCTTCGGTGCCGGCGCCTTCTTCACCGCCACCGGTCCAGCCGCCGCCAAAGCCGCCTGTCATTGCCTTGAGGAATGCTTCTTGTTGGGCTTTCATCGCCTCGAACCCCGGGATCTGCGCCATCGGGTTCATGGCGTTCATATTCTCCATCATCTTCGACTGGCTGTCGCGCAGCATATCGAATGAGGCCTGCAAGAATTGCGGCATCACACCGCCACCGGGCACCATATAGCTGCGCACCAGATCATTGAGCACATTGACCGGCAGCACGTTTTCGCCCCGGCTCTCATGTTCCGCAATGATCTGCAGCAGGTATTGGCGGGTCAGGTCATCGCCGGTCTTCAGGTCGAGGATCTGCACCTCGCGCCCGTCGCGGATAAAGCCCGCGATATCTTCCAGCGTCACATAATCGCTGGTCTCGGTGTTGTAGAGCCTGCGGCTGGCATAGCGTTTGATGAGCAGAGGCTTATCCTGTTCCGCCATTCTCTTTTCCCCCGGAATTCTGCGCGTTGCAGAAAATCCTAGGCGAGCCGCTCACAAAAAGAAAGTGCTGAAAGCAAAAGGAGATGCCGCCATTGCCACCACATTGGCCGCTCAGACGGTGCTGCGCCTGCGATATCGCATTGGTCAGCACCTCTTCCTCGACAAAAAACTTGCGAATCGAGACCACGGGGATCGACCTATTAGCTAGGCCCCGGCCACTTCCTCATACAAGGACCCGTTTTTAGTGACCAAGGAACCGATCTACCTGACCGCCCCCGCAGGTGCGCCTGTCGTCGTCTTTGCTGCGGGACGTGGCGGCAACCCAGAACGCCACCTGCCTTTGCTGGAAACGCTGCACCGGGAGGGCTGCACAGTGCTTGCACCGCATTTTCAGATGCTGCCCTCACCCGTCCCGACCGCACAGGATATGGACGGTCGCCTCAACCGGATATGTGACGCAATAGATCGCCACCTTCCCACGCCGCAGTCGCTTGTCGGGATTGGTCACTCCATCGGGGCGACCACATTGCTCGCCCTAAGCGGCGCGCGCGGATATACTAAAGACGGCGCCGCATTCGGAGGCCGCAGCCTGCCTTTTTCCCGGCTCGCGCTCCTTGCGCCGCCCACTGGTTTTTTTCGCGCCCCGCAGGCTCTGCGCCGCGTTTGCATTCCTCTTCAAATCAGGATTGGCGATGCTGACACCATCACCCCAATGCAAAACGCCACGATGATAAAAGACGCCCTTGCAGGACAGGCCCCGGTCGATTGTCGCTGCGATCGCGGTGCAGACCATTTCACCTATATGGACAGCCCGCCGCCGGGCGCGGTGGATGCCCACCCGGATCGTGCCGCTTTTTTGCGTGAACTGGCCTCGGACCTGCGTGCGTTTGCCAGAGGCTAGCCCCCAGTGCCCCTGTCCTTACAGCCAATCGGGCACCACCTCACTCTGCGTTGGTGTCCCAAATGACCGTGCTGCCGCCAAAATTGTTGAACCGCCCACCGACGAAAGTCCGGTGAGCGGGATAGAACCGACCTTCGGCACGCCCTTGCGAGCATGCCGATGCCATCGGTGACATTGCCTCATTCAGCAAGAATGCGTGTGATCAGCTCAAGGGTCGCGCGGACCCGAGCTTCGTTGGGGTAGTTGCGGTTGGCAAGGACCACGACCCCCAGATCTTTGCGAGGGACCAGAGCAATATATGCACCGAACCCGTTCGTGGCGCCCGTCTTGTTCAGGATGATATCCTCATCGGACTGATCCGCCACCTCATGCATCGGTTGGGGATTGAGGATGAAATCATAGCCATTCCCCTCCACCATGCGTTCCGGTGCGGCAGGCCAGGGATAAGCCTCCCAGATCATGGCCTGCGTATAAAGTCGCGTCTGGAACTGCCCCTTCTGAGTGCGAGACACCGCATTTCGGATTTCAGGAGAGACATCCCCCTTCGCAAGCTCAACGTCCAGGAGCGTCAGCATGTCACGCGCAGAGGACTTTACACCATAGGCTTCATCGTCAAGAACGCCGGGTGTGACACGGATTGGCGCATTCGTTTTCCGGTCGTAACCATATGCGTAAGAGGCCGCTGCGTCCTCGGGAACATTGATCCACGTATTCGTCAGCCCGAGCGCGGGGAGGAGATCCGTCTGCAGGGCATCAGCATAGCTCATGCCCATCGCGTCTGAGGTGATGCGCCCCAGCAGGCCAATGCTGATATTGGAGTAGCTGCGCGCTCCCGGTTCAGATGGCTGCCAGTCCGCCAGCCAGTCCACCAGTTGATCGACATCTGCCACCTCACTTGGAACCTGCAAGGGCAAGCCACCAGAATGATGCGTTGCAAGATCCATCAGCGTCAACTCCCCTGCGGGTGCCCCTTGCAGGGCCGGAAGATAGGTCGAGACCGGCGCATCAAGCGACAGCTTTCCCCGCTCCTTGGCCAAGGCCGCCAATGTGACATTGAAAATCTTACTGATGGAGCCAAGCTCGAACAGCGTATCAGGCGTCACAGGCCGCTGGTCCTCGCGCGAGGCCAGCCCGGTTTGATAGAACTGGTGCTGCCCATTATGGGTTACGCCCACGATCAGGCCGGGGATATCGTAGTCCGCGATTGCACTCTCAAAGCTTGCGGCGGCGTCAGTTTCAAACCTCTGCTGGCTGTCTTGCGCAAACACTGGGCTAAACGAAGCTGTCACGATCAAGGTGGAGAGGAGGGAGTTGCGTTTCATGTCTGGTCCATTTCAGTTTTCGAGGCTGAAATATCCGCAGCGGCGCGCAATAAGAAGACGACAACATATTGACCTGCATATAAGCTCAGCTCATGCCAGATCGTCCCGACCTTCCCCTGAATGCCTTGCGTACCTTTGAGGTGGCCGCACGTCAGGGCAGCTTTACCCGCGCCGCCATCGAACTTCGCGTGACGCAAGCGGCGGTCAGTCACCAGATCGCGCGGCTGGAGGATGTGCTGCGCGTGACCCTGTTCCACCGCACCCCTGCGGGGCTGGTCATGACCGACGCCGGACAGGCGCTGTTCCCGGTGATGGAGCGGGGGTTGGATGACATTGCCCGCGTGCTCGACCGCGTTGCCGGTGGCCCGCCGACCGAAATTCTCAACATCGGCGCCGTGACAACCTTCGCCGTGGGATGGCTCATTCCCCGACTTCAGGCGTTTGATCGGGCGCATCCCGGAATCACGCTGCGTCTGTCCACCCACAACAATCGCGTGGAAATCGCCCGCGAGGGATTGGATGCCGCCATCCGCTTTGGCGACGGCCAATGGCCGGGGGTCGAAGCCTATCACATCATGGATGCGCCCATGGCGCCGCTCTGTTCCCCCAATCTGGACATCCAGACCCCGGCGGATATGCGCAAGCACACGCTTTTGCGCAGCTACCGAGCCGACGAATGGTCCGCCTGGTTTGCGCAGGCCGGAGAGGCTTGTCCTTCCCTCACAGGGCCGGTTCTGGACAGCTCGCTTGGGCTGGCGGATGTTGCCGCCGAGGGCTTCGGCATCGCGCTGCTGCCCGTGTCGATGTTCCAACACCATCTTTTTTCAGGTCGATTGGTACGTCCATTCGCAACGACCGTGACACTCGGGAGCTATTGGCTAACCGTGCCCAAGGATCGCCGAATAACGAGTGCTGCAAAGATGCTGCTGGATTGGATGCGCAATGAAGCGGGCGATCACCAACGTGGTGAATGATTAGATCCGGTTTGGCCTCAATCCGCTCGCCGCGTGACACATGAACGCGGGCCGACAATATCGCCCCGGCATAGGTCAGATAGCTAGCCAATCACCCGATACGCACAGGCCGCACACATACAGGCCGCACATACAAAAGGGCAGGCGCGCGGCCTGCCCTTTTCTTCGGGGTCTCATCTCTTGGGAGGAGAGCTAAGTGAGCCCCCGGACTTTCCTTGCGGCGATTATTTCGCAGCAGCAGCTTTTTTCGCAGCGGTGGAGACCTCTTCAGTGGCCTTCTTCACAGCAGCGGTTGCTTCCTCGGACATGTCCTTGCCAGCCGCCATCAGCAGCTCAACGGTGTCCATCTGAACTTTTTTGGCAACTTCAGCAAAGGCCGCCATGTTCTCAGCCGCAACTTCAGCAGAAGCGGATGCGAAATCGGTTGCCGCTTTGGCGTAATCCGCAGGCTCTGCCTTCGCTTTGGAGATTTCACCCATTTTGGTCAGGGTGTCTTTGGTCCATTTGGAGGAGATTTCTGCGTTCTTCTCAGCGGCTTGCAGCGCAACGGAAGACAGCTTTTCGTTCAAAGCTGCGGTGTTCTTGAAGAAATCTTCCATCGCGGATGTGTCAACCGGGAAGGATGCCATCATGTCTTTCATCATAGCGGAAAAATCTTGGGTCTTGGCCATGGTACTCATTCCTTAGTTTACGTGTCCCCGGCCACGAGCCGGTGGGGTCCCGAGCGGGCCACTCCCGCCGTTGCCCACAATATGCATGCCGCAGCGCAGCATTTCAAGAGATTTTTGCTGCGTTGCAGAAAATTCATCCTGTTTTTACGAAACTGCCATCTGCAGTGCCCGCCTTCTGTCCCCACCTGTCCCCGTAGGGGACAGCCTGCACTCATCTGCAGTCTTGGCCCCAATCAGAGCGGCCTATCCCGAATGTACGTGATGCCGCATTTGCACAATTGCGCCCCTGCCCGCGTCCTCAGATTGCCCTCAGACCGCGCTCTGCTCCGAGAGCGATTTATGCGCCAAGGCGGCGATCAGATCGGTGCCGGTCACAATGCCCACCAGACGCTCTTCGTCCAGCACCGGCACCGCATCGACCTCCCCGTCCGCCATCATCGGCAACAGCTGCGCAACCGGTGCATCCGGGCTTACATAGGGGCTGGAAGCATCCATGATATCCGCCGCCCGCAAACGCCCCGTTCGCCCCCCTGCCAGCAGATGCCGCAGCGCCGCGATATATCCGCCCTCCAGCGCCAGCGCCTCGCCCCGCGCTCGGGTGATCAGATGCAACTGAAAGATCACTCCCAGATACCGCTCCCCCTCGCCAACCACCGGGATCGAGGTGATCCGGTGCTGTGCAAACAGATCCGCCACCTCAGAAAGCCGCGCGCCGGGGGAGACTGTGATCAGGTCACACGACATCAGATCCCGCGCCGCAATCGCACCGCTGCCATGGGTCGCGGCCTGCAATTCCGCCGCACTGATCAGCCGCGCCAGATCCTCCACCCCAAGGTTAAAGCTCTGTCGATAACGGTCCAGAAGCGCGCTCAACTCGTCTTGCGAGAGGCCAAGCCGCTCTTGTGCGGGACGATCCCGGGTGCCCTGCGGGCTTGGGTCATCGAACTGGCGAAACGGGTAGCGCCGCCCGGTCAGCCGCGCATAGGCCGCAGCCAGAATCACCAATGCGACCGTCCCCACGGCCACCGGCGCCAGCGCAAACCCAAAGCCCAGCCGCTCCACCGCCTCGGGGCTCATGGCGGCGGTCATCGCAACCGCACCCGCAGGGGGATGCACCGCGCGGCACAGCATGGTAGCCGCAATCGCCAGCCCCACCGCCAGGGCCACCCGCAAGGTCGGGTCCGCTACGCTCAGACAGACCGCAACCCCCACCAGTGCGGCAACCGTATTGCCCACAATGGCCGACCACGGCTGCGCCAGCGGGCTGTTGGGCACCGCAAACAGCAATACCGAACTGGCCCCAAACGGGGCCACCAGATACAGCCCCAGTTGCAGATCCACCGCAGGTGACAGCAGCAACAAACCGATCAGCGCCAGCGCCACCATAGCGCCCGCCCCCGCCCGGAGCGCCTCTGTCGCAGGCACCCGCGCCACTGCCGGACCAAGGGATCGAAGAAACTGCTGCATAGGCTTGGCTCCTGCGGCGCGCTGCCTGCTATCTGCCAGAGGGCACAGGCCCTCTGACCCACCGCAGGCCTGCGGGGTCAATACTTTGGCGCAAAGTTTCACCCTCGGAGGTGAAATGCAATCACCCGCCGCTATTGACCCGAATAGGGGGCAAAGCTGGTGCGATCCGCATCCGTGCGCGCCGGACGCCCCGACATGGGAAAGGCCCGCTGTGGGCAGGCCGGGCGGTCACAGACCTTGCACCCCGCTCCGATGGGGGTCGCCAGATCCGGATTGCGCAGATCAACACCGCGCGCATAGACCAGCCGCTCCGCATGGGCCAGATCGCAGCCCAGCGCCACCGCGAACCGCTTGACCGGCGCTCCAAAGCCACCGGTGCCATGGCTCACCGTGCGCGCGATCCACAGGTAGCTGCGCCCATCCGGCATCTGCGCCACCTGCGTCAGCACCTCGCCGGGGCGGGAAAACGCCTCATAGACGTTCCACAGCGGACAGGAGCCGCCAATGCGCGAGAAATGAAAATCGGTGGCCGATTGCCGCTTGGAGATATTGCCCGCCCGGTCCACCCGGATAAAGAAGAACGGCACCCCCCGCGCCTCGGGCCGCTGCAGGGTCGACAGGCGGTGGCAGGTGGTTTCAAACCCCACGCCAAAGCGATGCGCCAGACGCTCGATGTCATAACCTTCGCTTTCGGCCGCCTCCAGAAAGCTGCGATAGGGCAGGATCACCGCACCAGCGAAATAATTGGCAAGGCCGATGCGCAGCAGCGTGCGGGCATCCTCTCCGGCAAGACCCGCGCCATCCGCAAGCTGCGCGATCACGTCGCCCTGCTCCAGAAATGCCAGTTGCGTGGCCATCTGAAACGCCCGCTGCCCCGGTGTCAGCCGCGACGACAAATGCAACACCCCGCCACTATCGTCAAAGTGACGCAGGGCGCTGGTGTCGTCATCCATCGAAACCCGAATCCCATGCCGCCCCGCCAGCCGCTCGCTCAGCCCCTCTGCCATTCGCCCGGCGCGAATGCCCTGCCCCAGCGCCTCGCCCGCCTCATCAAGCGCCGCGATATAGTTTCGGTTGTGGTAGAAATAGTCGCGCACCGCCTCAAAAGGCGCAGGCTCAGCACCCGTCTCGCCGCTCAGACGCCCAGCCATCAGATCGACCTGTTCAGAGGTGTCCCGCAGCCGGTTTTGCATGCTGATGATCGCCTGCGCGATGCCCGGCATATTGGCCGCAATCTCCCGCACCTCCGCCAACGAGGCCACAGCACCCTGATCCGCCAGCGCGGCCCGCAAGTCCGGGATCAGCCGGGCTTCTTCCGCCTCGGAGAACAGCTGCACATCCAGACCAAAAACCGCGTTGAGACGCAACAACACCGGCACTGTCAGTGGCCGCTGATTGCGTTCCATCTGGTTCAGATAGCTCGGGCTCAACTCCAGCGTCCGGGCCAGCGCGGCTTGGGTCATGCCCCGCTCCTCGCGAAGCCGTCTGAGTCGTACTCCCATATAGGCTTTCTTCACACCATCACCTTCGCAAACTTCGCAAAACTCAATGCAACCCTTCGCAAGATTACGCATTTTCAGTAGTTTAGCCTATGTGTGCGGTTGTGAAAAGGTGGTGTTGCGAAACTTGCGAAGGCCCGGACGGCATGACCCAGCCCCCCTCAATCACCACCTCGGAACTGATCCTGCCGGATCAGGCCAATCACTACGGAACCCTGTTTGGCGGTCACGCGCTGCGGCTTCTGGCCAGTGCAGCCTTTGCCGCCGCCTACGCCACAGCCGGGGGCGCGGTGGTCATGGCGGCGGTAGAGCGGGCGGATTTTTCCAGCCCGGTGCCCGTGGGCAGCCTGCTCGGTCTCGCCGCCCACGTGCTTGAGATCAGGCACAGCTCCATGACCATCACCGTCACCGGCACGCTCGGCGCGGAACACGTGCTGACGGCGCGGTTTGTGATGGTCGCCGTCGATGCCGAGGGCCGCCCCCGCCACATCCCGTCACCCTCCAAAAAGGAAGCGCAGTCATGAAGACGCATGAAGTTCGGACCTATAAATCCGCCGAGGATTTGCCCCGCGAAAACCAACTGGCCTGGAAAATTGCCGAAGTGGCCGCCGATCCGGTCGCGGTGGATGCTGATGTGACCGACATGATTATCAACCGGGTGATCGACAATGCCGCGGTCGCCGCAGCCTCTGTCGCGCGCCGCCCCGTCGCATCTGCCCGTGCCCAGGCCCTGAGCCATCCGATGTCCCCCGGCGCAACCGTTTTTGGCGTCGACAGCGCGCAGCGTGTCAGCCCCGAATGGGCCGCCTACGCCAATGGCACCGCCGTGCGCGAATTAGACTTTCACGACACGTTTCTGGCCGCAGACTACTCCCACCCCGGCGACAACATCCCGCCGATCCTCGCCGTGGCCCAGCATTGCGGTCTGTCTGGCGCGGATCTGATCCGGGGGCTTGCCACCGGCTATGAGATCCAGGTGAACCTCGTCAAAGGCATCTGCCTGCATGAGCATAAGATCGACCATATCGCCCATCTTGGCCCCTCGGCGGCGGCGGGCATCGGCACCTTGCTGAACCTGCCCACAGAAACGATCTATCAGGCGGTGCAGCAGGCCCTGCATGTGACCACCACCACCCGCCAGAGCCGCAAGGGAGAGATCTCCTCGTGGAAAGCCTTCGCCCCGGCCTTTGCGGGCAAAATGGCGACCGAAGCGGTGGACCGCGTGATGCGAGGCGAAGGCGCGCCAAGCCCGGCTTGGGAAGGCGAAGATGGCTTTATCGCATGGCTCCTCTCCGGCCCCGAAGCGGTCTACCATGTGCCGCTGCCCACCTCTGGCGAAGCCAAACGCGCCATATTGGACACCTACACCAAGGAGCATTCCGCCGAGTATCAGTCGCAGGCGCTGATTGATCTGGCCCGCCGCATGGGACCAAAGGTCGGTGATCTCTCTCAGGTCAAATCCATCCTGATCGAGACCTCGCATCACACCCACTATGTGATCGGCACCGGCGCCAATGACCCGCAAAAGATGGACCCCAACGCAAGCCGCGAGACGCTTGATCACTCCATCATGTATATCTTCTCGGTCGCGCTCGAAGATGGTGGTTGGCACCATGAGGCCAGCTACGCCCCCGCCCGCGCCCAGCGCCCGGAAACCAAGGCGCTCTGGCACAAGATCACCACCAAGGAAGACCCCGAATGGACCCGCCGCTACCACGCGCGCGATCCCAAGGAAAAAGCCTTTGGCGGCAAGGTCACGATCACGATGCAGGACGGCTCCACCGTGGTGGACGAACTGGCGCTTGCGGATGCCCATCCCGATGGTGCGCGCCCCTTCAAGCGCGAGCACTACGTCAAGAAATTCCTGACCCTCTCAGAAGGCGTGCTGAGCGTGGAGGCGCAAAAACGCTTCCTGAACGCGGCGGAAGGGCTGGCGGATCTCAAGGCAGGCGCGCTGGACGCACTCAATTTCACGGTCGACGCCGCGCGCCTTGGCGCACCGCGCCCGACTGGCATTTTCGACCGGAGCTGAGGAGGACAGACCATGACACCCCCCACCAGAAAACCAAAGAAATCCGTGGCGCTTTCGGGCGTCACCGCAGGCAATACCGCGCTCTGCTCTGTCGGTCAAAGCGGCAATGACCTGCATTATCGCGGCTATGACATTCTCGATCTGGCTGAGGCCTGCAGCTTTGAGGAGGTGGCGCATCTGCTGATCCACGGGCATTTGCCTTCGGACGCCGAACTGACCAGCTATCGCCACAAGCTGCGCGGCTTGCGTGGCCTGCCGCGCGCGGTGCGCGACACGCTGGAGGCCATCCCGGCAGCGGCGCATCCGATGGATGTGCTGCGCTCCGGCGTCTCGGCGCTGGGCTGCGCGCTGCCAGAGGCCAGCGATCACAACCTTGCCGGGGCGCGCGACATCACCGACCGGCTGATCGCAGCGCAGGGCTCCATGCTGCTCTACTGGTATCACTTCGCCCAGAACGGTCGCCGCATCGAGGTGGAGACCGACGACGACAGTATCGCCGCCCACTTCCTGCATCTGTTGCATGGCGCGCGCGCGACCGAGGCGCAGATCCGCGCCATGGACACCACGCTCAATCTCTATGCCGAGCATGAATTCAACGCCTCCACCTTTACCGCGCGCTCCATCGCCGGAACCGGCTCGGACGTCTACTCGGCTGTGACTGGCGCGATTGGAGCCTTGCGCGGTCCCAAACACGGCGGCGCCAATGAGGTGGCGTTTGAAACCCAGCGCCGATACAGCAACCCCGACGCGGCCGAGGCCGACATTCGCGCCCGCGTCGCCGCGCGCGAGGTCATCATCGGCTTTGGCCATCCGGTCTATACCATCTCCGATCCGCGCAACGTGGTCATCAAACGGGTGGCGCAGCAGCTCGCGCGCGAGGCCGGGTCACTTAAGATGTTCGCCATTGCCGAACGGATCGAACGCGTGATGATGGAGGCCAAACAGATGTTTCCAAACCTCGATTGGTATTCTGCGGTCTCTTATCACCTGCTTGGGGTGCCTACCGCGATGTTCACCCCGATCTTTGTGATTTCACGCACTGCAGGTTGGGGCGCGCATGTGATCGAACAGCGCGAGGACAATAAGATCATCCGCCCCTCTGCCCATTACACCGGGCCTGACAATCGGGCGTTTGTGCCACTTGCACAGCGCGGCCAGATCCTCGCGGCAGCGGCGGAGTAGACCCATGACCTATCTCAATGCCGACACCCTGTCCCAACAGAGCGCAGGCCGCCGTTTTCGCGCCTTGATGGATCAACCGGGCATCCTGCGCCTGCCCGGTGCCCACAATGGGCAGGCCGCCCTACAGGCCCGCGCCGCCGGGTTTGACGGGCTGTATCTCTCCGGAGCCGCAATGACCGCCTCTATGGGGTTGCCCGATCTTGGCATTATCACTGTGGATGAGGTCAGTTTCTTTATTCGCCAGATCGCGCGGGCCTCGGGTTTGCCGCTCTTGGTGGATGGCGACACCGGCTATGGAGAGGCCCTGAACGCCATGCATATGGTGCGCTGCTTTGAGGAAGCTGGCGCAGGCGCGGTCCACCTAGAAGATCAGATCCTGCCCAAAAAATGCGGCCATCTCAATGACAAGCGCCTGCTACCAGCCGCCGATATGGCCGCTAAGGTCGCCGCAGCCACCCGTGCCGCGCGTGATCTGGTGGTGATCGCCCGCACCGATGCCGCCGCCTCCGAAGGGGTCGAGGGCACGGTGGCACGCGCCAAACTCTATATCGAGGCGGGGGCCGATGCGATCTTTACCGAGGCCCTCACCTCAGTTGAGATGTTTCGCGAGATTCGCGCCGCCCTGCCGGGTGTGCGGCTGCTGGCCAATATGACAGAGTTCGGCCGCACCCCCCCCCCTCACCGCGCAGGAGTTTGAGGATCTGGGATATGACATGGTGATCTGGCCGGTCTCTTCGCTGCGCGTGGCGAACCGCGCCCAGCAACGGCTCTATGAGGCCTTGCAGCGCGACGGGGCCACCACCGCGCTGCTGCCCGAGATGCAAACCCGATCAGAGCTTTACCAGACCATTGGGCTGGGAGAATTTGAGGCGCTGGATAAAAGCATTATCGCCTCTGCAGCGCCCAACTGGGCGGGCTGACGGCACCTGACTAGCCCACAGGTCCATCCAGCAAACACTCAGTAACCGCATCAGAGAACTGACGCGGTCGTCCCGCCATCAGAACTGCGCCGGGGTGGTTGGGGTCACGCCGCACGCCGGGCATGCCGTGCTCCAGCAAGGCCTCGGCGCAGGCGACCCAATCGCCCTCGGGGACGGGGCGGTTTTGCGAGGCCCAGCACAGGGTGCCAGAGACATCGTCGCCAAACCCGTGCTGCGCCTGCCACGACGCGCCCCGCTCCAGCAAGAACCGCGTCATCTGCGCATCGCCGCGAAACACCGCCTGATTGAGCGCACTTGCCCCCCAATCACCGCCCTTCACCTCTATCGGCCAACCCAATTCCACCATCAGCCGCACCGCCTTTGATGCGCCCGCTGCCGCGAGTTCCGGCAGCAATGTCAGCTCCGCCTCCTTTAGCGCCGCAATCAGCCCCGGCTCTTGGCTAAGGAGATCACGGGCAACAGCAGCCTCACCCGCAGCACAGGCCGCAAGAAACCGGTCCTGACCGGACATTGCTGTAGGACTGCCCGGTGCGCGCAGCATCTCTGCCACCTCCCGCAGACCATAGCGCAGCGCCAGCTCCCAAAGGCTCTGCCCTTGCGCCGTGCGCGCAGCGGGGTCGCATCCCCCCTCCAGCAATACGGCAACGATCTCCGGTGCGCGCCGCCGCCGGATCGCCCATGCCAGCAGGCCTGCGCCCTGCAACTCCGGCGCACCCGGCGCAGCCTTCAACAACAGCGCCAGCGCAATGGGTGCATGAAAATCCAACACACGATAGAGCGCATTGGTGCCCTCAACCCGCGCTCCGGCCTCCAGCAACAGGCGCAAGCAGTCCACATTCTCCACCGCGTGATAAAGCGACTCGCCATCATTGGGATCAGCGCCCGCCGCCAACAGCATCCGCACCGCCTCCGGGTCACGGATCACCCCGGCGGCCCCATAAAGCGGTGACAGCGGTGTGGTCTCATCCGGCGCATGAAGCGACGCCGGGGGCCAGCGGCTTGCCACGCTTGCGCTGACGTCCGCTCCGGCCTCCAGCAGCAGCCGGATCACCTCCAGCACAGCGGCGCGGTGTTCGTGTTGGCCCAGCAGACCGGAATGACAGGCCGCCATCAAAGGCGTCAGCATCAGGGGCCCGCCCGGTTGGTCGATCCAATCGGTGCCCCTCTGCAGGGCGGCCCGCACCGGCTCCACCGCCCCCGCACCGGCTGCTGTCACCACGCAGCCTTGGGTGATCTCGGGGTGACGCTCAAGAACCTGCGCGGCTGCGCGCGGCTGCGCGCCATCCATATGGCCGCTCAGATCCCCACCATAGGCGCGCTGCGCAAACAGCAGCCGCAGCGCAGGCACATCACTTGCCCGCAGCCGCAACAGCTCCACCATGGCGCGCAGATCCGCCCATGACGCATAGCCATACGCCCGCGCAATGCAGGACTGCGCATCCGCCAGCCGCAAAGCTGCGGCCTTCAGATCCGCATCACTCGCGCCGCGCGCCACAGGAAGATGCCGCCGGAACTGCTCCATCGCCTCGGGCTGGTGCCTGCGATAGGCCGCAAGCAGATCCTTGGCCTGACGTTTCAGATGATCAAGATTGGGAGTCTCGGGAAGAGAGTTCATAAAAAACCTCCGTGCGCATATCACGCCGATGACCCGCAAATTCGGCTGCACAAAGGTTGAAAACCTTAGGTTAGATCTCTCAAGAGGGCTCAGCCCTTCCCGCGGGTCCGGAAGCGGCTTGACCCGCTGCCTGTTCATTCGCGCAATCGGTGCGAGCTGTCAAGGCGCGGGGCGGCACAAGCAAGATCGGGGCCGCTGTTGCGCAGGCGGCGCACGCCCCTCTCACCAGAGGTAAAACCCAGCCTGTCATACTGAAGGCGTCGCGACATCGGGCGGCGGGCTGACACCCCGCTGCCACAGGAGAACAGGCCCCAGAGACCACCCCTTCATTGGGTGCAGGGGATCAGGCTTGATGCGGTGAGTGCCGCACCACCTCTCCGCCTCCCCGGGGATCATATCTCTGGTGGCGGCGCCGCCATTCGCTCTTTTGTGCCATGCAGAGGCTGGCCAGACCGCAGCATTATATAGATCCCTACAGGACATGACGCCCCCGCACTCTCGCAGGTCGGGCGCTTTGGGCGTGCCATAGGCGCGCTCACGATTGTTTCAGAAATCCGACGTAGTGCCGCGGTCTTCGGCCCGCTAAGATGCCGAGAATGGCCGCCCCATATGTATTTCGCCGGAGCCCCAATGCCTGCCCAACAAACCTCGCTGCCCCGCCCTCCCCTTCGGCGACGCATGATCCAGACTGGCGCGATGGCCTCTGTGCTGCTGGCGCTCACGTTTCTTGCGGCCTGCGGACGCAGCCCGACCGAGCGCGAACAAATGTTTCTGGGCACCATCCATGGCGACAGTCTGGATTACAGCCGCATGCGACTGGTGGAGGGCGCCCCCTTGCGCGCGGTCACATTCCGCCGCCCCCAACGCCCGCGTGTCACCTGCCGCGAACGCATTGTCCCGCCACGCCCTGCAGGCGAGATGGTCACGGCCTCTCCGGCAGCGCTCGCGCTGTTCAACCGGATCTTTTTTACCCGCGACTGGTTCTTGCCCGACTACACACCGGAATACCCCGACGCTCTGCATCTGGTAGAGGCCATGCTGCTGGCGCATGAGGCCACCCATGTCTGGCAATGGCAAAACCGCAAATTGACTGGCTACACGCCGCTCAAGGCACTGCGCGAACACAGCACCTCACCAGATCCCTATCTCTTTGATGTGAATGGTCCTGCGGATTTCCTCGCCTACGGCTACGAGCAACAAGGCACCATCGTCGAGGAATACGTCTGCTGCCGCGCCCTCGCCCCCAAAGCCGCCCGGACACGCCGCCTGCACGATATGCTCGCAAAAGTAATGCCGGTCTCAGATCTGCCCCAAAGCCGCGAGCAGGATGTGTACCTGCCGTGGAAAGACGCAACAGTCAAAGGCATCTGTGACTAAGGCCTGAGTTTAGGGGGCGCTGCCCCCGGCCCCTTGGGCCTCCCCCGGGATATTTTCAGTTAGAAGAATAAGGGAGGAAGCACTTTTCCCTCTTCTAACCGCCAATATCCCGGAGCGCGAGGCAGAGCCTCGCTCCCACGGGGCCAGGTTCGGCCACTTAGCTTTGGCGCAAAACGCCCTCTTCCAGATGCAGCACCCGGTCCATCCGCGATGCAAGCTCCAGGTTGTGGGTCGCGATCAACGCCGACAGGCCGGTTTCTGAGACCAGCCGCATCAACACCTCAAACACCTGATCCGAGGTCGCCGGATCAAGGTTTCCTGTCGGCTCATCCGCCAGCAGGATACGCGGGCTGTTGGCCAGCGCCCGGCAAAACGCCACCCGTTGCTGCTCGCCGCCAGAAAGCGCTGCCGGTCGATGCGCGGCGCGGTCTTTCAGCCCCACAAGCGCCAAGAGTTCGGCGCCGCGCGCCTCTGCAGCGCGTTGGGACACCCCATTGGCGAGTTGCGGCAGAACGATGTTTTCCAGCGCCGTGAACTCCGGCAGCAGGTGATGGAACTGGTAGACAAAGCCCACATCCTGCCGCCGCACCCGCGTGCGCTTGCGCTCACCCGCTCCGGTCATGTCTTGCCCGCCGATCTGTACCAGACCGCTGTCCGCCACATCCAACAGCCCCGCGATTTGCAACAGCGTCGATTTGCCCGCACCGGAAGGCGCAACCAGCGCCACAACTTCACCCGCGCGCAGGGTCAGGTCTGCTCCGCGCAGGACCGAGACTTCACCGGGCGTGCCCGCCAGGTAGGTCTTGCTCAGCCCTTCGATTTGCAAGGTGATCTCACTCATAGCGCAGCGCCTCCACAGGGTTCAGCCGCGCCGCGCGGCGGGCCGGGAAAATGGTGACAACAAACGACAGACCCAGCGACAGGCCCACGGCCTTGATCACATCGCCCGCCCGCAGTTCAGCTGGTAGCGCGTAGATGCCCCGGATCGACGGATCCCAGACCCCGCCCCCCATGACGTAATTCACAAACGAGAAGATCGGGTCGATATAGATCGCAAACAGGCAACCAAGGATCACCCCAAGTAGGGTGCCGATCACCCCGGTGATCGACCCGCAGATGAAGAACACCCGCATCACCGACCCTTCGCTGAGGCCAATGGTGCGCAGAATGCCGATGTCGCGCCCCTTGTTCTTTACCAGCATGATGAGGCCGGAGACGATATTCATCGTCGCAATCAGCACCAGAATCGACAGGATCACGAACATCACGTTGTCCTCAACCTCCAGCGCCCGCAGGAATCCCCCCGAACTGTCACGCCAGCTCCAGACGCCATAGCTTTGCCCCGCCGCCCTTAGCAGCGGCAGGATGTATTGATCCACCCGCTCGGGGTCATCAACCATCACCTCGATCTCATCTGCCGCACCTTCGCGGTTGAAATAGCTCTGCGCCTCGGCAAAGGGCAGATAGGCGCGGGTGTTGTCGATGTCATAGCGCCCGGCGGTAAAGACATAGACCACCTCATAGGCGTTCACGCGTGGACTGGTGCCAAAGGCGGTCTTGACGCCGTTGGGCGAGATCAGCTTGACCTTGTCCCCGATGCTGAGGCCCAAGGCGCGCGCAACACCCGATCCAATCGCAACTCCTTCGTCAAAACGGTCGAGATCGCCATAGGCCGCGTCGCTTTGGGCAACACCTGGGATCTCGGCCAGATCCGCCGCGTGGATACCATAGACCTGCACACCGGCGTTGCGGTCGCCCCGGCTCGCCATCACCTGACCTTTGATCAGCGGGGCCGCCTGCAACACGCCGGGCACTTGCCCTACCGCTTCCGCCAATGCGGCATAATCGGTGATGCGTCGATCAAGCGTGCCGGCTTCGGTGACTTCGCCGTGGGCGTAGACCGTAGCATGGGCATTGGCACCCAAAATGGTGCCCACAAATTCCGACCGAAAGCCTGAGCGCACCGCCAGTGTCGCGATCAGCGCAAAGACCGCCAGCGTGATGCCGATTAGGGAAATCCAGGTCATTACCGACACGCCGCCTTCGCTACGGCGGGCGCGCAAATAGCGCCAGGCAATCATCCATTCGAAACGGGAAAAAGGCGCAGGTGCGGCCATTTAGGCGGTCTTCCTCTTGCGATGAAAATGCGGCTCTGCCAAGGCAGAGCGCGTGTCGCGCAGACCCTAGGGGCGCGAGGGTGTGCGGTCAAGCAAGCCTGTCGCGGCGGCGCGCACTGCGGGCAAAGAGACGCCGCACCCCCGCCATCAGCCCCCAGATGAGGCCACCGCCCAAAAGCACCCCCACCGCCGCCAGCATCATTGCATCAAGCGAGACCGGCACCGCAGGTTCAAACGCCTGAAGCGTCGCAGAGGCGATCTCACTTTCGGCAAAGCGCCCCAGATGCAGCGCGCGCTCCACCGGGGCCATGGCGCTCAACTCACGCAAGTCAGACGACAGGCGACCATAGCGGTCGATGGTGGCCGCCATGGTTTCGGCGCGCGCGGCCCCCATGTCGCCACCCTGGGCCAATTGTACCAAAGCGGCATTGCGCTCTAGCCCAAGCGACGCCGCATCGGCATCAAACTCTGCCACCGTGCGGCGCAGCGCGTCCACGTGCCCACCCAGCCGTTGCAGATAGGCCTGCGCATAGGCGGGAAACTGTGACAGGCCCACACCTGCGCCCGCCCCACCCAGCAGTGACACCAGCCGCGTGATCATAGTCATCGTCCTTCTCTCACCCCTCAAAGCCTATAGGCAGGCACAGGCCCAAAGGTTTCAACCCTCGACCTGAACGCGCTATCAAATCGGCCAAAACCTCCCCTGTGAAGGGGGAAAGGGGGGTGCTCCCGCCCCCTTTTGGTGTTTTGCATGCGCAAAACGCCGAAAAGGCGTTGGGGGTGGCGCCGGGCCCAACCGGATCAGGCATGTTTCATGCCCGCAAGACGGGCGGGAGCTTGCCCCGGCCTGCAGAGGTTCAAATGAGTTTTCGCAAAATGCTCCACAAAAACCATAGGCCATGGGCCGACATCCCGGAGTGCGCAACCTTTTGGTAAGCACTCAGGAATCACACTCCCATAGGTAGATTGACCCCTTCACCATATCGATCAGCGCCATGAGGAGATTGATATCATGACCGCAATTTTGCCGGGACAAGATCCTCGGGTCGCACAGATTTTTCAGGACATGGCCAGCAACCAACGCGCCCTCAAGGATGCTGATGAGGTCGAACAGGCAGGTAAACGCGGCCAGGCGGCCATGCACACCGAATATCAGATGCGGGCAGACGACGGTCTCACCGTCAAGGAAGGCATGGGCGTTGGTGACATCAACCTCACCGCCCAGCGCTATCGCCAGCAGGCCGCGGACATGCGCGTTGCCATTGCAAAACTGCGCGATGAAGATCCCGATCACGCGGATTATGCCACCACAATCGCCATGCAGATCCTCGGGCAGGTCAGCACCGGCGACACGATGGCGGATACGATCCTGATGTCGATCGTGGGCGGTGACGCGACGGATGACACGTTCCTCAGCGCCAAATTCGCCATGCCCGATGCGGTGGGCACCGCAGGCGCGGATGAGGTTTCGGTCGACACCGAGGGTATGATCTTTGGCGTCAAGACCGGCGACGGGGCTGATGTGGTCTCGCTCAGCGGTGCGCAGGTCTTTGACGTCAGCACCGATGCCACACCCACCATTGCCATCACGATTGCGGACAAAAATGGCTCCAAAACCTGGAACAGCGCGCAAACTTTTGCCAATAATGACAGGTTGACCATTCAGGCCGGAACCGCGGGGTCCATCAGCACCGGTGGCGGTGACGACAGGCTCACTATTGATGCGGACAACCTCTACAGCGTCTCCGCTGGCGATGGGAACGACAGGCTGCGGATCTCCGCCGATTATGCGCAGGGCATCAACGCCGGTGCAGGCAATGATATCATCAGCTTACACGCCACAATTGCCGAACGCATCAGCGGCGGCGATGGGGCCGATGCGATTGACGTGACGGCGGCGCGGGGCTCTGTGGATGGCGGTGAGGGCGACGATCTGATCCGCATTTCCGCAACCGAAGCCGTGACCGTAAGCGGGGGGCGTGGCAATGACCTGATCGAGGTACGCAACGGCGGCGGCACCGTCACCCTGTCGCGCAAGACCGGGGACGGCGATGATATCGCCATGCTGGCACCGGGGGCGAACCTGACCATTGCCTCTGCCGCGCCCACCAGCATCACCCGCGAGGGCGACAAACTGCTCCTGCGCTATGCCGATGGCGGCAGCCTCACCCTGAGCGGGATTGATCAGGCGGGAGAGATTTCCCTCGCCAATGCCCGCGGCGGTGATCCGGTACCGCTGCAAATCCCACCGGCAGACGCCAATGGTGTCGATCTGAGGATCTGACATTCGGATCTGTCAGAGGCTAGGGTTGCCGCGCCTTCAGATGACCCCCGGACGACATGAGTATTGGTCTGCACGCAGTGGACGCACTCGCGCCCCGGTGTGCGCGCCGTTCACCGGCGTTGCGCGTATCACTCGAACAAAGACATCTGATCTGGATGCGGCTGCGTGGGTGTCACGGGGCTGTCCGCACGAACTGCACCAACCAACGCGCGGAGATCTCTGGCCAAGTCCGGGCACAGCTCTTGCAGACGCGCGGCCTCCTGCGATGCAAAACTGATTTCGCGCGCGCTCATGTGAAACGGCGCATCCTCGTCTGCCTCCAAGGTTTCGAGCATCTCTTCGATTGACCAGCCATCAGACAGAAACCCGAGTGCCCGCTCAAAACTCTCGTACTCGGGATGCACCCAAGCGGTAATTCCGCGCAAATAGTGGGCAGCCTGCGCGCGATCTGCGCCCTCGATCAACCTGTTCAACGCACGGCAGACCTGCACGGCCCATGGTTCGATCCAAACCACCAGCGCCTCAAACAGCGCATCCGCAGGCGGGATCATCGCGGGTGGTGCCGAGACATGCCAATGACCCAGATCCGCCCCCGAGAGCGGCAATCCTTCGTAGGCGCAGTAGCTTGCAGGCGCACGCTTGGCCAGAGCGAGAAGATGGGCGAAAAAATCAAAGAGCGGTGCCACCGCATCCGCGTGGCGACCTGCGATCTGCCAGAGCCACGGCAGTGCCGCCCAAGTGGCCGGGTAGAGCGATTCCTGATGATAAAGGCGATCCCACAGCAACGTGTTGCACAGCTCCGGGTCCCATTGCTCCAAGAGGCTGGAAAGAGGTCCCCGCACATCCTCCACGCCGTAAGCGCCGGGCAAATGGTCCCAAAGCGGATCATCAAGTGAAAGTTGCATCGTGGTAATATCCGAACTGTAATCTGGTCGAAATGTTACACAACATGCGGCATAGAAAAACCCCGCCCGACGGACCTGTCGGGCGGGGTCTCAATCAGGTTCTGCTCAGCGCAATACTAATTCCGGCATTCCCTTAACCAAATCATCTACCGCCTTCATCTGTATCAGGAATTCTTTCAGGCGATCCAATGGCAACGCGCTCGGGCCATCACACTTGGCGTTGTCTGGGTCAGGATGAGCTTCAAGGAAGAGGCCTGCGATACCCACCGCCAAGCCTGACCGTCCTAGTTCAGCAACTTGGCTGCGTCGACCACCAGATGCATCCGCAGTCGCATCTCTGATTTGCAAAGCATGAGTCACATCGAAAATTACTGGCGCATCCCCGCTGTTTTCCCGCATTGTTCTGATGCCGAGCATATCAACAACCAAGTTATCGTATCCAAAACATGACCCCCGTTCGCACAGCATTACGCTGCTGTTGCCACATTCTTTGAGTTTTTCGATAAGGTTCTTAACCTGTGACGGGCTCATGAACTGCGGTTTTTTCACATTTATTGCTGCGCCAGTGGCGGCTACTGCCGCGATCAAATCTGTCTGGCGGGCCAGAAACGCTGGCACCTGCAATATATCGCAAACCTCCGCTGTTGGGGCGGCCTGCGAAACTTCATGCACGTCTGTAACAACCGGCACGCCAAACTCGGATTTGATTTCCGAAAGCACCTTCAATCCTTCGTCCAGCCCAGGCCCTCTAAACGAGTGGATCGACGACCTGTTTGCTTTGTCGAACGAGGCTTTGAATATATAGGGAATGCCCAACTCCTCGGTAACTTTCGCGAATTCTTCTGCAACACGAAGCGCAATGTCACGGGATTCGATCACATTCATGCCGCCTATTAGCGTCATTGGATTGCGGTTCCCTATGGAGATACCGGCTACTGTAACATCTACCAATTGTTGTCTCCTGCTCTCTATCGCGTAGAGACTTCTAACACAGCAAAATCACTATGAAATCCATTGTTTCTTCAACACCGGTCTTGTTGCGAGACGTCGACGACAGACTTTCGTGCCAGCTGCGGCATTAGTCAACAAGGGCTCGAAGCCGATCTTTGCGGATATGCTTAGCGTTCACAGCATTGCTGGCCAAACACAACATTCGACATAGAAAACCCCGCCCGACGGGTCTGTCGGACGGGGTTCTCAATTCTGTATGTGCCGGTGGCTTTAGAAGCCGCGTGGCGTGGGGTGGTTGGCGTAGATCGCGGCGATTTTCTTTACTGCGTCTTCCGGGCTCATCTCTTCGCTTTCGCCGGTGCGGCGGCTGGTCACCTCGACGACGCCGTTCTTCAGCCCGCGCGGTCCGACAGTGATGCGCCATGGCAGGCCGATAAGGTCCATGCTGGCGAATTTGCCGCCCGCACGTTCCTTGCGATCATCATAAAGCGGCTCCAGACCAATGGCGGTGAGCGCGGCATAGAGCTGCTCGCAGGCGGCATCCGCTTCATCGTCGCCCTGCTTGAGGTTCACGATCCCGCAGTGGAAGGGGGTGACACCTTCGGGCCAGATGATGCCCTTGTCGTCGTGGCTGGCCTCGATGATGGCACCAAGAAGACGCGAGACACCAATCCCGTGCGAGCCCATGTGGACCGGCACGCTGTCGCCCTCGGCGGTCTGCACGGTGGCGCCCAGCGCCTCGGAGTATTTGGTGCCGAAGTAGAAGATCTGGCCAACCTCGATACCGCGGGCGACGCGACGGCGGTCTTCTGGCACCGCGTTGAACAGCGCCTCGTCGTGGGTCTCGTCGGTGCGGGCATATCGGGAGGTGAACTCTTCGAGCACGGCCTGACATTGTTCGACACTGTCATAGTCGATCTCGCGCGCGCCAAAGCTCAGATCGGTGATCTCGCTGTCATAAAAGACCTCCGACTCGCCGGTTTCGGCCAGCACGAGGAATTCGTGGGTGTAGTCACCACCAATCGGGCCACCATCAGCGCGCATCGGGATCGCCTGCAGCCCCATGCGTTCATAGGTGCGCAGGTAGGTGACCAGATGGCGGTTGTAAGCGTGCAGCGCGTCCTCTTTGGTGAGGTCGAAGTTATAGCCGTCCTTCATGTAGAATTCGCGCCCCCGCATCACGCCAAAGCGCGGGCGGATCTCGTCGCGGAATTTCCACTGGATCTGATACATCGTCAGCGGCAGATCTTTGTAGCTGGAAACATTAGAGCGGAAGATGTCGGTGATCAGCTCCTCGGCGGTGGGGGTGAACAGCATATCGCGGTCATGGCGGTCGCGGATGCGCAGCATCTCCTCACCGTAAGCATCATAGCGCCCGGACTCGCGCCACAGGTCGGCCGACTGGATGGTGGGCATCAGCATCGGGATGTGGCCCGCGCGCATCTGCTCCTCATGCACGATGCCTTCGATCTTTTTCAGCGCGCGATAACCCAGCGGCAGCCAGGAGTAGATCCCGGCGGCGGACTGTTTGATCATGCCGGCGCGCAGCATGTAACGGTGGCTGACGACCTGCGCCTCGGAGGGGGTCTCCTTGAGGACAGGCAGGAAATAGCGAGACAGGCGCATAATGGCTCCATGCGGTGAAAGATGTTTCGCCCGGTTTAGTGGCTGCGGCGGGTGTGGACAAGAGTTGAGATCAGACCGCCCTGCCCGCCACCTGTGGGCTGCGGCAGTTCTCAACCCTGACAGGCGCTATCACACGCTAGAGTAATCAACATCAAAATATCTCATATTTGATATTTGAAAATTACGCATCCAATTATCGAGCTTCATTTCCCGAGCGTTTGTCAGTTTTGACATCGTCAATCTAACGCAGACCCCTTACGCAATTTTGCGCTCATTTCACGAAATACCAAATTGCGCTCGCCCGGGATGAGCGGAGCATCCCTGCGCCGGGCGTGTTGCGCAACAGGATCTGGCGGCGACGCTTTTCCCCGGTTCTGGTCTGATGGCCCCGAATGCGGCATGCCGCACGCTCCTCTGAGAACTGAACGAGTCGGTCGATTCTGCACCTTTTGAGAGAATTTTCCCCGTGTCTGAGCGCCAAGGCGGGCTAGACATAAAATTTCGCGACGACTCAGATTTCACGCCGCTCGCTGTCATTAAAGCGTATAACCAATTGGCCCCTCGCCATTTTTGGCGAGGCAATACTTCAAGGCTGCAGCAAAGAAAAATTCCCGCCCGAAAAAATAAATTCAATTCAATATAGTTTTTTGACACATTCGCTCCGATTGTGCGTATTCAATGAATGGAATTTAGTCACAATGTCCGGGCTACCCCATTTTTTCGATGCCCGATCCGCAGATGTTAAAGATGTGTTGTTCATGACCCAAGCTGCAAAATTGACGCCTGATCCCTATGATGTGCAGCTGCGCGAGCTGGGGCTTGTGAAACATGAACGTGAAGCCGACATTGACAATCTGACCACGCTTGCGGCGCGGCTCCTGAATGCGCCGACCGCATTGGTATCGGTGGTGCAGCGCAGTCTGGACCGACAGTTTTTCAAAAGCTGCATCGGTCTGCCGGAACTGTCGAGCGAACTGCGCCAGACGCCGCTGTCGCATTCCTTCTGTCAGTTTGTGCAGGATACCAATCAGCCCTTGGTGGTCACGGACAGTCGCAAGGATGCGCAACTGCGCGACAATGCGGCGGTGATTGATCTGGGCATGGTGGCCTATCTGGGCGTACCGATCCACCTGCCGGATGGCAAACCCATCGGGGCGCTCTGCGTGATTGACCGGGTGCCCCGGCAATGGAGCCATGATGACCTGAAAACCATGCAGCAACTGGGCTGTGCGCTGGATGATATGATTGCGCTAAAGCGGGCACGTGATGTTGCAGCGGATGCGGAGGCGCGTGCGCAGCAGGATGCTGAGGCGCGCAAGACCCATCTTGCTCATATGAGCCATGAAATCCGCACGCCGCTCAATGGGATTATCGGCTCGGTCGATCTGCTGATGCGCGGGGCCTCCAGCCTCAATGCAGATCTGCGGGAACAAAACGATCTGCTGCGCACCATCAACCGTTCTGCCCAGAGCCTGCAGCGCCTGCTGAACGATGCGCTCGATATTGCCAAGATCGACGCAGGTAAGCTGGAGCTGGCCCCGGCCGCCTTTGATCTGCGCGAGGTGGTGAATGATGCGGTCAAACTGTTTTCGGCGCAGGCCAGCCAGAAAGGGGTCGATCTGACCCATAGTTTCCGCGAGATTGATGCCAAGGAATGGCGCTATGGCGATCAGTTCCGCTTGTCGCAGATCCTTGGAAACTTGTTGAGCAATGCGATCAAATTCACCGATCAGGGCACGGTTGGCCTGCATCTGCATGGCACCCCTGACGCGCTGCATCTGACCCTGAGGGACAGCGGCTGCGGGATCGCGTCGGATCGGCTGGACAAGCTGTTCCTCCCTTTCACGCAGGCCAGCGCGCATGTGGCTCATGAAAAAGGTGGCACCGGGTTGGGGCTGACGATCGTGCATCAGATGGTGGAGTTGATGCAAGGGCGCATCCGGGCCGAAAGCACCCCCGGCGAGGGCACCATCTTTCACCTCTACCTGCCGTTGCCGGTGACCGACGCCGAGATTGAACCTGTGATCGAAGAGTTCGATTTCGACGTCCCCACCCGCAGGGCAGAGGACTTGCCGCTGCTGGGCAAACGGGTCTTGGTGGCCGATGACAGCCCGGCCAACCGCTTGGTCCTGCAGAAGATGCTGGAAAACCTCGGGGCGAGTGTCGACAAGGCCTATGACGGCAGCGATGCCTTTGGCCGCGCAGTGACCACCCGCTATGACGTGCTGTTGCTGGACATACAGATGCCGGGCCACAAGGGCACCGAAGTGGTGCGCAAATTGCGCGCGCATCCCCGCCATCTTGCCCATTCCGCGCTATGTATCGCCGTCACTGGCAATACCTATGGCGATCAGGTCGAAGAATATCTGGACGCCGGTTTTGACGCTTGGCTCGGCAAGCCGCTGCGCCAGCCGGACTTGTTGCGGGTGCTCTCCCCGCTGATCCCGGATCTCGAAACAGACGCCTAGCCCTCCAGAGGTAGGAACTGAGGCGCTGCAAACGCCAACTCTCTCTTGCAACTGAAGAGAGCATGGGCGATCACAGACGCATCCGCGAACAGCCATAGCGAGGATGCCGGATCATGGCTCTGCCCGCCCGCAAACAATTGAAATACTGGGGCCTTGCCGCAGTCATATTCGCAGTGATCATGTGGGCGCTTGGCAATGTGCTGATGCCCTTTATCCTTGGTGGGGCGATTGCCTATATCATCGACCCGCTCGCCGACCGGCTGGAGCGGGCGGGACTGAGCCGCGAAGGCGCCACTGCGGTGATCACAGTGGGGGCGGTGCTGATTTTCCTCATCATGCTGCTGCTGATCGTGCCAGCCCTGATCAACCAGATGATCGATCTGGTGCAGACCCTGCCGCAGGCGATGTCGAATCTGCGTTCCTTTGCACAGGAGCATTTCCCGTCGCTGTTTGAAGACAACAGCCAGGTCCGCGAGGCGCTGGCGGGACTTTGGAAAATTGTTCAGGACAAGAGCGTCACCTTGCTGCAGACCTTTGTCGGCTCGGCGATGTCGCTTTTGAATATCGTGGTGCTTCTGGTGATCGTGCCGGTGGTGGCTGTCTATCTCTTGGTGGATTGGGACCGGATGGTGGCGCGCATTGATGATCTGCTGCCGCGCGACCATGCGCCGGTGGTGCGCCATCTGGCGCGCGAGATTGACCGGGTGCTGTCGTCTTTTATTCGCGGCATGGGCATGGTCTGCGTGATCCTTGGCAGCTATTACGCGGTGGCCTTGATGCTGGTGGGGCTGAACTTCGGTCTGGCGGTGGGCTTTGTCGCGGGGCTGGTTACGTTTATCCCCTACCTCGGGGCCATTATTGGCGGTGTTCTGGCCATTGGGCTGGCGCTGTTTCAGTTCTGGGGTGCCGTGGAAGGCGCGGATGGCGAGATGATCCGGCAGGGCACCGACTGGCTGCGGATTGCGCTGGTGGCGGGCATCTTTGTGATCGGCCAGATGGTCGAAGGCAATTTCCTGACGCCCAAGCTGGTGGGGAACTCAGTCGGGCTGCATCCCGTTTGGCTGCTGCTGGCGCTGTCGGTGTTTGGCGCATTGTTCGGCTTTGTCGGCATGTTGATCGCGGTGCCGGTGGCGGCGGTCATCGGGGTGGTTGCACGTTTCGCCGTGGATCAGTATTTGCACAGTCGCCTCTATCAGGGGCTCTCACACCGGGATGCCGCCACCCTCGCGTCTGAGGACCAGCGCTCCGACATCTGAAACATAGGGTTCGACCCGCCCGACCCATACGCATAAAACAAGCAGACTGCCGATGTCCGAACAGCTGAGCTTTGATCTCCCGGCGAAACCCGCGCTGGGGCGGGATGATTTCTTTGTGGCACCATCAAACGCCATGGCGGTCGCACTGATCGACCCGGCCTTTGCGTGGCCTTCGGGAAAGCTGGTCCTGACCGGGCCAAAGGGGTCCGGCAAAACCCACCTCGCCCATGTCTGGGCCAAAGAGAGCGGCGCCCGTGTGGTGCCGGCCCGTGCCCTGACCGAGGCCGATGTGCCCGATCTGGCAAGCGGTCCGGTCGCCATCGAGGATGTTCCGGCAATCGCCGAGGATGCGCGGGCGCAAAAGGCACTGTTTCACCTGCATAATATGGTGCTGACCCATGGGCACCGGCTGATGCTGACGGGCCGCCCTGCCCCAAATCTTTGGGGTCTGGGGTTGGCGGATCTGCAAAGCCGGGTGCAGGCGGCGACCCATGCCGCCCTTGAAGCCCCGGATGACGCGCTGCTGGCGGTGGTGCTGGCAAAACTCTTTAATGACCGACAGATCACCCCCAAGCCCGATGTGATCCCCTATCTGGTCGGGCGAATGGATCGCAGCTTTGCCGCTGCGGCAGCGGTGGTGGATCAGTTGGACCGTCTGGCGCTCGCAGAACAGCGCACCCTCAGCCGCGCGCTGGCGATCCGCATGATGTCGAGCGATCAGGAGGGCTGAGGCGATGGGCAAGCCGCAGGAGAGCGACACAGGACAGTTTTGCGCCCTGCCCGCCCCTGTCTCTGTCTTACCTGCGCCTGTGCCTCAGCCCGCTCAGCGACAGCTGATATCGAGACGCAAGGAAATTGCCGCAATGCTGCATGTGCGAATTGACCTGATCGCCTTGATACCCCATTCTTTCCAAAGTCAAAACGCCCCGGAGCCTGCATGACCATTCAGCCCGCTGCCCCGCACCGTGACCTCGATACAGCGACCTCCGGGTCGGACCCGTCAGAGGCCGCGCGATCTGATGCACCGGCAGAGGATTGGGGCCCCTATGGCCGTCCTCTGTTTAATGACCCCGATGCCCGCGCGCTGAGCCGGGTGGGCGTGGTCGATGTGGGGTCGAACTCTGTGCGGCTGGTGGTGTTTGATGGCGCAGCGCGCAGCCCCGCCTATTTCTACAACGAGAAAATCATGTGTGGCCTTGGCGCGGGTCTGTCCGACACCGGCAAGCTTAACCCCAAGGGCCGCGCCCGCGCGCTGGAAGCGCTCAAGCGGTTTCAGATGCTGGCAAAGGGCCTGCTCAAAGACCCGCTCACTGTGGTGGCGACAGCGGCGGTGCGCGACGCCAGCGATGGGCCGGAGTTCTGCGCAGAGGTTGAGGCCGCGACGGGCCTGCGCATCCGCGTCATCACCGGCGAAGAAGAGGCGCGGCTGTCGGCACAGGGCGTGCTCTTGGGCTGGCCCGGTGCCTATGGGCTGATCTGCGATATCGGCGGCTCCTCCATGGAGTTGGCGGAAATCCACGACGGTGAGGTCGGCAAATGTGTGACCTCGAACCTCGGGCCGCTGAAGCTCAAGGACATCAAAGGCGGTCGCCGGGGCCGCAAGGCGCATATCGACGAGGTGATGGCCTCGCTGCGTGACCAGCTTGGCGATCAGCGGGATCGTCTGTTCCTTGTGGGCGGCAGCTGGCGAGCGATTGCGCGACTGGATATGCTGCGGCGCAACTACCCGCTGACGGTGCAGCACGAATATCGCATGACCGCCAAGGACGTGCGCGAGACGGTCAAATTCATTGAAAAGGGCGATCTGGAAAAGCTGCGCTCCGAGTGCGGCGTATCCTCGGCGCGGATGGCATTGGTGCCTTACGCGATCGATGTGCTCTCGCGCCTTATCAAGACCTTTCGCCCCAAGGATATCGCGATTTCCAGCTATGGGATTCGCGAGGGACTCTTGTATGAACAGATGCCCGACCGTCTGCGCCAGCGCGACCCGCTGATTGAGGCGGCGCGCTTTGCCGAGGCCAAGGACGCGCGGGTGCCGGGCTTTGGCAAGACGCTATACACCTTTGTAAAACCGCTGTTTTCCGGCGCGCCCTACGCCAAGATGCGCCTTGTTAAGGCAGCCTGTGTGCTGCATGACGTCAGTTGGCGCGCGCACCCGGATTATCGCGCCGAGGTCTGTTTTGACAACGCCACCCGCGCCAATCTCGGCGGGCTGAAACACTCCGAACGGATCTTTCTTGGGCTGGCGCTGCTGCACCGCTATCGCAACAAACGGCAGGGCACCCATTTCGAACATCTCTACGATCTGCTGCCGCCGGAAAAACAGAAAGAGGCCGAAATCCTCGGCAAGGCGATGCGCTTTGGCGCGATGCTGATGGTGGGCGAGGATCAGGACATCGGGAGCCTGCGCTGGCAGCCTCGCAAACGCCTCCTGCATGTGGAATTGCCCGCCGCCAGCACCGCGCTGTTTGGCGAGGTGGCAGAGTCGCGGCTGATGTCGCTGGTCAACACGCTAAAGGCCGAGGTGCGGGTGACCGTTGCGGGCACACGCGGCGCGCTGTTGGAAAAGGACGCGCGGGACTAGCGCCTATCCGTCGCGTCCCGGCTCGTTCGGATTGCTGGCATAAAGGGCGATCTTATTGCCCTGCGGGTCGCGCAAATAGCCTACGTAGAACCGCGGACCATAAGCGGCGCGAAAGCCCGGCTGCCCCTCGTCGCTGCCGCCCGCGCGCAGCGCTGCGGCGTGGAGGTCGCGGACCTGCGCTTGGCTTTGCGCCTCAAACGCCACCATCGCGCCATTGCCCGCCGAGGCAGGCCGCCCGTCAAAGGTGGGTTTCACGTAATAGTCAGGCGCGACCGGTGACTGCCCGGTTGCTGTCGGCAAGACATAACTCAGCCCCTCTGGCCCCTCTGTTAGCGTATAGCCAAGAGCGGGCATAAAGGCGGAATAGAACCTCTTGGCGCGCGGGATGTCATCCGCGCCGACCGTAACATATGAGATCATGACCTTCTTTCCCCGCGGCAGATCATAGCTCGATGCTGCCGTCCTCAGTCGCTTTTGGCGTGGTCTCGGGCTGTGGGTCCTTGCGGCGGATGATGATGTCGCCGTTGGGCAGGATTTCAGGCATCTCATAGACGCTCCAGTCCTCCACCTGATCGGCGATATCCGCCAGCGCAGGCCCCATTTCGGTGAGGAAGCTGCGCATGGAGGGGCCGATTTCCGCAAAGAGGCGCGCGGCCTCTTCGAGCGTCGGCTCCATCTCGCGGCGCAGCCCCTCGAAGAACAGCTCCATCCCGCGATCCATCAGTGTGGGGCCTTCGTCCGTCGGGGCGTCTTCTGCGGCGAGCGGCAGTGCCAACAGGGCCGCAACCCCGGCCCCAAGGGCAAGGCGGCGAAACATGCGGGGGCGAATATCCTGTGTCATGGCTTAGAGTATAGCGCGCTTCTGTAACAGGCATAGGGGGACAAATCCGCGCCGCTTACCCCCGCCACATCGGCTTGGCGATCTCTTGCCGAAGGGCGGCGCGGGTCCAGCCTGCGTCGTGCAAGGCGCTGTCGGGCGCGCCGAGCAACTCGCGTGCCAGCATCAGGCGCAGACGACGCCGGGCAAGCCACAGCGCCAGCCCCCGCTGATCCTGGGCGTAACAGGTCGGGCGCAAGGGGCGCACGTGCGGCAGGGTCAGAATATCGGCAGACATAAGAGGCTCCTTTGTTCCAATACCGCCAGCTTAGCCCTATAGTGACCACAGAAAAATTGAGTTCTTCTCCTGCCCTTTGGTCTTTCTAGGAACATATGAGACATCTGCCTCCCCTCTCCGCCCTGCCCGCATTCGAGGCCACCGCCCGGCTTGGATCCGTCACCGCTGCGGCCGCCGAACTGGGCCGGACCCATAGCGCCATCAGCAAGCAGCTGCGTCATCTGGGCGAGGATCTGGGCGGCGCGCTGTTTGAAAAGGACGGCACCGGATTGCGACTGACCCAGCGCGGTGCACAGTTGCAGGCGGAGCTGCGGCCCATGCTGGACCGGCTGGATCATGTGGCGCAGCAGTTGCGACAGCAGCAGGATCAGCGCCGGGTGCGACTGGCGGTGAGCGCCACCTTCGCCACCCGCTGGCTGACCCCGCGCCTGCCCCGGTTTTATGCGCAGCACCCCGATGTGGAGGTGGATCTGCTGATGTCCGGACCCCACCGCGACATGCGCGACACCTATGATCTGATCCTGAGCTATGACCGTCTGCGCGGCCCTCTGCGGGACACGCGCAAGCCCGAAATCCTTGGCGATACCTCTTATGGTCCGGTCTGTGCGCCGGGCTATCCGCTGGTGCAATCGCCCGAGGGCTGGCGCGCGGAGCTGCGTTTGGTGCATGCAGGCGCGCCGCAATCCTGGGACGCGTGGTGCCGTCTGAGCGGCATGGCCCTGCTCGCGGCGCGTGAGAGCGCCTATCCGCACCACATCCTCGCACTGGAGGCGGCGGCAGCGGGGCTTGGCGTGGCAGTGGCAGAGCGGCGGCTGGTGGCGGATGATCTGGCCTCGGGGCGGCTGATTGCGCCGCTGGGGTTTGTGCGCGTGTCCAATGGCTTGCAGGCGATTGTCACCCCCGCAGGTGAGACCAGCGGCCAACACAAACATGCGGTGCGCGCGGTGCTGGACTGGCTGCGCGCCAGCGTCGCCGAAGAAAACACACAGGATTAGCCGGAGGCAAACTCCAGATCCAGCGTGACCGGGAAATGGTCTGATGCGGTCAACAGCGCCTGACAGAGCGTGGGCGTGCCATAGCAGGCGGCATCCTCAAACGGGTGCCAGATGCGCCATTTCGGCTGATGCGCCTGCAAGGGTGGCGAGATCATAATGTAATCCAGCAGCGCCTGAAAATACCGCCCTTCCAGATGGTTATAGAACCGCGCTGAGGTCGGCAGCCCCTGTTGATTGGGCCGAAGCAAATGACGCGCGTGGGGGTCAAACAGCTCTGCCCCCATGATGATTTCCACCGAAGAGCGGCCAAAGAGCGCCTCGTAGACATCAAGGCCGGGACCGTCGTTCAAATCCCCCATCACGACCAGCGGATCGCCCGCCTCCAGATGGTCCTCCACCCGCGCCCTGAGCCAGACCGCCTGCGCCAGTTGCTTGCGGCGGTTGGCAATGGAGATCGCGCGGGCTTCTTCCGGGGTGCGCGCGCCATGGGGGGCCTTGGATTTCAGATGCGCGCCGATCAGGCGAAAGGGCATGCCATCCGCCGGGGTCACCATAAGCTCCATCGGGGGTTTGGAAAACCGCACCATATCGGCCTTGGCATCCACGTCGAGGTCGATTTCAAACGTCGCATCAAACCGGGGTGCGCGGGGCGATGAGATGGGCGCATGTTCCGCCTGCATCACATTGGAATCAAACAGGAATGCGATTTCTTGACGGGTGTCATTGGCAAAGCCCATCACCACGTCCCTTGTGCGCAGATCACCCCATTCGGCAAACCGCGTGAGGGCGCGCACGGTGCTTTGACGTTTGCCGGTGTCGGGGCCCTCAATGATGGTAATGCCATCGGCATCAATGGCGCGCAGCACATCGGCAATGGCCTCGGCCTGCGCACGGCGGCTGACCTCGTGACGGGCGGAGGGGGCCGCATCCAGACGCAAGTGATCGCTCTCGTCAAAGAGCGCCTCGAACCATTCGATATTATACGTGCTCAGGCGCATGATCGCGGGCTTGCGCCTTGCCACTGAGGTCTTCCCACGCGCGGTTGATGTCGATCATGCGCTTTTCGGCCAGCCGGATCGCTTCTTGCGGGACGCCGCGCGCGATCATCGCGTCGGGGTGATTGTCGCGCACCAGCCGACGCCAGATGCGGCGAATGTCTTCCATCGGGGTGCCGGGGGCGACGCCCAGCACCTCATGCGGGTCCTTGGGGGCATCCTCGACAAACCGCGCCCGAAGCGAGCGGAACTGTGCCTCGGACTGGCCAAAGATGCGGCTCACCTCCTCAAGGAACACGTCCTCATTGGGGTGATAGAACCCGTCGGCAATGGCGATGTGAAACAGCCCCTCCATCAGGTCACAAAGCGTTTCGGGATCATCCGAGAACATCGCCCGGATGCGGCGGGCATAATCGTCGTAGCCTGCGATATCCTGCCGGGCGAGATTGAAGACCCGCGCCGCCTGCGCCTCATCCTCGGCGGCGATCTGGAACACCTCGCGAAAGGCGGCGACCTCATCGCGGGTCACCTGCCCGTCGGCCTTGGCCATTTTGGCCCCCAGCGCAATCACCGCGATGGTGAAGCCGACGGAGCGTTCCGGCGGCGTGCGCAGGCGGTCGAACACCTCGGCCAGGCTTTCGCCCTGCGTCAGCGCCGCAAGCGCCTCGGTTATGCGGGTCCAGAGTGACATAAGGCCAGTTTAGCCGGGATTGGCTGCGCTGTCAGGCGGGGCAATGCCGTCCTCACGCAGAATTTTCTGCATCAGCACAAGATCGAGCCACTGATCCCATTTGCGCCCCACCTGCGGCAGGCGTCCGACCTCAGTATAGCCACAGGCGGCGTGGAACTGTTGGGCGGTGGGGTTGGCGCTGCTGATGGCAGCGACCATGACGTGGATGCCGCCTTCAATGGCTCGGTTTTCCAGGTCTGTCAGGAGCTTACGGCCTGCCCCTCGTCCACGGGCGGCCTCGGAGAGGTAGATCGACAGCTCTGCCGTGTGGCGATAGCCTTCGCTGCTGCGGAAGCCCGTGTAGGTGGCGTAGCCAAGGAAGTCCCCATCCGTATCTTCGGCCACCAGAATGGGCGGATCACCATAGAGGATATCGTCCTGCCAGTCGCTGAGCGAGCGCGCCTCGGTGGCGAAGGTCATAAGCGTGGTGTCAACGATGTGGCGCTGCAGATGCGTGATCGCCTCGGTATCGCGGTCGCGGGCGGGTCTGATCCGCGTCGTCTGTGCGGCGGTCATGACAGATGGCGCAGCCCGTGCGGCGTGTCGATTTCCGCTCGTAGCGCTGCGGGGCCGGGTTCAAACACCACCCGCGCATCACCAAGCGGCAGCAGCTCTGCCAGAGCCTGCGCCTCCGGGTGGGAGACCACCAGACGACGCAGGCTACAGCCCTGTTGCGTCAGGCGCGGTGCAGGGTGCGGCCCCTGCCACTGGATCAGCGCGGGAAAGATATTGTCATAGGGCAGGATGCCGCTGTTGGGCACCGCCATCTGCCAGCTGAGATCCCCACGGGTGAGCGAGCCCGGCGCACCCGCATCCACCGACAGCGCGGCCAGCGTGCTGGCCAGATCGCTGCTGCGGCAGATCCAATTGGTGATCCGGGCCGCACCTGCAAACCGGTCCAGATCAAACCAGCGCGGCTGACGCTCCGGCGTGGCCTCCGGGTCGATGGCGATGGCCTCCAGATAAAGCCCGTCTGCCAGCCCCAGAAGACGGTTGTGGGTGCCAAAGACCACATGTTCCCCGCCCGGCTGCAGGGGCACGCCAAGTGCTTCCTCGACATGGGCGGTGGCCTCGGCCAACGTGTTGGCGGCAATGGCGAAATGGTCGAGTTCCATGGTGAGGTCCCTTGGCTGGATCGGTGTGGTCCTGGGCGGCAGCCTAGCAAATCCGGGGGGGAAGGAAACCCGCATTGCACGCGGATCGCAGAGGCATGGCGGTCTTGATCTACGGCTTTCGTGTTTTGCGCTTGATCTAAAGTGAGCTTGAGGAATTACGGTGTGAGTCGCCGCCCCGGTTGTGCTGCTCTGCACCCCACGGGACGCACCGACGATGACTGGAGCTCACATATGCACGACCCTCTGACGCCTGAAGACTGGGCAGCAAACCACATCCTTGGCATCTATGAGACGCATCTGCCGGTGCGGGATCTGGACCGTTCGCTGGCGTTTTATACCGGCCAGTTGGGATTAAAGCTGGCGCATCGTCTGCCCGCGCGCAATGTCGCCTTTGTCTGGGCCGGCCCCAAGGAGGTGGGCATGCTGGGCCTCTGGGGGGCGGGCAGCGCGCCGCTGAGCATGACGATGCATTTTGCGTTTCGCGCGACAAAATCCGCCGTGTTGAGCGCCTGTGAGGTATTGCCGAGCCGGGGCATCACGCCGCTTGGCTTTGGTGGAACACCGGTCACCGAACCGGTGGTGTTTGGCTGGATGCCTGCGATGTCGATCTATTTCAAGGACCCTGACGGCCATTCCATCGAGATGCTGCATATGCTGGAAGATGAGCCGGATGCGGGTTTCGGCGTGCAGGGCTATTCCGACTGGCTCAACCGGGCGTAACAGGCGCGATAACCGGGGCCGCTCCCGCCCGTCCCGGTGGCATGGCACATGCCACCACGCCCGTTGGGCGTGGCGCGTCGCACCCAATGGGTGCGACGCGCGCAGCCGACCCTCTCGTTGAGGGTCGGCTGCCACCGCCAGGATGAGACCCAGCGCCCAACGTCAGAACTCTAGTCTTCGGTGATTTCATACGCGCGACGTATGCCCTGCGTTTTTTGGCCCCAGAGGGAGGCCCCTGCCCGCAGTTGATGCGCGTCAAACGCCGTGCGATCCGTAAAACACTCCTCCACCCGCCAGACGGATGGATCATCGGTTTGCGTCACTTCAAAGGACAAGCACCCCGGCTCCGCCCGCGTGAGGCGGATGTGCTCCGGCAGATATTGCGCCACCAGGGCCCGCTCCTGCGCCGAGGCGCAGAAGAGATGACCCGAGAGGTGCAAGCGGCCCTTGGGGGGTGCATCGCTCATATCGCACCCCTCGCGTCAGCTGCGGGCATCGCGGATCAGCTCCAGAATGTCTTGCGCGGCGGTGGGGATATTGGTGCCGGGGCCAAAAATGGCCTTCACCCCTGCCTTATACAGGAACTCATAATCCTGCTGCGGGATCACCCCGCCACAGATCACGATGATATCCTCGGCCCCTTGCGCCTTCAGCTCGGCGATCAGCTGCGGTGCCAGCGTCTTATGCCCCGCCGCCTGAGAGGAGATGCCGATCACATGCACGTCATTGTCGATGGCGTCTTGCGCGGCCTCGGCCGGGGTCTGGAACAGCGGCCCCACATCCACGTCAAAGCCGATGTCGGCAAAGGCGGTGGCGATCACCTTGGCGCCCCGGTCATGGCCGTCCTGCCCCATCTTGACCACCAGAAGACGCGGGCGGCGGCCCTCTTCTTCGGCAAAGGTCTCAATAGATTTCTGGATCGCGGCAAAGCCTTCGTCGCCCTCATAGGCCGCGCCATACACACCGGCGAGGGTTTTCACCTCGGCGCGGTGGCGGCCGAACTCTTTTTCCATTGCCATGCTGATTTCTCCGACTGAGGCCCGGGCGCGGGCAGCCTCGACCGCCGCTTCGAGCAGGTTGCCGCCCTCGGACGCGCGGCGGGTCAGCTCGGCCAGTGCCGCCTCGCAGGCCGCCGTATCACGGCTGGCGCGGATCTGTTCGAGCCGGGCGATCTGGCTGTCGCGCACCTTGACGTTGTCCACATCAAGAATGTCGATCGGGTCTTCCTTGTCCTTGCGGTATTTGTTGACGCCGACGATCACCTCTTCGCCGCGGTCGATCATCGCCTGACGGCGGGCGGCGGTTTCCTCGATGCGCAGCTTGGGCATGCCGGAGGCCACGGCCTTGGTCATGCCGCCCATCTCCTCGACTTCCTGCATCATCGCCCAGGCCTTATCGACGAGCTCTGCGGTGAGGCTTTCGACATAATAGCTGCCGGCGAGTGGATCGACGACATTGGTGACGCCGGTTTCTTCCTGCAAGATCAACTGGGTATTGCGCGCAATTCGGGCAGAAAAATCGGTGGGCAGCGCGATCGCCTCATCAAGCGCATTGGTGTGCAGACTTTGCGTGCCGCCCAGAACCGCGCTCATCGCCTCGTAGGCGGTGCGGATCACGTTGTTGTAGGGATCCTGTTCCTGCAGGCTCACGCCCGAGGTCTGGCAATGGGTGCGCAGCATCTTGGAGCGTTCGGATTTGGCGTCAAACTCCGTCATCACCCGATGCCAGAGCGTGCGGGCGGCGCGCAGCTTGGCGGATTCCATGAAAAAGTTCATGCCAATCGCAAAGAAGAACGACAGGCGGCCTGCAAATTTGTCCACGTCCATGCCCGCCTCGATGGCGGCTTTGACGTATTCGCGCCCATCCGCCAGCGTATAGGCGAGTTCCTGAACGAGGTTCGCGCCCGCCTCCTGCATGTGGTAGCCGGAGATCGAGATGGAGTTGAATTTCGGCATCTCGTTTGAGGTGTATTCAATGATATCCGCAATGATCCGCATCGAGGGTTCGGGCGGATAGATATAGGTGTTGCGGACCATGAACTCCTTGAGGATGTCGTTCTGAATGGTCCCGGAGAGGAGCGCCTTGTCGTGGCCCTGTTCTTCGCCTGCGACGATGAAGGAGGCCAGGATCGGGATCACCGCACCATTCATGGTCATGGAGACCGAAACCTGATCCAGCGGGATGCCGTCAAAGAGGATTTTCATATCCTCGACGCTGTCGATGGCCACACCCGCCTTGCCAACGTCGCCCATCACCCGTTCATGGTCACTGTCATAGCCGCGGTGGGTGGCGAGATCGAAGGCGACGGAGACGCCTTGCTGACCGGCGGCAAGGTTGCGGCGGTAAAAGGCGTTGGATTCCTCGGCCGTGGAAAAGCCCGCATATTGGCGGATGGTCCAGGGGCGGCCTGCGTACATGGTGGCCTTTACCCCGCGGGTGAAAGGGCCAAAGCCTGGCAGAGTCCCCATATGGCCAAGGTTTGCGGTATCCTCAGCCGTATAGATTGGCTTTACGTCGATGCCCTCCAAGGTCTGCCAGGTGAGATCCTCGAGCGGGCGGCCGCGCAGTTCTTTTTCAGCCAGTGCCCGCCAATCGTCCGGTGTCTGGGTCATGCAATCGTCCTCTTGTCAGATCTTCCTGCGCGATTTGGTCAGGCGCAGGTGTGTTGGTGGTCGTGTCCGATTTATTCGGATCTTCGGCCAGTTCAGCGAGGCCATCGGCCCCGCCGACCAGCCACATCATATCATCATAGTAACTCTCGCGCAGGCGCGCGGCCTCAACCTCGGAAAAGGGCATCCAGCGGCCCTCCCCTTCGGGCAGGAGGTTGGTGATGCGCTTTGGCAGTTCTGCACGCAGTTCCGGCAGGCGCAGACTGGCGTTCAGGCGAAAGCTGCCACGCACCCGCGGGCAGTCAACGCCGGTCACCGCCGAAAGCTGTGCTTCGGGCTGCGCTGCGAAAACCTCATGTGCAAAGACCCGGATGCGGGCTCCGGGCATGGCGCAATAAATGTCCTGAATAACATCACGCCAGCTGCGCGTGGCCTCTGCGATGCGCGACAGTGTTCGCGCGTTGGGCAGACGCAGGGAGTGTTCAAGCCGCACCGCCATGGCGGAGGCCCAGAAGCTCTCCGGGCTGCGGATATTGAGCATCACATCCGTAACAGCGCCGGAAAAAGCATGATCCAGCCGAGACAGATGTTCGCCCGCACCGGGATAGAGCGCGCCCAATGCAAAGCACTGTTCCAGCGGTTGCAGCATGGCCGCATCAGAGATCACCACAGCGGCAGTGCCTGCGTTATGCAACCCCGCCAACTGCAAGGAGATCCGCCCGCGCGCGCGTTCAACCGGGTTGCGCCCGGTGACAGAAATCGCCCCCGGCTGCACCCCGTGCAACAGCCCCTTGCGCGTGCGCTCCGGTCCCATGAACGCAATGCCGTGTTGCGACAGGGTTTCGCTTTTGCGGGTCATATAGTTCTGAAAGCTGCGGGTGGCGCAGCGGTGGGCACCGATATGCAAAATGACTTTCATCGCAGGTTCTCCTTGCGCAGGCTGAGGGCTCTGCAGAAAACCATGCGCGAAAGGGGTTCCTTCACGCTTAACAGAAGATGATTTTTTTGTGTCCTTGGGGGTTTCAGCGGTCGCTTTTACGCTGGGAACACATATATTTGCGCTTAGAGGAGAGCCTATGAACAGATTGCAAAGCCTCGCGCTGCTTGCCGCCCTGACCACCCTGCCCTTCACGCTGGCCCTTGCGGCGCAGGAGGCTGACGCCCCGCCGCGCGCGCCGGATGCCGGATTGAGCGAAGACGCCGCCCCCGAAGAGCTGAGCGTTGAAGAGGCCGCGCCCGCATTTGAGATCCGCGATGGATACGACGTGGATATCGAGGAATTCCAGTGGACCCATCGTCCGGTGGTGGTCTTTGCCGACAGCCCGGCAGATCCGCGATACCAAGAGCAGATCGACGAGCTGTTACAAGACATCCCGGCGTTGATGACGCGCGATGTGGTGGTGTTTGTGGACACTGATCCAAAGGCGCGCTCTGCCCTGCGCAAAAAGCTGCGCCCGCGCGGGTTCATGCTGGTTCTGATTGGCAAGGATGGCGGCGTGAAGCTGCGCAAACCGCTGCCGTGGAGCGTGCGTGAATTGAGCCGCAGCATCGACAAGATGCCCACCCGGCAACGCGAAATCGAGGCCCGGCGCGGCGGGTAACCTCTGTTTCGTGCAAAGCGCGCGCCTAGTGGGTGCGACCGCGCGAATAAAACAGACGCATGTTGCGCCGGTCGAAGATCGCGGTGAACTTGGCCTCGGGGTCGAAGATCAGCACCGATGTGGGGTCGAGAAGCGCGTTGAAATAGGCATCTTCCATCTCGACCGCCATGCAATCCTTGCCACCGGTGCCCGAGGACAGCACCCCAAGCCCTAGTGGCAGATCGCGGGTCATGATCTGTTCGGTCACGACAGTGGGCGACATGTTGGAGATTTCGAAGGCCACCGGCTTGCCCTCGGTGATGGCGCGCATGCCCGTGTCGACGTCGCGGACCTTTTTCACCATGGAGGTGATCCGGCTTGCCTTCACCTCGAAGAGGGCGGCGGTGCAATTGACCCGCGAGAAGAAGTAATAGGTCTCTCCCAGCTTCACCCAATCCTGAATTTGCGAGCGGACCTTTTCCTCCTGATCGAGGCTGCAGGCCGCCATCAAAGCAGAGCCAACCAGCACCCCGGTGAGGGTACGCAGAAGGCGGCGAGGACGGGAAAGCGGCACGAGCAAAATCTCCGGCAATATCGGCATGGTAAAAACACCGGCAGGCAGAGACCTGCGGCAGGGCATATGCGTCAAAAATAGGCGCGCGCCCTTCAGAAAGGCTTAACGCCCCGGCCCGGTTGCTGGATTTTTGCGGAAATTTTGGCCCGCACGCGCTGATCTGCTCCGCGCGCGGATGCGGCGGGCTGAGATCAGGGGATATGCGGGCCAAATGGGTCAATGGATCACTCGAATTCGATGATCACATCATCCACCGCGAGGCTGTCGCCAGCGCCCGCGTTGATTTTGGAGACCACGGATTTTTTCTCGGCGCGCAGGATGTTTTCCATCTTCATCGCTTCAATGGTACAAAGCGCCTGCCCTTCCTGCACTTCTTGGCCCACCTCGACGTTGATTTTCACAACAAGACCGGGCATCGGGCACAGGAGCATCTTGGAGGTATCCGGCGGCAGTTTTTCCGGCATCAAAGCGGCCAGTTCGGCCTGACGCGGACGGCGCACATGGACCTTGAGGTCAGCCCCCCGGCTGCGCACCCGGAAGCCTTGGGTGATCTTGTCGACCTTCAGAACCAAGGGCGCACCATCGGTCAGCACATGCGCAAGGCTATCCCCCGGCGTCCAGTCGGAGCTGACGCGGATTTCGCTCTTGTCCTCAAACCGCACGGTGGCGCCTTCGGGATCTGCGGAGATGCGCAGCGCATAAGAGTGATCGCCAATGGCCACCACCCAGTTGTTGCCGACACGGCGTTCGTGGTTATCCATGCGGCCCGAGACCTGCGTGCGGCGGATTTCGGCAACACGGTGCATGGCCGCACAAGACGCCGCAATCCGGCGCAGGTCGCTTTCGGGCAGGTTCACACCGTCAAAGCCCTCGGGGTATTCCTCGGCAATAAAGGCGGTGGTCATATCGCCCGAGACGAATTTAGGATGATCCATCACCGCCGACAGGAACGGCAGGTTGTGACCGATGCCTTCGACCTCGAAACTATCAAGCGCCACGCGCATCGCCTCAATGGCTGCCTCACGGGTCGGCGCCCAGGTGCAGAGCTTGGCGATCATCGGGTCGTAATACATTGAAATCTCACCGCCTTCATAGACGCCGGTGTCATTGCGCACGACCACATCGCCTGCATCCCCCGGTGCCACGCCGGGCGTATAGGCCGCTGTTTCCGCCGGGGGGCGATAGCGGGTGAGACGCCCGATGGAGGGGAGGAAGTTGCGATAGGGATCTTCGGCATAAAGGCGGTTTTCAATCGCCCAGCCGGTGAGTTTGACGTCGTCCTGAGTGATCGACAGCTCCTTGCCAGCGGCCACGCGGATCATCTGCTCCACAAGGTCAACGCCGGTGATGAGTTCGGTCACCGGGTGTTCCACCTGCAAACGGGTGTTCATCTCAAGGAAGTAGAAGTTCTTGTTGCCATCAACGATGAATTCCACCGTGCCCGCAGAGGCATAGCCAACGGCCTTGGCCAGTGCGACGGATTGCTCGCCCATGGCGCGGCGGGTCTCCTCATCAAGGAAGGGGCTGGGCGCTTCTTCGACGACCTTCTGGTTGCGGCGCTGGATGGAGCATTCACGCTCACCCAAGTAAACGCCGTTGCCATGGGCGTCGCAAAGCACCTGAATTTCGATGTGGCGTGGTTGGGTGACGAATTTCTCAATGAAAATCCGGTCATCGCCAAAGGAGTTCGCGGCCTCGTTTTTGGACGACTGGAAGCCTTCGCGCGCTTCTTCGTCGTTCCATGCAATCCGCATGCCCTTGCCGCCGCCGCCCGCAGAGGCTTTGATCATCACTGGATAGCCGATCTCGCCCGAGATCTTCACCGCCTCATCGGCATCCGCGATCAGGCCCATGTAGCCCGGCACGGTGGAAACGCCTGCTTCCTGGGCGATTTTCTTTGAGGTGATCTTGTCCCCCATCGCCTCGATTGCGCCTTTGGGCGGGCCGACGAAGGCGACACCTGCGGCCTCAAGCGCCTCGGCGAATTTGGCGTTTTCCGACAGGAAGCCATAGCCCGGATGCACCGCCTGCGCGCCCGAGGATTTGATCGCCGCCATGACGTTGTCAATGACGATATAGGATTGGTTGGCGGGGGCTGGCCCCACATGCACCGCCTCATCCGCCATTTGCACATGCAGCGCTTGACGGTCGGCATCAGAGTAGATGGCGACGGTCTCAATGCCCATCTTGCGCGCGGTCTTGATGACGCGACAGGCGATTTCCCCCCGGTTGGCGATCAGGATCTTATCAAACATGGGCTGTCCCTTGTGGTCCGTGTTGATGGGTCTGACGCGCGCACAAAAAACCGCCGCGCACGGGGATGTCCCGTGGCGGCGGTGCGCCCGCGTCAAAGCGAGATGTCAGCAGGGCGCGGAGTGCCCGCGCGCCCGAGGCCGGTTTAGCAGCGGCCCGGATTTTCCTTGCAGTAGATGAGGTTGCCAGCAACGCCGACGGCTGCGCCGGTGACGAGGCTGCCGTTGAGCAATGCGGCCCCTGCCGCCCCTGCACCGGCACCATAGAGCACCTGTTCACCGGTGGTATCGCCGCAGGCCGCAACGGCTGCGGTGCCTGCGAGCAGGGCCGCAATGAGTGATTTACGCATCGAAATGCTCCTTTGGATCGTTCTGCATGGTTGAGAGCCAATTTGCCGGTCCAACGCATATCGTCCAGATAAGTTCCGCGCAATCTTGCCGCATGGGCGACAGATCGCCCGCGATAACCACGCGATTGGCGGGCTTTCGCCCATTCTTGAGGCGCGCGTGCGCAGATGCACAGGGATTGCGCGGCGGCAAGGCCAGAGCTTTGATCAATATGCAGATTTTCGCCGCGTACAGCGTCTTTGCCGGATCGGCACAAAGACAGCTGAGACGCGGGAGAGAGAGACCCAAAAGCGGGCAGCTGGCGCGGGGGGGCGCACAGCTGCCCAGTCAGGTTTTGGGGCCAGAACAACAGCCAGAAGGGACGAAAAGGCTGCGTAGGCATATCTACCCTGCCAGCGCCGGAACGCCTTGAAAACCGCGCCGTTAAATCAGCGGGATTATTGGCAGCAGGCCGCGCAAATTCCAGAATGGTTAGCAAAAAGACGCCGATACACGCATGAGGTGTAAAACAACACGCGGATTTCCGCTGCCGTAATGAACCCATTTCGGTAATATGACGCCCCTTTTGCATTCCTCAGCCCCCAAACGCCTCGGGGAAGGAGCGGCGCGCCACGTCAACGTCGATCACCAGAAGCGACTCGTAGCTTTCGGGATCAAAGGGATCATCAACCGCAACCACCTCGCGCCCGAACAGCCAGCTCAGCCGTCCTGCGTCCAGATTGCCACGTTCAAAGGGCTGGTCGCCAAAGTTTTCCCAGAGCGCTTTCATAAAGCCCGCATCCGCCCGCCGATCCGCGGGTTTGCGGTCGCGAAACCGCTCACGCCGGGTGATCGGCGTGATGCCCTTTGGGTTGGGGCGACGGATGACAAATTGGAAATCGGTGCCGGGAAGACGGCCGGGAAAGCCGCGATGTTTTAGCATGGGAGTGCCTCCGGTCCGGCACCCCGCAGGTCGGAAAGGTCCGGCCACAGGGCCGGACCCCTGAAGTGATTACTTGTACTTACCGGTGTAGACCGGCTCTTGAGAGATCGGCTCGGGATCAACCACGACGAACTCTTCTTCGCGCTGACCTGCGCATGCGGAAACTGCGGCCAGCAGGCCTGCGAGGGTGATGAGTTTGATGCTCTTGGACATGTCTGTCTCCTAAGATCATTGCTGAAACCTGCGCGGGCGAATGCCCGCACCTCTGACAATCCGACAGGCAAAAAACCTGTGGACCGAGGCGCATATTTGCGTCCTGCGCGTAGCATAGCGCCATTGGTTTCAAGGATATATGTAAATTCTGCAGTGTCGCCGCCCTGTGGCGCGAAAATCGCAGAAAAATGCCGAAATTGCGTCTCAACCGCCATCAGAACCCCTCCCAGACGCAAGCGTTGTCCTCAACGCGGTAGGTCTCAAAGAACTGGGTGGCCTCAGGCTCGCTGCTGCCGAAGGGCAGAACACGGTCCGAGAGCGAGATGACCACGCGCTCCGGCGCGATCTCATAAAGCCGCAGATAAGGCACCGCGACCTCTGTGCAGAGGTAGTCGATATCGGCGGCTCTGGCGTCCGGATCACCGTCTTTGGCGATCTCGGCTGCAACAAAGCGAAAGCGCGCCCAAAGCGCACCGGGCGCATCATCCAGCAAGACTTCAGACAGTGTCACCGGCTGCGCGGAGGGCACCGGTATCAATGCGGGCATCTGTTCCGTGGTATCCCCCCCCGCACCGGACGCCGCAAAAGACGCCGAGAGCGGAAGCGTGAGACAGGCCGCGATGGTGGCCAGGCGGCAAATTGCGGACAGTTGCGCGCCGCGCAACACAACCCAACGCTGTATGGATTTACCTACCAAATTGCCGCAGCCCCGACCCCAATCAGATTGGGCTCCTCCTGCCGGGGCTGCGGGCGCAGCGCCGGTGGCGCGCGCTAAACTCAGTCTGGCTGAGCCGGAGCATGCAACCGATTCGGCCTCTGTGTCAAATACTGTTACAAATTTGTGCAAGAGCACCCCGCCCCGCCCGATCTGCGCGCAGATTGTAAACATGTTACAAGAATTCAGGGGCTTATTGGGCATATCACTTGCCATTTGGCGTGGTTCTGGCCTGTTTCCATACAGAATGGAGATCATTTTAACCTCCTCTGGGAACGCTTTGCCTGTGCCACCCAACGTGCGCGATGCGCCGGGCACGCCAAGAGAGCCGCAATCTTTGCGCTCAGACCCGGCGCGACCGGGGCGGCAACGCGTCCGCCCGCTTTGATTCGAATCACATCGCCCTCACGAGTGAGCTGAACCACAGGGGAAAACCCCCGCACCCGTTTGAGCATCCGCCACATATCCTGTCGGATCTGATGGGCCAGTCGCAAAGGATCGCCCTCTGGTAGAGTGGTGGACGCCACCACATCAAAGCGCGCGGGCAGTTGGCGCGACAGCGTCAGCTCCCCCTCCCCGCGCGTGATATGCCAGCGCACCGTCATGCGCGCGCCCAACCGGACGCGTACATGACGAGATGGCGAGCACTGCGCTGCGGAACATGCCTCCCATGATATGTGGCCACCGCTGTCATTAACGCGAACGGGTCCCGAAATGGCGTAGCGCGCTGCATTTTTTCGTCATCACCGCCGCTTGGTTGGGGAAGCGATGATCCAGCTTCTGAATTCCTTCTGCAGCCGCTTTCTCTGGCCAGAGCATGCTTACGATGATGTTTCTGTCCTGCGTTCTACCCGCAAACAGATCAGGGGATTTCGAACGCATCACCTGACAGATCTCTTTCATCCGCTTCTCGCTGGTCCCCATGCGCTTAGAGAATGCGCCATTCATGGCCACCACAAAGATATGAGCCTGATTAGAACTCGATTTCGAGTTTCCATCGTCGCGCGACAACGTCGAGGTCAAAGTGGTTTTGCCAGAGTGCAGCAAGCACCAGGTGCTGCCATCCGACAGCGCGTAGGACTGTTGCCCCTTGCAGGCTGCTGAAGGCTGCGCGGCGGCAGCCGGCAGGGCCAGCATCATGAAAATGCACGTGAATAGATAACGCATAAGTCGCTCCTTGATTGAATAGACCTTCTGCATAGGGCAGTTTTTCTCAGAGCGGAATATTGTCGTGCTTTTTCCACGGGTTCGCGAGCTTCTTGCCACGCAGGCTGGCAAAGGCGCGCGCCACGCGGCGGCGGGTGGATTTGGGCTGGATCACCTCATCAATGAACCCCCGCTCTGCCGCCACAAATGGATTGGCAAAGCGGTCCTCATAGTCGGCCGTATGCGCCGCAATCTTCTCGGGGTCGTTCAGATCGGCGCGGTGGATAATCTCGGTTGCGCCCTTGGCGCCCATCACCGCGATCTCGGCGGTGGGCCATGCGTAGTTGAAATCGCCGCGCAGGTGCTTGGAGGCCATCACGTCATAGGCACCACCATAGGCCTTGCGGGTAATGACCGTGACCTTTGGCACCGTGGCCTCACCATAGGCAAACAGGAGCTTCGCACCATGTTTGATGACGCCGCCATACTCCTGAGCTGTCCCCGGCAAGAACCCCGGCACATCCACAAAGGTCAGGATCGGAATTTCAAAGGCATCGCAGAACCGCACAAAGCGCGCCGCCTTGCGCGAGGAGTCGATATCGAGACAGCCCGCCAGAACCATCGGCTGATTTGCCACCACGCCCACACTCTGCCCCTCAAGGCGAATGAACCCGGTGATGATGTTCTTGGCGAAGTCTTCCTGGATCTCGTAGAAATCGCCCTCATCCGCCACTTTGGTGATGAGTTCCTTCATGTCATAAGGTGTGTTGGCGTTTTCCGGGATCAGAGTATCAAGGCTGTCCTCGATCCGCGCGGGGTCGTCAAAGAACGGGCGCACGGGCGGTTTTTCGCGATTGTTCGCAGGCAGAAAGTCCACCAGACGGCGCACTTCGGCCAGCGCTTCGACGTCGTTTTCAAACGCGCCATCGGCGACGGAGGATTTCTTGGTATGGGTGGAGGCCCCGCCCAGCTCTTCGGCAGTGACCTGTTCGTTGGTCACGGTTTTTACAACGTCCGGGCCGGTCACGAACATGTAGGATGTGTCCTTCACCATAAAGATGAAGTCGGTCATCGCGGGGCTATAGACCGCACCACCCGCACAGGGCCCCATGATGACGGAGATCTGCGGGATCACGCCAGAGGCCATGATGTTGCGCTGAAAGATCTCGGCATAGCCCGCAAGTGCATCGACACCTTCCTGGATGCGGGCACCACCGGAGTCGTTCAGACCGATGATCGGCGCGCCGTTCTGGATTGCCATATCCTGAATCTTGCAAATCTTTTGCGCGTGAGTTGCGGAAACCGAGCCGCCCAGCACGGTGAAATCCTGTGAGAACACATAGACCTGACGGCCATTGATGGTGCCCCAGCCAGTGATCACACCGTCGCCCGCGGGCTTGTTGTTCTCCATGCCAAAATCGGTGCAGCGATGGCTGATGAACATATCAAACTCTTCAAAGCTGCCTTCATCCAGCAGGAGTTCGATGCGTTCGCGGGCGGTCAGCTTGCCGCGCGCGTGCTGTGCATCAATGCGTTTTTGTCCACCGCCGAGCCGCGCATTTTCGCGGCGCTCTTCGAGTTCGGCAAGGATATCCTTCATGGCAAATGCCCCCTGATCAGTTTGGGCCCACTGTTTTGAACAGAGTTGAACCGGGTTCGTTGGGGCCGACCCTAGCTTGGCCCCGCCCCTCACCCAAGGCAAATATCGCAAATTTGCAAATACAATGCATACCCATGATGCAAACTAGCAAATTAGCTAATTCAAAGCACAAAATGGATCGTGCGGCCTGCACCGCACTCCACAGAGGAAACGTGCCACTAAGTGACCTGCGACACAGACAGGCTTTGGCGTGGCGCACAAGATTGTACCCTTGAGTGCGGGTTTATTGGACAAGCACCGCTCCGCGCCGTAAACGGTTAACACGCAAACTAAACCGAGACGTATAGTGACACGCAGCACCCCACCGACCATTTGGACCCTGATCCTGCTTTCTGGCCTCTCCGCGCTTGGCATGAACATCTTTCAGCCCTCATTGCCCGGCATGGCCACCTATTTCGGGGTTGAATATCGGCTAATCGCGCTGTCGGTGCCGCTTTATCTGGCTGCAAGCACGGTGATCCAGATCGTTGTCGGGCCGATTTCGGACAAGATGGGGCGGCGTCCGGTGATGATGGCGTCATTGGTGTTGTTCTTGCTGGCCACATTGGGCTGTATCTTTGCAACCACGGCCGAGGGGTTTTTGGTCTTTCGCATGGCGCAGGCGGTGGTCGCCACCTGCATGGTACTGAGCCGTGCCGCCGTCCGCGACATGTATGAGGGACCAAAGGCCGCGAGCATGATCGGCTATGTCACCATGGGGATGACGGTGGTGCCGATGATGGGGCCGGCGCTTGGCGGGATTTTGGATCAGGCCTTTGGCTGGCATGCGAATTTCTGGCTGCTGTTTGCCGCCGCTGCGGTGACGCTGGCGATCTTCTACGCCGATTTTGGCGAGACCGCGACCGCGAGCGGCAAGCCGTTGATCGCGCAGTTTCGCGAATACCCGGCGCTGCTGCGCTCGCCGCGCTTTTGGGGCTACTCCTTGGCGGCGGGCCTATCGTCTGGCAGCTTCTTTGCCTATCTCGGCGGCAGCCCCTTTGTGGGCACCAATGTCTACGGGCTGAACAGCGCCCAGCTGGGGATCTATTTCTCGGCCCCGGCGCTGGGGTATTTCCTCGGCAACTTCCTGTCCGGGCGCTATTCGGAGCGGTTCGGGATCAATGCGATGGTGTTCTGGGGCGCAATCATCAACATCTTTGGCGTCGGGCTATCGCTGACCATCACCCTTGTCGGGATGGACTCGGTCTGGACCTTCTTTGGCCTGATGTGTTTTGTCGGGCTCGGCAACGGTATGGCGATCCCGAACGGCACCACAGGCGCGATCAGCGTGCGCCCGCATCTGGCAGGGACCGCTGCGGGGCTGTCATCGGCGATCATGATCGGCGCGGGTGCGGCGCTCTCGGCCACGGCAAGCTGGCTACTGGTGCCGGGCTCCGATGCTTCGCCGCTTCTGGAGATCATGTTTGGAAGCGGTGTCTGCGGGTTGGTCGCCATCCTCTATGTGATGCGCCGCGAGCGGCAGTTGGGCCTTGCGGCCTGATCCTTCTGACATTTCCAACTGACATTTCCGCCTGATCAGAGGTGTTTCGCTTCGGGCTTTGCGCGGCGCGCGCCCCTGCGGGCCTTGCTTTTTCAAAGCAGGGGCCGTGGGCGGGAGGTCTCCCCTCGCCCTTTCAGGTTGCTCTATGTAGGCGCAATTAAAACCAGCGCAGCTTGCCAGAGTGAGTTTGCAGTTATACAAATTAACTCAGCTCAATTTGCAAAGGTACGCCACATGGCCACCCAAAAGCTCTATGCCGGGGCGAAACTGCGCGAGATGCGCAACCGGATCGGCCTCACCCAGAAGGACTTTGCCGCCAAGCTCGGCGTCTCGCTGCCCTATCTGAACCAGATGGAGAACAACAACCGGCCCGTGTCCACCACCGTGGTTCTGGCGCTGGCACAGGAGTTCGGGCTGGATGTGACGGAGCTGTCGTCGGGGGATAGCGAGCGGCTGATTTCCGACATGCGCGAGGCGATGGCCGATCCGGTCTTTGCCGATGATGTCCCGCCGCTTGCGGATCTGCGTCTCACCGCCTCAAACGCGCCAGCGCTCGCCCGCGCTTTCCTCAGCCTGCACCGCGCGTACCGGCAAACCCATGAACGGCTTGCCTCGCTGGATGAGGCGCTGGGGCGTGCGGATGCGCGCATTCAGGCCAGCCCCTGGGAAGAGGTCCGCGACTTCTTTCACTACTGCGACAACTATATCGACGCCGTGGACCGCGCAGCTGAGCGGTTTTCAGGCAGCGGCGACACACGTATGAACGCCGAAGCCGCGCTGCAACAGATCGGCGTCACCCTCACCCTGCGAGACATGGAGGGGCTGCGCGCCTATGATCCGGAGACCAAGGTGCTGGCGCTCTCGCATCGCTCCGCGCCGCAGACGCGGCTGTTCCAGATGCTCTTGCAACTGGCGTTGCTGCGCTACGGGGATTTGCTGGAAGCAACCTTGGACTTTGCAAAGTTTCAGACCGAGGAAGCGCGCTCCATCGCAAAGATCGGCCTTGCCAACTATTTCGCAGGCGCGGCCCTGATGCCCTACACAAGGTTTCTGGAGGCCGCACAATCCTGCCGCCACGATCTGGAACTGCTGGCGATCCGATTTGGCGCATCGATCGAGCAGGTGGCGCATCGCCTCTCCACCCTGCAACGCCCCGGTGCCAAGGGCATTCCGTTCTTCTTCGTGCGTGTCGATCAGGCTGGCACCATCACCAAGCGCCACTCTGCCACGCGCCTGCAATTTGCCCGTTTTGGCGGTGCCTGCCCCCTGTGGAACGTCCACCGGGCGTTTGAGACGCCGGGGCGATTTCTACGCCAACTGGCAGAGACACCTGACGGGGTGCGCTATATCTCGCTGGCGCGCGATGTGTCGAAACCGGGCGGATCGTTCGGGGCACCGGTGCGGCGCTATGCGATCTCGCTGGGCTGCGAGGTCAGCCACGCGGATGCGCTGGTCTTTGCGGATGGGCTGGATGTGACGCAAGCCTCGGCGTTTGAGCCGATCGGCATTTCCTGCCGGATCTGCGAGCGCCAGCACTGCCACCAGCGTTCGGTGCCGCCGCTGGAGCGACGCCTGTCGGTCGATACCAATGAGCGCAGCGTGCTGCCCTACCGGGTCAACTAGTCACGCAAAAGGGCCGCCCAAATCCGAGCGACCCTTGGTGTTCATCAGGAAGGCTCAGGCCTTGGACAGAATGCCCCAGATCTCATCCTTGAGGGCGGCACGTTTCTTGCGCATGTCGTTCTCGGCCTGCTCGGACACCGGCTCCACATTGGTTTCGGCGCGGTGCACGGCGCGGTTTACCTCGTGATACTCCTCCGAGAGCTTTGCAAAATGCGCATCTGACTGTTTGAGATCGCTCATCAGCGCGGCTTTTTCAGGGAATTCTTCGGCCAGTTCATGCGGGGTATGAGACATCTGTTCGCTCCTTCAATGTGTTGTTTGACAAGAGCTTAGAAGATGACTCGCAGGCACACTTTGACCGGGATCAAGTTTTGGCGGAATTCCAAATCCCAAATGACGTGCGGCCGGCATCGCTGCGATGTCCGGGCCTCAAGTCAAGGTGCCGCACCAGCGCCCGATTTAAAGCGCCGCTACATTTTATGCGGTGTGGTGACAGAGGTTTCGAACTGTGTGAGGAACTGCTCATCTGCTCCACCCCACTCCGATACGGAGCGGCTATCTGATCGAGCACAGGGAGAGGAATACAGGACAGCCTTCAAATCAGGCTGATCTGCTTTGAGCCCTTCACTGCTATAAAGCGTTGTTCGCTGGCTCGGATTATGCGAGCCGTTTCTTCCATGACAGACCTGTATTTGACCGAGCCTGACTTCGAAGCTGAGATTACGATCCTTACCGAAGAGCAGCGAGGGCGCCAAGCGCCGCCACACAACTACATTCGCTGGGATTTCGGCTATGCAGAGGACAATCCTCTAGAGCCGGAGCGCAATCTGGATGCAGAAATCTACATGATTTGGCCAAACTTTCTGGATACCGAAGGCACACCTATTCAGAAGGGCATCCCGCTTGTAGGAACATACAAGGCTTGGATGCACATCTTGGCGAGAGAAATGGTGTGCTACCACCGGAAACGGATATCGGCTGGTCTAAAATTCAATTGCTATGAAGGTGGCCAGATCGTGGCAAGAGGGGTTGTAACAGAGCTTCGGGCCATTTCGCCCAACGGCAACTAAATCTCGCTTTCCGACCAACAGGAATTTCAGATATACCCATAAAAAACCGCCCCACTGCGGATGCAGGGGGCGGCTAGGCGTGACTGACAGTGCAGGTCTCAGCGCTGCGAGGTCTCCCAATCCGGGTTGAACCAAGGCTCTGCGTTTGAGGACGGCAGACGGCGCCCCAGAATATGATCGGAGGCCTTCTCGCCGGTCATGATCGAGGGTCCGTTGAGGTTCCCATTGGTGATGCGCGGGAAGATCGAACTATCGGCCACCCGCAACCCCTCGACGCCGATCACCCGGCATTCGGGGTCAACCACCGCCATCGGGTCATCCACCGCACCCATCTTGCAGGTGCCGCAGGGGTGATAGGCGCTTTCGACGTGTTCGCGCAGGAAACCGTCGATCTCCTCGTCCGTTTGCAGATCGGTGCCGGGCTGGATCTCGTGCTTCAGGTAGGGTTTCATCGCGTCCTGAGCAAAGATCTCTCGCGTGAGGCGCACGCATTTGCGGAAATCGATCCAGTCCTGTTCGGTCGACATGTAGTTGAACAGGATCTTCGGCGCGGCACTGGGATCGGCGCTGGCCAATGTGACCTCACCGCGCGAGGCGGAGCGCATCGGGCCGACATGGGCCTGAAAGCCATGGCCCTCGGCTGCCGCCTGCCCATCATAGCGCACGGCAATTGGCAGGAAGTGATACTGGATGTCGGGGTAGTCGATCCCCTTGTCAGAGCGAATAAAGGCCGCGCTTTCAAACTGGTTTGAGGCCCCGAGCCCGGTCTTGGTAAAGAGCCACTGCGCGCCGACCAAAGCCTTTCCGAAGAGGTTCCAGTATTTATAGAGCGTGATCGGCAATTTGGAGGCGAACTGGAAGTAGAACTCCAGGTGGTCCTGCAGGTTCTGGCCGACGCCGGGGCGGTCTGCGACCACCTCGATGCCGTGTTCAGCCAGATGTTTGGCGGGACCAATGCCCGAGAGCATCAGGAGTTTCGGCGAGTTGAGCGAGGAGGCTGCGAGGATCACTTCCACATCCGCGCGGATCACCTCGATCTGGCCACCGCGCTCGATCTCGACACCAACGGCGCGGCCGTCTTCGATCACCACCTTGCGGGCCAGCGCACGGATCATGGTGCAATTGTCGCGCTTCAGGGCGGGCTTCAGATAGGCGTTGGCGGCGGACCAGCGGCGGCCCTTGTAGACCGTCATCTCCATCGGGCCAAAGCCCTCTTGCTGCTCGCCGTTGTAGTCTTTGGTGACCGGATAGCCTGCCTGCTGCCCGGCCTTCACAAAGGCATCATGCAGCGGGTTGTCGCGCGGGCCGCGGGTGACATGCAGCGGGCCATCTTTACCGCGCCAGTCGGGATCGCCGCCATGGCCGCGGTCGTCCCACGTCTCCATGCGTTTGAAATAAGGCAGCACATCGGCATAGGACCAGCCCGTGGCACCGCTTTCGGCCCAGTGGTTGTAGTCGCCCGCGTGGCCGCGCACATAGACCATGCCGTTGATCGAGGACGAGCCACCGACCACCTTGCCGCGCGGGGTGACCAGCTCGCGCCCGCCCAGATGCGGCTCGGGCTGGGATTTGTAGCCCCAGTCATACATCGACATGTTCATGGGATAGCTCAATGCGCCCGGCATCTGGATGAACGGGCCTGCATCGGTGCCGCCATGTTCGATCACCAGCACCGATTTCCCCGCCTCGCTCAGACGGTAGGCCATGGCGCAGCCTGCGCTGCCGGCCCCAACAATCACGTAATCCGCGTTCATCGCGTCCATTCTCCTGTCACAGGGCCGCACCCGCCGGGGCTGACCACAAGGCATAGCTTCTCAGTTCGCCCGCGTCCTTTTGGGCGACGGGGCGGGTGGGTGGGCGTCGTCCAAAAGGACGCGCCCTATCGTTTAGATGCAGACCTCAGAAGGCTGCTTCGCAATCGCCCATGCGCACATAGACCGACTTCACCTGGCTGAAGTGCTTGATCGCCTCCTTGGAGTTTTCACGCCCCACGCCAGAGGCCTTCACGCCGCCAAACGGCGCTTCGACCGGCGCGTCATTGTAGGAATTGATAAAGCAGCTGCCGGCCTCAAGCTGACCGATCACCCGGTGGGCGCGGGTGAAATCCTTGGTGAAGACCCCGGCGGAGAGGCCGAACTCAGTGTCATTGGCGCGCGCGATCACGTCCTCTTCGCTGTCAAAATCCAGCACGCACATGACCGGGCCAAAGATCTCTTCGCGGGCGATGGTCATATCGTCAGTGACATCGGCAAAGACGGTGGGCTGCACGTAGTAACCCTCCATCTCGGCGCGTCCGCCGCCGCAGATCAGCCGTGCGCCCTCGGATTTGCCCTTCTCGATATAGCCAAGGACGATCTCCATCTGACGTGCGCTGACCATCGGGCCGAAATTCACGCTCTCATCCATCGGGTCGCCCAGTTTGGCGGTGGCCGTACGCTCGGCCAGACGGGCGAGGAATTTCTCCTTAATGTCCTTGTGCACGAACACCCGCGTGCCGTTGGAGCAGACCTGACCGGAAGAGTAGAAATTGCCATTGATGGCACCGGAGATGGCGCTCTCGATGTCGGCGTCTTCAAAGACGATCATCGGAGATTTACCGCCCAGTTCCATGGTCACATGCTTCATGCCGGAAGCCGCTGCCGCGTAGACCTTCTTGCCGGTGGGTACGGAGCCGGTCAGCGAGACCTTGTCGACGCGCGGGTCGGTCACAAGCGCACCGCCAACCTCGCCCATACCTTGGATGACATTATAAAGCCCCGCAGGCGCGCCCGCTTCGATCAGGATCTCGGCCACCTTGAGCGCGCAGAGCGGCGTGGTCTCGGAGGGTTTGAACACCATGGAGTTGCCACAAGCCAATGCAGGCGCACCCTTCCAGCAGGCGATCTGGGTGGGGTAGTTCCACGCGCCGATGCCCACACAGAGGCCCAGCGGTTCGCGGATGGTATAGACCCAATCCTCGCCCAGCGGGATATGCTCGCCGGTGAGGCTTGCCGCCAGACCGCCGAAATACTCCAGCGCGTCGGCGCCGGAGGTGGCATCCGCGACCAGCGTTTCCTGCAGCGGTTTGCCAGTGTCATAGGTTTCCAGAACCGAAAGCTCGTGATTGCGTTCGCGCATGATCTCAGCGGCGCGGCGCAGGACGCGACCCCGCTCGGTGCCGGTTTTCTTGGCCCATTCCTTTTGCGCGGCCTGCGCCGAGGTCAGGGCCTGCTCGATAATGGCCGGGGTGGCGGCATAGACGGTGGCGATCTCTTCGCCGGTGGCGGCGTAGATCACCGGGATCGGGGTGCCGGAGGTATCTTCAACATAGGCGCCATTGATAAAATGGCTGGCTTTGGGCTGAGCCGGATGTGTCATGTCTTTCGCCTCTTTCGTGTTCGAGGTGTCCCGCGCAGGTGCGGGGCGTGATGTTTGGACCTTCGCGGCCAACAGGTGGCGCGCGAAGCTGTGCGGTTTTTTTCGGGGACCGGCACATGCAGGACGGGCGCGCAGGCGTCTGTCGTGGATGGGTCGGCGGTGCAGCGCCCCCGCCGGGGACGCTGCGATGTCACAGGTTTAGTGAACGGTTTCGATCTTGGTGAAATCGAGGTCGTTTTCTTCCGGGCTGGCCTCAATCGCCATGACCTCTTCGCGTTTGTTGACGAAGATATAGATCAGGCAGGCCACGTAGAGACCGATCACCACGGCACCGATCCATTCAATCTGCAGCCACTGGCTTTGGAAGGCGACGGTCAGCGCGAAAAGCACCACCGCATTGCCGATCACATAGACCGGGCGGCCCAGACGGCGCGAGCTGAGGTTGAGGTTGTCAGTGTAGAGACGGATCAGCGAGTCAAAGGAGTTGATCACAAAGATCACGCCCACAACCACCATGGAGATGTTGATGAACAGCGTCGTCGGGATCTCGTTGAGGTGGTAGTAATAGAGCACCGAGAACCACACCGCGAGCGGGATGGACGGGAACACCAGAAGCGAGACCAGCACCTGCCATGTTTTGAGCCCCCCTACAAAGCGCGAGGTGAACTGACCGATCATGATCGACCATGCAAACCACCAGAACAGGTAGAATTCATGGTAGTCGGTGAGCGGCAGCACGAATTTGTGGATATTGGCAAAGTAGCCGCCGATGTTGGAGGCGGTGGAGGCGAACTCGCCCAGCCCCATGCCGGAATAGGCCCACATGCCAAGGATCAACAGCGCAAACAACCCGGTCGAGCTGAGCGACAGGATGCGCACATATTTGATGTCAGTGGACGAAAACGCCGCAAACAGCACCACGAGGAAGGTCACAGCATAAAACGCCGGGATCACCGTCTCGCCGTCGCCCACGAAAGTGGCGTAATAGGGCAGATAGTTCAGGAACAATGCGCCGGTAAAGGCACAGGTGCCGATAATGACGATGTTGTTGATCCATTTGACCACCGGGATCTCGAAGAATTTGACCTTCGGTTCGATCACGCAGAAGTAGAACGTGGTCAGGAAATAAAAGCCCCAAATCAAGAAGCCCCAGAAACCGAACTCCAGCGCCAGCGGGTTGGTGAACCCGTAAGCGGGCTCTGTTGCGGTATCCGCATAGAGCGGGAAGTCCCACGCCAGCGGGAACATCACGAGGCCCACGTCGAGGCCCGATGTGAACAGGATTGCGATAAATGTGAACAGCGGTACAGGCGTCACGCCGACCACCTCCAGATTCCACCACTTGATGACGCAGAATGCCACCAGCGCGAAGGCCAGCAGAATACCTGCAGAGATCAAATACGTCATTCGTTTTCACCTCCCAGTGAATAAGTCGCAGGGGCACCCTCTGGCGCCCGCTTCGGTCGATGTTATTATTATTGGTGGCGTCGGCTGAGTGGCCTGCGCCTGAACAATCTAACCAAATTTTGAATGGCCATTCAAGTTTTGGTTTTTTGAGGTCAATTATTGAAACTTCTGCCCCACTGGCGCACTCTGATTTTATGGCACGTAAACGCATTCGCGACATCCGCAACGAAGAGCTTATTGAAGCAACTATCATCACCGTCCACAAACGTGGCTACGGCACTGTAACCATGGCGGAAATCGCGCGTGAAGCGGGGGCTTCGGCCGCCTCTATCAGCTATTATTTCGGCTCCAAAGAAGGGTTGATGGAAGCCACGATGCGACATCTGTTGCGCAAGCTCAGAGACGCGATGGTCGCAGGCTACGCGCAGGCGCAATCGCCGCTGGAGCGACTCTATGCGGTGATGGATGCGAACTTTGCAGATTCGCTTTACACGGTGCCGCAATGCAGCATCTGGATGCAGTTCTGGGCCAATGCCCCCTACTCCACCAGTCTGGCGCGGCTCCATCGGATCAACCGCGCCCGTGTGCGCAGCCATTTTGTCGCCGAACTGAGCCAGCTGGTGGCCCTCGATCAGGTGGAAACCGCACGTCAGGCGCTGCAAAGCTATATGGATGGTGTCTGGCTGCAGGCCGCTCAATCGGATCAGCCGCTGGATACCCAAGCCGCACGGCGCGCCGCGCATCGGGTGGTGGATCTGGTCACCTCGCGCGAATTGGTCGCCTAGGGTCAGGCTAGGGTCAGGATTGAGGCGCCAGACCGGGGCGCTGCCCCGGACCCCGGGATATTTGGCGTTAGAAGAGAGGCTCAGCCCTCGCGGCGATAGACCAGTTCGGTGCCCCGTGGCAGGTAGGTCAGGGCCAGTTCTTCGTCTGAGATACGGGTGATCTGATAGCACAGGCTGGTGCCTGCGTTATTGTCCCATGTATAGAGGAACACCCCTTCGCCATCGTAGTCAGCACAGCTGTCTTGCAACGAGATATATTCCACCGAGGTTTCCGCGCCCGCATAGGAGTTGATCCGCTCTGCGCCGCTGACGCGGAAGCTGTCGTTGGGATCCATGGTAGAGAGCCACAGCCCCTGCAGGCTTGCCAGGAGCCGGTCAAATCGGTTTTCGGGCTGCACGACCAGGGCGGTGAGGACCAGTTCCGATGTGGTGTCGAAGAGATCCTCGCGCTGGCCATAGAGTTCGACCCGGCGGCCGCGCGGGATCTCCTGCATTTGTTGCCAGAGCTTGCTGGAGGTGCGCCCATCATCATAGACCAAAAAGCGCCGTCCGGTGCCGATGAAGGTACAAAAGCTGGAGTAACTCGCGACCTCGGTTTCACAGCCCTGAAACACCGCCTCGCTGACAAATTGAGGGTGCACTGCGATGCGTGCCGCGCGGTCGGGATCGGCGGGTTTGAGATTGAGGCTCAGACTATGGCTGTAGTCGGGTGTTTCCGGCCCGGTGTCTATGCGTGCGAAATTCTCGTGGCGAAAGCCCCGGCGGGCGCAGGAATCGTCCCCACTGATCGAGAAATCATCGTCATCGACGCAAAACCCCAGCTTGTCGTCAGTGAAGACCCAGCCCTCGGTTTCGACCCGCAAGTAGTAAAACCGGCGCGGCAGCACGCCGGGCACCACCTCGGCGCACTCTCCGACGGGGACTTGCCACCAGCCTTCGGACACCCAGCTGTCAGCGTTCTTATACCCGATGGCGACATTTTGTGGATCGCTGGTGTCGTTGCACAGATCCAGCGCCGCCTGAGCCACAGACGGCAGCACCAGCGACATCGCCAGCACCAACAAAAGCCTAAGATCGGGCAAGGACATAGCGCTACACTTCATACATCTCGACGCGGATATCTATGACAGAAGTGTAACGGGCTGACGACACGGCCTGCGGGAAGTTGTTAACTTTTTTGAAGATATGACGTTTGGTTTCTGCAAACCCGCCGTGTCACCGGTGTTTTGGGCGTAAAATGCTGCGCTTTGGCGTCAGGATTTCACCGCATGTGGCGCAGGAGTGATGGCGCGCCGTTTCAGCACGGCTTCGCGCCAGGTGATGAAGGTGACAGCCGCAAGGATCATACTGCCGCCCAGAACCACCCAGATATCGACGCTTTCGCCAAAGGCCAATGCACCTAGAAGCGTGGCCCAGATCAACTGCAGGAAGGTCACCGGCTGGGTTACCGTCAGCGGGGCCGAGGCGAAGGCCAGCGTCATGGTGTAATGGCCTGCTGTCGCAAAACAGGCGACCCCAAAGAGCACCGTGAGTTCATAAAGCGTGGGCGTTACCCAATTGGCCAAGGCAAAGGGGGCCAGCGCAACGGTCACCCAGAGCGACAGCATCGCCACCACCACAGTGGGGTTTGTGCGCCCCACCATGGTCTTGGCCAAAAGATAAGAGATCCCGAAGGCAAACCCTGTGACCAGCATCGCCAGATGTCCGGGAGAGACCTCGCGGAAACCGGGCCGCAGGATCACCACCACCCCCAACAGCGCCACCGCAACCGCGGCAATGCGGCGAAAGGCCAGCTTTTCGCCCATAAAAATCGCAGCGCCCAGCGTCACATAGACCGGCGAGAGGTAGTTCATCGCCGTGACCTCGGCCAGCGGAATGCGGGTCATGGCAAAGAACCACATGATGACCCCAAGCGCATGTACCCCACCGCGCAACGCGAACAGACCGTGTAGTTTCGGGGTCCAGGCCACCGCCCTGAGCGAGCCGATCATCGGGATCAGGAACACCAGCCCCAGTAAATATCGCAAAAACGCGCTCTCAGCGGGAGGGATGCGCGGTCCCATGTATTTCACCAGCGCCGTCACCGCCACGAAGTTAAGCCCCGTCACCAGCATCCAGAAGACGCCGCGCATGGGATTGGAGGTTGGCTGGGCTGGCTGGCTTGCCATCTCTTTGGTCAGGGTTGCATCGCTCATGGGCGCAAGCAGACACCCATTGCGGGGTCAAGACAACCCTTCACTTGTGAAATATTGTACCTCTTTTTGCGCTGACATGATGGGTACAAGCGGCCATCATGTCAGCGCAGTCTTGCCTGACGTATCGTTCCTGTCGAGACCTCTTGCCTTTCGCGTTCTGGCGCATATGTTTCTTGGCAGGAGCAACAGAGGAAGACCCTACCCATGATCCAGACCCTTGCCGCACTCGCCCTATTTGTGTCGCTGCACGTGGTTCTTTATCATGCCCTCTCCCACCGCCTCCGTCCGTCTCGACAGCCTGCATTGGTCCGCCGCTGACGCGCGACCTGTTCTCTCGGACATCACTCTCAGTTTTCACCCCGGTCGCACCGGGATTGTGGGCCGCAATGGCACCGGCAAGACGACGCTGCTGCGCCTGATAGCGGGGGATCTGACGCCTGCATCGGGTCGTATCGTGACCACCGGCACGGTCGGTTGGATGCGACAGGAGGTGGCCGCGCAGGATCACCTGACGGTCGCGGAGCTGTTTGGCGCGGCCTCCGGTCTGGCGCGGCTGACACGCGCTGAGGCGGGCTGTGCGAGTACCGCCGATCTAGCCGAAGCCGATTGGACGCTGCCCGCCCGGATGGAGGCCGCCATGCAGCGCTGCGGCCTGTCGCTGCGCCCGGAGGCCACGCTGGCGCAGCTGTCGGGCGGGCAGCGCACCCGGCTTGCTCTGGCGGCGCTGCTGTTTCAGGAGCCGGATATCCTGCTGCTGGACGAGCCGACCAATACCCTCGACACCGAAGGGCGCGCCACGGTGCGGCAGGTTCTGCGCGACTGGCGGGGCACCGCGCTGGTGGTGAGCCATGATCGTGAACTGCTTGACGACATGGATGCCATCGTGGAACTGAGCCCGCTTGGGGCCAGCCGCTTTCATGGGCCCTACAGCCAGTATCGGGCGGAAAAGGACGCAGCCTTGGCGGCGGCGCATCATGATCTGAACGAGGCCGAAAAAGCCCGCAAGGACACCGCCCGCCGCGCGCAGGAGGCCGCCGAGCGCAAGGCGCGACGCGACAGCGCGGGCAAGGCGGCGCGGGCGTCAGGAAGCCAGCCCAAAGTCCTGATGGACAAGGCAAAAGAGCGCGCCGAGGCCTCCAAAGGCGCAGGCGTGCGGCTGCGCGAGGCGCGGCAGACGGCGGCGGATGAGGCGCTGGCGGAGGCCCGCGCCCGTATCGAAATTCTGGAGCCGATCCGCATGGACATCCCCGCAACCGGTGTGCAGCCCAGCACGCGCATCCTGACCCTGCAAGGGGTCACCGCTGGCTACGGCACCCGCGACGTGCTGCGGGATCTGTCGCTGGAGATCACCGGGCCGGAACGGATTGCGCTGCACGGCCCCAATGGCTGCGGCAAGACCACGCTTGTGTCGGTGATCCTCGGGCAGCTTGCACCCCGCGCCGGATCTGTGGAACGCCACGCAGATGCCGCGCTATTGGATCAGCATGTGAGCCTGCTGGAGGCCTCCGAGACGCTGGTGGAGAACTTCCAGCGCCTCAGCCCGGAGGCCACCCTGAATGAGGCCCGCGCGGCGCTGGCGCGGTTTCGGTTTCGCGCCGAAGACGGCCTGCAAGTGGCGGGCACACTCAGCAGCGGGCAGCGGTTGCGGGCGGGACTGGCCTGCACCCTTGGCCGCCCGGTGCCGCCGCAGCTATTGGTGCTGGACGAGCCGACAAACCACCTCGACCTAGAAGCGGTTGAGGCCCTGGAGGCCGCGCTGCGGGACTATGACGGCGCGCTCCTCGTAGTGAGCCACGACAGCGCCTTTCTCGACCGGATCACTCTGACCCGGCACATCAGCCTGGGGCCTTAACGGTTTGGCAACGGGATGAATTCCGCGTCATCGCCGGGCGGCAGGTGAAAGCGCGGGTTATTGGCAAAATCCCCGCGTGCCCAGGCCTGTTTGGCCTCTTCAATCTTTTCCTTGGAGGAGGCGACGAAGTTCCACCAGATGTGGCGCGGCCCGCCCATGGTCTCGCCGCCCAGCGCCATCAGCCGTGCGCCCTTCGGCCCGGCGGTGACGGTGATCGCATCGCCGGGGCGAAACACCATCATCTGCCCCGCCTCAAAGGTCTGGCCTGCAATCTCGACCGCGCCGCGGGTGATATAAAGCCCACGATCCTCGTGATTATCCGGCATCGGCAGCTTGGCCCCGGCGTCCAGAATGACATCGGCATAGAAGGTCTCTGACAGCATGGTCACGGGCGCATTCTCGCCCCAGGCGGAACCGAGGATCAGCCGCACGTCCTTGCCCTCGCCCAAAAGATGCGGCAGCGCCTCTTTGCCGTGGTGTTCAAACACCGGCGTCATGTCTTCCTTGTCTTCGGGCAGCGCGATCCATGTCTGGATGCCAAAGAGGCTGCTGTGCCCCTTCCGGGTGGCCTCAGAGGTGCGTTCGGAATGGGTGACGCCATTGCCGGCGACCATCCAGTTGACCTCGCCCGGGTAGATCATCTGATGGGTGCCGAGGCTGTCGCGGTGTTCAAACTCGCCCTGATAAAGATAGGTCACGGTGCCAAGGCCGATGTGCGGATGCGGGCGTACGTCGATGCCGCCGCCGGTGAGGAACTCTGCCGGGCCCATCTGATCGAAAAAGATGAACGGCCCCACCATCTGACGCCGGGGCGCGGGTAAGGCGCGGCGCACCTCAAACCCGCCGATGTCGCGGGCGCGGGGAATGATCAGCGTCTCGATACTGTCGAGGCTGCCTGCATCGGGGCACTTTGGTTCCAGTGTCGGGTTCCAGCTCATGAGCCTGTCCTTTCCTCGCCGCGTCTCCCCTAAACTAGGCCACGCGGGCAACTCTGACAGCCTTTTGGTTTTGCACAGACCCTGCGCGCCCGCTCACATCAGGGCGAGTTTCAACGCCAGCGCCAGCATCACCACGCCGATCAGCGCGTCCAGCACCTGCCATGCGCGGGGCCGCGCAAACACCGGTGCCAGGAGCCGCGCGCCATAGCCCAGCGTGAAAAAGAACACGAAAGAGGCCGTGACCGCGCCAAGGCCAAAGATCCACGCCGGTGTGTATTGTGCCGAAATCGCCCCAAGCAGCACCACCGTGTCGAGATAGACATGCGGGTTGAGCCAGGTAAACGCCAGACAGGTCAGCACCGCAGGCAGGAGCGCGGTCTGCACGCCCTGCCCTTCGGTCCTGAGTGCTGCGCCCCCCGTCCACGCCGCCCGGAGCGCGCGCAGCCCGTACCACGTCAGAAACAGCACGCCGCCAAGGCGCATCGCGGTTTCAAACCACGGCACCGCGGCGGTGAGCGTGCCAACCCCCGCCACCCCGGCCGTGATCAGCAACGCGTCCGAAAACGCGCAGGTCAACACGATGGGCAGCACATGCTGGCCCCGGATGCCTTGGCGCAGCACAAAGGCGTTCTGCGCCCCGATCGCAAGGATCAGGCTAAAGCCAAGGCCAAAGCCTGCCATCAGGGTCGGCAGCATGTCTGCGGTCATCGGAAGGGGCTGCATCGGGCTTTGTCCTTTTGTGTCATTGCGCGACGCCCGGAGGCGGTTGCCTTTGACTAAAGCCGGGCTGAGGCGTAATCAAATTAAAGATACTGACCTCAATTAAGTTTTGCTAATGCGATATGACCCTCTCCAGCTGGCCGCGCTTTCCGCGGTGCTTGATCTTGGCAGCTTTGATGGCGCGGCGGCGGCGCTTGGCGTGACGCCCTCGGCGGTCTCGCAGCGGATCAAGGCGCTGGAGGATCGGGTGGGCACGCCGCTGGTGAACCGTACCAGCCCCTGCACTGGCACCGAAACCGGGCTGCGCATTGCCAAACATGCCGAGGATATCGCCCTGCTGGAGCGCCGTCTCAGCCGGGATCTGTCCTTGGAGACCACCGAAAAACCGGCGCGGCTGAAGGTTGCGGTCAATGCCGACAGCCTCGCCACATGGTTTGTGCAGGCAATGGTCGCGGCAGATGATGTGCTGTTTGATCTGGTGATCGACGATCAGGACCACAGCACGGAATGGCTGCGCCGTGGGGTGGTCTCTGCCGCCGTGAGCGCAGACTCCCGCGCGGTCACCGGCTGTGATGTGCATGCGCTGGGGCGGCTGTCTTATGTGGCAACGGCCAGCCCCGCCTATATGGCGCGGTGGTTCCCGGAGGGGCTGACGACTGAGGCGGCCCGTCGCGCGCCCTGTATGGTGTTCAACGCCAAGGACCGGCTGCAACATCGCTGGCTGGATCGCCATGTTGCACCGGGCATCGTGCCGCCTGCGCATTACCTCTCCTCCACACAGGCGTTTCTGGATGCGGCCGCCGCCGGGCTGGGCTGGGGAATGAACCCGGAGGTGCTGGCACGCCCCTATCTGGCGCGCGGAGATCTGGTGGAGCTGGTGCCCGGCAGCCAGCTGGATACGCCGCTTTATTGGCAGGTGAGCCGGATTATGGCCCCTGCCCTGCGCGAGATCACCCGCGCGGTCCGTTCGTCTGCCGCAGATATGTTGCGACAGGATCGCTAGGCTGGTCGCAGACTGCGGACAGCTGCTAGGCTGGCAGTATGCTGTTGTTGCGTCATCCCAAAGGGTCTTTTGCCCATAGCGTGTGGGTCCGGCTGATTGTGCCGCGCGCGCTGCTGCTGACGGCGTTTTGGAGCATGAACCAGAGCCTGCAACTGCCGGTCTGGCTGGCCTATCTGCTGGTGGCGGGGGATGCGGTTTTCTTGCTGTGGCAGATCGCGCGCTATCACAGCGCGGCCGAGGCCCATATTCGCGACACCGGTGCGATGGCCCCGATCTGGGGCGGCTATCTGCTCTGCCTGTTGGCGATCCTCTCCAGCGCAACCCTTTGGTGGAACACGGTGTTGATTGCACATCGCCCGCCGCTCGAGGAACAACATAGCGAACAGATGCGGCGCGCGCGCGAGGCGCTCTATACCCTGACGCGCAGCCCGGATGGCCGCAGCCTCACCTTTGACGGCGAGATCACCTTTGGGCTGAAGGCGCGGCTTTCTCAGATGTTGGACCTCTCCCCCGGCATTGATGAAATCCGCCTGAGCAGCCCCGGTGGCCACATCTATGAGGCGCGCGGCGCGGCGCAAGTGATCGCGGCGGCTGGGCTCGATACCCTTGTGCAGGGTGAGTGCAGTTCGGCCTGCACCCTTTTGTTCATGGCAGGACATCAACGTCGCCTCGCGCCGGATGCGCGGCTCGGATTTCATGGGTACGGATTGGCCGAGGACGTGAACCTACCCGGCTATGATATTGATCGCGCGCAGGAAAAGGATCGCGCCAGCTTTGTCGCGCAGGGTATGCAGCCAGAGTTTGCCGCGCGGATTTTTGATATGCCCCCGAACCGCATGTGGTACCCGGATGAGCCTATGCTGCGCGCCGCAGGCGTGTTGCGCCCCTAACGCGGCCACACATGAGAGGCCTCCGTCCATGGTAGTTGGCTTGGCGGCTTACAGATTTAGTTGTACTATACAACCATGAATCAGCCCTCTGATACCTCCCGTATCGACAAAATGCGCGCGGCCGCCCGTCACATCATGCGCGAACTTGGCTTTATGCAAAAGGGCTTGGCCGGGACGGATCTTTCACCTTCGGCGGTGCATACGATCCTTGAAATTGGCTATAGCACGGTGGCGACCGCCAGCGCGCTGGGCCCCCTGTTGCATCTGGAGAAATCCTCGGTCAGCCGCCTGCTGCAAAAGCTGGAGTCCGACCAGCTAATTGAGGGGATATGCGATACCGCTGACAGGCGATCACGCCGGTTGAGCCTGACACCAAAAGGGCGCGATCTGCTGCGTGAGCTGGAACACTTCGGCAGGCAGCAGTTTCGCACGGCACTGGATAGAACCTCCGCCGAAGAGGCACAGACAATCGAAGCAGGCCTGACACTGCTCGCCGATGCCTTGCGGGCATCCGGTGCGCAAAAGCAACCTACCGTTCAAGAGGTGCGCTGGCATCAGGGCTACAGCCCCGGTGTCATAGGCACGGTGAGCGCGCTTCATGCTGCATATTATGCGCAAAACTATGGGTTTGGCGCGGTGTTTGAGCGCAAAGTTGCAAGCGAGATGTCTGAGTTCATGTCCCGCATCGAGTCCTCGGCGAATACGGTGTTCTGTGCCTATCAGGGGGAAGAGCTTTTGGGGTCCGTGTCCCTTGATGGGCAGGATTTGGAGGACGGCACCTGCCATTTACGCTGGTTTATCGTCAGCCCCAAGGCGCAGGGTCTTGGGATTGGCGGAAGGCTGATGGAAAAGGCGGTGAATTTTGTGGATACCCAAGGGTATCGCACCACGCGGCTCTGGACCTTCAAGGGGCTGAATGCTGCGCGCCACCTCTATGAAAAACATGGCTTTTGCCTCACCCGTGAGGCGCCGGGCGCACAATGGGGCACAGAGGTGATCGAACAGGAGTTTGAGAGGACCCGCGCATAACGCGCCCGATCTTTCATTCACGCAAGGCTAGATGACCAAAAACGGGGGGGCTCCCGCCCCTCTTTGAGGTGTGGCAAAGCCACCCCCGAAAGCGTTGGGCCCGGCGGGGGCCGCGCCAAAGGCGCGGCCCCCGCCCCCTCGCGATGCGCAAGGCGCAGCGCAAACCCTCAAACAAGGCGGGTCAGATCGCCTTTAGACCAGTAGGCCAGAGACAGAACGGAAACGGCCCCGACCAAAGCAGTCGGAGCCGTCACATCCTACGCGTGATCCGGTCGGATCAGAGCTGCGCCATCACCTCGTCGGAGGCCTCGAAGTTTGTGGTGACGCGTTGCACGTCATCGTCATCTTCAAGCGCGTCGACCAGCTTCATCAGCTTCTGCATGCCTTCCAGATCCAGTTCGGTGGTGGTGGTCGGCTTCCAGATCAGCTTGGTGCTCTCGGATTCGCCCAGCTGTCCCTCCAGCGCGTTGGACACCTCATTGAGGTCCGTGTCGGCGCAAAAGATCACGTGACCGTCTTCGGAGCTTTCGACATCTTCGGCACCGGCCTCGATCGCGGCCATCATGACGGTGTCGGCATCGCCCACCTCAGCCGGGTAGGTAACCTCGCCCTTGCGCTCGAACATGAACCCCACGGAGCCCGTCTCGCCAAGGTTGCCGCCGTTTTTGGAAAACGTCGAACGCACGGTGGAGGCGGTGCGGTTCTTGTTGTCGGTCATGGTTTCGACGATCACCGCAACACCGTTGGGGCCGTAGCCCTCATAGCGGATCTCATCGTAATTCTCCGCGTCACCGCCGGTGGCCTTTTTGATGGCGCGGTCGATCACGTCCTTGGGCACCGAGTTCGACTTGGCTTCCTTGACAGCAAGACGCAGGCGCGGGTTTTTCTCGGGATCCGGGTCGCCCATCTTGGCGGCGACGGTGATTTCTTTGGAAAGTTTGGAGAAGAGCTTGGACCGCGCAGCATCCTGGCGACCTTTACGGTGCTGGATGTTTGCCCATTTGGAATGGCCTGCCATGGTGCATCCTGTGTTTTGATTTCAGAAACTGGCGCTCATATAGCCCCGGAGCGCACAGGCTTTCAAGGCAGGGCTTTGAGGGGAGGCCCTCAGACCGCATGGCGTTGACGGGCGATGCATTGCTCAGAAGGCAGGGTCTGTTGCGCCAAGCCTTGGTCTTTAGTGGATTTTCTGCTGATCTGGTCGGGCAGGCAGAGGAGCCATTGCGATGCAATACCTATCCGGCGATCACGCAGAGCCGAGGGGTTTTATCCCGCAAAGGATAGAAACCCAGAGGCTCAGTCTACGACTTGCGCGCCGTGACGATGCCACTGCACTTGCGGACGTGCGCAGCAAAAACCACGCAGAGCTATGGCCATGGTTTCATCAAGAGATGGGGACCACAGCTGAAGAAGCCAGCCCGGACTGGCAACGCCAGCGGCTGACACGTGATATCGACGCATTAAACCGGCGCCAGCGCTTGCCTTACATCATCTGGCAGCAAAAGCAGCTGATCGGTCGGATCGATGTGATCCCGCATTGGCAAGAGGCGCGTTTCCGGCTCGCTTACTGGATCAGCAACACGCATCAAGCCAAGGGCTATGGCAGTGAAGCGGTCACCGCTGTCACCCAGATGGCATTTCGCGCACTCGGGGCACAGCGTGTCACCACCGGCCATGCCGCCCACAATCGGGCCAGTGCCGCACTCGCACGTCGGCTGGGGTTTCAACCCTATGCCCGCCAACCAAATGCCTGCCTGTTGCCGGATGGCTCACGCGTCGATGGGCTGGGCTACGAGCGGCGAGATCCGAAGCGCTTGCCTGAAGTGGGCGCGCGGTGGCGTTGACAGGCATGGGCCGATTGATGCGGATTTCATTTCAACGCCTTGTCAGCGCCACGCCAGCAGCTAGAGTGGCCGCATGACATTGGACCAGACCCTGCTTTTCAGCCTTTTCGCCGCCGTTTTTGGCCTCCTGCTCTGGGGCAGGTTTCGCTATGATCTGGTGGCGTTTGCCGCGCTGATGGTGGCGGTGGTGCTGGGGCTAGTGAAAACCGAAGACGCCTTTGCGGGCTTTGGTCATCCGGCCACATTGGTGGTGGCACTGGTGCTTGTGGTCTCAGCAGGGTTGGTGAAATCCGGTGCGGTGCATCTGATCACCCGCACGCTGGTCGACCAGAGCCGCGCGCTTGGGGCGCATATCGCCCTGATGGGCAGCGTTGGTGCGGTGCTCTCGGCGTTTATGAATAATGTGGCGGCGCTGGCGCTGTTGATGCCGGTGGATATTCAGACCGCGCGCAAAGCGGGGCGTGCGCCGGGGCAAAGCCTGATGCCCTTGTCCTTTGCCACCATCCTTGGCGGGATGGCCACACTGATCGGCACGCCGCCCAACATTATCATCGCCACGATCCGCCATGACACATTGGGTGAGCCGTTCAAGATGTTTGACTTTGCCCCCGTCGGCCTTGCAGCGGCGGCTGCGGGTCTGGCCTTTGTAGCGCTGGTGGGCTGGCGGCTGATTCCGGACCGCTCTGGGGCGGCAGGCGCAACCGAGAGCCAGCTCGCCCCCTATGTGGCGGAACTGACAGTGCCCGAAGAATCTGAGCTGATCGGCCAGCGGCTCGGCAGTCTGGATACCGAGGCCGAGAAAGCCGATGTGGCCATTCTTGGACTGATCCGAAGCGGCCAGCGTCGCTATGGTCGGGCCTCGGGCGCGCTGTTGCAGGCGGGCGATACCATCGTGCTGGAAGCCACGCCCGAGGCGCTGGATGAGTTCCGCACCACTCTGAAACTCGATTTCTCCGATGCGGCGCGCGAAGAAAAGCTCAAGGCCGCAGGCGATGGGCTGGAGTTGATCGAGGTGGTGGTGCCGGAGCATTCCCGCATTGCTGACCGCAGTGCCCAGGCCGTGGGGCTGGCATGGCGGCAAAGCGCGGTTCTGTTGGGGATCGCCCGGCAGGGCGAGCGGCTGAAAAAGCACCTGCGCCAGACCGAAGTGGCCGCGGGTGACATTCTGCTGATCCTCTGCCCACGTGATCGCGGCGCAGAGGTGGCAGACTGGCTGGGCTGTTTGCCGCTTGCGGCGCGCGGCCTTTCGGTGACGGCAAATGACAAGACATGGTGGGCCATTGGTCTCTTTGCGGCGGCGGTTCTGGCGGCCTCGGTGGGCTTCCTATACTTGCCGATTGCACTGGGGCTGGTGGCGATTGGCTATGTGTTGTTGAAAATCCTGCCGGTGGCAGAGATCTATGACCACGTGGAATGGCCGGTGGTGGTGCTTTTGGGGTCGATGATCCCGCTGGGACAGGCGCTGGAGAAATCCGGCGGCACCGAACTCTTGGCCAATGGGCTGGTGGATCTGACGGCGGGAATGCCCGCGTGGGCGATCCTGACGGTGCTGATGGTGGTGACGATGACGCTGTCGGATGTGCTCAACAATACGGCCACGGCAATTGTGGCGGCCCCGGTGGGGATTTCCATGGCCAATGCACTGGATGTCTCGCCTGATCCGTTTCTGATGGCGGTGGCCGTGGCGGCCTCGGCGGCGTTTCTGACCCCCATCGGACATAAGAACAACACGCTGGTTCTGGGGCCGGGGGGATATCGGTTTGGCGACTATTGGCGCATGGGGTTGCCGCTGGAGATCCTCGTGATCGCCGTGTCGATCCCCGCAATCCTGTTCTTCTGGCCGCTCTGATCAAAGCCACACGAGGGAGGGGGGGGCTCCCGCCCCTTTATGGATGCGGCAAAGCCACCTCCAAAAGCGTTGGGCCCGGCGGGGGCCGCGCCAAAGGCGCGGCCCCCGCCCCCCGCGACGCACGAAGGTGCGGCGCAAAACCTCAAGCCCCCGCCGCGCAAAGTCCCGCTTGTCCGCTTTCGCTCACTGCGCCCGAACTGGCGTGCCCTCACGGCAGCTCTACACGCAAGGATTGCGCGGTGCGGCCCCTTGCGCCTAGGCTCAGACCCAAGGGCATTGCCAATCGGGGAGGAGCGCCATGGCCGCCGCGCAGAGAGACAACAGCGCCGATGTCATCGTGATCGGGGCCGGGCTGGCGGGGCTGGTGGCCGCAAATGAGCTGGCAGACCGGGGCAAGCAGGTGATCCTGCTGGAGCAGGAGCCTGCTCATTTCCTCGGCGGTCAGGCGCATTGGAGCCTGGGCGGTCTCTTCATGATCGACACGCCCGAGCAGCGCCGCATGGGCATTCGCGACAGCCTCGATCTGGCGCGGCGGGATTGGGCGGGCAGCGCGCAGTTTGATCGCCCCGAGGACGACTACCCCCGGCAATGGGCCAAGGCCTATCTGGAGTTTGCCGCTAGCGACATGCGCCCGTGGCTGCACGGTCTGGGCCTGCGCTGGTTTCCCGTGGTGGGCTGGGCCGAGCGCGGCGATGGTCGTGCCGAGGGACATGGCAACTCGGTGCCGCGGTTTCACATCACATGGGGCACCGGACCGGGCGTCGTGGCCCCCTTTGCCCGACGCATTGAGGCGCATATGACCGCTGGTCGCATTGATGCGCGCTTTCGCCATCAGGTCAGCCACATCATCCAGCAGGGCGGCCAGATCAAGGGCGTTTCGGGTGAGGTGCTGGCCGAGGACACCAGCCCCATCGGTGCGCAAACCAACCGGCAGGAGGTGGGCGAATTCGAGGTCTACGCCCCCTCGCTCATTGTGGCCTCGGGCGGCATCGGCGGCAATCTGGAGATGGTGCGCGCCAACTGGCCCACCGAACGCCTTGGCCCCGCGCCCAGCCGCATGGTTTCGGGCGTGCCTGCCCATGTGGACGGGCGCATGCTGAAGGTGGCGCAATCCGCAGGCGGCCATATCATCAATGGTGATCGCATGTGGCACTACTGCGAGGGGCTGAGGAACTGGGACCCGATCTGGCCCAACCATGGCATTCGCATTCTGCCCGGCCCCTCATCTCTTTGGTTTGATGCCCATGGCACCCGGCTCCCCGACCCGGCGCTGCCGGGGTTTGACACGCTGGGCACGCTGAAGGCGATCCTGGCGAGCGGGCAGGATTACAGTTGGTTCATCCTGAGCCAGAAGATCATCCAGAAGGAATTCGCCCTCTCCGGCTCGGAGCAGAACCCGGACCTCACCTCTGGCAAATGGGCAGAGGTGCTGCGCGCGCGGCTGTTGTCCGGCGGCAAGGCCCCGGCCCCGGTGGAGGCCTTCAAGAAACACGGCGCCGATTTTGTGGTGGCGGAGACCCTCTCGGATCTGGTGCGGGGCATGAATGAGATCGGCGATGTGGCGCTGGATGAGGTGCATATCCGGGCACAGATCGAGGCGCGGGATGCGCAGGTCGACAATGGCTTTGCCAAGGACCGTCAAATTCAGGCGATCCATGCGGCGCGCAACTATCGCGGCGACCGGCTCATTCGCACGGCCAAGCCGCACCGTCTTCTGGACCGCGCCAACGGGCCGCTGATTGCGGTGCGGCTGAGTATCCTCACCCGCAAAACATTGGGCGGTTTGCACACCACGCTGGACAGCCAGATGATCGGCGCAGACGGCGCACCACTGCCCGGCCTGTTTGCGGTGGGCGAAGCGGCGGGATTTGGGGGCGGCGGCTATCACGGCTACAACGCGCTGGAGGGCACATTTCTGGGCGGCTGCCTGTTTTCCGGCCGACAAGCCGGACGCTCGGATCAAATCGCCTGATCGACACTAGAAATGATTGCACGCCCGTTGAGCGCATCTTTGGCTGGCGCCATGCCCCTGTGATGAGATACTCAATACCGATGTCCCTACACCCGAACCCATCTATTTTTATGCTCAAACAGACCCTTACGCGGAGTTTTCAAACTTTGCTCCCTATGGTGTGGCATTTGACGGCACATGGTGGCGCACGGTGGAGCACTACTTTCAGGCGATGAAGTTTCATGACGCCGACCACCGCGAACGCATTCGTCGCTGCCATAAGCCAAAGGCGGCCAAAGCCCTTGGCATGACACGCGCCATACCGCTGCGCGCGGATTGGGAAGAGGTCAAGGACGACATCATGCTTACCGCTGTTAGGTGCAAATTCCAGACCCACGCGGCCCCCCGGCAGCTCCTTTTGAGCACCGGGGAGGCACAACTGGTAGAGAATGCGCCGATGGATGCCTATTGGGGCTGCGGCCCGGATGGGCGCGGCCTCAATAAGCTGGGTCAGATCCTGATGACGGTTCGACGCGAGCTGTCAAGCAACGCGAGCGTCGGCAACTCCTGACCGAAGCGCAGGGCGGGTCAGGAAGCGCCCCTCCTGACCACATGCCTTAGCCGCTGGTCTCAACAAGGCTGTCTTTCTTGACTTCGCGGCTGTAGCACAACAGCTCTCTGCCCTCGCTGTCCACCAGGATCAGCGCCTTCGGCTCGATACGGTAGCTGGTCACCTGTGCAAGGAGCGAGAGCACCTTTTCTTCCTGCTCTGCCAGTCCTTCGGGGCAGGCCATCATGGTGCCTGCAAGCTTGTCCGGGAAGCTGATCTCTCGGCCTTTGATCTCCACTTCGCCCATAAAGCGGTTACATCCGGCGCTGGTGCCAAAACGGCCATCCTCAGTAAAGCTCAGATCAAGGCCGCGCCCTTCCAGCGGGGCCTCGCCTTCAATCTGGCTTAGCGTCCATTCGGTATTGGCAAGCGGTGGTTTCGCAGGCTCCGTGGCACGGGTCTGCGCCCCTATTCCAATGGCGGAGGCTGCCACCAGAACGGCGGCGATAAAGGCTCTTCGGGTTGTCTTCATGGGTCCCATTCCCAATTTTGTCTGTCTCGTGGGATAAACGTGGGAAGCGGCGGGTTCCGTCGCAAGGGGAATTGCGAAACATGCAGGCGGGATGCGCGAAAAGACGCGCATCCCAGCGTTCAGGTGCCTAAAGGGGCCACAACAGCGGAATGACCGCCGAGGCCAGCAATCCCATCGAGAGATTGAGCGGAATGCCCACCCGCAGGAAGTCCGAGAACTTGTAGCCGCCGGGGCCATAGACCAGCATATTGGTCTGATAGCCAATGGGCGTGGCAAAGGAGGCCGAGGCTGCAATCATCACCGCAATCACCAGCGGGCGCGGATCAAGTCCCATCGCCTGAGCGAGCCCCACCGCAATCGGCGTAACCACCACGGCCACCGCGTTGTTTGAGACGAGTTCCGTCAGCACAGAGGTCAGCAGATAGACCGCCCAGACGAGGAAAAATGGCGGCAAATCCGCGAGCAGCGGCGAGATCCCACTGACGATGAGTTTGACCGCACCGGAACTTTCCAATGCCGCCCCGATGGCCAACATGGAGAAGATCAGCGCCAGCAAACGCCCGTCGACAAAGGAAAATGCCTCATCCGCGTCGATACAGCGGGTTGCCAGCACCAGCGCCACCGCAAGGATCGACAGCATCAGGATCGGTGCCAGGCCAAAGGCTGCGGCGATCACGATCCCGACCATCGCGGCCACCGCCACTGGCGCATGGCTGCGCCGATAGGCGCGCTGCGTGGGCTGAGAGACATCGGCCATGTCCATCTCGGCGGCGAGGCGCTGGATGTCGCCGGGCGCGCCCTCCAGAAGCAAGGTGTCGCCCACGCGCACCACCAGATCGTCGAGCTGCACGCCGATGTTCTGATTGCGCCGGTGCACCGCCAGAACATAGACGCCATAGCGACGGCGCAGACGCATGGCGCCAAGGCTGCGGCCCACCATACGGCAGCCCGGCGTGATCAGCACCTCGACCGTTTTGGTCTCCACCGCGGAGACCTGATCGACGCGCTTCAGTTCCTTGTTGCGTTGCAGGCTCAGAAGTTCGGTCATCTTGGTGCGCAGAACCACGCGGTCGCCCACCTGAAGCTCCACCCCTTCGAGGTTGCGGCGCAGGGAGTCATCGCCCCGGATCACGTCGATCAACCGCACGCCCGGACGTTTAAAGAGCTGAACACCAGTAACTTCGCGTCCGATCAGGTTGCTGTCGGGGGGGATTACGGCCTCGGTAAAGAACTTCATCTTGGAACGATCCGAGAGCATCATCGCCATGCTGTCCCGTTCGGGCAGCAGGCGCGGCGCGATAAAGCGGAGATAGATCAGCCCCCAAGTGACCACCACAATGCCCAAGGGCGTGACCTCAAAGATCGAGAAGGGCTTCAGACCCTGCGCGCGGGCCACCCCATCGACCAGCAGGTTGGTGGAGGTGCCGATCAAGGTAAGCGTGCCACCCAGAACCGCCGCATAGGACAGCGGAATCAACATCTTGGAGGGTGATACATTGAGCGTGCGCGCGATCTGGATAAAGACCGGGATCATCACCACCACTACGGGCGTGTTGGAGACAAAGGCCGAGGCGATCACCACAAAACCCATCAAAAGCGCAATTGCCATCTTTGGGCTGACCTCGGCCTTTTTGCGGGCCACTGAGGTGAAGGCATCCAATGCGCCCGTGCGCACCAAGGCCCCCATGATCAGGAACATCGCCGCGATGGTCCATGGCGCCGGGTTTGCCAGCACCGGAAGTGCTTCTGCGTAGGGCAACACGCCGGTGATCAGCATGAGCGAGACGCCGCAAATGGCCACCACCTCGGTGGGGTAGGTTTCACGCAGGAAGGCCACGAACATCCCAAGGACGATCAGTAAGGCCAGAATGGCGCTTGTGGTGTCACCCGATTGAAAGAGAAACATACAGATCCACTATGTCAGGGTCGCACCCGCCACACTCCGGGGCGGGGCTTCAGCCAACGGGCAGTTTCACCGATCTGGCAGCGCGCAGCAAGCGATTGTCGCAGCAAAAATTCAGTGAATGCAGCCAGATCGGCGCGTATGGCACATCTGACGGGCTTGCCCCCCATCGCGCAGTTTGCCCGGAAGGGTTCCGGCTGCGCCTTTCAGTGGCCTCACAGTGAAAAATAGGCCCTGCCCGGTTAAGTCGGCCCAGTTAAGCCTGCCCGGTTAAACCTGCCCAGTGGCGGGGGGGCTCCCGCCCAAGACACGCTACTCTGGCTTGCGCCAGAGAAACGGTCTCGGTTGGGCCGGGCCGCGCACGCACAGCGTGCGCGGCCCGGCCCAACGGGAGGAGGGCTTTTGTCAAAAAGCATGACGACGGGCGGGAGGACCACCGGTTTTGCGTAGCGCCCGGGATTAAGGCGCGGCCTGCTGCAAGAGGCCACCCTGACGCACCATCTCGATGCGTTTGGCGGCACCGGTGCGATCGTCGGTTTCCACATAAACGCCCGAAAGCGTTGCAGCACCGCTGGCGGGCGTAAAGCGCCCTTTGGGCATGCCAGTGAGGAAACGGCGCATCGGTTCCGCCTTATCCATGCCAATCACGGAATTATAATCGCCGCACATACCCGCATCGGTCAGATAGGCGGTGCCGCCCTCCAGGATCTGCGCATCGCCTGTCGGCACATGGGTATGTGTCCCAACCACAAGCGACGCCTTACCATTGCAAAAATGCCCCATCGCCATCTTCTCGGAGGTGGCCTCGCAATGCATATCGACAATGATCGCCTGCGCCAGCCCACCGCGTGGATGCGATTTCAGCACGCCCTCGACCGCCCCAAAAGGATCATCAAAGGCGCGTTTCATAAACACCTGCCCCAGCGCCTGCAGCACCAGAACCTTCTGACCGCCGCGTGCGGTGAACAGCCGATGCCCCCGCCCCGGTGCACTCTTAGCAAAGTTCAGCGGTCGCACGATGCGGCTATCCTGCTCGATGTACTGGAGCATGTCCTTTTGATCGAAGGCATGATCGCCAAGCGTCACGCAATCCGCGCCCGCCTCAAACAGGATCTTGGCATGTTCACCCGACAACCCCATCCCGTTGGAGGCATTCTCGCCATTCACCACAACAAAATCGAGCCGCCACTCCTCGCGCAGACGCGGCAGAGTTTCGCTCACCGCCGCACGTCCCGCGCGGCCCATCACATCGCCAAGAAACAGAATTCGCATGCCCCCGGAATAGGCGCAGTGGCGGCGCGCCACAAGGGCAAAGCCTGTGGTTTTCTGCCCGCACTGTCGCGCCTGCGCGCAAACCGTACAGACGTCACTGTTTTGCGCTGGCCAACAATCCCGCCCTTTGCGCAGAATTTCTCCCTCCTATCCTTATGGACCGACCGAAGATGTGCGGCTTTTTAATAAAAGAGTTGCGTACTGGCCGCAGGCCGACAAGTCTGACCCTCATATCCAAGCGCAGCCAATCCCAGCGCCGCTGTAATTTTTTCAGACGAGTCCAAAACATGTCCACACCGGTATTGAACCTTGATCCTGACACCCTCTTGATGGCTTCGCGCGATGCCCGCGCCGCCGCAGAGCCGCTGGCAGCGGAGTATCAAGCCCGCGCACCGTTCAATTATGGCGGTTACGACAACTTCCTGAACCCGGAAATTTTGGAGCGTGTGCGCGAGGAGCTGAAACAGCTGCCAGAAGCTGCCAACAGCTATGATCGCCCACAAGAACGGCTGAAGACCTCTTATGTGCCCGAGCGCCTGCCAATGTATACGCGACAGTTGTTTTATGCACTGAACTCGCGCCCGGTGATTGCCTTTATCGAAGAACTCACTGGCATCAAAGGGCTGATCCCCGACCCTTATTTTGCAGGCGGCGGCATTCATGTGGTGGCCAATGGCGGCCATCTGGATATCCACGCGGATTTCAACCATCACGCAGGCCTCAATCTGGAACGCCGGGTCAATCTGCTGATTTATCTCAACAAGGATTGGCGCGAGGAATATGGCGGCTCCTTTGAGGTCTGGGACGAGAATATGTCTGGGAAGCTGGCCAGTTACGTGCCGCTCTTTAACCGGATGTGCATGTTCTCCACCTCCTCCGAGAGCTGGCATGGCAACCCCGAGCCGGTGAACCACCCCGATGGCGAGCCGCGCATGTCGATCGCGCTCTATTACTACACCGCCACCTGGGACAGCACCCGCAAGAGCCACACCACGCTGTTCAAGCCACGTCCCGGCACCAAGGACCAGCGTGACCGCCAAGTGGCCCGCCGAGAACTGCTGCAAGATCTGCTGCCTCCGGTGCTCCACCGCAAATTGGCATGGCGTCTGGAAAAGCTGGGGTTCTAAGTCGCCAGAACGACGACAGCCCAGCAGAGGCAACGCCGGGCGCGCGCCACGGCGCGCCATGCCGCCCTTAAACTATCCGCGTTTGAAATCCAGCACCCGGCTCTCGGTCACGATCATGTCGAGCGGCTGGTCGGTGGGCTCCAGTGGCAGGCCTTCGGCCTCTTGCGCATCAAAGGCAAAGCCAATTGCAAGGGTGGCGCGGCGCGCACGCAGCCGTTCCAGCGTACGGTCGTAAAAACCGCCGCCATAACCCAGCCGATTGCCCGCAGCGTCAAAGGCCACCAGCGGCACGATCAGGATTTCGGGGTCGAAATAATCGTCCAATTCCGGGACTTTGGCGCCAAAAGGTCCATCGCGCAGCGCGCCCTCTGGTTGCCAGCGGCTGAACTCCAGCGGCAGGCCCGCGCCCTGAATGACCGGCACGCCCACGGGGCCATGGGCCGCGGCCTCAGCCATGACGTCCACCGGGTCGATCTCGGTGCGGATCGCCATATATCCCGCCAGCGGCACGCCTCGATAGCCCGCAAGCACCTCGGCCAGATGGCCCGCCGCGCCGGGGCGTTGCGCCTCAAACGCGCCCTTGCGACGCACAAAAGCCGCCTTGCGCGCCGCAGCCTTGATCGCCGCCAAATCGGCCGCATTGTGATCCGTCTCGCTCATGTCCTGCTCCTGCCGACCTGTTACAGCAGTACCGCACCCGCAAGACCAAGGAAGGCGAAAAAGCCCACAACATCCGTCACCGTGGTCACGAATGCGCCCGAGGCCAGCGCCGGGTCGACACCGATACGGTCAAGAATAACCGGGATCACCGTGCCCGCGAGCCCCGCGACGACAAGGTTGATCACCATTGCGGCAGCGATCACCACCCCAAGCATCGGCGTGCCGAACCAGACCACCCCGATGATGCCCATCACCACCGCAAAGATGGCGCCATTGATCAGGCCCACCAGCACCTCGCGCCGGATCACCCGCCAGACGTTTGATCCGGTCAGGTCGCGGGTCGCCAGCGCGCGCACGGCCACCGTCAGCGATTGCGTCCCGGCATTGCCGCCCATGGAGGCCACGATGGGCATGAGCACCGCCAGCGCCACAAACTGCGCAATCGTTGCCTCAAACTGCGCGATCACCAGTGAGGCAAAGATCGCGGTGACCAGATTTACCGCAAGCCACGGAAAGCGCTGTTTGGTCGTCTCGGAGACCCGGTCCGAGAGGCTCCCCTCGCCGACACCGGCCAGACGCAGGATGTCTTCTTCGTGCTCCTCGTCCAGCACCGCCATCGCATCGTCGATGGTAATGGCACCGACCAGCCGTCCGTCCTCATCCACCACGGGCGCAGAGATCAGGTGATACTGGTTGAAGGCATAGGCCACGTCTTCTTCGTCCTGCGCCGCCGGGATGACCTGAAAGGTCTCCTCGATAATCTCGATCAGGGGCTTGGTGCGGCGCGAACTCATCAGCCGCCCCAGGGTCACCTGCCCCACGGGATGCATACGCGGGTCCACGATGACCACGTGATAGAATTGCTCGGGCAGCTCTTCTGCCTCGCGCATGTGGTCGATGGCCTGCCCCACGGTCCAGTGTTCGGGCGCGGTCACCACCTCGCGCTGCATCAGGCGGCCTGCGGAGTTTTCCGGATAAGAGAGCGATTGCTCGATGGCGACCCGGTCGCTGTCTTCGAGTGCGTCAAGAATCGCTTCTTGTTGTGGTTCTTCCAGATCCTCCAGAAGGTCGACCACATCGTCACTGTCCAGATCGCGCACCGCATCCGCCAGCACCTGCGGGGTCAGGGCGGAAATGACTTCCTCACGGATGGATTCATCCAGTTCCGACAGGATATCGCCGTCGAACTCCTTGTCATAGAGCCGGATCAATCGGCCCCGATCAAACGCGTTGATCTGCTCCAGAAGGTCAGCGATGTCAGCCGGGTGCAGCGGCTCCATCAGGTCAACAAGCGCCTCGCGGTCGTCGCGATCCAGCGCAAAGAGGATCTGCGCGACCCGCTTACGATCCAGCTCGTAAGCGTCTTCGCCCGTGGGTTCTGTCTCGGGGGTGTTCTCGCCTGTGGTCATTCGCAGCCCTCCGGTTTACCTGAGTTACCTGTCTAAAGGATGCATGCGGGCAAAAACAACGGCCCATCAGCAATTTACCCTCACCGCGCAGAGCCCTATCCTCTGTGCAACTGATTTGACAACAGATGTGACACCGCAATGAAACAAGATCTCATTCTTCTGGGCCGGGTGCTGTCTTTTTCGGCATCCCCTTTTGATGCGGCCGGCCCCGAAGCCGCCGTGGAACAGCACGAGGCCATTGCCCTGCGCGGCGGCAAGATCGTGGCGCTTGGCAGCCGTGCTGCGCTCACCAAGGCGCTGCCAGAGGCAGAGATCGTTGATCACGGCAACAAGCTGATCCTACCGGGGTTTGTCGACGCGCATGTGCATTATCCGCAGACCGCGATCATCGCCAGCTGGGGCAAGCGGCTGATCGACTGGCTCAACACCTACACCTTCCCGGAGGAAATGCGGTTTGGCGATGCGGGGTATGCGGCAGAGATCGCGGCGCGCTATCTGGATCTGACCACCGCCTGCGGCACCACAACGGTGGCGAGCTACTGCACCATCCATCCCGAAAGCGTCGAGGCGCTGTTTCAGGCGGCGCAGGCGCGCGGGCAGCGGGTGGTCGCAGGCAAGACCTGCATGGACCGCAACGCCCCCGAGGGCCTGCGGGATACGCCCCAGAGCGCCCATGACGACAGCGCCGCGCTGATCCAGCGCTGGCATGGTGTCGACCGGATTACTTATGCGATCACGCCACGGTTTTCGCCCACCTCAACGCCAGAACAGCTCGAAGCACTCGGCGCACTTTGGGCCGCGCATCCCACCTGTCTGATGCAAACCCATCTGAGCGAGCAACTCGATGAGATTGAATGGGTGCGCAGCCTTTATCCCGAGGCGCGCGACTATCTCGACACTTACGAGCGTTTTGGCCTTCTGCGTGAAGGCGCCATCTTTGGCCACGCCATCCATCTGGAACCGCGCGAACGCGACCGGCTGCGCGAAACCCGCGCAAGCCTCATTCATTGCCCCACCTCCAACACCTTCATCGGCTCAGGCCTTTTTGACATGCAAGGGCTGATACACGAGGGGCAGCGCATTGGCCTCGCGACCGACACCGGTGGTGGATCGAGCTTTTCAATGCTGCGCACCATGGCCGCCGCCTATGAGGTCGCTCAACTGCGCGGCACGCCTTTGCATGCGGCGCAACTGCTGTGGCTGGCGACCCAGGGCTCTGCCACGGCGCTCGGACTTCAGGACAAAGTCGGTAATCTCGCAGTGGGCATGGAGGCTGATATCGTGGTGCTCGATCTTGCCTCGACCCCGGCTATTGCCCAGCGCGCCAACCGCGCGACTGATCTCTGGGAAGCGCTGTTCTCGACGCTGATGATGGGCGATGATCGCGCCATCGCAGAGGTCCGCATCAATGGCCGCAAGGCCCACTGAAGGCCCCGCTGAAACCCCAATAAAATAACAAAGGGCGGCGCCACGGCGCCACCCCAAGCTCTTCTAACTCAAAATATCCCGGAGCGCGAGGCAGCGCCTCGCATCCTCCAACCTTCAAACCAAACGCTCAGGCCCCGTTGGCCAGAGCTTGCGTCATCTCGCCATGCCGACGGATCACCGCCGAGAGGTCCAGCGTGGTCATACGGCCCCAAGCCACCACCTGACGCCCCTCGACAAAAAGGTCGCGCACCTGTCGCGGCCCCGCCAGAACCAATGCCGCCGGATCCCAGCTGCCACTGGATGCAAGGCCAGAGACATCCCAGACCGCCAGATCTGCGCGTTTTCCGACCGCAATACGCCCGCAATCGGGCCGCCCCAACACATCCGCACCGCCCCGGGTGGCAATCTCCAGCGCCTCGTAGGCGGACATGGCATCCGCGCCATTGGCGACCCGTTGCAGCAACATCGCCTGTCGCGCCTCGTCCCAGAGGTTGGCAATATCATTGCTGGCAGATCCATCCACCCCCAGCCCCACTTTGACGCCCGCATCCCGCATCTGGCGCACCGGCGCGATACCGCTGCCAAGGCGACAGTTGGAACAGGGACAATGGGCCACGCCCGTGCGGGTTTTGGCAAAGAGGTCAATCTCTTCCACGTCCAGTTTCACGCAATGCGCGTGCCAGACATCATCGCCGGTCCAGCCCAGTTCCTCGGCGTATTGACCGGGGCGGCAACCAAATTTCGCCTCGCTATAGGCGATGTCCTCGTCATTTTCCGCCAGATGGGTGTGCAGCATCACGCCCTTGTCGCGCGCCAGCACCGCCGCGTCGCGCATCAGCTCCCGGCTGACCGAGAATGGCGAACAGGGCGCGAGCCCCACCCGGCACATGGAGCCTTCGCTGGGATCGTGAAACGCATCCACCACCCGGATCATATCCTCAAGAATGTCGGCTTCGCGCTCCACCAAGGCATCGGGCGGCAGGCCGCCGTCGCTTTCACCGATGCTCATTGCGCCGCGGGTGGGGTGGAACCGCAGCCCAACCTCGGCCGCGGCATGAATGGTGTCGTCCAGCCGTCCACCGTTGGGAAAGAGATAGAGATGATCCGAGGTCAGGCTACACCCCGACAGCGCCAGTTCTGCCAGACCAAGCTGGGTCGAGACCTGCAAATGCTCCGGCCCCATGCGCGACCAGATCGGATAAAGGGTCTGCAGCCACCCAAACAGCAGCGCATCCTGCCCGCCCGGCACGGCGCGGGTGAGGTTCTGATAGAGGTGGTGATGGGTGTTGACGAGCCCCGGCGTCACCACGGTGCCGCTGGCGTCCACGGTTGCCTCTGCCCCTTGCAGACCCTGCCCGATCTCAACAATCACACCGTCCCGAACGCGGATGTCGGCGGATTTCAACACCCGCCGGTCATCATCCATGGTCAGCAGGGTTTCGGCATTTTTCAAAAGAAAATCAGTCACGACTTCACGCTCCAAAATCTGCCCGTTTCATAAGGTGGAGGTGAAGAGACGCCGACGGAATACGGGCAAAGGACTCGGCGCAGATCTATTGCTATCCCAGCCGCCGCTAAAAGAGCAAGTCAGGCAATTTACAAAACTGCTTCTGCAATTGCCTTGAAAACACGCGCTTGCCCGTGGTCCATTACGCGCGCTGCAACAATGCCAGTGCCGCTGCGTGAATTTCCGGGTTTGCAGCAGCAAGTGCGCGACCGCCATCATGGGCCGGGCCGCCCTCCCAATTGGTGACAATGCCGCCTGCGGCCTCGATCACCGCGATAGGAGCTTGGATATCATAGGCGTTTAATCCAGCCTCAATCACCAGATCCACAGTCCCCACCGCCAATAGCGCATAGGCGTAGCAATCCATGCCGAAGCGGGTCAGTTTGACGTGGCGCGCGACACGTTCAAACCCGGCGCGATCCTCGGTGGTGCCGACCTCCGGGAAGGTGGTGAACAGGATGGCATCCCCAAGCGCATTGGTCTTTCGGGTTTGCAACGGGCGCGTGCCATGGGGGCCGATCACCTGAGCATGCCCCCGGCAGCCCTCGAACCGCTCACCGATATAGGGCTGATCAATGACGCCCAGCATCGGGCCGTTTGCATCCGACAGCGCAATCAGCACCCCCCAAGTGGGTGTACCAGTGATGAAACCGCGCGTACCATCAATCGGGTCAAGCACCCATGTCCGCCCGCTATCGCCTGTCGTGGGCGCAAATTCTTCGCCCAGAATACTGTCTTCGGGGCGCAACTCGGCCAGCACGACGCGCATAGCCTCTTCGGCGGCGCGATCCGCAACCGTCACCGGATCAAAACCCGCATCCAGTTTATTGTCTGCGGTGGTGGCCGTGTTACGAAAATGCGGCAAGATCGCTTCTCGGGCCGCATCCGCCAAACGGCGCGCGACTTCCAGATCGGAGAGATTGGCGGAATAGGTCATGACACGAGGCCCCAGTCATTGAATTGGCAAGCCTCAATCGCGTGCCATGAGAGGCGTGAGCATTTCAAGTCCAAAGCACGGGGGCACGCAACCGGGCGCGGGGCCTGCGCATGAAAAAGGCCGCGCAATGCGGCCTAGATCCTTCGTAGTCAGCTGTTGTCTCAGGCGACGTCGCTGAGGACGCGCGCGAGTTCGAACAGTCGGCGACGCTGGTTTTCCGGGATGGCGTAGTAAGACCGCACCAGATCCAGAGCTTCCTTGTCGCCCATGAGATCCGCAGGAACGCGGGCTTTTTCGGGGACCACTTTCGCAGTTTCATCCTGCAGCCCTTCAAAGAAGAAGCTGATATTTACATCCAGCGCGTCAGAAATATCCCAAAGCCGGGAAGCACTGACGCGGTTTGCGCCGGTTTCGTACTTCTGGATCTGTTGGAATTTAATCCCAACCTTTTCTGCCAATTGCTGCTGGGTCATGCCAATAAGCCAGCGACGGTGCCGAATGCGTTTGCCAACGTGAATGTCGACGGGATGTGCCATTTGTAGTATCTCCCAGCTACGGCCTCCAGAAAACTGGTGTGCGGCGCGAAGTTCTACGCCGCAAACCACTGTTCCGGACCCGCATACCGATGGCGCACAAGCCGACATCGGGATCTTTTGGTTAGGGTCAGAAGTTCAGTTATGTGGAAAGTGTACGCTCTTCGTGGTTGAATACAAGTTTTCCAACACGCGCTCTACGAGCCTCGGCAGGCAAATATATGATTTTATGCATCAAAAATTATCGCGAAAGACGGTACAAATACGGTTTGCTGCCACTCACCATAAATGGCGAGGCGTGAAATCGGTGTCAAAACACTCATCTTTGTTTCGAATCACTCAAGTCGGAAAATAACGAGGGAAACCAAAATGCTATCCTTTCGTATAGTAAACCATGGGCAGAGTGGAAATCTGATTGAAACGCCAATTTCACCTCTGGGCCCGGATCAGATCGCTGTTGAAATCCATGCCTGCGCCCTGAACTTTGCCGACCTATTAATGATCAAGGGGAATTATCAGGATACACCTCCCCTCCCCTTTACACCGGGGTTGGAATGCGCGGGTCGGGTCACCGCAATAGGTGCGCAAATTTCGGAATTTGAAATCGACGACCGCGTCGCGGTATTTAGCGGCCAAGATGGATTGGCGGAAATGGGCGTATTTGACGCCAGCCGCGCAGTGCATATTCCCGAAAATGTCAGTTATGACGCTGCGGCTGCGTCCTTGATCGCCTATGGCACCAGCCTGCTTGCCTTGGAGCATCTGGCCAAGGTGCAACCCGGAGAGCGCCTGCTGGTGACCGGTGCTGCCGGGGGCGTGGGGCTCACGGCGGTTGAGATTGGGAAACTCCTTGGTGCAGAGGTGATCGCGCAGGCGCGCGGGCCGGAAAAGCTCAGGGTGGCGCACGCGGCGGGGGCGGACCATCTGATCGACGCCACCGAGGATCTGCGCCAACGGGTCAAGGATCTGGGCGGCGCGGATGTGGTCTATGACGCGGTGGGCGGTGACATCTGGCAGGCCGCGTTTCGCGCCACCAACCCCGGCGGTCGGCTGCTGCCTATCGGATTTGCAGGCGGTGAGGTGCCGCAAATTCCGGCCAATCACCTGCTGGTCAAGAACCTGACAGTGTTTGGCTTTTATCTCGGTGGGCTGGTGAAACTGCGCCCTGAGTTGGGGCGACAGACCTTTGAGCGACTAATGCTGTGGCTGGCCGAAGGGCGGATCAAGCCGCATATCAGTCACCGGCTGCCCCTGTGTGAGACGGCGCAAGGCTTGGAACTCATCCGCAGCCGCGCCGCCACCGGCAAGGTCATCATGCAACCCCAAGCTGGGCTCCGGCGCTGACCATTTCGGTTCCCACGGCGCGCAATCCAGGTTGCGAGAGCCCGGCAAACCCCTGACGGATCAGGCCTGCGAGGTGGTCGACGTATTGCGCCCGTGCCCGCTCTGCGCCGTAGAGGTTGATGTGCTGGACAGGCAATCGTGGCAGGCTGCCACCGTGGTCGATCACCTGTTGATGCGCAGGCTGGGTGCCCTCAAGCAGTACGCCAACGGCCAGATCTGCGCTGACGGTGGCCTCCACGGTGCGGTCAGACTCGCTGTCCACCGCCATTTCCCAAGGGATACCCGCATCATCGAGCGCAGCCGTTGCCAACCCACGGAAGATACAATTGCGGCAGAACCCGATCCGAAGCGGGCGCTGCCGCCACGTCTGCCCACCCAGCGCGCCAATCCATTGGAGCGGCATCTGGTGGATGGCCTCTCCGCCCGCGCCAGCGGCTGTTTCGGTGGTCACAATGAGGTCAAACCGTCCCTGATCGAAATCCATCTTCAGATCGCGCGTATTCGAGGTACATAGGTTCACCTTCACGCGCGGGAACTGCACATTAAAGCGCTGCATCACCATCGGGATCACCGGATGCACCACATCATGGGGCACCCCCAGCGTCACCTCGCCCTCAAAGGCCTGATCGGTCAGGCGGGTGATGATCTCGTCATTGAGGCTCAGCATCTTGCGCGCAAACCCCAAGAGCTGCTCGCCTGCGGCTGTCAGACCGATATTACGCCCCGAACGATCCAGAAGTTCGACCCCCAGCATCTCTTCGAGACGTTTGAGCTGCATGGACACAGCCGACTGGGTCAGATGCAGAAAAGACGCCGCACGCGTGACGCCGCCAGTGTCGGCAACCGCCACAAAAGAACGCAGCGTGGTTATGTCCAAATTTCTCATCATCACACCTTTTGATGTATCACTTCAAAATCATTCGTTTTGAGAATGTATGTGCCTTCTGTATACATCAATATCAGTGATGCAATCAAGCGCATCCATCACAAAACAATCTCAGGAGGCCATCATGGCGAATTGCATTGAACACAGCCGCCCCGTCTATCTGCGGCGCCCCTCGCTCTTTTTATACATCGCTCAGATGTTTGCGCTGCGCCGCCAGCGTATGCATCTGGCCGAACTCAGCGATGAGCAGCTGAAAGACGTCGGTCTGACCCGCGAGGCTGCTGATGCCGAGGCACGCCGCAAAGCATGGGATGCACCGCAATACTGGTTGAGCTGAGGTGCGCTCAGTGCAGACCAAGAACAGAGCCAAAAAACGGCCGGAACCGGCTCACCCCGCTAAGCGGATCCGGTTCCGGTAAAAAACTTGCCAAACTGCCGTTCATTTTACCTCGATTGCAGGCCCGAACCTCTTGAACCTGCGGGCGCAAAAGCCAATATTTGAGGCAACAGGCAGATCCGCGTCGCGGGTGTGCTCTGAGGGAGAATCTAGACGGAGACCATGACACATGGCACAGTTTGACAGCATTCGATCTGCTGCCGGCGCGCGCAGCGCCGAGATCGACGCCGGGCTTCGCGCCCACATGAACAAAGTCTACGGCACCATGTCCGTGGGCACACTTATTACCTTCCTCGCCGCTTGGGCGATTGCAGGCCTGTCGGTCACCTCTGACCCGGCCAATGCCGTCGCGCAACTGAGCTCTGACAGCTATCTGACCAACTTCGGCTACGCGATCTATGCGTCGCCGCTGAAATGGGTGATCATGTTCGCCCCGCTGGCCTTTGTCTTCTTTGGCTTTGGCGCTGCCGTGAACCGTCTGTCCGCCGCTGGCGTTCAGGTTGTCTTCTACGCTTTTGCCGCACTGATGGGTCTGTCGATCTCTTCGATCTTCGTGACCTTCACCGGTGAAAGCATCGCGCAGGTGTTCCTCGTCACCTCCATCGCCTTTGCGGGTCTGTCGCTGGTGGGTTACACCACCAAAAAAGACCTCTCCGGCATGGGTTCGTTCCTGATCATGGGTCTGATCGGCTTGATCGTGGCGTCGGTTGTGAACATCTTCCTCGCGTCTTCCGCGATGGCGTTTGCAATCTCCGTGATCGGTGTTCTGATCTTTGCGGGCCTCACCGCTTATGACACCCAGCGCATCAAGAACGACTACCTGCAGATGGCACATGCTGGCGATCAGGAATGGCTTGGCAAGGCTGCCGTCATGGGCGCGCTGAGCCTCTATCTGGACTTCATCAACATGTTCATGATGCTGCTCCAGCTGCTCGGGAACCGCGAATAACCGCAACTTCCCAACTTACAGACAGCCGGGGCGGATCAGATTGATCCGCCCCTTTTCATTTTCAGACCCCTGATTTGATTTCGACACGACCCAAGGATTGACCGATGAAGATTGAACCCATTGGCCCAGAGCGGGCCACGCTCTTGGTGCCACTGCTGCAGGACTTGCACGCGCTCCATGTCGAGCACCAGCCTGAACGCCACACACCTGACCCCGAGGACGCTGATCTGTGTGCGTGGTTGCAGGAGTGGCTGGAGAAACCAGAGATTTGCGCCCTCGCCGCCATCAGCCCTCAGGACGCCGTTATGGGGTATCTGATCTATGGGATAGAGGATCGCCCCGCCCTGCCCGTACGCCCGGCAGAGCGGCGCGCAATGGTGCACCACATAGCCGTCACCCCCGCACTGCGTCAGATCGGGGTGGGCAAGGCGCTGATGACGCGAATGAAACAGGACGCACTTGAGAAAGGGGCCGATGTTATCGGCGTGACCTACGCGCCCTTCAATGCGGCCTCAGTCGCGCTGATGCGTCATTTTGGGCTGGAGCCGGTTCTCACCATGGCAGAGTGGCGCAAGGACCGCGAAACCAAGTCCTGATGGCACGCCCCTGCCGGAGGCGCATTTGGCGCCCCGGTGCATCACCGGTGGGCCTGCTTCAATCCGGTTGAGCCTTGGCATGGTTCCCTTCAACGGCGCTCGTCAGGGGGGTAACTTCCGTTAAATCAATCGACGCGCGAGGCAATCCGTCTGCCCAGATCAGAGCGCTTTGACATCAACAACTGTCGGGGCTTTCAGCACTGCGACGGTTTCTTGCTGTTCGGTCAGTGCCACAACTGCAGGCAACAACAACATCAGCGCAGACAATCCAATCAGGCTTTTCATAAGATCACCCTCTCCACTCTCTAACTCTCACACCACGCCTAGAGGTCTGACCGCGAAATAGGGCAGGAATGTGCAGATCCCACGGCCAAGGCCCGGCACACATTCTGCATTTTAGATAAGCGCGACACCGTTTCCTGCGGGTAAACCCTGCGCTGCGCATATGGTCAGTGCTGCACAACAAAAAAGGCCGCGCCCGATGCGCGACCTTTTTTAGACTGAGATCCAGTGGACCCCGAAAGGCTTACTTGATTTTGCCTTCTTTGTACTCGACGTGCTTGCGCGCGACCGGGTCGTATTTACGAACGGTCATTTTCTCGGTCATGGTGCGCGCGTTTTTCTTGGTCACGTAGAAGTGGCCCGTGCCCGCGGTCGAGTTCAGGCGGATTTTGATGGTCGTCGGCTTCGCCATTGTGCTTCTCCTGCGTCCGAAAAGGCAGGGGGCCTCTCGGGTCTAATTCCTATATGAGCGTGCGCTTTTACCTTTGTGGTGGCGAGTGTCAATAGGATTCGCCCGGCTAAATTGCAGCTCTCACTAAAATCCCGCTTTAGGGGCGGATTACGATGCTGTCGCGCCTGGAAAGGCTACGTATTTTGCGCAGAGAGCCTATAAGCCGGATCTTGTTCCCCCTGCCCCGAAAGGCAGGGTTTGATGACCATTCTTCTGGGACGCCCGTTGCCGGACGCCTCTAGCTGCCAACCCGGCCTCTCTCGGGTGAAACATCCCTAGCGGCGGTCTCGGTTGCCCGACCCGGCCCGCGCGGAGGCCCTATTTGGCATTGCTCCCGGTGGGGCTTGCCGTGCCACCCCTGTTGCCAGCGGTGCGGTGGGCTCTTACCCCACCGTTTCATCCTTACCCCGTCGCATCCTTTGGCGAACCTCCAGAGCGGCGAGGCGGTCTCATTTCTGTGGCGCTTTCCGTCAGGTTGCCCTGCCCGGGCGTTACCCGGCACCGTTGTTTCAGGGAGTCCGGACTTTCCTCGCGGGGGCGTGTGCCCCAACGCGGCCATCCGGCTCTCTGCGCGCGGTCTGCCTACGCCTGCATCGGCGCTGCGTCAAGGTGGAGCGGGTGGGAGGGGCGTTGCCCCTCTGCGCGGACGCGCATTCACCCCAGGATATTTGACGTTAGAAGATGAAGGTCAGTCCATGAGGGGCGTAAGGTCTGCGTCACAGAGCGGTCCCTGCCCCCATGGACGGTAGCGCAGGCGCACTGCTTCGAGGAGCGTGGCGTCATCTGCTTTGGCCGTAAAGCCGCAAGCCATGGCGGCGTCGCGAAAGCCCTGCGGTGTCGCGGCGGTTGCGGCATGTGACCGGCTGGCAGGCCGCGCATATCCAAGGGTCGCTAGCCGCTGCCAGTCGAAGCGCGGCCCCGGATCCCATTTGCGCCCGGGCGCAAGGTCTGAATGGCCAATCACCCCCTCGGGCGCAATGTTCCAGCGAGTCATGATGTGTGGCAGAAGGGTTTCCAGCCTGCGCATTTGCGGCTCCGAGAACGGATGATCGCCGCGATTGTCCAATTCAATCCCGATAGAGCGTGAATTGATGTCCTGCTGCCCCGCCCATTCGCCTGCGCCTGCGTGCCAGGCGCGCTGGTCCTCTTCGACCAGTTGCCAAAGTCTGCCATCACCGCCGATCAGATAATGAGCCGAGACCTCATATGCGGGATCACATAGCCGCGTGAGTGCTGCATCGGCGCTCTGCATTGCGGTGTAATGCAGCACGATCAGATGGGGGCGCAGGCCCTCACGCCGTGGCCCGTAGTTGGGACTCGGATGCCAGATCGGGGAGACATCAGACATGTGTTCGGCTTAGTCGCCCTGCGCGCGCACAGCGGCGCGGAACGGGGCAGGATCCCAGCCGCAGGCGTAGCCATCCCCATCCGGGTCCAGCGCCTTGCGGTCCCGTTTTGGCCCGCCCATCTCAAGAAATGCGGTCTGCGCGAGATCGGCAGAGGCATATTCTGCGCAGTGGCGCTGCGAACGGGCCTGCAGGTTGATCCCGGTGCGGCTATAGATCCGCTGACCGCGTGGATTGGAGGTCGACAGCGCGTAGCGCACGATATTGGGCGCCAGATCCTGCGGGCGGTCTGGCACAGCCGTGGGGGTGATCACCTGATATTGCGCACGCTGACGTGCGATGCGCTCAGCGTCACTCTCGATGGTTTGACGGGCAGCGACGGCCTCGAAATTATTCTCGTCCGACAGGTTGGGATTGCCGACCAGCGCGGGTGCCGGGTTCGAGGGGCTTGCCTCCAGCGGGGCCTGACCTGAGTTCTGACCAGCGGCTGAAATCGCTGCTGCGGCCTCTCTGGCGATGTCGTCATTTGCAGTTGCGGCAGCCCCGGCGGAGGGGCGGGGCTGCTGCCAGTTGGCGTTTGTTCCAGACGTTTCAGTCGACAGGCGCGACGCGGGCACCAGAGGTGCGCCGTTCAGGGTGCGGCCTGCTTCGACCTCAGGCGGAGCGTTAAAGGGACTTGTTGCGTCCCCTACCCCTGCCGCGCTGTCGGGGACCTGCGGGCTGCAGGCCACCAGTGCCATCGCGCTGACCGCGATCATAAATCCCGAAACTCGCATCTGTGTCACCTGTCTGCTCAGCCTAGCTTTTCACTCTTCTTAGCGATGTGTTTTACCACCACTGCGCAGGCTTGGCTACAAATCCGGCGGATTGCTCCAGCGCATAGGCGGTATTCAGAAGGTCTCCTTCTTCCCACGGCCGCCCGATCAGCTGCAGCCCCAGCGGCAGACCTTGGGTGTCGACACCGGTTGGCACCGAAATACCGGGCAAACCTGCAAGGTTCACGGTGACGGTAAAGACATCGTTCAGGTACATCTTGACCGGATCTTCGTCATTCATCTCGCCAAGGCCAAAGGCCGCAGAGGGCGTCGCCGGGGTCAGGATCGCGTCCACACCGGCGGCAAAGGCATCCTCGAAGTCCTTTTTGATCAGGGTGCGAACCTTGCGGGCGCGGTTGTAATAGGCGTCGTAGAACCCCGCCGACAGCACATAGGTGCCGACCATCACGCGGCGCTGCACCTCGTGGCCAAACCCTTCGGCGCGGGTTTTCTCGTACATCTCGGTGATGCCGTCACCCTGCGCGAGCGTCGCGCGGTGGCCGTAGCGCACACCGTCGTAACGCGCGAGGTTCGAAGAGGCCTCAGCCGGGGCAATCACGTAATAGGCGGGCAGTGCGTATTTTGTGTGCGGCAGCGAGATCTCGACGATCTCGGCCCCCGCTGCCTTGAGCATCGCTGCGCCCTCATCCCAGAGCTTGGCAATCTCGGCAGGCATGCCGTCCATGCGATATTCGCGCGGGATGCCGATTTTCTTACCTTTGATGTCGCCGGTCAGCATTGCCTCGAAGTTCGGCACTGCGAGGTCCGCAGAGGTCGAATCCTTGTCGTCATGGCCGCACATGGCCTCCAGCATGATGGCCGCGTCGCGCACGTTCTTGGTCATCGGCCCGGCCTGATCGAGCGAGGACGCAAAGGCCACGATGCCCCAGCGCGAGCAGCGCCCATAGGTGGGCTTGATGCCAACGGTGCCGGTAAAGGCCGCAGGCTGGCGGATCGAGCCGCCCGTATCGGTGCCGGTTGCCGCAAGGCACAAGTCTGCCGCCACAGCCGCCGCCGAGCCACCCGAAGACCCACCGGGGGTCAGCGGGGTCACTTCGGCGCCGCGCCGCCATGGGCTGATGGCATTGCCATAGGCGGAGGTCTCGTTCGAGGAGCCCATGGCAAATTCGTCCATGTTCAGCTTGCCGAGCATGACCGCGCCTGCGTCCTGCAGTTTCTGCGAGACGGTGGATTCATATTCAGGCTTGAACCCCTTGAGGATGTTCGACGCCGCCTGACTGTCGACACCTTTGGTGCAAAACAGATCCTTGATCCCGATGGGCAGGCCGCACATAGCGGGCGCGTCGCCTTCAGCAATACGCACATCCGCCGCCTTGGCACGCTCCAGCGCGATCTCGGGGGTTTTATGCACAAACGCATTGAGCGCATCTGCCCCGTCGATGGCCTTGAGGCAGGCCTCGGTGAGTTCCACAGAGGTGGTGTCACCCTTGCGCAGCAGATCGCGGGCCTCTGCAAGGCCCAGTTTGTTCAGGTCAGACATATCTTACTCCACAACCTTAGGCACAGCAAAGAAGCCTTCGCGGGCATCCGGGGCATTGGCCAGCACTTTCTCCTGCTGGTTGCCGTCGGTGACCACGTCCTCGCGGCGCTTAAGGCGCTGCGGGGTGACGGAGGTCATCGGCTCGACGCCCTCGACATCCACTTCGTTCAGTTGCTCGATGAACCCGAGGATCGTGTTGAACTCCTCTGCCAGCGCAGGCAGAGCGTCCTCTTCGACCTTGATCCGGGCCAGTTTGGCCACTTTCGCGGCTGTGCTTTGGTCAATCGACATCAATAACCCTCATCTCGTCTTGCCCACGCGTTTACCGCTCGTGCCTGCGCGCCGCAAGCCTGCCTTGGGAATTCTCCGCCCGCCAGATCCAAATCTCACCGCCAACTGAGGTGTTTCGCATCGGGCAAAGCCCGATGCGACCCGCGCGCGGACAGCACAGCTGTCCGCGCGCGCTCGGCCCAACGGATCGCAAGGCCCCAACGGGGCATGAGAGCGGGCGGGAGCGCTGCCCCTGCTCTATCGTCTTTCATGACTTCATCACAGCCATGGATTTTTCCCAAACCCCTGATAGGGTCACGTAAAAGACATTCCACACACGTCTTGGACAACGCGGAGAACGGCGCATGAAACTGATCTGGCTAGGTCACGGCGGCTTTCGTCTGGAAACGGGCGAGACCACCCTCCTCATCGACCCTTGGCTTACCGGCAACCCGATGCTGGACGACAGCCAGCATGATGCCGCCACCAAGGGGGCCACGCATATCCTGTTGACCCACGCGCATTTTGATCACGTGGCAGATGTGCTTGGTCTTGCCAAACACCTCTCGATCCCGATCATCGGCCAATATGATCTGATGGGCTATTGGGGTGAAACCGAAGGCGTGGAAACCCTGGGCTTTAACAAAGGGGGCACGGTCGATGTGGGCGAGACCCGCGTGTCGATGGTGCCCGCCTCCCATTCAAATACGTTTTCCACCCGCGACGGGCTGCGCACCGCCGGCAGCGAAGTGGGCTATATGATCCGCGCCGAGGGACAGGTGATCTATGTCTCTGGGGACACCGACATCATGGCCGACATGGACTGGATGGGCGACTACTACAGGCCCGACATCGGCATCCTGTCGGCAGGGGGCCATTTCACCATGGACATGAAGGCCGCCGCCTATGCCGCCAAGCGCTATTTTGCCTTCAAAACGGTCATTCCCTGCCACTATCGCACATTTCCATTGCTGGAACAGAGCGCACAGGACTTGATTGACGGGCTTCCCGGCGTCAACGTCATCGAGCCACAGGTAATGAAAGAAATCGAGTTCTAATGCCCGCCAACGATTTTACCACCACCGAATACGCCCGCAGATTGGAAAAGACCCGCCGCGCCATGGCAGCACAGGGCCTTAAAACACTGGTGATCTGCGATCCTTCCAACATGGCATGGCTTACCGGCTACGACGGCTGGAGCTTTTATGTCCCGCAGGCGGTGATTCTGCATGAAAACGGCATGCCGATGTGGTGGGGCCGCACTCAGGACAAGCCCGGCGCCGCGCTGACCACCTGGCTGGAGGCCGACCATCTCTTTGACTGGCCCGAAGAACACGTCCAGCACCCGGACCACCATCCGTTCGACTCACTGGTGGAGCTGCTGCGCGACTTCGGCTGGACAGAGGCCATCGGGGTGGAAATGGACAACTATTATTACTCCGCCCGCAGCCATGAGATTCTGGAGACCGCCTTTGGTCGCGATGCTTTTGCGGATGCCACGGGCCTTGTGAACTGGCAACGCGCGGTCAAAAGCGAACAGGAACTGCAGTTGATGCAGGCGGCAGGCAAGCTCTCGGCGCATATGCACGGGGTATTGCGCGCGGAATTCAATGAAGGCATTCCCAAAAACGCGCTGGTGGCACGGGTGCAGGCCGCAGGCATCGAGGGTCTACCGCTTCTGGCCGGGGATTATCCGGCAATCTCACCCATCGCACCCTCGGGCATTGAGGCCTCCGCGTCGCATATCACCTGGAATGACCGCCCACTGGCCCCCGGTGAGGCGACCTATTTCGAGATCTCGGGCTGCGTGCGCCGCTATCATTGCCCGATCAGCCGCACGCTGTTCCTCGGCAGCCCGCCCGAGGACATCCGCCGCGGGGAAAAGGCAATCCTGCAAGCGATCGAAGACACATTCGCCGTCGCCAAGCCCGGTGTCACCTGCGAAGAGGTCGCCGCCTGCGTCTATGAGAGCTTTGGCCGCGCGGGCTACATCAAGGGCAACCGCACCGGCTATCCGGTCGGCCTCAGCTACCCGCCGGATTGGGGCGAGCGCACGATGTCGCTGCGTCCAGGTGATACCACCAAGCTGGAAGAAAACATGACGTTCCACCTGATGCCGGGTCTGTGGACCCCGGACTGGGGGATGGCGATCACAGAGACATTTGTGGTGACCCCAAACGGCGGCGAAGCTCTGGTCGATGTGCCGCGCGAAATTGTGGTGAAGTAACTCGGCCTCTCGACCGGTCGGCTTCACTGGCAGGCGGTTGGCCTCCCGCCCGTCAGCGCGGTTTATAAAAAAACCACGCTTCCCGTTGGGCCAAGCGCCGCGCGCCCGAAGGGCGCGCGGCGCGGGTCGCTTTGGGCAAAGCCCAAAGCGAAATCTCTCAAACCCGACAGTCGCATGGTAATCCCCCGTTTTTGCGGGGGCTGTCGTAAATTTACGCGGCCACCTGCAGTTTCAGGCAAATGATCACAGGCCAATCGTCAGAGAGGAGCCGAAAACGCCCGGCGCGCCTCAGCCGCCAGCGGGCGACAATAGCAGCCCTCTGCGTGATCGTTGACCAGCCCCATCGCCTGCATAAAGGCAAAACAGGTGGTTGGCCCGACAAATTTCCAGCCCCGTTTTTTCAAGTCCTTCGACAGCGCGACTGACTCTGGGCAGGTGGAAACGGTCTGCGGCTCTGGGGGTGTCTTGACCTCGTAGCGCCAGAAGAATGCGGCCAGAGATCCCTCGCTGGCCTCCATCTCGACCGCGCGCGCGGCATTATTGATGACCGCCTCGATCTTGCCGCGATGACGGATGATGCCCGCGTCCTGCAACAATGCGGCGACTTTCTCCGGGCCATACCCCGCCATCCTGTGATAGTCGAAGCCGTCGAAGGCCGCGCGAAAGTTCTCGCGTTTCGACAGGATGGTGCGCCAACTGAGGCCGGACTGGAAACTCTCCAGACAGATCTTCTCAAACAGCCGCCGGTCGTCCCCCACCGGGAAGCCCCACTCCGCATCGTGGTAGGCATCAAACTCCGGTGCCGTGGCCGACCATGCACAGCGCTGCCGGCCATCCGTGCTCGTGACAACACGGCTCATCCGGCCACCTTCAGGAACCCGAGCCGCGCATCGGTGCGCGCGGGCGTAAATCCGGTGATCTCAGCCGTGACAATGCCCTCCCGCACAAAAGGGTCTGCCGCCACCCGCGCCTCTAGGGCGTCGCGATCTTCGTCGTAAGCAAGGATCGCGCCCCCTGCGCCATCGTCCAAAGAGCCCGCCGCAAGGAAAACCCCATCGGAAAACCCCTGTGCCAGCCATGCTTTATGCGCCTCCATGGCCTCTCCGGCGCGGGTCTTCTCTTTGGTGAATTTTAAAAAGATCACAAACAAAGCGACCCTCCCTCTTGTTCTGAATAATCTGTGGGTTGCGCCGCGATTTGCTGTGCCACCCAATCCGTCATCTGCGCAACCTCCGCCTCGATCAGCGCCTCGTCGCCAAAGGCCTGCGCCAGCGCCGCGACGCCCTGACTGCGGCCCATCAGATGCGTGGCGAGCGCCTTGGCGTCGCGCTCTACACCGGCGCTGCGAAATTGCACCGCGAGCCAATCTATGAAGAGCGTGAACAGCTCCGCCGCGCGTGCTTGTGCGATGTGTTCAAGCTTTGAAAGCTCGCTTACCAAGGTGCCCACCGGGCAGCCCCATGACATGATCTTGGCGCGGTTGCGGATCAGGATGCGGATGAAACAGGTGATGCGCGCCAGCGGCGTGTCGCCCTCGGCCTCCCACGCGGCCAGCATCGCGGCTGTACGCGACAGGCGCAGGTCGATCACCGCATTCAGGATCTCGTCCTTGGTCTTGAAATGATAGTAGAAATTGCCGCGCGACAGCCCGAGGGGCGCGGCAATATCGGCCAGCGAGGTGGCCTCATACCCACGCTCATAAAACAGCACATCGGCCTGTTCGACGATCCGCTCTCTCGTACTGGCCATCGCCACTTCAACCTCGACTGAGACATAACACAGGAGCGAATATGACGATTAGGTCATCTGTCCTAATGCCTAGTTAGGACAATCGACCTAATCCGGCAAGCCCTTTTCAGCCACCCTCAGCATTTGACGTAACAAGGCACGCTCTTTTGGGGCCTCCTGCCCGGACCAGAGCATTGAGAGCAACAGCTTGGCGATGGCCCATCTTAGCTGCTCCTGCGCGCCACATCCCGCCACACGCCCCCAAGTGATCGCGCGGTGCCGGATCACCTGCGCATCCGCTGCAAACGCGCGACACCCGCGCGGATGGCGAAACGCATTGGCCAGTTCATACGCCCGCGGCCCCGCCAATCCCTTGGCATCAAAAGCCCGCAGCCCCTGCGCAGTGTGAATGATGTTATCGTGATGCAGATCACCGTGCAGGGCGACACTCTCAACCGCGCCGCGCTGCATCTTATCCAGACAGGCCCACGCGATGCTTTGCGCCTCACGCGCCTCAGGGGCGGTAAAACAGGCATCCCGCAACGGCGCCATGATTTCGGCCACCGACAGCAGCCCGTCTGCGCAAACCTCTGCTGCAAACAAATGTGCTGCCACGTCGGTCAACCCGCGATCTGCGGTCTCCGGGGCCTGTCTGCGCGCCAGTTCCCCAAGCGATGGCCCCTGAAGCCACTCCATCACCACTGCATCTGTTGACCGCGCAAACACCCGCACGGCCCCGGCGCGCTCGACACGCTCCAGATAGGCTAGGCCGCTGGTTTCATTTCCCATATGCCCGGCGGGATAGTATTTCAGCGCCGCTTGCGTGTCAGTTTTCTGCCTCACCCGCCAGACCTTGGCGCGCGTGGTTTCAGTGACCAGTTCCGGTGCACTCAGTCCAAAGCGGCGCAACAGGTCTGTGGGGGGCAGGCTCATCCGCGCCGTTTCGCAAAGAAATCCCTCAATAGCGCCTCTGACTGTAATGCGGAAAACCCGTCATAAACCTCAGGCACATGGTGCGCTTGCGGATGGTCGAACACGCAGGCCCCGTGGGCCACGCCGCCGGATTTCGGATCAGACGCGCCGTAGTACACCCGCGCGACACGGGCGGCGGCAATGGCAGCGGCACACATGGCGCAGGGCTCCAGCGACACATAGAGATCATGCCCCGTCAGCCGCTCACTGCCCAGTGCCGCGCAGCCCGCGCGGATCACCAGCACCTCGGCATGGGCGGTGGGATCGTTGAGTTCACGCGTTCGATTGCCTGCCCGCGCCACCACCTCGCCTGAGGGGTTGACCAGCACCGCACCCACCGGCACCTCACCGCGCCCAGCGGCGGCCTGCGCCTCTTCCAGCGCCTCTGCCATGAAGGATCGAAACTCCATGTGTGCATGCCCCTTTCCGTCGTCGTACCGTCCGCACTAACAGCCGCGCACCCCGGCAATGGATGCTTTCGCCGCCCTCGCGAATAGGCTATGGCAGCGCCATGAGCAAGAAAACCCCATCCTCCCCCTCCGCGCATCGCGCAGCCAAAGGCGCCCGGCCACAGGCGAAACCCTCAGCGAAGCCGCGCGGTTCCAAAGCCCCGCAGGCAAGCGCAACAGGGGACGCGCGGCCCTCTGCGGAGGGCGACCGCATTGCCAAGGTGCTCTCGCGCGCCGGTGTGGCCTCGCGCCGTGAGGCGGAGCGGATGATTGCCGAGGGCCGCGTTGCGGTCAACGGCGCAGTGATCGACAGCCCGGCGCTAAATGTGACCGGCAGTGATCGCATCGTGGTGGATGGCAATCCCCTGCCCGAGGCCGAGGCCCCGCGCCTGTGGCTCTATTACAAACCCACCGGTCTGGTGACGACCAATTCGGACGAAAAAGGCCGCAGGACGATCTTTGACGAATTGCCCGAGGATCTGCCGCGGGTGATGACGGTCGGGCGGCTCGACCTCAATTCCGAAGGTCTGCTGCTGTTGACCAACGATGGCGGCGTCAAACGCCAGTTGGAGCTGCCCTCCACCGGCTGGCTGCGCCGCTACCGGGTGCGCATCAATGGCCGACCGCAGGACCATGAATTCGACGTGCTGCGCAAAGGCGTGGTGATCGACGGCGAACGCTTCCAGCCGATGACCGTGAACCTTGATCGTCAGCAGGGTGCCAATGCATGGCTCACCATCGGGCTGCGCGAAGGCAAGAACCGCGAAATTCGCCGCGCCATGGAAGAGGTCGGCTACCCGGTGAACCGCTTGCTGCGGATCTCTTACGGGCCTTTCCAGCTTGGCACGCTGAAGGAAGGCGAGGTCGAAGAGCTGCGCCCCCGCGTGGTGCGCGACCAGCTGGGTCTGGCCGCGCCCGAAGGCGACGGCGAAGCCAAGAAAAAGCCCACCCGCCCCGGACGTGGGCCGCGCAATCCCGGTGGAGCCCCCGGCGCAAAACCGGCTGGCAAAGGCGGCAGCGCGCCAAAGGGCCGCCCCATCGGCAAAGGAGCTGGCAAGGGATCGGGAAAGCCGTTTGAGGGCAAAACCTTCTCTGGCAAAGCTTCTGCGGGTAAATCCAGCGCTGGCAAACCGTCTGGTGGCAAACCCTCCGGCACCAAGAGCTTTGGCTCAAAACCCGCAAGCGGCGCGGGCGCGCGCAAAACCGGTGGGCCTTCTGGCGGCAAATCAGCCCCCGGAGCACGGCGTTTTGGCAAAAAACCGCAAGACTGAGCCCCCCGGAGCGGACTTCCCCCTAGCAGGAGCGCCTGCAATCCCCTAGGTTTCAATATGTTGGGGAAATGTTGGGGGCCAAAACGGTGCAAACCATCGCCTATGTTGCGTTGCTGATCCTGATGCTGGGCATCGGGACCGGTTGGATCGTCGGGGTCTGACGTATGGCACAACGGTTTGGCGGCAAGTTCAGCCCTTCAGCTCAGCAATCCACCCGCCCCGATGGGCGCCCCACAGGCAATTCCCGCATGATGGCCAGCGCACGGGTCAATCCCGTCGGCCTACGTGCGAACCTGATGTTCGTGCCTGCGGCGATACTCATGCTGTTTTCACTGGGTGCTGGCGCCTCTGGTCTGGTCCTCGGACTGATTGGCGCAGGCCTATGGGCCGCAGCCGCTGTGATGCTGCGCGAAGGGCTTAAGGCGCAAGCTGCCTATGAGGCGCGTAAAGTCGCGCGCCGCCCCGCCTTGCCCCGCAAGATCCTTGCCGGTCTATTGTGCGGCCTCGGCGGCGCGGTGGGCGCATGGTCCAGCGAGCCGGGCGTGATTACCGCCGCGCTTTATGGTGTGGCTTGCCTTGGGCTGCATCTGGCCGCCTTCGGCATCGATCCCCTCAGCGACAAGGGTGTCGAAGGCATTGACGAATTTCAAAGCTCCCGCGTGGCGCGTGTGGTGGATGAGGCCGAAACCCATCTGGCGGCGATGAAAGACGCGGTGTTGCGCGCCAAGGATCGTCAGGTGGAGCTGCGCGTGGACCAGTTTCAGGCGGTGGCGCGCGATCTTTGCCGCACCGTCGAAGAAGACCCGCGCGATCTGACCGCCGCGCGCAAATATCTGACCGTCTATCTGCTTGGTGCGCGGGACGCGACGGTCAAGTTTGCCGATATCTTTGCCCGCAGTGGCAATGTTGAGGCGCGCGCGGACTACCTCGCGCTGCTCGACGATCTGGAACAGAATTTCGCCGCCCGGAATGAAAAACTCCTGCTGGAGGACCGGGGCGATCTGAATATTGAAATTGATGTGTTGCGCGCCCGATTGGAGCGCGAAGGCGTCCAACTGGACCGCCCCTCTTAACCTGACAGGAAAGGCCTGGCCCATGTCTGAGACCATTCAGAAAAAAGCAGTGGAAGCTGAAACTCTGGTGAAGGAAGTGACGGATGTCACCCTGCCCGAGCCCAAAGGCGAGCTTGCCACGCTTGAGGCTGCAGACCCCGAGACCTCTACCGCGATCCGTCGCCGCATCGACGAGATCGACATGGGCGACACCAATTCGATCATCTCCTTCGGCTCTGCCGCGCAGGGCGAATTGCAACAGATCTCTCAGGCAATGCTCACGGATGTGCGCAACAAGGATGTGGGCCCTGCCGGTGATTCCTTGCGCGATATCGTCACCACCATCCGCGGCTTTTCGGTGTCGGAACTGGACGTGCGCCGCAAGCCGACCTTCTGGGAGCGCCTCTTGGGTCGCGCCGCGCCCTTTGCAAAGTTCACCGCCAAATATGAGACCGTGCAGGGCCAGATCGACAAGATCACCGACAGCCTCCTGGCGCATGAGCACACGCTGCTGAAAGACATCAAATCGCTTGATGTTCTCTATGAGAAGACGCTGGATTTCTACGACGAGCTTGCCCTCTATATCGCGGCCGGTGAAGCCAAGCTTGCCGAGTTGGACGCCACCGAGATCCCCGCGCTGGAGGCCGCAGTTCAGGCTGCACCAGAGGATGATCAGGTCATCAAAGCGCAAGAGCTGCGCGATCTGCGCGCAGCCCGTGACGATCTGGAACGCCGCGTACATGACCTGAAACTCACCCGTCAGGTGACCATGCAGTCCCTGCCCTCCATTCGTCTGGTGCAGGAAAACGACAAATCGCTGGTCACCAAGATCAACTCCACACTCGTCAACACCGTGCCGCTCTGGGAAACCCAGCTGGCGCAGGCGGTGACCATCCAACGCTCTGCCGAAGCCGCAAATGCGGTACGCGATGCCAACAACCTCACCAATGAGTTGCTGACCGCCAATGCCGCCAACCTGCGCGAGAGCAACAAGGTCATCCGCGAGGAAATGGAGCGCGGCGTCTTTGATATCGAGGCGGTCAAAAAGGCCAATGCCGACCTGATCGGCACCATCGAGGAAAGCCTGCAAATCGCCGACGAGGGCAAACGCAAGCGCGCCGAAGCAGAAACCGAGCTGAAAAAGATGGAAACCGAGCTGCGCGACACATTGGCGGCAGCCAAGGCCCGCAAGGACGGGGTCGGCGACAATGCTGGCACCGCCGTGCCCAAGTGAGCCTGACCGCGTGAACTCTCGCGACAATAACCGAAACGGAGCGCGGCCACTGGGCGCGCTCCTTGCCTTGAGCGCCGCTCTGGCGCTTGGCGGCTGTCTTGCGCTTGCGCCCGGTCCCAAGGATACGCCACGCCCGACCCCGCGCCCGGTCAAGCCGGTCTATACCCCATCGGTGGAGGCGCAGACGCTCACCAAATACTATGCCGATCTGGAACAGGACCTGCTCACGCGCGGGCTCTTGCGTACGGATGGCGGCGGGCCTGAAACGCCCTATGATGCCGAAGATCTGGCGGAACGCTTTGAAACCCTTGCCTTTTACGATGAATACGCCAGCGCCACCGATGGCGGTGCCGGGGGCATGGGACGCTGGGAACAGCCCGTACGGCTGGTGCCGATCTTTGGGCCCTCGGTGACCAAAGCGCAGGCCGAGAAGGACCGCGCCACCCTCACCGCCTATGCCGCACGACTGGCCCGGATCACCGGGCATCCGGTCACGGTCGGCACCAGCGGCAACTTCACCGTGCTCTTTGCCGGGGTGGATGATGCGGATTTTGTCGAGGATAAAGTCCGCCGCCTGCTGCCCAATCTCTCAGATAGCGATGTGGCGCTTTTTGCGACACCACCACGCAAGTTCTATTGCCTCGTTTTTGCAGGCGGGCCTCAGCGCGATCCGCTCAACTACAGTCGCGGCGTGGCCCTGATCCGCGCGGAACAGCCGGATCTGATGCGCGAGAGCTGTATCCATGAGGAAATCGCCCAAGGCCTTGGCCTGCGCAACGACAGCCCCAAGGCGCGGCCTTCGATCTTTAACGACGATGATGAATTTGCCCGCCTCACCAGCCATGATGAGAAGCTCTTGCAGATCCTCTATGATCGCCGTCTGCGCGTTGGTATGAGCGCGCCCGAAGCAAAACCCATCGTTGAACGTATCGCCCAAGAGGTGATGGGAGATCTGTCCCTCTGACTGCCAATCCGCGTTCGAGCGCGCGGCCTCATCCTTGTGGTATCTCGTTCACATGATCAGGCACGTGATAGCCGCGTTGGACAGCGGGCCGCGCCGCAATGCGCTGGTACCATTTACGCACATGCGGGTAGTCGCGCAGATCAATCTCTTGCCACTCATATCGTGACACCCACGGCCAACAGGCAATGTCGGCGATAGTGTATTCGCCGATGATATAGTCGCGCCCCTCTAGGCGACGATCCAGCACCCCGTAAAGGCGGCGCGCCTCTTCGCCATATCGCTCTTCGGCGTAGGCGGAGACACCGCGATTGTATTTCAGAAAATGATGCGCCTGCCCCAGCATCGGGCCAAACCCCGCCATCTGCCACATCAACCATTCATAAATCTCGATGCGGTTTTCGCGCGGCAGAAACTGGCCGTATTTTTCCGCCAGATAAATCAGGATCGCCCCGGATTCCATCAAGGTCACGCCCGTTTCATTGTCGCGAATTGCCGGGACCTTGTTGTTGGGGCTGATGGTGAGAAACTCCGCCTCCAGCTGCTCCCCCTTGGTAATATCCACCGCGTGCACATTATAAGGAACATTGAGCTCCTCCAGCAGGATCGAAACCTTGCGCCCATTGGGCGTATTCCAAGTGTAGAGGTCGATCATCGGATTCTCCGCTCTGGTCCTTCTGCGACGCAGAATGACGCGGGACAACGGCCCGCGTCAATCAAGTCTTTGGAAAATATTGGAATATTCAACTTTGAAGCGCGTAGGCTTCAGCTTTTTCCCTTGCTCTCACCCTCGGCCCGCACCGCCGAGAGCGACTGGTTCGGGGTCAATGCTTCGGGGTCGACCACGATTTCGATCATATAGCCGCCCTTGGCGCTGCGCGCACGTTCCAGTGCGGCCGGGAAGTCATCGGTTTTCAACACCCGCTCGCCCGTGATCCCAAATGAGGCCGCGTAGGCCACAAAATCCGGGTTCACCAGTTTGGTGGCCATGACCTTGCCGGGATGGTGGCGTTCCTGATGCATACGGATGGTGCCATACATGCCGTTGTTCACCACCACATAGATGACCTCCGCCCCGTGCTGAACAGCCGTCGCCAGCTCTTGCGAGGTCATCATGAAACAGCCATCCCCGGCCATCGCCACCACGGTGCAGTCCGGGTGCTCCAGCTTGGCCGCGACCGCCGCAGGAACCCCGTAACCCATCGAGCCGCTGGTGGGCGCAAGCTGGGTGCGATAGGCGCGGTGCTGGTGGAAACGGTGCAGCCAGACCGTGTAGTTCCCGGCCCCATTGGTGTAGATCGTATCCTCCGGCAGGGTCTCGCTCATGTGGCGCACCACATGGCCCATGTTCACGTCTCCCGGCACCTCGGTCGGGGTCTGGAATGCAAGGTAGTCGGCGCGCTGTGCCTGCACCCAATCGGACCAGACATATGGTCCATCCGGCACGGTGATTGCATCGGCGGCATCAAAGAACAGCTCTGGGTCGGACTGGATCGCCAGATCGGGCTGATAGACCTGCCCCAGCTCTTCTGCTCCGGGATGAACATGCACGAATGTCATCTGTGGATGCGGGATGTCGATCAGCTCATACCCTTGGGTTGTCATCTCGCCAAGGCGCGGGCCAACCGTGATCAACAGATCAACCTCTTCGCGCAACCGCTTGCGAAGATTGGGAATTGGCGCAATGCCTACGGGGCCGACGTAGTTGTCATGCCCATTGTTCACATAGTCCTGACTGCGAAAAGACGTGGTCACCGGCAGACCCAGCCGTTCTGCAAAAGCCAGTGCTTTTTGCGCACAGCTCTCACTCCAGCTGGGACCGCCCACCATCAGCATCGGGCGTTCGGCGCGGGCAATCATCGCCTGCAGCGTCTCGATATCCTGTGCCGCCGGTGCAGGGCGTGCAGGCGGTGTCACCCTGAGGTCAGCCACCGCGACCTCATCGGTCAGCATGTCCTCAGGCAGCGCCAAGACCACCGGACCGGGGCGACCTGACAGCGCCGCTTTCCACGCGCGCGCCATATATTCGGGGATACGGGCAGCATCGTCGATCTGCGCCACCCATTTGGCCATCTGGCCAAACATGCGGCGATAATCAATCTCCTGAAAGGCCTCGCGATCCACCATCTCGCGCCCGACCTGCCCGATTAGAAGGATCATCGGGGTAGAATCCTGAAATGCGGTATGCACGCCGTTCGATGCATTGGTGGCCCCCGGTCCGCGCGTCACGGCGCAAATCCCGGGCTTGCCGGTCATCTTACCGTAGGCATCGGCCATGTTCGAGGCACCGGATTCGTGGCGGCACGTCACCACTTTGATGGTCTCTTGGTGGGCATGGAGCCCGTCCAGCAACTCCAGATAACTCTCTCCGGGGACGCAATAAATCGTATCAGCCCCGAGGATCTGCAGCTGGTCTGCAAGAATTCTGCCACCGCTGCGAAGCGGGGCTGCGTTGGGCTGTGCTTTGTCGCTGGACATCTGTTCGTTTTCCTCTCCTGAACGCCGCGATCATAACTATTTAATAAGTTAATCCCAGACCTCTCGCCGGTGATTTCGCCACATTTACGGCGTCCCTGTCATTTTGACGAAATCTCTAATTTATGATCGTCAAAGCTGGGTTTTTGTTCTGTGGAAAACGGACTGATGTGTTGTGGATAACCTCGCATTTTCGCTATTTTGGCAGAGCGTTATGCCGATCACCCTCTGTGGAGAACAGCTTTCGTCACTTCGCCATCGCGACCGTCTCTTGTTTGGATGGGGGTGCACGGAGCCAACAGGTGACCTGACGCAGAAAACACGCCAGATCCGAGAAACGTTTCGGTTCTGGCTAAAAGATCAAATTTATCTAAAATTTGAAACTAATTTAATGATGATAGGGCGCGCAGCCTAAATAATGTCCGAATAGGAAAACCAGTTATTACGCTTCAGCGACCGAATTCGCAGCATAAAATGCAGAGCGACCGCCCTCAATGAAGGCGACCGCACGATCAGACGTCATGAAAGCTCAGAGTTCGCGCAGGTACTGCATGACCGCTGGCCGCACCGTCTGATCACCGCGATGGCGCGCATCAGAGATGATCTTGCGCAGCTCGCCCAGATCCACCCGCATCAGCAGCGATTTAACCGGACCGATGGATGCCGGGCGCATCGACAGGGTACGGATGCCCATGGCTGCAAGACACACCGCTTCAATCGGACGCCCCGCATCCTCGCCGCAGAAACTGAGCGGGGTGCCAGAGATATCGCAGCGCTCCACGATGCGCTCGATAAAGCTCAGGAAGCTCACATTCAGCGTATCGTAGCGTTTGCGCACGCGCTCGTTTTCACGATCCGCCGCAAAGAAGAATTGCTTAAGATCGTTGCCCCCGATTGACAGAAAATCCACCTCTTCAAAGAACTTGAGCGGCGCAAAGCCAAGCGAGGGTGTTTCCAGCATCGCGCCAATTTCCAGCGACGAGGGCAGAACATGGCCCAACCGACGTTCTCGTTCGATGGTCTTGGCAACCTCTTCGCGCGCAAGGCGGTATTCCTCGAATTGCGCCACAAATGGGAACATGACCGTCAAAGGCCCGCCATTCGCCGCCCGGATCAACGCCTGCAACTGCATGCGCATCACACCAGGCTTATCCAGACCCACCCGGATCGCGCGCCAGCCGAGTGCCGGGTTCGGCTCATCGGTGGGCTTCATGTAGGGCAGAACTTTATCAGAGCCGATATCAAGCGTGCGGAAGATCACCCGCTTACCGCCTGCGGCCTCGAGAACGCGCTGATAGAGGCTCACCAGTTCTGAGCGTTTCGGCATCTGGTTGCGCACGAGGAATTGCAGCTCGGTGCGAAACAGGCCCACGCCTTCAGCGCCAGAGTTATTCAGCGATGGCAAATCGGCCATCAGACCTGCGTTCATCAGCAGGTTAATTCTTTGTCCGTCGGTGGTTATGGCAGGCTTCTCACGTATGGAGGTATAGCGCTCCTGCGCTTGTGCCTGCATGGCGATCTTGTCGCGAAAGGCGCTGACGACGGGATCATCGGGGCGCAAATGCACCACGCCATTGTCCCCATCGACCAGCACATGATCGCCGTTCAGACCCTCTGTCGTGATGCGCGCCGCGCGCACCACCAGCGGAATCGCCAGCGCCCGTGCCACAATCGCCGCATGAGAGCCTACAGAGCCTTCCTCAAGGACGATCCCCTTGAGCTTGCGGCCATATTCCAGCAATTCCGCCGGGCCGATATTGCGGGCCACCAGAATGGGGTTTTCCGGCAACTCGGCGCCAGTGTCCTTGCCCTGCCCTGTCAGAATGCGCAGCAAGCGGTTCGAGAGATCATCCAGATCGCTCAGGCGTTCGCGCAAATAGGCGTCCTGTACCTGCGCCATACGGCCACGGGCGAGGGATTGCTCTTTTTCCACCGCAGCCTCAGCGCTGAGGCCACGCGCAATGTCTTCTTCCATGCGCCGCATCCAGCCCTTGGAATTGGCAAACATCCGATAGGTTTCAAGAACCTGCGCCTGCTCCTTATCTCCGCTGGAGGACACCTGTAGCATCTTGTCGACGCCGACACGCAGCTCATCCACCGCCTCTTGCAGGCGCTCCAGCTCGCGGTGGGGATCATCGGCAATCGGGTTGGTGACCACCACGCGGGGTTCATGCAGCCAGATGTTGCCCTCAGCCGCCCCTTCCTGCGCGGTAATCCCCTTCAATAGTACGGACTGCTGGTGCAGCGGCGACATCGCCGAGCCCTCACCCACAAACGCACCAAGTTCGGTCATCTCGGCAATGACCATGGCCACCACCTCAAGCGCGTAGACCGCATCTGCAGAATATTCCCGGCTCTCCTTGGACTGCACCACCAGAACGCCCATCATCTCGCCCAGACGCTGGACCGGGATACCAAGGAAGGAGGAGAACCGCTCCTCTCCGGTCTCGGGCATATAGCGAAAGCCGCGCGCGCTGGGGGCGTCGGGGGTGTTGATGACCTTGCCGGTGCGCGCCACGCGCCCCACCAGCCCCTCGCCCACACGCATACGGGTCTGGTGAACGGATTCGCGGTTCAGACCTTCAGTGGCGCAGAGTTCCAGTGTTTCTTCGTCGCGAAACAGATAGATGGAGCACACTTCAGTGCCCATGCTGTCGGCAATCAGCTGAGTGATCTTATCAAGGCGGGCCTGCCCTGCATCATCTCCTGCCATGGCCTCGCGCAGACGACCCAGAAGCTTTCTGCTTTCGGATTCCGTGTTCTCAACCATGTTGGCCCTTTCTCGGGTTATTCATTTGACGCCACGGATGCCCTGTTACCCACCCGTCCGAGTCCGGCGTTCTGAATAGCAGATGACGCTTATGCGCATCAACTCTCTTCACACCAAACACGGCGTCACAGGCAATGTGTCGGCTGGCCGGGGCGCTGGCAAGAGGTTTTCCAGCAAATACCGCTGCGTGCAGAGCCGGTGCCCGTCGTATTTGCATCTCTCAAACGCTGCGGCCTCTCTAGCTGCAGTGCAGCAAATAGAGACAATGAACTCAATGAATTAGACTGTTTAAACAAAAACGCGCCGGAGGAGCCCCCGGCGCGCAAAAAGATCAGCTGCAACGCATATCAGCTTGCCTTGTCGAGCTCGAATGCGTCGTGCAGCGCCTGCACCGCGAGCTCCATATATTTGCGATCCACCAGCACCGAGATCTTGATCTCAGAGGTGGTGATGACCTTGATGTTGATGCCCTCATCCGACAGCACCTTGAACATCTTGGCGGCAACGCCGGACTGCGACCGCATGCCGATCCCAACGACGGAAATCTTGGCCACGCCGGTATCCGCCACCAGCTCACCGTAGTTCAGCTCGCCCTTCTCTTTGTAGGCGCTGAGCGCAACCTCGGCGCGCTGCACCTGATCTGTGGGGCAAGAGAAGGTCATATCGGTGCGGCCATCTTCAGAGATGTTCTGCACGATCATATCGACGTTCACGCCCGCATCAGAGAGGCAGCCAAAGATGGTCGCCGCAATGCCGGGACGATCCGCAACCGAAAGACAGGTCAGCTTGGCCTCATCACGAGAGTAGGCAACGCCGTTTACAACATTGGATTCCATGATTTCCTCCTCGTCGCAGACCAGCGTGCCGGCCTCGTCGGATTGTTCTTCAAAGCTGGAGAGCACGCGCAATTTGACCTTGTAGCGCATGGCCAGTTCCACAGAGCGGGTTTGCAGCACTTTTGCACCCAAGGATGCCAGTTCCAGCATTTCCTCAAAGGCGATCTTGTCGAGCTTGCGCGCCTTTTCACAGATGCGCGGATCGGTGGTGTAGACGCCGTCCACGTCGGTATAGATGTCGCAGCGCTCAGCCCCAAAGGCCGCCGCAAAGGCCACCGCCGTGGTATCAGACCCGCCACGCCCCAATGTGGTGATGCGGCCCTCGGGCGAAATCCCCTGAAAACCTGCAACCACGGCCACCTTCATACCCTCGCCGAACTTGGCGTTGATATTGTCGGTGCCGATGTCCTCAATCCGGGCCTGACTATGGGCGGAGTTGGTCTTGAGCGGCACTTGCCAGCCCTGCCAGCTGCGCGCGGGCACGTCCATTTCCTGAAGCGTCAGCGCCATCAGCCCGGCGGTCACGTTCTCACCAGAGGACACGACCGCATCATATTCACGCGCATCATAAAGCGGCGAGGTCTCGCCCACCCAGCCGACCAACTCGTTGGTCTTGCCGGACATGGCGGAGACGATGACGATCACGTCATAGCCCTTGGCAACTTCGACGCCAACACGTTTGGCGGCGCGGCGAATGCGATCCAGATTGGCGACGGATGTGCCGCCGAATTTCATCACAAGTAGGGGCATGAGGTGTGGTTTCCCTCCGCTTGCGGGGTTAAAGGTTCGCGCGTTCTTAGGCGAGCGACCGGCCAAGAGCAAGATGGCCCAGCCCTTTATTTCAAGGCCAAGGGCGTTTTGCGCAACCTTCAGCCCCAGATAGGCTTAGCTGCGCCAGAAACGAACCGTCAGGATGGCATAGACCGCCATCAGTTCCAGCCGCCCGATCAGCATGGCAATCGCCAGAATCCACTTGGCGGTATCATTCAGCGGCGCAAAGTTGCCCGCAGGCCCAATGATATCGCCCAGACCCGGGCCGATATTGGCCACTGCGGTTGCGGCACCCGAAATCGCGGTGATGAAATCCAGCCCCGTCAGCGCCAATGCCCAAGCCACAATGCCCAGCGTGATGACAAAGAACATAAAGAAGGAGATCACCGAGCTCAGCACATCCGGCGTCACAGGACGTCCCTGATAGCGCGGCACAAACACCCCATTGGGCGAGCGGATCCGCTGTACCTGCACCCGAATGGAGGCAAAGAGCAGCTGATAGCGGAAGATCTTCACCGAACAGGCCGTCGAGCCCGCACACCCCCCGATCAGCCCGACAAAGAAGAAGATCATGATCAAAAACGGTCCCCAGCCCATATAGTCGACACTGGCAAAACCGGTGCCCGACATGATGGAGACGATATTGAACAGCGCTTCTCGGATTGCCTGTTCGGGGTGATGCGGAAACACCGTTATCAACACGCCCGCCGTCACCCCGACGAGCACAAAGATGGTCCAGAGAAACGCGCGGATCTGGCTGTCATGCAGCAGCGGTGTCATCTGCCCGTTCACCAATTGCACGTAGCGCACATAGGGCAGCGCCGAAGCAATCATAAAGAGCGACGCCGCATATTCCGCCGGGCCAGAGAAGGTCCCGAAAGAGGCATCATAGTTTGAAAACCCGCCCGTCGACATGGTGGTCATTGCATGCACCAGCGCATCAAAAGGCCCCATGCCCAAGACGGTGTAAACCAGCGCGCACACCATGGTGAGAACCAGATAGATCACCGAGATCTGCTTGGCGATCTCCTGCGCGCGTGGCAGGATTTTCCCCATGGTATCAAAGGCTTCAGATTTAAAGATCTGCATGCCGCCCACCCGCAGTTCGGGCAGGAACACCATGGCCACCACAATAATGCCGATGCCCCCCAACCATTGCAGAATGCCCCGCCACAGCAACAGCCCACGCGGCAGATCATCCAAGCCCGAAATCACGGTTGAGCCCGTCGTGGTCAGCCCAGACATCGCCTCAAAAAACGCATCGGTAAAGCTCAGCTCGGTCGCGCCCAGCATCAGGGGCAACGCCCCGAATAGGGGCAGCACCACCCAAACAGATGTCGTCAGCAAAAAGGTCTGGCGGATCGACAGGCCGCGCCCCACGCCATTGGCGCAGGTCAGGGCCAGAATGCCCCCGACCAGCAGGCAAAACAGGGAGCTTTCCAAAAACACCGGCCACTCCCCCTTGCCATCATAGAGGTCAAGGAGAAGTGGAAAGACCATGGTGCCGCCCAAAATGGCGACAAGCAGGCCGATGACATATCCGACGGGGCGCAGATCCAACATGAGGCGCAGCGTTGGCAACCCCCACTCAGACTGTCAAGCCAAAGCGATCACGACTTGTCTTTTGTGCCCTCTTTGCCGGCTTCCTTGGCGGGCATTGCAGGCGGCGTCGCTGGGGCACGGGCGCGCCTGCGCGGGGCTGGCTGGCTGGCCTTGGACGCTGCGACTGGGCCTGCGGCGCCGGGCGCAGGTGCCGCAGGCTCTGGCTTGGCAATGGGCGCGCGCGCAACAGAATCTGTAGGGCGTGCAGTTTTTTCCGCAGCAGCTTTTGCATCCACAGCCTGCGCGGGTGGTGCCGCTTTGGGTGCCGGGGTCTTCTCAGACGTTGCTTTCTTCACCGGAGTCTTCTTGGCCGCAGCTTTAACCGGGGTCGCTTTTGTCGCCACCTTTCGGGCGGCGGGCTTACGCGCTGCAGGTTTGCGTGGCTGAGCGGGCTTTTTGGCAGGCGCGGCTGCCGCAGGGGTCACCGCCTCAGCAACAACAGAGCCACTGGGCAAACCGCTGATCCACTCCTGCTGTGCTTTCAGCAGCGCTTGCGCCAGATGCAACTGGCGCTGCGGGGCTTCTGCCACCAGCGCCGACACAGCGCGCATCATCTTCATTTGCTGACCCAAGGCATAACCTGCCCAAGCCTGCGGGGTTGTGGGGATGTCTTTGAAACCTTCAAACCGGATCATGTGATCTCCTCGGCGTCGATGATTGTCGCACATAAACGGGCAAGGCGCCCTGTCGACTGACGCAAGCGCCCCCTCACGACTCAGGCTAACATGAATTTCCTTCGCAACAGCAGAAAAATGCCGCGATGCGGCAAAAACCAGCACCCGACCTCCGATGAAGGGGCCTTGTCTTCATCTTCTTATAAATATCTCGGGGAGCGCGAGGGGCAGCGCCCCTCGCATCGATCGCCTCAACCGCGATGGATCAGAGTTGAGAACAGCTGCGGATCAAGGCTCGGGGCGGCGAACATCACCCCTTGTGTCAGCACCGAGACCGCATCATGGCTGTGCAGGCTTTCCTGATGGCTCGCCACAACCCGGAAATCGCCGACGCGCGCGTCGCTTTGCAGCGCCTCGCAGAACAGCCGCGCCGCATCCTCCACAAAGATCGGATTGGCCGCATTCAACTCCGCAAAGGCCTGCTCGTCCTCGCGTTTGACCATCACCTGCGTCTCGGTCGGCACTGCGCGGCGACAATGGTCGATCAGGTCCTCAAACCAGAGACAGCCGCTATCCTGCTCCATTTGCACGGAAATCCGCGCAACGGAGCGCTGCGAATGTGGCGTCGCCAACTGCCCGCGTGCCTGACGCGCATGCTCTGAGAGTTCGAGCGAACAGGGACAAGTGGAGGAGTAAACGTAATCCAGATGCACGATGCGATGACGTTGCCCGCCCATCTGCACCAGTTCCAGCGCTACGTCGTAATACTGATAGCCCGACAGGCCCGAACGCAGGCTCTCCACCTTCACCGGAAAGGAAAACCGCATCTGAAGCCGCGCATCGCCGCTCTCAAGATCACTGAGGTAGTCCTCAAGTGCCGCTTCCATCACATCAAAGGAGAACACTTTTTCCGCATGTTTGTAGAAGCTGCGCATGATGCGGGACATGTTGATGCCCTTTTTCTCGGCATCAAGGCTCACGGTGCCAGTCACGCTGGTTTCCAGCGTCAGATCGCCGTTGTCGCGGGTATGAAAGCGGATCGGCAGGCGGAAATTGGAAATACCGACATGCTGGATCTGCTCTTTTGCGCCCCGGATCAGGCTGGACGGGCCGTTTTGCAGATCCGGCAGCGTGGCGCGGTAGGTCTCGGATGCGTCAAATTCTTCCGGGTACTGGCGCTTCAGATCCGGATAGTTTTGCACTTCCCGGCCCGGCAACAGCCGCGCGATGGCAGGGTCCAGCTGCGCCACTTCCGTCTCGCTCGCCTCATCCGCCCAACGGCGCAACACAGCCAGCGCCTCTTCGGCGTCTGAGCGATCTGGCGTATCGTTCACATCACGAGAATGGATATTCATGAACCCGTACTCCTGTCCCAGCAGCAAAGCGTCTGCTCGCAATTATCTAGGGTAGTACGGCAGGAAACACAAAACAGATCACCTAAAAACGCCACTAAAGGTCTCTGATCTGACCTTTTGAACCACCTCACCTGACCCATGGGTGAGGCCGCAGCAGAGCCAATGGCCCCTGCTGCGGCAGCTTTTTGCTGCTTTAACGCACTGCCTGAAGGGCTTGTTTCACATCCGCAATCAGATCGTCGGTATCTTCAAGCCCGACGGAGAACCGCACCAGCCCGTCGGTGATCCCAAGTTCCGTGCGCTGTTCTTCGGACAGGCGCTGGTGGGTGGTGGTCGCCGGATGAGTGGCGATGGATTTCGCATCGCCCAGATTGTTGGAAATCACCGGGATCGTCAGCGCATTGAGGAAGGCAAAGGCCGCTTCCTTGCCGCCCTTGATATCCAGTGACAGCACCGTGCCGCCCTTGCCGCCCAATTGCCGCTGCACCAGATCATTCTGCGCATGGGTCTTCAGACCCGGATAGATGGTGCGCGCCAAGGCCGGATGACCGTCCAGCGCCTCTGCGATCTGCAGCGCGCTTGCGGCCTGTGCGTTGACGCGCAGATCAATGGTTTCCAGTCCTTTGACGAACATCCACGCATGAAACGGGCTGAGCGAGCCGCCAGTGTGTTTCATGTAAGGCTCCAGCGTGCCACGGATGTAATCCTTGCTGCCCAGCACAACGCCCCCCAGCGCACGCCCCTGCCCGTCGATATGTTTGGTGGCCGAATAAACCACCACATCCGCGCCCTGTTCGATGGCGTTGGAAAACACTGGCGTAGAGAACACATTGTCCACCACGACAGTTGCGCCGACCGCATGGGCGATCTCGGCGACGCCTTTGATGTCGATCACCTCAAGCGTCGGGTTCGACATGCTCTCAAAGAACACCGCCTTGGTATCCGCACGCACGGCCGCACGCCATGCGTCCAGATCAGTGCCATCAACAAAGGTCACCTCAACCCCATAGCGGGTCAGGATGCTCTCGAGAATATAAAGACAGGACCCAAAGAGCGCCTTGGCTGACACCACATGATCGCCGGCCTTCAGGATCGAGGTCAGCGCGCCATTGACCGCGGCCATGCCGGATGCGGTGGCAAAAGCGTCCTCCGCTCCTTCGAGCAGCGCGATACGTTCTTCAAACATCGCGACGGTGGGGTTGCCATAGCGGGCATAGATAAATTCATCCGGGCCGGTTTCGATAAACCGCGCCTCTGCCTGCTCTGCACTGTCGTAGACAAACCCCTGGGTCAGGAAAATCGCCTCGCTGACCTCGTTATACTGGCTGCGCCGGGTGCCGCCGTGAACCAGTTTGGTGCGTTTGTTCCAGGTCTCAGTCATCGTATCGCCTCCGCCGGTCACCGCCACTCTCTTGCGGGCCGCGCATAAAAAAACTCCCGTTCGGCCAAGCGAAAGGGAGTCCCGTCGTCCTGACCTCTTTAGCGGTTTTTTAACGTGGCCCGCAATCCGGTAAACAAATCGCCACGATGCAACATTACGCAGATCCAGCGCAGTGTTGCGGCATGTCGTACTCTCGCGCGTTCTTTGCGTCAAGAGGGGACGCAGCCGACTGCGCCCCGTCACGCCCTCTGGTGTCAATCCACAAACGGCGTGGAGCCATCCCAGGTGCCTGCTGTCTTTGCCGGGCGTGGCGTCGGACCTGGCGTTGCTGGCACAATAGTCGGAGTCACAACCTGTCCCTGCCCTGCGACAGGTGCCTGCCCGCTTGCACAGCGCCCGGAAAAGGTCAGATGGCCCGGCCCGGACGGCAGCACGCTGGTGCGGAAATCAACAATGGGACCGTCGCCGCAAATCATCGCGGAGGCGTTGTCTCTGATTTCCTGCTCGGTGAATGCAACACCGGCGATGCCGCTGAATCGGCCATCGCCATCACTGTCGATGTTCATCTGATTGCTTGCAGGCACGCCACCACCACATGCAGCCACAATGGCGCAAACCGAAATTGCGGCGAGAGGTTTGAAAATGGTTTTGAACATGGGAAGGGTCCTTTCCGATTGGGTCTTGGCAAACAGTCCCGGCAAAAAATCGCGGGGATGTCATCTCGTTACATCATGTAGGTAAAGACAAAATTTGCGAACATCGCCCGATCGCGTGCCAAAGCGGGGCACCCCATGCGCAACAAAGGCCGCGCGTGCGGCCCGCCTTTGATGTGACATCCCTGCCGCACACCGGGTCGCGTCACCTCTCCGTTACCCAGTCGTCACCTTCCCGTCACTGTAGGCCGCTACCGGATAGGAAAAATCATGGCTTTGGGGGCCTGTGATGGCAGTTATTCGTATCAATGCAGTGGGTGAGACGCCGGTGCTTCATGCGCGGCTCAGGTCGTTTGACGATGGTATCGCGCGACTGGCGCATGTGCCGGGGCCGGTGGTGATTATGGTGCATGGCTATAAATACCAGCCCGGCAATCCAAACCACTGCCCGCACCGCCACATCCTGTCGCTTGATCCACAGCATATGCCGTGGCGTGCGCCATCATGGCCGCGCCAACTCGGCTTTGGCCTTGGACGGAGGGACGAAGGGCTCGCAGTGGCATTTGGCTGGGACGCCCGAGGCACGCTGGCCTCGGCGCAGGCACGCGCCTTGGCGGCAGGACGGGCCTTGGCACAAGTGGTACGCAGCCTGCACGCACAGGCCCCCGCCCGCGACATCCATATCATCGGGCATTCTCTGGGGTCCGAGGTGGCACTTGAGGCCCTTCATTGGCTGCCTGCCGGTGCCGTGGGACGGGTGATCTCTTTGACCGGCGCCAGCTATCAGAGCCGAGCGGCAGCCGCGCTGGCGACACCCGCCGGACGCCGGGCAGAGTTTTTCAACGTCACCAGCCGTGAAAACGATGCGTTTGATTTTATGTTCGAGACCCTGACCCGGTCACCCGAACGTGGCGATCGCGCCATTGGTCAGGGGTTTGAGGCGACAAATGCGGTAACCCTGCAGCTTGATTGCCTCGATACGCTGGAGCATTTGGCGCAGATGGGCCATTCCATCGGCCTGCCCGAGCGGCGGGTGTGTCACTGGTCGTCCTACATGCGCCCGGGCGCGCTGCGTCTGTACAAGCGCCTCTTGCGTCAGCCGGAGCGCACCCCCCTGCCCTTGATGCAGAAACTCCTGCCAGAGGTGCCCGCGCGGCGCTGGTCACGTCTGCTGAGCCTGCGCCCGCAACCAAGCCCTATGCCGATCTGGCAGCGGATCTGACCCTCCCCGAGATGGCTCCTGTTCCTTCAAAGACGGGGGTCCTCCCGCCCCTTTCCGCGACAGCCAAAGGCTGCACCAAAAGCGTTGGGCCGGGCGTGAGCCGCGCCTGAAAGGCGCGGCTCACGCCCCCCCGGCGATGCGCGAAGCGCAGCGCAAACCCTCAAACCGGGTCGCTTTTCAGCTGAAACGAGGCCCGGTGTCCGCGCTCACTCAGCCTCACCCTCTTCTTCGATACCGTAGGTCTGAAACAGCTTCGCCTGCGTCATGAAGAACAGGAACATCGCAGCCGTGAGGCCAAAGGTCTTGAAATAAACCCAGGTTTCGGTGCTCATCATCCGCCAGATGACCTCATTGGCCACGGCCAGCCCAAAGAAGAACGCACAGAGGCGACGTGTGAGGATCATCCACCCCTCGTCCTGAAGCGGCATCATTTCTTCCATCACCACCCGAAGGTAGCTTTGCCCCCGCAATAGCCCGATGCCCAAGATGCCACCAAACAGCAGGTAGATCATCGTCGGCTTCATCTTGAAGAACCGCTCGTCGTTGAACCAGACCGACAGTCCCCCGAAGACCACAATCACCACCAGCGTCATCACCTGCATCTTCGACAGCTTGCCGGTCAGCTTCCACAGGATCAGCGTCGACAGCACCATCAGCGGCACAAAGCCAGCGGTGACGATGATGAACCCCTCATAAGAGGTGCCGCCGATCTCAAACATCTGATCCTTGAGCTTGAGATAGGCGATGAAGAACAACACAACCGGGCCGAACTCCAGCAGGTTCTTTACCAAGGGGCTGATCTTGCGCGCCTCACCAGTGGATGCATCGCTTGTCTGTTCGCTCATAGGTGACCTCTCATGTCCCAAATCGTCTCTCTCAGATGGCACCCTTAGCCCCCCATTTCAACAATGACTGCCCCAACGGCGATCAGCGCCATCAGGGCGATGCGGCGTGGGCCGACGGTTTCTTTCAGCACCAGCCAGCCGATGAGTGCTGCAAATACTGTTGATGTTTCGCGCAAGACTGCGGCCTCACCGACCTTATCGAGACGGGTGGCCAGCATGATCGACCCGAAAGAGGCAAAGGCCACCAGCCCGCCGAAAAATCCGCGCAGCATCAAAGGCCCCACTGTCGGCTGATCGGCCCCCATCCGCCGCCAACGCCAATAGGCATAAATCGGCATGGTGATCCCATCGATCATAAAGAACCACGCCAGAAAGGTGAAAGGATCGGCGGTGGCCCGAATACCATAGGCGTCATAGGTCGTATAAAGCGCCACAAACGACCCCGTCGCCACCGCAAGCAGCAGCGCAATCCCAAGGGTTTCGCGCGCGGTGACAAGGAAGATAAAGTTATAAACCGCAAGACCAAAGATCCCCGCCAGCAGCACGCCAACCCCCAGCCATTGCACCAGCGTGAAGGTCTCACCAAAGAGCCAGTAGGCCCCGATGACCGCAAACAATGGCCCCGTACCTCGCACAACCGGGTAGACGACGGTGTAGGCGCCCTTGGTATAGGCCATCGCCTGCAGCAGTTTATAGATCACATGGATCACCCAAACGCCGAGGAAAATCAGCCACATATGCGGCTCTGGCCATGGCACCACAAACAGTGCAAACGGCGCTGCCATCAAGGCATATGAGGCATCAATCGCACCGCGCGAGAGCCATGGATCATGCCGCCCTTTTTGCAGCGCGCCAAAGACCGCGTGCAAGAACGCGGCGGAAACTGCCAAGGTCAACGCCAGTTGGCGTCCTGCCTCGGTGCCCTCTAGGGAAATCAGCCAGTCGCTCAGCATGTGCTGTCCTCTTCAATGCGAAATCTCAAACGATGAAAACCAAAAACTCGGGAACCATGTCCCGTTGCGCAGGTTGAATACGCGACACGATACCTTGGGGCAGCATGTTCGACACCGCCATCCAGCAGATCACCAGTGAATTCACCAGCACCTTTTCCGTGGTGCCCGCGCCGGTTGCGCTGGCCCGGCTGCTCGCGGCCAGTGCATTGGCGGCGCTGGTGGGGTTGGAGCGGGAGATGCTCGACAAACCCGCAGGGCTCAGAACCCATATTCTGGTCGCCGTCGCGGCCTGCCTCTTTGTGGTGCTCGGGCGCGAGATTGCCGCGCTTGATTTTGGCGCGGAGGCCCAGCGCAACGACCCTCTGCGCATGATCGAGGCGGTCACGGCCGGTGTGGCTTTTCTTGCAGCGGGTCTGATCTTCACTGCCGGGGACCGGGTGCGCAATGTCACCACCGGGGCCTCGCTCTGGCTTGCAGGCGCGATCGGTTTGGGCTGCGGCGCGGGTCAGATGCCGCTGGCGGCGATGGCCACGGCCATTGTCCTCACGGTGCTGTTTGCGCTGCGCCATGTGGAGAGATGGATGACCCGGCATTGAGCTCCGATCCTCAGGTCCCGTTTTCAAGCCCCGTCTTCAAACCCCGTCTTCGAGCCCGGTGAGCGCGGCGGCGAACTCCTCGGGGTCAAAGGGCGCAAGGTCGTCAATTTGCTCGCCCACGCCAATGGCATGGATCGGCAGGCCGAATTTGTCCGCAAGCGCCACCAGAACGCCGCCCTTGGCGGTGCCGTCTAGCTTGGTCATCACCAGCCCCGAAACATCCGCAAGCTGGCGGAAGGTTTCCACCTGCGAGAGCGCGTTTTGCCCGGTGGTGGCATCCAGCACCAAAAGCGTGTTGTGCGGGGCTTCGGGATCTTTTTTGCGAATGACACGCACGATCTTTGCCAGCTCTTCCATCAGGTCGGCGCGGTTTTGCAGACGTCCGGCGGTGTCGATCATCAAGAGATCCGCACCATCGGCCTCAGCCTTGGTCATCGCATCAAAAGCAAGACTCGCGGGATCTGATCCTTCGGGCGCGGTCAGCACTGGCACACCGGCGCGGTCTCCCCAGACTTGCAGTTGCTCGACTGCGGCGGCGCGGAATGTATCGCCTGCGGCAATCACCACGGATTTCCCTGCCGCGCGGAACTGGCTGGCGAGCTTGCCGATGGTGGTGGTCTTGCCAGAACCATTGACGCCAACCACCAGCACCACCTGCGGTTTGGACGGATAAAGCGGCATCGGGCGTGCCACAGGCTCCATCACGCGGGCGATTTCCTGCGCCAGAAGCTCTCGGATCTCGCGACCCGACACCCGGCGCCCCATGCGACCTTCGGCAATATTGGCGGTCACCCGTAGCGCTGTATCGACCCCCATATCGGAGGCAATCAGCATCTCCTCAAGGCTTTCCAGCATATCGTCATCCAGCACCCGACGCGGCTCGGACGCTTTTCCGCGCCCCATGAGCCGACCCAATAGGCCCGGTCTGGATGCCTCCGCCTGCGGTGCAGGGGCGGGCGGAACAATGGGGTCAGGTGCAACGGTAGACGCCCCTGCCGCCGGTGTGTCGGCGGGGGCTGCATCGGCCGGAGCTGGTGTGGTCTCTGCCGGAGGCTGCGTCTCTTGAACAGGCGCGGGGTCCGGGGTGGTCTCCGGCACGGGGTCCGGGGTCACGGCCCCCTCTTCCACAATCGCATCCACCTCCTTGCCGAGGCGGGATGAGGATTTCAGCAACCGTTCCTTGAGCTTTGAAAAAAGCGCCATCTGGGTCTCCGCAGGGTCGTTTGGCCTTCACCTAATGCGCTTTGACGCGGGATGCAAAGCGCAATGAGATGTTTCACAAGAGAAGCACCGCGAAAAACAGCGCCTGCGCCCCCCAGTAGAGCACCCAGACCGTTGGTGCGGTCAGGCGGCGTGCGCGGTGCGCAGATGGCAGCACAAAGGTCTCCACCGCCAGAACCATATCAGACAGCATGAACATCACTGCCGCGCCCCAAATCAGCGGCTGGGGCAAGGTGAACCCCGCCAGCGCCATCGCGACAATCACCGGCACATACAAAAGCACCGCCACCCGCATCTCGCCCGCATGACGCGCCAGCATCCGCGCCATCCCGATGGCGATCAGAAACAGCAACAATACGGCCCAGAGCATAGGCGCAGTTGCCAGCTGCTCAGGGTCCGACCCCGGCAGCGACAAAAACAGCCAGACATAGGCCAGATGCCCAGCGGCGAAACTGGCAACACCTGCCAGAAACGCACGCTCTCCCGGGCGCGACAAGGCCAGATCGCCCAAGGCACAGAGCCCCAGCGCCACGGCGAGGGGCGGCATCTTGAGGGCAGCCATCAGCGCCAAAATCAAAACCGCACCGGTTTTTAATGCAGATCGCCCCCAGCTTTCTCGGGCATGTACCAGGCAGAGATACCCCAGTGCCAAGACCCCTGCCCCCCAAAGCCCAATCATGTCTGCCGTCATATACTGCCTCCCCTGCAACCTGACGGCAGGTTGCGCCGGGCGTTGTAGAAGGTCAAAACTGACCTTGCGCCACCTTGCCGCGCAGTGCCCTCTTGGCGCAGCCGCCAACATACGCCATGGTGCGTTTATGTTTGCATCACCTTCACAAATTGTACCGGCCTTGGCGCTGGGATTATCCCTTGGGTTTTCCGGAGCTGTAAAAGCCGCTGATACCGAGCGTTTTGACAGCTACACACAAGGCCGCACCATTCATTTTGACTGGGAAGGTCAACCCTATGGGGCGGAACGCTACCTGCCGGGGCAGCGCGTGATCTGGTCCTTTCTCGATGGGCGCTGCATCGAGGGCGAATGGTATATGCAGGCGGGCGATATCTGCTTTATCTATGAGGATCGCCCCGATGCGCAGTGCTGGAGCTATCAGATCGACGACACCGGCCTGAGCGTCACCATTGAACGCGACGCTGGTCCGGCGCTGACGCTGACCGAACAAAAACGCCCCCGTGACGAGATGGTCTGCCTCGGCCCGGAGGTCGGTGTCTGAGGCCCTGAGGGATGCGAGGCTCTGCCTCGCGCTCCGGGATATTTTGAGTTAGAAGAGATGGGGCGTCAGAAGAGCGAGCCTTGCTCTCCCGGTGTTTTGGGCGGCTTGGGCGCGGCTGGCTTGGACGCGGTTTTCTTTGGTGCAGCTGCGCTGGCGCCGATCTCCACCGTGCCATCCGCAAATTCGATCGAGAGCGCAGCAGCCGTGCGCGCGTCGGCCGTATTGGTGACCAGCGTATCCCCATCGCGCACCACCGCATAGCCACGGCTGAGGGTTGCCTTGTAGCTGAGGATTTCAAGCTGGCGCGCAGTTGCCGACAGGCGATCCGCGTGGCGCTCAATCCGGCTGGTTTGCGCGGCATTGAGGCGCTTGCTGATCCGGTCGAGCGCGTCGCGTTTGCGCGCCGTGTCCTGCTGGATCGGGCGAAGCGTGAGGCGTGACGACAGGTTCTTCAGACGGTCCTTGCGTGCCTCAACAAGGCTGCGCAGGGTGGCGGGCCGCAGAGAGGCTGCGCGCTCGCTAAGCGTAAGTTTGCGCCGCTGCACGCCCGAAATCAGCGCATTGGGCAGACGGTCGGACACCCGGTCCAGCCGCTGGCGCGGGGTTTCCAGCAGCGTATCCGGGCGCGGCAATGCGCGAGCCACATCGCCCAGCCGCTGGCGGCGCAGCTGCACCGCACGGCTGGTGGCATTGGCCATACGCGCGCCCTGGTTTTCGACCCATCCCAAGAGCTCAAGCCGCACCGGAACCGCATGTTCCGCCGCCGCCGTTGGCGTCGGCGCACGCAGGTCGGAGACATAGTCAATCAGCGTCGTGTCCGTCTCGTGCCCGACGGCAGAGATCAGCGCGATCTGACTGGCGGCAACCGCACGGGCGACGATTTCCTCGTTAAAGCCCCACAAATCCTCGATCGAGCCGCCCCCACGGGCCACGATAATCAAGTCAGGCCGGGGCAAGGCACCGCCGGGGCTGAGGCTGTTGAATCCTTCGATGGCGCGGGCCACCTCGGGCGCGCAATTGCTGCCCTGCACCGCCACGGGCCAAACCAGAACCTTGCGCGGAAACCGATCCCGCAGCCGATGCAGAATATCGCGGATCACCGCCCCCGAAGGCGAGGTCACCACCCCGATGATCTGCGGCAGATACGGCAGCGGTTTTTTGCGCTCCGGTGCAAACAGCCCCTCGGAGGCCAGCTGCGCCTTGCGTTTTTCCAAGAGCGCCATCAGCGCGCCCTGCCCCGCAACCGCGACCTCGTCGACGTTCATATTGTATTTGGATTGCCCGCCAAAGGCCGTCAGGCGCCCGGTGACAACCACCTCCAGCCCCTCTTCTGGCACCACGGAAAGGCCCGAAATCTGACCTTTCCACGTGGTGCAGGCCAGCACCGAGCGGTCGTCCTTGATGTCGTAATAAAGATGCCCGGAGCGTGCCTTGAACACCCGCCCGACCTCGCCGCGCACCCGGACGCGGCCAAAGCTGCCTTCGAGTGTTTTCTTAATCTCGCCGGAGATCTCGGAGACAGAAAACTCTGGCGCGTTCTGGCCCGGAGAGGGATCATCAAGGAGGTCGGACATGGGAATTTCAGGCTCCGGTTTGATCTGCGATTGGATCTGGCTGCTCTGACACCTGCCACCGGAGGGAAACCCCGGCAAGGGCGTTCTTGTTTATACGTCGCACACAGCATAGAACGCGCATCAACCAAGGCCAAGCAGATCGGAGAATGGCTCATGAATATCCTCATCCTCGGCAGCGGCGGGCGGGAACATGCACTTGCCTGGGCGGTGATGCAGAACCCGAAATGCGACCGGCTTATCGTGGCGCCGGGCAATGCGGGCATCGCCAAGATCGCGGAGTGTGCCAGCCTCAATGCCGAGGACGGCGGCGCGGTTGTGACCTTTGCCGAGGAAAACGCCATTGATTTTGTGATCGTCGGCCCTGAGGCCCCGCTGGCCGCTGGTGTGGCGGACCGCCTGCGCGATGCGGGTATTCTGGTCTTTGGCCCCTCTGAGGCCGCCGCCCGGCTGGAGGCTTCCAAGAGCTTTACCAAAGAGATTTGCGACGCAGCGAATGCTCCTACGGCGGGGTATGGCCATTTCACCGATGCCGAGGCCGCCAAGGCGCATGTCCGCGCAAATGGCGCGCCGATTGTGGTCAAGGCCGATGGTCTGGCCGCAGGCAAGGGCGTGATCGTGGCGATGGACGAGCAGACCGCGCTGGATGCCATCGACGATATGTTCGGCGGTGCCTTTGGCGGGGCGGGCGCAGAGGTCGTCATCGAGGAATTCATGGAAGGCGAAGAGGCGTCGCTCTTTGTGCTCTGTGATGGCGAGGAGATCCTATCCATCGGCACCGCACAGGACCACAAGCGCGTCGGCGAAGGCGACACCGGCCTCAATACCGGCGGCATGGGGGCCTATTCACCCGCCCCAATCCTGAGCGCCGAGGTTGAGGCCAAAGCCATGGACGAGATCGTCAAACCCACCATGCGGGTGATGGCCGAGCGCGGCATGCCCTACCAGGGCGTGCTGTATGCCGGTCTGATGATCAAGGACGGCCAGCCGCGTCTGGTGGAATATAACGTCCGCTTTGGTGATCCCGAATGTCAGGTGCTGATGATGCGCCTTGGCGCGCAGGCGCTGGACCTGATGCAGGCCGCCGCCGAGGGCCGCCTTGCGGACGCTCGCGTCAACTGGGCGGAGGACCACGCGATTACCGTGGTGATGGCCGCCAATGGCTATCCCGGCGACTACCAAAAGGGCAGCGAGATCAAAGGCCTCGCCGCTCTGCCCGAGGACAGCACGAACATGGTGTTTCACGCAGGCACCAAGGCCGAGGGCGACAAGATCCTCGCCAATGGTGGTCGGGTGCTCAATGTGACGGCACGCGGCGACAGCCTCACGGAGGCCCGCGACCGCGCCTATGCGATGGTGGACCAGATCGACTGGCCCGAAGGCTTTGTGCGGCGCGACATCGGCTGGCGCGCACTCTGATCCGGCATGACTGTCACGCCGGTTCAGATCCCGCCGGACAGCCCGCACTTGCAGGAGGTTCTGGACCTGATCCGGCGCAGCTTTGCCTATATGGACGGGCGGATTGATCCGCCCTCCTCCATGCATCACCTCACGTTGGACGCACTTGCCGCTCAAGCCGAGGCAGGCGAGGTCTGGGCAATGGGCGCGCCTGTGGTTGCCTCAGTGGTGCTGACACCGCACGCCGACGTGCTTTATCTGGGCAAGCTCGCCGTTTCCGAGGACCAGCGCGGAAAGGGGCTGGCACGCCATCTCATTGAGCATGCGGTCAGGCGCGCGCGGTCCTTGGGCCTCAATGCCGTGGAATTGCAGACGCGGGTCGAACTGGTGGAAAACCACGCTACATTCGCTCGGCTGGGATTCACCTGCAGTGGCACCACCGCCCATGCGGGGTATGAGCGACCCACCTCCGTGACCATGCGCCGGGAGGTCTGCTAATCCGCCTTGCAGGCCAGCGCAGAGGTCAGACCGGCGTTTTTGTCAAAGCGAGCAATGTCGCGGCGCGTCACAGTGCCATCTTTCAGACGCGAGGCGACAATACGTGACCAGTCGGCATCGACGGTAATGATTTCGGGCCCTTCACCGCAATCGCGAATTCCAGAGGTGATGAAATCCTGCCCGACCCAGTGATTGGTCAGCCCTTTGAGGGATGCGACCTCTACCAGTTTGCGCCCCTCATAGCGCCAGATCCGCAGGGTCTTGGCCAGATGTGGGCGGTCGACATAGGCAATCTCGATATTGCCGTCCCCATCCAGATCCGCCGCCCCAATAGGGGCAAGCCAGCGATTGCGCTGACCAATATGAGGGGTCTGAGCAAGTTTTTGACCCGCAGCATCGCAAATCGCCAGCTGCGCGCCTTTTTCCACATCGGTTTCAATGACCACCACCTCGGGCAAACCGTCACCCGTCACATCCCACAGGCGCGGCTCCAGATCCTCGAACACACGGGTCAGCGGCAGGCGCACTTCAAAACGGGCCTTCTGCTGGACAGCAGTAAAGAGCGACGCCCCAGACCCGCCATTATCTACGTGGATCAACAGGCTGCCGTATTCCACGTCATCGCCTAAGACTGCGTGGCTATATCGGGTGGTCGGCTCGGAAAATTCGGCGCTCAGAATGCGCCAGTTTTCGCGCGCGGAGCCGGCGGCCGCATTCGCCAGCACCGCCAGCGACACACACAACGTTTGCGCCGCGCGGCGTATGGATGGGGGCTGCGCACGTGCCAGAGGACGCCGCGCCTTGCCCCCACCAGTCATCAGATCTGCTTTTCGGGCATGTGAACCACCAGACCATCCAGCGCATCGGTGACCTTGATCTGGCAGGTCAGGCGCGAACGTGCGGCATCCGGCTCAAAAGCGAAATCCAGCATATCCTCTTCCATGTCGTCCTTTGCGGGCAGTTTTTCCACCCAGTCCGGCGCAATATAAACATGACAGGTGGAACAGGCACAGGCGCCGCCGCAATCGGCCTCAATCCCCGGAATATTGTTGTCACGTGCACCTTCCATCACGGTCAGCCCGTTGGCGACGTCGACCACATGTTCGGTCCCGTTGTGCTCGATGTAGGTGATTTTTGCCATGATCCGTCTTCCCTTTTTCGGTACTCGATAACGTGTGTAGCGATCAGGCTCGCACCGTTCCAGCCCCATCTGACACATCCCTCGCGTCGCATGTCATTTCCAACGGCCTGTTCTACATTTGCCCCGCGCGTGCAGCACCTGATACAACCTTTGCCTGCGTGTAAAATTCGTCTAGCATCGCCGCGAACCGGGACGCCGCCGAAGTGCCACCAGATTCCGGGCCCCAAGACCAAGGACCTGTCAGAGCAAATGCCCGCCCCGCAGCCTCAGCTTCCTGCCGCGTTATGGCGGCGGTCTGCCTTTCGCCTGATCCTCAACGTGTCCGTGGCAGGCCCATCCGTGCGGCGACTCACGCCCATCGCCATCAGTGTCGGCCTGCTTGCGGGGTGCATGGCGCCTGCCCCCTTTGAACGGGTCGGACGTTCCGCGCCCCCCGGCGCGCCGCCCGGCACATGCTGGGAGTCGGTGATCATCCCCGCCCGTATCGAAACCATCACGGAACAGGTCATGATCTCCGAGGCTGAGACCTCTGCAGATGGCAAGATCACCAAGCCTGCGGTTTTTGCCACAGAAACCCGGCAGGAAATCACCCGTCCGCGCGAGGAGTCCTATTTCCAGACCCTCTGCCCCGATGAGTTGACACCAGACTATATCTCATCGTTGCAGCGTGCCTTGGCGGCCCGAGGTCTTTATGATGGGCTGATCACGGCCACGCTGAATACCCAGACCCGCGCCGCCATTCGCCGCTATCAACAAGAGCTGGGGATCGACAGTCAAACGCTGTCGCTGCGCGCCGCCCGCAGTCTGGGCCTCAGCGCGGTGGAACTCGGTGACTGACACCGCAAACATTCGACAATCCATGTGCAAGCTTGCGTGAACGCCTATTGCCGCTTAAAACCCGCAAAGCCGACACCCAACATATACCCCTCGGAGATCCATTATGGCCGCCGCTCCCCTCCCTGCCTCCAGCTTCCTGTTCGGAGCCTCGGAGCGTCTCAGGGCCATGCTGGACAGTCAGGCCACTGATGTGCACCTCGATACAGGGGATGTTCTGTTTGAACGTGGTGATGAGGGCGACGCCCTTTATGCGATCATCTCGGGCGCACTGGAGATTTCCACGCTCTCGGCGGCGGGACGCAAACTCTCGCTGGATATGATGCGCCCCGGCGCGATCTTTGGCGAGATTGCGATGTTTGATCCCGGCGAGCGCACGGCCACAGCCACCGCCGCCGAACCCAGCCACCTGCGCCGCCTGCGGCACCGCGATGTGCTGGCGCAACTGACCAAGCACCCCGAGCTTGCGGGCGATATGCTGAAACTCGCCGGGCAACGGATGCGCTGGATGAACACCCAGCTCAATGAGCAGGTGTTTCTGCCGATGCCGGTGCGGCTCGCGCGCAAACTTCTTTATCTCACGCCCGCAGATGGCAATGGCCAGTTGAGCCTGTCGCAGTCGGAACTGGCGGAATTTGTCGGCGCCACCCGTGAAGCCGTCTCAAAAACCCTGTCGAACTGGCGCAAGGCCGGTCTGATCGACATCAGCCGTGGTGGTTTACAACTAAAAGACCGCGGCGGCCTCGCGGTTCTTGCCGATCCCGAAGGCATCTGAACCTCCCCTCACCCGCCATCTGTCGCAGACGTCTGTGTTTGTCTTCCATCGGCGAAACCTCACGTTCAGATGGAATCGAGCGGACAGGAATTACGGGGATGCAGGACGAAGCGCCGCCCTTGCGGTGCCTCAATACTCTGTAGGCTTGTTCTCAAAGTCTATTCCAGCACGGCGGGCCATCCCGGCCAGCATTTCACAAACATCAGAGCTCAGACAATCAACGTTTTCAAACGAAATGCCAAACGGGTTCAGATCGTCGGTTAGCTCTAACTGGTGAGGTGAGAAATGAACGATCACAGCGTTGAGAAAAAGGTCAATTCGATGGACAACCTTGTAAGCGCCATGTGCTTGATCATTGATTTCTAGATATATCCCATCCATGCCAGCCACGCGATCTTGATCGTCAAATTCGTATGCCAACTGCAAGAGCAAATAGTCTGTTGAACCGTCACTCGCCTCGCCGAAGGCTACCATTTCATAGTCGGCTTCTTTACAAGCGGACGCATGCTTGAACTTTTTCGGGTGCATGGCGTCTTCCCTGCATGATCTAAATTGGCACTAGGCTACATGATCGCGGCCAATAGGAGAACTCGTTGAGGTCGGTTGATTTTGCCCTCAAGTCACATCTATCTGCAGACCACGCAAACACCTCCCACCGACATCAAAAAAATCCCGCGAATGTGACCTGTTTCACAGTCCGCCTTCACAGCCTCTGCCATAAGGGCTTCAAGGCGGTCATTCTCCTATCCATCCCAATGATCGTCCGTCCCATCGTGAGCCATGTGTCCGCCCGACACATGGCTCTTTTGGTTTCAAAGACGCCCCCCTGAAAAACAAAACGGCCGACCCGATGGGGCCGGCCGCTGAGGTTGTGCTGACATGCCCCAGGCCGGGGCACGCCGTCTTATTCTTCGAGGTTCAGCGCGACAAAGCGCGGCTCGCCACCCCGGCGCACCATCAGGAAGATCGACTTGCGTCCCCCTTCTTCGGCAGCCGCGATCTGTGCTTCCAGATCCGCAATAGAGGACAGTTTGTTCTGACCGGCTTCGGTGATCACGTCACCGGCGCGCAGACCTTTTTCCCATGCGCCAGAGGTTTCATCCACCGACAGGATCACCAGTCCGGTGGTGCCCGCATCAAGGTTCAGATCCTCGCGCATGTCGTCGCGCACAACACCAACCGTCAGGCCAAGCAGTTCTTTTTCGCCCTCATCCGGGATCGCCTCGCCAGACTCAGCGCCTGCGTTGTTGCCAACCGCATCTTCGCGGCGGCCAAGCGTCACGCGCAGGGTCTCGGTCTTGCCGTCACGGAACACCACCACACGCACGGTCTTGCCGACCTCGGTGTCGCCCACACGGCGCACCAGATCACGGGTGTCCTTGACCTCAAAACCGTCAAAGCTGGTGATCACGTCACGCGCCAAAAGACCTGCTTCTTTGGCGGGGCCTTCGGGGACATCGGTGATCAGCACGCCTTCGTCATTGGCCAAGCCAATGGCCTCGGCCAGATCGTCGGTCACATCCTGAATGCGCACCCCGAGCCAGCCGCGACGGGTCTCGCCGAATTCCTTCAACTGGCCGACCACTTTGGTGACCACATTGGACGCCATGGAGAACCCGATCCCGATGGAGCCACCGTTCGGGGACAGGATCGCGGTGTTCACGCCGACCACTTCGCCATCCATGTTGAACAGCGGTCCCCCGGAGTTGCCCCGGTTGATCGCCGCATCGGTCTGGATGTAGTCGTCATAAGACCCCGACAGCGCCCGGTTGCGCGCCGAGACAATGCCAGCCGAGAGCGAGAAGCCCTGCCCCAGCGGGTTGCCCATCGCAACCACCCAGTCGCCGACGCGCGCAGTGTCGCTGTCGCCGAATTTGACAAACTTCAGCGGCATCGGTGCATCCACTTTCAACAGCGCGATGTCGGTGTTGGGGTCAGTGCCAACAACGGTCGCGGGCAGCAGATCTGCGGGCTGACCATCACCGGGGAAGAACTCGATCTCGATCTCGTCTGCGCCATCAATCACGTGGTTGTTGGTGACGATATAGCCATCCTCAGAGATCACAAAACCGGACCCCAGCGCAGAGGAGCGGCGCGGACGGTCGCCGCCGCCATTGCGATCTTGGAATTCGCGGAAGAAATCCTCAAACGGAGATCCTTCGGGCACGATACCTTGCGGTCCGGTGCGGCCCTCAACCACGGTCGAGGTGGTGATATTCACGACAGCCGGGCTGACTTTCTCTGCCAGCGGTGCGAGACTTTCGGGGCGGGCGGCCGCCGAGAGCGACTGCATGACCAGAAGCGCGGTCCCGAGGACCGCGATCCAGAACAGACGCCAGCCGCTCTGCGCGCCATTATGGGCGTGCTCACGGCTCAATGCCTTAGGTGATGTGATTGGATGCACGGACATACTCCTTGAATTGGCCTGTCAACTCTGTCTCCGCCCGCCCCCGCATATAAGGGGAAAGGGCGAACCCGTGCCTCAGGCGCGGCACCTGACATATAGCCAAGCGCGACGCGTTGGGGAGGGAAAACTATGCCCTTAATGTAGCCACTCCGCGCGCAGCCGCAATGGGGCTCGCGGTCACCTCAATTCGACGTGAAGGCCAGTGAAGGTTTCGCGACCGCGTCCAGAGCGCAACAGGTGGGCGATGAGTGATCTGTCATTACAGCATAGCACTGATTTTGCCGGAGTGTATGACGCCCAGAAAATCATCTGCCTCAGCACGGTGAAGTACGTCAGCCCCCTTTCGCCACACGCATGTTGGGTGTCGGGGGTGCGGACGAAGCGGACCTGCGAAACCAAATCATCCCGCAGCAGTATAAAAGTCCCGTCGCAGGATTGGAGCGCAAGTCGAAACGTTGTAAGCTGCAGCAATTTCAACGTCCTATGGAAAGCCGCGTTCGCACAGCTCGGTGCCGGATGTTGAGCGCATCAAACGGTCAACCAAGTCCACCTGCGAGGCATGAAAAACATCCCGCGCAAACATCGCTTCTGGAGAGAGCGATCCTGTTAGCGCAGATATGACGGCACCCGCGCCAATCAGATCTTCTACAGCCGGTCTCAATTTGCCGTCCTGCCAGCGCTCGCCAGCCGGAATAACTGCAAGCGTGCCCGCGCCAACTATGTTCATGACCTCTATCGCAACAGCAGCTGCGTTGCGCAGACATCCGGCGAGAACAGGTTTTCCCTTCGCCGCGAATGAGATGTGTGATCCGTTTGGGGACGGAAGCACGAGTCGGGTTCCCTCCTGGATGCTCTGCAGGGTTGGAGCAGACAGGCTGAAGCGCGCGGTCATGTCCGACCGGCTCCCCGCCAGTACCGCATTTCGATGGAGCGCTTCTTGTTGCGCCGCTTCGCGATCATGTATCGGGAACGGAAAAACCTGCGCCCCATTTGAACAGGCTACGTCCACGCATGTCGAAAATGAAAGAACGTCCACAACCACAAAAGCATCCGCGCTGTCGATCAGTGCTTTAACGCCTGACAGACCCCATTCAGAAATCACCTGCACTTGTACTACTCCCGTCGCATTTCGATTTCCGGGCCGAGAACTAGTGCGCTGTCAAACAAATGTCACTAATGGACTGAACCCCGCCTCTGAACACTGAACACAGGTTCTATGATCTTGTTCACATGAGAAAATGCCTCACGATCCTGATCCCAACCATAATGCCATGCACGAATACACGCCGTCACAATGAAAAAAGGCCACCCTCTCGGGTGGCCTTTTCGTTGTTATCCGTTGCCGGAGTTACTGCGTCGCGCGCCCGGCACCCTCAGAGGACTTCAGGTAGTTGAAGAACTCATTGTCCGGCGACAGCACCAGAGAGGAATTCCCGCCCTGCAGCGAACGCGCATAAGCGGTCAGGCTGCGGTAGAATTCAAAGAATTCCGGGTCCGCACCATAAGCCTCGGCAAAGATATTGTTGCGCTCCGCATCCGCTTCACCGCGGATGACCTCGGCTTCGCGCTCGGCTTCGGAGACCAGCTCCACCTCGGTACGATCCGCCTGCGCGCGGACACGCTGCGCGGCTTCTTCACCACGGGCGATCTCGTCTGCGGCTTCGCGTTCCCGCTCTGCCCGCATACGCGCAAAGGTCGCCTCAAGGTTGGCTTGCGGCAGGTCGGTGCGTTTCAGGCGCACGTCGATCACCTCAAGACCCAGAGCCTGCGCCTGAGCGATGGCCCCGTTGCGGATACGCAGCATCAGTGCGGCCCGGTCAGACGACAGAATGTCGTTGGAGCTCACAGTACCCAGAACCTCGCGGGTCTGGTCGCGCATAATGTTGTCGAGACGGCTTTCGGCCGCGCCGACATTGCCAACGCCCACCGCTTCGCGGAAGCGACGCACATCGGTGATGCGGTAGCGTGCGAAGGCGTCAACCACCAGACGGCGGTCATCCAGCGGGGTGACTTCGAGCGGACCCACCTCAAGGCTGAGGATACGGTCATCGTATTTCACGACCTCATCCACGAAGGGCAGTTTGAACGCCAGACCGGGCTCTTCCTGCACGTTGACGACACGACCAAAGCGCATCACCAGCGCCTTTTCACGCTCGTCCACGATAAAGATCGACGACAGCGCGCCCACGACAATAGCGCCCAGAAGGACGAGAAGAATAACAGAACGGTTCATCAGTTGCTTCCTCCCGAACGACGGATTTCATTGAGCGGCAGATAAGGCACAATGCCTTGTCCATTTTCGCCACCGGCATTGTCGTCAAGGATGATCTTATCCACGCGGCTCAGCACGTCTTCCATCGTCTCCAGATAGAGGCGCTTGCGCGTCACTTCCGGTGCTTTTTCATATTCCGACAAAACGGCCGTGAAGCGCGAGGCCTCACCCTGTGCTTGGTTCACAACCTGCGCGCGGTAAGCTTCTGCTTCTTCGAGCGTCTGTGCGGCCTGACCACGGGCAGAGGCCAGTTTGCGGTTGGCATAGGCGTCAGCCTGCTTTTCCAGACGGTCCCGTTCCTGACCAGCGGATTGCACATCGCGGAAGGCGTCTTTTACCGGTTCTGGCGGATCCGCCCCGTCAAAGTTGACCCGGACGATATTCACACCCGCATCATAGCTGTCCAGCGTCGACTGGATCAGCTCTTCGAGGCGCTGCGAAATGATACCACGGTCGCGGTTCAAGATCGGCGCAAGCTGTGACTGTGCAATAATCTCGCGCATCGCCGATTCAGAAACCGCCTGAATCGTCGCTTTCGGGTCGCGCAGATTGAACAAAAACTTATCTGGTTCGTTGATATTCCAGACCACTTGGAAATCGACGTCGATAATGTTCTCATCACCTGTCAGCATCAGCCCCGCATCGGAACCGCGCGCACCTGCACCAATGCTCTCGGTTTGTTCGACGCTGACCGGAACCACCTCATAGGTGACCACAGGCCATGGCGCAAAGTTCAGGCCCGGATTGCCCACGGAAGAAAACTCGCCGAGGAACAGCTCCACGGATTTCTCTTCTGTCTTCACGGTGTAAAAGCTGTTGTAGCCCCACAGGAAGACGGCCGCCGCAGCGCCCAACACCAAGCCGCCCTTGGTAAACAAGGGGTTACCGCCAGTGCCACCGCCCTGTGGTCCCTGGCCGTTGCCACCGCTGCCGCCACGTCCGCCCATCAGGACGCGCAGCTGCTCTTGGCCCTTTTTCACCAGCTCGTCGATCTCGGGGATCTGGCCATCATCGGGGCGACGGCCACCGCCGCCTCCGTTGCCACCGCCATTATTTCCCCGGTTGCCTCCGCCGCCGGAGGAACCGCCGCCCCCCCAGGGGCCACCACTGTTCCCAGCCATAAGTCTCCTATCCATCTCTCCCCGCCGCATCGGCGGATATTGCCCACTAACCTGTGGTCACGGCGCTGAAATTCAAGATCTGCGCCGCCACCAAACTTTGTTTATGTGTTATACCGTCCGCACCGGTGACTTCAGCGTCACCAATTCTTCCGACATGGTCGGATGAACCGCGACGGTGCGGTCGAAATCTTCCTTGGTCGCCCCCATTTTGACGGCAATCCCGGCAAGCTGGATCATCTCGCCCGCACCGGGTGCGACAATATGACAACCCAGTACCTTGCGGCTGGCCTGGCTGACAATCAGCTTCATCAGCACTTTTTGCGCCCGCCCGGCAAAGCTCTGCTGCATCGGTTTGAACGAGGTCGAATAGACCTCAATCGTTTCCTCTTTGGCGGCGTCTTCTTCGCTCAAACCAATGGTGCCCATTTCTGGCTGCGTAAAGATCGCGGTCGGGATCAATTCGTGATCGGGGCTGGTGGGGTTGCCGTTGAACACGGTTTCCACAAAGGCCATGCCCTCGCGGATCGCCACCGGCGTCAGGTTCACCCGGTCGGTCACATCGCCGATCGCATAGACCGAAGGCACAGCGGTCTGGCTGTATTGATCCACCTTGATCTCGCCGCCCTTGCCACGCGCGATACCCAGTTCTTCCAGTCCGAGGTTGTCGGCATTGGGCTTGCGACCGGTTGCAAACATCACCTGATCGAACAGGGTCACATCGCCATTGGTGGCGGTTACGCGGATCTTGTCACCCTCACGCTGCATCTCGGCCACGTTGTTGCCAAGCTGCAAATCGATGCCCGACTGGATCATCTCCTCAGCCACCAAACTGCGCGCCTCATTGTCAAAGCCGCGCAGGATCTGCTCACCGCGATAGTATTGCGTGGTCTTGACGCCAAGCCCGTTCATGATGCCCGCAAACTCGGAGGCGATATAACCGCCGCCCACGATCAGGATGCTCTCGGGGAGCTTGTCCAGATGGAACATCTCGTTCGAGGTGATCGCAAGCTCCGAGCCCGGGAACTCCGGCACCCAAGGGCGGCCACCGGTGGCAATCAGGATGTGCTTTGCGGTTTTTGTGGTGCCATCCGAGAGCTCAACCGTGTGGGCATCCACCAGTTTCGCACGCGCATCAAAGCTCTCAACGCCGGAGTTTTTCAACAGGTTGCGATAGATCCCCTCCAACCGGTCCAGCTCCGCATTGAGCTTGCCCTTGAAGTGGTCCCAGCTGAAGCCTTTGTTGTCCAGATCCCAGCCGTAAGCACGGCCATCCTCGACCATACCGGAATACTCGGAGGCAAAGACCATCAGCTTTTTGGGCACACAGCCCCGGATGACGCAGGTCCCGCCATAGCGGTCCTCTTCGGCGAGCGCTACCGACGCGCCACCTGCGGCGGCAACACGCGCCGCGCGCACACCACCGGAACCGCCCCCGATAACAAATAGATCGTAATCAAAGCTCATACTCGTCGCCCTTCTTATGACTTGCGCGAGGTATCCCACAGCGCGCGGTGAATTGCCAGTCTCGCAAGTGGGGGTGCGACATGGCATTTCAAACACATGCAGGCGTTCATGTCGCGAAACCGTGAAAGAGGCGTGAACGCCTCGCGCACTAGTTTCCCCCGCGCCACTCAGGCCAGTACCGATCCAGAGCCAACTGCACCCGTGCGACCTCAGGATCGGCTGGATTTGCACATTTCGGATCAAGGGACACAGTTTTAAAGGTCAGATCGTAGCGCGCCCCCAGCGGCACCTGTGCCCGCACGCGCAGCCGCGCATAACCTGTGAGCATACTCTTTGGAAAGTAGGTGACAGACACGACATCCGTCCAGCGCAGCGCGTTGACCGTTCCTTCCTTCCTCGCCCGATATATACGCCAGGCGCTCCCCCGCGAGTACGTTCTCCCGTAATGTATGCCCCAGGCGTTCACCCGCAAAAAGCGATCGTTCCACGAGCTTTCAGAGCTCAGCGCCATGATCGTCACAAAGCTCCCAACGCTCCAGATATCACGCAGGTATTCAGGTCCGGAGAACCGCGCGAGGATACTCTCGGGCAGAAGGAAGGTCAAAACCGGCGGAGTTGTGAGCGCCAGAAGAAGCATGCCCCAATTGGGGAGCCGGTCCCTCATCGGGACATCTGCGGTGGGTGACCCATCGTGCCCATCCGGGGTCTCGGAATACATCGGCGTCAAATCCAAAATGCAAAATGCTAAAACTATTCCCGCTTCGACTGCGCCAGACATCGGCATCCTGTCAAGACACATAGCCGCCCTGCAAAGCAAAACGGGGCCTTGAAACGGGCGTCTCCCTCCCCCAGATTACGATCCGTTGGGGACGACCCCGCCAGTGGCTCCACCACGATGGTACAGCCGTTGATTTTGCCTCGGGACGACCCGACCATGAAGATGAGGTCGCCCATGCGTTCCCCCCTTGATCGTATCCGCCACGCCCTGAGTTTTGAGATCATCGCCCTGTTGCTGATCATCCCCCTTGGGGCTGTGGTGTTTCAGTTTCCCATCCATGACATCGGTGCTGTTGGCATCGTCAGCGCCACCCTCGCCACCCTGTGGAATCTGCTCTACAATTACGGCTTTGACGCGCTCTTGCAGCATTGGCGCGGCAGTACGCTAAAGACGCCCAAACTCCGCGTTCTGCATGCGGTTCTATTTGAGGGCGGGCTGCTCATTGTGCTGATGCCGTTCATCGCGTGGTATCTGCAGATTTCACTCTGGCAGGCCTTTGTGATGGATGTGTCTTTTGCGCTGTTTTATATGGTCTACGCCTTTGGCTTTAACTGGGCCTATGATCGGCTGTTCCCATTGCCGGAATGGCAAAAAGCGGCACAAGGCCACTAACCCGCTGACGCCTCGTCTCATGCTTCCCTGCATCTGGGTCGGATAGGCTCAGAAATTCTCACATACAAAAGCCGCCCCAAACAGGGCGGCTTTTATGACATGACGGCTGATCTGCTCACCGAGATCGGCGTGGCAACTGTCACCGCCTCAATTCATGATCCGGCTGATGGCAAAACTGTTGCTCTCATTGTAATCGGCGGTCAGATACGAGAGTTTCCAGCCATTTTGGACGCAGAACTCTGCGACGGCTTCGACCACGCCGTATTTGTAGCCGGTGGCAAAATTACCCATCGTGTAATCATGGCCTGCGATAAAGCCATTCGCCTTCACTTTGGGTGCCCAGGCGCGCAGCTCGGCAATGGTCGTGGCATAGCTGTGGTCGGTATCGATGTAGATCCAGTCAAAGGTCTCATCCGCAAAAGCATCCACCGCATCCAGCGAAAGCGCGCGGGTGATCGCGACCTTCCCGGTTTCCAGCTCCTCGCTGAATTTCGCAAACACCCCTTGGGCCTTACCCTCGTGATACCGCGCGTCCCCCCAAATATCGACGAGATGCAATTGAGATGGCGCATTATGTTCCAGAATGGCGGCGCTAAAGCCCCCCTGATCCACGCCAAGTTCCGCAACGACGCCACCGCTTGGCAGGCGTTTTAACAGCTCTTCGCGGTCCAAAACCAACTGGCAACCCGCAATATTTTCCTTACCCAGCTTATAGTTGGGGATATTGTCGATTTGCGTCTGCACACGCGCTTGATGCAGCTTCACGGCCCCGCTCACCAGTTCGCTCACCAGCTTGTTGGCGGTGACATTCAGCTGTTCCTGTTCTTGTCGCACGGTTTACTTCCTTGTTTCACAAGACGGTCTTCTTTTCTTCGGCCCCATGCTTGCCCGCAAAAAGAGAACATTCTCCTAAGACTGTCGGAAAATCCTCACCACTCTTGACGCCCCAAACAGGGCGGCTGTCACCAAACTGCTATTAGTGAGAGGTTACTCCCCCAAATCCGCAAACAGATTGTCCGTCTCGACAAAATCAATCCGGTCGGTCTCGATGGTGCCTTCATTGATGTCGCGCACCTCGACCTTACCGTCACCATAGCCGATCACCACCGTGTCGCAGATGTCGATAAACAACCCGTTCTCAACAACACCCGGTATCTGGTTGAGAACCAGCGCCAATTGCCTTGGATTGCCAATGCGGTTGAGGTGCAGATCAAGGATATGGTTGCCCTCATCGGTTACATAGGGGCTGGCCCCATTCATCCGAAGCGTCGAGCTGCGCCCCATCACATCCATTGAGATCAGCGTCTCCTCGACCAGCGCCTGCGAGGTCTGCCAGCCAAAGGGGATCACCTCGATGGGCAACGGAAACGCCCCGAGCATTTCGACCTCCTTGGCCTTATCGGCAATCACCACCATCTGATCGGACGCAGTCGCAACGATCTTTTCCTGCAACAGCGCGCCGCCGCCGCCTTTGATGAGGTTCAGATCGCCGTCGAACTCATCCGCACCGTCGATGGTCAGATCCAGCCAACGCGCCTCGTCGAGGGTAATCACCTCAATCCCCACTTCGCGCGCCAGTTCCGCCGTGCGGGCAGAGGTGGGCACGCCGGTGATCTTCAACCCATCCTCGCGCACCATCTCACCCAGACAGCGCACCAGCCATGCGGCGGTTGACCCGGTGCCGAGCCCCACGCGCATGCCGTCCTCAACCAGCTCAGCCGCACGTTTGGCAGCCACAAATTTGGCTTTGTCGATGGGGGATAGCTCGCCGCTCATGGGATATAGACCTCCGCGCTTTTTGATGTGGCGGACCTTGGTGGCAAAAACCAATGGCCTGCGCGATCTTTATAGGCGGTTTGTGTGGCCCGCGCGAGGGGCGATCTGCGCGCGCCGCGCCTGCCGACAGGCAGGCGCGGCGCTGGTCGCTTCGGGGCACCCGAAGCGAAACACCTCTCCTCCGCCCCGAAAGGAACAGTGATGTGGTTGATCATAACTGATTGGTTGCAAAGCGGCGTCAAAATCATAGGTTACACCAGCGCGTTTCCTATCGGAAACGTCGGTTTCAATCGCTCACTTCGCCCCGCACGGACCTAAGATCTCTGCATGACCACACCGCTTCGCCTTCACTATGCGCCCGACAATGCCTCGCTCATCGTGCGACTGGCGCTGGAAGAGCTTGGCCTGCCCTATGAGACACTCCTGGTGGACCGCAGCCAACAGGCCCAGCGCGCACCGGAGTATCTACGCCTCAACCCCAATGGCACTATCCCGGTTCTGGAAACACCGGATGGAGCGCTGTTTGAAACCGCAGCCATACTGCTGTGGCTTTCGGATCAAGCCGCGCGTCTCGCCCCCGCACCCGGATCTGCCGAACGCGGGTGCTTTTTGACGTGGCTGTTTTGGTGCTCGAACACCTTGCACGTCGATTTACGCCAGTATTTCTACCCGGAGAAATATATCGGCCCCGATCCGTCACATCACGCGCAACTGCGTCAAATGCTCCGTCAGCGCTTGCAGGACCACCTGCGCATGGTTGACGCCGCGCTGGCAGTTACCCCGGCCCTCACCGGCAAAGACCAGCCGACGCTCCTTGACCTTTACCTGCCCTGTCTGTTGCGGTGGACCAAGCTCTACGCAGAGACCGCGCAAACCCCATGGTTTGAGCTCTCCGCCTACCCCGCACTCTCTGAGATGTGTCGCCGGGCCGAGGCGCGCAACAGCACAAAGGCCGCACAAATCGCCGAAGGGCTCGGACCGACGCCCTTCACCGCCCCAACATTCGCCATCCCTCCAGAAGGATCAGCCACCTAAATGTTCCTCTCCGTTTTTGACATGTTCAAGGTCGGCATCGGCCCGTCCTCCTCGCACACCATGGGCCCGATGGTGGCCGCCGCGCGCTTTCTTGACATGATGCGCGCCTCGCCGTTTGAGTTTCGCGGCCTACGCGCCTCGCTGCATGGCTCGCTTGCCTTCACCGGGGTGGGTCACGCCACCGACCGCGCCACCATTCTCGGGCTCGCGGGCTTTCTGCCCGACACCTATGATAACGACAAAGCCGAAGACACGCTCGCGGCCATCAATGCCACCAAGACCATTGTGCTTGATGATCTTGGCACCCTGCAGTTTGATCCCAAGGCGGACATGATCTTTGATTATGATCACGCGCTGCCCGGCCACGCCAACGGCATGGTGCTGATGGCAACCGACGCGCAGGGGGATGTCACGCTGCGGCAGGTATATTATTCGGTCGGCGGGGGCTTTGTGCTCACCGAAGAAGAACTGGCGCAGGGCAAGGCCACGGATGAGGGCGACCCGATCCCCTACCCGTTCAAATCCGCCGTCGAGATGCTGGAGATGGCGAAAACCTCCCGCCTCACGATTGCCCAAATGAAACGCGCCAACGAGGTCTCGCGCGGATGCGAGGAAAGCCTCGCCAAGGGCACCCAACGCCTATGGCAGGTGATGAACGATTGCATCAACCGTGGGCTGGAGCGCGACGGCATCCTGCCCGGCGGCCTGAGCGTGCGTCGCCGCGCCAAGGGCATCTATGATTCCCTGATGGCCGAGCGTGGCATGAACCTGACCGCGCCGCACACCATCAACGACTGGATGAGCGTCTACGCCATGGCCGTGAACGAGGAAAACGCCGCCGGGGGTCAGGTCGTGACCGCCCCCACCAATGGTGCGGCTGGCGTGCTGCCTGCGGTGCTGCGCTACTACCTCAATCATGTCCCCGGCGCGTCGGAAAAACATATCGAGGATTTCCTGCTGACCGCCGCCGCCATCGGCGGGCTGGTCAAATACAATGCCTCGATTTCCGGCGCTGAGGCGGGCTGTCAGGCCGAGGTCGGGTCGGCCTCTGCCATGGCGGCGGCGGGGCTCTGCGCAGTGATGGGCGGCACGCCGGAACAGGTGGAAAACGCGGCCGAAATTGCGCTCGAACACCACCTCGGCATGACCTGTGATCCGGTCAAGGGTCTGGTGCAGGTGCCCTGTATCGAGCGCAACGGCCTTGGCGCGATCAAGGCGGTTTCGGCGGCGTCCCTGGCGCTGCGCGGCGATGGTCAGCACTTTGTGCCGCTGGATGCGGTGATTGAGACCATGCGCCAGACCGGGGCCGACATGCATGAAAAGTACAAGGAAACCTCGCTCGGTGGCCTTGCGGTGAACGTGCCCAACTGCTGAACCCGCAAACAGGCGCGCCATCCGTCCGGCGGGTGGCGCAGCCCCTTTGGCGGCTTTCACTCAGCCAATGCCCGCGCCGATCTCATCCGCCAGTCGCAACAGCGGCTGCTGTGATTGCTGCGCATAGGCCATCACCCAGGCCCCTTGCAGGCGGATATGCAGCGCATAGGCCGCCGCATCCGGCTCTGCCCGATTGAGCCGCCGCGCCTCGCGCGCCAGACCCTCCGTCCAGCTGGCATAGACCTCCTGCACCGCCTCTTGCAGCAAAGGCGTGTCCGAGGCCGCCTGCAACACGCTCAGCACCGGGCAGGCCTCGATGTGGTCGACCTGCGCCAATGTGGCCGCCAGATCCCGGCAGGCCGCCTGCGCGCCCTCTTCGAACGTCTCTGCCCCTTCAAAGGACCGCTGCACCAAAGCCTCGATCCAGGCCCCTGCCCAGCGCGTGGCCGCCGCCGCCAATTCGGGTTTGCCGCCGGGAAAGTGATAATAAAGCGACCCTTTGGGCAGACCCGCCTCGGTTAGAATCTCGGTCAGCCCCACCCCTGAATAGCCCTTCCTGCGAAAGAGCCGTGAGGCGGTCTTGATCAGTGTGATGCGGGTGTCTGGCGCGGTCATAAAAAAGCAATAGCCTCATTGGACCGATTGGTCTACACATGCAATTAGACCGACTGGTCTACACACAGTCAGACTACACACAGTCAGAGGTGATCCCCCATGTCCCCCACGCCCGAAACCATCCCCTTTGGCCCCAGCAGCAGCCCGCTTGTGGGCAAATGGTATCCGGCGCAGGGGCACATGCAGGCGGCCATGGTTCTGCATGGGGCAACCGGTGTGCCGCAGCGGTTTTACCGTCATTTCGCGGCATGGGCCGCAGAGCGGGGCATTGGCACCCTGACCTATGACTACCGGGATTTTGGCGACTCGCTGCATGGCCCTATCCGCAACAGCCCCGCCTCCATGGCGGATTGGGCGGTTGCCGATCAGGACGCGGCACAACGCAAACTGGCCGAGCTTGCCCCCACCGGGCCGCTTTGGGTGCTTGGGCATTCATTGGGCGGGTTGGGCGTTGCGTTTCACACTTATCCCGCGCGGGTCTCACGCATCATCACGCTGGGGTCCGGGATGACACATCACTGGGATCACCCCTGGAGCTACCTGCCCAAGGTTCTAGCCTTCTGGTTCCTGCTTGGCCCGCTTGCAACGGCGGTGACAGGCTATCTGCCGGGACGGCGGCTCGGGCTTGGCGCAGATCTGCCTGCCGGGGTCTACTGGCAATGGCGGCGCTGGTGTACGCGGCGGGATTTCTTTGCCAGCGACATTGGCCGGTCTCTGCCACAGCCCGATTTCGACGCGCCCCATCCGCCACTGGAACTCTGCGTGGCGACGGATGATGTCGTCGTGCCCCCCGTCGCGGTTCAGCGGTATGCGGCGCATTTTGCGCCCAGCCGCACCCAATTGCGCATGTTTGATCCCGGCCCCTATGGGCTGAAGCACCTGGGCCATGTGAGCTTTCTCGGTGCAGGTCTCGGAGCGGGTCTCGGCGCAGGCAACGCGGCCGCCTGGGACGCCCTCCTGCTGCACCAGACCGCGCAGGTCGACGCAGCCCCTCTGCGGCAGGCGCGATAGCGTCAGTGGCCCGCAGCTCCTGAACATATTCACCACTTGCCAAGCCCCGCCGCCGCCCCTAGCGTCGCCGGATGAGCCAAACATCTGCCACCACCCCCGATACAACAGACCGCCCGCTTCTTGGTATTGCCTTGATGCTGGGCTTTTGCGCCCTCATTCCGCTTGGCGATGCGGTGGCAAAACTTCTGTCGACGCGCATTCCGGTGGGGCAGATCGTCTTTGTCCGCTTTGCAGCACAGGGGATAATCCTCGCACCGGTGGCGCTGATGCTGGGGATCTCTCTGCGCCTGCCTGCGCGCATTATGCCCATCGTGCTGCTGCGCACGGTGCTACAGATGGCGGGCATCACCGCGATGTTCATGGCGCTGCGGTTCCTGCCTTTGGCGGATGCAGTGGCCATTGCCTTTGTGATGCCCTTCATCATGCTGCTCTTGGGCAAATATGTCCTCAAGGAAGACGTCGGCCTGCGCCGCCTTCTGGCCTGTATCGTGGGGTTTGCCGGCACGCTTCTGGTGATCCAGCCGAGCTTTGCCGCGGTGGGCCTGAACGCGCTCTGGCCCTTGGCGGTGGCGGTGATTTTTGCGGTCTTTATGATGGTGACACGCACCATCGCCCGCGAAACCGATCCCATCGCGATACAGGCCGTGTCCGGCGGCATGGCCTGCGTGCTGATGGCGGGGCTCTTTGCGCTTGGCGCACAGTTCGAGCTCAAAGAACTGAACACCACACTGCCCGCCCGCCCCGAGGTGAACCTGCTGCTGCTAGCGGGGGTTTTGGGCACCATTGCGCATCTGCTGATGACATGGTCGCTGCGCTATGCGCCCACCAGCACGCTGGCTTCGATGCAGTATCTGGAGATCCCGATTGCGGTCTTTGTCGGTTGGCTGTTCTTTTCAGAGCTGCCCAACACAATCGCCACCTGCGGGATCGCATTGACCATGGCAGCAGGACTTTATGCGGTGATGCGCGAACGCAGCGTCAGCCGCGCGGCGCGCAAAGTGGACCCAACCCCGATCAGCAAGACCGGCCTGCCTGCATCGCCTGAATAAGCCCACTGAGGCAGTGCCGCGGCAGCATCGCCAGCAGTCCCGGCCCGTCCACCTCGATCCGGATTGGCCCGGTGGCGCGATTAGAGGTGCCAATGCGCGACATCGGCGACAGGTTCAGCCCCTCGATGGGCCACTCCAGCCCCTCTGAACGCCCCGTCACAGGACACAGCGGAAAGAGTGAGACCACATCACCCGCGTTCAGTGCCACCTCCAGCGGTGTGGTCAGATGCACCACCAGCTCATGCGCGCCGATCAGAATGCAACTGGCCGCATGCGGCTGCACCAATACATTGAGCGCGGCCAACTGGTGATCCAGACGCGCGCCCAGAACGCCGACAGCCAGCACCAGAGGCGCATTGACCGACCGCAGGGCCTTGTCGAAATCGGTCGTCTCCTGTTCTTCAACAAGATGCAGTATACTCTCAGAGAGGGCCGCACGGGTCGCATCAGACACCGAGTCGAAATCACCGATCACCGCCCGAGGCCGATGCCCAAGCGCCAGCGCCTGATCCGCGCCACTGTCGATGGCAACCAGACCCGGCGCATGCGCCAGAGCTTCGGCCAGATCAGATCTGGTGACATCCCCCCCGCCAATCAGCGTGACCGGGGCGGTTTCCTGAACAATTACCTCTGTCATGGAGGGTATCTGGCAGAAATGGAAACAAGCCACAATGTAAACACAAAATTATACGAACAATTGCTAGGAGTCGGGCCGAATTTGACCCGAAGATGAATAGTGTTGACCTTGCGACTTTGCTGAGGACGAGCCGACGAATGGTACAGAATAACAAAGTTTTAACCGTTTCTTATGGAACGTTTTCGTGCACCCTTGAGGGGTTCGAAGACTCCTTTGACACGATGAAAGCGATTGCCGAGTACTTTCGTGATCTGGCTGCGGATGACCGTTACTTTGGTGCGGAACCGCCTCAGCCAGATGCCGAGATGATGGCCCGGATCGCCCAGCGTGAAATTGCCCGTCAGGTTGAGGCCCGTAGCAGCGACAGCGGTATTCATCTGCGCGCTGCCGCCGCTGCACCTGCGGCGCCCGCTCAGGTGGCCACGCCAGGCGCCACGCCTGCTGCGGAGACCCGCGCAGAACCTCAGCTCGAAGAGACCGCAACCGAGGACGCCGATGCGGTGGAGCCGGTCACCGATTCGCCCGCAACGACTGCTGAAATCGCGGATCAGATCGCAGAAGATCGCGAAGCGGTGGCTGAAACCACTGCCGAGGATACGGATGCAGCGTCAGCCTCGATCCTCGCAGATGTGAGCAGCGCGCTTAGCGAAACACGCGCCGAGGATCTCGCCACTGACGTAGATGAGGCGGATGATATTCAAGACGACATTCAAGCGGACCTCGCAGATGACCTGATGGCCGAGGCCGAGGATGTCCTCGACCCGGCTCCGCGGTCCGAAGATACCGTTCCTGCCACCGACAGCATTGCAGCCAAGCTGCAGCGCATCCGCGCCGTCGTCGCCAAGACCCCCAACCGCAGCGAAGAATTCATCGAGGATGAGCACGCCGATGCGGTCAGCACCGGTGAAAACGACCTGCCCGAGGACGTAGCGACCGCCTTTGAAGACGATCTGCGTGACGATGAGTCGTTCGAGGACGAAGCAACGCATGAAGAATCCGTCAGCGACATTCTGGATCGGCTGGACCTGACCGGTGCGCGTGTGGATGCGCCCGCCTCGGATGACGCAACAGACGCAGAGGACGAGAGTGACGCCGACACGGTGTCTGAAACCATGGCTCAAGACACTCTCTCTGACGAGAGTGCGGACGAGCCGGAGGCGCAGGCACAGCCAGTGCGCCCTCAGCGCCCCCTTAAGGCGCGCACCATCCGCGTCACCCGGAACGTCCAGGCCACGCCCGAAGACTCTGATGCGGCAGAGCCGGAAGCGGACGAGCCAGAAGCACAAAACGCTTCAGACGCGACAGCAGCGGCTCCGTCCGCTGAGGCCGAAAGCGATGCAACCCCGGCCGAAGAGAAACCAGCAGCGGCTGAGGCCCCGGCAGAACCAATCCGCCCGCGCCGTCCGGTGCGTGGTCGGGTGATCCGTGTGAAACGAGCACAAGCGGATGGCTCTCTGATCGACGCCACCGCAGAGGATGTAACCCCGCGCCGCGAACCGGCCGCTGACGCCCCAAAAGCCATCGCTCCCGCCGCGCCCAAAGAAAGCAGCCTCTCGGAAGATGAAGAAGCTGACCTGATGGCCGAGCTGGCCGCCGTTGAGGCCGAATTGATGGCCTCAAGCGGATCACAGGCGGATGCGACCCCAGCAGAAGACGATGCGTTTGAGGAAGACCATGCCGAGATCGCGCCAGAGGCGCCTGCTGCGGCAGAACGCCCCGCACGCGAGATTCTGACCTCCTCGGATGCGTCGACCGACGGGGATGTCTCGCGTTTGATGGCGGCTGCCGATGACCGTCTGAGCGACGAGGATGCAGCCTCATCGCGCGAAACCTATAATCAACTGCGTGCGGCGGTGGCTGCGGCCCAGGCGGATACCGGCGAATCGGATGACACCCGCCGTGAGGCCCGCACCCGCGCCTTCCGCGAGGATCTCGCCCATGTGGTCCGCCCGTCCCGTGGGGGATCTGACGACGGTGCCGCTCGCGGCTCAGGTCAGGCGCGCCCCGCACCACTGAAACTGGTGGCCGAGCAGCGCATCGACCCGACCCCGGAAGAAAAACCTACCGCAGCCGCACAGGCACAGCCTTCGGATACGCCAGTGCGTCCCCGTCGGGTCTCCAGCGTGCTGATGGGGTCTGACGAGGACGACAGCACACCTGCGGCCCGGCAACAGGACGGCGCTTTTGCCACCTATGCGACGGAAAAAGGCGCGGTGGAGCTGCATGAACTGCTGGAAGCTGCTGCCTCTTACATGAGTTTTGTGGAAGGCCGCGAGAGTTTCTCCCGCCCGCAACTGATCAACAAGGTGCGCATGCTTGAGGGGCAGGATGATTTCAACCGCGAGGACAGCCTGCGCTCCTTTGGCATGTTGCTGCGCGAAGGCAAGCTGAAGAAGGCCTCCAACGGGCGCTTCTCAGTGTCTTCACAGATTGGCTTCCGCCCCGGCAACCGCGCGGCAGGCTAACCGCCACAGCCGCCATAGTATCGATGATCAAAAAACACCGCCCTGTTTTGGGCGGTGTTTTTGTTTGATATCAAACCCTTCATGTCGCGATAGGTTGACGACAATGTCTGAGGTGTTTCGCTTCGGGCTTTGCCCGAAGCGACCGGCGCCGCGCTCCCCTGCGGGGAGCGCGGCGCCGGGCCCAACTGGGCGATGGGTCCCGCAAGGGGCACGGAGCACGGGCGGGAGCCTCCCGCCCTCACATCATGTGCGCCGATACGGAGCGGTGTTACTTTGGATGTTCGTCGTGGAGCGCGTCGGGATCTTCCTTGCCGACACCTTTGAAAACGAACTTGAACGGCAGCACCCAAACCACGCCCAGCGCGACATAGACCAGCAGCTCCAACCAGATCGGCGGGCGATCCAGCAGGTTCATGATCGTCACCGCCAGCACAATATAGAGCGGCATCCCCACAAGCAGTATCACCAGCGCCCAGATCCTCCGGGCGCGGTAGCTGAGACCATCCTTTGCCATCAGTCAGCGAAGGGGTCGGTCACCAGAATGGTGTCGTCCCGCTCCGGGCTGGTGGACAAAAGCGCGACCGGGCATTGGATCAGCTCTTCAACCCGGCGCACATATTTGATCGCGTTGGCAGGCAGATCTGCCCAGCTGCGCGCGCCCTCAGTGGACTCACTCCAGCCTTCCATCTCCTCATAGATCGGCGTGCAGCGCGCTTGCTGATCGGCGGCGGTCGGCAGATAATCCAGGCGGGTGCCGTCCAGATCATATCCCACACAGATCTTCAGCGTCTCAAACCCGTCCAGAACGTCGAGTTTGGTGAGGGAAATCCCGTTGATGCCGGAGGTTGCGCAGGTCTGGCGCACGAGACAGGCATCAAACCAGCCACAACGGCGCTGACGGCCGGTGGTGGTGCCAAACTCATGACCCCGGGTGCCCAGACGCTCGCCATCCGCATCCGGTTTGCCGTCCGCGCCCAGCAGTTCCGTCGGGAACGGACCTTCGCCCACGCGGGTGGTATAGGCTTTGACGATACCCAGCACATAATCGATGGAGTTGGGGCCAATGCCAACACCGGTCGCCGCCTGACCGGCGATCACATTCGACGAGGTCACAAAGGGATAGGTGCCGAAATCAATGTCCAGAAGCGCGCCCTGAGCGCCTTCAAAGAGGATACGTTTGCCCGCTTTGCGCTTCTCGTTCATCACCTTCCAGACCGGCGCGGCGAAAGGCAGAATCTCACCCGCGATCTCTTTCAGCAAGTCGACCAGTGCGTCACGGTCGATCGGCTCCACGCCGAGGCCCTTGCGCAGCGGGTCATGGTGCTGAAGTGCCCGGTCCACGCGCGCCTCAAGCGTCGCATGATCGGCCAGATCGGCCACGCGAATGGCACGGCGGCCCACTTTGTCCTCATAGGCCGGGCCGATACCGCGACCGGTGGTGCCGATCTTGGTGCCTTTGGAGGCCGCCTCTTCGCGGGCGCGGTCCAATTCACCGTGGAATGGCATGATCAGCGGTGTGTTTTCCGCGATCATCAGCGTCTCGGGCGTGATCTCCACACCCTGGGCGCGCACGGTCTCAATCTCTTTCATCAGGTGCCACGGGTCGAGCACGACACCATTGCCGATGACGGAGAGCTTGCCACCACGCACCACGCCCGAGGGCAGCGCGTGCAGCTTGTAGACCTTCTTGTCGATGACCAGCGTATGGCCGGCGTTGTGGCCGCCCTGAAAGCGCGCGATCACATCGGCGCGTTCGCTGAGCCAGTCAACGATCTTGCCCTTACCTTCATCGCCCCATTGGGCGCCGACTACCACGACATTGGCCATCTCAGGTCCTTTGTATGCTGGGTTGAAACCGACGCCCCGTATAGCGAGGCGGCGCGGGCGAGGAAACCGGAATCTCGTCGCATCATGGTTACAATCTCAGGTCCGCACCTGCAGCGCACTGCAAAAACGGGCCCGGAGCCTGCCCGACCGAAGAGGATTATTAAAACGGGCTGCGCTAGATCACATCATCAGGCAGGTGGACCGGAGCCCCATGCGGCGTGGACAGATAGGCCTCTGCCCAGCCTTGCCGGATGCGTTCTACTTCGTCCGCATCGGTGTGTCCCTGATCCGCCATCAACCTTTGCAACGTGGCCAGCCACACCGTGAAATAGTCATCACCGCCATTGAGTTCGCGGCTCAGGCCCGCCTGCCGCAACCCGGCAGAGAAGCGCTCCACCCATTCGGGCCATGTAAACAGCCCGCTTTCATTCAGATGCACCGCCAGCGCAAAGGCCTGCGCGTGCCATGGGGCCTCAAAGGCTGGCTCAAGGCGCTGAAGGGTGTCAGTCATGTGGATACAGGCTCCAGATAGCTTTGCCACAGATCCAACACCACCTCGTCACCGGGGTTCTCCACCTGTGGCCACAGGGCTTTTGCCGCAAACACCACCGCATAAAGTGGCTCTGCGGCCTCCCCTTGGCCATGGGCATTGGAATCGGGAAAGACGTGGCTGCCGTGCAGGCGCAAGATCCGCCCCTCGGCGTGGCTGGCATAGGTGGGCAGCCGCGTGTGGCCGCCCGCGACAGATCTATTGCCGCTCAGCCGCGTGCGCACGATGTCGCCAGGCTGATAGCGTGCGGCCACAGTGCTGTCGCGATCCGCAGGTCCCCCCGCCGCAAGCACTGCCGCAACACGCGCCGCAGGCAGGTGCCGCGCCGCGAGCGGATGGATGGTGTCTGGCGCGTCCGACACCGCGCTCAGATCCGCACGGCTCAAGACCCCTTGCGCGACCAACAGATCCGCCAGCGCGGCCAGCCATTTCTCATAATAGCTGAAGTTCATATAGTCAGAGGGGCTGAGGCACTCGCGCGCATGGCGCGACATATCAATGTTCCACTGCCCCAACGCACCGCAGGCCAGAGTCACCGCGAGCGCGCGGGCATGCCAGTCCTGCGCAAAGATCGGCGCATCCTGAGGTTCGGGATGGATCGCCCCGTCCCCGTAGCGCCCGCCCATATCATGGATGCGGCTCATGCGGGGACCTCGCTGGCCGGCGTTGCCAATGCGGTTCCTATCATCGAATCGCGCCCCACAAGCGCCATCAAGGCGTCCTCACTCCACCCTTCGGTGCCCTCGGGGCGCATCGGCAGCACCAGATAACGCACCTCAGCGGTGGAATCCCACACCCGCACCGCGGTCTCGTCAGGCAGGGTGACGCCAAATTCCGCCAGAACTCTGCGAGGCTCGCGCACGGCACGCGCGCGATAGGCATCGGATTTATACCACCCCGGCGGTATCCCCAACAGCGGCCACGGGTAGCAACTGCATAGGGTGCAGACGACCATGTTATGCCGCTCTGGCGTGTTCTCGATCACCACCACATGCTCCCCTTGGCGCCCATTGAGGCCCATCTCATCCAAGATCGCATCCGCGTCTTGCAAAAGAGCTGCGCGAAACGCGGGATCATGCCAAGCCCGCGCCACCACGCGCGCGCCGTTCTGTGGGCCGATCTTGTTTTTATACGTATCAATGATGGCATCCAGCGCCGCCGGGTCGATCAACCCCTTGCGGGTCAGAATCGTCTCCAGCGCCTTGACGCGCAGGGCGGGCTCGGATGGCAGCAGGCTATGCGGGTGGTCGGGATCATCATGAGGCATGTCGAATGCTGGCGTCGCAGCCCCTGCTGTGTCCAGTTTCAAATCGTGATGCATACAATCAATTCCTGTTGCGCAGCCGGTTTTTGCGCCCCTCAGCAAAAGACAAAAGAACTCCGCCCTTGCCCCGACCGGCAATCTTCCCTATGAACCGCCCGATACTCAGCCAACAGCCGCAGGGTCCTATGGAAAACGTCGTTCTCATCATCCATCTTCTTCTGGCGCTCGGCCTCATTGCCGTTGTTCTTTTGCAACGCTCCGAGGGCGGTGGCCTTGGCATGGGTGGCGGTGGTGGCGGCGGTGCCATGACCGGACGCGCAGCTGCAACCGCGCTGAGCAAAGTAACCTGGGTTCTGGCCATCGCGTTCATCGCGACCTCCATCACCCTCACGGTGCTGGCCGCTCAGAAATCCGGGCGCTCGTCGATCACCGACAGCCTTGTGCCGTCGACGCAGGATAGCACGCCGGACGCACCGACCTCTCCGCTTGGCAACGATCTTCTGCCGCCAAGCTCGGGCGAGAACGCGCCGCTGGTACCCAGCGCCGACTGACATACAAAACCTAGACAGACTTGAGGGAACCGTAACAGCATCTTGCGGTTCCCTTGCGCATGCTTTGCGAATCTGATAACCGTTAAGTCCCGTGATGCTGCGGTTTTTGAGGCGTGAAAACACACGTTGAAATCACCGCCGGGCAGCAAGAGATGCGGGGTCTTCCCCGGATCACGACTGAACCGATTTGGACCTGACACGATCTCACGGGGGCAGCCGAAAACATGGCGCGTTTCATCTTTATTACTGGCGGTGTCGTCTCTTCTCTGGGCAAGGGACTGGCCTCTGCTGCGCTGGGTGCGCTGCTGCAAGCGCGGGGCTATTCCGTCCGCCTGCGCAAACTCGACCCCTATCTGAACGTCGATCCGGGCACCATGAGCCCGTTTGAACACGGCGAGGTCTTTGTGACCGACGACGGGGCCGAAACCGACCTTGATCTGGGCCACTACGAGCGCTTCACGGGCGTGCCAGCCCGCAAGACCGACTCGATCTCCTCCGGGCGGATCTACACCAACGTGCTCGAGAAAGAGCGCCGCGGCGACTACCTCGGCAAGACCATTCAGGTGATTCCGCATGTCACCAACGAGATCAAGGACTTCATCTCCATCGGAGAGGATGAGGTCGATTTCATGCTCTGCGAGATTGGCGGCACCGTAGGCGACATCGAAGGCCTGCCCTTCTTTGAGGCCATCCGCCAGTTCAGCCAGGATAAGCCGCGCGGTCAGTGTATCTTTATGCACCTGACGCTGCTGCCCTACATCAAAGCCTCTGGCGAGTTGAAAACAAAACCGACCCAGCACTCCGTGAAGGAGCTGCGCTCCATCGGTCTGGCCCCCGATATTCTGGTCTGCCGTTCTGAGGGTCCGATCCCCGTCAAAGAACGCGAAAAGCTGGCGCTCTTTTGCAACGTGCGCGCCGACAGCGTGATTGCGGCGCAGGATCTGAAATCCATCTACGAGGCGCCGCTGGCCTATCACCGCGAAGGGCTCGATCAGGCGGTTCTGGACGCCTTTGGCATCGCCCCTGCCCCGCGCCCGACGCTGGACACATGGGAAGACGTGGCCGACCGCATCTACAACCCCGAGGGTGAGGTCAAAGTCGCCATCGTCGGCAAATATACCCAGCTTGAGGACGCCTATAAATCCATCGCCGAGGCACTCACTCATGGGGGCATGGCGAACCGGGTGAAGGTGCGTATCGAGTGGGTCGACGCAGAGCTCTTCGACAAGGAAGACGCAACGCCATACCTTCAGGGCTTCCATGCGATCCTCGTGCCCGGCGGCTTTGGCGAGCGCGGCACCGAAGGCAAGATCAAGGCGGCGCAATATGCCCGCGAGCACAAGGTGCCCTACCTCGGCATCTGTCTCGGCATGCAGATGGCCGTGATTGAGGCCGCCCGCAACGTGGCCGGTATCGAGGAAGCAGGCTCCGAGGAATTCGACCATGAAGCGGGTAAAAAGCGTTTTGAACCCGTGGTTTACCACCTGAAGGAATGGGTGCAGGGCAACCACAAGGTGAGCCGCAGCGCCGATGACGACAAAGGCGGCACCATGCGTCTGGGTGCCTATGACGCGTCCCTCGCCGATGGGTCCAAAGTGGCCGAGGTCTATGGCTCCACCTCCATCGAGGAACGCCACCGTCACCGCTATGAGGTCGACATCAAATACCGCGAAAAACTCGAGGCCTGCGGTCTGAAGTTCACCGGCATGAGCCCGGATGGCCGCCTGCCCGAGATCGTTGAATGGAGCGACCATCCTTGGTTCATCGGCGTGCAGTTCCACCCGGAACTCAAATCGAAACCTTTCGATCCGCACCCGCTGTTCAAGGATTTCGTCCGCGCGGCCAAGGAAACCTCGCGTCTGGTCTGATACCTGCGCAACGTCACGATAACTGAACAAAGGGCATCTCTATCGGGGGTGCCCTTTTTGCATGCGCTCCTTTTTCATGCGCACTTGGCAGCGCGATGAGCTACTGCCACACTCCGAACCTACCGGAGGAGAAGACATGCAAACATGTTTGGGGCGCATCCTCATCTATACAAAACGCATCAATGACATGGTGGCGTTTTACACCGCCCTTTTTGGCTACACCCGCCACGACCTCCCCGGCGACCGGATCGTCGAATTGCGCCCCCCAGCCGCCGGTGCAGCCCTTCTGTTGCATCCTGCCGCCCGCAGACAGAAAATCGGGCAAGCCAGCGTTAAACTGGTCTTTGACGTTGAGGATGTGGCCGGGTTCTGTGCCGCTGCATCAAAGGCCGGCTTTGCCTTTGGCAACCTCCACGAGGCGGACGGCTACCAATTTGCCAATCGCAAGGACCCGGACGGCAATTCGGTCTCTGTCTCAAGCCGAATTTTTGCGCCCAACAGGTGAGTCTCGTTAGCAATTTAGAAGCCCCCATCTCTTATGGTCCTGAGTCGAAGTGACGACCCAAGCACGGCCGAGAATGGCCGTTGGAGACGACGATGCCAGAAACAGGCACCATAACGAGCAAAGAACCCCGAGAGGAGTTCCCGGTGATCGGAACCGAAGAGGTTCCCGCAGTCTTTTTCGACGGCGACAAGCTGCTCTTATGCTACGAGGTGGCGCCCATTGCGGGCGGCGGGCTCGCTATTTTGGAATTTGACGATGTGCTGGATTTTCGCGTCGATCCCATGAATGTGGATGAACTCTCAGAGTCGCCCTACCCGGTCTCGGCGTGGAATTTCACCGAAATCTGCGGCAGTGAAAAAGCCGCCCGCTGGGCCGCGATGGATGCCCGTTACTGGAGCCTATCCTTCACCGACATGACCCTCACGGTGCTGTTTGACACCGTGCGTCTGGCCGGGCGCAGCCGCGAAAAATGCCTGCCGCACAAGGCCCTGAAACATTTTATCGGCTCCTCGCTTGCGGCCTGATGGTGCTTGGCGCCTGCCCGCGCATCCGCTGGCTTCGCCTCATGATACCCGCATAGCGTTTTTTCGCTGAAACGGCGGGACGTTAGCGCAACCATCGCAAAGCATTTGTTGTCTCCCTCTTGGCCCGCGGTATAGAAGTGGCAGCAACAGTATCCGTGCATTTCCCAAGGAGGCCGCCCGTCATGGCGACAGACCCCGCAATCCATCAGCAACAGTTTGACCGCATTGCAACTGGCAAGGGCTTCATCGCCGCGCTGGACCAGTCCGGCGGCTCCACGCCCAAGGCGCTGGCGCTTTATGGCGTGATGGAAGACGCCTATTCCAATGACGCCGAAATGTTCGGAGAAATCCAGAAGATGCGCGCCCGCATCATTACCGCACCGGATTTCAACAGCGATAAGATCCTTGGCGCGATCCTGTTTGAAAAAACCATGGACAACGCTATCGACGGCACGCCCGTCCCCACCTACCTCTGGGAAAAATGCGGCGTTGTGCCCTTCCTGAAGGTCGACAAGGGCCTTGCGGATGCGGCAGACGGCGTCCAGCTGATGAAGCCGATGCCCGATCTCGACGCGCTGTTGGAACGCGCGGTTGCCGCTGGCATCTTTGGCACCAAGATGCGCTCCGTCGTCAAAGAAGCCAACGCCGCCGGCATCAAATCCGTTGTGGCGCAGCAGTTCGAGGTTGGCTTGCAAATCGCCCGCGCCGGTCTGGTTCCGATCATCGAACCCGAGGTGGACATCAACTCCACCACCAAATCCGAGGCAGAAGCCCTGCTCAAGGGCGAAATCAAAGCCCAACTTGACGCCCTGCCCGAGGGCACCAAGGTTTCGCTCAAACTGACCATTCCCAATGAGGCTGGCCTCTATGACAGCCTCGCGGATCACCCCGCCGTGGTGCGTGTGGTGGCGCTGTCTGGTGGCTACACCACCGATGATGCCTGCGCGCGCCTGTCGCAAAACAGCAAGATGATCGCGTCGTTCTCGCGCGCCCTCACCGAGGGGCTGAATGTGGCGATGTCGGATGCGGATTATAACGCAGCCCTCGGCTCCAACATCGACAAGATCTATAAAGCCTCGCTCTGAAGCACGTCGCAAACTAAGCGTTGCTTGAAACAACAAAGGCCGCAGCACCCGCTGCGGCCTTTGTCACATCTGATACATCGGACCGTTAGCCCACGTTGCGGAACGCCGCATCCTGTGCGCCCTCAAACCCGCCACTCTGACTGCCCGATCCAAGCTGGAACACAGACACCAGCCCCGAGAGGGTCGATGCCTCATTGCGCATTTCCATCAGGGCAGCGGTGCTTTGTTCGACCATGGCCGCGTTTTGCTGGGTCACACTATCAAGCTGCGACACGCCGATGTTGATCTCGCCAAAGGCCGTGGATTGCTGCTCGGCAGAGCTGGCCACCTGTTGCGTGAGGTCAGCGGCTTCGTTGATGTGATTGACGATACTTTCGAGCATCTCGCCCGCGTTGCCCACAAGCTCCACGCCGCTTTCCACATGTTTCGTGCTGATGTCGATCAACTCCTTGATCTCACCGGCAGAGTCAGCCGTGCGCTGCGCCAGATTGCGCACTTCGGACGCCACCACCGCAAAGCCACGGCCACTTTCGCCCGCCCGCGCGGCCTCAACCCCGGCATTGAGCGCCAGCAGATTGGTCTGAAAGGAGATATCGTCGATCACCGAGATGATTTTGGAAATCTGGGCCGAGGAGTCCGCAATCTCATTCATTTTCTCAACCGCATTTCGCACCACCACGCTGCCCTCTTCGGCGCGCTGGCGGGTGGTATCGACCGCGCCACTGGTCTGCTGCGTCGCCTCCGCAGAAGAGCGCATGCTGACGGTGATTTCCTCCACGGCGGCTGCGGTCTGCTCCAGCGTCGCGGCCTGAGATTCCGTGCGTTGGGATAGATCTTGCGAGGCCTGTGAAACCTCCAGCGCCCCGCTGTCCAATTGCTGTGCAGAGGTGCGAATCCCGGAAATGACCTGCCGCAAGGCACCGATTGCAGCGTTGAAACTCTCGCGAATACCATTGAACTGTTCCGGAAAGTCGCTGTTTTCGGGCGAAGGAATATCATGGCTCAGGTCTTGTGCGGCCAGCGCCTCGATCGCATCGGTCATATAGCGAAAGCCGCGGTTTTGCTCTTCTTGTACGGCCTCTGCATGGGCGTCAAAGATCAGTTGAATATCGAGCGCCATGGCCCGTGACAAAATCCCGAGCAAAATATGCGTCTCAGACGCGCGCCGAAACAGCCCACCTGTCTGGCGCTTCAGAATAAGTGCTTGAATTTGCGCATTTGCATGCGCGTAGCCGGCATTAAAAAATGCAAACGGCAGGCCGATGCGGGTGTGCACCTGACCGATATTGCGCGCCGAGGATTGATAATCCTCGCAATACTCCCCGGAAAACAGTCGCGACCAATGTTTGAGCTGCTCTCCCTTCGCGCGCTCCAGCATCTTGTCGCTTTTAAAAAAGGCAGCCATTTCCGGCTCGCGCCCCACCCGATCATAAAAGTGATCCAAAACCTCAGGCAGCAGCGCCATCACCATCTTGGAGGCCTTTTGCAAGCGGGCCTGATTTGCTCCGTCCAGATCGTAAGTCGCGAGCAGTGCGTTCATCTCAACCGTCACAGGAGTACTCCTCTGCATTCGTTAAAGCAGCGGTCGCCGTGAGTTTATCGCAAAATAAAGCGCCGCAGGACTTCGAGAATTATGATCGATTTGCGAACGAAAGCTAAATAAATACAATTTTATGGTTTACGCCCGTCAAAAACACAGCGTCACACATTCCCCTTTCGGAATTGTGGACAATAGATGACGCATTATTGCACAACACCCTGAACAGGTGAATTATTTTGAATTTCAAAATCTAAAGCCGCGCAAAGATCGATTCGCCCCAAGGCGTGATCCGCCTTATAAATAATGGGAATTTACTTCACCAAACAAGCTTCTCGCCAAATTCAACGCGCAGCCCCACGTAATGAAACTGAAAACTTCAAAATCACTTTTTGACAGAATGCCATCTTTTGCAGTTCTCCCGACACCGCCACGGACCTCCCTCAGCCTGTTTACGCGCGACAAGCGCGGGCGATGTCGTCGGCACTCAACTGGTAACGATTTGCAAACCGTTTCCGCGCGGCCACCAGCCTCGGGTCGTCCGGTGTCATGCCAAGGGTGCGGATAAACTCGACCCGCTGTTGCTTCTTCAGCGCCTCGCGGTCGATGGCCGTGCCCATCGCGCGGTCGATCACCTCACCGCCGGGCGAGACATGGAACCATTTGGAGAAATCGCGGAAATGGTGCTGGTTGTGAAGCTGGGTCACATGCCGCTCCACCCGTGTTTTGGTCACTGTCAGATGCGCTGTCATGTGAAACCACTCATACCCCAGAAAGGTCGCAACCCCGCCCACCAGCACGATCGCCGCCGCAAGCGTCAGCGCATGCAGCGGCAGGACCAGCCACACCAGCTCGTAGATCAGCGCAAAATTCACCGCCAGCATCGGCAGCGCCACCCAGATCGGCGCAAAGAACAGCCGATGATTGGTCGGAAAATCATGGTGGCCGTAATGCGCCTGATAGAGCAGATCAAAGGCCCACTGCCGGCGCGGCGGCTTCAGGTGGAAGATATAACGGTGCAGCCCGTATTCATTGAGCATCTGCAGGCCGACTCCCAGCACCACAAAGCCCCATTGCCATGTCGCCCCCTGCATCAGCAGGATCGCCACACCCAGCGCCACCGCCGCCAGCATCACTGGCACCGACGGGTGCGTCAGCAAGAGTTTCAACCGCATCATGTCCGCTCCTCCCCGAATGGACCTGCCCAACCTGCGCGCCCCGGCGCTACTTAAAGACCGGCGGGCGTTTTTGCATGTTCGCCATCACCACTTCCATCTGTTCGGGCTTGCCGATCAGTGCTGCCTGCTCTTCACTTTCGCGCAACAGCACCTCTGCGGCATTGGCACCGCTTTCGGCATAGGCGATCAGGCGCTTGGCGGCGCGGATGGCATTGGGGCCCTTGCCTGCGATCTCTGCCGCAAGCGCCTGCGCGCGGGCCAACGGATCATCCGCGACCTCGGTGACCAGCCCCCAGCGCTCGGCCTGCTCGGCCTCCACAGGCGTTGCCGTATAGGTCAGCATGCGCAGCACGTCCGAACGCACCAGCTGCGGCAGGAGCGCCATGCCCCCCATATCCGGGATCAGGCCCCACTTCATTTCCATCACCGCGAGCTTTGCATCCGGGGCCGCAATACGCATATCCGCCCCCAGCGCAATCTGAAGCCCGGCGCCAAAGGTTGCGCCCTGCAAAGCCGCAATCACCGGAATATCCAAGGCGCGCCACATCATGGCGACGGCCTGAAAATCATTGGAGTCCCCCTCGGTGCGATCCATGATCCAGCCGGTGTCCTGCATCTGCCCCATCGCGGCAAAGCTCATCACATCAAGCCCCGCGCAGAAACTCTTGCCCTCGCCCGACAAAACCACCGCTCGCGCGTCCGAGGCCGCAACCTCCTTGGCCGCTTGGATGACCGCCGCCAGCATGTGTTTGTCGACCGCGTTCATCTTGTCGGCGCGGGTCAGCGTGACATGAGCCACGTGGTCGCGGATCTCGACGGATACACGCGCGTTTTCCTCAGCCATCACAGGCTCCTCCTCTGGTCGTCTCGCGTGCCGTCGCTGTGGCACCCTCGTTGGTTGCACCCAGCTTGCCGCGCTTCGCCCGCGCTTTCCAGCCTGACGCTGGGGCACCGGATCACGCATGGCCCCTTGCCCGTCTGCGCCCGCCCGGCTAGGTCTTGGCGCATGACAGACAGCCGCCAAACCCCGCTCGCCCAGTCCCTGCCCGCTTCGGTCCCTTTTGTGGGGCCCGAAACCCATGAACGCCAACGCGGCGCGCCTTTTGTGGCGCGGCTCGGCGCGAATGAGAATCTCTTTGGTGTCTCGCCCAAGGCGGTCGCCGCCATGCAGGCCTCGGCGGCAGAGATCTGGAAATACGGCGACGCCGAGAGCTATGAACTGCGTCAGGCCCTTTCTGATCTCCACGGCGTTGCGCCCGATCACATCATGGTTGGTGAGGGGATCGACGGACTCTTGGGCAATCTGGTGCGGCTTTATGTGGGTGCCGGGGATGCGGTGGTCACCTCGCTTGGGGCCTATCCCACGTTCAACTACCATGTGGCAGGGTTTGGCGGCGTCCTGCACACCGTGCCCTACAAGGACGACCACGAGGACATCGCCGCATTGATGGTCAAGGCCCATGAGGTCTGCGCCAAGATCGTCTACCTCGCCAACCCCGACAACCCGATGGGCAGCTGGCATCGCGGCGCGGATATCGTCGCCGCTTTGGATGATCTGCCCGAGGGCAGCCTCTTGCTGCTGGATGAGGCTTACGTGGAATGCGCCCCCGCAGGTACCGCTGCACCGGTGGATGTGACCGACCCGCGCGTGATCCGTATGCGCACCCTCTCGAAGGCCTATGGCATGGCAGGCGCGCGCGTCGGCTATGCAATGGGCGCGGTTGAGGTGATTTCCGCCTTTCACAAGGTGCGCAATCATTTTGGTATGAACCGCTGTGCCCAAATTGGCGCAACCGAGGCAATCAAGGATCAGGACTGGCTGGCCCATGTGCAGGCAGAGATTGCCACCGCCCGTGATGAGATTTCCCGCATTGCGCGCGACAATGGCCTGACGCCGCTGCCCTCTGCCACCAATTTCGTCGCCATCGACTGTGGCCACGACGGGGACTTTGCCAAGGCGGTCCTGGAGGCGCTGGTGGCGCGCGACATCTTTGTGCGCATGCCCTTTGCAGCACCGCAAAACCGCTGCATCCGCGTCAGCTGCGGCCCCGAGGCCGAGCGCGCCGCCTTTGCCGCCGCGCTGCCTCTCGCGCTGGAAGAGGCGCGCGGCAAACGCGGCTGACCCGGCGGCGCGGTCGTACATAGCGCAAGCGAACCGGTAAAACGTCCTGAGGGCGCGAGTGCTTTACCCGGAATTTACCCCTTTAGGGCTAGGCTGTGCGGACATTGCCTGCCTGGAGGGGTAATCATGAAACGCCGGAACACGCACCATGACAACACAGAATTCCTGTCGGCCACGCTCAGTTTTCTGGCCGTGAACCTCTTATGGATCTTCTTTGCACTCTGGCTTCTTTATGGAATGGTGCCGGTGCTGTTGCTGGCGGTTGCGATGAACCACATGATCAACCGGCTTGAGGTGCGTATGATCCGCGCCGAGCAACGCGCCGATACACGCGGCGCGCATCCCCTCAACCGGCGCATCTGACCCTGCAAGAGGCGAACCACAGCGGCCCGCCTCGCCATCTGACCTCAGCCCGCCTGTGATCCGGCGAGCACCTGAGCCGCCGCCTGCAGCGCGCCAGAGCCATGCGGGATATCCAGCGCACTCAGACCCGTTTCAATTCCGCCCAACAGCCCCATAATCATATGGCCGTTGACGTGCCCCATATGGCCGAGACGGAAAAACCCATGCCACTCCGCGCTATCGGGCGGCGCCATGCCAAGTCCGATGCCCAGCGTCAGGCCAAGGTTCTCCTCCAGCCACATCCGCAGATCCGTGGCCCGTGGTGAGGGCAGCCTGAGCGCCGTCACCGCATGCGAGCGCAACGCAGGATCTGCCACATTCATCGCCAGCGCGCCGCCTTCGCTCCAGCGATCACAGGCCGCCCATATCGCCCGCGCCAAGGTCTCATGACGATCCCAGATCTGCGAGATCCCCTCTGCGTGGATCAAATCCAATGCCGCGCGCAGACCATATAGATGATGCGTCGGCGCGGTGCCGCCAAAGAACTGATAGAAATATTCCGGGTTGGCGCGCGGCGTCCAATCCCAATAGCGGCTGACCCGAGGCACGCGCGCGCGCGCCTCTGCGGCCTTATCGTTAAAGAACACAAACGACAGCCCCGCAGGCACCATCAGCCCTTTCTGGCTGCCGGTGACCATCACATCGACGCCCCAGGCGTCCATCTCGAACCGGTCGCACCCGAGTGAGGCAATGCAATCCGCCATCAACAACGCCGGGTGGTTCGCCGCGTCCAATGCACCTCGCAAGCCCTTGATATCATTTCGGATCGACGTGGAGGTGTCGGTATGAACACCCAGCACCGCCTTGATCTCATGCGCCGTATCTGCCGCCAGCCGCTCTGCCACGCGCGCCAGATCAAAGGCGGCTTGCAGGCCGAAATCCATCACCTCGATCCGCAAGCCAATCGCTTCGGCCATCTCGCTCCAGCCATAGGCAAACCGCCCGGAGGCCGGCACCAGAACCTTGTCGCCCTCCTGCAAGGTGTTTGACAGCGCCGCCTCCCACGCGCCGTGACCATTGGCGATATAGATCGCCACATGATGTTCGGTGCGGGCCACTTTGCGCAGATCGGGGGGCAGCGTATCGGTCATCTCGACCAATTCACCGGCGTAGATATTGGGAGAGGCGCGATGCATCGCCTGCAACACCTGATCCGGCATCACCGAAGGCCCCGGGATCGCCAGATAGGACCGACCGGAAGAGAGTTTCACAGAATCGCGCATATTAAGTTGCCCTGCTGAGTGCCCGGGATGTCCTGTTGCGTCGGATAATCGCCCGAGACGTATTTCAATTGGCCGCAGCCTAGCGCAGCCCCCGGCAAGGTCAATTGCCTAAGGTCACCCCAAGCCCCCACGGCCCGCACCGCTTGCGCGCTGCCTCTAAGCTGCTTAAATGTCGGGACTTGTCGCAAGTCTTGCCGGCATCAGACCATAAACGACAGTCAGGAAGTGCAGAATGAGTACGCAATACATGTCCTCGCGCGAATTGTTGCGCTGGCTTTGGCGCGGCTACCTGCGGCATCACATTGGCTTGCTGGCCATCGCCGTCGTTTTTATGCTGATCGAAGGCGCCTCCGTTGGTGGCCTCAGCTACATGATGCAGCCGATGTTTGATCTGGTCTTTGTCAACGGCAACGAGAATGCCTTGGTTTGGGTCAGCGTCGCTTTCTTTGCCATCTTTGTGCTGCGCGGGTTCAGTTCGGTGACCCAGCGGGTGATCCTTGCAACGATCAACCAGCGGTCTGAGGCGCATATGCGCACCGACATGCTGGACCGGCTGATCCATCAGGACGCCAGTTTTCACCAGCATCACCCCCCCGGCTTTTTGATCCAGCGGGTGCAATCTGATGTGGCGGCGATCAATCAGGTCTGGCAAGCGATCATCACCGGATCCGGCCGGGACGTAGCGCAATTGATTGCCGTGCTCGGGGTCGCCATCAGCGTCGATTGGCGCTGGACGCTCATTATGTTGATCGGCGTGCCGCTTTTGGTGCTGCCGCTGTCGATCGTGCAGCGCTATGTGCGCAAAAAAGCCAGCCTTGCCCGCGACCTTGGTGCGGTGCAGGCCACCCGCCTAGACGAGGTGTTCCACGGCATCGTCCCAATCAAGCTGAACCGGCTCGAGGACTATCAAAGCGGACGCTACCGCACCGCGACCGCCTCCTTTGTGCGCGCTCAGATCAAGGCGGCCCTTGGGGCCTCCTCCACCACTGGCATGGTCGATATGATGGCCGGGCTTGGGGTGATGTGTGTGATCCTGTTTGGCGGGCGCGAGATCATTGATGGCGACAAGACCGTCGGCGAATTCATGAGCTTTTTCACTGCCATCGGCCTCGCCTTTGACCCGATGCGCCGCCTCGCCGCCATCATGGGCATCTGGCAGGGGGCCGCCGCCGCGATGGAGCGCATCAAAGAGCTGATGGATGCCCCGATCACGCTGGTATCGCCGGAAGTGCCCAAACCTGCGCCCAAGGGTCTGCCTGAAATCCGCCTCGACAATGTGAACCTCTATTATGGTGAGGCGCATATTCTCCGCGATCTATCCTTGGTGGCAGAAGCTGGCAAAACCACCGCATTGGTGGGCGCATCGGGGGCGGGTAAATCCACGATTTTCAACATCCTGACACGTCTGGTTGATCCGCAGAGCGGTTCTGTCACCCTAGATGGAACCGAGGTGCGCGACCTCGACCTTGGCGATCTCCGGGATCTGTTCTCCGTGGTGACACAGGACGCGCTGCTGTTTGATGAAACGCTCAAGGAAAACATCCTGCTGGGCCGCACCGATGTCAGCGACGAACGCCTCTCGGAGGTGCTGGACGCCGCCCATGTTTCGGATTTCCTGCACAAGCTGCCGGATGGGCTGGAAACCCGGGTCGGGCCGCGCGGCTCTGCGCTGTCGGGCGGGCAGCGTCAGCGTGTGGTGATTGCGCGCGCATTGCTGCGCGACACGCCGCTGCTGCTTTTGGATGAGGCGACATCGGCGCTCGATGCCCAGTCCGAAAAAGTGGTGCAAAAGGCGCTGGAGAAGCTCTCTGGCGGGCGCACCACGATCGTGATCGCGCACCGACTTTCGACTATTCGCGCGGCCGACAAGATCGTGGTGATGGAACGTGGTCGCGTTATGGATCAGGGCCGCCACGAGGAGCTGCTGGAGCGCGGCGGTATCTATGCCGATCTCTATCGTCTGCAATTTCAGGACGGTAAAACGGTGATCGATACCGATGGCGTCAACGCCCAGATCACCCGCAATGATCGCCGGGACGAACGAGAGGACACAGGCCTGTTGCGCCGCTTTGCCCGTCGCCTGTTTGGCTGATCCACGGCAGGCCAGACCCGCTTGAACTCCGGCGCGTTCGGGGTCACATCTTTTACAGACCGCGCAAACACCCCAATGGGAGACGTACATGGCCGACCGCCGCATCTTTCGCCTGCATGGACCGGACACCCACAGCTTTCTTCAGGGGTTGGTCACAAATGATATCAATCGGTTAGAAGACGGTCTGGTCTATACGGCGATCCTGACCCCGCAGGGCAAATACCTCGCGGATTTCTTTCTCGCACCCGAGGGCGAGGCGGTGCTGCTGGATGTGGCGGGTGATCTGGCAGATGATCTTCTGAAGCGGCTCAAGATGTATAAGCTGCGCGCCAATGTCACCCTCGACGAGACCGACCTGAAGGTGAGCCGCGGCACCGGGGAGGCCCCCGCAGGCGCCCTGACGGACCCGCGCCACCCGGCACTTGGCTGGCGTCTTTATGGCGATGTGGCGGGCGATGACGGCAGCGACTGGGATGCAATCCGGGTGGCGCATGTGATCCCTGAAACCGGCATTGAGCTCACGCCCGACAGCTATATCCTTGAAGTGGGCTTGGAGCGTCTCAACGGCGTTGATTTCCGCAAGGGCTGCTATGTCGGTCAGGAGGTCACCGCTCGTATGAAACACAAAACCGAGCTGCGCAAAGGTCTGACACAGGTTGAGATCGACAGCGCTGTGCCGGTGGGCGCGCAGATCACCGCAGCGGGCAAACCGGTGGGTCAGGTTCTGACCCAATCCGGCGGCAAGGCGATTGCTTATCTGCGCTTTGATCGTGCCAAGGGCGCGCTGGAGGCCGAGGGCACCGCGCTGCGCTGGCCAGAGGCCCCCACAGACTGAGGCAATTGTTTAACCCTTGGTCGTTAGTCTTGCGCACACAGGGCCAAAAAACAGGGCCGGGCAGGCAATATGGGACACGGGATGACACGATTTTTTCTGACGGCACCGCTGATCGCTGCATCTGCTTTGATCACACCAGCCGCGCACGCACAGGATTATTGGGAATACGGCGACTGGCGTGTCATCATCACCGAAGAGGACACTGGCGAAGACCTTCGCCGTATCTGCCGCGCTTTGACCGGAGGAGACGGAATGCCGACGCTGCGTCTGGAAATCAGCAATGGCGACGCAGGGCCGCCACATGGTTTTCCAACACCAACCTATTTCTCCAGCGCACCGCGCGGCCACCGCACCCAGATCGGCAATGCGCAGGGTGTGGCCTTTGTGTTCGACCAGCAAGGGGTGTTCTTTGGCGTTGCCGAGGGCGGCTTTGACGACGACGGCATCGCATGGGTGTCTGCCTCGCCACGCTGGCAGGATGTGAAAAACGCGCTCCTGTGGATGAAAGCGGCCTCTCATATGGAGGTGCGCGCCTTGGACGCCTATCGCGCCAGCACCCAGACCTATGTAGCCTCGCTGAACGGGTTCACCGCCGCCTATGGCAAGATGATGGACAGCTGCGGCCATTCCATAGAGATCCCGCGCTGATCCAGATCCGGGGGTGCTCCCGCCCGTCTCGGGTCCATTAAAATGCCCCCTCCCCCGTTGGGCCCGGCGCCGCTGCGCGGCGTGCGCTGTCCTTTACAGTGCGCAGAAAAAAGCCCCGGCCCCGCAGAATGCAGGACCGAGGCTTTGCAATAGCACTCTGCGCGATTTAGGCGCGTTCGGAATATTCCATGGTCTCGGTGTTGACGACGATCATCTCGTCCTGGCCCACGAAGGGCGGCACCATGACCTTGACGCCGTTATCAAGGATCGCCGGTTTAAAGGAGTTCGCAGCCGTCTGGCCTTTGACCACTGGCTCGGTCTCGACAATCTTGCAGGTCACTTTCTGCGGCACGGTCGCGTTCAGCGCCTCAGCCTCGTAGAATTCCACCACAATGGTCATACCGTCCTGCAGGAACGGACGACGATCGCCCAAAAGATCGGCAGGCAATTCGATCTGCTCGTAGGTTTCGGTGTCCATGAACACCAGCATCCCGTCTGTCTCATAGAGGAACTGCTGGTCTTTTTGCTCCAGACGTACGCGCTCGACCTTGTCGGCAGACCGGAACCGCTCGTTCAGTTTGGAGCCGTTGCGCAGGTTGCGCAGCTCGACCTGAGCAAACGCGCCCCCCTTGCCCGGCTTCACATGATCGACCTTGACCGCAGCCCAGAGGCCGCCGTTGTGCTCCAGAACATTGCCGGGGCGGATTTCATTGCCGTTGATCTTGGGCATGGAAAACTCTTTCAGGTGGTTGATGACAGCTTGAACACCCCTATATCCGGCAGGTGTAAGGCTGGCAAGATGACGATATATCGTGTCTGACGGATAGATGACCGCGAAATAGGCATGCACAAGATGCATAAAAGATATGCATCTTTGGGGTACCCGAATCGTCACAATTCCGCCATAAGGAGCGTCACGCCGAAAATGCAATAGCAAGAACAACAAAGGAAACGAGATGCGAGATTTCGTTGACGGCACCGCATACAATAACGAACAGGGCAACCGGGCACGCAAGCTGTTTGCGGCGGTTGTACTGGCTGCACTGGATGATGCCATTGCCGACGACAAAAAATACGGCAACGGCCCCGAGCAGATCGCCCGCTGGGCACGTTCGCGCGATGGGCGCGAAGTATTGACCTGCGCAGGCATCGACCCCAACGAACGTGTGGTCGAAGGCCTGATGGATTTCGTTGGTCGCGGTGTACGGACCTCTGTCGCGCTGTCGCGCGAAGAAAGTGAACGTCGTAACGCGGCGCAGGCCGAAGCGGCCTGAACGCAAAATAAGCTGCCAAGCTTGAACGAAAAGCGCGTCCCTGGGGGGCGCGTTTTTCTTTTTAGGGTGCTTTTGCAGACGCCCTGCGCCAACAGCACCGACAGATCCCCCCGCGCCAACCTGCGCGATTGACCTTTGGCCTCTGGCATTGCAACCCTCGCCAAAGACGGACAGCAAAAAAGACACCCAAATGATCCCCAAGGCCCTCATGATCCAAGGCACCGGCAGCAATGTCGGGAAATCCATGCTGGTGGCGGGGCTGGCACGCGCCTTGCGCCTGCGCGGGCTCTCGGTCGCGCCGTTCAAGCCGCAGAATATGTCCAACAACGCCGCCGTGACCGCTGACGGAGGCGAGATTGGCCGGGCGCAGGCGCTCCAAGCCCGCGCGGCGGGGCTCGCGCCACATACGGATATGAACCCGGTGCTCCTGAAGCCAGAAACCGACACGGGCGCCCAGGTGATCGTGCAGGGCAAACGGCGCGGCACCCGCGCGGCGGGGTCGTTTATGCGCGACAAGGCGGGGCTGTTGGAGGCCACACTGGAGAGTTTTCACCGCCTCGCCGCCCAGCATGACGTCATCCTCATTGAGGGCGCAGGCTCCCCGGCAGAAACCAATCTGCGCAAGGGTGACATCGCCAATATGGGCTTTGCCGAGGCCGCAGGTGTGCCGGTGGTCCTGGTGGGTGACATCCACCGGGGCGGCGTGATTGCGCAGATCGTCGGCACCCATACGGTGCTGGACGCAAACGATCGCGCGCGTATCAAAGCCTTCGCCGTCAATCGCTTTCGCGGCGACCTCAGCCTCTTTGACGGCGGACGCGATGACATTGCGCGCTGGACCGGCTGGCAATCGGTGGGCGTGGTGCCGTGGTTCTGGGATGCGTGGAAACTGCCGGCCGAGGATATGATGGATATCGCCTCACACGCGGGCGGAGCCTGCAAGGTGGTGGTACCGCAACTGGAACGGATGGCGAATTTCGACGACCTCGACCCGCTCGCCGCTGAGCCTTCCGTCACCGTTGAAATCATCCCCCCCGGCCGCGCCCTGCCCGGCGATGCGGATCTGGTGCTGATCCCCGGCTCCAAATCCACCATCGGGGATCTGGCTTACTTGCGCGCGCAGTGCTGGGACATCGACATCCTCGCCCACCACCGGCGCGGCGGTCATGTGCTGGGGCTGTGCGGCGGCTATCAGATGCTCGGCCAGACCATCGACGACCCCGACGGCGTCGATGGGCAACCGGGCAAGGTCGCGGGGCTGGGCCTTCTGGATGTGCATACGGTGATGGCGGGCGACAAACGCGTGACCCTGAGCGACGCGCGCACGCTTGCGGGCGATCTGCCCGTGTCGGGCTATGAAATCCACATGGGCCGCACCACCGGTCCGGATTGCACCCGCGCGTGGCTGACGCTGGAGGGGCGCGCGGAGGGGGCGACCTCCGCCGATGGCCGCGTGCGCGGCTCCTACCTGCACGGGCTGTTTACCTCGGATGCGTTTCGCGCCCGCTTCCTTGCCGACCTCGGCCACCAGTCCGACATTGGCTATGACGCAGGTGTGGAGGCCACGCTGGATGCGCTTGCCGCCCATCTGGAACGCTACATGGATATCGACCGCTTGCTGGAACTCGCGGAACCCATCCCCGCCCGCGCAGGCTAAACACCCTGCCTGCGTTTACCACTGCGTCTGCACCAAGACGCGCCCGCAGCGGGCACCAGCCCGCTGTCCGGCCCAACCAGACGGCGGGTTTTCGCAGAAAACATGCGGTCTGGGCGGGAGCGCCCCCGCCGTTACTCAGCAGGGTGCAGCATCACGCTCAACACTTTGAATTAACGGTGAAGTCTCGCGCCCTACGTCAGAGCAGCTCTTGCGTCGCCAAGGCGCGCTGGATCTCGCGGCGCACCAGTTTGCGCACGTTGCGGGTGATCCGCTCGCCAAGCGCACCCTGCAACTCTTCGCGCACGATGTCAGAGACCAGCTCGCGCAGACCTTCCTCATCAAGGAAATCCTCATGCGCCGCCAGCCGGTCCATCGCAGCCTCCGTCAGCGCATCGCCCGCCATCTCACGCGCGTTTTCCGCCACTGAATCGCGGGCCGATGCAAAGGAGGCACCACCGGACGCCTCTTCATGATGATCTTCCCACTGGATGGTCTCAACCGTGGGGCCACTATGGGGCACCGCCTCGATCTCATCCTCATTGATGTCCGGAACGCGGCGGCTGCTTTGGTCTGCGGCCTCCGGCTCGGCACGCCCAGCGGTCTCAAGCTCGGCAATCCGGCGCACCACGGCAGCCACGCGAGAGCTTTGTTCTCGCTGCATATTCTGCGGCTGTTCAGAAGCGGGCTGTTCGGCTTGTGCGGCACCAGGCTCCAAACTGTCATAGAGCCGCGCCTCCGGGTCGCGCCAAGGTGCATCATCCCCTGCCGCATCAACCGCTGCCGTATCATCAGCCGCGACCTCATTCAGCGCCCTATCCGCGACGGCTGCAGGGGCCTCAGGCCTTTCTGTTTCAGGGACGCGTGGCGCGCTTTTGGTGTTCAGCAGGATGGGCGCGCTGCGCTCGGGTTCCTCAAACGTCTGAGCCTCGGCGTCGTCCACATTGACAAATGGGGCCTCAGCGACGGGCTCATTCTGTTGGGAACTGTCGACCACGGCCGCTTCCGACGGGGCGGATCTGACCAATTCCGGCTTGCGCGGCGCATCAACCGGCGCACTGGCCCGAAACAGCACACGGCTGGGTTCCTGCGCAGATGTCTCACTCGCGCGCTCTGGGGCAGCCCGCTCAGGGACCTCGCCCTGATGATCCAGCGGCCCGGACGTCGCAGCTTCATCGCGTGGCTCGTCTTGCAGATCCGCAGCGTCAGTTTGTGTGGTGAGTTTGCCTGTCGCCGTCCCATTGCGCGCGGTCCCATTGACCTGCGGCATAACCGGCTCTTGGGGGTGTTCTGGTGAAGCATCGAACACGGCATCACGCGGCGTGACTGCATCAGAGTGAGCCGCCCCGCCATGTTGCACCGCATCATGTTTCGCCGCATCAGAACGCGCGACCTCGGCCTCGGGCACCCGCAGCGCCGGTGTCAGCACCAGACGCGTTGCGGGTTTGGCTGCGGGACGCGCAGGTTCCTCCGCCCGCCCGGTCTCACTGACCAAGCGACGGATGGAGGATAGGACGTCTTCGATTTCTGCGTGCGTAACGGGTTCAGACATTTTTATTGGCCAAGCTCACCTCTTACGGCAAGTGTAGCCAGCTTGCCCGCATCACACAACAGCAACGTCAGATTTTCAGTTCTTTCTCAGAGCCTTGAGAACACGGTCCAAATCCTGCCCGCGCTTGGTCACGAAGGCCGGGGCGGACCGGACCTGATTGTGATAAATCTCAGGGTCATAGCGTTCCACAGCAAGGTTCAGGTTCTCTGCGGTCAACAGCCCCTGCGCCTGCAGCAACTGATAGGCCGCAAGGGCCTGATTGGCGCGCGCCGACAAACGGGCGGTCTGCGCATCCAAAAGCTCCTGCTCGGCTTGCAACACGTCCAGCGTGGTGCGCGATCCCAGCGTGGCTTCCTCGCGGATCCCGTCAAAAGCCACCTGCGCCGCACGCACCCGCTCATTAGAGGAGACAAGGCTCGCCGCAGCCGTGTCAAAAGCGGTATAGGCGCTTGCGGCATTGCTGGAAATGCTGCGCTGGACCGAAAGGAGTGAGCCGCGCTCTGCATCCACACGCGCCAGATCGGCGCGCCGCGCGGCGGCCAGCCCGCCGCCCGCATAAAGGGTCTGGTTCAGCGAAAGGCCCAGATCAAAGTTGTCGGAGGTTCCGTCACTGCCGCGCACCTCACCATGAGACGCGCTCGCGGTGAATTTCACGTTCGGCCCCATGTCGCGCAGGGAACTGTCAGCCGTCAGTTGCGCCGCTTTCACCGCATGCTGCTGTGCCCGGAGGCTCGGGTGACTGCGCAGCGCCCGTGCTTGCGCATCAGACAGGCTGGCGGCACGACGCGGCAATGGCGGATAAGAGGCCACTGCCCCCGGCGCGCGTCCCACGACTTCTTCATAGGTGGCACGGGCGGTCAGCAATGCGCCGCGCGCATCCGTCAGATTGGCGCGCGCCTCAGCCACCTGGCTTTCAGCAAGGGCCACGTCGGTGCGGGTCACTTCCCCCACCTCAAAACGGTCATTGGCGGCGCGCAGTTCTTCTTGCAGCAGACGCAGGTTGTTCTGGCGTAGCGCCACAATATCTTGTTGGGTCAAGACGTTGACATAAGACTGCACCGCCGCAAACAGCACTTGCTGCTCCACATCCAGCAGGGTCTGACGGGTGGCCAGCACGGTTTCCTGCGCCGCCGCCCGATCAAGCTGGGTGGCCCCGTTATCAAACAGCAGCCACTCCATACCCACCCGAAGCGTCGCGCCGGTGTTGTGGTTGGAGCTTGCGCCCAATGCGCCAAGCCCGGTGCGGTTATAGTCCCGCGCAATCCCGAGCGTCGCGGTCACCACGGGGCGCAACTTTGCGACCGTGGCCGCGACCCCTTCGTCGGCAACCCGCAAAAGCGCGCGGTTTTGTTCCAAAAGGCCACTGCTGGTATAGGCGCCGATCATTGCATCGGTCACATTGTCTGCCCGTGCCTGCGGTGCGCTCACCACGGCGGTGGCAAGGACGCCGATAGCAGCAAAAGCCCTGATCCGCTTTGTTTTCAGTATTCGTTGCATCCTGTCGCCTCGATGTCTTGTGGGGTTTTTTGCCCCGTTATCAATCTCGTTTGCGCCAAACATATGTGAACGTCACATCTATTTGAAAAGAGCCTATCTTGCTTATCTGACCGAAAAGACAGGAGCGCGACAGGATGGCCTGCGTCAGAGCGAAAAGACTTCCGGCTTGGCAAAGCCGGGCAACACGGGTGCCCCCGCATTAAATTCAAAGCGCCAAGACACGCGACCGGCACTCTTATATCCTATCTTAACTTCGCCCAACGCGCCACTCATGAACAATGCAGCGATACGTCCGCCGTCTTTGAGTTGCGCCAAAAGCGCATCTGGCACCTCTTCGACGCCGCCTTCAATGAGGATCACATCATAGGGACCATGCTCGGCGGCCCCCTCAGTCAGCGCTCCTTGATGCACGATGGCATTGTCGGCGCTGCTGTTGCTGAGGGTCTCTTGCGCCTCAGCGGCGAGGCTTTCGTCTTCCTCGACCCCGATCACCATCTGCGCCAGACGCGCCACCACAGCGGTGGAGTATCCAAGCCCGCAGGCCACATCCAGCACCAGCTCATCCTGACGCACGTCCAGCGCATCCAGCATTTTGGCCAAGGTGCGCGGCTCAGGCACCACGCGCCCATCGCTCAGGGGCACCGATTGGTCTGCATAGGCAACCTCGCTTTGCGAATCCGGCACGAAGTTTTCGCGCGGAATGGCAAGCAGGGCTTCGATGATTGGGTATTTGGTCACATCCGCCGGGCGGATCTGAGTGTCTACCATCATGCGGCGGCGGTCGGAGAAATCAGTCATCTGCTAAACTCATATGGTCAGGCATTCGCATGGGTTTTGCCACATCACCACCTGCGCGGCAACGGCCCCGATGCACAATGGCTAAGGTTTAACGAACCTGTTGCCTGCACTCTGCTGTTACCGCGGTGAAATCGCGCGCCCATCGCCATATGCGCGCGCTTTCAATTCGTGGCCCTGCCCGGCCCTGATGCTCCCTAAAAATATTGAGACATGATGTGTTGTGAAATGCACCCTATGAACACATAACCCGGCATGATGCCTTCGCCTCACGCCGGGTTCTGCCTCAATTTTGGTGCTCCCCTGCCGCCTCAGGCGGAGCAGGATTCGCAAAAGGGTATTTCGGGATGCGCCCGCAGCTGCTCCGGCGCGATATCGGCGCCGCAAATCCGACAATAGCCGTATTCCCCGGCTTTCAGACGGTCCAATGCGGTCAAAATTGCCCGCATTTCCCGCCCCGCCAACGTCGAAGCTTTGCTCCCCCGCCCGGCAATCTGCGCCTCACTCGCACGCGCAAGGGCCGATAACCCCTGCCCCGCGAGCATTCCGGCCGAGAGTGCGCTCAGCCGGGTTTCGAGACATTTCTTCTGAACATTGAAATCCATCGTCTCTCCTCGCAAACAGTTGTCTTTTGATTTGGGGCTGGCCTTCACGCAAACAAGTGCAACGCCCCTCCCCAAGGGCAGCCAAGCGAAAACTCGCCATCTTGCAATGCAACGAATCCCCCGTTCACCACCGGTATAATACCGCGTCCACGCAACCTAGGGGCGATAAAGAAGCGACAAATTTATGCTGCAATTGCACAGAATGCAGCGCGCGCCGCCTTGTCTTGGCTCTTGCCATTTTCGAAAACATCGGGAATTTTCATCAGATCAGACGCCGCCCTCTCGCGCGGCACCGCACCGCGATGGAGACCCGCCCATGATCCGCCCTCTGCTCCTGACCCTTGTGATCTTCGGCCTTGCCGCCTGTGAGACCACCAAAGGCGCAGGCCGTGACCTGCAAAAAGCCGGAGAGGCGATTTCAGGCACCGCCCAAAACGTGCAAAACGCGCTCTGACGTCACGACCATCACAGCGCGCCGCCGCCCCGGCTCACCCGCCATAAAGCTTGCGCGCTACGATTGCACTGACTGGCACCGCCAGCACAAAGCCCACCACAGCCGCGATCAGGATCGTCCAGATCGTGGAATACCCCATCACCAGCGCGGCAATGACGGCGCTGCCACCCAGCGTGGAGCCGATAAAGATGTGCAAGATCAGGGCCAAGCGAAGCATTTCGAAACCTCATATATAATGTGACGCGCGTTTGCATGTGCTCATGCACAGCAAGGCCCTGTTTCGTCTTTGATCTAGGTCAGATGAGCAGCGCAGAGACCTCAGCGCAAAATCTGCCTCCTCAAAGCCCGCCCTCTGCCATCAGGGAGAGCGCCACATCTATCAAGACTGATTTCACGCCCCTCAAGCGGGGCCATCGTGGACGAGATCACGCCGGGCGGGTCGTTTGATGCGGTGACCGCTGCCCTCTCGGCTGTGGGCCTTGGCTCTGTGCCCTCATTGCTGCGGCCCTATGCGGCGCTCTCCACTGGCGAGAAATTCCGCGCCGATCTTGCGCGCGTCCTGTGCGAGCGCCCCGGCCTCTTTGTGATGGATGAGTTCACCTCGGCCATTGACCGCCGCGTGGCGACCATCGCCGCCGGGGCCTTTGGCAAAGCGTGGCGGCGCGGACCGGGCCAGTTTGTCGCCGTGGCCTGACATGATGACGTGGAAGACTGGCTGCAGCCGGATTGGGTGATCGATACCGGACGCGGCGGCGAATTTGCATGGAGGCGTCTTCGACGATGCCCCAGCCTTGAGGTCGAAATCCACCACACCGACGGCTCCCATTGGCCCGCCTTTGAGCCGCATCACTACCTGAAAACCAATAATGTGATCGCTGGGAGCTTCTATCTCGCCCGCGCCGAGGGGGTGGATGTGGCCCATCTGGCGGTGACGCCCCGCCCCGGCCTGCGCGAGGCACGCGCCTGCCGCTTTGTTGTTTTGCCAGAGTGGCAGGGCTTGGGAATTGGGCTACGGTTTCTCACTGAGGTTGCCGCCCTCTGGCGGCGCGGCGTCAACCGGTTTGAGCGCCCGATGCCCACCCTGATCAACACATCGCATCCGGGCCTGTGCCGCCGGTTGCGCGCGCATGATCAATGGATGCAGACCTCATGCTTTTTGTACGGCGGGGCAAGAAAGCAGGTCGGGCTGAAGGGTGGTATGGCGGGGCACTTGCGCGCCGTGCAGGGGTTTCGCTACATCGAATGAAACCGCGCTTAAACGCCCCTTCAATCCCACCTCAGCCCAAAATCAGGCCTACAGCATCACTCAGACAGGGTGACAATGCGGATACCCAACCCGTGCGCGGCGAAAGGCTTGAACGAGCCTAAACCAACCAAAAGCCAGCTATTCGTTTTGGTCGACACACGCCGTAGCCAACCACGTATTGGTTGAGACACCAACGTCACCGTCAATACTGCTTAGTTGAACTATAGTTTCGGTGCCATTATCCGCTTCAAATCGCGCATCGACATTCGAAATGCGCCTGACGCCGGATCGAAAAGTTATTACGTTTGTATCCGGGAGGCCTTTTTCGATTTGGACTTGCTGAACCAGTTGCGCAAATTCATCGACGCCCCCCTCAAACTCCCGCCTGACAGCCAAGACCCTGTTTTCGCAAACGTAAAGATCGGCATCGACCCCAACGATCAGCCAAATCCTTTTCAAGTCGTCGTGTATTGGGCGAAGGGTCCACCCATTTGAACTCGCGTGGGCATGAGCCTGCTCCAGAGTGCCACCAAGCTCAAACCCCAAAAGCAAGTCTTCCGCATTCAACATCGTAGTAGAAGAGAACAAAGCTATAAGCGCCGAGAGAGCTGATGATTTATTCGGCATGAACGGGCTTCCTCTTCACCTACAAGTAAGCAACTTTTTAGGCTGGGAACTGAATGGCGGCAATGTAGCTTTGTCCCCCTTGCTGACTTCGGAACGTCGAACGGTAGCCGTCTGCTTAGTCTGCGACTTCGCAAGCTAGGCTCCTTGAGTGGCGACAGGTCCCGGTGTGCCCCCTGATCCCAGCTCAGCCCAAAAACTGGTTGCTGTAAAAAAGTCCGTAAATCACTGCAAAAAAGTCCGTCACGCTACAGTCACGCTACAATGGGAAACCACGCCCTCCCCTGCTGATGGGAAATCATGGGCGGTATGGGAAACCATGGTCCAAGCATAGCTCCCAGCGAAAACGAATCACATCAAACCATGGGATTCAGGGCTTTCTACACTCAAGCTTGCCAAAAATAGAGAACATAAGAGAAACAAAATCCACCTGCCCGCTTTTGACAGAAGGAAATGCGGGAAAACAGAGGAAGTTTTTCGCGGCAACAATGAGGCATATATATGGTGTGGATGCGCGACCATGACCCCACATCCTGCAAAAATCCTCTTTTGAGCTCTTGAACAGCTTCGCAAGATGCGACTCAAAACACCGATTCCCACAAGAACTCCTCAAAAATCCCTTGCAGGGCCATGCATTCCCATAGTATCCCTAATTCATCGGATGAAGACGGAGAGCACGGGGCACAAAACGACCCCAACGTCAAAATACGGCAGGTTTCATACAGGCCTTCGCTTTCATCACAAAGAGAGATCCGGCGCGCGGGCGAGCAGACATCCCCCCAGGTGGCGCGCGCAGTCGGACACCCCGCACAGCGGGTCAAGGTGGCGGGTTGATCAGTGGCAGCGGATCAACCCGCCCCTTTTAGTTTCAGGCCCCGCGTTCAGGAGGAACCGGGGAAAGCGCGGGACGCGAGAAAGGGCGGCACATTGGGTCGCAGGTTCAGAGGCGAGAGCCACCATAAGGTGGACAGCAAGGGGCGGGTGTCTATCCCGGCCTCTTTTCGCCGTGTGCTTGAGGCCTCTGATCCGAACTGGCAGCCCGGTGACGCCCCCGAGCTGGTGATCGTCTACGGCGATCAGCGCCGCCAATACCTTGAATGCTACACCATGGAAGCCATTGAAGAGGTCGACGCCAAGATCGCCGCCCTGCCCCGTGGCTCCAAGGGCCGCAAGATCCTTGAGCGCATGTTCAACGGCCAGTCGCTGCCGACCACCGTGGACGAGACGGGCCGCCTTGTGCTGCCCGCAAAACTGCGCCAAAAGATCGACCTCGATGGCGAGGCCTTCTTTATCGCCTCTGGTGACACCTTCCAGATCTGGAAGCCCGAGACCTACGAAGAGGTCGAGATGGCCGAAGCCGAGAAGATGATGGAAGACCTGCCCGAAGACTTCGACCCCCTTGAATTCCTAGACGGCGCCGGAGGCGCATAACCCATGACGGACCGCACCGCTGCTCCCTCCGGTCCCCATGTTCCTGTCCTGCTGAAACCGCTTCTGGAGGCGGTGGCGCCGGTCACGGGCCGCTGGCTTGATGGCACATTCGGCGCCGGAGGCTACACCAAGGGCCTTTTGGCGGCAGGTGCCGAGCAGGTCATTGGCGTCGACCGTGACCCGCTGGCCTTCGAGATGGCGCAGGATTGGGCCGAGGAGTATGGCGCGCGCCTGGTTCTGCAACAGGGCGTGTTCTCGCGCATGGATGAATACGCCTCTGATCTGGATGGCGTGGTGCTGGATCTTGGGGTCTCCTCGATGCAGCTGGATCTGGCAGAGCGCGGTTTTTCCTTTATGAAGGACGGCCCGCTGGACATGCGTATGTCGCAGGATGGGCCGTCGGCCGCGGATCTGGTGGCAGAGCTGGCCGAGGTGCAACTCGCTGATATCCTTTACAGTTTTGGCGAAGAGCGCGCCTCGCGCCGGATTGCCAAGGCGATCGTGCGGGAACGTGCGCTGGAGCCGATCACCACCACCCTGCGTCTGGCCGAAATCATCGAGGGCTGCCTGCCGCGCCCCAAACCCGGTCAGTCGCACCCGGCGACCCGCAGCTTTCAGGCGCTGCGCATCGCGGTGAATGGCGAATATGAGGAACTGATGGGCGGGCTCTTGGCCGCAGAACGGGCGCTCAAACCCGGCGGGCTGCTGGCGGTTGTGACCTTCCATTCGGTCGAGGACCGCATGGTTAAACGCTTCTTCCAGCACCGTGCCAATAAGACCGGCAATGCCAACCGTTTTGCGCCCGCAATGGAAGAACAGCCCAGCCAGTTTGAGCTGGTGACCCGCAAGGCCGTTGGCCCCGACAAGGACGAGCTGGCGCAGAACCCGCGCTCGCGCTCGGCTCTGTTGCGCGTGGGCCGTCGCACCGATGCCGCTCCAGTGGAGATCACCGCCAAAGAGCTGAGCATGCCGCAGTTGAAAGAGACGCGCTGATGAGAACCCTTGCCTACATGATGACGATCCTCGCGGTCTTTGGTCTGGCGTTCTGGGCCTACCGTGAGAATTACGCCACCCAGCAGGTGCTGAAGGAAACGCGCGTTTTGCGGGGCGATATTGCCTCTGCTCAGGTGCGTCTGAGCGTGCTGCGTGCGGAATGGGCTTATCTCAACCGTCCCGACCGCCTGCGTGATCTGGCGGAACTGAATTTTGAAAGCCTCGGCCTTCTGCCCCTGCGCCCGGAACAATTTGGCCGTGTGGATGAGGTCTCCTTCCCACCCTCCGGTCTGGTCATCGAAGAGGGCGTCGAAGTGTCGGCCTATGGACAGGAAGCAGACGAATGATCCGCACGCCACTGCGCCCCCTCGCCCGTATTCTGCCCGCACGTGCCCGTGGCGAAAACCCCGACCTGATCGAGCGTGAAAACATCGCCCAGCGTCACAGCGACATGGAAGCCCGCGCCCGGACCCGCGCGGAAGGCCGCCTGCTGGTGCTCGCGGCGTTCTTTGTCTGCGCCTATGTGGCGATTGGCGGGCGTATGGCGGTGATGGCCACATCGGAACCTGCGGAGCCCGTCTCGGTCGGGGGTAGCGCCATTGCCAACCAGCGCGCCGATATCGTGGACCGTGAGGGCCGCATCCTTGCCACCAACTTTGAGACCTTCTCGCTTTACGCGCAGCCACCGCAAATGGTCGATCCGCTGGATGCCGCCGATAAGCTGGTGTCGATCTTCCCGGATCTGGACCGCGAACGCCTCGTTAAGGACTTCACAGGAAGCCGTAAGTTCCTGTGGATAAAAAAGAAAATCAGCCCTGAGCAGATGCAGGCGGTACATGATATTGGCGACCCCGGCCTGATGTTCGGCCCGCGTGAGATGCGCCTTTATCCCAATGGCAAGCTGGCCTCCCATGTGCTCGGTGGGGCCTCCTTTGGCAAAGAAGGCGTGAATGCCGCCGAGGTGATCGGCGTTGCGGGTGTGGAAAAGCAATTCGACGACTACCTGCGCGACCCTGCCAATGGCGGCAAGCCGCTGGCCCTGAGCCTTGATCTGTCCATTCAGGACGCCACCGAAGAAGTGCTCTATGGTGGCATGAAGCTGATGAACGCCAAGGGTGCGACTTCGATCCTGATGGATGTCTACACAGGCGAGGTGATCTCGGTTGCGTCGCTGCCCGATTTTGATCCCAACGAGCGCCCGCGCCCGCCCACCTCTGGCTTTGATCCGTCGGAAAGCCCGCTTTTCAACCGCGCGGTTCAGGGGGTCTATGAGCTGGGCTCCACCTTTAAGATCTTTACCGCGGCGCAAGCGATGGAGCTGGGGCTGGTCAATCCGGACACCATCATCGACATTCGCGGTCCGCTGCGCTGGGGCAAGTTCTCCATCCGTGATTTCAGCAACTACGGCAAAGAGTTGTCGGTGACGCGCATTATCGAGAAATCCTCGAACATCGGCACCGCGCGCCTTGCCCAACAGATCGGCACCGAACGCCAGCGCGCTTTCCTTGACCGTCTCGGTATGCTCAAGGCGACGCCGTTTGAGATCGTCGAAGCCTCTGGCGGCCAGCCTTTGCTGCCCAAGAACTGGTCGGAGCTTTCGACCATGACCATCTCTTATGGCCACGGTATTTCCACCACGCCGATGCATCTGGCGGCGGGCTATGCGGCGCTTGCCAATGGCGGGCGTCTCGTGCAGCCCACGATCCTGAAACAGAACGGCCCTCAGATGGGCGAGCGCATCGTCAGCGAAGACGTCGCGCGCGCCTCGCTCGATATGCTGCGCGGCGTTGTCAGCAGCGGCACGGCCTCGATGGCGGATGTGTCTGGCTATAGCGTCGGCGGCAAGACCGGGTCTGCCGACAAGCCCAAGCCGATGGGCGGCTATTACAAAGACAAGGTGATCGCCACCTTTGCCGCCGTCTTCCCCACCGATGAGCCCAAATATGTGCTGATCGTGACGCTGGACGAGCCGGAGATCATTGCCCTCGACAAGGACCGCCGCACTGCGGGTTGGACGGCTGCCCCGGTGGCCGGCGAGATGATTGCGCGCCTCGCGCCGCTCCTTGGCCTCAGACCGCAGATTGAACCTGCCCCTGTCACTGGTGTAACCCTCACCTCAAATTAACAGGTGGGGACGCCATGACCGAAAGACCAGCGCTAAAGCTCAGCCAGTTGGGACTGACCGCAAGGGCGGGGATGGACCCGCAGATCACAGGGCTTGCGGTGGACAGCCGCGAGGTGCAGCAGGGCTTTGTTTTTGCGGCCCTTCCCGGCTCTCGTGTGCATGGTGCAAAATTCGTCGATCAGGTGCTCGATCAGGGCGCGGTTGCGATTCTCACTGACACAGCAGGGGCCGAGATCGCAGGCGAGGCAATCGCCCGCGCAGGCGCGGCGCTTGTGGTCGCAGAAGACCCGCGTCAGGCGCTTTCGGGGGCAGCGGCCCTGTGGTTCGGCGGGCAACCGCCGGTGATGGCGGCGGTGACGGGCACCAATGGCAAGACCTCCGTGTCGACCTTCCTGCGGATGATCTGGACCGAGTTGGGCCATCAGGCGGTGAACCTTGGCACCACCGGCATTGAGGGCGCATGGTCGCACCCGCTCGCCCATACCACGCCCGAGCCGATCACGCTGCATCGTGCGCTTGCAGCGGCAGCCGAGGCCGGTGTAACCCATGCGGCGATGGAAGCCTCCTCGCATGGGCTGGACCAGCGACGTCTGGACGGCGTGCAACTGTCGGCGGCGGGGTTTACCAACTTCACCCAAGACCATCTGGACTACCATGAGACCTTCGAGGCCTATTTCGCCGCCAAGGCAGGTCTGTTCCGCCGGGTTCTGTCCGAAGATGGCGTGGCCGTTATCAATATGACCGATCCCAAAGGTGCGGAGATGCGCGCCATTGCCGCCGCGCGCGGTCAGGAGATTATCACCGTGGGCCGGGGACTTGGCGATATTGCTCTGATGGGGATGCGGGTTGATGCCACCGGGCAGGACATCCGGTTCACATGGCATGACCGCCCCTTTGCCAAACGGCTGAACCTCATTGGCGGCTTTCAGGCGGAGAACGTGCTGGTGGCGGCAGGGCTTGCGATTGCCAGCGGCGAAGACCCCGTGCAGGTCTTTGACACCCTCCCCCACCTCAGCACGGTTCGTGGCCGTATGGAACTGGCGGCAACGCGCGAAAACGGTGCCACGGTGTTTGTGGACTATGCCCACACCCCCGATGCGATTGCGACAGCGATCAAGGCATTGCGCCCGCATGTTCTGGGACGTCTGGTGGCCATCGTCGGCGCAGGTGGAGATCGCGATGCGACCAAGCGCCCGTTGATGGGACAGGCCGCGCATGAAAACGCCGATGCGGTCATCGTCACCGATGACAACCCCCGTTCAGAAGATCCCGCCGCGATCCGCGCGGCCGTCATGGGCGGTGCGCCGGATGCGCTCAATGTCGGTGATCGCGCCGAAGCAATCCTGCGCGGTGTCGACATGCTGGAGCCGGGTGATGCGCTCCTGATCTGCGGCAAGGGTCATGAGAGCGGCCAGACCATTGGCACCGATGTGCTGCCCTTTGACGATGTCGAACAAGCCAGCATGGCCGTCGCCGCACTGGACGGGAGAATGGTATGAGCCTCTGGACCTCTGCAGATGCCGCTGCCGCCACCGGGGGGCGTGCGACCTCCGACTGGGCAGTGGACGGCATCTCGATTGACACCCGCACCCTTGCGCCCGGGGATCTCTTTGTCGCGCTCAAGGCCGCGCGCGATGGGCATGACTTTGTCGCGCAGGCACTGGCCAAGGGCGCAGGCGCTGCACTGGTCTCACATATCCCCGAGGGCGTCGCGGAAGGTTCACCCCTCTTGGTGGTCGATGACGTACAGGCCGCACTTGAGGCCTTGGGTCGTGCGGGGCGTGCCCGCACCAAGGCGCGTGTGGTGGCGGTGACCGGGTCGGTCGGCAAGACCTCCACCAAGGAAATGCTCGCCGCGATGCTCGCGCCGCAAGGGCGCACCCATGCGGCGGTGGCCAGCTATAACAACCACTGGGGCGTGCCTTTGACACTGGCGCGGATGCCTGCGGACACGGAATTCGCGGTGATCGAGATCGGCATGAACCACCCCGGCGAGATCGCACCGCTGTCGCGTCAGGCCCGCCCGCATGTGGCGCTGGTGACGACCGTGGCCGCCGTGCATCTTGAGGCCTTTGAGAATGTGGCCGGGATCGCCCGTGAAAAGGCCGCCATCATTGAAGGGCTGGAGCCGGGCGGCATCGCGGTGCTGAACGCCGATCTGGACGAAACCCCGGTGCTGCGCGCGGTGGCAGAGGCCGCAGGCATCGAGACCCGCTGGTTTGGCCAGAACGCCGACGCCTATCGCCTCAAGGACGCAGAGCTCGACGGGGATATCACCCGCGCGCATCTGTCGCTGGCCGGGCGCGACGTCACCGCCGACATTCAATCGCTTGGCACGCATTTTGCCATGAACGCCACCGGTGCGCTGGCATCGGTGCTGGCGCTTGGCGGCGATCTTGATCTGGCGCTGGCCGGGCTGGCGGGATGGTCGCCGGTCAAAGGGCGCGGCGCGCGGTTCAGTGTGGATCTGCCCTCGGGGCCGGTGACGGTGCTGGATGATGCCTATAACGCCAACCCGACCTCGATGGCCGCAGCACTGACGGTGCTGGCTGCCACCCCCGCCACGGGCCGCAGGATCGCCTATCTGGCCGATATGAAAGAGCTTGGCCCGCAAGAGGCCGCGTTGCACGCCGCCCTCGCCGCGCATCCTGCACTGGACAGCATCGATCAGGTCCATTGCATCGGCCCCCTGATGAAACACCTCTTTGACGCGCTGCCCGCGACCAAGCGTGGCACATGGGTCGAGACCTCCGCCGAGGCCGCCGCCGCCCTGCCCGCCCATATCAGCGGCGGCGATGCGGTGCTGGCAAAAGGGTCGCTGTCGATGGCGGTGGCGCGCGTGGTTGACGCGATCCGGGAAATCGGTCAAGGCAACCCACCTTCGTGAATCGTAAAGATAGACCACATTAAAACAGGAACCGCACTGGAATGCTCTATTGGTTGACCGCACTGTCGGACGGGGGGGATTTCTTTAACCTCTTCCGCTACATCACCTTCCGCGCAGGCGGAGCCTTCCTGACCGCGCTGATCTTTGGCTTTGTCTTTGGCAAGCCCCTGATCAATGTGCTGCGCAAGCGGCAAGGTAAGGGCCAGCCGATCCGCAATGACGGCCCGGAGGCGCATCTTGCCAAGGTCGGCACCCCCACCATGGGCGGGCTGCTGATTGTAGGGGCCTTGCTGTTTTCGACCCTTGTCTGGGCGCGCTGGGACAACCCGTTTGTGTGGCTGGTGCTGTTTGTGACGCTGTCGTTTGGCCTCATCGGGTTTGCCGATGATTATGCCAAGGTTTCAAAACAAAACACCAAAGGCGTGCCCGGCAAGGTGCGGCTGCTGCTCGGTTTCCTGATTGCAATCGTCGCCGCGCTCTGGGCGAGCTGGAACCACCCGGCGGAGCTGCAAAACCAATTGGCGATGCCGATTTTCAAGGACGTTTTGCTGAACCTTGGCTATCTCTATGTGCCGTTCTGCATATGCGTGATCGTGGGCGCGGCCAATGCGGTGAACCTGACCGATGGTCTGGACGGGCTGGCCATTATGCCGGTGATGATCGCGGCCGGAACGCTTGGCATCATCGCCTATGCGGTTGGTCGTGTTGACTTTTCCGAATATCTCGACGTGCATTACGTGCCGGGCACCGGTGAGATCCTGATCTTCACCTCTGCGCTCTTTGGCGGGGGTCTTGGGTTCCTGTGGTACAACGCCCCGCCTGCGGCGGTGTTCATGGGCGACACCGGATCGCTGGCCTTGGGTGGCGCGCTGGGGGCGATTGCGATCTCGACCAAACACGAGCTGGTGCTGGCCATTGTCGGCGGTCTTTTTGTGGTCGAAGCGCTGTCGGTGATCATTCAGGTGCTCTACTTCAAACGTACTGGCAAACGGGTGTTTTTGATGGCGCCGATCCATCACCACTATGAGAAAAAAGGCTGGGCGGAGCCGACGATCGTGATCCGCTTCTGGATCATCTCGCTGATCCTCGCAATGATCGGTCTGGCGACGCTGAAGGTGCGCTGAGCCACGCCAAAGGGACGCTTGTGGCCTGAGCCGCAGCGTCTGATTAACATCTGAGCTATGAAAGCCGCGCGGGGGAAACCTTGGCGCGGCTTCTCTTATAAAGGATGACGGCGCCGCCATAGGGACGGAGCATCGGCTGACCCCGAAAGGTCAGATCCTGTGAGCCTCAATCGGACCCGCCCTGCACCCAATGAGGGGGTGGTCTCTGGGGGCCGGTCTCCTGTGATATGTCGCGACACCCGCCAGCATAGGGCAACGGGGTGAAAACACCCTGAGCAGAGCGCGCGGTGGGGGCGCAACGGCGGAGGACCTGTTACGGGTTTTCTTCTCGCCGCTTGCGCTGAAAAAACGCCACACGGGACCGGACGCCGCTGTTGGGATCGTCTTCAAGCCCCGCGACCAGCGCGTCCAATGTGTGCGCCATCTTGCGATCATGGCGCAAAGCGATCATCCCATCGAGCGCATGTTTGCGCACGATACTCGCGCGATCGGTCACAGCTCTTTGCAACAGCCCGAGGACGTCGGCATCGACCGTGATGTCCCGGCTCTGGAATTGCAGTTCCATACGAGAGCGCCCCGAAGGTTTGTCGATCCAGACCTTTCGGCGCTGAGGCAAAGGCCATCTGGCCTTGCCCGACAATAAGGTCTGAAGCGCCATCGCCCGGATATGCGGTTGGTGGGCTGTGCGAAAGATCCGCTCAAGCTGGGGGTCGATCTTGGGGGTTTTGCACAGTTCCCGAAACACGACCGTGAGGGCCGCACTCTCGGACTGAATCACATCGTCAACTAGGGCGCTGGCCACGTCGTCTCTTTGGGCGAGTGCCGTGATCATCTCTGGCCCCGCCTGCGACCAGCGCCCCCAACTGGCGATCCGTGGGAGGGCCGCCTTTAGGGCCGGGACGATGACGTCTGCAGAGGTCTGAGGCAGTACGCGTGCCCGGGCCTCGTGGGCCGCCTCACGCACCTCAGGCACCCAATCATTTGTGCGCCAGAACAGGGCGTAGATGCATCCCGAAGCGCCGACTGAACCGTCAAGCTGTTTGAGTGCCGCTTCGCGCACATATCCATCGTGATGCAAGATGAAGATCTGCGCCAAATCTGGAATCTGTTGCAGCGCCTCAATGTCCCTGTCGCGCAGACGCGCCAATCGCGCGTCATTCGTTTCGCCTCGATGTAAAAATGTATCGAAGCTAAAAACGGACATCTGCAAAAGCTGCACAGAGAGTGAATTCTCCAGTTGCGAGATTTGGTCATACGATGACCAATTCAGGAGAGCTTGCATCCCTCTTTCTTTGATACGTTCATACCTGCGGGCGTTCACAGAACCTATTGCGGGCGTACCCTTGGCTTTCTGCCTCCACCATGACCAGACCATTCGGACCACCATCCGCGCCTCTCCCTGACTATTTACGCCATGCCGCCTTCGACCAGTCCCTTGGCGATGCGCGCGTAGGCCTCGGCCATGACGCCCTCTCCGGCGGCGATGGGCGTGCCGTTGTCGCCTGCCAGCCGGGTCTCCAGATCAATCGGCAAGGCCCCAAGGAGCGGCAGGCCCAGGTCCTTGGCTTCTGCCGCGACGCCGCCGTTGCCAAAAATATTATGGGTGCCGCCGCAATCGGGGCAGGTAAAGAACGACATATTCTCAATGAGCCCCAGCACCGGGGTTTTGAGCGTGTTGAACATATCGAGCGCCTTGCGGGCATCCAGAAGGGCGACATCCTGCGGGGTGGAGACCACGATGGCGCCTGACAGTTCAGCCTTGGTGCAGAGCGTAAGTTGCACGTCCCCCGTGCCCGGCGGCAGGTCGACGATCAACACATCCAACTCGCCCCAGTTCACCTGCCCCAGCATCTGCTGGAGCGCGCCCATCAGCATCGGCCCGCGCCAGACTACGGCCTTGCGCTCCTCGACCATAAAGCCAATCGACATCACCGTGACCCCATGGGCATGGAGCGGCTCGATGGTGGTGCCGTCGGGGCTGGCCGGACGGCCAGAGACCCCCATCATGCGCGGCTGGGACGGCCCGTAGATATCAGCGTCCAAGAGCCCGACCTTGCGCCCCTGCCGGGCCAACGCCACCGCGAGATTGGCGCTGACGGTGGATTTGCCAACGCCGCCTTTGCCCGAGGCCACCGCGAGGATGCGCCCGACCCCCGAAGGTTTCATCGGCGCGGCCTGCGGTTTGGGGTGACCGCCGAGTTTAAGGCTGGGGGCGGCTTTTTGCGGCGCGGGGCCGTGGGCTGTCAGCACCACCGAGACCTCCTCGACGCCGGGCAGCTCTTTCACGCAGGCCTCCGCGGCGCGGCGCAGGGTTTCCATCTGGGCGGCCATCTCTGGCGAGGGGGCCTCAATCACGAATCTCACCGTGCCACCCTCGATACTGAGGGCGCGCAGCATGTCGCGCGACACCAATGTGCCCCCGCCCGGAAGCGCAAGACGGTCCAATGCGGTGCGAATCTCTTCCTTGGTGACGGACATGGGGGAAACTCCTGTTTTGTGCCAAATTCGGGGCCGTGACAGATATAGGCATGCGATGTCCGCCTGCCCAAGCGTCAAATTGCCCGCATGGGCACGCAGGCGACCATTTGTTGCCCGTGTATACATCAATCTGAAAGATTGTCGCTCAGCCATTGGGCAAAAGTAGAAAAATATCGTATCTACCCATGCACTTGCTGCATAGCAGAATTGTCCATTCCCCGGATTGTGCATTTGCAGCATTTCATTATCTTAAGGATCAACAGAGACACAGACAGTCAGTCGGGCACACGGTCCGGACGACACATAAGCGAGACGAGACGATGGCAATTCTGAACACGATCCATGCACCCAAATCCTTCACCACCGGCGGTGTGACCGGGATGATTGAGGCTGCTCGTGCCCGCTTTGCGCAATATCGCGTCTATCGCAAGACGCTGAGCGAGCTGGGCGAGCTGAGCAACCGAGAACTGGCGGATCTGGGTCTCAACCGCTCCATGCTGAAGCGCATTGCTCTTGAAGCTGCGTACGGCGAGGTTAAGTAAAGAACAAACGAGATCAGGTCCTTTCTCCTCCTCCCTTAAGGGCCTGTCCTACGCGGTGGCATCCTCCTCCTCCCTGATGCCACCGCACCTAATACCGGCGAGAGCCGGAACCAGATGCACCGGGTTTCCTCCTCCCTTTTAACCCGGTGTTTGACAGAACGGCGGTGCCCTCTCCTCCTCCCTGGGCGCCGCCGTTTCCTGTTGTGGGGAGGCAAGTTTCCTAGTGTGCTCTTGTGATGCTGCGCGGGGTCTGACGGGCCTCCCCTTCCAACCCACATTGCACGCGCGCGCCATCTGCCCAGAGTTTATTCAGACATCATTCTGCGCCGCACCGGCAGCGCTGTGACGGCAGATTGTGTTACGCTGCTGGTGGTCATGCAAGCCGACCACCTTGGGCATCCAATGGGCATCGAATTCCATCAAGGCTGAACAGTTTAGCTGACACCTTCCGAATTGCCGCAAGCGGACACATGTGCTTAGACGGTTGGGGGGTAAGCGGACGAAGCCGACCTTCGCATTCACACTGACCCCGGCAGATCACTCGGAAACCGAACATGCTGCAGTAGTTCAATCACTTCCCCAGCGGGGCCTTCAAAGATCGCATTTTGTACGCTCACCTCAGGTTGGCCAAGTCCAAGATTTTCAGGGCCATGCAGATGCGTAGCGCCAACTTCGACGATTCGCGCGCATGCTTTCTCCAAGTCATTTACCGTCAGGCAAATATGCGCGAGTGCGCCCGTCGCGATAGCTTGGCCAACTTTCGCGCCCCTGCCCTGCATCGGGATACCTGCCTTAAGGTCGAAAATCTCGATCCAGCTTTTAGTGTCGGCCGCTTGCATCATAACGGCACGATCAATCCCATAATCCGGCAGTGTCCACTCATGCACCTGCCGGAAACCCAGTGCTTCGTAGAACGTGATCGAACGCTGCAAATCTGGGGTACGCATGGCAAAATGGTGAAATCCGACAAACAGTTGTTCAGTCATACTCTCGTCTCCATATTACGGGAGATCGGTATCCAGCCCTAAGGTCCCATGAACAAGCCTGACAATTTTGACAGAGGGTCTCGTACACCCGCTACGACACAAGAGCGAAATCGCGCGAACCTGCACCAATGGTGTGATCTTGCGGTTGGTATGCAAACCATTCGAGGACAGTGGAAAGCATCTATTCTTATGGCGCTCTCGGAAGCTGAGAGTGATATACCAGCTCTGCAAGGTCGTCTCGCCGTGGCGGACCGAAGGGTGGTTGTCCGAGCGTTGCGCGAACTTGAGGAAGATCGTCTTATTGAACGTTTGGCTGGTGGCACCCGGTACTCCCTGACATCTGACGGAAGCCAGATAATTGAAATTCTGGGGGATATTGCCCGATGGCAGAGGGCTCGCAGCAAAACTGGTACCTGAGTTGACCGGCATTAAGAGCTCTCTACCGACCTTCGCCGCACGCGCCCCAACGTCAGCATTGGCGGTGATTGCTCAGGAATGTCGGTCCTCACTGAACATACCTGTCGATTTCCGCTGCGCATGGACGATCAGATTGCTGTCGGACAGCAGTCACGCCACGCGTCATAATGCAGCTGATAGGCGCTTTGATTTCATCCGAAAGGTTGCATCTCGGGGATGGCCGGATCGGATCGCCTTAGGCGATCCGACCGCCTCATGTTGCAGTGATGCGTTCAGAACGGGATGTCATCGCTGGCGGAGACAAACCGGGCGACCACTTTTTTGGTGCCCGCTTTTTCGAAATCCACCTCCAGCTTGTCGCCTTCCATACCGATGATGGCGCCGTAGCCGAATTTCTGATGAAACACCCGTTCGCCAATGGTGAAGCTTGAGGTGGCGGTCAGATCAATAATCTGTGCATCGCTCTTGCGGGGCTTGGAGTAGCCGCGCTCTGCCGTGCGCGCCTGCATGCGTTTCCAGCCGGGCGAATTATACCCATCCGCATTGCTCATCCGTTCTTCGATGGTGGAGCGCACCGGGGGCTCTGCCGCAGAGGGCGCCGCCGCGCCATAGCCGCCACCATAAAGGCCCGGAGGTGTCAGCACCTCCACATGCTCTTCGGGCAGCTCGTCAATGAAACGCGAGGGCAATTGCGACTGCCACTGGCCAAACACCCGCCGGTTGCCCGCAAAGGAGATCGTGCAAACCTCCTCGGCGCGGGTGATGCCCACATAGGCCAGGCGGCGTTCCTCTTCGAGGCCCTTGAGGCCGCTTTCATCCATCGAGCGTTGCGACGGAAACAACCCATCCTCCCAGCCCGGCAGGAACACTGCGGGAAACTCCAGCCCCTTGGCGGCATGCAGCGTCATGATCGACACTTTTTGCTCGGCGTCTTGCTTGTCATTGTCCATCACAAGGCTGACGTGTTCGAGGAACCCTTGCAGATTGTCGAAGTTTTCCAGCGCCTTGACCAGTTCCTTGAGGTTTTCAAGCCGTCCGGGGCTATCCGGGTTCTTGTCCGCCTGCCACATGGCGGTATAGCCGCTCTCATCAAGGATGATCTCGGCCAGCTCAACATGCGAGACCTCCGTGCGAGCCTGAAATTCCTCAAAGCTCTGCACGCCCTCAAGAACCGCATCCTCGTCACCGTCGTTCGGGATCACGGCGCGGGTCATCTGCCCCCAGCGGGCGATGTTTTCAACGAGGCGGCGCAGGGCGGCCCCGCCCTTGCCCTTGATGAGACCTTCCTCGACCGCGAGACGCGCGCCTTCAATAAGGGAGACGCCGTTTTCGCGCGCCACCATTTGAATGGTCTGCTGTGCCTTGTCGCCAAGGCCGCGTTTGGGCGTGTTGACGATACGCTCAAAGGCCAGATCATCCTCGGGCGAGATCACCACGCGGAAATAGGCCATGGCATCGCGGATTTCCAACCGCTCGTAAAAGCGCGGACCGCCGATGACGCGGTAGGGCAGACCGATGGTCAGGAACCGGTCCTCAAAGGCGCGCATCTGATGCGAGGCGCGCACGAGGATCGCCATTTCATTGAGGCCATACTGGCGCATACCACGGGTGCCGCGCTGCATCGCCTCGATTTCTTCACCGATCCAGCGGGCCTCTTCCTCGCCGTCCCAATGGCCGATCAGGCGGACCTTTTCGCCGCCCGTCGCTTCGGTCCAGAGTTCCTTGCCCAAGCGGCCCTCATTGCCGCGAATGACGCCGGAGGCGGCGGAAAGGATATGTTTGGTGGAGCGGTAGTTCTGCTCCAGCCGGATCACCTTAGCGCCGGAGAAATCCTTTTCAAACCGCAGGATATTGCCCACTTCGGCGCCGCGCCAGCCGTAGATCGACTGGTCGTCATCGCCGACGCAGCAGATGTTTTTATGCCCCGAGGCCAAGAGCCGCAGCCAGAGGTATTGGGCGACGTTGGTATCCTGATATTCGTCCACGAGGATGTAGCGGAACCAGCGGTGGTATTGCGCCAGCAGGTCCGGGTTATTCTGGAAAATCTCAACGCAGTGCAGCAGCAGGTCGCCAAAATCGACCGCGTTCAGCTCTTTGAGGCGGGTCTGATACTGATCGTAAAACTCGGTGCCGCGATGATTATAGGCCGCCGCATCCCCTGCGGGCACCTTGGCAGGCGTCAGCGCGCGGTTTTTCCAGTCGTCGATGATGTTGGCCAGCATCCGCGCGGGCCAGCGCTTGTCGTCGATGCCTGCCGCAGAGATGAGCTGTTTCAGCAGGCGGATCTGGTCGTCCGTGTCCAGAATGGTGAAGTTGGATTTCAACCCCACCAGCTCCGCGTGACGGCGCAGGAGCTTAACGCAGATCGAGTGGAAGGTGCCGAGCCATGGCATGCCCTCGGCGGGTTGGCCAAGCATGCGGCCCACGCGTTCCTTCATTTCGCGGGCGGCCTTGTTGGTGAAGGTCACCGCGAGGATCTCGTTGGTGCGCGCCCTGTTGGTGGTCAACAGATGCACGATACGGGTGGTCAGCGCCTTGGTCTTGCCAGTGCCCGCGCCCGCCAGCATCAGCACCGGGCCGTCCAGCGTTTCCACCGCCTCGCGTTGGGCGTCGTTGAGGCCCTCCATATAGGGTGTGGGGCGCGCAGCCATGGCGCGGGCGGACAGCGATGCGCCCTCAAAGGCGTCCATTTCGTCAAATGTGCTCATGCGGCGATCCTAACCTGTTTCACAGTGGACGGGAAGAGGTCTGTTCATGCTCCGTTCCGCGCAAACTCCGATACGGCCTGATGGTGCTGCGCCCCCACTCCGTAAGGCGCATAGCAGCACGGGGGTGCGAAATAAAGCGGGGCCATGTCCCGCCATCGCAGCATGCAGATGGTCCAAAGGATAGGCGCTCTGAGCCAAAGCAGCGCGCGCTGTTCCCATGCCAGAGGCAAGTGACGGCAAACACCGCCTATACTGAACGCAGCACCACAATGGTGTAAAACAGGCGGAGAACGCACGCCATGCGCAGAATAATGTACCTAAGTCGCGCCAGCAGCACCATGACAGCAGAGAAAGCCGCTGCCATTGCTGAAAAGTCGCGCCGCAAGAACGAGAGCCTCGGCATCACCGGGGTTTTGGCGCTTGAGGATGGGGTGTTTCTGCAAATCCTCGAAGGGCCGGATATGGCGGTGGCCCAGCGCTTTGACGCGATCCGCGGAGATTTCCGCCATCAGGCGTTTATTACGCTGTCGGACGGGCCAGTCCAGTCGCGCTGTTATCCGGACCAGCCGATGCAAATTGTGGTACCGGAAGAGTTGCCACAAGATGCGCGGGAGGCGCTGCTGTCGCTTTATGATCTGGCACCGAAAGCGCCGCCTAAAACCCTGAGGCACCTTCTGCCCTCGTTCACTCAGTGAGCTTTGCCAGTCACCTTATCCAGTGATCGGAGCGCCGCGCGGCCAGGTCTTTTTTGCCAGCCCCCGAAATCCTGTGCCAGATGCGCAACCGCTGGACATGCGCAGCATTCTGGGAACAATGGCCGCATGAATTTGGATCAACGTTTCCCCGGCCTCGATGATCTGCGCGCCAAGGCCCGCGCGCGCCTGCCCCGCTTTGTCTGGGAGTATCTCGACAGCGCCACCGGGCGAGAAGCCACGCAGGCACGCAATCGCCGCTGTCTTGACCGGATCGGGCTGATGCCTGCGATCTTGGGTGGGCCGCAGGAGGTGGACCTGAGCACCACGCTCTTTGGCACCAGACTGCCGCGCCCCTTTGGCATTGCGCCGGTGGGGATGTCGGGGTTGATCTGGCCCGACGCCGAGGGTCATCTGGCCCGTCATGCGGCGGCGACCCAGATCCCCTATGGGCTCTCGACAGTGGCGAGCCAAAGCCCCGAGGATCTAGCCCCGCATCTGGGCGAACAGGGCTGGTTTCAGATGTATCCGCCCAAAGATGAGGGCATCCGCAAGGACATGTTGGCACGCGCCCGCGCGGCCGGGTTCAAGGTCTTAGTGCTGACAGTTGATGTGCCGGTGGCCTCGCGCCGGGAACGGCAAGTGCGGTCGGGGCTGACACAACCACCCCGGCTGACCCCGCGCCTGCTGGCACAGGTGGCGATGCGCCCCACATGGGCGCTGGGGATGGCGCGGCAGCATCGCGGTGATGGCGGCATGCCGCATATGCGCACGCTGGACAAATACATCGAGGGCGCGGCCTCGGCGCTGTCGTCGACCGCGCATATTGGCTATTTGCTGCGCACCGCGCCCGATTGGGATTACCTGCAGTGGCTGCGCGATCATTGGGAGGGGCCGCTGGTGGTCAAGGGCGTGCTGGATGCGCGCGACGCGCCCCGGCTGGAGGCGGCAGGGGTTGATGCGATCTGGATCTCCAACCACGCGGGCCGTCAGTTTGATGCGGCCCCTGCCCCGATTGAGGTGCTGGAAGAGATGCGCGCCGCCACCCACCTGCCGCTGATCCTCGATAGCGGCATTGAGGGCGGGCTGGATATCCTGCGCGCCATGGCGCTGGGGGCGGATTTTGTGATGCTGGGACGGGCGTGGCACTATGCGCTTGCAGCATTGGGAGCCGCGGGACCGGCGCATCTGCATGACATCCTGAGCAAGGATCTAATCGCCAATATGGGACAGCTGGGCATCAGCACGCTGGCTGAGCTGCGCGACCTCAGGCGGCTGCATCTGGACTAAGCGCGAAAAAGTTGAGGCGCGATCCTCGCCCAAGGACCGCGCCTCCCCCGCCTATCCCCCCCGGGTCAGACTGGTTGTTATGGGTGTCGCGCTGACGCGCCCGACCTTATGCCGCCAGCAATTGTTTAAAGCTGGCCAGGAAGTCGCGCACCACTTGGCGCACCGTCAGATCGCGACCGCGCAGGGCGCTGTTGATCGGCAGCAAGGCACGCAGCGGGGCGATATTCTCGCCGCCCAGTAGCGGCAGTGCTTCGGGTGTCTCATGCACAAAAACCCAGTCTTTGAAGGCGCGCATCTGAATGTCGCGGGCCTGCAGCACCTCGAAATCGCGGTGGCGCGGATCGTCCTGAATTTTCTGGGCGCGGCGGCGGATTGCGGTCTCGTCGCCTTCGAGAATGTGCAGGAACCGGCCCTGATGCGCCACCAGCATGCCGGTCAACCCGGCCTTGCGGTTGTTGCGATGACACGCCCCCGCGATATCCGCGATCTGCTGCGCGGAGAGATCCTGAGAAGCGGTGCTGACAAAAACGAAGCGGTACATCTTTTGGGTTCCTTGGTGTGGTAGAACGAAGACCCTGCTTTGCGGTGGTCGTTGAGGATCGCGTTTTGCTGATCCGGTGCTGTTGATTAAAATTTATCCGAAATTCGCAAGAACAGAAGCACTATCCTAAAGAGTGGTTAACGCGCCAAAAGCTCAGGTTGAAAATGCTGCACTGCAAAAAAATGCGTGCGCTGGAGCCGTGGGGTGGCTACAACATCGCCAGCCCGCCTTCCCAAACGGCTTTCCGTGGCGGCAAAAACCGGGAGGTCCCGGCCAATGTTTCGCATTTCGGCAGCCTCATGCGCCGAAATTCAAGAATAAGGGACGCAAGTGAGCGCAATCATGCCGCAGATACCCAGAACCACGGATGGTCTGCGTGTCATACAGCCGTTACCACTTGCCCAACCTAGCAAGACCTCGGGGGAGAGATGACTGAGTTCAACAAAATCCTGATTGCCAACCGTGGTGAGATCGCCATCCGTGTGATGCGCGCCGCCAACGAGATGGGCAAACGTACCGTTGCTGTCTATGCGGAGGAGGACAAACTGGGCCTGCACCGCTTTAAGGCGGATGAAGCCTACCGCATTGGCGAGGGCCTCGGCCCGGTTGCCGCTTACCTGTCGATCGATGAGATCATTAGCGTCGCCAAGGAATGCGGCGCGGATGCGATCCATCCCGGCTATGGCCTGTTGTCGGAAAACCCCGATTTTGTGGATGCCTGCGCGCGCAATGGCATCACCTTTATCGGCCCGAAGGCGGAAACTATGCGCGCCCTTGGCGACAAGGCATCAGCCCGTCGCGTGGCGGTAGAGGCTGGCGTTCCGGTCATTCCCGCCACCGAGGTGCTGGGTGATGACATGGACGCGATCCGCAAGGAAGCGGCAGAGGTCGGCTATCCCCTGATGCTCAAGGCGAGTTGGGGCGGCGGCGGACGCGGCATGCGCCCGATCCACTCGGAAGACGAGCTGGAAGAGAAGGTTCTGGAAGGTCGCCGCGAGGCCGAAGCCGCCTTTGGCAATGGCGAAGGGTATCTCGAAAAGATGATCACCCGCGCCCGTCACGTCGAGGTGCAGATCCTTGGCGACAAGCACGGCGAGATCTATCACCTGTTTGAGCGCGACTGCTCCGTGCAGCGCCGCAACCAAAAGGTCGTGGAACGCGCGCCTGCGCCCTATCTGACGGATGCGCAACGGGAAGAGATCTGCGATCTGGGCCGCAAGATCTGCCAACATGTGAACTATGAATGTGCGGGCACCGTCGAATTCCTGATGGATATGGAGACGGGCAACTTCTACTTCATCGAGGTGAACCCGCGGGTGCAGGTGGAACACACCGTCACCGAAGAAGTCACCGGCATCGACATCGTGCAGGCGCAGATCCTGATTGCCGAGGGCAAGACCCTCGCAGAGGCCACCGGCAAGGCCAGCCAGGGCGATATCACCCTCAACGGCCACGCGCTGCAAACCCGGGTGACCACCGAAGATCCGCTCAACAACTTCATTCCAGACTATGGCCGCATCACCGCCTATCGCTCGGCCACCGGCATGGGCATCCGTCTGGATGGCGGCACCGCCTATGCGGGCGGGGTGATCACGCGCTATTACGACAGCCTGCTGACCAAGGTGACGGCCAAAGCGCCGACACCGGAGAAAGCCATCGCCCGTATGGACCGCGCGCTGCGTGAATTCCGGGTGCGCGGTGTCAGCACCAACATCGCCTTTGTCGAGAACCTGCTGAAGCATCCGACCTTCCTGTCGAATGAATACACCACCAAGTTCATCGACGAGACGCCGGAGCTGTTCCAGTTCGCCAAGCGCCGTGACCGGGGCACCAAGGTGCTGACCTATATCGCGGATATCTCCGTCAACGGTCACCCGGAAACCGAGGGCCGCGCCGCGCCGCATCCCGACCTGAAGGAGCCACGCGCGCCCAAGGTCGACAAGGGCAACCTGCCCTATGGCACCCGTAACCTGTTGGAACAAAAGGGTGCCAAGGCGGTCGCGGACTGGATGAAGGCGCAGCGGCAACTGCTGCTCACCGACACCACCATGCGCGATGGGCACCAGTCCCTGCTGGCCACCCGCATGCGCAGCCATGACATGATCAAGGTCGCGCCGGCCTATGCGCAGAACCTCAGCCAGCTGTTCTCGGTCGAGTGCTGGGGCGGGGCGACGTTCGATGTGGCCTATCGCTTCTTGCAGGAATGCCCGTGGCAACGTCTGCGCGACCTGCGCGAGGCAATGCCGAACCTGATGACGCAGATGCTGCTGCGCGCCTCCAACGGGGTGGGTTACACCAACTATCCCGACAACGTGGTGCAGTTCTTCGTCAAGGAAGCCGCCAAAGGCATCGACGTTTTCCGTGTGTTTGACAGCCTCAATTGGGTCGAGAACATGCGCGTCGCCATGGACGCGGTGGTCGAGAGCGGCAAGATCTGCGAAGGCACCATCTGCTACACTGGCGACATCCTTGATCCCGAACGGGCCAAGTATGACGTGAAATACTACGTCGGCATGGCCAAGGAGCTGGAAGCCGCAGGCGCGCATGTGCTGGGCCTCAAGGACATGGCGGGTCTGTTGAAACCGGCCTCTGCCAAGCTGCTGATCAAGGCGCTGAAGGAAGAGGTCGGCCTGCCGATCCACTTCCACACCCATGACACCTCTGGCATTGCGGGCGCGACCATTCTGGCGGCGGCGGATGCGGGCGTTGATGCGGTGGATGCGGCAATGGATGCCTTCTCTGGCGGCACCTCGCAGCCCTGTCTGGGGTCCATCGTGGAGGCGCTGAAGAACACCGACCGCGACACCGGTCTGGACATCGGCAACATCCGCGAAATCTCGGAATACTGGGAAAACGTGCGCGCGCAATATGCAGCGTTCGAGAGCGGCCTGATGGCCCCGGCCTCCGAGGTCTATCTGCACGAGATGCCCGGTGGCCAGTTCACCAACCTCAAGGCACAGGCGCGCAGCCTTGGTCTGGAGGAGCGCTGGCACGAGGTCGCCCAGACCTATGCCGATGTGAACCAGATGTTTGGTGACATCGTCAAAGTGACGCCTTCGTCCAAGGTGGTGGGCGACATGGCGCTGATGATGGTCTCTCAGGGCCTGACCCGCGCGCAGGTCGAGGACCCGAAGTCCGACGTCTCCTTCCCCGACTCGGTGGTGGACATGATGCGCGGCAACCTCGGCCAGCCTCCGGGCGGGTTCCCCGAAGGCATCGTCAAGAAGGTGCTGAAGGGCGAGGCCCCCAATCTGGAACGCCCCGGCGCGCATCTGGAGCCTGTCGACATTGAAAGCACCCGCGCGGAGCTGTCCAAAGAGCTCGAAGGCTTCAAGGTCGATGATGAGGATCTGAACGGCTATCTGATGTATCCCAAGGTGTTCCTGGATTACATGGGGCGCCACCGCCAGTACGGCCCGGTGCGGTCCCTGCCGACACGGACGTTCTTTTACGGCATGGAGCCGGGCGACGAGATCACCGCCGAGATTGACCCCGGCAAGACGCTGGAGATCCGCCTGCAAGCCATTGGTGAGACCGATGAACAGGGCGAGGTGAAGGTGTTCTTTGAACTGAACGGCCAGCCGCGTGTCATCCGGGTGCCCAACCGTCTGGTGAAATCCTCCACCGCGCAGCGCCCCAAGGCCGAGGTCGGCAATGCCAACCACGTCGGTGCGCCGATGCCCGGTGTCGTGGCCTCCATTGGGGTGCAGGTGGGCCAGCCGGTGCATGAGGGCGACCTTCTGCTGACCATCGAGGCGATGAAGATGGAAACCGGCCTGCATGCTGAGCGCGACGCGGTGGTGAAAGCCGTGCACGTCCAACCCGGCGGTCAGATCGACGCCAAGGATCTGCTGGTCGAGCTGGAGTAAACCAGCGCGTCCACATCCAGACGCAGACCACTGATACAGAATGCAAAGAGGGGCGGCCAAAGACCGCCCCTCTTCTTTTAAGCGCGTGTACCGATCAGAACCGGTAGGAGGCGCGCAATTGTACTTTGTCCGTATCAAGATCTGCGCCCGCGACGCCGCCAGCATCGCTAAAGTCGCTCTTGGTGTATTCAAGACCCACGCTGAACCGCTCGCTGACGAGGTATTCCGCGCCCACACCATAGGTGAACCCGTTCTCAGAGATATCTGCGCCACCCGAGGCAAGCGACAGATGCGACACACCTGCGGTCACGTAGGGCATGAACCGTCCCAGATCCATACCGGCACGGGCGCGCAGCGAGGTCAGATCGCCATCACCGCCATTGTCGCCGCTGATGTCGTTATACATCAACTCACCGCCAAGCACGTAGCGGCCGAAGTCGTGGTTATACCCGCCGTGCACACCAAAGGCGTCGAAATCCTCAGATGCAGAGGCACCGCCCAGCGACAGATCCGCTTCGCCCTGACCGTATTGCAGACCGCCGTAAAAGCCGGTCCAGTCAGTGTCCGGTGCAGCCGTTACCACAGGTGCGGGCGGGGTCGGCACGGGTTCGACGACCGGTTCTTCCAGATTGCCCGCCACAGCAGCGGAGGCCGAGATCGACAGGGTAGATGCTAGAATGATGCGCTTCATGATGTTGTCTCCATTTTATTGCAGCCTTTCGCTGTGTGCAGAACATGGTCTGTTGCCGGACGGGGACAACCACTGCGCCCGTACTTCCCAACCCCAAGCGCAAAGCCGGTATAAAATTGCCATTTTCCCAGATCTGCCTGTGCATATTCCTGCCGTTCACGCAGCTGTGTGCGCATCCCTATGGAACCTTTTGGCCCACCGCTTATCGCCTGCCGCATTATGGCAAACCGCCGTGGGATGCGCTGAAATTGCCCCACCCCGCATTTTCCGCTTGCAGCCTGCGACGAGATTTCCTAAATCCCGCTCACTGAATGGCAGCGCGGGCGTAGCTCAGGGGTAGAGCATAACCTTGCCAAGGTTAGGGTCGGGCGTTCGAATCGCCTCGCCCGCTCCATTCGGAACCGAAAAGGCCGCATCTTCGGATGCGGCCTTTCGCTTTTCCCTCTGGCCGCCTGCGCTCCGCACCAAGACCCAGAGGCGTGCCAACAAATTCACCCAATTCTCAATTTTTCTCTTGCAGCCTGTGACGGGATTGCCTAAATCACGCCTCACCGAATGGCAGCGCGGGCGTAGCTCAGGGGTAGAGCATAACCTTGCCAAGGTTAGGGTCGGGCGTTCGAATCGCCTCGCCCGCTCCATTCGAAATCGAAAAGGCCGCATCTTCGGATGTGGCCTTTCGCTTTTCTGGCGCCTCATCCCGCATCCCCCGCCCCTGACGAAACACAGAAGTTTTTGCAGCAATGCGCAAATTTTCCGCTTGCAGCCTCTGGCGGGATTGCCTAAACCCCGGCTCACCAAATGGCAGCGCGGGCGTAGCTCAGGGGTAGAGCATAACCTTGCCAAGGTTAGGGTCGGGCGTTCGAATCGCCTCGCCCGCTCCATTTGGAACCGAAAAAGCCGCATCACCCGATGCGGCTTTTCGCTTTTCAGAACAGGCGCTTGTGATTTTTGATCAAAATCCTTTGACTGGCTCTCAAATGCGCGCCAATCCTTGTTCCAACCTGTGACAGCAAAGGATTGGCCAGATGGCGAGCGTGATCTACCCGACGACGAATTTCACCGCGACGGAGCAGCTCTGCATCACCCATGGTGAGGGGATCTACGTCTATGACGACAGCGGCAAGGAATACATCGAAGGGCTCGCGGGCCTGTGGTGTACCTCGCTGGGCTATTCCAACACCGAGGTGGTGGAGGCGATCACCGAACAGCTGAACCGCCTGCCCTTCCAGCACACATTCGGCGGCAAGACCCATGAACCTGTGATGCAGCTGGCCGAGAAACTCAAGGCGATGGTGCCGGTGGAGGATGCCTATTTCTTCTTTGGCAATTCCGGCTCCGATGCCAATGACAGCCACTACAAGATGCTGCGCTATTACTTCAATGCCATCGGCAAGCCGCAAAAGCGCAAGATCATCACCCGCGAGCGCGGCTACCATGGCGTGACGGTGGCGGCGGGCTCGCTGACCTCCCTGCCCGCCAACCTCGCCCATTTCGACGCGCCCTTGGAGGCACTGTCGATCCTGCGCGCCGATGCGCCGCATTACTACACCGGCCGTCAGGGCAATGAGACCGAGGCGCAGTTTGTCGAACGCATCCTGCAAAATCTCGAAGACCAGATCCTCGCCGAGGACCCGGAGACCATCGCCGCGATGATCGTAGAGCCGATCACCGGCGCCTCCGGCGTGATCGTCCCCCCCGAAGGCTACTACGAGGGGCTGCAGGCGCTTTTGCGCAAACATGACATCCTGATCTGGGCGGATGAGGTCATCTGTGGCTTTGGTCGCACAGGCGCCGATTTCGGCTGCACCACCATGGGGATCAAACCCGATCTGATGACCTTCGCCAAACAGCTGTCCTCGGCCTATTTCCCGATCTCCGCCTCGGTCATTCCCGGCTGGATGTATAAGGCGATGGTGGATCAGACCAATGAGGTCGGCGTCTTTGGCCACGGCTATACCTACTCCGGCCACCCCGCCGCTTGCGCCGCGGCCCTGAAAACGCTGGAAATCTACGAGCGCGACAAGATCTTTGACCATGCCGCCGAAGTGGGCGCCTATATGCAAGAGCAGCTGCGCGAGATCTTCACCGATCACCCGCTGGTGGGTGAGGTGCGCGGCAAAGGCCTGATCGCGGCGCTCGAACTGGTCTCCAACAAGACCACCGGTGCCACCATCACCGGAGGCAAAGGCGGCGCTGCGGCAGTCAAAGCCTGCCAGGACGCGGGCCTGATCCTGCGCGCCGTCGCCGGAAACGCGCTCGCCTTCTGCCCGCCGCTGATCATCACAAAGGCTGAGGTGGACGAGATGCTCAAACGCACCAAAACCGGCGTCGACACCGCCTATGAGGCCTTAAAATCCGAAGGCCTCTTGAACAGCTGACCTAAAACAAAAGGCGCCCCGACCAAAACGGGCGCCTTTCCTCTTCTAACTCCAAATATCCCGGAGCGCGAGGCAGCGCCTCGCAACAGGCTTTTCCCACAAGGAAAAGCGCACCCTGCGCGCCGCAAGGCGCTCTTTTTGGCAATCCTCAGAAGACCTTGAACGTCATCGTCGTCAGCGACCGCTCGATATTGGGGATCTGCAACAGGTGGTCATTGATATATTTGCCCACATCCTCGCCCGAGGGGATGTAGAGCTTCATCAGCAGATCATATTCCCCGCTGGTGGAATAAAGCTCCGAATGGATCTCATGCAGCGCAATATCCTCGGCCACCTTGTAGGTGGTGCCGGGTTTGCAGCGGATCTGGATAAAGACGCAGGTGGACATATCTCGCCTCAGCTTCTGTCAGGTCTGGTTGCCCGGCAACCTCGCACGCAGCGCAAAAAAGGGCAATCCCACCCCTAAGCGCCCCTGATGCGCCACAAAGGCACTGCAGAGGCACAGCAATCCTGCGATCCCCCTTGAGCCTGCGCCACCCCGCACCCTATAAGCCTAGGCGACAGATTGAGGATTTCACCATGCGCACAGCCCAGGTTTCCCGCTCCACCGCCGAGACGGAGATCTCCGTTTCCGTCAACCTCGACGGCAGCGGCACATATGACAATCACACCGGCGTTGGCTTTTTTGACCACATGCTGGACCAGCTGTCGCGCCACTCGCTGATCGACATGACCATCCGCGCCAACGGGGATTATCACATCGACGACCACCACACCGTCGAGGACACCGGTATCGCGCTGGGTCAGGCGCTGGTGCAAGCGCTTGGCGACAAAAAAGGTATCAACCGCTACGGCGAGTGCCACTTGCCGATGGATGACGCACAGGTGCGTGCCGCGCTGGACCTTTCGGCCCGGCCCTTCCTTGTGTGGAATGTGGAGCTGCCGACCCAGAAGATCGGCACTTTTGACACCGAACTCGTCCGCGAGTTCTTTCAGGCGCTTGCGACCCATGGCGGCATCACCCTGCACATCGACCAGATCCATGGGGTGAACAGCCACCACATCGCCGAGGCCGCATTCAAGGCCGTGGCTCGTGCGCTGCGCACCGCCGTCGAGGTCGACCCGCGCAAAGCAGATGCGGTGCCCTCCACCAAGGGTGCGCTCTGAGGCGCTTGCGCCGCACTGCTGCCCTGCCCCTTGATCCCGTGCCCCCTGACCCTGTGATGGCTCAAAGCCACCTCAGCGATCACACCATCCCGAGGACGATTCCATGCTGACCGCCATCATCGACTATGAATCCGGCAACCTGCACTCCGCCGAAAAAGCGTTTCAGCTCATGGCGGCCGAGGTCGGCGCCGGTGAGGTTGTGGTGACCTCCGACGCCGATGTGGTCGCCCGCGCCGACCGGCTGGTGCTGCCGGGCGACGGTGCCTTTCCCGCCTGCGCGGCAGAATTGCGCGGCCACAAAGGCATTTATGACGCGATGGTCGAGGCCGTAGAGGTTAAAGGCCGCCCCTTCCTTGGGATTTGTGTCGGCATGCAGCTGATGGCCACGACGGGTCACGAATATTCCGAGACGCCGGGCCTTGGCTGGGTGGGCGGAGACGTGGTGAAGATCACGCCTGCGGATCGGCACCTGAAGGTGCCTCATATGGGCTGGAACGATCTGGTAGTCGACCACCCCCACCCGGTGTTTGATGGCATCTCGACGGGCGATCACTGCTATTTCGTGCACAGCTATCACTTCCGTGTCGCCAATCCGGCTGAACGGCTGGCGCATGTGGATTACGCCGGGGATGTGACAGCAGTGATCGGGCGCGACACCATGCTCGGCATGCAGTTCCACCCGGAAAAAAGCCAGCATGTCGGGCTCAGGATGATCGGTAACTTTCTCACCTGGACCCCCTGACACCCCACTCTGATCTGGACGGCTGCCGCCCGAAAGGGCGGCGCGCGCAAGGGGCCCTTGGCCGCTTGCGCGCCACCGGCGGGCCCGCGCGCCCGCCCCATCGAGGGGCGGGCGCGCGGCGTTTGGCCATCACACTCAACAGATGTCAGAACACGCAACACCGGCCATGCCCATAGGGCACGCGCAGGTAGGCCAAACACAGCCCAGCCTCAGGCCGCGCTTTGCCTCAGGGACACCGGCGCCACGCCGTAGGCTTTGCGAAAGGCGCGGGTAAACCCTTCGGGTGACTCATACGCATAGCGGCGGGCAACGGCCTCGACCCGGTCACCCCGGAGCAGATCCTGCCGCGCCAGCGTCAACCGCCAGCGCCGCAGGTATCCCATCGGCGTCTCGTTCATTTGCGCTGAGAACAGCTCCGAGAACCGCGACAGCGACAGCCCCGCCTCCTGCGCCAGATCAGCGGTGGTCCAGACCCGTCCCGGCTCATCATGCATCGATACAATTGCGCGGGCCAACCGCTGATCGGCAAGCCCTGCCAGCAGGCCCGGCTCTGCGGTGCCTGCCTCGATCAGATGGCGCAGCAGCCGCACCATCAACGCCTGCCCGAGACTGGACAGAACCGATTCCGCCCCGCAGCGATGGGCCTCAAGCTCCTGCCGCATCAGGTCCAGAATCGCGGCCAATTGCGGGGTTTGGGACAACGCCACCTCGACCCGCTGCGGCAATGCCGCCACCAAAGGGTTATGCGCCCCGTCCCAGTCCACCCGCAGCGCAAGGCAGACCGCACCTGCGGCAGCCTCCGTGGCCTGCACTGTGCTGCCGGGAGTAAACAGCAGGGTCTGTGCGCCTGAGCGCCCTGTCAGAACACACAGATTTGCATGCGGACATGCCGCGATATCCACCCGCATCCGAAATCGGGAAATAAGACTGGTGAGACGGTCCATCACATCCTCCACATACGCAAACCCGGCGCACATTCGGTTTTTAGGTCAGTTTTTTCGGAATTACCAAGCACAAATGCGTGCGATAGAAATCCCATACAGCCTACCGACCCCATGTCGGCCCCAAGCATACCGGAGTTGCCCATGCTGATCCCTCGCCAGAAAACCCCTGCCCTGTCACTGCCTTTGCTAGGCGGCGGTCAGTTCGACCTTGCCTCTGAAGTGTCCGAGCGCGGCACTGTCATCTGTTTCTATCGCGGCCTGCACTGCCCGATCTGCGCCACCTATCTGAAAGAGTTCGAAAAGCGCGCCGCAGATTTTGCCGAACGCGGGGTCAACTGCATCGCCATCAGCTCTGACGACGAGGACCGCACCCGATTGATGGCCGAAAAGATCGAAGCCAAAAATCTGCGCTTTGCCTATGATCTGCCGCTGGATGTCGCCAAGGACTGGGGGCTTTATATCTCGACGTCGCGCGGCACCACCTCGATCGGCATTGAAGAGCCTGCGCTGTTTTCCGAGCCGGGCCTGTTCATGGTGACGCCGGAACAGACGCTCTATTATGGCTCCGTGCAGACCATGCCCTTTGTGCGCCCGCATTTTTCCGAACTGGTGGCGGCGCTGGATTTTGCCATCGCCAACAATTATCCGGCGCGCGGCGAATACACCGGCAGCGTCTGAGCCTGAACCTATATGTCCTGCATCACCGGTCCCCTTAAACCAATGTGAGCAATGGACATCGCCTTGCTAAAAAGGCATATGGGCCTGACCACTTTCACGGTCAGGCCCACTTAGACTTGTACTTGCGTTTCGAAAAATTCAGCCACCGGGACGGGCAGCATCGCTATCTGGTGCTGAGCCTGACGCCGACACTGTTCGGCGACTGGTGCGTGGTGCAATCCACCGGCCCTATCGGCCAGCCCGGCGGGCAGGAACGGCGCAACTACTGCCCCACCCTTGATGAAGCGCAATCACTGTTCGAGAGCACGCGGGAGCGGCAGGTCAAACGGGGCTTTGTGCCGATCCCGGTGCAGATGGGGCTGTTCTGACCCCTCCGCACTCAGGTTTGAACGCGCGTTACTTCACCCGCGTCCAAGTCTGCTTCGAACAGATCAGCCCGCCCGCCACACAGCCACGCAGGCGCAGGCTGTCGCCGCTCAGATCCATCTTGCCGATGTAGATCTTGTTGTTGGAGGGCCGCCAGACCTTGCCCTCATAGGCGCCGCCGCCCTGCGGGACCATATCGATCACCAGCGTTTTTCCGAGGTTCGGGGATTTATACTCGCCGCTGTCATTGAAGGTGCGCGCAATGGTGCCGCAAACGGCGCTGCCGCAGGGTTTCATCGCCACATGCGCGTAAGAGCCATCATCTGGCTGGGTCTTCCATGTGCCCTCGACCGGATCGGCGGCAAAGGCGGCTGTCGCCAGCCCAAGCGTCACAGCAAAGGTTGCAATCAATTGTTTCATGGTCATTCGTCCTCCCTATGGGTTTGAAGTCTGACCGAGGCGCGCGCATTCAGGCAAGATTGACCTCGGGTCGCCCTGCCCCTGCGCCTGCGACGCGCGGTGATGCCGCCCGCGTTGCAATTCGCCGCCACCTTGGGCAAAAGGGCAGCCAAAGCACTCTCACCATGACCAGAAGGGCACAGCCGATGATCCTCTACCCTGCCATTGACCTCAAGGACGGCCAGGCCGTGCGGCTTCTGCATGGTGACATGGACAAGACCACCGTGTTCAACGACAATCCGGCCGCGCAGGCGCTGGAGTTCGTGGCGGCGGGCTGTGAATGGCTGCATCTGGTGGATCTGAACGGTGCCTTCGCCGGGGAGCCGGTGAACGCCGCGCCGGTTGAGGAAATCCTGAAGCAGTGTCAGGTGCCCGCGCAGCTTGGCGGTGGCATCCGCGATATGGCCACCATCGAGCGCTGGCTCGACAAAGGGCTGGCTCGGGTGATCCTTGGCACCGTGGCGGTGGAGAACCCCGATCTGGTGCGCGAGGCGGCACGGGCGTTTCCGGGCAAGGTCGCGGTCGGGATCGACGCGCGTGGTGGCAAGGTTGCGACCAAAGGCTGGGCCGAGGAAACCGATGTCGACGTCACCGATCTGGCAAAATCCTTTGAGGACGCGGGTGTTGCAGCGATCATCTACACCGACATCATGCGCGACGGCGCGATGAAAGGTCCAAACATTGACGCCACCGCCGCGCTGGCAAATGCCGTGTCGATCCCGGTGATCGCCTCTGGCGGCGTCTCCTCGCTTGACGATCTGCGCGCGCTGAAATCCTGCGGCGCGCCGCTCAATGGCGCAATTTCGGGCCGCGCGCTCTATGATGGCGCGATTGATCTTTCTGAGGCGCTGGCGGTCCTCAAGGGCTGATCGCCCCCTCCTCACACGACCGCGCCTGCAGCTATCCAGTTGACCTATCGACGAGGTGTTTCGCTTCGGGCAAAGCCCGAAGCGACCGCGGAGGCGCGTGTCCTGCGGACACGCGCCTCCGCGCCCGGCCCAACGCCGAAAGATCCTCGCCAAAGGCGGGGATTGCATCGGGGGCGGGAGCCTTCCCCTCGCTGGAGAACGCAGCACTCCGATCTGCGGCACCTTGCCCACTGGCGCCACACGCCCGCGCCTGTCACGCTCCCTGAAAAGGAGCCTCGCCATGCCGAAGATCGAGACCAGCCCGCTGCCAAAAACTTCCACCCTGTGGAGGATGGTTCAACCGGGTGACTTCATCGATGGCTATGCGGTGGAGAGCCGCCTTGGCCCACGAGAGGCGGCGGATATCGGCCTCAGCATGCCCAAATGGGCCAGTGCCCTGCTGGCGTTGCGCAACCGCATCGTGCGCCCTTTGGGCCTCAAGACCGAAGTGAGCGATACCGGGGAAGGCGCGATTTTTCCGGTCACCTATGAAGATGCGCAGGAAATGATCCTGGGAACAGATGACACCCACCTGAATTTCCGCATCTGCGTGCGTCAGGAAGCGGGTCGCATTCACATGGCGACTTGGGTGCACCGTAACAATTGGCTGGGACGGATCTACCTGATGGTGGTGATGCCGTTTCACATCCTGATCGTGCGCGATTCCATGCGCCGGATCGCACGCGCAGACACGCCTGCTGCCTCAGCGCAAACGCCGCACTAACGCAGAGCCCTCACGCCGAGACAGGGTATTCCGCAAACCTGCTACTGCGTTGCGGCCTCAGAGAGGTTTTGCAGCGCAGCGGTCATGCCCGCGATGAATTCAGCGTTGGCTTTGATATCCAGCCCCTCGAACATCATCACCGGGTCCTCATAGGTGAGCCAGACCTTGCCCTCGCTGTCCTCATATGCCAGCGCCTTAAGCGGCAAAAACAGCCCCGCGCGCGCATCAGCCTGCATCGCCGGTGTGCCGATCTTGGGGTTGCCAAAGATCAGCAGCTGCGAGGCGGCAAGCTCCTCGCCAATCCCTTCGGCCCCTTTGGCATGATCGACGCGAGCGAACACGGTCGCGCCCGCCTTGTCCAGCGCCATTTCGAGCGCATCCAGTGTTGCGGGCACGGAATGGCGGCTCTCGACTTTGACCAGATCCGCAAGGGCGGGCACGGCGCTCATCAGGGCAATCGCGGCAGCGGTTACAAAGGTTTTCATAAGATCTCCTCAATCACAAATGGACGATTTGGCGCAAAATCTGGCGCGCGCCACCGGGCTTCGCCAGTCACAAACGCGACAAGCGCTGAAATCGGCAAAGACCGGCCACCCTCTGGCCCGCACCTGCCCCCTGACCACCTCGTGCAATTCGCAGGCCCGCGCGCGATGCCCTCTTTTCCCGCCGTCGGTTCCGGTCCATAAGGCAAATATGCTTAAGACCCGTCTCATTCCCTGTCTCGATGTCGCCGATGGCCGTGTGGTCAAGGGCGTGAATTTTGTCGGCCTGCGTGACGCAGGCGATCCGGTGGAGGCCGCGCGCGCCTATGACGCCGCCGGTGCCGATGAGATCTGTTTCCTCGACATCCACGCGACCCATGAAAACCGCGGCACGATGTTTGACATGGTGCGCCGCACCGCCGAGCAATGCTTTGTGCCGCTCACCGTGGGCGGCGGCGTACGCACCAAGGACGATGTGCGCGCGCTTCTGTTGGCGGGGGCCGATAAGGTCTCGTTCAATTCCGCCGCTGTGGCCAACCCGGATGTGATCCGCGAGGCCGCCGACCAGTTCGGCAGCCAGTGCATCGTCTGCGCCATCGACGCCAAATCCGTCGCCCCCGGCAAATGGGAGATCTTCACCCATGGCGGGCGCCGCGAGACCGGCATCGACGCGGTGGAATTCGCCCGTCTTGTAACCGCCAAAGGCGCGGGCGAGATCCTGCTGACCTCGATGGATCGCGACGGCACCAAATCGGGTTTCAACCTCGAGATGACCCGCGCGATTTCCGATGCGGTGGATGTGCCGGTGATTGCCTCTGGCGGTGTCGGCACTCTGGATCACCTCGTGGACGGTGTGACCAAAGGTGGCGCCAGCGCGGTCCTGGCCGCATCGATCTTCCACTTTGGCGAATACACGGTGCAAGAGGCCAAAGAGCACATGATCGCCAATGGCATCCCGATGAGGCTCCAATGACCCTGCTGCATGACCTCGAACAGACCATTCTGTCGCGCAAAGGCACCGATCCAGACACAAGCTGGACCGCGAAACTCTTGTCCAAAGGGCCGGAGAAATGTGCGGAGAAATTCGGCGAAGAAGCCATAGAGGCCATCATCGAGGCGGTGAAGGACGACAAGGCAGGGCTCGCGTCTGAGGGCGCGGATGTGCTCTATCATTTCCTGGTGATGCTGGCGGCGCGCGACGTGGCGCTGGATGATGTGCTCAAGGTTCTGGCCGAGCGTCAGGGCCTGAGCGGCATCGCCGAAAAAGCGGCCCGCCCCAAGGGATAGACCCTGCCGCTTTGCGTGCTCTCCCCTGCCAGCGAGGAGCGACACCCTGAAGGCGCAGCAAGACGCGCCACCAAGTCCACGGCGACTTGCGCGCGCCGCTATGCCAAACACACCTCAGCATAGAAAACGCAGGCTATGTGATTGCCCCTGCTCGGTGGCGTGCGAACATATTCTATGTCGAGGGAAAGAGGGAGTAAAACCACGCACAGCATCGCCGGCGCAGGAATGCGATGTTCGTGCGCAACTTCACAGAGCGCGCAAAAATCGGATAATTTTCAATCCGTTATACATGTATCACTGGGAGTTTAAATACCATCTCAGGAGTGAGATGGTGGGCGACCCTGGAATCGAACCAGGCGTGCGTCTCCGCGAGGGAGTTACAGTCCCCTGCCACACCTTGCGGCCTGTCGCCCACTGTCAGAAGCTTGTTGCACCTAACGTGGAGGCGTGATTACAAGCACCCCAATCGGGCGTCAACAGCAAAAGCACAACTTTTTTCGCCCACCTCGAATTTTGTTTTCCGGAGCGCGCCATGAACAAGAAACCCAGCAAGAAACCCTCCTGGGTGGTGGACAAAGAGAAGGCCAAGAAAGCTGCATCTGCCGAGACCGTCTGGCTTTTTGGTCTTCATGCTGTGCGCGACGCTCTGCTGAATCCAAAGCGTGAAAAACTGCGTCTTGTGGTGACATTGAATGCCCACAACAAACTTGAAGATGCGATCACCGACTCTGGGGTCACCCCCGAAGTGGTCGACCCGCGCAAATTCTCAGTGCCCATCGATCCCGGTTCGGTGCATCAGGGGGCGGCGCTGGAAGTAAAGCCTCTGAACTGGGGGGGGCTCGATGAAAACTGTATCGGGGCTGAGGTCCCGCGTGTGCTCCTGCTGGACCGGGTGACAGATCCCCATAACGTCGGTGCCATCCTGCGCTCTGCCGAGGTATTGGGAGCCTCTGCGGTGATTGGCACCCGGCACCATTCGGCGCCAGAGACAGGCGCGCTCGCCAAGACCGCATCGGGTGCGCTGGAACGTCAGCCCTATCTGCGGATGCGCAACCTCTCGGATACCATCGTTGCACTGCAACAAATGGGGTATCTGGTGCTGGGGCTGGACGGTGAGGCCGAAGAAACCATTGAAGAGGCCGTGGCAGGGCGCACCAAAGAGCCGATTGCGCTGGTGCTTGGCGCTGAGGGGCCGGGTTTGCGGCAGAAAACCAAGGAAACCGTGGATAAACTGGTCAAAATCGACGCAGCGCGGGGTTTTGGCTCGTTGAATGTTTCAAATGCGGCTGCACTCTCCCTATATGCATCTCTGAAGGGTTGAGGCACACAGGAGGTCCCCATCGCACATAAGAGCATTCCCGGAGGCAAGCTGATCATTTGCTGCTATTGCGGCGTGCAATCGGCCTTTGTCCCTGATGCAGCCCTGCATGCGCTGGTCTGTGGCACCTGTGGCGCGCCACTCTCGGCCCAAAAACAACGCCCCCTCAGCGAACACAAGGGGGCGAAGATGCCAAAGGCGACAAAACCCTCCAAGGCGAAAAAGCCCAAGAAGTCCAAATCGGGGGACTGGGGCGCGCTCGCTTACGAGTTGGCCAATGCCAAGCTGATGAAGAAGCATAAGAAGAAAAAGAAATCCTCCTGGAAGAAAGTCTTTGATGTGATCGAGGATATTTTCGACTGAAGGAGAGGCGCGCCGGTTCAGGGCAATCGCATCTGCGCAGTTGCTGTGTCCTCACGGCTGCAGTGGCGCGCCGCTTTGCGCACAGAGCATTCACTTTCCCGTTTAGTCCCTTTTCTGATGACGCGAGCTTGGGCATTCTCCGGCGCGATACGAACAAACGGAGATCTACCGGGTGCTGACCGACTGTCTGACATATATTCTGCGTGGCACTGGCCTTGCTCTTGCGCTCGGGGGGGCGGTGTCGTTTTTGCCCTCGTCCGAAGCCAAGGCACAAACGGTTTATGTGGCGGTGCAGGATGGGCTGGCGATTGGGGGGTATGATCCGGTGTCCTTCCATGTGGCGCATGAACCGATGAAGGGGCATGAAGACCACGCCTTGATGTGGAAAGGGGCGGTCTGGCTGTTTCATTCAGCGCAAAATCAATCCCGGTTCGAGGCCAATCCTCGCGCCTTTGCACCGCGATTTGGCGGGCATTGCGCCTACGGGTTGGCGCGTGGGAAAGTCTTTGAAGGCGATCCTGACACATGGGAAATTGTGGACGGGCAACTCTATCTTTTCCGCACGCCGCGTGGGCGCAGCCTGTGGCTGGAGGATCAAAACCAGATGATCGAGGCTGCTCATGCAGAATGGCCCGACGCGCTGCATCAGGACTGATCCGCTCAGCCTGTTTTCCGCGCTGACGTCGCAGCGCGCGGTGTGGCACTGGCGCTCTTGTCAAGTTTCAAAGCTCGCACCTTATTCACGAAAACGAGAGCGCCCCTTTTTTTGGAATATAAACGCCCCAGATTCTTAATCAGACTGTGGCACTGGAACCGCCATAGATCTTTTTCACTGTCCCTCGTTCCACACCTCGCGCCCGAAGCAATTTCGGGCGCTTTTTTCTTGCCCTGTTGGGGGGCCTGTTCGCCCACCCCGCGCGAGAGGGCTTGCACGCGCTAGCCGGGGCTTACACAGTGTCTTTATGTATTCTGATGCGCTCCTGACCGATATCTTGCGCCGAACACGCAGCATTGCCGTGGTCGGGGTCTCTGCCAATCCCGTGCGACCGAGTTTTTATGTCGCCCGATACCTGTCGCTGAAAGGCTACCGGGTGATTCCGGTAAACCCCGGTCACGCTGGCAAGGAGCTCTTTGGTGAGACCGTGCGCGCGACACTTGCCGACATTGAAGAGCCGGTGGATATGGTCGATATCTTTCGCCGATCAGAAGCGGTTCCAGAGATTGTCGACGAGGCGCTTATGGCTTTTGGGTCGTTGCAGACGATCTGGATGCAGATCGGGGTCGAGCACAAAGACGCGGCGGCACAGGCTGAAGCGCGTGGCGTTACGGTGATTCAGAACCGCTGCCCCAAGATCGAATATCAACGCTTGTTTGGCGAGTTGCGGCAAGGCGGCTTTGCCACTGGGATCATATCGTCAAAACTCTGATCCCGCCGGGGCGCTGCCCCGGACCCCGAGATATTTTTGAGAAGATGAAGGGGCTGGGCCTCAGACCGGTTGGGAAATTGCAGCCTCAACCCAAGCCACCAGCGCATCCAGATCCGGGGCGGCTTCTTGGGAGACGCCTTCGGCAAAGCTCTCGAAGGCGGCGACATTCATGCGATTGACGCCGCAGACCACGGGCAGCCCCATGGCCAGCGCCTCACCGATGAGGGGGCGCATGCCGCGCCCGTCGGCCTCGTGTTTGCCGAATTTGTTGACGATCAGGACTTGTGGGGCCGGTATTGCATCCAGCGCGCTGGTCACAAGGCCAACCGCGCGTTCGAGCGCCTCTGGGTTGAGGCGACAGCCGCGGGCCCCTTCGCCCAGCGATTGCGAGATGCGAATGGTTTCGCCATCGGGCAACACGCGCACGTCCATATCGCAGAGCTTGTTGTCATAGCATTCGGTATTGGTCTGCACGATGCCTGCGGTGCGGATACCCTGTGCGGCGAGCCGCTCTGCCAGAGCGGTCAGCAGGCGATCCGTGGCGCCGCGTTCGGTGGTCATCACATAGGCAAGCTGCATGGGGTCGTCCTTTGCATATCTTCCGCGCGAGCCTAGCGTGAAAGATATGCCGCCGCCAGAGCACTGTTGTCGCAGATTAGCGCGTACCGTGCGTTCCTGCGGCCATGGCGCTGAGGCCAAGCCGTTCGAACAGCGCCTCGTCCGCGTCCTCTTCAGGATTGTCCGCCGTCAGGAGCGTGTCGCCCATAAAGATGGAATTGGCCCCGGCAAAAATGCACATCGCCTGCAGTTCATCGCTCATTTCGGTGCGCCCGGCCGAGAGCCGCACATGCGCGCGCGGCATCAGGATGCGGGCCAGCGCGATGGTACGGACGAATTCGATCGGATCGAGCGGAGGCGTGTCGGCCAGTGGCGTATCTGCCATCGGAATCAGCATGTTGATCGGCACCGATTGCGGATGTTCCGGCAGCGTCGCGAGGCTCAGCAGCATGTCGATGCGGTCGCCGCGCTCTTCGCCCACGCCAAGGATGCCGCCAGAGCAGACGTTGATCCCGGCCTCGCGCACCCGCGCCAGGGTTTCTAACCGATCCGCAAAGCTGCGGGTGGTGATGACCTCCGGGTAGTAGCGCTCTGAGGTGTCGATGTTGTGATTGTAGTAATCCAGCCCCGCATCCCGCAGGCGCAGCACCTGATCCTGCTCCAGCATACCCAGCGTCATGCAGGTCTCCATCCCCAGCGCCTTGACGCCTTCGATCATCGCTTCCAGCTGGGCCATGTCGCGCGTCTTGGGGCTACGCCATGCCGCGCCCATGCAGTAGCGCGTGGCACCAGCGTCGCGGGCCTTCTTGGCCTCGGCGATGACACGCTGCACCTCGATCAGTTTGGACGCCGGGAGCTGCGCGCCATTACGTGCCGATTGCGAACAATAGGCGCAATCCTCGGCGCAGCCGCCGGTCTTGATCGACAGGAGGCGCGATTTTTGCACCGCGTTGGGATCAAACATCTGGCGGTGCAGGCTCTGGGCCTGAAACAGCAGATCCATGAAGGGTTGGGCATAGATCTCCTCTGCCTCCTGCCGGGTCCAGTCGGTGCGGATAAGGGGCGTATCGAGCATGGAAAAACCTCGCTGGGCAGATGGCAGGGGACACGCCAAAGGCGATCTCTCATTTTATAGATAATATATAAAATGAGTCGCAAGGGCTTAAATCCTTGATCTTTAGTCGCTTTGAAGGCGTCTCGCGCCCCTGAGCGCCCGGAAGACGCGAAAAGGGACCCATTGAAAGGGCGATGGAAAATCCGCTTGACGCACCACACCCCCCTCCCCTACCCCTAAGGCACGCAGGGGAGTCCCGCCGAGGGGACTGAGAGGCAGACAGGGAGAAATCCCGGTGACGCGACCCTTAGAACCTGACCCAGTTGATACTGGCGTAGGAAGCTAGGACAGCCGCGCACCGCCCCCGTTCAGGGTGCGTTCGCGCTGATCTGATACGGCAGGATCTGAACATCCTGCCCCGTTTTCCTGAGGCCCGGCTCAATTGGTGTTTTTGAGAATGGACTCGAGGAGCACCAAGATGAACGTCCCCAACCCAAAGATCACCACAGGCGCATTGCCCGCCTCTCGTAAGATCTATGTGGCAGGCGAGATGCATGAAGGCATCCGCGTGCCGATGCGCGAAATTGCCACCCACCCCACCGCGGGCGAAGCGCCGCTGCCGGTCTATGACAGCTCCGGGCCCTATACCGATCCCGATGTGTTGACCGACATTCGCGACGGATTGGCCCCGTTGCGCGCGGCGTGGATCAAGGCGCGCGGCGATGTTGAGGCCTACACTGGCCGGAATGTGACCGCTGCAGACAATGGCTTTGTCGCAGGTGACCGGCTGGTGCCGGAATTTCCTGTGAAACCGGCCCCTTTGCGCGGGACCGGGGATGCAGCACCGACCCAGCTGGCCTATGCGCGCGCTGGCATCATTACGCCCGAGATGGAGTTCGTGGCGATCCGCGAAAACCAGCTCAGGGAGCTGTCCCCCTGTCATGGCGCGCGCGATGGGGAGGATTTTGGCGCAAATATCCCCGACTATGTGACGCCGGAGTTCGTGCGCGCCGAAATCGCCGCAGGGCGCGCCATCATCCCCGCCAATATCAACCACCCGGAGCTGGAGCCGATGATCATCGGTCGCAATTTCAAGGTGAAGATCAACGCCAATATGGGCACCTCGGCGGTGACCTCCTCAATGGAGGAAGAGGTGGACAAACTGGTCTGGGCGATCCGCTGGGGCGCGGATACGGTGATGGATCTGTCCACTGGGCGCAACATCCATAACACCCGGGAATGGATCATCCGTAACAGCCCGGTGCCGATCGGCACCGTGCCGATCTATCAGGCGCTGGAGAAGGTGAACGGTATCGCCGAGGACCTGACTTGGGAGGTATTCCGCGACACGCTGATCGAGCAGGCGGAACAAGGCGTCGACTATTTCACCATCCATGCGGGCGTGCGGCTGCATATGGTGCCGATGACCGTGGAACGCGTCACCGGGATCGTGTCGCGCGGTGGGTCGATCATGGCGAAGTGGTGCCTGCATCATCACAAGGAGAGCTTCCTTTATGAGCACTTCGAGGAAATCTGCGACATTTGCCGCCGCTATGATGTGTCGTTTTCATTGGGCGATGGCTTGCGTCCGGGTTCGATTGCCGATGCCAATGACGCCGCGCAATTTGCCGAGCTGGAAACGCTGGGCGAGCTGACCAAGATCGCCTGGACCAAGGACTGTCAGGTGATGATCGAAGGGCCGGGCCATGTGGCCATGCACAAGATCAAGGAGAACATGGACAAGCAGCTGGAGTGCTGCCACGAGGCGCCGTTTTACACGCTGGGCCCGCTCACCACGGATATTGCGCCGGGGTACGATCATATCACCTCCGGCATTGGTGCGGCGATGATCGGCTGGTTTGGTTGCGCGATGCTCTGCTACGTGACGCCGAAGGAACATCTGGGCCTGCCGGACCGCGATGACGTCAAAACCGGGGTGATCACCTATAAAATCGCCGCCCATGCCGCTGATCTGGCCAAGGGTCTGCCCGGCGCGCAGCGGCGCGATGATGCGCTGAGCCGCGCGCGGTTTGAATTCCGCTGGGAAGATCAGTTCAACCTGTCTCTCGACCCGGAAACGGCACAGAGCTTCCACGATGAGACCCTGCCCAAAGAGGCCCATAAGGTGGCACATTTCTGCTCCATGTGCGGGCCGAAATTCTGCTCTATGCGGATCAGCCACGACATCCGCGCCGAGGCTCAGAAAGAGGGATTTGAGGCGATGGCGGCGAAATTCCGCGAAGGCGGTGAACTCTATGTGCCACTGAAAGAAACCACGCCAGAAGAGGCCTGAGCGCTGCCGTAGCCACCTGTTGCGCTGCCTGTGCGCCTCTTTAGGCGCGCGGGCAGCGCCCGGCCCAACGGGAGGTCGGGTCCCACCTTGAAAAGGTGGGGCATGACCGACGGGCGGGAGCCTCCCCGCCGCAGCCTGCCCAAATCAGGCCCAGATCAGCGCCTGATCAGAGCGGCTTGCCATCGAACTGCTGCAAGGTGACGCCCGCCGCCTCAAGCTGGCGACGCACCGCGCGCGCGATGTCCAGCGCTTCGGGCGTGTCGCCGTGCAGGCAAATGGTGTCGATGCGCGCCGGAATACGGCTTCCGTCCTCGGCCAGAATCGCACCCTCTTTCACCATCTGGGTGATCCGCTGCCCGGCGCGATCCGCATCGTGGATCACCGCCCCCGGCAGCGCGCGATCCACAAGGGTTGCATCGGCGTTATAGGCGCGGTCGGCAAAGATCTCGCAAGCGACATTGCAGCCCAAGGTCTCGGCTGCGGCCTGTTGCTGCGTGCCCGCCATCACCATGATGATGATCTCCGGTGCCACCCGCAGGGCAGCCTCATAACAGGCGCGCGCCATGTCATGATCGGCTGCAGCCATATTGGCCATGGCCCCGTGCAGTTTCAGGTGACGCACCTTGCCCCCGGCGGCCTCTGCCATCGCTTGCGCCGCCCCCACCTGATATTGCACCAGATTGGCCAGGCTCTCATGCGGCAGGTGCAGCTTGCGGCGGCCAAATCCCTGCAGATCGGGAAAGCCCGGATGCGCGCCAATGCCAACGCCGCGCGCCACCGCATCGGCCATGGTGCGCGCCATCACATCCCAATCGCCCGCATGCACACCGCAGGCCACATTGGCCGAGGTCACGACGTCCAACACCTCAGCATCGCGCCCCATCACCCAAGGGCCAAAGCTCTCGCCCATGTCGGCATTCAGATCAACGGTAGATGTCATGGGGCATGGCCCTCCTCGGTCTTTGGTTTACAGTCCCTCATCCAGCTCACGGCCAGCGGTGACACCGCCCACGAGTTGATAGGACAAAAGATCGCGCATGCTGGCCGGGTCGCGCAACAGCGGCGCAAGGCGTGACGGCAGTCGCTCCAGATCCGCCAAGGCGCGGCGCTCCAGCTCTATGGCCTCGTCCAGTGAAACCAGCGTGAACCGGAACTCAGCCCCCGCCTGCGCCTGCGCCACACGCGGCATATCGCAGGGCAGCACCGAGCCGATGCGGGGATAGCCGCCGGTGGTCTGGCATTCGCTCATCAAAACATAAGGCGTGCCATCGCCCGTGACCTGAATGTCGCCGGGCGCGATCACCTCAGACAGGACACTCAAGCCCCCCTCAAGCGCAAACCCCTGCCCCTCCGGCAAGAGCCGCACACCCATGCGATTGGCGCGGCTGTCGCGGCTGAACCGGACCTCCTGGAAGCGGGCCACCTCTGCATCGCCAAAAAGGCCGGTCTGAAGGCTTGGCACCATGCGCAAACGGCCGCCCTCCAGACGGGGTTCCGGCTCAAGCGTCATATTGACCGCACCACCTGCATCACGGCCCAAGGGCAGCTCGGTGCCATCTGTAAGTCGCGCGCCAAGGCCTGACGCGAGATGCGCACTACGCGCGCCAAGCTGCAATTCGCTTGCGATGCCACCGCCAAGGTGCAGATAGCCGTAAGAGCCCGCCCGCACCGCGCCGATGGTCAGGTGCACGCCCGCGGGCAGCAGGTGGCTGGCGTTCCAGCGCAGCACCGTACCATCCTGAAGTGTCGCCCCCATGGGCGCGCCGGTGAGGGCAATACGGGTGTCATGCGTGACCTCAAACGTGCCGCCAAGCCCGGCCATTTCAATCGCCGCCGTGCCGGGGTCGTGCCCCAAAAGTGCCGCCCCCTCGTAGAGGGCCAGCCGATCCGCTGCCCCGCCACGCGACAGACCAAACACCAGATAGCCGCTGCGGCCAAGGTCCTGCACGCTGAGGCCCGGCCCCGCGCGGTGAATAATCAGACGCGCGCTCATGCCAGCACCTCGGATGTGGCACCACCATCTGCGCCCGCATCGTCAAGGGCGGCGTAGCGCTCGGGCGAGATCGGCTCAAACAGCACCTCATCGCCGGGGCGCAGCACAAATGGCTCTGGCGCGTCGGGGCGGAACAGGCGAAAGCGAGTCTGGCCGATGTGACGCCAGCCAGTGGGGGTGGTGACAGAAAACAGGACGATCTGGCGGATCGCCACCACCACCGCACCCTCGGGCACCTGCGGCGTGAGCTCGGTCTGGCGCGGAATATCAAAGGCAGGTGGCAGCTCGCCCAGGTAGGGCTGACCGGGGGCAAAGCCGATGGTCTGCACCCGCAGCCGGGTCTGCGCAATCTGCTGGATTGCCTCATCTGCAGTCAGCCCCGCACGCGCGGCGGCCTCCTCAAGCTGGGGGGCGAGATCGGTGCCAAAGACCGTCGGCACCCGCCAAAGCCTGCGCCCCTGCGGCAATGTTGCGCCATACCAATCGCGCGTTTTCAGCAATGCCCGAACCTGCGCCATCATCGCGTCATGGGCACATCCCAGCGGGTCAAACCGCAGATAGGTCGAGACCAGCGAGGTGGAGGTTTCCTCGATTGCCGCCCAGCCAGCCGCCTCGACCGCGGCGCGAAACGCAAGGGCGGCGCGGTTGGCGGGTTCGCTCAGACTGTCGGCAAAGCGCACCACCACGCCGTCAAACCCGGCAGTTGCGACCTTGGGCCATTGCTTATCCCCTGTGGGGACCGGAGCAGATGAAGGGCTGTTTGTCATGGCATATGACTGCCAGCGGTTGCGGCGAAACACCAGACCCAAATGTCGGTAGTAACTGGCCTTTTGTCGGGAAGCCTCTCGCCAAGTGGCGGCTTGCGGCCCATAGTTGCAAGACCCTAGCCATGAGCACGCATGTATGTCTCGCCGCCATTATAACCTGCCGCCTCTGACAACGCTCACCGCTTTTGAAGCGGCGGCGCGGCATCTGAGCTTTAAACAGGCCGCCAAGGAGCTGTCGGTGACCCCCGGCGCGGTCAGCCATCAGGTGAAGGCGCTGGAGGGCGAATTGGGTGTGGCCCTGTTTCGACGCAAACATCGTGGGGTGGAGCTGACGCCGCCGGGGCAGACGCTCTATGACACGCTGGCCGCCTCGCTCACCAAAGTCTCCCAAAGCTTGCAGGCGATCCGCGACCAAGGCAGCGCGGGCGTGGTCACGGTGGGGTCGACCACGGCAATGGCCTCGATGTGGCTGTCGCCTGCGGTGATCCGGTTCTGGCGCGACCACCCGGAGATCAACATCAACCAAGTGGTGCGCGACCGCGCCTTTACCACCTCTGCCGAGATGGATCTTTATATCTGGTATGGGCGCGAAAAGGATCAGCGGCTCGATCAGTTTCCGCTTTATCGCGACCGGTTGCTGCCCGTCGCCGCACCGGAAAAAGCCGCAGAACTGGCGGGGGCGGACCTTGACCTGCTGGCCCGGCAACGGCTGATCCACTTGGAGGGCGACGACATCAGCTGGACCAAATGGCACGATTGGTTCCGCCAGCTTGGCTACAGCGGCCCGGTGGCCTCGGGCATTCGGGTCAATAACTACTCCATCGCGCTTCAGGCCGCGCGCGACGGGGCCGGGCTGACGCTTGGATGGGAGCGGCTGATTTCGCCCCTCACCGACCGGGGCGATTTGCATGTGATCCCGCCACATGTCCTATCCGCACCGGAGCGGTTCTTTCTGGTCAGCAAACCCGAAGAGGAACTGACGCCCAGCGCGCGGATGCTACGCGACTGGATCATCTCAGAGGCCAGCCAGATCACGGATGAACCAAGCTAACCTGTGAGTGAGATTTTCTGATATTGAGGGCATCCCCCCCGCGTCTCATCCTCGACGGAATATCCTTGCCACGTCAGTTCGCAGGAGAGCCTGATGAACAAGCCAAGCATGCTTCAGTCTGTCATGACTTCGGTCAACCGGGCGAATGGGCTGCCCAATGCCCATTATATTGACCCGGTGGTTTTTGCCGAGGAACGCGCCTCGGTGCTGTTTGCCAGTTGGTCCGGTGTGGGCTTTGGCAAGGACATTCCCGAACCGGGCGATGCCAAGCCCGTGGATTTCCTCGGCGTGCCGCTGTTGTTGGTGCGCGATCAGGACGGGGCCATTCATGTCTATCAGAACACCTGCCGCCACCGCGGGATGATCCTTGTGGAGGAGGCAAAAAACATCCGTGGCACCATTCGCTGTCCCTACCACAGCTGGTGTTACAGCCTCAAAGGCCAGCTGCGCGCCGCACCCCATGTGGGCGGTGTGGGGCAAAACACCCATGAGGACGTGAAGATGGCGGAGCTGGGCCTTGTCTCCTTTCGCGCACATGTCTGGCAGGATGTGATTTTTGTGAATATCGACGGCAAGGCGGCACCTTTTGAGGAGGTGCATGCAGAGCTCTTGGACCGCTGGCAGGAGTTTGACCGCCCCCTGCATCACGGCGGGCCGGAAAGCTCGTTGAAGCTTGAGGTCAACACCAATTGGAAGCTCGCCGTTGAGAACTATTGCGAGAGCTACCATCTGCCGTGGGTGCATCCGGGCCTTAACAGCTATTCCCGGCTGGAAGATCACTACAACATTGAATCACCCGGAAAATACTCGGGCCAAGGCACGCTGGTTTATCGCCAGTTGCGCGGCGCCGAAGGCGAGGTTTTCCCCGATTTCGACGCGCTCAGCGACAAATGGACGACCGGCGGTGAATATGTTGCCGTTTATCCCAACGTCCTCTTGGGCGTGCAGCGCGATCATACCTTTGCCATCGTGCTGGAACCTCGGCATTGCGAGCAAACGGTCGAGCATATTGAGCTTTATTACGCAAAATCCAGCGCCGAGACGCCGGAACTCGACCCGCTGCGCCACCAGAACGCGCAACTGTGGAAGACCGTCTTTGAAGAAGACATCTTCGTTGTTGAGGGCATGCAAAAGGGCCGCCATGGGCCGATGTTTGACGGCGGGCGGTTTTCGCCTGCGATGGACGGGCCGACGCATAACTTCCATCACTGGGTCGCCACCCAAATCGAGGCCGGGCGCGCGTCATGAACGCAGAGTGGACGCAGATCTCCCCGCAGGAGGCCGCAGCGCTCCATGCAGCGATCCTTGCGGCCCATGCCCATCACGACCTGGAACAACTGGTCGAGCTTTACGCGATTGCTGCTGACAGCAAAGAAAGAGAAGGCGATGTGGATGCCGCCTGTTTCTTTCTCACGCAGGCCTTTGTTTTTGCGTTGGAAACCGGAATTTCCCGCGCCCATGAGCTGAACCGACGCCTTGTGGCCTATGGCCGCGCATGGCCGCTGGAGCCTTAGGCGCGGGGCCAATCGCGGCGGGCACTGGCTGAGAACGGCTTTCGCTATTGTTTTGCAGTTGAAATCTTGGTTCATTCGGCCCCGATAAGGGGACCCACTTGATAAAAATCCTTCATACCGCCGACGTTCATCTAGATTCACCACTGCGATCACTTGCCCTGAGAAACACCGGCTTGCGTGACACCATCGCGGCGGCGTCGCGGTCTGCTTTCAGCCAGTTGATTGACCGCGCGATTTCCGAAGAGGTGGCGGCGTTGTTGATCGCCGGGGATCTCTTTGACGGAAAGGAACGCACCGCACGCACGGGCGCGTTCTTGTTGGCGGAACTGGATCGCCTCGGCGAGGCCGGGATCAAGGCCTTCTACATCAAGGGCAACCATGACGCGGAGAACCCGATCACCGGCACGCTCGACCTGCCCGGCCATGTTCATGTGTTTGATGCGCGGGGTGGCAAATATCAACTGACCGAAGATGTCTGGATACACGGGGTCAGCTTTGCGGATCGCCACGCACCCGACAGCCTATTGCCGCGCTTCAAATCTCCGGTGTCGGGGGCGGTGAACATCGCCATGCTGCACAGCTCTCTTGGTGGGGCGGCAGGTCACGATGAATACGCCCCCTGCAGCGTCACGGAGCTGGCGGGCATGGGGTTTGATTACTGGGCGCTTGGTCACATCCACAAGCGGCAGGTCCATTCCAGCGCGCCATGGGTGGTGATGCCCGGCATTCCCCAAGGACGCGACATTGGCGAGGCGGGTCCAAAATCCGCCACCCTGCTGACAATCGATGGTGGGCACATCGAGATCAGCGAAGTGCCCACATCCGTTGTCGAATTTGTCCAGACCGAACTGGACGTCACCGATGCCGATAGCGATGAGGCACTGCGGGCACTGCTGAAGGACCATCTGACCGCGACGCGAAACGCGCTCTCGGCACCTCAGGGTGTCCTGCGCCTGACGCTGACCGGTCACCCTGCCCGCCATTGGCAATTCCTCAGGGACCGCGATGTCTGGATCGAACAGCTGGAAGAGCTTGCCCAGAGCCAAGGCAGCCTCTGGATCGACAAGCTGCTGTTCGCCTTCTCGCCGCCAAACACGGACGAGCGCACCAGCAGCGCCGCAGATGAGCTGGCCGCGACAATGGCAACCATCCGCACCGAGCCGGGGTTTGCTGACCATGCCCGCGCTGAGGTGGAAACCGTCCTGCAGGATCTGCCTGCTGCCCTGCGCGACAAGCTGATGGCGGATGAAGCCGCCCGCGACGCCCTGATCGACCGGCTGACCCAAGCGGGCGCCGATCTTGTGCTGGCGCAGATGAAGGGAGTGGAAAACTGATGCGGATCCAACGGCTTTCTCTGGACCGTTTTGGCCATTTCACCAACCGGCAGTATGATTTTGGATCTGGGCGCGACGGGCATGATTTTCACATCATCTACGGCCCCAACGAGGCGGGTAAAACCACCACTATGGAAGCGGTCTTGCGGCTGTTTTACGGTTTTCCGATGCGCGAGAGTTATGCCTTCCGGCACCCGCGCAAGAACCTGCAAATTTCCGCCACATTAGAGATAGAGGGGGCGTTGCGCAATTTCACCCGCCTGCCCTCCCGCAGCGGGGCATTGGTGGATGAGACCGGGACCGCAGTGCCAGAAGCGGCCCTCTCTGCGCATCTGGCGGGCCTGTCGGAGTTGGACTATCGCCGCCTCCTTTGCCTTGATGACGAGACGATCGAACGCGGCGGCGAGGAGATCGCAAACGCCGAAGGTGACATCGGGCGTCTGCTCTTTTCCGCCGCCGCGGGCGTCGCGGACCTCAGCAGTGTGTTGGATGGCATCCGCGAACGGGCTGATGCGCTCTGGAAAAAGCGCGCAAGCACCACCCGTATGGCCGAGCTGAAACGCGCCTTGGCGGAGGTCGACAAGGACATAAAGGCGCGCGACGTTACAGCCAGCGCGTGGAAGGCCCTGAAACGCGACCTCGCAAAAGCGCAGGACGCTGAACTGAGCGCGCGTGAGACCCGCAATGCGTTGAACACCGCCAAGGCCCGGACCGAGGCACAGCGGCGTGCCTTGCCGCTGGTGGCGGAAATTACCGAGCTGGAACAGGCCATTGCGCCATGGGCGAGCTACCCCACACACCTTGATTTCAATCCTGAACGCCTGATCGAACTGCGCAGTGATCGCGGTGTCGCCACACAGAATATCGCGCGGCTGCGCGACGAGATTGCCACCCTTCAGGAAGAGCGCGCCCGCCTCTCGGTTGCGCCGGCAGGGCTTGAGCTTGCGGGTGCCTTGCAGGCGCTTGAGGATCTGGCCGCACGCGACCGCACCGCACGGCTTGACCTCGGCAGACGGCAGGACGAACAGCAAGCGGCTGAGGCGGCGATGCGGCAGGCGGCGCGGGATCTTGGCATCGTATCGCCAGACGCGGATTTGCAGGACCTTGTTCTATCCAGCGCCGATATTGCGGAGCTGGAAACGGTCAGAGAGACCCTGCGCGCCGCCAGTGCCACCGCAGAAGCCGAGGCGCGCGAAGTCGCTGACCTGCAAGACCGGGTGAATGCCGCAAACCAAGCCCTGCAGAACGGCCAGCCCGTGGCTGATCCGGCCCCTCTGGTCGGGGATATCCTGCTCCGCTTCGATGCAGAGAGCCTTGCCCCCGCCCATGCCACAGCGCTGCAAGCCATTGAGACCGCGAAGATCAAGGCAGGCCGGTCCCTCTCGGCACTGTCTTTTGCGGGTGTTTCATTTGACAGCTTGCCCGCTTGCCCCTGCTCACGTCCGCAGGCCGTACTCTGGTCCGAACGCCACCAAGAGGTGCTGCGTGAGCTGCGTGCGACACAGGAAAAGCGCGACGCACACCAAGAGGACGCAGAAGCGCGCGCGGCGCAGGCCCGTGTGCTGACAGAGGATGCAAAGGTCGTTTCTGACAGCGAGGCGGAAGAGTTGCGCCTGCAGCGGGATACCCGGTGGGCAGAGCATCTTGCGGCCTTGACTCCAAGCACCGCCAGCGGTTTTCACACAGCGATGCAACTGCACGATACCGCCGCCGACGCGCGATTGACCCAGTCCCGCGAATTGGCGCAATTGCGTGAGATCCGGCAGGCGGAGGCCGAGGCCCGTGCACGCGCAGCGCAAGCGCAGGTGCGCATCACCGGCCTGCAAGACGCGTGCAGCGATATTGAGCGGAACGTCCACGCGGCAGCGGCTCAGGTGGGGCTCGCCGCTCCTCTTTCACCTGCCGAGTGGCTGGAGTGGGTGCAGCTCCACGAGATTGCCAGCGAAGACGCGCGCACCCTTCGCGAGACACAGGAGGCTCATCAATCGGCACTGCGGCGGGCGGAGGCCCTGATGGCAGAGCTTGCCGCCGTCCTGCCCTTTGCTCCGGCTGATCTGAACACCGCCCTGACCACCGCACGCCGCCTGACTGAAGAAGAGCGCAAACAAGCTGAGGTTCGCACCAAGGCCCAGGACGCCCAGCAACAGGCACAACGGGATCTGGCCCAGCGCGAGGCGCGCCACACACAAGCACAACACGCAAAAGAGGATGCAGAGCAGGCGTGGCAGACGCTGGTTCAGAACCTTCTTGGCGCAGGGTTTGCGCCCGAACGCCTCATGGCCTCGTTAGAGCCACTGCGCGCATTGCGCGAACATGAGAAAACCCGCGCTGGCGCGGCCCGCCGGGTCGTGACCATGCAGACGGATCAATCGCAATTCGCCGAGGAAGTGGCCGCATTGGCCCGCGCCCACGACCTGCCCCCACAGGCGACAGCAGCCGAAACATATGCCGCGCTCAAGGCTCTGGCAGAACATGCGCGGGCGACCCAAGAGAAACGAGACAGCCTCGATCATGCGCTTGAGACCGCCAAGGCGGACAGAGCCGATCACAAGAGCAGGCAGGACGCCATTGATCAGGAGGTCGCGGCCATCGCGTCGGTCTTCCCGACCCCTGAGGCACTGCAGGATATCGACGCTCTGCGCGAGGTCGCAACCCGCGCGCAGCAGATCATCGAGAACCGCGCCAGATTGGACGCCCTCACCCGCCAAGTGCGCTCCGAACTGCACACCGATGATATCGACACCGCGAGAGCGCAACTTGCAGAGACCTCGGTTGCAGAACTGGACGCAACGCTGGACAGCAACGCCTCCGACCTCGCGCATGCCGAAGAACAGCTGACCCGTGCGATCCAAGAGCGCGTCACCGCCGAACATGCTCTTGCCGAGATCAAGGGAGACGATGCGATTGCCACTTTGGTCGAACAGAAGGCAACGCTGGAACTGCAACTCGAAGAGACCGCAGTAAAGCACCTTGAGCTTTCCTTGGGCCACCACCTCGCCTCGGATGCGATCCGACGCTACCGCGACAGCCACCGCAGCGGGATGCTCACGGCAACCGAGCAGTGTTTTGCCAGTCTGACACAAGGGGCTTATCCGTCCCTCAGCACCCAGATCGATAAGGATAGCGAGGTTTTGCTGGCCGTCGACAAACATGGCGTCAGCAAGAGAGCAGATGAGATGTCAAAGGGCACCCGGTTTCAGCTCTATCTGGCGCTACGCGCCGCAGCGCATGAACAGCTCGTGGCCCAAGGCACGACGCTGCCGTTTTTCTGCGATGATATTTTCGAAACCTTTGACGAGGCACGCACCAGTGCTGCCTGCCGTGTTATGGAAACCATTGGTGGGCGTGGCCAAGCAATCTACCTGACCCATCACCGCCATGTGGTCGACATCGCCAAATCCGTCTGCACGACACCGCCCATCGTTCATGAACTCTAGGGTCAGGACGTTGAAAACGGGGTCAGCCCGGTTAAGCGTTTTTGCGCAGCGCAGCGACCCCACCGGCGCGGGGGCCTTTGCGTTTCGGTTTACTTCACCTCATGCGAAGATGAGAATAATCTAGGTTGCCTGACGCCGGGCGGCGGTGGAACACTTTGCTCAAAGCCCGTTTTACAGCAGCAAAGCAAAGGCAGCCCATCATGCGTACAAAAGCCAAGGCCGTGGTGATCGGCGGCGGGGTCATTGGGTGTTCGATCCTCTACCACCTGACCAAACTCGGCTGGTCCGATGTGGTGCTGCTTGAGCGCGACGAGTTGACCTCCGGCTCCACATGGCATGCGGCGGCCAATATTCACGGCCTCCATGACAGCACCAATATCTCGCGCATCCAGCACTACACCATGACCCTCTATAAGGAACTGGAGAAGGAAACCGGTCAGGGCTGCGGGGTGTTTCAGCCCGGCTCGCTTTATCTGGCGCAGACCGAAGCGCGCGAACACCAGCTGCGCCTGCAGGCGGCCAAGGCCAAGCTCTATGGGATGAATTTCTATGAGATCTCCATCGCTGAAGCGCAGGCGCTCAATCCGCTGGTGAATTTTGAGGGCATCCGCTGCGTGATGTATGAACCTGATGGCGGCAATGTGGACCCCTCGGGCGTGACGCAGGCCTATGCCACCGGGGCGCGCCAACGCGGCGCGGAAATCCATCGTTTCACGCCTGTCACCGCCACCGAACAACAGCCAGACGGTACGTGGATTGTGAAGACGCCGAAAGGCGACATTCATACAGAATGGGTGGTGAATGCGGCGGGGCTCTGGGGGCGCGAGGTCGCCAAGCTGGCGGGCCTTGATCTGCCGTTGCAGCCCACCGAGCATCAGTATTTCGTCACGGAGACCATCGCGGAGGTGGCGGAGATGGACCGGCGCCTGCCCTCTGTGTCGGACCGCGACGGCGAGTATTACCTGCGTCAGGAAGGTCAGGGGCTACTGGTCGGCGCCTATGAAAAGGCGATGAAGTTCTGGGCCGAGGACGGCACGCCGCTCGATTTTGCCCATGACCTGTTCCCCGATGATCTGGAGCGCATCGAGGAAAACATGATGAACGCCATTGAGCGCGTGCCGGTGGTGGGCGAAGCAGGCATCAAACGGGTCATCAACGGGCCGATGATCTGGTCACCGGATGCGAATGTGCTGTTTGGTCCAGTGCCGGAACTGCAGGGCTATTTTTGCTGCAACGGCATCATCCCCGGTTTCTCGCAGTCGGGCGGCATGGGGCTGATGGCGGCGCAGTGGATGATCGAGGGAGAAACCCAATACGATATGTTCGGCTGGGACGTGGCGCGCTTTGACGACTGGGCCACCAAGGACTTCACCAAGGCGCGGGTGCAGGATCAATACGCACATCGTTTTGCGATTCATTTCCCCAATGAGGAACGCAGTGCGGGCCGCCCTGCCCGCACCCGCCCGATCTACGAGATGCAGCGCGAGATGGGCGCGGTTTTTGGTCTTAATGCGGGCTGGGAGCATCCCCTGTGGTTCGCGGATCAGCCCGGCACCGAGGACACCAATGGCTTCACCCGGCAGAACTGGTGGGAACCGGTGGGCGCGGAATGCAAGATGCTGCGCGAACGGGCGGGCATCATTGATATCTCAAACTTCGCCAAATACCACTGCAAGGGCCCCGGTGCCGAGGACTGGCTGAACGCGGTTTTTGCCAATCGCATGCCCAAGGCGGTCGGGCGGTCGTGCCTCACGCCCTTGATCTCAAAACGTGGCGGGATTGCCGGGGATTTCACGGTGACCCGGCTGGCGGAGGACGAATTCTGGATCATAGGCTCCGGCATGGCGGAGCGCTATCACAAGCGGTTTTTTGGCGCGGTGCCTTTGCCCGAGGGCACATCGTTTGAGAGCCTCACCCAAGAGGTCTGCGGCTTTAACGTGGCCGGTCCCAAATCGCGCGAGATGCTCCAGCGCATGACCAATGTTTCATTGGACACCGCGTCATTCCCCTTCATGCGCAGCAAACGCCTGATGCTGGCGGGGATCAATGTATTGGCGTTGCGTGTCTCTTTCACGGGCGACCTCGGCTGGGAGTTGCACTGCGCCACAGAAGACCAGCAAAAGCTTTATATCGCGTTGATCGACGAAGGCCGCCGCATCGGTGCAGGCCCCGTGGGAAGCCGCGCCCTGATGTCGCTGCGTGTCGAGAAGGGCTATGGCTCTTGGGGCCGGGAATACAGCCCCGAGTATTTCCCGCATGAGGTGGGATTTCAGCCCCTGTGCAAGATGGACAAGAAGTTCCTCAACAAATCTGCCGCCGAGGCCGCATTGGCCACCCCCGCGCGGGAGGAATTGGTTTTGTTGCAGCTGAACGAACAAGATGTGTCGGCCTCCAATGCCGATGCAACGGGGGGCGAGCCTATTTTCAAGGATGGGCACGGCATTGGCCGGGTGACCTCGGGCACCTATGGCTACACGGTCGGCATGTCGCTGGCGCTTGGCTATGTGAAGGGCGCGCAACCCGGCGATGACGTAGAGGTGATGGTGCTGGGCCGCCCCCACCGGGCGGTGATCCTTGCTGAGCCGCCCTTTGATCCCAAAGGCGAACGGCTACGCGCCTAGATCGGCTGCGCTGTCACGACCAAGCCGTCACATTAAAACACTGGGGCGGTGTTCCGGCAGGAACGCGGCCACCGGCCCCTTGTCACCGCCGTCGATCAGATTGGCGAGATGACGTGCGGTTGTGGGGCCGAGGGTAAACCCTTGGTGGCCATGGCCAAAATGAAACCAGAGGCGGTCATGTCGCGGGGCGGCACCGATCATGGGCAGCATATCTGGCAAGAAGGGCCGTGTGCCGCGCCAGATCGGCCCCGGCTCTGTCGCGCCGAGATCCATATAGGCCGGTATCCCCTTGGCCGCGCGATCAAGCTGGCGCACATCCGGCACCCGGCCCGAGGCCTCCAGCGCCACACCGCAGGTCATCCGCAAGCCGCCCCGCATACTGCAGAGCACAACCCCGTGGCGGGCATCAAAGATCGGGCGGCGCAGCGTTGGGGCCTTTGGGTACATCCGGTGCGCGCCGTGTTTCATGATCATCCGCACCCGGTAGCCCAGTTGCGCCAGCAGTGGCGGCGTCCACGGCCCAAGTGCGATGACCGCATGTTCGCCGCTCACCTGCTCCGTGTCGGTCTGCACCTCCCAAGCGTGGCCCGCACGGCGCAGCGTGCTGGCATCGCCAATGCGGATGGCACCGCCTTGTCTCTGGAACAGCTCCGCGTATCGCGTAACCAATTCGCCGGGGGCCGCACAGCTCCAGACTTCGCGCCAATGGATCGCGCCTGCGGGCGGGGTTTGATACAAAGGCTCCGCTTTACAGAGGTCCGCACCGCTCAGGGTGGCGGTGTCGATCCCGTAACTTTGCCGCAGCCGGTCAAGATCATTCGCCATAGCGTCAAACTCTGCCGCGTCCTGAAACACCGACAGATACCCGTCTTGCGCCATCAGATCCTCAGCCCCCGCAAGCGTGATCCAGCGGTCGTGATCGGCGCAGGCGCTGCGAATGAGCTCTGCATTGGGCTGCGACAGCACTTGATGGCGACGGGGGTGCGAATAGCGGTAGTATTGCCAGAGCGCGGGCAATTGGCTGAAGACCCCGCGCGGCGACCACACCACATCGTTGCTGCGCCCCAATATGATATCCAAAATCTCTGGCAGTGCGCGGGGCATCGCATAGGGCTCGGCGGCCTCGGCCTGAATGAGGCCCGCGTTGCCATAGCTCGTCTCTTGTCCGGGTGGTTTGCGGTCAACAACCGTGACCGCATGCCCCCGCGCCTGCAACTCCAGCGCGGTTGCGATACCCACCATGCCGCCCCCCAGAACCAGAATTTCGGACATGAGAGAGGGCTCCTCTAGGCAAAGGTTTCGGCGCATGCCCACCAATCCTCGCGGGCATGCGTGTTGATTTCAAAATGCGGGCGCATATTGCCCGAAAGGATCAGCCCTTGGCGGCGGTGATCAAGATCTCAACGGTGTATTCAGGGGTTGCCAGCTTGGATTCACCGCAGGCGCGGGCGGGGGCGCGGCCTTCGGCAACCCATGCATCCCACACGGTGTTCATCTCGGCAAAATCAGCCATATCCGCGAGCCAGATGGTCGCTTGCAGGATGCGCTCTTTGGAAGAGCCAGCCTCGGCCAGCAGCGCGTCGATCTTATCAAGGCAGTCCTGCGTTTGCTGGGTCACGCTGGCCCCGGCGGTGCCGACCTGACCGGCAAGGTAGATGGTGTCGCCATGGGTGACGATCTGGCTCATGCGTTGGGTGGTGTGGGCGTAGGTGATATCGCTCATGGAAGATCTCTATAGTTTGAGGATTGAAAGGAAATGCATCAGCGCGCAGCGGAGGTAAATCCGCCAAGCACACGGGTGAGGTTATGGCCGAGACTGTCGGAAATGTAACCGCCCTCTTGCACAAAAAGCGTCGGAAGTCCTGCACGGGCAATCGCCTCACCGACGCGCGAAAACCCGTCGCCAGTGACCTGAAAGCCCTGAAACGGATCATCCTTTGAGGCATCAAGGCCCAGTGCAATGACCAACACATCCGCGCCAAAGGCATGCACCCGGTCAAGGCAGGTTTGAAGTGCTGCCAGGAACGGCGCATCATCGGTGCCACGCGGCAGCGGCAGGTTGAGGTTATAGCCCCGCCCCCGGCCCTCGCCGCGCTCAGAACTGTGACCCCAGAAGAACGGGTAAAAATCCGCAGGGTCAGCGTGGATCGAGAGCGTCAGCACGTCGTCGCGATCATAAAACAGCCCCTGCGTGCCATTGCCGTGATGCACGTCCACATCCAGAATTGCCGGCCTGAGGCCCCGATCCCGCAACAGCTGCGCGGCGATGCCAGAGTTATTTAGAAAACAAAAGCCCCCCGCCATATCGCCAAAAGCGTGATGCCCCGGCGGGCGACAGAGCGCATAGGCGGCGCGCTCACCCCCCGCCACCAACTCGGCGGCGCTGATCGCGGTTTGCGCCGACCAATAGGCAGAGCCCCAAGTGTCGGCATTGATCGGACAGGAGGTATCTGCCTGATGATAGCCCGCCTGCCCCAGCGCAGAACGCGGGTAGCTGTCGCGGCGATCCCCCGGCTTGATATGAGAAATCACCTCTGGACCTGCGCCTTCGATCTCGGACCAGCGGGCATGGATCGTTTGCAGGAAGGTCAGGTATTCCGGCGAATGCAGCGCCGCGATGGGGCCAAGGCCTGCGTCCTCGGGCGCGGTAAACGTACAGCCTGCCGCCTCCGCGCCGCTGCGCAGGATCTCGGTGCGTTCGGGTTGTTCGGGGTTGGGCCTCATCACGCCCAAAGCCATGAACTGGCTGGGATTATGGGCGCGTTGGCGGGGATCATAGATCGCTTTCATAGGGGCTCCTCGTGGCCTCAACCAAAGACAAAATTGGGCAGCCACAGCGCCACGTCTGGCACAAAGGTGGTGATCAGCAGCGTCGGCAACCACGCAAATGCGATCATGATGAAGGTGGGCTTCAGCATCTCGCTCACGGGCGTGTCGGTGACCTTTGCGCCGAGATACAACAGCGGCGCGGTGGGCGGCGTGATATTGGCCATGCCGAGATTGACGCCGAGGACGGCGGCAAAATGCACCGGGTCCATGCCGACGCTTTGCACGATGGGCAACAAGAGCGGCGCCGACAGCAACAGCCCCGAAATATCATCCATCAGCATGCCGATAAGGATCATCACCAGATTGACCATCAGCAGGATCACGATCGGGTTGTCCGAGATCGAAAAGATCAGATCCTTGGCCATGCCGGGGATGTCTTCGAACACCAGAAAGCGGCTGACGATCACCACCACAAAGACCATCAGCATCACCACGCCAATGGTGGTGCCCGCATAGCGCAGGGTCGGCCAGATGTTCTGGGGCGTGAGGCCGCGATAGATGAACAGGCCCACCGGAATGGCATAGATCACTGCCACGCCTGCGGCCTCGGTCGGGGTCATGATGCCGCCGTAGATGCCACCCAGAATGATGATCGGCATCAACAGCGCCGGAAAGGCCCGCCCGCCGCGCCGCACAAATTCCTGCGGGTAGCTTGCGGGGCGTTCCAGCAGTTTCAGATCCGCCTTGCGCATCAGCACATAGTTCACGATGCACAAAAGCGTAATCAGGATCAGCCCCGGCACCACGGTCGACAGGAAACACTTGAGCACCGATTGCTGCGCAACCCAGGCAAAAAGGATCTGCGATGAGGACGGCGGGATCAGAAGCCCCAGTGGACAGGCCGCCACAATCAGCGCCGCCGCCGGGCCGCGCGGGTAATTCGCGGCCTTCAGATGCGGCATCATGATCGAGCCGATGCAGGTGAGCGTCGCCGCCGCAGAGCCGGAGATCGAGCCGAAGATACCGCTGGCGAACACCGCCGCTGCGCTGAGGCCCCCGTGGATGCGCCCCACCAGAAGCTCCGCCACGGAAACCAGCGGGGCCGCGATCCGCCCCCGCTCCATGATGGCACCGGCGAGGATGAACAGCGGGATGGCAAGCAGCACGATGGAGTTCATCTTCCAATGCCCGGTCGGCATGAACCCGGTCACGTCATGACCACCAAAGACACCGATAAAGACCAGAACGCCCCCAAAGGCCAGAGGTACGCTCACACCAATGAGGAGCAGCACACACAGGATCAAAAGACTGCCGAGGATAATCATGGGGTCAGGCTCCTGCAGCAGGGTCGCGATCAGCGGGCACGGCAAAGCGCGCCGCCGGAAGTTTCAGGAAAATATAGAGCCGCAGCGCGCTGTAGAACCCCATCAGGCCAAAGCCGACAAAGATCGCCGCACGCGGCACAAAGAACGGAATTTGCAGGGCAATCGTGGTCTGATAGCGGGGATAATCGCCGATTTCCTCGATCATCATCACCGTGGACCAGTAAAACAGCACCAAGGTCACCAAAAGCTCGATCCCGGTGATCAGGATCGCCCGCGCACGCCGTTTGACGGGATCAAGGATCACAAAATCCAAGAGATCGGCGTTCACATGCGCCCCCTCCCAGGTACCAATGGCGGCGGCGATGAAATAGAGCCAGAAACAGATGATCAGCAGCCATTCCTCATAGGCGAACAGATCGGCGTTAAAGCCATATCGGAACACCACCACGAGGAAGAAGGTCAGCGCCATGGCGATACAGCCAAAGCACACGTAGATCGTTTGTAGCCGCAACAGGATGCGGACCAGCTTGGCCAGCCCGGGCGGCAAATCCCGGCTCAGGTCTTTCATGATGCAGTCACCGTCTGGAGATCAAGGACAGGCCCCGGATGCCGGGGCCTGCGCGCTGTCAGATCATTGGGATCAGTTGCTGGGGGCCATCAGGCGGTCGATCACATCCTGACCAACAATCTCGGCAATCCCCGGCCAGACGTCCTTGCGCACGGTCTCGGCAATGGCGCTACGCTCGGCGTCAGAGACCTCGACCACCTCGTAGCCGGTTTCCTTGAGCTTATCGATGTAGCCCGCTTCATTGGCCTTCGCCTCGGCAAAGTAGCTCTGCGCGGCCTTGTCAAACGCGGCCTGCACGGCGGCGCGCTGTTCGTCGTTCATCTCTTCCCATGTCTCCATGGAGGCGTAGTAGGTGGTGTTCTCGACCACCGCGCCATAGGGGATGAAATACTTGCCCACATCAGAGGTCGCAAAGGCGCTATAGGCCAGCTGCGCGGTGCAGCAGATCGCGCCATCCACCACGCCGGACTGGATCGCCGGGAAGACCTCGCCCCAGTTCATTGTGGTCGCGTTAAAGCCCATGGCCTCCACGGTGTTCTTGATCACCTGACTGGACCAGACACGGATGTTGACGCCCTTGTCGCCCACGGTGGTTGCGTTTTCGGGCAGGGTTTCGGCCACCACGCCGATAAACCCTTCGGGCGCATTGGCGAGAAGTTTCAGCCCCAGCCCCTCAAGCCGTTCGGCAAAGATTGCGTTAAAGGCGCTGTCTTTGTTGAGGTAGATATTCTCCATCTCGTCAAAGCTCGACACCAGATAGGGCAAGGAGTTGATCTCCAGCACCGGGTCGCGGTGGGCATAGATCACGGAATGCACCAGATCGACGTTGCCCCGCGCGGCGTCTTCGAACAGTTCTTCGCCAGAACCAAGCTGCCCGGCCTCAAACAGCGTCACCGAGAGGCCCACATCAGCGCCTTCGATATCGGCTTCGATCTGCTTCAGGATGTCATTGCCGAAATGTTCGACCGGGACAACACCCGCGAGTTTGAGTCGCATGTCGGCCGCCTCCGCCGCGCCCAGCGACAGGGTGAAAGCAGCCGCCGTGGCTGCGGTGGTCCATAGTGACTTACGCATGAGAAAAACTCCGTTCCCTGTTGTCGTTGCAGCGCGTTGGCCAAATGCCCCCTCTGTCGGCTCTTGCCGCTTCTGCCGAGGGTGGGTGCGCTGCGTTGTGTTTCAGCGAAATCTGCGGAGGGATCTGAAATAGATCAAATAGATAATTGATTATCTCAACATAGATTTTAATAATGAAGGCACGCGGCACGGCGATTTGGCGCAATAACCCGACCCACAAAAATCGCCATAAGGATCTGTTTTTAAAAGAATGTCACAAACCCAACCGGCCCCGCACCACATGGACCCCGAACGCCTCACCCGTGAGATGAACTGGAACCTATTGCGCACCTTTGTGGTGCTCGCTGAGAGCGGCTCTGTCACCGAGGCGGCAGAGCAATTGCGGCTAAAACAGCCCACGGTTTCGGTCGCCCTGAAAAAACTGGAAGACCAGCTGGGCCAGCGCCTGATCGACCGTTCGCCGGGACATTTCGCACTCACCGAAGCGGGCGAGCTCCTCTATCGCGAGGCGGTGACCATCAACGGCTCCATCCTGCGGCTCGCCACCCTAATGCGCACCGTCGCCCCCGAAATCAGCGGCCATGTGCGCATTGCCGTGGCCAGTCATGTGCTCTGTCCGCTGTTTGATTCGGTCATTGGCGATTTCTACGCCGAGCACCCAAAGGCAAGCCTCGCCATTGATGTGATCACCAGCGGCGATGCCATCGCTGCGGTAGCGGCAAAGCGGGTGAGCTTTGCCCTCGCTCTGGTGCGCGAACAAGATCCGAACCTGCGCTACATCCCCGTCTACCGCGAAACATTCGCGCTGTTTTGCGGCCCGCGCCATCCGCTGTTTGGTCGCAGCGACCTGACGCTGGATGATCTCAAAGGCCACGCTGCGGTGGTGTTTGACAATGACCGCCTGCAAGACGCGTTGCAGGACGTGACCCTCCTGCGCGCCCGCGCCGCACTTGCAACGCAGGTAACAGGCGTATCGGAAAATCTGGAAGAGGTGCGGCGCATGATCATGGCAGGCCTTGGTATCGGTCCCTTGCCCAAACATGTGGTGGCCCGCGACCTGCGCGACGGGCTGCTGTGGCAGGTGCCCCCGTTCGAGGATCTGCCAGAGGTCGATGTCTATCTGGTCTGGAACCCCGACACCGTGCGCAACCGCGCCGAGGAAAAGCTGCTGAATAATCTGATCGCCCGACTGGAAACTGTTCCCTACAAAGACCGCTCTTATGCATGATCACAGACCCATCTGCCGCGGAGCTTCATCTTTTTACAAATACCTAAATTCCACATCATCCCCTTCACTGAACGTCACTCGGGCACAGCACCCTTGCGCCATCCCCCACTCAGAGCTAGGGAAACGCCATGCGCATCATCCGTGATTATCAATTTGTTGACGACCAGGATCGCGGGGCCACCGTCGCGATCGGCAATTTCGATGGCGTTCACCGCGGCCATCGCTCGGTCATTGATCTGGCGCGGCAGGCCGCACCGGACGCCCCCCTGGGTGTCATGACCTTTGAGCCGCACCCGCGCGCGTTCTTTGCCCCCAATGCCCCGCCCTTTCGCCTGATGTCGGCAGAGGCGCGCGCGCATCGTCTGGAAAAGATCGGCGTTGAAAAGCTCTATCAGCTGAATTTCAACCACGCGCTGTCGTCGCTGACGCCTGAGGAGTTTGCCCGCAAGGTGATCTTTGAAGGTCTGGGGCTGGCGCATGTGGTGGTGGGTGCCGATTTCTGCTTTGGCAAGGGCCGCGCGGGCAGCGTCGAGGATCTCCAGCGCTTCGGACAGGAGATGGGCTTTGGCGTCACCATCGCGCCTTTGATGGAATATTCCGAACACACGGTGTCCTCCACCGCGATCCGCACCGCCCTGAGCGAAGGCCGCCCGCGCGACGCCGCCGCCATGCTCGGCCATTGGCACCGCATCGAAGGCGAGGTGATCGGCGGCGAGCAACGCGGCCGCGAGCTTGGCTTTCCTACCGCGAACCAGTCCATCGACGGGCTGCACCCACCTGCTTTTGGCGTCTATGCGGTGCTGGTGGATGTGCTCGACGGCCCTCATAAGGGCAGCTACCACGGTGCGGCTTCGGTCGGGGTGCGGCCGATGTTTGACGGCGAACAACCCAACATCGAGACCTATCTCTTTGATTTCAAGGGCAACCTTTATGGCGCGCATCTGTCCGTCGGGCTGGTGGACTATCTGCGCCCGGAGATGACTTTTGACGGGCTGGAGCCCTTCATCGCCCAGATGCAGGCCGATTGCGATCAGGCCCGCGCCATCCTCAAAACGCTCTGAGAGGGCCGATATGACCAATCAGATCGACCGGGACGGGCTTGCACCGAAGTTCTGGGAAAAGAAACCGCTCAAGAAACTTTCGCCGCGCGAATGGGAAGCGCTGTGTGACGGCTGCGGCAAATGCTGCCTCAACAAGCTGGAAGACGAAGACACCGGCGAGGTGGCGCTGACGCGCGTGGCCTGTCGTCTGCTGGACGATCAGTCCTGCCAATGCGCCCATTACGAGACCCGGCACAGTTTCATCCCCGAATGCATCGTGCTGAAGCCCGAAAACCTTGATACCCACGCCTATTGGATGCCGCAGACCTGCGCCTATCGCCGCCTGTGGGAGGGCAAATCCCTGCCCGACTGGCACCCGCTGGTGACGGGCGATCCGGACAGCGTGCACCGCGCCGGGGTCTCGGTGCGCGGCATGACCGTGTCGGAATTCGACACGCCGCTGGAGGAATGGGAAGACTACATTATTGAGGAACCGGTCTAAGGGGCTGACCGGCCCCAGAAGCCGATCAGCAGCGGCTCATCCATCGGGCCAAAAGGTTCCGATCACCTCGGCCACCGCCTCGGGATGTGTCACTGGCACCATATGGCCGGCGCCCTCGATGACCGCAATCTGCGCCTTCGGCATCCGCGCCGACAGCGCCTCAGTCACCGCAGACATGATCGGCTGGGTCGCGCCCCCCTGCATCACCAGCACCGGCATCGGCAGCGCTTCCAGCGCGCCGGGTGCCAGCAGCCCCACCGCGTCATCATAGACCTGACTGTCACAGTCCATCACCGCCGGAAAAGATCGCACCATCGCCGCGCGGGCGCGCTCCGGCAGGTCCGGCCATTTGGGATAGCCCGTCCCCCATGCACGGTTAAAAAGCCGCGTGGCATATTCCACATCGCCCGCCTCATAAGGGGCGCGCACCGCCTGATGGTCGGCGCGCATCTGAACCAGTGCCTCGGGGTTTTGCGCTTGGGCCGCGGCAAACAGGACCGGCTCGATCATCACAAGGCTGCGCACCAGATCCGGGCGCATCTCCGCCATCGCCAGCGCCACCGTGGCACCAAAAGAGTGCCCGACCAAATCCACAGGGCCACCCGCGCGCGCGACCAAAGCCTCCAGAAGGAGCAACCCGGCCTCGGCATTGCGCTGTTGCAAAAGCCCCTGCCCGTCCCAATCCGGGCTCTTGCCATGCGAGAGCATGTCAAAGGCCTCGACCCTCACCAGTTCTTCGCCCAGCGCCGCCACCAGCCCCCGCCACGCACCCGAATGCGCCAGCGAGCAATGCACTGCCAGAACCGTGCGTGCGCCTGTGCCAAAGCTGCGATGGTATACCTCTTGCGGCAGGGAGGTCATATCCAGACTCACGCGCCCTGCCCTCCAAGGTGCCAGTCGAGATCCTCCAGCCGGTCCTGCCCCCAGAATTTCGCCCCATCTGCCGTCACGTAGAAAGGCGCGCCAAAGACGCCTGCGTTCACCGCATCCTCGAGGTTTTGCGCATAGATCTCCGCGCCGGTCAGCAAACCGCTATCCGCCAGCGCGGGGTCGAAACCGGCGCTCTGCAGCAGGGATTTCACCACATCATCCTGCGCGATATCGCGCTCCTCGGACCAGATCGCACGCAGCGTGGCATGCACCAATGCCCCAAGATCACCGCCACCGGCCTTTTGCGCGGCAATGATCGCATAGGAGGAGGGCGCCGCATTGGTGGGCCAATGCGCTGGCTTCAGATGAAGCGGCAGGCCGGTGCGTTTGGACTGACGCTCAATCTCGATCAGCCGGTAATCCTGTCGCGCCGGGTGACGGTCCTTGGGCGGTGTGCCCCCGGTGCGCGCAAACAGCGCCATAATGTCAAACGGCTTATAGGTCACCGTCGCGCCATGGCGGGCGGCAATTTCTTCCAGACGTTGCCCGGCAAGGTAGCTGAAAGGCGACAGTGTGGAAAAATAGTAGTCGATTGAGGGGGCGGAGGCGGTCATGGCGAGAATTCCTCGTGCTTAGAACTAGGCCCGAGACTATGTGCGTGTTAAGCGGGGTTCAATATCACGAATCTGTCACATTGCTGCCTGGGGATAATCAGCCAATGCCGACCTTGAACGAACCCAAGCTCATAGCTGGGAACGCCAATCTTCCGCTCGCCAAATCAATCTCGCGCCGCATGAGCATGCATCGCGGCGTCGACCAAGAACTCGTCAGCGCCCGTGTTGAGCGCTTTAACGACGGCGAGATCTTTGTCGAAGTCTACGAGAACGTGCGCGGCGAGGATATGTTCATCATCCAGCCGACGTCGAACCCGGCCAACGACAATCTGATGGAGCTGCTGATCATCGCTGATGCGTTGCGCCGCTCCTCGGCTCAGCGCATTACAGCGGTTATTCCATACTTCGGCTATGCCCGTCAGGATCGCCGCACCAAGGCCCGCACGCCGATCTCGGCAAAGCTGGTCGCCAATATGCTGACCGGTGCAGGCATTGAGCGGGTTCTGACCCTCGATCTGCACGCCGCGCAAATTCAGGGCTTTTTCGACATTCCGGTGGACAACCTCTATGCCAGCCCGATCTTCGCGCTGGACGTAAAGGCCCAGTTCAAGGACAGCATGGACGACCTGATGGTGGTGTCTCCCGATGTGGGCGGCGTGGCCCGCGCCCGCGAGCTGGCCAAACGCATCAATGCGCCGCTGTCCATCGTCGACAAACGCCGCGAAAAACCCGGTGAAGTTGCCGAGATGACCGTGATCGGCGATGTCACCGGCAAAATCTGCCTGATCGTCGACGACATGTGCGACACGGCTGGTACGCTTTGCAAGGCGGCTCAGGTGTTGCTGGATAACGGAGCCAAAGAGGTCCACGCCTACATCAGCCACGGCGTCATGTCCGGCCCTGCCGTAGAGCGCGTGACCAATTCGGTGATGAAATCGCTGGTCCTGACCGATTCCATTCAGCCTTCCGAGGCGGTTCTGAATGCACCCAACATCCGCATCCTGCCGACCGCACCGCTGTTCACCCAAGCGATCCTGAACATCTGGCACGGCACTTCTGTGTCCTCGCTGTTTGAGGACAAGACCCTGATCCCGATCTACGAGTCGCTCTACAACAGCCAGAGCTAAGATCCCTCAGATCTCATCAAAACACCCCGCGAGATGTCGTGGGGTGTTTTTTTTGTGAACGGCCCTCAAATGCAACCCGCCATTCGTGCGGGTGTTCGTTGGGTGTTCAAGGCGGGATTGAGGCCAATGAAGCCGTTGAAGTCAGTCTGATCTGATCACTAAGAAGCTTGAGGGGCCGATGTCCAATCCGTCTGTCACAAAGAAAACCTCAACTTCAATTTCTAGCGGTATTTGTTGCGAGGGGTGACCATCAAGCCATGCAAAGAACAGCTCTGATGAGCCTTCACTTTCGCCGCCTACAAGTGGAACATCAGGGAAGATTTCATCCTTCGATCTGAAATATATGCCAAATTCGTCTATAGAGTACGTAGACGTTGGAGGAAGAGATACCTTTAGGGTGATGGTTCCAGCATCGTTGCAGGATGCACCGGGTGCCTCAGTTCCCCTAGTGATTTCAACCAACTCAACCACGGGCGCCGGTACTTTTTCCCAGTAAGCACCTTCTAGCCCTTGTTGACCTGGGACGGGATGTTGTTCCCAGGCCTCAAGGCTTGGAACGAATAAGCTGGTCTCGGTCTCAAATGAACATGCGGGAGCATTTGACCCGCAAAATGCACACGCAACTGACATGACGACTGATGCACCCCTTATTATCATGCCGTTAACCTTTGCGATTGCGGTTCGAAACACTGCTTGATCAAAGAGCATTTTGGATGATGCATCAACAATCAACCGCAGCAAAGTCTGAACAGCTCACGGCCAGCTTAGTGCGAGCCTGCTGCCAACGCCTGTCTCCGCATTGAGGTATCTCTCCGCCGCGCACGCCTGACCGGTCTGGTATCCTCCCGGAAGACCCGATTGGCCTTCATGCGCAGGACACCTACCTGATCCGCTATCAAATCGCCTCATCTGGGTCTGAGAGTGTCTGCGCCTTTGGACCGGCCTCATCAACTCCGCACGCACACTCCACAACATTGCGCAGAGAGCGCTTTGAAGCGCCCGCAGCACCTGATAGGCCCTTCTCATCCGCCCCTGCATAAAGTTGCCCCTCATGAGAACCACCGACCTGCTGCGCCTTGCCGCTCTTGTATTCACTGCCGTTACTTGTGTGGTCATGGGCGACACCGCCGGAAAGCTGCTGACGGCGCGCGGAGTTGATCCGGTGGTGGTGGCATGGTCGCGCTTTGCGCTTGGGGCTTTGGTGCTGCTGCCGCTCAGCGGAATGCGTCTGAGCGAGCTCTACATCGCCCGTGACTGGCGGGTCTGGCTGCGCGCCGGGTTGGTCACCGGTGGCATCTCCTGCATTCTCACCGCGCTCAAGACAGAGCCGATCGCCAATGTGTTTGGCGCGTTTTTCGTCGGACCCATCGTGTCTTATGTCATTGCGGTGCTGTTTTTGGGCGAACGTCCTTCGCTCCAACGCAGCCTGCTGCTGGGGTTGGGGTTCATCGGTGTGATGCTGGTCGTAAAACCCGGTTTCGGCGCGAGCTTCGGTCTGCTTTATGCGCTGGCCGCCGGGTGCTGCTACGGGACCTATCTGGCCGTGACGCGCACCGTTGCAGGCAGCTATCGCCCGCGCCTGTTGCTGATGTCGCAACTGCTGATCGGGTCGCTTTTGCTGACGCCTATCGGGATCAGCGCAGATCTGCCTGCGCTCAGCTGGCCGATCATGGCGCTGCTCGCCATCAGCGCGCTTGGATCGGCGGTCGGGAACTACATTCTGGTGGTTGCCAGCAAAACCGCCGAGGCCTCGCTCATTGCGCCACTGGTCTACAGTCAGCTGATTTCGGCAACCGTGCTGGGCGTTGTGGTCTTTGGCGATTGGCCGGATGTCATCTCGCTCTGCGGATTGGCACTGATCGTATTGTCGGGCTTTGGCTCACTGGTGGTCCACCAACGCAGCCATGCTCCGGTGGTGGCGGCAAAATAGGGGCGGCGGAGGCATCGCCTCACCGCCCCGGCGATCGATGTGAACGCCCCGCAGACCAGTCTCCGCAGTCTCTTTCGGCAGAACCGCCCTACCCTTCGATTTCTGGTTCAGGATTGTCGAGCCCCTGTGTCGGCGCATAGGGGTCCTCACCAAATTTCAATGCAGCAAGCTCGGCCTCCATCTTTGCGATTTGTTTCTCGCGATCGGCGACCTGCTTGTCGAACCAGTCCTTCTTTGCGGGCAACAGATGGCTCGGATCTGCCTTGAACACTGCAAGATGTGCTTTGGCCGCGTCGATCTCCCGCTGTTTGATCGCAACAATCTCCGCCAGCGCATCGGCATCCGACTGCAGCCCCAAGGCCTTGATCGTCGCTTTCTCCAGCTTGTCCTGCAGCCCGTCATTATCTTCGACAAAGTCGTTCAGGAAGGCCACGATTTTTGACGGTTCCGTGCTTTCCTCAAAGGACACGGAGATGTTCATTGCCTTGTAGGTGAAGGGGGTGGTCTGCAAACGCTGCACGACATCTGCAAAATCACTCAACACCTCTCGTGGCTTATCCTCTGTTGTCAGACTCAAGTTCAGCAGCTTCTCAATATTCTCCGGCGGATCAGACATCGGCATGGTGAATTGCGACCACGCATGCCCCCCCAGCACCGCTGCGGCCGTCATGGGACCAAACCCCAAATAATCCTTGCTGTCCTGCACCGACACCCGCTGGACACCGCCGCTATCGGTGCGTTTCACATTCGTGGCGTGAAAGCTCGCCAGGGCGATATTCTCATCGCCTGATTGCGCGGGCGTCGACAGTTTCACGGTAAATGCGATGTCGCGGTCCTGGGTGCCGCTGGTCGCAAAGCGCCGGACATCGAAATACACAGGAACATATCGAAATGCGCTGCCATCCGCCGAAAGCTCCAATCGCAGTTCGAGGATGGATCCGATCTCCCCCCCGTCAAAAACAGATAAACCGGCTTTGGCAAGGCGGTAATTGACAGTTTCATCTTTCAGCCCGTTGATCTCTGCCTCGCGCGACCATGGATCAAGGCTGTTGCCGTCGTCCTTGATCGCCTTGATCAGATCGGCAGTGGAGACCAAGCCATTCTCGGTCAGAACCGGCGCAGATGCGGTCACTATGGTCAGGCAGTTCAGCGCTGGGTTCAAAAATACCGGCCTGACAGTCTTTGTCTCAAGGGGCTGCGTGTCCTCTTTGTCGGCGGTTTTTTTGGTCTTGGCAGGCACCGACACGGGCATATCATTCTCGACCCGAAACAGGTTGATCGGAAGTATATCCTGGGCTTTTTCCGGTTCAGGATTTGCCTTTTTACTCAGGTAATTGACGCCTGCATCAAAGGCGAATTCCACCAGTTTTGCTCCAATTGCGGCCCCAAGAGGGTCGATTTTGTTTTCGGGCTTTTGCGTCTCGCGCGTGATGTCGATGAACGCAACCGGCACCACAAAGCCAGCGCTCGGTTTGACATCGCGCCCGGCGGTCAGAATGCAGTCGTCGGAGGCTAAGACCCCCATTTCGGTCGCAACAGCCATTGAGGGCAGAAAGGACGCGGCAACAATTGCAGCAATGGAAGGTCCAAAGGGCTTCATGACAAACACTCCAACGTTTTAGAATCATCTCAATGTCGGAATGTTGCAGGCCGCAGGACACAATTGAAAGAAAGTTCGTCCTGCGGCCGTCTTCTGGCGATTGATTTTCATGTAGCCTTTGCGACTGCAGGTCAGGCCCGCCGCAGCCGCAGCGCATTGGTCAGCACCGACACCGACGACAGCGCCATCGCTCCGGCGGCGAAGACCGGCGAGAGCAATATGCCGAACGCGGGATAGAGCGCGCCCGCCGCCAGCGGGATCAGCGCCGCGTTGTAGACAAAGGCCCAGCCGAGGTTCTGGCGGATGTTCACCAGCGTCCTGTGCGAGATATTGATCGCCGTCACCACGCCGCCGAGATCACCCGACATCAGCACCACATCGCCGGCCTCGATCGCCACATCGGTGCCGGTGCCAATGGCGATCCCCACATCCGCCTGCGCCAAGGCCGGTGCGTCGTTGATGCCATCGCCGACAAAGCCCAGCTTGCGCCCGCGCGAGGCGAGATCCTTGAGCGCGGCCACTTTGCCCTCAGGCGCGACCCCGGCGACCACATGGGAGATGCCCAGATCGCGGGCGATGGCCTCTGCCGTGGCGGGGGCATCGCCAGAGATCATCGCCACATCCTTGCCCATCGCCCGCAGCGCTTTGATTGCTGCGGCACTGGTCGGTTTGATCGGGTCTGCCACCGCCAGCAGCGCTGCTAGCTGGCCGTCGATGGCGGTGTAGAGCACGCTTTCACCCCGGTTGGCGCGCTCAAGCGCCTCTGCCGCCAGCGCATCAACGCTGATGCCAGCTTCTGACATCAGCCGCGCGCTGCCGATATGGATCTCGCGCCCGGCAACCTTCGCGGTGACACCGCGGGCTGTGTGGCTCTGGAAATCACTGACCTCCGCGAGAGTCAGGCCCTCCTCGCGCGCGGCTGTCACCAGCGCGCGGGCGATGGGATGCTCTGAACGTGCCTCTACCGCAGCCACTGCGCCCAACACCTCGGCGCGCTCAAATCCTGCGGTCGGGTGCAGCGCCACCAGTGATGGGCGGCCCTCGGTCAGGGTACCGGTCTTGTCAAAGGCGATGATGTCGACCTCGTTGAGCGACTGCAGCGCATCGCCCTTGCGAAACAGCACGCCAAGCTCTGCCGCGCGCCCCGTCCCGACCATGATCGAGGTCGGCGTTGCCAGACCCATGGCGCAGGGACAGGCGATGATCAGTACCGACACTCCGGCCACCAAGGCGTTGGTCAATGTGGGCTCCGGCCCCACCATCAGCCATACGGCCACCGTCAGCAGCGCCAGCCCCATCACCACCGGCACAAAGCGCAGGGTGACCTTGTCCACGAGGCTCTGGATCGGCAGTTTGGCGCCCTGCGCATCCTCGACCATGCGGATGATCTGCGCCAGCGTGGTCTCGGCCCCGGTGCGGGTCACGCTGACGGTAAGACTGCCCTCGCCATTGACAGTCCCGCCGGTGACCGCAGCGCCTGCGGATTTCTCCACCGGGATCGGCTCACCCGAAATCATGCTCTCATCCACATGGGCGCTGCCCTCCAGCACCTCGCCATCGGTGGGGATGCGTTCGCCGGGACGCACAAGGATGCGATCACCGGGGGCAAGATCATCCACATCCACATCCTCGGGCTGGCCATCCTTGGTCAGTCGGCGGGCATGGCGGGCCTGCAAGCCCACCAACGCCTGAATGGCAGCCCCCGTGCGGCCCTTGGCGCGAGCCTCCAGCCAACGGCCGATCAGAATCAGGGTCACAATCATCGCCGCCGCCTCGAAATAAACCGCACGCACATCGGCAGGCAGCAGAGACGGGACAAAAGTCGCCACCAAAGAATAGACCCATGCGGCCCCTGCCCCCAGCGCCACAAGGCTGTTCATATCCGGCGCGCCCTTGCGCAAGGCGGGCAGCCCCAACGCGAAAAAGGCCCGACCGGGAAGGAACAGCACCGCCGTGGTCAGCACGGCTTGGATCACCCATGAGGTTTGCATGCCGATGGTCTGCGCGATCCAGTGATGCACCGCCGGGACCATGTGGCCGCCCATTTCCAACAGAAACACCGGCAGGGTCAGCATGGCGGCGATCCAGACCTGACGACGCAGATCGCGCGCCTCACGGTGCTTGCGGGCGCTGCGGTCCTCGCTGTCGCGCGCCTCTGCCGGGCGGGCGCGATAGCCCGCTTCGGTGCTGGCTGCCGCCACTTGCGAGGGCGTCACCACCCCTTGCAGGATCTCCACCTGCGCGCTCTCGGCGGCGAGGTTCACATTGGCCGAGACCACACCGGGCAGCGCCTTAATCGCACGCTCCACCCGGCCCACACAGCCGCCGCAGGTCATACCCGCGATCGACAGCTGCACAGTCTGGTGCCGCGCCGGTTTGCCCAGATCGCGCAGCGCAGCGTCAGCCTGCTCCAGCGCCTCGTGGTTGGCTGCGGTGATCTGCGCGGTCTCATTGGCGAGGTTCACCGAGACATCACTAAGCCCCGGCAGTGCCGCCAAGGTGCGGTCAACACGCCCCACGCATCCAGCGCAGGTCATACCCTCAATCGAGAGGCGAGCGGTGATCGGTTGGGTCATGGAACGACTCCGTTATTGCCTATTGTCTTCCATGTAGGGGTTCCTGTCACTGGAAGCTCAAGAGGCAATATGAGATTTTTTTACACACCGGATTTGGACGTCATAGGCTGGTCATCGCCAATCAAGAGCGCGACCCGCGCGACAGTGATCTTGCAATCATTTAATTGACCTCGGTCATTTATTTAAATATGACCATGGTCAATTACAAGCTTAGCAGGCGCAATTGCCCCTTCCCTAATGGAGAGGTGCAGGATGGCCGACCAAGGACCGTTATGTTGAAAATCGCAAGACACGCCTTTTTATATGTTGGTATCGCCCTCACGTTAATGATCGCGCTCTATTCGCTTCGGTATCTATTCGGTGGTGCCGCATCCGTTTTGGCACTCGCGGAAACAGATGCGATGCTGGAGTATCTCTCCGGGCAGCAGAGTAGCTTCTGGCATGAATTCTCTGTGCGACAGCAACCGCTTTATCAATCAAGCGAATTTGCCGTTGTCGGTCATATCACTGCGGCATCGGTGGCGCTGATAGCCGGGATCATCCAGTTCCTTCCTGTTGTTCGACAAAAAGCACCCCTGCTACACCGGGCAAGCGGGTATTTCTATGCGTTTACCGCGACGCTTGGTCTGGGGCTCGGGGCCTATATTTCCTTTTCGCTTCCGATGATTGGCGGCACGAACACGATCATTTCCAATATCCTTGGGGGCATTTTGGGTATCTCTTTTGTGGGGATTGCCTTTTACCACATCTGGAAGAAGCAATACGTGCAACACGGGCAGTGGATGCTGAGAAGCTACGCGGTATTACTGGCAATTCTCACTGTTTATCTGCTGGTCGCGTTTTTTGCGCTGCTCGGCGTTGAAGCCGAACGCGGCTACGCGCTGGCGCATATGCTCTGCTTCCCGATAAACTTGGCATTGGTGGAACTGTTCATCAGAAGAAGCGCCTCCGGCCAAATGGTGCTCGCCTACGAGTAGCACTGGAATATTCTCATCTGGAGGCGTTTGACCGAGCCCCCAACGCTGCCCTGATCCAAGTCGTGGCACATGCACGACGTGATGCCGCCCCTAGTCCACCACCCAGTCGTCCTCAAACGGCATATCGCCAATGGCCATCCAGGCGGCGCGGACGCGGGCGACGCGGCTGTCGGACCAGGTGCGAAAAACGATGTCGAACCCCTCGGCGGTGATCTCTTCGGCGACCAGTTCGGCACGATAGGCGGCGGTGTGGTCCATATCCATCAGCGAAGCTGTCACATGCACGGCAGGCGGTGCGGCAAAGGCCTCGTCAAAGCGCAGATGCAGGCGGCGTTCACGCTCCCCCTCGCCCGTCCACATGGTGCCCCCCGAGTCGAACTCTGAGAACACCTCCACATCACCCTGCGCGATGCCGGTGCGGGAATTCCCCAGGCGCACTGTAGGCATTTGGAACCTCAACCTTCAAACAATCAACAAATTGAAAGTATCGTCCAACCCTTACCAAAAAGAAACCGGCCTGCAGGGCGCAGGCCGGTTTCTTGTCTCTTGGGTTCTGACAGTGGTGTCAGAGGCTCATGTGGGTCCCGAGCGCTTCCATATCTGCAAGCAGCTTGGCCGCGTCTTCCACCAGACCGTGTGCGGACTCATCATCCTTGGCGGTCTTGTACATGGCGCGGGCTTCCTCGATGAGCTCGTCCAGATGGGCGCGGGTCATCTCATCCATGGGGATTGCCCGCTCTGCGAGAACCGACAGGCCCTCGGCAGTGATCTGGGCAAACCCGCCAGTGACGAGATACTCCGTGGTGCCTTCCGGTGCTTCCACCTTCAGGATGCCCGGACGCAGGGTGGTGAGTGTCGGCGCGTGCAAGGGCATCGCCGTCATGTCACCCTCGGAGCCGGGGATCTGGACCGCGCGGGCCTGAAGCGAAGCAAGGCTCCGCTCCGGGCTCACGAGATCGAATTGCATCGTATCAGCCATCAGGGCCCTCCTTAGGCCGCGTCAGCAGCCATTTTCTCGGCTTTTGCGATCACTTCGTCGATGCCGCCAACCATGTAGAAGGCGCCTTCGGGCAGGTGATCGTATTCGCCGGCCACAACGGCTTTGAACGACGCGATGGTGTCCTCAAGGGAAACCTGCACACCGTCGGAACCGGTGAAGACCTTTGCAACGTCGAACGGCTGCGACAGGAAACGCTGGATCTTACGCGCACGCGCAACGGTCAGCTTGTCCTCTTCGGAGAGTTCGTCCATGCCGAGGATCGCGATGATGTCCTGCAGCGACTTGTAGCGCTGGAGGATCTGCTGAACGTCGGAGGCCACTTTGTAGTGCTCTTCGCCAACGATCTGCGGGTCCATCAGGCGCGACGAGGAGTCGAGCGGGTCCACAGCGGGGTAGATGCCAAGCTCGGAGATCGCACGGTTGAGAACGGTGGTCGCGTCCAAGTGGGCAAAGGTTGTTGCAGGTGCCGGGTCGGTAAGGTCGTCCGCGGGAACATACACAGCCTGGATCGAGGTGATCGAGCCGTTCTTGGTGGAGGTAATACGCTCCTGCATCGCACCCATGTCGGTCGCCAGCGTCGGCTGGTAGCCCACAGCGGAGGGGATACGGCCCAGAAGTGCGGACACCTCGGAACCCGCTTGGGTAAAGCGGAAGATGTTGTCCACGAAGAACAGAACATCGGTACCGGACTGGTCACGGAACTGTTCCGCGAGGGTCAGACCGGTCAGAGCAACGCGGGCACGCGCACCCGGAGGCTCGTTCATCTGGCCGTAAACCAGAGCAACCTGCGACTCTTCGAGGTTGTCGGGCTTAATCACGTTGGATTCGATCATCTCGTGGTAAAGGTCGTTGCCCTCACGGGTACGCTCACCAACACCCGCGAACACGGAGTAACCCGAGTGCACTTTTGCGATGTTGTTGATCAGTTCCATGATGAGAACGGTTTTACCAACGCCGGCACCGCCGAACAGACCGATCTTACCACCCTTCGCATAAGGCGCGAGCAGGTCGATCACCTTGATGCCGGTTTCCAGCACTTCGGATTCGGTGGATTGTTCGTTGAACTCGGGCGCAGGCTGGTGGATCGCGCGGGTCTCTTTCGCGACGATCGGCTCGCCTTCGTCCACGGGCTCACCCACAACGTTCAGGATGCGGCCCAGAGTTGCGTTACCGACCGGGATGGTGATCGGCGCACCAGTGTCGGTGACTTCCTGACCACGAACGAGACCTTCGGTCGCGTCCATCGCGATGGTACGGACAGAGTTCTCGCCGAGGTGCTGAGCAACCTCAAGAACGAGCTTCTTGCCGTTGTTGTCGGTGGTGAGGGAGTTCAGAATCGCCGGCAGCTCGCCGTCGAACTGAACGTCCACAACGGCGCCGATGATCTGAGTCACCTTGCCTTTTGCATTTGCCATGTTTCGTCTCCGGTTGTCTCTTAGAGCGCCTCGGCGCCCGAAATGATTTCAATAAGCTCGTTGGTGATGACGGCCTGACGCGAGCGGTTGTACTCGATGGTCAGTTTGTCGATCATTTCGCCCGCGTTCCGCGTAGCGTTGTCCATCGCGCTCATCCGGGCACCCTGTTCGGACGCCCCGTTCTCCAGCAGACCCGCAAAGATCTGGGTGGCGACGCCGCGCGGCAGAAGATCCGCAAGGATCGCCTCTTCGCTGGGCTCGTAATCCACCACACCGGAGGTCGCCTCGGCGCCCTCGGCATCGAATTCTGCCGGGATGATCTGCTGAGCAGTCGGGATCTGGGTCACGACGTTCTGGAACTTCGAGTAGAAGATCGTAGCAACGTCGAACTCGCCCGCGTCAAAGCGTGCAAGGATGTCCTTGGCGATGCCCTGCGCGTCGACATAGCCTACGCGCTTGACTTCGGTCAGGTCCACGTGACCAACGAAGAGGTCTTTGAACTCACGCTTCAGGACATCACGGCCCTTCTTGCCCACGGTGAGGATCTTGACGGTCTTGCCAGCCGCCTGAAGGTCGAGGACCTTCTGACGCGCCAGCTTGGCGATATTGGCGTTAAAGCCACCGCACAGGCCGCGCTCGGCGGTCATGACCACCAAGAGCTGAACCTGATCCGAACCCGTACCCGCAAGGAGCTTGGGCGCGGTATCGCTTTGACCGACAGAAGCTGCCAGCCCCGCCATCACGGCATTGAACCGCTCGGCATAGGGGCGTGCATCCTCAGCCGCTTCTTGGGCGCGGCGAAGTTTCGCCGCCGCGACCATCTGCATGGCTTTGGTGATCTTACGAGTGTTTTTCACACTCGAGATCCGGTTTTTTAGGTCCTTGAGAGAAGGCATGTGCTGTCTCTCTCCTTACGCGAAGTCTGCGGCGAATTCGTCCAGCACAGCCTTCATCTTCTCGACCGGTTCACCCTTCTTGAACTTGGGATCCTCGTCGGTGATCCACTGCAGGAAGTCGGCCTTCTTGGAGCGCAGGAAGGTCAGAAGCTCGGCTTCAAAACGACCCACTTCCTTGACGTCGACCTTGTCGAGGTAGCCGTTGGTGCCCGCGAAGATGATGCAGACGATTTCAGAGTTGGTGAGCGGCGAGTACTGCGGCTGTTTCATCAGCTCGGTGAGACGCGCGCCACGGGCCAGCAGCTGCTGGGTTGCGGCGTCGAGGTCGGAACCGAACTGCGCAAAGGCTGCCATCTCGCGATACTGCGCGAGGGACAGTTTCACAGGGCCCGCAACGGAGGACATCGCATCGGTCTGTGCCGAGGAGCCCACACGGGAAACCGACAGACCGGTGTTCACGGCGGGGCGGATGCCCTGGTAGAACAGTTCGGTCTCAAGGAAGATCTGACCGTCGGTGATGGAGATCACGTTGGTCGGAATAAACGCGGACACGTCGCCGCCCTGGGTTTCGATGATCGGCAGCGCGGTCAGCGAGCCTGCACCGAAGTCTTCGTTCAGCTTTGCCGAACGCTCCAGCAGACGGGAGTGGAGGTAGAAAACGTCACCCGGATAGGCTTCACGGCCCGGCGGGCGGCGCAGCAGCAGGGACATCTGACGGTAAGCAACAGCTTGTTTGGAGAGGTCATCATAGATGATGAGCGCGTGCTTGCCGCTGTCGCGGAAGTATTCAGCCATCGCGGTTGCTGCATAGGGTGCGAGGAACTGCATCGGCGCCGGGTCGGACGCAGTCGCGGCCACAACGATGGAGTATGCCATCGCGCCGGACTCTTCCAGTTTCTTCACCAGCTGCGCCACGGTGGAGCGCTTCTGACCGACAGCAACATAGACGCAGTAGAGCTTCTTGCTCTCGTCGTCGCCTGCAGCGTCGTTGTAGGATTTCTGGTTCAGGATGGTGTCCAGAGCAATCGCGGTCTTACCGGTCTGACGGTCACCAATGATCAGCTCACGCTGGCCACGGCCAACGGGGATCATCGCGTCCACGGATTTGAGGCCGGTTGCCATCGGCTCGTGCACGGATTTACGCGGGATGATGCCCGGCGCTTTCACGTCTGCAACTTTACGCTCTTTGGCTTCGATCGGACCTTTGCCGTCCAGCGGGTTGCCGAGGCCATCGACAACGCGACCCAGAAGCTCGGGACCAGCAGGCACGTCCACAATGGAGTTGGTGCGCTTGACGGTGTCGCCTTCTTTAATGTCGCGGTCGGAGCCGAAGATAACCACACCGACGTTGTCGGATTCGAGGTTCAGCGCCATGCCCATGATGCCGCCGGGGAACTCGACCATTTCGCCCGCCTGGACGTTGTCGAGGCCGTAGACACGGGCGATACCGTCACCGACGGAGAGAACGCGGCCGATCTCGGCCACTTCGGCTTCTTGACCAAAATTCTTGATCTGGTCTTTAAGGATCGCGGAAATTTCCGCTGCTTGGATACCCATTTATCCGACCTCTTTCATTGCATTCTGTAGGGAGTTGAGCTTGGAGCGGATCGAGCTGTCGATCATCTTCGAGCCCACTTTAACGACGAGACCGCCGATGATGCTTGCATCGACGGTGGCATTGATGGTGACCTTTTTGCCCACGCGCTCTGCGAGGGTTTTGGCCAGTTTATCGCTCTGGGTCTTGGTCAGTGCCTTAGCGGAAACAACGTCGGCTGTGACCTCGCCGCGGGCTTCGGCAATGCGAGCACGCAAGGCGTCGATCAGGGCTGGAACCACAAACAGGCGGCGTTTGGCCGCCATCAGCGCGAGGGAGTTGCGCAGAACTTCAACAAGCCCCATCTTGTCTGCCACGGCAGAGATGGCGGCTGCTTGTTCGTCACGCGACACCAGCGGTGAAGTGATGAGAGTGCGCAGGTCTTCGCTGTCAGCCAAAGCGGCTGCCAGATCATTGATGCTTGTCTCGAGGTTATCGAGAGCATTGCTCTCGGCAGCGATATCAAAGATCGCTGTGGCATAGCGGTCGGCAATGCCTGCGGAAATCGAAGCTGGTTCGGACACGTCCACCCTTCCGATATTATTTTGGCCCCGGTTTATATGCGTCCTGGCAGGTAGCATCCGGGGGCGTGAGGTCGCCCGATTTTTGGCCGGGCATCGAAATCAGCGTGGATGTAGCAGAGCCTTTGCGACCTAGCAACTCCCTCTGTCCGAAGCCGCGAAATCCGATTCCACGCTTTTTCAATGACTTAACAAAACTACGGTGGTTTGACGCAGCTCTAATGGTAAAAAAATTACGCCCCCCAGCTGCGGGGATGCGATTCCAGAGGCGCAAATTGCGTCATATTGCGTCATTTCGGTACACAAGCGTACACAATGTCGAATCTCGCCCATGAAGCGTCGACAACGATCACCCGGCAATCGTGCCCATCAAACAGCCATGCACTTGCATCTCAAACTTGCGCTTTACGCGGGCTCCGCGATCGGGTTGGACAGCCCTTCCAGTACCCGGATCGGATTGGTGCGGCGCGCGCGGATCATATGGCCCTTTTGGGGATGGGTCTGCTTGGAAACCTCCACCAGAAACACACCCGCCGCCATCATCGCCGGAAGCCTGCGCCCCACCCGCTCGATCATCGCGCCCGACTTCAGCCAGAAGCGGCGCGGGCTGGGCAGGCGATAGAGGGCGGCCGCGTGCTGCTCGATGGTGAACTGATGCCCGCGCAGCTGGTTTTCCAGCTGTGTCAGCGTATAAGGCCGACCATAGCCAAACGGCGTCGCATCCGAGCGCACCCAAAGCCCGCCACGATTGGGCACGATAAAGATCGCCCTGCCCCGCGGCGCCATCACCCGCCAGCATTCATCCAGCAGGGCGGAGGGCTGTTCCGAGGTTTCAAGACCGTGCAACAGAACCAGTCGGTCCACGCGCCCCGTCTCCACCGGCCAAGAGGTCTCCTCGCACAACACCGACACATTGGGCTGCCCCGCCGGCCATTGCATCACCCCCTGTGGCCCCGGCATCAAGGCCATGACCCGGCGCGCCTCACTCAGGTAGGGCCGCAACAACGGGGCCGCAAAGCCAAATCCCGCAATCGTCTCACCAGTGGCATCGGGCCACATCCGCAGCAATTGCCCCCGGATCGAGGCCTGCGCCGCGCGCCCCAAGGTGCTGCGGTAGTAGAAATTCCTCAGATCCTGCACATCCAGATGCATTGCAGACGCCCATTGCTTCGGTCACTCTGGGGGTAGTCTAGCAATGTGAAAGCGAATGACCATGCCCGATCAGACCTCTTTCCCCACCACCGTGGCAAATGGCCTCGAAATCGTCACAGTACCGTGTCTTGCGGACAACTACGCCTATCTGGTCAACGGCCCCGACGGCGTCGCGGTGATCGACGCCCCCGAGGCCGCACCGATCATTGCCGCGCTTGAGGCACGCGGCTGGAACCTTGGCGTCATCATGATCACCCATCACCACCATGACCATGTGGGCGCGATCAACGCGTTGCGCGACAAGTATGGCTGCCCCGTGATGGGCCCCAAGGCCGAGGCCGATAAAATCGCAGCGCAGGGCGCGCCCCTTGATATGGAGCTGGAACCCGGCTTTGAGGGCGGCACCGGCGCGGGACGCTGTCAGGTGATCGCGGTGCCCGGCCATACCCTCGGCCATATCGCCTTTTATTATCCCGAAGGCCCTGCCCTGTTTAGTGCCGACAGCCTGATGGTGATGGGATGTGGCCGCCTCTTTGAGGGCACGCCTGCCATGATGTGGCACACCATGACCACCCTCGCCGCCCTGCCCGACGACACGTTGGTCTTCTCTGGCCATGAATATACAGAAAGTAACGCCCGCTTTGCGCTCAGCATCGACCCCGATAATGCCGCGCTGCAAAAAAGAGCCCGTGAAATTTCTCAGGCGCGAAAAAGTGACCTTCCCACCGTTCCCGCACGGCTGAAGCTGGAAAAAGTCACCAATCCGTTTTTGCGCGCAGGGGATACGGATCTAAAGAAATCTCTGGGATTGGAGGGGGTTGAAGATGCGGAGGTCTTTGCCCATATCAGGGCTGCGAAAGACAGATTTTGATGTCGTTTTCCGGCCTCCCCATCAATTTCGCACAAGATATGTGAGCACAATGTCGGGAATTGTGACCACAATCACGCAAAAAGCCCTTGAAGCTTACGTTCTATCAACCAAACTCTAACAGTATGAGGACATGGTTATGGGACAGGACCGGCCCGCCCGGTGGCGACCGATCCCCATGACCCAAGACAGAGGAGCACGCCCGTGCCTTCATTCTCGAGCACATTGGAACAAGCCATTCACGCGGCGCTGGCGCTGGCGAATGAACGGCGTCATGAATTCGCAACCCTGGAGCACCTGCTGCTGGCCCTGATCGAGGAGCCAGATGCGGCCCGCGTCATGCAGGCCTGCAGCGTGAACCTTGATGAGTTGCGATCAACCTTACTTGAATTCGTGGACGAGGATCTTGCGAACCTTGTCACCGATATCGACGGCTCTGAAGCGGTGCCAACCGCTGCATTCCAGCGCGTGATCCAGCGCGCTGCCATCCACGTACAGTCCTCAGGTCGCACTGAGGTCACCGGCGCCAATGTGCTGGTTGCGATCTTTGCCGAACGCGAAAGCGATGCCGCCTTCTTCCTGCAGGATCAGGATATGACGCGCTATGATGCGGTGAATTTCATCGCCCATGGCGTGGCCAAAGACCCTGCTTACGGCGAAAACCGCCCCGTGACCGGCGCGACGGACGCCGAGGATGAAATCGGTGGTGGCCCCACCGTCGGAGGCGCGGAAGGCGAACAGAAAGAATCGGCGCTTTCGAAATACTGCGTCGATCTCAACGCCAAATCCCGTGAGGGCGATATCGATCCCCTTATCGGTCGCGACAGCGAGGTGGAGCGCTGCATTCAGGTGCTGTGCCGCCGCCGCAAGAACAACCCGCTGCTGGTCGGCGATCCCGGTGTCGGTAAAACCGCCATCGCCGAGGGTCTGGCCCGCAAGGTTGTACAAAACGAAGTGCCTGAGGTGCTGTCGGAAACCACCATCTACTCGCTCGACATGGGCGCGCTTTTGGCGGGCACCCGCTATCGCGGTGATTTTGAGGAACGCCTCAAAGCGGTGGTTACCGAACTCGAAGAACACCCCGACGCGGTGCTGTTCATTGACGAGATCCACACCGTGATCGGTGCAGGCGCCACCTCTGGCGGCGCGATGGATGCGTCCAACCTGCTGAAACCTGCCTTGCAGGGCGGCAAGCTGCGCACCATGGGCTCCACCACCTATAAGGAGTTCCGTCAGCATTTCGAGAAAGACCGCGCGCTGTCGCGTCGGTTCCAGAAAATCGACGTCAGCGAGCCTTCGGTCGAGGATTCGATCGAGATTCTCAAAGGGCTGAAACCCTATTTCGAGGAGCATCACTCGATCAAGTTCACCTCGGATGCAATCAAATCCGCAGTCGAACTCTCGGCGCGCTACATCAATGACCGCAAACTACCCGACAAGGCCATCGACGTGATCGATGAGGCCGGGGCGGCGCAGCATCTGGTCGTCGAAAGCAAGCGGCGCAAGACCATCGGCGTCAAAGAGATCGAGGCCGTGGTGGCCAAGATCGCCCGTATCCCGCCGAAAAACGTCTCTAAAGACGACGCCGAGGTGCTGAAAGACCTGGAAGCCTCGCTGAAACGCGTGGTCTTTGGTCAGGATGCTGCCATTGATGCGCTGTCTTCGGCGATCAAACTGGCCCGTGCGGGCCTGCGCGAGCCGGAAAAACCCATCGGCAATTACCTCTTTGCAGGCCCCACCGGCGTCGGCAAAACCGAGGTGGCCAAACAGCTCGCCGATACGCTGGGCGTGGAACTGCTGCGCTTTGACATGTCGGAATACATGGAGAAACACGCGGTCTCTCGTCTGATCGGTGCGCCTCCGGGCTATGTGGGGTTTGATCAGGGTGGCCTGCTGACCGACGGTGTCGACCAGCATCCCCATTGTGTGCTGTTGCTCGACGAGATCGAGAAGGCGCATCCGGATGTGTTCAACATCCTGTTGCAGGTGATGGACAACGGCCAGCTCACCGACCACAATGGTCGCACGGTCAACTTCCGCAACGTGGTGTTGATCATGACCTCGAACGCGGGCGCGTCGGAGCTGGCAAAATCCGCCATCGGCTTTGGGCGTGACCGTCGCGAGGGTGAAGACACCGCCGCCATCGAGCGCACCTTCAGCCCGGAGTTCCGCAACCGTCTGGATGCCACCATTTCCTTTGGCCCGCTGCCCAAGGAGGTCATCCTGCAGGTGGTCGAGAAATTCGTCCTGCAGCTTGAGGCTCAACTGATGGACCGCAATGTCTCCATCGAACTGACCCGCAAGGCCGCTGAATGGCTCGCCGACAAAGGCTATGACGACAAAATGGGTGCCCGCCCCCTTGGCCGCGTGATCCAGGAACACATCAAGAAACCACTGGCGGAGGAGTTGCTGTTCGGCAAGCTTTCCAAAGGGGGTGTGGTTCAGGTCGGCATCAAGGATGGCAAGCTCGACCTGCGTATCGAAGGCCCCGGCAAGCCGCGCCTTAGCGGCAACAAGCCGCCCCTGCTCACCGCGGAATAAGCAGCGAGCCAAAGGCGCAAGCGCCTGATGTAAATAAAAAACGCCCGCCTCAGATAACTGAGGCGGGCGTTTTGGTATGTCTGGGTCCAGAACCTTAAACCCTGTTGCATGAAATTAACGGCCTGCGGATAACGGTTCTGATGTTCGCAGAGCCCAAAGCTCAACCGTATCTAGGCACTCAGCCCGAAGATCAGGCACTGGCCGTGGGGCTGCGCAGGGCGCGGAAAATCATCATCAGGCCAAACATCAACACGACCTGACCCAGCAGGTCACCGATTGCAAAAGAAGCAAGCTCCGTCAGCTTACCACTCGGCGCAAGTATCCCTGAGAAAATCAAAGTCTGACTGATGGAATTGAACACCGACGCCAACAGCCCGGCCAACAGAAGCTTGCGCCAATTGACCCTGCGCCCGCCCCCCGCATAGGCCGATATGCCAGAGGCACGCAGCAGCTCAAAAGCGAAATAGGCCGACAGCACACTCATCGCGAGCGACAGCCACATCATGTCGTGCATCAGGTCGAGGATATCCGCGCTGGTGAAAATCAGATTGGCAAATATCGCTCCGACAACCAGCGGCAGCAGCGCCCGCCAACCGACCAGCCAAATGCTGAGAACCCGAACCCCATGCGGCAGATACGCCAGACTGGCGAGGACAGAAACATCATCGAGAAAGAAACGCTGCGCAGGGGCAATCACCCAAATCGTGATGCCATGACATATGATATACGTCAGAGCGATCATCACAAAGCCACCCACGCCGGGTGAAAAACCATCAGCTGCTCTCATACGCAAGCTTTAGACGCGAAAGAGCGACAAGGCAATTCATCTCGCGCCAGACCTGCTGGAAACCGGTCTCAACGTGACGTTATGCAATAAATTGTCAGAAACCGGTGCGGGGTTTAGTCGTGCAGCAGGTCCTTACGCACCATGTAATGTTTGGCCCGCGCGCCCTCAGGCCGCTCCAGAAAGCCGAGTTCCAGCAGCGACCGCAACGCGCGGTGAAATGTGGCCTGCGCGATGCCGCTGGTCAGCGGGTGCTGACGGATCTGATCGGACAAGACCAACTGCCCCGGCGCATCCGTCAGACGGTGAGCGGCTTGAAAGACGTCTTTTTCGGCTGGGCTTAGATCCTCCAGACCGATGTCGCGCTCCATTTGACGCAACATGTCACGCAGTTCGAATATGGCGCGTAATCTGTCCAAAAATGCCCCTCCTGAAACGATGCTCACAGACATGGCGGCGGTAAATCGAATTTGTACTGAAGAGTATAGCACAAAAAACTCTCATGGGTGATAATTTATTGGAAAAACGGGCAAACTATGATAAAAAGAATCCGGACGAATCCAATAAGCCGTGAGTGGTGGTGCCGTCCTGTTTTCAAAAGTCCTATTTTAGAACGCAGGCTCTGGCGGTTGAAACACCGCCGGAGCCTTATTTCATTTTAGCTTTACCAAATACGCGCCACGCGCTGTCAGCGTTCCGTAAGCTTCAATTCGATTCGGCGGTTTTGCGCCCGCGCTTCGGGGGTATCGGCCGGATTGACCGGCTGAAATTCGCCAAATCCATTTGCGGCCAGCCGTCCGGGGGGAATGCCCAGCTCATCCATCATGTAGCGCACCACCGACAGCGCCCTGCCCTGACTGAGTTCCCAGTTATCGGCGTATTTGCCAGTGCCCGAGAAACGCTGATTGTCCGTGTGCCCATCGACGCGAATGATCCAGTTGATGTCATCGGGAATTGCGGCAGCCACGTTTTGCAAGATGCGCGCGACTTTGGCGATTTCGGTCTTTCCCGCCTCAGAGAGTTCGGCGCTTCCAAGTGCAAACAAAACCTCAGAGGCAAAGACAAACCGGTCTCCCTCGATCCGCACCCCTTCCTGATCGCCCAGAAGGCTGCGCAACTGGCCAAAAAACTCCGAACGGTACTGTTCCAGATCCTTGGCTTCATTGGCGAGCCGCTCCCGCTCTGCTTCCAGCCGCTTGCGTTCCTGCTCTTCCAGTATCCGGCGGCGGCGCTCTTCGGCAGCGGCGCGCGCCAGCGCAGTGTTCAGATCCTGACCGAGGCTTTGCAACTGGATGCCCTGCGCAGCGTCGCGTTCCTTGAAATCATCCAAGAGCGCCTGCAAGCCGCCAAGCTGTTCGCGCAACGCCGCCACCTGCTGATTCAAAAGCGCCGTCTCGCGGCGCGCCTCTTCCGAGACCTGCTTTTCCTCGGCCAAGGCACTGCGCGCCTGCGCCAGCAGGTCCGCGCGCTGTTCCGCAAGGGTTTTCTGCTCTGTGAGGTTTTGCGCAAAATCATCCTTCTCCGCGAGGGCGGCCAGAAGGCGGCTTTGCAAAACCTCCTGATCCGTGGCCGCCGCCTGCGCCCGTTCCAGCGCCTCCAGCGCGACCAACAAGCGCTGCTCAACCGAAGCCCGTTCTTCTGCGGTGGAGCTTGCCGCCGCGCGTGCTGCAGCCAGATCTGCCTCGGCGCGCACGAGACGGGTCTCCAGACCGCTGCGGGTTTCCTGGGCCTGACCACGCAGGGTCGCAAGCTGATCCTGCAGGTCGCGCCGTGTTGTTTCCGCCTCCGCTTGCAGGCTGGCAAGGCGATCCTCCAGAAGGCGGCGTTCCTTGTCAAAAGCACTCTGCACATCGCGCAACTGGGCCTGATACTGGCTCTCGGTCTCGACCGTGGCCGCCCGTTGCCGGGTCAGTTCAGCCTCAAGCTGCCCACGGGTGTCTGCGGCCTGTTGACGGGCGGTCTCCAACTCGCCGGTGAGTCGGGCGCGGGTCGCAGCACTCTCGGTCCGCACCCGGTCCAGCTCTGCCTCTAGGGCCGAAACGCGCGCCGATGCGGTACTCTCTGTGACTTCCATCTGGGCCAGCACCCGCGTCAGGCGCTCTGCCAGCTCATCGCGGTCGTTCGCCTGCGCCTTGGCCTGCTCAATGGCCGAGAGCGCCTCTTCCAGTTCGGAATTCAGCTTATTTCGGGCGCTTTCGGCAGCGGCCAGCAATGTCAGCGTATCTTCGGCTTTCTTGCGCTCCGCCTCCAGCGACAGCGTCATCGCCGTGAGCTCAGCATCGGCATTTTCCAGCCGCGCGCGCAAGGCTTCAGCCGCAGCAGCCTCAGTCAGGCGATTGGCCTCTTCTTCAGAGAGCGTCTCTTCCAATTCTGCTACGCGGGCGGATTGTGCCTCGCCCTCTTTGCGCAGATCCGCGACCAGCGCTTGCAGAGCTTCGGTGCGCGCCGCCGCCAGACGTGCGGCCTCGGCCTCAGCGTCGACCTCATCGCGCAATTGCGCCACTGCGAGGTTCAGCGCCTCTTGTTCCGACAAGAGTTCACCACGTGCGGCATCCAGCGCGTCGCGCTCTGCCGTAAGATCGGCGATCTGCGCCTCGGCACTGTCGCGCCCGGCAATCAATGCGGCCACCTGTGCCTCAAAATCCGAAATCTGCGTGCGCGCCGCCGCAAGGTCCGAGGTCGCCGCATCCCGTTCCTGCGTCAGCGCGCTGATGCGGGCTTGTTGGGCCGTGATCTGATCCTGCGCTGCATCCAGATCGGAACGGGCCGAATTCAGTGTCGCCCCAAGCGCCCCCAAACGGGCCTGCAACTGGCTGGCCTCGCGCTCTTTGACGCCAAGCGCCTGCGCCAACGCCCGCACCTCGGTCGAGAGTTCATCCAGTTCGGTTTCCTGACCGGAGATGGTCTCGCGCAGGACAAATTGCACCACCATAAAAATGGTCAGCACAAACATCAGAACCAGCAAAAGCCCGGTCATCGCATCCACAAAGCCGGGCCAGATGGACCCTTGGAAACGTTGACCGGTACGGCGCTTCAGGGCCATGGATCAGCTCTCTTTCCGCGCCGCCATTCGCGCTGCACGGTCCATGCCACGCGGGCCTGCGAAGGCTTTGACCAAGAGGTCGATGTCCTTGCGCAACTCCGCAAGGCTCTCCTGCCGCCCGGCGGAGATTTCTTCCAGAATGCGCAGCATCTGCACGTCAATCGAGCGCAGCCGCATGCGGCTTTCGGCATCAATGCCCACATCCCCATGCGCGCGCATCAGCTCGGCGATGGTCTCTTGGCCCACGGCCACGCGCTCCAATGCGCCGGAAATCGACGCCACATCATCCTGACGGCGGTTCATCTCTTCGATGGTGTCGATCAGACGCGAAAGCTTGCCCTCAACCTCAGCGCGCCCCTCGGCGGTTTGAACAAACATCGCCTGCAGCGCGTCCATCTGCTCTGCCATCGTATCGAGCACACCAGCCACAAGGTTGCTGTCGCCAGTGCCCCCCTCCTCGCCCGAGGAGAAACTGACACGGGTGAAGGATGACAGCCATTCTTCGAGTTCGCGGTAAAACCGGTTCTGACCATGGCCCGCAAACAGCTCCAGCAAGCCCACAATCAATGAGCCCGCAAGACCAAGAAGCGAGGAGGCAAAGGCCACGCCCATGCCGCCCAACTGCGATTCAAGGCCGGTCATCAGCCGGTTGAAGATCGCAACCCCCTCTTCGCCATCTTGCGGTGCAAGGCTGCGGATGGTGTCGACCACTGCCGGAACCGTGGTCGCCAACCCGTAAAACGTGCCAAGAAGGCCAAGGAAAATCAAAAGGTTGACGATATAGCGCGTGATCTCGCGCTCCTCGTCAATGCGTTCTGCCACGGAATCCAGAATGGAGCGTGTCGAGGCAGACCCAAGCTGCATCCGCGCGCCCCGAGAGCGCAACAGCGCCGCCAGTGGCGCCAGCATCGAGGGGGCACGATCATCCTCCGTGGTGATCCCGGCGGCAAAGCGTTCAATCCAGCGCACCGAATTGATCAGCTGCACCACCTGCCAGAAGGTCGCCAACACCCCGATGACAAACACAAAGGCGATAAACCCGTTGAGATAGGGGTTCGCCTCAAAGACCGGCATCACCCGAGGCAGCGCCATAAAGGCCCCCGCGCCTGCCAGTCCCAATGCAATCAGCATCATGACAACCTGGCGCACCGGCTGTGAAAATTGTGGCCGGCCTTCGCGTTCGTGATGCGCCATTTCCTTGCGGCTCCCGATAGGCTTTGTCTTGGTTCTGCGCCTGCAGCCTAGACTGAAAGTCCCATGGTCGCCAAGGATTTATGATAAAATCTGCCGGACCCGCTCTGTGAGCCAGCTGAGGTCAGGATCGCTCAGGCCGATTTCATCCAGATGCCCTGCGGTATTGAACAGATATTCGCTGTTCGGTCCCCGTCCACCCACCGCATGGGCAATGATCCGCGCCTGCTCTTCCAGCTCAAGATGGCAATATTGGACGTGATGCGGGTCGATTACATAGACCACCGCATTCACCACCTCACCGCTGGCCAGTTCCACGTCGAGAAAGCGCTCCACATAGGCCGAGGAGATCAACTCGCGCTCGCGCAGCGCGGCCAGCGTTGTCTCCTCGTGGCCGGGTTCGACCCGCAGGGCCAGACCCTTGCAATGGGCATCCTCTTGCGCATCCAGCGCCAGCACCAGTCCGGGGATCTCTTCGCTGCCGCGGTGGTGGATCGAGCGCATGCAGAACGAGCGGGCAAAACCATGCAGCGTTGCCACCTCGCTTTGCGCGATCGGGAACTCCGGGTTCCACAGAAGAGAGCCGTATCCAAATACCCACATCGTCATGTTACTGGTCCTTTATTGCGAGCGCCTGTAAACAGCAAAACGGGCGTAAACAAAAGGGGCAGTGCGGCATGAAACGCGGTCTGAAGATCCTTCTGGGGCTCTGTGTGATCTGGGCGCTCTACTGGGCCGTGGCCGCCTGGGGTCTGCGCCAGAGCGTTCAGGGCTGGTTTCAAATGCAGGCGACGCGCGGCTGGCAGGTGGAGGTGGGCGATATTGCCCCCGCTGGTACGCTGGGCGGTTTTCCATGGCGGCATGTGACCCGCATCGATCTGCCGACGCTGGCTGATCCCGGCACCGGGGCGGCCTGGCGCACCGATTGGCTGGAGCTGCAAAGCCCTGCGATTTGGCCCGGACGTCAAAGCCTGCGCTTTTCCGACGGTGATCAGCGGCTGTCCTATTATGATCAAACGGCGGTGATTTCGACCGAAGGGTTGCAGGCGGATCTGTTCCTCGCACCCGGCTTGGCGCTGGAGCTGGAGGAGTTGGGGCTGACCTCCGGCGCGTGGAGCATTGGCGACGGGCAAAACAGCGTCCTCAGCGCCGGCGATCTGAACCTGCGCGTGGTCCAGAGCGATCCGGCCGAAAACTACCAGATCACCGCAGAGGCACATGCCTTTCGCCCCGGCACGGACCTGCGCCGCCTGCTGCGTGCCGCGCCTGAGCTGCCACAGACCTTTGAGACACTCACTCTGGTGGCGGATGTAACCTTCGATACCGTATGGGATCGCAACGCACTGGAGCAACGCCGCCCGCAACCCCGCATGATCGACATCGACCTGCTGGAAGCACAGTGGGGGGATATGCGCATCAAAAGCGCAGGCACGCTGGAGGTCGATACCACAGGCATTCCCACCGGAGAACTGGCCTTGCAGGTTGAGGCCTGGGCGGAGTTTCTGGAAATGGCAGAAGACACCGGGCTGATGTCCGCCACCGCACGCGAACAGGCCAGCCGGGTGATCGCGGTGCTGGCGCGGGCCAGTGGCAACCCGGAGGATCTGGATATCACGCTGGGCTTTCGCAGCGGCTATATCACCATCGGCCCGATCCCGCTTGGTCCCGCACCGCGCCTGATCCTGCGTTAGCGCCCCGCGCCGGTGGCCCTCCCGCCCCTTGCCGCTGCGCCCTTGCAGGGCACATCGCCCCGCGTTGGGCATAGCGCCGGGCCGTTCGGCCCGGCGCTACAGCCAGTCCCGGTACGGGACTGGCTGCCCGGCCCAACCCCGCCAAGGGGCGCGCGCAACTGTGAAATGATATGCGACTTAGGCCCACGCGCTGATCGTGCTGATATGGGTGCCTTGCGCGGTCGCGCCCCTGCGGGGGCGGGAGAGCCACCGGACCACGAATGCGGCGTTTAACGGCAGTAACGCCCGCTGCGATGGCGGGCCACATCAAGGTGGAAGTGATCGCGGTGATAAATATCCGCATCTGGTCCCAACACGGTGCGAAACGGCCCGCAGGCTGTTTTCCACATGCGTTGCAGGGCTTTGCGCGTCGAGCGATCACGCCAGCCCTTCAACACGCTTACTGTAGTCCCGCTCTCAAGCGTAAAGCCGGAAATATCAATTGCCCTGCCCCGCCCATGTTCAGAGATTTTCGCCCCCGGACGGTTGTTGCGCGTCCGGCAGCTATACCCGGCTGCCACCCTGAGCTGCACCACTCGGTTAGAGCGACCAAACGCCGTCTCCACGTCGCGCGACACCCATTTATTCAGCGCCTTTGCCGTCTCGCAGGTCATCAGCGCAGGCCTGCTCAGCGTCACCCCCGACACCGACCGCACCCGCACCGCATCACGCGCACCGCACCCCCGGAGCTTGCCGGGAATATCCCCCGCCTCTTCACCCTGGATGTCGATATCGCCGCAAACAGAGCCGCGCCGCCGTTTGGCGCGCCCAAAGAGCACCTGCTGCTCGAACTCCGGCGTGCGCATCATCGGGCGCAGGGTTTCACCCGGTGCCACCGGGGCCAGATCCACCGGACGGGCGGCGGCTGCGATGATCTGTGCAGACACTGGCCGGATGTGTGGGCGCATCTGTGGCGCGGGCACCGTCCGTGTCGCCGCCACAGCAGAGACCTCAGTGACCTCCGTCAGCACCAGCTCTGCCCCGCGTTCCAGCGGCGGGCGCGGGGTGGTTTCAGGTGCGGCAGCAACCTGCCCGCAGCCAACATGGATCAGCACCATGGCAACGCCAACCCGCCGGACCACCCCGCGCACCCTCATTTTTTCGGCCCGCGACCAAAGTCCGGCGCGGCGGTGTCCTGACCAGCCTCGATAATGCCCCGCCGGATGGCGCGGGTGCGGGTGAAATAGTCGTGCAGATGCGCGCCATCCCCGGTGCGGATCGCCCGTTGCAGGGCAAAGAGCTCCTCGGTGAACCGGCCCAAGATTTCCAGCGTGGCGTCCTTGTTGGTCAGGAACACATCGCGCCACATGGTCGGGTCTGAGGCCGCAATCCGGGTAAAGTCGCGAAACCCCGCCGCAGAATATTTGATCACTTCGCTATCGGTCACGCGGCGCAGATCATCTGCCACACCCACCATTGTGTAGGCGATCAAATGCGGCGTGTGGCTGGTCACCGCCAGCACCAGATCATGGTGGTCGGCGTCCATCTCATCCACATGCGCGCCCATCCCTTCCCAGAGGGCGCGCAGCCGCGCAACCGCCTCCGGCGCGCTGCCCTCCACCGGCACCAACAGGCACCAGCGGTTGTCAAACAGCTCGGCGAAGCCCGACTCGGGACCGGAATGCTCGGTCCCCGCGAGCGGGTGTGAGGGCACAAAATGCACGTCATCTGGAATATGCGGCGCCACATCCTCGATCACATGGCGCTTGACCGATCCCACATCGGAGACCGTTGCGCCGGGCATCAACGCCGGTGCAATCTCGGCCGCAACCGCGCCCATCGCCCCGACCGGTACGCAGAGCACCACGAGATCTGCGCCCTCAACCGCCGCACGTGCGGTGTCGCAGACCCGATCACACAGACCAATCCGGCGCGCGGTGTCGCGGGTCTCGGCGCTGCGGGCATAGCCGGTGACTTCCCCCGCAAGCCCCGCGCGTTTGATGGCCCAGAACATCGAGGAGGCAATCAGCCCAAGACCGATCAGTGCCACACGGTTGTAGACGGGTTTGGCTGACATCTCGCTCATTGCGCCGCCCCGGCCTTGAAGTCCTGAACCGCGCTTGCAACCGCGCGGCAGGCGGTCTCGTCTCCGACGGTGATGCGCAAGGCCGTGGGCAGGTTATACCCCGCCACCCGGCGCACGATCAGGCCGCGTTGTTTCAGGAAATCGTCACAGGCTTCCGCCTCCGCTTGGGAGGCGAAGCGCGCCAGAATGAAGTTGGTACAGGATGTGTCCGACGGCACGCCCAGCCCGGCCAGTTGATCCGCCAGCCAGCCGCGCCATTTGGCGTTCTCGACGCGGCAGGTCTCGACATACGCACGGTCACGCACCGCGGCCTCGGCCCCGGCAAGTGCCGTCACCGAGACATTGAACGGCCCGCGCACGCGATTGAGCACGTCGATGATCGGCTTTGGCCCATAGCCCCAGCCCACACGCGCGCCCCCCAGTCCGTAGATCTTGGAGAACGTGCGGGTCATCACCACGTTTTCACGCGCCTCGATGAGGGATGCCCCGGCGTCAAAGCCCTCGACATACTCAGCGTAGGCCCCATCCAGCACGAGGATCGCATCCTCCGGGATACCATCGGCGAGGCGCGCCACCTCGGCCTCGGAAATCATGGTGCCGGTGGGGTTGTTGGGGTTGGCGATGAACACCAGCTTGGTCTGCGGCGTGCAGCCTGCCAGCAGCGCATCCACATCGGTGACGCGCTCGCGCTCCTTGACTTCGACCGGGGTGGCCCCGGCGGCAAGGGCGGAAATGCGATACATGGCAAATCCGTGCTCGGTATAAAGCACCTCATCCCCCGGCCCGGCATAGCACTGACACAGAAAAGCGATGATCTCATCGCTGCCCGCCCCGCAAATGATGCGCTCGGCATCCAGCCCGTGGGTTTCGGCAATCGCGGTGCGCAGGGCGGTATGGTCGGAGCTCGGATACCGATGCATGCTGGTGACAGCCTGCGCCATCGCCTCCACCGCCTTGGGGCTTGCACCCAGCGGGTTCTCATTGGAGGAGAGCTTGGTCACATTGCTCACCCCGTCCACATGGGCTGCGCCACCCTGATAGAGGGCGATGTCCATGATACCGGGTTGCGGTGTGATTTGGGTCATATCGTTGAGCTCCTTCGCGAACCTGTTCGTCATAGCGCCCTCGGCGCGATGGGAAAAGCCGCAACTGTCCTCAATGCTTCATCAACACACCTATGGGGCCGCCTGTCGCTGCCAGAGCACGCACACCTCGCGCGCGGGGAAGCTCCCGCCCGTCGTCCGTGCCCCTTTGGCCACGTCCGCGCCACACATGACCCCGTTTTTGCGCCTGCCCCGGATCTGGCAGATCCACCGCCGCAGGGCACATCCTCCCGTTGGGCCGGGCCGCGCCGCGTGCCCGAAGGGCGCGCGGCGCGGGTCGCCTCGGGCAAAGCCCGAGGCGAAACACCTCAATCACAACGTCTATTCATAGATAATACTGAGGGATCAGGCCGCACGCGGCTGGAAGCGTGCGGTGCTCGGGTCGGCATCATAAGCGGCAGCGATCTCTTCAGCCTCTGCCACAAGCTTTGCAACGCTCTCAATCACATAGTCCACGGTCGCCTCCTCCATCAGATACGAGAAGTTGAGCCGCACCCAACCGGGTTTTTGCAACTCCCGCCCGGCCAGAAGATCTCCGAGCAGGGCCTCGGACTGTGGCTGGTCGATCTCCAGCAGACGATGCGCATATGGCCCCGCGCAGGCACAGCCGCCGCGCGCCTGAATGCCGTAGACATCGCTCAACATGCGCGTAAACAACTGCTGATGCACCGGCGCGCCGGATGCCCCTGCCACGGTGAAGGAAAAGATCGGCAAGCGATGCGCGCTTTCATGCCCCAGAAGCGTCAGCCCCGGCACATCCGCCCAAGCCGCGCGCGCCTTGGCCGCATAGCGGGCTTCGCTCGCCTCGATGTGGTCCTGCCCCACGGCCTCCTTGACCAGGAACGCCAGCGCCGCGCGGATGTCACCCACCACATTCGGGGTGCCTGCCTCCTCGCGCGCAGCCAGACTGTCCGCATAGCGGTGCGACCACGGCGACACAAAACTCACCGTGCCGCCCCCCGGCCACGACGGATTACACGCGCGCACCGCATCCCGGCGCAGCACCAGCACGCCCGAGGCCCCCGGCCCGCCCGGAAACTTATGCGGCGAGACCACAACGGCGTCCTTTGGCTCCGCCCCATGCGCGCCCATGTCGATGGGCAGATAAGGCCCGCCACCGGCATAGTCCCAAACCGCAAGTGCGCCGTGCACGCGCAACAGCCGGGTCACCGGATCGGGATCGGTGATAATCCCCGTCACATTCGAGGCCGCCGAGAAACTGCCGATTTTCAGATCTGCATCCGCATGCGCAACCAAGGCCGCTTCAAGCGCCACCAGATCGACCCCGCCCTCGGAGCTTTCGGGAATTTCCACCACCTCGGCGCGGCTCTCGCGCCACGGCAGGATGTTGGAGTGATGCTCATAGGGGCCGATAAACACCACCGGGCGCGTGGCCTCATTGATCCCCAAAAGCTTCACCAACCGGTTCAAACCCGCCGTGGCACCGGAGCCTGCAAAGATCACCTCGCAGTCGTCCCCCGCACCCGTCAGCCGCGCAATCTCGGCCCGGGCGTCGCGGCGCAGACGGGTGACATACTGGCCGCAATAGGAGGCCTCGGTGTGGGAATTGGCATAAAACGGCAGCAGTTTTTCGGAAATGAACGCTTCGACCGGGCGCATCGCACGCCCCGAGGCCACGTAATCCGCATAGACCAGCGGCACATCGCCGTTGAGACCGGGGATCATCACCCCCTCGCCAATCAGCGTCTGAGCCAGCTCCCCCGCATCCGCTGTGTGTTTGATCGCCGTTTTGAACTGTTCAAGGATCATTGTCGCGCCCTCATTGCCATTTGAGCAACGATAGACCACCAGTGATTGGTCATTTTCACATATTTACACAGGTGACAGCCCAATATGCATATCATATGATCCACATATGTCGAAAAACATTGATCAAATTGACCGCGACCTTTTGCGAGCCCTGCAACGGGATGGCAGCCTGTCGCAACGCGACCTCGCCGAACGAGTCGGCCTGTCGCAAAACGCCTGCTGGCGGCGGCTCAAGGCCTTGCAGGACAAGGGCATCCTGCGCGGCACCCGCGCCGAAGTGGATCGCAGCCAGCTCGATCTCGGTCTGGTGGTCTTTGTGATGCTGCGCACCCGGCATCACTCGGCCGAGTGGTTGGCGCAGTTTCGCCGCCATGTGCTGACGATCCCTGAGGTGGTGGATTTTCACCGCATCGGTGGCGATTACGACTATCAGCTCAAGGTCGTGACCCGCGACATGGCGAGTTATGACAAGGTCTATCAACGCCTGATCGCTGGCGTCGAACTGGACAGCGTGACCTCCTATTTCGCCATGGAAGCCATTGCCGAAGGACGCCCGCTGCCGGTCTGATGCGCGCGCACCCCGTGATCATAAAGCGTCATCACAATGCGTGATCACAGCGCGTGACCTCAGCTGGTGAGAACCAGTTTCTTGCCCACCGCCGTGGGCGTCTCGCGATAGTCGACAAATCCCATGGCGCTGTAATAGCCCAAACCTTGCGCGTTATCAGCACCGATCAGGGCTTCGATCGCGGGCAAACGCGCATCCTCAGCCGCCGCGCGCGTCACCGCGAACAAGGCGCGCCCAATCCCCTGCCCGCTGGCATCGGGATGCAGATGCGTGCCGATCACGCCCCAGCCCACCGGCGCGCCATAGGGATTGCCCTCCGGCGCGATCTGCAAGGACTGAAACCCCAACAGCCGCCCCGCAGCGTCAACCGCGACCGAACAGGCGATGCGATTGTCATTCTCAATGTAAGTCTCGCGTACAAATGCCGCATCTCCTGCGGTTTTGCGCCTGCCCGCCTGACGCAGGGCCTCCAGCACGGCGGCAATTTCTTCGGCGTCCGCTGATACGGCCGGACGAATGTCTATCATATGTGTTCCAATGGTTTACGTAAAAGATGAGGGGCACAGGTCGCGGCAAACCCGCCCTGCTCCCTTTCGATATCAGTGCCCAAACGCCGCATCCGGCATCCATTTGGGACGTTTGCCCGCAGGCCCCGCCCGCATGTGCAGACAGGCGGTATTGGTGCGCTGGAACCACAGCGCCTTGAGCGGATACCACCCGGCCTCTGGCACCTCGACCTCAACCGCAAAGGTCTCCTCGCAGGGTTGGCGGCCATCAAACTCGCCCACCACCTGACCACCGACCACCGCATGCAGGCCATCATTGGTCAGAAAATCGATCGTGTAGATACCCGGCGCATCAAAACGCACGTAACCGCGAATATCGGCCACCACCCGCTCGGCACGTTTGGCGGTGAGCACATTCTGTCCCAGCTCCGTGTCGCGGTAATCCAGCCCCTTGAGCGGCGCCCCTTGTTCAACCTTGAATTTGAGCGCACTGCGCGCGGCAGCAAGGCTCTTCACATCAGAAGGATACGCATAGCGCACAGACAACCCCGGCTTCAGCCCTGATGGCTGCGGGTTGGCCGGGGTGAGCTTTACGGGTGCAGCCAGCGCCGCAACCGTCAAACCGACTGTCAGCGCAGCCCCGCAGGTCAACGCCCGACACAAGGCGGAAATCTTTGGCATGGTGGTCTCTCCAATTTATTCGGACCGCAGATTCAACCACAAAGATCCGGTTTTATCACCACCCTACTCGGCAATTCCTCTCAAACCCAAGCCCTTCCTCACATTGCACCTCTCCAAAAACGACGACATGAAAAAAAGCCGCCCCAAAAAGGAGCGGCTTTTCGAACTGGTAGCAAACGCGCCCCATTGGGCGCACCAGCATTAGTTTTTGGCGTAGAATTCGACCACGAGGTTCGGTTCCATCATCACCGGGTACGGCACATCGGCCAGACCAGGCGCGCGCACGAAGGTGGCGGTCAGCTTGGAGTGGTCAACTTCGATGTAGTCCGGAACGTCACGCTCTGCGAGTTGAACGGCCTCCAGAACAGCTACGTTCTGCTTGGACTTTTCACGCACCTCGATCACGTCGCCTTCTTTGACGCGGTAGGAGGGGATGTTGACGCGCTTGCCGTTCACCAGCACGTGGCCGTGGTTCACGAACTGACGGGCCGCAAAGACGGTCGGCACGAATTTGGCGCGGTAGACAACAGCGTCCAGACGACGCTCCAGCAGACCGATGAGGTTTTCACCGGTGTCGCCCTTCACACGCTCGGCTTCGCCGTAGATGCGACGGAATTGTTTCTCGGTCAGGTCACCGTAGTAGCCTTTCAGCTTCTGCTTTGCGCGCAGCTGAATACCGAAGTCGGACAGTTTGCCTTTACGGCGCTGACCGTGCTGGCCGGGGCCATATTCGCGACGGTTCACCGGGGATTTCGGACGGCCCCAGATGTTTTCGCCCATGCGGCGGTCAATTTTGTACTTGGCAGACGTGCGTTTTGTCACGGCTGATCTCCTTTATATTTGGCTCCGCAACTTGCTCCGAAAACCGGTTCCCACTTTTCGGGTTGCGGACGCGCGCGACACACAACCGTCAGAACCAGATCAGGCTCGCCACGGCGATAAAGGGCGTTGTCCTCTTGGATTTGGATCTGATGATCCTCGACCTTGACAGGCATCCCCTTGCGGGGGCCACCAACACCAATGAAGCCGCGCTTCTACAGGATCGCTTGGCCGTGTCAAGTAAGAAGCGGCAGCTTTACCCGAAACCACCCAAAGGGGCGTTGCCCCTCTTGGCCTGCGGCCAATTCACCCCAGGATATTTGGTGTTAGAAGAGCGGGGCCTGGCTTCTTCTTCTAACCCGAAATATCCCAAAGCGCGAGGCAGCGCCTCGCATCTGAACAAACCTGTGCGCCGCAGGCGCTCCGCTAGGCTACGCTCAGGCCGCGTTGTGCATCAAGATAGCGGCCTCAGACGCCGAAAGGTTGCGCCGCGCAAAGGCGCCATAGCTGGCGGGGTCATGCTCAATCCCCGGCAAACGGCGCAGCAGGCGCTTGCGGTCACTGTCATCCAGCGCAGAGAGGGCGGCGTGAGCGGGATGGAAGCTCTCGGTCTCTACCCCATTGGCCCAGATCACCTGATGATGTTCCAGCAGTAGATGAACATAAGTCACTTCGCGCACAGAGCTGTCGACCTCGATGGTGCGACCATTGATCAGGTCGCGTGCGGCCACCAGAACCTCCGGCTCATTAAAGAGTGCCCGCGCCGCGCGACCGCGCACCAGCATGCGATGCTCTGGTGACACCAAGAGTTCGCGTTCCGGGCGATCGATACCCAGCGCTCCGGCGCGAATCCGTACCGGTCGTAACCCCGGCATCACAAACAACCGCGCGCCACTCATCCGGCGGGCGCCAATCCATTGCACCACCTGTGCGCCGTTGTCGCGGGTTTGCACCCGATCGCCTTCACGCAGGGTTTCCACGGGTTTTGGCCCATCAGGCGTGGCAATACGTGTCCCCGGGGTAAAGCAAATCACGCCGGGGTCGCGTGGAGCCTGATCCGCACCGAGATACCCCAGCGCATGATGTACCACCCAGAGATCGGTGTTGCGCGGCGGGATTTCATCCACAAACATCAACAATGCAGGCCGCCCACGGCCCGCTTCGATCACGGTGACGGTATAGCTTTGTACGCCGTTGGTCACGATGAAGCTGCTGTCCGTCACCGGGTCATCGATATCAATCGCATGAATATCACTGCGGTTCTGCACGGCTGCGCCCACGAGGCGGCGCACCGTACGCGCCGCACGACGCCGAAGGTCCTGTTCCCCATCCGCCATATCCAGACGCAACAGTTCTGATGGCCCGTCCACGCGCACGGCGTCCCCATGCCATGACCACGCAGCGCCCACCTCAAGTGCTGCAACAGGTGCTGCCTCGAGACCATCAATTTCCGTTTGCGTCCAAGAGATGACAAACGTGCCGCGAAAGCCCGTCTTCATCCGCTCTAGCCTGCCTCAGTTGAGTTCATCTCAATTATTAATGAAGCGTTAACAAATCAGGCCCCTAGGTGGAAGACTTAATCCCCGGTGCCGGTTTGCTTTTGACCCGGAGACCGTGGCGTAAAAACCACGTCAAAATGTCCAGCGCAGCCGCAGGGAGCCCACGATCTGCCCGGTGTCCTGACCAGAGAACTCCCTGCCCAGATAGGTAATTCCATAAAAGAAATCGCGCCCGTCGCCTTGCCAGTGCAGCCCTGCACGCAGGCGGTCGCGACGTGAATTCAGCGCGTATCCGCGCCCCTGTGGCAGGTAGACTGACTGTGCCACATGCGCCACATCGCCCCCCAGCGTGAAACTCAGGCCGCGGGTGTCATACATCGTCCGGTAGCGCTGGCCCGTCACCGGATCGCGCACCAGGAGTTCGCCCTGCCCGGCAGTGCCCAGTGTCAGGTCCGCGCCGATTCGCACCAATGTCTCATCCCCGGCGCGCGCCTCGACAAAGGGGCGCAGACGGCTGCGCGGGCCCAGCGCGATGGTTTTGCCCAACTCGCCGACGAACGTGGGGCGTATCGTGTTTGGGATCTGTGCATCGCGCACCGCATCCGAGGGGCGCGTGGTGTTGGCCAGATCATGCAGCGCGTCCTGAAACCCGTCGAGCCCGGTTTGCGGGCCGATAAAAACCAGATCGCCGCCAAGCGAGATCTCCAGTGACCCGCGCTGCATATGCGTGTGCAGCCCCAGCGACAGGGCCCCCGCCCAAGGCCGATCACCGGCAGCCGGATTGCGCAGATTGTCCGGGGCGATGATCTGGCCCAGAAAGCGCAGCTCCAGCAGCTCTCCGAAGGTCGCAGGGGCCTGCCCGTCCCAGCTGTAGCCGTAAATCCGCGACGAGGCGACAGACCCGGTGCGCCAACGATCCTTGCCATCGCCGATCAGATCATTGTCGATCAGGTGGCCATAGCCGATCCGGTGACGTTTCTGCGCCTCTGACGGGGCCGCCTCCGCCGCCTGCACAGTGCTGGCCAAAGGAAGCGCAATCGCGGCGCAGAGCGCCAGCGCGAAGGATCGGATCATCTGAATACCTGCTGGTGGGTTATTGGTGTCTTTAGGCCCCAACTGGTTAACCAACACTTAATGGCGCCACTAGTGCAGCCGGGCCACAGCATCCCGCAAAGACCATCACGCACGCCCCGGAAATGTCGCGTTTTTGTCGCGATATGAACCCCTTGGCCTGCTGTCGGGACGGGGCATTAGCCCTCGTCGACCGGAGCCACCACCGGGCCGCCTGCCTTGAGCCAGCCGGAAAACCCGTCGCTTATGTGCGCGGCCTCAAACCCCATGTCCTGCAACATCGCCACCGACAGGGCCGACCGCCACCCCGAGGCGCAATGAAAGACAAAGCGTTTTTCCTCGGCAAAGATCGCTTTGAAATAGGGGCTGTCGGGATCGACCCAGAACTCCAGCATGCCGCGCGGACAATGAAAACTGCCGGGGATAAACCCCACGCGCTGGCGTTCCCGCACATCGCGCAGGTCGACAAACACCACCTCAGGCGTGCCATGCAGGGCAATCGCCTCTGCCGCAGTGATTTCTTCGATGCGGGCGCGGGCTGCGGCGACCATCTGCGCCGATGTTGTCTTGAGCTGTGCCATCCGGACCTCCTGCGGCGTGTGTTTCCAACACTCTAGGGGCAGCTTTGCGCCCACGCCAGCCCCGGCGATAGGGCGCGCGATCACAGCAATTGACAGCCGCCCTGCCCTGCCCCAGTGTCGCCCTCAGGCTGGTAAATTATGGCCCGGTACATTGATGCACCGACCCTGCCCCCGAACATGCGAGGAGATCAGCGTGACCACAGACACGTCCCTTTCCCAATCCGCCGGTCAGCCGCGTTCTGAACCGATCTCTCTGTGGGACCGCTCATCCGAGGAACCCACCTATGCCAATCCTCTGGCACAGGACGCCCGCGTCGATGTGGCCATCGTGGGCGGCGGCTACACGGGGCTGTCGACCGCGCTGCATGGCGCGCTCAAGGGGCTGTCGTGTCATGTGCTGGAGGCCGAGGAGATCGGCCATGGTGGCTCCGGGCGCAACGTGGGGCTGGTCAACGCCGGCCTGTGGCTGCCACCACAACAGGTGGAGCAGATGCTGGGCAAGGTGCATGGCGGCGCATTGGTGCGCGAGCTGGGCGATATGCCCGACTATGTGTTCTCGCTGATCGAGCAATATCAGATCCGCTGCGAGGCCACCCGTGCAGGCACCATCCACGCCGCACATGCTGCATCGGGGCTGCGCGATCTTGAGGCGCGCGCCGCAGGCTGGCAGGCGCTTGGTGCGCCGGTGCGCCTGCTGAGCGCGAGCGAGACCGCCGAAAAAACCGGCACTGCAAAATTTCACGGCGGGCTATTGGATGCACGCGCTGGCACTATTAACCCGATGGGCTATGTGCGCGGATTGGCCCGCGCCGCACGGGCTGCCGGGGCAGACATTTCCACCGGGACCAAGGTGCATGCGCTAAAGAAAGACGGCGCAGATTGGAAAGTGGAGACAGACCGCGGTGTGATCACTGCCGGGCGCGTTGTCATCGCCACCAACGCCTATAGCGATGACCTGTGGCCGGGGCTGGCGCAGAGCTTCACGCCGATCCATTTCTTCCAGATGGCCACCCAGCCCCTCGGTGCCGAGGCCGGTTCAATCCTGCCCGAGGGTCAGGGCCTGTGGGACACCGGCAAGATCATGTTCTCGCTGCGCCGCGATCAGGCGGGGCGCCTGATTATCGGCTCCATGGGGTCGGTGGTGGGCGGCACCGAGGGCCTCACCCGCCGCTGGGCCGAACGCAAGCTGCGCCGCCTGTTCCCGGACCTCGGCGCGCTGGAGTTCGCGGATGCATGGCACGGGCAGATCGCCTTCACCCCCGATCACCTGTTCCGCATTCACCGGCTGGACGACGGGCTCTATGCCCCGGTGGGCTATAACGGACGCGGCATCACCACCGGCACGATGTTTGGCCGGGCGCTGGCGGATCTGTTCTCCGGCGCGTCAGAGGACAGCCTGCCGCTGCCGATCACCGACCTTAGACCCGATCGGGGGCGCGCGGTGAAAACCCAGCTGTACCGCAGCGCCTTTCTCGCCAAACAGGCCGCCGAAAGCCTGCTCTGACATGCGTCGGGTGCGCCTCAGAGCGCCCCGCCCTCCCAGACCTCGTCAAGGGCCGCATTGATCCCGGCGGCCGCCTCTTGCAGCGCAGGCAGATGCAGCGCTGCAAACTCCTCCACCGGTTTATAGGTCCTGAGCCACAGAACCGAGAGCCCGCCCAGCACCTGCCCGCCCGCCTTGATCGGGACCGCAATGGCACGCAGGTCGGTATCCCAGTCATGATCGCTGATCTGCGCCGTCGATCGCTCCGCATATCCCAGCCGGCGCACCCGCTCGATCCGCTTCATCAATGTCGCAAGATCCATGCCAAATCGCACCGGTCCCCAATGCAAATCGGGCTTCAGCGCCTCATAGGTCTTGGCAATCTCTGCATCCGTCATCTCGGCCAGACAGGCCACCCCGGCCGCCGACCCAAACAGGCTCACCCGCTGATTGATCTGGCCCCGCTGAACGTGAAACGTGCTGGCCTGACGGGTATTGTCGATAATCCGCATCGCGCGCGCCTCGCGGATATGGATATCCGAAGGCCAGCCAATGGCCTTCGTCAGCGCCAGCGCCCGCGGGATCGCCGCATCGGCCATATGCAACATCCCCTTGGGCATCACTTCGCCCGAAATATCGGGAAACACCACCAATGTCCGGTACAGCTGGTCCGCCAGCGAGCGGCGCACGATCTTGCGCGCGATCAAAGTCTGCAACAGCCGCCGGATGGTGCTCTTGGGCAGCCCCGTGGCGCGGTGCAAATCCGCAAGCGACATCGCCCCTTCACGCGCAAGGGTCTCCAGAATTTCGATGCCACGATCAAGAGAGCGGTTTTCTTTCAACATGTCCCGTCATGCCACTGAGCGGCATGTTTTGACAAAGGGTTTTTGCGCATCTTTCACTGGCCTATCCTCCTTGGTGAAACACCAGTGGGGCCTGCGCTATGAATATCCTCTTTATCATGTTCGACCAACTGCGGTTCGACTACCTGAGCTGCGCCGGTCATCCGCATCTGAAAACGCCCCATATCGACCGGCTGGCAGAACTTGGCGTGCGGTTCACCAACGCCTATGTGCAATCGCCCATCTGTGGTGCCGCACGGATGAGCTGCTACACCGGGCGCTATGTGTCCAGCCACGGGGCGCAATGGAACAACTCGCCGCTGCGGGTGGGCGAATGGACCATGGGGGATCACCTTCGCAAGGCGGGAATGGGCTGCTGGCTCATTGGCAAGACGCATATGAATGCCGACAGCGAAGGCATGGCCCGCCTCGGCCTCAGCCCCGACAGCGTGATTGGCGCACGACAAGCCGAATGTGGCTTTGACGTCTGGATTCGTGACGATGGCCTCTGGGCCGAGGGGCCGGACGGGTTTTATGACCAAAAACGCAGCCCCTATAATGAATACCTCAAATCAAAAGGTTACGCGGGCCATAACCCCTGGCACGACTTTGCCAATGCGGGGCTTGAAGGCGACGAAATGGCCTCCGGCTGGTTCATGGCCAACGCGCAGAAGGCCGCGAATATTGCCGAGGAAGACAGCGAAACCCCGTGGCTCACCACCAAGACCATCGAGTTCATTGAACAGGCCGAGGGGCCATGGTGCGCGCATGTGAGCTATATCAAGCCGCATTGGCCCTATATCGTGCCCGCGCCCTATCACGACATGTACGGGCCCGAACATGTGCTGCCCGCCATCAAAGATCCCGCAGAGCGAGATGATCCGCACCCTGTTTACGGTGCCTTCATGGGCAATGCCATCGGTCAGGCCTTCTCGCGCGAAGAAGTCCGACAAGCCGCCATCCCCGCCTATATGGGCCTCATCAAGCAATGCGACGACCAGATGGGGCGGCTGTTTCAATACCTTGAGGACACGGGCCGGATGGATGACACGATGATCGTGATCACGTCTGACCACGGCGACTATCTGGGCGATCACTGGCTGGGCGAGAAGGATCTCTTTCACGAACCCTCCGTCAAAGTGCCGATGATCGTCTATGATCCCCGCCCCGACGCCGATGCCACCCGCGGCACCACCTGCGACGCGCTGGTGGAAAACATCGACCTGCTCCCGACCTTTGTGGAGGCTGCCGGCGGCGAGGTCGCAGATCACATCCTTGAGGGCCGCGCGCTTACACCATGGCTGCACGGTCAGACGCCCGAGGTGTGGCGGGACTACGCGATCAGCGAATACGACTACTCCGGCACACCGATGAGTGTGAAGCTCGGCATCGCCCCCCGCGATGCACGGCTCTTTATGGTGACGGACACGCGCTGGAAGTTCATGCACGCCGAGGGCGGCCTGCCGCCAATGCTGTTCGATCTGGAAAACGACCCGCAAGAGTTTAACGACCTTGGACGCAGCGCTGAACATCGCGAAGTGATCGACATGATGTATGCGCGCCTCGGCCAATGGGGTCGGCGCATGTCACAACGCATCACCCGCTCAGACGCGCAGATCATTGCAGGGCGCGGCGCCTCCCGCGGCAAGGGCATTTTGCTTGGGGTCTATGACCCCGAAGACGTCCCCGCCGAGCTAACCGTAAAATACCGCGGCAAGCCACCGGGGTGAAGCGGTCCGGGCTAAGTAGCTAAGCGCAATGTTCAGGTTTTCAGTCCGTCAACATTCCGCAGCGCGAGATCTCCATGAGCACTTTATCAAGGTATCGCAAATTCCGACCTGATCGATCGCCAAATTTTTCGTGACACAAAAGCCCGACCCGCCGGTTGATCTCAAGAAGTTGCTTGAAATCAGGCTTAACTGATACGTGACAATTTTCTAAGAGGCCTATTGCTCGGGCTGACCTCACAAGGTGGATGTCGGGTTTCACGGCAAGCCCCAAATCGGTGAGGGCATGCAAAACACTGATCGGCCCCCACCCTCCGCCATACGCTCGTTGAATGTTACTAATTGCCAAATCAAGTGGTTGTGCCGCGAGTCGCTCAAAGGGTGCATCGTACGGCATCGCACGCATTGCTACGGCCGCGCCTTGAATTCCGAACAATCGATGGCGAGCGACCTGCGTTCTGGATAAAAGCTCGTTCGATGCTCTTCCCGAGATTCGAAAGCTATCCCTCTTAGTACCCGGACCTATTTTTTCGATGTATAATTCACCGTCTCGCTCTCCCCAGCTCAAGAGTGCTTCGTCTCTAAAAGGTTCAATTTCTTTAATCCAACGATGGGCAGTAGTAACTTTAGTGTTTGCGTAAAGCGGCTTGTCCCATACCGATTTCCAGATTTCACTCCGCGTCGCCGTATTTGGATCTAATATACTAGCTGCGAGATTCCGCGCTTCTGCTAGAACTTCCGGAGAAAGCCTCTCTTCCAGGATGTTCACTCGACCCAGAGCTTGATTTACATTTATCAATTTATAAATCCATTTTCAAAATACGTTATTATCATTGCTCTAATGAGATGATTGAGAGATGACAAGATGCTCAGAACTCTCACAAGGCCAAACGCACTCATAAAAATTATCAAATGTCAGCAATTCGCAAATAGCACAATCCGATCAGGTATCTGTGAAGGTTTCCAAACGAACACTTCCCCCTCCCCCTAAATCGCAACCGGCATCCGAAGGGCTGAGATCAAGGCCTGCATGTCTTCGGGCAGCGGGGCCTCAAAGCGCATCATCTCGCCGCTCACCGGGTGCTCAAAGCCCAGAACGGCAGCGTGCAGGGCTTGCCGGTGAAAGTTGCTGATGGCCACAAGCCCCGCCGCGCTCAGCGCCTTGGGGGAGATCTTGCGCTTGCCGCCATAGGTGGGATCGCCCAGCAGCCCATGGCCCGCATGCGCCATATGCACCCGGATCTGATGGGTGCGCCCGGTTTCCAGCCAGCACTCCACCAAGGAGGCCGCCGCAGGGGCACCAAAAGCCTCGATGATGCGGGCGCGGGTCACCGCATGGCGGCCGCCTTCAAACAATACCGCTTGCCGTTGGCGGTCGGTCCTGTGGCGCGCAAGCTGGGTGGTGAGCTTGAGGATATTGCCCGGCTCAAAACTCGCACCGCGCACGCCGCGCAGGCGCGGGTCATTGGCGTCGGGTACACCGTAGCAGACCGCCTGATAATAGCGCTCAACGCTGTGACGTTCAAACTGCGCCGCCAGCCCCTGATGCGCGGCGTCCGATTTCGCCACCACCAACAGCCCCGAGGTTTCCTTATCGATCCGGTGCACAATGCCGGGGCGCTTCACCCCGCCCACACCGGAGAGATCCGCGCCGCAATGATGCAAAAGCGCATTGACCAGCGTGCCGGAGGGGCTGCCGGGGGCCGGATGCACTACCATGCCTGCCGGTTTGTTGATGACGATAAGGTCGGCGTCCTCATAGATCACATCCAGCGCAATATCCTCGGGGCCAATATGGCTCTCCTCAGCGTCCTCCACCGTGATGACGATTTGCGCGCCCTCAGGGACGCGGGCCTTGGCGTCACTGGCCACTGTCCCGTCCACCTCAACGCCACCGCTTTCGATCAGACGGGCCAGACGGGTGCGCGACAGGTTCGCTTCCTCTGGCACATCGCGCGCAATCGCTTTATCAAGCCGCTTGGGCGGGTTGTCCGCGATCACAAATTCAATGCGGCGGCTGGCCATGACTCATCCTTCCGAACCTGAAAACATTACCGAACCGGCGCAGCTGCGTTTCCTGCGCCGCCTCGTGACCACGCTCACGGTGATCATGGTGGGCGGGGTTCTAGTGGTAATTGCGCTGCTTGTCATCCGTTTGTCTGATGACACCTCTGCCCCCTTGCTTCCGGCAGACATTACCCTGCCCGATGGCGCGACAGCGCGGGCTGTGACCTTTGGCTCCGGCTGGCTGGCGGTGGTGACCACCGACGATCAAATCCTGATCCTCGACAGCGAAACCGGTGCGCTGCGCCAGAGCGTTCAGATCGACTAACCAAGTCGCAGCCCTATCCACAGGCTGCACGGCTACGCGTCGCTACGGATGGCCGTATCGGTCACCCACAGGCGCAAAACCGTTTCATGACATGATGTTAGGGAGGGATGGTACCACCTCCTGGTCTCGAACCAGGGACCTCTTGATCCACAATCAAGCGCTCTAACCAACTGAGCTAAGGCGGCACTGGGGGCGATTTACAACACAGAAAATCAGAGTGCAAGAGCTCATGTCACAAGTTTTTTGCACTTTTTTGCACAAGGGCAAATTCTTCTGTCCTCCCCCTGTCCGCATAGATCTGCGCCCGTTCAGATGTCCGGAAATGGCCCGTTTGAGGCCGCAGTGATTCCCTCTCACCCCCTGTTTTCCCAATCAAAGGGCGCGCGGTGCGTGGGCAAGAGGCGACATCTTGCTTTTTAAGGGCTTGCAGGCTAGCAGGAGTTCCTACCGCGATCCGCAACCCGAAGGAGCTGCACATGGGGATCAATACCGAACGCGACATTGAGGCGAACATGCAGATCGGCCCGACCGATGCCGGGATGGTGCGCATTTTCATCGAAGCCGATGGGCTTGAGATCCCGATGGACTTCGACCCCGAGGAAGCCGAGGAAATCGCTGATGAAATCCGTGCAGCGGCACAGGCCGCGCGTGCTGTCAGCTCCTGAATAGCGCGTCTTTTTTCGACAGGATCGCCGGGCTTTGCGCCCGGCTTTTTTGTGCCCAAAACACCGCTGTCGGCATCACAACAACCAACAATCGCCCATTAAGTTACCGCAAGTGCGTGCCCAGCTGCGCGCGACGGCCTGCCAGAGCGGCAAAATCCATCGAATTTGACGGGTTCCGTTTACGGAAGTTAGGGCCGTGTTAACCTCTACCTCCAAATGATTAATGAACGTCAAGTTTCTACTTGGAGCGTGTGTGATGTACCATTTTACAACCCCGCCGTTGGGACCAGCTGTGACCCTACCGAGCGCCATCGCCTCTGCGAATGGTCCGCGGGCCGCCGCGTTTTCCATTTCGAATTCAGACAAGCTGACCGCCAACCAATTGCAAAATCAGGTCTCTCAGGCCCGGCGCGCCCGCGAGAAAATGATTGATCAGGTGACCAAACCGCCCGAGCCGGGCTGGAAATCCGCGATGAACCAGATCTCGGATACGGTCGATCACATGGAGAAAGTGCTGAACTTTCTGCGCACTCAGGTTTCCCGCTTGCCTGCGACCCCGGTGACGGACAAGGACGCCCTTGCGGTGTATCCTTCCGGCGTCGCAATGCAGCAGTCCGGCAGGATGCCGGACGGTCTCCCGTCGGTGGCAGAAGCCCCGGCGGACCTTAACGCAACACCCGTCGCCACCCCCACGGATGCCACAGCCGAAACCATCACTGCTGCGCGTCCTCCACGGGTGATCTATGTGATGGATGACGGGGTCGTCATCATCGGCCTGCCCCCAGCCGATACCCCACAGCCCAACGCCGCCGCGGATCGCACCGCCGCCCCGGCCCCCAGCGAGGCCCCACAACCTTCGCAATCAGAGCCTTCGCAATCAGGAGAGAGCATGACCTCCAACACCGTGATCAGCCTCCCCCTGACCGAAGACCAAAGACGGGCCAGTGCGGATCTGATTGCCCTCGCCCAGAAGGCCTACGCCTATCAGACCCAATCGCGCACATCGCAATCTGCAGAGTTGATCTCGGATGAGAGTGTCGGCCTGACCGGGGCCTTGTCTGAGGCACCGGGCAGCGCCGCTGCGCTGGATCGCCCGGACCGCGCCCCTGTGCCACGGGTGTTGACAGCGGACGCTGCCCCCACTCAGGGCGCGGAGATGCGCACGCCGCCCAGCGATCCGCTGATCGCAGCCGCAGAACCTTATGAGCGCAATCCCCAGCGAGAGGCCGCCGAGGCGCAGGAACAACGGCAGATGCTCGCCCTGCAACTCGATGGGCACAATGACATCATCTACATCGTCCCCCCGGCCAAAGCCGCCATCGACCTCACGGCCTGATCTGCGGGCCGTATTCGGGTCTCTTGGGCCACCCTCAGGTCATTCTCCCTCGCTTGGAGACAACAGCAGCCCATCCCGTCCGGGTCTTGGATCTCTGAGCCGCTGCAGGCGGCGGGCGGCATCCATGGCGAATTTCTGGATCATCTTTTTGCGCCGCGCCGGGGGCAGTTTCTGCTCTGGCGCCATACGCGCCACTTCGCCATCATAGGCATCGGCAAGGATCAGCCCGGTGCCCTCGGGCAGCAAATCGGTGGGAAAATCCACGTCGACCGCCCAAAAGTACCGGTCGCACCACTCCAGATAGCCCTGCCATTTGCAATCGCTCTGAAAATCGGCGCGGCTGGATTTGCACTCGATCACCCATAACTCGCCCTTTGGCCCCAGCGCCATGACATCCACCCGCAGCCCGCGCGCGGGGACGAATTCCTCAACCGAGGCAAATCCCATCGAGCGCAGATAGCGGCTGACCCCACGCGCCAGACGCTGTCCCGGCTGCAGCAGGGCCAGTGTCGCCTCATCGCCCTCAGGCGGGATGGCCTCCCGCGTGGGGGTGTCGAACTCATCTTGATCGAGGTGCTGATTTGCCATACGCCAAAAGTGAACAATTCATGAACAAAAATCAAGCCCCAGATCCCCACGCGCCCCCTTGTGCAAGCGCGCGCGCCGCACTACCTATTGCGAAGGCGGGTTCTCCCCTTCTCGTGACAGGCAGCATTCCAGTGGCCTTAAGCAATTCCGAGGGAGCTGGCTCTGTCCGGATCCTGGTCCGTTTACCTGGCGCCCACCTGTACATACAGGTCCTCGGGAATCAACGCCGCACGGTTGACTGGTGGTTCCCGCCGCTTTTCCCACGCTAACGCCTGCAAACAAGAAGCCGCGCAAGACATGCGCGGCCTGTGTTCAGCCAATCCCAGAGGGGCCAGCCCTCAGCGTTTGGTGGGGCGACCGGCCTGTGCGGCTTTGGCCGGGACCGGCACCGCTTGCAACTCTGGCCCAACCCAAGTGCCACCGCGGGGGGGGTCCTCGCGTTCCGCCATGGCCATGATCTTAAAGCCGAACTGAACGCCGCCAAAGACCACCGCATTGGAAATCCACAGCGCCAGCACTGCGACGACGCCCGCGTCAGATCCAAAGACCAGCGCGCCAAGATTGGCGATGTTGAACCACAACAGGATGCCCACAAAAATCGCGGCCAGCACCAGTCCCCAAAGGGCGCTTCTGATGTAGAGCTTAATCAGTTCAGGCATGACACTCTCCTTGCGGCTACCCTTTAAATCTAGGGCGCAGCGGCCCCCCGGTCCAGCGCACAGAAGATGATGCGACGATTTGGCCGCGTCGGGTTTGGCTATTTCCCCAAACCGCACGACGCGACGCATAAAAAAACGGCGCCCCGCAAAGGGCGCCGTCTCTCCTGTCACTCAGTGCGAGGCCGCTCAGGTGTTTTTGCGCTCACTCATCAGGCCGCGCAGGATCGCGTAGCACATGATCAGCAGCACCACCGTAAACGGCAGACCGGTGGAGATCACCATCGACTGCAAGGATTGCAGACCGCCCGCACTCAGCAAGAGCACGATCGCAACCGCACCCTCAAAGATGCACCAGAAGGCACGCTGCGGCACCGGCGCGTCGACCTTGCCCCCGGCGGTGATGGTATCGATCACCAGCGACCCGGAGTCCGAGGAGGTCACGAAGAACACGATAACCAGCACGATGCCCACCAGCGAGGTGATTCCAGCAAGCGGCATCACGTCCAGCATCTTAAAGAGCTTCAGCTCCAGCGTTGCCTCTTGGGCGACGGTGTAGCCATCGGTGATCACCTGATAAATTGCGGTGCCGCCAAAGACGCTCATCCACAACACGCAGACCATCGACGGGATCAACAGCACGCAGATAATGAACTCGCGCACGGTGCGGCCCCGGCTCACGCGGGCGATGAACATGCCCACAAACGGCGACCAGGAAATCCACCACGCCCAGTAGAACGAAGTCCAGCCCTGCATGAAGTTGACGTCCTCACGCCCCACCGGGTTCGACAGCGCGGGCAGGAACTGCACATAGGCCACCAGCGAATCCCAAAACAGCGACAGCAGGAACACGGTCGGCCCCACCAGCAGCACAAAGATCAGCAGCAGGAACGCCAGACCCATGTTGATTTCGGACAGGATCTTCACCCCGCCATCAAGACCACGCATCACCGACACCAGCGCCACTGCGGTAATCGCCGAAATCAGGATCACCTCGGTGGTGGGACCAACAGCAATGCCGAACAGCTCATTGAGGCCCGCATTGGCCTGCGTCGCACCAAAGCCGAGCGAGGTCGCCAGACCAAAGAGCGTCGCAAATACCGCGAGAATGTCGATCACATGACCAACCCAGCCCCAGACTGCATCGCCAAAGATCGGATAGAAGGCAGAGCGGATCGTCAGCGGCAGACCCTTGTTGTAGCTGAACAAAGCCAGCGCCAGCGCCACCACCGCATAGATCGCCCAAGGGTGCAGACCCCAGTGAAAGATCGTCGCGGCCATGCCCAGACGCACGGCGTCCGCTTCATTTCCGGCGGCGCCTCCCAAGGGGGCCCAGTCGGTGCGCGCGCCATTCTCAGCGGCGGTGCCGCCCATAGAAGAGGCAAAGTGGCTCAGCGGTTCCGAGACGCCGTAGAACATCAGACCGATGCCCATACCGGCCGCGAAAAGCATCGCAAACCAGCCGATATAGCTATAGTCGGGCTCTGCTTCAGTGCCGCCCAGCCTGACGTTGCCAAATGGCGTGACGATCAGGAACAGACAGAAGATCACGAAAATATTCGCGGCACCGAGGAAGAACCAGTCAAAGCCCTTGGTGACTGTGCTGAACAGCCAGGAGAACAGCGACCCCGCCTGTTCGGGCAGGGCGAGCGTGTAGAACACAAAGGCCACAATCGCGAGGCCAGAGATCGCAAACACCGGGTTGTGGATGTCAAACCCGAAAGGACCGACAGACCCCTCAAGGTTGTCTTGCCCGATTTCATATTCCGTATCGATGATATGTGCTGCGCCGTCCGGGCTTGGAATGCCGTCGGACGTTTCCGTCGTTTGGTCGGTCATAGGTACCGCCTTTCGTTTCGGAGTTTCAATTCTATGGCAGTCAATCGCGCACCAAGAGCACCGATGCGGTGCTGTGCGCTGCAACATGGGCGCCGTGACCGGCCCAGATGTAATCCGAGATATTCGGCACATGGGTCGCCATCACCACCAGATCCGCCTGCAGATCCGCAATGGCAGCCTCCAGCGCCTTATTGAGATCGGTTGCCGGGTCGTGGCTCATGATGGCATGGGCGCTGGCCTTGATCGCATATTGCGCTGCTTGGCTCTGGGCAAAACTCTCCAGCTTTGCCTTGTATTCCGCAGGGCTGCGGGCAAGTGCACTGGGACTGGCCGAGGCCACCCCCACATAACACACCTCTGCGGCATGGGTTTTTGCCATTGTTGCAGCCACTTGCAGAGCTTTCTGCAATGCGGCTTCATGCGCCAGGTCCACTGGCACGACTACTTTGTGAAACATGTCCCCTCCTGTTTCTGGCAGCCCTTTTGGGGCGTTTTCGTTTCCGGGCAGGACCGCCTCAGCCCAGTGACGGGCAGAGGTGTCCAGTACTTGCAAGCTGGCAGCTTTTTGCTGCCAACGCAAATTGCTGATTAAAAAGCATGCAATCCGCGCCAATCGGACTATGAACTGGTGCTAAGCTCTCAGGTTTCAATGAAAAAAGGCGCAGGACCCATCGTCATGCGCCTCATTAGAACTGTTTTGCGTCGTTTCTTCGCCCTGTCTGACAGGCTGACTGTCAGAACGCCTCGGGCTTTGCTTCGCGTGCCATATGGTCCAGCACCGCGTTGACAAAGCTCGCCTCGCGCCCTTCCGGGAAGAAGGCGCGCGCAATATCGACGTATTCGTTGATCACCACTTTGACCGGCGTATCGCTCTCGACAAACTCCGCGCCTGCTGCACGAAACAGCGCCCGCAGGGTTGGGTCGATACGGGCAATCGGCCATTTCGCCACCAGCGCGCGGTCGGTCATCTGGTCGATCTTTGCCTGATAATTCACCGCATCATTCACCAGCTTGCGAAACAGCTTGGTGTCGCCCTCGGCATATTCGTCGCCCTCATAGGTCGCACCAAAGCGATGATCCTCAAACTCCACGATCACCTTATTGGTGCTCTGGTCGCTCTGCTCCATCTGAAACAGCGCCTGCACCGCATAAAGACGGGCAGCAGAGCGCGCCTGCGTCTTGTTTTTTCCCGGTTTCTGGCCCGGTTTCGGGGCGTCTTTGGAGGTCATGAGCGAGGGATCCGTTGTTAAAATCAGGCGAGCCGGTAAGAGTCGGAGGCAGGTTTGAATCCTACACCCTTGGTCTGGGCGCCCCACTTACGCGCGAGCGCGATCAGATGCAAGGCCGCAGCCGCCGCGCCGCCGCCCTTGTTTTGATCCTTTGGATCGGCGCGCACCTCGGCCTGCTTTCGGTTCTCTACCGTCAGGATGCCATTACCGATGCACAGCCCCTGAAGGCCCAAGAGCTGCAAGGCGCGCGAGCTGTCATTACAGACCGTGTCGTAATGCGTGGTCTCGCCACGGATCACGCAGCCCAGCGCCACATAGCCGTCAAAGTTCGACGCCCGGTCGGAAATGCCGATGGCGGTGGGGATCTCCAGCGCGCCGGGGACCTCGACCACCTCATAAGAGCCGCCCACGGCCTCGATCTCGGCCACCGCACCAGCAACCATATTGTCGGCGATGTCCTTGTAATAGGGCGACACCACGATCAGCAGCTTCACCGGCTTGTCGAATTCCGGGCGCGGCAGGATGTAGTGGCTTTCTTGTCCGGCCATGACGCAGGCCTCCTTTAGCTGTCACTGGACAGGATGGGACGGGTGCCGACGATCGACAGCCCATAGGCATCCAGCCCAACATATTTGGTTTCCGGCGAGTCGGTGAGCAGGATCAGCTCCTCAATGCCGAGTTTATTGAGAATTTGCGCGCCAAGACCGGTTTGCTTGATCGTGCGCACCCCGTCCTCGTCCGAAGCATAGAGCGCATTGCGCGGCTGGCGGAACAGGCAGACCACCCCGCGCCCTTCTTCTGCAATCAATTCCATTGCACGCGGCAGCTCGCCTGCGGGTTTTGGCCCCAGCCCCAAGAGGTCAGAGGCCTCATGCAGCGCATGGGTCCGCGTAAGCACAGGCTCGGGCGTCGAGATGTCGCCCTTGATCAGCACGACGTGTTCCACATCATGGGTCTGGTCGGTAAAGATCCGCATCTCCCAGTCGCCGCCATATTCCGAGGTCACGGTCTTGCGCGCGGTCTCATCCACCAGATTGTCATTCTTGGCACGATAGGCGATCAGATCGGAAATCGTGCCGATCTTCATGTCGTGGGTTTTGGCAAACTCCACCAGATCCGGCAGCCGCGCCATGGTGCCATCGTCTTTCATGATCTCGCAGATCACCGCCGAGGGATGCAGCCCCGCAATGCGCGAAATATCGACCGAGGCTTCGGTATGGCCGGCGCGGACCAGCACGCCGCCCCGCTTGGCCCGCAATGGAAACACATGGCCCGGCGTGGCAATCGCGGCCATGGTGTTTTGCTCATTGATGGCGGTGGCCACGGTCAGCGCCCGATCCGCGGCCGAAATCCCGGTATCCACCCCCTCACGCGCCTCGATCGACACGGTGAATGCGGTCTCATGGCGCGAGGAATTATTCACCGCCATCATCGGCAGACCCAGCCGGTCGATCCGCTCGGCGGTCATCGGCAGACAAATAAGCCCGCGCCCGTATGTGGCCATGAAATTGATCGCATCCGCATCGGCAAATTCAGCCGCGATGATCAGATCGCCCTCGTTTTCGCGGTCCTCATGATCCACTAGGATATACATCTTCCCCGCACGGGCAGCGGCGATGATCTCCTCGATGGGGCTGATGGCGTCGCGCAACTCAGACTCGACAGGGCCGGGCGTCTCATAGCTCATCTGCAACAGGCCTTTCACTGATGGGGCGCAGGGTCGGATGACCTGTCCGCGCCGCGATTGTCCCCGTCGGGATAGCTCACACGCGGCGCAAATACCAGCCCTGCAAGCGGCACATGCGGGTGCGCAACCGGCACGTCTCACAGGGGCTTTGCCCCTCTTGGCCTTTGGCCAATTCACCCCAGGATATTTGTGGTTAGAAGAATATGAGGGCCGGATCTTTCTTCTAACTCCAAATATCCCGGAGCGCGAGGCAGCGCCTCGCATCCCCGTTGCGCCCCAAGCGCACGCAGTGGTTATCAGCCTTAAGGGAAACAACAGTATATTGGCGGGGATCGCGATCATCCGCCGGACTTAAAACCTTCGGCATCACCAGGAGCTGGCTTCCCTTTTGGGGGAGCAGTGCAGAGATAACGTTGAGCACGCGGGGGGATACCCCCGGCCATTTCCGCCTTTGTGGCGGCGCCGTCCCTTTTACTTTGAACGCCTGCCGAACAGGTCGCACATTATGAAATGACCCGCCAAACGGAGCGCCAAGACTAGGCCGCCCCGGTGTTAGCTATGTGCGCCGTTCTTAAAATACTCCGCCGCGCTCAGGTAGGCGGCGGCGCGGCCTGCTGTGGTCCATTCTCGTTCCAGCGGCGCATCCCCGATCACCACGACCGATGCCCCGGACAAGCCACGCTGACGCATCACACTCTGTACCTTGTCGCGCATCGCGCCCCAGCCTTCGGTAAAGACAGGAGCCGGCCCTGCGATATCAATTTCCGGATTGACGGCCTCCACCACCTCCGGAGCGAGCGGGCGATAGATCAGCGCTAGGCGCCCTGCGTGCTCGACGCGCGCCAGTGCGGCGCGCTCAAGGTCCGGCAGGTGCGGGTCGCGCAACAGACGCAGCGCATTGGCAGAAAATAACAGCCCCAGCACATCCTGACCGGAGGTCTGGCGCACCTTGGCATAGGTCTTATAGTCCATGCCCAGCTCGGCGGCCCGTTTCAGGCGCATTTGCAGCACCAGCTTGGGGATGGTGTTTGGCATCAGTTTTTTCTGTGCCGAGCGCCACGCATGGGTGCGCCACAGCACTCCCGGCTCCATGCTGGGGCCACCGTTGTGCCCCAGCCCCGGCACCGACCCTGTGCCCTGTTCTGCGCCCTGTTCTGAGCCCCGTCCTGTGCCCGGCGACATCACAGGCTCTCCTGCAGGCGCGCCACATAACGGGCCAGCGTGTCGATCTCGAGGTTGATCAAATCCCCGACGCTGACATCCCCCCAAGTGGTGACCTCTTTGGTATGCGGGATGAAATTGATACCAAAATCACAACCCTCCACTTCATTCACCGTCAGTGAGGTGCCATTGAGCGCAACCGAGCCTTTGGGCGCAATAAAGCGCGCCAGATCCTTGGGCGCGCGCAGCGTGACGCGGGTGCTGTCTCCCTCATTGCGCATCTCGACCACTTCGGCCACGCCATCCACATGGCCCGACACGATATGGCCGCCCAGTTCATCGCCGACCTTCAGCGCGCGTTCCAGATTGACCCGCTTGCCGACAAACCAGCCCTTGTGATTGCCACGTCCATCAATGTTGGTTTTTGAAATAGTCTCGGCCGAGATCTGCACGTCATACCAATCCGGCCCCAGCGCCACCACGGTCAGGCACACCCCATCCGAGGCGATTGAAGCCCCCATGTCGATGCTGCCGGTGTCATAGGCCGTCTGGATGCGGGCGCGCAGGTCGCCGGTCTGTTCCAGCTCGGTGATGGTTCCCACATCGGTGATGATCCCGGTAAACATGGGCGAACTCCTTGATAGTGCCGCTTGAGAGTGCCGCGCCCCTGTCTTGCGGACGCCTTCCCACCAGAGCTAGCCCCTGCCCGCCTCCGGCTCAAGAGGCTCTCTGTGCCCCATAAGGCAATTGGTCATACTTTTGCTCTAGTTTAGGTTTAACAGACTTTACCAAGATTAGGTTTTCAGCAAAGACACCGTAAAACAAACCAGAACGCGTGAACACGGGCGAGATCAAACACCCTCTCGACAGGCCGCAACAGAATGGCCACGCCCGACCCATGTGACTATCGGATCGAGCACAGATGCCAAAGAGATCGACACACGGATCGACTGAATCCCGTAGCTTCTTGTTTTTGCAAGGCCCGCATGGGCCGTTCTTCGGCGCTTTGGCGCGTATGCTCCGGGCTGCTGGATGCGAGGTACGCCGGGTTGGCTTTAACGCAGGCGACCGGATGTTTTGGCCGGACAAGTCAAACTACATCGCCTTTCGCGACACATTAGAGGCATGGCCTGCGCGCTTTGCTGCCTTGCTTGAAGACCACGCCGTTACCGATATTGTGCTTTATGGCGACACCCGCCCCATTCACGCCCATGCGGTTGAAATTGCACGCACACGGGGCGTCACGGCTCACACCTTCGAAGAGGGCTACCTGCGCCCCTATTGGGTCACTTATGAACGTGATGGCACCAATGGCAACTCTCGGCTGATGCAGATGCCCGTTGCCGAGATGGAGCAGGCACTGGCGCAGAGTGATTTGGAAATGCCGATGCCACCTGCGCATTGGGGCGACACCCGCCAGCATGTGATTTACGGCGCGCTCTATCACTGGTTCGTCATGTTCTGGAATCAGCGTTACCGCAATTTCCGCCCCCACCGCGCGTTGCCGGTGACCAAGGAATTCCAGCTCTATCTCAACCGCCTGCTGATGATGCCGCTGCATGCGCTGCACCGCCGCTTTGCCACCGCCCGCATTCAGCGCGGCGGCTTTCCCTATCATCTGGCGCTGTTGCAGCTGGAGCATGACAGCGCCTTTCAGGCCCATTCGCCCTTTTCGACCATCACCGAATTCCTTGAGGTGGTCGTGGCCGGATTTGCCGAGGGCGCGCCGCGCCACCATCATCTGGTGTTCAAGGCGCATCCGCTTGAGGATGGCCGCGCCCCGATCCGTCGCGCGCTCAAACGGCTTGCGGCCGAACATGGCGTCGAGGGGCGTGTTCACTACGTGCGCGGAGGCAAGCTCGCAGGCCTTCTAAACGAGGCCCGCACCGCCGTCACCGTGAACTCCACCGCCGGTCAACAGGTCCTGTGGCGCGGCTTGCCGCTCAAGGTCTTTGGCCGCGCGGTCTACGACAAACCTGAATTTTCCTCGACCCAAAGCCTGGCGGAATTCTTTGCCACCCCTGCCCGCCCCGATGGCCGCGCCTATAAGCAATATCGCCGCTATCTGTTGGAAACCTCACAGTTTCCCGGCGGGTTCTATTCCCGCTCCGGGCGGCGGCAATTGCTGCGGCAGGTGGTGGATATGATGCTCTCTGCCGATGATCCCTATGATGCGCTCCTGCGCGGGACAGCAGCACCAAGGCAACACTTGCGGGTTGTGAGCTGACTCCAAATACAAGCGCGACTGGATTTTTACGTGACAGTCCGCTAATTTGGACGCAAAACTTGAGGCAAAATAAACATAGGTCGAGGAGACCGAGCAGTGAAACCCATGACTTTACGATGGGCGCGCCCCGTGGCCTTGCTGGCTGCGGTCGCCCTCGCAGCATCATGCGGGCTGCCCAAGGTGGGCCCGAATAAACGTCAGATCTTTGCAGGGTCCGTCCAGAAACAGGGCGACGCCTTTGTGGTATCCGTGAATGACCGCGTTGCGCGCGCCACCGCTGTGGTGCCCGCGCTTGGCTTTTCCGACCAATTCACCAAAGCCTCGGTTCTGACATCCGACATCATCCGCCCCGGCGATATCCTCGGCCTGACCATCTGGGAAAACGTCGATGACGGGCTGCTGGCCAGCGCAGGGGCCAATGCCACCCTGCTGGAAGAAGTGCAGGTCGACGGTGCGGGCTATATCTTTGTGCCCTACGCGGGCCGCGTGCGCGCCTCCGGCAATACGCCCGAGCAACTGCGTGAAGCCATCACCAAAAAGCTCGAAGATCAGACCCCCGATCCGCAAGTACAAGTGCGCCGCATGGCAGGCGATGGGGCCACTGTGAGCCTCACCGGTGCGGTCGGCGCGCAAGGCGTCTACCCGATTGAACGCCCCACCCGGACGCTGGCCACAATGCTGGCACAGGCGGGTGGTGTTGCGATCGAACCTGAGATTGCGCAGGTTTCCGTCACACGTCAGGGTAAGACCGGCACGATCTGGTTCGAGGATCTCTACGATCATCCCCAGCTCGATATTCCGCTGCGCAACGGCGACAAGATCCTCGTTGAGGGCGACACCCGTTCGTTCACCGCATTGGGCGCGACCGCCGCGCAGGCCCGCGTGCCTTTCGAGAGCCAGAACCTCTCCGCGCTGGAGGCCATCGCGCAGGTGGGTGGCCTGATTGCCACCGCCTCCGATCCGACCGGCGTCTTTGTGTTCCGCAATGAACCGGAGGCGATCTCCAATCAGGTACTGGGCCGGGACGATCTGGTCGGCGCACAGCGGATGATCTACGTGCTGAACCTCACCCAGCCTAACGGTCTGTTCATCGCCCGCGACTTCGTGATCCGCGACGGCGACACCATCTATGTGACCGAAGCACCCTATGCCCAGTGGACCAAAACGCTGTCGCTTCTGACCAGCCCGCTGTCCACGGCCGCAAGTGTCGAGACCCTGTTCGGCGGCAGCTAAGCGCAGATGATGCAAGGGCCTTTGCCGCATCCAGACGAGACAAAAACCGGGAGCCAGCGCTCCCGGTTGTTTGTGTATAATGGCGGCTTTCTGACCCAGTCCCGCGTGCGCCGTATCCTTGATCTGGCCGGGTATGACATCCGTCTTGGCCTGCCCAAGGAGGGCGATCTGGTCGGCATCTGGGGCGACAGCCCCACCGCCCATCGCGGCAAGAAAATCGCCGAGGAGCATGGCGCGCCCTTGGTGCGGATTGAGGATGCGTTCTTGCGCTCGGTGCATCCGGGTCGCAGCGGAGAGCCGCCGCTGGGCCTGCTGATCGACCGCACCGGCGTGCATTTTGACCCCTCCCTGTCGAGCGATCTGGTCACCCTGCTGAAAGACCATCCCCTCGATGACAGCGCCCTGATGAAACGAGCGCGCGATGCGATGGCGCGTTTGCAGGACGCCCATCTGAGCAAATACAACGCCTTCCACCCCGATGTGCCACCGCCGGAGCCCGGCTATGTGCTGGTGGTGGATCAGCTGCGCGAGGATGCCTCTGTTAAGGCATCCATCCCCTTTCCCGGTGCCGATCAGGGGCGGTTTCAGGAAATGCTCGCCTTTGCGCAGGAGGAAAACCCCGGCGCGCGCGTTCTTATTAAAACTCACCCCGAAACCACCAAGGGCCACCGGGCGGGCTATTTCGACGCACGCGATACCAGTGACCGGGTGGAGCTGTTTGACGCGCCGGTCTCGCCGCACCTGCTGCTGGAGGGCGCAGTCGGCGTCTATACGGTGTCGTCACAACTGGGGTTCGAGGCCATTCTGGCCGGTCACAAACCGCGCATCTTTGGCCAGCCGTTTTATGCAGGCTGGGGGCTGACTCAGGACGAGTTTCCCCCACCCGGCCGCCACCGTCGCCTGACCCGCGCGCAGCTTTTTGCGGCGGCGATGATCCTCTATCCCACATGGTATGATCCCCATCACGATCGGCTGTGCCAGCTCGAACAGGTGATCGATTCGCTGGAGGCTCAGGTGCGGGCGTGGCGCGAGGACCGCGCGGGCTGGGCCGCATCGGAAATCCGCCTGTGGAAGCGCGCGCCCTTGCAGCGGTTCTTTGGTCAGCACAAGCGCATGACCTTTACGGAAAAGACCAAGACCGCCAAAAAGAGCGGCAAGAACTGGATGGTCTGGGCCAGTAAGGCCACCAAGGACCACGCTGGCGCGCATCATCTTGAGGATGGCTTTTTGCGCTCGCGCGGGCTGGGGGCGGAACTGGTGCCGCCCTTGTCTCTGGTGCTGGACCGTCAGGGCATCTACTACGACCCCACCCGCCACAGTGATCTGGACGATCTGATCCGCGAGCGGGTGTCGCTGACGCCGCAGCAGGAACGCCGGATCGAGGCGTTGGTGATGCGGCTGATCAAGCATGAGGTCACGAAATATAACCTCGACGGCACGCTGCCGGATCTGCCCAAAGGCCACCGGGTGCTGGTGCCCGGTCAGGTCGAGGATGACGCCTCAGTCGAGATGGGTGCGGGCAAGATCAACAGCAATATGAAGCTGTTGCAGGCGGTGCGCGCGGCACGCCCCAATGCGGTGGTGATCTATAAACCGCACCCCGATGTGGAGGCTGGCCTGCGCAAGGGGCGCATCAAGCATGCCGAGACCTGGGCCGATGTGGTGGCCGAACACGCCAACCCGGCGGCGCTGATTGACAGCGTTGATGAGGTCTGGACCATGACCTCGCTTCTGGGGTTTGAAGCCCTGCTGCGCCGGGTGCCGGTGACCTGCGTGGGGCTGCCGTTTTATGCAGGCTGGGGGCTGACGCGGGATCGGCTGGAAGCGCCCCATTGGCGCGATGCACGCCCCGGCATCCTCGGCCTGGCCCATGCGGCATTGATTGATTATCCGCGCTATTTCGACCCGGTTTCCAACCTGCCCTGTTCGCCAGAGGTAGCGGTGGATCGGCTGATTGCAGGCGATCTGCCCTCGCCCGGTCCGATGAACCGCAGCCTGTCGAAACTGCAGGGTTTGTTTGCCTCATTTGCACCGCTTTGGCGCTGAGGCAGGATGCGAGGCGCTGCCTCGCGCTCCGGGATATTTTTAAGAAGATGAAAAGGGGTGCGGTCTCAACTTTGGGGGCGGCGCCAGCGGTGCAGGATGTCGGCGCCGACGGGGCGAGTTTCGATCAGCTCAAAGCGTGGGGCCTCTTGGAGGTGGCCAATGCCAAGCGCGCCAATGGACGGCAGACCTTCGGCCCCGATGGCCAGCCCGGCGCTAAAGCCGATTAGTTCATCCACCAGATCATGCGCGAGAAGGGTGGCGGCAAGTGCGCCACCGCCCTCGCAGAACACCCGTGTCAGCCCGGCGCTGCCCAATTGTTCCAGCACGTCATGCGGGTCAAGCTGGGTGCCCAGAGCGTTGCAAGGCAGAAGCTGCGCACCCAGCCCCTCCCATGCGCGCAGGCGTTCGGTGTCGGCACCCGTTCCGTGGCATAGATAAAGCGGGATGTCCTTGGCGCTGCGGGCCAGTTGGCTCATCAAGGGCAGGTCAAGATGGCGGGAGACCACCACGCGGGCGGGCTGGTGATCAATGCCAAGATCGCGCACGGTGAGCGAGGGATCATCGGCGCGCGCGGTGCCTGCGCCGACCATGACCGCGTCATGGCGCGCGCGCATCGCATGGACCATGCGGCGGGCCTCGGGGCCGGTGATCCACTGACTCTGCCCCGATCCGGTGGCGATGCGCCCGTCAAAACTGGAGGCGAGTTTCAGCGTCACAAAAGGGCGGCCCTGTTCGGTTCTGAGAAAGAAGCCCTCGTGGTCAAAGCCTGCTTCCTCGGTGCGGATACCAGTGGTGACTTTGATGCCCGCGGCGCGCAGCATTTCAAAGCCTTGTCCGCTGACGCGAGGGTCGCTGTCCTCAATCGCGGCGACCACACGGGCGATGCCTGCATCAATCAGCGCCTGCGCGCAGGGTGGGGTCTTGCCGTGATGCGAGCAGGGTTCAAGGCTCACATATGCGGTGGCCCCGCGGGCGGCTGCACCGGCCTGCGCCAGCGCGATCGGTTCGGCATGCGGGCGGCCACCGGGCTGGGTCCAGCCCCGCCCCACCACGCGACCCTGTTTTACGATGACGCAGCCCACAGCCGGGTTTGGCCATGTGCGCCCCTGCCCCCGTCGCCCGAGCGACAGGGCAAGCCCCATAAACCGATGGTCGCTTTTGCTCACTGGATCAGACCTTTCGCCGGGCTATGCGCAGGCAGCAGGGCCGGGATTTACGTCTCGGGCGGCGCCGGGGGGCGCAACTCGTGCACGAAGTCCTCAAAATCATCCGCCGCCTGGAAATTCTTGTAGACGCTTGCAAAGCGAACATAGGCGACAGTGTCGATGCGGGCCAGAGCCTCCATCACGATTTCGCCGATCTTCTTGGAGGCGATATCCGTCTCGCCCATGCTCTCCAGTCGGCGCACGATGCCGGAAATCATCTGATCGATACGCTCCGGGTCGACCGGGCGTTTCTGCATTGAGATGCGAATGGAGCGTTCCAGCTTGTCGCGGTCGAAATCTTCACGTTTGCCGTTGGTCTTGATCACCACGAGGTCGCGCAGCTGCACCCGCTCATAGGTGGTGAAACGGCCGCCACAGGCCGGGCAGAAGCGGCGTCGGCGGATCGAGACGTGATCCTCCGCCGGACGCGAGTCCTTAACTTGCGTATCGACATTTCCGCAAAATGGGCACCGCATCCTCGGGCTCCTCCCCTCGAGACAGATCGTTCTAGTGCGCAGGTTCGCGCATTTATCCACAACTATAGGGGAGCTGCTAGGATTTGGGTAGAGGGGAAATTCAACCCCAAGACCTTGGTAGGTTTCGCGCCTGTTTTATCGCCTTATCCGGTGAGATGCGCAAAGATACGGCGCTGATGCGGGGCGTCGCGGTGTTCAAAGAGGTAGATCCCCTGCCAGGTGCCGAGCACCATTTCGCTGCCCGAGACAGGGATCGACAGGCTCACCGGCATCATCGCGGCCTTGATATGGGCGGGCATATCATCTGGTCCCTCATAGGTGTGACGCAGATAGGACATGTCGGGATGCGTGGTCGGCGGCACGAGGCGCGCAAAAAAGGCGCTGAGATCGCTTTGCACATCGGGGTCGGCGTTCTCTTGTATCAGCAAAGAGCAGGAGGTGTGGCGCACAAAGAGTGTCAGCAGCCCCTGCGGGTGCGCCCAATCTGCCACAAAGGCGCGGATCTCTTGGGTGATCTCATAGAGTCCCTGCCCGCGTGTCGGCTGGATGAATTCGCGCTGCTGCACGGCGGGCAACGGGTCAGAAGAAGAACAGCGGTTCGAGATCGCGGCAGAAACTATCGCCGCTGGAGACGCTGAAATTATCGCCGGGCTTAAAGCCAAAGGTGTTGATAAACGGACGCTTTCCTTCGGCACTGGGCACGTGTGACAGGGTAAAGGTGACGCTGTCGATGCGCCCGCTCACGGTGCTGGGCGCGCGCCCTTTGGCGACATAGATGTCCTGCGACCAGTCCGCGCCAAGGCGGCGACGGGCGTATTCAGAGGCCGCGCACCAATAGGCCGCCCCTTGCGCACCGATTTCCGGCACCACCTCGAAGCTTCCGTCGTCGAGCGCGTAAATGCGGGCAAGCGCGCGGGACGAGAAATAATCCGCTTGTGGTCCAGTGCTTTGCAGATCGACACAGCCTGCCAGAGCAGCTGTCGCCGCAAGCGTTGAGAGCGTCAGGGCACGTGTGGCAGAGCGAGAGCGTGTGGGCATTGAAGGCATCCTTCTGGAGGGTTGCCCAGAATGTAGTGTAGCCCCGTGCCGGGGACAAGCCATGCCCGCCCGCACACCCGACCTTATGGCCGCCCTTGCACACTCTCCGGCTGGAATGGGTTTAGCGACGCGTGGGAAACTGGATGATTTCCGCCGTGTGGCCGTTGCCCAGTGTTTTTTCCAGAAGATCCAGCGCCTTTGGATTGGGCCGCTCGCCGCCATCCACGCGATAATAGGCGCGCGCTTTTTGGCGCAGCATTTCGCGGGTCTCTTGCGGGCTCATGCGAATGAGCTCCTGTTCGTGCTCGCGCAGGGCCGACACCAGAAAGGAATTAACCTCTGTCATCGTATCCAAAGCATCGAGCTTTTCGTCAAGCGCACCCAATGCGCTTTGCATTTCGTTGTTTCCACTCATGTTCACCCCCCGGTGTATGGCTTGAATGTATCACAAGCGCACGGGGTAGAAATAAATTATCGATTTCTTTAATCAATATTCTGACAGTGGTAATGGTTAACGAATTTGCCGAAATTGGTTAATAATATGTATACCCAACACCGGCCACGGCCCAATTGGGCTACCCCGGCTGGGATGCAGTTCAACCGCGTCTCTCAGACCAACATGCGTTACCGGCTTAACGATCGGCCTCTTTGGCATCCCACAATGGCAACGGATAGCCTGCATCGACGCTGCCCGCATCACACTCAAGCTGCGCCAGAGGCTCCTGCCCTTTTAGAACCGTAACACCCCCGCTGAGCCCATCCCCCTGTTCGGAGAAGCGGTCGATACTGTAGTGGACGCGGTAAGAGGTCTCGCCATTATGAAAGGTGAAATCCTCCCAGATTTCGCGCCCGACACCGGGCCATGGGGTCATCTCCACCTCATCCACATGGCGCGCAAGCGCCAGATCCGGGCGTCGCTCTGCAGTGCCAAAGGCATAGGTCGCGTGATCGCCCATCAAACAGGTCTCAAGGTATTTCGTACCCTCCTTGAGCGTACAGGACACCAGCGTGATAGACCCATCAGGGCAGGACAGCGCCGGGGTTGCAAAGAGGGTCGCAAGGATCGCGGCGCATTTGGTCACGGGTTTCATGGTCTTAAATACCTGTGTTGAGACGTCTTATATTAAATCACACGCAGCACATCCACGCGCGCATCTAAATTGCACAGAGATGAAACAACAGGGCCGAGATCATTTCAACTGTGCAAAAGGGACAAAGCAGATGGCCCAGCTCAAACCAGCCCGCCTATATAAGTCCGGCATTACGCCGCGATGAATGAACACCCACACGACGCATATAATATGCATTGCAACTATAGGTAGCCCTATAAAAAACGCCCCCTTGCGGGGGCGCTTTTATCATCATGGGTCTTACTGATCGAGGAAGCTGCGCAGTTTGCGGCTGCGGCTTGGGTGCTTCAGCTTCCTGAGCGCCTTGGCCTCGATCTGACGAATCCGTTCGCGGGTCACGCTGAACTGCTGGCCAACCTCTTCGAGCGTGTGGTCGGTGTTCATGCCGATGCCAAAACGCATCCGCAGAACCCGTTCCTCGCGCGGCGTCAGGGACGCCAGAACCCGTGTGGTGGTTTCCTTGAGGTTTTCCTGAATGGCGCTGTCCAAGGGCAGCACGGCATTCTTGTCCTCGATGAAATCGCCCAGCTGGCTGTCTTCCTCGTCGCCGATGGGGGTCTCAAGAGAGATCGGCTCCTTGGCGATTTTCATCACCTTGCGGACCTTCTCGAGCGGCATTTGCAGCTTTTCGGCCAGTTCTTCCGGCGTCGGCTCGCGGCCGATTTCATGCAGCATCTGACGGCCGGTGCGGACCAGCTTGTTGATGGTCTCGATCATATGCACCGGAATACGGATGGTGCGCGCCTGATCGGCGATCGAGCGGGTGATCGCCTGACGAATCCACCACGTCGCATAGGTCGAGAACTTGTAGCCGCGACGGTATTCGAACTTGTCCACCGCCTTCATCAGGCCGATGTTGCCTTCCTGAATGAGGTCGAGGAACTGCAGGCCGCGGTTGGTGTACTTCTTGGCGATGGAGATCACGAGGCGCAAGTTGGCCTCGACCATTTCCTTCTTGGCCTGACGGGCCTCTTTTTCACCTTTTTGCACCTGCTGCACGATGCGGCGGAATTCCGAGATGTCCAGACCGACGTACTGACCGACCTGCGCCATATCCGCGCGCAGTTCTTCAACCTTGTCGGTGGAGCGTTCGATGAACATCTGCCAGCCGCGACCGGGCTTTTCGCCCATTTCCGCCAGCCAGTTCGGATCGAGTTCACGACCACGGTAGGCTTCGACAAATTCCTTGCGGTTGATGCGGGCCTGATCCGCCAGCTTCACCATGGCACTGTCGATCTGCATGACGCGGCGGTTGATGCCATAGAGCTGGTCGATCAGCGCCTCGATGCGGTTGTTGTGCAGATGCAGACCGTTCACCAGTTCCACGATCTCAGACCGCAGCTGCTGGTATCTGGCCTCATCGTCCTTGGAAAAGGAGCCGTCCTCGTTAAGGGTCGCGGAGATCCGCAGATCCTGCATTTCCGACAGCGTCACAAAGTCGTTGGAGATGCGCTCCAGCGTCTCCAGCACACGATCCTTCAGCGCCGCTTCCATGGCCGCAAGGGACATGTTGGCCTGATCATCGTCGTCGTCGTCATCGTCGTCGTTGTTGAGGATCGGGTTGCCGTCGGCGTCGAGCTCCGGGCCGGAGTCCTTTTCAGGCTTGGCCGCACCGGACACCGCCGAAGGGTCCACCACCGGCTCTGCCACATCGCCCTCTTCATCCATCTGGTTGCCAAAGGTGGCCTCCAGATCAATGACGTCGCGCAGCAGAATGTCCTCGGAGAGGAGTTCGTCGTGCCAGATGGTAATCGCCTGGAAGGTCAGCGGGCTTTCGCAGAGCCCAAGGATCATGGTGTTGCGACCGGCCTCGATGCGCTTGGCGATGGCAATCTCGCCCTCGCGCGACAGAAGCTCCACGCTCCCCATCTCGCGCAGGTACATGCGCACCGGATCGTCCGTGCGATCCAGCTTCTCGGTCCCGGTTCCGGCGACGGCAACCTCGCGGTTGGATTCCGTCGTCACCAGTTCCGTGGTGCCTTTGTTCTCTTCTTCCTCGGCGTCTTCATCTTCAATGATGTTGATGCCCATTTCCGACAGCATGGACATGACGTCCTCGATCTGTTCGGAGGAGACCTGATCCGGCGGCAAAACCTGATTGAGCTGATCGTAGGTAATGTAGCCCTTCTCACGGGCTTCGGCGATCATCTTCTTGACTTGCGCCTGGCTCATGTCGAGCGAGATTTCGGCGTCCTGATCGTCAGGCTTGCGGTCGTCAGTATCTTTGGCGGCCATTCAATGCTCCTCTAAGGGGCTGCGGGCGATTCGGGTGGAGCGAATCTTTAGAGCGCTCTCGTGATTCGTCACCCCGTTTACCCAATTTTTCTGTAGGCTTCTTTAGCAAAACGTCACATCGCGGCGTCGCGGCCACAGTTGGCGGTGCGATTCGCGGCTGATTCGTCACTTGCTGTTGAAACCGATTCGCTTGAGCAGGTCCCCGAAGGCATCGCGCTCATCCCGATTGAGCCGCGCCCCGTTTTCACCCACATCATAAGTTGCCTTATCCTCATTTTCACTGCGCACAGCCCGGTTGCGGGCCTCTGCCGCCTGACGCAAACGCCAGGTCAGGGCCTCGTCCGCCAGACCGTCCAGATCCTCCTCGGCTTCCGCCAGTTCGGCATTGAGCCCCGCGATGCTCTCGAGTTTTGCGAATTCCTCGGCCAGAGTCAGGCTGGCCATGTCTAGGTCGCCGGGTTTTCGCACGCAGGGGCTAATAGCCACATGGCGCAGCGACAGGAGGTTTTCAAGGGCATCCGGCCCAAGAGCATAGGCAATTTCATCGCGCAGTCGCTCTGGTGCATCGATTCCATAGCGCAAAACCAGATCGCGCAGGTGGGCGTGATCCATGTCCTGACACTGCATGCGCTCCAGATTGATCTCAAACTCCGGGATCACCGTTGGCGTGGTGATTGCGGTGGCGAGGATCACCGCCTCGCGCACACGGGCAAAATCCTGTTCTTCAGAGGAGGCCACCATCGACGCTCGTGTGGTGCTGCGCGGGGGCGGTGGTGCGCCCCATGGCATACGGCTGCCATCGCGAAATCCGCCCTGAACGCGGGAGCCCGATTTGTAACCGCCATACCGCTGGCCATAGCCGGTGCCCCCCTGCCCGCCACCGCCACGCTGACCGCGAAAGAGCTGAAAGCGCAGCTCCTTGATGTCTTCGGCGTAGTGCAGCCTGATGGAGGGATCGCGGATCAGTTTGATCTTTTCGCGCAGGGATTTGTCCAATGCCGCCTTGCGTTCGGGGCTGTCAAAGACGCGGCCTTCGGTCTCGCGACGCCACAGCAGCTGCACCATCGGGATCGCCTGATCCAGCACCGTCTGCACCGCCTCTGGCCCCTCAGCGCGGATCAGGTCATCCGGGTCCTTGCCCTCGGGCATGATGGCAAACCGCAAGCTTTTGCCAGCCTCCAGCAAGGGCAGTGCCATGTCGATCAACCGCATCGCCGCGCGCAGACCGGCGGTGTCCCCATCCAGCGCAATCACCGGCTCGTCCGACATCCGCCACAGCAAATGCAGCTGATTATCCGTCACCGCCGTGCCCAGAGGCGCCACGGCAGAGGCAAACCCGGCCTCAGACAGCGCGATCACATCCATGTAGCCTTCGGCCACGATCAGCGTGCTGCCCCGCCCCGAGGCCGCCCGCGCGGGCCCGTGGTTGTAAAGGTTGCGCCCCTTGTCAAACAGCTCGGTTTCCGGCGAATTCAGGTATTTGGCGTTATCATTGGGGTCCATGGCGCGGCCCCCGAATGCAATGGCGCGGCCCCGTGCATCGCGGATCGGGAACATGATCCGGTTTCGAAACACATCATAGGGTTTGCCGCCCTTGTTCGAGGGCTTGGCCAGCCCTGCACCGAGGATCAGATCATCCGCGACATCCTTACCCTTGAGCGCGTCCCAGAGGTTCTGCCAGCCATCGGGAGCAAAGCCGATCTCCCAGCGATCCAGCGCCGCCGGATCGAGCCCACGACGCGCCAGATAGGCGCGCGCCTCACTCGCGGCTTGGGTTTTGAGTTGCAGGCGGAAGTAGTGCACCGCCTGTTCCATCACCTCAGCCAGCTGCGTGCGGCGGTCCTGTTTCTCGGCCGCCTTGGGGTCGCGCTTGGGCATCTCAAGGCCCGCCTCGCCCGCAAGGATTTCCACCGCCTCCATGAAGGAGACATTCTCCGTCTCCTGCACGAATTTCAGCGCATCGCCCTTGGCGTGGCAGCCAAAGCAGTAATAAAATCCCTTGCGGTCATCCACATGAAAAGACGCGGTTTTTTCATGGTGAAAGGGGCACGGAGACCACATGTCACCCTTGCCCGGCTGGCTTTTGCGCTGATCCCACATGACCTTACGCCCGACCACGTCGGACAGGCTCACACGGGTGCGCAATTCATCAAGGAATCCGGGCGGCAGCGACATTCACAAAGGGTCCAGTTGTGTGCAAGGGAGCGGCCCGCACAGGGGGCCGCTCAAACGCAGGTTCAGATCAGTTTCCAGAGAGGTTTTTCTTCATTTCCTGGATCTGGTCCCAGTTTTGCACGCATTGGGTCTCGAACACATCGCCAAGGTCGACGTTTTTCAGATCGCGGCGCTTCATCTGATAGACATGCTGGGTGAGCTGCGGGATCGCGTTGGAGAAATTCTCCGGCCACTCAGGGTTGCTGGCGCGGATGGTCTCTTCGACCTTGCCCTCGGGCACCCGGTCCAGACGTGCAGCTTGCACGGCGGCCATCACCTGCCCCTGATATTTGCAGCTTTCCTCCTTGCCGAGGTCTGCAGCAGCGACTGCGGGGGTGGCGAAGAGGGGCGCGGCCACAAGTGCGGCTGCGAAGATGTTGCGGATCATGGATCAGCTCCGGAATCAGTTTCGTGATCCCCGTTAATCTAGCCCCGTGCCGCCACGGCTTCCATGGCTCTTTTCAGATCGTGAACAAGCGTGTCTGCAAATGAGCGGAACACCATGATTTGCAAGGATTTTGGCCCGATCCGTGTGATCGACGCCATCATGTGTTTCAGCTCCGTGCGTGCGGTGTGGCCGCGTTTGAACACCTGTGGCCGCAGATCAATGGGCACCAGACGGGCCATCACCTCTTCGGCCTGCGCGCCCTCCAGCCGCACCACCGCCCAGCCATCGCTGAGGTCGGTGAGCGCTGCATGCGCCGCCAGTTTGGGATCGGCCACGGGGCCGACCAGCAGCGCCTGCGCCCGGCCAAACCAGATCGCGCGGGCCTCCGCCTTGCCGGTGGCGCGGTTGGGCGCGGGAAACCCCATGCCGTGCGCGGCGTTCAACGCATCGCTCAGCGGTTTTTCCTGCCCCTTGTAGGGCGCGATCAGGGTCATGGCGGCGGGTGTGTCCTCTGTGAGGGTCACATCACCAATGGTCAGCGGCAACAGCCCCGCGCAGGGGGATTTTGCGGCAAGTTGCATCTCAGTTTCAGCCACGAACGCGCCCTCCCTCAGGGTCAAAGAACACAGGGTTCACCACTTCGCACAGGGTGTCGATGCCCCGCGTGTGATCCACCAGCCGGATGGTATCGCCCATCCGGCCCGGCCCGCCCGACAGCATCGCCAGCCCGATCATATGCCCCAGCGTCGGCGAGAACCCCACCGAGGTCACATAGCCAAGGTCATTGACCCGCTCCACCGTGGCGTCCGGGTCAAACAGATGCGCCCCGGCGCTGAGCGCCTGCATCGCGCCCACGGGTTTGAGGCCCACAAGCCGCATCCGGTCGTCATCCATCAGCCCGTCCCGCTCCGACAAAGCCTTGCCCCAGCAGGATTTCTTTTTCGAGACCAGCCCCTGCATGCCAAGGTCAAAGGCGGTGACGGTGCCGTTGATCTCAGAATGGGTGATAAAGCCCTTCTCAATCCGAAGCACATTCAGCGCCTCCATCCCGTAAGGACCACCGCCTAAGGGGTCCGCCCGCTCCAGCAGCAGGCGATAAAGTGCCTCGCCATAGCGCGCGGGCACCGCGATCTCATAGGCGTGCTCGCCGGAAAACGAGATCCGGAACAGCCGCCCAGCCACGCCCTGCACAGTGATTGCCCCGCAGGCCATGAAGGGGAAGGTCTCACCGTTGACGTCCTCATCCACCAGCGCGTCGATCAGATCGCGCGCCTTGGGACCGGCCACCGAGAACTGCGCCCATTGATCGGTGACAGATGTGAACCGCACATCAAGATCCGGGCGCACCACCTGCGTGAGGTATTCCAGATGCGCCATCACCTGCCCCGCCGCCGCGGTGGTGGTGGTCATCACATAGTGGTTTTCTCCCAGCCGCGCGGTGGTGCCATCGTCCATGACAAAGCCGTCCTCGCGCAGCATCAGACCATAGCGCACGCGCCCTACCTTCAGGGTGGAGAACAGATTGGTATAGACCAGATCCAGCAGCTGTGCCGCGTCCGGTCCCTGAATGTCGATCTTGCCCAGCGTCGAGACATCGCAGACACCCACCGCATTGCGCACCATGGTGACCTCGCGATCGCAGGATTGCCGCCAGGTGCTCTCTCCGTCCTTGGCAAAATAGCTGGCGCGATACCACAGGCCAACCTCGATATTGGCCGCTCCGCGTGCCAGCGATGCCTTATGCGAGGTCAGATAGCGCTGCGGCATAAACCCCTGATCCTCGGCCCCTGCCCCCATCGCGGCGATGGACGTGGGCACGAAGGGCGGGCGGAAGGTCGTAACACCGGTTTCCGCAATACTGCGCCCGGTGGCATCGGCCAGCACCGCCAATGCAGCCACGTTGGAGTTCTTGCCCTGATCGGTGGCCATGCCTTGGGTGGTGTAGCGCTTCATATGCTCGACCGAGCGGAAGTTCTCCCGCGCCGCCTGCGCCACATCCTTGACGGTGACGTCGTTCTGGAAATCCAGCCACGCCCGCCCCTTGCCCGGCACCGCCCACAAGGGGCTGATCCGGTAGGGCGCATCGCTGGCCTCTGGCAATGGCAGAGCGTCAACCGATGTGCCAATGCTGGCCAGTGCGGTGATCGCCGCCTGCGCGCCGTCCTGCAAGGCACCATGGGTGGAAAACACCCCATTGGCGGCCCCTGCGACCACCATGCCCGGCACCGCATCCGGTTTTGGCAGGAAGGCCGCCAGCTCCCGATTCCACTCCGGCCGCGCGCCCATGTGGCAGGTCAGATGCACCGAGGGGTTCCAGCCGCCAGATACGGCCAGACAATCGGTTTGCAGCTTTTCCTCGCCATTGACGCTGCGGATGGTGACGCTCTCCAGCCGCTGCCGCCCGGCGCTGTCGCAAATCATCGCGCCCTTGATGACGGGGAATTCGCCACTGTCGGGCGCGTCATGGCGGCTGTCGATCACGGCGGTGACATGCACGCCCTCCGCCACCAGATCCCGCGCGGTGCGGTGGGCGTCATCGTTGTTGGCAAAGACGGTGATCCGCGCGCCGGGGGCCACCCCCCAGCGATTGAGGTAGGCCCGCACCGCCCCCGCCATCATGATGCCGGGGCGGTCGTTGTTGCGAAAGGCGATGGGACGCTCAATGGCCCCCGCCGCCAGCACCGAGGCTTTGGCGGCGATGCGCCAGAAACACTCGCGCGGGCGATGCGCGGTCTTCAGGGACTGGCTCGGCGGCAGGTGGTGCGAGACGCGCTCCAGCGCCGAATAGGTGCCCTGGTCATAGACGCCGGTGACCGCGGTGCGGGGCATCAGGCGGACGTTGTCCATGGACTCCAGCTCCGCCAGCACCTCTGCCACCCAGACATGCGCAGGCTTGCCATCGATCTCCTCAACCTCTGCCAGAAGACGCCCGCCCATGCGGCTGTCATCCTCGGCGAGGATCACATCCGCCCCCGCACGCCCCGCCGTCAGTGCCGCCATCAGCCCGGCCGGGCCAGACCCGATCACCAGCAGGTCACAAAAGGCGAAGGCCTTCTCGTAAGGGTCCTTGTTGGCCGCCCCGGACAAGGCCCCAAGCCCCGCCGCGCGCCGGATGATCGGCTCATAAAGCTTCTCCCACAGCGGCGCGGGCCACATGAAGGTCTTGTAATAAAACCCGGCCCCCAAAAAGGGCGCGGCCAGATCGTTCACCGCCATCACATCGCGCTCGACCGAGGGCCAGCAGTTCTGGCTCTGCGCTGCCAGCCCCTCAAACAGCTCCTGCTGGGTGGCGCGGATATTGGGATCTCGCGCCGCCCCTTTGCCGGTGCTGACCAGCGCGTTGGGCTCCTCAGACCCTGCGGTCAGGATGCCACGCGGACGGTGATATTTAAACGACCGCCCCACCAGATGCACATCATTGGCCAACAGGGCCGAGGCCAGCGTATCGCCTTCCAGCCCCATGTAATCCTTGCCATTAAACGAAAAATTGACGGTCCGATTGTGTGAGACCAGCCCCTTGCCCGCGATCCTCATGACCTCTCCTCCATGATCGCAAGGCCCGCGTCCTGCGCAAGCTCAACAGCCAAAATCTCATGAGACACGGTGTTGCGGCGGACCTTCAACCACGCCCCGCAGCCCATCGAGTGCTGCCAAAGCTCCTCATGCGGGCCAGCGGGGTTTTCACGCAGATGCACATGCGTGTCCCATGCCACCGTCCCAGCCTCCAAAGCAGGCACAGGCAGGGCCGCGCCCTTATAGGTGAACTCGCGATGATCGCGCGCGCCGCACAGCGGACAGGTGATCCTCATGACAACCGCCCCTTCATCTTCTTAAAAATATCCCCGCCGGAGGCTCCCCAGCTGCGCGACAGGCGCTTAGTGCAGATTATGTTGCGCACCGGTGCCCTCCTCATCCATCAGACCATAGCCGCTGCGGAACCGGTCCAGCTTGAACCGGGTGGCCGCCTCATGCGGGCGACCAGTGGCGATCAGATGCGCAAAACAATCCCCCGAGGCGGGCGTCGCCTTAAAGCCGCCATAGCACCAGCCCGCATTGAGATAGAGACCGTCAATCGGTGTCGTATCAATAATCGGCGAGCCATCCGGCGTCATATCCATAATGCCGCCCCAGCTGCGCAGCAGCCGCGCCTTGGTCACCGCAGGCACCATGGCGGTGATCGCCTCCATCACATGTTCCTGCGTTGGCAGATTGCCGCGCGCCGCATAAGAGCTGTAGAAATCCAGATTGCCACCAAACACCAACCCGCCCTTGTCGGATTGGCTGATATAGAGATGCCCGGCGGCAAAGGTGATGACGTGATCAATCACCGGCTTCAGCCCCTCAGAAACAAAGGCCTGCAACACATGGCTCTCGATGGGCAAGGTCAACCCGGCCATCGCCGCCACCTGCCCCGAGCGCCCCGCCGCCGCCAGCGCCACTTTCTTGGCTTTGATCGGGCCGCGCGCCGTCTGCACACCGGTCACCTTGCCCCCTTCGACATCAATGCCGGTGACTTCGCAGTTCTGGATCAGATCGACACCATATTGATCCGCACCGCGCGCAAAGCCCCAGGCCACCGCGTCATGGCGTGCCGTCCCCGCACGGCGCTGCAGCAATGCGCCCATGATGGGAAAGCGGTTGTTGTCATAGTTCAGGAACGGCACCAGTTTCTTAAGCTGGTCACGATAGAGGATCTCTGCATCGTCGCCCTGATTGATGATGGAATTGGCGCGGCGCACGGCGGCGTCGCGCTGGCCATCGTTGTGAAACACATTCAGGATGCCGCGCTGGGACATCATGGCGTTATAATTCAGATCCTGCTCCATCCCCTCCCAGAGCTTCAGGGAATGGGAATAAAACTCAGAGTTGCCGGGCAGGTAGTAATTGGCGCGCACAATGGTGGTGTTGCGCCCGACATTGCCGCCGCCGAGGTAGCCTTTTTCAAGGACCGCAATATTCCTGAGGCCATGTTCCTTGGCGAGGTAGTAGGCCGTGGCCAGCCCGTGGCCGCCACCGCCCACGATGACCACATCATATTCGCGCTTCGGCTCCGGGTCGCGCCAATGGGCGGTCCAGCCCTTATTGCCGGTCAGCCCTTCTTTTAATACGCGCCAGCCGGAAAATTTTCCCGAAAACCCCATGGCCCACTCCCCAAACGGTGTCTCGACGTTGCGCTGCAGGAATACACAACGCACCCTCTGTGCCAAGTGCTAGCGGGTTTGAACCATGAGTCCTAGTCCGTACGCGACAAAGCAGCAGCCGATTGCCGCAGATGGGCACGAACTGGGCAGTTATGTCCAGTGCTAATTGCGTGCAGGATGTATCGACTCTAACGCTTTGATCGAATGCGACCCCCAAGTCAGATTGCTATCAAATCAGGTGGCGATGTTTGATCGGCTGCGGTTGAGGAAGCTGCTGCTCGATTGGCAGGTGGCGTAGGTTCGGCTTGGGTCCAAGCCTGAATGATGCGGCGCTGCGCACCGGCCGCTAGCGAAGCGCCGATAGTGTCCTTTGCAAAGTCTCGGGATCTGCCTCTTGGGCGGTCCCATGCTGCTCAAACTATAGAAGGAGCAGACCTTTGCGGCAGGTGCAGCCACCAACCATTACCGACCGTAAGCGATGCAGACCTAGCTGCCATTGAAGTAGCTGTTTTGACTGTCCGCCTTTTCACGAGACTTTCAGGACGATCTTACCTGTATGATCCTTGGCTTCAAAGCACGCTTGAGCGTCATTGATATCTTGCAGGTCAAATTCTTCGGCGACCAAAGGTGTGATCTCTGACCGCTCAATCCGCCCGATAAGATTGGCAAAAACCTGAGGCTCCAAAACAGTGCACCCGAAAAAACTGAGGTCCTTTAGGTACAATGTGCGTACATCCAATTCTACCATCGCGCCGCCGATGGCTCCCGCGACTGCGTAGCGGCCCCCTGATCTCAGAACGTCCAAAAGGCTCGGCCAAGTCGGACCTGCGACCAAGTCCACGACAACATCGACACTGCCGGTTCCGAGTTCATCCACCAAATCAGCATTGCGTGGCAGTGTGCGTTCGGCACCAAGCGAGCGTAGCGCATCTGCTTTGGCTGGGCTTGTGATTGCGATGATACGCGCGCCGCGCGCACGGGCAAGCTGAACGGTTGCAGATCCCACGCCACCAGAGGCCCCGGTCACCAACACTGTTTCACCAGCTTGCAGATTGGCGCGGGTCAGCATGTTTTCCGCAGTGGAATATGAACATGGAAAAGAGGCCAGTTCAGTATCACTGAGGGCGCTGGTGATTGCATAGGCGTGGCGGGCATCCACACGCGTGTATTGCGCGAACCCGCCATCACATTCCGACCCGAAATACCACGGCGGCATTTGCTCTGCACCATCGGCAAAGCGGATACACGGTTCAACCAAAACGCGCTGACCGATGCGGCCTGCATCAATATCAGACCCAACCGCTACGATTTCGCCGCAGACATCTGCGCCTTGAATACGAGGAAATTCCAGAGGCTTACCGGACCACGTGGCATCCTCTCCCTCCGCATCGCCTTTGGAATACCATGCTGTGCGGGTGTTGATATCGGTGTTATTCACCCCCGCTGCCCCCACGCGAATGATCACGTCGCCCGGCTCGGGCGAAGGCACCGGCAAATCTGTGCGAACTTCCAACTTGTCCGGCCCACCATGCCCCGTCAGGACAACACCGGTCATTTGTTGCGGAAGGATCATGTGTTTCTCCGGTAGAATGATTGCTCTACTTGCGTAAGTAGAGGGATCTCTCTACCACGTCAAGCATGACAAACATGACCACAAAGATCGCAGTTGGTTTGGAACGCGCTTTTGCGGCTCGGGGATTTTCTGAGCCAAGTGTCGAAGACCTGCGCGAAGCTGCAAGCGTCAGTCTACGCACGCTCTACAAATACGCCCCGTCTCGTGACGCTATGGTTCACATGGCCCTTGAGCATCGACATCGGCGCTACATCAACCATGTCTTCGGCGATCCCAAATATCAGGCGGCGCAGCCTATCGAGACGACACTGGACCGTATTGCAAACTGGATGAAAACAGAGGCAAGCCACGGTTGCTTGTTCCATGCAGCAGTAGCCTCCGCGCCCGACGATCAGGAATTGCGTCGCCTGTTGGAGCGGCACAAATCTGAAGTTTGTAGTCTTGCGGTGGCTATCTCAGACGAAACGGTCATCGAAACCGACCTGATGATCATCATCGAGGGCCTGACACAAGCATGGCCCCTCTGCAAAGACGCAGCACTCGCGAGCGCCAAGAGACTTGCACGCCTCGCCGCAAGTTCGCGGATCTAGACACGCCACAAACACAGAGCGGACATTGATGCGCTGTGCAGCACCCGTCACTCTGGGCTCGAAACGGACCTCGCCACACGGGCTTGGGTTGCTCGTGTCTGCGCTCAGAACAGGTCAGGTCAGCTCGCAGATCCCGGCTGGGGTCTCGATCATGGCGCGGTAGCGCCGCCCGGCGTCCCAGTCGGCTTGCACGCTGTCCTGATCGTCCAGCCCGAACCATCGTGCGCACGGGGGTGGCACTCCGTCAGGATCACGGGCCACGATCTCCAGATAGACGCGCCTGCCAAGCTGCAGACGGTGATTGTGGGTGCCCATGTAGATGTGCCGGGTGCCAAATGGCACCTTAAGCCCCAGGCACTCCTCTACATGCGCGCAGCCCTCCGCGAGTGAGGGCGCGATGACGGTCATGTGGTCGAGAAGCAGCATCACCTTCCCCCATCTGCTCCAAAACAAAAACGGCGGGATGATACCCGCCGTTTCCATTGATTGCGATAGGGTTCGCCTCAGAGGCCCTTGGCGCGGTAGCTTGCGGCCACTTTGCCGATGGAGACCAGATAGGCGGCGGTGCGCAGGTCAGAGACATCGTCACGCTCGTGCCAGACTTCGCGCATGGACTGATAGGCGATGCGCATGGTGTCATCGAGACCCGAACGCACCAGTTCCAGCTCGCCCGCACCGCGGAGGTATTTCTCCTTGAACTTGGGATCGAGCGTCCAGGCTTTGCCCATGCTCTCCGAGAGCATTTCAAGCTGGTCGACCACAAGCTGGTGGCGCGCCTCTTCCTGACGGCGCTGCATGCGGCCAAAACGGATGTGCGACAGGTTTTTGACCCACTCAAAGTAAGAGACCGTCACACCACCGGCGTTGGCATACATGTCAGGGATGATCACCGTGCCTTTTTTGCGCAGGATCTCATCCGCACCTGCGGTCACAGGACCGTTTGCAGCCTCGATGATCAGCTTGGCCTTCACGTTTTCGGCGTTGGAGAGGTTGATCACCCCCTCAAGCGCCGCCGGGATCAGGATGTCGCATTCTTCTTCGAGGTATTTGGCACCGTCCTTGATGTAGCGCCCGGAGGGGTAGCCATCGACGCCGTCGTGCTTTTCAATCCACGCGCGCAGATCCTCGATGTCAAAGCCGTTTTCGTCAAACAGCCCGCCATCGCGCTCAATCACGCCGACGATTTTACAGCCGTCTTCCTCAGAGAGGAATTTGGCCGCGTGATAGCCCACGTTGCCAAGACCCTGCACGATGACGCGTTTGCCATCCAGCGTGCCGGAGAGGCCGGCCTTGGCCTTGTCTTCCTCGTAGCGGAAGAATTCCTGCAACGCATATTGCACGCCGCGACCGGTGGCCTCGACCCGGCCAGCGATGCCGCCCGCATTGAGCGGCTTGCCGGTGACACAGGCGCGGGAGTTGATGTCCGTGGTGTTCATGCGGGCGTATTGGTCCGCAATCCACGCCATCTCACGCTCACCAGTGCCCATGTCGGGGGCGGGCACGTTCTGCGACGGGTTGATCAGGTCGCGCTTGGCCAGCTCATAGGCAAAGCGGCGGGTGATCAGTTCCAGTTCGTGTTCTTCATACTGGCGCGGGTCGATGCGCAGACCGCCCTTGGAGCCACCAAAGGGTGCCTCGACCAGCGCGCATTTGTAGGTCATCAGCGCCGCCAGCGCCTCGACCTCGTCCTGGTTCACGCCCATGGCATAGCGGATACCGCCCTTCACGGGTTCCATATGTTCGGAGTGGACCGAGCGATAACCGGTGAACGTATGCATCTGACCGCGCAGGCGCACGCCGAAACGCACCGTGTACGTGGCGTTACAAACGCGGATCTTCTCCTCAAGTCCAGGCGGCAGGTCCATCAGCGCCACCGCGCGGTTGAACATGAGATCCACACTTTCGCGGAAGCTGGGTTCTTTGAGATTGCTCATGGGATGATCCCCGTCCTTCTGAAACGACTCAAGCAGTTACTATGCGCCCCATCTATGCAGAGAACGTTACCAACTGCGACCGGTATTCCCCGATTTTGCACAAATTTTTGGCAGTTTGTGAACTTTTTCGAAAACGAATCGTTAATGGCCCTGCTCACGCTCAGGCGGGCCACGGCGGGATTGTTTCTATGTTGCAAACAACTCCTCAGACGCCCGGCGGATTAAGCTCAAACTTTCACTAGAAACGCCAATTTAGGCGGGATTTCGCCCCAGTTCAGCCACCTTCGTCAACGAATAATAAAGAGTATTTTCATGTCCGCGTGCCTGCGCCTGCCTGTTGTGCGCCCCGCGCCCGCTGACCGAAGGAAAGAATGAACTATGAAGGTAAGCTTCTGGACTTCATCTGCCTTGACCGGACCGCAGCCGCGCCTGGGCTTTGTTGACGAATTGCGCGCGTTTCGCAGTGACGAAAGTGGTGTTCTCGCCAAGCCGATGATCATGATCCTCGTCTTGATGTTCGCGTTAGGCGGGCTGGGGATGGACCTTGTGCGCATGGAGCGCGACCGGACCAATCTGCAATATACGCTGGACCGTGCGGTGCTGGCGGCGGCCGATCTCGACCAGCCGCTGGACCCGGAAGCGGTGGTGATCGACTACATGTCGAAATCGGGTCTGGGTGAATATACAACCGTGGTTGTGCCCGAGGTCTCGCCCACCGCCAAACGCGTCAAGGCAAGCGTGGACACCGAATTCACCGCCGGGTGGATGAACAGCATCTTCTACGAAGACTACATGCGTAATCCAGACACCTATGAGCTGGAGCCGATTACACTGCCGCTGCTGGCGTCCTCGACTGCGGTGGAGAGCATCGGCAATGTGGAGATCTCTCTGGTGCTCGACGTCTCGGGTTCCATGCGCAGCAACAATCGTCTGGTGAACCTGAAGCGTGCCGCCAAGGAGTTCGTTCAGACCATGGACGACAACACCGAGGACGGCAAAATGTCGATCTCGATCGTACCCTATTCGACGCAAGTGTCGATGCCTGCGGCCTTTCTTGATGAGATGCGCGTCAGCGATGAGCACAGCTATTCGAATTGCATCAACTTCGACGGCTCCGATTTCAACACGACGGGCCTCAACCTGTCGCGCGAATATGAACGCACGATGCACTTCAGCGTCTGGAATTACAATGACTACCGCGACGACGATGAGCATGTGCGCCAGCCGACCTGTGCCTCTGACGCGGATAATCCAGAGCGCACGGCGCTGTTGATGTCAGATAACGTGGCACAGCTGCAAAGCTATATCGATGCCTTTGAGCATTCCGAGAACACATCCATCGATCTGGGCATGAAATGGGGAACCGCCCTGCTGGACCCCTCCGTGCAGCCGATTATCGCCACGCTTGCGAATGACGCCAACCCAAACCAGTCGATTGAAGCCCGCTACGCCAATCGCCCGGTATCCTATCAGGACACCGAAACGCTGAAGGTCATCGTGATGATGACCGATGGTCAAAACACCGCACAATATTACATCAAGAACGACTACCGCGAAGGTTTGACGCCGGTTTGGTACAACTCTGAAGAGAATGTATATTCCACCTACGACCCCAACCGGTACGGAAGCGATAAGTATTATTGGCACGATACTGGACAGTGGGAAGACCACCCCTTTGGCAATGGCACCTATGAAGAGACGTATTGCGACGGCAACTTGTATTACGGCAGATGTTATTACGGCTCTTGGAAGACAAGGACCGTCGAAGAACCCGGTGAAGCCCTGCAACTCAGCTATGCAGACCTCTTTGCCGAGACCTCTTTGCGATATCTCTACAGAGACCTCTTTGGCGATTGGATGAGCAACGCCAGTTGGTACTGGTACAACCGCCTCTACAGCTACGTCGGCGACAGCACCAAAGACTCCCGCACATTGGCGGTCTGTGATGCCGCTAAAGAGAAGGGGATTGTGGTCTTCACCATCGGTTTCGAAGCCCCCTGGAGAGGTCAGCAAGTCCTGCAATCCTGTGCGAGCTCCGCGTCCCACTACTATGATGTGGACGGGCTGGAGATCTCCGACGCCTTCGCATCGATCGCCTCTGCGATCCGCCAACTGAGGCTGACAGAATGATCTATCGAACCTCTATACCTGCACTGGTCCAAAAGTTCCGCCGCAACGAGGATGGCAATGCGACCATCGAGTTTGCTATTCTCTTCCCGCTGATGCTGATGGTGCTGTTTGCCGCGGTTGAGTTGGGTATGATCAACTACCGCCAGATCATGCTGGATCGCGCCATGGATATGACGGTGCGAGACATCCGGCTCGGCACCGGTGGCGATATGCAGCATGACGATATCCGCGACACCATTTGTGCCCGCTCGGGTTTTATCAAAATGGCGGAATGCAATGTGTCGCTGAAACTGGAGATGGTGCGTCTGGATCCCTTCAACTGGGGTGGCATTCCGCCACAAGCCGACTGCGTGGATAGCGTCGAGGAAGCCGATCCGTTGATCAACTTCACCAATGGTGGCTCTAACGACCTGATGTTCCTGCGCGCCTGTGCCAGTGTCGATGTGCTCTTCCCGAATTGGGGTCTTGGTGACGCGTTGCAGAAAGACGACGGCGGGCGCGTGAACCTCTACGCGTCCAGTGCCTTTGTTCAGGAGCCTCAGTGACCCATGTTCAGAAAAATCACACATAAGTTACAAGAGTTTCGCCGCAAAGAAGATGGCAATATCGCCCTTGAGGCCGCGCTGTATCTGCCGCTTTTGCTTGGGGTCTTTGCAGCGACCTACACGCTGTTTGACCTGTTCCGGCAGGAAACCGTCAACACCAAAGCCGCCTATACCGTATCGGACCTGATTTCCCGAGAGACGGCCGCGCTGAACGATGACTACATCGACAGTATCTACACGCTGGGCAAGCTGATGGCGCGGGCGGGTTCTGATATGTCGATGCGGGTCTCGGTGATCCGCTGGGATGCGGACGATGATCGCTATTATGTGGATTGGTCGGTGGAACGTGGCGATCAGATGGAGATCTGGACCGACGCCAATGTGACCGCACTCAACAACAAATTGCCCCTCATGCCCGATCAGGAACGGGTCATCGTGGTGGAAACGTGGAATGATGTGGAGCCTGCCTTCAGGCTTGAGGCGATCGGGGTCGGCAAGCGCGAGATCTATAACCTCGTCTTCACCCGCCCCCGCTTTGCATCCCAGGTGGCGTTTGAAGGCTCCGTGGTCAGCGATGGCTCCGTACATGACGACGACGACGACGCCGGCACGTGAGGTGATCTGTTGACGCGGCCTGTTTCGTCGGGCTGAGGCCGCCGCTCCTTATGGAGCGGCGGCCTTGCGTTTCAGTGCCCAGTTTAGCGTTCTGTTTGTGCCCTGTGTGTCCGCCGTAGACCTCCAGCACCAGATGCGGCACCCCGTCAGAGGTCTTTTCCCGACTGTAGCCCTCTGGCCCCACAACGGCCCTGACCCGGTGGCGCAGGTTTGAAAACCGCTCGGATGTGACCACGTCGACAGGGTGATCCAGTTCAAGCTCCACCTGCACCCAACCGGGATGCCCCTCGGCGGGGGTGGCGCGCAGGATACGGGCGGTAAACGGCTGCGACAGGTAGTGGCCGCTCACGTGATCACCCGTTGCATAGCTGCGCGCCTCGGACTGCGCCAATGTGGCGACGCAGGCGTTCCAATCGCGAAACCCCAGCTGCTGTGCGACATGTTCGAGCGCCGCGCTGTGGCTATGTATCTTGCCCGCCTGCGCCTGTTCGTTGCGCCATGCGCGCGCCATTGCCTTGGCCTCAGAGAGGATTGGGAGAGGCTGTCTCATGAGTTGCCCTCCGAAGCGCGGGTGGGGGCTGTATATCGCCGTCGGCCGTGTCTGCGCCGCAGGTCAATCAGCACCGACAGTGTGAGCAACAGCAGCGCCGCCTCCGCCAGGGGGGCGGCCAGCCAGATGCCTGTCTCTCCGAAATATGCCGCCAGCACGAAGGTCAGCGGGATCGAGAAGAGATAGGGTTTTGCCAGCCCCAAGAGCGCCGCTCGCGCCGCATCTCCGATGGCCTGAAAATGCATCGCCACCATCATCAGCGGCCCCGCCAGTACGAACAACCCGCCAAGGATCGGCAGAATGCGCGCAACCTGCGCGATGACGCTGGGGTCCGCAACAAACCAGCTCGCGATCTGCGCCGCACCCAAACTGAGCGTCGCCTGTGTCACCGCGCAGTAGATCAGCGCAATCCAGATGGCGAGCCGGAGGCTTTGACGCGCCCGCAGCCCCTCACCCGCACCATAGAGATTGCCGGTGATGCTTTGCATTGCATGCGACAGCCCCAGAAGCGGCAGGAAGGTGAAGGTCAAAAGCCGGGTGATCACCCCATAGGCGGTGAGGGTCTTTGCGTAATCTGGCGCCTCCACCCATTGCAGCGCCGCCATGATCGCCGCCGACCCCAAGGCGATGCCGATGAAATTGAGGCTTTGTGGCGCGCCGAGCGCCAGCATGCGCCCCCACCCTGCAATGAGGCTCTGTTGCCACAGGATCGCAGGGCGCAGCACGGTATTGCCGCGCAACCGGAACCCGAGGATCAGCGCGAGTGCCAAGGCCTGCGCCAGAGCGGTGCCCAGCGCCGAGCCTGCCACGCCCAGTTCGGCTTTGGCGATCAGCAGGTAGTTGAAGGCGATGTTGGAGAGCGAGACCACAAGGCTCATCAGCGCCATCAGCCCGGCGCGGCCCTCGTTGCGCAGCGCGTCGGAGTTGACCGACAGCACAAACAGCAGCGGCGTACAGCCCACGGTGATGCGCAGATAGGTGTGGCCCATGGCGGCCAGCGTGGCATCGCCCCCGGCAGCGGCCTGCGTCACCGTATCGCCCCAGAGCACAAAGGCCACCATCAGCGCCACCGCAACCGCCAGCGCCAGCCCGTGCGCGCCGGCATAATCCGCCTGCGCCGCTGGCACATCACCCGCACCGAGGTGCCTGGCAAGGCGGCTCGACATGCCGCTGGCCACCAGCGTCGCCAGCGCCACCACCAGCATATAGGCGGGAAACATCAAGGTGACGGCGGCCAGCGCCTCTGGCCCGACGAAATGCCCCAGAAACAGCGCATCGGCCACAGTGAGACACCCGTTCATCCCCATCACAAAGATGATGGGCAAGGCGGTTTTGGCATAGGTCGGACCCAATCGTCCGGTCAAAAAATGGTTGGTGGGGGAAGATGTCATATCCCCGATCTCCTCTTGCAAGAGTCGCGCAAGAACAGGATGGAGCCCGCATTACCACCCGCGCGATATGCGTGGAGGATGACCGATAGACAGAGATGTCCGCAGAACTTCACCAAGGCCAAAGGCCCGCGGGCGGCGGGGGTCTGCTCCCCTGCGCTATCGGATAGGCGGTGTCTTGAGGTGCGTCAAGTCCCGATGATCGCACCATTGGTCGCGTTCCCTCAGCCGCGTTTTTGGTTTAACCAAACAACGGGCGATGATCGTCTGGTTTTGCCTGAGTTATTTTCAGGCATCCGGCCCGCCCATAGCGAATTGAATTTTTCCTTGGTTTTTCGCGATCTACAGAAAGTCGTTATGGACATGCTCTCAAATTTACTTCGGATACTTGCGCCAGCCATTGTGCTGGTTGTTGGCGTATTGGGTCTTGCCGCCCTGAGCGTGTCCATGATCGATCCCGTGGGCTTTGGGTATCTGTTCGGCTTTCCTGCCTTGGCCGGTTTCATCATCATGTGGTTCCGCCCCAAGAATTCATTCAAGACCTTTGGCAAATCGGTTGCATGGTTGTTGTCCATCATGTTGTTGTCTGTGCTTGGCTCTTGGGTCAGTGGCCTTGAGGGGCTGATCTGCATCACGATTGCCCTTATCCCGATCCTGTTTGGCACATTGCTTGGGGGCGTTTTATATCTCTGCTATGACCGCTGGAAACAGCTCTCCAAGAGCACGCTGAGCGTTGCGAGCCTGCCGATATTGGCCATTGCTCTGGCCGACGTCATACCCGCAAATCCTGAAGTTTATCAAATCTCCAACAGCATACTGATAAATGCTCCGCCCGCTGTTGTATTTCAGATGTTGAAATCCATTCCCGACATCTCGCCAGACGAGGTGGAGACGCGCCCCACCCATTTGTTGGGCGTGCCCAAACCGACCGCAGCGGTGTGGGAAGAGGGGGAAAACGGTGCGGTGCGGCATTCCTACTGGAGCGATGAGGTGCATTTCCTTGAACGCATCACCGCATATGATCCTGCCCGCCGCATCGCATGGGATTTTGAGTTCCCCGAGGGCTGGGCCCCGGAGGGCATTGAGGATCAGCATGTCAAAGTTGGCGGACCCTATTTTGATGTCTTGCGCGGCGAGTATCTGCTTGAGGAAAAAGACGGCAAAACGCAGCTGACCCTGACCAGCTGGACCTTTGATGGATCAGGCATGGGGATTTACGCCGAATTTTGGCACAACTTCTTTTTTGACGATTTCCACGACGTGATCTTGCATGTGGTGAAGGCACGCACGGAGCGCGCTTGGTCCGAACAGTCCTAAATTCACCCCGCGTCGCGCTCTACCATCATGGCGGCGAGGATTTCGGTCATGGTCTTGGTCTGTGATCCCGGTGTGACGCCGCCGACGCCGATGCGGCGGCCCAGGCGCCACCACAGACCCGGATACCAGCACTTGTCACCGGCGGTTTTGCTGCGCATCAAAAACCCGTTTGAGGGTTTGAACGCGAAGAACCCGCGATCCAGATGTTGCAGGTCGCTGATACGGATGATCTCGGTGCCGTCAGAGCAGCGCAGCCCCTCGGCGGTCAGTTCAATCCGGTGGGCAGTGGCGTGCCACATGCGATAGCCCATCCAAAGCGCCCCACCCGCGACCAGCAGCAAGAACCCCTGCCACGCCAAACCGGGCGTGCTGATCATCGACAGATAGAGAAGCACCAGCCCCAAACCCACCAGCATGCCCACACCGATCACCCGGCGGGCGGGCGATGCTTCTACGGTGGCGAGGATTTCGCCGCGGTCCATCTGGCTGCTCATCTGTTGTTCTCCCTCAGATCCTTGGCGTCGGGTTAGCGAAAAATGCCGGGATCTAACAGTCCTTTTCGCACCTGCCGCACGGGGATCAGCTGAGCCCCCCCAGATGGGTGCAGGCCCAGAACACCCGCGCCTCATTCGGGCCGGTGCTGCGCACGCCGTGGCGCATGGTGCTGTCGTAATAGGCGCAGTCGCCCGCGCCGAGGATGACGGGTTCGTAATGTTCGACCATCAGTTCCACCTCGCCTTCGAGCACGAACAACAGCTCTTCGCCGTCGTGACGATCAAGATGAGCGGGCACGCTGTCGCCTGCGGCGCTGATGGTGCCGATCAGGGGGATGATCTTCTTGCCGGTGAGCCCGTTGCAGAGCACCTCATACTCATACACCTTGCCCTCGACCGAGCGCCCCTGCCCGGCGCGCGTGACCGTCAGCCGGGTGGTGCTGACCTCGTCTTCTGGCTCAGCGATGAGCTTCTCCAGCCCGACACCATAGCCCCGTGCGAGTCGCAGCAGATTCTCAAAACTCGGGGACACTTTGCCGTTTTCGATCTTGTAAATCGTCGAAACCGCAAGGCCCGTGCGCTCTGCGGCTTGTTCCAGCGTCATCCCAGCGGAACTGCGTAAGCCTTTGACACGCCTGCCGAGTTCAAGCCGGATCTGCTGCTTTTCACTGTCATCCAGCAATGCCGCTTGGACATCGGAGGAAAAGGGAGAGTCTTTTTTTGTTGTTTGGGACATGATTTTTCTTATTTTACCAAAAAATTGCCCATAGGCCGCGTGCCCGAGCTATTTGGATGAAAGTATGCATGACCAGCAGAAGCGTGGCCAGCGAATTGCCGTGATCGGAGCGGGGGTGGTCGGGATGGCCACCGCCTACCACCTCGCGGAACGCGGCCACCACGTGACCGTGATCGAGCGCGCAAAGGCCCCTGCCGAGGGCTGCAGCTTTGCCAATGCGGGGATCATTGCCGTCGGTCATGCCGAGAGCTGGGCCGGACCTGCCGCGCCTGCGCAAATGATACATGCTTTACTGGGCCGTACCCCGAGTGTGAAGATCAGCAAGCTGATGGACCCGCAGCTGTGGCGCTGGGGGCTGGCGTTCTTGCGTCAGTGTTCGGCGCGGGCGCATCGGGAAAATTCCGGCGCGATGGCGTGGCTGGCCCGCCATGGGCGGCAAGAGTTGCAGGCCTTGGAGCAAGCCACTGGGCTTGCTTTTGAGCAGGGGCATGACGGGGCCTATTATCTTTATGGGGAAGAGAGCGCCTTTGCCGCACGCAAGGCGTCGGATCATCTCGAAGGCTTCTCCCCCATGAGCGCCGAAGAACTGACCCAATGGGACCCGGCGCTGAAGGTTTATGGCGACAGGCTGAAAGGCGGGCTGTTGTCCTCGGTCGACAGTAAGGGCGATTGCCGCCGATTCACCAGAGCGCTGGCGCAGTGGCTGGAGCAGAACCGGCAGGTCACGTTCCACTATGGCGCAACGGTCACCGGGTTCGAGCGTGCACAGGGGCGCGTGTCGGCGGTGCAGACCACAAACGGGCCAGTGCCCTGCGATCAGGTGGTGATCGCGGCAGGTGTTGGCACGGTCGCGCTCGGCAAACAGTTAGGCGTGCGCCCGCTGATCTACCCGGTCAAAGGCTATTCGGCGACCTACCCGATACGGGATGGGGCGTATATGCCAGCCCGCCCGCTGGTCGATGAAACCAATCTGATCGCAGTCACCCGGCTGGGATCTTACCTGCGCGTCACCGCCATTGCCGAATTTGCGGGTCACGACAGCAGCCCCAACCCGGAGCGCGCGGCGTATCTGGATGACTATGTGGCGCGCCACTTTGGCTGCGCGGTCGAGTTGGATGCGGTCACACACTGGGCCGGTCTGCGCCCCACCACCCCCAGCGGGCGGCCTTATCTGGGCCGTGTGCGCACCCACAGAAATGTCTGGCTCAACGCCGGTCATGGCCAGCTTGGCTGGACCATGGCAGCGGGCGCAGGACAGCTCCTCGCCGAGCGGCTGCATGGCGCTCAATCTCCCTCATACGGCGTTTCCGAGACAGCCCGCTGGCTGATCGCCGCCTAGGCACGGGCGTTATCCGCCCGGCGCTGCCTCCTCTTCACAGTTAGGATCGCTCAATGAAAATTCTCGACCAGGAACAGACCCGCGCCGCCCTGCCTTATGCGGAATTGATTGATGCATTGGATCAGGGATTTTGCGGCGCGTATGAAGCGCCGCTGCGCCATCACCACTATCTGGAAAACGCCGGAGAAGAAGACGATGTGCTGCTGCTGATGCCGGCATGGCGTGCGGAGGGCTTTGGCGGCATCAAACTGGTCAATGTGGTGCCCGGCAATAGCAAACGTGGCCGCGCGGCGCTGTCGTCGAGCTATGTGTTGTTTGACCGCGAAACCGGCGCGCATTTGCTGCTGGCAGATGGCGGCGAGCTGACAGCGCGGCGCACCGCTGCGGCCTCAGCGCTGGCGGCACGGCGGCTGGCCCGCCCCGAGAGCGCCACGCATCTGATCATAGGCGCCGGGCGCGTGGGCTTTAATCTGGCGCAGGCCTACCGCGAGGTGCTGCCGATGACGCGCACGCTGGTCTATGACATCATGCCGGAAAATGCGGCGCGCACGGTGGCAAACCTGAACGAGATGGGCATTGCCGCCGAGGTCACCGAAAACGTCGAGGCCGCCGCAGCAGAGGCCGATGTGATCTCTTGCGCGACCCTGTCGCAGACACCGGTGCTGCAGGGCGCGTGGCTGCACCCCGGCCAGCACATCGACCTGATCGGCAGCTTTACTCCAACCATGCGCGAAGCGGACGACGCGGTGCTGACCCGTGCCACGGTCTATGTGGACACGATGGATGCGCTGGTGGAAAGCGGCGACATCAAGACCCCGCTGGAAACCGGCGTGCTCGTCGAAAGCGACATTCGCGCTACGCTCAAGGACCTGTGCGAAGGGGATCTGTCCCCGCGCCAGTCGCCAGAGGAAATTACCCTTTTCAAAGGGGTCGGTACCGCGATTGAAGATCTGTCGGCCGCAATACTCGCCTACAGATCCACCAGCTGATCCCAAAGAGACGACAACCGGCACCGGACCCCGCTGCACTCGGTGATGCCCTCATCGAGGCCAGGTCACGGTTCGCCACCCAACAGAGAGGACATGTTTCATGCCATTACAAAAAACGGACGTTCGTCCATCAATCGGTCTGGCGCTGCTGCCGATTGTGCTGACGCTCGGCATCCTTGGGGTGCAGATCTTTTATTTTGGGGATTTCACCCCGCATATCCCGCTGGCCATTGGTATCGCGCTGACGGCCGTCGTGGGCCTGATCGAAGGCCTGAGCTGGGATGAGATCGAAAAAGGCGCATTCCATGTGATCGCGGTCTCCTTTCCCGCCGTCTCGGTTCTGATCCTTGTCGGCATGATCGTCGGCACATGGATCGCCTCGGGTACGGTTCCGACATTGATCTATTACGGGCTGTCGCTGCTGTCGCCGCAGCTGTTTCTGGCTGCGGGCATGATCCTGTGTTCCATCGTCTCATTGGCGCTTGGGACAAGCTGGGGCACCGTGGGCACCGTGGGTCTGGCGCTCATGGGCATTGGCGAAGGCTTTGGCATTCCTGCCTATTGGACCGCAGGCGCGGTGGTTTCGGGGGCCTTCTTTGGCGATAAAATCTCGCCCCTGTCGGACACCACCAACCTTGCGCCCGCCGTGACCGATACGCAGCTGTTTGACCATATCCGCAACATGCTGCCGACCACCGTTCCGGCCATGCTGATTGCGCTGGCGATCTATACGGTGATGGGCTTCAACCTTGGCGAAGGGGAGCCGTCCTTTGAACGGATCGAGAGCTTTAAGACCGCGCTGGATGGCTCCTTTGACATCACGCCCTGGCTCTTGTTGCCCGCGCTTCTGGTGATCGGGCTTGCGATGATGAAGATGCCCGCAATCCCGACGCTGTTCATTGGTGTCGTGGTGGCTTCGCTGATCGCGATCTTTGTGCAGGGCGCATCGGTGCATGACGTCTTTACTTATGCCAACTACGGCTACTCGGTTGAAACCGGGGTGGAGGCGATGGACGCGCTGATGAACCGGGGGGGCATTCAGTCGATGATGTGGACCATCTCGTTGATCCTGATTGCGCTTGGTTTTGGTGGCGCGCTGGAGCGCACAGGCTGTCTGGCCGCGATCATTGAGCTGCTGACCAAGCGGGTGAAGACCATCGCGGGCGTGCAGACCTCGGCGATCCTGTCGTCGATGGCAACCAACACCGTGGCAGGCGACCCCTATCTGTCGATTGCGCTGCCGGGTCGGATGTTCAAGCCGGTCTATGACCGTATCGGCTATTCGCGCCTGAACCTTGCCCGCGCCACCGAAGAAGGCGGCACCATCATTTCGCCGCTGATCCCGTGGAACGCAGGCGGTGCCTTTGTGATCTCGGCGCTGGCGCTGGGGATCTCGGAGGGCAAGATGGAGAACCTTCTCTATATCCCTCTGTCCTTTGCCTGCTGGCTGGCGCCGGTGTTTGGCATCTTCTACGCATGGACGGGTTTCTTCACGCCCACGGCCGAAGAGACCGGCGAGGTCGCACCGGACGCAGCCCAGCGCCCGGCGGAGTAAGCTCTGACAAGATTGCTCCCGGCTATGACCGGGAGCAATCACCCCCTGCGGATTTTGCCCAAATGACGGGCAGCCACGCATTTTTCGAACATCCCCGCCTGACGCTTTGTCTGTGCTGAACGCCTTTGCTGTGATGCGCTCAGGTCTGCCTGTTCGCCTTGTCGTTGAAAAACACGCTTGCCAGCACCGCCCCGTCACGATTTGATGCCTCGACACTGCAGCGAGGAGGAGGCGCGGGCATGGAGGTGATGGAGCGCCCGGAGACAAGCGAGCCTTTGGCGCGCGCGCAGATCCTTGTTGTCGATGACGAGCCGGGGATGCGCAATTTCCTCGTGAAGACGCTGCGCCCGCTGTGCCGGGGCGTCGATGAGGCCGCAACCGCCGCAGAAGCCGAACAATGTCTCGCGCGCCAGCACTACGATGTGATGCTGCTCGATAACATAATGCCCGGCACCAAAGGGCTGGACTGGCTGGCAGAGCGACAGCGCACCGGGGGCTTTACCGAAACCATCATGATCACCGCCTATGCGGATTTTCACATCGCGCTAGAGGCCCTGCGGGCGGGGGCTTCGGATCTGGTCCTCAAACCCTTTCGCTCAAATCAGATCGTCAATTCACTGCGGCGCAGCCTTGAGGTGGCGCAGCTGAAGCGCGAAAATCAGGCGTTGCGCCGGGCGCTGGCGCAATCTGACCCCGGCAGCCGCCGCACAGACCTGATCGGCAGTTCTGCCGCCATTTCAGACGTACGGGCAGTGCTGGAACGGGTGGCGCAGCTCAAGACACCCGTGCTGATCACCGGTGCCTCTGGCACGGGCAAGGAAGTTGCCGCACGCCACCTGCACAAACGCTCTGCCCGCGCGGATGCGCCTTTTGTGGCGATCCATTGCGGCGCGATCCCCACCGAGATGATTGAGGTCGAATTGTTTGGCCATGCCCCCGGTGCCTTTCCCGGTGCGCAGGGTGCGCGCGAGGGGCTGCTGGCCTCCGCGCAGGGCGGTACGGTGTTTCTGGACGATATGGCGGAACTCAGCGCCCATGCGCAAACCGCCCTGTTGCGCGTTCTCGAGGATGGGGTGATCCGCCCGGTCGGATCAGAGCGCGACGTGCAGCTGGATCTGCGCTTTGTGATGTCCTCGGCGCGGTCGCTGCAACATGCGGTTGCAGAAGGCCGGTTCCGTCGCGATCTTCTGTATCGGATCAATGTGGTCGAATTGGACATGCCGCCGCTCAAACTGCGTGGCGCGGATGTGGTGGATCTGGCGGAGCTGTTCCTCTCTGAGATTGCCAGCACCATGGGTGTGCCGCCACTGGAAATCCCTCCCGGCGTGCGCTCGGCCATGTTGCGCTATGACTGGCCCGGCAATATCCGCGAGCTGCGCAATTTTGTGGAACGCGCCCTGATTTTTGGCCGCTTCCCCGCCGCCATTGGTGAAGACCATGGCCATAATGCCGAGATTGCCCCGCTGGAGGATGTGGAGCGCCGCGAGATCCTGCGCGCGCTCGAACTGGTGGGGGGCAATCGCACAGAGGCCGCACGACGGCTAGGTGTGTCGCGCAAGACCATAGACCGCAAATGCGCCACTTGGGGGCTGTGAGTCCTGCATCGCGCGCCCGAACCGCATCTGGGTGCGCTGCGCCCAATCTGCGTATTTCCGACTAAAAACAGCGAAAAAACGCAAAAACTGCAAAACCGGACAAACTAACCCGGTTTTCCCGCAGACACGGCCCACCCGCAGGACAATTTGTCTCAAACTGCGCCATATGACCGCCTCCTAAAGGACAGAAAATATACATAAGCAATTGTTATTGCTAATAAATTATTTGACATCGCAAGTTTCCACCTGCCTTTCTCCCTCTCACATGCGGCCGCGTGCATGAGGAGGCACGACCGCAGAGCGAACAGCCTGAGCTTAGGCCATAAGGGAGGAAACCACATGAGCACCGCACAAGGTGGCGCATTGTCATTTCTGCGCAAGGAACACATCGTCGCAGAGCCGGGATTTAACCGCTGGCGGGTGCCGCCCGCATCCATTGCCATTCATCTCTGCATTGGCTCTGTCTATGCATGGTCGGTCTTCAACCCGCCGCTGACGCGCGAGTTGGGGGTGCTGGCCTCCAGCGCGGAGGACTGGAGCCTCAGCTCGGTGGTCTGGATCTTCTCGGTCGCCATCGTGTTCCTCGGGCTTGCCGCGGCTTTTGCCGGCAAATGGCTCGAAGAGGTCGGCCCCCGCATGGTGGGCGTCGTTGCGGCGTTTCTCTGGGGCGGTGGCTTTATTTTGGGCTCGTTTGGCATCTCCACCCATCAATTGTGGTTGGTCTACATCGGCTATGGCGTGCTGGGTGGCTGCGGTCTGGGCCTTGGCTACGTGTCCCCGGTATCCACGCTGCTGCGCTGGTTCCCGGACCGGCGTGGTATGGCCACCGGCATGGCGATCATGGGCTTTGGCGGCGGCGCAATGATTGCCGCCCCGGTCAAGGGCTGGTTGCTGGGTCTTTATCAAAAAGCACCCGAATTCCTCGGCTCCTCGGACACGGTGCAAACCATCGTCGAGGGCGGTCGTGTCTTTGCAGAGACTGCCACCGGGCGGCTGGAGGTGGTGGTGGCCACTGCCACGCAGGCCGCGAGCTTTGGTGGCGAGGCAGGCGTCTATGTGGTGGGCACCGGCAACACGGGTGCCGCGCAGACTTTCATGACCCTTGGCGTGGTCTATTTCGTGGTGATGATCCTCGCCTCGTTCCAGTACCGCGTCCCTGCAAAAGACTGGAAGCCCGCAGGATGGGACCCCAAGCCCGTGGCCTCCGGCATGGTGTCGCAGAACAACGTCCATATCGACCAGGCCCTGAAGACGCCGCAGTTCTGGCAGCTCTGGGTGATGCTGTGCTTTAACGTGACCGCAGGCATCGGGGTGATCGGCGTGGCCAAGACCATGATGTCAGAGATCTTCGGCTCGGTGATGCCCTTGGTGGTGACGGCAGCGTTTGCATCGACTTACGTGCTGATGATTTCGGTCTTCAACATGGTGGGTCGTTTCTTCTGGGCCTCCACCTCCGATTACATCGGGCGCAAGGCCACCTATATGTGCTTCTTCGTCTTGGGCACGCTGCTCTACCTGTCGATCCCCTATTTCGCGAGCGCAGTGGCCACCAACCCGTCACTGATCTATCTGATCGGCTTTTATGCGGCGACGATGATTATCTTCTCCATGTATGGCGGCGGCTTTGCCACCATTCCGGCCTATCTCGCGGATATGTTCGGCACCATGCATGTGGGCGGCATCCATGGGCGCCTGCTGACCGCGTGGTCCACCGCTGGCGTGCTGGGGCCGCTGGCGATCACATCGCTAAGGCAGATGTCGGTGACCAGCGCAATCGAGGATCTGGCGACCCGCGTCGACCCGGCGGCTTTTGCGGCGAAATTCGGCGCACCGCTGGCGCAACTGGATCAATTGGTTGCGGCCAAGACCGTGACCATCGCCAAGCTGATGGAGATCGCGCCCGCAGGCACCATCGACCCGACGCCTTCGCTTTATAATACCACGATGTATTGCATGGCGGCGCTGCTGGTGGTGGCCTTTGTCGCCAATCTTGTGATGCGCCCGGTACGGGAACATCACCACCATGATGAGCCGGAACTGCAGGTGGTCGCGGGCGAATAACCGCAGACACATGTCACGACCCAACAGGGGCAGGATCATCCTGCCCCTTTTTTATGCAGACCCTTGCGCCTGCCCTGCATTCACGCACAGACCCGGTGAGTCTGCGCAGATTTTACCCAAGGCCCGATCCTCCTATCTATGAGCCACACCCTCTCATCAGGAGAAGTCTCATGTCCCTGCGTCCCATTCTGGAAAAACGCGCCGCACAGCCCACATTGGAGGGCGCAGGTGTGCATCTGCACCGCGCTTTCGGGTTTCAGGACCCAAGCGAGCTTGATCCCTTCCTGTTGTTTGACGATTTCCGCAACGATCACCCGGAGCTCTACCAACAGGGGTTCCCATGGCATCCCCATCGCGGCATCGAGACGATCACCTATGTGCTGGAAGGCTCTGTCGAACATGGCGACAGCCTCGGCAACACCGGCACCCTGGGTGCGGGCGATGTGCAGTGGATGACCGCCGGATCCGGCATCCTGCATCAGGAGATGCCCAGCGGGAACACCAAGGGCCAGATGCACGGCTTTCAGCTCTGGGGCAACCTGCCCGGCAGCCAGAAGATGTGCGCGCCGCGCTATCAGGACGTACAAGGCAAGGACATCCCCGAGGTGATCGACGACGACGGCACCCGTGTGAAGGTGATCGTGGGCGAATTTTGGGGCGAGCGCGGCCCGGTCGACGGTATTGCAGCCGATCCGCAATATCTCGATGTCTATGTGCCTGCAGGCGTGAAGAAAACGTTCAAGATCGACACCTACCGCCGCGCCTTCGCCTATGTCTTTGACGGTCAGGCGGCCTTTGCCGATGCCTCGCGTCCCACCGGCGTGCTGCTGGAAAAAGAGGTCGCAGGCCAGGAGGTCAACATCCGCGACATGTCCGGCGACCGCACGCTGGTGCGCTTTGGCACCGGCGATGAGATCACCGTGCAAGCGGGCCCCGAGGGCGTGCGCTTCCTGCTGATCTCCGGCGCGCCCATCGAGGAACCCGTGGCCTGGCACGGCCCCATCGTGATGAACACGCAGGCCGAGCTGCAAAAGGCCTTTGCCGAACTGCGCAACGGGACATTTATAAGGCCCGCCCACTGACCGGGAAAACCGGTATCTCCTGCCCCTGCGAGCGGCGCGCTGAGGCCGCTCGCCCGAAATACGCCACAACAGGCGCGGATCGGGTCAAGGGGGCCAGAGGCCCCGCCCGGCACGGGCGGCGTGCCCTTGACGCGCCCAACCTCATCACACTTGAAAGCGGCTCCTGAGGGCAGACCTGCCCCTCAGGACCATCTCAGCAGCCTTGTTTTAAAACGCCAGCGCCAGACACTCTGGCCTGTAAACAGCCATCACCTCGCCCCCAGCAGAATAAAAGCGCGTGGAAGCGCTCCGCTTGGCCCCTCTCAGCCGCGCTGCGCATCCCAGATATAGGTGAGTTCACCTGCCTCGCTCGCCTCTCCCGGAACAAAACCGCATTTCTGCAGCACACGGGCAGAGGCGGCGTTGTCCGCCATCACACCACCGGACAGGACCACAAGCTGGCCACGATACAAGTCCTGAAGCGCGCGCAGCATTTCGCTGGCATATCCCTGCCCCCAGGCCGCCCGGACAAAGAGATAACCGAGATGACGCAGGCGATTTCCCGCAGCCCCATGCGACAGGATCAGCAGACCGATGGCGTCACCGCCCCGGGTTGCCAGCACCACGGGCTCTGCCTCCTGCTGCACCCCGTCCAGCAGCGCGCAGCGTGCGGCATCCGTCTCCAGTCCCTGAAAGCAGTCCGGCAGATAGGCAACCACTTCGGGTTCGAACAGCGCTTCGCGATCCTGTGGCGACAGTCGCGCGACGGGAACCGCCCGCAACCGCTCCGACTGCAAGTCCAATAGTGCCATGTGGCCTACACCCCGACCGACTTGCGCACCATGTCCCAATAGAGCGTCTCCACCTCCACCAAAGACAGCCGCCCGCCGTCGCGATACCACGTCAAAACCCCGTTCAGCATCGCAATCACCGCAAGGGCCGCGATCTTGGTGTCGGGCACCTGAAACAGCCCTTGCGCGACGCCAGCCTTCAGGATGCCCTCCAGCTGGTCCTCATAGGCGCGGCGACGGTCTTCGATCTTGGCAAAGTTCTCTTCCGTCAGGTTACGCAGCTCCATATAGGCGATAAAAACCGCATCCGGGCGCTCCAGATTGTAGCGGATGTGAAACCGCACGAACCCCTCAAGCTGCCCCATCACATCGACCGGTACCTCTTCTGCGGCCCATGCGGACAGCAAGCCCTCCATATGCGCCTGCATCAGGTCGAACAGCAGGCTCTGCTTGTCGGCGGTATAATTATAAAGCGCCCCGGCCTGCACCCCGACCGCGCCCGCAATCTGGCGCATGGACACCGCAGCATAGCCGTGCCGGGCGAACAGCTCTTGCGCCGCCGCGCGGATGCGGGGGCCGGTGAATTCGGAATGAGAACCTTGCGTACGTGCCATAGACCCAAGGTATCTGAACATCTGTTCAGATAAAAGCACCATGGCGTGCTGCGCGGATTAACTTGTACCCTTAGGCGCATTTGTGCATCAAGGGCGAAACCTCAGACAGAAGATTTGGGACTTTCATGCCTGCCAGACAGACCGCCTTGATGCGAATGACACCCGCGCCCCGACTGGCGCGCCTGACGGTGCTGTCGGCCTGTGCCCTCCTGAGCGTATCGGCCGCCTGCTCGCGCGTGCCTCAGCTTGAAGACCGCCTGCCTGCGGATTTGCGCAGCCAGCCCTACCCTGAACTGCTGCCGCTGGACACCGCGCTGGCGCAAGAGCCGCTGCCGGAAGAGGAAAGCGCCGAACTCTCGGATGCGCTGGATGCCCGCGCGGACCGGTTGCGCAGACGGGCTGAGGCGCTGCGCCGCCGCCAGCCCTAAGCCTCGCGTTCACCGTGTTGAACATTGCACCACCGGGCCAGAGCCGCTAAGGCGACATCGAACCCATAGACCGTCAAGACAATAAGGACCTCCACTATGACTGAACCGCTTCGACTGGGGATTGCAGGTTTGGGCACGGTCGGCATTGGCGTGGTGAAAATCATTCGCCGCCATGCTGCCCTGTTGGAGGCACGAACTGGTCGTCCGGTGGTCATCACCGCCGTCTCTGCCCGCGACGCCACTAAGGATCGCGGCGTGTCGCTCAAGGATTACGCCTGGGAGACCGACCCGGTCGCACTCGCGACCCGCGATGACGTGGATGTGTTTGTCGAGTTGATGGGCGGCCACGAAGGCCCCGCCAAGCTTGCAACCGAAGCAGCACTTGCCGCAGGCAAGGATGTGGTCACCGCCAACAAGGCGCTTCTGGCCATTCACGGTCAGGCCTTGGCCGAACAGGCCGAGGCCAACGGCCGCGTGATCCGCTTTGAGGCCGCTGTTGCGGGCGGCATCCCGGTGATCAAGTCCCTGACCGAGAGCCTTGCAGGCAATGAAATCACCCGCGTCATGGGCGTGATGAACGGCACCTGCAACTACATCCTGACCCAGATGGAAGCCACGGGCCGGGGCTATAACGCCCTCTTTGAGGAATGCGGCCAGCTTGGTTATCTTGAGGCGGACCCGCTGTTGGATGTGGGCGGTATTGATGCGGGGCACAAACTGGCGCTTCTGGCCTCCATCGCCTTTGGCACCAAACCCGCCTTTGATGATGTAAAGCTCGAAGGCATCCAGCGCATCGCCATTGAGGACATCCGCCACGCCGCCGACATGGGCTACCGGATCAAGCTTTTGGGTGTGGCGCAGCGCTCGGCCCGCGGGCTGGAGCAGCGCATGACCCCCTGTCTGGTGCCTGCGGACTCGCCGCTGGGGCAGCTTGAGGGCGGCACCAATATGGTGGTGATCGAAGGTGATGCCATCGATCAGGTTGTGCTGCGCGGCCCCGGTGCGGGTGAAGGCCCCACCGCAAGTGCCGTGATGGGCGATGTCTTGGACATCGCGCGCGGCTTGCGGATTGCCACCTTTGGCCAGCCCGCAACCACCCTCTCTGAGGAACCCGCCGCCCAGACCGGCCTGCCTGCGCCCTACTACGTGCGTATGGCCTTGCAGGACAAACCCGGCGCGCTGGCCAAAGTGGCCGCAGCCCTCGGCGATGCGGGCGTGTCGATCCACCGGATGCGCCAGTATGACCACGCGACCACTGTCGCGCCGGTGCTGATCGTGACCCACAAATGCACCTCCACCATGCTGGAACAAGCGCTAGAGGCGCTGGCAGCCACTGGCGTGGTCGAAGGCGCGCCCGTGGCGCTGCGCATCGAAGAACTGTGACATTGCTGCCCTAGAATGGGCCTATGCGGACCGGCGGCTGGCAACGCGCCGCTGATCCGCGCAACTGAGACGCAAAAGACGTGTTGTTAGCGACACCACCGCTGCCATGGCCTTGCCCCTCCGGGGGCGGGCGGGCTATGCCGGGTTGGATCGCGCAAGTTTGAGATAGGAATATTGGGAATGACATCGACCACCGCCGACGCGCCGTTTCATGATCGCCTGCTGTCCCTGGGCCTCGCCCGGGTTGCGGAACAGGCCGCTCTGGCCTCTGCCCCGCTGATCGGACGCGGCGACGAGAAGGCCGCAGACCAGGCCGCCGTAAACGCCATGCGCGAGCAGCTGAACCTTCTGGATATCGCTGGCACCGTCGTGATCGGCGAAGGCGAGCGCGACGAGGCGCCGATGCTTTATATCGGCGAGGAAGTGGGCACCGGCAACGGTCCCGGCGTCGATATTGCGCTGGATCCGCTGGAAGGCACCACGCTGACCGCCAAGGACATGCCCAACGCGCTCACCGTGATCGCCATGGGGCCGCGTGGCTCCATGCTGCATGCGCCCGACACCTATATGGACAAGCTGGCGGTGGGTCCGGGTTACCCTGAGGGCGTGGTCTCGCTCGATATGTCCCCGCGCGAACGGGTCGAGGCGCTGGCCAAAGCCAAGGGCTGCGCGCCCTCGGATATCACCGTCTGCATTCTGGAACGCCCCCGCCACGAGGCGATGATCGCCGAGGTGCGCGAAACCGGCGCGTCGATCCGCCTGATCACCGATGGTGATGTCGCGGGTGTCATGCACTGCGCCGAGGCCGAAACCACCGGCATCGACATGTATATGGGTCAAGGCGGCGCGCCTGAAGGTGTGCTGGCGGCGGCCGCGTTGAAATGCATGGGTGGTCAGATCTTTGGCCGTCTGCTGTTCCGCAATGACGATGAAAAAGCCCGCGCCGCCAAGGCCGGTATCACCGATCTGGACCGCATCTATGCCCGTGACGAGATGGTCACGCAGGATGTGATCTTTGCCGCCACTGGCGTCACCGGTGGCTCGCTGCTGCCGCGCATCAAGCGCGAGCCGGGCTGGGTCGAGACCACCACGCTGTTGATGCGCTCCAAGACCGGCTCGGTGCGCCGCATGACCTACCGCACGCCGCTGAGCGCGCATCAGTAATCCTGATCGGACCACGGCGCTTGCAGCTCTGGTCGGGATTTAGGTATTTGGGAAAAGATGAAAGGCCGGGTCCCGCGCGGGTCCGGCCTTTTCTACAAATGATCGGGAGAGTGGATTTGAGTTTTCTGGGTGTTGAGACCTCTCTGACCGGGCGGTCCTGGATCGGTCCCGGTGTGGAGCAGGCCCGTGCTGGTGAACATCTGGCGCAGGAAACCGGCCTGCCCCCGGCGGTCTGTCAGGTGCTAGCACGGCGCGGTGTTCCCGCGCATGAGGCGACAGGGTTTCTCACGCCGCAACTCAAGGAACTGCTGCCCGATCCGCGCCGGATGAAAGACATGGAGACCGCCGCTGCGCGGTTCCTGCAGGCGGTAGAGCAGCGCGAGCGAATTGCGATCTTTGCCGATTACGACGTGGATGGCGGATCTTCGGCGGCGTTGTTGCTGGTCTATCTGCGGCAGATGGGTCAGCAGGCGACGCTCTATATCCCTGACCGGATCGACGAGGGCTATGGCCCCAATGACGAGGCGATGGCGGCGCTGGCGCGCGATCACGACCTGATTGTCTGTGTCGATTGCGGCACGCTCTCGCATGGGCCGATCGCGGCGGCCAAGGGCGCGGATGTGGTGGTGCTGGATCACCACCTCGGCGGCGAGACCCTGCCCGACTGCGTGGCGGTGGTGAACCCCAACCGGCAGGATGAAGACGGCGATCTGGGCTATTTCTGTGCTGCCGGTGTGGTGTTCCTGATGCTGGTGGAGGTGCGCCGTCAAGCCCGTGAAAAGGGACTTGGCGCGGGACCGGATCTGATGGCGATGCTGGATCTGGTGGCCTTGGCGACGGTGGCGGATGTGGCGCCGCTGATTGGGGCCAACCGGGCGCTGGTGCGGCAGGGCCTCAAGGTCATGGGGCGGCGTCAGCGCGCGGGATTGGTGGCGCTGGCGGATGTGAGCCGGATGGATTCGGCACCCTCCACCTATCACCTCGGGTTCCTGCTGGGGCCGCGCGTCAACGCGGGCGGGCGGATCGGCAAGGCGGATCTGGGCGCGCGGCTGTTGTCGACGGATAATCCGCATGAGGCCGCCGCCCTTGCCGAGCGGCTGGATCAACTCAACACCGAGCGGCGCGACATCGAGAACGCCGTGCGCGCCGCCGCCCTGGAGCAGGCCGAGGAGCGCGGTTTTGACGCGCCGCTGGTCTGGGCGGCGGGCGAAGGCTGGCATCCGGGCGTGGTGGGCATCGTGGCCTCGCGCCTGAAAGAAGCCACCGGTCGCCCGGCGATGGTGATCGGGCTTGATGGCGATGAGGGCAAAGGGTCGGGACGCTCGGTGTCCGGCATCGACCTTGGGGCCTCGATCCAGAAGGTCGCGATGGAGGGGCTTTTGCTGAAAGGCGGCGGCCACAAGATGGCGGCGGGCCTCACGGTGGCGCGCGACCAGTTGGAGCCTGCGATGGCGCGGCTGGCGGAACTCTTGGACAAACAGGGCGCGGGCGATCTGGGCCCGGCGGATCTGAAGCTTGACGGGATGCTGATGCCCGGCGCCGCCACGGTGGAGCTGATCGAGCAGATCGAACAGGCCGGGCCGTTTGGGGCCGGGGCCCCTGCCCCGCGCTATGGCTTTCCCGATCTGGCGGTGCGCTTTGCCAAGCGGGTTGGGGAATCACACCTCAAGGTGAGTTTCACCGATGGTATGGGCGGCAATATCGACGCCATCGCCTTTGGCGCGTTTGACACGCCCCTTGGCCCGCGCCTGCTGGAGCATGGCGGCGCGCGCTTTCATGTAGCCGGACGGCTGGAAGTAAACACATGGGGCGGCCGCCAAAGCGCGCAATTGCGCCTAGAGGATGCGGCGGAGGCCTGAGCCTCGCCACATCTGGCGAGGATTTTGCCTGTGGATAAGAATTTTGCGATGCGAGCGTTTTTTTCGCTTGCGGCACCCGGCACAAAACCCTAAACACCCGCTCACACCAAGAGTGCTCCGTTCGTCTATCGGTTAGGACGCCAGGTTTTCAACCTGGAAAGAGGGGTTCGATTCCCCTACGGAGTACCATTTTCTCCTTCCGTAGAAATCTGACACACATCCTGTATGGATGCCGCTATTGCGCTGCTCTGTCTTCAGATGCGGCGCCTAACGCGTTGATATAATTTCGATTATTTGGAAAACCCGCGCTGTCGCAAAAACTTTGCAGTTTGTGCAATTTTCCTCTTGCGCGGCATGGATGGCTTCAGTAAACACCCGCTCACACCAAGTGTGCTCCGTTCGTCTATCGGTTAGGACGCCAGGTTTTCAACCTGGAAAGAGGGGTTCGATTCCCCTACGGAGTACCATTTTTCATTTTGAAAACTGGCACGTTCCACCACTCACGCGCGCATTATTTGCGCACGCGGCGGGGGATTATCCTGTTGAGGAAATCGCTCGCCGCAGGCGTGTGAGCGCCTCTGCCTGCTCCTCCAGATCATTGAGACAGGCCCCCAGAACCACCCCATTATATGCCCCGGAACGTCGGCTATAAGTCGAGAGCGATTCCACCCCCACCCCGCCCGCGCGGGCTGCCGCGGTGATCGCCTGATCGCACAGTTCCGGGCGCAGGTGCAGCACCACCTGCATGCCCGCGTGATGATCCTCCACATGACCCACATCGGCAAAATCCCGGCGCAAGCGGTCGATCAGCGTGCGGTGTCGTTCGGCGTAGGTGCGGCGCACGCGGCGCAGGTGGCGGTAGAACTCGCCGCGTTGCATGAACTCTGCCAGTGCCGCCTGCGGCATGGCGCTGGCCCGCGCGCCCTTCATGCGCATCGCCTGCGCAAGCCGGTCGATCAGCCCCTCGGGCGCCACGATGTAGCCCATCCGCAGGCTGTTGGAGAAGATCTTGGAAAAGCTGCCGATGTAGACGGTGCGCCCCTGCCCGTCGACGCCCGCCAGCGCCGGAATCGGTCGGCCTGCGTAGCGGAACTCCGAATCGTAATCATCCTCAATGATCCAGCCCTGCGACTGCGCCGCCCAGCGCACGAACTCTTGCCGTCGGCCCGCACTCATCGCGCCGCCCAGCGGATATTGATGCGAGGGGGTGAGTACCACCACATCGGTCTCATCCCCAAGCCTCGGCACCTCTGCCCCTTGTACATCCAGCGCCAGATCGCGGGTGCGGCGGCCCTGTGCCTCGGCAAAGCGGCGGATCGGCGGGAAGCCCGGATCCTCGACGCCGACGCGGCCCTCAGCCGAGGCCAGCGCATGCAGGCAAATATCTAGCGCCTCGGTCGCACCAGAGGTCACCAGCACCTGTTCGGGACGTGCCGCGATCCCGCGCCAGTCGCGCACATGGCTGGCGATGGCCTGCCGCAGCTCCGGGTGACCAAAGCGGCCACAGCCCGTCAGCATATCCTCGGGCCGGGTCCGGCACAGGCGCGCGACGCATTTCGCCCAGGCACGATGCGGAAACAGCCGCATATCGGGCTGGCCCGCCTCCAGCAGCAGATCGCCGCGTTCGCTCAGTTTGGGCGCAGGCGCTGCGGACGCGCCCGGTGACAGCTCCACCTCCCCCATGGCGCAGACCGTGTAGCCAGAACCCCGGCGCGACGCGAGATAGCCTTCTGCGACGAGCTGCTCATAGGCGGTGACCACCGTGGCCCGCGCCACCCCCAGATCCCCCGCAAGCGCGCGGGTGGCGGGCAGCCGGGCACCGGTCTCAAGCGCGCCGGAGCGGATACGGCCCCGAAACGAGGCACAGATCTGTTCAAAGATCGGCACATCTGACGTGCGATCCGGCATGAAGGTGGGCGTGTCACCGGGCATGGGATTGGTCCGTTCAGAGTGATCCAAAGTCAAAGCTATGCCCCAGCCAATTTGCACACAAGCAAAGACCGGACACATGGCCCAGCCTTTTGGTCGCGTTCGGCGGGATTGCTACTCGGCCGCGTGATGCCCGCCATAGGCGCGCAGCTCCACGAAGGTCTCGTTATAGCAGGCGCCATCCCCGATATCCGTGCGCACCTCCACCGGGATCAGCGCATTGGCGGTGAGGCCGGTTTCAGAGCTGATGCGCCATGTGCCCTTGGGCGCATAGACCACCCCGCGCTGCATCGCGTCCGAGATTTTCAGACGGAAGGTCACGGCCCCACGGGCATTCGCGACCTCGACCGTGTCGCCCTCCTCAAGCCCGCGCGCGGCGGCGTCCTCGGGGTGGACCTCGATGCTTTCGGGACCGGCAGAGAGCGGTGCGCTGCCGAAGGTCGCGTTGATGCGTTTGTCGGAACTGGGCGTAATCAGCACCAGGGGCAGATCCTGCGGCACCGGATCAAAGCGCGGCACGCCAAAGCCGGTTTCCGCCTCCAGCGCGGCGCTGAAGAGTTCGATCCGGCCGGTTTCCGTGTCCGGCGTCACCGTATCGCACAGGATCAGCGCCGCACCGTCGCTGTTTTGCATTTCCAGCGCCCGGTCGGTGGGCATCTGGCTGGGTGGGCGGCCCTCAAACTGGGGATGGCTGGCATCCATGGCGTCATCCATCAGCTGCACGTCCGAGGCCTGATGGGCAGCTTCGGTATAGCCAAAGCGCGCCGCCAAACGGCGGAAGATTTCCGTATTGGGCAGGCTCTCCCCCACTGGCGCGATCACCGGCTCGGCGCGCTGCACGTAGTTCTGACCATAGGCGGCAAAGATCTCGTCATGTTCAAAATGGGTGGCCGCAGGCAGGATCACGTCGCAATAGGCCATGCTGTCGGTCATCACCACGTCGCAGCCGACGGTGAACATCTCCGGCTGGCTGAGCGCCGCAATCATGCGGGCCTGATCCGGATGGGTGGCCACGGGGTTGTGGTTGTAGATCATCACCGCATTGATCGGCGTGGGCTGGTCCCGGTCCAGCATCAGCCGCGCCACATCGAGGATGTTCACAACCCGTGTATCCGGATCGATCAGGTGGTCGCCTTGCAGCCGTGCCCGGGTCTTGGGTGAGGCAAGGCCGGATTTGGCCACCACCCCGGCCCCCAACCGGCCGTGCTGACCCAGAAGCGCATTGAGCGCCATGGCCGCACGCAGGCCGGACCCACCGGAGCGGCCACGCTCCATCCCGTTGCCGGTGGAGGTCGCGAGCCGCTCTGCCGCCTGCATCCAGTCGGCCAGCTGCAGGATGTCGCGCGGCGCAAGGCCGCAGATTTCTACTGCGTCCTCAATGGAGTATCTGCGCGCCTCGGCCATATAGTCCTCTGCACCATGCACCCACTGCGCGATAAACTCCGCATCAAAGGCCCCGCGCCGCTCCAGTTCTGCGGCGAGCGCATGGGCCAGCACCACATCAGTGCCTGGTTTGACCTGAAGATAAAGGTCAGCCTGCTGCGCGATCTTGATGCGCTTGGGGTCGATCACCACCAACCGCGCGCCCTTGGCCCGCGCCGCCTTCACCACACGAGTCAGATGCAGGTTGGAGACGGTGACATTGTTGCCCCAGACCACGATCAGATCGGCGTGCTGCGCCTGCTCGGGCGGCATGCCGGGCGCATTGCCATAAAGGCTCTCGTAGGCGAGGCTGCGCACCCCGCCGCAGAGCGGGCCCCGGTTCATCCGGGTGGCCCCGAGGCGATAGAAGAACCGCCGATCCAGCGAGCCGCCCGCGAGTTCGCCATGCGGGCCGGCGTAGTTCAGCGGCAGGATGGACTGCGCGCCATGGGTGTCGATTGCGGCGCGAAAGCCCGCCACCACCAGATCCAGCGCCGCATCCCAGCTGATGCGCTCAAACTGATCCGAGCCGCGCGGGCCAACCCGCCGCAACGGATGGGTCAGCCGCGCAGGGCCGTGGACAAAATCGGGATAGGCGCGCGTGACCTTGTTGCAGACCACTCCGGCGGTAAACGGATTGGCGTCAGAGCCGCGCACCGAGGTGATCTGATCGCCCGTGACCTCAACGCTGAGGCTACACGTGTCGGGGCAATCCAACGGGCAGACGCTGGGCAAGACCTGTGTGAGCGCGGGGGATGGGCGTTGGCTGGACATGGCTGTGCTCCATAATGACTTTAATTCTGGCTAAACCAGAATAAGCCCAGCCAGAAGTTCCAATAATGATCAATTCAGGCAGACCAATTATCAGGCTCGCCGTTTAGGAAGCCTGTCTGTTTTAACAGCTCAATATACGCGTTTTATCGGTGTTCGCCTTCAGGCATCAAACGTGGGGATTGGCGAGATTGCCAGCCCCATGACAGCGGCGGTGGCAGGTGCGAGGTGCCGTCAGGCGGATTTGCTGTCCTGCTCGATCAGTTCCATCTCCATCTCGTCCTCAAGACGCGGGGTGTAGAACATATGCTGCGCTTTACCCGCCCGCTTGGAGGCATAAAGCGCGATGTCGGCCTGATGCAGCAGCGTTGCTGGCAGCGGCTGAACCACATCCGTCGAGAGCGTCGTGCCCGCAGACGCGGAGATCCGGCATTCATCGGCACCGTACATGATCGGCTCTTCCAGGCGCGCAATCAGGCGACAGGCAAGATCGTTGAGCCGATTGCGGTCCATAAGGCCCTCGAACACCAGCACAAATTCGTCTCCGCCGATGCGGGCGACCGTATCAGACTTGCGGGTGCATTCGACCATGATCGCAGCCACACGCTGCAAGACCGCATCCCCGGCCGCATGGCCGTAGCTGTCATTCACGGATTTGAAGAAGTCGAGATCGACATTCATCAGCGCAAAATCCCGCCCCCCGCTGATCAGGCGATTGAGCACATGATCCATGGCGCGGCGGTTCTTGAGCCCGGTGAGCGTATCTGTAAAGGCCTGCTCTTCGGCTGCGATCTTGGCCCCTTGCAGACGCAGGTTCAGCTGGCGCGAAGCCTCCATCGCGGCAGATTTCGCCTCAACCAGATAGAGCATCTCAATCGTGAGGTCGGTGGGCGAGAAATCCTGACTGGTCAGGTTGAAATCGCGCACCGCATCCAGAACCGAAATCCCGAAAGATAGGTTGATGAACGCGCCCTGTCCTTCGGGCAGGGGCACCAAGACCCCTTTCATCCGTGTGTGCGGCGCCTCGTTCAGTTGGAAATGCAGCTTGCTGCCCGCGGTTTGCATCAGGTCTGAGACCTGTTTGACCGAGCGCGGGCGCTGCAGGTCCAATACCTCAAGGAACGGTTTTCCGACCCAGCTATCGTCGCCGCGAATCTTGTTCAGTGTTGGGCCGTGGCTCACCACCAGGCCCTCTGCATCAATAATCACATGCATCGGGCACAGTTGATCGGCGAGGCCCGTCAGTTGATCGAAGCTCATCATAATGTATGCGCCCCCAGCTCAAAGGCTCGCCCTTCGCTGAATTCGCTTTCAACGAGGGTGATTGAAATCACATCCGATCCGTCCTGCTTGCCCGTGATATCGAGAATCACCAGCGCGCCGTAATCATCGGCCATCGCCCGCAGCACGCCGGTCATCACCTGCGCATAGCCCAGCACCCCGGGTTGGCAAAGCAGTTGAAACTGTCCGGGAGCCTGTTCGATCAATTCCAGCCCCGGCAAATGCAAATCAGAAACCGCGAGGCGCGCACGGTCCGGAAGATCATCGAGGGAATGCAGGAAATCCACGTAGTTCACGCCGCCAAAGCGCAACAGGCGGCGCAGGGCCTCGACCTGCGGATTGGACACCAGAAACGTGCCCACATCCTCGAGGATTTCATCCAGAGGTCGCTCCAGCTTGGTTTCGACCGCGCGCAGCATACGGGTGGACTGATCTTCGGGGTAGACAAGCATTGCTTCGAACTCGGTAAACCCGAGGCCGCTCTCATCCATAATTTCCATCCAACGCTTGTCACCATAGGTGGTAATGACAAAAGCCTGAACAGCCCTGTTGATCAAACCGTGCATACGGTCGTTTCCCTATTTCACCTCTGCCCCTTCTTAAGCTGACATACTTAAGAAAGCCCAAATATCTGCGTCCAACCCGAAGCCGGATGTCACAAAATCATGTGAAACGGCTCCGAAATCATGCATGTCGCCCATGCAAAACAAAAGCCTGAGGGATATTTCCCACGGCTAAAGAATACCACCAAGACTTGTAGTGTCTACTTGCTGCGTTGCGTTCAGTTACGTTGCCTGCGGATTTCAACAATCCAAAGCTCTGAACTTATGAAAGCCCTACCCCACTCAATCGTATCGGGGCAGACCATACCGCAAGGCGCGGGGCTGCTCCAACCGATTTGTGATCAAATAACGCACATAAGCGCGTAAAATTGCCCATGCCGCGTCCAAATGGTAACAATGGTTAAAAATCCGTGGGCGCGCCACCCTCTTCCTTGCGACGGGCAACAAAGGCCTGCAGCTCTTCGCGGATGCCCTCATCCAGCGCCGGGGCCTCAAATTCATTGATGATCTGCTTGAAGAGCCCGTTTGCGCGCTCGGCCGTCCATGTGCCACCTGCGGCTTCCCACGCCTCATAGTTGTGCCAGTCGCTGAGAAACGGTTGGTAAAAGGCGGTGGCATAGCGGTCCTGCGTGTGCTGAATGCCAAAGAAGTGACCGTCGTTGCCAACCTCCCGGATCGCATCCAACGCAATCTCCTCGGGGCCTGTCGCATTGACCGCCGGGTCCATGTAGCGCTGGATCATCTGCAGGACTTCGCAGTCCATGATGAACTTCTCAGGCGAGGCAATCAGCCCCCCCTCCAACCAGCCTGCGGCATGGTAAACCATATTGGTCCCAGACTGCACCGCCGCCCAGAGCGAATTGGATGTCTCCCACATCGCTTGCCCATCGGGCACATTGGCCGCGCAGACCCCCGACGAGCGCAGCGGCAGGCCGTAGAATCGCGCCATCTGCCCGGTCATTTGAGTCGCGCGCATATATTCAGGAGTGCCAAAAGCAGGCGCGCCGGATTTCATATCAACATTGGAGGTAAACGTCCCGATCGCACAGGGGGTGCCGGGGCGGACATATTGGAACAGGGCAATCGCGCAGAGCGCCTCTGCCAGCGATTGCGCCACCGCGCCCGCCATCGTCACCGGCGCCATTGCACCGGCCAGCGTGAAGGGAGAGACGATCACCGGCTGGCCGCGCCGCACCAGCCGCAACGAGCCGTCAATCATCGGCTCATCATGTTTGAGCGGCGAGGTGGAGTTGATGTTGGTGTACATATGCGGTGTGGCGTCAAACTCCGCATGGCTCAGGCCACCTGCGATCCGCACCATCTCCATCACGTCCTCGACCCGCTCTTTGCCGAGCGAATAGGCGTGCATCACCTTATCGGTGAGGGTGAGTTTGTCATATAGCACATCAAGATGCCGGATCGATGCATGCAGGTCCACGGGTTCTACCGGGTAGCCCCCGGCGAAGTGGATGCAGTTGAAATACTGGGTCAGTTTCAGCAGATTTTGGCAATGTTCGCGGGTGCCGGGGACCTTTTTGTTCAGATCCATATCCCAATAGTTGGGCGGCGACGACACATTGCCAAAGACCATGGAATTGCCGCCGATCCGGATTGTCCGATCTGGGTTGCGCGGTGTCAGAGTGAACTCCGACGGCGCTTTGCCCACCATTTCCATCACAAAATCGCGGTCCATGCGGACCAGTTCGCCGTCGACCTTAACACCCGCCTCTTTAAAGATCTCCAGCGCCTCGTCATTGAGGAACTGGACGCCGATTTCCTCAAGAATACGCATGGCGCCATCGTGGATCGCGGCAATGCCCTCCTCGGTGAGCGGTTCAACCGGGCGATCAATATTGGTCGGAGGCTTCCACGGCATCTGCTCCAATGTGGCGGTTCCGCGTCGGGCGGCTGCGCCTGCCCTGCCACCGCCCCGGCGTCTGCGCGCTTGTGTCTGCGACATGGGGTCCCCTCTCCTGCGACGGATCGTTTCCGGTCCAGATTGGGACGGAAGGCACCAGACACACCTGTCCATTACCGACACAGCATGTCGTTTTTGACCAGCTTGATGCCGCGAAAACGCCCTGCCGCTTATGCGCGCGCCAGCCACTCGGGGATATGGCCAATGTCTGGCAGCACCACGTCGGCCAGATCCGCCAGATCCTCGGCGCGGGCCATACCCGTCAATACGCCAATGGTGCGCATCCCTGCCGCACGTCCGGCGATCAGATCGTGGCGGCTGTCGCCAACCATCGCGGTTGCCTCGGGCGCAACACCGACGTTTGAGCAAAAGGCCAGCAGCGGGTCTGGATCGGGCTTCGCGCCAAAGCCGCTGTCGGCCCCGATCACCATATCAAAGAGATCATAGACCCCTGAACGAGTCAGATGCCGCTGGGCCGAATGCGCCCCATCATTGGTCATCACCCCAAGCTTCAGCCCCATGTCGCGCAGCGCGCTGAGATAGGGGGCGAGCGGTACCGCCTGCGCCAATTCTGCCTCACCCGCCGTGCGGATCAGGAATTGCTCCAGATCGCTCAGTGTCATGTGCGGCAGATGCGGCAGCAGGGCCTCGGCCACCTCTTCATTGGTGCCCGCGATCACCACACTGTCTGGGCGAAACGCCGCCGCGCTCAGATCATACCGCACCGCATCGGCCATCGCCGCAAGGCGCGCCTGATCCCCCGCAGCGAGTTCCGTAAGCATCGCCATCGACCAGCCATTCCATGTGCGGGCAAAGTCAAAAAGCGTGCCATCCTTGTCAAACAGAAGCGCAGAGAGGGTCATGGGACATCCTTGGTCGAAGTATCTGTTATCAGTGCGGTGATCACGTCCAATGGACCTGATCACCCCCGGGCAGCATCGCGCGCGCCTGAACGAGCGAGTCATAGGCCACGCCCTCGTTGTCGCAAAAGGCCACGACCCAAGAATCATCCATCAAGAGAAAGTCGAGCACCGCGCCCAAAAACTCCGGATCATTGACCCGATCCCGCAGATCCGAGATCGATGCACCGCTTGATCCCAGAAACACTGGCAACAGCTCATCGCTGCTGGCCAGCCAACTCAGCGCCTTTAAGCCCAGAACCTCGGCGTGATCGGCGGAAAATGGCATATCAGCCCCCTTGTCGACACTTTTACGTCAATTTGCACTAACCCCGAAAGGGTTTGTTAACCAGTCTCATCAACACTCAATCGCAAGCAAAAGCCGGAACTGAAGGTGTTTTAACGTGCAAGGCACGATCCTGGTCATAGATGGGGTATCCACCAATCGCATCGTTTTAAAGGTGCAACTGACTGCCGCCTGTTTTCAGGTGCTGCAGGCAGACAGCCTGTCGGCTGCGATGGCGTTGATGAAGGACAACCGTCCCGATCTGGTTCTCACCGCCATGAGCCTGCCTGATGGCGACGCCGCCGATGTGAAGCGCGCGCTTGACCGGATGCAGCATGGCGCCGGGGTGCCGGTGATCGCGCTCAGCGCAAACAATGATCGCGGCACACGGATCATGGCCTTGTCGGCTGGCATCGACGAGGTTCTGCCGCAGCCGGTGGACGATATGATCCTGCAGGCCCGCATCCGCAGCCTGTTGCGCATGCGCATGCAAGAGGACGATTTGCACCTGCGCGAAGACGGGGTTGCCGCCTTTGTTATGGCGCCTAAAGACGCGGCTGGCGGGCAAATCAGTCAGTCCGACGCCAGTGTTGCGCTGGTCTGTCATGACCTGCAAACCGCCCATAAATGGAAGGCGCGGCTGGGGGCCAGCGTCGGCTACAGCCTGCGTGCCTATAATGTGGACGCCATTCAGGATCTCATGCGCACGCCGGTGCCGGATGTGATCGTGATCGAACTCAACGAGCAATCCGCAGGCATGGCGCTGCGCTTGCTGGCCGATCTGCGCGCTCGCATCAGCACCCGCGACAGTGTGGTGATTGCAGTGCCCAACCCCGCCGATGCTGGCATCGCCGCCGAAGCGCTGGACCGTGGCGCGCATGATGTATTGCACTGCGGTTTTCAGGTGGATGAGCTGGCGCTGCGCATCAACACTCAGTTGCAACACCAGCACCGCGCCGAGATGATCCGCAACAACCTGCGCGACGGCTACCGCGCGGCGATGCGCGACCCGATGACCGGGCTTTATAACCGCCGCTACGCTCGCCCGTTCCTTGAGCAGGTGACACAGGACGCCCAATGCGCGGGGTCGAATTTTGCGGTGATGGTCGCGGATCTGGACCACTTCAAACATATCAACGACGCGCATGGCCATCCGGTGGGTGACGCGGTGCTCATCGAAGCGGCCCGTCGCTTGCAGGCCGAGCTGCGTGGCTGTGATCTGTTGGCCCGCATCGGCGGTGAGGAATTTATGCTGGTGCTGCCAAACCTGCGCCGCGATGAGGTCACCACCATGGCCAACCGGCTGTGTCGCGCGATCAACGCAGCACCCTTTGTGGTCAAAGGCTGCGCCACGCCGCTGGATGTGACGATCAGCATCGGCGCAATTGTCGGGGGTCAAGGCGAGCGTCAACTGTCCTCAGAGGAATTGTTTTCTGCCGCTGACCGCGCCCTCTATGAGGCCAAGAACGCCGGGCGAAATCAGGCCGTGATCAAAGGCCTGCCGCAAAGCGCGGCGGCCTGATCCGCCCAAACGCCCCCTAGGTAACGCCCAAAGCAACGTGCCCGCGATTAGTTGCGCGGGACCTCGGCTCTCTCGCGTTCGCTGCGGGGTTTGCGGAAGCGGGCCACATGGTCCTTGACCTTCTCGGCAAAGGCGGCGCGCTCCTCGGGTGTCATCTTTTGCAGCTCTGCAATCCAGACCTCATGCATGGTCTTGCGAAACGCCTGCGCCGCGCGTGTTTGCGCCTCAATCCGGGCGCGCAGAGTGTCCACATCCAGCGGATCGCTCTGGATCACCTCCAGCAGATCGTTCAGTTCCGCAAGCCGACGCTCAACAATATCACCATGCTTGCCGCCGGCCATGTCACGCAGGGCGCGGCGCTCATCGCGGTCAAAGCTGCGATACATCACCGCCCCGATGGCATCAGCTGCCGCAGGCGGTGGCGGCGCTTTGTGGCGGCGATGACCGGGGCCATCCTCGCGCAGGGCCGCCCCTGCCATGATGCCAACCACGGCGAGGTTCCCCGCGAGGGACAGCGCAAACACCGCCTTCATCCAGCGGGGCATCCGCGACGCGCGTTTGGGTTCAGGTGTCTGTGTCATTGCAAGTCCTCAGCCAGTACCGTGGCCAGATCAAAAGTTTCGTAAACCTCATAGTCAGAGGTCTCGCTGCCTGTCATCGCCAGCGCCTGCAACCCCGGCGCATCAAGCATCAGGTCCGGCGCATTAATGCCAAACCACAACCCGGTGCAGCTTGCGGCGACCAGACCGCTGACCGCAGGCCAGCCCCCAAGCGCGGCAACAAACAACGCAATCGGCCCCCGACTGGCACGCTCGGGCGCACTCTCAGGCTGCCATTGCGCCTGTTCGGTTGCAGCATCGACAAGGATCGCCTGCATCAACCGATCCGGCACCTCGGGACGGGTCGCGCGCGCCTCTGCAAAGAGCGTATCGAGATCGTCGAACCCATCCCGGTGGTTGTGATGATCAGCCATCTTGATACCCCAATTCCTCGCGACGCCCGGCCAGTGCTTTGGCGAGGGTCCGTTTGCCCCGCGCGGTCAGGCTTTCCACGGCCTCCACGCTGATGTCCATGATCCCGGCGATTTCCGGGTTTGTCAGTTCCTCGATGTGGCGCAGCACCACCGCCTGACGCTGTCGCTCCGGCAAGGTCATCAGCGCCTCTTGCAACGCATCACGCCGCGCGCCCTCCTGCAGGGCCTCCGCCGCCCCTGCCGCCGGGTCTGGCGGTTCGGGGATGGCATCCAGATCCACATGACCGCCGCGCGCCTTGCGCTTGTGGTCGATACAGAGGTTCATCCCCACACGGTAGAGCCAAGTGGTCACCCGCGCCTCGCCCGAGCGCCATTCGGGCGCGATCTTCCACAGCCGGATCATGGCCTCTTGGGTCACATCCTCCGCCTCGGCCCGGCTCCCCAGCACCCGAGTCGCCAGCGACAGCACCCGTGGAGCGAGCCTCTGGGTGAGTTCGACCGCCACGGATGGATCGCCATTGCCAAAGCGGACCAGCAACGCCTCATCGCTGGCCTCGGGATCGGACCGAGACGCCACCTGTCGCGCCTGCAGTCGCTGGCCCGCTTCGCTCATCGATGCTCCCCCCTTTGGCGGGAGCACCGGTTTTGTGGCACGCATATGCACTGTGTCGTTCGGATATGATTTACTCCGATGCCTCGCCGTGACCTTGGCCATGCCGGGGTTTGTCCGGCCCGCCGCGATGATGCTGACGTTTTGTCACCGCTTCAATGATAGCCTGAGCCGTATCGAATTCCGCCTTGGAAATCGAGCCATTGCCATCGGTATCTGCCTTTTCCAGCAAATTGAACGGGCCGCGACGGCTGGGCATTTCTTCTGCGCTCAATGCGCCATCGCCATCCTTGTCAAACCGCTCGATCATGGCAGCCGTGCGTTTTGCAGCGCGTTCCTGCGCCCGAGCGTTGAGTTCATCCGCGCTCAGCACGCCATCTCCATTTTGGTCAGCCTTGGCAAACCGCTCTTGCCCGCGCGCTTCAAGCTCGTCACGAGTCAATGCGCCATCGCCGTTGGCGTCCAGCTGTTCGAATGTCGGCTTTTCGTGCCGTGGCCCGGCCCCTTGCTTTGCCAAAACCTGCGTTCCTGCCGCAGCAGTGGTCAGCGAAAGAAGGGTAGCAATCAGGATCTGTTTCTTCATAACATCGTTCCTTTATTGAGCCTCAGCAGCACCATGCTGCCCGATGTATGAGTAAAACGGCCCGGTCCCCGCTTTCCGTCGCATATTTGTGGATTTTTTCTATGTCCCTTTTGGAAAAGGGCTTTTAGTCAATTTCTCCACACCCGCGTCACCCGGTCACAGCGAAATAAATCTGTGATTTGCATATTTCGGTCTAATATTGAAATTAAGACGACCATTGCCATTCAGATTAAATCACACGGCGCGCATAGGTCACGGAGTATCAGATGACAGACACGCAAGGCCTCACCCCGCAGAAGGCTCCGATCCATGAAGACCGCCCCACCAAACCTGCCCTGTGGAAGGGCTGGCGCGGGCGATGCCCCAAATGCGGCGAAGGCAAGCTGCTGCACAGCTACCTGAAGGTGAATGACAGCTGCTCGAATTGCGGCGAAGAATTCCACCACCACCGCGCCGATGACGGACCGGCTTACCTGACGATTCTGATCGTGGGGCACCTGATGGCGCCCTTGATGCACTATATGGCGTTTGAGTGGCGTCCCTCGCCCTGGGTCATGGCATCTGTGTTCTCGACCGGCTGTCTGGCGGCGTCGCTTTATCTGCTGCCGCATCTCAAAGGTGTGGTGGTCGCCTATCAATGGGCACGCCGGATGCATGGGTTTGACAAAGCGTCAGAGCAAAAGGTATCGGCGGCCTGATCCTGCCTCTTTCCTTTCCATGTTAAAGACGTGACACTGAGGACGGCTCGCAGATTGCGGGCCGTTTTGTTCATTTCGGAGGCCGCAGCGATGACACAGATTGGTGAACGCGAAGCACAGGTCGACAAGACCGCGATTCGCAATGCTGCCACGGTGATCGTGGTGCGCGACGGTGACAGCAATGACCCAAGGGTGCTGATGGGGCAGCGCGGCGCCAAGGCGGCCTTTATGCCCAACAAATTCGTCTTCCCCGGTGGCGCGATGGATGCAGGCGACCGCGAGATCGCCTTGGGCGGTGACATCGCCGAACCCTGCCGGGGCCGCCTGCAGGCGGATGGTGGTGCGGATGTGTGGCGCGCACTTTGTGTGGCGGCCGCGCGCGAGTTGTGGGAGGAAACCGGCCTGATCCTTGGCCAGCGCGGGACATGGGATGACGCGGTGCCTGATGATTGGCAGAGCTTTGCCGCGACGGATCATCTGCCCGATGCCTCGGCGCTGACATTTGTGTTTCGCGCCCTCACCCCGCCCGGACGCCCGCGCCGGTTTGATGCCCGGTTCTTTCTGGTGGAGGCCGAAGCGCTGGTGGGCGATCTCGATGATTTTTCCCGCGCCTCGGACGAGCTGTCGCATCTGCAATGGATCCCGCTCAGTCAGGTGCGCAGCTTTGATCTGCCCTTCATCACCGAAGTGGTGCTGGCAGAGGTCACCGCCAATCTGCGCAGCAAGACCCCGCCGGAAAGCACACCCTTTTTCCGCAATGACGACGAAGAGAGCCTGTTCTTGCGCTTGCACGGCCGTCCAATGTCACGGGCAGACTGAGCGCGACGTTGTACCCGCAGATGAGGGGGCCCTCCCGCGCCCTCGGCTGCGCCCCTTTTATCAAAGGGTCACCGCCAGTCGGTCTTGGGCCCGGCAGCCTGCCCTAAGGGCAGGCTGCGGCACCGCGCGGCACGCGCGGTGCCCGGCCCAACGGGAGCGCTGTGCTTCCCGATAGGGAAGACTGCAGCGACGGGCGGGAGCCTCCCCGACCCTAACGTGTCTCGCTGAGGTGATTTGAATCAGACTCTCAACTTCAAAGAGCGAGGATCAGGGCAAGGATCGACAGCACCAAGAGCGCCATGCCGATGATCTCGCGGCGGGTGACGTCTTCTTTGAAGAACACCAGCGACGCGAGCAGCGACAATAGCAACTCCACCTGCCCCAGCGCTTTGACGTAGGCTGCATTTTGCAAAGTGAAGGCAAGAAACCAGCAAAACGACCCGCCCATGCTGGTCAGCCCCACCCAAACCGCCACCCGGCGCGCGGCCCAAACACGGGCGATCTGGCCCGGATCGCGCAACACCAGCCAGACCAGCATCATCGCGGTCTGCAAACAGACCACCACGCCCAGCGTCACCGCCGCACGCAGCACCGCATCCGGCTCGAGTAATTGCAATGACGCGCCACGGTAACTTACCGCGGAAAAGGCAAAAAGCACCCCCGACCCAAGCCCGAGGAGCGGTGCCCGTCCGGTGAGTTGTCGCCAGACCCCCTTGGGTCCGTCCTTGGTTTTTGAGAGCACCAGCACCGCCGCCAATCCGATCAGGATTGCCAGCCAACCAAGCGAGGAGACCTCATCGCCCAGAACCACCAGCCCGACGATGGCCGTCTGGATCACCTCGGTTTTCTTAAAGGTTATGCCCACCGCAAAATTGCGCTCCTTAAAGAGCGCCACGACGCAGACCGTGGCGAGAATTTGCGACAGGCCTCCGATGGCAGCAAAGCCCCAGAACCGCGCGCTCAGCGCTGGCAATTCAGCCCCGGTGGCCGCCACATAAGCCCAGAGCAGCAACAGGATCAGCGGCGCGGAATAGACGAAACGCGAAAACGTCGCGCCTGCCGCGCTCAGGGTCACGCTGCTCAGCACCTTTTGCAGCATAAAGCGCACGGTCTGAAAACTGGCCGCAGCGAGGGTAACGGGAATCCAGAGAGGCATCGGGCAACCTTTACAGTATACTATCGCATACCGCCCTTATGCGCCTTTACTCGGAGGATTTCCAGAGCGGATGTGGCACCGGATCTTTGGCGCGGAAGGCAAACTGGCGAAACACGCTGGCATAGCTTGGCAGCACATAGCCGTCGTTTCTCTGCTGAAATCTGCTGCGATGCTCATGATAAAGGCGCGGTAGCCGGTGCCACGGTACGCCGGGATAGAGATGATGCACAATATGGAGATTGTTGTTCAGGAACAGAAATCCCAGCACTGCGCCCAATACGCCCCGCCCTTCGACGATCGCGGTCCGGCCATGCATATCGGCGTGGGCGCGATGTTCCAGATAGGTGCGGATCTTGAGCAGCGCGAGCCCCATATAGGCCGCCCCAAGATAGGCGAGCACGGACATCGCGGAAAGACTGACGAGCCACAAAACCAGCGCCGTTCCAACCCCATGCAAGGCCCAGTCCCGCTTGATGCCCGGCACGCCGTTCCGCGCAAGGTGCCAGTCGGTCTTCATGAAACACACCTGCCCGATCAGCGGCCCCAATAGGATCCGCCCCAAAAGCGTATTGTTCACCCGCAAGAGGTTTTGCCGCCACTTCGGCAGGCTTGCCCAGATCCGGGGATCCTGAAAGTTGCTCTCGGGATCATCATATGGATCGGTAAGGTTTTCGTCCCGGTGATGCTCCAGATGCGTGTCGCGAAAGCGGCCATAGGGCACACAGAGATTAAGCGGCAGGAACACCAGCGCCTCGTTCAGGGACCGACTGCGGAACGGGTGGCCATGCAGCACCTCATGACAGAGCGAAGAATGCAGCGCCACCATCAGCCCTGCCCCCACCACCGCCAAGGTTTGCGAGAACTGCGCCAGCCCAAAAACCGCCCCGGCCCAAAGCAGATAGCAGACCACGATCAGCAGGAAGGTCCCCCATTCCGGGTGCTGTGGCAGCGCGGCCTCGGCCTCCGCTGTTGCCGGATCGAGGTCCGGTGCTATCAGTGGCAGGGCCACCGTCTGGTCGCCCAGATCTATGGCGCTCATGTCATGCATGGTGCCGCCCCCAGCGGATGCCAGCCCAGACGCGCTCGTAAATCAGATAGGTTGTGAACCCCAGCGCGGTGTTGATCCCGGCCATCAGGCCCCCTGCGCTGAATGACCCGGTGGCGACAAAACCTACCACGGTCATTGAGATCAGCCCGATCACATTCCACACAACAGCCTTCACGAGGGAGCGCCCGCGCGTTTCCATAAGTCCTCCGATGTTTGATATGCACTCAGGCTAGGCGATCCGCAGGCTGTGCGAAATTCTGTATGTGATTAACAAAACTCATCAGATGTGATATTTGTCACCGCATGAGGGAAAATATCGACAAGCGCCTGCGCGCGACGCAGTTCCGCGACCGCCTGAACCGCGCGCTGCGCGACAGCGGCCTGAGCCAAAGCGCGCTGGCGCGGGCCACTGGCGTGGATCGGTCCACAATCTCGCAGCTCCTGACCGATGAGGGCGCGCGTTTGCCCAATGCGCATGTGGTTGGGGCCTGTGCAACGGCGCTTGGCGTGTCGGCGGACTGGCTGCTCAGCCTGTCGGATCGGCCGGAAAGCGCGGCAGAACTGCTGGCGTCCTCGATTGCCATGACCGAAGCGCCCCGCGCGCTGGTGGATGAACGCATTTATGAATGGCACCGCGAGGCAGCGGGGTTCAAAATCCGCCATGTGCCTGCGACCCTGCCGGATATGCTAAAAACCCGCGCGGTGCTGGAATGGGAATATGCGCCACATTTGGGGCGCACTGCCGATCAGGCCATCGGGGCATCCGAGGATCGGCTGGCATGGATGCGGCAGGCAGGGTCGGATTATGAGATCGCGATGCCGATCTACGAGATCGACAGTTTTGCCAAAGGCGTAGGCTACTACGAGGGGCTGTCTGCCGAGATCAGAATAGAACAGCTGGAGCATCTGGAACGGCTGACAACGCAGCTTTACCCGCGGTTGCGGATTTATCTCTACGATGCCAAACGGCTGTACTCCTCGCCGCTGACGATTTTTGGCCCGCTCTTGTGTGTGTTTTACGCGGGCAGCCACTACATGGCATTTCGCGACCGTGAACGGGTGGAGACCTACACTGGCCATTTTGACCGGCTGGTGCGCGAGGCCGATATCACTGCCCGACAAATGCCCCGGCGCGTCGGCGCATTGAGGGCGCAGATCGGGCAGTGATCCATGTAACCCGGTAGGACCGCCTCGCGCCTCGGGTGGGTGCAAAGCGCCCTCCCCGGGGGGAGGCTCGGGCGCGGTCCGGGCCTTTGGCCCGAACCCTGATCTCGTTGTCGCAGGTGAGTGTGCACATGCATTGACCTGATCGTGGCATGCATCGCCCCAGCACAACGCCTGAATTAGCGCGGTGCCCCAATGGCGCGGCCCAGTCCTTCGGGTGCAGGCAAAGCGGCATGGGCCTCAGCAATCCGTGTCAGATTGGCCTCGATCTGCGCGGCAGGCGGGGCGGAGCGGCGGGTTTTCAGGTCCACATGCAACAGCATATGCTCCGCCGTCGCCAACAGACGCTCTCCCTCATACATCTCGTGCCAGAGGTGCATTTTTTTGCCAGCGCCCATAATGACCCGCGTCCTGACCTGAATGGGGTTGCCCGCATGAACCTCGTCGATGTGGCGAATATGGGTCTCGGCGGTGAAATAGCTGCCGCCAGAGGCGATATACTCGGCATCACAGCCGATGATCTCCATCAGCCGGTCGGTAGATTGCGCAAAGGCATCCAGATAGCGGCTCTCGGTCATATGCCCGTTGTAATCGGTCCAGTCGAGGGGCACCACGCGGCTCTGGGTGAGGATCGGCTGGCTGATATCCGCAACCTCATCGAGACTGCGTGCAAGGCCCGCCTCAGACATGCGCGCCGCATCATGGGCGTTCTGAAGCGCACCTGCGCCCCAATCATTTGCGCCCAGCGCCCGCATCATCCCAACAAGGTTGTCGTCGCGAATACGCTCCAACTCGCGAATGGAATGCTGCCCGGATTGCGCATCGGATTGCCCCGCAATCAGATCAACCAGCGCTTCATTATATTCCGGCACATCCATCAGCTTGGTCCACGGCCAGCTGAGGCACGGCCCAAACTGCGCGAGGAAGTGCTTCATCCCCGCCTCCCCACCGGCGATACGGTAGGTTTCAAACAGACCCATCTGCGCCCAGCGGATGCCAAAGCCATAGCGGATCGCATTGTCGAGCTCTTCGGTGGTGGCAATGCCATCCTTCACAAGCCACAGCGCCTCGCGCCAGACGGCCTCCAGCAGGCGATCCGCCACATGGGCATCAATCTCTTTTTTGAGATGCAGGGGATACATGCCAATCGCGCTGATGATTTCCTTGGCCTTGGCGATCACCTCCGGCGTGTTCACATCGGTGGTGACCACCTCCACCAGCGGCATCAGGTAGACCGGGTTGAACGGGTGCGCGACCACGATCTGCGCGGCGTTTGTGAACCCGTCCTGCAGTTGCGAGGGTTTATAGCCCGAGGTCGATGAGCCAATGACCGCACCCGGCGGCACATGCGCCTGCAATTCGCCGTAAACCTTCTGCTTCAGATCCAGCCGCTCTGGCACGCTTTCCTGCACCCAGTCGACCCCTTGCACGGCCGCCTCGATTGTGGCGTGAAACGTCAGCGTACCTTCTGGCGGCAGGGCCACATTCCCCAGCCCCGGCAGGCTGCGGCGCGCGTTGGCCAGTACGTCGCTGATCTTGCGCTCCGCCTCTGGGTCCGGGTCAAACACCCGTACATCCCAACCATTGAGCAGAAACCGCGCGGCCCAGCCGCCGCCTATCACTCCGCCGCCCAGTACCGCCGCCGTTTTTGTCATATCCCGTTGTCCTCAGTTCTGGGGCACCATTTCCAAGGCCCCGATGTCATATCCATTGTCGCGCAGGACCGATTTCGCCTCGGTCAGTTGCTCTGCGCTGATTTCGGGCGTGCGGGCCAAGATCCAGCCGTGCTTGCCCTTTGGGGTGCCGATCACCGCGACCTCATATTCTGCGTCCACGTTGAGCACCCAATAATCCCCCCAGGTAAACGGCAAGATCCGCAGCCATGGGACGAAATTCACCTCCAGCATGCCCGGCCCTGTGACGCGCGCCACGCCTTCGGCGGTATCAATCGGACCGTTCAGCCCCCCTTTGTGGCAGCTGTTCACCACCTTGATACGATCCTCGGGGAGTGCGCTATATTCTGCGGTGACACCCTCGCACCCCATCTCAAAATTGTTGGGAAAGCGTGCGACTTCGTACCATTTGCCAAGGTAGCGCGAGAGGTCCAGATCCTCCTCCACTGTCAGCGGTACATCCGTGTCGCGATAGCCCCCTGCCTGCGCCGATGTCGAGACGGTCAAAACAGCAAGCGATACAGCGAATGTGGTGCGGACAGCGGATGTGATCATGTTCTGGGCCTCCAGGGGCATGTGCTTCGGGTTCTCACCCGAAACGCCTGTCCCCCGGTGGGAGTTCCCATTTACTTTGCCACCGAAGCCTGTTTCTTCAGCCCCAGCTTCTCGCGCACCTCGGCCGGGGTGATCACCCGCGCACCGAGGTTGGAGATGATGTTACCAGCCCGTTCGACCAGCTGCCAGTTCTCCGCCAGCACGCCCTTGTCCAGATAGAGATTATCCTCCAGCCCCACCCGCACATTGCCGCCCGCCAGCACCGAGGCCGCCACATAGGCCATCTGATCGCGGCCCAGCGAGAACGCCGACCAGTTCCAATCATCAGGCACATTGTTCACCATCGCCATAAAGGTATTGAGATCATTGGGCGCCCCCCAGGGCACCCCCATGCACAGCTGCACCAGCGCGTTCGCCTCCAGGATACCATCCTTCACCAGCTGCTTGGCATACCACAGATGGCCGGTGTCAAAGGCCTCGATTTCCGGCTTCACGCCCAGATCCGTCATCATCTTGCCCATCGCCTGCAACATGCCGGGCGTGTTGGTCATCACGTAGTCAGCCTCGGCAAAGTTCATGGTGCCGCAATCCAGCGTGCAGATCTCCGGCAGGCATTCGGCCACATGGGCCACCCGTTCGCTGGCGCCGATCATGTCGGTGCCCGCCGCATTCACCGGCAGCGGGCTCTCCACCCCGCCAAAGATAATATCGCCGCCCATTCCGGCGGTCAGGTTCAGCACCACATCGGTGTCGCTGTCACGGATACGGTCGGTGACTTCGCGATAGAGCCCAAGGTCGCGCGAGGGCGCGCCGGTTTCAGGATCGCGCACATGGCAATGCACGATCGCCGCCCCGGCCTTGGCCGCCGCGATGGCGCTGTCGGCAATTTCTTTCGGCGAGCGGGGCACATGCGGGCTGCGATCCTGCGTCCCTCCGGAGCCGGTCACGGCGCAGGTGATGAAGACCTCGCGGTTCATGGAAAGCGGCATTTTTGATTTTCCCTCTGATGTACAGGGTTGTGCCACGGGTTATCCCCAGGCTTCTCCCCGGATTCCAATTTGCGCTGACCTTCACTCTCGCTCAGCCTTGGCGGCAAGAGTTTACGCGAAGCGAATCGAAGTTGATGAAATCCGCAAAAAACATCCTCCAGCCGGAGAACCGCCCGCTCAAGACCGCCGTTCTGGTGATGGACGAGTGTAACACACTCTCCTTTGCCGCAGCGGTGGACCCGATGCGTGCTGCCAATCGGCTGGCCGGACGCGCGGCCTTTGACTGGGACTATATCAGCGCCACCGCCGAGGCACCGATGCTCACCTCCGGCCTCACCGTGCCCACCACACCGCTGGCGCGGCTGGATGGCTGTGATCTGCTGATCGTCGTGGCCGGCTTCCAACTGGCCCGTCACGCCACCCCGAGCCTGCTTGCGGGTCTGCGGCGCATCGCAAGCACCGGCGCCACCATTGCCGGGATCGACGGCGGACCGTGGCTCCTGGCCGAAGCCGGGCTGCTGGACGGCCATGCCGCCACCACCCATTGGGAAGACTTGGAGAACTTCTCCGCCCGCTTCCCCGACATTCACTGCCGCACAGATCGCTTCACCGTCTCTGAGGGTCGCATGACCTCCGGCGGGGCGACGCCGGCGATCGAGATGATGCTGCATATCATCGGCGCGCGTCACGGTCATGGCTTTGCCTCTCGGGTGGCAGGCCTGTTCCTTTATGATGGCAGTTCTTCGCCCCAGCGCAGCCAAAGCCGCCTTGGCCATCACAAACACAATGCCCTCACCGCCAAGGCCAATGCGATCATGGAGGCGGCGCTGGATGAGCCCAAGCCTCTGGCGGAAATTGCCGAGGTTCTGGGCACCAGCCCGCGCAGCCTGCAACAGCAATTCCGCCTGCGCCTCAATACAACGCCGCAGGACCACTACCTGCAATTGCGCCTGGCCGAGGCCCGCCGTCTGGTCACCGACACCAACCTGCCCCTGATGGAGATTGCAGTGGCCACCGGCTTCACCTCGCAATCCACCTTCGCCCGCGCCTTCCGCACCGCCCATGGCCTGTCAGCGCGTGAACTCCGGCAGAGCGGGGCAGAGACCGCTTTTGCAAACTACCCGATGATGCAGGCCAACAGCCACGCCAGCCACAGCACCAACTAGCCTCTTCAGCTTTTTATAAATATCTCGGGGGTGAATTGCCCCATTGGGGCAAGAGGGGGCAGCGCCCCCTCCCGTCGTTTAATAGGGCATCGCATGGGCGCGATGGGCACGGTCGATCTGAGCCAGAACCTCCGGCGCCAGCTCCAGATCCGCGCCCTCCAGGATATGCGCCAGCTGGTCCACATCCGTCGCACCAAAGATCGCGGAAGCCATAAAGGGCCGTGTCCGGCACCACGCCAGCGCCATATGCACCGGATCAAGACCGTGATCGGCAGCAATCGCCAGATAGGCCGCCACGGCACTCTCGACCCGATCAGATTGACGTCCCCCCATCTCGGGATTTATCGATTTGCGCGATTTCTCCGGCACCGCACCGCCCTGATATTTGCCGGTCAGATACCCCGCACCCAAGGGCGAGAAGGACAACAGCCCCACATCCTCGTAATGGCTCAGCTCCGCCAGATCGGTATCATAGAGACGGCACAGCAAGGAGTATTCATTCTGGATCGAAGCCACGCGCGGGCCTTTGCCCTCTTCGGCCAGACGCAGCCATTGTGCCGTGCCCCATGCGCTCTCATTCGAGAGGCCAAAGGCGCGGATATTGCCCTTGTCGACCTGCTCCTGCAGCGCGCCAAGACAGTCTTCCATATCCGCAATCACCTGCGCACGATCATAGCTCGATGCGGTCGGATCATAGGTCCAGTTCTTGCGGAACATATAGCTGCCACGGTTGGGCCAATGGAACTGATAGAGGTCGATATAGTCGGTCTTCAGCCGCCTCAGCGAGGCCTCTATCGTTGCGCCGATGGTCTGGGCCGTGATCGGCGCGCCATCGCGTGCGACCGATCCCTCGCCGGAATGTTTGGTAGCAAGAATATACTCGCCCCGCCGTCCGGTTTTTTCATTCCAGCTGCCGATGATCTCTTCGCTGCGCCCCAAGGTCTCCAACCGGATCGGGTTCACCGGATACATCTCTGCAGTATCAACAAAGTTGATCCCCGCTGCCAAGGCCATGTCGATCTGCGCGTGGGCATCCGCCTCGTCGGTCTGGGTGCCATAGGTCATGGTGCCAAGGCACAGATCGGTCACCATCATATCTGTGCGGCCAAGCCGGTTCTTATTCATCTCGCGCTCTCCTGTCATCGTCTTCTGCGCGGACCCTAACCCGCCGCAGGGATGATGCAAGCCGATGTCACCCTCAGCCCACCCTAACATTAACCAATTGGTAGCTTTGTTGCGCGGAAAGGTTGTGTGCCGTGGTATACTGACCTTATCCCCTTCCAAGATACCGGAGGCACTCATGACGTTCATTTCCACCAAAAGTTGTAGCGACCTCGTCGCTGAGGCAGAGAGCGTAATTTCCTACATTTCTGTCGACGATGCGCAGAAATTCCTCGAGACGGGCAACGCAGAGTTTATTGATGTGCGGGTCTATCGGGAACTGGAGAAAACCGGTGTGATACCGGGTGCCCATTCCTGCCCGCGCGGGTTGCTGGAATTCTGGCTCGATCAGGAAAGCCCCTACGCAAGAGAGGTCTTTACCCTCGACAAGATGTTCATCTTCTACTGCGATAACGGCTGGCGTTCGACACTAAGCACCCGGCTCGCTCAGGACATGGGCCTGCAAAACGCCCATTGCCTCAAAGGCGGGCTTGACCGCTGGACGACGGCTCAGGGCCGGGTAACTCCCTACCATTGGTAATCGCAACGCCCCTGAACCACGATAGGGCTGGCGACACTCAATGCGCGCCTGCCCTTCGGTCCCTACACATCAGTGCGCTGGACAGATCCGCCGCGAATACGCGCCGGATTGGCCACATCACATAAAAAACGACCCCGCTTCGTCGAAAATACGACTGCACGGGCCGGACGAATCCCTATGGTCGGCGCTGTTATGCGCACGATCCTCTCATTTGCCGCCCTCTTTTTGTCCGTCATCCTGCTGCAGCTCTCGACCGGGGGCGTTGGGCCACTGGATGCGATCTCTGGCGCGGCAATGGGATTTGACAATCGCCAGATCGGCTTGCTCGGCTCGGCGCATTTCTTTGGCTTTTTTATCGGCTGCTGGTGGGCGCCCCGGTTGATGGGCCGCGTCGGCCATTCCCGCGCTTTTGCAGTCTGCACCGCCCTTGGGGCGATGGGCCTTTTGGCACATACACTCACCGATAACCCCTATGCTTGGGCAGCGATGCGGATTGCATCGGGTCTTTGTGTGGCGGGCTGTTACACGGTGATTGAGGCATGGCTGAACGCCAAGGTCACCAATGAGAACCGCGGCCGTACCTCAGGGCTTTACCGGATCGCCGACACCGGCGCCTCTCTGGCGGCACAGTTGATGATCGCGGTGCTGCCGCCCGCAAATTACATCTCATATAACCTGCTCGCGATCCTATGTTGCGCCACGCTGCTGCCGCTGATGATGACGCGCGCAAGCCAGCCCAAGATACCCTCCGCACCGCGCCTGCGCCCCGGTCTGGCGTGGCGATGCTCGCCCCTTGGGGTGGCGGGGGTCATCGTCTCAGCGCTCAGCGGCGCATCGTTCCGGATGGTGGGGCCAATCTATGGCCAAGAGGTCGGCCTGATGATCGACCAGATCGCCTTTTTCCTTGCAGCCTTTGTTCTGGGTGGCGCGCTTGCGCAATATCCCGTGGGCTGGCTTGCGGATAAATTCGACCGCCGCTGGGTGCTGATATGGCTCTCGGGCGTGTCGATGGTCGCCTGCGCTTTGACCCTGCCCGCAAGTGGCGGTGGCACTTTGGCTATCATGGTTTCAGCCGCCTTCTTTGGCCTGACCACGGTGCCGATTTTTTCGGTCTCAGCCGCGCACGCCAATGATTTTGCCACATCCGAAGAGCGGGTGGAGCTGTCGGCAGCCTTGATGTTTTTCTACGCCACCGGCGCGATTGCAGCCCCTTTGCTGGCCTCTGCCCTCATTGAGGCCTTCGGCCCCGGCGCATTGTTTGCCTTTATCGCGGTGGGGCATGCCGGGCTGATCGTCTTTGGCCTTGCAAGGATGCGCAGCCGCGCCACCCCAACCGAACGCACCCGCTACGTCTATGCGCCGCGCACGTCATTCACGATCGGCAAGATGCTGAAACGCGCCCGTGAGGGGCGGCAGTAAGGGTGCCCAACCTGTCAAAGGCGAGGCAAGCGTGTCTGTCTGAGATGCGGGGTTCTGCTGCCTTTAGCTGCGAAAGCGCCAAGGTGTGCGGTGAGACGGCCACCAGCAAGAAGCACTGGAACCAGACAAGAGAGCATGGCTCTTGGCCCTGTCCACTCAACTGAAATGCTGTGCTTAACAGTGGGAACTAAATATGCGGAGTTTGATCCGTGATTAACGGTGCAAGAATAGCCAAGCTTGAAGCGCGACTGGAAACCTTGGAGGCTGAAAGCGCAGCCAATCGCGCCTTGTGGCTCTGCATCGCAACATCACTTTCGGCAGAAGATCGCAAAGTTTTAGCCATGGCGATTTCGTCGGCAAAGTCCAGTTGGGACTCGAGTGACGATATACCGGAAGGGCACAAAGCTGCTTTGACTCGAGTGACCGAAATGATTGCCGGAGGGGGCAATCTGGCAATTGAGTACGGTCTAGAGTGATGCGAGCGAAGTGAGCCTCTTTGTCAGTTGCTCCAACAAGCGCTTTCGTCAGACTTCTACCTCTTTGACGAAATAATCGTGGTTTATCCCAGCAGTCATCAGCGTCTTTCCAAGGGGGATTTGTGCGTTCCTAGCGCAATTGTAGACCCCTACCGGATCCTTAGTGTTGGGGTCGGCGCTCAACGCATCACGAGCTTGATCGCGTCGATGCTCATCGCGCATGTCTACAATTTGAAAAGGATCATAGAAACGACTGGAGTTTGATCGAAGACAAGAACCGATCAGAGCGTCATCATCTAAGTCTCGGCATATAAGCCTCTCTAGAAAAAGGCGCAAATTGAGGCTTTTGGGAACTCGTAGCTGTTTCATAATGCTGCCATCGTTTGCGTACTGGATGATCAGATACTCAGTCTTCTTAGTCATCGTACCCTCGTCAAGTTTCGGCCCACCAATCTTTGCTAAGAAAAGATAGCTGACATTCGTTCCGAGCGCAGCATCCGACACTTGAACTCAAAGCAGCCAAACCCAAACTCCCGTTCCAGCGCACCCAAAACAAAAAGGGCCAGCGCGCGGCCAGCCCTTTTTCGATGTCTCAGCGCATCAGCGCTTAGTGAACCTCTGAGGTCTTCGCCTCATCCGTTGCCTCCGGGTCGGCGGCGACTTCGGGGGCGATGTCATTACCCTCCAGCATGCCGTTCACCACGCCGGACACGCCATCCTCCATCGAGATCCCCAATTCACGCCCCAGTGTTTTGAGCGCGGGCATTTGCACCGCCATGCCCATGATGGAATCGAGCGCCTGATTGACCACGGGTTTTTCGCCAGAGGCGCCCGCGCTGCTGTAGGCCGCGCCGCCGCCCACGCCACCGACCTGATGGATCTTGATCGAGTCGATTTTCTCGGCCGGTTTCACCATCTCTGCAATGATCGAGGGCATCGCCTCGATGCGAGCGAGGTCAACCTTCATGCGCACCAGTTCCGGCGAGAGCGCATTGTCGGCATCAACCAGCGCGCGTTTACCTTCGGCCTCCGCCAGCATGTCGTTTTTCTTGGCCTCCGCGCGAATATTCAGCGCATCGGCCTCAGCCTGTGCTTCCTCGCGGCGCGCTTCGGCGCGGTCGGCGGCGGCTTCTTTTTCGGCCTGTGCGGCCAGACGAATGCCGGTGGCCTGACGTTCCGCCTCCCGGGCAGCCTCGATCAGAACAATCTGCTTTTGACGCTCGGCCTCGGCCACCTGACGGGCGGTTGCCACGGCTTCGGTTGCTTTGGTCGCTTCGGCGCGGGCCAGATCCGCCGAGGCGCGGGCGCGGCTTTCTTCCTCGGATTTCTGCGCGATGATGACCTGACGTTCCTGCTCCGCCACCTCAAGCTCGCGCTCTTTGGTGATCTCGGCCTCACGGATCTTGCGCTCGCGCTCGATTTCGGCAGAGCGGATGGCTTCCTCTCGGGCGATGCGGGCGCGTTCGGTTTCACGCACCGAGTCCTCGGTCCGGGCAGCGATTTCCGCCTCCTGCGCCACGCGCATGGTTTCCACCTGCTGCATCTGTTCGATACGGGCCTGCTGTTCGTCCTGATCGATCAGCAGCTTCTGGCGTTCCCCTTCCATCGCAGCGCGGCGTACGGCGACCTCTGCCTCCGCATCGATCTGGGCGCGTTCTTTTTTCGAGGTGGCGATCACCTCGGCCAGTTTGCGCATGCCCACCGCGTTAAAGGCGTTGTTTTCATCCAGCGCCTCAAACGGTGTCTGGTCGAGCGCCGTCAGCGAGACAGATTCCAGCGACAGACCGTTTTTCAGCAGATCCTCAGAGACCGCATTCTGCACCTCTTGCACAAAGTCGGCACGGTTTTCATGCAGCCCGTCCATGGTCATCTGTGCGGCCACCGCGCGCAGACCGTCGATGAGCTTGCCTTCGATCATCTCGCGCAGCTGTTCCACATCAAAGGTCCGGTCGCCCAACGTCTGTGCCGCGCGCGAGATGCCTTCTTCGGTCGCCATCACCGAGACGTAGAATTCCACGCCCACATCGACCCGCATACGGTCCTGAGTGATCAGCGCAGCCTCGCCCGAACGCTGCACCTCCAGACGCAGGGTCTTCATGTTGACGGGGCTGATCTCATGCAGCAACGGAACCACAATCGTGCCGCCGTCCATGATGACCTTTTTGCCGCCCGAGCCGGTCTTCACCAAGCTCACCTCGCGGGTGGCACGGCGGTAGAGTCGCCCCAGAACAAGCCCGATCAGGGCCACAAACATCAATATGGTGATCACGCTCACCAGCAGGAATGAAAAGTCCATCCCAATCCTCCTTCAGGTCAAAGTTACGTTTAAATTCAAGGTGGGGCTGCCCCCGCACGGCTCAGTCAGAGAGCGGCACGAGAACATATCGTTCGGCGCGTCGGTCACGGATCACCAGCACCTCGGTGCCTTGAGCAATCTGTTCCTGATCGCTCAGGGGTTCGGCGCGCAGATAATGGGCGTTACCAAAACGGTCCATGACGCGGACCTCGGCGGGGCGCCCGCGGGACGCGGTGCCTTGGGTGATGGTTCCACGGCGGCGGCCGAGGGAGCCTTCGGACAGGGCTTCGGTTTTGGTCTGCGGCAACAGCCGCGCAAAGGCTGCGCCAAAACCGCGTGCAAACCATAGCGCGAACACACCTGCCGGGAGGGAAACCAGCCCAGCCGGGGCAAAGATCTGGAACAGATCCCTGAGGCTGAGTTGCAAGGCCATGCCCGAAAGGCCGAAGGCCATCAACGCAGAGCCGAGCCAGATCAGAAAGGGCATGCGCCCGATGCCAAGCCAGCTGAGCACGCCGCCCCCGCCGGAAATCTCTGGCGCGGTTGCGGGCGCATCGGCCTCCAGACCGTCCAGCCCATCGATGTCGAGCGCATCCAGATCAACGCCATCCAGCGCGTCCAGATCGACGCCGCCAATATCGAGATCCGCATCCAGCTCCACACCGCCGGGACCATCCAGATCAGCGTCGCTGTCCCCGGCCAGAAGGCTGCCCCCCAGCAACAATGCCAGAACTTCCATCCCCACCAATCCAAGCAAAAGCGCCAGCGCCATGGTGAAAGGGGCAAAGGCCCCGTCGAGAAGAAGATCTGTCATTCGCAAATAATATCCACTTTGTATGCCATTGTATGCAACCTATGTGGTCACGCAACCGTGAGGTTTCAAGGGTTTGGGGTTCAAATTCGCCCCCAACCTCTTGCAACCCCGCCAGTGGGTCAAGGTGAAGAGCACCGATTGCACGCCATATTTGCCGCTTTCTTCGCATCGCCGGATAACATGGGGTTTTCGTACCTTCCCGCATGGGATAGATGAGCGGCCAGACAAGCGACGTGGATGGACGATATGGCCCGAATTCTCATCACCTCGGCACTGCCCTATATCAATGGGATCAAGCACCTCGGCAACCTCGTGGGAAGCCAGCTGCCCGCCGATCTCTATGCCCGCTACAACCGGGGACGCGGCAATGAGGTGATGTTCCTCTGCGCCACTGACGAACACGGCACCCCCGCCGAACTGGCTGCAGCCAAGGCGGGCAAACCCGTGGCCGATTATTGCGCCGAGATGCACGAGGTTCAGGCCGACATCGCCAAGCGGTTTGGCCTGTCGTTTGACCATTATGGCCGCTCCTCCAGCCCGCAGAATCACGCGTTGACCCAGCATTTTGCGGGCAAGCTGGAAGAGGCCGGGCTGATCACCGAAGTGTCGGAAAAACAGGTCTATTCCAACGCCGATGGCCGCTTCCTGCCCGACCGCTATATCGAGGGCACATGCCCCAACTGCGGCTTCGAGAAAGCGCGCGGCGATCAGTGCGAGGAATGCACCAAGCAGCTCGATCCGACCGACCTCATCAACCCGCGCTCTGCGATCTCTGGGTCCACCGACCTTGAGGTGCGCGAGACCAAGCACCTGTTCCTGCGCCAATCCGCAATGCGCGATCAGCTGGACCAGTGGATCGACTCCAAGACCGACTGGCCGGTTCTGACCACCTCGATCGCCAAGAAATGGCTGCATGACGGCGACGGTTTGCAGGACCGGGGCATCACCCGTGACCTCGACTGGGGCATCGCGGTCAAAAAAGGCGCCGAGGACTGGCCCGGCATGGAAGGCAAGGTCTTCTACGTCTGGTTCGATGCGCCGATTGAATATATCGCTGCAGCCGGTGAGTGGGCCGAAGCACACGGCAAATCGGATGCGGACTGGGAGCGCTGGTGGCGCACCGACAAGGGCGCGGATGATGTGAAATACGTCCAGTTCATGGGCAAGGATAACGTCCCCTTCCACACCCTGTCCTTCCCTGCGACCCTGCTGGGATCGGGCGAGCCGTGGAAGATGGTGGATCACCTCAAGTCGTTCAACTACCTGAACTATGACGGCGGCCAGTTCTCCACCTCGCAAGGGCGCGGCGTGTTCATGGATCAGGCGCTGGAAATCCTGCCGTCGGATTACTGGCGCTGGTGGCTGCTGTCCCATGCGCCCGAAAGCTCTGATGCGGAGTTCACATGGGAGAACTTCCAGCAATCCGTGAACAAGGATCTGGCGGATGTGCTTGGCAACTTTGTCTCGCGCATCACCAAATTCTGCCGCTCGAAATTTGGCGAGCAGGTGCCCGAGGGTGGCGCATGGGGCGAGCAGGAACAGGCCCTCATTGAGCAGCTCTCCACCCGCATCGGCGCCTATGAGCGCCGAATGGAGACGATGGAGGTACGCAAATCAGCGCAAGAGCTACGCGCGATCTGGGTTGCGGGCAATGAATACCTGCAATCTGCCGCGCCGTGGTCGGTGTTCAAGGAAGACCCCGAGCGCGCCGCTGGTCAGGTGCGTCTGGGTCTCAACCTGATCCGCCTCTATGCGGTGTTGTCGGCACCCTTCATCCCCGATGCCTCTGATCGCCTGTTTGAGGCATTGGGTTCTGAGGATCGTGACTGGCCCGAAGACGTCGCCGCAGCGCTCGCCGCCCTGCCCGCAGGCCATGCCTTTACCGTGCCGGAGGTGCTCTTTGCCAAGATCACCGACGAGCAGCGCGAGGAATGGCAGGCGCGCTTTGCAGGCGGACGCGACGCCTGATCTGCTGCTGCGGATGGTATAAAGATCAAAAGCCGCACCTGAGGGGGCGGCTTTTCTCATTACTTTTGCGCTCGTCCTGACAGGCAAAGACCGGGCCGTCAGCAATCAGGACAATCAGGACAATCAGGCGGCAGTAGCGTCAATCACATGCAATTCTGGCCAGAACTCCAGCCACTTCTTCGCCTTCTTGCGATATGTGACCGGATCGAAGGTCTCATGTTCAGCAGGGCGAACCGTCAAATCCTGTAAATCCCTAAACCCTTGTGGCGCATAGACCTCGTACCCTGCGCGCTCTGTCTTTCGCACGCCAACCATACACGCCTTCGCGAGAAACCGGTCGACGCCTTCAGTGGTGCGAGACAAGGGTTTGTAAGGAATGCCGAATTTCGCCTCATACCACAGATGCACCCGCGCTTGATTGCGAATTTCAATATCCGCATCGACTTCCTCGAACTCCTGTAGTGCCCGTTGAATGGCTGCATCTTCGGCCTCCCATGACAGATCGGAGACGTCGAAATAAAATACATCGTAATCTGTGATGCCAAACTCCGGAGGCCGGCCGGTTTGTTGGTTCCACACGGTTTGAAAAAGACACCCAGCAACCAGCCATGCATCCTTCAGGCCGGTCGCATTCAGACCGTCCAGAACCTGATCCACAACCGGGTTGCCGCGCACAATCGCTAGAAACTCATCTTCCGTCACCGCCAGCCCACCATTTATGCCCGTACCATTGAATGTGAAATTGCGCGCGCGAACCTTGCCTGTCAAAGATATCCGAAAATCAGGACGCCATTGTGACGCCCGCCCTCCTGACCTATTGCAGAAGTCACCGGCAACGGCGAAGGTGCCGTTATGGCAACCGAATTAGAGTTCTCCATTTCTGCGCTGACCACCCCAGCGAGGCGGCACATCCGGGTGTTTCAGGTACATCAGTTCCTTGATCGTTTTGCGATGGGTTTGACGGTTGCCGTTGTCGCGCTGGCGTTGACCGACCGTGGCATGGACCTGTTCCAGATTTCCCTGCTTTTTGGGATCTACTCCATCACCACCATGGCGATGGAACTCCCATTTGGGGGCTTGGCCGATAACATTGGGCGCAAGCCGGTTTTTCTGGCCGCGGTTGTTGCCAGCTTGATCTCCCTCGCCCTGTTTCTTTCAACCCGCGATTTCTATATTCTCGCGCTCTCTTTTGCCTTCATCGGCTTTGGACGTGCGCTGCGGTCGGGCACGCTGGATGCGTGGTTTGTTGAAACCTTCAAAGCAGTTGCGCCCAATGTCGACGTGCAGCCCGCACTTGCCAAAGCGCAGTGGGCCAATGCCATGGGCCTGGCTGTGGGGGCCGTATTGGGAGGCGTTCTGCCCGATCTGTTTGGCCCGGCGGCAGAGAGACTGGGTTTCAGTCCCTATGATGTTTCTTACGCAGCGAGCATGGCTGTGATGCTTGGCGTGTTCGTCTACACCCTGCGTGTCATTGTTGAAAATCCGCGCCCGCTGCACCTGCAAGCCCTGAAACAAGGGTTTGTCTCCGTGCCGCAGGTGATCAAAGCCGCAGGCCTGCTTGCGCTGCGGCATCCGGCACTCTCGGTGCTTTTGGCCGCTCTGGCCTTGTTCCTGATGGCGACTAACCCGGTCGAGGTGATTTGGCCCACGCATGCAAAACCGATGCTGGACGAAGGCTATGCAAATACGCTCATTGGTGTGCTGACTGCGGCCTATTTCTTTTCTATCGCCTTTGGGGCATCGCTCTCCCCTCGCATCAGTCGGATTTTCAAACGGCGACATGCCACGACGCTTGCGGCGGCGTTTGCAGGGTTGGCCGTGGTTCAGGTCGCACTGGCGCTCCAAGGCGGCATCATCGGCTTTGTTGTGGTTTTTATCCTCTATTCCGTTTGCCTTGGGATTACCGAGACACCCGCCAGCAGCATTTTGCACAGATGCGTCGAAGACCACCAGCGCTCGACCATGCTGTCTCTGAGGTCGCTGATGCAGCAACTTGGCGGCGCGTTGGGGATGGTCTTTGCGGGTGCTGTCGCTGAGATTTACTCCACGCCCACGGCATGGATGATCGGCGCGGTGTTTCTGTTTGTCGCCGTGTTTCTGATCTCTGTGCTCGCAAGGCGGCTCACCGCAGAGGTTGAATAACGGCCCCGCAAGCGCAGATTGCCCCATCAAACCCCACCCCTTGGGGCAGGGTTTGATCGCCGTAGCGCCGCCTGTCAGAGCAGGATTTCTCCCCCCTCCCCCGGCAAGAGCAGCTTCCAGTCGGGCCTCAACGCAGTATGCAAGCGCTGCATCACCTCTGGCCCTTCGCGAAAGAGGGAATAGGTTGTGTGGTGCACCGGCAGAACGGAGCGCGCGCCCACCTGTGCGGTGAAATCCATCGCCTGCCCCCCATCCATGGAAATCTGCCCCAGCGCCCCCTCACCGCCGACCGCACCGATATGTGGAATAAACAGATCCGGGGTGTCCTGCTGGGCCAGCGCCTGCGCCACCGGCTCGGCATGGAACGTATCGCCCGCCCAATACAGGCGCTGCACCTGCGCGCCACGGCGGGCCTCGATCATATAGCCGTTGCCAAGACCCAGCACCGCCGAGATTTGCGGGTTGAGCGAATGCACCGCAGGCAAGGCAGTGATCCGGACCTCACCACTGGGACCGTTGAACACACGCGTCGCCCCGTGCCGCAAGGCCTGTGCGCCATAGCCCAGCTGCCGCAGGTGCTCCGTGTCATGCTCCGGTGCCAGCAAGGGCAGGCTGCGGTCCAGCCAGGCTTGGGCCTTCTGGTCGAAATGATCCTCGTGCAGGTGGCTCAAGAGCACCAGATCCGGGCTGCTGTGCGTCAGCCCCGGAAAGGGCGTCAGCCGGGCGTGGATCTTGATGTTCGGGCCTTTGGCAAGGTCAAACATCTCATTGGGGTCCCCCATCACAAAGGCCTCTTCCCCCTCGCCAAGGCAGGGATCGGTGAGAATACGCAGGCCTGCGGCTTCGATCTCCATCATCGCGCCCCCCAGCCAACGCACCGACAGGGGGGCCGTCGCACTGCGCACGGTGGCGGGCAACAGGCTCGCTGCGGCAACCGCAACACCGGATTTTAGAAAGCTACGTCTGTTCATCTGCTTCTCCACTTCTGATGAAGCGGATGTAACCCCTCGCATATGGCGAAATAATCGCCATAATACTGCAAACACTAAACGAGATAATCGCGCAATGAACGATCTACAAAACATCGAAACCTTCGCCGAAGTGGCAGGCCAGTTGAGCTTTGCGGGCGCGGCGCGGCGTCTGGGCCTACCGCCCTCGACCGTCACCAGCCGGGTGCGGGCCTTGGAACAGAGCCTCGGCGTGCGCCTCTTGGATCGCACCACCCGCAGCACTGCCCTCACCGCCGAGGGCGCGGTGTTTCTGGAGCGCTGCCAACGGGCCCTGGCCGAGATAGAGGCAGCACGCAGCCTTGTCTCGGCCGATGTCAGCGCCAGCGGGCCGGTGCGGCTGTCGGTGCCGACCGCCCTGCCGATGGACCGGCTGGCCCGTCTCACCCGGGATTTTCTCGCGCGCCACCCAAAAATCCATGTCGACATCACCGTGGAGGATCGCGCCACGGATTTTGTCCGCGACGGGATCGATGTCGCGCTACGTGGCCATCGCCCCGGCGGCGCGGATCTGATTGCGCGGCTCTTGTCGCAGATGCCGGTGCAGCTGGTGGCCCCGCCGGGGCGGCTGCGGGATGAGAGCCTGCCGATCCTCGGCCCCCTCACCCGGCACCTGAACAACAGCCCGCTGCCCGGACAGGCCTATTGCGAATCCTTTGCGCTGGCGCGGGAACTGACGCTGGCCGGTGCCGCCCGCGCCTGTCTGCCACTGTCGCTATGCGAGCAGGATGCCAAAACGGGCTCTGTCGAGATTGCGCCACCGCCACCGGGGGTAGAATCGCAACTGAGGCTATACCTCGTCTATCAGGACCGCCGCCACCAACCGCAGCGCGTACGCCTGTTCATTGACGCACTGGTGGCTGAGTTTTCCTCCCCCTCCGAGCCGGCGCAAAGTCGCTGAGCACGGCGAAATCCTGCGATAAATCCACATCTGCCCTGTTTTCAGCGCCGTAAATCCCCACTTCGGCATTGGATAAGCCAAAGGAAACAGGAGGGTTATTTAATCAATTGACATATCCGACCAAATAAATCAGGTATAAGGCAATCCAGCCAACCTGTGTGTCACACGGGCCAGCCGACAACCTGAACCTTGCGCCCCGCACATGTTGAAACTCTCTGGCCAAACACCAACACATAGTGACCGCGACACAGATCCGCTGCCGTTGTCGGATTTGTGGCACAATGTCCTGTCGGGAGAGTTGCCGCAGCAGAGCTTTTGCTTTGAGTGGCTGTTCGACAAGGTGGAGCAGAAACAGAGGTCTCCCCGATGAGCAACCTGAAACCGATTTCCCAAGAAGACATTGCCGCAGCCGCACAGCCTGAAACCTACCCGACCTACCACGCCGAGGATCTGACCCGCGGCGGTGTGCAGGCGCGCATTCTTCTCAATGGTCAGATCTATTCGCTGCGCATCACCCGCGCAGGCAAGCTGATCCTGACCAAGTAATTCACCCCACGCGCAACAGCGCCACAAATATCAAAGTTCCAGCGAGGATATACTTCATGAAAACGCCGCTTCTCACCGGTGCCGCCATTGCGGCTTTGACCGTAGGCACATCGGCCGCTTTCGCAGCTTCCAAGGCCGATGTTCTGACCAATTACGCAAACATCGCCGAGGCAAAATACGAAGACAGCCTGATCACCGCAAAGGCGCTTCAGGCCGCTGTTGATGCGCTGATCGCGAACCCTTCGGCTGAAAACCTTGAGGCCGCGAAACACGCATGGCTGGCGGCGCGCGTCCCGTATCAGCAGACCGAGGTCTACCGTTTCGGCAATGCCATCGTCGACGACTGGGAAGGCAAAGTGAACGCATGGCCGCTGGATGAAGGCCTGATCGACTATGTGGACGCCTCTTATGGTGGCCCGACCGATGAAAACGCCGCCGCGGCGCTGAACGTGGTTGCCAACCCAGAGTTCACCCTCTCCGGCGAGACAATTGACGCCTCCGACATCACGCCCGAGCTGCTGGCCGAGACCCTGCACGAGGCCGACGGTGTCGAAGCCAATGTGGCCACCGGCTACCACGCCATCGAATTCCTGCTCTGGGGTCAGGATCTGAACGGCACCGAGCATGGCGCGGGCGAGCGCGCATGGACGGACTATGCGGCGGGCGATGACTGTACCAACGGCAATTGTGACCGCCGGGGCGCTTACCTGAAAGCGGCGACCGATCTGCTGGTGTCCGATCTTGAGTGGATCACCGCGCAATGGGCCGAGGGCGGCGAAGCGCGCGAAACCGTGCTTTCGGACGAGGACGCAGGCATCACCACGATCCTGACCGGCATGGGTTCGCTGTCTTATGGCGAACAAGCGGGCGAGCGGATGCGTCTTGGCCTGATGCTGAACGACCCCGAGGAAGAGCACGATTGCTTCTCCGACAACACCCACAACAGCCACTACTACGATGGTCTGGGCATCCAGAACGTCTACTTGGGCGAATATGTGCGGGTGAACGGCGATCTGGTGTCCGGTCCAGCGCTGGCCGATCTGGTCGAAGCTGCGGATTCTGAACTGAACGCGGAACTGACCGGCAAACTCTCCACCACCATGATGAAGCTAGGCCGCATCAAGACGGCTGCTGAGGCAGGCTTCTCCTATGACCAGATGCTTGCGCAGGGCAGCGATGCCGGCGAAGCACTGGTCATGGGCGGCGTGGACGCACTGGTGGATCAGACCCGCTCCATCGAGCGCGCGGTCGCCGCACTGGAGCTGGACGGCGTCGCCATTGAAGGTTCTGACTCCCTCGACAACCCTACGGCGGTTTTTGAATAAGTCAGCACAGGTCCCCGATCTGACAGGAGTCGCGCCCCCGTGTGCGGCTCCTTTTTTGTGCACGCCAATCTTCACAATATGCGGCGCTCACGATTTCCTGAGCAAATCTGTCTCATTTATCCTTGAAAACTTATTCTTTTGCTCAGATATTGAGGCGAGCAAGTAGCCTATAGAATCTCTTGGGATAACAGCCCCGCCATGATCATCTGCCACTGCACTGCGATCTCGGATCACGACATCCATTCGGCCATCGACTGGATGCGCGCCTCTGACCCGCAAACCATTATAACTCCTGGGAAAATTTATCGCGCCCTCGGCAAGAAGGCGGATTGTGGCGGTTGCATGTCGCTCTTTCTGGACACCATGCGCTCCAACGCTAAGGTTAGTGTACCTGCACATCTGCAGAACCTGCGTATAGCCATTTCTCCGGAGAGCAATTATGAAGGGCGACCCCAAAGTCATCGAATATCTCAACAAGGCGCTTAGGAGCGAGTTGACGGCAGTCAGCCAGTACTGGCTGCATTATCGCCTGCAACAGGATTGGGGCCTCGGCCACATGGCCAAGAAGAGCCGCGAGGAAAGCATCGAAGAGATGAACCACGCGGACAAGCTGATCGACCGGATCATCTTCCTCGAGGGACATCCAAACCTGCAAACGCTCGACCCGCTGCGCATCGGCCAGACGCCCAAGGAAACCTTGGAATGCGATTTGGCCGCAGAACAAGAGGCCCGCGCCCTCTACAAGGAAGCGGCAGAGTACTGTAGGACCAATGGTGACTTCGTCTCTGAGGAGCTGTTCAAAGAGCTGCTGGCCGACGAAGAAGGCCATATCGATTTCCTGGAGACCCAGCTTGAACTGCACGACCGCGTTGGCGAAGAAAAATACGCGCAACTCAACGCCTCCAAGATGGACGAAGCCGAGTAACACGGTCTTTCTGCTGAGTGCGGCCCTCACTCTGGTGCTGGCCGCACCGCTTCATGCAACCGACCGTGCCGCCCCTCCCGCCCCGGATGGTCTGTCGGAGCCGCATCTCTCCTTTCTACCCCGCACCAAGGACGAAACCAGCCGCATTGCGCGCGTCACCGCCCCTGCGCGCGATTTCACCGCGCCCGAACCATTCGAGGAAAACCCCGCCGGGGCCGCCACCCTGCCCGTTCGCAACGACCGCGAGGCTTTCAGCACGCCGCCCGTGAACCTGACGTTTGAGCAGGGTCTGGAGTTTCGGCTGGGCGAGGCCTTGTTTGACAAGCTCTGGGTGTTTTCGCCATCCTCGACCCGCGCGTCTGATGGGCTGGGTCCGGTTTACAACGCCCGTGCCTGCCAACGCTGCCACATCCGCGACGGGCGGGGACATCTACCCGAGGGGCCGGACTATCGCTCCGCCTCGACCTTTCTGCGCGTCTCCATCCCCGGTCCGGTGCCCCCTATGTTGCGCGCCATTCCCGACTATATCGGGATGTCGCCAGAGCCGACCTATGGCTGGCAATTGCAGGATTTCTCCAGCCCCGGCGTCAATCCCGAATACCGCCTGTCGGTGACCTACACCGAGGAAGAAATCACCCTGAATGGCGGCGAGGTGGTCCGCCTGCGCAAGCCCTCGTTTGAAGCCACCGCGCTGAAATACGGCCCGCTGCATGCCAAGGCGATGCTCTCGCCGCGCGTGGCCCCGGCGATGATTGGCCTTGGCCTGTTAGAGGCGATCCCGGCAGCTGATATCCTCGCCCTTGCCGACCCCGACGATCAGAACGGCGATGGCATATCAGGGCGGCCAAACCTTGTGTGGTCCAAGGAATTTGGTCAAGTGATGCTGGGGCGCTTTGGCCTCAAGGCGGGCACCGCCACCATCCACGAGCAATCCGCAGCGGCGTTTTCCGGCGATATCGGCATCTCGACACCATTGTTTCCGCAGCCCTATGGCGATTGCACAGCCTTGCAGGACGCCTGCCGCAGCGCGCCGCACGGCGACGGCGACGTGCGCGTGACCGAAATTGACCAGCCCAATATGGATCTGGTCACCTTCTACAGCCGCAATGTCTCGGTGCCTGCCCGCCGCGATCTGGACGCGCCCGAAGTGCTGCGCGGCAAATCCGTGTTCTATGACAGTGGCTGTGCCAGTTGCCACCGGCCCAAATTTGTCACCCACCGCCTGCTGGACCGCCCGGAGCAGAGCTTTCAGCTCATCTGGCCCTATTCCGATCTGCTGTTGCACGACATGGGCGAGGGCCTTGCCGACAACCGACCCGAAGCGCGTGCCACAGGGCGCGAATGGCGCACCGCACCGCTTTGGGGGATTGGCTTGACCCAGCAGGTCTCAACCCGTGCCACCTTCCTGCATGATGGCCGCGCCCGCACTTTGCTGGAAGCCATCCTCTGGCATGGTGGCGAGGCACAAGCCGCCCGCGACACTGTTGTCGCCTTGCCCCCCGATGATCGCGCCGCCCTTATCACCTTTCTGGAGTCTCTTTAATGTCTGTCTTGTCTCGACTGGCGTCCACCGCCTGCGCCCTTGTTGCTCTCACCGGACTGGCGCGCGCCGATGCGCTCACGGATGCGGTCATCGACCAGCATATCCTGCCCACCTACGCGCGTCTGGCCACCGAGACTGCCGAATTTGCGACCCTTACAGAAAGTGACTGCGCCCCCACATCAGAGGCCGTGCGCACCGCTTGGGGTGAGGCCTTTGACGCATGGGTTGCGGCAAGCCACCTGCGTTTCGGCCCCTCCGAGGCCGACAATCGCGCCTTTGCCATCGCGTTCTGGCCCGACAGCCGTTCCAAGACCCCAAAGGCCCTGCGCAGCCTGCTGTTGGACAGTGACCCGGTGGTCAACACGCCCGAGGACTTCGCCACCGCCTCGGTCGCGGTACGCGGGTTTTATGCGCTGGAGTACCTCTTTTATGACCCTGACTATGCAGATCTGGCCTCCCCGGACTATGCCTGCGCTTTTGTCAAAGCGGTCGCGCAAGATTTGTCGCGCAACAGCACGGCGATTTTGACCGATTGGCAAGAGGACTACGCTGACAAACTGCGCCACCCCGATGACCGTTACCGCAGCGATGAAGAGGCGCATCAGGAGCTGTTCAAGGCGCTCACCACCGGGCTGGAGATCCTCGCCGATATGCGCCTTGGCCGCCCGCTTGGCACATTTGACAGCCCGCGCCCCAATCGCGCCGAGGCGCGCCGCTCCGGCCGTTCCTTGCGCCATGTGCAGATCCAGCTGGATAGCCTGCGCCAACTGGCACAACTCCTGTCCGAAGGCGATCAGGACCTCTCGCAACATCTGACACAGCTGTTCGACAAGGCCGACCGCCACGCCGCGAACCTTGCCGACGACCCCAGCTTTGACGGGGTGAGTGATCCACAAAAACGCTTTTTGTTGGAGACACTGCAACAGGATGTGCGTGAGATCAAAGAAATCGCCGCACTAGACCTTGGCCCCACGCTGGGGGTGGAGGCCGGGTTCAACGCACTAGACGGCGACTGACCCAACACTTCACAACCCGTTCCGATCAAAGACAGGAGTTCACAAATGCCCTCTCGACGCGGCTTCATCGCAGGCCTGATGGCCAGCAGCATGGCCCCTTCTGCCACTTGGGCAGACGCGGGCGCGCCCGCCTATCTCTCTGCGGGCAAGGACGAACTGGGACTGTTTGTGGTCGCGGGGCTCTCTGCCACGGGCGAGGTGCTGTTTCGCCATTCCCTGCCGGATCGGGGCCATGCCGCCAGCGCCCACCCCACACGGCCCGAAGCGGTGGCCTTTGCCCGCCGTCCCGGTCGATTTGCCGATGTCATCGACTGCCGCAGCGGCGCGCAACTGGCGCGGCTGGAGCCACCGGAGGGGCATCATTTCTACGGTCATGGCGTGTTCTCCCCCGAGGGCGAGGTGATGTACACGACCGAGAATGCCTTCGAGAGCAGCGAAGGCATGATTGGCGTCTGGAACGCCCGCGATTATCGCCGCATCGGCCAGTTTCCCTCCGGCGGCATCGGCCCGCATGAGATGCTTCTGCGTCGCGACGCCCCCGGTCTGGTGGTCGCCAATGGCGGCATCGAGACCCACCCGGATACCGGCCGCGCCAAGCTCAACATCCCCTTTATGCGCCCAAACCTCAGCTATCTGAGCCTGTCGGGCGAGATACAGGAGCAGATGGAACTGCCTTCGGATCTGCATAAAAACTCCATCCGCCATATCGCCGTGCGCAGCGATGGCACCGTGGGGTTTGCCATGCAGTGGCAGGGCGATCTGGGCGCGGACGTGCCCATCGTGGGCTTGCATCACCCCGGCGACGCGCCGCGCCTGATGGCAGCGGACGATCCGCGCCTGCGCAACCTTAATGGCTATGGCGGCTCCATTGCGTTTTCTGGCGATGAGACGCAGATCGCCGTGACCTCGCCCCGTGGCGGCATGGTGCAGGTAATGGACTGCGCCAGCGGTGCTTTGCTGGCCGAACATGCGCTCCTGGATGTTTGCGGCCTTGCGACCCTGCGCGAAGGTTTCCTCGCCAGCACCGGAACGGGTGCCGTGGCGCGGATCGGCACAGAAGTGGAGCACCTCACCACCGCGCCGCTGGCATGGGACAATCACCTCATTTCACTGCTCTGAGCCTCTCTGTCCGGCCACAAGGCCAAAAGCGCCGCCAGTTTCGGCCCAATCCCCTCCGCACCCGTGCGAGGGGTTTTCTTTTTCGCGTACAATCGCATCAAAACGAAAACTTCACATGACAAAACAAGCGATGTGGCCTATATGCATCCATGAAAAGGAAAGCTCATGGATGCAAACGACCGCCAAAACGAAATCCTCTCCCTGCTCACGCAGCAGGATCGTGTCGAGGTTGAAGTCCTCGCGCGCCGCTTTGGTGTCTCGTTGCAGACCGTGCGCACCGACCTGCGCGATCTGTCTGCCCGTGGCCAACTGAGCCGCGTCCATGGCGGTGCCGTGCGCATCAGCTCCGCCGCCAATCGCGGCTATGCCGAGCGCCGTAGCCTCAATGCCAGCGGCAAACGCGCGATGGCCGCACTGGCCTCCGATGTGATCCCTGAAAACTGTTCCATCGCGCTCAACATCGGCACCTCTACTGAACAGGTGGCGCGTGCTCTTTCCGGTCACAAGGGCCTGACGGTCCTCTCCAACAATATCAACATTATCAATATAATGATGGGTATGGAGGCGCGTGATCTGATCCTTGTGGGTGGCACCATCCGCCAAAGCGACGGCGCTATTGTCGGCGAAGAGGCGGTGGACTTCATCAACCGCTACAAGGTCGACTACGCCGTCATCGGCGCCTCCGCCATGGATGCAGACGGTGCAATCCTTGATCACGACGCCCGCGAAGTCTCCGTCGCCCGCGCCATCCTCAGAAATGCCCGCACGCGCATCCTGATGTGCGACTGCAGCAAATTCGACCGCTCCGCCCCCGTGCGCATCTGCGCCCTCGCGGAGCTGGATTTTGTCATCACAGACCGCCCTGTTCCGGCAGAGTTTGCCGAGGCCGCAGCCGCTTCCGGCACCCGAATCCTGATCGCAGACGGCGCTCCCGAAACCGAAAGCAGCGAAAATGACTGATACGCCCAAGACCTCCGACATCACCGATCTGTTCATCATCGGCGGCGGCATCAACGGTTGCGGCATCGCCCGCGACGCCGCCGGTCGCGGCCTCTCCGTGACATTGGCCGAAATGAACGACCTCGCCTCCGCCACTTCCTCGGCCTCTACCAAATTGTTCCACGGCGGCCTGCGCTATCTGGAGTATTTCGAATTCCGTCTGGTGCGCGAGGCCCTGATCGAACGCGAGGTGCTGCTGCGCGCCATGCCGCATATCTCATGGCCGATGCGCTTCGTGCTGCCCTTCCACAAGGACATGCGGTTCGACAACACCACGCCGACCTCCAAACTGCTGACCACCGTCATGCCATGGATGAAAGGCCGCCGCCCTGCATGGCTGATCCGGCTGGGTCTTTTTATGTACGACACGCTCGGCAAACGCGGCATCCTGCCCGGCACCGCAACCGTGGATCTGACCACGGATGAGGCAGGCAAGCCTTTGAACTCCAAATTTAAAAAAGCGTTTGAATATTCCGACTGCTGGGTCGAAGACGCGCGCCTCGTGGTGCTCAACGCCCGCGATGCCGAGGCCCGCGGTGCAGAGATCATGACCCGCACCGAGGTTGTAAATGCCACCCGCCACGCGGATCACTGGGAGATCCACCTGAAGGATCTCGCAACCGGTGAAGAAACCACCCGCCGCGCCAAAATGCTGGTCAACGCGGGCGGTCCCTGGGTGGCCGATGTGCTGCGCCAGAAGCTCGGCCAAAACAGCCGCGAAAACGTGCGCCTCGTGCGCGGCAGCCATATCGTGGTGCCAAAACTCTACGACCACGGGCGCTGCTACTTCTTTCAGGGGCAGGACGGGCGCATCATCTTTGCCATTCCTTACGAGGAGGATTTCACCCTCATCGGCACCACCGACGCTGATCACCCCGATCCCGAGACCAAACCCATCTGCACCGAGGAAGAGCAGGATTATCTGGTCAAATTCGCGTCGAACTATTTTGACACACCCGTGACCCGCGACCAGATTGTCTGGACCTATTCCGGCGTGCGGCCCCTTTATGATGACGGCGCCAGCTCCGCCTCCGCCGCGACACGCGAATATGTCTTGACGCTCGACAAGACACAGGCCCCGCTCCTCAATGTGTTTGGCGGCAAGATCACCACCTACCGCAAACTGGCCGAGGCGGCGCTGGACAAAATCAACGAGGTCTTCCCCAGCCTGCCTTCGGAATGGACCGCAGGTGTACCCCTGCCCGGCGGCGATTTCCCGGTCGAAGATGTCACACGCTTGCGCGAAAAACTCGCCGCCGACTATCCCTTCCTGTCGGCCTACGCCACCCGCCGCCTGATCCGCGCCTATGGCACCGAGGCCTGGGCCATTCTGGGCGACGCCAAGGCGCAGAGCGATCTGGGCGAGAGCTTCGGCGCGACCATCACGGCCCGCGAACTTGACTGGGCGATTGCCCGCGAATGGGTGCGGACGGGCGAGGATTTCCTGTGGCGGCGCACAAAACTCGGCCTGCGTCTGGACCCTGATGCGCGCACCGCGGTCGACGCTTATATCAAATCCCGCGTCACCGACTAACAAAACAGAACGACAAAAGAGAGGGGCACAGCGCCCCTGCCTCTTCTAACTCAAAATATCCCGGAGCGCGAGGCAGCGCCTCGCATCCCCGCTCACGACACACGCTGAGGTTTCAGAACTCCACGCCTTTCTGAGCCTTGATGCCAGCCCGGAACGGGTGCTTCACCTGCGCCATCTCGGTCACAAGATCGGCGATCTCGATCAGCTCTTCCTTCGCGTTGCGCCCGGTCAGCACCACATGGGTCATCGGCGGTTTGTGCTCGACGAGGAACTCCAGAACCTCCTGCAAATCCAGATACTCATAGCGCAGCGCGATGTTGATCTCATCGAGCAGCACCATGGTGTTCTTCTCATCGAGGATCATCTCCTTGGCCTTTTCCCAGCCCGCGCGGGCCGCTGCAATATCGCGGGCCTTGTCCTGAGTTTCCCACGTAAACCCCTCGCCCATCGCGTAGAACTGGCACAGATCCGAGAAATTCTCCTCGATCAACGTCCGCTCGCCAGTCTGCCACGCGCCCTTGATGAACTGCACCACCGCCGAGGGCATGCCATGGGCGATGCAGCGCATGATCATGCCGAATCCCGAGGACGACTTGCCCTTGCCGGGGCCAGTGTGAACGATGATCAAACCCTTTTCGCCATCTTTGGTTTTCATCATCCGATCACGGGCGGCCTTTTTCTTGGCCATCTTTGAGGCATGGCGTGCCGCTTCTTCGTCCGAGATGTCGGTTTCGCTACTTGCGCTGGTCTGATCGCTCACGGGGTCGCTCCTGCTGTTTGGCCCCATGTCTTGACAAAGAGTGCCCCCATGGCGCAAGGGATTTTCGTTGGTTCCCGAAGGTGACACCCTTCGGGCGAAGAGGGAATGTGACAAGGCACGCCGCAGCGCGCCCCAAGCACAGCCGCCCCCGCGACCGTGACCGGAGAGGTCTCCCGACGCCACTGGCGCACCCCTAGGGGCGGCACCGGGAAGGCGGGACGACCGTCAGCACCCAACCCGGGTCTGGCATCCGCAAGCCGGGAGACCTGCCAGCGCGTGTGAAACCGGCGGACGGGGTGTGCCGCGACCGGTTGAGGGCCTGCCACACATGGCACGCGCCCCCATCTGGCCTGCCCCGCCTCGCCGCTGAGGAGGAGAAAAGGCCGCATGGGAGAGACCCCTAGCCAGAGCCCGGAGCCGGTCGTCCTGACCGTCTGCACCACCTGTCGCCAGACCGGCAGCGATCCCGAAGCCATGCGCCCCGGCCGCATCCTTGCAGACCGTCTTGCGGGCAGCGCGCTGCCCGAGGGCGTCACCGTGCGCGGGGTCGAGTGCCTCTCGGCCTGCTCGCGGTCCTGCACGCTACATCTCTCCGGTGGCCCTGCGCGCTGGAGCTATATCTACGGCGATCTCGACCCGGATGCCCATCTTGAGGATATCCTCACCGGTGCTGCGGCTTATGCGGCGACCGAGGATGGTTTTGTGCCATGGCGCGAGCGCCCGGTGGTGTTTCGCAAACAATCGATCGCCCGCATCCCGCCCGTCTCCATGCCAAGCGTCGCGCTAACCCCGACGCCCGCCCCCGAGCGTCACGACTCTTCCAGTGACACCCCAGACACGCCTGCCACCGAGCTTGCGCAGGATTGACCCGAAAGGCCCATTTCACATGACCACATTGAACAAGATCCCCGTCACCGTCATCACCGGCTTTCTGGGGGCTGGCAAAACCACTCTGATCCGTCACCTGATGCAAAACCCGCAGGGCAAGCGCCTCGCCGTGGTGGTGAATGAGTTTGGCACCGCCGGTGTCGATGGCGACATCCTGAAATCCTGCGCCGACGAGAGCTGCCCGGCGGAGAACATCATGGAACTCGCCAATGGCTGCATCTGCTGCACCGTGGCCGATGATTTCATCCCCACCATCGAGAGCCTGATGGCGCTGCCCGAGCCGCCCGAGCATATCGTCATTGAAACCTCCGGTCTGGCACTGCCGAAACCGTTGCTCAAAGCCTTTGACTGGCCCGCGATCCGCTCGCGCATCACCGTGGACGGGGTGATCGCCCTGGCCGATGCCGAGGCCGTCGCCAAGGGCCAGTTCGCGCCGGATCTGGACGCCGTGCAGGCCCAGCGCGAGGCGGACGACAGCCTTGACCATGAAACACCACTATCCGAGGTCTTTGAGGATCAGATTTCCTGCGCGGACATCGTTCTGTTGTCCAAGGCCGATCTGGCCGGTGAGGCTGGCGTCGAGAAAGCCCGCGCAGTGATCGAATCTGAGGCCCCGCGCAAGCTGCCGATCCTGCCGATGACCGAGGGCGTGATTGACCCCCGCGTGATCCTTGGCCTGGGGGCCGCTGCAGAAGACGACCTTGATGCCCGCCCCAGCCACCACGACGGCCATCACGATCACGAACATGACGATTTTGAGTCCATCGTGGTCGAAATGGGCGAAGTCTCCGACCCCGAAGACCTGCAAAAACGGATCATCGAGATGGCCCGCGCCCGCAACATCCTGCGGGTGAAGGGCTATGTGGCCGTGGAAGGAAAACCGATGCGAATGCTGGTACAAGCGGTGGGCGAGCGCCTGCGCGCGCAATACGACCAACCCTGGGGCGCACAGGAGCGCAAGACCCAGCTGGTGGTGATCGCCGAGCATGATAACATCGACACAGCAGGCATCCACGCCGATCTCGGGACCTGAGTTTCTATGCGGGCGAAGTGGAAACACATCGTTTTCGTCCGGCCGAGAGGCCGGACAGCCCCCGACCGCCCCCCCGGGCGGGGGCTTCTCCCCCACCCGCGGTCCGGGGCTATCCTCGGCGTGTCCAAACGGAGCTAACCTCATGCACGTCGTCTTCCGCGAAAGCCACGGGCTCGGAGAAACAGACACCCCCTATGACGTCGGGCAGACCCCCGGCGATCTGGTGGTGCTGTCCTTTTCCGACAGCGACCTGGGCGCCTTTGCGGCGGGCTGGCACCGCGCGGACGGCAAACTTCCCTCCACTCGGCTTGCCAATTTGGTGGCGCTCAAACACCCGCTCTCCGTCGATGTCTACGCCGAACAGACGCTGGAGGGCGCAAAGGGTGTCTTGGTCCGGCTGATCGGTGGCGAGAGCTACTGGTCCTACGGTCTGGCCACGCTTCAGGATCTGGCCCGGCGCAAAGGCATCGCGCTGGCGATCCTGCCCGCTGACGGTCAAGAAGATCCGCGCCTTGATGAGCTGTCCACCCTGCCGGTTTCCACCCTGCGCCGCCTTCAGGCGCTGTGCGATGCGGGCGGTGCTGTCGCCGCGCAAGCGGCACTGGCGCAGCTGGCGCTGGCCTCTGGCCTCTATGCCAGCCCGGTGATCGGCAAGAAAACCGTGCCGGATTTCGGGTTCTACGACCCCGACCGGGGCGCGCTGGACGCCCTGTCCGAGATCGACAAACCCTTGGTGCTGGTCAGTTTTTATCGCTCTTATCTGACCTCAGCCGACACCGCCCCTGTGGATGCGATGATCCGTAGCCTGCGGGCGCGCGGGTATGCCGCCTATGGCGTTTTCGCACCGAGCCTCAAGGTCCCCGAGGCGGTCGACTGGCTACGCGCGGAACTGCCCGCCCTGAACCCCGCCGCGCTCATCAACGCCACCGCCTTTTCCGCGCAGGGGCGCGATGGCAGCGCCTCCCCGCTGAGCCTCACGGGCTGTCCGGTGTTTCAGGTGGCGCTGTCTACGGCCCGGCGCAAGGATTGGGATCTGGCGGATCGCGGCCTGTCGCCTGCGGATCTGGCCATGCATGTGGTCCTGCCAGAGGTGGACGGTCGGCTGTTTGCCGGGGTTGTCAGCTTCAAATCCCCCACCAAGCGCGACCCCGATCTGGAATATTCCCGTTTCACCCACCGCGCCGATCCAGAACGGGTGGAGGCGGCGCTGGATCGCATCGAGGCACATTTGCGGCTCGCCCGCAAAGCGCCTGTCGACAAACGCCTCGCGCTGGTGCTCTCGACCTATCCGGGGCGCGATTACAACCTCGCTCACGCGGTGGGGCTGGACGCACTGGCTTCAACGTCCGAGATTCTGCGCGCCCTTGCGACCGAGGGCTATGCCGTCACGGCCGAGGCAGACCTTGGCGCGCGCCTCTCGGATGAGACGCTGACATGGCCGCTCTCGGAGTATCTCGCAGCCCTCGCCCACCTGCCCGCCCGCTTGCGCGCGGATCTCACCGCGGCTTGGGGCGCGCCCGAGCAGGACCCCGCGATCAGGGACGGCCTCGTGCATTTTCGCGCGCTGCGTGCGGGCAAGGCGCTGATTGCCCTGCAACCCGAACGCGGTGACGTGCAATCCCGCGATGACGACTATCACGACCTCGACCGCACGCCGCGCCATGGCTATGTCGCCTTCTATCTCTGGCTCCAGAGGCAAACGGATGTGCTGGTGCATGTGGGGGCCCATGGAACGCTGGAGTGGCTGCCGGGCAAAGCGGTGGCACTCTCGGCGCAGTGCTGGCCCGAGGTACTGGCGGGGGATCTGCCGGTGATCTATCCGTTTATCGTCAATGATCCGGGCGAGGCCGCGCAGGCCAAGCGTCGCATCGGTGCTATCACTCTGGGCCACATGCCGCCGCCTCTGGCACAGACCACGCTGCTCGACGGGATGACGCGGCTTGAAAGCCTCCTGGATGAATATTCCACCGCCGACGGGCTCGATCCTGCGCGCCGCGACCGGCTGATCGCCGACATCCGCGCCGAGGCACAGGGCACCGGCGTCGAAGAAGACCTGGGCATCCCCGCCGACGCCTCGGCGGCAGAGGCCATCACCCGCATCGACCGTTTTGTCTGCGACATCAAGGAAAGCCAATACGGCGAGGGTCTGCATATCTTTGGTCAGGGCGAACATGGCGCGGCAGAGTTGCGCGGGGTGCTGGATGCGCTGGCGGGCAAGCTGGTCTCCCCCGGCCCGTCCGGGTCGCCCTACCGGGGGCGCTCGGATGTGATGCCCACGGGGCGCAACCTCTTTACCACCGATCCCCGCGCGGTGCCGTCGCGGGCGGCGCAGGCGCAAGGGGTCAAGCTGGCAGAAGAGTTGCTGCGCCGCCACCTGCAGGACCATGGCGACTGGCCGCGCGGGTTGGTGGTGGATCTCTGGGGCTCTGCCACCATGCGCACGGCGGGCGAGGAATTTGCCATGGCGCTGCATCTTGCGGGTCTCGCCCCACAATGGGACGCAGGATCCGAGCGTGTTTCGGGCTTTGAGATCATCCCGCTGACCCTTCTGGGCCGTCCGCGCATCGACGTGACGCTTCGGGTCTCCGGCCTGTTTCGCGACGTGTTTCCCGGCCTTGCCCAGATGTTCGAGGCCGCCGCCGCCGCGCTGAGTGCCCGCGAAGAGGACCCAGGCGACAACCCCTACCTCAAGACCACGCCGCGTGTCTTTGGCCCCAAGCCCGGGCTATATGGCCTTGGCATGACCCAACATCTCGATGACTACTCCGAAGAGGCCCGCGCGGCAGCGGGCGAGGCTTGGCTTGCGGCCTCATCGCATGCGATTGACGCAAAAGGGGACATCCACGAGGCGCGCGCCGCGCTTGAGGATCGCTTGCACAGCGCAGACAGCTTTGTACATCTGCAAGATCTGGCGGAGACGGATGTTCTGGTCGCCTCAGATTACGCCGCCCATGAGGCCGGTTTTGCCGCCGCGATGAAGCGTCTGGGCGCTGAGGCCCCGGCGCTTTATCACATGGACGCCACCCGTCTGGACCGCCCGCAGGCGCGCAGCTTGCAGGAGGAAATCGCCCGCGTCACCCGCGCCCGTGCCTCTGACCCGCATTGGGCGACCTCAATGATGAACCACGGTTTTCGCGGCGCGGCAGAGATTGCGGCAACGCTGGATCACATGGCGGCCTTTGCGCATCTGGCCCAAGTGGTGCCCGCGCATCTGTTTGACCTATACTTCGAGGCCACACTGGGGCGCGACGATCTGGTGGCGTTTCTGGAGCGTGAAAACCCCGCCGCCCTTCAGGCCATGCGGGATCGGTTCAACGCTCTGCGCGACGCAGGGCTTTGGGTGACGCGGCGCAATTCGATCCTTGCCACACTTGAGGGCGCAGCATGAGCTCCGCCCCTAAGGTCTATGGCTGGTGCCCCGGCGCGCTAAGGCCGATGATGTCCGGCGACGGGCTGGTGGTGCGCATCCGCGCGCCACTGGGGCGGCTCACGTCTGAGCAGGCCAAGGCCGTCGCGGATCTCTCCATGCGCTACGGCAACGGCATTCTTGATCTCTCGGCGCGGGCGAACTTGCAACTGCGCGGCGTCCGCGAGGACAGCCATCCCGCCCTGATCGCAGCGCTTCAGGATCTCGGGCTGGTGGAACAGGACGCACACGCCGAGGCACGCCGCAATATCCTCATGACGCCCTTCTGGGCGGAAGGAGACCGCAGCCACCAGATCGCCTTGGCGTTGACAGAGGGCCTCGCACAGGCAGAGGACTTGCCCCTGCCCGGCAAGTTCGGCTTTGCCGTGGACGCAGGTCCGGCCCCTGTGTTGCAGGGCACCGCTGCCGATATCCGCATTGAGGGTGCAGGCGACAGGCTGACCTTGCGCGCAGACGGTGCCGATGTGGCGCTGGAGCTGTGCAAAGACGATGCCGCAGCCGAGGCGCTGACCCTCGCGCGCTGGTTCCTTGACCAAGGCGGCGCGTCGGAGGGTCGGGGCAGGATGCACGCCCTGCTCACGCGCCGCGCAGCCCCCGCGTCGCATACCGCAGATGTCGCAAGGGGCGCTTCCCAGCCCGCCCCCGGCCAGACCCGCAGCGGCGCATTGGTTGCGCTGGAGTTTGGCCAGATCAGCGCCGAGACCTTCGCCGCGCTTGCCGATCTCGGCCCGCTGCGCCTCACCCCCTGGCGGATGCTGCTGATCGAGAACGCCCAAGACATCGCGCCCCTGCCCGGCCTGATCCACAGCGCAACGGATCCGCGCCTGCGGGTGAGCGCGTGCACCGGCGCACCCGGGTGCCTGCAGGCGCTCTCTGAAACCCGCGCGCTGGCCCGCGACCTCGCCCCGCATCTGCCGGAGGGCACCAGCCTGCACGTCTCGGGCTGCGCCAAGGGCTGCGCCCATCCCAAACCTGCCGATGTGACCTTGACCGCCACCGGCGCCGACCGCTTTGACCTTGTTCGCAATGGCCGCGCAAACGACCGCCCCTTGCGTTCTGATCTCTCTGCGCGCACCCTGCGCGCTGCGCCGCACCTTCTGACGAAAGACACCTGACATGCTGCACACCTATGAGACCGATGGCGCCAAGATCTATGCCGAGAGCTTTGCCACCATCCGCAACGAGGCCAACCTCGCCCGCTTCACCAAAGACGAGGAGGTGGTGGCCGTGCGCATGATCCACGCCGCGGGCATGGTGGGGCTGGAGGAACATGTGCAATTCTCAGAAGGGATGGCCGAAACCGCCCGCGCGGCACTGGCGAAAGGCGCACCGATCCTCTGTGATGCTTATATGGTCTCCGAGGGGATCACCCGACCGCGCCTGCCTGCCGACAATGAGGTGATCTGCACCCTGCGTGACCCCAAAGTGCCGGAAATGGCCCGCGAGATGGGCAACACCCGCTCGGCGGCCGCGCTGGAACTCTGGCGTCCGAAACTCGACGGGGCCGTGGTTGCGATCGGCAATGCCCCCACCGCGCTGTTTCATCTGCTGAACATGCTCAAGGACCCTGCCTGTCCGCGCCCTGCCGCAATCATCGGCTGCCCTGTGGGCTTTGTCGGCGCACGTGAATCCAAGGAGGCGCTGATGGAGGATCTCCCGGTGCCCGCAATGATCGTCAAAGGCCGCCTTGGGGGCTCTGCCATCACGGTTGCGGCAGTGAATGCGCTGGCATCGTGGAAAGAATGACCATGAACGCGCCCAAAACCGGCAAAGTCATCTGCGCAGGCCTCGGCCCCGGCGATCCGGACCTGATGAGCGTCAAAAGCTGGCGCGCGCTGCAAGGCGCGACCCATGTGGCCTATTTCCGCAAGGCAGGCCGCGCAGGGCAAGCCCGCGCCATCGTCGAAGGCATCCTGCCCGCAGGCGTCACCGAATACCCGATGGAATATCCGGTCACCACCGAGATCCATTTCTCCGACCCCGAGTATAACCGCCAATTGGCCGCGTTTTATGACCAATGGGCCGACACATTGGCCGAGATTGCGGCGACGGACACGGTGGTGGTGCTCTGCGAGGGCGATCCCTTCCTTTATGGGTCGTTCATGCATCTGCACACCCGCCTTGAAGGCCGCGCGGAGGTCGAAATCATCCCCGGCATCACCGGCATGTCCGGCTGTTGGACCGCCACCGGCCAGCCGATCACCTGGGGCGATGATGTTCTGACGGTTGCGATGGCAACCCTCTCCGAAGAAGAGCTGACCAAACGCATCTCTGAGACTGACGCGCTGGTCGTCATGAAAATCGGCCGCAACCTGCCCAAGCTGCGCCGCGCGCTTGAGGCTGCAGGCCGCCTTGAGGACGCATGGTTGGTGGAGCGCGGCACCATGCCGACCCAGACGGTGCAAAAGCTCACCGAGATCACCGGCGATGTGCCCTATTTCTCCATCGTGCTCTTGCACGGGCAAGGACGCCGCCCATGAGTGATGCGCAAAAAGGCTGGGTGGTGATCGCGGGGCTTGGCCCCGGTGACGAGCGCATGGTGATCCCCGAGGTGCAGGAGGTTCTGGCCGAGGCCACAGATGTGGTTGGCTATATCCCCTATGTGGCGCGCATCGCGCCGCGCGCGGGCCTGACCCTCCATGCCAGCGACAACCGAGTTGAGGTGGACCGCGCCGCGCAGGCCCTGCAGATGGCGGCAGAGGGCAAACGCGTGGTGGTGGTTTCCTCCGGCGATCCGGGGGTTTTTGCCATGGCATCGGCGGTATTTGAAGCACTGGAAGACGGGTCGAAGGCGCAGCCCGCGTGGCTCGACCTAGACATCCGGGTGCTGCCCGGCATCACCGCCATGCTGGCTGCCGCAGCGGCGATCGGCGCGCCTCTGGGCCATGATTTTGCGGCGATCAACCTCAGCGACAATCTGAAACCATGGGAGCTGATCGAACGCCGGTTGCAGCTTGTGGGTGAGGCCGGTCTGGCGATGGCCTTTTACAACCCGCGCTCCAAATCCCGCCCGCATCAGTTTGCCCGCGCTCTGGACGTGCTGCGCGCTGCCTGTGGCGCGGACACCCTGATTACCTTCGCCCGTGATGTTACCAAACCCGGGCAGGAGATCCTCACCGTACCGCTCAAGGATGCCCGGCCAGAGATGGCCGACATGCGCACCGTGGTGATCGTTGGCAATCGCGACACGCGGCGCGTGGGGTCTTATGTCTATACGCCGCGCTTTGCGCCCGGTCATCAACCCGGTCATCAAACCGGGCCGATCCCGACCGACAAGGACACCTAGGCGCCGTGCTCCAGCCAGCGCATCACCTCCGCGACAGTGCCCCGCACCGGGCGTGCGGGCACCTTGGGCCGGTCGATCATCACGACCGGCAAGGAGAGAGAGCGCGCGGCACTCAGCTTGGCCTCGGCACCTGCGCCACCGGCGTTTTTGGCCACGATATGCGTGATCTTGTGCTGGCGCATCAGGGCCTCATCGCCGGTCGCTTCAAACGGTCCCCGCGCCACGATGACTTTGGCATCGGGCAAAGACAGCGGTGCCTCCGGCGCATCCACCAGCCGCAGCAGATAGTGGTTTTTGGGCTTTGCCGCGAACTCCGCCACATGTTGCTTGCCGATGGCCAGAAACACCCGTGCGCCGGCCTCCGGCAGGGCGGCGACTGCGCCCGCCATATCCGCCACATGGACCCAGTGATCGCCCGGGTTCGACTGCCACGCAGGCCTCTCAAAGGCCACCAGCCCCACCCCAGCCTCAGCGCAGGCCCGCACCGCGTTGGTGCTCATCTGCGCGGCAAAGGGATGGGTGGCATCGACCACATGGGTGATCCCCTCGCGGCGCAAATAGTCGACCAATCCAGACACGCCCCCAAACCCGCCGATACGGCAGGGCAACGGCTGCTGCGCCGGGCGCGCGGTGCGGCCTGCGTAGGAAAACACCGCCTGACGCCCGGCCACCGGATCGTCCGAAACCCAGGCTTGCGCCAAATGCGCCGCCAGATGCGAAGCTTCGGTGGTGCCGCCCAGAAGCAGGAGCTTGGTCATGTCTGATCCTCTGACAAAGGGCGGTGCGCGCCCATGGCTGACCCTGATCGGGCTGGGGGAAAATGGCCCCGAAGGGCTGTCGGATGCAAGCCGTGCAGCACTCCGAGTCGCAGAAATCATCATCGGCGGGCCGCGTCATCTGGAACTGGTCGATGCAGGCGCACGCGGGCAGGCCTGGCCCGTACCGTTTTCCACTGTACCGGTGCTGGCCGCACGCGGTCGCGCGACGGTGGTGCTGGCGTCCGGCGATCCCTTCTGGCACGGCGCAGGCGGCAGCCTGCTGCGCGATCTGGACCGCTGCGAATGGACGTCCCACCCGGCGCCCTCCTGCTTTGCGCTGGCCGCCAATGCGCTGGGGTGGAAACTTGAGGACACGCTCTGCCTAGGCCTTCATGCCGCGCCCTTCGCGCGCCTGCGCCCGGTTTTGGGCCGTAGCACGCAAGCGATCTGCACCCTGCGTGATGGCGCGGCGGCGGCGGAACTGGCTGCCTATCTATGCGAGATCGGCTTTGGCACCAGCGCGATCACCGTGCTGGAGCGCCTTGGCGGACCAAAGGAGCGCATCCGCACGACCACCGCCCAAGGGTTTGACCTCACCGACATAGACGCCCCCGTGGTGGCGGCACTCACGGCATCAGGCACGGGCCTGCCGCAGGCATCCGGCCTTGAGGATGCACTCTTTGCCAATGACGGGCAGATCACCAAACGCCCCATCCGCGCGCTGACGCTCTCGGCCCTTGCCCCGCGCGTGGGCGAACATCTGTGGGATATTGGCGGCGGATCGGGATCTGTCTCGGTGGAGTGGTGCCTTGCGGCCCGAGGGGCCACGGCAACCACATTTGAGGCCCGCGCCGATCGGCTGGAGAATATTCGCCGCAATGCCGCGGCTTTTGGCCTTTCGCATCGCATGACAGCCCTTGAGGGCCGCGCGCCGGAGGTACTGGAGGGTCGTTCCCCGCCCGATTGCGTATTTATCGGCGGCGGAGGGTCGCAGGCCCTCATCGACCACCTCTGGCAGATCCTGCCCGCAGGCACGCGCCTTGTCGCCAATGGTGTGACACTGGAAACCGAGATCCTGTTGATGCAGGCTCATGCCACTCATGGCGGTCATCTGCTCAAAGCGGAAATCGCCGAAGCTGGCCCCTTAGGGTCCATGCGCGGCTGGGAACGTGCCCGCCCCGTGATCCAGTGGAGCGTCACCCGATGATGATTGCAGGCTTTGGCTTTTCCAACCGCGCCACCGAGGCAAGCCTTGCGGAGGCTTACAATGCGCTGCAAAGGCGCCCGGATCGGGTGGTGACCCTGCGTGCCAAGGCCGACAGCCCCGTGTTTCGCGCTTTTGCGCTGGCACAAAACCTCACGGTCGAGACCCTTGATGAGGACCAGATCACCGGGGTCGCGACCCCCACCCTTTCGCCGCGCATCCATGCGCGGTTCAACACCGGATCGGTGGCCGAAGCCTGCGCCCTTGTGGCAGCGGGCGCAGGCGCGCGGCTGATCCAGAGACGATTTGTGACCACGGACGGGCTTGCCACCGTGGCGCTTGCGGAGATGATAGAGAGATGACCGTTCATTTCATTGGTGCCGGACCGGGTGCCGCCGACCTGATTACCCTGCGCGGGCGCGACCTGATCGCGGCCTGTCCGGTGTGCCTTTATGCCGGCTCTCTGGTGCCCGAGGCGCTGCTCAGCCATTGCCCCGAGGGGGCCAGGATCATCAACACCGCGCCGCTGTCGCTGGATGAAATCATGGCAGAGATCGCCAGTGCTCACGCCGCCGGCCACGACATCGCGCGGCTTCACTCCGGGGATCTGTCGGTCTGGTCCGCCATGGGCGAACAGCTGCGCCGCCTGCGCGATCTGAATATCCCCTATGACATCACCCCCGGTGTGCCTGCCTTTGCGGCTGGTGCGGCGGCGCTGGGGACCGAGCTTACCCTGCCCGGCGTGGCACAATCGCTGGTGCTCACGCGCACCTCGGGGCGCGCCTCGGCGATGCCCGAAGGCGAGACGCTGGAGAATTTCGCCGCCACCGGCGCAACGCTTGCGATCCACCTGTCGGTGCATGTGCTGGACGATGTGGTGGCGCGGCTGACGCCCGCCTATGGCGCGGAGTGTCCGGTGGCCATCGTCTGGCGCGCCAGTTGGCCGGATCAGAAGATCGTCAAGGCAACGCTTGGGTCCATTATCGAGGCAACCGAGGGCGCGCGCGGGCGCACCGCGCTGATCCTCGTGGGCCATGCCCTGGGCGCAGAGGATTTCGCCGAAAGCTGCCTTTATGGCGCGGATTATGACCGCCGTTATCGTCCGCAAAGTGCCGACAGCCCGTGGTCGGAATGGAGCGAAGGCGATGACTGATCACGCGATGCATCACGCCAAGATCAGCGCCCGAGTCTGGGTGGGGGCGCAAGCGACACGAGCGAATGAGGATTGGCACATATGACCCATTTCCCCAAAGGCCTGATGATCTCCGCGCCCTCCTCCGGCACAGGCAAGACCACCGTCATGCTGGGCCTGCTGCGCGCGCTCAAGGACGATGGTCTGACCGTGCAGCCCTTCAAGAGCGGACCGGATTATATCGACCCCGCGTTTCACTTTGCGGCCGCCGGACGAGCGTCCTTCAACCTTGATACATGGGCGATGGACAGTGCGCTGCTTGATGCTGTCGCCACCCAGGCCCAAGGCGCTGATATCTGCGTCGGTGAAGGGTCGATGGGCCTCTTTGACGGGGTCGCCACGCGCGGCCAGTCTGGCTTTGGCTCCTCGGCAGAGACCGCGCTCAGGATGGGCTGGCCGGTGGTGCTGGTGATCGACGTGGGCGGACAAGCACAATCCGCCGCCGCCACCGCGCTGGGGTTCAAGATGTACAACCCCGATTTGCCCTTTGCGGGCGTGATCCTGAACCGGGTGGCCAGCCCTCGGCACGAGCGGCTCACCCGGCTCGGGATGGAGCGCGCGGGCGTCAAGGTGCTTGGCTCCCTGCCCCGGCGCGGTGATCTGACCCTGCCCGAACGCCATCTTGGCCTCATTCAGGCGGTGGAGCACCCGGACCTTGAGGCCGCGATTGCGGGCTATGCCGCCTTTTTGCGCGAAAACGTCGATCTCGACGCAATCCAAGCGGCGGCCAGCACCGCTGCCGCACCCACGCCGCGCGCCCTGCCACACCCGCCTGCGCAGCGCATCGCATTGGCGCGCGATGCTGCGTTTTCCTTTACCTACCCGCATCTGTTGGAAGGCTGGCGTGCCGCCGGGGCCGAGATCCTGCCGTTCTCGCCCCTGAAGGATGAGGCCCCCGCCACCGACGCCGATCTGGTATGGCTGCCCGGCGGCTATCCGGAGCTGCATGGTGCCACACTTGCCGCTGCCGAAAACTGGCGCAAAGGCATGGCAAAACATGCTGAGACCAAACCCGTGCATGGCGAGTGCGGCGGCTATATGGCGCTGGGGGAGGCCCTGATCGACAAGGAAGGCACCCGGCACCAGATGGCGGGGCTCCTCGGGCTTGTCACATCGTATGAGAAGCGCAAATTCCACCTCGGCTATCGCCGTGCGGAATTGCAGGCCCCGATGCCGGGCTTTGACAATGGTGCCTATTTGCGCGGGCATGAGTTCCATTACTCGACCATTCTGGATGAACCCGACGCACCGCTGGCGCGCGTCATGGACGCTGACGGCAATCCGGTCCCCGAAACCGGATCCATCAAGGGTCATGTCACCGGCACCTTTTTCCACCTGATCACCGGAGAGCACGCATGAGCGGGTTTGTCAGCTTTGTCTCCTCCGGGCCGGGTGATCCGGACCTGCTGACGGTAAAGGCCGTCAAACGTCTGGAAGCGGCGGATGCGGTGCTGTTTGACGACCTGTCCTCGGGTCCGATCCTGTCGCATGCGCGCGAGGATGCGGATCTGGTGGGCGTGGGCAAACGCGCGGGCCGCCCCTCGCCCAAACAGGACCACGTGAGCCAGCTTCTGGTGGATTATGCCCAATCCGGTGCCCATGTGGTGCGGTTGAAATCCGGGGATTCCGGCGTCTTTGGCCGCCTTGAGGAAGAGATGATCGCACTGCGCACCGCTGGCATCAAATATGAGATCATCCCCGGGGTTACCGCCGCCTCTGCCGCCGCCGCCGCTGCGGGAATTCCGCTGACCCGGCGGCTGACCGCGCGCCGGTTGCAGTTCATCACCGGCCATGACGTGACCGGCGGCCTGCCGGATCACATGAACCTTGCGGCCCTTGCCGACCCTGAGGCAACCACCGTGGTCTATATGGGCAAGCGCACCTTTGCGGCGCTGCTGTCCCTGCTGCTGGAGGCGGGCCTGCCGCAAGACACACCTGCACTGGTGGCGCTTGGGGTCTCGACGCCCGCGCAAGAGCTGCACCGGGTGACGGTGGCCACCCTGCCCGAGCTGTTGGAGGCGATCACATCGCCTGCGCCGGTACTGATCCTATATGGGCCACTGGCAGAAGAAGACGCCCCCGCCCCGGCATGACACAGCCCATGATCTCGCTCTGCCGTACCTGCCGCGACGCAGACCCTACGCTGACCGACCAACTGGCGGCGGCGCTGCGCGCGGCGGGGCTTAAGGCAGAGGTGCAGGGGGTCGATTGCATGTCAGGCTGTACCCGTCCGCAGACCCTCGCCGTGCGCCAGAGCGGCAAGACTGCTTATCTCTTTGGCGAGATCACCACGGCGGACCTGCCAGATATCATCACCTTTTTGCGGCTCTATGACGCCAGCGCCGACGGCACGCTGAGCGATGCGCGCCCACTGGGCGATCTGCGCTTTAAGGCGATCGCACGCATCCCTGCGACCTTGGGCCAGACCGCAACACCACCAGATCAATCGCAGGGCTAGATGACGGGAACGCGCGCCGCAAAGGCGGTTTCATGCTTGACCGATCAGACCCCGACACCGCAATATCACCGCTATACGGTGTCCCAGAGCGCACAGCGCCGGGACTGAAACGGGAATGAGGAACGGCGGACCCAATCGCGGCGCCCGAGCCTCAACCGCCCCCGCGACTGTGAGCGGAGAGCGACATTCAGCATCCACTGGCCCTGCGCCGGGAAGGAGAATGATCGCCGCGACCCGCAAGTCAGGAGACCGGCCGTATCAAACGAGGACAGTTAATGTGCCGTCGGGTGTGACGGTACGGAGGACGACTAATGACGACCAAGACGATCAAATCGACCGCCTCTGCCGGCAGCATCATCCCGGTGCTCTTTGCCGTGGTTCTGGGGCTGGGGATCATCACCGTGACGGGCCATGTCCAGGCCTCGACCCTGCATGATGCGGCGCATGACGTGCGCCACGCCACCGGCTTCCCCTGCCACTAAGCAGATGTTTGGACGCATTCTGACCAGCGCGCTGTTCGCTGGTGCTGCAGCGGGGCTGATTGCCGCCCTTCTGCAGCTTTTCTTCGTGCAACCTGTGCTGTTGCATGCTGAGCTATATGAATCCGGCGAGCTGGTGCATTTTGGCGGTGAGGCCGTTTCCGCCCACCCCGATTTGCCCGGCCTGTTTGATGAGCCGATGCGCAATCTGCTCAGCATTCTGTTCACCATGCTGACCTACACTGGCTATGCGCTGGTGATGGTGGCCTTGATGTCTCAGGCTGAGCGGCAGGGCCATGAGATCACCGCCCGGCATGGAATCATCTGGGGGCTTGCGGGCTTTGTCGCGTTTCACTTCGCTCCCGGTCTGACACTGGCGCCAGAAGTACCCGGCGTCGCTGCCGCAGATGTGGGCGCGCGGCAGGTCTGGTGGGTTGCCACAGTCGCCAGTGCAGGGGTTGCCATGTGGCTGATCGCCTTTGGCGGCAATCTGGTGGCCTATGTGATCGCCGCATTGTTGCTGATGGCCCCGCATGTGATTGGCGCGCCAGAGCCTGATAGCTTTACCGGTCCGGTACCCACTGAAATTGGGGCGCTTTTTGCGGCGCGTGCCTTTGGGATTGGCATGGCGGCATGGGTCTTGCTTGGAGCGTTCTGCGCCTATTTCTGGCAGTCAGAGACCGCACACGCAGAGACCACCGCATAAGCTGACGCCTTTTGCCCCCGCCGCTGCAACAGGTGTCGCGGCGGGGGTTTTAACACAGGGCGGCCCCTTCGCCGTTCTCACGAGAGCTCCTCTAACATATTGAGATCACATGTCCCGTTCGCTTGCGCTTTTTGCCATTGGCCTTGTTTTTGGGGGTGGTATCGGCTTTGTCACCGCTGCCGGAAATGGTGTGGCCTTTGAAGGTCACGACCATAGTAATCCCGCGCATCATGGCGGCACCACCGGGATGATGGCGCACGATCATTCTGCCATGGTGAACACCCCCGCGGGTGACGACGCCCCAAGGGTCGAAATCAGCGTCACGCCCGATGCAATGTCAGGTTGGAACCTGCAGGTGGAAACGCAAAATTTCCGTTTTGCCCCAGAACATGCCTCAGGCGCGGATCAACCCGGCGAGGGCCACGCCCATGTCTATGTAAACGATGAGAAAATCGCGCGGCTCTATGGCGCATGGATGCATATCCCTGCTCTTCCCAAAGGCGGCGCAGAGGTCAAAGTCTCGCTCAACTCCAACAGCCACGGCATGATCGCGGTCGATGGCGTCCCGGTCGAGGCGACACTCTGGGTCGGCAGTCAGTAACCCTGCCCTCTTGACCTCTCTCCCAGAGGCCCCCATTGCGGTCAGACCACTAGAACGAACGGAGAGCGCCCATGCTCCAGCTTTGCCTGATCGGTATCGGCACCGGCAACCCCAAGCATCTGACGCTGGAGGCGGTCGAGGCGATCCGCGCGCAGGATCTGATCTTGATCCCCCATAAGGGCGCTGGCAAAGACGATCTTGCAGGCCTGAGGCAAGCAATCTGTGCGGAAGTGCTGACCGGGGTAGCGCATCCGCCTAAGATTGTTGAGTTTGACCTGCCCGTGCGTGATCCAGCCACAGCAGACTATCGTCAGCGCGTGGACAACTGGCACGATGCTATCGCGCAGGTCTGGCAGGCTACGCTGGCGGCACATCTGCCCGAGGGCGGACAGGCAGGGTTTCTGGTCTGGGGCGATCCTTCGCTCTATGACAGCACCATGCGCATCGCCGAGCGCCTGAAGACGCGGATGGAGATGCAGATGCGAGTGATCCCCGGCATCACCTCAATTCAAGCGCTGACGGCGGCGCATGGCGTACCGCTCAATCACATCGGCGCACCGGTGCAGATCACCACCGGCCGCCGCCTGCGTGATACGGGCTGGCCTATGGGCTGCGACACGCTGGTGATTATGCTGGATGGCGAATGTTCCTTTCAGAGCATTGCGGCCCCCGAACACGTGATGATCCACTGGTCCGCCTATGCGGGTATGGCCAATGAGATCAATATCGCGGGGCGGTTGTCTGAGGTGCAGGAAGAGATCCTCGCCACCCGCGCCCGTGCCCGCGCGGAACATGGCTGGATCATGGATATCTACCTACTGGAACGGTTAGGCTGACCACTGGCTGCCCTTATCACCGGCGATGCATGACATCGGCTCGGGTGGGCTCCCGCCCGTCGCGCCCGCATTAAAAATGCGTCCCGCTCCCGTTGGGCGTCGCGCCGGACCTGACGGTCCGGCGCTGCAGCCTGTCCAAAGGACAGGCTGCCCGGCCCAACCCCAAGGGGAGACTTGCGTCAGCAAGGGTCCGCGCGGGGGCGGGAGTGCCACCCTGCCTGCAGCATGCCCTCAGCACTCACATCTCTATGGCCCGCAGTCACCTCTCTTGCTCTGACAACGCCTTTGCCCAAGCCTCAGACCATGCGCCAAATGGGTGCAGCAGCTGATATAAGTCCTTTCCCATAGCCGTCAGGCCATAGCCTGCATCATCGCGCGTGACCAAACCGCTCTGAGACAACTCTTTGATTCTCTTATTCAACACCGTTGGCGAAACCTGTTCGCAGCGATCCTGAAGCTGACGAAATGTCATTGGTCCGGACGACAATTGCCAAATAATCCCCAGCGCCCAGCTGCGTCCCATCAGGTCAAAAAGAGCCATGATCGGCTTGCCGGTTTTTGACCCCCGAACGGGGCTGCCGGGTTTGGGTACCCCTGCTGACATGACACGTCCCTTCCTTCGAATCATTGCTACTATTTGTGTAGCGAGCTATTGCTACTAGAATAGTAGCGCCCAATTGGAGCCCTGTCATGATCCTCCTTCCCATTCTCGCAGCCTTGGGCGCATCGGCTGGCTGGGCGACCGGCGTCGTGTTGGCGCATGGTCCAGCCCGCCAATTGGGCGCGTTTGAGTTCACCCGCATTCAGCTGATCGCCTGCTCCGCCATTCTCGCTGCTCTGTGCAGCGGACTGGGGTATTGGAGCACTGTAGCATGGGCGTATTGGCCCGCCTTTGGCATGAGCATCTGTATCGGCATCGTCCTAGGCAATCTGGCAATGATCGAATGTCTGCGCAGAGGGGGACCAAGACGCACCGAGCTGTTGCTGTCCCTCAAAGCGCCCCTTGTTGCGGGGATGGCCCTTATCTGGCTCGGTGAAACCCCGAGCGCTGCAGATCTGCTCGGAGCGGGAGTCACACTCTGCGGTGTGGGACTTGCGGTGGGGTTCGGCGGCAAGGAGAGGGCCGCCACAGAGGCAAAAGACGGAACCCTCTGGACGGTCGTATTGCTGGGTCTCGCAGCGACAGCCTGTCAGGGGTTCGGCTTTCTGGTAATGAAACCGGCGATGCTTGCGGGGACAGAACCGCTTGCGGCCTCTGCAATCCGGCTGCTGGGGGCCGCGTTCGTGATCTCGATTGTTGCACTCTGGCCGAGACGCAGGCACGCGGCACATCCAGACATGACGCCGGCCCTGCTAGGGCGCACGATCTTGCCGGGCTTTATCGGGTATGGCGTGTCATCAACCCTGCTGCTTTATGCGTTCGCCAATTTCGACGCAGGCGTTGCGGCGGTGCTGGGATCACTATCGCCCGTGCTGGTACTGCCTATTCTCTGGCTCAAGGACGGAACAAGACCACACCCGACCGCCATCATCGGTGCAGCGCTTGCGGTCGCGGGGACCGCCATAATCGTTCTGTGCTGAGGTGCCCGGCCGCCCCTCGTCGAGGTCGCAGCCGGACGCGCGCCGGATTTAAGTCACCCGCGAGCGCACTTGGTATTTGGGATCTTTCCAGCTCTCGCTCTTCATCACGTCCTCAAGGATCTCTGCGGCGCGCACGACATCCGCCTGATCCAGATAGAGCGGCGTGAAACCAAAACGCATGATGTTGGGCGCGCGGAAATCACCGATCACACCACGATCAATCAGCGCCTGCACAACCGCGTAGCCGTCCGCAAAAGCAAAGGACACTTGCGAGCCGCGCACATCTGCTTCGCGCGGGGAGGCAAGGGTCAGATCCGGGCAACGGGCCTCGACTTCTGCGATAAATGTCTCGCAAAGCGCCACAGACGCGCCGCGTATTTCCTCCATGGAGACCCCCTCCCAGACATCCAATGCGGTGTCGAGAATCGACAGTTGCACAATGGGAGGCGTGCCAACGCGCAGGCGCTCGGTTGTCATGGCGGGACGGTAGTCGGGTTCCATCGCAAAGGGTGCGTCATGACCAAGCCAGCCCGAGAGCGCAGGCTCCACCTCCAGAACGATGTCGGGGCGGGCATAGATAAAGGCAGGCGCGCCGGGACCGCCGTTGAAATACTTGTAGGTACAGCCCACCGCGAATTCTGCATTACAGGCCGTCAGATCTACCGGCAAAGCGCCCGCGCTATGGGCCAGATCCCAGATCATCACCGCACCGTTTTGATGCGCGCGTGCCGTGATATCCACCATGTCGTGGCGGCGACCGGAACGATAGTCCACCTCCGTCAGCATCACCACAGCCACGTCGTCGGTGATCGCATCGGCGACCTCTTCGGGGGCGACGGTGCGCAGCTCATAATCCTTGCCGATGGTCGAAATCAGCCCCTGCGCCATGTAGAGGTCGGTCGGAAAGTTGCCAGTGTCCGACAGGATCACCCGGCGTTCCGGGCGCATTTTCAGCGCCGCCGCCAGAGCCTGATAGACTTTGATCGAGAGCGTATCGCCTGTGGCCACGCTGCCCGGTGCAGCCCCGATAAAGCCTGCAATCCGGTCGCCCACTTTTTGCGGCAGGGCCATCCAGTCAGCTGTGTTCCACGCCTTAATGAGCTGGGTGCCCCATTCCTGCGTGAGGGTTTTGACAGCCCGCTCCGCTGCGCCCTTGGGCAGGGGGCCGAGTGAGTTTCCGTCGAGGTAGATCATGCCCTCTGGGATGTCGAAGAGGTGTTTTTTGGGCAGGTTGGTCATGTCAGAGATCGCCTCTCAGGGTCCAGAGTTCGGGGAAGAGCTCAACGCTCAGCATGCGACGCAGATATTGCACGCCAGACGTGCCACCGGTGCCGCGCTTAAAACCGATGACGCGCTCAACCGTGGTCACATGGTTGAAACGCCAGCGGCGGAAATAGTCCTCAAGGTCAACCAGCTTTTCGGCCAGTTCGTAGAGCGTCCAATAGGTGTCGATGTCATTATACACTTTGAGCCAGCGCGCCTGAATATCGTCATCAAGGGCATGCGGCGCATCCGGCACCGGCGCGGGCAGATGATCGGTGTGGCCATCCACGGTCTGGAACAGGTAGCGATTTACCTCATCATAGAAACTGGGGCGGGCCAGTTCTGTGCTCAACATCGCGTGGACCTCTGGCACATGTTCATGCGGGCGCAGCATGTTTGGGTTGCGATTGCCCAGCACATATTCAATCAGCCGGTATTGATGGGACTGGAAGCCCGAGGATGGCCCCAAAGCCTCGCGAAAGCGGGTGTAATCCGCCGGGGTCATGGTGCGTAGAACGTCCCAGGCGCTGTTCAATTGTTCAAAGATCCGGCTCACACGGGCGAGCATCTTGAACATCTCGGCGGTCTGGCCCTGTTGCAGGGCGGTGCGGGCGGCCTGCAATTCATGCAGCGCAAGCTTCATCCACAATTCGCTGGTCTGATGCTGGATGATAAAGAGCATCTCGTCATGGGCATCGCTCTTGCAATGCTGCTGATCCAGAAGCGCATCCAGATGCAGGTAATCGCCATAAGACATCGCATCGGCAAAGCCCATCTTTGCCCCCTCTTGTCCGGGATTATAGGCTGAATCGCTCATGATGGACCTCTCGTGCAATATGCGGGCGGCCCTCTCGGAGGGCTGCATGGGCCAGACGGTATTGCGCCATCGCCAGTGACGCAAGGAAAAAGCTTTAAGCTTAAAAGATGCGACGTCATCGCCTGCATACGACCGCAGGCGATGACGCCTCAACTCTGGAATATCGTTAAATAATCTGAAACAACCCTGAGAAGACCCCAAAGCGGATAGCAATTCCCATGACAGCGTCATACTGTCAGCCCGTGGCATCGTTACTTCGCAATGCCAAGTTCAGGAGAGAGGCGTATGGCCAAGGCAGAGCTGCCAGTGATCATTGGAATAGCGGCATCCGCAGGTGGCTTGGAAGCGACCACGTCGCTGGTGAAAAATCTCCCCGCCAAGGCCAATGCCAGCTATGTGGTGGCGCAGCATATGTCGCCCACGCACAAGAGCCTGTTGTGGTCGCTGATCGGGCGCGAGACCGAACTGCCGGTCATCGAACTGAAGAACGAAGACCTCACCCCACAGCCCGACACCATCTACATCGCGCCGCCCAATTTCGATGTCATCATGGACAACGGAAAAATTAGCCTGCGAGAACCCAGCGGCCACCCCGGCACGCCCAAACCACTGGCCGATCGTCTGTTCAAAAGCCTCGCGGATGAATGCGGCGAGCGTTGCGTGGGGATTGTCCTGTCTGGCACTGGCAGCGATGGCAGCTACGGCATCCGCGCCATTCGTGAGGCGGGCGGCGTGACCATTGCCCAAGAAGCAGGCACCGCGAAATACGAGGGCATGCCGTCTTCGGCCATTCACACCGGTTGCATCGATCTGACCATGTCACCGGATATGATCGGGCAGCAGCTCACCGGGATTTTGGCAAGTCCGCGTGATTTTGCAGAACTCAAGAGCTTTACCGGCAATCCCAGCAAGCTGCTCGATCTCTATCATATTCTTCTGGCGCGGACCGGGGTGGACTTTCGTGAGTATAAAGAAACCACCATCAACCGGCGCATTGCCCGCAGAATGGTTGCGCAGGATATCGACGTCTATGACGATTACGTAGAATTCTGTCGTGAGACTCCATCAGAGGTGGATGCGCTCTATAAAGACATGATGATCTCGGTCACGCGCTTTTTCCGCGATCAATCCCAGTTCAACCAGCTCACCAAGGTCATCCAGACCATGGTTGACGAAAATCAGGATCGTCAGCTCCGGGTGTGGGTCGCAGGCAGTGCCACCGGCGAAGAAGTCTATTCCCTCGCCATTCTCTTTGCAGAGGCCATGGGTGGGTTAGAAGCGATCCGCAAAGAACGCATCCAGATATTTGCAACCGACATCGACACTCAGGCACTGGAGGTGGCGCGCCGCGGGGTTTACCCGCTCTCGGCTGCCAATGACGTGCCGCGCCACTATGTGGATGATTATCTTCACATCAGTGGCGACACGCTGGAAGTCGACAAACATCTGCGCGCGGTGGTGCTGTTTTCCCGGCACAACATTATTCAGGACCCGCCCTTCATCAACATGGATATGATCAGCCTGCGCAATCTGCTGATCTATTTTGGCTCCTCGCTGCAGGAAAAAGTCCTGTCGCGGATGGCCTATGCCTTGGTGCCCAATGGCAAGCTGTTTCTTGGCTCGTCCGAGACCGTGGGGGCCATGCATGGGCATTTCGAAACCCAGTCCCTGCCCGACAAGATCTATTCCAAACGAGGGCTGCGCCAAAGCGTGCAGGCAACGGCGAATTTCCTGCCGCTTACGACCCTACATCGCGGCACACAGACACAAACCCGCAACTCATCGAATACCCAGACGTTCGATATGTTCGAGACCCTGATCCGGGTTTTGGCTCCAAACGGATTTATCGCCACCCGCGATAATGTCATCATTCGCATCATCGGTGATATTTCCGACGTCACCGAACTCAACGAAAACAGCGCCTTGCTGAGGCTTTCGACCAAGATCCTCAAATCCGATCTTCGCCCGGAAGCCGGCAGCCTCATCACCCTGTGCCTGCGCAGCCAAACCGCGCGTTCTGGCCGTTGGCACAACATTGAGGGCGCCGATTTCGATCAACTGCGGCTGACCTGCTACCCCCTGTTGATGGAAGGTGACGGAGAGGACCACGTCCTGTTCTCGGTCGAAAAGCGCGAGGCGCAGCCGCGAAATCTCGCCTCAGAAGAGATGACCAATCAGGACCGCATGATGTATATGCGTCAGATCGAGGATGAAATCGCCTCGACCCGCGAAGCATTGCAACAAACGATCGAAGAGCTGCAAACCTCGAACGAGGAGCTGCAATCGGTGAACGAGGAAATGCAGGCCACCAACGAGGAACTGCAAGCCACCAATGAGGAATTGGAGACCTCCAACGAGGAATTGCAGGCCACCAACGAAGAACTGATCACCGTCAATGAAGAGATGCAGATCAACTCCACCGAGTTGCAGCAGCTCTCTATTGAGTTGGCCGCCATCCTTGAGGCGACCCCCTACCCGACATTGGTGGTCGACCCCGCTTTGCAAATCCGGCATGGCTCGGCCGCGGCGATCCGCTATTTTGGCCTCTCGGAGTTGCCACAAAGCGGCACCCATGTCAGCGCCTGCGTGGACGCAAACGGGATGCCCCATCTGGTGCCCAAAGTAGCCGAGTGTTTCCGACATCGTGAAAGCGAAACGCTGGAGTTCGATGATGGCAATGGGGCCAAAACCCTTACGTTTACGCCGATTTTCAAAGGGATCACGCAGGACATCATCGGCGTCATCGTGACCGTGCTCTAGGCGCCGGGTTGAGGCGTTAGCTCTTTCGTCGAATCGCCAGCCTCTCCCTTCCGAGCGTTGCGCAGCGTGGTACACGCTGCGACTCAGCCATGCGCGGCAGAAAACACGCGTCGTGCTGAAAATTCGTGCCCTCGCTCATAATGGCGAGGGGGAGTTTCACAAAAAGCAATTGGCTCAAGCCAAGCTGTCAATAAAGCATCATTAATTTAATTACACCCAGCATTGGCTGGGAATAGCGGCACGATTATTCCATTCTGTCCAGTCTTGTATTAACAAACGCAACCTTTAGGGTATTAATATCGCGCTTTTTAAATCTGATGGTGATCCCCGTGTATGAGGTAAGTGAATACGCCAGCAACATGCTGACCGTTGAAATTCGTGAAGCGGCAGGGGGTAGAGACCAAACCGTTGCAGCGGTTTCCCTACATTCAGACCAATTGAAAAACACGCTGCATTTTTCAGGACGGCGCAGTATTGCAGATGTTTTTCACCCGGATTTTGCTGACTATCTTCAAAACCTTATCGCCCGCGCGATTGATGCACCGATGGTGCTGACAGATCCCGATGTCATCCAGTCCTTTGGCGGCGCAGTGCTGGCGCGGATGCGCATGCTGGTCAACAAAGCGATGGATGGAGGACGCCACATCACCGTCCGGTTCACCTATTTCATCGGAGCGATGTCGCGGCTGTTTCAACGCGACGAGTTTGGTCACCATATGCCGCTGCCTCACCGCGAACGCGCTGCTGTGCAAGCGCTCGACAGCATTTGCACACCACTCGCAAATATCGCGACGCATCTCGATCGTATTCTGGAAAACCGCAGTGCAACTGAATCCGTGCGCTCACGTCTGCGCAAGATCGAGGATGAAACCGTCGAATTGAAGTTCTACACCGAGTTGCTGCGCCGCTACGTGGATGATTGCGCCCGTGATCGCGCCAGTGATGAGGATGAGCATCTGCTCACCGCAGAAGAAGGTCGGCTCAGCACCGCGATCGAGGAGGTGGAGCGCATGATGCACGACAAAAACCCGTCCTCCACCGCGCGACCGACCGCAGCGATAGAATCCTAGTCACAGGGCGAGATCTGGTGGCCAGAGGTCTGAGGAACAGTCCTACCCTTCACTCTCGACGCGTGCCCAATCTCTATCCAGACGCATCAGGTTTTGCTTTAGCGCCTCAAAACTACGCGGCTTTGAGAAATAAAACCCTTGCAGAATATCGCAGCCAATTTCGCCAAGAGTTTTTGCTTTTTCGATAGTATCGACCCCTTCGGCAATGATCTTCACATCCAATGTATGCGCCAGATCCACAACCGAAGCGACCATACGCTCAGCCCGTTCACTTTTACCAAGTGGGAAAATAATATTTCTGTCTATTTTCAAGGCATCAGGTTCGATATTCAAAACGCCATTGATTGAAGCATGTCCCGAGCCAAAATCATCCACGTCGATCTGAAAACCCATATCTTTTAACGCATCAATACAGAAAATAAGCGCTTCACCCTCATCTTCGCAGGAAATAGATTCCAGAATTTCAAATGCGAAGTTCTCACGGTGATCGGGGATGCGGGCGCGCACGCTCTCGATAAAACTGGGCTGCATGATGCGTGGCGCGCTGACATTAAAGGCCACGCGCGGCACAAGGATACCCTCTGCCCGCAGGCTGTTCATCTGCGCCACTGCGGTGTCGAAAATGCAACCGTCCAATTCTGCCTCAAGCCCCAGCTGCTTTGCGATGCCGAGGAATTTGTCCGGTGTCAGTACCCCAAGGTCAGGATGTTCCCAACGTGCGAGCACCTCAACCCCTGCCAATTGCCAACTGCGGGCGTCATGTTGCGTGTGATAATACGGCGTAATTTCACCCTGCTCGATCGCATAGGGTAAACGGTCCGACAGGGCGCGCTCTTCCAACGCTTGCGCCCGCATTTCCGGGGTGAACACCTCCACCGCGGCGCGCCCCGACGCTTTGGCGCGGTAGAGCGCGGCATCGGCATTGCTCAAGAGTTCACTGGCGCTGATCGTGCCCGGCTCCCCATGGGCTACACCAAAACTGGCACCGAAATTGCAGCGTTTATTGCCCCATGCCACCGGTTGCAGCACGGCCTCCAGCACCCGCTGCGCCAGCGTTTCAGCCTGCCGCAGCGTGGTGCCAGACCGGCACAGAACGACAAATTCATCGCCGCCCACCCGCGCAGGAACATCACCCGCCTTGGTATGCGCGCGGAGCACATCAGCCACATGGCAGAGCACATAATCCCCGGCTTCATGCCCAAGGATGTCATTGATTTTCTTGAACCGATCCAGATCGATACGCACCAGCGCCACGGACTCGGTTTCCAGCCTGCGTGCCAGTTCACGGTCCAGATGACGACGGTTGGGCAACCGCGTGAGCGGGTCGCTGAGGGATTGCTGCTCCAGCCGATCTTTTGCTTCTTGCAGGGCCTCCGCCGCACAGCGTTGCTCGCGCTCATTGCGCACCAATTCCGTGATGCAGGTGCGTGTCACCACCTTGTCGCCAAAATCTGTCTCGTTGACACGAGAAATAATGTGACGATCGCCGGAAAGCTCCAGCTGGGTTTCTGTGCGATAATCATGGCTCAGGACGCGCTGATTATAATTATCGACGTAATCCTGCGGCGACATCCCGTTGAGCGCATAATGCCCAGCCGCCACCGCATCTGCGAGGATTTCCGGTAAGGTCATACCGGGGATCACCTTATCAGGACAGCTGTGGCTGAGTTCACGGTACGTATCGTTACAGGTCAGCAGGCGGTTTTCCTCGTCAAAGATGGCAAAGCCATCTTTTGATGCTCCCATCGCAGCCGTCACGCGCTGTGACATCCGGTTCAACTGGCGCGCCTGATCGCTGTGCAGATGCCACGCCCGCGCCATCTGGCGCGCGAGAAACACAAAGAACATCACCAGACAGAGGCTGATCAGCGCGGTGCCGCCTTTGACCACGCGCACCAGACGCTCCTCCACCAGATCGACATAGGGCCGAAACGAAAGGCTCAATTCCTGCAGGCGCTTGACACCATCCGTGAGCTTTACGTTGAGGGCAAACGGGCTGCTTGATCCGTCGGTGGTGGCGGTCTCGCCTCGCATCATCGACAGCAGCAACTCATCCGTGTGGATCGCCTCAGCGAGCCCTTTTTCGCAGAGTTCAAACGCCGGCGCGGCCCCCAGCAACCGAAAGCCCTGACGCTCGATGCCGGAGAGGTTGTTGATACACCAACGCGCCTGCTCACTTGCATATTCCAAAATGCCGTGCAGCTCGCGGGCAGGTCCCTGACCAAGCGCCGGGTTTTGTTGCAAAATTTCGAGCGACCGATGCATCAGCCCCAGATGCACCAAGTTTCGCGCGCGGTATTCGCTCGCCAGTGTCAGGTAGCGATAGCCCAGAAAGGACACACCAACCTGCAATGCCAAAATCAGCGCGAAAAACACAAGCGCCTGTCTCAGGCTCATCAAACTGGTCTCCCCGACCGCAACCATTCCCACATCGCTCTGACAGTAAGGCTATTTGTTTTCGGAAAACCTAATGTGCGGCAGAGATTAATGTCGTGGTTAATGCAGTATTTTCATGCCGGTGCAAGCTGTCCGGTTACGCGCTTGCCTTTACCGTGCTTTTCAGGGCTCATACGCCGCGAAACCACTGAACAGACGACAGGAGCGAGCATGAAAGCAGTTTTCAACACCGCACGCGGCACCGCGCGGGACACTTTGGTGCTGAAGGAAACCGACACCCCTGCCCCCGGTCCCGGAGAGGTTTTGGTCGCCATGCGTGCCTCAGGGGTGAACCCATCTGATGTGAAGTTGCGCTCTGGTGCGCAGGGGCCAATGATTGCGGAACAGGTCTTGGTCCATAACGATGGTGCAGGTGTCATCGAGGCGGTTGGCGACGGCGTCGGCCCAGCGCGGATCGGCCAGCGCGTCTGGCTCTATAATGTGAACCGTTCCGTTGACGGCATGGGTCAGGGGCCACTGGGTACGGCTGCGCAATACGCCATTGTGCCCGCGCATCTGGCGGTAGAGCTACCGGAAGCGGCCAGTTTTGAGGCGGGCGCCTGCATTGGTGTGCCTGCCATGACCGCGCATCGTGCGTTGATGTGGGCCGGGGCAGTCGCAGGCAAAACTGTACTGGTGACCGGCGGTGCTGGCGCGGTCGGCCACAGCGCCATTCAGATCGCCAAAGCCAAGGGCGCGCGGGTGATTGCCACCGTTTCCTCTGAGGCCAAGGCCGAGATCGCGCGCGACGCGGGCGCGGATGAGGTACTGAACTACAAGAACGCGCCTTTGGCCGATCAGTTGACGCAGCTGCTGGGTGCAGGCGGCATCGATCATGTGGTTGATGTGGATATTGCCGCACATATGGAGATTTATCCGCAGATCCTAAAGCTCAATGGCTCGGTTGGGGCCTATGCGTCGGCCAGTGACCTGACGCCCGCCCTGCCCTTCTATCCGCTGGCGTTCCGCAACATCCAGATACAGCCGGTCTTTGTGTATTCCATGAGCGACGCGGCCAAGGCTGAGGCCATCGCCGACATCAACGCGCTTTTGTCGGCAGGACAGCTTGCCCCGCGCATTGATCGCAGCTTTGCCCTTGAAGACATCGCCGCCGCGCATGAAGCGGTTGAGGCGGGTATTTTGGTCGGCAATGCCATCCTGAAGATCTGATCAGCGCGTTCGTCCTCGAACCAGATCGCTAGACTGGCCGTGTAAACAAAAAGGGGCCCCGTATCATCGCAGGATCATCACATGATCATCACGGGGCCCTTCTTATATCATCTCAGTCCGTTCACCTCGGGGTGAGATCAGCTGATATGCGCGGTGGCCTCGATCTCGACCAGCGCGCGATCCTCTACCAGCCCCGCAACGATCAGCATCGACATGGCCGGGAAATGCTTGCCAAAAACGTCACGGTAGGCCGCGCCCACTTCGGCCTGATGGGCGAGGTATTCCTGTTTGTCGATCACGAACCACGTCAGCCGGGTCACATCCGCGGGTTTACCCCCGGCAGCCTCAACAATGGCGCGAATGTTTTTCAACGCCTGCCGCATCTGGCCAACGAAATCATCCGATACAAATTCCTTGTTCTCGTCCCAGCCGATCTGGCCGCCAATATGCAGCACGCCGTCATGGGTCAGCATACCATTGGCATAGCCTTTGGCCGGAGCCCAACCTTCGGGGTGAATGGTTTGATGGGTCATGTCTGCCCTTTCATGTCTTTCTCAATTTTCGTTCTAATTGACGCAGGCCACGGCGCGGGGCGTCCCTGCGCGTTGATATGCACCAAGGTCGTCTCTGTCGCAAAACGCAGCTCTTCGCCGCAGGTTGCGGTCATTTCATAGGCAAGCGAGGTCTTCCCGATCCGCGTGACCACAAGGCGCAGCACCAGTTGGTCGCCATGGCGGCTGGGGGCGGAAAACCGCGTCTGGATATTGGCGGTAGGCACGCCTGCCGTTTGATGCATGTCCTCAAACGGCCAGCCCAGAACATCGGCAAACCAGCCCTCGACGCAATCGTTCATCATCTCGAAATAGCGCGGAAAAAAGACGATCCCCGCCGGGTCGCAATGTTTGAAAAGCACTTTCTGTGGCATCTCATACATGGCTCACACCCCCACGTAACGCTCTGAAATCTCTGGGGTCAGGGCCGTCATGGCCCCGCTCCAGACGGTCTTGCCTCGCTCCAGCACCACCGCACGATCACAGACCTGCTCCAGTTCCGCCAAAGTCTTGTCGATCACCAGAATCGCCATATCGGTGTCCTGTTTCAGCCGGTTGATCGCAGACCAGATTTCCTGACGGATGATGGGCGCAAGCCCCTCTGTCGCCTCATCCAGAATGAGCAAGCGCGGGTTGGTCATCAGGGCGCGGCCGATCGCCAGCATCTGCTGCTCACCGCCCGAGAGCGACGCCGAAAGCTGGCTTTGGCGTTCACCCAGACGCGGGAACAGTTGCGTGACGCGGCCCATGTCCCAGTCACCGGGGCGGCTGGTGGCAAGAAGGTTCTCCGACACCGTAAGATCGCGAAAACAGCGCCGACCTTCTGGCACCAGACCAAGGCCCAGACGCGCGGCCTTATGACTTGGCAGTGCGTGCAGGTTCTGGCCCGCAAACTCCAGCGTGCCGCCTGCGGTGATCATGCGGCAGATCGCCTTGACGGTGGTGGATTTGCCCATGCCGTTGCGGCCCATAAGCGCCACCACCTCGCCCGGATTGATGTCGAGATCGACACCAAACAGCGCCTGACTCACACCATAGGATGCGGTGAGGGATTTGACGGACAAAAGACTCATGCGCTTTCTCCCAGATAGGCTTCGCGCACGCGCGGATCGCTGCGGATCTGATCGACGCTGCCAGTGGCGATGACCTCGCCGTAGACCAGCACGCTGATCCGATCCGCGAGCGCAAAGACCGCGTCCATGTCATGTTCCACCAAGAGGATCGGGGCCTCCTGGCGAAGGCTATCAAGGAAACCGGTAAGGTTTTTCGACCCCTCTGCACCAAGGCCTGCCATTGGTTCATCCATCACAAAGGCCTTGGGCGCGAGCGTGAGCGCCACGGCAACCTCCAGCTGGCGGCGCTGGCCGTGGCTCAGGTCGGCGCAGCGCTTGGTCATGTGCTCGGCGAGGCCAACCCGTTCCAGCGCCGCTTCGGCTCGGGCACGCAAAGACCTGTCACCAAGGGCCGCCGACCAGAACCGCCACGGCCTGCCGCTGGCGCCCATGGCGCCGAGGGTGGCGTTCTCCAGCACCGTGTCTTCCATCGCCAGCGCTGAGATCTGAAAGGTCCGCCCCAGACCGGCCCGCGCCCGCTGATCGGTGCTGAGGGTGGTCACATCCTGACCCATCAGCTCTACGCGACCTGCATCCGGCGCAAGTGAGCCGCAAATCTGGCCTATCAACGTGGATTTGCCTGCCCCGTTGGGGCCGATGATGGCGTGGATTTCACCGGGGCGCAGATCAATCGAGATATCATTACTGGCCTTCAGCGCGCCGAAGGATTTGGTGATGCCATATGTGGCGAGGATCGTCTCAGTCATGGGTCGCCTCCTTGCCTGCCACCAGCCCGGTGATGCCACCGCGCGCAAAGAGCACGACCGTCAGAAGGATCAGCCCAAGGAAGATGTGCCAGAACTCGGTGATGCCGCCGAGGAAATGTTCCAACGCCACAAAGGTCACAGCCCCTGCAACAGGCCCAAACAGCCGCCCTACCCCGCCGAGGATCACAAGGATCATGATCTCGCCCGAGAACTGCCAGCTGAACATCGTCGGACTGACAAAGCGGTTGAGATCGGCAAAGAGCGCCCCCGCAAGACCGGTAATGACGCCGGAAATCACAAAGGCCACCAGTTTCAGACGCATCGGGTCCATGCCCACCGCCTCAACCCGCGCTGGCACCTGACGCGCCGCGTTCAGGGCCAGACCAAAGGGAGAGCGGCGCAGGCGCGCGGTAAAGATCAGCACCACCACAAGGATCGCAAGACACAGCCCGTAGAACTGGATCGGGGCCAATGTGTTGAGACCCGGAAAATCGTTGCGGATATAGATCGACATGCCGTCTTCGCCGCCATAGGTGCTCCACGAGATTGCGAAGTAGTAAAACATCTGACCAAAGGCGAGCGTGATCATGATGAAATAGGCCCCGGTGGTGCGCAGGCTCAGGATACCAATGACCAATGCCGCCAGCGCCGAGACCACGATGGCCAGAAGCCAGATCACCGGCATGAACTTGGTGCCCTCGATCAGGAACGGCCATTCCATCAATGGGGTGTAGCTTTGGGCGTGATGGGCAAGAATGCCCATGGCGTAGCCGCCAATCCCAAAGAATACAGCGTGGCCAAGGCTCACCAGACCGCCGATGCCCAGCGCGATGTTCAGGCCCGCCGCCGCAAGGGCAAGGATCACCGCACGGGTCGCCAGCGTGATAGTAAAGGGCTCATCCGTCATCACCGCCCATGCAGGCACGGCAATGAGACCCAGCAGCAGGGCTGCGTTAAAGAGTGTTTCTCGGCTCATGCGCGCGCTCCGAACAGGCCAGAGGGACGCCAGATCAACACAAGGCTCATCAGGATATAGATCGACATCGAGGCAATCGACGATCCGGCAGAGGTGGCAGGGGCTGCGTCCATAAAGAGTTTCAGCACTTCGGGCAGGAAGATCCCGACCAATGTGTCCGTAAGCCCCACCAGCAATGCGCCGATAAACGCGCCCTTGATGGACCCGATCCCACCGATGACGATCACCACGAAGGCCAGGATCAGCACCGGCTCGCCCATGCCCACCTGCACCGACTGGATCGCGCCCACCAATGCACCTGCGAGGCCAGCCAGGGCCGCCCCCAGCGCAAAGACCAGCGTGTAGAGTTTTGAGATATCGACGCCCAGCGCCGCGATCATCTCGCGATCGTTTTCGCCCGCGCGGATCTGGATGCCGATCCGGGTGCGCTCAATCAGGAGCCACAGGCCAAACGCCACCAGCAGCCCCACGCCAATCAGCGCCAAACGATACAAAGGATACTGGATACCGCCGGGCAGCGTCACAGGCCCCGACAAGGCATCGGGAATGTCCAGAAACAGCGGAAAAGACCCAAAGACCCAGCGTGTGCCTTCGGAAAAGATCAAAATGAGCGCGAACGTCGCCAAGACCTGATCGAGATGGTCACTGTCATAAAGCCTGCGGATCACCGCGACCTCAATCACAGCCCCCGCAAGCGCCGCTGCCGCAAGGGCCGCGATCAGCGCCAGCACAAACGACCCGGTGACACCCGCCACAGCCGCCGCCGCAAAGGCCCCAACCATATAGAGCGAGCCATGGGCGAGGTTGATAAGCCCCATGACGCCAAAGATCAGCGTCAGCCCTGCCGCCATGAGAAAGAGCATGACGCCGGATTGCAGCCCGTTCAGCACCTGCTCGATGATAAGTATCGTGGACATATGTCTTCTTTCAGGTGTGTCCCGGCCCGCTGATTCTGCAGGCCGGGCGCGCCTCACTTACATCTTGCACTCGTCCACATAGGCGTTTGCATGATCCTCAAGAGCGGTGCCGACGATCTTGTTGGTAAAGACGTCGCCTTCCTTGATGACCTCACGCACATAGACGTTCTGGATCGGGTGATTGTTGGCGGCAAAGGAGAACTCGCCCCGCACAGAGGCAAAATCCGCCTCCTTCAGAGCCGCAGCAAAGGCCGCGTCATCATTCACATCTGCCTTGTCGATGGCCGACAACAGCAGGTTCGCAGTGTCATAGCCCTGCGCCGCGTAGATCGACGGCAGGCGGTCGTATTTCTGCTGGAAGGCCGCGACAAAGGCCGCGTTGGCCTCATTGTCCAGATCCTTGGACCATGTGGAGGAGTTCTTGACCCCCACGGCCGCCTCACCCACCGCTTGCAGGATACCCTGATCAAAGCTGAAGGCCGGGCCAACCACGGGCAGATCGACGCCACTGTCGGCATATTGCTTCAAGAAGGAAATCCCCATGCCGCCGGGCAGGAAGAAGAACACGCTGTCTGCGCCAGACGCGCGGATCTGCGCGATTTCAGCCGCGTAATCCGTCTGCCCCAGCTTGGTGTAGACCTCACCTGCCAGATCGCCCTCGTAAAACCGCTTGAACCCGGTGAGGCTGTCGATACCCGCTGGATAATTCGGCGCGAGGATAAAGGTGTTCTTGAACCCAGCTTGGGTTGCATAAGCACCCGCACCTTCATGGAGGTTATCGTTCTGATACGACACCGAGAAATAGTTGGCGTTGCACCCCTTGCCCGCCAGTTGCGCGGGCGCGGCGTTGGTTGAGAGGTAAAACAACCCCTGCGCGGTAGCCGCAGGCACCACGGCCATGGCGAGGTTTGACCAGACGATACCGGTCAGCACGTCGACCTTTTCTGATTGGATCATCTTATCCGCAAGCTGCACCGCGATATCGGGCTTGCGCTGATCGTCCTCGATGACCACCTCGACATCATCACGGTTGGCCTCTTCCATCGCCAGCATGAACCCGTCGCGCGTGTCGATACCAAGGCTCGCACCGCCGCCCGAAAGCGTGGTGATCATCCCGACTTTGACATCCGCCATCGCTCCGCCCGCGGCCAGCGCCGCGGCCGCTGTGGCCAACATTAGCTTCTTCATGATCAAACTCCCTGTTTGTGGTTGGTTTGTTTTATTATTCAACGAAGCCGGAACCGCTGGATCTTGCCGGTCTGCGTCTTGGGCAAACTGTCGGCAAAGATGATGCTGCGGGGATATTTATAGGGGGCGATGGTCGCCTTCACATGGGTCTGCAAGTCTTTGATGAGCGTGTCTGAGGGCGTAAATTTTGCATTCAGCACCACATGGGCCTGCACGATATGGCCGCGCTCCTCATCGGGGGCACCGATCACCGCGCATTCAGACACGGCCTCATGCGCCAGCAATGCCGCCTCCACTTCGGGACCTGCGATATTGTAGCCAGCCGAGACGATCATATCGTCGTTGCGGGCGGCAAAGTGGAAATAGCCATCCGCGTCGCGGATAAAACTGTCGCCGGTGATGTTCCAGCCATCGGTGACATACCCGGCCTGACGGTCGTCGTTCAGATAGCGGCACCCGGTCGGCCCGCGCACCGCAAGGCGGCCAACTTCGCCATCAGGCACAGTGTGGCCTTCGTCATCGACCACCTTGGCCTCATAGCCCCCCACGGGTTTGCCAGTACAGGCCGGGCGGTGGTCGTCAAAGCGGTTGGAGATAAAGATATGCAACATCTCGGTCGCGCCGATCCCATCCAGCATCGGCTTGCCGGTCTTGGCCATCCAATCGTCATAGACGGGTTTGGGCAGGGTCTCCCCGGCGGAGACGGCAGCACGCAAACTGCTGAGATCCGCCCCCTCTTCCATTGCGGCGAGCATCACCCGATAGGCGGTCGGCGCGGTAAAGCACACGGTCGCACGGTATTTCTCGATGATCTCGATCATATTGGGCGGGGTGGCCTGTTCCAAAAGCGTCGCGGTTGCCCCGAACCGTAGCGGGAAAATCGCCAAACCGCCAAGCCCGAAGGTAAAGGCAAGTGGCGGAGAGCCAACAAAAATATCCTCAGGCACCACATTGAGCACATCGCGGGCATAGCCGTCGGCAATGATCAATAGATCGCGGTGGAAATGCATGGTCGCCTTGGGCTCGCCGGTCGACCCGGAGGTGAACCCCAAAAGCGCCACATCATCGCGCCCGGTCTGCACCGCCTCAAAGCGCACCGGCTTTTCCAGCGCCAGCCTGTCGAGTTCGGCGTCGTGGTTGGAGGTCCCGTCAAAGCCCACGACGCGCTCAAGCACGTTACACTCTGCCGCGCAGTTCTCCATCTCCTCCATCAGGCGGGTATCGCAGAGGGCAAACTGGATCTGTGCCTTCTCGACATATTTCTTCAGTTCTGCGGCGCGCAGCATCGGCATGGTGTTGACCACCACCGCGCCCGCCTTGGTGGCGGCCAGCCAGCAAGCCACCATCGCCGGATTATTGGCGGACCGGATCAGGATGCGGTTGCCCGGTTTGACGCCCAGATCCTCCACCAGCGCATGCGCCAGCCGGTTGGTCCAGTCGGCAAGCTCCTTGTAGGTGCGCTGCCGCCCGTTGCCGATCAGTGCAGTACGGTCGCCAAAGCCCCGCTCCACCATGGCGTCCGTCAGTTCCACGCCCGCGTTCAGATGATCCGGGTAGTCAAACCCATCCAGCAGGAAATCCGGCCATTGTTCCAGCGGCGGCAGCGCGTCGCGGGTGAATGTGTCGGTATGTGCGGTTGCACCCAGTTTCATGACTTGCCCTCCATCGCCATCATGGCTTGCCGCGCGATCACCACGCGCTGCACGTCACTGGCCCCTTCATAAATCCGCAAGGCTCTGATTTCGCGATAGAGTTTTTCGACCATCGCACCGGAACGCACGCCCTCACCGCCAAAGAGCTGCACCGCCTTGTCGATCACAACCTGCGCCGCCTCGGTCGAGAACAGCTTGGCCATCGCCGCCTCGCGCGTCACTCGCGCAGCACCGCTGTCCTTGGTCCATGCCGCGCGGTAGACCAATAGGGCCGCCGCATCCACATCCAGCGCCATATCGGCAATATGCCCCTGCACCATCTGCAAATCAAAGAGCGGCGCACCCTGCACATGACGCTCTGTGACACGCCGCAAGGCCTCGTCCAATGCGCGACGCGCAAAGCCCAGCGCCGCCGCCGCCACGGTAGAGCGGAACACATCCAGCACCGACATGGCAATGCGGAACCCCTGCCCCGGCGCGCCGATCATGGCACTTGCGGGGATACGCACATCCGTAAACCGCAAGGTTGCCAGCGGATGCGGCGCGATGGTCTCCAGCCGCTCGACCACCTCAAATCCGTCCAGATCCGGCGTCACAATAAAGGCCGAGAGCCCCTTGGCGCCCGGCGCCTCTCCGGTGCGGGCAAACAGCGTATAGACATCGGCGATCCCACCATTGGAGATCCAGGTCTTTTCACCATTCAGCACAAAGTCATCGCCATCGCGCACCGCCGTCATGGTGGAGTTTGCCACATCCGACCCCGATTGCGGCTCCGTGAGCGCAAAAGCGGCAATCGCCGCACCGCTGCGGGTCTTGGGCAGCCACGCCGCCTTCTGCGCATCGGTCCCGAATAGCGAAATCGCCCCGGTGCCAAGCCCCTGCATGGCAAAGGCAAAATCCGCCAGCCCATCGTTGCGGGCCAGGATCTCACGCGACAGGCACAGCCTGCGCACATCAAGGCGCTCGCCGCCCTCTCCCTCGCCCGTGGGCCGCAAAACGCCTGCCGCGCCAAGGTCGGCCACCAGCTTGCGACAGGCTGCATCAGTGTCACTGTGATCAATCGCCAGCCCAGCCGCCACCGCCTCGACCTGCGCCGCCCAGTCGCGATGCTCTTGGTCAAAAAAGGGCCAATTCAGAAAACTCTGGTCCGCCACGTTATCTTCCCCGTTGTTTTCATCTTCTTGTTAAATATCCTCGCCGAAGGCGAAATCCGGCGCTCTCAGTCGCCTTCAAACACTGGCCGCTCTTTGGCGACAAAAGCCTCATAGGCGCGGCGGAAATCATTGCCCTGCATGCAGATCGCCTGCGCCTGCGCCTCGGCCTCGATGGCCTGTTCAAGGCTCATGGACCATTCCTGCGCCAGCATGGTCTTGGTCATGCCATTGGCAAACGTCGGCCCCTGAACGATGCGCTCCGCCATCTTCATGGCGTCCGCCTCCAGCGCGTCGCCCGCCACCACGCGGTTGAAAAACCCCCAGCGTTCGCCTTCCTCGGCGCCCAGCGACCGGCCCATATAGAGCAGCTCCGCCGCGCGGCCCTGACCGATGATCCGAGGCAGCATGGCGCAGGCCCCCATGTCACAGCCCGCAAGGCCCACACGGTTGAACAGAAAGGCCACCTTGGCCTCGGGTGCGGCAATGCGCAGATCGCTGGCCATGGCCATGATCGCACCGGCCCCGGCACAGATGCCATTCACCGCCGCAATCACCGGCTTGGTGCAATTGAGCATCGCCTTCACCAGATCCCCGGTCATGCGGGTGAAGGCCAAAAGCTCCTTCATGTTCATCTTGGTAAGCGGGCCGATGATGTCATGCACATCGCCGCCAGAGGAAAAATTGCCGCCATTGGGCACGATCACCACCGCATGCACCTCGTCCGAATAGGGCAGCGCCCGGAACCAGTCGCGCAGCTCGGCGTAGCTGTCAAAAGTCAGCGGGTTTTTACGCTCTGGCCGGTTCAGTGAAATGCGGGCAATGCCGCCCTCGATGGTGCAATTGAAATGGGTTGTGTCGTGCAGGCTCATGTGAGGTCGTCCTTAGAAGTCTGGTTTGCGCCTATGGGCTGGATCTGATCCAGAAGCGCGCTCATATCCGTGATGTCATCTGCGCCAAGGCCCGCCATCATCTCATCGATCCAGGCCTCATGCTCGGCGGCAAGGCGGGCAAACTCTGCCTCACCCGCAGGGGTCAGTCGCGCCACCTGCGCACGGCGATCTCCGGGCACCGCAACCCGCAGCGCGAGGCCATCGTCGGTCAGCCGATCCACGATGCCAGTCACGTTGCCGTTTGAGACGCGCAGAAACTGCGACAGCTGGCTCATCTTGAGGCCCTCGGGATTGCGCGACAGGGCCGACATCACATCAAAACGCGGCAGCGTGGTATTGTGGCGATCGCGCAAGCGGCGGCGCAGCTCGGCCTCTATACTGCCAGAGGTCTTCAAGAGTTTCAGCCACAGACGCAGACGGGCCTTGGAGGCCACATCGTGGACCTCTGCGCGCGGGTTTGCGCTGCTCATATCTCGCCTCCCGTCAGGGCCAAGGCATGGCCGTTGACCGAGGCCGCACCGCTCGACGCCAACCACAGCGCCGCATCCGCAACTTCCTCCGGCTGCACAAAACGCCCTTGCGGATTGTCCGCCTTGAGCGCACCCGCCGCATCCTCGGCGCTCATGCCCGTCTTGGCGCGGATATTGTCGATGCTGCGTTGAAGCATCGGCGTTTCCACAAACCCCGGACAGATTGCATTCACGGTAATGCCGGTACGGGCCAGCTCCTTAGCCAGACCGCGGGTCAGCCCCACCACCGCGTGTTTTGCCGCGCAATAGGCGCTGACATAAGGGTAGCCTTTGAGCCCGGCGGTCGAGGCCACGGCAATCATCCGGCCGCGTCCTGCGTCCTTCATGCCCGGCAGCACCGCCTGCCAGAGGTTCACCACGCCGTTGAGGTTCACCGCCATCATGGCATTCAGCATCTCTGGCTGCATCTTGGCAAAAGGCACGCTTTCAGCGGCACCCGCATTGGCAAGGGCCACGCTCACCGGCCCGCGTGCAGCCGCCGCGCGCGCCACCGCGGATGTCACGCTCGCCGCATCGGTCACATCGCAGACCTCATGGGGAAGCCCCTGCTCAACAAGAGTTTTCTCTGTGCGCCCCATCAGGGTGACCGTGGCACCCGCAGCGGCAAAAGCCTGCGCGCAGGCCGCCCCCACCCCCGTGCCACCGCCGGTAATCAGGACGTGTTCTTGGCTCAGATCTCTGCTCATGCGCGCAAGCTCTCCGCTTCTTTGTCCGCCAGCCGCCAGCTTTGATCGCGGCCCGCCTGATAAGGCAACGGCCAATCCGGCGCGGCGCGGTCGCCAATCTTGGTGCCCTCACGCAGAGTCCAGTAGGGATCGGCCAGATGCGGGCGACCCACGGCCACCAGATCAGCCCGGCCCGCCATCAGGATCGAGTTGGCGTGATCGGCCTCAAAGATATTGCCCACCGCCATGGTGCAGATCCCGGCCTCATTGCGGATCTGGTCAGAGAACGGCGTCTGGAACATGCGACCATAGACGGGGTTGGCATCGATGGTGGTCTGACCGGCAGACACGTCGATCAGATCCGCCCCCGCCTCCCAGAAGGCACGGGCAATCTTGACCGCCTCATCCGGGGTAACCCCATCCTCACCCACCCAGTCATTGGCCGAGATGCGCACCGACATCGGTTTGCCCTCGGGCAAGACCGCACGCATGGCGGCAAAGACCTCCAGCGGGTAGCGCAGACGGTTTTCAAGGCTACCGCCGTATTCATCGCCGCGCTGGTTGGAGACCGGCGACAGGAACGAAGAGATCAGATAGCCATGGGCCGCGTGCAGCTCGATCATGTCAAAGCCTGCGCGGTCCGCCATCTCAGCGGCGCTCACAAATTGATCGCGCACCTCGTCCATCTCTGCGCGGGTGATTTCGCGCGGGGTGGCGTTTTGACCCGACCACGGAATGGCGGAGGCACTGACGATATCCCAGTTGCCCTCTGGCAGCGGCGCATCCATCTCGTCCCAACCGAGCTGGGTGGAGCCTTTGCGCCCCGAATGGCCGATCTGGCAGCAGATCTTGGCATCCGTCTGCGTATGTACGAAATCGGCAATGCGAGACCATGCGGCCTCATGTTCCGGCGCATATAGCCCCGGACAGCCCGGGGTGATCCGGCCCTCTGGCGACACGCAAGTCATCTCGGTGTAGACCAGCCCCGCACCGCCCTTGGCGCGTTCGCCGTAGTGCACCAGATGCCAGTCGGTGGGGCAGCCGTCCTCGGCCTTGTACTGCGCCATGGGCGAGACCACGATGCGGCTCTTGAGGTCCATGTCGCGCAGGCGGAAGGGCGCAAACATCGGCGCGCGCAGCGGCGCATCCTCAGGCGCACCGGCCTGAGTCATGAACCAGCGTTCCGCGCTCTCAAGCCAGTCCTTGTCGCGTTCGCGCAGGTTTTCATGGCTGATGCGCTGGCTGCGGGTCAGCATCGAGTAATTCAGCTGCACTGGATCAAGATCAAGATAGCGTTCGACCCGCTCGAACCACTCCATCGAGTTGCGCGCCGCCGATTGCAGGCGCAGCACCTCAAGACGGCGCTGTTCTTCGTAGTCCTCAAAGGCGCTTTGCAGGTCAGGCTTTTCATGCAGCAGGTCGGCCAGCGCGATGGCGGATTCCAGCGCCAGTTTCGATCCCGACCCGATGGAGAAATGCGCCGTTGCTGCCGCATCGCCCATCAGCACCACATTTTCATGGCTCCATTTTTCGCACAGAACTCTTGGGAAACGAATCCAGGCCGAGCCACGAATGTGATTGGCATTGGTCATCAGTGCGTGACCGCCCAGATGATCCTTAAAGATCTGTTCGCAGACCTTGATGCTCTCCTGCTGGCTCATGGAGCCAAAGCCAAAGGCATCAAAGGTCTCTTGCGTGCATTCCACGATAAAGGTCGCAGTGTCGTCATCGAACTGGTAGGCATGCGCCCAGACCCAGCCGTGCTCGGTTTCCTCAAAGATGAAGGTGAATGCATCCTTGAAGGTCTGGTGGGTGCCCAGCCAGACAAAGTTACACAGGCGCGTGTCCACATCCGGTTTGAACGTCTCAGCATAAAGGCTACGCGTGCGGGAATTGAGCCCATCGCTCGCAACAACCAGATCGTAGTCCTTGCGATAGTCCTCGGCACTTTTTGCTTCGGTCTCGAACTGCAAGTCGACGCCCAATTCGCGTGCGCGCTCTTGCAACAGGATCAACAGTTGCTTGCGTCCAATGCCGCAGAACCCATGGCCCGAGGACACCTGCCGGGTGCCTTTGAAATGCAGTGCCACGTCGTCCCAATAGGCAAAATGCGCCCGGATCGACTGCGCACTTGTGGCGTCATTGGCGGCAAGATTGTCGAGCGTTTCATCCGACAGCACCACACCCCAGCCAAAGGTGTCATCGGCGCGGTTGCGCTCGATCACCGTGACCTCGTGACCGGGATCGCGCAGCTTCATCGAGATCGCGAAATACAGGCCCGCAGGCCCCCCTCCCAAGCATGCAATGCGCATCTGATCCTCATCCCCAATTCGGTTATTGATGGGAGAAGGTTCTGCGCATCTCAAAACAATTTCAAGCTTGAAATTTCTATTTTTAAAGTATTAACTGTGACGCCGCGTCAAATGCCCTCGGACACGCGCCCATCACCATGCAGCTTAATGCGTTGTTTTTAATGCCTATAACCTGTGACATCGCAATCAAAGCAACGCTCTGATTGCGATACGCCCCCCCCCTTTCAGCCCCCCATAGGTTTCACATGCTGGGCACCATACGGCGCGGGCTTTCTCCACCACTTCTCCGAGTCGCGTGGTGCGCCGTGCTCTACCAGACCCCGGTTTCAGAGAGCATCGGCCATGAACTTGCAAGCGGCGCAGGCCCCGGAAGCGCGTGGTCACAATACCAGATCTCCTCAGGCTGCACGTCCACGATCCGCTCTGCGCCCTGAAAGCGCGCCACACGGTCGGGGGTCCAATCAACCGTCGCCAATCCGGTGAGAAAGATCCCGGCCCCGCTGCTGAAATCGGGGATAAACAGCCCAACGCGCCCGTCGGCCTCGATATTGCCAAGCGTGTTGAAGAAGCGGTTGCCCGAAAAATCCGGAAACGACAGCGAACCATCGGCGTTGATCGTCAGAAATCCGGGTCGCCCGCCGCGATGCGAGGCATCGATGCCATCGGCTGGATCGTCCGACATCTCCGCCGCGCGCGAGGCGATAAAGAAGGTATCGGCCTGCGCCACCAAGGCGCGGCTGCGCGTGTCCCAATCGGGCAGTGCGGTCGCCACCGGCGCGGGCGGATTGGCGGGCCACAGCAGATCGCGTGTCTGGATATACTGCGGACAATTGCCAAAGCTCAGGTCCACGGCGATCTCGAACCCCTCGCTATTGACCGCACGGATCGTGCCATTCATCCGGTTGCGACGACGGCTGGACAGCTCCATGCCAACCACGCCCACTTTCGCACCGGGCCGCACGTCGAGCCAGAGCGTATCGCCCAGCACTGGCCGCGCGCCCACCGCAAGACGCCGGGGATCGCGTGCACGCAGGAACCCAACCTCGCCCACCGCGGGCGTCGCCCAAACCTGTCCGCGCGCATCCAGCAGGCCGAGGAACAGCACCGGCAGGCTCTCGAAGAAATCACGGTGCTGTTGCGGCATTTCCGGACGGATGGCATGGGCCACCCGCTCTCGGTAACTCTCTGCCACACCGGCCCGGCGTTGCAGGATCAGCTCACCTGCGTGAAAGACATGGTTTGCACGGGACATACGGGCGCTCCTCAGGCGATTTCGGGAATGGGGGAGGCCTGCATCGGCACAAAGCCCTTGATGCCCTGCACCCGGTCGATCCATGCCCGCACCAGAGGATAGTCCGCAAGGCTCACGCCCCCTTCCGGCGCATGGGCGATATAGGCGTAGGCCGCGACATCGGCGATCGTGGGGCTGTCGCCCACAAGGAAATCCCGCCCCGTGATCATCCCTTCCATCAGACCAAGGAACGCGTGGCTGGCATCGCGGGCAACACTCGTCTCGGGCGTATCTCCCGCGCCGATCAATGTACGCCACCGCGCGCGTGAGGGGCCGGTTGCCACATGCGACACCGTCAGCGACAACCAGCGCTGCACCTCGGCGGCAGATTTGGGCGCGGTCGGCAGCCAGTCGGTCCCCGCACCATAGGCCTGCACCAGATAGACAAGGATCGCATTGGAATCCGCAACCAGAGTGCCGTTGTCGTCGATCACCGGCACCTGACCGAACAGGTTGAGCTCTAAGAACTCCGGCGCTTTATGCGCGCCCTTCAGCAGATCGACCTCAATCAGCTCATACGGCAGATCCAGGATCGACAGCATCATCTCCACCCGGTGGCAGTGACCAGAGAGCGGGTGGCGGTAGAATTTGATCGGGGCAGCGTTGGCGGGGAAATCGGGGGTCATCTGGTTTTCCTCCGGGGTCAAAGGCCAAGATCGCTCAGGCTTGGGTGGTCGTCAGGGCGACGTCCCAGCGGCCAGTGGAACTTGCGATCCGCATCAGAAATGGGATGTTCGTTGATGGAGGCATGGCGTTCTTCCATCAGGCCGTTTTCATCAAACTGCCAGTTTTCGTTGCCATAGGCGCGGAACCAATGGCCGCTGTCGTCACGATATTCATAGGCGTAGCGCACCGCGATCCGGTTGCCGGCATAGGCCCAAAGCTCCTTGATCAGCCGATACTCCAGCTCGCGCGCCCATTTGCGGGTCAGAAAGGCCTCGATCTCGGTCCGGCCCACGGGAAACTCGGCGCGGTTGCGCCAGCGGCTGTCGGGCGTATAGGCCAGCGTCACCTTGGCGGCGTCCCGGCTGTTCCAGCCATCCTCGGCAAGGCGTACTTTCTCGATCGCGCTTTCACGGGTGAAGGGCGGCAGCGGTGGGCGGGGCGTGAGGGTCATTTTGGTCTCCAGTTGTGGCGCGGTGGTCAGCGCCTCTGGTGACAGAGATAAATCACCCCGTTGCGTAAAATAATACGACATGAAAGAAAGAGATAATTTCAGGTTTCGATAGCAATCAGGACAAAATCCATGGACCGCGTTCAAAGCATGCAGGTGTTTGTCGCCGTGGCGGAGGAAGAGGGCTTTGCCGCCGGGGCCCGCCGGGTGGGCCTGAGTGCGCCATCGGCCACACGGGCGATCAACAGCTTGGAGGCGCAACTGGGCGCGCGGCTTTTTACCCGCACCACCCGGCGCTTGCATCTGACCGATGTGGGACGGCGCTATCTGGACGATGTGCGCCATATCCTGACCTCCTTGCAGGCCGCCGATGATGCGGCGCGCGGGGCGGCCAGCGCGCCGGTGGGACTGCTGCGGCTGACCTGCCCCAATGAGTTCGGGCGGATTTATATCCTGCCGATCCTGCTGGACTATCTCGATCAATACCCGGAGATGCGGGCCGAACTGGTGCTGTTGGACCGGGTGGTGAATATCGTCGAAGAGGGCTTTGATGTGGCCCTGCGGATCGGGCATCTGCCCTCCTCGACGCTGTCAGCGGTCAAAGTCGGCGCGGTGCGCCGGGTGGTCTGTGCTGCGCCCTCCTACCTGGAGAGCTACGGCACGCCAGAGGTTCCAGCAGACCTTGCTGCGCATCGCATTGTGGCGATCAACGCGGTCTCTTCCGCAACGGAGTGGAGGTTTGGCACCGACCAACAAGACGCGGTGCGCATCACGCCGCAGCTCTGTGTCAGTACCGTTGCGGCCGGGCTGGACGCTGCGCGCGCGGGCTGGGGCATCTGCCGGATGCTGTCCTATCAGGCTGGACGCGATGTGGCGGCGGGACATCTCGCCTGCCTGCTGGAGGAGTTTGAGCCAGACAGCATGCCAATCCATCTGGTCCATGCAGAAGGGCGGCGCGCACCGGCGAAGGTACGCAGCTTTATCGATTTTGCCTGCGACCGGCTGCGCGCGGACCCCGTCCTTCAGGCATTATCATCCAGCAAGGGCTGTGGGCTGAGCGCTTAAAAATCCAAGCCCAAGTCGACTGTGCGCGCCGAATGCGTGAGCGCCCCCGAGGAGATATAATCCACGCCTGTAGCGGCAATTGCCGCCACCGTGTCGCGTTTGACGTTGCCGCTGGCCTCCAGCGCCAGACGTCCGGCGTTGATCTGGACTGCCTCGCGCAGCTGATCCGGCGTCATATTGTCCAAGAGCACCACAGAGGCACCGCCGACTTCTAGGACCTCGCGCAGCTGATCCAGCGTGTCCACTTCGATTTCCACCGCCATCATATGGCTGGCATGCGCCTTGGTGGCGTCCAGCACCGCGCGGATACCGCCCGCAGCGGCGATGTGGTTATCCTTGATGAGGATCGCATCCGAAAGCGAATAGCGGTGATTGAACCCACCGCCATGCAGCACTGCGAGCTTTTCCACCATGCGCAGGCCGGGCGTGGTCTTGCGGGTGCAAGTGATGCGCGCCTCAGTGCCGCGCGTCTCAGCCACCATGGCCGCTGTCAGGGTTGCGATCCCGGTCAAGCGGCCCGCAAAGTTCAGCGCCACCCGTTCGCCCATCAGGATCGAGGCAGCCTTTCCCTCGATCTCCATCAGCACATCGCCGGGCTGACAGGCGGCCCCATCTGCAACGAGGGTGTTCACCCGCAGGTTCGCATCGACCAACCGGAACGCAAGTGCAGCCACCTGCATGCCAGAGACCACGGCCTCCTCGCGGGCGCGCAGGCGGGCGGAATAGGTCACATCGTCCGGGATCACCGCGCGGGTGGTCACATCGCCAAAAGAGCCCAGGTCTTCCATCAGGGCGGATTTGACCAGGGGCTCGAGGATCAGGTCAGGCAAAGTGGCAAAGCTCATGGGGTCTCCGGGTGGGATAAAGGCGCTTCAAGCAAGCTGTCGCGCAGGGTTTTCGCCGCATCCCACGTCAGACGGGAGCGGTGCGCGAGCGCGGGCAAGGTTTCGGGGAAATCAGACCGCTCATGCGCGCCACGGCTTTCTTCGCGCAGCAATGCGGCGGCGGCGATCATGGTGGCGGCGATGCAGATGTTTTGAAAGCTCTCGCAGGTGGGTTGCTTGGCAGTAAGAGCCGCAATCTCGCGCAGCGCTGTGCGCAGCCCATCCGCGTTGCGCACAACACCAACGTTGCGGGTCATGCATTGGCGCAGGGATGCGACAAGCGCAGGATCAGCGCCCTCGCCGCCGGGGGTCAACTCAAGATGAACCGGCGCGGCCTCGTGGGGTGCATCCTGCCCTCGCGCAATATCCTCTGCCGCGCGACGGGCATAGACCAGCGCCTCCAAGAGACCATTCGAGGCCAGACGATTGGCACCATGCAGCCCCGTCGAGGCACATTCGCCACAGGCCCAAAGCCCCGTAATCGAACTGCGCCCGTCCAGATCTGTAGCGATGCCGCCCATATGGTAATGCGCGGCGGCGGCCACCGGGATCGGCTCCTGCGTCGGGTCGATGCCATTGCGCGCGCAGGCACTGCTGACCGCCGGGAACAGCGTGGTGATGTCCGCGCCGATTGCAGCCCGCGTATCCAGAAGCGGGCGTTTGCCCGCCTGCGACTGCGCAAAGATCGCCCGCGCCACCACATCGCGCGGCGCAAGCTCCGCGTCGGGATGTTCGTCCAGCATGAACCGCGCACCGGTGGCATTGACAAGGATCGCGCCCTCACCGCGCAGCGCCTCGGTGGCCAAGGGGGCCGGGTCTTCGCCCACATCCATCGCCGTGGGGTGGAACTGTACGAACTCCGCATCAGCGATCTCGGCTCCGGCACGAGCGGCCATGCCCAGCGCCTGCCCCCGGATGCGGGGCGGGTTGGTGGTGATCGCGTAAAGCCCGGCGCTGCCGCCCCCGGCCATCAAAACCGCACTGCCGCGCAGCAATACCGCGGCTGATCCTTCAGGCGCGGAAGAAATGAGCCGCACGCCCGTCACAGTGCCATCGCGGACCTCTAACCCCTCGGCCAACACCCCTTCGATCACCTGAATCGAGGGCGTCGCGCGGACCCGTTCGATCAACGCGCGCATGATCTCGGCCCCGGCCTGATCGCCCTTGACCCGCACCACGCGGGCAAAACTATGCGCCGCCTCGCGCGACATCACATAGCCGCCGTCCTCGGTCCGGTCAAAAGGCGCGCCAAGCGTGGTGAGATCGAGGATATGCTCGCGTGCCTCACGGGTGACCAATGCGGCGACCTCGGCATCCACAGTACCTGCCCCGGCGCGGGTGGTATCAATGGCATGCGCTTCGGGGCTGTCGCTCACGTCCATCGCGGCGGCCACACCGCCCTGCGCCCAAGCCGAGCTTGCCCCCTGCCCCAATGGATCAGGGGAGATCATCACCACCGGGCGCGGCGCCAGCGTCAGCGCCGCATAAAGCGCCCCCAGCCCCGCACCGATGATGACGATGCGGTTGCTTTGGATGTCCTGAGAGCTTTCCATACGGCGCTTAGATGCCCAGCTTGCGCGACAGGTCGATCATCGCCTGCACCGCGTGACGGGCCTTTGCGGCCATCTCGGCCTCAACCTCAACCTGACCTTCCATGGAGTGCAGCGACCACAGGACCTTTTCCAGCGTGATCTTCTTCATATAGGGGCACATGTTGCAGGGGCCGACAAACTCGACCTCTGGCAGCTCATCCGCGATGTTGGACGCCATCGAGCATTCGGTAATCAGCAGTGCCTTTTCCGGTTTTTCATCCGTTACATATTTCAAGATGCCGCTGGTGGAGCCGGAGAAATCGGCCTCCGCCACCACATCCGGCGGGCATTCCGGATGGGCGATCAGACGGGTGCCGGGGTTCCATTCGCGGAAATCGCGCAGATCCTGGGCAGAGTATTGCTCGTGTACGATGCAGGAGCCTTCCCACCAGACCACGTTTTTATGCGGCACATCGCGGGCTACGTTCTGCGCCAGATACTGGTCCGGCGTCATGATGACCGTATCGCTCTCCATCGCGCCAACAATCTGCGCCGCGTTGGAGGAGGTGCAGCAAATGTCAGAGGCCGCTTTCACTTCGGCAGTGGTGTTCACGTAGGATACCACCGGCGCACCGGGATAGCGGCGGCGCATCTCCTCGACCCCCTCGGCGGTGATCGATTCCGCAAGGCTGCAGCCTGCTTCCATGTCGGGCATCAGCACCGTTTTGGAAGGGCTAAGGATCTTGGAGGTTTCGGCCATGAAATGCACGCCGCATTGCACGATCACATCCGCCTCGACCTCGGTGGCCTTTATCGCCAGTTGCAGGCTGTCGCCGACAAAATCGGAAATGCCGTGGAAAATCTCGGGCGTCATGTAGTTATGGCCAAGGATCACCGCGTTGCGCTTGGCCTTCAGCTCATTGATCGCCTTGACGTATGGCGCATAGAGCACCCAATCGACGGGCGACACCACGCGGGACATGCGCTGATAGACATCAGACATGGACTCGGCGAGTTCGGGGTTCGGAGTGAGATCGTAGTGCTGGGACAATGCGCTGCGCAGCACGGGAATATCGAGCGACATGGCTGGGTTTTCCCCTCGTATGGTCGCGGGCCGCCTGAAGATCGTAACGGCACCGAAAAATCGGACGCGGTTGTGGAAGAGCGCTCGCGTCCGGTCACGCCTCGCATAATACCATGCGAGTATGGGCCTGTGCATACCCGCAGGACCCTAAGCGTGCAAGCATCCGCCCACCCGTCACCACACCAAGCGTCACATTTTCGTCATGCCCATGGACGCGGCGACGCGGATCGCGCAATCAGAGGGAGATTGCAGGAGTATCGCCGCAGATATGCGGCTTATACTGCACCCAAGATTTGTCCCAGAACGAGGATCGCCATGAAACGCATGTTGTCTCTTGCCCTTGCCCTCGCGCCGCTTTCGGCGTGGGCCTCTCCCGATCCGGCGGACTGGCCCACTGTGCTGGAGGAAGCGCAGGGCCAGACCGTGCATTGGCATGCGTGGGGAGGCTCCACCGCGACCAATGATTTTATCGCATGGGTCGGGGAACGGCTCGCGGACGACTACGATATCACGCTCACTCATGTGAAACTGGAAAACACTGCCGATGCGGTGACGCGGGTGCTGACAGAGAAATCCGCAGGTCAGGACGAGGATGGTGCGGTGGACCTGATCTGGATCAACGGCGCCAATTTCGCCTCCATGAAAGACGCCGATCTGCTGTTTGGCCCCTTCGCCGAGGCGCTGCCGAACTGGCAATATGCCAACACGGAGAACAGCACCCTGACGCATGATTTTACCGTCCCGACCGAGGGCTATGAGTCCCCATGGGCGATGGCGCAGGTGGTGTTTATGCATGACACCAAAGACCTGCCCGAACGCTTAGGCTCAATGGATGCGCTCTTGGACTGGGCCCGCGAACACCCCGGTCGCTTCACCTATCCGCAGCCGCCGGATTTCCTCGGCACCACTTTCCTGAAACAGGCATTGGTCGATCTGAGCGACAACCCCAAGGCGCTCTCTGAGCCCGTCAATGAAGACAATTATGTCGAGGTGACCGCGCCGCTGTGGGCTTTCATTGAGGAGCTGACGCCGCTGTTGTGGCGTGAGGGGCGCGCCTACCCACCCACCGGCCCGCGCCAGCTGCAACTGATGAACGATGATGAGATCGATCTCGCGATTTCCTTCAGCCCCGGCGAGGCCAGTACCGCAATCGCCAATTATCAACTGCCTGAAAGCGTGCGCACTTTCGTGCTCGACAAGGGCACCATCGGCAATGCGTCCTTCGTGGCGATCCCTTATAATTCAGGGTCCAAAGCTGCCTCCATGGTGGTGGCAAACTTCCTGATGTCGCCCGAGGCCCAGTTGCGCGCCCAAGACCCAGAGGTGCTGGGCTATGGCACCGTGCTTGATATGAACGCCTTGCCGGTTCAGGATCGGGCGGCCTTTCGCACGCTGGATCTGGGAATCGCGACGCTTTCGCCCGAGGAACTCGGCGCTGTGCAGCCGGAACCGCATCCGAGCTGGATGACCCGCATCTCCGAGGATTGGGTGGCCCGCTACGGCGTCGGCAACTGAGCCTTAGATCGCAACCTCTGTGCGCTCCTCCCTTGCCCTGCCCCCGGTCCTGCCGCTGCTGACCATATTGGTGCTCATCGGGCCTGTTCTGGCCGGGCTATGGGGCACCATTAGCGCGGCCTTCGGGCATCTGCCGGTGGCGGGGCTGCAGGGGCCGTCGCTGACGCCGTTTCAGACGCTGTGGGAATGGCCGGGGCTATCGGCCTCGGTGCGCCTCAGCCTTGTAACGGGCGGGCTTGCCACATTTCTTTCGCTGGCGATCACGCTGCTACTGCTCGCAGGCTGGTCCGGTACGCGCCCCTTTCGTGCGGTCCTGCGGCTGTTGTCGCCGCTATTATCAGTGCCGCATGCCGCCGCTGCCTTTGGGCTGATGTTCCTGATCCAACCTTCGGGCTGGATTTCTCGCGCGCTCAGCCCGTGGCTCACGGGTTGGCAGCGCCCGCCCGATGTGTTGTTGGTGCAGGATCCGATGGGCCTAGCGATGACGCTGGGGCTGGTGGTGAAGGAGGTGCCGTTCCTGCTGCTGATCAGCCTCGCGGCCCTTGGTCAGATCGACACCCAAGGCCGCCTGCGCGTTGCCATGGCGCTTGGATATGGGCGCATGGCCGCATGGATGTTTGGCGTGCTGCCCGCGCTTTATGCGCGCATTCGTCTGCCGGTCTATGTGGTGCTTGCCTACTCTATGTCGGTGGTCGATGTGGCGGTGATCCTAGGCCCCAACACGCCACCGCCGCTGTCCGTACAGATCGTGCGCTGGATGGGAGAGCCGGACCTTACGCTGCGCACGCTGGCCTCGGCGGCGGCATTGGTGCAATTGGCACTGGTCATTGGCGCGCTTCTGCTCTGGCACGGGGGGGAACGTGCGCTTGCCGCACTGGGCCGACGTCTGATCTACCGCGGGCCGCGCCTGTCGCGGGATGGCCTCTGGCGCGCATTTGGTCTCATGACGTCTTTGCTCTGTGTGGGGCTGGTTCTGACCGGGCTTGCGGGGCTGGTGGTCTGGTCTTTTGCCGCCCGATGGAGCTTTCCCGACGTTCTCCCTGACGGCTTTAGCCTGCGCAGTTGGCAACGCAACGGCCCCGCCGCGCTAGAGACGCTCACGACCACTTTCGCCATCGCCCTTGCCGCCACCCTTGCCGGGCTGGTCCTGACGCTGGGGTGTCTTGAAACCGAAGAGCGCCGCAATCTGCGCCTCACGCGCAAGGGGCTTTGGCTGTTGTATTTGCCGCTCTTGGTGCCGCAGACCGCGTTCTTGCCAGGCATGCAGACGCTTTTGCTGGGCTTTGGCATCGACCGCACACTCTGGGCGGTGATGCTCGCGCATCTGGTCTTTGTGTTGCCCTATCTGCGCCTGTCCCTCGAAGGCCCCTACAAGGCGTGGGATGCGCGCCTTGGCGCGGTGGGCGCAGCGATGGGGGCCTCTCCGAGCCGTATTTTCCTGACCCTGCGGCTGCCGATGATGTTGGCGCCGATCCTGACCGCGGTGGCCGTGGGCATGGCGGTCTCTGTCGGGCAATATCTGCCGACGCTTCTGGTGGGCGGCGGGCGCGTCCAGACCCTCACCACCGAGGCCGTCGCCCTTGCTGCTGGTGGCGACCGCCGTGCCATTGGCCTATACGGGCTGTTACAAACGGCGGCGGCACTATTGCCATTTGTGCTGGCGCTGAGCCTGCCGCTGATCGTCTGGCGCAACCGGAGAGGACTGCAACATGGCTGAGGGCCTGAGACTGCGCGCCCTGCGCATCAAACACGGCGACCGCCCCTTGCTGGAACTCGACCTCACCGTGCCCCCCGCCACCATCCTGAGCGTGATGGGACCATCAGGCGTGGGCAAATCCACCCTGCTTGCGGCGATCACCGGGCAGATGAGCGCGGATTTCAGCCTTGAGGGCGAGATCCTTCTGAATGGCCGCAACCTCTGCCCCCTGCCACCGCAGGAGCGCCGTGTCGGCATCTTGTTTCAGGACCATCTGTTGTTTCCGCACCTGAGCGTCGGGGCCAACCTCGCCTTTGGCCTCGCGCCGCAGATCCGAGGCCGCGCCCGTCGCGCGCGTATTGAGGACGCTCTGGCAGAGATCGGCCTTGAAGGCTTTCACGACCGCGACCCGGAGACGCTCTCAGGCGGTCAGAAAGCCCGCGTGGCGCTGATGCGGATGCTGCTCTCCGAGCCGGATCTTTTGTTGCTGGACGAGCCGTTTTCCCGACTGGACGCCACCCTGCGGAGCCAGATGCGCGATCTGGTGTTCACCTTCGCCCGCGACCGCGCGCTGCCGGTGCTGATGGTGACACATGATGCCGCAGACGCTGAGGCTGCAGGGGGGCCGATTGTTCAGTTGGAGCCATGAGGGTTGGGAATATCGACCGTCCATTTTCAAATGGACATCATCGCAAGGGACGCCGACACAAGATAAACACACTTTACGACGTTCTGATCAGAGTGTCCGTATCTCACGCGAAAACTCAGCGTTAATACATGTGACGCGACAGTATCAGGAAAACCCTGCGTTTTTCAGAAATCTATCGCTTAATCGGAATGCTCACACCATTGCCGATCCAGACGAGAGACCGCATATAATATTTGAAGGACCATCGAAAAGTTCTCAATTCAATCAACCGCTCTCGTTTGCCGAACGATCTGATTTCGGCTGCAACCAAGTCTTTCTTATAAAACACTAATCCCAAAGGCAGTATCTCAACTTTGTCCTCATGTACGACGACGTGATGCACCTTCTTCAAAGACGCCCAGGTTGACCAAACTACCAAAAATAGAAATGGGGAAAGAAATACCAACACGGAGCGTTTGTGGCTGGAGTGATCCCACGACATTAAAGGGATAGCGATCAAGGATGATGCAAGAAGTATCAAGAACATTTTCAAAACCGCCTTTCTACCCCAATCATCGACAGTGTAATTACCTTGTTCGTTCCGAAAGAACGCATCAATATCGCTCATATATTGCATCCACTTGAGTATTTAGTGTGATCTACTCAAACGCGTTGGGGCGCCTAAAGCGCCCCAACCAGTGTGACAGGATAAGGTGTTTCACCCTATCTTACCGCACAAACTTCTTGTGCTTCAGGCGCTTGGGCTCCAGTGCGTCCGGGCCCAGACGGCGCTTCTTGTCTTCTTCATAATCCTCGAAGTTACCCTCGAACCACTCCACATGCGCGTCGCCTTCAAAGGCGAGGATGTGGGTACAGATCCGGTCGAGGAAGAAACGGTCGTGCGAGATCACCACCGCGCAGCCGGCGAAATCGACCAGCGCATCCTCAAGCGCGCGCAGGGTTTCCACGTCGAGGTCGTTGGTCGGTTCGTCGAGCAGCAAGACGTTGCCGCCTTCCTTCAGAAGGCGCGCCATGTGGACACGGTTGCGCTCACCCCCAGAGAGGAGGTTCAGCTTCTTCTGCTGATCGCCGCCCTTGAAGTTAAACGAGGAACAATAGGCGCGCGAATTGACCTGCGCATCGCCCAGCTCGATGATCTCGGCACCGCCGGAAATCGCTTCCCAGACGGTGTCATTGTCGTTGAGGTCATCGCGAGACTGGTCAACATAAGAGAGCTTCACCGTGTCGCCATAGGTGACGGAGCCCTCGTCGGGCTGTTCCTGACCGGTCAGCATCCGGAACAGCGTCGATTTACCGGCGCCGTTGGGGCCGATCACGCCGACGATGCCACCGGGCGGCAGCGAGAAGGACAGACCTTCGACCAGCTGCTTGTCGCCGTAGTGTTTGGCGAGGTTTTCCACCTCGATCACCTTGCCGCCCAGGCGCGGGCCATTGGGGATGACGATCTGGGCGCGCCCGACCTTTTCCCGCTCGGAGGTGTTGGCCATCTCGTTATAGGCGGCGATACGGGCCTTGGATTTGGCCTGACGGGCTTTTTGACCCTGACGCATCCATTCGAGTTCGCGCTCCAGCGTTTTCTGCTTGGCCTTGTCCTCGCGGGCTTCCTGCTCCAGACGTTTGGCCTTTTGCTCCAGCCAGCTGGAATAGTTGCCCTCATAAGGAATGCCGCGCCCCCGGTCGAGTTCAAGAATCCAGCCGGTGATGTCATCGAGGAAGTAACGGTCGTGGGTGACGCAGAGGATGGTGCCCTTGTAGTCGATCAGGTGCTGTTGCAGCCAGGCGATGGTTTCCGCATCCAGGTGGTTGGTCGGTTCGTCGAGCAGCAGCATGTCGGGCGCTTCAAGCAGCAGTTTGCACAGCGCCACGCGGCGTTTTTCACCGCCTGAGAGATCCTTGATCGCCGCATCATCCGGCGGGCAGCGCAGCGCCTCCATGGAGACGTCGACCTGACTGTCGAGATCCCAGAGGTTCTCGGAATCGATGGCGTCTTGCAGCGCCGTCATCTCTTCCATCAGCTCGTCGGTGTAGTTTTCGGCCATTTCAACCGCGATCTGGTTGAAGCGGTCGACCTTGGCCTTTTTCTCGGCCACGCCCAGCATGACGTTTTCACGCACGGTGAGGCTCTCATCAAGCTGCGGCTCCTGCGGCAGGTAGCCAACCTTGGCCCCCTCAGCCGACCAGGCCTCACCGGTGAAGTCCGTATCCATACCGGCCATGATCTTCATCAGGGTCGATTTACCGGCACCGTTGACGCCGACAACACCGATTTTCACGCCGGGCAGGAAGGACAGATGGATGTTTTCAAAGCATTTCTTGCCACCCGGGTAGGTCTTGGAGACACCCTGCATGTGGTAAACGTACTGGTAGGAGGCCATGGGATTGCTCCGTCATTAGGGGAAAGAGTTTGGCCGCTGTGATAGCGCGTGCGACGGGCAGGAGCAATCGCTGCCGTACAGGTGCGCAAGCGGGCACGTCATCGCGCGCCTTGCCGTGACGTCATTGACCATATTCTGACCACATTTATCTACAATTATTCCAGACATACAGCCCGTATCCGCAGAAGCGGAGAGTCGCAGAACGCCGGGCGAGGCAACAGGAGACCAAATATGATCGTGGCAGCACTCATCCTTGGAGTCATAAGCGGGGCATTGTCCGCGCTCAGTGCAGGGCTGTTTTTTGATGTGAGTTTTTGGGTCTGCTGTGCTATATATATGTCGACAGGGCTCTTTGTGACGGTGCTAACGCTCTTTGTTGCAACAGTTTTGCGCGCGCGTCGTGAGGACACAATGGAACGCGACGACCGGTCCATCGCCCATGCCTGAGGTGGCATTTGATCCGGCGATGTGCGGTTAGCAAAATACGCCCTTTTGTTTCTGGCGCGATCCCGCTCAAACAGCATCAAACACTGTCGCGTTAACCTTTTCTCAACACAATTCTGCTAGTTTAGGATGAGCGGCTTTGAACAAATCAATTAAAGATTGAACATCAAAGCATCGTAATTCGGCTCGATCTTGGGTCGAAAACTGACTGAGGGAGGATCGCAAACAATGGCTTTCGCTGGATTGCTCCTAGGCATGGTTGCAGGGCTGATCACCGCCTCCATCGGGTATATCGCATTGGATCTGTCGATCTTGATCTGCCTGCTTATCTATTCCTTCGTCGGCGCCCTCAGCACATTGAGTGTCACGCTTTTTGCGCATTTGTTGCACAACCGTTCGTCCGAGTGGGAGTCAAACTCCTCGCATGAAACCGCAGTTGGCTAACACCTGAGAGATTGCCTCTCGACGCAAGTGAACTTTTCTAAACCCGGTCGCCGTGGGCGAGGTTTAGCCTCCACCTTGAACGCGCATTTAGATGATAGATGTGCCACTTCTCATGCTGGGTCATATCAGATGCGCGCCTGTCCGCCCCTGATCCTGCGCGACCTCTGCTACGGCATTCGGCGCGACAACGAACCGACTGCCGCGCAAGCCGTTGCCTTCCCCTGCTAAATCTGCGCATCAATCCGATGATGAGACATGCGTATCCCTATCTCGCGCCCGGCATGACCGTGGGCCTATTGGGTGGATCTTTTGATCCCCCCCACGAAGGTCATGTGCAGATCTCGCGCGCGGCTCTGAAACGCTTTGGTCTGGATCAGTTGTGGTGGCTGGTGACCCCCGGCAACCCGCTGAAGGAAAACCCGCCTGCCTCCATGGCCCGTCGCGTGCAGGCGGCCCGCGAGATCATGGGCCACCCAAAGGTGCGCATCAGCGATATCGAAGCCCGCCTCGGCACGCGCTACACCGCCCAAACTCTGCGCGCCTTGCGCAAGTCTTACCCCCGCGTGCGGTTTGTCTGGCTGATGGGCGCGGATAACCTCGCTCATTTTCACCGCTGGAAAGACTGGCGCGAAATCCTCGACAGCGTGCCAGTGGGGGTTCTGGCCCGCCCCGGCGAACGCATTTCCGCCAGACTGTCTCCGGCCGCGCGCATCTACAGTCGCTACCGCATTCCCGCCGCACAGAGCCAGCGGTTGGCGCGGGCTGAAACCCCTGCGTGGTGTTTTCTCAATGTCCCGATGATCAACGCCTCATCCACCGAGATCCGCAAACGTGGTGGCTGGTCCGAATGACCCACGCCCGGCGCAACCGACGTGCCACGTCACAAAAACTTCTTGGTGATATGACCTTCAAAGCATTTGCCCTAGGTTCGGGAATTTGATTCACAATGTTCACCATGATTTCACGTCGTCGCTTCCTCAGCACCGCCCTCGCAGGTCTCGCCACCGGCCCGGCCCTCGCCAACGCCCCCGGCCTCACCCCGCGCCCCAAGGCACGCGGTGTCAGCCCCTACACCCCCGGTGCGGACGGGCTGGAGGCCATCCTCAAAGGTGCAGGGCTTTCGGGTGAAAGCGCCTGCGTGGTCGCAGATGCCCGCACCGGTCAGATACTCGAAAGCGCGCGGGGCGACGCCGCGCTTCCCCCCGCCAGCGTCGCGAAGGTATTGACCGCGCTCTATGCGCTCGACTCGCTGGGCGCAGGCTACCGTTTCCGCACCCGCCTGATTGCCACAGGTCCACTCAGCAACGGCATCATCCAAGGCGATCTGGTATTGGCCGGAGGGGGTGATCCCACCCTCGACACCGACGCGCTAGCCGATCTTGCAGCCCAGATGAAGGCCGCCGGGGTACGCGGTATCTCTGGTCGTCTGTTGATCTGGGACGACATGCTGCCCTATGTGCGCTCCATCGACCCGGATCAGCCCGACCACATCGGCTACAGCCCCTCGGTGAGCGGTATTGCCCTGAATTTCAACCGGGTTCACTTTGAATGGAAACGCGCAGGCGGCAGCTGGGCCATCACCATGGACGCCCGCACTCAAAAATACCGCCCGGATGTCTATACTTCCAAGATGGCGCTCGCCCGACGTGACCTGCCCGTCTACAGCTATCAGGACAAGGCAGGCGTCGATCACTGGACCGTTGCCAGCGGGGCGCTCGGCAATGGTGGCGCGCGCTGGTTGCCGGTACGCAACCCTGCGCTTTATGCAGGGGATGTCTTTCAGACGCTGTCGCGCGCAAATGGCATCTCGCTTCCCAACCCCAAAGTGACCTCCTCGCTGCCCGGCGGCAATGTCATCGCACAGAACCAGAGCGCGCCCTTGCCGGACCTGCTGGAAGCGATGCTCAAATATTCCAACAACCTGATGGCCGAAATGATCGGCATGACCGCAACCGTCAATCGCGGCAGCCGCCCCTCCAACCTCAAATCCTCCGCTCAGATCATGAACGATTGGGCCCGCAGCAACCTCGGAATGCAGCGCTGTCGGATGGTGGATCACTCTGGCCTTGGCGAAGAATCCCGCCTCACTGCAGACGATATGGTGCGCGCGTTGATCGCCTCGCGCCGCACCGGCGCGCTAAAGCCGCTGCTAAAACCCTATTATTTCAGCGACGCCAAAGGTCGCCCCATAAAGACCCACCCGGTCAAGATCGCAGCAAAGACCGGCACGCTGAACTTCGTCTCCGGCCTTGGCGGATTTATCACCACCCCGGACGGCAATGAACTGGCATTCGCGATCTTCAGCGCCGATCAGCGCGCGCGGGCCAAAATCAGCCGCGCTGAACGCGAACGCCCTCGCGGCGGGCGCAGCTGGAACACGCGTGCCAAGAAACTACAAGAAAGCCTGCTGGACCGCTGGGGGCAGGTCTACGGCTCCTGACCCATATAAAAAGGGGCGCATCCTCGCGCCCCTCTCGTTCCGTAAGACATCTCTTCTAACCAGAAATATCCCGGAGCGCGAGGCAGCGCCTCGCATCCCGCCCGCAGACACATCTCAGACCATGTGACGTGCGCGCGAGCCCCGTTCAATCGCCGCCGCATGCAGCCGATCCACATTCAGCTCATAACGGATCTCTTCCAGCAAACGCAGCTCACCTTCGTTCAGCTTGCCATCCGCCGCCGCCACATCGCAGGCCAGCGCATAGCAGGTCTCGGTGAGGCGCTCGGGCAGGATATCCCGCACCAAACCAAACAGCGCATCCAGCCCGTCTTCCTGCTCAAACAGGTCAAAGACCGTGCGCGAAACGGCTGCAATCCGATCCGCATCATATTCGGCAAAGATCGGCAGCATATTGACCGCATTCTGGATCTTCACCAGCTCAGCGGTGCGAATGTCCTCGTCCGATGCCGACACAGCCACCATAACCGCCACAAGGCAGTCCTGCGGGGTCAGCAACTGGATGGTCTCTTCTGTCATCTAGGGCGTCCTTTGTGCCTGAAACTGCGGATTTTCTCCTCCTCCAAGAATAAGCCCCCCCTGCCCCGCATACAACAATGCACCGCGCGAAAAGTGGTTTTCCGCCCATGCTCAGAGAACGGCGCTTGTTGACTCATGCTGCACAGGCACAATAGAGAAGCGCGTCGGTGTGCATGGTGCCACCACACATCCCTGAAAAAGACGCTGACTGGAGTACATCATGTCTGTTCTGCGCGAAGAAGCTCTGAAGAGCAAAGCCTGGCCGTTTGAAGAAGCACGCCGTGTTCTCAAACGTTACGCCAAGGGCGCGCCAGAAAAGGGCTATGTCCTCTTTGAGACAGGTTACGGCCCTTCCGGCCTGCCCCATATCGGCACCTTTGGCGAGGTGGCGCGTACCACCATGATCAAGACCGCCTTCGAGGTGATCTCCGACATTCCGACCAAGCTGATCTGCTTTTCGGATGACCTCGACGGGATGCGCAAAATCCCCGGCAACGTCCCCAATTCCGAGAGCCTCACGGAGCATCTGCAAAAGCCGCTTACTTCGGTGCCGGACCCGTTTGGGACGCATGAGAGCTTTGGCCATCACAACAACTCCATGCTGCGCCGCTTCCTCGACACCTTTGGGTTTGAGTATGAGTTTTATTCCGCGACCGAATTCTATGGCTCCGGCCAGTTCGACGAGATTTTGAAGCGCGCGGTCGAAAAATACGACGACATCATGGCGATCATGCTGAAGTCCCTGCGTGAAGAACGCCGCCAGACCTATTCCATCTTCCTGCCGATCCACCCCGAGACCGGCCGCGTGCTCTATGTGCCGATGAAAAAGGTCTGCGCCGAGACCTACACCATCACCTTTGATGATGAGGACGGTCGCGAATGGACCCTGCCGGTGACCGGCGGCAATGTGAAACTGCAGTGGAAGCCTGACTTTGGCGCACGCTGGGCGGCGCTTGGCGTCGATTTTGAGATGTACGGCAAGGACCACTCCACCAATACGCCGATCTATGACGGCATCTGCCGGGTGCTGGGCCAGCGCGCGCCGGAGCATTTCACCTATGAATTGTTCCTCGACGAAAACGGCCAGAAGATCTCCAAGACCTCCGGCAACGGCGTCTCCATCGACGAGTGGCTGACCTACGCCTCGACCGAGAGCCTTGCGTATTTCATGTATCAAAAGCCCAAGACCGCCAAGCGGATGCATTTTGACGTGATCCCCAAGGCGGTGGATGAATATCACCAGCAATTGCGGGCCTATCACGGTCAGGACCTGAAGGCGCAGCTCAACAACCCGGTCTGGCACATCCACGGCGGCAATGTCCCGCAGTCGGATATGGTGGTGCCGTTCTCGATGCTCTTGAACATCGCCAGCGTCTCCAACGCCGAGGACAAGGAAACCCTTTGGGGCTTCATCAACAAATACGCGCCCGACGCCACCGCCGAGACCCATCCCGGCATGGATCAGGCCGCAGGCCATGCGGTGCGCTATTTCAATGACTTCGTGAAGCCCGCAAAAACCTACCGCCTGCCCACCGATCAGGAGCGCGCAGCCCTCACGGATCTGGCCGATGCGCTGCGTTCTCCAGAGGCGGCACTGGCGGCAATCGCCAAGAAAAACGAGCTGGTCGGCAACGATGATCCGCTGCCCGAGGCCAACTTTGCCGACGACGAGTTCCTGCAGTCCGTGGTCTTTGCTATTGGCAAGATCCACGGGTTTGAACCACTCCGTGCGTGGTTCTCGGCGATCTACGAGGTGCTTTTGGGCGCGAGCCAAGGTCCGCGATTTGGCGGCTTCATCGCGCTTTATGGCGTTGAGGACACCATCGCGTTGATCGAGAGCGCCTTGGCGGGCGAATTGGCCTAAGGGTCAGCTTGCACACAAAACTTCTGACGGGCGCGCTGTATCTCAGGGCGCCCGTTTTGCGTTCCCTATCATCAGGCGAGCATAAATCACCTTCCTAAAAATGCAGACGCCCCGGCTCCGCTTCAGAGAGCGCAAGGACGGAATCATAGAGCACCATGATATCGGCAGGGATCTCTGATCTCAGCTTGATCCCCGTCAACAACTGGTTGGGTTCCTGCTCCACTTCCCGCCCGATAAATTTCAAAGCTGTGATACTTGTGGTCACGCGCGCGCCACTGATAAAACGGTGCCCCATCTTCTGCCCAGCCAGCTCTGCGCCATAGCCATCCAGACGCCGCAACGCCATTGATCCCATAGTGTTGCGGACACAAATATTGGTCTGAAACACGGTCACTTTTCCCTCGGCCTCATAGTAGCGCCCCCAGAATTCTTGGGGGACAATGGTGCCGTCCGCGCGCACACCCTGATTATAACGATGATAAAGCCCGCCGGTTTTCTGGGGAATGAAATGCGTGAGGCTCAGGACGAACTGATCACCGGGGTCTCCATAGCGGGTGATCTCCCAATAAAACCCCGGTTCGACCAATCCTGTGTTGGGTGATGCGTTTTCATTAAACAACTGGTCTAGCGGCATTTTCTCGGGATCTGTCTCTCTCGTCACAGCTTGCCCGGCCAAACTGTCCAAAGACACACCAAGCGCCGATGCGATCCGGTAGGCCGTCGCCAATGAGGGGATGTTCTCACCGCTTAAATACCGGTTGAACTGCTGCCGATTGAGGCCCGCGTTCTTGCAGATGTGAGCGATTGCCCCGCGTTTTTCAACAAGCTCGCCGAGCTGCGCACAGAACAGATCGCGCTCAAATGCACTCCCGCTCTTGTTTTGGGATTCCTCAGACACTTTAGGCACTCGTTAAAATGAATGTTTCAATAGATACGCATCCGCTTACTTTAGCATCAAATACGTGACGAACCACTCGAATATTCTGAATTTCCTACGCAGAAGTTTTTAGAAAACTAAAGTTACGAAATTCAACCAGAGGCCTATGTGCGCTACCATCATAAGCGTCAGAGTGTTGCACAAAGGTATGTCCCTCCCAACTTCACCGGGGTGCAGCGCATCTGACGAACGCAGAGAAAAGCCTTTGAACCGGGTTATGGTGTTTTGGATGAATGGTGTTGTCATTTGGGTCGATGCAGAAAGCAGTGAGGCAATCGTCTGGTGCGAGGACCATGACGAACTGGCTTATTGCGACCTATCCCTTGAAGAAAGCATCCGCCCTTGCACGCCCGGCCTTTGGGTCACATTTCGCCTGAAGGACGATACCGGAGTGCGCGTTGCATATGACATTGCTCCAGCCGCTCATCCCGACTCGCCGGATCTTGCTTTGCTTCTGCGTTCACCTCTTCAGACGGGTTTTCTGCTCTAGCCTGTCCGCACACCACTCACGGCATGGGGTCCCACTGCGGGGCCCCATTTCCTTTGGACGCAAGCCTGCGCCGGGTGTTGCCCATGGGGCGTACGCCCTCCTGAGTGAGAGTTAAATTCAAACTGGTAAAACCCTTCCTCACTCCCGGCGTGGTGGAACAGGAAAGGGTTTTTTATGAACAAGGCAATCACCGACGGTCTGCAACTGATGCCGCCCGCGTTTAGCGACGGATTGGGCATCTGGTCCAGCGGCGACGGCACACCCGGCTCTGACACCTATGACGGGGCGGCAAATGCTGCCGTGGTTGCGGGGGACGCCGATTTTGGCGGCTGTCTGGAGCTGCAAAAGACCGACAGCACCCAGCGGCTGCGCTACATGGGCGAAACGCCGATCCTGCCGGGCTGCTACCTGCGGGTGACCGCGCGTGTCAAAGCCATGAGTGGTGCTTTTCCCACCGTGCGCATCGCGGGCTGGGCCGGGGCGGCCAACAACTCCCATGTCTCTGGCGTGGTTGAGAGCGGGCCGGGCATCACGCTCAGCGCCTATGGCGAGGTGGTCGAGGTGCAGGCCATCGTCGGCACCGGCAGCCGCTCTGGCGTCGATATGCCTTGGGGGCTGGACGCCGCCTACGGGCACCTCGGGCTGAACCTCACCGGGGCCAATGGTGGTGTGATCCGCATCGACGACATCGTGATCGAGGACATCACCAGCGTCTTTTTGCGCGATATGCTGAGCGTGGTGGATGTGACCGATTTTGGCGCTGTGGGCGATGGCACCACCAATAGCCACGCCGCGTTCGAGGCGGCGGATGACGCCGCCAATGGCCGCCGTATTCTGGTGCCCGAGGGCGAATTTCAGATCAACAACACGCTGTCGCTCAATCATGATGTGATCTTTGAGGGCACGTTGTCGATGCCTGATAGCGCCATGCTCCTGCTGACCAAGAGCTATGATTATCCGACCTATGCGGCGGCGTTTGGAGATGAGGAACTGGCCTTTAAGAAGGCGTTTCAGGCGCTGTTGAACAGTGTCGATCACGAAAGCCTCGACCTCGGCGGGCGCAGCATAGCCATCAGCGGCCCCATCGACATGCAGGCGGCGGTGCCCAACCGCACCAGCTACGCCACCCGTCGCTATATCCGCAACGGCCAGTTCACCGCGCAGGCGGGCGCCAGCTGGGATCATGACGTGGTCACCGCGCAGGCGACCTATGACAGCTCTGACAAGAAGAAACTGACCAATGTGGCCAATATCTCGGCCATTCCGGTGGGCGCGCTGGTCGAGGGCGCAGGTGTCGGGCGCGAGGTCTATGTCACCGCAAAGAACGTCGGCGCGACCGAACTGACCCTGAGCCAGCCCTTGTATGACGCAGAAGGGACGCAGAATTTCACCTTCACCGCGTTTAAATACATGCTGGATTTCTCCGGCTTCTCGGCGCTGAAAAAGTTCGGCATCTCCGGCGTGGAATTCCAGTGCAACGGCGTCGCCAGCGCGTTGCGTCTTGCGCCGGCAGGCACCGTCTTTGCGCTGCATGATTGTTTCTTTACCCGCCCCAAGGCGCGCGGGATCACCTCGATCGGCAGCGGCTGTCAGGGCATGCTGGTGGACAATTGCCAGTTCCTGTCGGACGAGGACGCCATGGATGTGGCGGATCGCGAGAGTATTGCGCTCAACGTGAACTCCAACGATGTGAAGCTGCGCCACAACCGCGCCACGCGGTTCCTGCATTGGGCGGTGATGGCCGGGTCGAACCACACGGTCACCGGCAACCACTTCTTTCAGGGCGACAGTGTTGCGGGCGGCATCCGCACCGCCGGGATTGTGGTGACGGATACCTATGCCTCGCACACGATTTCGGAAAACTACATCGACAACTGCTTTATCGAGTGGACCAATGAATATGACGCAAACCCCGATTTTAACGGCGGGTTCTCCTTTGCGGCCATGTCGATCACCGACAATGTGTTCCTCAGCGGCGATGTGGCGAGCTGGTTCAGCTATATCGTGATAAAGCCTTATGGCAGCGGACATTTTCTGAATGGGGTATCGGTGACCGGCAACAAGTTCCGGTCGATCAACGGCACCATCGACCGGGCCGAGCGGGTCGATACCAGCTTTGCCACTCTCGATTTTTCGCGCTCAAAGGACGTGTTCTTTGACGCCAACAGCTTTCACAACGTCAGCACCCAGTGCCGCAATCCGCTGCGGGTGGAGTTTGACCAGAACACCGCTGCCAGTACCTGGACCATACCCACCGGCGGCACGCTGCCGTTTCAGGGCTACAGCCGCGCGGTGGATGCGGTGATCGTTGAGGGATCACTGCGCGGCAGCAGCGGCGCGGTGGTTTACCCCGGCCACTATGTGCGCACGCAGGAGGGCAGCAACAATGATGAGATCGACATCGTGTGGGAACAGGCCGTGCGCGGCACCGTACGGGCGCTGATCCGCATCGACCGCTAGGCACTCAGGGCCAGATCGGCGGGGGTGAGCACATAAGCCTTGCCAAAACCGCCGTTCAGAAAGGCCTCATCAATCTGGAACCGCACGAAGTGGAAATCGGCAAAGCCGATGTAGAGCTTGGCCTTGGGGTGGCGGCGCAGATACTGCGCGGCCATCTCCTCATGCGCGGGGCAGGCGTTGGGCAGGATCTCGGCGCATCCATTGAGCGTCAGGCGCGGATGCGTCAGCGGATCCCCCTTGTCGCCGGGCTCGCCAATCAGGAGCGACACCTGCGGGCGCTCGGTGATCGCCTGCGTGTGCTGCGCCAATGTGGACACCAAAGAGATCGGTCGCCCCCCAGTATCCAGCGCAAAGGCCACACGGCTCTGGACCGGGTGACCTGCCGCGCTGAGCGTGGCCAATGCGGCAAATGTCGCGCTCTGCATCAAATCGGACGCGAGGCCGCGCGCCTCATCATCGGTGGGGCGGATGGGTGATTTTGGGTCTTTCGGGGTATTTGTATTTTCTGGCACGGCTGCGCTCTCCGGTTTGCAAAACAGGCCGGGCGGGCGGATCACGATCCGGCTGGCGAGGCTCAAAACCTGTGCCACAACTCCACCGTCAGTCCAAGCCGCTCCGCGCCAAAAGACCGCCACTCCAACCCGGTCAGCACTTCTCGTTGAGGTGAAAGCTGCCAGCGCAGCCCCGGCAGCGCCTTCCAGATCATCTCACCGCCGTCTGGCTGATAGAGTTCGGTACGCAGGATTACAGAAGGTCCGGTTTTGCGCGCAATCCCCAAGGCGCTGTCGAGCTTCCATGCGGTGAGATCCCCGCCACGCCGCCATTCGCGTGTGAGATCAAAATTAACCCAACCATCGCGACCCTGCCACGACAGGCCGCGGCCCGCAGAGAGGCTGAGCCGCCGCATGCCGGACCACTGCGCCCCGTCGCGCCCGAACCCGCTTGCAAGCTCAAACGCCAATTGCCAGCCCTGATCCGATTGGCGCAGCGGCAGCCGTGCAAACACAAGAGCATGGGCGCTCTTCGTCTTCATGCCCGTGCTGTGATGTAGATCGAGACCAAAGGTCAGCCGCCGCGACACCCCATAAGCGACATAGCCGCTGAGCTCTTGTCCGGACGCGCGTGCCCTGAGTGCGGTTGAGGTGAAACCACCGCCCTTTTGCTCCAGCCACGCCCCCGCCAAAGCAGGCAGCGACCACAGCTGACCTATAAGAGCAATGAGGATGGGCAGACGCATCGGCCAAGCCTTTTGAAATCACACCCACTCCACCTATGGTAGAGCAAGCGGATGTAGACTTTCAAGCGCATTGGATTACGCTTTGAGAAGGGAGGACGTTCTCATGCCGACAATCAAGAAGTCAGACGATCTACAGACGGTCATCACCACCTTCGAGGTCACGCCGGGCACCTGTCAGGATTTGATCGACACACTGGAGGCCGCTTATGCGGAATTCATCTCGCATCAGCCGGGATTTATCGCCGCCGGGCTGCATGTGAATGACGCACAAACGCGGGTCGCCAATTACTCGCAATGGCAAAAGCGTGAGGACTTTATGGAGATGCTACGCTCGACAGAGATGCGCAAGCGCAACCGAGAGCTAAATGCGTTGTGCCGCAGTTTTGAGCCGGTGATGTATGATGTGGTCACGACATTCGGCTAGGCGCGGGATCAAAGGGGCCCATTGGTGTTGCGCAGCGAGGGCTGCGCGTATCATGGCATAATTGGCACCGATCGCGTCCGCGATGTCTTGGAAATGCGGCTTTTGCAACGGCCCCGTCGCGCGCAGGAGTGACGCCCTCGCCTCTTCCATCGCGCGCAGGGTTTCACGTTTCACCGCCTCCTGCGTGCCGGGTTTGATCGCGCCATAGCTCATGATGCCTCGGCGCAAGCGCGTCGCGGTGGGGTCGGCATTGGCAGCAACCATCGCGCCAACCCGCTGCTCTACGCTGTTAAGCGCCTCATAGGCGGGCAGATAATCAATGCTTCCTTTGATCAGTCGCGCCGCAATATTGTAAGATTTCACAATACAATCAAAACGGTAGGCCTCAAAAACCTGAAGACACAAGCCAACCTCATGCTCCAGCGTTCGCACCACTTCGCGCGTTGTACGCTGATTGACTGTATTGTTGGAGCCGTCACCCGCCGCGATAAAATTTCGCGCCTTCGCTAAGGGGGCGTTGAGACACAGAAAAATAACAAGAACACTGATCAAAACACGCATGATCAACCCATCCTTTCGATGAGATCACCTGCGTGAGGATACCATAAAATCTGCCGCGGGCGTATAGTACTCTGCGTTCGCGCGAGGGGGAAAAGCGCGGCTTATTTGGCTTTTTCAGGATAGAGCACCCGACATTGCGCGGCGGCCTCTGCGGCGCGGCTTTGGGCGGCGGGCAGCACGTCCTGAAGCCGGCGCAGTTTCTTGCGCTCTTCTTTTACGTCGATACTGACCGGGGTCTCAATCGTGCGATAATAGGTCTCTGGACAGGGGTAGTAGCCGACCACTTTGCCGTCGTTGACCCGTCGGCAACTGTAGAAAACCGTCTCTGGCACGGTCTGTCGATGGATCGCGTAACCGCGCGTGATATTGGCTTCGGTCTCTTTGATCTTGTTCAGAATCTGCGTTTGTTCTGAGGCCCCTTTGCGGATGCAACGTTCCTGAGGCGTGGCGCAGGCGGCGAGCACCGCAAGGGCAGAAAGGGTCAGAGAGACACGGAACATGAAAGGCGTCCTATGATTGCAGCAAATCGGTTTTGTTATGCCAATACCTTAGCAGATATGCCCTTGTTATTCGATATCAACGCCAACCCCGTGCCCCGACAGCAAAAAGCCATTGGGCCTGCTTACTCCGCCACCTCGGCCACCGCGAGTTCGGCCAGTTTCAAAATCGCATCCCGGCTGTCGGCAATCGCAAGGAAGCGGGCGTTGTGGCAGAATTTCGCGCCCTCCACCCCGGAGGCCTGCTCCAGCGCCGCATCGGTAAGACCCGCCCATGCGGCAGGCAGATCGGCGCGGGTCTCGAACGTGTCGTCGCCCGTGCGGATCGTGGTCAGCGCCCAATCGGAATTGCGCGGGTGGACCACAAACAACAGATGATCCGCGCCCGCGCGCTCGACCGCGCCGCGAAAGGGCATGCCCATGGGCAGTTCCAGCACACGGCCTGTGCCCGCATGCTCAATCGCGGTCAAAACCACATCGGCAGCGCGCAGCTTGGCCGCCTTATGGCGGATGCGAGCCTCAACAATGGCTCTGGCCACCGTAAGCGCCGCATGAAACGCCGTATCATCGGCCCCCTCGCTGCGGTCATCAAACACCGGCTTCAGGCTCTCCAGCAGCACCGGCAGCGTGAGGCCTGCAAACAGCGGTCCCGCCTCTGCCGTGTCCACCGCGCCATTGTCCAACAGGTCCACAGGGCGCACAAAATCCTCGTCAAATGCGGCGTGGACCTGCTCCAGATCTTTCTCCGGCACCGCCTGCGCACGCAGATAGTCACGCCCAAACTCCGCCCAGATCAGACCAAAGGAGCTATAAGGCTGCCCATCCGGACGCAGCGGGTTGGGGCGCTGGTGGTGGTCGAAAATCCCGGCAGCTGCATCAAATTCACCACCCACATCATAGATGATCCGCCCTTCAGCCGGGGTGATCCAAGATTTGTCGCGCGTCCGTACCAGCTCTGCCTCGGGATAAAGGCGGCTCAGGATGACGGTCGACAGCAGTTCATCCGCGTGAAAACCGCCCGAATGGGTGACAAGATGGGAAATGGTCATGGGCGCGCCTCACGTAGCAGGGGCGACCTTGGGCCGCCTTTTGGGGTGCCATGGGCAATAGCGCGCGCAACGTCAAGCGTCACCTTATTGCGGCCCACAGGATTGCGCGCATTTAACTAAAAATCGCTCCCCCAAAGGCCGCATCACCCGCCACTTTGGGCCGAAACCTCGGTAAGACGCTGCATAAACGCGCGCAGCGTCGGCTCCATTGCTTTGATGTTGAGCGCAACCCCGCGTACGTTTGGGTGGATGCCGTCATCTTGCATAAACGCCCCCATTTGGGCCGGGTCCTCGCCGGTCTCGGCCGCCATGCCTGCAAAGGCAAACGGATGCAGAACCAAATCATAAGCCTGCGTCAGATCGGGGTAGATACTGTCAAAGGCGGCCTTGTAATCCGCGCCGTAGTTGCCCGGCGCCTGCATGCCGATCAGCATGACCTCCGCCCCCGCCGCGCGTGAGGCCTCTATGATGCGGATCAGATTGGCGCGCGTGTCTTCGGGCGGCAGGGCGCGCAACAGGTCATTGCCGCCCAAGAGCACAATCACCCCATCGGGTTGATCCGCCAAGGTCCAGTCGATCCGTGCCGCGCCCCCTGCGGTGGTGTCGCCAGATACGCCCGCGTTGGTCAGTGCCACATCATAGCCTTCGGTGTCGAACCAGACCTGCAGTTGCGCGACCAAGCCCTGATCCTGCGGCAAGCCGTAGCCCTGCACCAGACTGTCACCAAAGGCGGTAATGCGCAGGGGTTCTGCCCACGCAATGGACAAAAGCAAGGGAATGCTAACCAAACTGACCACAATTTGCCTAAGAAACTTGCGCATGGCGTTAGACACTCCATATCCATTTGAGATCAAAAAGACAGGTAGCCCCATATGAGCAACGACGCCCGCCCCGTTCTTACGCTTCAAGATGTGCATTTGTCGCTCAATGGCAATACCGGCCCGGTACGTATCCTCGAAGAGATCACTCTGGATGTCGAGGCGGGCGAGACGCTGGCGCTGGTGGGACCGTCGGGGTCCGGGAAGTCCTCGCTCTTGATGGTGATGGGCGGGCTGGAGCAGGCAACAGGCGGCAGCGTGCGCGCCATGGGCGAGGATCTGACCCGGCTGAGTGAGGACGCCTTGGCCCGGTTCCGCCGCGCCCATATGGGGGTGGTGTTTCAGAGCTTTCACCTGATCCCGACGATGACGGCGCTGGAAAATGTCGCCACACCGTTGGAACTGGCTGGCGCGCGTGATGCGTTTGACCGCGCCCGCGAGGAACTGAAGGCCGTGGGGCTGGGCCATCGCTGCGATCATATGCCCGCGCAGATGTCCGGCGGCGAACAGCAGCGGGTGGCGCTGGCCCGTGCGGTGGTGACGCGGCCCGAGATCCTCTTGGCAGACGAACCCACCGGCAATCTCGATCAGGCCAATGGTGCGCAGGTGATGGATCTGCTGTTTGATCTGCGTGACCGGCATGGCTCCACGCTGGTGATGGTGACACACGCGCCTGAGTTGGCCGAGCGCTGCGACCGCACCGTGCATTTGCGCGATGGTCGCATCCTGACAAACGCCCAGCGTGAGGCGGCGGAATGAGTGCTGAGACAGCGGCTCCGAGCCAGCTTCGCCTTGCGTGGCGCTTTGCCCTGCGCGAATTGCGCGGCGGCCTGCGCGGCTTTCGTCTGTTTCTTGCGTGCCTTGCGCTAGGGGTCGGTGTCATTGCTGCCATCGGCTCCATCCGGGCGTCGATCGAGGCGGGGCTTGCGCGCGAAGGCGCGAGTCTTTTGGGGGGTGATGCGGAACTGACATTCACCTATCGCTTTGCTTCCGAGGATGAATCCGCCTGGATGGAGGAGATCGCCCGTGATCGCTCCGAGGTGGTGGAATTTCGCTCCATGGCCGTGGTGGGGGAAGAACGCGCGCTGACCCAAGTGAAGTCGGTGGATGCCGCCTACCCTCTGCGCGGTGAGGTCCGCCTGACCTCGGGCCAGCCCCTGCACGCGGCACTGGCCGAGGTCGATGGCCGCCCCGGCGCGGTGATGGAAAAGGTGCTGGCTGACCGGCTGGGCCTGAGCGCGGGCGACGGGTTTCGCCTCGGCACGCAGGAGTTCCGCCTGAGCGGCCTCCTCGCGTGGGAGCCGGATGCCGCCGGGTCCGGGTTTTCCATCGGGCCGCGCACCTTGGTGCACACCGACGCCTTGGCGCAATCGGGCCTTTTGGCACCGGGGACGCTCTATTCCACCAAATACCGCCTGACCCTCCCCCCCGAGGCTGACTTGCAGGCGCTGGAACAGGACGCCCGCGCACGGTTTGAGGACAGCGGCATGCGCTGGCGCGATGCCCGCAACGGCGCGCCAGGAATTGCGCGTTTTGTCGAGCGTCTGGGCGCGTTTCTGGTGCTGGTCGGCCTCTCTGGTTTGGCGGTCGGGGGCGTCGGGGTCTCAACGGCGGTGCGCGCGTACCTCGCAACCAAGACAGAGACCATCGCCACCCTGCGCACCCTTGGGGCCGAACGGCGAGTGATCTTTCTGACCTATTTTCTGCAAATCGGTGTGCTGTCGCTCTGCGGGGTTGCCCTCGGGTTGCTGCTCGGCGGGCTTGGCCCACTGTTGCTGGGGCCGTTGATTGCGGCACAACTGCCCTTTCCGGCGGTGTTCTCGGTCTATCCCGGCGCACTGGCGGAATCGGCACTTTACGGTGTTTTGACCGCATTGCTGTTCACCCTCTGGCCCCTGGCGCGGGCGGAACGCATCCGGGCGGCGGCGCTCTACCGGGATGCGGTGGGCGGGACAATCCATTGGCCCGCGCCACGGTACATCGTCGCAACGCTTGCGACGCTTGGCCTTCTGATCGCCGCTGCCGCCTTCTTTAGCGGAGCACCGGAACTGGCGCTCTGGACCGCTGGCGGGTTGATCGGCGCGCTCATCGTGCTGCTGATTGCCGGGGCCGCCATCGGCGCGCTGGCGCGGATAGGCAATCGGGTGGCACGGGGGCGACCGGCCCTGCGCTGGGCGCTGGCTTCCATCTCTTCGACCCGCGAAGGCGCAATGCCGGCGGTGCTGGCGCTGGGGCTTGGCCTCACGGTGCTGGCCGCGATTGGCCAGATCGACGGCAACATGCGCCGTGCCATTGCGGGCAACCTGCCGGATGTCGCGCCGTCCTATTTCTTTGTCGATATTCAGCGCGAGCAGATGCCCGCCTTTCTGGAGCGCGTCGAGGGGGACCCACAGGTCAGCAAGGTCGACAATGCGCCGATGTTGCGCGGCATCATCACCCGCATCAATGACCGCCCCGCCAAGGAAGTTGCAGGCGATCATTGGGTGATCCGGGGGGATCGCGGCGTGACCTATGCGGCCGCCAAACCCACAAGCACCAAAGTAACCGCAGGCGCATGGTGGCCCGAGGATTACAGTGGGGAGCCACAGATCTCCTTTGCCGCCGAAGAGGCCGAGGAAATGGGCCTGAAGCTCGGCGATACCATGACCATCAATGTGTTGAGCCGCGACATCACCGGCACCATCACCAGTTTCCGCGAGGTGGATTTTTCCAACGCGGGCATGGGGTTTGTGCTGACCATGAACGAGGCCGCCCTGCGGGGCGCGCCGCATAGTTATATCGCCAGCGTCTATGCCGAAGAGGAGGCCGAGGCGGCAATCCTGCGCGACGTGGCCCGCGCCATGCCCAATATCACCGCAATCCGGGTGCGCGACGCGATCAACCGCGTGTCCGAAATCCTCGGCCAACTGGCCACCGCCACCGCCTATGGCGCGGCGGCGACCTTGTTCACGGGGTTTCTGGTTCTGTTGGGCACGGCGGCCGCGGCGGAACCTGCGCGGCGCTACGAGGCGGCACTCTTGAAAACGCTGGGCGCGCCGCGCAGTCAGATCCTGCGCAGCTTTGCGCTGCGCTCGGCCCTGCTGGGCGCGGCGGCGGGGAGTGTGGCGCTTTTGGCGGGCATCCTTGGCGCATGGTCGGTGAGCCATTTTGTACTGGAGACCGACTATGTCGTGATCTGGGCAAATGCGCTTGGGGTGATCGGCGGCGGCATATTGGTGACGCTCTTTGCCGGGCTGGCCTATGCGCTACGCCCGCTGGCCGCCCGGCCCGCACGGGTGCTGCGCGCGCGCGACTAGGGGCGCAGACCTCTAGGCGTGCGCGGCCACCGCCGGACCCGGACAGGACACAGGTGCCAAAATGCGTTGCAGATCAAAGTTATCGCAGGTCAGGCTTTCCAATGTGACCCCGTCGAGCGCACTGTAAAAGGCCTCTCCCGCGCGGCTGAGCGCATCGCGCAGGCGGCAGGCATCCACCAGCGGGCAGGTATTGTCGACATCGGCAAAGCACTCCACCATCGGCAGGCCACCCTCGACCTGCCGGAATACATCGCCAATGCAGATCTCATCGGCAGAGCGGCTCAGGTTCAGCCCGCCATTGCGCCCGCGCTGTGTTTTCAAAAACCCAAGCTGGCTCAGCTGATTGACCACCTGTGCCAGATGGTTCTCCGAGATGTTGCAGCGCTGCGCGATTTCGGATTTTGTAACGAGGCGACCCTCATTGAGGGCGCAATACATCAGCAGACGGACCGCGATATTGGTTCTTTTTGTGATACGCATGTCTGGGGCCCTCTCCCATTGGCGGCGATGGCCCACTGTTGCAAATTAGGACAAAAAGCGGTTTGACATACATCAAAGCTCGCTCAGAAAACGACAAGGCCCCATGACACCGCATTTCTTCGGCTTCGGCAGCCTCGTGAACACCGCCACCCATGTTTATGGCAACACCCGCCCCGCGCGCCTGCAAGGCTGGCGGCGTGCATGGGTCCATACGCCTGAACGCGATCTGGCATTCTTAAGCGTCACCGCCGCCCCCGGCAACGTGATCGAAGGGCTGCTGGCCGCCGTGCCGAATGGCGACTGGGCTGCTTTGGATGAACGGGAAACCGGCTATGTGCGGGTGGATGTAACCGCGCAGGTGGGACATGACATGGCCCCTGCCCCGCAAATCTCGCTCTATCAGGTGCCCGAAGAGACGCAGGACCGGGACGCCAATGGCCACAAGATCCTGATGAGCTATCTTGACGTGGTGCTGCGCGGCTACACAGAGGTCTTTGGCGAAGGCGGCGCGCGGGCCTTTATGGCGACGACCGATGGCTGGGACACGCCGATCCTCGATGATCGCGCCACCCCGCGCTATCCACGCCATCAAGAGATGACCACAGCCGAGCGCGCGTTCCACGATGCGCTGATCGCGGAGGCTGGCGCACGGGTTCTGGCGGACAGCCAATGATCTCGCGCGGCCTCCTGCTGCTGCGGCGCATTGTGCGCCAACTGTGGTTTCGGGTGGTTGCGATTTCGCTGTTTTCCTTGCTGGCGCTTGCGGTGGCCCCCTTGCTGGCACCGGTCCTGCCGCAAGAATGGGAAGATCGCTTTGGCCGCGATGCGGTGTTGCCGGTTCTGACGATCCTGGCCTCCGGCATGCTGGCGGTGACGACATTTTCGCTGAACGTCATGGTCAGCGCCTATCGCACGGCTTCCTCCATGGCGACACCGCGGGTCTATCGGCTGCTGCTGGAAGACACGGTCACCCAGAGCGTGCTGGCGACCTTTACCGGCGGCTTTGTCTATTCCCTGAGCGCGATCATTCTGTTTCGGGCGCAACTCTACCCGCCGGGGGCGGCCTTTGTGGTGTTTGTGATGACGGCGCTGGTGGTGGTGCTGATCGTGGTCGCAATCCTGCGTTGGATCGATCACCTGTCGGATTTGGGCAGCATGGACCACACGCTGCGCCTGATCGAAACCCGCACCTGCACCAGCCTGCAAGCCCGCAAGGACACGCCTTGTCTTGGTGGCTGCTGCGGCACGAGCGCGCCGCCATCAGATGCCCGCCCCATTTCAGCAACCCAAAGCGGCTTTGTCCGCTATGTGGATATGGCTGCGCTGAACGCCCGCGCTGACGAAGCGGGCGTCATCCTCTACCTCACTCGGCTGCCCGGTGAATTTGTCCTGCGTGGCCGCCCCGTTGCGGTGGCGGAGGGGGCTGACGAGGCCTTTTGCGAGCAGGCCTGTGACCTCATCGATATCGGTGACATACGCAGCTTCGAACAAGACCCGACCTTTGGGCTGACCTTGCTGGCGGAAACTGCGCAGCGCGCCTTGTCCCCCGGCGTCAATGATCCGGGCACCGCCTATGAGGTCATGGGGCGCATCACCCGCCTGTTATGGGAAAACCTGCCCGAAGACACGAGCGCCACAAAGGCAGAGGCGGATTATCCGCATGTTCACCTGCCGCCTGTGACAGCCAAAGACCTGCTGAAGGTGAGTTTTCCACCCATCGCGCTTTATGCAGAAGATGCGCCAGAGGTCATGACATGGATGGAGACATCGCTCAAAGCGCTGGAACATCACTCCAACACCGCCATGACAGAGGCCGCCCGCGAGATGCGCCGCAGCTATTTTGACGCGCAATAGCCCATAAAAAAGCGGGCAGAGCCTGCGCCCTGCCCGCTTTTTGTCTTGGATGCTTCCCGGCTCAGCCGCGCGCGCGCACGGTCTGCATCAAGGCCAGCAGCGCCGACATGTCGGGACCGCGCTCCATGCCGGTTACGGCCTTGCGCAGCGGCATGAACAGCCCCTTGCCCTTGCGGCCGGTCTTTTCTTTCACTGCGGCGGTCCATTTGCCCCAGCTCTCAGAGTCGTAAGGGCCTTCGGGCAGCAGGGTCATCGCCTCGGCGATAAATTCCTTGTCCTCGTCGGCGATCAGCGGCTCCGCCCCGTCGCGGCAGAGTATCCACCAGCCCTCAAGATCCTTGAGCGTGGTGATGTTTTCCTTTGCGACCGCCCAGAAGGCCTCCTGCTTGTCCGCTGGCACGCCGATCCCATCAAGCTCTGCCTTGACGGTCTCCACCGGTAGAGTTTGCAGGTAGCGCGCGGTCAGCGGGTAGAGGTCTTCGGCGTCGAACTTGGTCGGAGCAGAGCCGAACCGGTTGATCTCAAAGCCCTCGATCAGCTCTGCCATATCAGTGCGCAATTCCACCGGATCAGAAGACCCCAGACGCGCCATCAACGACAAAAGCGCCATCGGCTTCACGCCCGCTTCGCGCAGATCGCGCAGCGCCAGCGTGCCGAGACGTTTCGAGAGCGCCTCCCCTTGCGGTCCAGTCAGGAGCGAGTGGTGCGCAAATTCCGGGTGACCAAAGCCAAGGGCCCCCATGATCTGGATCTGCGTCGCGGTGTTGGTCACATGGTCAGAGCCGCGCACCACATGGGTGACGCCCATGTCGGTGTCATCCACCACCGAGGCGATGGTATAGAGCACCTGCCCGTCACCGCGGATCAGCACCGGGTCCGAGACAGACGCCGCATCAATGGAGATGTCGCCAAGAATGCCATCGGTCCACTCAATGCGTTCCTGATCGAGCTTGAAGCGCCACACGCCATTGCCACGCTCGGCGCGCAGGGCGTCTTTTTCGTCCTCCGACAGCGCCAGTGCGGCGCGGTCATAGACCGGCGGCTTGCCCATGTTGAGCTGTTTCTTGCGCTTGAGGTCGAGTTCGGTCGGGGTCTCGAAGGCCTCGTAGAACCGGTTGATCTCGCGCAGCTTGTCGGCGGCCTCGGCATAACGGTCGAGCCGCTCGGACTGGCGTTCGACCTTGTCCCATGTGAGGCCGAGCCATTCGAGATCCTGCTTGATCGCGTCGACGTATACCTCTTTCGAGCGTTCGGGATCGGTGTCATCGATGCGCAGGATGAAGGTGCCGCCGGCCTTGCGGGCGATCAGATAGTTCATCAAGGCGGTGCGCAGGTTGCCCACGTGGATATAGCCGGTGGGCGACGGCGCAAAACGGGTGGTGGTCATCGCAAATCTCCTGTTGAGGTTGCTCTGTCACAGGCGCGCGGAATTGTCCAGTTTTCGCGTCTTTCGCTGCAAAGATGCGCCCCTGTCGGGGCGCGGCCTCCGGCGGGGATATTTTGGAGAAGTTGAAGGCGGTGTGGTGCTCCCACGCATTCGTGATCGGACTTCAGAGGACTTTGCGGGCTGGCGCGCTAGGCTTGGATCATACCACTCAACAGGGAGACCAAGAGGATGACAATAAAGCTATCCCGCCGTGCCGCGCTGGCCGGTGCCGCCGCCGTCCCGATTGCCGCCAGTGTTGCTGCGCCCCTGCGGGCCGCTGGTGAAGGGGGCGCCATGAAACCCTTGCATGCCCGCGCCTTCAAGGTTGGCGATTATACCGTGCACAGCCTGCTGGCGGGCAGCACCGGGCGCGATGGGGTGAAAGATATCTTTGGCGGCGGGGCCTCGGATGAAGCGTTTACGCAGGTCGCTGAGGAGAATTTCATTTCTGACACCAGCGCGCAGTTCTATTTCACCCCGACGCTGGTCGATACGGGGTCAGAGAAAATCCTGTTTGATACCGGCCTCAACGCGGGCGGCATCACTTCGGCGCTGGCGGATGCGGGCGTGACACCCGACGAGATTGATGTGGTGGTGCTGACCCATATGCATGGCGACCACATCGGCGGCATGACCGACGACAGCGGCGCTGTGACATTTCCCAATGCGCGCTATGTGACGGCGGCGGCGGAATACGACCATTGGACCGGGCTGCCCGAGGGCAATGGCGGCGCGGATCGGGTGCGGGCCAAGGTGACACCGCAGGCCGAGAAGATGAGTTTTATCGAGGATGGCGGCGCGGTGGCCTCGGGCGTGACCGGCATGGCGGCCTTTGGGCATACGCCGGGACATATGGTCTACATGATCGAGAGCGGCGGGCAGCAACTGCTGCTGACAGCGGATCTGGCCAATCACTATGTGTTCCCCTTTGCTCATCCCGAATGGCAGACCAGTTTTGACACCGACAAGGATGCGGCCTCGGCAACGCGGCGGCGGGTGCTCTCAATGCTGGCGGACAGCCGCACGCCGATGATCGGCTACCATATGCCGTTCCCGGCTGCGGGCTATGTGGAGACGCGGGGCGACGGGTTCAGGTTTGTCCCGGTCAGCTATCAGATGATGGGTTAAGACCCAAAGCGGCTTAGGCGGAAGGGGCGCGGGTCCACGATGGGCGCGTCCCCCGTCACCAGATCCGCAGTGAGCCGCCCGGCACCGGGTCCAAGACCGAAGCCGTGCCCGCTGTAGCCCGTAGAGACAAACAAGCCGGGGCGGGCCTGCACTTCGGAGATCACCGGAATTTCATCCGGGGTCACATCAATCAGGCCCCCCCAGCTTTGGGTGACATCGGCCTTTTCCAGTGCTGGGAAAGCGTCGCGCACCGCTGCAAGCCCACGGCGCAGCGCCTTTTGTGAGGGCTGAGGATCAAGCACGCGGGTTTCCTCAAAGGCGGTACGATCCTGCCCAGTCCAGGGGCGGGCCTCGCGGGCCTCAATGCGCCAGCGGTTGGACAGGCGAAACCGCAAGGCGGTGACATCCTGCAGGAAGGCGGGAATAAAGCGGTGCCCGATGCGAAACGTGTCGGGCACGATGTCAAAGGTGTTTTCACCGCCCGAGGCAACGGTATAGCCGCCATCTGCACGTTTGCGCAGACCAAAGCCCGCCGCCCAGAGCGCGGTTTCCGGCACACCCTCGACCGGAGAGAGGCGCATCACGGAATTGAGCACCTTGAGTTGTGGCAGGAAGATGCCCTCGTTGCGCAGGAACAGGCGCGACCAGGCCCCGCCCGCAACTACAACAGCCGTTGCTGTCACGCGGCCTTTTTCGGTGACAACACCCCGAATGCGCCCGGCTTCCACATCCAGCGTGCGCACAGCACAGCCAGCGACCACCACGGCCCCTTTGTCGCGCGCAGCCGAAGCAATTGCATGCGTGGCCATCTGCGGTTCGGCGCAGCCGTCCTGAGGTGTATGAAAGCCCGCGCGCAACCGATGGCCATAACCCGGTGTTAGTGCCTCTAGCGCCGCGCCGCGCAGCATATGGCCTTCGCCACCAATCGCCTTGAGATGCTCTGCCCAGGCCAACAACTCCGCCTCGCGCTTGCGGCTGCCTGCGGTGAACATGATGCCGCGTTTAGCATAGCCCGTCGCGTAGCCGGTACGTGCGTCGAGCCCCTCCCAGATGCGCTGGGAATGGGTCATCAGTTCCATCTCGCGGGGGTCACGCTGCGACATGCGCACCCAGCCCCAATTGCGTGAGCTTTGTTCGCCCGCAATCTGACCCTTTTCGCACAACAGCACCGAATGGCCCCGTTCAGCGAGTTCCAGCGCCGTGGATGCGCCAACGATTCCACCGCCGATCACGACGACATCAACCGCGTTTGGCAGCACGCGGTCCGAATTGAAATGAGGCAGCTGTGGTCCGGGCATGGGTCAGTTCTAGTCCGTGGGCAAAGAGCGGGTCTAGCCGCGTATAAGGCTCTGTCGGCCAGTTCCTCTGGCCTGTGTTCTTCCGGCCTCAATCAAGGCCGGAACCACCTTGTTTTCCGAATGCGCCGCAGCGTTTTTCAGCTGGGGTCACGCCAGCGATTGACAATCGGATAGCGCCGATCAAGCCAGAAGGCGCGTTTGGTCAGGCGGGCACCGGGGGCGGACTGAAAGCGTTTGTATTCGCTCATATAAAGCAGGTGCTCGACCCGTTTTGCCACGTCGCGATCAAAGCCTGCAGCGACGCAATCCGCGATCGATCCGTCCTGATCCACAAGGATATCGAGAATCGCATCCAGTTCGGGATAGTCCGGCAGGGAATCGCTGTCTTTTTGATCTTCGCGCAACTCGGCCGAGGGGGGCTTGTCGATGACATTGGGGCGGATCACCTCGCCCGAAGGGCCCATCATCCAGTCGCGGTGATTGGCGTTGCGCCAGCGGCAGGTTTCAAAGACCCGTGTCTTGTAGAGATCCTTGATCGGGTTATAGCCGCCGTTCATATCGCCGTAGATGGTGGCGTAACCCACTGCGACCTCGGATTTATTGCCGGTGGTCAGCAGCATCTCGCCAAATTTGTTGGACATTGCCATCAACAAGAGCCCGCGCAGGCGGGACTGGATGTTTTCTTCGGTGAGATCCGCGTCACGCCCCGCAAAGAGCGGTGCAAGCGTGTTGGTGATCGCTTCGCGCCCCTCTGAAATTGGCACATAGTCGTAATGCACGCCCAGCGCCTTGGCGACGGCCTCGGCATCCTCCAGCGAGTCCTTGGAGGTATATTCCGAGGGCAGCATGACGCAGCGCACGTTCTGCGCGCCCAGCGCATCGACCGCGATGGCGGCCACGATGGCAGAGTCCACACCGCCCGAGAGACCCAGCAGCGCTTTCTTGAACCCGGTCTTGCCCATATAGTCGCGCAAGGACAGCACCATGGTGCGATAGTCCTGCTCCCACGCATCGGGCAGATGCGCCTTCTCGCCCTCTTTGATGCGCCAGCCATCGGCCGTGCGCTCCAGATCGAGCTGCGCGATGCATTCGTCAAAGACCGGCAACTGAACCGCCAATGCGCCATGCGGGTTGAGCGCAAATGTCCCACCGTCAAAGACCTGATCGTCCTGACCGCCCACCATATTGAGATAGATCACCGGCAGGCCAGTCTCGACCGCGCGGGCCACCATGTGGTTGTAGCGGGTTTCCATCTTGCCGCGATAATAGGGCGAACCGTTGGGGATCAGCAGGAACTCGGCACCGGTTTCTTCTAGCGTCTCGGCGACATCCTCATGCCAGCCGTCCTCGCAAATCGGGCTGCCTATACGGGTATTGCCAACGGAATATGGCCCGCCCAACGGCCCGGCATCAAAAATCCGCACCTCGTCGAACACCGTTTCATTCGGCAGGTGGTGTTTCAGGCATTTGGACGCGATCTTGCCACCCTTCAGGATCAAGTAGGCGTTGAAAAGCTTGCCATCCTCAACCCACGGGCTGCCAATCGCCAGCGCCGGACCCTCTGCCGTAGCCGCGGCCAGTGTCTCCACCTCGGCAATTGCGGCCTGATGAAAGGCCGGTTTCATCACCAGATCCTGCGTATTGTAGCCGGTAATGAACATCTCCGGCAGCGCCACAAGGTCAGCCCCGGCGTCGCGCCCCTCTTGCCATGCGCTGAGCGCCTTGGCGGCATTGCCAGCCAAATCGCCAACGGTCGGGTTCAATTGCGCAAGCGTGATGCGAAAACTATCGGCCATCTTACGGGTCCTCGAATTCATCTCTTACCCAGCCATGTATCAGATCCCCGCCGAAGGGGAAGCCTAAGGGGGCAAAACCGTTGCGACCAGATCGCCGCTGACATAGGTTCGCGGTCAAGCAACCCAATTTCCAGGCAGCTCTCGAAGAACTTGAGGCAACTGAGGTTTCCATGATCCGCATCGGCTCCACACTTATCCTGACTTCCCTGCTGGCGCTGACCGCTGCGGGTGTCGGGGCTCCCGCATTTGCACAGGACGGACAGGTCCTGACCACCCAAGACGAAATCGGCGGCGTCTATGAGGGGGAGTTCAAGGGCGGGCTGCAACATGGTCAGGGCACTTATAAATTGCCCAATGGATATGAATACTCCGGCCAATGGGTCGATGGCGAAATTCGCGGCAAGGGTATCGCGCGCTTTCCCAATGGCTCCGTCTATGAGGGGGATTTCTCCAAGGGCAAACCCGAAGGTCTGGGCAAGATCACCTTTGCCGATGGCGGCACCTATGAGGGCGAATGGCAAAACGGCGTGATCAACGGCCAAGGCATCGCGATCTACGCCAATGGCGTGCGCTACGAGGGCGCATTCGTCAACGCCAAGCATCATGGTCGCGGCATTATGCAAAACCCCGGCGGTTATCAGTATGAAGGCGATTGGATTGAGGGGCGTAAAGAAGGCACCGGCAAGATCACCTATCCCGATGGCACCACCTATCAGGGCGGCATCAAGGACGGCAAACTCGACGGGCTTGGCACGTTGGTGATGCCGGACGGGCTGAAGTATGAGGGCGAATGGGCTGACGATCAGATGAACGGCACCGGCACGCTGACCCAACCCAACGGCGACGTCTATGAGGGTCCGCTGGTCAATGGCCGCCGCCATGGCGAAGGCATCCTGCGCTATGCCAATGGCGATAGGTACGAAGGCCGGTTTGAGGATGACCTGCGGCAGGGTCAGGGGACATTCACTGGCACCGATGGCTATATCTACACTGGCCAGTGGCAGGCGGGCCAGATCGAAGGCCAAGGCGAGGTGACCTATCCCGACGGATCGGTCTATGTGGGCGATTTCCGCGATGATCTGGCCCATGGCACCGGCAAAATCACCTACCCCGATGGCTCCACCTATGAGGGCGAATGGGTCGCTGGCGTCATTGAGGGCGAAGGCAAAGCCACCTATGCAAATGGCGCAATCTACGAAGGCAGTTTCAAAAACGCCAAGAACGACGGTCAAGGCGTGATGACCTCACCCGAAGGCTACCGCTATGAGGGCGGCTGGAAAGACAGCCTGCGCCACGGCGAGGCCAAAGTGACCTATGCGGATGGCTCGGTCTATGAGGGCGAGTTTGCAAATGGTCAGCGCCATGGCACCGGTAAAATCACCCGTCCCGATGGTTTCAGCTATGAGGGCGAATGGTCCGAGGGCAAGATCAGCGGCAAGGGCATTGCCACGTATGCCAATGGCGACATCTACGAGGGCAATTTCGTGGATTCCAAACGTCAGGGGCCGGGCACCATGCGTTACGCCTCTGGCCAAGAGGCCTCCGGCACTTGGGAGAATGGCGCGCTGAAATCCACAGCCGACCAACCGGCTGAAACTGAAGGCGGCAGCGACTAACTCTTCGCATGGCCACGCTCCTTTATCTTGTCTTTGGGCGCGCGCTGCGCCAACAACAGCAGCTCTCTTACAGCATCCTCTCCGCCCTGAAACAGGGGCTGGAGGGGGTGGAGATCCTGCTGATGTGCGATGAGGCCAATCGCCGCACGGATTTGCCCGTGCGCCATCATATCCTGTCAGCCGATCAAATCGCACAGTGGACGGACGCCGGGCGCACACCTGCCCGCGCGCAGCTTCATGCGCTCAAACTGGCCCTTTCAGAAAGCACCGCCCCGGTCTGCTGGGTGGCGACGGACACTGCGTTTAAGGCGCCGCCCCGTGAGATGACCGAGCGCATCGCGAGGCAGGTGCCCCTGTTCTATGATCGCGACGGCTGGCTGGCGGGACGCCCGGACTGGGCGCCCATCATTGACGCCTGCAAAGGCACCGCGCTTGAGGCCCATATTCACAGCAGTACCGAAGTCCTGAACACAGGGGTTTTAGGCCTGACAGCGGCAGAAATTGATTTCATAAATCAATCATTAGAGTCGCATATGGCCTCAATAGGTGATCTAAAAATTGACAATATAGAACAAATTCACCTCGGCGCGCTTCTATCAAAAAACGCGCAGGAATTGCGCTTTGCCAACGATACGGTGAGCCAATATTCAAACTATATGCGGCATGTGTATCATGGACGTTTTGACGTCATGTTTCCGCATGGGCGGGCTGTGAACCTGGAACTTGTTCAAAAGTTGCCCACAATAAATGAGCCGCCTAAACCCTTGTCCCTGAGACTAAAAGCAAAAGCATACTCAATGCGCCACGGGCTTGGGCGCGGCACGGAGTTTGGTTATCTCGCTTATCTCTGCGCCTTTGCCGCCCCAACGCCGGAGGGGCGCAATGTCTGGGCCAATATCGCGCTTGATATGATGGAACGCTCGGCACGCGCCCCCGACAAACTCGCCAAGGATTTGCCCAAACTGGCACCGAATGCTCTGGCGCTCGCCGAACTGTCGCCCGAGACAGAAGACAGATGGCGCAAGTTCTGGATGAACAGAACCCGCTAAACCTTTTCGCCCGCCTCCAGTTTGGCAAGGAACGCGTCGGCCTCCTGCAAGATCACATCTCGCTTGTCAGCGTCCATCCTGCCCCATGTGCGGTACATATTGCCCATACGCGGATTGCCCTCGAACCGATCCCGGTGACGGTTCAGAAAATGCCAGTAAAGCAAATTGAACGGACAGGCCCCCTCGCCCGTTTTCTGCTTCACCTTATAGGCGCAACTGGCACAATAATTGGACATTCTGTCGATATAGGCGCCGCTGGACACATAGGGTTTGGAGGCAATGATGCCGCCATCGGCAAACTGGCTCATACCGACCGTATTGGGGGCCTCCACCCATTCAAACGCATCCGCATAGACCGCCAGATACCAGTCGTGCACCTCGGCGGGATCGACCCCGGCCAGCAATGCAAAATTGCCGGTCACCATCAGGCGCTGGATATGGTGAGCATAGGCCTCTTCCTGTGTTTGCCGCACCACTTGCGACAGGCACTGCATCTCTGTTTCCGCCCCCCAATAGAGCGATGGCAAGGCGCGCGTCTGACCCAGCGCGTTGCGACTGGGGTAATCCTCACCCTCGATGAAATAGATGCCGCGCACAAATTCGCGCCAGCCGAGGATCTGGCGAATGAACCCCTCCACCGCGTTGAGCGGCGCGCGACCCGCCTGCCATTCTGCCTCTGCGGCCTCGCAGACCTCCAGCGGTGACAGCAGGCCAATGTTCAGATAGGGCGACAGGATCGAATGATAGAGCCAGCGCTCATCCGTCATCATAGCGTCCTGAAAATCACCAAACTGTGGCAGGGCATGGGTGATGAAATGCGCCAGCGCCTCCAACGCCTGATCGCGGGTGGTGGCAAACCAGAACGGGCGCAATTCGCCAAAATGCTTGCCAAATCGTGCCTCGACCAGATCCAGCACGTCCTTGACGTCGTTATCTGGCTCAAACCGGGGCGGGCCAGCATGGTCGATCTCCTTTGGTGGCGCTTTGCGGTTCTCCGCGTCATAGTTCCACTTGCCACCCGCCGGGTCGTCCCCCTCCATCAAAAGGCCGGTTTTCTTGCGCATCAACCGATAGAAATACTCCATCCGGAGCTGCTTTTTTCCCGCTGCCCAATCGGCAAAATCCGCGCGTGTCGCCAGAAACCGATCATCCGCGTGGAAATGAACCTTGAGCGGTGCGTATTTCAGCGCGCGGATCAGCCGCCACTCGCCGGGCGTGGTGGCCAGCACCTCGGAGGCGTCAAACTCCTCGGCCCGTCGCAACAGCTCCCCCACGATGCTGTCAGCGCCGTCCTCGTCCAGACGGCGATAGGCCACCTGCCAGCCCTGCGCACGCAAATGGGCCGCAAACTTGCGCATCGCTGCCAGAACCAGAGCGATCTTTTTGGGATGATGCGGCACATATGTGCCCTCATCCAGCACTTCGGCCATGACCACCACATCGCGTGCGGGATCAGCCGCCTTCAGCGCTGATAATACTTCGGACAGCTGGTCGCCCAATACTAATACAAGCCGTGTCATGACCGGCATAACTGGCGTGATGCGCGGGGAATTCCACTCTTTGCTTTCAACTTCTTATAAATATCCAAATCCAACCGAAGTCTCAGCACACCACGGTCGCTGCAGCGCAGAGAAATTTGTCCCTTTTCATTCGGCGCATGGCCTGTATAACTCAGCCCATGACCACGTATCCGCATATCCAGATTGCCGACGCTGCCACCTGCAGCGCGCTTTCGCGTGGCCTACTGCTCCTAATCCGCCTCTGAGCGTGCCATCCGGCGCGCCCGCTCAGAGGATGTGCATGCGCGCCAAGGATTGGACCCTACCCCCCGAACACAACGCCTGACGTCCCCGGGGATCAGAGCAAGAAAGACATCTGACATGACCAGCATTACCGACACCGTGAACCCGCAGGATCGCGTTCTCATTTTTGACACCACCCTGCGTGATGGCGAGCAGAGCCCCGGCGCCACCATGACCCATGATGAAAAGCTCGAAATTGCCGAGCTTCTGGACGATATGGGCGTCGATATTATCGAGGCAGGCTTTCCGATCGCCTCTGAGGGCGATTTCAAGGCTGTGAGCGAGATCGCAGAACGCTCCAAGAATTCCGTGATCTGTGGTCTGGCCCGCGCCAACCTCAAGGACATCGACCGCTGCGCCGAGGCCGTGCGCAAAGCCGCCAAGCCGCGCATCCATACGTTTATTGGCACCTCGCCACTGCACCGCGCGATTCCGAACCTCACCATGGATGAGATGGCCGAGCGCATCCACGACACAGTGACCCATGCGCGCAATCTGGTGGATAACGTACAATGGTCGCCGATGGACGCGACCCGTACTGAGTGGGATTACCTCTGCCGGGTGATTGAGATCGCCATCAAGGCGGGTGCGACCACCATCAACATCCCCGACACGGTAGGCTACACCGCCCCGCGCGAAAGCGCTGATCTGATCCGTCGCCTGATTGAAACCGTGCCCGGCGCGGACGAGATTGTCTTTGCAACCCACTGCCACAACGACCTTGGCATGGCGACCGCGAATTCGCTGGCAGCTGTCGAAGCGGGCGCGCGCCAGATCGAGTGCACCATCAACGGTCTTGGCGAACGCGCGGGCAACACCGCGCTGGAAGAGGTGGTCATGGCGATGCGCGTGCGCAACGACATCATGCCGTTCCAGACCGGGATCGACACCAAGAAAATCATGCATATCTCGCGCCGAGTCGCCACGGTTTCGGGGTTCAACGTGCAGTTCAACAAGGCCATTGTCGGCAAGAACGCCTTTGCCCATGAGAGCGGCATTCACCAGGACGGTATGCTCAAGAACAAGGAAACCTTTGAGATCATGCGCCCCGAGGACGTGGGTCTTGCGGGGACCTCGCTTCCTTTGGGCAAACATTCGGGCCGCGCGGCGCTGCGCGACAAACTCACCAATCTCGGCTACGAGGTCGGCGACAACCAGCTCAAGGACTTGTTTGTCCGCTTCAAGGAGCTGGCCGACCGCAAGAAAGAAGTCTTTGACGACGACATTATCGCGCTCATGCGCACCAGCGGCGATGAAGATGATCATCTGAAGCTGGTCTCGATGAAGGTGGTTTGCGGCACCGGTGGTCCGGCAGAATCCACTGTCGAGATGGAAGTCGACGGCAAGGACGTGACGGAAACCGCCGAGGGTGACGGTCCGGTGGATGCGACCTTTAAGGCGATCCGCAAGATCCACCCCAACGCCGCGCATCTGCAGCTTTATCAGGTACATGCGGTGACCGAAGGCACTGACGCACAGGCGACGGTTTCTGTGCGCCTCGAAGAAGATGGCGTCATCGCCACCGGCGACAGCGCCAACACCGATACGGTTGTGGCCTCCGCCATGGCCTATATCGACGCACTTAACCGCCTGATCGTGCGCCGCGACAAAATGGGCGAAGGCGCAGACTCGCGTGAGATTTCCTATAAAGACGTCGACTGACACCGCAGCTTGCTACAAAAAACGACAGCAAAAAGGGCGCCCGAAGCGCCCTTTTTCTTTGTCGCGGTGACGGCTCTCGTAGAGTGCCTTAACGGAAACGCCCGCCTGCCTCGATCACTTCGATCTGATAGCCATCAGGGTCCGCAACAAAGAAGAACCGCGCGACACGCTCTCCGGCGGGGCGGAAGTCCACGATATCACGCGGCGCGCCACCGGCTGCCTCGACCTTGGCGCGGGCATGTTCAAGATCCCCAACCACCAGCGCCAAATGGCCATAGCCATTGCCCAACTCATAAGGCTCGCTCTGTGCTTTGTTGATTGTCAGTTCCAGCTCAAAGCTGCCTTCGGGCGCGGTCAGATAGATCAGCGTGAAATCATCGAAATCAAGACGGTCGGCGATTTCCATGTCAAAAGCCGCTTTGTAGAAGGCCACAGAGGCGGCCTCATCAAGAACACGGATCATACTATGTGCGATTTTGGCCACTATGACCTCCATTCAATTGTTTGAAATGTCGCGAGATCAGCGCCCTTAGAGTGCAGCGCGAATTTTCTCGGCGTGGGCGGCGATTGCATCCATATCGCCCATTTGCCCCGGCGCGCGCGGAGAGACTCCCTCGTGACGAGGCAATACGTGGAAATGCAGATGGAAAACTTCCTGCCCGCCTGCGGCCTCGTTGAATTGCTGGATCGTAACCCCATCTGCATCAAAAGCAGCCTTGCTGGCCTGTGCGAGCTTTTGCACGGTGCGGATTACAGCCTCCAGTTGCGCGGGGTTGGCATCCAGCACGTTTCGGCAGGGTGTTTTGGGGATCACCAGCAGATGCCCGTCAACGCGTGGCATAATATCCATAAAGGCCAGCGTGTCGTCATCCTCATAAACGCGGGTGGAGGGGATCTCACCGCGCAGGATTTTTGCGAAAATATTGTCGTCATCATAGGCGGTCATGGTCGACTCTCTCCGTATCAAAGGCCCAACGCAGGCGTCATGCTTGGGTGTCGCAGTCTCTGCAGATGCGGTCAAGCAACTGGTCTATGCCCGCCGCGACCGCTACGCTCGAGGCATCGCGTAGACCGGATTCGACCGTAAGGCCGGCAAAAAACTCAAGGGGGCGCGACAATTATTCTTGATCCAGATCAAACTCCGCCATTGAAGGGCCGGGCAGGCCATTCTAAAACCGGCAAGAGTCCAGAGCCGCCGGGAATCCCTCGTGCGGTCTCTGAGGAGTATTAACAGGAGGCACCCAAATGGCAGACGCAGCCATTCAAGGTCACGGCCACGAAGACGAGCGGAGCTTTTTCACCCGCTGGTTTATGAGCACGAACCACAAGGATATCGGTATCCTTTACCTGATCGTTTCGGCGCTCACCGGCTTCATTTCCGTCGCATTCACCGTCTACATGCGACTCGAACTTATGGATCCCGGTGTTCAATACATGTGTATGGAAGGCTTTGCCTCCGACCCCTGTACCCCGAACGGCCATCTCTGGAACGTGCTGATTACTGGCCACGGCATCCTGATGATGTTCTTTGTCGTCATCCCGGCCCTGTTCGGCGGTTTCGGCAACTATTTCATGCCGTTGCAGATCGGCGCGCCGGACATGGCGTTCCCGCGGATGAACAACCTTTCGTTCTGGATGTATGTTGCCGGTACCGCGCTGGCGGTGTGCTCGGTCTTTGCACCGGGTGGCAACAACCAGCTTGGCTCCGGTGTGGGCTGGGTGCTGTATCCGCCGCTTTCGGTCAAAGAAGGCGGTTTCTCGATGGATCTGGCGATCTTCGCCGTGCACGTCTCCGGTGCCTCCTCGATCCTCGGCGCGATCAACATGATCACCACCTTCCTGAACATGCGTGCCCCCGGCATGACCCTGTTCAAGGTGCCGCTGTTCAGCTGGTCGATCTTCGTCACCTCTTGGCTGATCCTTCTGTCCCTGCCGGTTCTGGCAGGCGCGATCACCATGCTGTTGATGGACCGCAACTTCGGGTTCACCTTCTTTGACCCCGCAGGCGGCGGCGACCCGATCCTCTATCAGCACATCCTGTGGTTCTTCGGCCACCCGGAAGTGTACATCGTGATCCTGCCGGGCTTTGGCATCATCTCTCACGTGATCGCCACCTTCTCGCGCAAGCCGGTGTTTGGCTATCTGCCGATGGTCTGGGCGATCATTGCGATTGGTGTTCTGGGCTTCGTCGTTTGGGCGCACCACATGTACACCGTCGGCATGAGCCTCAACCAACAGGCCTACTTCATGCTCGCCACTATGGTGATTGCGGTTCCGACCGGGGTGAAGGTTTTCTCGTGGATCGCAACCATGTGGGGCGGCTCCATCGAGTTTAAGGCACCGATGGTCTTTGCCTTCGGCTTCCTCTTCCTGTTCACCGTTGGTGGTGTGACCGGTGTGGTTCTGTCACAGGCTGCGGTCGACCGTGCCTATCACGACACCTATTATGTGGTTGCACACTTCCACTACGTGATGAGCCTCGGTGCGGTCTTTGCGATCTTCTCGGGTATCTACTTCTACTTCGGCAAGATGACTGGCCGTCAGTATTCCGAGCTGGGCGCGCAGATCCACTTCTGGATGTTCTTCATCGGCGCGAACCTGACGTTCTTCCCGCAGCACTTCTTGGGTCGTCAGGGCATGCCCCGCCGTTACATCGACTATCCGGAAGGCTTTGCATATTGGAACAAGATCTCGTCCTACGGCGCGTTCCTGTCCTTTGCCTCCTTCATCTTCTTCTTCGGTGTGGTGATCTATTCGCTGCTGCGTGGCGCACGCGTAACCCAGAACAACTACTGGAACGAATACGCTGACACGCTGGAATGGACCCTGCCCTGCCCACCGCCAGAGCACACCTTTGAAACCCTGCCTAAGCAGGAAGACTGGGACAAAGGCCACAGCCACTAAGACTGGTCTGACCTAAAATCAAAACGCCCCGGAGCCTCGCGCTTCGGGGCGTTTTCTTTTGTGCCACCGATCCAGAACTGGCGGCCATTTCACTCGACAGCCTGCGCATGAGAGCTAAAATGCGCCCCATGCCCTATGACTGGACACGTCCCCCCAGCGATCAAGATGGCGAATTGCACCTGTGGCCCCATCAGTCGCTCCAACCCGAAGGCTATGTACGCTTTCTGGGGGTGACGGCTGCGTTGATCACAGTGCCGCTGCTGCCACTGATGGGCACGCCGTTGTTCTGGGCGCTGATCCCATTTCTCACGCTGGCCGTATTCGGGATGAAATACGCCCTCGATCAGAACCGCCGCAATGCGCAGGTGCTGGAGGTGCTGCGTCTTGGACCGAAGGACGCAGAGTTGATCCGCTCCGATGGACGCGGCAGCACACAAAGCTGGCGCTGCAATCGCCATTGGGCCGAGGTCACCCTGCACCATGAGCGCGGGCCGGTGCCTAACTACGTAACCCTGCGCGGTGCCGGGCGAGAGGTGGAAATCGGAGCGTTCCTGTCCGAAGACGAGCGCAAGGCACTGTATGAGGATCTGCGAAATTCCATTCGTCAGAGCCCTGCCGCCACGTCACGTCAGGACTAAACGGCAGCAAAAAACCCCGGCTCGCGTCTCGAACCGGGGTTTATCTATTCTTGATCGTCAAGCTCTGGGCGTTGGCCTCAGCAGCCACCAGCCGAGCAGAGCTGATCTTTGACCATCGGGCCAACTTTGCCGAAATCCATTTGGCCGGTGTATTTGGCCTTCAGCGCGCCCATGACTTTGCCCATGTCGCGAATCGATTCGGCGCCGGTCTCATTCACAGCGGCTTTCACCGCATTGGACACCTCATCCTCCGAGAGCTGCTTTGGCAGAAACTCTTCGATGATCTCGATCTCATTCATCTCGCGCTCAGCAAGGTCGAGCCGTCCGCCCTCCTCATAGGCGCGCACGCTTTCTTTGCGCTGTTTGGTCATCTTACCGAGGATGGCGAGAATATCTTCGTCGCCGATGCCGCCCTCTTCGCCGTCACCGCGCGCTGCGATTTCACGGTCCTTGATGGCAGCATTGATCAGACGCAGAGTGCAAAGGCGTTCCATCGCCTTATCCTTCATCGCCTGCTTGAGGGCCTCGTTGACCCGAGTTCGCGTATCCATGTGTTCTCTTCGTCCATGTGGAACAAGAAGAGGCAGTATTAATCAAATCCGCGGTAACATTCAAGCTCTCGGGATTGCACGCGACGCAGGCCCGTTATCGGCTTATCTGTGCTTGACCCCACGCTATGCGAGACTTATTGATGCGCGAATTTTGCCCGCATGGAGAGTCGAGTCATGGTCGAAACCGTTTCGCCGAAGCCAACCGCCTGCCTGGCCCTTGCAGATGGCACCGTGTTCTACGGACACGGGTTCGGCGCCACCGGGCGATGCGTGGCCGAGCTGTGCTTTAACACCGCAATGACCGGCTATCAGGAAATCATGACCGATCCCTCCTATGCGGGTCAGGTTGTCACCTTCACCTTCCCCCACATCGGCAATACCGGCGTCACCCCCGAGGATGACGAAACCGCCGACCCCGTCGCCGCGGGGATGGTGGTGAAATGGGATCCGACGCTGGCCTCGAACTGGCGCGCCACCGAAGAGCTGAAATCATGGCTCACCCGCACTGGCCGCATCGCCATTGGCGGCGTGGATACCCGCCGTCTGACCCGTGCGATCCGCCAGCAAGGCGCGCCGCATGTGGCGATGGAGCATAACCCGGACGGGAATTTTGACCTCGAAGCGCTGGTCGCCGCTGCGCGTGCATGGCCCGGCCTTGAGGGCATGGACCTCGCCAAGGACGTGACTTGCGCGCAATCTTACCGCTGGGACGAGATGCGGTGGGCATGGCCCGATGGCTACAGCCGTCAAGAGGACCCCAAGCACAAGGTGGTCGCCATCGACTATGGCGCCAAACGCAACATCCTGCGCTGCCTTGCGTCCGCCGGGTGTGACGTCACCGTGCTGCCCGCCACGGCAACCTCTGAAGAGGTCCTGGCACATAATCCCGATGGTGTGTTCCTCTCCAACGGTCCCGGCGACCCGGCAGCAACCGGTGAATATGCGGTGCCGATGATCAAGGACATCCTTGATAAGACCGACCTGCCGGTCTTTGGGATTTGTCTTGGCCACCAGATGCTTGCACTGGCATTGGGGGCAAAGACCACCAAGATGAACCACGGTCACCACGGGGCCAACCATCCGGTCAAGGAACACGGAACCGGTAAGGTTGAGATCACCTCCATGAACCACGGCTTTGCGGTCGATGCGCAAACCCTGCCCGAGGGTGTGGAAGAGACGCATGTCTCGCTGTTTGATGGCTCCAACTGCGGCATCCGCATGAAGGATCGCCCGGTTTATTCCGTCCAGCACCACCCCGAAGCCAGCCCCGGCCCGCAAGACAGCTTTTACCTGTTTGAACGTTTTGCGGAAGCAATGGCGGCCCGCAAGGCCTGATCAGCGGCCACAGCACAGTTCAAAACCGCCCGGTTGCCGCTGCAGCCGGGCGGTTTCTTTTACGGTGACTTCCCCATCTGTTGCGGGTGTTTAACTTAGGCGCTGGCCACAGCTCTGTTAGCTATAAGCTATGGGCAAGAACCAGATGGACCTGCACCGGCGCAGCCGCGTGCTCTATCGCCGGTCGGCGCGACCGGGCAGTTTGCGTGATCCGCCGTCTTCCTTGGATCTGGGCAATCTCCACCAACAGCATTTGGAAAATATCGCGCGGCTTCAGAACACCCGCCGCGCGGCTCAGTTGCAGCGGATCGGTACTGAGCGCCCCGATCAGGATATTCTTGCTCTGCGTCCTCCTGCCTTTTGGTTACGGCATCAGGCGGTGCCATTGGAAACCTTGGGGCATACCGCCCTGATCCTGATGGCTGACCCCACGGGGTTGCCGGAATTAAAACAAGAGCTTGCGGGGCATTTTCACGACCTTGTTCCCATACCGACCCCTGCGGCAGAGATTGAGGCGACCCTGCTTCAGGTGTTTCGCCAAAAGATGACGCAAGCGGCGTCAAACAGCGTTCCCCCTGCTCTCAGTTGCCGGACGTTTGACTATCAAGCAGCCCGCGCCCCAGCCTTTGCGATTGCGGCGCTGTTTGTGCTGTTCTCATTACTGGTTCCGCAGGTCGTCATCGCTTTTCTGGCCTTTGGTGCGCTGTTGACCTTGGTATTGTTCACAACCCTCAGGATCACCGGTCTTCTGGCGGCCAGGCGCGCAAACCAGCCCAAAATTGAGCCGCAGAACGCCGCCCCCATGATCTCCATGCTGGTGCCGCTCTATCGCGAGGCGGAAATTGGCAAACATCTGTTGCGACGCCTGTGTCGCCTCACCTACCCGCGTGCCCGCATGGAGGTGTTCTTGGTGTTGGAAGAAAGCGATGAGGTCACGCGCAACGCTGTGAAATGCGCCGATTTGCCCGACTGGTTCCGGGTGGTTGAGGTGCCGGGTGATGGCTCTCTTACCACCAAACCTCGGGCGATGAACTACGCTCTGAATTTTTGCCATGGCGAGATCATCGGCATTTGGGATGCAGAAGATGCGCCGGAACCAGACCAACTGGAAATCGCCGCGCAGGCGTTTTCCCACGCGCCACCCGAAGTGGCCTGTTTCCAAGGGGTTCTGGATTTCTATAACCCGACCCGCAATCTGATATCGCGTTGCTTTACGCTCGAATATGCGGGCTGGTTTCGGGTCCTGTTACAAGGCATCGCGCGGCTGGGGCTGGTGGTTCCATTGGGCGGAACCACCCTGTTCATCCGACGCGATGCCCTCGAGAACCTCGGCGCGTGGGATGCACATAATGTCACCGAGGACGCCGATCTTGGCGTGCGCCTTGCCCGCGCAGGCTATCGCACAGAGATGCTGCCCACGACCACCTATGAAGAAGCCAACAGCCGCATCACACCATGGATCAAGCAACGTTCACGCTGGCTCAAGGGGTTTATGATGACCTATCTGGTGCATATGCGTGCGCCCAACCAGCTGCTGCGCGATATCGGCTGGTGGCGTTTTTGGGGCGTTCAGGCGTTCTTCCTCGGCACCTTGGGACAATTTCTATTGGCCCCGGTGTTATGGAGTTTCTGGCTGGTGGCACTGGGCCTGCCACATCCGCTAGAGGGTGCGCTGCCGCCCGGCGCGCTGCACGTCACCGCCGGGGCGCTTGTGGTCTTTGAGGTGCTTAACTTTTGCATCTGGATCAGCGGTGCACGCGCATCAGGCCGCCCGTTGCTCGCGTTTTGCGCCCCGTTGATGCCACTCTATTTTGCGCTTGGCTGTTTTGCCGCCTACAAAGCCCTGTGGGAGGTTTTTGCCGCTCCCTTCTTTTGGGACAAGACCGCTCACGGTGATCACGGCGGCACGGCGGAGGAGTAACTCAGCCGCCGCGCGCGCCTGCGTCCTGCTTCAGGCGCGTGGTGAAAGCGACCGAGATATGATCCTTCAACGCTTGCCCCGCTGCAGCCTCGTCCCGGTTGGCGATGGCTGCGACGATTGCCTTATGCTCATCTTGCGCAATACGCCCGCGCCCTTCGGCAGCCAGTGACGTGGTGGCCATCAACGCCATCGAGCGATGCACCAAATCCAGCTGCTGCACCAGATAGCGGTTGTGTGACGCCAGATGGATTTGCTGATGAAACCGCCGGTTTGCCTTGGCAAGCTCTACCGGTTTGTCGACCAGCGCATCATCTGCCGCGACCATATCGCGCAGAACCTGCACTTCCTCATCGGTGGCATGGCGCGCAGCCAGCGCCGCCGCCAGCCCTTCCAGCTCGCGCCGGACAACATAAAGCTCGGCCATCTGGTTGTGATCGAGCGAGGCCACAATCAGCGAACGGCCATCACGCTCCAGCAAGCTCTGGGTTTCAAGCCGTTGCAATGCCTCGCGAATAGGAGTGCGCGACACGCCAAACCGATCGGCCAGATCGTTCTCCACCAGACGGTCGCCGGGTTTGAACATTCCAACGTCGATGGCGTCGAGGATCAGCCCATAGGCGTCTTTCTGGGTGCTGTTCTTCGTCTGGCTCATCGGCGCTTTGCCCTCCATTGCACCGCAACTTTCTACGCTTTGCCAGCGCTGCGATCAAGTCTGAGGCGGAATGCGCCTCATGCTAATCCATTGCGAATCCGAGACATAGCGCCTAGGTCTCGGATTATGGTCAAGCAATCCTTCTCTCATGTCGAACATTGGGTGTTCGATCTCGACAATACGCTCTATCATCCTTCGGCCCGACTGTTTGACCAGATCGAGGCGAAGATGATCACTTATGTGATGGACACGCTCCGGATCGATCATGGGGCCGCCGATAAGCTGCGCGGCGATTATTGGCGCAATCACGGCACCACGCTGGCGGGGTTGATGCAGGAACACAGCATCGACCCCGAACCGTTTTTGGTGGCGGTACATGATATCTCGCTCGACCATCTGGAACCTGATCAGATGTTGGCGGGCCATATCAAAGCCTTGCCGGGGCGCAAAATCGTCTACACCAATGGCTCTGCCCCCTATGCGGAGCGCGTTCTGGCTGCGCGGGGGCTCTCGGGGCTGTTTGACGGCATCTACGGCGTTGAGCACGCAGATTATCGCCCAAAACCAGAGCGCAGCGCCTTTGAACGGGTGTTTGCGCAGGCTGGCGTCGAGACCGCCAAGGCGGCGATGTTTGAGGATGACCCGCGCAATTTGACCGCGCCGCATGCGATGGGCATGCGCACGGTGCACGTCGCACCCGAGGTCTTTGAGGGCGATCACATCCATCATCACACCATGGATTTGACAGAATTTCTGGGCCACCTGCGGTAGCCTGTCGCAGCGACCAAAATGCACATGTTTTAGTCATGTTTTGCGCCCTATATCGCAGAGCGACACGACATGACGGAGCCTGACATGACCGCCTACACCCTGCCGCCGAAGCTCACGACCTTTGAGCGCATCATCTTTCGTGTGCCCGTGCTGGGCCGCATCTGGAAAGAGGTGAGCTATGGCGATGAGGGCAACATCTACTACGCGATTGCCACATTCATCAGCCTCTGGGGTATTTCCATCATGCTGTTTGGCCTGCCCGGCCTCTATTTGCCTGCGCTCGCTCTGGTGCCGGTGATGTGGATCATATTGATCCTGATTTCGCGCGGCTGATCCCCTGCGGCACAGAGCCGCTTGTCATTCGCCCGCCCCGCGCCCTATGTCTCCCCTCATAGCAACAGCGCGGGGCCGAGGTGATGAGCGAGACATGTGACATCCTGATTTCCGGGGGCGGCATTGCCGGGCTGACCGCTGCGGCGACATTTGCAGCGCGCGGATTTTCCGTGATCTGCGTGGACCCGACGGCCCCTGTGACCGCGCGCGAGGATGCGGGCGCGGATCTGCGCACCACGGCGTTTCTGCAACCGGCAAAATCACTGTTGGAGGATGCAGGGCTCTGGACGCGGTTGGCGCCTTATGCCGCACCTTTGCAGATCATGCGCATCATTGACGCGGGTGGCGCTGAACCCGAACCGCGTGTGGTGCGAGAGTTCAATGCCGCAGAGATTTCCGAACTGCCCTTTGGCTGGAACCTGCCCAACTGGCTGCTGCGCCGCGAAATGTTGTCGCGTATCAACGAGTTGGCCAATGCGGAATTTCGCCCCGGCGTTGGCACCCAAAGCCTGTTCACCCGTACGGGAGAGGCCCGTGTGACCCTGAGTGATGGCGCGCGTGTGCGGTGCAAACTGGTGCTGGCCTGTGATGGGCGCGCCTCCCCCATGCGCGAGGCCGCAGGGATCGAGGTGCAGACCACCCGCTACGGACAAAAGGCGCTGGCCTTTGCGGTGACCCATGATCTGCCGCATGAAAACGTGTCGACCGAAATTCACCGCACCGGTGGCCCCTTTACGCTGGTGCCCCTGCCAGATCTGGACGGGCGGCCCTCGTCGGCGATTGTCTGGATGGAGACCAGTGCCAACGCCGACCGGCTCGCAGCCCTTGATGAAGCCGCATTTGAAGGCGAGATGAACACCCGTTCCTGCGGGGTGCTTGGGTCGCTGAAACTGGCCTCGCGCCGCACCCTTTGGCCCATCATCAGCCAGCGTGCCGAACGTCTGGTGGGTGAGCGTCTGGCATTGATGGCCGAAGCAGCACATGTGGTGCCACCCATTGGGGCGCAGGGGCTTAATATGTCACTGGCGGATTTGCGGGTACTGATGGATCTGGTGGAGGCGCGACCGGAGGGGCTCGGTGATCAGGTGATGCTGGATGCTTATGAGAAAGCCCGTCACAGCGACATCAAATTGCGGGTCAGCGGTATTGATCTGCTGAATCGTGCCTCGATGATCGAGGCACGTCCGCTCAGGGATTTGCGGGCCGGTGGGCTGAACGCGCTTTATTCCCTGCCGCAGGTGCGCAAGATGCTGATGCAGATGGGGCTTGGCGTACGATAAAAAACGGGCCTGCCCTATGGGACAGACCCTTGCCTCCGGCGGAGGTATTTTTGAAAAGATGAAGCGGTGTCAGAGCACTTGGTCGAGCACGGTTTTCAGCCGCGACAGCGTGCCGTTGACGTCATAGAGCTTATCAAGACCAAAGAGGCCAAGGCGGAAGGTCTTAAACCCCTCAGGCTCATCGACCGCCAGCGGCACGCCTGCGGCGATCTGCATGCCTTGGTCAGCGAATTTCTTGCCATTCTGAATCTGCGGATCATCGGTGTAGCTGACCACCACACCCGGCGCGCCAAAGCCTTCTGCCGCGACGGAAGTGACGCCTTTTTTCGCGAGCATTTCACGCACGCCATTGCCCAGTTTCCACTGCGCCTCGCGCAAGCGTTTGAAACCATATTCTTTGGTCTCCGCCATGGTATCACGGAACATGCGCAGCGCATCGGTGGGCATGGTGGCGTGATAGGCGTGGCCGCCGTCCTCATAGGCTTGCATGATCGCGCGCCATTTCTTGAGATCGAGGGCGAAACTGTCGGAGGTGGTCTCGTCCAGTCTCGCAAGCGCGCGTTTGGAGAGCATCACCAGCCCCGCAGACGGCGACGCGCTCCAGCCCTTTTGCGGGGCGGAGATAAGCACATCGACACCGGTGGCCTTCATATCGACCCACGCGCAGCCAGAGGCGATGCAGTCCAGCACCATCAGCGCGCCGACCTCATGGGCGGCCTCCGCCATTTGGGTCACGTAGTCATCCGGCAGGATCACACCGGCCGCAGTTTCCACATGGGGCGCAAAGACGATGGCCGGTTTTTGGTCGCGGATTGCTTCGGTGACCTCTTCGATCGGGGCCGGAGCAAAGGGCGATTGCGCAGCATTGCCGGTCTGGCGCGCCTTCATGACACTGGCAGATTTGGTAAGGCCGCCTGTTTCAAAAATCTGGCTCCAGCGATAGGAGAACCAGCCATTGCGCACCACCAACGTGTCCTGATTGCGGGCAAACTGGCGCGCGACGGCCTCCATCGCATAGGTCCCGCCACCGGGCACCAGCGCGGTCGCATCCGCCTTGTAGACCTCTTTCAGCATGGCGTTGATGTCCAGCATCACCTGCTGGAATTCCTTTGACATGTGATTGAGGGACCGGTCGGTGAACACCACCGAGAACTCATCCAGACCATCAGGGTCGACTGTATCCAAGAGGGCCATGAGAAATCTCCTTGCTGCAATAGGGTCGGCTGGGGCCGGTTGTCTCTGTCATGGCAGAGCCGCCCCTCTGGCTCAAGCGCCACGTGGCTACAGCTCTTGTCGTAAAAGCCGTTAAATGCGCATCAGCCCAAGGGGCCGGGGCGACGTTCTTCGGACAGGAGCACATTGGCGTCCACATTACCCGCCCCCGGCAAGGTCATGATCCGCCGCCGCAAGACGCGTTCGAAATCGGCAATGTCGCGGGCGACCACCCGCAGGCGATAGTCGTAAAACCCCAGCACATGCTCCACCGTCTGCACCTCCGGGATGGCCGAGACCGCGCGCTCAAAGTCATCAAGGCTGACACGCCCTTTGGTGGCCAGTTTGACGCCGACAAAAACGGTGACACCGAACCCCAGTTTCTCCAGATCAAGATCCAGCACCCGATGCGACAAAATCCCTGCCTCCTCCAGCCGCTTGATGCGTCGCCATGTAGCGGGCTGGCTGAGGCCTAGCGCGCGGCCAAGTGCGCCTGCGGTCTGGGTTGCATCCTCCGACAGGGCCCGCAGGAGTGCCAGGTCAATGTCATCCAGTTCTGTCATAGCGGCAGCGCCGTCCGTGTGGTGATCCGCGCCACATGCATCAGCGCCTCGATGTCGGTGATATTCGGCAGTTGCAGGATGCGATCCCGATACAGCGCCTGATAATGGGCCATATCGCGCGCAATCACGCTGAGGCGCACATCGACCTGCCCGAGGAAGGTCTGGATCTCCAGTACCTCCGGGATTTCACGCGCGGCGGGGATGAATTCATCAAAAGCGCGTGGATTGGTCTTATCAAGTGTCACCCGCAGTGAGACCTCAACCGCGTAGCCCAGAGCCTGCCAGTCGATGACCGCCCGCGTGCCCTTTACGACACCACCCTCACGCAGCTTCTCCAGCCTGCGTGACAGACGCGAGGCAGTGAGTCCCAGCCGGTCTGCCAGATCCGGCAGCGATTGGGTCGGGTCCTCCTGAAGGTTGCGCAATATGCGCCTGTCGAGATCATCAAGCATGATTGCTACGCTAATCTACATTTTCGCGAATAGATACCGCGAAAATTGGTGAATTCATACACCAATCGCACTCGCATCCCCTGCGCTGCCGACTATGATCGCTGACAGATAGAAACTCAGGTCAAAGGATTGATCCGATGCGTGTGTACTACGACCGCGACTGCGACGTGAACCTCATCAAGGAAAAGAAAGTCGCCATCCTCGGCTATGGCTCGCAAGGTCACGCGCACGCGCTGAACCTGCGTGACTCTGGCGCAAAGAACCTTGTCATCGCGCTGCGCGAAGGCTCCCCTTCCGCCAAGAAAGCCGAAGCCGAAGGCCTGCAAGTCATGGGCATCGCCGAAGCGGCGGCCTGGTGTGACGTGATCATGTTCACCATGCCCGACGAGCTGCAGGCCGAGACCTACAAGAAATACGTCCACGACAACATCAAGCCGGGTGCCGCAATTGCATTCGCCCACGGCCTGAACGTGCATTTTGGCCTGATTGAGCCAAAAGAAGGCGTCGACGTCATCATGATGGCGCCCAAGGGCCCCGGCCACACCGTGCGTGGCGAATACACCAAAGGCGGCGGCGTGCCCTGCCTTGTGGCGGTTCACAATGACGCATCCGGCTCCGCACTGGAAACCGCGCTGTCTTACTGCTCCGCCATCGGTGGCGGTCGCTCCGGCATCATCGAGACCAACTTCCGCGAAGAGTGCGAAACCGACCTGTTCGGCGAACAAGCCGTTCTCTGTGGCGGTCTGGTTGAACTGATCCGTTGCGGCTTTGAAACCCTCGTTGAGGCAGGCTACGCGCCGGAAATGGCCTATTTTGAGTGCCTGCACGAAGTGAAACTGATTGTGGACCTGATCTACGAAGGCGGCATTGCGAACATGGATTATTCCATCTCCAACACCGCCGAGTACGGCCAGTATGTCACCGGCCCGCGCATCCTGAAGTACGACGAAACCAAAGCCCGCATGAAAGAAGTCCTCGCCGACATTCAGCAGGGTAAATTTGTGCGCGACTTCATGCTGGAAAACGCCGTGGGTCAGCCGACCATCAAAGCGTCCCGTCGTGCCAACGACGAGCACGCGATCGAGGCCACCGGCGCCAAACTGCGTGAAATGATGCCTTGGATCTCTGCCGGCAAGATGGTCGACAAGTCCAAAAACTAAGGACCCCGTTTGCGGAGCCAAGGCTCCGCAGCCCGGACCTCTGCAGGGCGCCTCGGGACACCGGGGCGCCTTTTTCACGGTGTGACACACTTCGTTCTCGAACGAAGCGTGCCTCATTGACCTTTCCTCGCACCATAGGTCATCTGCCCGCACGGCACCCGAGTTCAGCCCGTGCCCATTGTCAGGAGAAAATCATGCCGGAAATCGCCCCCCGTTACTGGGCCATGGTGGCCGCCTTAGGTCTCACTTGGGGCGGGACCTTCATGGTGGTCGAACTGGCACTGCGCGGGATCACCCCGTTTTGGCTCGCGTCCGGGCGGATCGGATTTGCGGCGCTGTTGCTGACCGCGATCTGGGGCCTGCGCGGTTTTCAACTGTTTAAAGAACGGCCAAACTGGTGGATTGTTATCTTCATTGGCGTCCTGAGCTCCACGCTGCCCTTCATCCTGATCAGCTGGGGCCTGCAGCATGTGACCTCCGGTTTTGCTGGGGTCAGCATGTCGGCCATCCCACTGATGGTTTTGCCGCTGGCGCATTTCTTCGCCTCAGAACCTCTGACCCTGCGCCGCCTGATCGGTGTGGTCATCGGCTTTTTCGGGGTCGCTTTGCTGATCGGTGGACAAGCCTTCGAAAGCAACGGCTCCGATCTGGAATGGGCCGGCCGCCTTACCTGCCTGACCGCTGCAGCCTGCTACGCGGTGTCATCCATCTCCATGCGCCGCTTGCCAGAGGTCGACTCCGTTGGCCTTGCCGCAGTGCTGCTCTTGATCGGCACCCTTGGCATCATCCCCGCCGCATGGATGGTCGAAGGCCCGCCACCTGTCATCTCGTCAGAAACCTGGATGTGGTTGGCAATTTTAGGTCTGATCCCAACCGCCGGAGCAAACCTGTTACGCGTCTTGGTCATTCGCGGTGCAGGGCCAACCTTCATGAGCCTCACCAATTATCTGGTCCCTGTCTGCGCCGTTTTCTTTGGTGCGGTGTTCCTCAGCGAAGCCCTGCCGGGCACGCTTCTGTGGGCCTTGGCCCTGATCCTCGCAGGAGTAGCCCTCAGCCAATATGGTGCCTTAAAACGCCTGTTTGGCCTGACCTGACGCTCGGGCACAAAGGCAAGCTACCCACTCATTCAGCTTTTCAGAAATATCCCGGGGGTGAGGGCTTCGCCCGAGGGGGCAGCGCCCCCTCTCGCGCGCCGAGCCAAAGGCTCGGCGCGCGGGTCCGCCCGGACACCCGGGCGGAAAAACCTCAAATCGTCGCCGCCTCTACAGCAGCGACCACATCATCCACCGCGCGGTTCAGGAGGTCTGGATCCTCACTCTCTGCCATCACTCGGATCAGCGGCTCAGTGCCGGATTTTCGGATCAAGAGACGCCCATGCCCATTGAGCTGCCCTTCCGCCTGCGCAATCGCATCCTGCACCGCATCCACCTCTAACGGTACCTGCCCCGCCTCAAAGCGTACATTTTTCAACAACTGCGGCACCGGTTCAAACTGCTGTGCCAACTCAGAGGCTTTCTGCTCCCGGCGCACCATCTCGGCAAGGAAATGCAGCCCCGCCATCAGCCCGTCTCCGGTTGTGGCATAGTCGCTCATCACAATGTGGCCGGATTGCTCACCACCGAGGTTAAAGCCACCCTGCCGCATCCGCTCCACCACATAGCGGTCACCGACGCCTGTGCGCTCGAGCCCGATACCACGATCATTCAGGAACCGTTCCAGACCGAGGTTGGACATCACCGTTGCCACCAGCGCACCGCCGCTCAACCGCCCGTCCTCAGCCCATGCGGACGCCAGAAGCGCCATCAGCTGATCGCCATCCGCAACGGTGCCGGTCTCGTCGATCACCACCACCCGGTCCGCATCACCATCAAGGCAGATCCCCACATGGGCACCATGCGCCACCACGGTTTCTGCGGCGACAGCGGGCTTGGTAGAGCCGCAGCCGCGGTTGATGTTCTTGCCGTCCGGTGACACACCTACCGGGATCACATCCGCGCCCAGTTCCCACAGTATTTCCGGAGCAGCCCGATGGGCCGCGCCATTGGCGCAATCGATCACCACCTTCAACCCGTCCAGACGCATATCGCGTGGCAGAGAGCTCTTCACCCGCTCTCCATAGCGAAAACGGGCATCATCAATCCGTTTTGCGCGACCGATATTGTGGGACTGTGCAGGCTCAACCCCCGCCTCAATCAGCGCTTCCAGCTCCAGCTCCACTTCATCGGAGAGCTTGTAGCCATCGGGGCCAAAGAATTTGATGCCATTGTCTTCGGCCGGATTGTGGCTGGCGGAAATCATCACACCCAGATCTGCCCGCATAGACCGTGTCATCAGCCCCACCGCAGGCGTTGGCACTGGCCCCAGGAGCAGCACGTTCATCCCCGTCGAGGTCAGCCCCGCCGTCAGCGCGTTTTCAAACATATAGCCTGACAGCCGTGTGTCCTTACCGATCACCACCCGGTGCACGGTATCTGTTTCACGGCGAAAATACCGACCGACAGCTGCTCCAATACGCAGCGCCATCTCGGCAGTCATGGGATGCAGATTGGCCTTGCCACGCACCCCATCGGTTCCAAAGAGTTTGCGCATCAAAGCTGCTCCTCTGTCCGGCGCACCGCCGGAGGGTCCAACAGCTGCCGTAATCTCGTTATCTCGTGGCTTGCCACAGGCGCAGGGCCTGCGCCGTTTCCGCCACATCATGCACCCGTAGCAATTGCACGCCTTGGGCAAATCCCGCAAGTCCTACGGCAATAGAACCTGGCGCACGCCGTGCAGCTTGCGGTTCTTTGCCAATCGCGCCAATGAATCCCTTGCGCGAGACCCCCAGAAGGATCGGACAGCCAATACCGTGAAACAGGCTCAAATTGCGCAGAAGCGCCAGGTTATGCGCCTCGCTCTTACCAAAACCGATGCCCGGATCAATGACGATCTGTTCACGCAAAACACCGATGGCCTCCAGTTGGTCCACCTGTGCTGCAAGGAAATCATAGACGTCGAGCACCACATTCTCGTACTGCGGGTTTTCCTGCATGGTCTGCGGATCCCCCTGCGCATGCATTACGCAGACCGGCACCCCAGCCTGTGCCGCCAGCGGCGCTAACGCGGCATCGAAGGTAAAGCCCGACACGTCATTGATCAGCGACGCGCCCGCCTCCAATGCTTCCATCCCCACGGTCGCTTTGCGCGTATCAATTGAGATTGGCACCTCACTTGCCTCGCGGATCGCGGCGATCACGGGCGCGGTGCGGGTGATCTCTTCCAGCTCTTCGACCTCAGCCGCGCCGGGGCGGGTGCTTTCGCCCCCCACATCAATAATCGAGGCCCCGTCTGATACCATCTGCAAAGCCGCGTCGCGCGCCGAGGTAAGCTCGTCATGCTGACCGCCGTCAGAAAAACTGTCCGGAGTGACGTTGAGAATGCCCATGATATGCGGATGGGTCATATCGAGCCCGGCAATTGCGGCGCGCCGGCTCATCAGACGGAACCGGACCTCTTCTGGCAATAGACCCGCCGGCACGATACGGGGCGGGGCCAAACGATCTAAAACTTCGACCTCAGTGAACCAAAGCGCGCTGCCGGCAAGATGAATAGCGCCCTCGGGGCGCGCATCTCCATGACGAACCAGGGGGCGGTAGTAACTCACAGGGTATGTTGCTCCTCAGCATGGGCGCGCAGGGGCACGCCGGGGTTGTCCGGGAGCTCCGCGCCGATCACGATCATTTCTTCTGCTTCGAAAGTAGAAGCGAACCACGCCGCAAGTGCAACCGCATTCGACGGCGGCTCGCTTGGCCCCTCGACCGCATCCAGCACAATCTTGGACGGCGCCCAGACGCAAATCTGGCCATTCTTCATGGCCCAGTCGAGCTCAGTGCGTGTTTCCACCACTTTGCAGCGTTCATCCCTGGCAGCCAAGCGCCATGCATTTTGCTCAATTGCCAGCAAATCAATACGGCGCTGGGTCCATTTATGCCCGGTTTGCGGCAACGCCAGCTCATGCGCCCCCACACAGAGGATCAGCGGCCGTTCGCGGCATTCCATCTGATCGATCCAGCCGCTCAGATTGTCACTGTCGATTGCGGTATTGGACAGGAACATCAGCCGAGGGTGCGGTTTGATGTCCTCTTCTGTCTCATGCGACACCTGATCCGAGGAACGCACGATCTCCACGCCGAGTTTGCCGGGACCTCGGTCCAGTTTTTCGATACGCACAAACGCGCGCACCGCCTGCGGCTCCCACAGGATACGTTCCGCAACCCGCTCGGCGAGGGTTTCCAACAGCGCCAGACGTTCGCGGGCAAGCTCATGGGCAATAGCCTCCGTCACCTTGTCATAGGACAGGATGCGATCGACGTCGTCGTCCAGATCCGCAGGCAGCGGCGCAATCTCTACCACCACATTGAAACAGACCCGCTGCGTGGTGCCGCGCTCTTGCTGAAATGCGCCGATTTCAACCTCGACGATATGATCGCGCAGGGAAATACGGTCCAGCGGCCCCGGACGTGCCGTTGCGGCGGACCGCTCTGAGGGATGCGCGAAGGCGAGGTGGATATCGGAACTCATGGTGTGGCCCTCGGCTGGCTTAGAACAGGAAAGAGGCTGTGTCAGGAGTCACAGTCTTAGGTCCGTTCAGGCCAGATAACAGGCTCAGACCCGCCGTGCCAGAGCCGGAAAGCGGCGTCTGGCGATCTCTGGCGGGGAAAATCGCGTCGCTTATTTTGCCGCCGTGCGGAAACGCTCGTCACGGTAGAAAAGATGCACGCCAATACGCGCGGTCTTGGTAAACTTGCGCGACCAACGCGGCTTTACCGCTGTGGTGTGATAGTAGGTGGCACCCTGGGTGAGTTTCGGGTTCACCCCGTCTAGGATCAGCCGCGCCACCTTGGCGACACGTTCAAACGCGCGTGGCTCGCGGATCACTTCCTTTTGACCATCACAGGTATACGTGAACTGGCATTGATATTTGCGACCTGTGCCCTGATTGATCACGCCACAGAATGTATTTGGGAATTGTGAACTTTTGACCCGATTGCGGATCACCTCAGCGACGGCAAACTGACCTTTGACGGTCTCGCCCCGCGCCTCAAAGTACAGCGCTTCGGCAAGGCACGCAAACTCACTGCCGCCGGACGCTTCGGGTCGGCTATCCAAGAAGGCCCGCGTGTATTCGACCTGCGTGACTTCTTTGGTTCGGCTTTGGCGTTTTCCACCCAAAAAGCGTAGCATACGCTCCTTTGGCGCGGCCTGAAGCGTTGACTGCTCCTGTTTGAAAAGCGCATCCAGCCCCATGTCTGCAGAGGCAATGCTACCGCATAGTGTTGCCGCGATCACTGCGACACACATCAGATTCCGTTTCATTCAGGGTACCCCCGGTCCAACTGCCTGCAGCGGCATTCCGACCGCAAGCGACGGCTTCGGGTAACGGAAATGTATCAAAACGTCCACCCAAGCGGACGTATACCCGTTATGCCCCAAGGCTTACATCGATGCGGCGATGTCTCTTTTGCCGCCGAAGAACCCTGAATTCGTTAATTTTTTATGTATGTCGGCGCTATTCGGCCGGTTTTATCGGCGATCGCCAATTGCGCCGCCGCGAGCCGTGCAACGGGCACTCGAAAGGGGGAGCAGGACACATAATCAAAGCCCGCCTCGCGGCAAAACGCGATTGATTCGGGGTTGCCGCCGTGCTCACCACAGATCGACAGGGTGATTTCAGGCTTGGCCATCCGTCCCCGCTGCACACCGAGTTGCAACAGCTCTCCGACACCATCCACATCGAGCACGTGGAACGGGTCTTCTGCAAAGACACCCTGCTGCACATAGGCCGACATGAACCGCCCCGCATCATCGCGGGACAGACCATAGGTCATCTGCGTGAGATCGTTGGTGCCAAAGCTCAGGAAGGCGGTGTGAACAGCAATCTCATCAGCGCGCAGCGCCGCTCTTGGGGTTTCGACCATGACGCCCAGACGATAGGTGAAATCTGCCCCGCGCTCGGATTTCACTGCTGAGGCGACCGCATCAATCCGGGCCTTCACCAATTCCACCTCACGCTTGGCCGACACCAGCGGGATCATGATTTCTGGCACCACCGGCGCCCCATCGCGTGAGGCTTCCAGCGTGGCCTCAAAAATCGCACGCGCCTGCATGTCGTAGATCTCAGGCACCGTCACCCCAAGACGCACACCGCGCAGGCCCAGCATGGGGTTATACTCACCCATTTCTTCCACCCGGCGGGTCACATCGCTGACCGGCAGGCCCAAAGCCTCGGAAAGCTCGCGCTGACCGGCGGTGGTGGTCGGCAAAAACTCATGCAGAGGTGGGTCAAACAGACGAATGCAAACTGGCATCCCTTCCATGATCCGAAACAGCTCGCGGAAATCCTTCCGCTGCATCGGCAGCAGGCGCGCCAGCACCGCGGCCCGGCCCGAAGAGGTTTCGGCAAAGATCATCTCACGCATCACCGTCAGACGGCCGGGATCAAAGAACATATGCTCTGTCCGACAGAGCCCAATCCCTTGCGCATTGAAATTGCGTGCGGTTTGCGCATCTGCGGGCGTGTCGGCATTGGCCCGGATCGCGATGTCACGCGCCGCATCGGCCCACCCCATCAGAGTGGTAAGCGCATCGTCTTCCGCCGCCTCGGTCATTTTTGGCTCTCCCGCCAAAACCTGACCCGAGGTTCCATCCACGGTGATCGTCTCTCCGGATTTGAAAACCCGCCCATCCGGTGCGGTTAACTGCTTGCGTCGGCTATCAAATCTCAGGCTGGAGGCCCCTACGATACAAGGCAGGCCGAGCCCGCGTCCGATCACCGCCGCATGGCTGGTCATGCCGCCTTTTTCCGTGAGAACACCGGCCGCTGCGTGCATGCCACGTACATCCTCCGGCGAGGTTTCACGCCGTGCCAGAATGCACGGCTCGCCGCGCGATTTGCTGGCCTGCGCCTCTGTCGCGGTGAACACCAGCCGGCCCGTGGCAGCACCAGGGCTGGCGGCGATCCCGCTGCCGATCACATCGCGTTTGGCGTCCGGGTCCACCTGACGGTGCAACAATTCATTGAGCGAATGCGCGTCCACCCGCATCACCGCCTCTTCCGGTGGGATAATCCCGTCTTCGGCCAGCCGCACCGCAATCCGCACCGCAGCCTGAGCCGAACGCGTCACCCGCACCCCATCCAGAATATGCACGCGGCCATTCTCGATCACGAACTCCACCTGCATCTCCGCCCGCAGCTTTACCCGCATCAGAGCCGCATGGGCCTTTAGCTCCGCAAAGGCTTCGGGCGCCAACTCCTCAAGCGAAGGACCGCGTTCGTCCTGCTCCAGATAGATCGATTCCGCATCGACCCCCAGCGCGTCCCGCCCCTGACTTTGGCTAAGATACCGGCCCGTGATCTGCGGTAATCCGGTTTGAGAGTTCACAAGCTGCAGCACGCCAGAGCCGCATTCGCCCTGCCCCAGCCCCGGCACCATTTCCTGCACCACCAGCCCAAGCCCGGCATCCTCCGGCGCGCCCTTGGCCGCCCGCAACAGCCGCGCCGAAGTGCCCTCCCACGCGCGCGCCATCGACCTCAGCACTGCCGCCAGCTGTTCGCCGGGATCTTGGGGGAACGGCTCTTCGGCCTCAGCCTCATAGGCCTGCAACATCTCGCTCAGCGCATCGGGGCCGCCATCCTCGACGTCCTCAAACACATCCGGGTCCAGCCGCGCCACATGCACCGCATAGGACTGCACAAACCGCAAATAAAGCGCCGCCGCCGCATCCGCGCCGAGCGTGTCGCTCAGATCCACGAACCGCGCATCATTCATGCCAATGTTCAACACCGCACCGGGGCCACCCCAGTCGGGATCTTCCGAGGATGGGCGCACACAAAGCAGCGCATCGGGGCGCAGATCCGCAAGGATCGCCTGTACGTCGACCATATAGCCTTCGGCGATCTCATGCACCGCATCAAAAGACAGCGCCACAGTCTGCGGCACCGGCAGGTTCAACCGCACCAGCCGCTGCAAACATTTCGCCCGCCCGCCATGCGTCTGATTGGCAATCGGCGCGGTGGCCGTGATCAAAGTGGCCTTCGGGGTAGTATCCATCGGTTCGTCCCCTGTGTGTTTCTGCAATGCAGCGATCCTCCCTCAACCCGAGCATAATGCGCGCAATCACTCCCGCAAGGAAAAGCATGCCGAAGCTGCAACAAAAACGGCCCTCACTATAAACAGCGAGGGCCCTTGATCACGCGAGTTGGCGCGAAGGATCAGCCCTCAATGCGGCTCAGATCAGCCACTTGACCGCAGACCTTGCGGATCTGGCTCAGCAGGTTCAGCCGGTTGCGGCGCACCACTTGATTGTCGGAATTGACCTGCACCGCCTCAAAGAAGGCATCCACCGGCGCGCGCAATGCGGCCATGCCGCCCATGGCGGCCGCGAAATCCTCGGCCTCGATGGCCGAGGAGATCGCCCCCTCGTTTGCGGCAAGCGCATCAAACAGGGCTGCTTCCGCCGCATCCTCGATGAATTTCTTGTCGGCCCCGTAGGAATATTCGACCCCATCTTTTTCCTCGGCCTGCGACAGGATGTTGTTGGCGCGTTTGAACCCTTGCAGCAGGTTTTCGCCATCCTCCGACGACATGAACGCCTCCAACGCGCGGGCGCGTTTCACCAAGAGCGTCAGGTCGTCATTGCCCTCCATCGCAATACAGGCGTCGATCACATCATGACGAATACCCTGATCGCGCAGGAAGACCTTGAGGCGGTCGTGGAAGAAGGAGAGGAGGTCACTCTCATCCGCACCCTCGTAGCCTTGGGTAAAGACACCTGCCAAAGCGACGCGCACGCCATTCTCCAGCACCAGCCGGATCACACCCAGTGCGGCACGACGCAGCGCGTAGGGGTCTTTCGACCCGGTGGGCTTTTCATCAATCGCCCAGAACCCCGTCAGCGTGTCGATCTTGTCCGCGAGCGCCACCGCGACCGAGACAGGCTCTGTCGGCACCTCATCGCTGGGGCCCAAGGGCGAATAATGCAGCTGACAGGCATTGGCGACCTCTTGCGGCAACCCGGCGGCCTCAGCGTAGTAGCGCCCCATCAGGCCCTGCAGTTCGGGGAACTCATAGACCATCTCGGAGCTGAGATCCGCCTTGGCAACCTTCGCCGCCTGTTCCGCCAAATCCGCATCCGCGCCCACTATGGGGGCGATTTCGCGCGCCAGCGCCGCGATCCGGTCGATGCGCGCGGCTTGGGTGCCGAGCTTGTTGTGGAACGTCACATTGCCAAGGCTTTCCAGCCAGCCTTCCATGCCGACCTCGGATTTCGCGATGCGCAGGTCGTTCTCCCAGAAGAACTTCGCATCCGCCAGACGCGCGCTCAGCACCTTTTGGTTGCCCGCCAGAATGGTCGCGCCATTGTCGGCGGTTTCACGGTTGGCCACGGTGATGAACTTCTCGATCCGCCCGGTCTTGGGGTTCTTTACCGAAAAGAACTTCTGGTGCTCTTTCATGGAGGTCTGCAGCACCTCCGGCGGCAGGTCGAGGAACTCCGCATCAATCGAGCCCATCAGCACCACCGGCCATTCCACCAGCCCCGCCACCTCGGCCAGAAGGCCCTTGTCATCCACGACTTCAAGGCCCGACGCAAAGGCCTGATTGGTGGCATCCTGCCAGATCGCCGCCTCGCGTTCCTTGGGGTCGAGCACCACAAAGGCGCGTTTCAGCTTGGCGGCGTAATCCTCAAAGCTGGTGACAGAAATCCGCGCGGGTGCCATGAAACGATGGCCCCAAGTTGCGTCGCCGGATTTGATACCGTCGATATCCAGCGGGACCACCTCACTGCCGTCTTCACGCGTCAACACGCACAGGATCGAATGCAGGGGCCGCACCCAGCGCAAAGACCCTGCACCCCAGCGCATGGATTTGGGCCATGGGAAGTTGCGAATGGTGCCTTCCAGCACCTCGGCAATGATCTCTGCTGCCGGGCGACCCGGTTTCTCGATGATTGCAAAATAGACCGCCCCCTTGGGGGTGTCGCGTTCCTCAAGCTGATCGCGGCTCAGACCTGCGCCCCGCAAAAAGCCCTCAATCGCCTTGTCGGGCGCGCCCACCTTAGGGCCTTTGCGCTCTTCGCGCACGGTGGGGGAATGATCCAAGAGCCCCTCAATGGCCAGCGTCAGGCGGCGCGGCGTGGTCAGCGCATGGGCCCCGGCATAGGTCAGACCCGCCTCGACCAGACCGTCGGTCATCCGCTTCTTCAAATCTTCGCCCGCGCGCGCCTGCATGCGGGCGGGGATTTCCTCGGAGAAAAGTTCGATCAGAAGATCAGCCATTACGAGTCCTCAACGGTTCGGATCTGCCGTGCGTTCACGGCAATAAGGGATGTGGCAACAGACGCGCCTGCGCCCGTCAGTTGGTTTGCGGCCGTTTGGGGCATTCCTCGCCCACAATGGTGCCGTCATAGGCCTTTTCGCCACAGTTGTTCAGTTCGTGCCAGACGTAACCCCGGCCATCCTCAGTGATGGCCACGATACGGTCGACACCAAATTCGATGTTCTTTTCAGAGATAAACGCCGTCGCCTGACCGTCATGCAATGCCTGCCCGATGGTATTGGCGTCAAAGCAATCAAACCAGTTTGGCGCATTACGCGGCTCACGCGCGTCAGACAGTTGATAGAGCTGCGCCACCTCCGCCGGTTTCAGCGGCGTGGTGAAACAGGCGCGATAGCGGATCGGAGAGCTATCGGCATCAATGGCCTGAAAGTTTCCATAGGCGATGGGTTCCGGCGTCTCGCCTCCGATCGGCAACAACACGACATCCTGCCCGGGCTTTTCAACGACATCGTCATAAAAGCCATAGACCTGCAGGTAGTACATCGCGATCCCTGCCGCGAGGCCAGAGACGATGAGAATGATCGACAGGATTTTACCGGTCATATCAGATGCTCCCTTGCGCCGCTCAGGCCGCTGTTTCGCCCGCTGTCTCGCCGGTGTGTCCGCCCGCCTCGGTCAGCACAAAGGCATCGGCGCATTGCTTTGCCAGCGTGCGTACGCGCCCGATGTAGGCCTGACGCTCGGTCACGGAGATCACACCGCGCGCATCCAACAGGTTAAAGATATGCGAAGCCTTGATGCACTGGTCATAGGCCGGATGCGCCATGATGATGCGCTTGCCGGTTTTGGGATCCATATGCTCTTGGGCGAGGATCGCGGCACATTCGGCCTCGGCCTCCTCGAAATGACGCAAGAGCACCTCGGTATTGGCCACGTCAAAGTTCCAGCGCGCGTATTCTTCTTCGGTCTGCTTGAAGATATCGCCATAGCTCAGCGGTTGTGGCGACTGCGGATCGTTGAAGGGCATATCCATCACGTGATCAATGCCGAGGATATACATCGCCAGACGTTCCAGACCGTAAGTCAGCTCGCCCGAGACCGGGTGACAATCATGACCGCCGACCTGTTGGAAATAGGTGAATTGGCTGACTTCCATACCGTCACACCAGACTTCCCAGCCGAGCCCCCAGGCGCCAAGCGTCGGGCTTTCCCAGTCGTCTTCAACAAAGCGGATGTCGTGCAGCTCCATATCGACGCCGATGGCCTCCAGCGAGCCGAGATACAGCTCCTGCAAGTCGGGCGGGCTGGGTTTGATCAGCACCTGATACTGGTAGTAATGCTGCAAGCGGTTCGGGTTTTCACCGTAGCGCCCGTCCGTGGGGCGGCGCGAGGGCTGCACGTAGGCTGCGGCCCATGCGTTGGAGCCAAGCGAGCGCAGCGTGGTTGCCGGGTGAAAGGTGCCCGCGCCCACTTCCATATCGTAGGGCTGCAGGATGGCGCAGCCCTTGGAGGCCCAATAGGTCTGCAAACGCAGGATGATCTCCTGAAACGAACGCGGGGCTGTGGTCTGGGTCATGTCTCTTCCCCTCTAGGGCATCGGCGCGCCCGCCTCATGAGAGCCACCGGAAGCCCACACAGACGGTGCAATGTTCGACCGTCTTCCTATGCAAGCCCCCCGGCGGGGTCAACGGCCCCGTGCGTTGCAAACCCCAGCGAGACAGCAGACAGGGGGAAAATTCGCGTCGAAGTGTCGAAGATGAGAAACAGATGCATATAACACGCAGATGTGCGGATTCTCGCCGTTTCCTTTTGGGACACAAAATGGTTACCTGCGCGGCGAACAAAATCCGTTTCTTCGTACAGAGGATTAGCAATGAAGAACCTATTTGCCTCGGTGTTGTGGGCATTGATCCTGTGCTTTGCGGCGCTTCCGGGCGTCTCACAGGCGCAGCAATCCAATGCCGGAGGCGTCTGGATTCAGGTCGCCGCCCGCCCGTCGCTGAGCGAAGCGCAGGAAGAGGCACGTGATTTCGCCGCCCGCCTTCCCGATGTGTCAGGATATGCGCTTGGCGGGGGCTGGTATGGCATCGTCATCGGCCCCTATGCACGCTCTGACGCCGAACAAGTGCTGCGTGTCTACCGCGCTGAGGGCCAGATCCCGCGTGACAGTTTCATCACCTTCACAAGCAACCTGCGTACTCGCTTTTATCCTGTAGGAGCCGAGTCGGAAGGAACGGCCCCGGTGCCGCTGGCGGATTCCGAGGTTGAGGCCGCTCCCGCAGAGGATGCTGCTTCCGACGTCACCCCAGACGTCGCAGTGGCCGATGAAACTCCGGCTCAGGCGCGCCAAAGCGAACGCGCCCTCACCCGCGAAGAGCGCATGGACCTGCAAATCGCGCTGAAAGCGGCAGGGTTTTACAACTCTGGCATCGATGGCGCTTTTGGTCGTGGCACCCGCGCGTCCATGTCTGATTGGCAAGTGGCACGCGGCTATGAGGCGACCGGTGTTCTGACCACCGGCCAACGCAAAGCGCTTATGGATGAATATAACGCACCGCTGATTTCCACCGGTATGGCGTCATATACCGACGAAGCCGCAGGCATCTCGCTGGATCTGCCATTGAACGAAGTGGCCTTCAGCCGCTACGAGCCGCCTTTTGCGCATTTCGATACGGCGGGCGATCTTGGTGCGCGTGTGCTGCTGATTTCGCAGCCCGGCGACCGCCGCACGCTCTATGGTCTTTATGACATTATGCAGACGCTGGCGATCATGCCGCTCGAAGGTCCGCGCGAACGCACTGGCGACCGCTTCACCCTCGAAGGGCGCGACAGCAAGGTGGTCACTTATGCAGAGGCACGCTTGATTGATGGGGAGATCAAAGGCTTTACCCTTGTGTGGCCCACAGGGGATGAGGCGCGCCGCACCCGTGTACTGGCTGCCATGCAAGAGAGCTTTACCCGTCTGGACAATGTGCTCGACCCGGCTGCAGGTATGGATGATGCACAATCCATCGATCTGGTCTCGGGTCTGGAAATCCGCAAACCACGCCTGTCGCGCTCGGGCTTCTTTGTGTCGGGCGACGGTGTGGTTGTAACCACCGCTGACGTGGTGAACAGCTGCGGCAGCATCACCGTGGATCGCGACGTAACCGCCGAAGTGCTGCTAAGCGATAGCGAAGCGGGCATTGCAGTGCTGAAACCGACCGTAGCACTTGCGCCAATGGCAACCGCACCGCTTGCCTCCACCGCGCCACGCCTGCGCAGCGCGCTTGCGGTTTCCGGCTACTCCTACGGCGGTGTCCTCGGCGCGCCGAGCCTCACTTGGGGCGCGCTCAGTGACCTCAAGGGCTTGCAGGGTGAGGATTATCTAGCCCGTCTGGAACTCGCCGCTCAGCCCGGTGATGCCGGTGGTCCGCTTTTGGACAAGGACGGCACGGTGCATGGCATGCTGTTGCCCGTTGTGACCGATGGCCCGACATTGCCCGAAGGCGTGCGGTTTGCGCTCAAAGGTGAGGTGATCCGCATGGCCCTTGAAAAAGCGGGCGTCGGCCTGCCCGCGACAGAAGCCTCCGCCACTGGCGAGATGCCATTATCGCTGCTGCAAAAAGAGGCCACCGGCCTTACGACGCTGGTCAGCTGCTGGGACTAAGACCTCCCATACCCCGAACATCAAAAGGCTCCCGAAGATCACTTCGGGAGCCTTTGTTTTAAGGCCGGATCACACGTGCACGTGACCCGGATCTGATCTTGTCATCAGCCTTCGATTGCGGAAATCATATCGACACGAGTGCCGTGACGACCGCCCTCAAACTCAGTGTTGAGGAAAGCATCAACGATTTCCAGCGCCAGCCCTTCCCCCACGACACGCGCACCGATCGACAGCATATTGGCGTCATTATGGGCGCGGATCATCTGGGCGGAGAATGTATCAGAGCAGACACCGCAGCGGACGCCTTTGACCTTGTTGGCGGCCATCATGATGCCCTGACCGGTGCCGCACAGCAAAATACCCAAGTCGCTTTCACCTGCCGCCACGTGACGCGCGGCAGCTTCACCATGTTTGGGGTAATGGGTGCTCTCCGGCGTGGTGGGGCCAAGGTCGGTCACGCTATAGCCGCGTGCCTCGATATGTTTGGCAATGGTTTGACGCAGCTCGATGGCGGCGTGATCACTGGAAAGAACGATGCGTTTGCTGGCAGTCATGATGCGGTCATCCCGTTTCCCGGCCCGGATCATTGGGCCGGTGGTGGTGGATCAGAGGGGGTTCGCCCCGCACATAGCGGGTTTTACCTTGATCGCAAAGACCCCGCATGACTACACCCTCAGTAGGCGTGGACCTGACCGTCCCAAGTATGGAAACACCCCGTGGTGTCGAGCGACAGGACGTCAAATTCGTTAATCAGCCCCAAGGCGCATTCCTGCACCGAGATATCGCCGTCCTGCCCCCCCATATCGGTGCGTACCCAGCCAGGATGATAGATCCCAACCGCGATACCTTCGGGTTTGAGGTCGGTTGCAAGGTTGCGCCCGATATTGAGCGCTGCCGCCTTTGAGGCGCGATAGGCATAAGATCCCCCCGGCGCGCGGGCATGGCTGGCCATCTGCGAAGAGATAATCGCAATCTTCGGCGCCTCCGCGAGTTTCAGGTTTGGCAGCATCGCCTGCACGGTCAGAAACACACCGGTCACATTCACCGCCAGAGATTTCGCCCAAACCTCAGCGGTATAGTCCTTCAGCGCCATGGATTTATCGAGGTAGACGCCTGCATTACAGATCAGAAGATCAACCGGATCGCCTTTGATCTGCGCCGCAAAGCGCGCTTGCTGGCCCGGATCACTTACATCAAGCCGCGTGCCCGAGGAATGATCGCGCGAGGTGCCCGTCACCCGGTCGCCACGCTCAGTCAGCCGTGTTTTCAGCTCGCGTCCGATACCGCGGCTGCTGCCTGTCACCACCACATGCATTGGCGGTCTCCTTCCTGTCTGCTCTGCCTGCTCCTATCCGCAACCGGTCCCAGCGAGTCGCAAGATAGGTCTGCCTTAGTTGGTCTTGCGTGTGGGCGCAAAGGGCAAGGGCAAAACCGGCACGCCTTCTTCGATCAGCGCTTTGGCCTCTTCCGGCTTTGCCTCGCCATGGATCGAGCGCGTGGGCGCATCACCCAGATGCATCTCGCGCGCCTGTTTCACGAAATCCTTGCCGACGTAGTCTGAATTCGCCTCGACCTGTTTTTTGAGCGCAGAAATCGCCGCTTCCAGTTCATTCGATGGTGTCGAAAGCGATGTCGGGGCCGGCGCGACCTGTTTCGGTGCAGCTGGCACAGTGTCAGGTGAAGTTTCTGACGCGGGGGCAGCGGCCGCTTTGCGACCGGGGCGCACTCTTGGCGCCATCAGGGCCTTTTCCACCTTGGTGGATCCACAATGGGTACAGGCAACCATGCCCGTGCCTAAAAGCTTTTCGTAGGCCTCTGCCGATTGGAACCAGCTTTCAAAGCCGTGTCCTTCAGCGCATTTCAGTGCATAACGTATCATTTTTTGTCTCGTGCTCAGAGGCGACGATTAAATACGGCTGGGCGAGGTTTGCAAGGGTGGCCGTGCCCGGAACCACCCGCCCCGTCATTACAGGCCCTTTGGCGAGAATGAACGCAGCAAGGCCGCCAATTCTGGCTCGGCCACTTGTTTTGCTGCGCGGCTCAACGACATCCACACCCGCAAGCGGTCTTCGCGTTCAGGAAAACTGTCCGCGAGCTTGTGCACCTTCAGGGCAAACACATCCACCCGACAGCGCAAATTTGGTGCAGCTTCGCGCACCTTATCATAGGTAAACCGACCGATTGGCATGTCCAGCGTCTCTCCTGTGACGCCCGCCTCTTCCCATGCCTCGACACCAGCCGCCTGAGCCGCTGATTTCTCCTCCATCGGCCAGCCTTTTGGAATGATCCAGCGCCGTGTCCGCCGAGATGTGACAAGCAACACTTTGACCCGCCCCTTGGCAGTGATCCGATAACACAGTGCCCCGACCTGCTGGTGCAGGGCCTGCTGCTCGCCTTGCGGCCTGACTGCTTCCAAGACCTCTGACATGGGTCTCCTGCCTTTTTACTCTTTAAAATTGCGGCCCAAACACGGGCCAACCAAATAACACGCGCCTCAAGATTGCGAAAAAATGGTTAACATTCCTTTTACCCCTCTTCACCGTGCAATCCAGAGGAGCAAAGGTTATGGGCGTTATGATGCCGGTCGGCGGGTACGATCACGATACCGCGTCGTTTGGGATGCGCTCTCAGCTCAAAAGCCGCTGTTGCAGGCGTTCCACCATCTGCGGATAGGGCGTATCGGCCTCTAATGCGAGGCGACGCAGCGCAAAATGCACATGCGCCATTTCCTGATAATAGCCCGAATAGACATAGTTGACACTACCGCCCGCCACAGCCCCCAGAACGGGCACCATCTGCGCGGCGAGTTTTGGACCAAGCGCCACTGCCAAGCGCGGGGCAACGGCTGCGATCAATTGCGACAATCCTGCGCCAGACAGCCCCAGTCGCAAGGTCAAGAACCCCGTGTCCGCCCCATCATCATGCGCCATAGGCCCCGCAGCGGCAAAAACCTCGACCGCATCAAAACGCACGCTTTTGGCATTGGGATCAAAACCATACTCCTGCGCGACACCCTGAATGCTGCGCATCAAAAAGGTCGTTGTCGCAGGCAATTCCACCAATGCGCCCGGCAACCCGGCCGCGCCCCCCACCATGCCCATGGTGGTACTGACCCAGCGATTGGTTTGTGCTGGCTGATCGGGCAGAACGCGACGGCTAAGCGCCGCCCCCCGAACAGAGAGATGCAACGCCTGCAAAACCGCGCCCTCAATCGCACTGCGCACGGGCCTCGGCATACGGCGCATCAGATCTTCTCCCTGACCGCCCAGCGCATTCAACAACCGCATGCCAAAATGCCCCGCCGCCCGGTAGCGAGCGGCAATCGCATCCAATTCTGCTTCGACATCGCGCACCGTCAGGCTGCGCTCGCTGCTCTCCAGAATTTCACCCGGCAGTTCGCCCATGTCTGACCTCATCCCTGCTGCGCCTGCCATAAGAGATCAGAAGCCACGTCCATGGTTTCAAGGTCTGGGCATCGCCTCCGGGCCTTGAGTGTTACCCCTGCGCCGCACCGCTCCAGCGCGTCACCCGCCCCTGCACCCCCTGCCATGCATTTGGGCTCAGGTTCAGGCCCAGAATACGTTCGGGGTTGGTCGGCGGCGGCATCTCCACGCCCTCAAGCCGCACAAAGCCAAAGCGCTGATAATAAGGGGCATCCCCCACAAGGATCACGCGTTGCCAGTGGCTGTGCTCCGCCTTCCACAGGCTGTCGCGGATCAGTGAGGCACCGATGCCCTCGCCTTGCCGTGTCGGGTGAACCGCCACCGGCCCCAACAAAAGCGCGTCGCTGTCACCGACATGAACGGGCCAAAACCGGATCGCACCTGCCAGAATGCCATCGCTGTCGCGTGCCACCTGACTGAGCGCACGCACCGGGGCGACATTGTCGCGCAGACGATAAGAGGACAAAGCCGTCCGTCCCGGCGCAAAGCACAGGTCATAGAGGGCTTCCACCTCCCAAGAATCCTCCGGCATCTCCGGCGCGATTGTGATCACGTGTCTCAGGCTCCGTCTGCTGCGCTTTGCGACCACAGGGCCAACTCGACGCGGGGGTGGATTTCGCCCTAGCACGGGCGTAAGTCTGGGGCAAACACTTGGAGACATAGAATGTTCTACCGCCCCGAGGATGGCCACGGCCTGCCCCATAACCCGTTTAACGCCGTCGTGACCCCCCGCCCGATCGGCTGGATCTCCACGCGCTCCGGCGCAGGCGTCAACAATCTCGCGCCCTATTCCTTTTTTAATGCCGTTGCTTATGTGCCGCCGCAGGTGATGTTTGCCTCCACCTCGACCAAGGCGGATCAGGACGGCACCAAGGATTCCATGGCCAATATTCACGAGACCGGCGTCTTTTGCGTCAATATCGTTGAATATGCCATGCGCGATCAAATGAACAAATCCTCTGCAGCGCTTGATAAGGGCGTCGACGAGTTTGCCCATGCGGGGCTTGAGGCGGTTGAGTGCGAGACGATTAACTGCGCCCGTGTCGCAGGTGTGCCCGCTGCGCTGGAGTGCAAGCTCACGCAGATCATCGACCTGCCCGGCGAGGCCAACAAAGTGGCCTTTGGCGAGGTGGTTGGCGTGCATTTGCGCGATGATTGCCTTGTGGACGGGATCTTTGACGTGACCAAGTACCAGCCGCTCTCGCGTCTTGGGTATCGCGATTATGCCAAGGTCAGCGATCTGTTCGCGCTGACGCGTCCGGAAGACTGAGATGCCGCTCCCAGATCCAAAGATGCGCCACCCGATCATCCTGCCCGATGGCTCGCCTCATGCAGGCACGGTGCAGCTGGCGCGCGCGGTGGAGAACCCGAACTTCATCGTCGGTGATTACACCTATGCATCGGATTTTGATCCGCCACGGGACTGGGGCAGCCATCTGGCGCCCTATCTCTTTGCTGGCGCGCGCGAGCAGCTGAAAATCGGCCGGTTCTGCCAGATTGCCCATGGGGTGAAGTTTATCACCGCCTCGGCCAACCATGCACAAGAGGGCCTCAGCTGTTACCCCTTCCCGGTCTTTGATCCGGCGCAGATGGCCGGGTTTCAGCCGGATACCCGCGACACGGTGATCGGCAATGATGTCTGGATCGGCTACGGCGCGTTGATCCTGCCCGGTGCCCGCATCGGTGATGGGACCATTATCGGCGCGGGTGCTGTGGTACGTGGCACAGTCCCCCCTTATGCAATTATGACCGGCAATCCGGCCACCATTGCCCGCCACAGGTTCCCTAAGCCGCAGATTGCCCGTCTGTTGGCGCTCAAATGGTGGGATTGGCCAGCAGAACTGATCCTGCGCGCAGAACCCGCCATCACATCTGGCGATCTCGACATGCTCGAAGCGCTCGCGCCCGACTGATCTGCCGCTTCGGCGCGCGACCTCCTTTTTAAAACAAAAAAGCCGCGGTCCCATTTGGGACCGCGACCGCTTTGCTAACTTGCCTGCCAGATCTCAGTGACCGCCCAGAATGCCGGTTTTCACCGAGTAATCCACCGCCAGACCATATTCAGGGTCATCGTCGCTATCGACCATCAGATGACCCGCCTTCGAGAGCAACTGGTGACAATCGCGGCTCAGATGGCGCAGCTGCAACGCTTTGCCCGCCGCCGCATATTTTCCGGCCAAAGCCTCAATCGCCTGCAGCGCCGACTGATCCACCACGCGCGAGGCTGCAAAATCAACGATCACCACATCCGGGTCGTTCTCGATATCAAACAGCTCGATAAACCCGTCCGTAGAACCAAAGAACAGCGGGCCTTGGATCTCATAGACCTTGGCCCCTTTCTCGCTGACACTGTCGCGGGTGATCGCATGAATGCGGCGGGCGTTGTTCCACGCATAGGCCAAGGCCGAAACAATGACCCCAACCACCACGGCAATTGCAAGGTCGGTCATGACTGTCACCACAGTTACCAGCACAATGACAAAGGCATCCGTGAGCGGCACTTTGGTCATGATCTTAAAGCTGTTCCACGCGAAGGTGCCGATCACCACCATGAACATCACCCCGACAAGGGCAGCCAGCGGAATCTGTTCAATCAGCGGCGAGGCCGCAACGATGAACAGCAACAGAAACAGGGCGGCCGCAATCGCCGCAATCCGGGTCCGCCCGCCAGAGTTCACATTGATCATCGACTGGCCAATCATGGCGCAACCGCCCATGCCGCCAAAAAAGCCGGTGACGATGTTAGATGTCCCTTGCGCGATACACTCCTGGCTCGCACCGCCGCGTTTGCCGGTGATCTCCCCCACAAGGTTCAGCGTCAAAAGGCTCTCAATCAGGCCAATCGCTGCCAGGATCACCGCATAGGGCAGGATGATCTGCAGGGTCGCCCAATCCAGCGGCACCATCGGGATATGGAACATCGGCAAGCCCCCCTCAATCGAGGCCATATCCCCAACCCGCGGCACATCCAGACCAAATGCAATCACGATAATCGCCGTAATCCCAATCCCCGCGAGCGGTGCCGGGATCACCTTGGTCAGTTTTGGCATGCCCCAGATGATCACCATCGTCAGCACCACCAGCCCCAGCATCATCAAAAGCTGTGGCCCTGCGAGCCATTGTTCGCCGTTGCTACCCGGCTGTTTAAACTGCGTCAGCTGCGCAAGGAAAATCACGATGGCCAGACCGTTCACAAACCCCAGCATCACCGGATGCGGCACCAGCCGGATGAACTTCCCCCAATGCATCACCCCCGCAATCACCTGCAGGATGCCCATGAGAACCACAGTTGCAAAGAGATATTCGACGCCGTGGTCTGCAACCAGGGCAACCATCACCACCGCCAGCGCGCCAGTCGCGCCGGAAATCATACCTGGACGCCCCCCGATCAGCGCCGTAATCAGCCCCACCAGAAAGGCTGCATAAAGCCCCACCAGCGGGTGCACGCCCGCGACAAAGGCAAAGGCAACAGCCTCCGGCACCAGCGCCAGTGCGACCGTCAGGCCCGACAGAAGCTCGGTGCGCACACGGGCCACGGTGAAGCCCTCATCCTGCATGATGGAAAGATTGGGAGGAGAGATATTCTTGGCCAGAAGGCCCAGTACGCCGCGTGTCATGACACCAAAACCTGTGAATTCGGGAAGCTTGTTTTGAGCGCCTGTTAGCGCCATTGCCCCCGCGACACAAGGCAAGGCAAGAAAACAAGGGCCCATAGCGTCGCAGTCGCCCAATGCGAGGGCAGCATGCCACAGATAGGTCAGCTTTGTTGCCTCAATATATGCGGCGCCTCCAAAGGCTGACGCATGATCCCTTTGCGTTGCGCGCCACACACTTGCGGCGCTCACTACAGCGTCACGCGCCCAGAAACGCATCACTTAATTTATGGATTTTTTTGAAACTCTTTAGCCCGAAGACGAATTCCACCGTAGCGCGCGCAGAGTAAAATTGTTACAAATCAGGCAGTAACTGCGCAATCTGTGCAATGCCTCGATCTTAAACGTGAAGAATTCTCAACCGATGCCTGCAGCCATTGTTCTTGCTTTGATTGGCAAGGCCTCACAAGCTGAGCGTGACATCAAATAACACCCGCGCACTTTCTACGTCGCATCGAAAGTCGCGCAACATGGGACAACAGGGTACCGCGACGGGCTTTTCAAGATGACGATTACCTTTCATCTCAACGGTGAAGAGGTCTCGCTTCCAGAACCCCAGCCAACAACAACGCTCTTGGACTGGCTGCGCGAGGACCGTGGTCTCACCGGCACCAAGGAAGGCTGCAACGAGGGCGATTGCGGCGCGTGCACTGTGATGGTCACCGACCAAAGCGGTGCCAGAGCGCTGAACGCCTGCATCCTGTTCCTGCCGCAACTCCACGGCAAATCCATACGCACGGTCGAAGGCGTCGCCCATCCGGATGGCACCCTGCATCCGGTGCAACAGACAATGGTCGATCTCCACGGCAGCCAATGCGGTTTTTGCACCCCAGGCTTCATCATGTCGATGGTCACCGCCCATACCAATGGTGCCACTGATCATGACGACCAGCTCGCTGGCAACCTCTGCCGCTGCACCGGCTATGCGCCGATCATCCGCGCCGCCGAAGCCGCCCAAGGCACCCCTGTGCCGGAGCATATCAGGCAGGAGACATCCTTCATCTTCTCAGAAATATCTCGGGGGGAGGTCGCAGACCGGGGGGCAGAGCCCCCCTCCGACATCCCTGTGGCAGAGCCCCTATCTACCTTGCGTCCCAGATCCACGGATGAGTTGGCTGCAACCTATGCAGCCCGCCCCGATGCCACGCTGATCGCCGGAGCCACCGATGTGGGGCTTTGGGTCACCAAGCAATTGCGCGATCTGGATGATGTGATCTTCCTTGATGGCTGTACGGATCTGAAGGACATCACCGTCACCGAAACAGAGGTCCGCATCGGCGCAATGGCGGATATGAACCGCGTCCGCGCTGCCCTTGCACCGCTCCATGCCTCCTACGCCGAAATGATCCGCCGCTACGCCAGCCAGCAAGTCCGTGCCGCTGCGACCATCGGCGGCAATATCGCCAATGGCTCTCCCATCGGGGACAACCCGCCTGCCCTCATCGCATTGCGCGCCACATTGCACCTGCGCCACGCAGACACCAGCCGAGCCATCCCGTTGCAGGACTTCTTTATCGATTACGGCCAACAGGACCGCGCCCCGGGTGAATTTGTCGAGGCCGTGAGCTTTGCGCGCCAACCCGACAGCCTTCGGGTCTATAAACTCTCCAAACGCTTCGATCAGGATATATCTGCGGTGCTGGGCGCGTTTAATGTCACCGTGGTCAATGGCAGCGTGACCGCAGCCGCCATCGCCTTTGGCGGCATGGCAGGCATCCCGAAGCGCGCCACGCATGTGGAGGCCGCCCTGATCGGCCAGCCGTGGGCAGACGCGACGATCAAGGCCGCCAAAGCCGCCTTTGATCAGGATTTCACCCCCATGAGTGACATGCGTGCCTCCGCTGCCTATCGGCTGGACTGCGCCCGCAATATGCTCACGCGCTATTTCACAGATCTGAACGGCGCCTCTGAACATGTGTTGGAGGTGGACCTATGAGTGTTGCAAAACCCCTGCCCCATGATGCGGCAGCGCTACATGTGACGGGTCAGGCCCGCTATGTCGAGGACATCCCGACACCCAAGGGCACGCTGCATCTGGCCTTTGGCCTTGCTCCGATTGCAAAGGGCACAATCACCGCGATGGACCTCGCGGAAGTGCGCGCCTCTCAAGGTGTTGTCGCGGTGCTGGCGGCGAACGATTTGCCGTTTGACAATGATGTGTCGCCTTCGGCCCATGACGAGCCGCTGTTGGCCAAGGGAGAGGTGCATTATCTGGGTCAGCCGGTGTTTCTTGTGGTCGCGACCTCCCATCGTGCCGCCCGCATTGCTGCACGCAAGGGCAAGGTAGAATACGCCGAAGAAGAGGCACTGCTGACCCTTGACGCAGCGCTCGCTGCCGACAGCCGCTTCGAGGAAGGCCCGCGCATTTATCAAAAAGGCGACGCCCCTGCTGCCATCGCCTCAGCGACGCATGTGATCGAGGACACTTTCGAGATCGGCGGGCAGGAGCATTTCTACCTCGAAGGTCAGGCCGCGCTCGCCCTGCCACAGGAGGATGGCGGCATGATCGTCAACTCCTCCACCCAACACCCCACCGAAATCCAGCATAAGGTGGCCGAGGCCATTGGCCTGCCGATGCATGCGGTGCGCGTCGAGACCCGGCGGATGGGGGGTGGTTTTGGCGGCAAGGAAAGTCAGGGCAACGCGCTGGCCGTCGCCTGCGCCGTGGCCGCGCGCCTCACCGGCAAAGCCTGCAAGATGCGTTATGACCGCGACGATGACATGACCATCACCGGCAAGCGCCATGCGTTTCGGATTTCCTATCGCGCGGGCTTTGATGCGCAGGGGCGCATTCAGGGCATCGCGTTTACGCATCTGGTCAACTGCGGCTGGGCGCAGGATCTGTCGCTGCCGGTGGCGGATCGCGCCATGCTGCATGCCGACAACGCCTATGCGATCCCCGCGATCCGTATCGAGAGCCACCGTTTGAAAACCAACCTGCAAAGCGCCACCGCCTATCGCGGCTTTGGCGGCCCACAGGGAATGGTCGGGATCGAACGGGTGATGGATCATGCAGCGCATGTTCTGGGGATTGATCCGGTCGAACTACGGGTGCGCAATTACTATGATGCGCCTGATGCGGGAGGCTCTGCTGCGGCCTCGCGCAACGGGGGCTCTGCCCCCCGGCCTGCGGCCTCCCCCCGAGATATTTCTGAAAAGCTGAAAGACAACACCACGCCCTATGGCATGCCGATCACGGACTTTGAGCTGCATGAGATGACCGCGCAGTTGCTGGAGAGTTCGAACTACGCGGCGCGACGGGCAGAGATCGCGGCCTGGAATGCCAAAAATGAGCGGCTGAAGCGTGGGATTGCGTTTTCGCCAGTGAAGTTCGGGATCTCCTTCACCCTCACGCATCTCAATCAGGCGGGGGCCTTGGTGCATGTCTATCAGGACGGCTCCATCCACCTCAACCATGGTGGCACCGAGATGGGACAAGGGTTGTTCCAGAAGGTCGCGCAGGTGGCGGCCGCGCGCTTTGGTGTGGATCAGGCGCGCGTAAAGATCACCGCGACCGATACCGCCAAGGTGCCCAATACGTCGGCCACGGCGGCCTCTTCGGGGTCGGATCTGAACGGCATGGCAGTGAAGGCTGCCTGCGATACCATTCGCGACCGCATGGCGGCGCATTTGGCAGAGGTGCATCAGCAACCGATCTCTGCGGTCGTGTTTGAGGGGGACAAGGTCAGGATCGGCTCTGAGGAGATCAGTTTCGAAGCGGCAGCGATGCTGTGTTATACGGGCCGCGTGAGCCTGTCGGCGACAGGATTTTACAAGACCCCCTCGCTGGAGTGGGACCGGATCAAGGGCGCGGGGCGGCCGTTTTTCTATTTTGCCTATGGGGCGGCGGTCACGGAGGTCGTCGTGGACAGGCTGACCGGTGAAAACCGCATCCTGCGCACGGATATTCTGCATGATGCGGGGGCGTCGCTGAACCCGGCGCTGGATATTGGTCAGGTGGAAGGGGCCTATGTGCAGGGCGCAGGTTGGCTCACCACCGAAGAACTGGTCTGGGACGATAAAGGGCGGCTCAGGACGCATGCGCCGTCGACCTACAAGATCCCGGCCTGCTCTGACCGACCCGATGTGTTTAATGTGGCATTGTATGACGGCCAGAACCGCGAAGACACTATTTATCGCTCCAAGGCGGTGGGGGAGCCGCCCTTTATGCTGGGGATTTCTGCCTGGCTTGCGCTCTCGGATGCAGTTGCGGCCTGTGGCGATGCCTATCCGCATCTGAACGCGCCGGCCACGGCGGAGGAGATCTGGCGTGCACTTGGGACACAGCGCGATGGGGTTTGATGTCGACGCCCTCAGGGCCGCCGTCGCGGCCCATGGCCGTGTCATCCGTGTTGTGGTGGCAGAGGTCAAAGGCTCCGCCCCGCGCGAGGTAGGGGCCGCGATGCTGGTCTGGAGCGGTGGGCAATCTGGCACCATTGGCGGCGGCGCGCTGGAGTTCGAGGCGGCAGAAGCTGCGCTGGGTTTGAATGTCCCTCGCAAGCTCACCACCCATGCGCTCGGGCCGGATCTGGGTCAGTGCTGTGGTGGCTCAGTCACCCTACTAAGCGAGATTTACACGTCAGAGGATCTGGCCTGCCTTCAGGGGGATGTGATCGCACGCCCTATAAAGCCCGAACCGCAACCCCTTGCTGTAACGCGCCTTTTGAATGCTGCCCGTGCACAAGGACAGCGCCCCCAGCCACAAATGATCGCAGGTTGGATGGTGGAGCCGGTTGCGCGCCCAACACAGCCCCTCTGGATCTGGGGGGCTGGCCATGTAGGGCGCGCGCTGGTGCAGGTGCTGTCGCCTTTACCGGAGTTTGAAATCGCTTGGGTCGATGCGCTGCAGTCAAAGTTTCCGGAACGCATCCCTGAGTGCGTGACTGCCTTGCCCGCACAGGAACCGGACCGGTTGGTGCCGCACGCCCCCTCTGATGCGCATCATCTGATCCTGACCTATTCCCATCAGCTGGATCTGGCGCTATGCCATCGCCTGCTGGGGCATGGCTTTGAATTTGCAGGGCTGATCGGATCCAAGACCAAATGGGCGCGGTTTCGCGCGCGTCTTACAGCGCTGGGGCATAGCCCAGAGCAAGTCGCGCGCCTCACCTGCCCGATCGGGCGGCCCGAATTGGGCAAACACCCGCAGGCCATCGCCATCGGCGTGGCGACAGAACTCATGGCGCTCTCGCAGCGTTTGGACTTGAAAAAGGAGCATAGCGCGTGAGCACGCCTCCCCTTCTGACCATCGAGGGCCTCACCAAGGCCTACCCCGGCGTGGTGGCCAACGACCATGTCTCCTTTACCATCGGCGAGGGCGAGGTGCATGCGCTCTTGGGTGAAAACGGCGCGGGCAAATCGACACTCGTCAAGATGATCTATGGGCTTGTGAAGCCTGACAGTGGCCGGATGACCCTGCGCGGTGCGAGTTATGAGCCTGCCGAGCCCCGTCAGGCGCGCGCCGATGGGATCGCGATGGTGTTCCAGCATTTCTCGCTGTTTGACGCGCTGAATGTGGCGGAGAACATCGCGCTTGGGATGGAGAACCCGCCCGCCCTGCGTGATCTGGCGGCCCGTATCCGCGAGGTTTCCGAGGCTTATGGCCTGCCGCTTGATCCGTTCCGCACCGTCGGCGATCTGTCGGCGGGCGAACGTCAGCGGGTGGAGATCATCCGGTGCCTGCTGCAAGATCCCAAGCTCCTGATTATGGACGAGCCCACATCGGTTCTGACGCCACAAGAGGTGGAGATCCTGTTCGAGACCCTGAAGAAACTGAAAAGCGAAGGCACGTCGATCCTTTATATCTCTCACAAGCTCGAAGAGATCCGCGCGCTTTGCGATCACGCGACAATCCTGCGATTGGGCAAGAACGTCGGCGAATGTGTGCCGCGCGACACCTCGGCCCGCGACATGGCGGAGCTGATGGTGGGCACCGCCCTCAAGACGCCCGAACGCGGTGCGCGGGAATTTGGCGATGTGGCCTTGGATATCTCGGGCCTGTCGGTGCCTGCGCCTTCGGCCTTTGGCACCACATTGAAGAATGTGCATCTGACCGTGCGCCGCGGCGAGATCCTCGGCATTGGCGGTGTTGCGGGCAACGGTCAGGATGAACTTTTGGCGGTGATGTCGGGCGAGGTCACTTGCGCCCGCGATGCGGTGAAATTCGATGGCAAGCCGATCGGTCACATGGGGCCGACCGCGCGCCGCGCGCTTGGTGTGCTGACCGCCCCCGAGGAACGTCTGGGCCATGCGGCGGCACCTGATATGAGCCTGACGGAAAATGCGCTCCTGACCGGGTCGGTGCGCGAGGGGCTGGAAAACAATGGCTTTCTCAAATGGGGCGCAACCAGGACCTTTGCCGAAAAAATCATCAAGGCGTTTGATGTGCGCACACCCGGGCCGGAGAATGCAGCGCGCTCGCTCTCTGGTGGGAATTTGCAGAAATTCGTCATTGGCCGCGAGGTATTGCAACGCCCCGAAGTGCTGGTGGTGAATCAGCCCACATGGGGCGTGGATGCAGCCGCAGCGGCGGCGATCCGGCAGGCCTTGCTCGATCTGGCGGCAAATGGCGCGGCCGTGATCTGCATCAGTCAGGATCTCGATGAGCTGATGGAAATCTCCGACAATTTTGCCGCCCTTAATGAGGGTCGTCTGTCCGCTCCGCGCCCCACGGCGGAGCTGACGGTGGATGAGATTGGCCTGATGATGGGCGGTGCACATGGCATGGAAGTGGCGCATGTGTAGCGCACCTGTCGCGGACTTTGGGGATGTGACGCTTGGGGCGGGAGCCTCCGGCGGGGATATTTGGAAGAAGATGAAGAGAACCGGACCACAAAGATCCGGCCAAGAGGGACAATAGGGATGATCCGGCTAGAGAAACGACCGCAGCCGTCGCGGGCGTGGTCGATGGCGACGCCACTGGTGGCGGTGCTGGCGACCATGGTGATGGGGGGGCTGTTGTTTGCCACCCTTGGCAAGAATCCGGTGGAGGCGATCCGCACCATTTTCTGGGAGCCGTTGTTTGGCGAGTTTGCGTTCTATTACCGCCCGCAGCTATTGGTGAAAGGCGCGCCTTTGGTGCTGATTGCCATTGGCCTCAGCCTAGGCTTTCGCGCCGGGATCTGGAACATCGGCGCGGAGGGGCAATATATCATCGGCGCGCTCACGGGTGCAGGTGTGGGTCTGGCGTTCTACCCGATGGAGTCCCGGATCATCTTTCCGTTGATGGTTCTGGCGGGCGCTTTTGGCGGCTGGGCCTGGGCGATGATTCCGGCGGTGCTGAAGACACGGTTTGGCACCAATGAGATCCTTGTGTCCCTGATGCTGGTCTATGTGGCCGAACAGCTGCTGGCGTCCATGTCGCTGGGGTTGATGAAGAACCCAGAAGGGTTCGGCTTTCCGGGATCGCGCAACCTGCAACAATATGACAGCGCCCATAACGCCGAGCTGATCGCCGGAACCGGCATGCACTGGGGCGTGGTGGCCGCGCTGATTGCGGTGATTTTCTCTTATGTGCTGCTCAACCGCCATATGCTGGGCTATCATATCCGCCTGACCGGCGAGGCACCGCGGGCGGCAAAATTTGCGGGTGTGAAACCCGCCCGGCTGATCCTGTTCTGTCTTGGGGCCTCTGGCGCACTGGCGGGGCTTGCGGGCATGTTTGAGGTCTCTGGTCCCTCCGGGCAGGTGTCGATCGATTTCAACGTGGGCTATGGGTTTACCGCGATTATCGTGGCCTTTCTGGGCCGCCTGCACCCGGTGGGCATTCTGCTGGCGGGCGCATTGATGGCGCTGACCTACATTGGCGGCGATATTGCGCAGGGCAATCTGGGTCTGCCGTCCGCGGCCATTCAGGTGTTTCAGGGCATGCTCTTGTTCTTCCTTCTGGCGCTTGATCTGCTCACCAACTATCGCATTGCGATTGGCAAACCGGAGGTGGCGTGATGGATCTGTCTGCTATCAACCCAGTCCTTCTGATCGCGTCTCTGATGGTGGCTGCAACGCCATTGTTGCTGGCGGCAATCGGTGAGCTGGTAGTCGAGAAATCCGGCGTTCTGAACCTCGGGGTCGAGGGGATGATGATCGTCGGTGCGATCGCGGGATTCGCCGCAGCCGTAGAGACAGGTTCACCCCTGTTGGGGTTTGTTGCCGCCGCCATCGCGGGGGCACTATTGTCGCTCCTGTTTGTGATCATGACCCAAGTTGCATTGGCCAACCAGGTGGCCTCGGGTCTGGCACTGACGCTTTTTGGCTTGGGGCTCTCGGCCCTGATGGGACAGAAATACGTGGGTGTGAAACCGCCGCAGATGGGGCGTATCGACATTCCGGTCCTCTCGGATCTGCCGGTGTTTGGGCGCATTCTCTTTGGCCATGATGTTGTGCTCTATTTCGGGATCGCGCTGACGGCTGCGGTCTGGGCGGTGCTCAAGTACTCCCGCATCGGTCTGATCCTGCGCGCGGTGGGCGAAAACCACGATGCGGCGCATGCGCTGGGATATAAGGTGGTCAAGATCCGCACGCTGGCGATCCTGTTCGGTGGTGCCTGTGCAGGGCTGGGTGGGGCCTACATCAGCCTGATCCGCGTGCCGCAGTGGACCGAGGGGATGACCGCGGGCATCGGCTGGATCGCCCTTGCGCTGGTGGTCTTTGCCAGCTGGAAGCCCTGGCGGGCGCTTTTGGGTGCCTATCTTTTTGGCGGCGTCACCGTTGTGCAGCTTAATCTGCAGGCAGCGGGCGTTGCTATCCCAGTGGAATATCTGGCAATGTCGCCGTATCTGATCACCATTCTGGTGCTCGTTATTTTGTCCGCCGACAAGAGCAGCGCGCCTGCGTCGCTTGGCCGGAGTTTCCACGCGTCTCGCTAAAGCCGGGAGCGTATGACAGTTGCGGGATGTTTTGCCCGAACCGTTCAAGAGCAGTCCAGTCTCGGATGAAACCGGGGCGGACATTCAAACATGGAACCAATCAGGGGGAACCCATCATATGAAACTCACCAAACTTCTTGCCGGTGCTGCTGTTGCACTGGGTCTGGCCGCCGGTGGTGCGCTGGCTCAGGACAAAACCAAGGTCGGCTTTGTCTATGTTGGCCCTGTCGGTGATGGCGGCTGGACCTATGAGCACGATCAGGCACGTCTGGCCGTGGAAAAGGAATTCGGCGACAAAGTCGAAACCGTCTATGTGGAAAACGTCGCCGAAGGTCCCGATGCCGAGCGCGTGATCACCCAGATGGCGCTGCAGGGTGCAGATCTGATCTTCACCACCTCCTTTGGCTACATGGACCCGACCATCAACGTCGCCAAGAAATTCCCGAACGTGAAGTTTGAGCATGCCACTGGCTATAAGCGCGCCGAGAACGTCTCGACCTATTCGGCACGCTTCTACGAAGGCCGCGCTGTTCAAGGCACCATCGCGGGCCGTATGACCGAGAGCAATATTGTCGGCTACATCGGCTCCTATCCGATCCCCGAAGTGATCCGCGGCATCAACTCGGCCTATATCCACGCCAAGAAGGTGAACCCCGACGTTCAGTTCAAGATCGTCTGGGCCTTCACATGGTTTGATCCGGCCAAAGAAGCTGACGCCGCCAAGGTTCTGATCGAACAGGGCGCAGACGTGATCCTGCAGCACACCGATTCCACCGCGCCGCAGGCTGCAGCGCAGGCGGCGGGCAATGTGATCACCTTTGGTCAGGCCTCCGACATGGCAGAATATGCGCCCAAGCCGCGCGTGTCCTCCATCATCGACAACTGGGCACCTTACTACATTGCCCGCACCAAAGCAGTGATGGACGGCACTTGGAGCTCTGTTGACACATGGGACGGCATTGGCCCGGGCATGGTCGGCATCGGTGAGATCTCGGATGCGGTTCCTGCCGAGGTGAAAGCCGAAGCACTGGCCCTGAAAGATGCAATGGCATCTGGTGAGTACCACCCTTTCACCGGTCCGCTGAAAAAGCAGGACGGTTCCGACTTCCTTGCTGAAGGTGAGACCGCGGACGACGGGACCCTTGCCGGCATGAATTTCTATGTCGAAGGCATCGAAGGTTCGATCCCCGAGTAACGCCCCAAGATACTTGCTGTATTTGGCAAGACCCGTCCTATGTGGCGGGTCTTTTCGTGTCTGTTGGCCATGAAGGTTGCGCTCCCGCCCGTCGCCAAACCCGCAGGAAAATCCTGCGCATTCGCTCCCGTTGGGGGCAGCCGCGCGTGCCCCATATAGGGCACGCGCGGCTGCCTTTTGTCCGGGATCCCCGGACAAAAGGCCCGGCCCAACTCTGAAAGTAGGTCTGACCCCAAAGGGTCAGGGCGCCTGAAGCGGCGGGAGCCCCCCGCACGGCTGGGCGCGTCTCTATCTGTTGGAAAACACACGTGCCGCCAACAACACCCGCGACAAAGCAGTGGCAAAACACAGCCCCCCAAAAACATACGCCAACGGTATAAAACACTGAGGCCAGACGCACAGCAGCACAAAAAAGCCTATGGTCTCTGCCCCCTCCAGAATACCGCCCGTGAAATAAAGGGTCTTCACTCCTCGCGCCGCAGTTTGCATGTCATGCTTTTCCGCAAGCACGGCATAGCCGAGAAAACTCGCACCATTGGCGTAGAAGCTGCACAAGAGAAACGCTCCGGCCAAGCCATTGATCTCTGGTGCCAGCGCCACAAACCCCAGCGGCACGGCACCGTAAAAGACAAAATCACATACGATATCGAGATAGCCGCCAAAGTCGCTCGGCGCATGACATCGGGCCACCGCACCGTCCAAACCATCCGCCAACCGCGATGCCAAAAGCGGCACCAACGCCCAATAGGTCAAACCCAATGCAATCATGACAGCCGACACCAGGCCAAGCGCCAGACCCGCTACAGTGACCTGATTGGCGGTCACCCCAAAGGCGGCCAACCGCGCCCCTTGCGCGTTCAGGATCGGATCAATGAGAGGGCGGATTTTGGCGTCAAACATCCCCTTGATCTAGCGGCTAAAGGTTGAAACATCCACTCACGTTGCCGCTGCCGGATTGTGAAGCCCGCGATACTTCTACTTTGGATCACAAAATCGCATCGGGCTAAACTCTGCGTTGCGCGCCCTCCGGGCGCGTGTCAGTCTCCGCGCCATGACACATGTACCCCGCCCCCCGCTCACCACCCTGGATGGTCATGAGATTGGCCGTTTTGCCTTTGGCTGTATGCAGTTTGGCGGCCGCGCCGATGCGCAGGCCTCGTCCGAGATGTATGCCGCCTGCCGGAAGGCGGGCCTGCGCCATTTCGACACCGCGTGGCTCTATACGGATGGGGCAAGTGAGGAGATCCTTGGCAAGTTGATCGCCGCTGAACGGGAGAGCCTTTATGTGGCCACCAAAGTGGGCTTCACGGGTGGGGCCAGCGCCGCAAATATGCGCGCGCAGTTTGATCAAAGCCGCGCGCGTCTGAAACTTGATCAGGTGGACCTTCTCTATTTGCACCGCTTCGATTCAGAGACACCACTAGAGGACACGCTCACCTGTTTTGCGGAGCTGCAGCAAGAAGGGCTGATCCGTCATGTCGGGCTTTCCAACTTTGCCGCATGGCAAGTGATGAAGGCGGTTGCGCTGGCCGCACGTCTTGGCCTTCAGATCGACGTGTTGCAGCCGATGTATTCACTGGTCAAACGTCAGGCTGAGGTGGAAATCCTGCCCATGTGTGCCGATCAGAATATTCTGCCGGTGCCATACTCTCCCCTTGGCGGTGGCCTTCTGACCGGAAAATACGCCAAGGGCGGCAGCGGACGGTTGAGCGAAGATGAGAAATATCGCGCCCGATACGGTCAGGATTGGATGCACCGTACCGCGCAGGATCTTCTGCAACTGGCGCAGGAGCAAGGCACCGACCCGGCGACGCTGGCGGTCGCATGGGCTGCGCATCACCCCGCCCGCCCCGCTCCGATCCTGTCGGCGCGGTCTGCAAGTCAGCTGGCCCCTTCGCTTGCAGCCACAAAGTTTGACATGTCCCCGGAGCTATACGCCCGCATTGAGGCCCTGAGCCCCCGCCCTGCCCCCGCGACCGATCGGCTGGAGGAGGTATGACCGATTTTCTTGTCATCGGCGGTGGGGTGGCCGGGATCGCAGCAGCTGCGCATCTGGCAGAGCTCGGCTCGGTACTCTTATTAGAGCGTGAGGATGCGTTGGGCTATCACGCCTCGGGGCGGTCTGCGGCGATGTTTGAAGAAGATTACGGCCCGCCCGCGATTAAGGCGCTGTCTCGGGCAAGCCGGGCCTATCTCACGGCCCCCGGCGCGGGGCGCGAGAGCTACCTCAGCCCGCGCGGATTGATGCTCGTGGGTCGTGCCGACCAAAGGGCGGGGTTTGAAACGGATCTGGCCACACTGGATCTGGAGGAAATCCCTGTTGCAGAGGCACGCGCACGGGTGCCGATCCTGAACCCCGAAACGCTTGCTTTTGCGGCAACCCATGAAACCGCAACCGATATCGACACGGATCGGCTGATGGGGGACTGGGCAAAACTGCTGCGCCAACGCGGAGGCAAGACGCTCACGCGGCAGGAGGTCACAGCGATCACGCGCCATGAGGCAGGGTGGCGGGTCGAAACCCGCAATGACAGTTTTGACGCGCGCCAGATCGTGAACGCGGCAGGTGCATGGGCCGATATCATTGCCGAGATGGCAGGCGTGGCCCCGGTGGGTCTTCAGCCCAAGCGCCGTTCCATGGCACAGCTGCCCGCACCCGAAGGCCATGATGTGAACGGCTGGCCGATGCTGATGGGCGTGCATGAGGCATGGTACGCCAAGCCACAGGCGGGAAAGCTGCTGGTTTCCCCCGCCGACGCGAACCCCGTACTTCCACAAGACGCATGGGCCGATGACATGGTGCTGGCCGAAGGGCTTGCGCGTTATGAGGAAATGGTCACCACACCCGTCACGCGACTGGAAACCAGCTGGGCAGGTTTGCGTAGCTTTGCGCCGGACGGCGTTCCTGTCTTTGGCGAAGACCCGGCTCAGGCGGGGTTCTGGTGGTATGCAGGGCAAGGCGGCTATGGGTTCCAAAGCGCCCCCGCCTCTGCCCGGCTGCTACGCGCGCTGGTGGCAGGCGATACACCCGAAATCAGCGCCGATATTGTCCGCACCCTATGCCCCGGGAGGTTTCGATAATGCCCTTTCGATCGGTTCCCGGACAGGCCTCTGTGGCCGAGGAGAGTGAGGGCGGCAAGCTCTTTGCCCCTTCTGCGGCACGCAATCTGGCACCGCTTCTGGAGGTCGTGGAGCGTCACGCGCCCCCCAAAGGTCAGGCATTGGAAATTGCCAGCGGCACCGGACAGCATGTGGTCGCCTATGCGAAAGCCATGCCCGGGCTGCAATGGCAACCAAGCGATATTGACCCAAGCCGCCGCGCAAGCGTTGATGCCCACGTCACCGAGGCGGGCCTGCAGAACGTCGCACCCGCCGCAGCTCTTGATGCCACAACACAAGGATGGGGCGCGCTGATCGGGCCTTTTGATTTGATCGTGCTGGCCAATCTGTTGCATCTGGTCAGCGCGCATGAGGCGCGCACGCTCCTGTCGGAGAGTGCCACCGCCTTGGCCCCCGGTGGTCGTTTTATGATTTATGGGCCCTTTGCACGGGATGGCTTGTTGGTGAGCGAGGGTGATCAGAACTTTCACGCCGCTCTCACCGCACACGATCCCGACATTGGGTACAAGGATGTTGAAACCGTCACGGAATGGGCCGCTCTGGCCGGATTGAGTGTTGCAAGCCCCGTGGAGATGCCTGCCAACAACCTGTGCTTGATTTTGTCACGCACATGAGATGTGCAAAAATTTGACAGTTTTGTAACACGGGCCTCTCAAAAAACGGCGACTGCGCGCTTAATTCAAAACCAAGCAGCAGTTGCAAGGTTCCCCATGGCTCAGACCCTCCGCCCTTTCGTCACCGATCTGCAGGCTGTCGGCCTCAGACCCTTGTTTGCGTCTCTCTGTCTCACAGTCAGCCTCGGGGCAACATCTGTCTGGGCGGATCCTGATTTTTTGGAAAGCCTCGATTTTGATGGCGATGGGACGGTCACGGTCAGCGAGGTGGCATTGGTGCGAAATCAGCAGTTTACCCAAATTGATCGCGATGGGGACGGGAAGATCAATCCCGAAGAATTCGACCGTTCTCTGCAGAATGCCAGAGCCCGCTTTCGTCAGATGGGGCAAGGCTATCAGGAGCACAATGCAAGTCCCGGTCGCATTGATGCGTTTACGTTTGCTGATACCGATGCGGATGGGTTTATTTCTCTGCGCGAATTTCACCGTCACTCCGACCGTTTTGCCCATAGTCTGGATCGTGACGGAGACGGCATCGTCTCGCACGCCGACATGCAGCGTTAGATCAAAACGCAGACGAAAGTGCGTTGCGCCGGTAGTCTGAGCCGCTTGAGACCATGGATGACGCAAGATCAAGTGCCGCCTCAAAATCCTCTGGTGCCTTAACCTCAGAGACGCCGATCTGCGCCGTAATGCCCTCCGGCAATTGTGGCTGGAGGATCTTGCAGACCTTCTGGCCCAACTCGAAGCACTCAAACGCGCGCCAGCCTGCGAGGCCGATCATGAATTCATTGTTGCTCAGCCGATAGAGACGCTCGCGGGCGCTGAGAAGCGGCAGAATAGAGGCGGCGACAGTGACCATGATCTCATCCGCGCGCGCGCCCTCTCCTTGCGTGCGCAAGCCCATAAGCCCATCGAGCCGCACCACCACAATCCCCACGGGCAAATTGTCGGCGATCAGGCTTCTGTCCAGTTCCATTCGCGCGCGCGAATAGGCCCGCGTAAGAGGATCGCGGCCTTCGTCCCCGTCGAGCCTTGCGCGCAACGAGACGATCTCACCCTCCGCAAGCCAAAGATAGGCAGAGGTGATGATCCCCGCCGCCAGCAACCGGCCCGCGTTGCCAGCATCGCCATGATAAAGCACCACCAAGGGCACCATCACGATCAGCACAAGCCGCGCTGGTTGATACTGCGACGGTGGCGCAGCAAAGCGCAGCCCCACCAGGGTTGGGAACATCCAAGTTGCACCAGATAGACCCACGTAGAACGTGGTCAGGATCACGGTTGCGGTCAGTACGGCCACAAGAATTGACAGAGGTACGAAAGCCTCGCGCTCCAGATGCAGCGCCACCATATTGATCAGGATGATTCCGGCCAAAACCACCAAAATGGCGCTCAATGCCCAATGCGCCAGCAACACGCTTTTGAAGGCCAGCCCCAAGAGCAACAACACGCAGAACCCACGGGTGGCTGAATCAAGGCGGCGCGCTGGGATGTCCGCAAAAACGGCTAGGAACTTACTCGCGATCACTGTCTCTTTAACCTCCGGCGCCCTGTTCAAAGACGCCGCAACACTCACATCATTATTTCGCAATTCGTCCGGGTAACCAAGCGAAAAGCGCCCCGGTTGTACCGGAGCGCCTGAGGGAGATTTCCGTCACCACAGCCCGCCAGTGCAGGCAAAGGCTGCAGAGTTAGCCGTCCTTGCGGATGACCTCGTTCTTGGGGTCATAGGGGCTGTCGCAGGTGACAACCGCATCCCAGAGCTTGTCTTGCATTTTGACCTTCAGCTTGGTGCCTTCAACCGCGTGCTCGGGTTTGACGTAGCCCATGCCGATGGACTTCTCAAAAGCGACGGAGTAGCCGCCGGAGGTCAGACGACCAACGCGGGTGCCATCCTCCGCATAGAGCGCCTCGCGGCCCCACGGATCGGCATCACTTGGCCCATCGATCAGCAGCGTGCAACATTTCACCCGCACGCCGGTTTCTTCCAGCTTGGCCTTGCCGTGGAAATCTTTGGACAGGTCCACAAAGCGCGGCAGATCGGCCTCAAGCGGGGTGGCATCCCGGCCCAGCTCGTTGCCAAAGGCGCGGTAGGATTTCTCCTGACGCAGCCAGTTCTGCGCCCGTGCGCCCACCAGCTTCATGCCGTGCTTCTCGCCGGCCTTCTCCAGCAGATCGAAGAGGTAGTTCTGCATTTCGATCGGATGATGCAGCTCCCAGCCCAGCTCGCCAGTATAGGCCACGCGGATCGCATTCACCGGGCACATGCCCAGTTCGATCTGCTTGGCCGACAGCCACGGGAAGCGCTTGTTAGAGAGCGCGGTGGCCGGGTCGGCGTCGTTGATGACCTCTTTAAGCACATCGCGGGATTTCGGACCTGCGATGGCAAAGACGCCCCACTGCGTGGTTACATCCTGAATCTCGATGTAGCCGAACTCCTCCATCTTGTCCTCTGCCGCCTTGCGCAAGAAATCGGCGTCATACTCGGACCATGCCCCGGCGGAGACGAGGTAGTAATTGTTCTCGCCGTTGCGCACGATGGTGTATTCGGTGCGGGTGGTGCCGTTTTGGGTCAGCGCGTAGGTCAGGTTAATCCGGCCAACCTTCGGCAGCTTGTTACAGGTGAACCAGTCGAGGAATTGGGTGGCACCGGGGCCTTTGACCACGTGTTTGGTGAAGGCGGTTGCATCCACAAGGCCGACGCCCTCACGGATCGCTTTGGCCTCGTCCACCGCATGTTGCCACCAGCCGCCGCGACGGAACGAACGGGCGTCGTGGTCAAAATTATCCGGCGCATCCACAGGGCCGAAATAGTTCGGGCGTTCCCAGCCGTTCACCCAGCCAAACTGAGCGCCACGGGCTTTTTGACGGTCGAACGCAGGCGCGGTGCGCAGGGGGCGCGCGGCGGGGCGTTCTTCGTCCGGGTGGTGCAGGATGTAGACGTGCTCGTAGCATTCCTCGTTCTTGCGAGCCGCGAATTCGGTGGTCATCCAGTTCGACGAATAGCGTTTCGGGTCGAGCGACGCCATGTCGATCTCAGCCTCACCGTCCACCATCATCTGCGCCAGATAGTAACCGGTGCCGCCCGCAGCTGTGATCCCGAAAGAGAAGCCCTCAGCCAGCCACATGTTGCGCAGACCCGGCGCCGGACCGACCAGCGGGTTGCCGTCGGGGGTGTAGCAGATCGGGCCGTTGAAATCGTCCTTGAGGCCGGATTCGGCGCAAGAGGGCACACGCTCGGCCATCGCCATGTACTGATCCGCAATCCGGTCCAGATCAAGCGGGAAGAGGTCCGCGCGGAAGCTGTCCGGCACGCCGTGCTCGAACCGCGCCGGTGCGCCGTGTTCATAGATGCCGAGAATCCAGCCGCCGCGCTCTTCGCGGGCATAGGATTCATTGTCGGCGTCACGGATGACAGGGTGCTCCGGGTTACCTGCCTCGCGCCATTTGACCAGCTCGGGGTCCTTGTCCATGACGATGAAGGTGTGCTCCACCGGGATCGCGGGCATCTTGATGCCCAGCATCTTGGCGGTGCGCTGCGCGTGGTTGCCGGACGCGGTCACCACATGCTCGGCGGTGATGACGATTTGCTCGTCGCTCTCAACGAGATTGCCGCCCTTCTCAATCATCTTGGTGCAGGTGACTTCCCAATGGGTGCCAGTCCAGTGAAAGGCATCGGCCTGCAGTTTGCGGTGAATTTCGACGCCGCGCTGACGGGCGCCTTTGGCCATCGCCTGGGTCACATCTGCGGGGTTAATATAACCATCCTCGGTGTGGTAGATCGCGCCTTTGAGGTCGCCAGTCTCAATCAGCGGCCAGCGCTCCTTGATCTGCTCCGGGGTCAGCCACTCATAGGCCACATCGCAGGTCTCTGCGGTGGACGCATAGAGCATATACTCGTCCATGCGTTCCTGCGTCTGCGCCATACGCAGGTTGCCCACGACCGCAAACCCCGCATTAAGGCCGGTCTCTTCCTCAAGGGTTTTGTAGAAATCCACCGAGTATTTGTGGATGTGGGTGGTCGCATAGGACATGTTGAACAGCGGCAGCAGACCAGCGGCGTGCCACGTGGAGCCCGATGTAAGTTCGTCGCGCTCGATGAGCATGACGTCGTCCCAACCAGCCTTGGCCAGATGATACGCAATCGAAGTGCCGACGGCGCCGCCGCCTACGACCAGTGCTTTGACTTGGGTTTTCATGAGCCCGCTCTCCGAGTTCTCTGATTCACAATTGAATCGGTTATGACGCAGACTGTGGCAGAGACGCGAAATCAGTCCGACGCAAAAAATGACAAAACCGACTTCGTGTCAGAGTTTCGAAGCAAAGCGCGACCCTTGGCGGGCGACAGGAAATTTCGCGCAGCTAAATTTTAGCAGTTCAGCACGTTGCCGCGACGTACACAGGGACGCTGAGACGGGCTCTCTTCTGCTGAAGCGGCCTCTGTGTCCTGCGGTACAGTGAGCGTGGTCGGCGCGGGTGGAGGCAACAGGACCACCTGTTCCATCTTGAGATCCTGTCCCATCATCTGCGCCTTGACCACCGCAAGGCCGCGCAGGGCGCGAAACGCCACATCCAGCGGGGAGGTCACCTGCTCTTCCGGTGAACGAATGCGACCATCGGAGGATAGCTGAAGCGATTGCGGCCGACCAAGCCGACGCTGTAGGGTCGCAAGATAGGCATTGGGTTCATAGGTCCCAATCGTCTGTCCTACCGCTTTTGCCCGCATGTCGTAGTCGATACCCACCATCACGATCCCGCACAGCAAGACGAAGGTATAGAGCCTAAACAGCCTAAGTAATTTTCTGATGATAAACATGTCATCCCACCTCTTTGCCACTATCGCTGTTAACAGTGGGATCAGGCAGAATTTGGGCCTTATATCGGAAAAAAGATGCGGCGTAACCGCCGCATGCTTCCTCCCTATTCCTGCGTTACCCGTCGCTGAGGATTTTACCCGGGTTGAGGATATTGTCGGGATCAAGTGCCGCTTTTACGGCTGCCATGAACCGGGTGGTCTCGCCCAACTCGCGGATCAGATAAGGGCGTTTCCCCTGTCCAATGCCATGTTCGCCAGTACAGGTCCCTTCCATGGAGATCGCCAGATCATTGAGCCAGCCGACATATTCATCCGCCTTGGCCCGTTCCTCGGCGTTTTCCATATCGATCAGCAAGAGGGCGTGGAAATTACCATCCCCCACATGGCCAACCATCGGGGCCATCAGACCCATCTCCTCGGCCTTGGCGCGAGACGCAGAAACACATTCAGCCAGCCGCGAGATCGGCACGCAAACATCAGTCGATATCCCCTTGGCACCGGGGCGCAATCCAAGGCTGGCCCAGTACATATTGTGACGCGCCTGCCAGAGTTTGTTGCGTTCTTCTGCGGTCGACGTGGCAGAGATGTCAAAACCGCCAAATTCCTCGGCGATCTGAGCAAACATATCAGCCTGCTCAACGACGCCCGCGTCAGAGCCGTGGAACTCCAGAAGCAACAGCGGCACCTCTGGCAAATCCAGACCGGAGTGTTGGTTGGCCGCCCCGACGCTCATTTCATCAAGGAGTTCAATACGCGCAACAGGGATACCATATTGAATGGTCATCATCACCGCGCGGCAGGCATCATCCACCGATCGAAACGAGCACCGCGCCGAGCGGATCGCTTCGGGGATGCCCTGCAAACGCAGGGTGATTTCCGTGATCAGGCCTAATGTGCCCTCAGAGCCGACCAGAAGGCGGGTCATATCATAGCCTGCGGAGGATTTTTTCGCCCGCGATGCTGTGCGAATTATGGTGCCATCTGCCATCACCGCTTCAAGGCTCAGAACATTGTCCTTCATGGTGCCATAGCGCACCGCATTGGTACCGGACGCGCGTGTCGCCACCATGCCACCGAGCGAAGCATTGGCGCCGGGATCGATCGGAAAGAACAGCCCCTGGTCACGCAGATAAGTATTGAGCTGCTCCCGCGTTACCCCGGGTTGCACCACCACATCCAGATCCTCCGGGTGTACCGCAAGGATCTTGTCCATCCGCATCATATCAACGCAAATCCCCCCGGCAGGCGCATTCACATGTCCCTCCAGCGACGTGCCTGTGCCAAACGGAATGACCGGAACGCCAAATTCTGCGCAGATCTTCACAATATCGGACACTTCCTCACGAGAGGTTGGAAAAACCACTGCATCCGGGGCTTGGTTCTCGATCCAGGTGGTGGTGTGCCCATGTTGTTCGCACAACGCCTGCCCGGTTTGCATCCGGTCGCCAAATTTCTCCGAAAGCGCCTCAACTGCTGCTTTGATACCGCCTTCATTGCGGGGCAAGGTGGTGGCCTGAACCATAATGATGTCCTTTCAGAACGTGCGAAGGATCAACAAGGCGTGACACGTAACTTGCCTTGTTAACAATCAATTGAGCGGACTCTATGCCGATGGTCTTTTCATCACAAGCCCATGGCGCGTTGAGCTGTCTGAAATGCGAGGCTCTGCCTCGCGCTCCGGGATATTTGTCGTTAGAAGAGAAGCAGAACTCAGTCCTCTTCTAACGCAAAATATCCTGGGGTGAACTGGCCGTGAGGCCAGGAGGGGCAAAGCCCCTGCTCCCCTTCGCCTCAATGACCGAGCGCAATGCCTTCGCGGCGCGGGTCTGCACCGCCTTTAAGGCCTTCACCAATTTCAATTGCATGCAGACCGGAGTTGAGATCGCGGATGTTAACCTCAAATCCCATGTCCGTCAGCGCCGCCTCGAAGGACTCGGCCTCTGTGCCGGCCTCCAGATCATAGGTGCCAAAGCGGTTCACCGCATGTGGCAGCGACAGCGCTTCCTGCACGTTGAGACCCCAATCGGCCCAGCCCACAATGGCGGTGGCCACATAGCCGATGATGCGGCTGCCGCCCGGAGAGCCAATCGCAAGAACCGGTTTGCCGTCCTGCATCACGATGGTCGGCGCCATCGAGGAGCGAGGGCGTTTGCCCGGCTCCAATCGGTTCGCAATCGGCACCCCATCGCTGTGGCTGCGGAAGGAGAAATCGGTCAGTTCGTTATTCAACAGGAACCCATTGGTCATCAGACGTGAGCCAAACCCGTTCTCGATCGTCGTCGTCATCGACAGCACGTTGCCGTATTGATCGACGATGGAGATATGCGAGGTCGAGGGGAACTCGATGCTTTCGTCATCGGCCCAGATCAGGGCGTGGTCAAACGCGGGCGTGCCGGGGGCGACGCTGTCCAGTGCCGTGTCGCCTTGCAGCAGCTTTGCGCGCTCTGCGAGGTACTCGGCATCCACCAGACCCTTGGTGGGCATCGGCACAAAATCACTATCGGCCATGTAGCGGCCCCGGTCGGCAAAGGCGAGGCGCGAGGCATCCCCGATCAAGCGCCAGCTGACCGGGTTGTCCGCCCCAAGCGCTGCCAGATCATAAGGTTCAAGCATGCCAAGGATCTGCCCCACTGTGAGCGCGCCAGAGGACGGCGGACCCATGCCGCAGGCTTCATAAGCGCGGTAGCTGGCGCAGACCGCCGGGCGCTCCTTCACCTGATAGAGCGCCAGATCAAGCTCCGACAAAACGCCCGGATTGCCAGCTGCGCTTTGCACCGTGCGGACGATGTCCGCCGCGACAGGGCCGGTATAGAACGCATCCGTGCCCTCCATCGCGATGCGGCGCAGCACATCGGCATAGGGCTGGTTGGTGATCACCTGACCGGCCTCCAGCGGAGCACCCTCCGGCAAGAAGTAGGCCGCGGTCTCGGGGAACCGGCTTAGGCGCTCCGCATCGTTTGCAATCGACTCCGCCATCCTTGGCGACACGGCAAAGCCCAACTCTGCCAGCCGGATCGCATCGGTAAACAACCCGCCCCAGTTGGATTTACCCCATTTGCGATGTGCGGTCTCCATCAGCGCCGGTGTGCCCGGCGTGCCAACGGAACGACCACCCACAACCGCGTCGAAAAATTTCAACGGCTCGCCATTATGATCCTGAAACAAGGTCGGGGTCGCCGCAAGCGGCGCGGTTTCGCGCCCGTCAAGCGTGCTGAGCGCGCCAGTCGTGGCATCATAGTAAACAAGGAAAGCGCCGCCACCGAGGCCGGAGGACTGCGGCTCCACCAGCCCCAGAACAGTTTGGACCGCAACCATCGCATCTGCTGCCGTGCCGCCTTCGTGCAATACCCGTGCACCGGCCTCAACCGCGAGCGGGTTGGCAGCGGCGACCATCCAATCATCCGCCAGCACCGGCTCGCCCGCGTTGCGGGACGCCATCGCGGCAGATGCCGCATCAGAGAGCACCAAGCCCGCCGCGCCGGGGCCGATGGTTGCGGTTTCCGGTGCAACCGAATCTGCGGCCTGCTGGGCGATCAAAGGCGTTGCAAGGGACGCCAACAGCGCCCCGCTCCAGAATATCGGTCTCATATCTTCCTCCCAAATCGCGCAGCCCGGAACGCGCCGAGTGTTACGCTTACAACATGGAGGGCACCACCTGATCCGGTGGGCGATGCCCATCTTCAAATGTTTTGATGTTCAATAGAACCTTTTCACCCATCTCGATCCGGCCCTCAATCGTGGCAGATCCCATATGCGGCAGCAGCACCACATTGGGAAGTTCGCGCAGGCGCGGGTTAATCGTGGTCCCGTGTTCATAGACATCCAGACCACAGCCTGCGATTTCACCGCCGCGCAGGCCGCGTGTCAGGGCGTTCTCATCAATCACCTCGCCGCGTGATGTGTTCACGATCACGGCATCCGGTTTCAACAGCTTCAGGCGGCGGGCGTTCATCAGATGAAAGGTCGAAGGCGTCGACGGGCAGTGGATCGAAATCACATCCATCCGTGCCACCATCTGATCGAGGCTCTCCCACCAGGTGGCCTCCAGCTCTTCTTCGACTTCGGGGCGCAGGCGGCGGCGATTGTTGTAATGGACCTGCATGCCAAAGGCGCGGGCCCGGCGCGCAACCGCCTGGCCAATACGCCCCATCCCTAGGATACCAAGACGACGCCCCGCCAGACGCCCCCCCAGCATTGCCGTCGGGGACCAGCCCTCCCAGTCGCCGCGCTGCATAATAGCGAGACCTTCGGGAATACGGCGCACCACGGCCATGATCAGCGCCATGGTCATATCGGCGGTGTCATCTGTCAGCACGCCGGGTGTGTTGGACACCAGAATGCCACGCTGACGTGCGGTCGCGACGTCGATATTGTCGACACCGGCGCCGTAATTTGCGATCAACCGCAACCGTTCGCCCGCCTGTCCCAACAGGCCCGCGTCGATCGTGTCGGTGACTGTGGGCACCAACACATCAGCCTCTTTCATGGCGGCGGCCAGCTCTTCGCGGCTCATCGGGGTGTCATCGGTGCGCAACCGCACGTCGAACAGCTCACTCAGGCGGGTTTCCACCGGCTCTGGCAACCGTCGCGTAACAACAACACTCAGGCGTTCTCTGGGCACGTGCCTTCTCCCTCGGGCTATGCAAGTCGATCCATTCCATGGCATCGTGTCGCAAGATAATTGCGGGCACAAGCACCCTTCCGCCCGAGCTTGCGTTACGATATGAGCAGATGCAGGATCAGCGGGTGGCGGGATCATAAAAACAAGGCGCCCGGGACAATGATGGGCATTGAGGCCGTGCAGAAAATCACTGAAACAAAAGGTCGCCATCGCGGCCTATGCGCAGCAAATGCTGTGCGGCAGACGCTATGTGTGCTTTTGATGGGCAGCTTTCTGGCGGGCGCAACATTGGCGGCTGCAGCGCAGGATGGCGCCAGCACCAATGGCACAGGACCAAAGCTCGGCCCGGTGACGAACCTGCCGCTGCCTCGGTTCGTGTCCATGAAAGCCGCCGAAGGAAACGTGCGCCGCGGGCCCTCGCTCAATCACCGGATCGACTGGGTTTTTAAACGGCGTGGCATGCCACTTGAGGTAACTGCCGAGTACGGTCATTGGCGGCGGGTGCAGGACCGTGACGGACAAGGCGGCTGGGTGCATTACGCGCTCTTGTCGGGGATTCGCACCGTATTGATCGAAGAAGACATGCTGCAGGTGCGGGCCCGACCTCAAGAAGGCGCACCCGTCGTCGCCGCTTTTGAACTTGGCGTTGTGGCGCAACTGGGGGCCTGTGATCCCAGCTGGTGCGAGGTCACCGCCGGAGGTCACACCGGCTGGACGCGCAAGGAAAACCTATGGGGCGTAGACGCGGACGAGCTGCGCGAATAGGCGCAGCCCCCCTCACCCTTCGGCGGCCACCCGCAAAGCACGCCCTCCGGGCCCACGGCCCGATGTGCGCGACGTCGGGGCCAGATAGCGCCGGATCAGCATACAGCGGTGCGCAAACACTTTTTCATCCGTAAACGGCGCAGCCTCCATATGGGCACGGCGCATCAACATCGCCAAGGTTTCACGCTCATCGCTCAGCACAGCGAGCGTTTGTGCCAATCGTTCGGTATCTCCCTGCGGCACCAGAAGTCCCCCACCGCTACCGGCAATAAGATCCCGCGCATAAGCGCCCTCGTAGCCCACAATCGGCGTGGCACTGGTAAGTGCCTCGATCAGGCAGCGCGGTGACTCGGCGGTTTTATGGCAAAACAGGAAAACATCGGCGCGCTGCAGACGCGCACGCACATCTGCATGATTTTCGACGAACCCCGGAAAACGCACCTGATCGCACAGGCCCGCACGCCGGATACGGTTGCGCATCATTGGCAAGCAGCTGCCATCACCAAGCCATTCCGCCTCGAAGGGCACGTTAAGCACAGAGAGGCGTTCCAGCACGGAGATCCAATCGGCGGGGCCTTTCATGCCTTCGGCACGGCCCGCATAGACGATTCGCAGCGGCCTCTGGCGAAGTTCGCTGAGTTTGACCTGCAGCGCCTGATCGCTGATGTGATCCGCCCCGGCAATATGGATGTCGTGCACCAACTGCGGATTACGGCTGAAACCGGCGTAGGCGTCATAAGTCTCTTTGCCGTGAAACAGGCCCAGATCGGCACGTGAAATCAGCGTGCGCTCCAGCCACGCCATGGGGCGACGATAAAGGCGCGATTTCAGGCGCTGTTTCCAATCACCCCATTCGCGGGATCTGAGCAGAACGTCGGATTCGACACGATCCGTCCAGATGGCAAAGCGTTTGCGCAAACGCAGCGCTTCCAGCGCACAGACTGCCCCCCAATCACCAAACAACCCGCCAATGGCAAAACTCAGATAATCGGCCTCCGCCACAAGCGCCTTCAGACGGCGGCGTTCGCGTGGCCATACGCGCAAGAAATGCTGCGGGCTAAAGGCCGAAGGCACGGTCTCCACCCGCACGTCCGGCAATTCGCTCAACGCCTCCGCGAGTGGCATCCAGCCCTTTGGCACATCAGCATTTTTTTCCGGCATGACAACAGTAACTCGGGCGAAATGACGCGACCAGAGGCGCAGGCCGTTCACTGCCTGCCGCTCGACATAAAGCGCGTCTGCGTCCCGGTAGACCGGAACCGGCGCGTATATAAACAGATGGCCTGCCGCCGCTGTCCGCATAGTTTCATTCTCCGTTGCGCTGAGAGAGGAGACGGTCGCCTCACTCACCACGGCACCCTGCCGTTCATCTGGATCGAGGCAGCCCGGGGGCGCGGTTCAGTGCCCCCCGCATTCCGTACCGCGCCCGCTCCGGTGTCAGGGCATTAACCATCACGCCCCTTAAGCCATGTTAACCATGCACACGCAGCGATACTCAAACCAACGACAGAATAGCCGAAACGCGCAAATGGACAGGGGGAACCTTCGCAGGGATAGCTCATATCCTGAAAGGTTAGAGTTAAGTTCTATCCGTCGCTGCGCAACAATCCCGCGAACTCGCATGGAGACAATTGCCTTGTGCCGCCTCGTGGTCTAGGAGAGGCGTGTGAACATCATGCCTGCCCGGCGCTGGCTTTATGCCGCTGACCGGACGGACAACAGGTGACGCGACGAACGCGCACCGATTTGACGACGAACAACAGCTTCCGAATTCGCAGAAAGGTTGTGAAACATGGCAGAAAATTCAACGCCGGACATTTTGTATACCATTGTAGACGAAGCGCCCGAGCTGGCCTCGGCATCCTTCCTGCCGATCATCCGCAAGTTCGCGGATGCTGCCGGTGTCAGCGTCGGCACCAAGGACATTTCTCTGGCGGCCCGCATCATCGCGACGTTCCCTGAGAACCTGACCGACGACCAGCGTCAGAGCGATGATCTCGCCGCACTGGGCGAGCTGGTAAAGACCGCTGACGCCAACGTCATCAAACTGCCGAACATCTCCGCCTCCGTACCGCAGCTGGTTGCCGCGGTCGAGGAACTGCAGGCGCAAGGCTACAAGCTGCCCGACTACCCTTACGAGCCGTCCACCGACGCGGAAAAGGAAATCCGGGCGCGGTATGACAGCATCAAAGGCTCTGCCGTGAACCCGGTGCTGCGCGAAGGCAACTCTGACCGCCGCGCCGCCAAGGCCGTAAAGAACTACGCGCAGAACAACCCGCATTCCATGGGTTCATGGGCCTCCGACAGCAAAACCAAAGTCTCGTCGATGCCGGGCAATGATTTCTATGCAAACGAAAAATCCGCCACCATCTCCGCCGCTCAGGCGGGCGACGCAAAGATCGAATTTGTCGCCAAGGACGGTTCTGTCACCGTGCTGAAGGACGCATGGCCGCTGACCGAGGGCACCGTGGCCGACGCGACCTTCATGTCCGTCAAGGCGCTGTCGAGCTTCCTTGAGGGTGCGATTGAAGACACCAAATCCGATGGCACCATGTTCTCGCTGCATATGAAGGCCACCATGATGAAGGTCTCCGACCCGATCATCTTTGGTTACGCGGTGAAGGCCTGGCTGAAGCCGGTGTTCGACAAATACGGCGCGGAACTGAAGGCGCTGGGCGTCAATGCAAACTCCGGCATGGGCGACCTGCTGGAGCGCGTGAAAGGCAATGCCGAGATCACCGCAGCCATTGAGGCCGTGCGCGCCGAGCGTCCCGAAATGTACATGGTCGACAGCGACAAGGGCATCACCAACCTGCATGTGCCCTCCGACGTGATCATCGACGCCTCCATGCCGGCTGTGATCCGCGCAGGCGGCAAGGGCTGGGATTCCCAAGGCAACAAGGGCGACGTGAACTGCGTCATCCCCGACAACTGCTATGCCACCGTCTATGACGAGACCATCAACTACTTCAAAGCCAATGGCGCGCTGGACGTGACCAAGGCGGGCTCTGTCGCCAACGTCGGCCTGATGGCACAAAAGGCCGAGGAATACGGCTCCCACCCGACCACGTTTGAGGCACCCGCAGACGGGGTGATCCGCGTGGTTCTGGCCAATGGCGAAACGCTGCATTCCCATGACGTTGAGGCCGGCGACATCTGGCGTGCATGCACCGTGAAGAAAGCACCCATTGAGAACTGGATTCAACTGGCGCTGGACCGTCAGCGTCTGACCGGGTCGGAGGCGATCTTCTGGCTCGATGCCAACCGCGCCCATGACGCCGAGCTGATCAAATACGTGACGCCCGCACTAGAAGCGGCAGGTGTTGCGGATAAGTTCCTGATCCTCGCTCCGCGCGAAGCAACCCGTCAGTCGCTGGAAACCATCACCGCAGGCAAGGATAGCATCGCCATCACCGGCAACGTGCTGCGCGACTACCTGACCGACCTGTTCCCGATTCTGGAGCTGGGCACCTCGGCCAAGATGCTGTCGATCGTGAAACTGATGAACGGTGGCGGCCTGTTTGAAACCGGCGCTGGCGGTTCTGCGCCGAAGCACGTGCAGCAGCTGGTTGAGGAAAACCACCTGCGCTGGGACTCCATGGGTGAGTTCTGTGCCCTTGGTGAGAGCTTGAACTTCCTTGCCGATGTAAAAGGCAACAAGAAAGCGGGCGTGCTGGGCGCAGCCGCCGAGGTTGCAACCCAAGGCATCCTCGACAACAACAAGTCGCCAGACCGCAAAGTCGGCCAGCCCGACAACCGCGACAGCCACTACTGGTTTGCCCGCTACTGGGCAGAAGCGCTCGCAGCCCAGACCGAAGACGCAGAACTGGCAGAATACTTCACCCCCATCGCCGGAGCGCTTGCAGCCAGCGAAGGTGCAATCCTGTCGGAACTGGCAGCCGCACAAGGCGTGCCTGCCGATATCGGTGGCTACTACCACCCGTCTGTTGAGAAAAAGGCTGCAGTCATGCGCCCCTCTGCAACGCTCAATGACATCATCGGTTAAGCCGACTGAACGATAAGACCTTGCAACGCCCGGCCCTGTCCGGGCGTTGTTTTTTAGGGCCAGCGCCATCTGTGGCGCGCGACAGTTTTGAATTGCATTTTGTGAATACCTGCTGACCGCCTTTGTATCAGACCCCTTCTGTAAAGTCGGCGTTAGTATTTTTGGCGCAAGAATGGAGCCAATCGAAAACACGCAAGGCCTACCACCATGCCCGCCGCATTTTACGGATTATCCTATAGGATCTACGCCCTCGTGGCGCTTGCGCTCATCGCAGCCGCAAGCCTGACCTTCTTCACCCTCAACCGCGCATCTGATGCCGCATATGACCTTCGCGCAGAAGAACTGCGTCATATCACCGATGTCGGGCGCAGCCAGATTGAGGCCTATAACAACCGCGTAGAAGCCGGTGAAATCACGCTTGAAGAGGCCAAGGCCGCCGTCAGCCAGATTCTGAATGACCTGCGGTTTGGTGACAACGGCTATATCTACGCCTTTGACAGCGACATCGTCTATTCCGTCCACCCTTTTCGCCCGCAGTGGGTTGGCGGGGAAAGCCAGCGCAATCTGAAAGACGTGCATGGCAACAAAATCTTTGAGGCGATTCTCGGTAATTTGGATGAGAACGGGCAGTCCGTCTCCACCATCTACTTTGAGAACCCCGCGACCAAAGAGGTAGAACCCAAACTGACCTATGCGCAGTATTACGAACCTTGGGATTGGTATCTGGGGACCGGCGCTTACGTGAATGACATTGAGGCTGATATTGCTCAGATGCGCATGCGTGCTTTGGTTGGGTTGGGCGTCGCATTGGCGGTGCTGATCGGCGTTTCGCTTCTGATCATTCGCAGCATGCTGCCACCGCTGAATGCGCTCAAGGGGCGTATGGCGACGATGGCCGATGGCGATCTCGACTCTGATGTGCCGGGCCTCACGGACCGCAGTGAAATCGGCCAAATGGCCCATGCGGTTGCCAATTTCCGCGACGGGCTGCAGATGCAGGCCGCACTGGAAGCAGAAGCGCACATCAAGGATGAGGAACGCCAACGCGTCGTGGCCATCCTCAGCCAACGTCTGGCGAAATTCGCCCAAGGTGATCTGACCGTGCGCGTTGATGACGCCATGCCGGAAGAGTTCCGGCAGGTGGCAGAAGACTTCAACGCGACTGTGACGCAGATTTCCGATTTGATGCGCAAGCTGATGGTCGGCGTGGAGCGCATCGAGAGCGAAAGCGAAGCGCTCGACAGCTCTTCGCGAGAACTGGGCATGCGGACAGAAACGCAGGCCGCTTCGCTGGAGGAAACCTCCGCCGCCCTCACAGAGCTTTCGGCATCGGTTAAAAACTCTGCCGAGGAAAGCCGCGCCGCCTCTGAGCGCGTTCAACAAGCCAGCGACCGCACGGAGCGTGGTGCGCAGGTGGTCCGTCGCACCATTGATGCGATGCGCGGAATTGAGGAAAGCTCAGCCAAAATCTCCAGCATCACCTCGCTCATTGACGACATCGCATTCCAGACCAGCCTTCTGGCCCTAAACGCCGGGGTCGAGGCTGCCCGCGCTGGCGAAGCGGGTCGTGGGTTTGCGGTCGTCGCCGGAGAGGTCCGTGCCCTGGCCGGCAAATCATCGGATGCGGCGCGTGAAATCGCAGAACTGATCACCAACGCCAGCCGCGAGGTCGAAACCGGCGTCGCTCTGGCACGTGATTCCGGCACCGCGCTGGACGAGATCAACGAGCATATCTCGGCGATCAATGAAACAGTCAGCGCTCTTGCAGAGGCCGCGCGCGAGCAATCCACCGGCCTGTCTGAAATCACCTCCGCTGCGGACCAGCTGGATCAAGTCACCCAGCAGAACGCGGCAATGTTTGAGGAAACATCGGCGGCAACCCAACGCCTGCGGGATGAAGCCAATACTCTGGCGCAAAACGCTCGCCAGTTTCAGGTGGAGAAAGACGACACACACGCATTGCGCCGCGCGTCGTAAACACCGCTCGCACAAGCATACGCAATCCATTAACCGTCCGCGTTCAGACGCGGGCGGTTTTCTTATATAATTTAGGGCGTTAGCTGAAATTCTCGCGCGCTCAAAGGCGTGCGAATTTCGCGTCTAGACGCGCAGCTTCCTGTGCCAACCCAAAGGGCGCGTTGACCACGAACATCCCCGACCCCACCATCCGGTGTCCTTCACGCGCAGGCGGGAACCGCACCTCATGGCGCAGCGCATCCGGCAGGCCCTGCCCTTCAAGCGTTGCAAGCATCGACTTATGGCTCCCATCGCTCAGCAGCGGATACCAAAGCGCAATAACGCCTACGTTCCATTTGCGATGCAGTTTCGCGATGATACCGGGAATGCGCGTGTAATCGGTTTTGATCTCGTAACTCGGGTCTATCAGCACCAGCCCTCGGCGCGGTTCTGGCGGGGCCAGCGATTGCGCCATTTCAAACCCATCCTGCACATGGACTTTCGCGCCGCTACCGCGCATCGCGTCTCGGAGTGCCGCAGCTTCTTGCGGGTGAAGCTCTGCCAGATGCAGCTTATCGATGGGGCGCAACAATTCTGCCGCGATCTGAGGAGACCCCGGATAGCTGGTTGCGCCATGCACCGCCCGCACACGATCCAACGCCCGTGCGTAAGGATGATCGGGCGCAAACCAGTCCCGCGCGATGTCGATACCCTGTGCCGCCTCACCGGTCTTTTGCGCCTCGGCAGACGCCAGATCATAGAGCGCCCGCCCCGCGTGGGTTTCCAGATAGCTCAATGGCTTATCCTTGCGGGTCATGTAGTCCAGCATCCACGCCAACAGCGCGTGTTTTTGAACATCGGCGAGATTACCCGCGTGATAGATATGTTGATAGGACAGCATGCTCCTCCCTTAGCTGCAATGCAGGCGTTGCGAAAGGGGCAGCGCTCACGCGCCCTAAACCAAATCTCAACCACATTGCGGCACAGTGAGAGGAGAAATTACCCGCAGAAGCAGGTCCATATGCCCCTCAGAACGAGCCTCACATCCGGCGTTTTCATTGCGCTTACGCTGATCTTTTCCAGCTGGACCAGCGCCCTTCATGCCAATTCTGCGGGGTTTTCTCTGGTTGGAGATGGCGGTTTCTTTATGCGGACCTCTGCCCCATCTGCACGCGACGTGGTGCTCAATGATGATGCAACCGGGCGCGGCGCTGTGTCGATGAATCCGGGTGCAGCCAGCCTGTTTCGAGGCCGCAGCAGCGGCAGCCTCTTTGCGCGTGCGGCCGTGGCGGTGGGCATCGATGTCGCGGAAATCATGAACGTCATCGCAAGTGCTGAGGCCGGCAAGGCCGATTATGACGCCGTCCAACATGGCGCGAAAATCAAGCCTCCGGCGGACCCGACAGACATGACATTGCTGGAAATCTACACTTGGATTGACGCCACCCCCGGGCAACCACATGCCATCGGGCGCTATCAGTTCATCCCCGCCACACTGCGCCGTCTTGTCAAACACCAAGGCGTCCCGCTTGGCCGCAAGTTCAACAAAGATCTGCAGGATCAACTGGCACACCAGCTGATCGAAGAGGCGGGGCTGTCTCAGTTCAAAGCCGGTGACATGACCCAGACCACATTCATGAACAACCTCGCCAAGATCTGGGCAGGGCTCCCAACCTCCAATGGGAAATCCTACTATCACAACTACGCAGGCAACCGCGCCACCGTCAGCTGGGACAGCTATAAGGCCCGCATGGATGCTATCTTTTCGAGCTAGGGCGACGCCTTGATGTGATTCCTCCACCTTTGAGGACGCAATTGGCCCGTTTCACAAGCGAAAAGACGCTAGGTGAGCCCAATACTCCCTTTTACGGCAGGCCCGCCATGCTTATAAGGTCAAAGTCTGCGGCCCGACGAAAGAGTCGCGGCCCAGCAATTGCAGTACTTACAGGATCCCTTTTACATGGCGCTCTTCGGAAATCTCGGCGGTCTGTTCACCTCGGACATGGCCATTGACCTCGGTACTGCAAACACGCTGGTTTACGTCAAAGGCCGCGGCATCATCCTATCAGAGCCCTCTGTGGTCGCCTATCACGTCAAAGATGGCGTGAAAAAAGTGCTCGCGGTCGGTGAGGACGCCAAGCTGATGCTCGGTCGGACCCCCGGCTCCATCGAGGCGATCCGCCCGATGCGCGAAGGGGTGATCGCGGACTTTGATACTGCCGAAGAAATGATCAAGCACTTTATTCGGAAGGTGCATAGACGCTCCACATTCTCCAAGCCGAAGGTCATCGTCTGCGTCCCGCATGGCGCAACCCCGGTGGAAAAACGCGCGATCCGCTCGTCAGTGCTGGCCGCCGGTGCGCGCCGCGCAGGGCTGATCGCAGAGCCGATTGCGGCTGCCATCGGCGCTGGCATGCCTATCACGGACCCAACCGGCAACATGGTTGTCGACATCGGCGGCGGCACCACAGAGGTGGCTGTTTTGTCCTTGGGCGACATCGTTTACGCGCGCTCCGTGCGCGTGGGAGGCGACCGTATGGATGAGGCGATCATCTCCTACCTGCGCCGCCAGCAGAACTTGTTGATCGGTGAGGCCACGGCCGAACGCATCAAGACTTCCATTGGCACCGCCCGCATGCCCGACGATGGCCGCGGCCAGTCGATGCAGATCCGCGGCCGGGACCTGCTGAACGGGGTGCCGAAGGAAATCGAGATTTCGCAGGCGCAGGTCGCCGAAGCTCTGGCCGAACCGGTGCAGCAAATCTGCGAGGCGGTGATGACCGCACTGGAAACCACACCGCCAGATCTGGCAGCGGACATCGTGGACCGGGGCGTCATGCTGACCGGTGGTGGTGCGCTCTTGGGTGACCTGGATCTGGCGCTGCGCGAACAAACTGGTCTTGCGGTCTCGATCGCGGATGAGAGCCTGAATTGTGTGGCACTGGGTACCGGCAAGGCGCTTGAGTACGAAAAGCAGCTGCGCCACGCGATCGACTACGACAGCTAACGCCCCCGCCCTGATCGGGCATGCCCTTGGTTTTGATTGACTTCTGGAAGGAGAGCCTTGGCCAAAGACCGGTCACAGCGCGAAGATTACGCCGGTCCGCTCAAGCGATTGCTTGTCGGGATTTTGGTGCTTGTGCTGGCGGTGATTTTTCTGGTCTGGCGGATCGACAGCCCGCGCGTCGAACGGTTTCGCGCACAGGTGGTGGATGCCGTGGTGCCCAATATGCAATGGGCAATGGCACCGGTCACTGGCGCAATCAACCTCGTACGTGACTTTCAGAGCTACCAGCGTCTGTCGGAACAAAACCGGGAATTGCGGTCTGAGTTGCGCCAGATGCGCGCGTGGAAAGAGGCCGCGCTGCAGTTGGAGCAGGAAAACGCGCGCTTGCTGGATCTGAACAATGTGCGTCTTGATCCGCAGCTTACCTATGTGACGGGCGTGGTACTCGCCGACTCAGGCTCCCCCTTTCGCCAGTCCGTGCTTTTGAATGTGGGCGCGCGTGATGGCATCCAAGACGGCTGGGCCGCAATGGATGGGATCGGGCTGGTCGGTCGGATTTCTGGCACCGGGCTTGATACCGCGCGGGTGATCCTATTGACGGATGCAGCCAGTGCCGTGCCTGCGACGCTACAGCCTTCGGGGCAATCCGCATTGGTAAGCGGCGACAACACCGCAGCACCTTTGCTGAACTTTGTCGAAAACCCTGAATTGGTGCGCCCCGGCGACCGAGTCGTGACCTCGGGCGACGGAAAAGTCTTTCCACCGGATCTTTTGATCGGTCAGGTCGCACAAGACCGCGCCGGGCGCCTGCGGGTACGTTTGTCTGCAGATTATGAGCGACTTGAGTTCCTGCGGGTGCTGCGTCATCAGGGCAGTACGCCGATCACCGATCCCGGTGCCCTGATCGCACCCGTCCCCGAAGACATGATCCCGCTGCCGCGCCCCGATGGGTTTCTTGAGGGCGCAACGCCCACCGAGACACCGGAAGAGGCTGACAATGGCTAAGACCTCTCCGGCTGCGATCTGGCTCATGCGCGCGATCTTTGCCGGGTTGGCGCTTCTGATCATGTTCTTCCACCTGCTGCCGCTCGACACCATCCCCCGACGCTGGAGCCCGCCGGATTTCCTGCTGGCGATGGCGCTGGCATGGTCATCGCGGCGGCCAGATTTTGTGCCGCCGCTCCTGATCGCGATGGTGATGCTGCTGGCCGATCTTTTGTTCCAGCGCCCACCCGGACTCTGGGCGCTCTTGGTGCTATTGGCCTGCGAATTCCTGAAATCGCGCTTGTCGACGCATCGCGAAACGCCATTTTTAGGTGAGTGGGTCGCGGTCAGCATTGTCATGATTGCCATCGCTTTGCTCAACCGGATGATCCTTGGCATTCTGGCCGTGGATCAGGCGCATATTGCACTGATTCTGGTGCAGGTCATTATGACCATTGCCGCTTATCCGCTTGTGGTTCTGATAAGCCAGAGCCTGTTTGGAGTGCGCCGTCTGTCGGCAGCGGATGCAGAAACCCTTGGAGCGCGCCTGTGAAACGCAATCAGAAAGATCAGGACCACAGCCACCGCATGCTGACCCGGCGCACCTTGGTGCTGGGTGGTTTGCAGCTTGGGTTTACCGGTGCCTTGGCAATGCGGATGCGGTTCTTGCAAGTCGATCAGGCCGACCAGTTCCGACTGCTTGCAGAAGAGAACCGCATCAACATCCGCCTGCTCGCGCCCAGCCGTGGCGAGATCTATGATCGCAATGGCAATATCATCGCGCAAAACTCGCCGTCATATCGGATTGTGCTGGTCCCCGAGGACGCAGGTGATGTGGAGCAGGTGATTGCCAATCTGACCCGTCTGCTCCCGCTCGATGAAGAAGATCTGGAGCGCGCGCGCACGGAAATGCGCCGCTCGCGACCATTCCTGCCGATCACGCTGGCAGACCAGATTTCGTGGGACGATATCTCCAAGGTTGCGGTGAATGCCCCTGCCCTGCCCGGCATCACGCCAGAAGTCGGCCTGTCGCGTGTCTACCCGCAAGGCTCTGATTTTGCGCATGTTGTGGGCTACGTCGGCCCGGTCTCGGACTATGATCTGTCAAAGATGGAAAACCCAGATCCCGTCCTGCTGACCCCGCGTTTTCAATTCGGCAAAGTGGGTTTTGAATCCAAACAAGAAGAAACCCTGCGCGGCAAAGCAGGCATCAAACGGGTTGAGGTCAATGCCGCAGGCCGCGTGATGCGCGAACTCGACCGGCGCGAAGGTGAAGCAGGCGCAGATATGCAGCTGACACTGGATGCAGATCTGCAAAGCTATGTGCAGGCCCGTCTTGGCACCGAAAGCGCGGCCGCCGTGATCATAGACGTGGAAAATGGCGATCTGCGTGCGATCTGTTCGAGCCCCAGTTTTGATCCTAACCTGTTCGTGCGCGGAATATCAGTTGCCGATTACCGCGCGCTCACCGAAGACCCCTATCGCCCGCTGGCCAACAAAACGGTTCAAGGCACCTACCCGCCCGGATCGACCTTTAAAATGGTCACCGCCCTTGCGGGTTTGGAAGCTGGCGTCATCACGCCTGAGGAAACAACCTGGTGCCCCGGCTATCTGGAGGTCTCCGGTCGGCGGTTCCACTGCTGGAAACGTGCGGGGCATGGGCATGTTAACCTGCTGGACTCGCTCAAGAGTTCCTGTGACGTCTATTACTACGACCTTGCCATCAAGGTTGGCATCGATCGGATTTCAGAGATGGCAAACCGGCTTGGTCTGGGCATCCGCCATGATATCCCGATGTCTGCGGTGGCCGCAGGTCTGGCCCCGAACCGCGAATGGAAATCGCGCACCTACGGTCAGGACTGGCTGGTGGGCGACACCGTGAATGCCTCCATCGGACAGGGCTATATGCTGGCCTCTCCCATGCAGTTGGCGGTGATGACAGCGCGCCTTGCGTCGGGCCGCGAAGTCTCCCCGAGATTGGTCAAATCCATCAATGGGGTCGAACAACCCTCCGGCGCCGGTGAGCCGATCGGGCTCAATGAAAACCACCTCAACCATGTGCGCAAATCCATGTATGCGGTCAGCAACGACCGACGCGGCACGGGCTACCGCTCGCGCATTATCGGGGACGGGATGCGCATGGCCGGGAAGTCCGGCACCAGCCAAGTGAGGAACATCACCGCCGCGGAACGCGCATCGGGGGTTATCCGAAATCAGGATTTGCCATGGGAGCGCCGCGACCACGCGCTCTATGTGTGTTACGCCCCCTATGACAAACCGAAATACGCGGTCGCCGTTGTGGTTGAACATGGCGGTGGCGGCTCTTCTGTTGCGGCCCCTGTTGCGCGCGATGTGCTGTTGCAGGCGCTTTATGGTGGCACCCCGCCGCTGGAGGCTTATCCGGCTGGTGACCGGCGCAAGATCGAAGCACAGCAAGAGCGTCTTGAACGCGAGATGCGCCAGCGCACCGAGAGCGGCGGGAGTGATCGCGCATGAGCTATCTTGAGTATCACGCGAAATCGACCCCAACCGGGCTGCGCAAGATCCTCTTTCTGAACTGGCCGCTGGTGCTGTTGCTGTCTGCGGCTGCTGGTGTTGGCTTCTTGATGCTGTATTCTGTGGCGGGTGGTTCTTTCACGCCATGGGTCGAACCGCAGGCCAAGCGTTTTCTGCTCGGGCTGGGCGTCATGCTGGTGGTGGCAATGGTGCCCATCTGGTTTTGGCGCAATATCTCGGTGGTGGCCTATCTTTTGGCCTTGGTGCTTTTGGTAGCGGTGGAGTTCTTCGGCTCTGTCGGCATGGGGGCGCAACGCTGGGTCGACATTGGACCCATTCGGCTACAGCCTTCAGAGTTGATGAAAATCACCCTCGTGATGGTGCTTGCCGCCTATTACGACTGGCTTCCGGCAAACCGCACATCGCGGCCCCTGTTTGTATTGCTGCCACTGTTTTTGATCCTCGCACCGACTTTTCTGGTCCTCAAGCAACCCGATCTTGGCACCTCCATTCTCTTGCTGGCGGCAGGGGGTGGCGTGATGTTTCTGGCAGGTGTGCACTGGGCTTATTTTGCAGCGGTGTTTGCCGCAGCAGGGGGGCTTGTGGCGGCCGTATTTCAAAGCCGGGGCACCGATTGGCAACTGCTAAAGGACTATCAGTATCGCCGGATCGACACCTTCCTTGATCCGTCCCAAGACCCTCTGGGTGCGGGGTATCACATCACCCAATCCAAAATTGCCCTAGGGTCCGGCGGCTGGTCAGGGCGCGGGTTCATGCAAGGCACCCAATCGCGGCTGAACTTTCTGCCGGAAAAGCAGACCGATTTTATCTTCACCACGCTCGCCGAGGAATTCGGGTTTGTGGGCGGTGTGATGCTGCTGTCGATCTATGTGATGATCATTGTCTTTTGTGTCTCCACCGCAATCTCGGCCAAGGACCGTTTTTCGTCGCTGGTCACACTTGGGATCGCGCTGAACTTCTTTTTATTCTTTGCAGTCAATATGTCGATGGTGATGGGGCTTGCACCCGTTGTGGGCGTACCATTGCCACTGGTCTCTTATGGCGGGTCGGCGATGTTGGTGCTTTTGGCAGCCTTTGGCATCGTGCAGAGCGCAAACGTCCACCGCCCGCGCTAACGATCAAGACGCCCGCCTCCGATCCCGTCCCGCACAAGAGCGAGCAAGGGGCTGTCCAAATCCCGCAAGCGATGCACCAAACCTATGGTGCGATGCACATCTGGCCATGGTGCGAACTGCGCCTTGGGCGCGTGCCGCGACAGACCGCGCCATCTTGGCAGCAGCGCCTGGCCCACCCCGTCCTCCACCATCTGGGCAATGGTCTCCAACGCATCCATCTCAACCAGAACCGCAGGATCATGAACACGCGCGTTGAGCGCGGACCAACACACCGCCCCTCCCCACGCATCGCGTGAATAGACCAGATAGGGCAGCTTGTCTGAGGGTCCCTGCACGGGGCTAAGTAAGCCAATCGGCTCATTAAGAAGTGGCTGAAACCGCAATGATTTCGGTAACGCCATAGGCGGTTCTACCACCACAGCCACATCGATTTCTTCCGCCTCCAACAGCGCAAGCAATCCAGACGAGGTCCCCGGAACCAAACGCAAATCCACCTCAGGCGCAGTGGCACGCAGATGCCGCAACAGAGGTGCCGCCCAATCTCCCAACGCGGTAGAAATCGCCCCGACGCGCACGGTGCCTGCCATCCCATGCCCTCGCAGGTCAGCACGCAGATCCCCTTCCAACCGCATGAATTCCCGCAGTCGCGGCAACAAACGGCTGCAGGCATGGGTAGGCCGCACCATGCGCCCCTCACGCCGCAGCAGCGCAATCCCGAGATCACCCTCCAACGCAGCAACCCGTTGCGACAGCGCTGAGGCCGTCACGCCAGCACGTCGCGCCGCAGCGGCAATGGAACCTTCGTCGACAATGGCCAACAGGCTGGCAACAAATCGCGTGTCCACAGTTTTCCTTACGATTGAACCTTCAAAAACAAGCTAGCATGTTAAGCTCTCGAAGCGCTATGCAGAACTCAAATGCAATGCAACCGCAGGAGACGCTGAATGAGCATCTTTCACCTCGCCTATCACGTCGACGATCTGGACGCCGCGCGCAGCTTCTATGCAGAGACACTGGGCTGCCGCGCTGGACGCAGCACCGACAGCTGGATCGATTTCGATTTCTTCGGCCACCAAATATCGCTCCACAAGGGCACACCCTTTGAAACCGCCAAAACCGGCCGGGTTGGCGAACACCTCGTCCCGATGCCGCATCTCGGGGTGATCCTCCCTCAGGATCAATGGGAACGCCTCGCCGAACGTCTGCACGAAGCTGGCGTGGAGTTTGAGATCCCCCCGACCACCCGATTTAAGGGCGAGCCGGGCGAACAAAGCACGATGTTCTTCTATGATCCTGCCGGCAACCCCATCGAAGTCAAAGGTTTTGCAGATATGGACGGGGTCTTCGCCACATGATCAACGCCCTGTTTGCCGCCCGTCCCGAACGCTGGGAGACCTATGAGGCCCCGCTCAAAGCCGCATTTGTCGCCAATGGGCTGAAGGTCGATCTGCGTCAGGATTTTGCGCCCGAAGACGTCGACTACATCGTCTATGCACCAAATTCGGGCGTGCAGGATTTTCGCCCCTTCACGCGCTGCAAAGCGGTTTTGAACCTCTGGGCGGGCGTTGAGAAGATCACCGGCAATGAAACTCTGACCCGGCCCCTGTGTCGGATGGTTGATCTGGGCCTCACCCAATCCATGGTCGAATGGGTCACCGGCCACGTGCTGCGCTACCATCTGGAAATCGACCGGTCCGTCGCATTGCAAGACCGCTGGCTTCCCTATGTGCCACCATTGGCAGAGGAACGCCCGGTGACCATCCTCGGCCTCGGCGCGTTGGGTCAAGCCTGCGCCAAGGCGCTGACTCAGCTGGGCTTTCCGGTATCGGGATGGTCGCGCACCGCTAAGGACCTGCCGGATGTGACCTGCCACCACGGCTCTGATGGTCTCAAGCCTGCGCTGGCAGACGCGCAGATCGTGGTGCTGCTTTTGCCAGACACCCCGCAAACAGAAAACATCCTGAACGCACAGAGCCTCGGGTTTCTCCCCCAAGGCGCGCGCCTGATCAATCCGGGGCGTGGGCCGCTGATCGATGACACGGCTCTGCTGGCTGCGCTGGACAGCGGGCAGATCGACCATGCGACGCTGGATGTCTTCCGGGTGGAGCCCCTGCCCCACGACCATCCCTACTGGGCACATCCGCGCGTCACGGTCACACCGCATATTGCCGCCGAAACCCGGCCCCTCACCGCATCGCGCGTGATTGCAGAAAACATCCGTCGCGGCGAGGCAGGCGAGGACTTTGTGCATGTGGTAGATCGCGAGCGCGGCTACTAATAAAGAAGGGCGCCGCATCGCGCCCCTCTTCATCTTTTCCAAAATACCTCCGCCGGAGGCCGCGCCCCCGCAGGGGGCGCTTACGTCGCTGCCAGCCCGCGTCCTTTCAAAAGCGCCTCAACGCCGGGCAACCGTCCCCGGAACGCCGTATAGAGATCCGCCGCATCCTCTGACCCACCTTTGGAGAGGATATGCGCCTCCAGCGCCTTGGCACGTTCGGGGTCAAACGCGCCGCCGGCCTCCTCAAAGGAGGCAAAGGCATCCGCGTCCATCACCTCGGACCACATGTAGCTGTAATAGCCCGAGGAATAGCCATCGCCCGAAAACACATGCGCAAACTGCGGCGTCGCGTGGCGCATGACAATGGCTGAGGGCATGCCAATCTCCGCCAGAACTTCGGCCTGTTTTGCCATCGGATCAGCGGGGGCGGCACCATCGTGGAACTCCAGATCCACCAATGCCGAAGCGACATATTCCACGGTCTGAAAGCCCATGTTGAACGTCGCCGCTCCCAACACCTTATCGAGCATTGCCTTTGGCATCGGCTCGCCAGTTTCCGCGTGGGTGGCAAACTCTTGCAGCACCTCGGGCACTTCGAGCCAATGCTCATAAAGCTGGCTCGGCAGTTCCACAAAATCACGCGCCACGGAGGTGCCGGAGACACTCTCGTAGGTCACATCCGACAGCATCTGGTGCAGCGCGTGGCCGAACTCGTGAAACAGCGTGCGCGCATCGTCATAGGACAACAGCGCCGGGTCCCCTTTGGCGAAATTGCAGACATTGACCACGATGGGCGTCTGCGCCTCGGGGAACGTCGCCTGCGCCCGCATCGCCGAACACCACGCGCCCGAGCGTTTGGAGCCACGGGCAAAATAATCGCCGATGAACACCGCCAGATGCTTGCCGTTCCGGGTCACCTCCCACGCGCGGCAATCCTTGTGATAAAGCGGCACATCAAGCGGTGCGAACTCCAGCCCGAACAGGCGATTGGCACAGGCAAAGGCCGCCTCGATCATCCGGTCAAGCTGCAAGTAGGGTTTCAGCTCTGCCTCATCGAGGTCATGTTCGATCTTGCGGCGTTTCTCTGCGTAATAGTGCCAGTCCCACGGCTCCAGATCGCCGTTGATGCCATCTTCATGCATCATCTGCGTCAGCACCTCGGCGTCCTTGTCGGCCTGCGCCTTGGCCGGCCCCCAGACATCCATCAAAAGACCGCGCACGGCCTCTGGCGTCTTGGCCATTTCGGTTTCCAGCTTGTAGGCGGCGAAATTCTTATACCCCAGCAGCTTGGCGCGCTCTTCGCGCAGGGTCAGGATTTCAGCGGCAATTGCGCGGTTGTCGTGGTCACCGCCATTCGCGCCACGCGCCGCCCAGGCGCGGAACGCTTTTTCGCGCAGATCCCGTCGGGGCGAAAATTGCAGGAAGGGCGTCACGATCGAACGCGCGAGCGTAATCACCGGACCGGACGCGCCTTTTTCCTCACCCGCCGTGCGCGCCGCTTTGACCACAAATTCGGGCAGGCCTTCGAGGTCTCCCTCCGTCAGCTCCATGTACCACGCCCGCTCATCCGCAAGCAGGTTCTGGGTGAAATTGGTCCCAAGTGTTGCCAAGCGCGATTTGATCTCCTGCATGCGCGTATCTTCCGCACCTTGAAGCGCCGCACCGCCACGCACAAACCCACGATGCGTGAGCATCAGCACACGGGCCTGCTCATCCGTCAGGTCAAGGTCATCGCGCTGCTCCCAGACCGCCTGCACCCGGCCATAGAGCGCCTTGTTGGCGGTGATCGCCGAAAAATGCGCGGCGAGCTTGGGCGAAAACTCCCGCTGCAGTGCCTCACGCGCCGGGTTACTGTCCGCACCGGCGACCGAGAAAAACACCGACAGCACCTGCTCAAGCGGCTGACAGGGGGTCTCCAGTGCCTCCACCACATTGGCAAATGTGGGCGGCTCGGGATTGGTTGCGATGGCCTCAATCTGCGCCTGATGGGCAGCAAGGGCCTGATCGAGCGCGGGGGCAAAATCATCGTCAGAAATCTGATCGAAGGGCGCAATCCCAAAGGGTGTTTGCCAGTCGCGCAGCAGCGGATTTGTCATGTGAGGTCTCCTTTGGGTCGACGCTAGCGCCTTCCCCTCCGACCTGCAATCTGTCCGCAGCACTTCGGTTTTCTACGCCGCCAAAACGGCCTGACGTGCTATCGCTGATCCTGCTTGTTGCGCAGATGGCGCTCTAGGGCGCGCAGGCCTAGCGACAGGGAAATGGTCATCGCCAAATAGATCAGCGCCACCATGTTGTAGGTCTCGAAATAGCGGAAATTGCTGGCCGCCGTGACCTTGCCCAGCTGGGTGATGTCAAGAACACCGAGCACGGACACCAGCGAGGAATCCTTGACCAGCGCCACAAAATCATTGCCAAGCGGCGGCAGGATCGTGCGGATCGCCTGCGGAAATACAATGAACCGGAACCGCTGCCAGCAGTTGAGACCCAGCGCCTTTGCAGCCTCGACCTGACCTTCGGGTACCGATTGCAGGCCCGCGCGAAACACCTCAGCGATAAAGGCGGAATAGGCGATCATCAGCGCCACAATAGCGCGCCACAACAGCGGGAAGTTTCGCGTGCGGATCTCTTCCAGCCCGATGAAACTGCCCAGCCAGTTGCGCAGATCCACCAGGGCCGGTGCCAGCACAAAGGCCACATAAAGCAACAGCACGATGATCGGCACGCCGCGCACCACTTCGACGTAGAACCGGCAAATCTGACGCAGCACAAGCCAGCGTGAATCTGCGCCCAGCGCCAGCGCCATACCCAGAACTGAGGCCGAAAAGAAGCTCACAACCGTCACAAAGACGGTGATCCCCACACCACGCCAGAGCGTGTTCATGATCTGGGCGTAGACATCGCTGCGCGCAACCTCAATGCCCAGATAGAGCGCCGTCAGCCCGACGGCCACCAGCCACCACGGGAAATCTTCTTTGTCTTCGCGCTTGTGGCGATTGGTCATGTGCTTGCCCTGTCACGACAAACCCCGGCCTACTGTCTGGCCGGGGCGGTATTAAAATTCAAAAAGAGAGGCTCTTATTGGCCCATCTTGTAGTCGAGGAACCATTTCTTGTTGAGCGCATCAAGCGTGCCGTCCGCTTTCATTTCTGCCAGCGCCGCATTCACGGGTTCGACCAGATCGCTGCCTTTGGGGAAAATAAAACCGAAATCTTCGGTGCCGAGCGGTTCACCCACGATTTTGAACGCCCCATCAGAGGCGGCGACCACCCCGGCAGCAGCAGTGCTGTCCGAGAGCGCCAGATCAACATCACCAGCGCGCAAGGCCTGCAGCGAGGCGCCGAAAGTCTCAAACAACTTGATACGCGGATTGGCCTCATCGCCATCCAACACATCATAGACGGTCACATAAAAGGGCGTGGTGCCGGGCTGGGCCGCGGCCAGCAGGTCCTCGTCGGCTGCAAAACTCGCAGCATCGGCGAACCGATCCTCATCACCTGCCACGATCATACGCATCTGCGAGGTCAGGTAACTGTCGGAAAAATCCACCTTTTCCTTACGGTCGTCGCGAATGGTGATGCCATTCATGGCGATGTCGTATTGGCTCGCGGTGATCGCCGGGATCATCGCATCCCAGCTGGTGTTTTCATAGACCACGGTCATGTTCAGCCGCTGAGCGATCTCAGCGACGGCGTCATATTCCCAGCCGATGGCCTCACCGCTGTTTGGGTCAATGAACTGCAACGGCGGATAGGTGTTTTCGGTCGCGAATACGACCTCACGCCCCTCAAGATCCGGCAGATCAGCGGCAAAAGCGCCAGTGGCAAAGATCGCCGTCGCAAGGGCGCTCAGGGCAAGGGTGCGGGTCATAATCAGTTTTCTCCTGTCGGGGCCGGGTTGCCATTATGGGGTCCACAAATCGGACAATCGGCACGCGCTTTCAGCGCTATCCGGCGGGTTTCACCATAGAGACCATCATAGATCAACATCTGTGAGCGCAAGACCTCTCCGGCGCCAGTGATCTGTTTCACGGCCTCCACAGCCATCATTGCGCCCAATACGCCGGGCAAAGGTCCAATCACGCCTGCTTCGGCGCAGCTCGGTGCGAGACCTTCTGCGGGGCTTTCAGGGAAGACGCATTGATAGCAAGGGCCACCTATGACAGGATCAAAGACGGAAATCTGACCCTCCCATTGCGACAGCGCGCCCGAAATCAGCGGTTTTTTCTGAGCAACCGCCGTGCGGTTGGCGAGATATCTGGTGGCGAAATTGTCTGTCCCGTCGAGGATCAGATCATAGTCAGCAAAAAGTTCCGCCGCCAGTTCGTCGCTGAGGCGGCGATGATAGGGACGCACCTCAACAAAGGGGTTCTGCGCCTCCATCGCAGCCTGCGCGGAAAAGACCTTTGGCATACCGATGTCTTGGTCGCGATGAATAATCTGTCGCTGCAGATTGGCGTTTTCCACCACATCGTCGTCGATCACCCCGATGGTGCCGACACCCGCTGCCGCGAGATACTGAAGCGCCGGTGCGCCCAGCCCCCCGGCTCCGATCACCAGAACCTTTGCATCCTTCAGACGTTTTTGCCCCAGACCGCCCACTTCGCGCAGCACAATATGGCGCGCATAACGGTCCAGTTCTACATCACGAAAAGGAGCCTCGGATTTGTCCGTCTCCGGGGTGTTGTCATTGGCTTCGACACGTTGGCGCAGGCGCTTCAACACCGCAGTATAAAGCGCCACGATAACACCAACCCCACCCAAGATCAGCCACAGACTGGCAGAACCGCCGGTCGCTTCACGCAGCGGACTGCCCTCAGGCAAGGTGAGCTGAATAAGCAAGACCGCCACATAAAGCAGCGCCAGCAGCGCCATGCGCATTGGGCGGGAGAAACCGACCAGACGACCGCCCCACCAGATCAGCCCAGCAAGCCCGAGGACCAGAATCATACCGGCTTGGCTCCGGCACCGGTGGAACCAAAGCCCCCGGCCCCACGCTCGGTGCTGTCAGAGAAGTCTTCAACCTCATTCAAGGTTGCACGCAGAACTGGCACAAACATCAGCTGCGCGATGCGTTCGCCCGGCTCAATACGGATGGCATCGGTGCCCGGTGGGTTCCGGTTCCATGCGCTGATAAACACTTGTCCGGTGTAGTCGGCGTCAATCAACCCGACGTTATTGCCCATCACCAGACCCTTCTTGTGACCAAGACCCGAACGCGGCATCACAAGGGCTGCGCAGGCATTGTCGCCCATGTAAAACGCTAGCCCAGACGGGATCAGAACAGCGGGCGCTTGTGCGGCGATCTCCATTGGGGCGTCGATACAGGCAAAGAGATCAATCGCCGCAGAGCCTTCGGTCTGATAGCTGGGCATTCCCCAGTCCCGAATACGCGGGTCGATGATTTTCACTTCTACCGCAAAGGGCGCTGCAGTCATGGGGCTATCCTTCTTACGCTTGCGTCATATGGGCCTGTCTCGCCCACCTGTGCGCAGCGTTTATGCCCCGGAACGGCAGGCAATTGCCACATGGTTCTTAAAGCTGCCGCACATCCTCGCACGCGACAGCTTTCACGCGCGACCTCAGACGATAGTAACGGCGACACCAATCAGTTCTCGGCCGTCCTTTTGGCGGAACGGCGTAAAGGTCATCTCGTGGTTTTCCCCACCAAATTCAGCGTTTTCGACCAGCGGTGCGCTGGAGCGAAACACCTGCGAAATCCGGGATGTCAGATCTGGCAGCCCCTCCACCGGCGCACATTGGCTGATGTGAATGCCGGATTTTGGCAACGAATCCAGTTCAAACATGGTCATGGCCTGCCTTGATGCATGCCGAACCTGCAACGCCTGATCCACCACGATCATGACAAAGGGATTGGCGCGCAACACAGCGGTCAATTCCGCACTCACATGCTGGATTTCGGTTGAGTTGACCTGAATTTCCTCGTTGACGGTGATCAGTTCCTCGTTGGTGGACTGCAATTCCTCATTCGAGGTCTCAAGCTCCTCGTTGGTGGATTGCAATTCCTCATTCGCAGCCTGCATTTCCTCGTTGACGGACTGCAGTTCCTCATTTGCGGTCTGTAACTCTTCGATGGTTTGCTGCAACGCTTCGCGGGTCGAAATCACCTCATCCTCTATCTGACGGATGTAGCGGTCCTGCTCTTGCGGGTCGAGATGTTCGGGGCTTGCGGTTTGCTCTTCCTTGATCCGGGTCTCCACCGCGATCAGCACGACGCTGGCCCCATCGCCGTCACCATCACTGGGCGCGGCAATCGGATAGCAGGTCAGGCGCACCTGTTCATGATCGGACCGAGGCAACGGGTGCCATTGCCCACTGCGCACACCACGAGACCGCAGCGCGACGTTGATGAGGCTAGAGGCTTCGCTGCGCAGGGACGGAATCAGGATCTTCAGATCGACTTGCAGCCCCGAGCTTTCCGTAAGCGCCGTCACATAAGAAATATCGCCAATAATCCGCAGGATCGCCCCCGTCGAACTCGCAAGGAACCCGTTGGGTGCAAGCACCCGGATCAGGCTATCAAACTGGCGGGTCGAGCCGTGATGCCGGTTCTTATCCGACAAGAAACGAACCGAAGTCTGCTCTTGCGCAGGGCGCGGAGAAGTCTCTTCCAGAAAAGACTGCAACGCCGGTTTGCGCGTCATTGCACGCTTGCGGTAAATCCGGTCGGAGGGGGTGGTGGGCTCAAAGATGTTTTCCATCGACCCCACGGTCTCGGCGGCGCCCAAAAACAACAGACCATCTGGAACCAGAGCATATCCAACCCGCGCCAGCACCTTATCCTGAAGGGTGCCATTGAAATAGATCAACAGGTTGCGCAGGCTGATGCAGTCAAGATTGGTAAACGGCGGATCCTGAATGACATTGTGGCGTGAAAACAGAACAAATGCCCGCAGCGCCTTTTTGACCTCAATGGTTTCGGTACGCTCAACAAAGTAGCGATCCACCAGTTCGTCCGGGATGTCGCTGACCGCAGAGATCGGATACTCCCCCCGCCGCGCCACATCCAATGCCTGCTGGTCGATATCGGTGGCAAACACCTGCAGGCGGCGTTGCGCCACTTTTTCCAGCCCCCCCATCGCCTCCAAAAAGAGGATTGCAACCGAATAGGCCTCTTCACCGGTGGCGCAGCCCGACACCCAGACGCGCACGGTGCGCTGGTCAGAAGCGTCCATTTTCGAGACCATAGCCTCGATATTGGACTTGAGGGCCTCAAACTGCTGCGGGTCGCGAAAGAACCGCGTCACCGAAATCATCAGATCTTTGTAGAGCGCATCGACCTCCGCCAGATCACGGCGGCAGAAATCCACATAGGCGTTATATTCGGAAAAACCCAATGCAAGCATGCGCCGCGCGATACGGCGATTGATGGTGGAGGCCTTATACTCCCGAAAATCCACCCCGGTGCGCGCCGTCAGGATCTGAAACAAGTCAGAGAGTTTGTGCGGTTTGTGGTGCAATTCCTGCAGTTCGGTAAAATCACGCGGACGCGAGAGAATCTTGCCCAGATGTTCGCCAATTTCGCTCGGCAAGAGCGTGAGATCGACGCATCCGGTTTGCAGGGCCGACGACGGCATGCCGGAATATTTGGAACTGTCTGGATCCTGCGCAATGGTGATCCCACCCACCTCACGAATGGCACGCACCCCGTAGCTGCCATCGCTGCCAGTACCCGACAGGACAATGGCGGCACAGTTTTCGCCGTATTCCTCCGCCATGGTTTTAAACAGACGGTCGGCCAGCGGTTTGGGACGTCCACGCTGGGCATCTGGTTCCCGCAATCCCAGCTTGCCCCCTTTGGCGATCACCACATCCTGACCGGGCATCACCACATAGATGGTATTCACCTCCGGCCAGATGTCCTCTTCGGCGGTCAGTTCCTTCACTGGCAGCCGGGTTTCGCGCGCGATCAATGCGCTCAGCATGCTTTTATGTGTCGGGGACATGTGCTGGGCAATGACATAAGAGGCCGAATTCTGCTCTCCCAACTCCTGCACCAGCTCTGAAAGAGCCTCCAAACCGCCAGCCGAGGCGGCAATGCCGACCATAAAGGGAATAGTGTGATCGCTCATTTGCGGGTCCTCATGGACGAAACCTTGTTTTCTAGCCTGTCGTGCGCAAGCCTTGAAAAGGCCTCGGTATTTCTCGGGCGCTACAATAACAACTTTGGAAAAATTACGACTGCCACTTCTCAACCACGCTAGCACGCTGGGTGGCGAGTGAAAATCATTTGTGGTTCAAAAATCTACCTCAAAGAGCTCAATGCGTCAGCGCACTGCTTCTTGCATCAGGAGCGCCGCGGCCGCATCGCGGATCATCTCTTCGCTGGCGGGTTTTTGAACTACCAAGCCCCGTTGCGGTTGGATGGAGAGCGGCTCAAGACCTTCTGCATCCGCCATCAGCAAAGTGGGAATTCTCTTGGCGTTGGCCAGTGCCACAGCACGTTCGCACACGCCCGTCCGAAGCCGAAGCCCTAAGAAGCAAATGTGAAAATCACGCTCACGCATCATCTGGCAGGCATCAACCTCACTGAGCGACAGATGCGGCAGACCAATGCGGTACATGCGTATCATGTTACACAATAGCTGGCCGAGCAGTATGTCATCTTCCAACACTAGAATGTCACGATCTGCCAGTGCCATCAGTTTGCGCCCCAAATGGGGGTCAGCCCGCTTGGGTAGAGGGATTTAACTTTGCTGCTCATCACCTGCGAAACCTCCGATATGATCTTTTCTGATCATCTGGAGGTTGTTTTACCTCTTAATCGCTTAATTCCCTATCGCTCGAGCGTAAAAAGCGAAGGCACAAGTTTCACGCACAAACCATGCCTAAAGGGTATATCCGGCAATTCCGATTGAAGGCTTTGCAATTTTAATGTTGTCAATTCCCCGAGATTGGCGAGGACAGCGCATTGCAGATTTTTTCGGCCAGACGCGCTGCCACCTGCTCTTTTGGCATCCGCGGCCAATGCTGCGCCCCATCAGCAGTGATCAGAACCACTGCATTTTCCGCCCCCCCCATGATTCCCGTCGCAGGAGATACATCATTGGCGACGATCCAATCGCAGCCTTTACGAAGCCTTTTTGCCGTGGCGTGCTCCACCACATCGTTGGTTTCCGCTGCAAATCCAACCACCAGACCGGGCCGCCCTTCGGCACGGGTCGAGACATCGCGCAGGATGTCTGGGTTTTCGGCAAATTCCAGACGCGGCATCCCGTCCTTGGTTTTCTTGAGCTTGCGATCCGACGCAGATGCCACGCGCCAATCCGCTACCGCAGCGGCAAAAACGCCCGCATCCGCAGGCAATGCCGCATCCACAGCGGCCTGCATCTCACGCGCGGTTTCGACAGGCACCACCTGGACCCCCTCAGGAGGGCGCACCGTTGCCGGGCCCGTGATAAACACCACTTCCGCACCCAATGCCTGCAGAGCACGGGCCACCGCTGTCCCTTGCGCCCCAGAGGATCGGTTGGCGATGTAGCGCACTGGATCAATCGGCTCATGGGTCGGGCCGGATGTGACGATAATACGCTTCCCCTTAAGCGGCCCGGCCTGAAGCTGCGCAGCGATGGTGCGGACGATTTCATCCGGCTCCGCAAGCCTGCCGGGGCCGTATTCACCACAGGCCATGCCCCCGTCATTGGGGCCGACAACCTGAACCCCATCGGCCCGGAGCTGCGCCAGATTGCGTTGGGTTGCCGGATGCTCCCACATGCGCACATTCATTGCAGGCGCCAGCAGCACCGGCGTGTCGGTCGCCAGCAGCAGCGTCGAGGCCAGATCGTTCGCATGCCCCTGTGCCATCTTTGCCATCAGATCCGCAGTCGCCGGGGCCACCACCAATAGATCCGCGCTGCGCGACAGTTGGATGTGCCCCATCTCCGCTTCTGCAGTCAGGTCAAACAGATCCCGGTGCACCGCAGACCCCGCAAGCGCCGAGACCGACAAAGGTGTTACAAACTCCTCGCCAGCGCGGGTCAGAACAGGCGTCACACGCGCGCCCTGTTCTTGCAGCCGCCGGATCAACTCCAGCGATTTATAGGCCGCGATCCCGCCGCCAATAATCAGCAGAATGTGTTTTCCTGACAGCATGATACGCCCTCGGTGTTTGGATTTTCCGGGCAAAACAAACGCCCTCGCCCACCCTAGTTAATCGGATGTGCAAGGGCAAACACTGCCTCACATGCCTCTGTGCATCAGTTGAAGGCCGCGCAAGGGTCCGGGCGCGCCACCGGATCGGATGGGATCACCACATCAAAGGTTCCATCGACCTGTCCATCCTCCGCCTGGCCGAGGGAGAACACCGAAAGCTCCGGCACTGCATAGCGCAGATAGACCGCCGCGCCGCGATCCAGTCTTGCATGACCATTTCCCGTCACGATCACCACTGGCCCCGCTTTGGCATTGTCCGCACCCTCATGTGCCCGGAGCGCGGCCCGCGCCAGTGATGCATCCCGAAGCCGCTGAACCTCGACCATACCGGGCAAGAGATCATGCGGCAGCGCATTACAATGCGCGGCTTGTTGGTCGGCCTCACGTTCGGATTGCTCGTCTTCTGACAAGGCCATGTCTAGCCCAAAGCGGGCTGCGTCTTCTTGGCCAAAATAGGCCACACCGCCCTTTGCCACCGCAGCGCGCGCCTCTGATCGTGGCACCGCCGCCCCCCAATGTTGCGCTGCGGGAGAGGCGACAAAGATCGGCTGATACATAGAAAACTCTGGCCAGCCACTTTCAGCCCACCCCAGCACCTCGCCCAGTTGCGCCGGTTGAGCGAGCACCTCTGGGTTCAACAGCTCCGCCTGTTCCTGCGTCAGCATCTCCCAGACCACAGCAACCGGATTGATCGCGGCAATGACCTCAGCCTGCACCAGATGATGCGCCGGATTGTCATGAACTTCGCCAAGCAGGACGATATCGGCTTGCTTGGCCTTCTCTATAACGGCTGCCAAATCAGGGTTTTGCCCGGCGTTTGCAGCGAATGTATAGGGCAGAAGAGCAATTGCGACTGCTGCCAGACTAAATTGCAGACCCTGGGGTCCGCCCTTAAAATTCGGTATTCTCATGCGAGAAAGTTCTGCACCTCACGCGACTGACCTTCAAGGCTCTTTCTCATCTTGAGGAATGCCGCCGCCTCCAGTTGGCGGACGCGCTCTTTGGACAGGCCAAGCTCATTCCCGAGACTTTCGAGCGTGCGGGACTCCTCGCGCAGCTTACGCTCGCGCACGATGAAGCGTTCACGTTCATTCAGCCCGTTGAGCGCCGTCACCAGCCACTCACGCAGCTGTCTGCGATCATGATCTGCCGCGACGCGCTCGGCCGCCTGCTCGCTGTCATCTTCCAGCGCGTCGATCCATTCGCGCCCGTCCTCATCTGCTGATTGCACAGCGTTCAGCGAAAAATCCGCACCCGCAAGGCGACCATCCATCATCTCGACATCGCGCAGGGGCACGCCGATTTCTTCGGCAACCATCTGGTGCAGCTTGTGGCGATCCAATTCCACGCCATCACTCTCCGCTTCGCGTTCGAGCTGCGCTTGCACGCGGCGCATGTTGAAAAACAGTGACTTCTGCGATGATGTCGACCCTGTGCGCACCATCGACCAGTTCCGCATCACATAGTCCTGAATCGATGCTTTGATCCACCAGACCGCATATGTCGAGAAGCGCACCCCACGGTCGGGATCGAATTTCTCCGCAGCCTTCATCAGGCCCAGCCCCGCCTCTTGGATCAGATCGTTCATCGGCGCACCGTAACGACGGAACTTTGAGGCCATCGAGACCGCAAGCCGCATGTAAGCCGTGATCAGGCGATGCAGCGCCTGCACATCCTGATGATCCCGCCAGGCGTAGGCCAAGGCCAACTCTGTCTCTGCATCCAGAAGCTCGGCTTTCATCGCCCGCTTCGGGAGGGGGTTTTCGGTGGTCTCGTCCAGTGCCATTTTAAACTCCCTGTTCTAAGAACTACGTTGACAACGTGTGAGGGCGGGCTTTGGTTCAAAAATAAATGTGCCGGATCTTTGAAAGATGCCCATCGCATCCCGGTGAACAGTAGGAATGCAAATTACCTGAGCGGCCGCATCTGTCGGCGCGACGCGCAGTATGCTTACAACTTTGAGGATAACCAACTTGGCCAGCAAAGTCACAATTATTCTCGGTGGTGCCGCCTCGGGAAAGTCCGCATTCGCCGAGCAAGCCTGTGTTAAAACAGGCAAAAACAAAATTTACTGGGCGACTTCACAAATATTTGACCTTGAAATGAAAGAGAAAGTCGCGCGCCACCTTACTCAACGCGGCCCCGACTGGACCACAATCGAAGACCCTTATACCGCAGCGACAGCCTTTGAGAATACTCAACCAAAGGATGTAGTCCTTATGGACTGTGCGACGATGTGGCTGACTAATCATTTGATAGCTGAGCATAAATTGGAAGAGGAAACAGACCGCCTTCTGTCTGCAATTGAGACATGCCCGGCAGAGGTGATTGTGGTAACAAATGAAACCGGTCTTGGGATCGTTCCCGAAAATGCCTTGGCGCGTCGTTTCCGTGAGGCGCAAGGACGTTTGAACATCGCGCTTGCTGCAAAAGCCGACTGCGTGGTGATGGTAGCGGCAGGCTTACCCATGGTGTTGAAAGGCGCGTTGTGATCACCCGTTTCCACATGATACGCCACGGCCCGACCCATGCAAAATGCATGGTGGGATGGTCTGATGTGCCCGCAGATTTGTCGGATACCGAGGCGCTCAGACGGCTGTCAGACAGCTTGCCAAGTGAGGCTTTGGTGATCTCTTCTGACCTCGACCGTGCGGTTGCCACCGCTGATGCGATTCAGGGCAAGCGTCACCGCCTTCCCCATGCACCCGATCTGCGCGAAATGCACTTTGGCGATTGGGAATTGCGCCGCTGGAAAGACATCGACGCCGAAAGCCCTGATCACATTCGCGCCTTTTGGGAACAGCCGGGTGACATAGCCCCCCCTAATGGCGAGAGCTGGAACGCGCTGATGCGGCGTGTATCACATCAGTTTGATACGCTTGCCCAACATCACAGAGGACAAGACATCATCGTCGTCGGACATTTCGGTCAGATCCTCTGTCAGGTGCAACGGGCCTCCCGTTTGACCGCGACCGAGGCCTTTGCGCAGAAAATCGACAACCTCTCCCTGAGTCAGATTTATCATAGCGTTGAGGGCTGGCGTGCAGGCGATATAAATCAAATTTTGTGATATATTGCGCAACAAACATTAGTTATTCTGATGGCGAACACACGGCTATCCTAGCTCCATGACATATACACTCTACATCGGTGATCGCATGTATTCCAGCTGGTCTTTGCGCGGCTGGCTCATGCTCGAGAAGTTCTCGCTGCCCTATGACGCGCAGCTTGTGGGGCTTTATTCTGGAACCATGGCGCAGGATCTCGCGGACCTCGCCCCGGCGCGCCTCGTGCCCACCCTGAAGTTGCCTGATGGCATGGTGGTTGGCGAAACGATGGCGATGGCCGAAACCCTCGCGGAGCGCCACCCGGACGCGGGCTTGTGGCCGCAAGATGCCACGAGCCGCGCCACCGCGCGCTGGCTTTGTGCTGAGATGGCCGCAGGGTTCAGCGCCCTGCGCAGTGCCTGCCCCATGCAACTCAGCCATATATGGCAAGGTTTTCAGCCGTCTGAGGCGGTTTTGGCAGACCTGCGGCGGATCGAGGCGCTTTTCGCACATGCGCGCAAGATATCTGGTCACGCAACCGGGCCGCTCTTTGGCGCATATAGCCTGTCAGAGGTGTTCTACACCCCTGTTGCGGCACGGATCATTGGCTATGATCTGCCAGTCTCTGACGCGACCCGCGCCTATTGCATCAACCTCCTGAGCGATCCAGCCGTGCTGTCGTGGCAAGAGGCCGCACGCGAGGTGCGGTATGATCCGGAGCCCTATCTGCTGGATCTGGACCGCAAGCCATGGGCGCTCTGACATTCACCCTGCACGATTTCGCGGAGACTTCACGCCACCCTTAACCAATCAGTAACCACGATTTCCAATGCTGTCCCTTGAGGATCTCATCCGAGATTTCTCCGGGGGCAGCTATGATTTCACGCGCACAAACTGTTGCATTTCAGGGTGTTGAGGCCTGCCCGGTGGAGGTGCAATGCGCTGTGGCACCGGGGCTTCCGGCCTTTTCCATCGTGGGGCTTCCGGACAAGGCAGTAAGCGAGGCGCGTGATCGTGTGCGTTCAGCACTGGCGGTGATGTCGATTGCCTTGCCGTCGAAGCGGATCACCATCAACCTATCCCCTGCGGATCTGCCCAAAGAGGGCAGCCATTTCGACCTACCCATTGCGGTCGCCCTGCTCGCAGCCCTTGAAATACTGCCCCCCGAGGCGGCCAATGAGACCCTCTCGCTTGGAGAGCTGTCGCTGGACGGAACGCTGGTTGCAATCACCGGCGCACTGCCCGCAGCCCTCGCCGCCGCGGAGCAGGACCGCACGCTCCTGTGCCCGAAAGGGTCGAGCGCGGAGGCCGCTTGGGTCGAGGCCGCAACAGTCATCGGCGCGGCCTCCCTGTCGGAATTGATCCGCCATTTCACCGGACAGGGCGTGATTACACCTGCACAGCCGGGCGAGGTCATTGATGGCCCACCCGACAAGGATCTGTCGGACGTCAAAGGGCAAGAGGTTGCACGGCGCGCACTGGAAATCGCCGCTGCAGGGCGCCACCATCTGCTGATGAGTGGTCCACCGGGGGCTGGGAAATCCATGATGGCCGCGCGCCTGCCATCGATCCTGCCACCGCTCACCCCGCAAGAGGCGCTGGAAACATCGATGATCCACTCCATTTGCGGTCTGATCGAGGCCGGAGGAGTCAGCCGCGCTCGCCCCTATCGGGCGCCGCATCATACGGCCTCTATGGCGGCCATCGTTGGCGGGGGGCGGCGGGCACAACCGGGCGAAATCAGCCTTGCGCACAATGGCGTCTTGTTTCTGGATGAGTTACCCGAATTTGCCCGCGCCGTTCTGGAAACCCTGCGCCAGCCTCTGGAAACAGGAGATGTGATGGTCGCGCGGGCCAATGCGCATGTGCGCTATCCGAGCCGTTTCATGCTGGTGGCCGCCGCCAATCCCTGTCGGTGTGGCTACATGACCGACCCTTCCCGCGCCTGCCCCCGCGCACCAAGCTGCGGAGCGGATTACATGGGGCGCATCTCCGGCCCGCTGATGGATAGGTTCGATCTTCGCATAGAGGTAGAGCCCGTGGCCTTTGCCGATCTGGAACGCAGCCGCCCCGGCGAAAGCTCGGCAACTGTCGCACAGCGGGTGGCACAGGCCCGCGCCATACAGGCAGAGCGATATGCGGCTTGTGACGGGACGAGTGTGAATGCCGACGCCGAAGGACGCGTTCTGGAAGATGCCGCTCAACTCCAAGACGACAGTCGCGCACTCATGATGCAGGCCTCCGAACATTTCGGTCTCAGCGCGCGGGGGTATCACCGGGTGCTGCGGGTCGCCCGTACCATCGCCGATCTTGACGGCGCGCCCCAGATCGCGCGTGATCACGTCGCCGAGGCCCTCTCGTATCGCTTGCCGCGCTGAGATCAGAGCCTAGAGGTTCATGCGGGCGAAATAGGCAATATCGCAAAGCGACCTGCGCGCCTCAGGAATCCAACCATCAAACAGATGCCAGACATGGGGCGCTGTGGGGTGCAGATACTCTGAGACATCTGCACCAGATCCGCGCAGATGCTCCGCCATGCGGCGACAATCATCAAACAGGATTTCGGTTTCCCCATACTGTAGCAGAACCGGCGGACAGTCGGGAAACGCGGCAAATAGGGGCGACACTCGCGGATCAGCAGGCTGCATGCCCGCTGGAACCACATAATCCACCAGCTCTCTGATGCGCGCGACCGGCAGAAAAGGATCACGGTCTGCATTGCGGGTCAGGCTCTCGCCACTCAGGGTCAGATCACACCACGGCGACATGGCAAACAGGGCCGCTGGCGGCGTGCCCGCGCGGCACAGATGCGACAGCAGCGCCAGTGCCAGCCCGCCCCCTGCGGAATCCCCGCCAATCACCACATCAGAGGGTGCATACCCCGATGCGATCAAATGCGCCAACGCCGCAACGGCTGCGTCAAAGGCCGCCGGGGCGGGGTGCTCTGGCGCGAGCGGATAATCCGGGGCGCAGACCTCTAGCCCAGAAAGCCGCGAGAGCCGGCCCAGCATCGCCGCGTGGCTTTTAGGGCTTCCGGCAATATAGCCACCGCCATGAAAGTAAAGGATGATTTTACCCGGCGTGCAGGGACCACACCGGATACGATCCAGCCCCGCGCGATCCGCGATATGGCACAGGTATGGCGGCGTTTGAAACACCAGACGTGCGGTGCGCTCAAACGATGCGCGCGCCTCTTCTGGCCCTTTGACACGCTGCAACCGGGGCCGCACCAGATGGCGCAGCCCTGCCACCAACAGGTTAAGTGCGCGGCTCACGCAACACGTGCCTCAATGGCCTCCCAGACCTTTTCAGCGATATTGATGCCGTTGAACCGCTCCAACTCCTGAATGCCAGTGGGCGAAGTCACGTTGATTTCGGTCAGGTAATCGCCAATGACGTCGATGCCCACAAACACTTGCCCCCGTTCCTTCAGGAGCGGGCCAATCGTGGCACAGATTTCAAGATCACGGTCGGTCAGGCCAATTTTCTCAGGCCGTCCGCCCACATGCATGTTGGAGCGTGTTTCACCCGCAGCGGGCACGCGGTTGATCGCCCCCACCGGCTCGCCATCCACGAGGATCACCCGCTTGTCGCCATTGGACACATCGGGCAGGAATTTCTGCACAATCAGCGGCTCGCGGCTGAAACCAGTGAACAGTTCATGCAGCGACGACAGGTTGCGATCATTGGCATCCAGCCGGAACACACCCGCCCCGCCGTTGCCGTAAAGCGGCTTCAGAATCACATCGCCATGTTTGGCCTTGAACGCCTTGATGGTGTCGAGATCGCGCGCGATCGTGGTTGGCGGTGTCAGCTCAGGGAAGTCCAGAACCAGCAGTTTTTCCGGGTAGTTGCGCACCCAGAAGGGATCGTTGACCACAAGCACGTCGTCCTTCAGCCGATCCAACAGATGCGTCGAGGTGATGTAATGCATGTCAAACGGCGGGTCCTGACGCAGCCAGACAACATCGAACTCCGCCAGATCGACCTCGCGGAGTTCACCTAGCTTAGCCGGGGTGCCAGCCACACGTTGTACGACCATGTCATGACCGCGCGCGGTGATGCGCCCTTCCTGATAGGCCAGCTGATCGGGGCCATAGTAAAACAGCTCGTGACCACGCTTTTGCGCTTCTTCGGCAAGGCGAAAGCTGCTGTCGGCGTTAATGTCGACGCCCATGATCGGGTCCATCTGAAAGGCAATTTTCATAACATGTGTCCCTTGTTTCACCACCGATACATGGCGCAGGCTTTAGCCATGTTCAATGGCTCAGCCATGGCCATAGGCATTTTCGATAATTTCCACGTCACCCGCCCCCCAGACCAACACCACATCAAGGCGCGTCTCAGTGAGCTGGCCCTTGGGTTCGCCATCCAGAAAAGCGGCCGCGCTTGCCATCACCCGCTGCATTTGCGCAGGCAAAATGCGGGCAGCAGCGCGATCACGGGTGGAGCTGGATTTCACCTCGGCAAAGATGACCTCTTCACCATTTCTAAAGATCAGGTCGATCTCGCCATGAGGGCCACGCCAGCGCGTTTCGGCCAAAGCATATCCACGGGCGAGATAGGCACGGGTGGCAATCTCCTCGGCAGCGGCACCCGCGATATGAGACCTCTGCCCTCGCGCCTGCCCGCCCTGTCCCATGATCTCCGCCCTCAGCTCTCGCGTGCGATCTGCAACGCTTGTTGATAGATCTTGCGGCGTGGCTCGCCATGCGCCTCGGCCACAATCGCGGCTGCATCCTTGACCGAATTATCACGCAGGGCCGCGCGCAGATCGGCCTCCAGATCAGCAGCGCTGGTTGCAGCTTCTCGCTGCCGGTCCACAAGGATTACGATTTCACCTTTCACCGGGGCTTCGGCAAGCCCTGTCGCGAGATCCGAGAGCGTTCCCCGGCGCACCTCTTCGAATTTTTTGGTAAGCTCACGGCACAGCGCCGCCTCACGCCCGCCAAGGACCTCCGCCATATCCAAAAGCGAGGCCGCAACGCGTTTGGGTGATTCGTAAAACACCAAGGTGCCGGGAATATTCGCCACCTCTTCCAGGCGCTTACGCCGCGCGCCGCTGGCATTGGGCAAAAAACCTGCAAAGAAAAACGCATCTGTTGGCAGGCCTGCCAGCGTCAGTGCGCAAAGTGCTGCAGACGCACCCGGTGCGGCCGTCACCAGATGGCCCGCCTGCGCGGCCTCGCGACTGAGGTCATAGCCCGGATCGGCGATCATCGGCATGCCCGCTTCAGATGCATAGGCCACCGATTTGCCCGCGGCGAGGTCCGCCATCAGGCGTGCACGCGCGGCAGCGCCAGAGTGATCGTGATAGGCAACCACTGGACGATCCCCGAGAGGCACCCCGTGGATTTCAAGGAGTTTACGCATCGAACGCGTATCCTCTGCCGCGATGACGTCGGCAGAGGCCAGCACGTCAAGGGCGCGCAGAGTAATGTCGCGTGCGGTGCCGATGGGAGTTGCGACAAAGTATAACCCCGGCGGCAAACTGACGATTTTGTGATTCACGCTGGACCCGCTTTTCTGGTCGTCTATGATCGCTCCGAACCAAAACGGGTACGCGAAGCATATCGTCGCGGCCCGGAACAGGGAGTTTATGCGCTTTATGTTTGCTGTTTTCAATCGGGCCCGCAAGGTTGTCCTGACCGCCACCGCAGTTGTTGCCACTGCACTCGTTGCCGCCTGTGATCCCGGTGCGATTTCCGGCGGTGGGCCCACCATCAATACTTCGAAACCCGTGCCGGTTGCTTTGCTGGTGCCGCGCGGCTCTGCCCAGCGCGGTGACGACGTACTGGCTAAGAGTTTAGAGAATGCCGCGCGTCTGGCGATTGCCGACCTGAACGGGGTGCAGGTGGACTTGCGGGTCTATGACACCGCGGGCAATCCACAAACTGCCGCTGCCGTCGCAACCCAAGCGGTGCAAGACGGCGCGCGCATCATCCTCGGCCCGGTTTACGCTGAGGCCGCCAATGCCGCAGGCATCGCTGCGGCCAAGCGTGGCGTGAACGTGCTGGCGTTTTCCAACAACACCTCCATCGCGGGCGGTAACGTCTTTGTGCTGGGATCTACCTTTGAAAACTCCGCCCGCCGCCTGACCCAATACGCAAAGCGCCAAGGCAAGAGCAATATGGTCGTGGTCTCCGGCAATAACGCCGCAGGCCAGACCGGACGTGCCGCGATTCAGCAGGCTGCGGTGCAGAGCGGGATGACCGTTGCGGGCAGTGTGAGCTATGATCTGTCCCAGCAGGGCGTGATCAATGCGATCCCGACCATCACCCAGAGCGTTCGCCAAAAGAACGCAGACGTGATGTTCCTGACCGCCACCACCGCAGGTGCGCTGCCGCTGTTGACCCAACTGCTGCCCGAAGCGGGTGTTGCAACCACAGATGTGCAGTACATGGGCCTGACCCGTTGGGACATTCCGGCACAAACGCTGGAGTTGTCCGGCGTGCAAAATGGCTGGTTTGCGATGCCTGACCCGCAAAAGTCTGGCTCTTTCCGTGCCCGCTACCAGTCCGCCTATGGCGCAGCGCCTCACCCGATTGGCGGGTTGGCCTATGACGGCATCGCCGCCATTGGTGCACTTGTCAGCTCTGGCAATTCCGGTGCGCTGACCGGTGCGGCACTGACACAATCCGCAGGGTTCCAAGGCACAGGAGGTATCTTCCGCCTGCGTCCTGATGGCACCAACGAACGTGGCCTCGCCATCGCAACGATCAAGGACAAGAAAGTCGTCATCATTGACCCAGCGCCCCGAAGCTTCCCAGGAGCCGGTTCCTGAACCGGCGGACGCCAACGACAAAACCCATCCCGAACCTCTGGGGTCGCTGATCTGCGACCCCAGTATGATTTTTGATACCGATGCGATCCGCTTGCGGGTGCAGGACTTGGCTCAAGAGGTCCAGGGCGCAGAGTTTCGCGCCGCTGTGGTGGCGCTATTGCGCGACGCCAATAAGGCCGGACGCAGCGCCATTGCCGAAGCCTTTGAATTGCAGCCCTTCGCGGCGCGGGAATTGGCCCGGTCTTATACCTATCTGACCGATGGGCTGGTCACCACGGCGCTCATGGCCGCCGTGGACGTGCTGCACCCGATCGCCACCCCCACCACCGGCGAACGGATTTCTGTCTTTGCGGTGGGTGGCTATGGCCGGGGTGAGATGGCGCCGTTTTCCGACGTCGACCTGCTGTTCCTGACGCCCTATAAGATCACCGCCTGGGCGGAGAGCGTGATTGAATCCATGCTCTACATCCTGTGGGATCTGCGGCTGAAGGTCGGCCATTCCAGCCGCACCATCAAGGACTGCATCCGCCTCGGCTCTGAGGATTTCACCATCCGGACCGCCATGCTGGAGCACCGATTTCTGGCAGGTCACGGCCCCCTCGCGGCAGAGTTGGAAGAGCGTTTGGCAAAGGATCTCTTTGCCAAGGACGCCGCCGAGTTCATCGACGCCAAACTGGCCGAACGCGACGCCCGCCACCTCAAGCAGGGCGAACGCTACATGGTGGAGCCCAACGTCAAGGAGGGCAAAGGCGGCTTGCGCGATCTGCAATCGCTGTTCTGGATCGCCAAATATCTCTACAAGGTGCAGGACGTGGCCGAACTGGTGCCCCTTGGCCTGTTTCGCCCCGAAGAATTTGATTTCTTTGCGAAGGCCGAAAACTTCCTCTGGGCCGTGCGGGCGCATCTGCATCTGAGTGCGGGGCGTGCCACCGAACAACTGACCTTTGACATGCAGGTGCAGGTCGCCGAACGCATGGGCTATCAGGACACATCCGGCCGGCGCGCGGTCGAGGTCTTCATGCAGGATTATTTCCGTCACGCCACACAAGTGGGCGATGTGACCCGTATCCTGCTCTCCAAACTCGAAGACAGCCAGCTCAAGAGCGAACCGCTGCTGGAACGTATCTTCCGGCGCAAACCCCGCATCAAACCCGGCTATAAGATCAATCACAACCGTCTGGAAATTGCCGACCCCGAGAGTTTTTTGCAGGACAAGCTAAACCTGTTGCGCATGTTCGAAGAAGCCCTGCGCACCGGCCTGCTCTTGCATCCTGACAGCATGCGACTGGCGCGCGGCAACCTGCATCTGATTGATGACGAAATGCGTAACAACCCGGATGCGCGGCGGATCTTCATCGACCTGCTGCTGAAACACGGCAACCCGGAGCGCGTGCTGCGGCGCATGAATGAACTGGGGGTTCTGTCGACCTTCATCCCGGAGTTCGAGCCGATCGTGGCGATGATGCAGTTCAACATGTATCACTCCTACACGGTGGATGAGCACACGATCCAGGTGATCTCCAACTTCTCTGCCATTGAGCGGGGCGAGCTGGAGGATGAGTTGCCGCTGTCGTCCTCGCTGATCAAACAGGGCGTCAATCGCAAGGTGCTGATCATCGCCATGCTGCTGCATGACATCGGCAAGGGACGTCCGCAGGACCACTCTATTCTTGGCGCGCAGATCGCCCGCAAGGTCGCGCCTCGGCTGGGGCTCAACAAATCCGAATCCGAGACGGTGGAATGGCTGGTGCGCTACCATCTGCTGATGTCGGACACCGCACAGAAACGCGACATTGCCGACCCGCGCACGGTGCGCGATTTTGCCAAGGCGGTGCAGACGGTCAAACGGCTGGATCTCTTGTTGCTGCTGACGGTCTGCGACATTCGCGGCGTTGGCCCCGATACGTGGAACAACTGGAAAGCGGTGCTCTTGCGCGCGCTTTACAACCAGACCCGCGATGCGATGGAGAACGGGCTCGAGGCCTTCAACCGCGAGCACCGCGGCACCGAGGCCAAGAAACGCCTGCGCAAGGCCCTGCCCGACTGGGAAAAATCCGCCGTCAAACGCGAAACCGCCCGCCATTATCCGCCCTATTGGCAGGGGCTGCATGTCACCGCGCATGTGGATTTTGCCGAGATGCTGCGCGAGATCGACAGGCTGGATGACCCTTCGGCCATGCTGGTGCGCCTGCATCCGGACGAGGACCGCGACGCCACCCGCGCCTGTTTCGTAATGCCGGACCATCCGGGCATTTTTGCCCGTATCGCAGGCGCGCTGGCGCTGGTGGGGGCAAATGTGGTTGATGCGCGCAGCTACACCACCAAGGACGGGTTTGTGACCGATGCCTTCTGGATTCAGGATGCCGACGGTCACCCGTTCGAGGCCTCCCGCCTGCCCCGCCTGCGCAGCATGATCGAGAAAACCCTGCATGGTGAGGTCATCGCCCGCGACGCGCTGAAATCGCGCGACAAGATTAAGAAGCGCGAGCGTGCGTTCCGGGTGCCGACCCATATCACCTTTGATAACGATGGCTCTGATATCTACACCATCATCGAGGTCGACACCCGCGACCGCCCCGGCCTGCTCTATGATCTGGCGCGCACCTTGGCGGCGGCGAATGTCTATATCGCCAATGCGGTCATCGCGACCTATGGCGAACAGGTTGTGGATAGTTTCTACGTGAAGGACATGTTCGGTTTGAAATACCACTCCGCAGCCAAGCAGCAGTCGCTTGAGAAAAAACTGCGCGAAGCCATCATCGACGGTGCAAAGCGGGCCGATACATGAAGCCGATCAAATTGATGTCCGGCTTTATGACAGTCGGATTCTGGACACTGGCGAGCCGGGTTCTGGGCTTCATGCGTGAAATCCTGATCGCCGCCTATATCGGCCCCGGTGTTCTGGGGGATGCGTTTTATGCCGCCTTCCGCCTGCCCAATATGTTCCGCCGTTTCTTTGCCGAGGGCGCGTTCAACGCGGCCTTCGTGCCGATGTTTGCCAAACGCTGGGAGGCGGACGAGAACCCGCAGGGCTTTGCACAAGATGCGTTCAACCTCCTTGCCGCTTCGGTTCTGTTGCTGACGGCACTCGGCATGGTGTTCATGCCAGCGCTGGTGCTGCTGACCGCCGGTGGCTTTGACGGCGACGCACGGTTTGACCTGACCGTGGGCTATGGCCGCATTGTGTTTCCCTACATCCTTTGCATGTCGCTGGCCGCACTGTTTTCCGGCGTTCTGAATGCCACCGGGCGCTTTGCTGCTGCTGCGGCAGCGCCGGTGCTGTTGAACATCCTCGCCTGCGCCGCAATGATCGCGGGCGCCTTGCTGGGACAAGAGGTGATCGACTGGCTGGTATGGGTGATCCCCTTTGCAGGCATCGCGCAACTGGCGCTGGTCTGGAGCGCCGCCGCACGTGCGGGCATCTCCCTGCGCCCCGGATTGCCCCGCCTCACCCCCGAGATGAAGCAACTGGTGCGTGTCGCCCTGCCCGCCGCCCTCGCGATGGGGGTGACACAAGTCAATCTGGTGGTGGGTCAGGCCGTTGCCTCCAGCTACGCCGGTGCGGTCTCCTGGCTATCGCTGGCGGATCGGCTCTATCAATTGCCGCTTGGTGTGGTGGGCATCGCGGTGGGCATCGTCTTGCTGCCCGACCTGTCGCGCCGCCTGCGGGCCGGAGACGATCAGGGCGCGCAGGATGCGCTGTCGCGCGCGGGCGAATTTTCCCTGCTGCTGACGATCCCGTCCGCCGTGGCCTTTATCGCCATTCCGGTGCCGCTGGTCTCTGTCCTGTATGAGCGTGGCGCAACGGGGCCGCAGGATACGGCAGCGATTGCCATGGCCGTGGCCATCTACGGCGCAGGGCTGCCAGCGTTTGTCCTGCAAAAGGTGCTGCAACCGCTTTATTTTGCGCGCGAAGACACCCGCAGCCCGTTTCACTACGCGCTTGTGGCAATGGTGGTGAACGCGGTTCTTGCGGTCGGCTTGCAACCTGTCTTTGGCTGGCTGGCCCCGGCCATTGCCGCCCCGGTCGCGGGCTGGGTGATGGTGTTGCAACTCTGGCTCGGCGCGCGGCGCATGGGGGCGGCGGCGCAGTTTGACGCGCGCTTTCAACGCCGGTCCTTGCGCATAGTGCTGGCATCAATTGCCATGGGCGGCGTCTTGTTTGCCGCCGCCGCGCTGCTCGGCCCGGCATTGGCGACGGCCTATTGGCGCTACCTCGCACTGTTGGCGCTGATTGTAATCGGTGCGGTCGCCTATTTCGCCATCGGCCAGATCATCGGGGCCTTCAGACTGTCGGAGTTCAGATCGGCCCTGCGGCGCGGCAAAGCCTGACCGCAGGGGCTCCTCCAATCACCGTTCCTGACGCAGTTTCTGCAAAATCCGCGCCCACCCGCCGGGCACCAGAAAGAACGACATCACAAAACCGGTACCAAAGCCCGCGAGGTCGGCCACCCATTCGGGGCTGCCGCCAAAGATCAGGCCAAAGAGCAGTTGAATGCCCATCAAGAAGGCAATCAGGGAGAACGCCCGATATTGCTGCGCCCCCACGGTCGCAAGCGACAGCCATAATAGATGCGTAAACCCACCAATCAGCCCGTAGACCGCCGGAAAGCCCCCGGTCAACGCCACATTTCCGCCCACCAAGAGCGCATAGGCCAGCGCCCCGCCGATGGCAGAGCCGAGAAAGATCAGGACCACGGCAATCTCTCCCATCGCCTCGCCTACCATCTTGCCCATGGCCAGCAGGAACACACAGACAAAGATCGTCTGGGTGAAGGCCCCATGCACAAAAGCGTAGGTGACAAAGCGTTTGAGGATGTCAAAGGGCCATGTGCCGCTCTCCCACATCCACCAGAAATAATGCGCGCCAAAACCGTACTCCTGCAGCGCGCTCAATCGCCAGCCAACCGCCTCTGGCCCGCCAATGAAGCCGCGCGCGCCGAGCGAAAATACAATCTCGATCCCGAGGATCACGATCACCAGAGCCACCACCACCGGTGGCAACGCGTTAAAGGGGGATTGGTTTTGATCTTGCATTGGTCCTGCTCTCCGGCGCTCTCTCGCGCTCTCTGCGGGTCTAGGCCTGTTGACGATACTCTGCGCCATGGGTAAGCGACGATGGTGCATAATTCCAGACGGGAGTTTTCGACGATGAGCGAAACCAGCTTCACCCCGCGTGTCTTTTCAGGCATCCAGCCTTCGGGCAATCTGCATCTGGGGAATTACCTCGGTGCATTGAAGCGGTTCGTCGACTGGCAATCGCGGGATGTGGAATCCATCTACTGTATGGTGGACCTGCATGCGATCACCGTCTGGCAAGACCCGGCTGATCTGAAAAAGGCCACCCGCGAGCTATGTGCGGGTTTTATCGCCGCCGGGCTTGATCCGGAAAAATCCATTCTGATCAACCAGAGCCAGGTGCCAGAGCACGCGCAACTGGCATGGATCTTCAACTGCGTCGCCCGTATGGGCTGGATGCAGCGGATGACCCAGTGGAAGGATAAGGCAGGTAAAAACCAGCAAAACGCCTCGCTGGGTCTGTTGGCCTATCCGTCCCTGATGGCCGCCGACATCCTGATCTACCACGCCACCCATGTGCCGGTGGGCGAGGACCAGAAACAGCACCTTGAGCTCACGCGCGACATCGCGACCAAGTTCAACCACGACTACGGCGTTGATTTCTTCCCGCTGACCGAACCGGTGATTGAGGGTGCGGCGACGCGGGTCATGAGCTTGCGCGATGGCTCCAAGAAAATGTCGAAGTCCGATCCTTCTGATGCAAGCCGTATCAACCTCACCGATGATGCGGACACCATTGCCAAGAAGATCCGCAAGGCCAAAACCGACCCCGAGGCCCTGCCTTCGGAAGCAAAAGGGCTGGAAGAACGCCCCGAGGCGCGCAATCTCGTGAATATCTATGCCGCGCTCTCGGGTCAGACTGTGGATCAGGTGCTGGCGGATGTGGGCGGCAAGCAGTTCTCGGAGTTCAAGCCGATGCTGGCCGATCTGGCGGTAGATAAAATGTCGCCGATCACCACCGAAATGGCCCGGTTGATGGAAAATCAGGACGAGATTGACAAGATCCTCGCTCGGGGCTCGGAACGCGCACGTGAGATCACCGCACCGATCCTGCGCAAGACCTACGACATCGTTGGCATGGTTGCCCCGGTCGAAATCTGACCTGCACAACACTGCTGTCCAAACACGCGAAGGGCCGCCCAAAGGGTGGCCCTTACGTTTATGTGATGCAACTTTCGTCCGACTTCTGCGTTCATGGGGCACAGTCATGTGCTGACACAGGAAAGGACTCGCAATGAAACCGGGATTTTTCAAATCGGCCACCGCATTGGCCGTCATCGCCTCGTTGGCAGCGCCGATGCCGGGGGTGGCCCAAACTGAAGGCGATGCAACATTCGACCTCAGCAAAATGAGCGAGACCGAAATCGCTGCACTTGTGGAGCGTTGCCGCGAAGGCGCTGAGGCGAACGCAGAGGCCGACGGAGCTGACCCCATTGCCGAGTTCTGCGCACAATATGGTGAAGGCACCTATGATGAGGCGCTGCCGGTTGAGTTGCAGTCTGGCTCAATTCTGTCGGCCTTGGCACCGGCCGCTGAGGAAGTGAGCGACCTCGAACAGAAGCTGGAAGAGGCGGCAGACGCTGAACCAGAACCCGCGCCAGAAGCGGACGCCGGGGAAGAGGTGCAAGAAGCGCCCGTCGATGAGGCCTCTGCTGCAGAGGCTGAAGAAACCACTCCCCCCGCCGAGACGACTGACAGCACCGCTGAAACAGAGCCTGCAGAGGCAGAACAATCTGCCGAGGTCGATCAAGCAGAAGGCGCTGCGGCTGACGCGGCAGTTGAAGCAGAACCAACCACCGATGAGAGCGCTGAAGCGCTAGCGGAGGAACTGGCGGCGGAAAACGCCGATGCCACCACCGAGGCTGAGGCTGAGGCTGAGGCTGAGACTGAGGCTGAGGCTGAGGCTGAGGCTGAGGCTGAGGCTGAGGCTGAGGCTGAGGCTGAGGCTGAGGCTGAGGCTGAGGCTGAGGCTGAGGTGGCCGAGAGTGCTCCTGTTGACAACCCCGAAGTCACCGAACGCAACAGTCAGGAACAAGCCGACGCATTGGCGGACACCCAGACCGAAACCACCGCAGCAGCGGCCGCAGGGGATGACGCGGAGGCCGAGGCTGGGGTGATTGAAGAGACCGTGACTGAGGACACCGCGCGCAGCTCTGCCGAGGAATTCGACACCAAGGTAAACGAGACCGCCGCGACCGAAGACGCCGCCCCTGCCGCGCCAAGCGCAGAAGCCGATAAAGACGATGGCCTGTCCAAACTGGAAAAAGCGGCCCTCCTCGGGCTTGGCGCTTTGGCAGTTGGGCAATTGCTAAAATCTGGCGAGACCGTGGTCTCTAACAGCGGTGACCGCGCGGTGGTTGAACAGGACGGCCAGTATCGCGTCATCAAAAATGACGACGCCCTGCTGCGCCAACCCGGCTCCAACGTGAAGACCTACCAGTTTAAGGACGGCTCCACCCGCACCGTGGTCACACGCGAGGACGGCATCGAGGTGGAAACCATCCGCGCCGCCGATGGCCGCGTGTTGCGCCGCAGCAAGACCCTGACCGATGGCCGCACAGTGGTGTTGTTCGACGACACGCAAGAGGCTGAAAAGGTGGTGGTAACAGAGCTGCCCAAAGCATCGCCAAACCGCAGGGCTTTCTCGACGGATGGCAGCATCTCCGCCGAGGATCTGGCCGCGGCACTCGCAGCCCAGCAACCCGAAGGGATCGACCGTCGATTCTCGCTGGCACAGGTGCGCAACATTGATGCGGTGCGCCGTTTGGTGCCGGAAATCAACGTCGACAAGGTGACCTTTGAAACCGGCTCCTCGGTGATCCGCCCGGAACAGGCCGAAGAGCTGACGGACCTTGGCAATGCGCTGCGCCAGATGGTCGAGCGGAACCCGACCGAGGTGTTCCTGATCGAGGGTCACACTGATGCGGTGGGCGCGGCGACCTATAACCTTGCGCTCTCTGACCGCCGGGCGGAAACCGTGGCGCTGGCGCTGACCGAGTATTTTGACGTGCCGCCGGAAAACATGGTGATCCAAGGCTATGGCGAAAGCGATCTGGCGGTGCCGGTGCTGGACGCCGAACGCGCCAACCGGCGTGTCACCGTGCGCCGCATTACACCGCTGCTGGCATCGCGACAGTAAGCGCGGTCAACAAAAACAAAAATGCCCCGGCACATCGCCGGGGCATTTTTTATCTTGCGAGCAGGCCGGCAAAGCCGACCTGCCGATACCGGGATCAGGACGGGCACGCGGCCTTATAGGTCGACCCGTTGGCGTTGCGATACGTGCACTGACGTGGTGCGTTTGCACCAAGCTGCGCGCCAACGGCACCGCCCACAAGCGTCGCTGCAGTTTTACCGCTACCAGACCCAACCTGATTGCCAACCGCCGCGCCAACGAGCGCACCAGATACGGCGTTGATGTCCTGATTGTCGGTACAGCCCGCCACGGCGAGTGCGGAAGCAAACAGTGCTGCGATCACACCTGAAGTCTTTGACATTTTCCCATCTCCTGAATGGTTCACGTTTCTTTGGTGTCGTCATCCCGCAAAGAGCGCATCAGCCGCGCAATACCTTCAGACCCATCACGGGACGGACGATAAGCCTCTGTTATACCTAGACCGTTCAACAGCCTTTCCAAGCGAAGAGATTTTGACACAGCAATAGATTGCCGATGACACCCCCCTAAATCGGCGGGTGTCCGAGCGCATCTTGTGGAAACTGTTGTACGGCTATGGATACAGCCGATTTATCAGGCGCAGCGATCACCCAAGACGGTGCTCACAGCCCCTGAACACCCTCAAGCGTCAGGCGCGCGACAAGGTCGGCATAGCCTTTGCGATCTTCGGTGTCGGCCCCGGCATTCCACATGTAATGCCAGTTCAACATGCCAAAGACAGACATGGTGACCGCGCGCAGCTTGCCTTTGTCCGCACCAAGCGTCTCGGGTGCGGCGTCGCGGATGGCGGCGCTCATGAATTTCACCATTTCACGCTGGTAGGCGCGCAGGTGCTCCTGTTGTGGGTCCGGCAGGGCCGAGATCGCGTTGAGCTGCACCTTGTGCTCGTGATCCGCGCCCTCATAGGCCAAGAGCACCTCTGTCAGGATACGTCTTAGCCGCGCCACCGGGTCCAGATCGCTCAGATCCATCTGACAGACCCGATCCCGCAGCCTGCGCAGGTAGCTGTCCAACAGGTCAAACAGCAGCGCGTCCTTGCCCTCGTAATAGTGGTAGATATTGGCCTTGGAGATCCCGCAGGCGCGCGCGATCTGGGTCATCGAGGCCCGGTCATAGCCTTCTTCGGCAAACAGCCGCGCCGAGGCCGACAGGATCAGCGCGCGCTTCTGGTCGTGGTCTTTGGCAATGGTCCGGGCCAAGGGCGCCTATCCTTTCTCGCGATTGTCGACGACGCGGCGCGCCTTGCCCTGCGAGCGTTCGACACTGCCGGGCTCGCCTACCGAAATCTCTGCCGAGATACCAACGATATCCTTGATCCGCTTGGCCAGTTGCTTGGTGCAGGCCTCGCGCTGTTCGGGTGCGGTGGCCGCTGGCAAGACCTCGACATGGATGCGCATCGCGTCCATTCGGCCCTTGCTGTAAAGCTCGATCTGGTAATAGGGCGCGAGCGCCTCCACCGTCAGCATCTGCTCTTCGATCTGGCTTGGAAACACATTGACGCCGCGCAGGATGATCATGTCATCCGACCGCCCGGTGATCTTGGCCATCCGCCGCATCGAACGCGCAGTGCCCGGCAGCAGGCGTGTCAGGTCGCGGGTGCGGTAGCGCACCATCGGCAGGCCTTCCTTGGTCAGCGTGGTAAAGACCAGCTCGCCCAGCTCACCATCCGGCACCACCGCGCCGGTTTCGGGATCAATGATTTCCGGCAGGAAATGATCCTCCCAGATGACCGGCCCGTCCTTGGTCTCCACACATTCATTTGCAACTCCCGGCCCCATGATTTCCGAGAGGCCGTAGATATCGACCGCATGCATATCAAAGGCCGCCTCGACCTCGCGGCGCATCGCATCGGTCCAGGGTTCCGCGCCAAAGACGCCAACCTTCAGCGAAGAGCTGCGCGGATCGATCCCCATGCGGTGATATTGCTCAAGGATGTTGAGCATATAAGAGGGTGTCACCATGATGCCGTCGGGGCGGAAATCTTCGATCAGCGTCACTTGCTTTTCGGTCTGGCCGCCCGACATCGGCACCACCGTCGCGCCGAGGCGCTCAATGCCGTAATGCGCGCCAAGCCCGCCAGTAAACAGCCCATAGCCATAGGCGTTATGCACCATATCGCCGCGCCGCAGACCGGACGCACGCAAGGACCGCGCCAGAAGGTCCGCCCAGGTGTCGATGTCCTTTTGCGTGTAACCCACCACCGTCGGCTTGCCCGTGGTGCCGGAGGACGCATGCACCCGAAGGATCTGCTCGCGCGGGACGGCAAACATGCCGAAAGGATAGGCATCGCGCAGATCGCCCTTGGTGGTGAAGGGAAACTTCGCCAGATCCGACAGCTCTTGCAAATCGTCCGGGTGAACCCCGGCCGCATCGAACCGCGCCTTATACATTGCCACATTGTCATAGGCGTGGCGCAGCGACCATTTCAGGCGCTCCAATTGCAGGCTGCGGATCTCGTCGATGGACGCGATCTCGATCGGGTCAAGGTCTGACCGGTTGGGTGTCAAATCTATCATTGGCGTCCTCCGTCGCGGGATAGTCCTGGTGCCGCTTAATCGCGGGGCATAGGCGCATCGGTTTCCTCAAACAGATGCCCTTTGATGGCGCGCGAGCAGCCGCGCATTTCTGCAATCAGCTGTCCGTCCTGATTTTTGACGCTCACGTCATAGAGACCGCTGCGCCCGGTGAGCGAGACCTCGCGGGCCTCGGCCAGCAGCCGGTCGCCTTTGCGCCCCGGCGCGATAAAGCTGATCATATTGTGCTGCGCTACCGTCGCCTGATTGCGGCTGTTGCAAGCAAAGGCAAAGGCGCTGTCGGCGAGCATGAAGATCACACCGCCATGGCAGATCCCATGGCCGTTGCAGTGATGCGCCTCGACGGTCAGGGCCAGCGCGGCACTGCCCTCGTCGACACGTTCGATGCCCATACCGGCCCATTTGGACGCCTGATCGTCGGCCCACATGGCGGCGGCGGATTTCTCTGCGCGGGTCTTTGCGGTCATGGTCATGGCTTACTCCCCCCGAAAAACCGGCTGGCGCTTTTCAAGAAATGCCCGCACGCCCTCGGCGTAGTCTGCGCTCTCGCCACAGGTTTTCATTGCATCCGCCTCGCGCTCCAGCTGCTCGGCCAGCGTATAGGCCCCCGAGGTCTGGATCAGCGATTTGGTCAGGCTCAGCCCCAGCGTCGGCCCATCCGCGAGCTTGGCCGTCAGGGCGCGCGCCTCGGTCATTAGCACGTCATCGGCGACGCATTTCCAGATCAGCCCCCAGTCGGCGGCCTGTTCGGCGCTCAGCGGCTCTCCGGTCAGTGCCAGGGCTTTGGCGCGGGCCTCGCCCAGCAGGCGCGGCAGGTGATAGCTGCCAGCGGTGTCGGGGATCAGTCCGACCTTGGCAAAGGACTGGATGAACTTCGCGCTCTGCGCTGCCAACACGATGTCTGCGGCCAGCGACAGGTTTGCCCCCGCCCCTGCCGCCACGCCGTTCACCGCGCAGACCACCGGAAACTCCAACGCACGGATCAGGTTCACCAGCGGCGCATAAAACGTGCGCACCGTATAGCCCAGATCCACCGGGCCACTCGCCGCATCCGGGTTACGCGCCGAAAGATCTTGCCCCGCGCAAAATCCCCGCCCCGCACCCGTCAGCAAGAGCGCCCGCTTGCCACTATCGCGCGCCTCTTCCAGTGCGGCACGTAAGGCCAGATGCATCTCGTCGGTAAACGCATTGAGCCGATCCGGGCGGTTCAGCGTGATCTCGCACCACGGCCCGTGATCCTTCGTCAGAATACTCTGTTCCATGATGCCTCCCCTCTCGCCCACGGCGGGCGATCCAGCGCCCGATTGGGAAAAGACTTGCATAAACCGACCGGACGGTCAATATATCTGATCAGGAAAATGGGCCGCCCCGAAACCGGGCGCAGGCACGTTGCACAACAGACTTCAGGGAGACCCGAGACATGTGCCCGAAAGATGTGGCGAGCTTTGCCGCCGGAGAATGGATCGCACCGGACAAGAGCGCACGCGAGATTGCCTCAGCCATCACCGGAGAGGTGATCGCCCGCGCAGGCAATGCCACGCTCGATGTGCAAGCGATGCTCGATTATGCCCGCGATACGGGCGGCCCCGCCCTGCGCGCCATGACGTTCCATGACCGCGCCCGCATGCTCAAGGCGCTGGCACAGCATTTGGACGCCCACAAACACGACCTGTATGACCTCAGCTTTGACACTGGCGCGACCCAAAAGGACCACCTGATCGACGTGGACGGCGGCATCGGCACGGTGTTTGTCTTTGCCTCCAAGGGGCGGCGCGAGATGCCCGACAGCACGGTCTATGCAGACGGCGCGGTCGAGCAACTGTCGCGCCACGGCAGCTTTATGGGCCAGCACATCTGCACCTCGCTGCCCGGTGTTGCAGTGCATATCAACGCGTTCAACTTCCCGGTCTGGGGCATGCTGGAAAAGCTCGCCCCCACCCTGCTCGCCGGTGTTCCGGCCATTGTAAAACCAGCCACCGCCACCTGCTACGTCACCGAAGCTGCGGTGCGCCTGATGCTGGACAGCGGCCTTCTGCCCGAGGGCGCGCTACAGTTGGTAAGCGGCGGAATTGGCGACATGCTGGACCGGCTGACCTGTCAGGATGTGGTGAGCTTTACCGGCTCTGCCGCAACCGCGCTGAAGCTGCGCCAAACGCCTGCAGTCGTTGAAAACTCCGTGCGGTTCGTGGCGGAACAAGACAGCCTCAATGCGTCGATCCTCGGCCCCGACGCAGCACCCGGCAGCGTGGAATTCGACCTATTCCTCAAGGAAGTGCAGCGCGAAATGACCACCAAGGCGGGGCAGAAATGTACCGCGATCCGCCGCATCATAGTGCCAGACACACAAGTCGACGCGGTCATCGACGGGCTGAGCACCGCGCTGGCAAAAATCACTATTGGCGACCCGCGCGCCGACAGCACCCGCATGGGCGCGCTGGTCTCGGCCGCGCAGAAACGTGATGTGCTGGAGCAAACCGCCAAGATCGCAACCGAAGCCACCCGCGTCTTTGGCGACCCCGACGACTTCACCGTTGAGGGCGCCGACAAGGACAAGGGTGCTTTTGTGCCGCCGATGCTGTTCCATTGCGCTGACCCGGACGCCGCCCAACATGTCCACGACACCGAAGCCTTTGGCCCCGTTTCCACCGTGATGGGTTATCGCGACCTTGCGCATGCCGCCGAACTGGCCAATCGCGGCCAAGGCTCCCTCGTGGCCTCGCTCATCACTGCCGACCCTGCGGTGGCGCGTGAGGTGACACTGAATATCGCGGCCTTCCATGGGCGGGTCTATATCAACAACGCCACCTCCATGAAGGAATCCACCGGCCACGGCTCTCCCCTGCCCCATATGGTGCACGGCGGCCCCGGTCGCGCGGGCGGCGGCGAGGAACTGGGCGGTGTGCGTGCGGTGAAACACTACATGCAACGCACCGCGGTGCAGGGCTCGCCCGAGATCCTGTCGGCCATTATCGGCAAATGGGTGCCCGGCAGCCCGGAGACCACCGGCCCGGCGCATCCCTTCACCCGGCGCTTTGGCGACTTGGCCATTGGCGAGACGCTTCACACCGCACCGCGCACCGTGACCAGCGACGACATCGCGCATTTTGCGCAGTTCACGGGTGATACCTTCTATGCCCACATGGATGACGCCGCCGCCGAACGGAACCCGTTCTTCCCGGGCCGCGTCGCACATGGCTATCTGCTGTTGTCCTTTGCTGCGGGCATGTTCGTGCAGCCGGACGAGGGTCCGGTTCTGGCCAACACCGGTCTCGACAACCTGCGGTTCATGAAACCGGTGGTGCCGGGCGACAGCATCAAGGTGCGCCTCACCGTCAAGGCCAAGACCCCGCGCAACGAGGAATATGGCGAAATACGCTGGCACGTGACGCTCACCAATCAGGACGACGAACTGGTGGCGGAGTATGAACTGCTGACGATGGTTGCATTCTGAACGCACCCACCTGGGATGTGATATCAGCATATTTTGATGGGGCTGGCGCTCAATCGCACCAGCCCCTATCGTGTTTTTATGACACTGGACACACATGACTGGTTTGCCACCGCGCTATCAGCGCTTGCAGAGCCGCAGGGCCAGCGGGTCTGGTCCATCATCATCTCTTTTCTCGGCGACATGGCGCAGGATGAGGGCGCAGGTATCAGCAGCGCCGCTCTGACCCGTGTGATTACACCCCTTGGGATCAAGCCCGAAGCCATTCGTGTTGCGCTGCACCGCCTGCGCAAGGACGGTTGGACCGAGAGCGAGCGTCGCGGTCGTGGCTCGCGTCATTTCCTGACACCCTATGGTCGCGCACAATCTGCGCTGGTTACGCCGCGGATATATGCCCGCACCGCTTGCCAAACGCGGGCGTGGCATCTGCTCATCGCGGGCACGCCCGAGGGTCTGGAAGCACTGGACGCACTCGGTGAACACAGACCGCAACGGGCGATCCGCATCAACCGTCATACTGGCCTTGCCACAGGACACGCCGAGCCTACCGCGACAGCTGCGCCAGACATGCTGGTCGCCAATATTGAGATTGCTCATGTCCCACAGTGGCTCCAAGAAGAACTGTTCCCGGAGCCATTGCGCCAAAGCTGCGCCGAACTGGATCGCGCCCTTGCTCCCCTTGGCCCACCCCCTGAACTAAACCCGCTGCAACGCGCCTGCCTGCGCACGCTGCTGGTCCATCGCTGGCGTCGCATTGCTCTGCGCCACCCGGATCTGCCGAATGCCTTTCACCCTGGCGACTGGGCCGGGGAATCCTGCCGTTCACGGGTCTTCGCCCTTCTCGATCAGCTGCCGCTGCCGAAACTGATCGAGCTTGAAGATGCCTCTCCCCTGCCGTCGGCACAAATATCGCCCCTCGCAGCAGAGGTAACTGACTGAGTTCAAACAAGATGCGTTAGAGCGTGGAAAAAACTTCCTGAAAATTCCGCATCTTTTTGTTTTCGCACTTGACCCTATCGGTGGCATTCCGTAAATCGCCTCCACACAGCGAGCGGCGGAGTAGCTCAGTTGGTTAGAGCAGCGGAATCATAATCCGCGTGTCGGGGGTTCAAGTCCCTCCTCCGCTACCACTGTTTTCAATCCCAACATTGAAACAGTTTGTGACCTTATTCTTTTGGCATTTGCGACCTTAAACTCCGTGCGGGTTTGCTGCAATTTGCTGGGAAAATTGCACCGATCCTTAAGGATACCCGGTCTACTCTCTCCCATATGAGCATCCGACCGGCCCCTTTATCCAAGGACGACGCCTCTGATCGTCTGACAGCGCCCGCGCCCCCGCGCGAGGGCGCGCTGCACGAGTTGCATGTCACCAACGCCATGCTGGACGGGATTGAGGCGATGACGAGCGCCGAGACCCAAGAAACAGTCCTGCAGGCGCTGAGCGAGACGCTCCAGTCCACCACCGGCGCGCAAGAGGTGTTGGTCTTTGGGGATGTGAGCGAACGCCACTTCGGCAGCCCAGAGAGCCAACCGACCGTGCTGTTTCCGCCAAAATACGGACGCGCGCTGGAGGTTGAACAAATAGAGTGGTTCGCGCGCCGTCGCCAGATCCGTGATCTCAGCCGTTGTCGCACCCCCGCCGCTGCCAGCCTATGCGGCCATAGCGAGGGCAGCCTGATCGCCACGCCCTGCCGCCGCAAGAACGGCCGGCTCATGGTTGTGCTGTGCTGGCATCAGGAACCCGGCTTTTTTGACGAGAGCAAAGCGCAGGTTCTATCCCGTCTCACCGCCATCACAAGTCATGCACTGCGCGGCATCCGCATGGACGACCGCCAATCGCTGCTCGCCTCGGTTCTTGAGAATGCCGAGGTTCCCGTGATGCTGGTCAACCCCGCCGATCAAGGCGGCGATGTGGTCTATGTGAACGCCGCGTATGAGGTGATGTCCGGGCGCACACTCTCTGAAATGCTGGGCATGATGTTTATCACCGAGCGGTTTCGCCCCGGCGCGGATCTGGACAACCTGTGCAACGCCTTTGCCGATGGCCAGCGGGGACGGTTCCGCATCCTGAACACCAAAAAGGACGGCGCCCCATTCCTCGATGAGATCAGTCTGACCCCGATCCGCAGCGATTCTGGAACGCTACGCTACCTTCTGGCCACCCACACGGATGTCACCGAACACGCGCAAACGCAGCTGGTGGTGCATCAGCTCGAACAACGTATCGAATCCGCAATGGAGGCTGTCACCAGCGCTATTCTGGCAACCGGCGCCGACGGAGAGGTGCTTTATACCAACACCGCCATGCGCAGCCTCCTGCACGAATTATACGGCACCGAGATGCGCCCACATCAGGCCATCGCCACCTTTATCAAAAGCGTCGAAGACAGTGATCAGCGGGTCGAGGTCACCTGCAGCGACGGAACCATCTTCCTTGTGCGCAGCTTTGACAGCAGCGAAGGCGGTCGCGTCATCACCGGCACCGATATCACGGACATCAAGCGCACAAAACGTGTGCTGCAGCAGCGCGCCGCCGCCATGGACAGCACCGCTGAGGGCATCGCCATTGTCGAGCGCACCGCCCGCATCAATTATGCCAACCCGGCATTTGCCCGCATCTTTGGTACAGAAAACCCCGACGACATCATTGGGGAAAGCTGGTGCAAAGCCTTTCGTGACGAAGACGTCGCCCGCCTCTCCTCCGAGGTTCGCCCAAAGGTCGCAACCGAAGGCTGCGCGCAGATCGAAATGCGGGCCAACTTGGCGGATGGGGAGCGCACGTTTGAGGTCTGCGTCACCCGCATTGACGAAAAAATGCGCATCGTGGTGGCGCGCGACATCACCCGCCGAATTGAGTATGAAAGAGCCCGCACCAGCTTTGAACAAAAGCTGCATGACTTCGAGAAAAACGAAAGCATAGGCCGTCTGGCCGCTGGCGTTGCACATGATTTCAATAACTTGCTGGCGGTGATCAACGGGCACTCCGCTTTGCTGAATGATCGCACGCCGCCGGATAAGGTCCAACTTTATTCCAACCGCATCAGCGAGGCATCTTCGCGCGCGGCAAAGATGATCAACCGCTTCCTTGATCTTGGCATGTCCACCGATCAGCAAAGCATGATCGACCTGCGCAATCTGTTGACGGAATCTCAGGATCTGCTGCACAGCGCACTGTCTGCCGACACACGCTTTACGCTGGATCTGGACGAAGACGAGATGGAGATGCTCTGCTCGCCGTCCGATCTGCTGCGTGTGGCGCTGAACCTCGTGCAAAACGCTCAGGACGCATTGGGGAACACGCCTGGTCGCATCCACCAATGCCTCAAACGCCTGCCCGGCGTTGATCTGATGGATCTGCGACTTGATGTGGGACAGATCGACCCGGACCAGATCTATGCGCGCTACGCCGTCGAAGACAGCGGCAGCGGCATTCCCAGCGACGTGCGGGAGCGTCTGTTTAATGAACATTGCTCCACCAAAGGCCAGCGCGGCAGTGGCATTGGCATGATGGCAATCGCTGAAATCATACGGAACCACGACGGTGCCATTCGCCTTTTGACCGAAGAAGGCAAAGGCACGCGGGTGGAAATCTTCCTGCCGCTCTCAGATTACTCTCTCACCCGGATCAGCGAACAGGACATCGGTTCGGTGCGGCTCGACGGGCAGTTGGTGTTGCTGGTGGATGATGATGCGCAGGTCGCTGAATCGATTGCCGCCTTTCTGGAGCGCCTCGGGGCTGAGGTCAGCATCTGCCTGCACCCCGATGAGGCTCTCGAAGCCATTGAAGAAGATCCGGGCCTGTGGTCCTTCCTTGTGACCGACTACAATATGCCGGGGCAAAACGGCGGCCAACTGGCGCGGGCGGCAAAAACTGCGGATGGGGATTTGCCGATCGTCATCGTCACAGCACTCGCACGCAAGCTCTCTGATCCCAACCTGACCGAAGATGTGATCAGCGCCTTGCTTGGGAAACCCGTTGATCTCAACACGCTCGCCCATTTGATCGCGCAACACGGCCGCATCAACAGCGCCGAGTCCACATAGCAGCCCCTTCGCCGCCCGCAGAACGCCAGCGAAGACCGCAAAACAGAATATTAGGAAACATATGCGACCCTTTGGGGATGCGCACTGCCCTGCCGTAAGGAGAACTCCCTGTGTTGCTGAAACCTTCGAGTGTTTCACTCAAGCTCAAACTACCCGTTCTGATGGTCGCCCTGACGGTGGCATTTGTGGTGACGGTGTCGTTCCTGATCTATACGATGGCAGAACGCAGCATCCGGGAGAATGTCGCCTCCGCCAAAGCCTCCAAGGCACAAGCCGGGGCGCAGGCGCTCAGTTTCAGCATTGGCGCAGCACAGCGCGATGTGGCAAATCTCGCCGCCCTGCCCACCACGTTTCGCGCGATCAACAACTTTGAGCGCGTGATCGGCATGGTGGAGGCGGATGATAAGATCGGCTACCTCAAAAAACACTTCATCACCGACAATCCCAACGCCGAAGACCAGCGCGCAGAACTTGTGGACCCGGGTGATGGCTCTTATTACAGCCAATCCCATGTCACCTATCACCCGACATTCGTACAAACCGCCACGCTCAACCGCTATTCCGATATCTACCTGATCACCCCGGCAGGGCTTGTCGCCTACACGGTTCAAAAGAATGGAGATTTCGCCGAAGACATCACCGGCGACCTGCTCGCGGACAGCGCGCTAGCCCGCGTGGCGCAGGCGGCGCTGAATGCAGAACCCGGCAGCGTCGTGGTGGAGGATTTCTCCGCCTACAGCCCTGCTGACAGCGTCGGCGCCTTCCTTGCTTCCCCCATCCTGAACAAACGCGGCCAGCCTGTCGGCGCAATCGCGGTGCGTATTGGCACCGATTTTGTGCAATCCGCCCTCAGCGCCAATCTTGAGGCAGACGGGCATGAGAACATTTACTTGATTGGCCCCGATGGCGCCGCAAAAAGCCCCGGCATGATCCCCGGTGCCTTTGAAATGCTAAGCAAACTTCCAGACGCTCCGCATATCACCGCCGCCCGTCAGGGCGAGGCCGGTCAGTTCGCGCAAACGCAGACCGCATCTGGCGAACCCGCTGCCGCCGTCGTTATTCCATTGGCACTCAACGGGTTTAACTGGTCGGTTGTCATGGAAACCGATGATGCCGAAGCCTTTGCGATGATTTACCGTATTCGATGGATGGTCCTGTCGCTGATTGGCGCGTCCGTTGTGGTATCCATCGGCGTCTCCTGGGCCGCGGCAAACCGTGTGACCCGGCCGATCCACCACCTGCGCGACGCCACCAATGCCTTGGCGCAGGAGGACTACGACATCGCCATCTCCGGGCTGGACCGAGGCGACGAATTTGGCGACCTGGCCCGCAGCCTCGACACGTTTCGCGACAAACTGAAGCTCGCGGATGAGGCCGCGGCCAGAGAAGAAGAAGCCAAGCGCGAGACCGACTATGTGGTCGAGGAAATGAGCCACGCGCTGTCGCAGCTTCAGGATGGGAACCTGATCTGTGAGATCGACGGCCCCTTCTCGCCCGACTATGAGACCTTGCGGGAAAACTACAATCACAGCCTGCAAAACCTGCGCACCTCCCTGCGCGAGGTGGTCGAAGCCGCCCGGCATGTGGACCGCTTCTCGCAAGAGCAGCGCGCCTCTGCCAACGAAATGGCTGAACGCACCGAAAGCCAGGGCTCCACGTTGGAGAAGACCGCGACCGCGATGCAGGATCTGACCCAGCGTTTGCGCGACACCGCAGAAAAGGCGACCGAGGTCGACAGCACCATGCGCGGCACGCGCCGCGAAGCCGAACAAAGCAATGAAGTGGTGCGCTCTGCCGTTGCTGCGATGGATCAGATCCAGCAGGCGTCTTCTGAGATCTCAAAGATCATCAATATGATCGACGACATCGCGTTTCAGACCAACCTCCTCGCTCTCAATGCCGGGGTTGAGGCTGCCCGCGCAGGCGAGGCAGGCGCCGGATTTGCTGTTGTCGCCTCAGAAGTCCGCAACCTTGCGCGCCGCGCATCCGAAGCCGCAGGTGAGATCAAAACCCTCACCTCCACCAGCGAAGAGCATGTGGCAAACGGGGTTTCCATGGTGGACAAAGCCGGCAATGCACTCACCAGCATTATTGAACAAGTCACATCCGTGAGTGACCTGATTTCGGAAATCGCGGGTGGGGTGCAGCACCAATCGCAAGGGCTTGAGGATATCAATGCGGCCATTCGTGAATTGGATTCCGTAACCCAGCAGAACACCGCAATGGCCGAAGAAGCCTCCGCCTCCAGCCAGTTGTTGCAAAGCGAGGCCCGCACGCTTTCGCGCGTAACCGGGCGCTTTCAGATCGACACCCCGATGAGCGCAGATGCCCCTTCCTCGTGGGACAGTGACGCACATGATGCGCCCACAACTGCCCGTTCAGCCTGACTTCAGCGGAGACATCAGACAGGCAAACGCAAGGCTCCCGTGCATGTGATGTCGGGGCCTTGCGTTTTTTGTTAAAACAAGGGATCAGCCTTCAACGTGCCTTGCAAAAAGTTTGCGCCCGCAAAGATTTGAGCGCACTATTGGCGCGAAAGCGAAGAGAGCGCCGCACGCATTTCGGGTGGCGTCGTGATCAGGAGGGGCCATGTCAGAGTCAAAAATCCGCAATATGGAAGAGCTGGCCAGCGTCAGCGGCATCTCCCGACCCACGCTTTCGAAATACTTCAACGACCCCGAAAGTGTCCGCGCCTCGACCCGCAAAAAGGTTGAGGCAGCCCTAGAGACCTATGACTATCAGCCCAACATCTACGCGATGAACCAGAACCGGCGGCTGACCAAGAATATCGGCATCGTTGTCCCCTACCTCGCCGACCCGTTCTTTGCCGAGATCGCGCGCGTGATCGAAAATCTGGTCATTCAAGGCGGCTTTCGCCCGATCCTCCTCAGCTCTCATGGCGGCACCGGGCAAGAGATCGAAAACCTCGACTCACTGCGCTCGATCCGACCGGCCGGGGTTTTGCTGGCCCCGCTGGGTCGCAACTCTGACGTGGCCGCGATCGAACGCTTCTGTGCTGATGTGCCAACCGTTTTATTTGACAACAGCATTGGCGATCTCGGCGAAGCCTTCTTTGGTCTCGACAATCCTCAAAGCATTAAAATGATGGTGAATTACCTCTTTGAGACAGGCGAGCCGCCGATTTTCTTTGAGATGCGGACACCCACCAACCCCAATGCCTATAAACGCCGCAATGCCTATATTGAGTCGATGGAAGCCTTGGATCTAGAGCCCAAGCTGATCCAGATCGAAGGCGATACATGGGACTTTGAAGAAATCGGTTACCGGGGCGGATTGGAGGCCATACGCACGCGCCAACTGACCACTGACACTGTGTTATGTTCAAATGACCGTCTGGCGATTGGGTTCCTGGCCGCCGCCTACGAATGCGGGCTGCGGGTCGGGTCAGGGACGGGCTGCGCCCTGCGTGTCGCGGGCCACGACGACCACCCTTATGCGCGCTTCACCTGCCCGCCGCTCACCACCGTGGCACAGGATTATTCCGCCATCGCGACCCGCAGCGTTGAGGCGATTCTCAAGCTGATCGAATCGGGCGAGCGCGCCGAGCAACGCGACACCACCCTGTTTGAAGGCACATTGATCAAACGCGCCTCCGCCTGAGCGACACCCTAAGTGCTTGAGTTCACGTCACTCATCATCATAATTTTACGCGCGTAAATATTTTATTGACGATAACCCCTCCCGCGCCCTACCGTGATTGCATCACATCCAGACACTAGGGAGGAAACGGATGTACCTGAGAAACGCACTTTGTGCGGCATCTGCACTTGCAGTCATGGCGGCTGGCGCCGTTCAGGCCGAAACCACGGTGACCATTGCCACCGTCAACAACGGCGACATGATCCGCATGCAGGGTCTGGCTGACGATTTCACCGCACAACACCCCGACATTAAACTGGAATGGGTCACGCTTGAGGAAAACGTGCTCCGTCAACGTGTCACGCAGGACATCGCCTCTAAGGGCGGTCAGTTCGATGTGATGACCATTGGCACCTATGAGGTCCCGATCTGGGCCAAGAACAACTGGCTGGTCTCGCTCAACGACATGCCTGCGGAATGGGACGCCGACGACATCCTGCCCGCGATCCGTGGTGGTCTGACCGTTGACGGCGAGCTGTATGCCGCACCGTTCTACGGCGAAAGCTCCATGGTGATGTACCGCACCGACCTGATGGAAAAAGCGGGCCTCGAGATGCCCGACGCCCCCACATGGGAGTTCATCAAGGAAGCCGCCGCAGGCATGAGCGACAAGGACAACGAAGTCTACGGCATCTGCCTGCGCGGCAAGGCGGGCTGGGGCGAGAACATGGCCTTCCTGACCGCCATGTCCAACTCCTTTGGCGCCAAGTGGTTCGATGAGAACTGGACCGCGCAATTTGACTCCGAGGCATGGAAAACCACCCTCACCTTCTACATGGACCTGATGACGAACTACGGCCCTCCGGGTGCTTCTACCAACGGGTTCAATGAAAACCTGTCGCTGTTCCAGCAGGGCAAATGCGGCATGTGGATCGACGCCACCGTTGCGGCATCCTTTGTGACCAATCCTGACGACTCCACCGTGGCCGATAAGGTCGGCTTTGCACTGGCGCCGGACAATGGCCTCGGCAAACGCGGCAACTGGCTCTGGGCCTGGACACTGGCGGTTCCGGCTGGGTCCGACGCCACCGATGAGGCCAAGACCTTTATCGAATGGGCCACCTCCAAGGGTTACACCGAGCTGGTCGCCTCCAAGGAAGGCTGGGCCAATGTGCCTCCGGGCACCCGCACCTCGCTCTATGAGAACCAGAACTATCTCGACGCAGCACCGTTTGCGGAGATGACCCTGAACTCGATCAACGCCGCCGACCCGACCAACCCCTCTGTGGACCCGGTTCCCTATACCGGCGTGCAATTTGTGGCGATCCCGGAATTTGCGGGCATCGGCACGCAGGTCGGTCAGGAATTCTCGGCAGCACTGGCCGGTCAGCAATCCGTGGATGAGGCGCTTAAAAAAGCACAGGCCCTCACCACCGACGAAATGGAAGCCGCAGGCTACTAACGTCACTCCTCCTCGGCCAGGGCTTTCGCATCTCGCGAACCCTGGCCCTTTTTCTCTCTGTCGCAGTCTTGGATGGGCCTGACCCATCTGACGAGGAGTCCCCCATGGCAACCCAGCATTCCCGCTCTGCCGCGCGCATCATGATGGCCCCGGCTGTCATCCTGCTGCTCGGTTGGATGCTCGTTCCGCTGACAATGACCCTTCTTTTTTCGTTCAAGAAGTATCTCCCCCTGCGGGGCGGCGATCTGGGTTGGGTCGGCTTTGACAACTACCTTCGATTTGTTTCGTCCTCTGCCTTCTGGCCCAGCGTGCAGGCGACGCTTGTGATCGTCGGCGGTGTTCTGGCCATCACCGTCATCTTTGGCGTGTTGCTGGCGCTGCTTTTGGATCAGCCGATGTGGGGACAGGGGATCGTGCGGATCCTTGTAATTGCACCCTTTTTCGTGATGCCAACCGTGTCCGCGCTGGTCTGGAAGAACATGTTCATGGACCCCGTGAACGGGCTCTTTGCGCATCTTTGGAAAGCCTTCGGCGCGGAGCCGATCTCTTGGCTCTCTGAGGCGTCGATGCAGTCGATCATCCTGATCGTCAGCTGGCAGTGGCTGCCCTTTGCGACGCTGATCCTGCTGACCGCGATCCAGTCGCTCGACAGTGAGCAGCTTGAGGCGGCAGAGATGGATGGCGCAAGCCCCCTCGCCCGCTTTGGCTATATCATCCTGCCCCACCTTGGCCGGGCGATCACCGTTGTGGTTCTGATCCAGACGATCTTTCTGCTGTCGATCTTTGCCGAGATCTTTGTGACCACCCAAGGCTCCTTTGGCACCCGCACACTGACCTATCTGATCTTCCAGCGTGTCTTGGAAAGCCAGAACGTCGGCCTCGGCTCCGCTGGCGGTGTCTATGCCATCATCCTTGCCAATATCGTTGCCGCATTCCTGATGCGCATCGTCGGCAAGAACCTCGACGCGTAAGGGAGGACCACCGATATGGCACGTTCTGTGACCCAACAACGCAAGGCGATCAACACCGTCGCCGCATGGGCGGTTGGTCTTTTGATCTTCTTCCCGATCCTCTGGACCATCCTGACCTCCTTCAAGACCGAGGCGCAGGCGATCAACGATCCACCGCTGTTCTTCTTCTTTGACTGGACGCTGGAAAACTACGCCGTGGTGCAGGAGCGCTCTGACTACATGCGCTTTTTGTGGAATTCGATCGCAATCGCGGGCGGCTCCACCGTGCTTGGCATCATCATCGCAATCCCGGCGGCGTGGTCGATGGCCTTTGTGCCCTCCAAACGCACCAAGGATATCCTGCTGTGGATGCTCTCGACCAAGATGCTGCCTGCGGTGGGTGTGCTCTATCCGATTTATCTGATCTTCATCCGCCTTGGGATGCTCGACAGCCGCACCGGCCTCATCATCGTGCTGATGCTGTGCAACCTGCCGATCATCGTCTGGATGCTCTACACCTATTTCAAGGAAATCCCCGGCGAAATTCTCGAAGCGGCGCGGATGGATGGCGCTGGCCTCAAAGAAGAAATCCTCTATGTGCTGACGCCGATGGCGATCCCCGGCATCGCCTCCACGCTGTTGTTGAACATCATCCTCGCGTGGAACGAGGCCTTCTGGACGCTGAACCTGACAGCAGCCAAAGCCGCGCCTCTTACGGCCTTTATCGCCAGCTACTCCAGCCCCGAGGGCCTGTTTTACGCAAAACTCAGCGCGGCCTCCACCATGGCCATCGCGCCGATCCTGATCCTTGGCTGGTTCAGCCAGAAACAACTTGTGCGCGGCCTGACCTTTGGCGCTGTGAAATAAGGACGACGAATTATGGGACGTATTACACTCGACAAAGTCACCAAGAGCTTTGGTGCAACAGAGGTCATCCCGCCGCTGGACCTGACCATCGAAGACGGCGAATTCACAGTTTTCGTCGGCCCCTCAGGCTGCGGTAAATCCACGCTCCTGCGGCTGATTGCAGGGCTTGAGGATGTGACTTCCGGCCAGATCCGCATCGACGGTCAGGATGCCACCATGACGCCGCCCGCAAAACGCGGCCTTGCCATGGTGTTTCAATCCTATGCGCTCTATCCGCATATGTCGGTACGCAAAAACATCGCCTTTCCGATGAAAATGGCAGGCATCGACGAAGCAGAACAGAACCGCCGGATTGAGTCTGCGGCCAAGGCGCTCAATCTCACCGACTATCTGGAGCGCAAACCCGGCCAGCTTTCGGGTGGTCAGCGCCAGCGCGTCGCCATTGGCCGCGCCATTGTGCGCGAACCTGCGGCGTTCCTGTTTGACGAGCCGCTCTCAAACCTAGATGCGGCACTGCGTGTCGGCATGCGGATGGAGATTTCAGAACTCCATAAAAAGCTTGCCACAACAATGATCTACGTGACTCACGATCAGGTCGAAGCCATGACCATGGCCGATAAAATCGTGGTGCTGCGTGCCGGTCATATCGAACAGGTCGGCAGCCCGCTGGAATTGTATCACAGCCCCCGCAATCTGTTTGTTGCAGGCTTCATCGGCTCGCCAAAAATGAACTTCATTGAGGGATCTGAGGCCGCAAAATACGACGCCCACACCATTGGCATCCGCCCCGAACATATCGCTATCAGCGACAGCGGGGGCACTTGGTCCGGCGTGGTTGGCGTGTCTGAACATCTGGGATCTGACACCTTCTTTCACATCCATGACACCGGGCTGGCAGAGACGATCACCGTGCGCGCCGACGGCGAGGTGGGTTTTCGCCATGGCGACCGGGTGAGCCTCACCCCGCGCACCGATGTAATGCACCGCTTTGACGCGCAAGGCCTGAGGATCACCGCATGACACTACGCGGACACTGGATGATCTGATGACGACTCTGCCCCTTTCAAATGACACTCTCGCCGCCCTGCCCGAGACCATCGCCCGCCCCTCTTATGACCGCATGGCGCTGACTCCCGGTATCGTCCACATTGGGCTTGGTAATTTCCACCGCGCCCATCAGAGCTGGTATCTGCACCGGTTGATGCAACAGGGAGAAGCTCAAGACTGGGCGATCCTTGGTGCGGGCGTGCGCCCCTATGATACCGCGATGCGCACGCGTTTGCTGGCGCAAGATTGCCTTACCACCTTGATTGAATTGTCCCCCGACACAACCTCGGCCGAGGTTGTGGGGTCGATGATCGACTATCTGCCGATTGAGGATGGCAACGGCGCACTGATCGCCGCGATGGCCCGCCCCGAGATCCGCATCGTGGCGCTGACCGTTACCGAGGGCGGCTATTACCAAGACCCGGTTGCAGGCGGTTTTGACCTCGCGCATGCCGACATTCAGCACGATATCACCATCCCCAATGCGCCGCGCACGGCCTTTGGGGCGATCGTCGCGGCCCTTGGACAGCGCCGCGCCTCAGGCACTGGCCCTTTCACCGTGCAAAGCTGCGACAACCTGCAGGGAAATGGCGATATCACCCGCCAGACCGTGCTTGGCCTTGCGCGCGCCGTGGATGCAGAGCTTGCGGATTGGATCGCGGCGCACTGCACGTTTCCAAACTCCATGGTGGATTGCATCGTCCCCGCCACCGGCCCGGCGGAGATCGCAAAAGCCGCAGAGATGGGCGTCGCCGATCAGGCCCCCGTCACGCACGAGCCTTTCCGCCAATGGGTCATTGAGGACAGTTTTTGCGCCGGACGTCCCAATTGGGACAAGGTGGGGGCGACCTTCACCGATGCGGTACATGCCTATGAGACGATGAAAATCCGCATTCTCAACGCAGGCCATCAGGTGATCGCCAACGCGGGCGAGTTGTTGTCCTGTGCAACCATCGCCGACTGTATGGAAGACGCCGATATCCGGTCTTTGTTCGAAAAAGTCGAAACCGAAGAGATCGCGCCTTATGTGCATGCGGTGCCAGAGATCACACCCGAAGCTTATGTGGCGTTGATTGCATCGCGGTTTTCCAATCCTGCAATCCGTGACACCACCCGGCGCGTGGCCTTTGATGGCTCGTCACGGCACACGGGTTTTGTGCTACCGATTCTGCGCGATGCGCTGGTGGCGAATGCCAGCATTGATGGCCTCGCCTTGGTTGAAGCGCTTTGGGCTAGGATGTGCGCTGGCACGCGCGAGGACGGCAGCGAAATCGCACCCAATGACCCAAAGTGGCAGGAATTGCAGACAGCCGCGCACGCCGCAAAATCTGCCCCCTCCGCATGGCTTCAACAGGCGGAATACTACGGCGACATTGCAGAAGACGCCCGCTTTGCAGAGCGTTTTTGCCATTGGCTCTCTGTGATCTGGACCCACGGCACCCGCACGGCCTTGCTGGCCTATGCGCGCGGCTAGCACTCCGGTGATGCGCGCCCCAAAGTGGGCGCGCAGCTCAACACCCCGGCGCTTGTGAGAGATCCGTAAGACCAAGATCTCCCAGAGATTTCAGGCTCGGTTTGGATTTCGACAGATGATCCAACCTCTGCCCCAGACCGCTCAGGCGGGGATCAGACAACATCAGGCAGGATTGGCGCATATGGCCGCTTTCGTCGCAAACCGACTGACAACGCCAGTCGAGCGGTGACATTTGCACGTCGGGCGCGTTTACCGCGCGCCGGTCGCCCAATTCATCTTGTACGCCCAGACTATGGTGCGTTGCCTGCTCTGCGTCATCTGGCAGTCGCGCCTGCGCGGGACCAGCCAGTGCCATGATCGCTAAAGCGCCCACCATAAGGCAGTTCGCAAAGCCGCACCGGCCTCCCGCCCGTCTCTCAGAGATTTCAGTCATTCACAAATGTCCCCTGCCCTTGCAATACACCGGACCACTCCGGGTCCGATGCGTGCAAAGGTCACTCACCCAATGCGCCACCCCGACGCAGGAACAGGATGCAGGAGATTTATTAACCTCTGCCTTCCGCAGCGTGGAGCCCCCTGCAGAAAGTAAGGAAAAATTCAGAAAAATTTCGCAAAGGTGAAAGCACCTGTTACGCCACTGTGACGCTATTCCAGCGGCATTGGCTCGGTGTCGCCACTGTCTTCTAGGTGCCAGACCGCGTGCCAAGTGCCGCTAGTGCGCCGCAATTCCAGATAGTTGCGTTCTGCGGTGTAGCGGTGTTTTTGCCCCGGAAGCGGATGGATGCGGATCGGATGCCCCGATACCGGCGCATCGCCCAGACCGGCAAGCGTGCCAAGACTGCGCGCATAACCCTGTGGCGGCGCGCGATGCGCAATGCCCGAAGCCACAAGCTGATGCACGCGCATCTCATCGGGGCCCATCTCTGCGCGGGTGGCAAGGTGGATTTCTCCCGACAGAACCGTCACCGGGGCGGTCTCGCGCCACTTCAGAACCTGTTTCAGCATCCGCACCCACTCGTCGCGATGCGCACGGCTTTGCCATTGGTCGCGCAGGTCATCCTCGTATTTCTGCATCGTCGGGATCATCATCATGAGCCCCTCAACCAACGAGAGCCGCGGCCCCAGCAGAGGCACGCTGGAGATCAGGAATGTATGCTCCGTGCCCGGCTCCATGGCCTCGGTGGCGGACCAGCCATAGGCTCCCATCACCTGACGCCGCCCCCGCTCGGCGCGCAAATCCGGTGCCAGCAATGTCACCCCCGGCAAGGCCCGCTGCCACGAAAGCGAGGTGCCGGTCTTATCCAGAAACAGATCGGGGATATCGGCCTCGACGGCGGCGTGCTGAAACAAGAGGTACATTTCCCGTGCCACCCGGTAGAGACATTGGCCCACTTCTGAGTAGGTTTTGCTCCGATAGAGCGATCCCCAGCCGTCACAAATATCGTGATCGTCCCAGATCGCCAGCGTTGGCACCCGTGCCATAATCCATCTCGGTGCCTCACCAAACAGGGCCTGCACATAACGCTCGGCAAAGCGCTGGCGCAGGTGATCCGCCAGATCCTCCAGCTCTTCGGCGTTGCGGGGGCGATCCGCTTTGTCTGGCCAGTCCTCGCTAAGGGGATGGCCCTGCGTGGCCTCATCGGCGTAGATCTGATCGCCCCCTTGCAAAAGCAGCGCAAAAGGCGCGCGGCGATGCGCGTCACACATATGCGCCCACATCAGGTTGCGCTCTTCTTGATCGCGGTCCAGATCCCCTTCTTCCTCGCCATTGCAGGAGGCAAAGGCGATGCGCATGTCGCCCGTCAGATCGGTCTGCACGCTATAGCTCTGATCGCCAAGGTGATAAGTGCCGTTGCTTTGCGTGAGGGTGAAATCATAGCGCCAGATGGCGTTGCGGCCGATCTCTCGCAAGAGTTTTGGTGCGTGCTGTGCGTCACCCGCTTCTAACAGATCAGGCTCTTCGCCAATCGGGAGCAAGACCATTGCTGCAACCTGCAGCGCGTCTCCCTTGAGCCCCCGATAATACAGGATAGGCCCTAGCCGCGCCGCTTCGAATTCAACAGTCATATGTCCCTCTTCTCAGTTGAGCGCGGTGTCGTTTGCCCAGACATAGGGTCTGATCTGCAGCGTGGAAACCCTCAGACACATTTGCCCCGGATCACATGCGCGCCATCGGTCTATGAGGGAACGCGACCTGCGCTTTCGGGTTCCGAGAATTCCAAACTCGCGCCCAGCGCCGACCCAGACATCCCGACAGATACCTCAAGGGGTTTCGAATGCTGACGCATCCGACCGGAGCGCAGGCGCGCGGCCTGACGGCCGCGCGCCTGCGCTCTCCTCAATAGCCGATATGCTACTCTATCTGAGGCAATCGATGCTTCAGGTCACCTGCACCACAAGCGGTGTAAGCCCCTCATATGTCAGCTCTAACCTGTCGCCCGGCACCACCGGCCCCACCCCTGAGGGCGTACCGGTCAGGATCACGTCGCCTGCAGCCAATGTGTAATACTGCGACAGATGCGCAATCATTTCCGGGATTTTCCAGATCATCTGGTTGAGGTCGCCTTGCTGGCGTGGCTCTCCGTTGACCATAAGTGTCAGCTCACCCGCCTCAGGGTGGCCAAGCGTGCTGGCCGGGGTCAGAGGGGCCACGGGCGCGGCATGTTCGAAGGATTTGCCGATTTCCCATGGGCGGCCCGCCTTTTTGGCGATGCCTTGTAAATCACGCCTCGTCATGTCGAGCGCCAGCGCATAGCCCCAGACGTGATTGAGCGCGTCCTCCTGCGCGATGTTTTGGCCTCCCTTGCCCAGCGCCACCAGCAGTTCTGCCTCGTGGTGGACGTCATTGCTCATCACCGGATAGGGAAAACGGCCAGACGTATCGAGGCTGTCGGGGGTTTTCTGAAAGAAGAAAGGGGGGTCGCGGTCAGGATCATGGCCCATCTCAATCGCATGGGCGGCGTAATTGCGGCCAATGCAATAGACCCGGCGCACGGGAAAGACCGCCGCGCTGCCCGCAATGGGTAATGCGGCTTGTGGCGGTGGCGCGATGACATATTCGGGCTGCGAGGCAGGCATAAGCGATCCTTTTCTCTTTGTTGCAAAAAGAGATAGAGGCTTTGACTGCGCAGGCCAAGGCTTGACGCGTCAGACATCTGCCGATCAAGATCCGCCCGCCCGCCCGGCCCCCGGTGGCACGCAGCCACAACGCCCACTTAACACATTGATAATCATGCGGAATGCCTACTGACCTATTGTTTCGCATGCGAAACAATAGGTCAGCAACATTGCCTTTTCACCAAGCGCCGCCTGTGACGGCACGCGGGTTTCAAACCTGAAAGGTTTACTCGCCCGCAATCTGATCCGCAGTCACAGGCAACCCCGCGCGTCCCCGAATGCTGTCACGGATGATTGCCTTGATCAAAGCCACCCCCATCAGTGCCATCACAACGGAGAACGGCAATGCGCCGATGATCATTGCGGTTTGAATTGCACCAAGCCCGCCAATGATCAGCAAGGCCCCCACAACCAGCGCCAGTGCCGCCCCCCAAAAGATGATATGTGGCCGCGCCTTTGGCCCCTCATCCCCCGCAGCATTGATGGTGTTGATGATCAACACGGCAGAATCTGCGGAGGTGACCAGATAGGTCATCAACAGGATCGCCACCACGACCGAGAACGCCCAGGCGAGCCCGTCACTCAGCAAAACCGCAAGCGTTGCATAAAGCTGATCGGAGAGCCCCGTACCAAGAATCGCGCCCTCTGCCACACCAGAAAGCTCCAGATCAATGGCAGTGCCGCCGATCAGAGCGAACCAGACGAAACACATCACGGACGGCACCAACATCGCGCCAAAGACATATTCGCGGATGGTGCGTCCACGTGAAATCCGGGCAAGGAACAGGCCGACAAATGGCGCAAATGCGATCCACCATGCCCAGTAAAAGATGGTCCAGCTGCCTTGCCAGCTCTCTAGAGCGGCACCGGTGGCAGTGCCATCATCACTCCAGACCGTGACCAACATGCGAGGAAACGCAACGAGGTAGTCATAAATCCCGGTCGCCAGCGCAGAGAGACCAAACACGGTCGAGCCAAAAAACAGGAAAAAGGCGAGCAGAAAAAAGCTCAGCGCCATATTGATATTGGAGAGCCACTTGATCCCCTTGCCCACGCCGGAAAGAGCCGAAAGGGTCGAGGCGCCCATGATGATCACCAGCGACAGAACGATCGCCACCACAGAGGCCTTTTGCGTGCCGTCGGCCTCTGTCACCAAAAGCCAGTCCCCAAAACCGATACGGCTGAGGCCCGCGACAAATTGCTCGACGCCAAAGCCAAGCGTTTGCGCCACGCCAAGCACGGTTGCAATGACCGCAACCACATCCACCGCGTGACCCGCGTATCCCGATAGTCGATCCCCGAACAAAGGTGTCAGTGCCGACCGGATCGTGAGCGGCAACCCCCGGCGATATGCAAAAAATGCCAACGCCAGACCGGTCAACGCATAGGCCCCCCAAGGTGACAGCCCCCAATGCAAGAAAGCCCATTTATAGGCCGAACGCACCGTTTCCGCGCTGCCTCCTTCGACCAGCCCCTGGATGACATCGGGGTTGTTTTGGAAATGATAGATCGGCTCTCCGGTGGCATAGGTCAAAACACCAATCCCCATACCCGCACCAAACATCATCGAGAACCACGAAAACGCCGAGAATTCTGGCCTCTCATGCTCTGCACCAAGCCGCAAACGACCCGATGTGGGCCAGATCGCAAGCCCAAGGCTGACCACCACAAAAAAGGCCACAACATAAACGTACCAGTAATTGAAACTGGCAAGGATCACCCCGTTGAGATGCGACAGCACACCTGCCGCTTGATTGGGAAAGGCCACGGCCCACAAGATCAAGGCAGCCACAAGGATTTTGGCCGTGATGGTCACATCCTTGGTAAAGCCTTTATAAAACCCGCTATCGGCAATTTTGATCTCTAGCTCCGTCAAAGGAGGTTTAAGCGGCATGACGGTGAGTCCTCTCAGTTGAAAAAGCGGTACATTGGGGCACGCATGCGCCTGTACCTTTTGGTTGCCACCGCAGCATGAATGCGCGTGTGGATTGCATGAGCGTCCTGCTTTGCCAGCGCGCGCGCCCGTGATGATCCGACAAGAATTCGCGCCAATGCGTCATGACACTGGTCCGTGATTTCGGCAGATGTCGCGAAGCTGAAAGCCCTGTCGTAAAGCCGCATATGCATCTTTGCTGCGGCGCGGCGAATCTCAAACCTCCATTGATCTGCACAAAAAACATGCAGTTTTTGAGATTTGCTGCATTTGGGATCACGGCGCAGGCGGGGATCTTTGCGCTGGTCGGATCTGCTCCTTAGGCTTGAAGCAGCCCCTGAACGCGCCTTGCTGGTGCGGCCTTACACAGAGACCACCCTATGCCCCGGCTTCTTGTTTTCAGCGATCTCGACGGCACATTGCTGGATCACACAACATACAGCTATGCCCCTGCCCGTCCGGCCTTGGCGGCGCTGCGCGCGCGGGATGCTCTGCTGATCCTTGCAAGTTCAAAAACCGCAGCGGAAATGCTGCCATTGCATCAAGAGCTTGATCTGGGCGCGGCTCCTATGATCGTGGAGAACGGGGCCGCCTGCCTGACCCCGTCAGAGATTGACGGTCGTGATACGGTCTACCGTAAACTACGCGCTTTGCTGTCCTCTCTCGGCGCGCCGTTCACGGGATTTGGCGATATGTCAGTGGATGAGGTTGCCACGCTCACCGGGTTGCCACGCCCTGCCGCTGCGCGCGCCAAAGCCCGCCAGTTCAGCGAACCGGGCCTTTGGCAGGGGGACGCGGATCAAAAGGCACAGTTCATCGCCAAGCTGGCACAAGCGGGGATCACCGCCCGAGAGGGGGGCCGGTTTCTGACGCTGTCTTATGGCGCGTCGAAGGCCGATCAGATGCAGCACATCTGTCGTCAGAATGCGCCCTGTTTCACCATTGCTCTGGGAGACGCACCCAATGATGCCGAGATGATCTCTGCCGCAGATCGCGGCGTTCTCGTGCGCAACGACCATGGCCCGGACCTTGCCGATTTCCCGATTGGCGCGCGCATTTTACGCACCGATCTGACGGGCCCAGAGGGCTGGTGCGCCGCAATCCTGCACCTCCTCTGCGACTGGGACCAATACCAAAAAGGAGCCGCACCCCATGGCTGACTTTCATCAGAACGGCAATATCGCCCAATTCCATAACCTGCGCAGCCGTCCGGTTGAGGAATTGGAGTATGAACTCACAACCTTTGCCCAGACCCGCAAAATCTCTCTGATCCTGCCTTGTCTTTATTCGGAACTTGAAGGCCCTGCCCTGCGCCCCATCCTCGATGAACTGGCCCGCGTCCCCTATCTGCATCACATCGTGATCGGTCTGGACCGCGCCAATGAGGCTGAGTACCGCCACGCCCGCAGATATTTCTCCTCCCTGCCCCAAAACCATCGGGTGCTGTGGAACGACAGCCCAAGGATGCAGAACCTGGGCGCGCGTCTCGCCGAACAGGGGCTCGCCCCGCCAGAGCCGGGCAAAGGCAAAAACGTCTGGTCCTGCATCGGGTATCTTCTGGCGCAGGCCGAGAGTTCGGTTGTGGCGATCCATGATTGCGACATCACCACCTATTCCCAGGAAATGCTGGCGCGGCTGGTTTATCCCGTGGCGCATCCGGCATTCTCCTATCAACTCTCCAAGGGATTTTATGCCCGCGTCGGCGGCAGCAAACTGAATGGCCGCGTCTCACGCCTGTTGGTCTCTCCACTGCTGATCGCACTCAAACGCACGATTGGCGATCGCGACTACATCGACTACCTGCGCAGCTTTCGCTACCCACTCTCTGGTGAAATGGCTCTGCGCGCGCCCTTATTGCCAGATCTGCGCATCCCCTCGGACTGGGGGCTGGAAATCGGCGTCCTGTCGGAGGCTTGGCGAAACTTGGGCCGCAAGGCGGTCTGTCAGGTGGAGATTGCCGACAATTACGACCACAAACACCAGTCCCTCAGCCCCGAGGACGCCTCCGCAGGGCTCAACCGGATGTCGACGGATATCTGCAAGGCCATCTTTCGCAAACTCGCCGCCGATGGCACGGTATTTACCCCCAATGTGTTTCGCACGCTAAAGGCGACTTATTATCGCTCGGCGCTCGATCTGCTGGAGGCCTATTCTCACGACGCCATCATGAATGGCTTAGACATGGACCGCCACGGCGAAGAAAAAATGGTGGAGATGTTTGCCAATAATATCATGAGCGCAGGGCAGGTGTTTCTGGACAACCCCCATGAAACCCCCTTCATCCCGAATTGGAACCGTATCCATTCCGCCAATCCGAGCTTCCTTGCGGACCTCAAAGCCGCCGCCCTCGCGGATGAGGCGGACTACGCCCCGGAATAATCCGGGGCGCAGACCTGCCGATGTGATCACCCAAACGCTGGGTGATAGGCGACCTCTCCCTGTGGGATGTCACCGCGCAAAGCCCGAGCCATGAAATACGCCGCAGGCACGCCTGGCAAAACCAGCTCTGCTCGCGCGGCAAACCCGAAGCGTGCGTAATAGGCAGGCTCTCCCAGCAAAACCACACCAGCGGCGCCCGCTTGTTCAAGGTACTCAAGCCCCGCGCGGATCAGCGCAGATCCAATCCCCTGCCCTTGCCGCGCTGGCAATACAGACACCGGCCCGAGCCCCAGCCAGCCCAGATCCTCACCAGAGATGGTGACGGGTGAAAAGGCCACATGGCCAAGGATCTCCCCCGCCTCCTTGGCAACCAACGACAACTGCAAGGCCCCCGCGTCACGCAGACGTTGCACGATCATTGGCTCGCTGCCATCCCCATGTGGATGATCTGCAAAGGCCACAGCCGTCAGATCATGTATCGCGACCTCATCTCCGCGTCTTTCCTGTCGAATATGCATTCAAAACCCTTTCTTCTAACTCCAAATATCCCGGGGAGCGCGAGGGGCTGGCCCCTCGCATACCCACATGAGCGTGAGAGAGCCGCCCCCCAACGCTCCCCCCTCACGTCATCGATTGTCCAACTGTGATCGCACCGAACGCCGCCCCTTGTCTGATATCCGATAAGGGCTGGAGCACTTGCTCTCCACAAGCCGCTTGCGCCGGAGTTTCTGAAAGATCTCGAGCGTGCAATTGGTCAGGATCAGCCCGTCACGGGTATAACAGATCACCTCAGTGACCCGACCATTGGCGGCGCGTTCATAAAGGATGCGCCCACCCTGCGCCAACGCGTGCAACACGCGCTGTTCGTTCTTGGAAATATTCATCGAATGTTGCCTGTGATTGAACCACGTCAAACCGGCACGCGCACGCCAAAGCGCCGCGCCTGCGCGGGTGTGACAGGTCTCGGGTGAGCCGAACCTGTCAGCGGGTGGTTGCAATCTCCAACATCAACAATTCCCTAGTCTGGAGGGGCATTTGCCCTCTCGTATCACCGCAAAGGCCCCTGTCTCAACCCTGATTGGTGATCCAGCGACACTGATAGGGCGCCAGTGTGATCTCTGCATCGCTCGCAAAAGCCTCAGTCGACAACAGATCCCGCCAATGCTCGCCTTCAATCAGGTTCAGCGCACCGGGCGGCAAAATCACCGCCTCATCGCTCACGTTATGCAACGCAAAAATCGACTGCGCCCGGTCCAAAGACTGCCGCCACAGGGCAAACACCCGATCATCCAACTGCAATGTGAACTGCGTGGCGTTGGGATGAAATGCTGCCTGTTTTGCCCGGATCTTTAGCCGCTCGGACAGGGCCATCAACACCCGCGACTGATCGCTTTGTGCATCTGACAGGCGAGTTTTCAACTGAGGATAATCCCATCGATGCCGGTTGATCGCCCGGTTCATGCCACGCCGCTCCACCGCCTCATGATCATTCGCGGTTGCTAGCATCGCATGGATATAAAACGCCGGAATACCCTCAAGCCCCATCGGGATCGTCTGCGCGCAGATAAACCGCGCCACTTTCGACCCTTCACCTCCCTCAAACGTGCGGCTCAACGCATCAAAATAAGTGCAATTCACCTCATAAGGGGCCTCACCGCCACCGGGCAGACTGCGCATCGAGACCAGACCACCGCCGGCCCGCACACAGTCAATCATCCGGTCGATCTCGCCTTGTGGGAGCACGCCCTCCGCAGGGCGCATGCCGATCCCGTCGTGGCTTGCAGTGAAGTTCAGATAAGCACAGCCCAAAGGCGCTGGCGGCATCGCGCGTGCCCACTTCAGCAAATACCGGGCCGACCCTGCCATCAATGCATGCAGGATCAGCGGTGGCAGCGGAAAGTTATAAACCACATGCGCTTCATTACGATTGCCAAAATAGCTGAGGTTTTCTGCGCGCGGCACGTTGGTTTCGGTCAACAGAACCACCGTTTCCGTCGCGTAATCCGCCAATAGCCGCAGCAGTTGAACAATCGCGTGGGTTTCAGCCAAATGGATCGAGGATGTCCCCACCTGTTTCCAGATAAACGCCACCGCATCGAGCCGGACAATCCGCACCCCCTGATCGATATGCAGACGGATAATGCGCAGGATCTCCAGCAGCACCTCAGGGTTTTCAAAATTCAGATCGACCTGATCGTGACTGAAGGTACACCAGACATGTTTCGCACCACTGGAGGTGGCCACCTCCTGCAGCAATGGGGTTGTGCGCGGACGCACCACGGCGCTTAGATCGTCTTCTGGCGAGGCCTCGTAAAAGAACCGATCAAATGGTGCCTGCCCCTGCCGATAGGCATTGAACCACGGGCTCTGCGACGACACGTGATTAAGCACCATATCCGACATCAAATGAAACGTGCTGCCAATGCGGCGAATATCGGCCCAGTCACCAAGCTCCGGGTTCACCTTGCGGTAATCCGTCACCGCAAACCCATCATCAGAGGTAAATGGAAAAAACGGCAGGATATGTACCCCATTCACCACGCCCTTCATATGGGTCAGCAGAAAGTCGTGAAGCAAATCCAGCGGCTTATGCGCACCGTCCCGGATAGAGTTGCCATAGGTGATCAGCAGGGCATCGCCTTCAGACCAGAGCGAATTCCCGGGCGTGCGCGGGCGTTTGCGCCGATGGGTGCCCTCGGGCCAAAAGGCCTCTACCACTTTGGAGCCGAGGATTTCAGCGTCCAGATCCGGATAGATCCGCTGTAAGAGTTGCGACAGTCTCGCAGCAAAGGACGTGGCCATCATTCTCCCTCTCTGCACGCGCGCGCAGCATGTCCCCAACCTGCGCCAACCCATGCAGGCGCGCTTCAATCCTATGAGCCACAAATCGCTCGGGCAAATTCTGCGCCTCAGAAACCGGGCCTGCACAGCGCATCTGACCAATTTACGGGCATATTCCGCGCAACCCGGCCTATCTGCGCTATTCTCCGCATGAAGCCCCCCATTTCGACCAGCCCGACGCTCACGTCACGGGGCTTGATTGGCAGCTTCGTTAGCGTTAACGATAGCCGCGAGTGATAGCGGTACCAGTTTCGGTACCGTGCCCGGAAACCCAACCGGAGTTATTGGCAAATGACCCTTAAGATCGCGATCAATGGATTTGGCCGGATTGGCCGCAACGTGCTGCGCGCGCTATTGGAAAACGACACCACCGACGTCGAAGTGGTGGCAATCAACGACCTCGCGCCCCCCGCCACCCAAGTTCACCTGCTGAAATTCGACAGCGTGCATGGCCGCCTCAACGCCGATGTCACGGTCGAGGGCGACACGATGAAAGTGGGCCGTCATGAAATTCGCCTGACCGCGATCCGCAACCCCGAAGAGCTGCCGTGGTCTGATGTGGATATCGCCTATGAATGCACCGGCCTCTTCACCAGTCGTGAAAAAGCGGCCATGCATCTGAAGAACGGCTCCAAACGGGTGCTGATCTCGGCACCGGGCACCGAGGTCGACCGCACCGTGGTCTTTGGCGTCAACGACCAAGACCTCACCGCAGATGATATCGTGGTCTCCAACGCGTCCTGCACCACCAACTGCCTCGCACCGGTGGCAAAGGTGCTGGACGATGCCTTTGGCATCAAGACCGGCTATATGACCACAATCCACGCCTACACGGGCGACCAGCCGACCCATGACACAACCCACAAGGATCTCTACCGCGCCCGTGCGGCAGCATTGTCGATGATCCCGACCTCCACGGGCGCGGCGCGGGCCATTTCCCTCGTGCTGCCGCACCTGAAGGGTCGCCTTGAAGGTTCCGCCATCCGCGTGCCCACCCCGAATGTCTCGGTTGTGGACCTGACCTTCCAACCCGAGCGCGCCGCCTCTGTTGAGGGGATCAATGCCGCCATTGAGGCCGCCTCAACAGAGGGTCCGCTCAAAGGCGTTCTCGGCTACGAGGAGGCGCCACTGGTCTCCATCGACTTCAACCACGACAAACGCTCCTCGATCTTTGCCGCACCACAAACGGCCGTCACCTCCGAGGGTCTGGTGCGCGTGGTCAGCTGGTATGACAACGAATGGGGCTTCTCCAACCGGATGATCGACACCGGTCGCGCCATGGGCAAATTTCTCTGACCCAAACCGGGCGGGACATTCATAAAAAAGGGCCACAGCAGATGCGGTGGCCCTTTTTTTCGAGTTCTTCTAACCAAAAACATCCCGGAGCGCGAGGCAGAGCTTCGCATCCCAAAGCTGACATCAGCGCAAGGCGTCAGATCCGGAAAATCGGCTGCAACAGGCGCGGCACAAAAGAGCGGAACCGCAGCGATGCATCGGTCGCCGCAAGACAGATACAGGCAGGACCGTCCTCGGCGATCGGCTCATGCTCCAGATCACCATCGGCCACCTCCACATCTCCAACACCAAAGCGGCCCGTCTCATCCCGAAACGCCCCCTGTAGAACCATGGTCAGTTCCAGCCCGTTGTGACCGTGATCCGGCACCCCTTGCCCACCAGGAATATAAAGCAGGCGCACGCTGCCGCTGCGGTCGTGATCCAAGATCATCTGCCGCACCCCCAGCCCCAACGGCTTCCATTTAGGGGGCAAACCGCCCAGCGCTTCCATCACCGGGGCCGGGAAAATACCTGCGCGATCGTAGCGTTGTTCAATGGCGACCGGGTCGTCCAACGCATCAAACAACCGTCCCTTGAGATCAGAAGACACCTCCGTCACTGGCATGTCATCCAAAAGTGCGCCGCCCAATGCCTCATGCGCGCCAAGCCGAGCGCGACACTCGTCGCACATGGACACATGCGCTGCCACCACCAGCGAAAAAGCCTTCGTCAGGTTTCCCGCCGCATAGGCGATCAGCAACTCATCAGGGATGTGGTGCGTAATGCCCGTCATTTGCGTTCCGTTCCCTTCAACTCGTGACGCAGTTTTTCCAGCCCAAGCCGGATGCGCGATTTGATGGTGCCCAGCGGCAGGCCGGTTTCGGCCTTGATCTCCGCATGGGTCAACTCGCCCAGATAGGCGCGTTCCACCATGTCACGCTGCGCGGGCTTCAATGTCTTTAATGCCGCGCGCAAAGCCTGCGTTTCCTGTTCCAGCGCCAGCACCTGTGACGCGTCTTCCTCTGTATCCTCGACCGGCTTCAGTTCTTCCGGCACCGGCCGCTTTTCCTTGCGCAATATGTCGATTTGCCGGTTGCGGGCGATCTGGTAGATCCACGCAGAGACCTGCGCGCGACCGGGATCAAACATATGCGCCTTGCGCCAGACCGTGAGCATCACGTCCTGCACAATGTCTTCCGCCTGCGCAGGCGGCAGCCCCGAGCGGCAAATGACGCCTTTCAGACGGGGCGCAAAATGGTCGAACAGACGGCCAAAAGCCACCTTGTCCCGCTGATCGCGCACCGCCAGCATCCAGACCGTCGTCTCGGAATATGCCTCGCCTGTCACTCTGTCGCTCTCCCGGCAACTGCTTGTGCCCTCGCTCACCCTAGCGGGCGCGACGGGGGCTTCAAGGCTGTCATCGCAAAGAGCGTCAGGAGCTTCAAACATAATTCCACTACGCGCCGGAGATGGAGCTGGATCACAAAAAATCTGCGCCATCGCAAAATCAGCGAATACCCCGACATATTTTTCCGCTTTTTTGATCCGATCTAGCGCCTCGCCTCGTAAGCTCATGAAAACCGATGGAGAATACATGTCCTTTGATGCCCTGCCCTCTCAGCGCCGCCGGATCGCCATTGTCGGCGGTGGCATATCCGGTCTGGCTGCCGCATGGCTCCTTGGTCCACGTCATGACGTGACCTTGTTTGAAGCTTCGGCGCGCCTCGGGGGGCATGCACGCACGGTAACGGCAGGCATTCGCGGCGATCAGCCGGTGGATACCGGGTTCATCGTGTTTAACTATGTGAACTACCCGCATTTGACGCGGATGTTCAACGCGCTGGATGTGCCGGTGGTGCGCAGTGACATGTCCTTTGGCGCAACCATCCAGAACGGTGCGGTGGAATACGGGCTGAAGGATATGGGGGCATTGTTTGGTCAGCGCCGCAACCTTGGCCGTCCCGCGTTTTTTGGCATGGTGCGCGACATCTTGCGTTTCAACGCCCGCGCCGAGAGCGTGGCCCGTGACGACAGCACCACCATCGGCGAGATGGTGCAGGAACTGTCTTTGGGCGATTGGTTCCAGCGCTATTACCTGATGCCGATATGCGGCGCGATCTGGTCCACCCCTCCCGAAGAGATCCGCGCATTCCCGGCACGCTCTTTGGTGCGGTTCTTTCGCAACCACGCGCTGCTGTCGGCCTCGGGTCAGCATCAATGGTGGACGGTCAAAGGCGGCAGCCGCGAATACGTCCGCCGCCTGACCCACCATCTGCAAAAGATCGGCGTGGATCTGCGCGCAGCCTGCCCGGTGCAATCTGTCGAGCGCACTGAGGATGGCGTCACCATGCGCCTATCCGAGGGGCGTGTGGAGGGTTTTGACGAGGTGATCTTTGCCTGCCATTCGGATGATGCCCTGCGCCTGCTGGCCCGCCCCACGCCGCAGGAGCAGGCCGCCCTCGGGGTAATGCGTTATCAGGACAATCACATGATCCTGCACCGGGATGCGGGCCAGATGCCCCGCCGCCGCGCCTGCTGGTCGTCCTGGGTTTATAAGGCAGATCAGCGTGACAACCGCCCGGCGATTGGCGTCACATATTGGATGAACCGTTTGCAGAACCTGCCGGAAAACGATCCGCTGTTTGTCTCTCTCAACCCGGTGCAGGACGTAAACCCAAAGCTGATCTATGACGACAAGACCTTTCGCCACCCGGTGTTCGATCGCGCTGCGATCCGGGCACAGGGGGCTGTACAGGCGATGCAGGGGCAGAACCACACATGGTTTGCCGGGGCCTATCTGCGCCACGGTTTCCATGAGGACGGCTTTGCCAGCGCAGTGCGCGTCGCACGCGGCATCGACGCCCGCTATCACAGCAACCGCGACGCGGCAGAGCTGCTCGCATGAGCACGCCCGGCGACCATACCGCGCGCTGGCCGCAACATCTGGCGGGCACCACCACCCATGCGCGACGTGGCGGCATCCAAAATGCCTTTCGTTACGGGGTGGACTATGTGCTGCTCGACCCAAACTCGACGCGGGGGCCGCTGCTGTTTTCACGCAACCGCTGGAATCTTGCCTCCGTCATGGATCGCAATCACGGCGGCGCACCAAAACAGGGACGCGGGCTGACCTGGGCGAAAGAGGTCTTTGAAGGCGCGGGGCTTGCCCCGGACGGACTAACGATCCTGCTGCTGACGCAACCCAGTTTTCTGGGCTATATTTTCAACCCCGTGAGCTTCTGGCTCGCCTATGACGGCGATGAACTGCGCGCGGTGATCGCAGAGGTCTCAAACACCTTTGGCGACCGTCACAGTTATCTCTGCGCGCAGCCTGATTTCACGCCGATAACGGCCAAAACCTGCCTGACTGCGCAGAAAATCTTTCACGTCTCGCCCTTTCAGGAGGTCGCGGGCGCGTATCGGTTTACCTTTGATATAACGAAGTCACGGATCGCCATCCGCATCGCCCATGAAAACGGCGCGGAAGGCGTGATCGCCACTTTGGTGGGCGATGTGCACGACCTGAACAACGCCCGCCTGATCAAAGCCAGCCTGCGCCGCCCGCTCGGCGCGCTGCGCACTGTTGCGCTGATCTATTGGCAGGCCCTGAAACTCAAACTCAAGGGCGCGCGCTACAGAAGACGCCCGCTTCCGCCCGAACAGGAGGTAAGCTAATGCTGTTCATTACCAACCGCGTGAAACGCGATTTTCTCGACAGTTGCGCCCGAATCCGACGGGGCAGCCTACGGCTGATCACCCCCGAAGGCGAAACATATGATTTTGGTCAGGGTGAACCTGCGGCCGAGATGCAGATCAACGATTGGGGTGTGGTGACCGCGCTGGCCTCTCGCGGGGACATCGGGTTGGGGGAAACCTATGTGGCCGGGCTGTGGGAGACACCGTCGATCGAGGCCGTGACGCAAGTGGCGCTCTTGAACCTCGACTATCTTGAGGCCTTTGCCTACCCGAGCCGCCTTGCCACGCTGAAGTTTCGCCTTGTGGACCGCATCCTGCGCGCCAATTCCCGCGCCGGGGCCAGCCGCAATATCAAGGCGCATTATGACGTCGGCAATGAGTTCTATCAGCTCTGGCTCGATGAAAGCATGACCTATTCCTCGGCCCTGTTCGCCCCCGGTGACAAGACGCTCGAGGATGCGCAATACCGCAAATACGACCGCATCCTGAACCGCGCCAGCAATGCCGAACGCATCCTGGAGGTCGGGTGCGGCTGGGGCGGGTTTGCAGAGCGCGCCGCAGATCGCGGACGCCATGTGACCGGCATCACCATCTCCCCGAGCCAACACGGGTTTGCCGATGCACGCCTAGATGGGCGCGCGGAAATCCAGCTCTGTGACTATCGCGATACCAAGGGCAAATTCGACGGCATCGTGTCGATCGAGATGATCGAAGCCGTGGGCGAACGGTACTGGCCGCAGTATTTCGAGATGCTGAAGGACCGTCTGGCCGAAGGTGGTCGCGCCGTGGTGCAGGCAATCACCGTGCCGGATGCCTATTTCGACATCTACCGCAAGGGATCGGACTATATCCGCCAATATACCTTTCCCGGCGGCATGTTGTTGTCGGATGCCATGATCGCGCATCACGCCGCCAAGGCGGGGCTAAAGGTCACCGACAACTTTGGCTTTGGTCAGGACTATGCCCGCACCTGCCGGATGTGGTCAGAGCGCCTGAGTGCGGCCTCGGACAAGGTGATGGGTCTGGGCTATGATCAAGGGTTCCTGCGCAACTGGCAGTTCTACCTGCAGATTTGCGCGGCATCCTTTGAGACCCGCCAGACCGATGTGGTGCAGGTGGAGCTGACCCATGCGACCTGAGACCGGCCTTGCCACTGTCCTCTCGCTGATCGCGGGGGTGTCGATGCTGGCGGCGCTGTCCCTTGCCGCGCCGCTCTTTGCAAGCCCCAGTCCCACCGGTCTAAAGGCGCCGGTGCAGTTGGGTCAGGCCACGCTGCGGTTTCTGGGGTTTGAGATCTATACGGCGACCCTTCATACCGAAGGCGCGGAGCGGTTCGGCTGGGACCAGCCTCTGTCGCTGCGGCTGGATTACGCGCGTGGATTTTCCGATCAGGAACTCCTGCAGGGCACCGAAAAAGAGCTTCAGCGCATCGAAGGGGCACAGCCGGATCAAGCGGTGATGCTGCAGAAGCTCGCCACCTGCTTTCGACCAGTCACGGCCGGGGACAACTACGTCGCAATCGCGACGGCACCAAATACGGTTGAGATGCGATTGAACGGTCAACGTATCTGCCGGGTCTCGCATCCTGACCTGCGCCGGCGTTTCCTCGGGATCTGGCTGTCACCCAACAGCCGTTCTGCACGGCTGTCGGCACAATTGCGGGGCGAATAGGCATGAAATGGCGGGTCAGCACATATGCGCTGATGCTGGCTGCTGCTGGCCTGCCGCTCTATATCCATTTGCCGCGCTACGCGACCGGCGAACTGGGGATGAGCCTTGCGACCCTTGGCGTGATCCTTGCAGGTATCCGGGTGATGGATTTTGCCCAGGACCCCGCATTGGGCTGGCTGGTGGATCGCTATCCGCGTTACAAATCTGCCTTTGCAACCGTTGCCGCGCTGGGAATGGCACTGGGATTTGTGATGCTCTACACGCTGCGCCCCGAAGGCGGCGGGCTATGGTGGTTCATCGCGGCACTGGCACTGGTGTTCACCTCCTATAGCCTTGGAACCATTCTGTTTTATGGTCAAAGCGCGGCCCTTGCGGCACAATCCGGTGGGCTGATCCAGCTGGCCGGTTACCGCGAAGCGGGCACATTGGGTGGCATCATCCTTGCGGCCAGCGCGCCCGCCGTACTGGTGATGCTGGGGGCCACGGGCAGCGGTTATGCGGCCTTTGGTGTGCTGCTGGCCGGTGTGTGCCTGATCGCACTCCGGGTCAGCCGACCGCTGTGGCGTGTCACAGCTCCTGCGCACGCCCCACTGTCGCTTGCGGAGTTGCGGGCCTCTGGCGGGCTTGGTCTTTTGGCGCTGGCCTTTGTCAATGCGCTGCCGGTGGCGATCACCTCGACGCTGTTTTTGTTCTTTGTCGAAGACCGGCTTGGGCTGCCTGATTTGGCAGGCCCGTTCCTGATCCTGTTTTTTGTAGCTGCGGGCCTGTCAGTGCCGGTCTGGACTCGCGCGGCAACACAACATGGCGCGGCTCGCACGTTGATCGCCGCCATGTGCCTTGCGATCCTCGCCTTTATCGGCGCTGCGCTACTGCCTGCGGGGGCTGCGATTGGCTTTGCCCTGATCTGTCTCGGCTCTGGTGCGGCCTTGGGCGCGGATATGGTCATCCTGCCCGCGCTTTTTGCAGGCGCTCTGGACCGCGCGGGGCTTCAGGCAGGGCGTGCCTTCGGGCTTTGGTCCTTTGCCGCGAAACTTGCCTTGGCAAGCGCCGCCATCCTGCTGCTGCCGCTGCTGGAAATGAGCGGCTATCGCCCCGGTACCGACAACTCTGAGGCCGCGCTGATGGCGCTCACCCTCGGCTATGCGGTTCTGCCTTGTCTCATCAAATGCGCCGCCATTGCGCTGGCGCTGCAACTCCCCCGTGAAGAGGTCCATGCATGAAACTTCTCCTCGGCATCACTATCCTCGTGTTGCTTTTGTTGCTGTTGCGCCCCGGACTGGGTTTTCGCGCGCAGCGCCCGTCCGATTACACCAAGACCGGCCCCGCCTTTGACATACGCAAACACCTGAACGGGCGCTTTATTTCCGAGGGGATGATTTATGGGCCGACCGGGCGCGTGGTGTCCCGCTTTGTGGCGGAGATGAACGGCACATGGGATGGCACCAGCGGTACGCTCACAGAGGATTTCACCTACGCAGGTGGTGGCACACAGGCGCGCAAATGGATGCTGGAGATCGGTGAAGACGGTGCGTTTGCCGCCACTGCGGAAGACATTATCGGCACGGGCTCGGGCCAACACGCGGGCGCGACCGTGCGGTTATCCTACCGCATTCGCCTGCCCGAGGATGCTGGCGGGCATGTGCTGGATGTCACCGACTGGATGTATCTGATGGAGAACGGCACGATTATGAACCGCTCCGAGATGCGTAAATTCGGCATAAAGGTCGCCGAACTGATCGCCACCATCCGCCCTGCGCCGGACGCCGTATCCGAGGTGACGCCATGAGAGTTCAAGGTCAGACATGGTGGATCATTGGCGCCAGCGAAGGCCTTGGGCGCGCGCTCGCCGAGGCGCTGGATCAACAGGGCGCATCCTTGATCTTGTCGGCCCGCAGCAAAGACCGCCTCAGCGCGCTTTGCGACAGCTTGCGCGATGCACAGGCGCTGCCCATGGATGTGACAGACGCCCGCTCCGTCCTTGCCGCGTCAGAAGCTGCGAGCGATGCTGATGGCGTGATTTACTGCGCCGGGCTTTATGATCCGATGACCGTGCAGGATTGGGAGCCAGAAGCGGCGGAAGCCATCTGTGAGGTCAATTTCATGGGCGCGATGCGCGTGATGGGGCGTGTTGCACCACGAATGGCCCGCCGTGGACATGGCCACATTGCGCTGATTGGCTCGCTCGCTGGGTTCACCGGCCTGCCCGGTGCCATAGGCTATGGCGCCTCCAAGGCCGCAGTGATGCATCTGGGCGAGAACCTGCACCGCGACCTGCGCGACACCAATGTCAAAGTGCAGGTGATCAATCCGGGCTTTATCAAAACCCGGCTCACGGCCAAGAACGATTTTAAGATGCCGATGATCCAAACCCCGGAAGAGGCCGCAGCCTGCTGCATGAAAGCGCTGCGCTCCAACCGATTTCAAAGCTCCTTTCCCGCGCCCTTTTCATGGGTGTTTCGCATCGCAGCACATCTGCCCCGTAAATGGGTCACGAGGTTGATATGATGGACCCGCGCAACGTGGTGATTTTTGGCGCATCCGGCGGCATTGGCCGCGCCTTGGTGGAGGCTTATGCGGGTAAAGCAGCGGTCGAGAGCGTGCATGCGGTTTCGCGTGGCGGGAACGCAGCTTTTGCGATTGATCCGTCAGCGGAGGATAAGATCAGCCAGCATCGGGCGGATATCACCTCCGAGAGCGATCTTGAGGCATTGGCCGCACAGGTCGACACGCCGGATATGGTGATCCTTGCGACGGGTATTCTGACGGATCCTGACACCGGGCTTACACCGGAGAAAAGCTATCGCCAGCAGGATATGGGTGCGTTCCAGCAGGTGTTTCGCATCAACACTTTTGGGCCTGCTTTGGTCGCCAAGCACTTCCTTGGGCGAATGCCGCGGGAGGGACGCTGCGTCTTTGCGGCTCTGGCGGCGCGGGTGGGGTCGATCGGCGACAATGGGTTGGGCGGCTGGCATGCCTATCGCGCCTCAAAGGCGGCGCTGTGCATGTTAATGCGCAACTATTCCATCGAGGTTGCACGCAAGAACCGCGATGCCATTTGCGTCTGTTTGCATCCCGGAACCGTGGACACCGCGCTCTCTGCGCCGTTCCAGAGCAACGTGCCCGACGGAAAGCTGTTCACGCCGGAGTACTCCGCACAATCTCTGATGTCCGTCATCGCCGGGCTGAAACCACATGACAGTGGCAAACAGTTTGATTGGGCCGGAAAAGAAGTTCCCGCCTGAACCATCTCCCTGATCCGCCGCAGGTCCGCGCTGCCTTGCACCTTCGGGCGGTTCCGGCGACACTCTGCGCGAGGTAACGCGCAATCTGGCGGCCTAGGGAGAGAGCCATCCATGTTGAAATCTGTCCGCCTGCGCCTGCTTATTATGGCGCTGCTGCCGCTTATCGTTCTGATGCCGCTCCTGATGGTGGTAGCGATGGCGCGGTGGAATGCGGATTACGATAAGATACTGATTGCAAAGGTAGAAAGCGACCTTCGTATTGCCGAGCAATATCTGGGTCATCTGCAAAGCAACTCTGCCCGCGCGCTTCAGGGCATTGCGCAATCCGCTCGGATTGCAGGCGTTTTGTCCAGCGGCTCTGATGCGACCGAGGCATTTCTGAGCGAGAGCCAAGAGAACCTGAACCTCGATTTTCTACATCTGTTACGCGGCGACGCATTGACCGAGGCCAAGGAAAAATGGCCGGTGATCTTTGAGGCCGCAGCCGGGCGGATGGCCTCGGAGATAGATATTTTTTCCGCCGAGGATCTGGCGGCGCTTTCTCCGGCATTGGCCACACAGGCCCGGATCGAGCTGATCGACACCGAGGCCGCCGCGCCTGCCGATCACACGGTCGAGGATCGCGGCATGGTGGTTCACACCGCCGCACCTGTGCGCGTCAACGGTGAGGTCAGCGTGCTGGTGGGTGGTTTGCTTCTCAATCGCAACCTCGACTTTATCGATACGCTGAATGAGCTGGTCTACCTGCAAGGCGTGTCGAACGCCGGGCGGCAAGGCACCGCGACGCTGTTTTTATCCGACACGCGCGTCTCTACCAATGTGCGCCTGTTTGAGGATGTGCGCGCGCTGGGTACGCGGGTTTCTGTCGCCGTGCGCGACGCGGTACTCGGCGAGGGGCGCACGTGGCTCGACAGTGCCTTTGTCGTCAATGATTGGTATATCTCGGGCTATATGCCGATCAGCGACAGCTTTGGAAAACGTGTTGGCATGCTCTACGTGGGCTTTCTGGAAGCGCCCTACAAGAACGCCAAGCGCGCAGCCTATTGGACCGTCGTGGGGGCCTTTGTACTGGTGATTGCCCTGACCGCTCCGCTGTTTTTGTGGCTGGCCAAGGGGATCTTTGCGCCGCTTGAGCAGATGACCCGCACCATGGCACGGGTTGAACGTGGCGATTTGACGGCGCGCAATCAGACCCCCTCGCGCCGGGATGAGATCGGTCAGGTGGCCAACCATCTGAATACATTGTTGGATCAGGTGCAGGAACGCGACCGGCGCCTGCGCAACTGGGCCGGAGAGTTGAACACCCGCGTCGAGGAACGCACCAAAGAGTTGAAAATCGCCAATGAGAAACTGGAGGAGACCTTCCGCCAGCTTGTGATGAGCGAAAAGCTCGCCTCAATTGGCGAAATCACCGCCGGTGTCGCCCATGAGATCAACAACCCGGTGGCCGTGATTCAGGGCAATGTGGATGTGATGCGGATGACGCTGGGCGAGGCCGCTGAACCTGTGCGCACCGAGCTGGACCTGATCGACAATCAGGTGATGCGGATCGGGGCCATTGTGGGCAAACTGCTGCAATTTGCTCGCCCGTCAGAATTTGGCACCTTTGCCGAACATGTGGATGTGGCTGCGGTGGTGCGAGACTGCCTTGTGCTGGTGGATCATGTGATCTCCAAACAGGAAGTGCGGGTGCTGACGCAATTTGATGACGCGCCCTGTGTGCGTATCGACCCCGGCGAATTACAGCAGGTGGTGATCAACATTATCATCAACGCAAGTCAGGCGATGGACGGAAACGGCACGCTTGCCATCACCGTCGCAGGCGCGGAACGAGACGCGCAAATGGGCGTGGCCCTGCGCATTGCCGACACCGGCCCCGGTATCCCCGCAGATCGGATCGATCATATCTTTGACCCGTTTTTCACCACCAAGCAGGGAGAGGGCACCGGACTTGGCCTGTCGATCAGCCAGACCCTCATTCAACGCGCCGGAGGACGCATTACCGTGCGCAATCGGCGCGCGCGCGGTGCGGAATTCCTGATCTGGCTGCCCGGCCCATCAGACGAAGATGACACCAATCAAGGGTGATCGCGGCACCGGCTCAGACACCCCAACTGGCGCATTTGCGATCTACTGTTTTGCGCGAGACACCAAGGCGGCGGGCTGCCTCGGCGCGATTGCCATCACAGGCATCCAGAACATGCATAATATGGCGCTGCATCACCATATCGAGGTTTTCAACCGCTGCTGTTCCGGTCACAGATCCGGTGCCTGCGAACTCTTCGGGGAAGGCCCCGAGGATCACCGAGCGTTCGATCAGATTGCGCAATTCACGCACATTTCCGGGCCACGCGTAGCGCGAGAATTTCAGCAGGGTTTCTTCATCCAGCTCCAGCGCGGGCATGCCGAGGCTCAATGCGAATTGATCCATAAAGAGCGCGGCCAGCTCGACGATATCCTCGATCCGTTCCCGAAGCGGTGGCATCTCGATATTGACCACATTGATCCGGTGATAGAGATCCGCGCGGAATTTTCCCGCCGCGATTGCGTCTGGCAGGTCGGCGTTGGTGGCCAGCAGGAATCGCAGGTTCAGCGGGATGTCACGTTCCGCCCCAACGGGGCGTACCTTCTGGTCCTCCAACACCCGCAACAGCGCCGCCTGCACCTGTTCCGGCATCTGCGCCACCTCATCAAGGAAAAGCGTCCCACCGTCGGCGTGCAGGAACAGACCGTCGCGCCGACGATCCTGCGCGTCAATAACCCCAAACAGCTCTTCTGCCAGACGGTCGGGAGAGAGGCTGGCGCAGTTTACCGCAACAAAGGGCTGCTCTGCCCGGTCTGAGAGCGAATGCAACGTGCGGGCGGCGATTTCCTTGCCCGTGCCGGACGCGCCGGTAAACAGCACCGGCGTCGGCAAGGGGGCCAGTCGCTGCAACATCTGGCGCACTTTTTCGATGGCGGCGGATTTGCCCAGAAGGCGGCCACGCGCGCCGGATTGCTCGGCTGAAAGCTCGTGCTTCAAGAGGTAATTTTCCCGCCGCAGATACTTGCGGTCGAGGGCGCGCGCCACCGCGTTGAGGATCTGATTGGCGCGAAAGGGTTTGAGCACAAAATCCGCAATCCCGATCCTGAGCGCCTGAATGGCCGTATCAAGATCCGCATAGGCGGTCACCAGAATAGTGTCGGCAAACAGCCCCACCCGGCGCTGCTCTGCCACCCAGTCCAGACCGGTCATGCCGGGCATGATATTGTCCAGCACGATCAGATCGAAATGCGCCTTGTCGAGGATCTCAGAGGCCTCGCGCGCAGAGGCGGCCTGTTCCACGCGTTTGCAGCGGGGTTCCAGGATCTTGGTCATGAAGTGACGCATGCCGGGTTCGTCATCAATCACGAGGATCGACGCGGACGACAGCGATTCTGAGTATTCATCGCGGATGGTGGCGGAGACGTTCATCTGGCGCGTCAGTTCAGGCGCACGGCAGCACCGGAGTTCTGGTCCTGCGCGGAAAATCCTGCACGCTCCAACGCAAAGTCAGCACCCACCGCGATTGCGGCAATGAGGGCAAAGCCTGTTAGCATGGCTTTCATTTCAGTCGTCCTCCGGAAGTTTTGTCGCGGTTTTCAGATAGTCTATCAGATCCTGGCGATCCGTGGGGGCGGTGATGCGTTGCATCGGCATCTTGGACCCCGGAATATAGTGGTCAGGCCCTTGGTCGAACAGGGCATCAATGGTCTCGTCCGTCCAGATCAGGTCAGATTGCAGCAATGTCTGGGAATAGCGGTAACCCGGCAGGCTGCCCGCCGCGCGCCCGAACAGACCTGCAAGATGCGGCCCGGCCCGGCGCTGCCCGGCATCGTTCAAATCATGACAGATGGAGCATTTGCGCATGAACTGGCGCTCGCCGTTGCTCATGATTTCGGGGGCTTGCAGAAAACTGCGTGTCTCATTCCCTGCGGCCTGATGGCTGTCCATCAGCGCAATCGGCCAGCCATAGATTACATCGTGAATGCCCCCGGCCCAGATGCGGCTGCCATCGCGCGAGAACGCCAGCGCCCAGACCGGCCCCTCGCGCATCGCCCTGAAATCGCGGGCAATGGTCCAATTGCGGGTGTCGATCATCATGATGTAGCCATGACCGTCGCCTACCGCGATCTGCTCGCTTTGCGCATGATAAGCCAAGGCGAGGATCGGGCGGCGGTCGAGCGTGAAATCGGCGATCTGCGCGCCGGTTTCCATATCGATCACCCGTGTGCCGCCATCCACCGCGCCATAGGCAAGCCAGCCCTCTTGCGACAGCACCAGACGGTTGATGCCAAACCCCTGTTCGGCCAAGAGCCGGGGTGTTGCGTCGGGCGTGTCATAGACCTGCACTTGCCCGGCCATGGTTGCGGCAAACAGGCGCCCTTTGGCATCAAAGCGCACATCGTTGACACCTGCACCCACTGTGATCTGCTGCCCGACACCGCCGTTCAGCGACCAAAGACCGATGGTGCCGTCCCAACTGGCCGAGGCCAGAAACGCCCCATCCGACGAGACATCCAGCGCGCGGATCTTACCCGCATGACGCCCGATGTCCTGCGGCTGTCCCTGCTGCCAGCGATAGATCGCAAAATCATCGCCACCGCTGAACAGCGCCCCGCGCGGGCCAAAGGTCACCGTGGTGGTGGCCGCGTCATGGGCCTCCAGCCACGAAGGTCTGCCCTCCTGCCAAATGGCCGCGGTATTGTCGAAACTGGCGCTGGCCACGCGATCCTCATCATCCACGGCAAGCGCCATGATCGGCCCACCGTGTCCTTTGAGGGTCACAAATTCCTCTGCACCCGCGCCCCAGACGGGCGCAGCACAGAGGGCAAGGCTTAGCGCCAGTCGCCGCATCACGTCACTCCGCCGGGGTGGCGCCTGTGTTTTCAGCCTTGGCGCGCTCTTTCTCCTGCACCTCCTCGAGCCAGATCGAGTGGTGCTGATGCGCCCAGGCCTCATCCACCTCGCCGGAGCCCATGGCGTCATACGCGCCTTCCATGCCAAGCGTGCCGATATAGATATGCGCGATGATGATCGCCATCAGCACAAAGGCGACGATCGCGTGCCAGAGCTGGGCAAGCTGCATCTCCTCTTGCGGGGCAAGCTCTGTGGGCAAGACACCATAGCCAAGCCACTGCGGGATGCCGGTGTCATTGAGGAGGGCAAAGGTCTTGGCAAAGAGCGGCAGTTCAAACGGGAACAGCAACGACAGGCCGGAGACGGAGATGGAGGCCCCAAACAGGATGACCGACCAGAAAATCACCTTTTGACCGGCGTTGAACTTCTTTGCGGGGGGGTGTTTCTTGCCGATGATGCCGCCGAATTGCTTGATCCAGACCAGATCGAGCTTGTTCGGGATGTTATGCGCAACCCACATGACAAACACCAGGATGAGCGCCAGCATGAAGGCCCAAGAGACGGAATTGTGAATCCATTTGGAGCCGATGAGCAGCACCGAATTCACGTCCTTGCCCAGATACGGCTGGATCGCCACCCGACCAAAGAGCGTCAGAAGCCCCGTCAGACCAAGCAGGATGAAAGATCCGGCAAGGGTCCAGTGGGTCATCCGCTCGACAAAGGCAAAACGGGTCACAGTGCGTCCGGTCTTTTCTGCATCGACCCGCACACGGCCCCGCAGCAGGAAAAACACTGCCAACGCAGCAATCGTGCCCAACAAGAGCCAGCCCCCATATTGCCGCAACGGGCCCGCCCGGAACGAGAGCCAGTTCATGCCACCGTCCTGCACCAGAACCGTGGCCACATCGCCCCCGGCAGAGACGCGAATATCGGCGGAATTGTAGCGCAACGCCCGCCAGAGTTCGGGATCGGACTGGCCACCAAGGGTGCCCAACTGCTGATCAATCCCGGCGGCAATCTCAGGGTTCCCGGTCGCGTCGCTGCGGAAACTGTCGTCCAGCGCCTCGCCACGTTGCCGCGCGAGAATGTCCTCGAGTGTCTGCGCCCCACCGGTGGCGGAGCGATCAGGTGCCACGGGGTTTGCGTCCTGCGCATAGGCAGACAGGCCACAGAGCAGGGCCAGTTTAAGGACGAATACGAAAATCAGGCGCGGCATGGATGGACCTCCCGTTGAGCCGGATTTGATAAAATGAATCAGTCGCATAGCGGAAGGGGCCCGCCACAATGGCGGGCCGCCTCCCGGTGTAGGCGTATTGGGATCAAAAGTGGGCGTCAGCCGCCCTTTTGATCGTAAGCGGTTCCCCAGCCCCAAGCGCCGGAGCCAAAGCCACGGGCCACCACACGCTCACGGTAGACAGCGGAGACGGTGTCGCCATCGCCTGCCAAAAGCGCCTTGGTGGAGCACATCTCGGCACAGATCGGCAATTTGCCTTCTGCGATCCGGTTGCGCCCGTACTTCTGGAACTCGGCCTGAGAGTTGTTTTCCTCAGGACCACCGGCGCAGAAGGTACATTTGTCCATCTTGCCGCGAGAGCCGAAGTTGCCTGCCTGCGGATACTGCGGTGCCCCAAAGGGACAGGCGTAGAAGCAGTAGCCACAGCCGATGCAGAGGTCCTTGGAGTGCAGAACCACCCCGTCCTCGGTCTGGTAGAAACAGTCCACCGGGCAGACCGCCATGCAGGGTGCATCGGAACAATGCATGCAGGCGACCGAGATCGACCGCTCGCCGGGCTTGCCATCATTGATGGTCACAACGCGGCGACGGTTGATACCCCAAGGGACTTCGTGCTCGTTCTTACAAGCGGTGACGCAGGCGTTGCACTCGATGCAGCGTTCGGCGTCGCACAGGAATTTAGCTCGTGCCATATGTCCGTCTCCTTACGCTGGCATGATTTTGCAGAGGGTGGCTTTGGTCTCTTGCATCTGAGTGACCGAGTCATAGCCATATGTCTGCGCGGTGTTAGTGCTTTCGCCCAGCACATAGGGGTCCGCACCGTCGGGATATTTGTCCCGCAGGTCCTTACCCTGGAAGTGCCCGCCAAAGTGGAACGGCATGAAGGCAACGCCCTCACCGACCCGTTCTGTCACCATGGCCATCACCTTGACCTTGCCGCCTTCCGGGCCTTCGACCCAGACCTGAGCCCCATCCCGCACGCCGATGTCATTGGCATCGCGCGGGTGGATCTCGACGAACATGTCCTGCTGCAATTCCGCAAGCCATGGGTTCGAACGGGTCTCATCACCGCCGCCCTCATATTCGACCAGACGGCCGGAGGTGAGGATGATCGGATACTCCTTGGAGACGTCGTTCTTCTGGATCGAGGCATACATGGTGGGCAGACGGTAGAATTTCCGATCCTCATAGGTCGGATAATCCGCCACCAGATCCCGCCGGTTGGTGTAGAGCGGCTCGCGGTGCAGCGGCACCGGATCCGGGAAGGTCCACACCACGGCACGGGCCTTGGCGTTGCCGAAGGGGGCGCAGCCATGCTTGATCGCAACCCGCTGGATACCGCCGGAGAGGTCGGTTTTCCAGTTCACCGAAGCGGTCTTGGTGTTGAAATCAGACGGGAACGGAGACATGGACTGCTCGCCCACTTCTTCGCCTGCGCCTTGATTGCCATTTCCGCTGGTTCCCGCTTCGCCCGCACCATCGAGCTGTACGCCCGCAACGCCTGCGATAACGGTTTTCTCTTCTTGGGTGAGGTCCTTATCCCAGCCCAGATCCACCAGCATCTGCATGGTAAACTCAGGATAGCCGTCCTGAATTTCCGCACCGGGGTTGGATACACCCTCGGCCAGCAGATTGTCGCCATCGCGTTCCACCCCGAAACGGGCGCGGAAACACAGGCCACCTTCGGCCACCGGTTTGGACATATCATAAAGGTTCGGCGTGCCCGGATGGTTCATCTCGGGTGTGCCCCAGCAGGGCCACGGCAAGCCGTAAAAATCCCCATCCGCCGGGCCGCCCACCGCTTGCAGCGTGGTGCGGTCAAACGTGTGCTGGTTCGCCATATGGAGTTTGATACGCTCCGGGCTCTGACCCGTGTAGCCCACCGTCCACATCCCCTGATTGAACTCGCGGGTGATGCTCTCGATGTTGGGGGTCTCGGCGTCTTCCATCTCGATATTGCGGAAGAGACGATCTGCCCAGCCAAACTTATTAGCGAATTTGGCCATGATCACATGATCGGGCAGGCTCTCGAACAGAGGCTCCACCACCTGATCGCGCCACTGCAGCGACCGGTTCGACGCCGTCACGGAGCCGCGGGTCTCAAACTGAGTACAGGCAGGCAGCAGGTAGACGCCATCGGTGCGGTCATGCAGCACGGCAGAGACGGTCGGATAGGGGTCCACCACGACAAGCATGTCGAGCTTTTCCATCGCCGTCTTCATCTCCGTCATCCGGGTCTGAGAGTTCGGCGCGTGGCCCCAGAGAACCATGGCCCGCACGTTGTTGGGCTGATCCATGTTCTCTTTGTCTTCGAGGATACCGTCGATCCAGCGGGACACCGGAATGCCCGTCAGGTTCATCAGGTTCTTGTCCTTGCCGTCGGCGGATTTGACGGTTTCGAACTGCCCCTTGAGCCAGTCCATGTCTTCGCCCCAGACACGGCCCCAGTGGCCCCATGCACCAGCAGACAGGCCATAATAGCCCGGCAAAGTGTGGCTCAGAACGCCAAGGTCGGTCGCCCCCTGCACGTTGTCGTGACCGCGGAAGATGTTGGTGCCGCCGCCGGAGGTGCCCATGTTGCCGAGTGCAAGCTGCAGGATGCAGTAGGCACGGGTGTTGTTGTTGCCGTTGGTGTGCTGGGTACCACCCATACACCAGATCACGGTGCCGGGACGATTGTTCACCAGGGTCCGTGCTACGCGCTTGAGCTGGCTGCCGGGGGTGCCGGTCACGCGCTCAACTTCTTCGGGCGTCCATTTTGCGACCTCGTCGCGGATCTGATCCATACCCCAGACACGGGTGCGGATGAACTCTTTGTCCTCCCAGCCGTTTTCAAAGATATGCCACAAAATCCCCCAGACCAGCGCCACGTCGGTACCGGGACGGAAGCGCACATACTCGTCTGCATGGGCCGCCGTGCGGGTAAAGCGCGGATCACAAACGATCAGCGGCGCATTGTTCTGCTCCTTAGCCTTCAGCACGTGCAACAGCGAGATCGGATGCGCCTCGGCAGGGTTGCCGCCGATGATGAAGATCGCCTTGGAGTTATGGATGTCATTGTAGCTGTTGGTCATGGCGCCGTAGCCCCATGTATTCGCAACACCTGCAACGGTGGTGGAGTGACAGATCCGCGCCTGATGGTCCACGTTGTTCGTGCCCCAGTAGGCGGCGAACTTGCGGAACAGGTAGGCCTGTTCGTTGTTGTGTTTGGCAGAGCCGAGCCAATAAACGCTGTCCGGGCCGCTTTCTTCGCGGATGGACATCATCTGGTCGCCGATCTCGTCGATGGCTTGTTCCCAGCTGATGCGCTTCCACTCACCGCCTTCGCGTTTCATCGGGTACTTGAGGCGCCGCTCGCCATGGGCGTGCTCGCGCACCGATGCGCCCTTGGCGCAGTGCGATCCCAAGTTGAAGGGGCTGTCCCAGCCGGGTTCCTGACCGACCCAGACACCGTTTTGCACCTCTGCGATGACGGTACAGCCGACCGAGCAATGGGTGCAGACGGATTTGATTGTTTCCATGGCGCCGGTCGCAGAGGCCGCCGCATTGGCCTGCGTCACCGTTCCACCGGTGGCGCTGATGGCCGCAAGCCCGCCGATGGCGAGGCCGGACCCGCGCAGGAAAGCGCGGCGGTCGACAGCTGACTCGCCGACCTTGGACAGGATACTGGTCCGCTGGGGGCGTCGCGCAACCCCGTTGGTCTTTTTCCTAAGCATTTTAAAACCTCCCTTGCTTGCCCCTGAAATCAGAAGCGCGCTGGGTTTATTGAGAAACCTTTGCTCAGTCGGGCGTCACGCAACCAGTCGGCTTAGGCATGAAAGGCATCCGGTCAGAACCGGGTGCTGTCGTAATAGGCGCGGGTATGCGCGGTATCCTGCATCTTGTTCGATGACAGGTCCGGAGTTGCGGCCTCAGCCTCGCCTCCGGTGGTTGCAAGCGCCACCGCCGCTGCGGGCGTGGTGGTTGCAGCCAGTTTCAGAAAGTCGCGGCGGCTTGCGCCATCCTCTTTCCGTGACATGTGGATCCTCCTCCTCTTTCGGTCTTTAGGTCCAGTCGTTCGGGCGTCCGGGCCGCCCTGCCCTGCGCCTGCCTCCTGCGGGCGCATCGTCGTGGATCAGAGAGCTCAGCCCCCCATCCGAAATCCTTCGGTCTCAATTTCCATGAAAGCGCGCCCAACCGCCGCCACCGAAGCATAAAGCACAGAGTTCTTTGCGCCCTCGAGGTCGGCAAAGAAATGCGCGGCCCACGGACCGATGTGTTTGTTGAAAAAGGTTTTCTGCTCCGCAAGCGATGTGGCGGCACCAAACCGGCCCACGATCATCGCCCCCATCATCTCCATCAGGGAGGCAATGTTGTCTTCGGGCTCAAACACATTGGGCGCGCGGCTCAGCCCCCGCGCGCTCATGTCGTTACGCAGCGCTGCCAGAGGCTTTTCATTCAGGAAACCAGTGAGGTAATAGCTCGCATAGGGCAGCAACTCCCCCCGGCCCAGACCGATGAAGAGCGCATTAAACTCGCGTTCGGCTCCGGCAGGTTTGGTGCGTTTGGCCACCCGTGCCAGTTGGGTAATCGCCTGCCCCAGCGGCGTCTCATCCCCGGAGAGACCGGCCGTCTGTTCCAGCAGCATCTCGCTCGGGGGCGCGGCTAGCATCAGGCCAAGGTAATTGTAGAGATCCGCGCGCAGCCGATCTTCTTCGCTGACCCGCTCTGTGGTCACGGCGGCGTCTGTCATCGGGCTCTCCTGTGTCATATTGTTGCCTCCGCATCCTCAAAGACAAAGCGCATCCGGCGCGATGTCACCTGTGGCGGATGATCCTCGATCTGCACATCGCTGTGCGCGACCTCACCTTCTTGCACCACTTCGGCCTCGGCAGAGGCGACTGGCGCAGCGGCGGCTTCGGCGTTGTCCTCTGGCGAAATGGTGTCCTCTTGCGCATCAGAGACTGCAACGTCCGGTGCCACGTCATCGGCGTCTTGTGCTGCCGCTTCACGCTCTGCCTGACGGGCCAGTTCTTCCACATGGGCGGTCATGCCTTTGCCAACCTGATAGGCGGTCTGGATGTTTTCCACCGCCATCGCCGCATCTGTGAAATCCTCGCCATAGTCGATCAGCCCGTCGACATTTGCCAGGACCGGGTTGGTGACCCAGAGCCGACGCAATGCGCGTGTCTTGAGACGTGCAGGAACGGCTTCGGTGAGAAACGCCTTGAAATCATCCCCCGGCCCAAGCGTATCCGGGTCCGGCAGATCCAACTCGGCGAGCAAGTCTGCATCGCTGCGCTCTGCCAGTTCAGCGTCCCGCGCCTGCGCTTCGGCCTCCTTCAGCGCGCGGGCTTCTTGCGCCTCTTCCGCCTCGACCGCTGCGCGACGGCGGGACCAGAAATTCTGCGCACTCATTGCAGACGCTCCTTACGGGCTTTGGCCGGGGCGCGATACACATCCGTCAGTTGCGGAATGCGCGCATCGCCCACGCCGTCCTCCTCCAGATCCACACGCTGGCGGTCGCGACGGCGTTTCTTGAACTCTTCTTCCTTGAAATGCGCGAGGGTGAAGTCGCGCACCCATGCCACCAGCCCCGCAGGCATCTCGACCTTCTCGACCTGATCCTCGCCGGTGTCGGCATAATCCTGCGCCTCAAACGGCGAGGCCGTGACCAGCGTCACCTCAGGGCGCGCATTCGGCCCCGGTCGCATCACCACATAAATGCTCGGCGGATTGGCAGTGAGACCCTGCATGTAAGCCTCAGCATCGGCGCGGTGCAATTCAAGCGGCAACGTCGCTGCGTGAAACTCGCAAGCTTCGCCCTCTTCCCGCATCAGGCTCCAGTCGGCATCAGCGGCGCCGGGCAGCACCGCCACCACACGCCACGCCCAACGCGCCCACGGCGTAACCCCCGGCGTGCGCCGGATCACGACCCCAAGCGGCATCACATCCATCTTTGCGTAGTACTGGTCCACGACCCATCCCTGGCTAAGTTGCTGCAATCTTGCCGCAAACCACCCTGCATGCGAAAGCACACAGTGCTATGGGATTGGGCATTTCAGCCCGCCGTGGACAATTTGACTCCCCCACCCCAGCCCAAGGACCGGCAGTGGACGAATTGTCCAACCCTATCTTTTTGCTCAGGCATTCGATTTTTTCGATAAATTCCCGAATCACTTCGCCACCGCGCTGGATCTTGCGCCCTTTGCCACGCTTTACGGTGGTTTACGAATGCTGTGAAACCTGACTAGGATACGCTCCAAACCCGTGATTTCACCACCGAATGCCAGCCCGACGGCCAGCGAGGAAAACATGCCTAAGAACCTGATATTGTGTGATTGTTCCGGATCACAACCACTCGATTCAGAGACCCTTAGCGCAACCACCGGATTGCCGTGCTCAAAAGTGCATTCCAACCTCTGCACAACCCAATCCGATGCTGCAGTCGCAGCCCTTCAGGACCCGGATGTAATTTTTTGTTGCGGCCAGGAAAGCCGCTTTTTCACCGCCCTCGCCGAGGAGTTGGGACAGGACGCCCCGTTGTTTCTCGACCTGCGGGACAGGGCCGGATGGTCCATTGAGGCGCAAAATGCGGGCGATGTGCTACCCAAAATGTCCGCATTGGTTGCAGAGACGCAGCTGAACATCCGCCCCGCCAAGAGCGTCGATGTGATCAGCGAGGGTCTGTGCCTGATCGTCGGCACTGCGGATGTGGCGCTGCCTGCCGCCGAGAAGCTACAGGATATCCTTGGCGTTACGGTCCTGCTGACCGATACGGCCGAGCCGCCGCTCAGCCGCGGGTTCGACGCAATCCGAGGGCAGCTGCGCAGCGCGCGCGGAGCGCTCGGCAACTTTGAGGTGACGGTGGACGCGCTGCAATCGCTTGATGTCACCGGGCGTGACTGGACGTGGAGCGCGCCCCGCGACGCAGGCCGCTCCGAATGCGATCTCATTCTCGACCTGCGCGGTGACGCCCCCCTGTTCCCGGCCCCCGAGAAACGCGAAGGCTACCTGCGCGCAGACCCAAAATCGCCGGTTGCGGTAGCGGACGCGGTGCTCGCCGCCAGCCAAATGGTCGGCACTTTTGAAAAACCGCTCTACGTGAAGGCGGAGCCGCTGCTTTGCGCTCATTCCCGCGCGCGTCAAACCGGATGCACCCGCTGTCTGGATGCCTGCCCCACCGGTGCGATCACGCCCAATGGCGACAGCGTTGCCATTGATCCGATGATTTGCGCAGGCTGCGGCGCCTGTGCTTCGCTCTGCCCGTCCAGCGCCATCACCTATGATGCGCCCCCGGCCGAGAGCTTGTTTCTGCGTGTTCAAACCCTCGCCAAGGCCTATCTGGCGGCGGGCGGCGACACGCCCCGGCTGCTGGTGGTGGACGCCCATGGTGCTGAGATGACCCGCCTCGCCGCGCGGTTTGACCGTGGCCTCCCCGCAAGCGTCATTCCGCTGGAGGTGGAGGCCTTCAACACCTTTGGCCATGCAGAAATCCTCGCGGCGCGTGCCGCTGGTTTCCGCGAGGTCTGCCTGCTGCCCGGGCCGCGCGCCGATCTTGAGGTTCAAACGCGCGAGGTTGATCTGGCCAATGCGATTTCCACTGATGCCGCGCGCCTGCTGCACGCGGCAGAACCCGAGGCGCTGTGTGATGCGCTCTACGAGACCCGCAATCTGCCCGCAGCCCCCGCGACAGTCCAGCGCCCCATGGGCACCCGCCGCCAAATCACCCGACAGGCCGCATTGGCCCTGAACGCCGCTGACACAGAATTGCCGCTGCCAGAGGGGGCGCCCTATGGCGCGGTGCTGGTCGATCAGGATGCCTGTACCCTGTGCCTGTCCTGCGTGTCGCTCTGCCCGTCGGGAGCGTTGGGGGACAACCCGGACCTGCCGCAGCTGCGCTTTCAGGAAGATGCCTGCCTGCAATGCGGTCTCTGCGCTAATGTCTGCCCGGAGGACGCTATCACCTATGAGCCGCGCCTGAACCTTGCCCCCTCGGCGCTGGATCAGGTGGTTTTGAATGAAGAAGAGCCCTTTGCCTGCATCGAATGTGGCAGCCTCTTTGGAGTCAAATCCACCGTCGAGCGGATCATGGAAAAGCTTGCGGGCAATCATGCGATGTTTGCCAACCCGGATGCCGCCAAGATGATCCAGATGTGCGATGACTGCCGCGTGAATGCACAGTTCCACCAAAAGGATTCCCCCTTTGCGGGCAAGGAACGTCCTCGCGTGCGCACCACTGAAGATTATCTCAGCACGCGGCGCGACCATTGACGCAAACTTGCGCCACTGAGCCCTTTCAACCCGCGCGCACAACAGGCACCATGCAGGCGCGTGACCTGACCAGGCCAACCACCAGACCAACCAAGGAGTAGACCCGCGTGTCCATCACCCGCGACGCCGTCCTCGACGCCCTGAAGACCCTGAAAGACCCCGTGAGCGGCAGCGATATCGTCGCCGCAGGCATCATCCGCGCCCTCACCATCGAGGGCAGCAATGTGCGGTTTGTGCTGGAAATTGACCCGGCCAAATCCGAGGCCTACGCGCCGGTGCGCGATCAGGCTGAGGCCCTGGTGAGCGACCTCGCGGGTGTTGAGAAAGTCTCAGCCCTGATGACGGCGCATAGCACCAAAGCCCCGCCGGATCTCAAACCCAACAAACCTGCAGAGCCGCAAGGCCCGCAACAGATCCCCGGCGTCGCAAAGATCATCGCGGTCGCCTCGGGCAAGGGCGGCGTCGGGAAATCCACCGTTTCGGCCAATCTTGCCTGTGCCCTCGCGCAGGCCGGCAAACGCGTGGGTCTCTTGGATGCGGATGTCTACGGCCCCTCGCAGCCGCGCATGCTGGGTGTCTCGGGCCGCCCGGCCAGCCCCGACGGCAAGACCATCCTGCCGCTGCGCAACCACGGCGTCACCATGATGTCGATCGGTCTGATGACCAATGACGATCAGGCCGTGGTCTGGCGCGGCCCGATGCTGATGGGGGCGCTGCAACAGATGATGATGCAGGTGCAATGGGGCGCGCTCGATGTGCTGATCGTGGACCTGCCGCCGGGCACCGGCGACGTGCAGATGACGCTGGCGCAAAAGGCGCAGGTGGACGGGGCGATTGTGGTCTCCACCCCGCAGGATGTGGCCCTGATTGATGCCCGCAAAGGTATTGATATGTTCCACAAGCTGAACGTGCCGATCCTCGGCCTCATTGAAAACATGTCGACCCACATCTGTTCCAACTGTGGCCATGAGGAACATATCTTTGGCCATGGCGGCGTTGCGGCGGAGGCTGAGAAACTGAACGTACCGCTCTTGGCAGAGGTGCCCTTGCATCTGGATGTCCGCTTGGCAGCGGATGGCGGCGCGCCCATCGTGGTCTCCAAACCCGACAGCACACAGGCTCGTGCCTTTCAGGACATCGCCGCAGCGCTTGTGGAGCGCGGCGTCGTATGAGCGAGACTGTCACCTTCCCCCCTCTGATGACCGGCGAGGCCGCAGGTCCGGGACAGGACCCGTTTGATCTCGCCTGCCAGAAGGCCGAGCTGGGCGTAGACGCGGGGCTTGTGGTCTATGACCTCGGCACTGACGTCTTGCGCGCCGCACTGGTGCTCGCACCCGAAGTGCCACTGGCCAAGGCCATGGCGATGCTGCCCGTTTGCGGCCTGGGCTTTCAGAACGCCCTTGGCGCGCTGGCCCCGCCTGAAGTTGCCGTGCACCTGGACTGGGACGGTGGTCTGCTGATCAATGGCGCGCGATGCGGAAGCCTTCGTGTCGCGGCCAATACCGATGCACCCGACGCCCAGCCGGACTGGCTGGTTGTGGGCTTGGACCTGCCGCTCTGGCCTGCGGGCGACGGGGGCGACACACCGGATCAAACCGCGCTCTATGCCGAAGGCTGCGCAGATGTGGCTGCGCCGCGCCTGCTGGAAAGCTGGACCCGCCACTGCCTGCATTGGATCAACCGGTGGGACGAAGGCGAACTTAAAGCGCTGCATGCAGAATGGCGCGGGCTTGCGCATGGCATCGGCGAAAACCGCCAGCAAGCCGGGCTGAGCGGGACCTTCCTCGGCGTCGACGAGGATTTCGGCATGCTCCTGCGCGACGACACAACAACCCATCTGATCCCGCTCACCACTGTTCTGGTGCAGGACTGACAGGAGAAAGACGCGATGAAACTGGCCCGTGCCATTCATTTTGACGAAAGCGACATGAACGTCTTTGCCAGCCCCGCCCGTACCGGGGAATGGTGTATTTCCGGCGGGTTTGAGTTCTCCAACTGGAGCGAGGGCGACCTTGTTGGCAAGCAACGTCAGGCCTTTGCCAATGGCTGGATGGGGCTGGAGACCGCCGGTCGGGTGACATTTGTCGCTGTGACCCAGATCGAGGCCGAAGAAGTCACCACGCTGATCGAACAGCTCGCCCGGCATTTCATGGAGATCTATGGCGCACCGGATATGGCCAGCGCCCGCCCCGTGGCCGAAGCCGAGATCGACCATATGGCAGAGCTTTGCGAGGATCACGCCCCCAACACGCTGCTGACAGTGGCGCGAGACCTGACCGAGGCTGGCGTGCGCGAGAGTTTCCGCGTGATCGAAGCCCAATCCGCGGGGCTCGAGCAATTCGCGATCCATGTGACAGACGACTGAACCACGGTGTCCCCGGCGAGCACCAAACGCGATAACGCATTAAGGTTTCCGCATCTATTGCGCAGTAGATTTGCGCCAACCACGTTTGTTTAGGACATCTTTCATGCTGAAATCTATCGCTGCGGCGCTCGCCCTGTCTCTGATGGGCGGCCTCGCGCAGGCCTCGACGCCGTTCCTTGAGGCTGGCAATTGGGCGGCGGTCTACAAGGGCAACACCTGCCACGTCTATACGCTCTCCTCCGCGCGCGACACCTCCGGCTATCTGGAGTTCACGTTCGAAAACAACGGTCTGAATGCCACCTTCGACTATATCTACACGCCTTACGGCCCTGAAGAGGTCGAGGCCCCCTGGGATGAGGCTGCGGATAGTGTGACGCTCTATCTGGGGGATGAGCCGGTGTGGTTTGGTGACGAGATGTTTTTCTACACCGCACCGGGCTTCACCTATGGTGCGAGCCTGACACCGGGCTTCATCTCTGAATTGATCGGCGCCATGCTCGCCACCAAGGGCGATTTTGGATTTGCGGTGGATCGCGCAGCCGAAGGTGAAACCTGGCTCTACGGTGGTTTTTCCCTCTCCGGGCTGGATCAGGCCTTGGCCAAAGCGGGCGAGATGTGTCAATTCGACCCGCGCGCCCTACCGCAATCCTGACGGGCGCGCGCCTTGGTTCAACTGGGTGGCCCGTTTGGGCCCACCGTCAGAGACAGCCGCGCGGGATGACCTCGATCCACTCGCGCGTCAGTATCACCTCTTCGCCCTCATAGGCTTTGATCCCGCGCCAGAGGGTGAAATTCTCGGTGTCGCAATGCATCGAACTGTCGGTCTCGATCCGAACGCCCCAATCCTCCTGATCGCCTTCGCCATCGCGGCCAAAGTTGAAGACCCAAGCACAGTCAAACCGCGCGCTGGCCGGATCATCGGGGTGGATCGCATAGCGCATCCGCACGTTACTGGCGACACGCTGGCCATGGGTCAGATCCTGCGCCGCGCCATAGCTGTCAAAGCTTTCCAGCACATGGGTCCCGTCCGCTTCAACACGTGTCTCGGCCTCGCCCCACGGCTTTTCCAACACCTCGGCCTGATACTTCGGGTAATCACGCGCCGCGCACGGAGCCTGGGCCTCAATCTCAACCTCGACGCGGCGCTCCGGCAGGATCAGCGCGCACCCGTCCAGATGCAGCGTGATCTCGGCAGCCTCCGGCGCGGGCCAGACAATCGGCCAATAGGAGGTCGACAGCGCCAGCCGCACTTGATGCCCCGCCAGCACCCGATGTGCGCATTCATTCAGCTCAAACTCCACCTCATAGCGCTTGCCCGGCTCCAGCCGCGTTGCCACCTCATGGCTGTCGTCATGGCACAGGTTGCGGGGGCGATAGGTAATGCGCTGCGACTGACCGGAGGGCGCAACATCGCACAACCGCGCCACCACCTGCGCGACGGGTTTGTCGACACTAAAGGCCAGTCGCACACGCGGACGGCCCAGAATCTCCATCGGGGCGAGCAACGCGGTGCTGTCAAAACAGGTCGAGGCCCGGTCATCCACGCTCTGGTCGCCGGGGCGTTCATTGTCGATCCGGATACCGGGGCAGAAATAGCCGCCCGCCTGCCCAACGGTCGCCGGGCTATGGACCCTTGCCGTACCCGCCTGCGGCTTGGGTGCAAATCCCCCATCGGCCAGCGGCCACACCACGTCTGTGACATTGGGCGAGGGCCACTGCGCTTCGGCCACCCAACGGCCGTTCTGCGGCAGGTTCTTCGGGCTTGGCGCGGTGAACTCCTGCATAAAGACCCGGTAGTCGGGCAAGGCCTCTGCCCCGGCGTCCTCCCCTTTGAGGTATTGATCGAACCAGCGCAGCACCTCGCCATGAAAATCCGCCGCCTCAATCTGAGAGATATGAGCATAGCGGTGTTCCCACGGCCCCATCAAGGCCTTCGCCGGCGCGCCGGTCACCTTTGCAGCCAGTGCAGATGGGGCGTTCACATAGGCATCGGCCCAGCCGGTGATTGCCAGCACCGGCGCCTCAATCGCGGACCAGTCTTCACAGACCGAGCCATGTTTCCAGAACGCATCCCGCGTCTGATGGCGCAGCCAATCCGCCGCCATAAAGGGCAGATCATTGATCCGGCCCAACCACTCCTCGCGCCAATCCGGGCGCAGTTTCGGATCCAGTGGCCGGGTCATATAGGCAAACATCTGGCTCGCCCAGTTCTTGTTATCGCTGAGCAGGCAGCCCCCCATATAGTGGATATCGTCAGCATAGCGATCCACGGTAGAGGCCACCGAAACCACCGCTTTCAAGGCGTCCGGTCGACGATACGCCATTTGCAAGCCATTGAACCCGCCCCAGGAAATCCCGATCATACCGACCTTGCCCGTCGACCAAGGCTGCTGCGCGATCCATTCCAGCACTGCTTCACCATCCGAAAGTTCCTGCTCGGAGTATTCGTCATCAAAGCGCCCGTCGCTGTCACCGGAGCCGGTGATATCCACCCGCACGCAGGCATAGCCATGGGCGGCAAACACCGGATGCGTGGTGGCGTCCCGTGGGGCTGTGCCATCGCGTTTGCGGTAGGGCAGATATTCAAGGATCACCGGAAACGGACCTGCGCCTGCGGGCTGCCACATCCGCGCCGCGAGCCTGCGCCCATCGGGCAGCGGGATCCACAGGTGTTCAGTCACGGTGATGGGAGTCTGCGCGGACATGTCGGCCTCGTTTCGTTATGCGTTTGGGCAGAGTGTGCGCGAATTCCGGACAGGGCGAAACTGCGCACTTGTACGCGGGATGATGCAGATGTACGCACAGTCGCGTCACATCGCGAAAGCTCGGACCATGCGCACGGCCTTCAGTCAGAATTTACGGTTTCTCTGCGCCGAGGCCCCCTCGATTGCGCAGATCTGCCGCGAGATCGGCCTCAACCGACAACAGTTCAACCGCTACCTTTCGGGGGCCGGACTGCCCTCGGCGCATAACCTGCGCCGCATCGCGCGTCACTTCGACGTAGGTGAGGCCGATCTTTTTACGGATCCTGATCGCTTCGCAGCCGCGCGTCGCCCGACCACCGCGCCCAAGCTCCCCGCACCGCTCTTGCATATCGGCACGGGCTTTGCCGATCAGGCCCGCCCCCTGCGCCGGTTTCTCGGCACCTATCATGGGTATTTTTGCACGCCCACATGGCCTGGACAGGTGCTGCGCTCGCTGATCCATCTCAAAGAGGTCGATGGCTACGTGGTAAGCCACACATTTGAGCGCGCCCACGCAAGTGATGGCAGCATCCGCCAGCGCAGCACCTATCTGGGGCTGGTTGCAGAACGCGGCGGACGGTTGTGTCTGACAGAGCGCCCCCGCAACACCGTCGGCGCACTCTCAGAGACGATATTGATGCCGGAACACCCGCATCAGATCTCTTATCTGCAAGGGCTGGTGCTGGGCGTCTCCGCCGGAGCCAACCGTCGCCCGTTTTCCACCCGCACGGTCTGGGTGCGGCTTGAGGAAAAACGCACTGCGCGCGAGGCTCTTGCTGATGTGGGTGCCCTGCCAAAGGATAGCCCGCGCCTCGACCCCAAGGTGAGGCGTCTGCTGGGCGATGAGGTGCCCTTGAGCCTGACGCTCGACGCCTATCCGCCCAGTTAGTCTGCCTTGCGCGGCAACACGGGCGCCGAGCGATCAAGCGCCAGTTCCGCATCCGAAAACACCCAAGGTCCCCGCACGCCCGGCACGCCTTCGGGCGCGATCTGCATCTGTCGATGTTTGATCTGCGCGTCGTCGAACGCCTGCCCGATGGTGTTGATCGGCCCCGCCGGAACGGTCGCGGCCTCCAATGCGGCAAGCAGATCCGCCTGGCTCCACTGTGCCAGCGCCGCCGCCAGCATCGGCGTCAGATCACCCCGGTTTGCGACCCGCAGCTGGTTGGTGAGAAAACGGGGGTCATCCTTGAGACCTCCGAGGTTCAGCACATCGCACAGCCGCGTGAACTGACCGTCATTGCCGACCGCAAGGATCACATGCCCATCGCGCACCGCCATCACCTGATAGGGCGCAATATTGGGGTGCTCATTGCCCATCCGGGTGGGGCTGTTGCCCGTCACCAGATAGTTCATATTCTGGTTCGCCAGCATGGCCGTGGCACAATCCAGCAGGGACATATCGATATGCTGTCCCCGTCCGGTCCGATGCCGTTGCTCGACTGCGGCCAGAATGCCGATACTACCGTATAGCCCCGTCACCACATCCGTGATCGCGACGCCGACCTTTTGCGGCTCACCCTCCGCTGCACCAGTGATCGACATCAGCCCCGACATGCCTTGCAGCAAGAAATCATAACCGGCACGGCTGGCATAAGGCCCATCCTGCCCAAACCCCGTGACCGAGCAATAAATGAGCCGCGGGTTCACCTCAGCGAGGCTTTCATAATCAAGGCCATATTTCGCCAGTCCGCCGACCTTGAAGTTCTCGATCAGGATATCTGCGCCCGCCACCAGATCGCGGACCTTGGCCTGCCCCTCTAGCGTGCGAAAATCTGCGGTGACGCATGTTTTGCCCCGGTTGGCGGCATAGTAATAGGCAGCGGTCTTGTCTCCGTCCCGCTCCACAAAGGGCGGCCCCCAGCGACGTGTGTCATCGCCTTCGGGGCTTTCGACCTTCACCACCTCCGCCCCCAGATCCGCCAAGGCTTGTCCAATCCACGGACCGGCGAGAATACGGGCGAGTTCCACCACCTTGAGACCTTGAAGCGGAGTCATGCTGAAATGTCCTTTGCAAGTTAAACACTTGGTCCTGTGCATAGCCGACCCAATCGCCAAAGGCCAATCCCATTGCGCAGAGACGACAAGACACGCCCGCCAGAGAGCACCCGCACCGCAGGTGCGCTGCCGGGCCCAACGGGTTTGACGGCATTTTCAATGCAGGCAAACCGGGCGGGAGCGTCCCCGCTTTCTTGATTTGCCTATTTTACTGGCAAATCGGCTGATTTCGCTCAAAAAATCGACACGACAATGGGCCGCCTCCCTTGCAGACAGCGCTCCTGATAGCGCCCCGCCCTCCGCCCTCGCAAAGTCAGCAAGGACCCACAGAAACAAGCAGCGATCTTCTTCGCAGTGTCTCAGGGCGGTATTCAGGGAGAGCGCGATCACGCATATCGCACATATCACGCCCGGGTCTCACAACCCGATCACGGCTGCCCCGGAACAGCAGCCCCGCGCCATGGGGCACGCGCATGTCAGCAGCAAGTTGCGTCCTGACGGCACGGTCGCATTGGATGCGCTGCATCAGTCAGGGGCGCTCAAGCTGCTGTTTCCCACGGGCCGGCAAACGCTGGAAGCCGTGGCTGTGAACACCGCAGGCGGCATTACCGGTGGAGACCGGTTTTCCCTGAGCGCCGAGGCCGGAGAGGGCAGCCAGCTGACCCTCACCACCCAAGCCGCCGAACGCGCCTATCGTGCGCAGCCCGGACAGACCGGACAAATGACCACACACCTGAGCGTCGCCGCACGTGCCCGCCTCAATTGGCTGCCACAGGAAACCATTCTCTTTCAGCGCAGTAATTTCACCCGGAGTTTGCAAGCCGATCTGGCAGAGGACGCACGGCTCTTGCTGGTGGAGCCGCTGGTGTTTGGACGCGCCGCAATGGGCGAGGCGCTTACATCCGCCCGGTTTCGCGATCACATCCATATCCGGCGCGCGGGACAGCTCGTTTATCGCGATGCAATCCATCTGCAAGGCGATCTGGCCGCGCAGCTTAGCCGTCCGGGCGTGGCGGGCGCCCTGTCGGCCCGCTGCAGTGCGATGGCGACCCTCCTGCTGGCCGCACCAGAAGCAGAGGCCACGCTGGGGTGGCTGCGCACTCACCTGCCGGACGGTGGCGACGCCCTCGGCGGCGCCTCGCTCCTCGCCCCCGATTTACTGCACATGCGGCTCTTGGCGGTGGATAGTTTTGTCCTGCGCCAGAGCCTGCTGCCCCTTCTTGACAGGCTGACCGAGGGTGGCCTGCCCCGTTGCTGGAGACTTTGACCATGAAAGCGTCACACCCATGAACCTGACCCCAAGAGAAAAGGACAAACTACTGGTCGCCATGGCCGCCGAGATCGCGCGCAAGCGGCTCGCCCGTGGGGTCAAACTCAACCACCCCGAGGCGATCGCGCTGATCACCGATGCCGTGGTCGAGGGCGCACGCGATGGTCGTTCCGTCGCAGAGATGATGCAGGCCGGAGCCGAGGTCATCACCCGTGCGCATTGCATGGCGGGCGTGCCCGAGATGATCCACGAGGTTCAGGTCGAGGCCACCTTTCCCGACGGCACCAAGCTGGTGACCGTGCATAACCCCATTCGCTGACTGACCGCTTTCCAAGGACTGACCGATATGAAATCCCGTATTGCCCTTTCCCTCGCTGCCCTGCTGACCGCCAGCCCTGCCTTTGCGCATCTGGACCCGGCCGGGCATGGATCCTTTGCCGCTGGCGTCAGCCATCCGGTGTTCGGCCCGGATCATATCCTCGCCATGGTGGCGGTGGGCCTATGGGCCGTTGTGCAGGCGCGCCGCACGGGTGAGACCCGGGCGCTCTGGCTGCTGCCAACCGCCTTTGTGGGCATGATGACGCTCGGGTTCCTTCTCGCCATGCGCGGCGTGGAACTGCCCCTGGTCGAGCCGATGATTCTCGCCTCTGTCATGGTGCTGGGCGGTATGGCTGCGCTGGCCCTCCGGATGCCGCTTGCCGGGGCGGCGGCGATCACTGGGATTTTTGCGCTGTTTCACGGCCATGCCCACGGTGCGGAAATCGGTGCAGCCGAGGCCCTGCCGTATCTGGCAGGCTTTGCGCTCTCCACCGCTCTGCTGCACGCCGCCGGTGTTGCCGGTGGGCTGACCTTGGCGCAGCGCAGCGCCACCCTGCCCCGCGTCCTTGGGGCCTGCGTCGTTCTTGCAGGCACCGCACTTGGGCTCGCGGGCTGAGGAGCGCTTCACATGATCCCCGGAGAGATGTTCCCCGCCAGTGGTGAATTGACCCTGAATCAGGGGGCCGAGGCCCTCACCTTGATGGTTGCCAACACCGGCGACCGCCCGGTTCAGGTGGGCAGTCACTACCATTTTGCCGAAGCCAACCCGGCGCTGGAGTTTGACCGCACCGCCGCCCTTGGCCTGCGTCTGGACATTGCCGCCGGCACCGCCGTGCGGTTTGAGCCCGGTCAGCGCCGCGAAGTGCAACTGATCCCGATTGGGGGTGCGCGCAAGATCTATGGGTTCAATGCTCAGGTAATGGGGGAGTTGTGATGGACACGCTGAGGGCCGCGACCGAGCCTGGGTGGGCGCTGCTGCCCTCGATAATGAACGGGCACTCACGCCCCAGAGCACCGGTTTCGCCTGCCTCCACGATGCCAACGCGCCCTCCCTGGGGGAGGGTCGGACGCGGCCCGGCCTGTCGTCCGGGCGGTTCGTTTTGCCATCACGACTTACCGATCTGCCTCGACAAGCAGGATCAGGAAAAACTGAATATAGACACGAGAAGGCGCTCCTTGATGAAAGGCGAGCCGAAACGGCTCAGGAGCCTCCCAATCTTCACACATCACAACCTTCCCAAATGCACCGGACACAGAACACCCAGCGCGCCGCCGTGCACTGACAAGAAAAACATATCTAGAACAGCAGGATAAGCCCGACATGCCCGCCAAAATCTCCCGCTCTGACTATGCCGCCATGTATGGCCCCACCACCGGAGACCGCGTGCGGTTGGCCGATACTGACCTGATCATCGAGGTGGAGCGCGACCTCACCGGACCTTATGGCGAGGAGGTGAAATTCGGCGGCGGCAAGGTGATCCGTGACGGGATGGGGCAGGCACAGACCACACGCGCGGCGGGCGCTGTTGATACCGTGATCACCAATGCGCTGATCCTTGATTGGACCGGCATCTACAAGGCTGACATCGGCCTGAAGGATGGGCGCATCCATGCCATCGGCAAAGCCGGAAACCCGGACACCCAGCCCGACGTGACCATTATCGTTGGCCCCGGCACCGAGGTGATCGCGGGCGAAGGGCGCATCCTCACGGCGGGTGGGTTTGACAGTCATATCCATTATATCTGCCCACAACAGATCGAGGATGCGCTGCACTCTGGCCTCACCACCATGCTAGGCGGCGGCACCGGGCCAGCGCATGGAACCTTGGCCACCACCTGCACCCCCGGTGCCTGGCACCTTGGTCGTATGATGCAGGCCGCAGATGCGTTTCCGATGAACCTCGCCTTCGCTGGCAAAGGGAATGCGTCGCTGCCGGCGGCCATCGAGGAACAGGTGAACGCAGGTGCCTGCGCGTTGAAACTGCACGAGGACTGGGGCACCACCCCCGCCGCCATCGACTGCTGTCTCGGTGTTGCCGATGCGATGGATGTGCAGGTGATGATCCACACCGATACGCTCAATGAGTCAGGCTTTGTCGAACATACCGTAAAGGCCATGAAAGGCCGCACGATCCATGCCTTTCACACCGAAGGCGCAGGCGGTGGCCATGCCCCCGATATCATCAAGATCTGCGGCGAGGAGCATGTGCTGCCGTCCTCGACCAACCCGACGCGGCCCTTCACTGTGAACACACTCGAAGAACACCTCGACATGCTGATGGTGTGTCACCACCTCGACAAATCCATCCCCGAAGATGTGGCCTTTGCCGAGAGCCGCATTCGCCGGGAAACCATCGCAGCCGAGGACATCCTGCACGATATGGGGGCGTTCTCGATTATCGCGTCGGACAGTCAGGCGATGGGGCGCGTCGGCGAGGTGATCATCCGCACATGGCAGACCGCCGACAAGATGAAGAAACAGCGCGGGCGGCTTTCGGATGAGGTCGGCGAAAACGACAATTTCCGCGTCCGCCGTTATGTGGCGAAATACACCATCAACCCGGCGATTGCGCATGGTATTTCACATGAGATTGGCTCGATCGAGGTTGGCAAACGCGCCGATCTGGTGCTGTGGAACCCGGCGTTCTTTGGCGTGAAGCCGGAGATGGTTCTGATGGGGGGCACAATTGTCTGCGCCCAGATGGGCGATCCCAACGCCTCGATCCCGACGCCGCAACCGGTCTATTCCAGGCCCATGTGGGGGGCCTATGGCCGCTCTGTTGAGCATTCCGCCGTGACATTCGTGTCAGAAGCGGCGCAGGCGGCGGGCATCCGTGGCCAACTTGGCCTGGCAAAGCAGACGCTCGCCGTGAAGGGCACGCGGGGGATCGGTAAATCCGCGCTGAAGCTCAACGATGCGACACCACATATCGAGGTCCACCCGGAAACCTATGAAGTGCGCGCAGACGGCGAGTTGCTGACCTGTCAGCCAGCGGCGGAGCTGCCCATGGCGCAGCGGTATTTCCTGTTCTGAAGCGCACCCCAGCTGCAACCAAGAGATGGTCGCGCGACTGCCCCCTTGGCCAAAACACGGCGACAAATCCATCAAAGGCCCCATCATCATGCCGAAATATTCAGCAAAATCAGAATCTTCGCCCCTTGCCTTGTCACAGGCGCATGGCGGGAATGCGTCAACACTACCTACCTATTTGCTGCGCTGCAGCTATATTGGAGTCACGGGAGAGACATTCTTGAACACAGGAGCATATCCCCATGGCATACGCATCGAACGCACAAACACGCGCCCCCTTCAATCCGCTGGGCCTGATCGCAGGCTTTTTCCGCGCGATTGGCAACGGTCTGGTTCACCTCGCAGAATCCAACCATCGTGTGAACCGCGCCCGCACCTTGATGGCGCTGTCCGACGAGGAACTGGCAAAGCGCGGCCTGAAGCGCGACGACGTTGTAAAACACGTCTTCTCGGACATCATGTACGTCTGAGCCTCTGCACGCAGAGTTATCCGAAAACGACCACAGCGGGGGGCCTGTCATGAGCGCCCCCCAGCTGACCGCCCGCCACTACCACGGGCACCCGCATGACCAGAGCCCTCGCGACCGTGTGGTGCTCGACTATGACGCCCGTTTTCTGCGTCGCAAGGTGCTGACCTGCGAGAGCGGTGAGCGCCTGCTGGTTGACCTGTCCAATACGACTTCGCTCGATCATGGCGGCGTTCTTCTGCTGGAGGGCGGCGGCGAGGTGCTTGTGGTCGCAGCCTCTGAGCCGCTGTTGGAGATCACCGCAGAGCACCTGCCAAGGATCGCCTGGCACATCGGCAACCGCCACACCCCCTGCCAGATCGAAGACACCCGCCTGCTGATCCAGCGAGATCATGTGATCCGGGCGATGCTCGACCACCTCGGTGCCACTGTGCGTGAGGTCGAAGAGCCGTTTACCCCGGAAGGCGGCGCATATGGCCACGGGCGCACCCATGCGCATGAACACGGGCATACGCATCATCACGGCCACGCCGATCACGACCACAGCCATGAGCACTGAGGCCACGCTTTTGTTGATGCAATGGCTGTCGCCTGCCTATCCGGTGGGGGCTTTTGCCTATTCACACGGGCTGGAGTGTGCGGTGGCAGAGGGGCATGTCAGCGATGGAAGCGGGTTGTCCCGGTGGCTGACAGACCTTCTGACCCATGGGGGCGCACGCTCTGATGCGGTGCTGCTGGCCTGTGCCTATCGGGCAGAGACGGCGGCGGACCTGTCCGAGATCGACGCCACCGCCCGCGCGTTTTGCCCCACGGGCGAGCGCTTGCAAGAAACCGACCTGCAAGGCGCGGCGTTTTGCCGAACCACAGCCGCCACCTGGGGCAATGACCTTGCGCAGCTTACCTATCCGGTGGCGGTGGGATGTGCCGCACGGCAACATGACATCCCGCTGGACCTCACCGTGCAGATGTATCTGCATGCGTTCCTCGCAAACCTCATCGCCGCTGGCCAAAGACTTCTGGCGCTTGGTCAGACAGACGCGCAGCAGCGCCTCTCTGCCCTCTCGCCACACTTGCGCGACACGGCCCAAGCCGCCTTGTCCAGCACGCTCGACGATCTCTTTGGTGCGAGTTTTGCCGCAGACATCGCATCCATGCGCCATGAAACCCAATATTCAAGGATCTTCCGCTCATGACTTCGAAGACCACTTCGCACAATGGCCCGCTTCGCGTTGGGATCGGTGGCCCCGTGGGTGCAGGCAAAACAACCCTGACGGCGCAGCTGGCCCGCGCGTTGAAGGATCATCACTCCATCGGTGTGATCACCAATGACATCTACACTCAGGAGGACGCCGAGGCGTTGATGCGTCAGCAAATCCTGCCGCAGGACCGTGTGATTGGCGTCGAGACCGGAGGCTGTCCGCATACGGCCATCCGTGAGGATGCCTCGATCAACCTCGCGGCCGTGGCCGAGATGCAAAAACGCCACCCGGAGGTGGAAATCGTGCTGATCGAGAGCGGCGGTGACAACCTCTCTGCGACGTTTTCACCGGAACTGGCGGATGTGACGCTTTATGTGATCGACGTCGCCGCGGGCGAGGAAATCCCCCGCAAGGGCGGCCCCGCCATCACCCGGTCCGATCTGTTGATCATCAACAAGACCGATCTGGCCCCACATGTGGGGGCCTCACTTGAGGTGATGGAACGCGACGCCACCCGGATGCGCCGGGGGCTGCCATTTGTCTTTACTGCGATGCGCCACGGAGACGGGGTCGAGGCGGTCTTGCATCATCTCTTTGAGATTGGTGGCATTGACTCGGGCGCGCTCGCCCCACCCAAACCGTGAGAACGCCGCCCGGGTAAAACCCGTTGCGACGTCTCACGAGGTAACTCAGATGCGCTTGGCGCGCTCAAACGACACAGTAACGATCAAAGGATCTGCGTGTCCAGCGCTTGCGTCAGTTCCACGCCGTGTGCCTTATCGGCACAAAATCCGCCGTCTGCATAAGTTTTGGTCAGGCTAACGCCAACAATCAGCACAGCCAGGGCAAAGGTTTTAATGTGTTGGATCATATCGGTATCCTCTGGCGATAAGGGCGATCAATTGCCCTTTCTGCGAATAAGGTAACGCGATCTGAAAACGCGCAATATGAAGCGCTTCACACAAGTTGCAAAAAACTGCCCAGTCGTCTTGGTCCATCTCTAACGGCGTGCCATACAGATCGCGACGCAAACACGCTAAAGCAGAGTTTTGCAGCGCCTGCGCGCCTGTGACATTCCCTTGAACACTGCTGGCATGTTGCAAGAGTGTGAAATTTTAGAAATAGAACTGGTATTGTTAGCGCTAACTTGGCATATAGGCCGCGAAACGGATCCCGCGCGCGGTCGCCGGTCGCGCAGCCATCCCGATGCGATCCACGAGGAGCCGACTTGATGAGTGACATTTGGCAGCAACTCTCTGCCCACCGGGCCACAACCGAGACCACACCGCTGACCGATCTCTTTGCAAAAGATGCCGATCGGTTTGAGCGATACTCGGTCTCTGTCGACGATCTCTTGCTGGACTACTCCAAGACCGCGCTTGATGACACCGCGCGCGCGTTGCTGTTACAACTGGCGGAGGGCGCGGACCTTGCGTCAAAGATCGACGCATTGATGTCGGGCGAGAAGATCAACACGACAGAGGGCCGCGCGGTGCTACACACCGCCCTGCGCGCCCCGGCCGATGCGGTGATCAAGGTGGACGGCGAGAACGTGGTGCCCGGCATTCAGACCGTGCTGGCGCGGATGGGTGAGTTTGCCACTGCCCTGCGCGAAGGCACCTATGCCACCAAAACCGGCAAGGCGTTTACGGATGTGGTGAATATCGGTATCGGCGGCTCTGACCTTGGTCCCGTGATGGCGACATTGGCGCTCGCGCCCTATCACGACGGGCCTGCGTGCCATTTTGTCTCCAATGTGGACGGCGCGCATATCCATGATGTGTTGGCGGGGTTGAACCCTGAGACCACATTGATCGTGATCGCTTCGAAAACCTTCACCACCATCGAGACGATGACCAACGCCCAGACCGCAATCACATGGCTACAAGGCACACTTGGCGAAGATGTCTCGGCGCATCTGGCGGCGGTATCGACCGCGATGGACAAGACCGCCGCGATGGGCATTCCCGACGCCCGTGTCTTTGGCTTTGCCGACTGGGTGGGCGGGCGATATTCGATGTGGGGGCCGATTGGTCTGCCAATCATGATCGCGGTGGGGCCAGAGGCATTCCGCGCGTTCCTTGATGGCGCGGCGGCGATGGATGAGCATTTCCGCAGCGCGCCACTGTCTGAAAACCTGCCCGTGCTTCTGGGGCTGATCGGTGTCTGGCACAACAATATCTGCCGCTATGCTTCGCGCGCGGTTCTGCCCTACGATCAGCGGCTCTCCCGCCTGCCTGCCTATTTGCAGCAGCTAGATATGGAGAGTAACGGCAAGTCCGTCGCATTAGACGGCACCCCCCTGCCCCGCGCCTCTGGCCCCGTGGTCTGGGGCGAGCCGGGCACCAATGGCCAGCATGCGTTTTATCAGCTGCTCCATCAGGGCACGCAGGTGATCCCCACCGAATTCCTGATCGCCGCCACAGGTCACGAGCCCGATCTCACCCATCAGCATAACCTCTTGAAGGCCAATTGCCTCGCCCAATCCGAGGCGCTGATGCTGGGACGGTCATGGGATGAGGCGCATAAGATCGCCGAAAAACGTGGCTTTAGCGGCGTTGACGCTGATCGGATGGCCGGGCATCTGAGCTTTCCCGGCAACCGTCCCTCGGTGACCATTGCCTATCCCAAACTGACGCCTTTCGTGTTTGGCCAGATCGTTGCGCTATATGAACACCGTGTGTTCACCGAAGGCGTGATCTGGGGGATCAACTCCTTTGACCAATGGGGCGTCGAGTTGGGCAAGGAACTGGCGACCCGCCTCCTGCCGATGGTCGAAGGGGCCGATGCATCCCAAAAAGATGCCTCCACCCGTGGCCTGCTGGCCAAGCTTTCAACCTGACCCGCCATTCAAGAGGAAGACACTTATGGTATCCCGCGTCATCCCCGTAGACAGTTTCGACTTCGTCTTGTTCGGCGCCACCGGCGACCTTGCACGGCGCAAGATCCTGCCGAGCCTGTTCCACCGGTTCCAGATCGGCCAGTTCGACGACACCAGCCGCATCATTGGGGCGTCACGCTCCAAGATGGATCAGGGCGAGTTCCAGACCCTCGTGGGCGATGCGCTGAAGGAATTCGGCGACATCCCCGCCGATGCGGAGCCCGATGTAGAGCGGTTTTTGGCGCTGCTGGACTATGCCTCCGTCGATGCCAAGGGCGATGGCGGCTGGTCCGACCTCGGCAGCAAACTGCGCAATGGCGTGGTGCGGGCGTTTTACCTCTCGGTTGCGCCTTCGCTCTTTGGTGACATTGCCGGGCGGCTCAAATCCACGGGCATCGCGGACGACCTAAGCCGCATCGTGGTGGAAAAACCCTTTGGTCACGATCTGGCCTCGGCTCAGGCGCTGAACGCAGCCCTGCGCGAGCATTTCGAAGAAAGCCAGATTTACCGGATTGACCACTACCTTGGCAAAGAAACGGTGCAAAACCTGATGGCGCTGCGCTTTGCCAACTCCCTCTTTGAGCCGCAGTGGAACTCGCATCACATCGACCACGTGCAGATCACCGTCTCCGAGAGCATCTCTGTGGCGGGTCGTGGTGAATACTACGACAAATCCGGCGCGATGCGGGATATGGTGCAAAACCACCTGATGCAGCTTTTGTGTCTCACCGCGATGGAGCCGCCCTCGACCTTTGAGCCCAATGCCGTGCGCAATGAGAAACTCAAGGTCATCGAAAGCCTTGAGCCAGTTCCGGCGGATGACATCGTGCGCGGCCAGTATCGCGCCAAGGCGGGAGGAGATGGCTATCTCGATCACGCAGGTGACCCGCATTCGCGCACCGAGAGCTTTGTTGCGATGAAGGTCGAGGTCGCGAACTGGCGATGGGCGGGCACACCGTTTTATCTGCGCACCGGCAAATGCCTGCGCGAGCGGGTGTCGGAAATCGCCGTCTACTTCCGCAAGCCGCCGCATAATATCTTTGGAGAGGACAACGCCATTGATGGCAATATGCTGGTTATTCGCCTGCAACCGGACGAGGGCATCACGCTCAAGACCACCATCAAGGACCCCGGCCCCGGCGGTATGCGCCTGACCTCTGCCGATCTGGACATGACCTTTGCCGACAGTCTGCCCGAGGCCGGTCGCCCGCAGGACGCATACGAGCGCCTGATCATGGATGTGATCCGCGGCAACCAGACCCTGTTCATGCGTGGTGACGAGGTCGAGGCCGCCTGGACCTGGGCCGATCCCATCATCAACGCTTGGGATAATTCGACCCGCACGCCGCAACCCTATGATCAGGGCGGCTCCGGCCCCGAAGACGCGCTTTTGCTGCTGCACCGTGACGGTCGCCGCTGGCGCGCCATCGGCGCCTGACCCTGTTGTAAGATCTGAAAAGGAGGCACGCCAATGTCGCTCCATGCCACACTCGCCGCCGTCACCGACCGTATTATCGAACGCAGCCGCCCCACGCGCGAGGCCTATCTTGCCCGGATGCGCGCCGCCGCCTCCAAAGGCCCCGCACGCGCGCATCTGAGCTGCTCCGGTCAGGCCCATGCTTATGCAGCCACCGGCCCGGATCAGGAAACACTCGCCACCGGCACCGGCGGCCATCTCGGGATCGTCACCGCCTATAACGACATGCTCTCGGCACATCAGCCGTTTGAGACCTATCCGATGCTGATCCGCGAAGCCGTGCGCGAGGCGGGCGGCACCGCGCAAGTGGCAGGCGGCGTTCCGGCCATGTGCGATGGCGTCACGCAGGGCGAAGCAGGCATGGAGCTGTCGCTGTTTTCGCGCGACAGCATCGCCATGTCCGTAGGCATCGCGCTGTCGCACAATGTATTTGACGCCGCTGTCTTCCTCGGCGTCTGCGACAAAATCGTCCCCGGCTTGGTAATCGGCGCGCAGGCCTTTGGCCATCTGCCTGCAGTGTTCCTGCCTGCCGGACCGATGACGTCTGGCCTCTCGAATGACGAAAAAGCGCAGATCCGCCAGAAGTTTGCCAAGGGCGAGATCGGTCGGGATGAGTTGTTGAAGGCCGAAATGGCCGCTTACCATGGCCCCGGCACCTGTACGTTTTATGGCACCGCCAACACCAACCAGATGCTGATGGAGTTCATGGGTCTGCACCTGCCCGGCTCCTCCTTCGTCAATCCCGGCACCGAGCTGCGCGACGCGCTGACCAAAGAAGGCGCAAAGCGCGCGCTGTCCCTTTCGGCGCTTGGCAATGACTACACGCCGACCTGCGATATCCTTGATGAAAAGGCGTTCGTGAACGGTATGGTCGGGCTGATGGCCACCGGCGGCTCCACCAACCTGCTGATCCACCTGATCGCCATGGCACGCGCCGGCGGGATCATCCTCGACTGGCAGGATTTCTCCGAAATCTCTGACGTGGTGCCACTGATTGCACGAGTCTACCCCAACGGGCTGGCGGATGTGAACCACTTCCACGCCGCAGGCGGTCTGGGCTATATGATCGGCCAGCTACTGGACGCGGGTTACCTGCACCCCGACACCAAAACCGTGACCGGCGAGGGTCTTGGCTCCTACCTGATGGAGCCCTTCCTTGATGCAGGCGCGCTGACATGGCGCAAGGGCACCTCGGAAACGCTCAACGACAAGATCGTACGCCCTGCCTCTGATCCGTTCCAAAAAACCGGCGGCCTTGCCCGCCTCACCGGCAACCTCGGGACCGGGGTGATGAAGATCTCCGCCGTGGCCGAGGAACACCGGGTGGTCGAAGCTCCGGTACGGGTTTTCCACGATCAGGACGAGGCCAAGGCCGCCTTCAAGGCAGGCGAACTCGACAAGGGTGACGTGGTTATCGTGGTCCGCTTCCAAGGCCCCAAGGCCAATGGCATGCCGGAGCTGCACTCCATGACGCCTTTCCTGTCGATCATGCAGGGGCGCGGGCAGAAAGTGGCGCTTGTCACCGATGGACGCATGTCCGGTGCTTCGGGCAAGGTACCTTCGGCGATCCATGTGGTGCCCGAAGCTCTGGACGGCGGCGCGATCGCCAAACTGCAGGATGGCGATGTGGTGCGGGTGGATGCGCTGAGCGGCGATCTGCAGGTGCTGACCGAAGGCGTGCTCGACCGCCCCGCCGCCACCGCCGATCTGTCGTCTTATCAGCACGGCACCGGGCGCGAACTCTTCGCCCTGTTCCGCAATTCCGTGACCTCCGCCGATACCGGCGCAACCGTATTTGGAGTCTGATCCCATGGCCCTTACCCCGCAAGACGCCAGCAAACAGGCGCGCGAGATTTGCGCGCTGGCCCCCATTGTTCCGGTTCTGGTCGTCCACGATGTCGCCCACGCCCGTCCCCTGGCCGAGGCGCTGGTGGCAGGTGGCCTGCCCGCACTGGAAGTCACCCTGCGCACCCCCGCAGCCCTCGATGTGATCCGCGAAATGGCGCAGGTCGAAGGCGGCGTTGTCGGTGCCGGGACGCTGGTCACCCCCGCTGATGTCACCGCCGCCGTTGCAGCGGGCGCTAAATTCGGTGTCTCCCCCGGCTCCACGCCGCTGTTGCTGGACGCCGCATTGGCCGCCGATCTGCCGATGCTGCCGGGTGCTGCCACCGCATCCGAAGCCATGGCGCTGTTGGAACTGGGCTATGACATGCTGAAGTTCTTCCCCGCTGAGGCCTCTGGCGGTGCTCCCGCGCTCAAGGCCATTGGCGCGCCTTTGCCGCAAATCTCCTTCTGCCCCACCGGAGGCGTCAGCCCAACAAATGCCGACAGCTATCTGAGCCTCTCGAATGTGGTCTGCGCAGGTGGCAGCTGGGTCGCCCCCTCCAAATTGGTCGAGGCAGGCGACTGGAAAGCCATCGAAGAGCTTGCCCGTGAGGCCAGCCAGCTCTCGCGCTAAGGCCTGCGCTTGAAGGAATACACAAACCGGCGCGGCAGCCTCTCTGCCGCGCCGGTTCTTTTTGCGCCCCACACCGCCCGACTGAGGCTTGACCCAAGCACAACGGCGCGACACCGTACGAGCGCGCCCGCCAAAGGAGACCTCATGACACAGACTTACACCGGAAGCTGTCTCTGCGGCACGATTGCGTTTGAGATCGCGGGCAATGTTGCAGCCTTCTTTCTCTGCCACTGCTCACGCTGTCGCAAGGGAACAGGCTCAGCCCATGCGGCAAACCTCTTTGCTCCGGGCGCGTCGGTCCGCTGGACACAAGGCAAAACAGAACTGCGTCACTATCAACATGACGGCAGCCGCCACCACCGTAGTTTTTGCGCCACCTGTGCAAGCCCGATGCCCCATGTGGGCACTGACCACATCGTGATCCCTGCCGGATGCCTCGACACCGCCCCCGATGTGCCAATCACCGCCGGGATCTGCTGGTCGGATCGTGCCGCATGGGTCGATGGCATTGCAGCGGCGCCAAAAATTGCGGGCTTGCCAGACGCCTAGGCGCAACCCCAAAAAATTCGCTTGCCCTCAACCATAGTTGAGATCCGAAAACCGTCTCCACAGCTTCTACCGGAGACGACACATGCGAATTTTCCTTCTTGGTGCCACAGGTTCGATTGGCACGGCGGTCCTGCGCGAACTCCTGAGCGCGGGACATCACGTCACAGCACTTTGCCGATCTGATACCGCCGCCAAAGCTGTGTCAGACCAAGGGGCCACGGTTCAACGCGGTGATATGCGCCAGCCTGAGGAATGGTCGGAGGCCCTGAAAGATCAGGACGTCGTGATCCACGCCGCGATTACATTCGATGATGAGATGGTTTCGGCGGATCGCACCGTGGTCGACACGATTCTCTCCGCCGCCGACCACCGTTCTACGCCTTTGCGTGCTGTCTATACCGGCGGGTGCTGGCTCTATGGTGACACTCAGGGCCGCATCGCGACAGAAGACGATGGCTTCGCGCCGCTTCCGGCTTTTAGTGCGATGCTCGATCATGCCCATTTGCTGATGAATGCGCCTGCCCTCGTAACCGCCACGCTACATCCTGCGATGGTGTATCACGAAGAAGGCGGCGTCTTTGACGGTATGCTTGCAGATATCAAAGCCAATCGCCCGGTTGAGATTTGGGGCAGCCGCGACATTCGCTGGCCACTGATCCACCGCACTGACCTCGCTGTTGCCTATCGCCTTCTGGCAGAGCGACCAGATCTCACGGGCCATTTCAATGCCGTGTCCCAAACTGGCGTCACGATCGGCGAGATTGCCGCTACGCTCTCCCGTTCTCACCATCACGATGGCCGTCAAACCTGCCTGCCGCGCATGGCCGTCCTCGCCCGCGAGGGGCACTGGGCCGAAGGGCCAATGTTGGATCAAAGACTCTCCTCCGCGCGCTTGATGCAGGCAACAGGTTGGTCACCCCGATACAGTACACTCCAGCAGGCCTTTCCACCGGCCTGACCCTCTCACGCCTCGACAGCAATGAAAGCGTCTTGCACGTCATACGGGAAAAAGAGTATCTCGGCCCTCTTGCGTAAAAGGAGGCCCAGATGCAGCGCGTGATGATCCTCGGACAACCCGGCTCGGGCAAATCAACCCTTGCGCAAAAGCTCGGTCAGCGCAGCGGCTTACCTGTGTTTCACATCGACAAAATCCACTGGTCTGCGGGTTGGGTAGAGCGCCCCCGTGATGAGAAAACCCGCCTGTGCCTTGAAGTCCACGCGCGCCCGGCATGGATTTTTGAGGGCGGCCACTCGGCAACCTGGCCCGACCGGCTGTCGCGCGCCGATACCATCATCTGGCTCGACGTGCCCCTCGCCCTGCGCTTGTGGCGCGTCGTCAGACGTTCGCTGATCTATTGGGGTCGGTCGCGTCCCGACATGCCCGACGGCTGCCCCGAACAATTCAGTCTGGAATTTTATCGCTTTATCTGGCGCACGCGCCACAGTTCGCGCCGTGCAATTCAGCGCCTGATCGACAATGCTCCGGCGGAGAAATACATCTACATCCTGCGAAACCTGCGCGAGGTGGAGGCGTTTTTGAACGCACTCCCCAAAAGATCAGCCCCCACACAGCCGGACTAAACCCACTCCCAGTTTCACCTTTTAAAAATACCTCGGGGCGCACGAGGGGCAGCGCCCCTCGTCAGACAAAACTGTGCGCCGGGGCTTTGACCCGGCGCTCCGCTTAATAATCAGACACCAACAGATGCGTAGGCTCTGCATCCTCGTTGATTTGGCTGAAACGTCCGATCTTCATCTCAAACACATTATCGGTGCGGTCATCATTCACGGTAGAGACCTCGCCAATCAGGCAATCACTGCCCTCCGCCCAAAACGCATGCCAAATTCCGGGCATCAATGTCACACTCTCGCCGGGCTCTAGCATCAGCTTCCCCCCCGCAGGCAAGGTGCGCGCAATCCCATCGGTGGGCACAGTCACCGGTGAGACCCGGTCAATACCGCCATCTTTATCGGGTGCGAACAATTCAATCACCAGCGTGCCGCCCCCCCTGTTGATGATGTCCTCGGCCTTGATGTTATGGCGATGCATCGGCGACAGCTGGTCCTTGCGCGAAATCATGATCTTTTCCGCATAGAGCATCCCGCGCCCGGCGCTCAGATCCTCGTGGCTGCCATTGCGCGCAGTGAACAGAAACAGGCCGAGTTCATCAAAACGCCCCTGCCCATAGTCGGTAATATCCCACCCCAAGCCGCGTGCCCGGATATCAGCCGCCTCAACCGCGCGCATCTGATCCGGGGACCAATGCGCAAAGGGGGGCAGATGCACCCCATGGCTTTTGATAAAAGACCAGCTTTGATCCAAAATTTCATTCACCTCAGAGCGTTTCATGCCCCGGTCTCCTTTATGTTTCCAAGGCGGATGCTGCGCGCCAGATCAGATCTGCGGGCAGTCTGGCAGCATCAATGGCGCGCGCATTTGCCAGATCATTGCCATGCGCACGCGCAACGGCTGCCGCGTGATCCAGACCATGATCCAGCCAGCGCTGTATCAGCCGCGCTTCCAGTTCTTGGCTGGGAACTTCAAGTCGGATCGACACATCCCAAAGTGCTGCCACATCGCGCCAACCGGGCGCATCAAAGAGCAAATAATTGCCCTCAATGACTGCGACACGGCAGTCCGGCCCCACCTCTGCGGCGCCCGCAATGGCAATGTCGCGTTCACGGTCAAACGCAGGATAGATCACATGATCCGCCTGTTTCAGCGCCTGACACAAACGCATAAATCCATGCAGATCAAAGGTCTCCGGCGCTCCTTTACGCGCCAGCAACCCGCGTGTCTGAAGCAGGCGATTGTCCAGATGAAACCCATCCATCGGCACCACCTCGGCCTTCAATCCGCGCGCTGTCAGCGCTTTGGCCAAAGGGGCTGACAGCGTTGATTTCCCACTGCCCGGCGCGCCAGACAGGGCCACCACCTGACGCCCCTGATGCGCGGTGTCGAGCTTCTCAATCACGCTTTGGCACAGCGCATCGATGGTCATGCGGCAGACAACTCCGGATCGGGCTCCTTTGCACCGGTCATATATGCCACCGCATCCGACATTTCATGCTGTTTGGGGTCGATCACGCAGAGCCGCTTGCCCAGACGATGCACATGAATGCGGTCGGCCACCTCAAACACATGCGGCATGTTGTGGCTGATCAGAATGATCGGAATGCCTCGCGATCTCACGTCCTGAATAAGCTCAAGCACCCGGCGGCTTTCTTTAACTCCAAGGGCTGCTGTCGGCTCATCAAGGATGATGACTTTTGAGCCAAAAGCCGCCGCGCGCGCCACCGCCACGCCCTGACGCTGACCACCAGAGAGCGTTTCCACCGCCTGATTGATGTTCTGGATCGTCATCAACCCCAACTCATTGAGCTTTTCGCGGGCGACTTCTTCCATACGGCTGCGATCCAACTGGCGCAGGAATTGGCCGCGCCAGCCGGGTTTGCGCAATTCACGCCCCATGAACATATTGTCAGCAATCGACAGCGCAGGCGACATGGCCAACGTCTGGTAAACCGTCTCGATCCCCGCCTCGCGCGCATCAATGGGCGAATGGAAGTTCACCGGCTTGCCATCCAGTTCCACAGTGCCGTCGTCCGGGATCACCGCGCCCGAGAGCGCCTTGATCAGGGTCGACTTTCCCGCGCCGTTGTCGCCAATCACCGCAAGGATCTCTCCCGGCATTAACTCAAAATCACAGTGATCGAGCGCGGTCACCTTGCCATAGCGTTTGACCAGATTGCGGCCTCTGAGAATGGGTTCCATTAGACTGACACCTTTCTGATCCACTGGTCCACAGCCACGGCGGCGATGATGAGCACGCCGATGAGGAGATAGGTCCATTGCGCATCCGCCCCGAGCAGACGCAAACCAAGGGTGAAGACACCGACGATGAGCGCGCCAAAGAAGGTTCCCAAGACCGAGCCCCGCCCGCCAAAGAGCGAGATCCCCCCGATCACCACGGCAGTAATGGATTCAATATTCGCAAGCTGGCCGGACGTAGGCGAAACCGACCCGATACGACCAATCAAAGCCCATCCCGCAAAGGCGCAGATCAGCCCCGAAAGCATGTAAACAGAGATCAATACCTTGTCTGTGTTGACACCCGACAGCTCCGCCGCCTCCTTGTCATCACCGACCGCATAAACGTGCCGCCCCCAAGCCGTGTGACGCAGCACATAAGCGAGGATCAAAACCAGCGCGATCATGAAGATGACCCCGTAAGTAAAGACCGCACCGCCCACTTTGAATTTCTCACCAAAGAACTGCAGGAACGCAGCCTTTTCCGCAATCTCCTGACTACGGATGGTTTCATTCGCGGAATAGAGGAAGTTTGACGCAAGCACGATCTGCCACATGCCAAGAGTCACAATAAAGGGGGGCAGCTTCATCTTGGCCACAAGCCAGCCGTTGATATAGCCACAGAGCAACCCGCAGAGCAGCCCAAACGCCACGCCCATGACCGGCGGCACACCATAACGGAAGGTGAATTGCCCCATCACCACCGATGAGAGCACCATAATTGCACCGACCGACAGGTCGATCCCCGCAGTGAGGATCACCAGAGACTGCGCACAGGCGACAATACCGACAATGCCCACTTGCTGCAGGATCAGGGTCATCGCGAAGGGGGAAAAGAACTTCGATCCCAAAAGCAGCCCAAAGATCACAATAGACATGACCAGCACGATCAATGGCACCAGCGAAGGCGTTACATGCAATGCGTGCTGAAATTTCTGAATGAAACTCTGCGGGCCATGGTCGAATTCGGCCACCTTGTCCGGGCTTCCGGCAACCGCGGCTTCATAGCTCTGCGGGGTAGACATGATACTCCTCCAAATCACCCGCTGTGGCGGGGTTGGTCTTTGTTATTCTTATATTTTGGGATGAAAGGGCGACGAATGCGCGCCGCCCTGTTTCAAACATGACATTCTCTGGATCGAAAGCGCACTTCACCAAACGGCCTGCGCCAAAGGGGTGGGACCAGATAGGCCCCACCCTGTTCAGATCAGCCCCAGCAGAGGTTGGTGCCCTCAGTGGTATCGATGCTTTCGACACCCTCGACTGGCTTGTCAGTCACCAATGCGACGCCTGTATCAAAGAAGGCCTTGCCAGGGGTCGGTTCGGGTTTCACGCCCTCATCGGCCCATTTCTTGATCGCCTCAACGCCGAGCGAGGCCATCATCAGCGGATACTGCTGCGAGGTCGCACCGATCACACCGTCCTTGACGTTCTGCACACCGGGGCAGCCGCCATCGACAGAGACGATCAGCACGTCGTTTTCACGACCGATGGATTTCAACGCCTCATAAGCGCCTGCCGCCGCAGGTTCGTTGATGGTGTAGACCACATTGATCATTGGATCTTTGGCGAGAAGGTTCTCCATCGCCTTGCGACCCCCCTCTTCGTTGCCTGCGGTCACATCGTTACCAACGATACGCGGATCGGTCTCGTCACCCCATTTGTTAGGGTCGCCCAGATCAATGCCAAAGCCCTGAAGGAAGCCCTGATCGCGCAATACACCCACTGTCGGCTGGCTGACGCCGAGGTCGAGCATCGCGATCTTTGCGTTTGCCGCCTCATCGCCAAGCGAGGCCGCCGCCCACTGACCGATCAACTCACCTGCAAGGAAGTTATCGGTCGCAAAGGTTGCATCAGCGGCATCGATCGGGCTGAGCGGCGTGTCGAGCGCAATCACCACTAGACCGGCATCACGGGCCTGTTCAACAGCCGGAACAATCGACGAGGTATCCGATGCCGTCAGCAAAATACCCTTAGCGCCATCAGCGATGCAGGTTTCAATCGCAGCCACCTGGGTTTCATGATCACCGTCAATTTTACCTGCAAAGGACTTGAGCTCCATGCCCAGCTCCTCCGCCTTGGCGGTCGCCCCTTCTTTCATTTTAACAAAGAAAGGATTGGTGTCCGTCTTGGTGATCAAGCAGGCGGTCACCTTCTCATCGGCCTGTGCAGCACCCGCCAACAGGGCCGCACCAGCAATCGTGGTCAGCAAAAGTTTCTTCATGGTCTCCTCCCAGAAACAACAATCTTACTCTGTGTATATGCATCGCTTAGCCCTCTTCTTCGCCGGGGCCCTCGATGTGACTGACTGCATGAAAACCGTGATTCCACGTTTCTGTCAATAAATAAATAAAGTTGATTTATTAACTCGGCGCGCGCAAGCTCTTGCCTCAGATAAGGGAGGAGCGCATAGACCGGGCATGACAGATCCACGTCCTCACACCACCGGCGCAAGCCAAAGTGAATTGCGCGCTTATAATGAGCGGTTGTTGCTATCGTTGCTGCATCAGGACGGTGCGCTACCGGGGAGCGAGATGGCACGCCGCACCGGGCTGTCGTCGCAGACGGTTTCGGTCATTTTGCGCAAGCTTGAACAGGATGGTCTGGTCCAAAGGGGAGAAAGCCAGAAGGGCCGCGTGGGCAAACCTTCGGTCCCAATGAGCATCAACCCAGAAGGGCTGTTCTCCTTTGGAATAAAGATTGGCCGGCGCAGCACAGATCTGATGCTTACGGATTTTTGCGGTGGTGTGCGTGCTGAACGGCGGCTCCGCTACCCCTATCCTCAGCCCACAGAAGTATTTGATTTTATCAAATCCAGCATCGACGCGATCAGCGCTGACCTGAGCGCAAAACAACGTGCGCGCATCTGTGGTATCGGTGTGGCTACGCCGTTTGACCTCTGGCGCTGGCACGAGCAAATCGGAGCCCCCAAGGCCAGCCTCACCGCATGGCGCGCCCTTGATCCCGCAACCGAGATCGCCCGGTTTAGTTCGCTCAAAGTCTTTGTGATCAATGATGCCACTGCGGCGTGCCGTGCCGAACATATGTTCGGCAGCAGCCGTCGGTGGCGCGACAGCGTGTATTTTTTCATCGCCTCCTTCATTGGCGGCGGCGTGGTGCTGAACCACTCCGTCTATGAGGGCGGCATGGGCAACGCCGGTGCACTTGGCCCCCTGCCCTCCCAACGGGCCGATGGTCGCATTTGTCGCTTGCTCGATAGCGCCTCTATCCGCGAACTCGAACGGCAGCTCAACGAAGCCGATATCGACTCCAGCGCACTTTGGCAGCAGCCACAGGACTGGAGCCCCTTCGCCTCCCTTGTCGATCAATGGCTGGAAGAAACCGCCTGCGCACTGGCGCGGGCTGCTTTGACAACCTGCGCGATCATCGATTTTCAGGCCGTGGTGATCGATGGTGCCATGCCTGCACCCGTCCGCAGCCGCCTCGTTGAACGCATCCGGCGTGAACTCCCCACATTGGATTCGCGTGGTTTAATTCTGCCTCAGGTAGAAGAAGGCCAGATTGGCGCAAATGCCTCGGCCCTTGGCGCTGCGGCCAAACCTCTGATCGCACAGTATCTCCTCGACACACACGCAGGTTTTGCAGCACCAAACTGAGGCGATCCTAACGCAAGACCGCCCTATTCCCTCACACGGTAAGCGCTGGGGTTGACGAACAATTTATGCAGCGCGTAAACCAATCTTAAATTGGTTCCCCAAGGTCGGGAATGTAAAAGCGGGCAGGATCGACATGCTGGAATTGGAAACACTCTTGCCCTTGATGGGCGTTGCTGCGGGTGCGGGCATCGCCGGCGGCATCCTTGCGGGGCTACTCGGTGTCGGTGGCGGTATTGTTATCGTTCCCGCCCTCTATTTTGCACTTGGCCTTACGGGTATGGACCCGGCTTTGACGATGCAAGTGGCCGTGGGCACCTCGCTTGCAACCATCGTGTTCACGGCGCTGTCGTCGGGGTATGGCCACTACAAAAAAGGAGCGATCGACATGGCGCTCCTAAAGCTCTGGGCCCCTTCCATTCTCGGTGGTGTGGTCATCGGCGGCGTCTTGGGGGGGCTGGTCTCGGGCAATGTCTTGCTGGTCGTCTTTGCCACAATCGCAATGGCGGTGGCACTGGATCTGATCCTGCGCAAACCCAAGGAATCCCCTGAACCGCGCTCGTTTTCCAAACCCGTCTGGGCTGCGCTTGGGGTCTTTGCTGGTGCGGTGTCCGCGATGATGGGCATTGGCGGCGGCTCTGTCTGCGTGCCAACGCTGAGCTTTCTCGGCTATGACATCCGCAAAGCCGTGGGCACGTCTGCCGCCATAGGGTTCATCATCGGCCTGCCCGGCGCGATTATCTACATGGCAACCGGCTTTGGTGCTGAAGGGTTGCCACCGCTGTCGCTGGGCTATGTGAACCTGCTGCTGGCGGCCGTCATCATTCCCCTGTCGACAACCTTCGCCCGCGTGGGGGTGAAACTGGCCCATTCAATCCCGCGCCGCGCTTTGAAGCTGTCGTTTGGGCTGTTCCTCATGGCAACCTCTATCCGCATGTTTGCGGATCTGGCGGAGCAGGCAGGGTGGCTCTGAAGCCCGCCACGCTCGCTCAGACTGACTTGCGTGCGGCTATTCTTCAGGGGGATTTTTCCACAGATGGCCGCTTGCCCCCGGAACGCGTACTGGCGGAAAAGCTGGCCATTTCGCGCACACAACTGCGCGGTGTATTGGACGCACTGGCCAAAGAGGGGTTGATTTTCCGCCGTCACGGTCAGGGCACCTTTCTGCAACCGCCCCCGGTGCAGGGGGCTGAACGGCTGAGCGCGCTTGCCCGGCGGGTTTCGCCCCGTGATCTGATGGAGGTGCGGCTGGATCTGGAACCAGCACTGGCCGCCCATGCCGCAACCCGTGGCAGCACCGAGGACAAATCCCGCCTTCTTCACCTGATGGAAGACAGCCTTATGGCACCCGATCTCGAAAGCTACGAGCGCGCTGACGACATCTTTCACTACAAGATCGCCCAAATGGCAGGAAACCCGGTGTTTCTATCCCTATTTGAGGAAATTCGCACCCTACGTCAGGCAGCGGATTGGAAACGCACTCGCCGCGAGGCGCTCGGCCTTGAGGAAATTGCCGAGTTTTCGACCCTGCACAGCGCCATCGCAAATGCTATTTGTGCAGGCTCCGCAGAGGCCGCACGCAGCGCAATGGCTGAACATCTGCAACAGGTCTCCCATGCGCTGCGCCGCAGTGACACTTGGCTTGAGAGCCCTGAGATGTGATGCGCCATTGGCGCGACGCTCAGCCGGCGCGACAGCGCCATAACCTGTGCGCCGCAGGCGCTCCGCTAGGTCCCCCGGAGGTCAGCTGCCCAGATCGGTCAACACCGCCAGCAGCGTGTCCACATCGCCCTGTTCCAGATAGCGCTGGACCTCGATGACAATTCTCAGCTGCTTGGCCAGATACGCCATCTGGCGATGATTATTTTCAATGTGCCGCGCGGAAATCTCGGCATCAATCGCCTCTGCTTCCTTCAGGAGCTTATGCACCTCGGCGAGCGTCTTTTCATTGGCGATATCCTGCTTTTTCAGATGCGCCTTGATCGCTGAAAGCCCTTCCAGCGCGATGGTGCGCGCCTCGTCGCGCACTGAGGTCTCTTGTACAGGATCGGCAATGGCATCCAGCACCCGGCCCAAGGCTGCGTCGAGCTTGGTGACCAAACCGCTGCGCTCGGAACTCGCAAGCGGCAACAGATCATTCACCGGCAACGACAGCGGCAGGTTCTGCCCCTTGGATTTTGACAAAAGCCCCCGACGCGCAGCAACAAAGGTACGCACCACAAAACGAGACGCCTCAGCCGCGCGTGGTGATCGCATAAGCGTTGCTGCCATCACCGCACCGTGTTCGGTATACATCATCGGCGGATGGCGCAGCCCACCATGTGCCTTTGATATTCCAAGTTGGAATTTCAAGTCTGCAAACTCGTCCTCATTCAGGCGAAACGCAAAATCCTCGCCAAAGCGTTCGGCGTTGTTGTTCACCAGTTTGTTGAGGTTCCCTGTGGTGTAGGAAAACAGCGCCGCAAGATCTGCGTCCCGGATCACCGGTTGACCCCGAAAGGTGAAAATCTGTGGCGTGGTCAATGTCTCGTCCGTCATAGAGGCGCTGAAACTCCGCTTTGGTCAAATCCAATGGCGCAATGCTTGATCTTCCATCCCGGAATATCAAGATGAGAGTGCACTGTCTCAGCGCCCCATGACAGAACGGGTCAGATCCGCCTACCGCGCCCGCAGGTAATTCCGCGCCCCGATCAGGCCAAAATTGGGCTGATGATAGAGATGCAACGGCAATTCTTCACGCCATGCGGTATGACGCCCGCCCGCGTTGAACGCCTCCACAAAGGCATCATCAAAGATCCAGGGGTTGGCGGCAGCAACGCCCCCGGTCACGAACACGCCCCCTTTGGCCGCGAAGACGAGGCCGAGGTCACCCGCGACCCCGGCGAGATACTGCGCAAACAGCTCAACCGCGCGCACCGCTGCGGTGTCGAGCCGGGCATGGGCGGATTGAAAGATCTCGGCCCCCGTATAAAGCGGCGCAGTCAGTTCCATGCTGCGCGCCACCGCGCGATAAAAATAGGGTAGCCCGGTTCCCGACAGGATCCCCTCCGCCTCCACCGCAAGCCCCGGCCCCATGCCGATCTCGGGCCACTCTTCCCGCAGGACCTCAAAGATCGCGACCTCTTCAGCGGTGCGCGGGCCGATTGCCACATGACCGCCTTCGCCGGGCACCACGCAGGGTTCGCCATTGGCCCAGATCAAGGCCCCGACGCCAAGCCCCGTGCCGGGACCGATAATCAGGCAAGGCTCCTTGGGAAACACCGCCTGCCCTTGCAGAACTGTCACATCCCCCTCACCCACAGAAGCCAATGACCAAGCAGCCGCTTCAAAATCATTGAGCACTTTGACGCGCTCGGTCTGTAAGGCAGCAGCGATCCCGCGTTCCGAAAAACTCTGGTTGGCGTTGGTCAGCTGTACCGATCCCGCGCGCACCACGCCCGCCGCCGCAATCACCGCACGCCCCGGCGCACTGGCGCGGTGGGCTGCAAAATCTGCGCAGGCCTCTTCCAGATTGCGCGTGCCCTTGCTGTCATAGCGGGCTTGTTCGAGGATCTCGCCCTCGACGTTCACGGCCGCAAGCCGCATATTGGTTCCGCCGACGTCAGCGATCAGATTCCACATCTTAGCCCCTCCAGCCCGCCACGCACACAAGGTACGGGCAGACCCGATGCTCAGGTTGTCAGTTGCCAAGGGTCAAACAGGCTCAGCGCGCACAGGTCAAGTCTCGCAGGTCATTTCACGACCGCTTTGCTGACCGCGAGCCAAAACCCGCGTGACTGTTGCGCAAGAGCGCGCAAGGCGCAAGTGTTAGCGCAAACAAATTTCACGCGAACACTTACTGCGTCAGATAAGCCACCGGCTCGAAATGGTACATGTCTTCGAAGTTGCACAGCTCCAGCGGCCCAAGATCAATCCGGGCCAGCTGCGCCGCATAACGGGCGAAGACCTCATCCGAGAAGGCCACAAGATCTGCCGCCTCCGCCGCATCCAACCAGCGCAACAGATAACCAAGGGTCGAATGAAACGTATAGGTGTCAAAGTGATCCGGACGCAGCCCGGTCATCTCGCGCAGAGAGACGCGGGTGGCGCGCAGGCGGGCGTCTTCCGTGGCATCAGCGCCCTCAAGGGTCACGGAATGCCCGGCAAACAGGCCCCGCGCACTCACATGTCTGCTCTGTGGAAGGTCCTGACCCACCAACCTGTCCTGAAATGCCGCTGTCACCTCGTCCCGCGTTGCACCCCGCGCGATGCCGGCGGGCCAGTTGCGTTCATCTGGAGCGACCCCACCAAACACTGTCATATGCAGGCTAGCAACCGGGAGCCATGTAAAGAGCGCACCAAATGGGCTATCACGGACGTCATTTTGCATCTCGCACAGGGCCGCATGCGCATCGCTGCGCGGGTCGATATGACAGATCACCGTGTTTCCCGGCCAATGCAACACAGTTCCATCGGGTGCGAATTTCCCACCCTGCCCCGGCTCTGTAATCGCAGCCGGACGGTTGGTTTCAGCATCGGCACCGGTCAAATGCCGTATCGGGTCTGGGCGAAAGATAGCCATCGGGTCTCGTCCTTGAATGGTCTGACCCACCAGCCCTATCGCCCTTTCATGTCAGGTGTTTGACAGCCGCTAGGCCGATGCAACCGCTGACACCGCGTGGCCCGTCAGCGCTTTCAGCTTATCCACCGCTTGCACCAATTCTGGCCCGACCTGTTCATGAATGCGTGCATTGCTCAGATCATCCACATTGGCCCCACAGAAAATCGAGACCGGCTCGCCGATTTCAGACGGGCGAAACGGGGTGGCAACCGCATTGATCGCCCGGGAGTAGCGCACATCTTCGCACACGCAGGCATAGCCAAGACGGCGCAGCTGCGAGCGATGATAATCCCATACCTCTTCGCACATCTCCGCTGCCTCAACCGACAACAGTGTTTCCAGCTTTTCGCGCTCTTCTCGCGACAGCGCCCCCAAATAGGCAATCCCGGATGAGGAGGTCATCACCGGCATGCGATACCCGACATCAAGCCAGATGGTACCGGACCCTTCTGGCCGCCAGGTTTTGACAATTAGCATATTGCCATCATCCTGAATGGCCACGCCCACCAGCGCATTCACCTTATTGGCAAGGGCTTGCATGATTGGTGAGGCCACCGTCACAAACCCAAAGGCCGCAGAGGCGATGTTGCCGAGCGCTAAAGCCGCAGGACCAAGGCGATATTTGTCGAAATGTCGCCCATGCGTGAGATAGCCGAGCGCACAGAGCGTAAACGTCAGACGTGAAACCGTCGAACGCGGAATGCCGGTGCGCTCGGAAATTTCGAGATTGCCCAGCCCGTTGTCCGAAGGACGAAACGCACGCAAAATCTTGAGCCCTCGGGCCAGAGTATTGGCGTATCTCCGATCCTGCTCGAGATCGCGCATCGTTTTTCGTCCTTTAGCATCACCTGAAGGCGCAATCATACAAAGTTTTCTCGCGTTAAGAAAAGTAGATTTACTAAGACTCTCAATGCATTTGCCGTAAGATCACCAATGATTGATGAGACATTTGCAGTCTTGGCGATGGCACGCTGTTTTTTGCGTACCATCTGAGTTTTACAGGACCAGCCGGGCCTCAAAAGCGGTGGATCAGAAGATCTCAAACAGGCCCGCCGCGCCCTGACCCCCACCGATGCACATGGTCACCACACCGAGTTTCGCACCCCGGCGCTTGCCCTCAAGGAGCAAATGCCCCGTCATCCGCGCGCCCGTCATGCCAAACGGGTGGCCGATAGAAATAGACCCACCGTTCACGTTGCAAATTGCAGGATCAATCTCCAGCCGTTCACGACAGTAAAGCGCCTGCGACGCAAAAGCCTCGTTGAGTTCCCACAGGTCAATGTCGGAAACCTTCAGACCGTGGCGTTCCAACAGGCGCGGCACCGCAAAGACCGGGCCGATCCCCATCTCATCGGGTTCACAGCCTGCGGTGACAAACCCCTTGAGCGCGCCAAGCGGCTCCAGCCCCTGCTGTGCGGCAAGATCTGCGTCCATCACCACCAACGCCGCCGCCCCATCGGAGAGTTGCGAGGCGTTGCCAGCGGTCACAAAGTTACCCTCGCCGCGCACGGGTTTCAGACCCGCGAGACCCTCAAGCGTGGTGTTGGGTCGGTTGCAGTCATCCATCGAGAAGGTCACCTCTTTATAGGAGACTTCCTTGGTTTCCTTATCGGTGATCTTTTGCGTCACGGTGATGGGTACGATTTCATCGTCCAGCTTGCCCGCAGCCTGCGCCGCTGCCGTGCGCATCTGGCTTTCCAGTGACAGCTCATCCTGCGCCTCACGGCTCACGCCATAACGCTGCGCAACCACATCGGCGGTCTCGATCATGGTCATGTAGACTTCGGGCTTATTCGCCTCGATCCATTCGTCCCGGCGTTGCGCCGGGCGCGAGGGCGGCATTTGGCTGATGCTTTCCACACCGCCCGCGATGGCGGCAGAGGCGCCCTCTAGTGTAACCGCATGGCTCGCCATGGTGATGGCCTGCAGCCCGGACGAGCAAAAACGGTTCACCGTCGCAGCAGCCACCGTCACCGGCAGCCCCGCGCGCACCACAGCCTGACGTGCGATATTGCCGCCAGTCCAGCCCTCTGGATAGCCGCAGCCAATAAACGCATCCTCAATCAGTGCCGGGTCCACTTTGGAACGCGCGACAGCATGTTGGATCGCGTGGCCCGCGATATGGGCACCATGGGTGTCGTTAAAGGCGCCGCGATAAGATTTGGCGAGACCCGTGCGGGCAGTGGAGACGATAACGGCTTGTTTCATAGGTAGTTCCTCCCCGAGGCAATCAGGCGTTGTTGAGGTCGGCAAAGGTCTTACCCTCAGCCACCAGACGTTTCAGAAGCGATGCAGGCCGCCACAGGAAGTCATCCTCCTGTGCAAACCGTTCGATATCGGCGAGGATTTTATCAAGGCCCACGGTATCGGCGTACTGCATCGGGCCACCACGCCAGCGCGGGAAGCCATAGCCATTCAGCAGGGTCACATCGACGTCAAGTGGACGCAGCGCGATGCCTTCCTCCACCACACGGGCGGCCTCATTGACCATCGCTGCCATGTAACGATCGACAATTTCCTGTTCAGAAATTTCACGCGCGGCAATGCCTTTGGCGGCGCGCTCGGTGGCGATATGCTCCAGCACCTCGTCATTCGGAACCTGCCCCTCCTCGCCATAAACGTAGAAACCTTTGCCGGTCTTGCGCCCGAAATGGCCTGCCTCGCACAGACGATCCGCAAACTCTGCATAGACCTCACGCGGATCGCGGGTCGGGGCGAGACGCTTGCGCGTGGCCCATCCGATGTCCAGACCGGCCAGATCGCTCACCGCATAGGGCCCCATCGCAAGGCCGAAATTCACCAAGGCGCGATCCACCTCAAAAGGGCTTGCGCCTGCAAGCACCGCACCATCGCCAGCCTTCCGGTAATGGCTCAGGATACGATTGCCGATAAAGCCATCACAAACACCTGCGCGCACCGCGACTTTTTTCAACCGTTTCGCAAGCGCAAAGCCGGTGGCTGTGACCTCTGGTGCCGTTTTGTCCGCAACCACGATTTCCAACAGACGCATCACATGCGCGGGCGAAAAGAAATGCAGCCCGATCACATCCTCAGGCCGGGACGTCATCGCTGCGATCTCATTCACATCAAGATATGAGGTGTTAGACGCCAAAACCGCACCCGGTTTGCAGATTGCATCGAGCTTGGTGAAAACGTCCTTTTTCACCTCCATGCTCTCAAAGACAGCCTCAATCACCACATCCGCCTCGGCGAGCGTCGCGTAGTCGTCGCTGGCACGGAAGGTTCCGTCCATGATGGCGTCGTACTTTTCTTGTGAGAGCTTGCCGCGTTTGACCGACCCTTGCAGGGTCTTTGCCACATTGGCCTCAGCGCGCGCGACAGCATCTGCGTCGCGCTCAATCAGTGTCACCTGAAGCCCTGCCAGCAGCGCCGAAACCGCAATACCTGCGCCCATGGTGCCGCCGCCAATCACACCGATCTGGTCAATCGCACGAGGCGCAACATCCTTAATCTCAGGCACTTTGGCCACCTGCCGCTCGGCAAAGAACGCATGTATCAGGGCTGCGCGCTGGTCGCTTTCCATCAATTCCTGAAACAAGGCGCGTTCATTGGCGAGACCCTCTGCAAACGAAAGGCGCGTCGCGCCCTCCACCGCTTTGATGCAGTTTTGGGGCGCCAGTTGCCCACGCGCTTTTTTCGCTAGTCTTGTGCGGGTAGCGTCAAACACCTCAGCCGCGACGGGCGCTGGGGAAAGTTCACTGGTCCGGCGCGGCGTGGCACCGGAGGCGACCAATTCCCGCGCGTAAGTTAGGCCCATTTCACGAACGTCGGAGGTATCGCTGATGCGATCAATCACACCGGTCTTCAGCGCTTCATCTGCGCTGATCTGACGGCCGGACGTTATGGTCTCCAGCGCGAATTCTACTCCCGCCAGACGCGGCAGACGCTGGGTTCCCCCCGCCCCCGGCAGAATACCAAGCGTGACCTCCGGCAGACCAAAACGCGCGTTTGGTACCGCCACGCGGTAATGCGCCCCAAGAGCGACCTCAAGACCGCCGCCAAGGGCTGTGCCATGTAAGGCCGCGACGACCGGAACGGTGCATGCTTCAATGCGGTTGATCAAATCCGGCAGGAACGGCTCTTGCGGCGGTTTGCCAAATTCACGGATGTCTGCTCCCGCAATAAAGGTGCGGTCCGTGCCATAAATCACCACTGCCTTCACATCATCGCGGCGCGCGATCTCGGCAAAGGCTGCATCCAGACCGCTGCGCACAGCGTGGCTGAGTGCGTTTACGGGCGGATTGGCGATCGCGATGACTGCAATATCATCAACAACTTCCATAAGCACGGGGTTCGACACGGGCGGCTCCTCCTTGCGCGGCAGCATTTCGATTCCGCCTAAGTCCTATCCTCCCCGCTGCTCAATTTCAATATGCGGAATTATGTGCTTCAATGCGGAACTTCACTACTGCGCATAAAAAACCCGGCAGGAGCAACTCCCACCGGGGTTTGTTCATCACATTGCAGTTTGTCTTATGCGATCAGGAGCCGGTCGCCTTGACGTCATCGAAGTCGGACCAGTCTGTCACCCTTGGCGTTTCAGCTTCGACCACATCTGTGGTGTCCCACTCCACATCCGCCTCCTCTCCCCAGCTGGTCGGCGCGGGGCTGTCCTCGGGACTGGCGGGTTCTGCCACCGCCGCCGGGTCGATCTGGGCCGTCTGGAACCGTGCCACCAATTCTGCAAGCGTCTGTGCATCGGTGTTGAGCAACTGCCCTGCCGCCGTGGCTTGTTCCACCATGGCCGCGTTCTGCTGGGTGACCTGATCCAATTGGTTCATGCCCGTGTTGATTTCACCAAGCCCCGTAGATTGCTCCTGCGCGCCTGTGGCAATTTCGGAAATCAGCTCCGATATATGACTCACCCGCTGCAAGATATTCTCAAGCGCGCTGCCCGCCTTGCCAACAAGATCCACACCGCGCTCCACCTGCACGGAGCTGTCACCGATCAGGTTCTTGATCTCCAGTGCCGCATCGGACGACCGCTGCGCCAGCCCGCGGACCTCGGAGGCAACCACCGCAAAACCCCGCCCCGCTTCGCCTGCGCGCGCCGCCTCAACCCCGGCATTCAGCGCCAGCAAATTGGTCTGAAAGGCGATGTCATCGATTACGGAAATGATCTGCGCGATTTTGCCGGAGCTTTGTTCAATCTCCGTCATCGCCGAAACCGCATTGCGCACGATTTCCCCGCTGGCTTCGGCTTCGGCGCGCGCTTCGTTTGTGGTGCGTTCCACATCTCTGGCCCCCGTCGCCGCCGAGGTCACGCTGGCGGTCATCTCATCCAACGCCGCTGCCGTCTCCTCCAGCGTTGCCGCCTGGCTCTCGGTGCGATGCGACAGATCCTGCGAGGCCTGGCTGATCTCAGAGGCTCCATTGCGGATCGAAGACGAGGTGTTGATCACCTGTCCAACAGTATCATTGAGCGTATCCAGTGTTCGGTTGAAATCAATACGCAGCCGGTCATATCCCTCGCCCAGTTCATCGGAAATATGCGCGGTGAGATCGCCCTCTGACAAGCGGGCCAGACCCGTTCCAAGCGCATCCACTGCCTTGTCCTGCACCGCGCGCCGCTGCGCACGTTCTTCGGAGGCCGCCTCTTCCATCTTCTCTTTTTCTACGATCCCGTCCCGGAACACTGATAGCGAACGCGCTATGCGGTAAATCTCCGTGCTGGTGCGCTCAAAGCCGGTGATCGGGCTGCGATCCCCTTCTGCCAGCGCCTCGGTGCTGGCACTGATACGGTTCAGAGGGCGCAGGATTAGCAACTGGATCAGCAGCAAAGCGGCAAGGAAAACGCCACCAGCCACCGCCAGCAACACCATCATATTACGGTTGGCGAGATCGACCTCTGCCGAGATTTCATTCGCCATCCCTCTGATCGATCCAAGGGTCTGCGTTGCAAACGCCGAGGCACGATCGGCAATCCCCAACACCATGGTTTCGGTGGTGTGGGTGGCCTCATCCGCTGCAGCCCTTGCATCGAGTGCATTCAGACGCAACGCCGCCAATCCGGTATCTTCCGCAGCAAAGGCAGAGATCCGCTCCAGAAGATCCACCACCCGCGCGTCCTGAAATTCCTCGTAAAAGGACAGGTTCAGAGTGGCACTGGACATATCAAACGCCGCATCTTTCACATGCTGCGCATCCGGCGCGGTCAGCGCATCAAGGGCGGCGACCTGAAAACTGTTCACATTCTGGCTGATCTCCATCAGCGTGTTGAGGAAACCAACTTCATTTTTCATCAACTCGCGCAGCGCCTGACCATTCTCCTTGCTCGCCCGTGCTGCCGAGACAGACAGCTTGTGAAGCTGCGCATCTATTGCCATCACGATAAATCGATCTGTATCTGCGCGGGCTTTCATGGCGGCGCGACGGAGCGATTCCGAGGGAAACAAGCTCTGGGCGATCACGGACTGCAACGTGAAAATCGCACCATGAATGAGGGTCACGTCCATCATTTCCGGGGCGTTCAGTTCAATTTCATCGGCGATCTCCAGCAACCGGGCGTCCGAGCTGTCGGCAAGCTCCTGAAGGCTTGCGAGGGTTTCCGGGTCCTTGGTCCCGCCGAACGCAACCGCAGTCCCCGCCAACAAATTCAACTCCGCACGTGCTTCTAGCAGCAGTTCGAGGTTGTGGAAATCTCGCTCCACTAGGACCTTCAGGGAATTGTCGATGGCGTTGTAGGTATTGACCGCGCCTTTGTTGAGCTCGACCGACGCGGCCTGCGCCAATTCTGTCATCACATCGCGCAATTCATTGTTGATGCTGTGGAAATTCGCAACTTCTGTTTCGATCTGAGCATCGCTTTGCAAGGTCACGCGACGGGCTGCGGCCAAATCCGTCAGTGCATCTGCCACCTCGGTGGCCTGCGTTTCAAAGGCCGGCTGCATTTCCGGGTCGAGATTATCAATCAGCTGCGCCAATTGCTGCGAGACCGCATCGGCGCTGGACACCGCTGCATCAACCGCGCCCATGTCCTCTGCCGTCATCAGGGCCAGCATGCTGTCTTTGGCCTGCGCCGCCGCCAGTGAAATCTCTGACGCCAGTTCCAGATCAGGCAGGTTGTCCACGTTCAACTCGCTCATATCCCGATCAATCTCGGACAGAACGGAGTGGATCATGTAAGCGAAGACGCCAAATGAAGCCCCTATAACGAATAGGATCATACCCATCTTGGCGCGGATGCTGCGCAACAGGCCGAAACCTTTACGCGTCATGGATGGGAGGGCTTTGGGCTGGGGCATAACGTCACTCTGCGTGATAGTGGGTTGGGATCTGCGTGGGTTGGCGCAGTGAGGCTCAGGTCGGTGAAGATCGCAGAGGGCCAAGCGGCCTCACAAAACAGTGGTATAGAGACGCGGTTCGCGACGCGCCCTCACCTGCCTGCTTGTTCAGGTCGCAAAGTCGCTTTCGGCGGGGCAGTTTCAGCACACAAACCACTCGACTTCTCCGGCTTCATTCCACTCGAAGTTTGCGAACAGAGCCTTTAATTTTCGGTGAAATCACCGTGATGTCCTGCGGCTTTTGCTACGGTTTCACGGACAAAATGCGTCTTCAAAGCCAATATATACGGCGCATTTTGTTAAATTTCGCCGAAACCAGCACCCTGCGTGAAAACGCCCCCCAAGAAGAAGGGCCGCCCTGCAAGGCGGCCCTTTGGATCTGCGTCTCTATTGTTGCCGAATATTCTCCGGCAGCCACGTGGCCAATTCTGGCCAAACCACCAAAATACCCACCATCAACAGCATTAACGCCACCATCGGCACGGCCGTCTTGGCGATGTAGGAAATTTCGTGTCGGGTCATCCCCTGCAGCACAAAGAGATTGAACCCGATAGGAGGCGTCACCTGAGCGGTTTCGATCACCACAACGAGGAAGATGCCAAACCAGATCACATCGATCCCCGCTTGACGGATCATGGGTTCCACGATGGCCATGGTCAGTACGACCGAGGACAGGCCATCCATGAACATACCAAGGATCAGGTAGAACACTGTCAGCACTGCAATCAGCGCAATCGGCGACAGGTTGTAGCTCTCGATCAATCCCGCAAGGGCACGCGGCAGCCCTGTAAATCCCATGGAGAGCGACAAAAACGCAGCCCCCATCAGGATGAAAGCAATCATCGCAGAGGTGCGCGTCGCCCCCATCAGGCTCTCGACAAAGGTTGCCCAACTGAGACTTCCCTGCATCAAGGACAGGCCCAATGCCCCCAACACACCGACGGCTGCCGCCTCGGTCGCGGTGGCAAACCCCATATACATTGACCCGATGACCACAATGACCAGACCAAAAAGCGGCAGCAGAAAGCGGCTCTCGGCGATCATTTCGCCCAGCGACAGGCGCGGCTCTTCTTTTGGGCGCTGACCGGAGCCAAAGAAATGCCAGCCCACAATATAGAGCATGAACAGCCCGGCCAAAACGAGGCCCGGAAAGACCCCGGCCATGAACAGCTTGGTGATGCTTTCATTGATGGTGACGCCGTAGACGATCAACGTCAGCGACGGCGGGATCATCAGGCCCAGTGTGGCCGCACCTGCCAGTGTGCCGATAATCATATACTCCGGATAGCCGCGCGCCCGCAGTTCCGGGATCGACATTTTACCCACCATATTAAGCGTCGCAGCAGAGGAACCCGACACCGCCGCAAAGATCGTGCAGCCTGCGATGTTGGTGTGCAAAAGCCCGCCCGGCAGAAACCGCATCCACGGCGCGAGGCCCCGGAACATGTCCTCCGATAATCGGGTGCGATAGAGGATCTCGCCCATCCAGATAAAGAGCGGCAGGGCGGTGAGCGTCCAACTGGACGAGCCGCTCCAGATCGTAGTGATCATCGCATCCCCTGCGGGGCGCGAGGTGAACAGCTCCATCCCCACCCAAGCCACGCCCATCAGCGCAAGACCAATCCAGACGGAACCGCCCAAGAGCCCAAACAGGACAAAGAGGAAAATAATAGTGGTATAGACCTCACTCATTCCAAAGCCTCCCCTTTGATTTGGGGCGCGCCCGTCACCAGCATCCGCGACAGGTAATCCCAAAGCGCGATGGCTAAGAGCACAGTGCCAATCGACATCGGCAGTTGCGGCAACCAGACGGGGGTATAGACCCAGCCAGATCCGCTCTCAGCCCAGAGGTTGCCCCAGTTCCAGGGCCATGTGCCAAACATCGCGACAAGTGTCAGCAGCCACTCCGGTGCAAAATCCTGACCTTGAGTGCGGTCATTCAGCATATGCGACAGAAGATTTGTCTTGATCGCGTAGCGGGCAAAGTAGGTCGCCGTCAGCGCTGAAATCAGCATCGCGCCTGCATCAAGCCAATAGTGATGCCGCCCCCCGAGGTTCAGAAAGATTGATACCCGGATATGGCCACCATGCGTGAGCGTATAGGCCAACGCAAAGAAAGACGTCGCCGCCATCGCGTAGCCTGCATATTCGGTAGAGCCGGGAAATGTGACCGACGCCCAGCGCGCGATCATCTGCCCCACGATCAGCAACAGAATAGTCACCATGAACACAGCCGCCACGACGCCCGCGCCATTATAAAAGCGGTCCAGCACCCCCCAAAGCGGCTGCAAGAGCCGCCGCATCCGGTCCGGTTTCAGAATACACAGAAGCATCAAGCCGCTTGGCACAACAAAGAGCCATACCCACAGGGGCAGGCCCAGAACAGGTTGCCAGTCACGCATATCATGTCCTTTGAATTATGGGGCGGGCGCGAGGTGCTAAGCCCTCGCGCCCGTGATACGGATCTGAAACGATGCAGCCTTTATTCAAAACGGCAAAGACTGCGATTCAGATCAATTCGCCTTGAACGCGTCGACGATGTCCTGACCGTCCTCACCCACGGTTGCCAGCCACTCATCCGTCATCTTGGCACCGATGGCTTCCAGTTCCGCGCGGAACTCAGGCCCCGCTTCCACCACTTTCATGCCATTGGCTTCGAGTTGTTCGAAATACCAGTTGGCAAGCTCTTCGGATTTTGCGGTACAGGCGGCACCGGTTTCATCCGCAGCCTTCTGGATCGCGGCCTGCGTGTCGGCACTCAGACCATCCCAAACCTGCTTGTTGACCATCACATAGTTGCGCGGCAGCCAAGCATTGACCTTGTAATAATAACCCAGCTGTTCCCACACCTTGCGGTCATAACCAGTCGACCCCGAGGAGATAAACGCATCGACCACGCCGGTCGCCAGCGCTTGACTTAGCTCCGCTGCTTCGACCTGAACCGGGATCATGCCCAACTCCTCGGCAAAGGTGGCGGTCGCGGTATTATACGAGCGGAATTTCACGCCCTGTGTGTCTTCGGACGAATTGACTTCCTTCTTGAAATAGAAGCCCTGCCCCGGCCACGGGCAGGAATAGAGCGTCACCAGATTTTGCTCTGCAAGCTTGGCGTTCACCTTATCCTTGGCAACCGCCCATAGTTTATCGTTGTCGGCATAGGACGTTGCGAGGAAGGGAAGGTTGTCCCAGCCAAGCAGAGGCTCTTCATTGGTATGCGCGGACATCAGCCGCTCTCCAATCGGGGCCTGCCCGGTTTGCACCGCGCGTTTGATTTCGCCGCCCTTAAAAAGCGAGCCACCGGCATGCACGGTAATGTCGACATCGCCGCCCGTGTAATCGCGCACCTTATCGGCAAAAACCACACCCATCTCGGAATGATAGTTGGACGCCGCATAGGCCATCGGCATGTCCCATTTTTCAGCTTGCGCACCAGCAGCAACGACAGCGAGCGCGGCGCTGGCGACGGTGGCCTTCAGGGTCATTTTGTTCATTTGTTCAGTCTCCCGTGTTGGTCCGTTTTTTGTATTTAATATGTCGCAAAGCGCATCGGATCAAAGGCGCTTGTATCCGCGTTGGGCCAATTTCCCGTAATCATGTCGGCAACCAGTCGGCCCGTCTTTGGCCCACCTGTCAACCCGATGTGATGATGACCAAAGGCGGTGAAGACACCGCTGCCACGGACTTCACCAATCAGCGGCAGGCTGTCTGTGGGCGCAGGCCGAAAGCCCAGCCACTCCTCTTCTGACGAATAACTCAGATCAGGGAAGGTCCGCGCAACGGTACGGCGCAGCATATCGAGCGGTTTTTTGGATTTCTCTTCCGTCAGGCCACCAAATTCGACGATCCCAGCACAGCGCAGCCCCTGATCCATCGGGGTTGCGACAAATTTCCCATCCGTCAGCATCATTGGGGCGTTGGGCAATTGGCTCGGATCTTTGAAGATGATGTGATAGCCGCGTTCGGCCTCAAGTGGCACCTCAAGCCCCAGACGTTTCATCAGGGCCGCGGACCAGACGCCAGCAGACAGCACCGCGCGATCACAGGCAATCCGCCCCTGATCGGTATCAACCGCTGTGATCTGACCACCCATCAGGTCAAAATCGCGCACTTCTGCTTGCACAAAGCGGCCGCCCATCGCTTCCAGTTGCTTGACCAAATCCTGCACATAACTGCCTGGATTGAGGATAAACCCATGATCCTTGTTGACCGCCAGAAGGCCCATGTCGGGCGACAGGATCGGCTCGCGTTCCCGGACCGCTGCGCCCTCGACGATCTCAGGCGCAAACCCGGCCTCACGTCTGAGGTTCCACGTATAGGCATCCGCCTCAAAACCCGCGCGATCGCGGTAGACAAAGTTATATTCGCTGTCCTTGATCCACTTTGCAGCGGGCATCCCATCGGTGAGTGCCTTATGCTGTTCGACGCTATCGCCAACGATGGTCAAGAGGCCCTTGGAAATCCGCCGGGTATCTGCGTCATTGGCATGTTTCAGATAGCGCGCGAGCCATGGCAAAAGCCGCGGCAGATAGGACCAGCGCATATAGAGCGGAAAATTCGGGTCGAGCAGATATTTCGGCCCCTTTGCAATCAGCCCCGGCGTGGTGACCGGCACAATCGCGCTTCGAGCCAGAATGCAGGCGTTGCCATAAGACGTCCCCATGCCCGGCCTGCCCTTGTCGACAAGTGTCACCTCCAGCCCTGCCCGACGCAGCCAGATGGCACTGGCCGCGCCGACGATACCTGCTCCGACGACCACAATATGCTGCGTTGCCATGTCACTTCCCTGTCTCTTGTTAAAAGCGAGACTGTCGACAAGATGGCATCATTTCAAATACTAATTGATCATGCATGCATCAGTTAAAGTGATACTTTGCCCGTGAAAATTCGCTTTCGTCAGCTTCAGGCCTTTCACGCCATTGTGGAAACCGGCACCGTGACCGGCGCGGCGGGGCTGTTGGGAATTTCTCAGCCCGGTGTCTCTAACCTTTTGTCCCAGCTTGAAGATCAGGCAGGACTGCCCCTGTTTGAACGGCTTCATGGTCGCCTGCTGCCCACCCCGGAGGCGGAGCTGCTATTTGCTGAGGTCGACACGGTGATGCGCGGCATGAGCAACGTCACCCAGACCATGGTTGATCTAAAAACCCGCAAGCTTGGCCAGCTGCAGATCGCATCACAGCACGCCATGTCCTTTGGGTTCATGCCCCGGCTGATCGCGCGGTTTGCGGCCGACCGACCAGAGCTCAACATTTCTTTTCAGTCGCAATATTCCAGCAAAGTGCAGGAATGGGTGTGGAACGGGTTGTTTGAAATCGGCGTCTGCGAGATGCCGCTGCTTTACGACACGCTCACGGTCTACCCGCTCTATGTGGAAACGATGCTGGCCCTTCATAAGGACAACCCGCTGGCCCGCCACGAGGTGCTGACGCCGGAATTGCTGGCAGGCGAGCCGTTTATCGTGATGGGACAAGACCACATGACCCATCGCCGCCTGCGCGAGGCGTTTCAAAATGCGGGCGTGCCCCTGCGCACAAGGGTGCATTCGCATCTGTTCAAGAACCTCCTGAGCTTTGTCCAAGAAGGCATGGGCGTCGCGCTTTTGGACCGGTTCATGCTGGATTACGACATGCAGGGCGACGTGATCACCCGCCCGTTTCGTCCCACGATCATGATGGATATGTGCGTGATCACCTCAAAATCGCGCCCCATGTCGCAGCTTGGCAAGGAGTTCCTTGACCTCTTGTTGCACGAGTTGCAGCACTACACAGTAGACGGGCGTCCCTTGCGACAAGCGGACCGAACACGGAGATAGCCATGCAAAGAGGCGGCAAAACGGTTTATGGCGCAGGCATCGGTGTCTTGATGCTGGAGACACGCTTTCCCCGCATTCCGGGCGATATCGGGCATGCCGAGAGCTTTCCCTTTCCGCTGCAGTATCGCGTGGTGCGCGGGGCCACGCCAGACCGTGCCGTCCGACAAGATCCGCGCGCCTTGGTGGACGATTTCATCAAAGCAGGCCGCGATCTGGTCCATATGGGCTGTGACGGGATCACCACCACCTGCGGGTATCTGTCGCTCATTCAGGATCAAATAAAGGATGCGCTTGGTGTGCCGGTGGCGGCCTCATCCCTGATGCAGGTGCCGATGGTTCAGGCATTGCTGCCTATGGGCCAAAAGGTCGGCATCCTAACCGTCTCTCAGGCGGCGCTGACGGATTCGCATCTGGCAGCCGCAGGCGTGCCGCTTGACACACCAATTGTGGGCACCGAAGGCGGACGCGCCTTTTATGATGGGTTCCTCAACAACCGAGTTGAGATCGACATTACGGCCTGCCGCGCTGATCTTTTGGACGCGGCCAACACGTTGTGCCGTGACCACCCGGAGGTCGGGGCGATTGTGTTGGAATGCACCAATATGGTGCCATTCGCGCATGACATTCGGCGTGACACAGGTCTGCCCGTCTACTCGATCGAGAGTTTTCTGACGTGGTTTCAGGCGGGCCTCATGCCGCGTCGTTTCTCAATGGAACTTGCTGATCCGCGCTGGCGCTAGTGCCCCTTGATGGCAATGGAGAACTGCGTTCGCGCCCCTGCCGGGGGCGGCGGGAACGGGGCCGCCTTGCGAATTTGCTGCAACGCCAGTTGGTCCAGCTGTGAGGAGCCGGAGCTTTTGCGGATACGCACCGATGCCAGCTGGCCGCCACCGCCGATGACAAACGACACATGCGCCACCCCCTTGACGGAGGTTCGCGGTTTTCGGACTCGAGAGATTTTGCGCATTACCAGCCCCTGATAATTGGAGGCCGCTGCATTCCCCGCACCACTGCCCTGCGCCGGGCGGGTGCTGGCGGCTTGCGCCGCGCGCTGGTTTTCTGCGCCACTTTCAGTCCCGGCACGCGCATTCACGGTGCTGTTGCCGCGCGGAGCAGCTTGGCGTGGCTTTGCCTTGTCAGGTTGGTCAGGTTTGGGATCTGGCCGCGTTTCAGGACGCGGGCTTTGCGCGGGGGCGAGGTCCGATGGCTCTTCCACCGGCTCCACCTGATCGGGCTGCACCTCAGTCACTTGCTGTTCCACCGGAACGGTAGCTGCCGCATGTGTCACCGGCACTACGGCGGATGCGCTTTGTGCGGTTTTGGGGATTGTCACCTCTGGTGTGACCGGTTGCACCTGAGGGGATGTGGCGCGATCTGACTCTGTCGGCTCCACACGCTCGACTGGCGCGGTTTCACTGACAGTTTCAGCCTCCACGGAGGTGGCCGTCCCTTGCGCCAAATCGGCAAAACTATTGCCCAGCGCCGCCGGGGCCACATTGCCGCCGCCCTCGAGTTCAACGGTGTTGTCCTCAACATCCACCAAAAACGCCGCATGCGCCGCAAGCGCAAAGCACAGCGACAGGCCAGCAATGAAGGGAGAGCGCGCGATCATGACAGGTTTCGCTCTGACAGAAGTGTAATTCTCACCGCCCCAAGGCGCCGCAATTCCTTTGCCACTGCCAACAGAGAAGCCGCCGGAAGCGCGCGGTCAGGCACCAGCCGCGCGGTGAACTCTTCCTCTTCCTCCCAGATGATGCGCACATAGGCCTCGGGCGAGGTCAGCTCCGCCCCGCGAAAACTGAGGCTGCCGTCGGCGCGGATCACCAGAGCATCAGGCGGCGGGCTGGCTTCAAGGTCGGACGCCTCCACCAGCCGCACGGATGGGTCCATTGAGGGGGCCAATGATCCTGCAACCATAAAGAACACCAACATCAAAAAGACCACGTTGATCAGCGCAATCGTGGGCTCCCGGTGGCTCTTGGATTTGCGACGTCGCATCAGCATAGCGCTACCCCAGGACCGTCACGGCCAAGTCAGGCTGGCCGCGTAGCACCGCCAAAACATCGACCAATCGCTGCGATGTCACCTCACCTGACAGGCTCAACAACACCTGTTGCGAAGAATTTTCTTGTTGCGCCCGCAACTGGCCGAGGCTCTGTGCCAGCTGATCCAACGCAACCACCTCTCCGTTCAGCGAAATCTGACCCGGCGACAGCTTCAAAAATAGTGGGCGCGTCTCGCCAGACACGCCCTGCCCGGCCTCGGCCGCCATCAGATCGACGGTGCCAAACCGGGAAAATGTGGACGACAGCATGAAAAACAGCAGCAGCAGAAAAATCACATCAATGAGCGAGGTCATCGACAGTCTGCGCTTGTGTTTCTTGCTGAGGCTCAGTGCCATCAGGCGGCCTCCGGTCGCGCCGCGCGAGGGGCAGACAGCCGATCAGGGGCAAAAGCCTGACGCAATGCGCGATTGGCAAAGACCCGGTCGCGCTCCACGGCACCACTCAGCCAGCCATGAATGGCAGCCACAGGCATCGCCACCGCCAACCCCGCCGCAGTGGTCAAAAGCGCCACCCAGATCCCGCCTGCCAGCACGGTCGGATCAACCGATGTGCCCGCTGCCTGCAATCCCTGAAACGCCTCGATCATGCCAAGAACGGTTCCGAACAAGCCGATGAGCGGCGCAAGTTGCGCAACCAGATCCAGAAATCCAAGCCCGGTCTCAAGGCGCAAAAACAGCGCCTCTGCCTCCGCATCACAGCGATCCGATGCTGCCGCACGATCTTTGACCTCTGCGCAGGACATCGCCCGCTGGACCGGGGCCACAAGATAGCTCTTTGATTGCGCCAGTAGCGCCGTGGCGGTTTTGGCATCGCCCCGCTCATAAGCCTCCAGTGCCATGGAAACCCGCCGATGGCGTCCGACACCGGAGCGGCGAAACTGCCATATCTTATAGAGAACCGTCGCCGCGCTGATGATCGACAGGGCAATCAACAACACAACAACAGGGCCACCGATCTCGATCACCTCAAGGAGGGACGCCCGCATCGAGCCCCAGATTTGCGCGATATCATTCATCCCAGCAATTCCACATCCGTGCGGCTGGAGAGCGAAAGCCCGTCTGTGCAAAGCGTGCTACCGCCACCGCTTTGACATTGGCTGGCACCATTGATCAGCACCCGCCCCAGATCTTCGCAAGCCACGTCTGAGAGATCGAACTGCCGCACCCGAGGGCGCTCTGACGGCAGGTCACGAAAATCAAACAGCGTAAGCATCATCACCTGACCGGCCCGATCGAAGAGCACGGTCTCATAGACCGCCTCCTCGATATCGGTGGTACCGGCGTTCTGCGCCACAAACGACAGCCGGCACGCGCCCGCCTGATCCTGCAACGCATTGAGTTCAATCTGAACGCCTGATTTTGGCGGGGTATCCGTGTCCTGCGCCAAGGCTGCCCCCCCGAGGGAGGAAAGGGCGGCGATGGCAAGGACAGCTTTATAAGCCTGGCTCTGGTGGTTCATGATGTATGCTCCCTGATCAGAAGGCCGCTGAGAGCGAAACCTTGATGTTGCGACCGGGTGCGTCACGCAAGAACAGATGTGGTCTGTATTGCTTATCAAAGACGTTTTCCACACCGACACGCAGCTTCGCTTCTTTCAGGAAACCGGTATCAATGTTGTAGGTCGCACGCAGGTTGTGAACGGAAAAGCCGGGTGCGCCGCCAACGGCATCATTGACACCTTTGTTCACAACAGCTTCCCAAGAGAGATCCAACGTGTCGTTGAATTTCTTACCCACCGTCAGGCCAAGGCTGTTGGCTGGCATACGACTGTAATCGCGCGTCGCGCCACTTACCTCAAGCCACTCACCGCTAGAGATGTTTGCGTTCATATCTACATAGGCGCCAGACGCGTGGCTGTAGGAGGCCTCCACTTCGACACCCTCGCGGGTTAGACGATCAATGTTCTGATAGTCTGTCGTGGAGGTGTAGTCCCACAGGCGGGTGTGCCAGAAGTTCACTTTAGCCCGAAGCTGATCATCCGCCGAGAACAGGCCAGCAGTGTCGTAGGACGCGCCAAGCTCATATGTAACGGCTTTTTCGCTTTGCGTCATGTAGGTCTTGTATGTCGCATAATCGAAGTCATCGAGGATCGGCAGACCTTCGGTGTATGCAACCGAGCCAAAGAGCGCGAAGCCGCTTTGGAATTCGTACCGTCCGGAAATACCGCCCATGAGCGCGCTGTTGTCAAAGCTTTCACCTGCGGTGACGTAGGTCCCGTCAGCACCGGACTCGATATCCTGCGTCTCAAATCGCATCGCAGGGGTGACTGTCCAGCCGTTGCCAAAGTCCATCTCGTCAATGGCAAACAGGGCGAAACGCTTGTCGGTACCGCCATGCGCAGAAGAGGCGTCCAGGCGGTCTTTCTTGATCAGTTCACCGCCAAGGCGCAAGTTATGGCTGGCACCCAACGCAGCAAACCGGGCCGTATTGGCGACCGTCAGCTTGGTGGTTTTGTACTGGTGATCGGCATTCAGCAAGGCGCTGCCAGTATTTCCAACCTCGGTATTCTCAATCCACTGGTCCGCGTAGGACAGATTGACGGTCAAATCGATCAGATCATTTCCGAACGGATTGTAATCGTATTGCAATACAGCGGTCTTGGTTTCCACATACCGGTCAACATTGCCAAACGGGATCGCGGCCATTGCATCGTAGGGGACATCTTTGGCTTCCGAACTTGTGTCGGCATATGAGAAGGTCAGCGATTGATCCGCATTGTCACCAAAGCTGTATTTGCCTTTGATCAGGTAGGACGGCAGTTCATGATCGGTGTGCTCAATCTCCACACCATCACCATTCTTATAGTTGTCCTGCTTGCGAAGTGTGTAGTTGAACAAGAACTCCAGGTTCTCGGTCGGCTGCCAACCAAGAATGGTTGACGAGACCTGCGTATCGCCATTGCTGTAATATTCCAGCGTTTGGCGACCCGCGAGACCGACTTCACCTTCTGTGAGGTCGGAGGCATCAATCGTGTCGAGCTTCACCACACCACCGATAATGCCGGACCCGTATTCAAAGGAGCCAACCGTGCCGCGGATTACCGACACCTCACGAAACAAGGACGGGTCCGTATAAAGCTGCGTCCCGATGCGGTAGATTTCCTCGGACCCCATCGACGCGCCATCCAGCAGGATCTGGACCTTTTGGTTCGAACCATAGGTGCCGTCCGCGCCCAGACCCCGAATGGAAATGCCCGACCCGGTGGGCGTGCCGGAGTTTACCAATGCCACACCAGGCACAGAGTCGATCAACTCAGCGATGCTGCTGGCCTGACGGTCCTGAATTTCTTCGGCGTTGATGACGGTCTCTGGCGTTGCGGTATCGGTCTGGACGTCGCGCTTGTTGTTGCCCAGAACCAGCAGACCAAGGAAGCCATCCTCATCGCTTGCATCCTGAGCGACGGCAACCGTGCTCGTCATCGCCAATGTCATCGCGGAGGCAGAGCACAAAAGTGCTCGGCGCATATGTTTGATTTTCATGTCGTCCCCATGAGTTTTTCGTGCAGTTGGATTCCGCATGCTCGCCTGGGGCTGGCTTGGTATCTCGCGCCTGATTTTATCGAATAGTTGCGATCTTCTGGCGTTCACTCTTGCGGCCATTAAGATGATTTATTAAATCTGTCAAGAATTATCCCGACGCAGGCCACGGCCCACGCGCCGGCCGTCAGCCTGATCGTCCCGCCTGCCAGTGGACGCAAGCCAGCAGTACCCCATCCCAAAGATCGAGGACCCTGATGGATCAGGCCATTTCTACTTCCCCCGCGGGAATTCGCCGTCTGCGCGACGAACATCACGCTCTGCGCGCGCGCGATTTCTGTGATCGTTTTCAAATCTCTGAAGCCCAGCTGGTCGCCGCATACACCGGCCAAGGCGTCACTCGGATCAAAGCGCATCCTGATGATATCATGCCCCGCATTGAGCGTCTGGGAGAGGTCATGGCGCTAACGCGGAATGCGTCCTGCGTGCATGAACGCGTCGGCATCTACGGCAACTATAAAAGCGGGCCACATGCGGCCATGATTCTGCAGCCGGAAATCGACCTGCGTCTCTTTCCCTCGCATTGGGTCAGCGCCTTTGCGCTGGAAGAGCAGACCGATAAAGGCATGAAGCGCTCGATCCAGATCTTTGACGCGGCGGGGGACGCTGTGCACAAGATCCACCTGCGAGAGACCTCAAACCATGACGCCTGGGCGGATGTGATAGCGGAACTTGCCACTGAAGACACCTCCGACACGCTGGAGGTCGCCCCGCGCAAGCCCGCAGAAGCTGCCAAAAGCAACCCCGACAAACGTGAGCTTTTGCGCAGCGAATGGCGCAAGATGACCGACACGCATCAGTTCCTGCGTCTTACGTCCAAACTCAAGATGAACCGCTTGGGGGCCTATCGCATTGTGGGCGCACCCTTTGTGGAGCGCATGCCGCCAGAAGCCGTCGACGCTGCGCTGCAATCACTGGCCGGAAGCGGCACTGAGATCATGCTTTTTGTAGGCAATCGTGGCTGCATCCAGATCCATGGCGGCCCTATTGAGACCCTGCGCGCAATGGGGCCTTGGCAGAACGTGATGGATGCGCGGTTCAATCTGCACCTGCGCCTTGACCACATCCATGAGGTCTATGTGGTCAACAAACCAACGCAGCGCGGCCCGGCTGTCTCACTGGAAGCCTTCGACGCTGAGGGAAACATCATTCTACAGATCTTTGGCCGCGCCACCGCAGAACGTGACAGCCGCCCTGACTGGGAAACGCTCCTGTCCGCCCTGCCCCGCCTTCAAACAGAGGACGCCATCTGATGCGCCATATCGCTTTTGCCGCAGCCCTGAGCCTGATGGCTACAGCCACCCCCATGCTTGCCGCCGAACGCATTCTTTCCATCGGCGGCTCTGTCACCGAGATCATCTATGCGCTTGGAGGAGAGGACAAGGTTATCGCCCGCGACACCACCTCCAGCTATCCGGCTGCCGCCGAAGAGTTGCCCGATGTTGGTTATATGCGCGCGCTGTCGCCCGAAGGTGTGCTCTCCGTGAACCCGGATCTGATCGTCTCCGAAGCTGGCGCAGGCCCGGCTGAGACGCTTGAGGTCCTGAAAAAGGCCGGGATCACTTTTATCGAAGTGCCGGATTCCTTTACCGCTGACGGCATCCTGGAGAAAATCGCCGCCGTGGGGGAGGCCATTGGCAAACCGGCTGAGGTCGCCACGCTTTCCGCCGAGGTGGAAAACGATCTGACCTCAGTGGCTGAAAAAATCGCCACCATCCCCGAAGCTGAGCGCAAGCGTGTGTTGTTCATCCTCTCTACGCGCGGGGGTCGCATCATGGCATCGGGCACCAATACGGCTGCGGATGGCATCATTTCGCTCGCGGGAGGTGTCAACGCGCTGACGGATTTCGAAGGCTACAAGCTGATGACCGACGAAGCGGTTTCTCAGGCTGCGCCGGATGTCATCCTGATGATGGACCGGGGCGGTGATCATGGCGCACCCAATGATGAGTTGTTGGCCCTTCCTGCAATCGTCACAACTCCCGCAGCAGAGACCAGATCCGTCATCCGGATGGATGGGCTCTATCTGCTGGGCTTTGGACCGCGCACCGCAGATGCCGCGCTCGCACTGGCGCAAAAAATCTATGGCCCGTTCTGATCCATGGTGGCGTTGAGTGAAACCGAACTGCCCGCGCCCACGCAGGACATCAAGCAGCTAGATCGCCGGATCATCGCCCGCCGACTGAGTGTCATTTTGATGGCCTTACTGGCACTTGCGGTCGTGGTGAACCTTGCATTGGGTGCGTCGGGCACCTCGCTTTGGGGGGCACTTGGCAAACTGATTTCCGGCGCAGAACTAACCACGATGGAACGGGTCGTTTTATGGGACATACGCCTGCCTCGTATCATCCTCTGTATCTTGGTGGGGGCGGCACTTGCAGTGTCAGGCGCGGTCATGCAGGGCCTCTTTCGCAACCCTCTTGCCGATCCCGGTCTTGTTGGGGTTGGCGCGGGGGCCGGTTTAGGTGCAATCACATCTATCGTGTTGGGGAGCCTGCTACCGGTCGGGTTTCAGAGCCTCTTTGGCCATTATGTGACCCCTGCGGCGGCCTTCGTCGGCGGTTGGGGCAGCACGTTGATCCTGTATCGGGTCTCAACCCGCGGTGGGCGCACCTCTGTCGCCACGATGCTGCTTGCAGGGATCGCGCTTGGATCGCTCGCGGGCGCGGTTTCGGGCATTCTGGTCTACATGGCGGATGACAATCAACTGCGTGATCTGACCTTCTGGCAGATGGGGTCGCTTGCCGGAGCCACATGGGAGAAATCAATGATTGCCGGTCCGGTGATCTTGCTCGCCATTGCAGGCTCCACTTGGCTTGCGCATGGGCTAAATTGTCTGGCCTTGGGTGAGGCTGCGGCGGCGCATATGGGTATTCCGGTTCAACGCATGAAAAATGCTGCGATCTTCTCCGTCGCAGCCGCCACGGGTGTTGCGGTTGCAGCCACCGGGGGCATCGGCTTTGTCGGCATCGTCGTGCCGCATGTGCTGCGCCTTGCTACGGGACCGGATCATGGCACCTTGCTGCCCAATGCAGCCCTTCTGGGCGCAACACTCCTGCTCGGTGCGGATCTCATCAGCCGTACAATCATTGCCCCTGCGGAGCTGCCCATCGGTATCGTTACAGCGGTTCTAGGGGCTCCGGTGTTTCTGTGGATCTTGCTGAAACGGCGCGGGATGGTGGATCAATGACACTGCATGCAGATCAACTCTCGCTCACGATTGGCAAAAAGCAAATTCTTCGCGATGTGAGTTTCACCGCCCGCGCGGGCGAGGTGTCCGCCATCGTGGGGCCCAACGGCTCTGGCAAATCCACATTGCTCAAGGCGCTGGTCGCAGAGTTACCAAGCACCGGCGACATTACCCTGAATGGGCGCGCCTTGCAGGATTATGAGCCGTGGGAACTTGCTAGCCTGCGTGCCGTCCTGCCACAAGCCACCGTTCTTGCCTTTCCCTTCACAGTACTGGAGGTGGTGCGGCTTGGGCTGGCTGCCGGACCCGACGCCAACAATCCCGAACTTCCTTTTGAAATGCTGTCGCGCGTGGATCTCGACGGATATGCCGGGCGCTACTATCAGGAGCTCTCGGGAGGTGAGCAGCAGCGTGTCCAGCTTGCCCGCGTCTTGGCGCAGGTCGGGCGTCCGATGCGTGACGGTCACCCCTGTTGGCTGTTTCTGGATGAACCCGTATCGAGCCTCGACATCGCACATCAGCTAACCGTGATGGAGATCGCGCGCCAGTTTGCAAGCGACGGCGGTGGGGTGATCGCGGTGATGCATGACCTGAACCTGACGGCGATGTATGCCGATCATGTGCATGTCATGGCAGAAGGGCAAACCGCTGGCGCAGGTTCCGTGGCAACGGTGCTGACCGATGCGCGCCTGTCTCAGGTCTATGGCTGCCCTCTGCGCACCGGGGTGGTTCCGGCAGATGTCGGCGTGTTTGTATTGCCGCAAACTGCGCGCGCCTGAGCCCTATGACAAAAGCGACCTGCGCATTTCTTGTGCAGGTCTGCTCGAACCGATTTGGCGTGCCGCATCAGGCCGACGCCGCATGACGCAGCCCATCCGGGTCTTCCATAACCCCCGCCATACCATTCAGCAGCTCTTTTTTGTTGATCGGCTTTGACAAAAAACCGTTCATACCCGCAGCCAGACAGGCCTCACGATCGCTGGCAAACGCATTCGCGGTCAGCGCAACAATCGGCGGCTGCGGGTGGTTTTGCATTCGGATCAGCCTGGTCGCAGTCAGACCGTCCATTTCCGGCATCGACATATCCATCAGGATCAAGTCGGGACGGTGTCGGGCGCAAAGCTCCACCGCCTCATAGCCATTTTCGGCTTCGATCAACTCTACCGTCAGATCTGACAGATACTTTCGGATCAAGAGCCGGTTGGTGCGATTGTCCTCGGCCAACAGAACCTTACATCCGCGAATGCGATCCAGATCCGGTTCTTGGGCAGTGTCGGTCTGCTCCGGCTGGCCCAGCGGGGCATCACACTGGATATAAAGTGAAAAACAGCTGCCCTGCCCCGGCTCTGAATGAACGGTGATATCGCCCTGCATCTGCTGCGCCAAAAGGCGCGAGATGGTAAGCCCCAACCCCGTGCCGCCAAAGGACCGGGTGGTCGCCGCATCTGCCTGTGAAAATCGGTCAAAAATATTGTTGAGCTGCGCCTGCGACATGCCGATGCCAGAGTCCTGCACGTCGATGGTCAGCCTGTAAGGATCTGACTGCGCGCGCAAAACACGCACGTCCACACGACCGGATGCGGTGAATTTCACCGCATTCCCCACAAGGTTCACAAGGATCTGGCGCACGCGTCCATCGTCCGCCCGTACGGACTTGGGCAGGTCGGTGGCATAGTTCACATTGAGCGTCAGACCCTTTTCGCGCGCCACAGGGCGCAAAATATCGACAGCGCTTTCGATGCACCGCTCAAGGTCAAAGTCCACGGGTTCCAGAGACAGTTTGCCGGATTCCATCCGTGTGAGATCCAAGATGTCATTGATGATCTTCAAAAGCGCCTTGGACGACGTGCGGATAATCTGGACATATTGCTCCTGTTCTTCAGGCAAGGCGGTTTCCGACAGCAAATCCGCCATCCCGATGATCCCATTCATCGGCGTGCGGATTTCATGGCTCATATTGGCGAGGAATTCCGTCTTAGTGCGATCTGCTTCCTCAGCCGCACGCTTGGCTTCGGCCAATTCAACCGCATTTCGTTTTTGCGAGGTCACATCACGCTCGATGCCGATAACCATGCGCATGTCACCATTCTCATTGAGGACGGGCACAAGGTTCGTGTCCACCCAAATGGTGTTGCCATCCTTGGTGTAATTCAGAATCTCGCGGTGCAGCCGTTCGCCCCGCGCGATATGTTCCGCAATTTCGCGAACGGTCTCAGGGTCGGTTTCAGCGCCGTTCAGCAAGTCTCCCGGTCGCTTCCCAATCGCATCGTCAATCGTGTAGCCCGTCATGCGGGTGAACGCATCGTTGACCCAGAACACGCGCAGATCCGGGCCACTCAGAATGATGCTGTCAGAGGCATTTTGCGCAACCGTCGATAATTGTTCCAATTCGACCTGGTGTCGTTCCAACTCCTGTTCGCGCTTGCGCAGCGTCTTGATGGTAGAGCGGCGAACAGCCGAGAGCCTGCACGCCATGAACGTGGGTACGATGATCAGAATACCTGCCACGATCAACACAAGCCGCAGCTTCCACAGGTTGCCCGGTTCCTTGGGCCAGCCACCGCGCGGGATCGCGGCCAGTTCCCATGTGCCGGTGGGCAAGATCACATCCATCACCATCGGGCCGTAGTCGTGGATCGCGGGATCCCCGTAGAACACGCCCCCCTGATGGCCGGTGCCATCGCGGCCGCTCAGCGCAATCTCAACCGGGAGATCAGCCTGATGTAACCCAGCCCCCTGATAAAGCGCATCCGCATCAATGACCGCAGCGACCATTCCCCAGAAGGCACGATCCTCACCTTCGCCGGTAAAAACCGGAAAACGGATGATAAACCCGGTTCCGCCCTGAACCAGATTTACGGGCCCCGCGAGGACGATCTCGCCGCTGTCACGCATTCGCATGACGGCTTCTCGCTGGGCGTCATTCTTATTGTAATCAAGACCAAGCACCGCCTTGTTGCGCTCGTAGGGGTAAACCATGGAGACAACCAGATCCGGCGCAACGGCAATATTCAAAATTTCAGGCAAATCGCCAGCCACATAAGCGGCAATCTCATTGAACCGATCCTGTGTCATCGACTGTTCAGACACCAAAAGCCCCACAAGCCCCTTGATCAGCTGCACGTCCGCAGTCAGCTGACCTTCAAGATGGGAGCGGATCAGTCCAGCCTCGGCCAGCACCTCTGCCCGCAGTTCTTGTTTGTTGATGATCCGATTCTGATTTTCGGCAAAGATGAGAGATGCGCCAACGACAAACAGCGCAATCCAGGTGGGCAGATACGTCCGATTTCCCAACGCTAGAATAATAGACCGCACCCTGTCGCGCACTGTTCCTGTCTCCGTCTCAACTTTGGAACCCCATAACTTGCGTTGCCAGTATCGCCGAGAATCCTTCCCGGGCCGTTAAGCAACCATAATTTCACCATTGAACCGAAGGACAAGGAGATATTTTATATTTCAAAATTAAAGGATCACACTGCAGTTGCAGAGAAGCACCGCTTTTTGAACCCATGCAGCGCGCTATTACTGCAGGCCGGCCCAGAACAACTCCATCTGGCGGCTCATAATTTCATCGTACTTTCCGCTTTCACGCAGCTTTCGCAACCCGGCGTTCACCCGGTAAAGATATGATGTTCCGCGCCAGTGTGTCTTTGATATTATGACATGAAGGCTCACCTGAGAGAGCGGTTGCTCAAGTGGCTCGACCTGACCGCGCAGACCTTCTGCCACCAATGCGCTTGCTCCGACAAAGAGATTGAGCGCCGCGGCATCAACGCGCCCCTCGGCCACCATGCGCAGGCAATCACCGGCGCTTTGTGGCTGCAGAAGGGTGATTTTATCCTCGCTCAGCCAGCGCCGCCCGGCGCTGTTCAGGTCAAACACATCCTCACGCAGCGGGCGGCACAGGGTTTTACCCACCACATCCGCATCGCTGGCATAGGCCATCCCACCACGGCTGCGCACAAACAGCATCACCGGCACTTCCATCAGCGGATCTGAATAATGATACTTCACACATCGCGGATTGCTCGCATCCGCAGTGCAATCCGGTTTGGCCCATGGAAACCCCATATCGAACCGCTTGCTGTCGAGCATGGGCGACAGATGCTGGCTCCAGTCGTTTTCCCATGTGATTGCATAAGGCACGGGCGACGGAGCAAGTTCCAACGCGGCATTGACCAATTCTGTCACCAGCCCCTGTCCGGGCAGGTTCGGATCGGTGAAAGGCGCGTAATTGCCGCCTGTCAGCAGATTGAGCTCTGCTGTCGGCTGGCGAGGCGGTGCAGGCTCCACCACGGCTTCCTCAGGCTCGGCATCTGGCGGGCAGGGAATAAAGAGCGTGCGCCCCGGAATAACCGAGGGGCCATCCAAATTTCCCTGATTGCTATAGTAGATCACCGTCCAGCGTTCGCGGTCGCCATAATGCGCCTCTGCAATCGAAAACAGATTGTCTCCGGGCTGCACCACATAATCCACATCACAAATCGCCCATGCGGCTGAGGGCATAAGCCCAAACAGCAGCACCACCCGCCAGATCAGCGGCATCAGAATGCGTCGCATCTGTTTCTCCGTCAGAACCCGGCCCAGACGCGGGCAAGGTGATCTTCGACAATGGCTTGATACGACCCATCTTCACGAATGCCGCGCAGGCCGCGATTCACAATATCGAGAAGTTCCTGCGCCTGAGGGTGCGACTTATGCACCACCACATGATGCGACTGGATTGAGATCGGCTCTGGCACCACTTGAATGCGCTCCACGATCCCCATCTCTTTCATCTTATTGCGACCGGTGAATTCATTCAGAACCACCCCATCCGCCTTGCCTTCAAGCACCAAGTCAAAGCAATCGCCCGGCGTCGCCGCAACAACCAAGGTGATCTTTTCCTCACGCAGCCAGTTGCGACCGTTTTCGTTGAAAATCGAGGTGTCATAGCCTTTGGGGCGGCAGATCGACTTGCCAAAAAGATCCTCGTCCTTGGCAAAGGACACCGGGCGCGCGGCATCGGCAAACATCAGCGTCAGCGTCTCAAACAGCGGATCAGAAAACAGCAGGTTCTTGCACCGGTAGTTGTCCGGCAACTCAGTGCAGTTGGGTTTGTACCATGGGAAACCAATGTCCAGCAGCGCATTCGACAGCAGTGGATCAAAGTGAGAGGACCAATCATCCACCCAATGGATCGCAAAGCCACGCTCGGGGTTTGCCTTGATCATTGCGGTGTTCACAAGATCGGTCAGCAGCCCACCATTATGGAGATTTTTGCCGGTAAACGGTTCAAAATCATCCCCCGTCAAAAGGTTGATCTTCTGACGCACCGCTGCATTTCCCGCCTCAATTCGAACTGGCGTTGCTGCGGCTGGCGCTGCTTCTTTCAGCGCACGTCCCCCTTCAAGCCCGACAGGCAACCCATTCAGACAGGTGATCTCCAGTGGCATTCCCACTCGGATCGCACTGGGCTTTGGGCCGATGGCTGCAATGTTGCGGTTGTGGATCGCGGTCCACATGCCAGCGTTCTTATAGAGCCGGTCGGCAATCACTGAGAGACTGTCGCCGGGTTGCACCCGATAGATGCCCCCGCACGTCTGAGCAGCCCCCATATGCGCCCAGAGCACAGACACCCCAAGCACCGCAGCCGCGATCAATTTCTTCATTAGGCCCCCCCGAAAATACTTTTAGTCTTATATCTGCCGAACAGGTTTCATGCTGATGGCAGTCTTGTTTCTATTGTTGGACAACAAGCGTGGCAGCGCGCCGTTATCATTTTGTTTCTACTGAATAAAAAGGCTCAGGATTGTGTCCGTGTCGACGCGACCATCGGCCCGCACCAGCCCTCGCGGTACAGAAATTTGACCCCGCAGATACGCATCGTTCAAAAGCCGATCAATATAGGTCGCCGACTGGCCTTGTGCATGGGCGGTCATCACCAGCTGATAGAGGTCAGACCCTCCCACGATTGGGCCTCCTGACACATTGCTCTGGCCGCTTGCAACTGCGGGCGGCGCGACCGGTGCGGGCGTGCGCAACGCCGCCAATGTCTCTGCTGTCATCTTGGACATCAGATCACCGCTGGCCTCAAACGCAGGCGTCGCCGCGACCGGCGCGGCAGTCACAGGTGCCGCAACGGTGTTGGGTTCTGGCGTCTCGATCGCAGCAACCTGCATGAGGCGGGCAAGATTATCCGAAGGCGCAACCGGAGCCGCCGCTTCGGGGATCGCTGCAGCCGCCACCGGTTCCTGCGTATTTGGGAGCAGCGCCAGTGTGGTGGCCCCAAGGATCAAAATCCCAGCCACCGCTGCAGCCGCCAGCAAAGGTTTGGCAAAACGATCATCCGACAACAGATCAGCCCACGCAAATCGGCCGCCAAAGTCACCGCGCGCGTGGCCGCCAAAATCTCCACCGGTGGAGGTCGGAGCACTCTGCTCAGGCACCGGTTGGGGGGTCGCCGCGGGTTGCGTTGATGGCACAACATTGGCCGCCCGTTGCGGGTCATGGCCTGAAATCTTGCTCTTCAGAGCGAGCTTTACGCTTCCTGAACTGGAAATCGTTTCAATCTTTGTCGGAAATTTTCTTGCCTGTGTCCCATTGGGACTTGCCGTCTGGGCAGTTTGAATCTGCCTCTGCTTTAACTGCTGCATTGTACCCCACCCCGTCACCGATACGCAAAATGCCACCGATAAAAAACTCGCCGCTTGACGTTTACCATTTGTTAACTATTTGCCCGAATCATGTCAACATTTTGCGGGTAGCACAAGTATTGTCGCGAATTACGGCATAACATTCGCTTTATCCGGCAGTCTCTGTATGAGGCCAACGGATTGCGGGCGGCAAAATATGCCACCTGCAAATGTTCAGACTTCGGTTTTTATGGCTGTGTTTTTATGGCTATTCAGGGCGACCCAACTGACCCGGACTGTACCTAGCGCAGCGGGTCGCCGTTGGACGGGGTGCGGTCTGCCCTCTCCTCACAGTCAATGCAATTGCGCATGACGCTTGGCGGGCTTCTCTCTACACCTTCGCGCCCGATAAGGGTCTTAGTCCGGCGCTCCTTCAAGGATCATAATATTGGCGATCCCCGCACCTTCTCTGTGGGCTTTGGCGTCTTGATATTCGGGCGAATGATAGCAGGCCAATGCTGCTTCCATGGAGTCAAACTCGATCACCACGTTGCGCGGATGGCCTTCGCCCTCCAGATGCTCGACCGCACCGCCACGTGCCAAAACGCGGGCACCGTGTTTCGCAAAAGCCTCCGTCGCCCCCTTGGCATAAAGCGCATAAGGGTCGGGATTGGTCACGGTAACATGGGCGATCCAATAGGCTTTGGGCATAGAACTCTCCTTGGTTTTGTCCTCAGGCGGGATGCGCTCCGGGGATACCCCCGGAGCGACAGGGTTTACTTGTTCATCATCTTGGACAGCAGCAGATAGGCCGCGCCCGCCACAAAGAGCCCTACAAACCACGCGTAGGTGTAGATGGTCGCAAAGAACGCAGAAGTTCCATCAGTCAGGCCAACGCCCGCCAAAAAGCCCGGCAGGTTCGGCAGAATACCGATGACAAGCGCCAGAATACCGGCCCAGTTGGTGCCGTTCTGGCCCGAATAGATGCCGTTCGACTTGAATAGGTCAGCCACCTCAAGCCGGGTTTTGCGCAACAGGTAGTAATCCGCCAGCATCACACCCGCGATCGGCCCCAGAAGTGCGGAATAGGCAATCAGCCAGCCGACGATATGGTTCACCAGAATCCATGGGAACATGGCGATCCCAATGGCTGCGGTGATATAGCCGCCGCGCTTGAGGTTGATCTTGCTCGGCGCGAGATTGGCAAACCCATGCGCAGGTGCCACCACATTGGCCGCAAGGTTTGTCGTCAGCGTCGCCACGATCAGCGCAAACAGCGCGATAATCACCGCAGAGCCGCCCATGCGCTCTGACAGTTGCACCGGATCCCAGATCGCCTCGCCAAAGATCACCACGGTGGCCGAGGTCACAGCAGACGCGATAAAGGCAAAGAGCGCCATCGGGATCGGTAGCCCCACCATCTGCCCCACCAGCTGATCTTTCTGGCTGCGCGCGTGACGGGTAAAGTCCGGGATATTGAGCGCAAGCGTCGCCCAATAGCCGATCATGCCCGTCAGGCTCGGCCAGAACACGGCCCAGAACTGCCCTTCTTTGGGCTGACCCGGATCAAAGGCGCTGGGGGTGGAAAGCATCTCGCCAAAACCGCCCGCCGCCGAATAGGCCCATGCCAGCAATGCAAGGCCCATCGCCAGCAGAAACGGAGCCGCATAGGTCTCTAGCCATCGGATCGACTCCGTGCCGTTCTTGATAAAGTAGAGGTGCAGGCCCCAGAAGGCGAGGAAGCAGACAAATTCACCAAGGCTGATCCCAAGGAACGGCAACGCCTCCCCTGCAAGCGCCCCACCGCTGAGCTTGTTGACGATCACAAAAATCGCAGACCCGCCAACCCATGTCTGGATACCAAACCAGCCACAGGCCACGATGCCACGGGCGACCGCCGGGATCTTGGCCCCAGCCGGGCCGAAGGACGAACGCAAGAGCACCGGAAACGGGATGCCGTATTTGGTGCCTGCGTGGCCCACCAGAACCATCGGGATCAGGACGATCGCATTGGCGGCGAGAATGGTCATCACCGCCTGATCCCAGCTCATGCCTGCGCCGATCAGATAGGACGCCAGCAGATAGGTCGGGATACAGACCACCATCCCCACCCAAAGTGCAGAAATGGACAACCAGTTCCATGTGCGCTCTGCTGCGGTGGTCGGCAGCTGGTCCTCATTATAGAGTTCCGGATCCAGCCCCGCGAGATCCAGTTGACCCGGTTCGCTGTCCCGAGACGTGGTATACCCACTTGTTATATCGGTCATTTCTTTATTTCCTCCCTTTTATTCGGATTTGTGGCCCTTTCCTCCAAAGGGCGCAAACGAAAATTCCCCGGCCAGTGACCGGGGAAAATCTCAGACGCAGGCCGGCATGTTTTCCGGATCACGCACCACCTTGCGGGGCGCGGTCACGTCTTTCCATTTCGACAGCGCTTTATTGACCTCTGGATAGGGCGCGCGCGTGACGAATTTGCCATGCCCTGCCGTGGCGCAGACGGTGCCATCGTCCACCGCGATCTCGCCCCGGCTGAGGGTGTAGCGCGGCAGGCCTTTGACCTCGCGCCCTTCAAAGACGTTATATTCCACCACAGATTGCTGCGTTTCAGCCGAGATCACCTTGGTCTTCTCAGGGTCCCAGACCACCAGATCCGCATCCGCGCCTTCCAGCACCGCGCCTTTCTGCGGGTAGATGTTGAGGATCTTGGCAATATTGGTCGACGTCGCCGCCACAAACTCATTCGGGGTCAGACGGCCCGTGTTCACACCTTCGGTCCATAGCACCGGCATCCGGTCCTCAAGTCCTCCGGTGCCATTGGGGATCTTGGTGAAATCCTCGATGCCGTAGCGTTTCTGTTCAATGCTGAAGGCGCAGTGATCCGTGGCCACCACCTGCAAGGACCCGGCCTGCAATCCCGCCCAGAGGCTTTGCTGATTGGCCTTGTCGCGGAACGGCGGCGACATCACGCGCTGTGCGGCGTGGTCCCAGCTTGGGTTGCGGTACTCGCTTTCATCCAGCACCAGATGCTGAATGAGCGGCTCGCCATAGACCCGCATGCCCTTTTGACGCGCCCGACGGATCGCCTCATGGGCCTGTTCACAAGAGGTATGCACCACATAGAGCGGCACCCCCGCCATGTCGGCAATCATGATGGCGCGATTGGTGGCCTCGCCCTCCACCTCGGGCGGGCGCGACATACCGTGGCCTTCGGGGCCGGTAATACCATCTGCCAGCAGTTTCTGCTGCATGGTCGCGACAACATCGCCGTTTTCTGCGTGCACCATGGGCAAGGCCCCAATGGCTGCGCAGCGACGGAAGCTGTCGAACAACTCGTCATCCTCCACCATCAACGCGCCCTTATAGGCCATGAAGTGCTTGAAGGAGTTGATGCCATGGTCGACCACCATCTGCATCTCGTCAAAGATCTGCTCGCTCCACCATGTCACCGCCATGTGGAAGGAATAATCCGCGCAGGCGCGTTTGGATTTCGCGTGCCATACCTCCAACGCCTCCAGCATCGACTGACCGGGGCTGGGCAGGCAGAAATCGACCACCATGGTGGTGCCACCTGCAAGTCCCGCGCGGGTGCCGGATTCAAAATCATCCGCCGAATGGGTGCCCATAAAGGGCATCTCCAGATGCACATGCGGATCAATTCCGCCCGGCATCACATAACACCCCTCAGCATCCAGCACTTTGCCGCCGCTCAGGTTCTGGCCGATCTCGACGATCTTGCCGCCTTCAATGGCCACATCCGCGTCATAGCTGCGGTCGGCGGTCACAATGGTGCCGCCCTTGATTACGGTTCTCGCGCTCATTGTCTTACTCCACGATTTCTGCGGTCTCGAGGACGGCATGCAGCAGCACATCGGTGCCAGCGGTGGCCCATTCGCGGCTGATGTCTTCGTCCTCGTTGTGGCTAAGGCCATCAACACAGGGGCACATCACCATCGCAGTGGGTGCGACCTTGTTGATCCAGCAGGCGTCATGCCCCGCACCAGAGATGATGTTGCGATGGGAATAGCCGAGCTTCTCTGCCGCCTTGCGCACCGCGCTTACGCAGCCCTCGTCAAAGGTGACCGGATCGAAATGGCCGACCTGTTCGATCTCCAGTTGCAGGTCCAGATCTTCGGCGATCTTTGCGGCCCCTGCGCGCAGGCGCGCTTCCATATCGGCTTGGGTCTCGAAACTGGGCGACCGGAAATCGATGGTGAAGACGACTTTGCCCGGCACGATATTGCGGCTGTTGGGATAGTAGTCGCACTGCCCCACGGCCCCCACGGCGTCGGGCTGATGGCTCATGGCAATCTCATGCACCAGATCGGTGATTTTCGCCGCGCCAAGCCCAGCATTGCGCCGCATCGGCATCGGAGTGGAGCCGGTATGCGCCTCCTGCCCGGTCAGCGTCACCTGCAACCAGTTCAACCCTTGCCCATGGGTCACAACACCGATGTCTTTGCCCTCAGCCTCAAGGATCGGTCCCTGTTCGATATGCAGCTCAAACATCGCGTGCATTTTGCGGGTGCCGACCGGCTCATCCCCGACATAGCCAATCCGCGCCAGTTCCTCGCCGAATGTCTTGCCCTCTGCATCCTCGCGCGCATAGGCCCAGTCCTGCGAATGCACCCCGGCGAACACACCCGAGGACAGCATCGCCGGTGCAAACCGCGTGCCTTCCTCATTGGTCCAGTTCACCACCACAATCGGGCGACGCGGCGTGATGCCCTGATCGCGGATCGACCGAACCACCTCCAGCCCCGCGAGAACACCCAGCACACCGTCATATTTGCCGCCGGTGGGCTGCGTATCCAGATGGCTGCCCATCATCACCGGGTCGAGATCCGGCTCCGCCCCTTCAAGGCGGGCAAACATATTGCCCATGCTGTCGACGCCAACCGTCATGCCAGCCTCTTCGCACCAGCGTTTGAACAGATCGCGCCCGTCCTTGTCGGCATCCGTCAGCGTCTGGCGATTGTTGCCGCCGCGCAGACCGGGGCCAACTTGCGCCATTTCCATCAGGCTGTCCCAGAGCCGACTGCCGTCCACTCTCGTATTGCTCTGAAGATCCTTCATAGTCTTCTCCCTTCGTTTGAGGTCCGCAGGCCTCCTCGACCCGCTCCCTCATCTTTCAATCGTATTCCCCGCACACCCGCCGCTCACTCGATGATATTGAGTAGCGTGCTGAGGGACTGTTTTGCGTCGCCGTAGAACATGCGGGTGTTTTCCTTGAAGAACAGCGGGTTCTCGATGCCGGAATAGCCGGTGCCCTGACCGCGTTTGGAGACAAATACCTGTTTCGCCTTCCAGCACTCCAGAACCGGCATGCCGGCGATGGGCGAGTTGGGGTCTTCCTGCGCGGCCGGGTTCACGATGTCGTTGGAGCCGATCACGATGGCCACATCCGTCTCCGGAAAGTCGTCGTTGATCTCGTCCATCTCCAGCACGATGTCATAGGGCACCTTGGCTTCGGCCAGGAGCACGTTCATATGCCCGGGCAAGCGCCCCGCCACCGGGTGAATCGCAAAGCGCACGGTCTTGCCCTTGGCGCGCAGGCGGCGCGTGAGCTCGGCCACATTGGACTGCGCCTGCGCCACCGCCATGCCGTAGCCGGGGATGATCACCACTCTGTCGGCTTCTTCCAAGGCCGCGGCCACGCCATCGGCGTCAATCGCCACCTGCTCGCCCTCGACCTCCATCGCGGGGCCGGTGCTGCCGCCAAAGCCGCCAAGGATCACCGAGACAAACGAGCGGTTCATCGCCTTGCACATGATGTAGCTCAGGATCGCCCCCGAGGAGCCCACCAGCGCGCCGACCACGATCAACAGATCATTGCCAAGGCTGAAGCCAATCGCCGCCGCCGCCCAGCCGGAGTAGCTGTTCAGCATGGAGACCACCACCGGCATATCTGCACCACCAATGCCCATGATCAGGTGATAGCCGATGAACAAGGCCGCCAGCGTCATCAGCACCAGCGGTAGCATGCCGCCTGCGCCCAGATACCAGAACAGGCACAGAAGCGAGACAGCCGCCGCGCCGATGTTCAGGAGATGCCCACCGGGCAGTTTGGTCGCCGCCGAGGAGACCTTGCCCGAGAGTTTGCCATAGGCAATCACCGAGCCCGTAAAGGTCACCGCCCCGATAAAGACCCCAAGGAAGACCTCCACCCGCAGGATGTTGATCTCAATGCTGTCTTTCTTGGCCAAGAGGGCGGCAAAGCCTTCGAGCGTTTTGCGCGCGCCTTCGTCCATCGCCAGCACCCGGCCCAGTTCGATATGGGCGTTAAAGCCCACCAAAACCGCGGCCAGCCCCACCAGCGCATGCATGCCCGCCACCAGTTCCGGCATCTGGGTCATCTCGACCTTGGACGCCAGCATATAGCCGATCACACCGCCCGCGCCGATCAGCACCAGCGACAGGAACCACAGGCCAGAGCCTGGCCCGATGAGCGTTGCAAACACCGCCAGCGCCATGCCGGTAATGCCATACCAGACCGCGCGTTTGGCGCTTTCCTGGCCCGAGAGCCCGCCAAGCGAAAGGATAAAGAGAACCGCCGCGACCACATAGGCCGCCGTCGTGAATCCAAAGTCCATGATCTCTCCTCCCTTAGGATTTCTGGAACATGGCGAGCATGCGCCGTGTCACGAGGAAGCCGCCGAAGATATTGATCCCGGCCATAAAAACGCTGAGGGCCGCGAGGAAAATCACCAGCCACGAGCCAGAGCCGATCTGCATCAAGGCACCGAGAATGATGATCGAAGAGATCGCATTGGTGACCGCCATCAAGGGCGTGTGCAGGCTGTGCGAGACGTTCCAGATCACCTGAAAGCCCACAAAGACCGAGAGCACAAAGACGATGAAGTGCTGCATGAAGCTCGCCGGGGCCACCAGCCCGACGGTCAGCAACAACGCAGCCCCCACCGCCAGCAATGTGACCTGATTCTTGGTCTGCTGCTTAAAGGCCGCGACTTCTGCGGCGCGTTTTTCCTCGGCCGTCAGCTCCTTGGGTGGTTCGGGTTTCTTTTGCGCCGCAATGGCTTGCACCTTGGGCGGCGGCGGCGGGAAGGTGATCTCGCCCGCGTGGGTCACGGTGGCCCCGCGGATCACGTCATCCTCCATGTCATGCACCACCTGACCGTCCTTTTCCGGGGTCAGATCGGTCATCATGTGGCGGATGTTGGTGGCATAGAGGCTGGAGGACTGGCTCGCCATCCGGCTGGGGAAATCGGTATAGCCGATGATGGTCACACCATTGTCGGTGACGATTTTTTCGTCCTTCACGGTGCCTTCGACATTGCCGCCCCGCTCGGCCGCAAGGTCGACGATGACCGAGCCGCGCTTCATCGCCGCGACCATATCCGCCAGCCAGAGCTTCGGGGCCTCGCGGTTGGGGATCAGCGCGGTGGTGATGACGATGTCCACCTCCGGCGCCAGCTCGCGGAATTTGGCCAGCTGGGCCTCGCGGAATTCTGGGCTCGATACAGAGGCATAGCCGCCGGTGGCGGCCCCATCCTGCTGCTCTTCCTCAAAGTCGAGATAGACAAATTCCGCGCCCATCGACTCGACCTGCTCGGCCACTTCGGGGCGCACATCAAAGGCGTAGGTCACTGCGCCCAACGAGGTGGAGGTGCCGATCGCCGCGAGGCCCGCAACACCTGCGCCCACCACCAGAACCTTGGCCGGGGGCACCTTGCCCGCCGCTGTGATCTGGCCGGTGAAGAACCGATCAAAATTGTTGCCCGCTTCGATCACCGCGCGGTAGCCGGCGATATTGGCCATGGAACTCAGCGCGTCCATCTTCTGCGCGCGGCTGATGCGCGGCACCATTTCCATGGCGATCACGGTGGCGCCCTTGGATTTGGCGAGCTCAAGGCCCTCTTCATTGCCGCCCGGATTGAAGAAGGAAATCAGCGTCTTGGATTTATTGAGCCGCTTCAGTTCGGTCTCATTGGGTGCGCGCACCTTGGCGATGATATCGGCGGCCTTCCACAGCCCGGCGGCGGTCTTGATCACCTCCACCCCGGCCTCGGCATAGGCCGCATCGGTAAACCCCGCAGCCTCACCCGCACCAGACTCAATACAGCACTCAAACCCCAGCTTCTGAAGATCAAGCGCCGACAATGGCGTCATCGCTACTCGCGACTCGCCAGTCGCCAACTCTCGCGGCGTTCCTATTCGCACTTTGATGTCCTCCCTTAGCGTGACAGCCCTCCTCCCAAAGGATCGTCACGAGCAAGAGGGAGTATTTGATTGTTTTACTTAGTAGTCAATAATTTTCATAAGTTCATTTTTATATCGTTATTATTCATATGGTTAAATAGATTATTGGCACATTTACGTTTCATTTTTTGAGCTACAGCTAAAAAAATATTTGACAGCTGCCACCCTGACCCACAATCCTTGAGGCAGGGAGGACACCATGAATACCCAATCGCTCAGCACAGGCACGGCCTGGGCGGAGGCGGGAGATCTGCGCGCTTTGATGAGCCGTGCGGCCCAAATCCGTGATGCCCAATGGGGCCGGACGATCACCTATTCGCGCAAGGCATTCGTGCCTCTGACCAACATGTGTCGCGACACCTGCGGCTATTGCACCTTCGTCAAACACCCGGACTCGCCAGAGGCCAATATCATGACGCCAGAGCAAGTTCTGGCGACCGCGCAAAAGGGCGAACAGGAGGGCTGCAAGGAGCTGTTGTTCAGCCTCGGAGAAAAGCCGGAACTGCGCTATGCCAAGGCCCGTGCGGGGCTGGGAAGGCTTGGCTACAGCCGCCTCACCGATTACCTGCGCGACATGTGCGAGCTGGTGCTGGAGGAGACCACGCTCCTGCCGCATGTGAATGCGGGTACGCTCACCGACGATGAAATCGACGTTTTGCGCCCGGTCGCGGCCTCCATGGGGATGATGCTGGAAACCGTCAGCCGTCGGCTGACCCGCCGGGGCCATCCGCATTTTGCCTGCCCCGACAAGGTGCCGGTCCAGCGCCTGCGCACGCTGGAACGCACAGGCGAGAAACAGGTGCCTTTCACCACCGGTCTGTTGATCGGGATTGGCGAAAGCTTTGCCGAGCGCATTGAGGCGCTGCACGCGATCAACGCAGCCCATGCCCGCCACGGTCACATCCAAGAAGTGATCATCCAGAATTTTCAGCGCAAACCCGATATCGATATGGCGCAGCACCCGGAGCCCACATTGGAGGACATGCTGCGCACCATTGCAGCGGCGCGGATCATCCTGTCACCGGACATCAGCCTGCAAGCGCCCCCCAATCTCAGCGCGCGTCACATCGCCTATCTTGAGGCGGGCATCAACGATTGGGGCGGCATTTCGCCGGTCACCATCGACTTCATCAATCCACAACATGAATGGCCGGAAATCCGGTCGCTGGATCGATCCTGCACAGAAGCGGGGTTTGAGCTGCGCGAACGGCTGACCGTCTATCCCCGCTACCTGACCACAGAGACCGATTTCATCAACCCCGCCGTTCTGCGCCGCGCCCATGGCATGGCCGGCACCAACGGGCTGGCCCGCGAACAACGGCATATGGGAGAGACCGCATGACCATCCGGCAAACGATTGAATCCCCGACAGCAGCAGTACACGCCCTGACCGATGGTGCCGCCGCCCCGATCCGGCAGATCCTCGACAAGGCCCTGAGCGGCGGCGAGGTTAGCGAAGCTGAAGGCGTCAGCCTCTTTAAAACCAGCGGTGCAGATGCGGAAGCCGTGTATCGCACCGCAAATGAGCTTCGACGACGCACCAACGGCGATCATGTCTCCTTTGTGGTCAATCGCAATATCAACTTCACCAATATCTGCTACATGGGCTGCCGGTTCTGCGGCTTTGCCAAGCGCAGCGAGGATGCGGGGGCCGAATGGCTCTCACCCGAACAAGTGGTGGAGCGCGCGCAAGAAGCCTGGGATCGCGGCGGCACTGAGGTCTGCATTCAGGGCGGTCTGCACCCCAAGATGGAAGGCACCTATTACCGCGACATCGTGCGCGCCATTAAGGCGGCGCTGCCGGACATGCATATTCACGCCTTCTCCCCCTTCGAGATCTGGTATGGCGCGTCCAAGACCAAGATGTCCTATCACGACTTCCTCGCGGACCTGAAAGACGCGGGCCTTGGCTCGATGCCAGGCACTGCGGCCGAAATCCTCGACACCGAAGTGCGCCTGCAACTGACCAAGAACAAGCTCAGCGCCGAGAAATGGGTGGAGATCATCCGCGCCGCGCATGAGGTCGGCATCCCCACCACGGCAACCATCATGTACGGCCATATTGACGCGCCCGAGCATTGGGCCGCACATATCCGCCTGCTGCGCGACATCCAGAAAGACACCGGCGGCTTTACCGAACTGGTCCCGCTGTCCTTTGTCCATACCGAGTCGCCTCTGTGGTCGGAAAACCCCGACAAGGTCCGCCCCGGCCCCACCGCGCTGGAGGTCGATCTGATGCATGCGGTCTCGCGCATTATGCTGCACGGCTGGATCGACAATATTCAGGTCAGCTGGACAAAACTCGGCGCGGCCCGCGCCCAGCAGATGCTGGCGCGTGGCGTCAACGACCTTGGCGGCACCTTGATGAATGAGAGCATCTCGCGCGCGGCAGGCTCCGATCACGGGCAGGAAATCACCGCAAAGGAACTGGTTCAGATGATCCGCGCCGCTGGCCGGGTGCCGGTGCGCCGCAACACCATCTACGAGGTGCGCGACATCTATGACGATCACGACCCCGAAGATCTGGCCCCATTGGTGGATCGTCGCGGGCGCAACCCGCTGGATTTCCTCCAGATGTTCCCAGAACGCAGCACCACGCTGGAGGCAGCGGAATGAGCGACACATCCCAGACAAAGGTCACGCTCCTTGCGGGGGGCGTCGGCGGCGCAAAAATGGCCGAAGGGTTGGCCGCGCTGCCGGATGTGGCACTCAGCGTGATTGGCAATGTGGCGGATGACGACAGCTTTCACGGGCTGTGGGTCTCGCCCGATATTGATACGCTGACCTATAGCCTTGCCGATGTGATCGACCGCCAGCAGGGCTGGGGTGTCGCTGATGAGAGCCACCGGGCGCTTGAGACCCTGAAAACCCTTGGCGCAGACACATGGATGTCGCTTGGGGATCGGGACTTTGGCCTGCATATCTATCGCACACAGCGCCGCCTGAAGGGGGATCGCCCCAGCGACATCGCCCGCGACGTCGCCCGCGCCTTTGGTGTCGGTGCCGAGATCCTGCTGCCCACGGATGACCAAGTGCAAACCCGCGTACGGACCGATGCGGGCTGGCTCAGCTTTCAGGAGTATTTCGTTCGCGAACGCTGCGCGCCCGATGTGCGGGAGCTGACCTTTGACGGCATCACGCAGGCAAAACCAACCTCAGAAGCACTGGCCGCGATCACCTCCGCCGATCTGATCGTCATTGCGCCCTCAAACCCGCTGGTCAGTATCGCACCGATCCTTAGCATTCCGGGCATTGGCGAAGCGGTCCAATCCGCCCGCGCGCCCAAGGTGGCGGTCAGCCCCTTTATCGCGGGCAAGGTCGTCAAAGGCCCCGCCGACAGAATGATGGCAGCCCTTAGCGAACGGGCAGATGCGGTGGGGGTTGCCCAGCGCTACCGCGATGTGGTGGACGCGCTGTTCATCGACCACGTCGATGCCGCCCTTGCACCAGAGATCCAAACCATCGGTCCAACGCCGATCTGCTCTGCGATCTTGATGCGCGATCTCAAAGATAAAACACGCATGGCGCGTGAAATCGTCGACTTCCATCACGACCATGCCCGCAAAGGAGCCGCCGCATGACGGCCCTCACGCAAAAGCGGCTGGTGGTCATCCCGATGAAAGACCCCTCTCGCGCCAAGACACGGCTCGGCGCGGCGCTGGATGCCAACGGGCGCGCGGGCATCGCTCTGGCGCTGTTTCGGGCAACGCTCAATCACCTGTCCGAGGCGCTTATGTTGCTGCCCCACGGCAGCGTAGACATCGCGGTGCTCACCTCCAGTCCGGAGATTTCCCGCATCGCTAGGCGCGCAGGTGTCGCCCTGATTGACGACGAGGGCCACGACGGCCTGTCTCAATCACTTGAAGTGGCCGCCGCATGGGGCGCGCGCCAAGGCTACGATGCAATCTGCATCCTGCCCGGCGATCTCGCCGCGCCAAAAGCTTGCGATCTTGCCCGCTTGCTGAGCCACGACCTCGCGCAAGGGCGCGCCGTGTTCTGCCCATCGGCGGATCTGGGCACCAATGCGCTCTTGGCCCCGCTGCCCTGCCCGTTTCGGTTTCAGTACGGCCCCAACTCCGTGGTGCATCACCGCCGCGCGGCAGAACGGGCCGGGCTTTGGCCCGTCATCCTGCCGCTCGAGAGCCTGCGGATCGATGTCGACACCGTTGAGGACCTCGGCCACCTGCTCGCCCGCAACCCGCAACTCCTTGCGCAGGAGGCCACCCGATGAGCCTGAGCGTCACCCTCACGGCCCTGCCTGGCGTGCCCGACATTCAAGACGGCGACAATCTCTCGGCCATATTCGCCGACTGCCTGAGCAAAGCCGATCTTCCCTTGCGGGATGGCGACATTCTCTGCGTGGCGCAGAAGGTCTTCTCCAAGGCCGAGGGCTGCATCATTCCGCTTGCCAGCGTGACGCCCTCGCCCGAGGCCCTTCGGTATGGCGAAGAGCTGAACAAAGACCCCCGCAAGGTCGAGGTGGTCCTGCGCGAAAGCACCCGCGTCGTGCGTTCGTTCAAACGCCCCGACCAGAACGAGGGGACGATGATCTGCGAACACCGGCTTGGGTTCATTTCGGCCAATGCGGCAGTGGATCAGTCCAATTTCGGCGAAGAAGACGCCGCCATGGTGCTGCCCAAAGACCCGGACGCAAGCTGCGCAAGGCTGCAACGTGATCTGGCGGAGCGCTTTGATGCCCGTATCGGCGTGGTGATGACCGACACCTTCGGCAGGCCATGGCGGCTGGGTCAGGTCAATGTGGCGATCGGCCTCTCCAAAGTGCCCGCCACCATTCGCGAACAGGGCAATCTGGACGCATGGGGCCGCCCGCTGGAGGTCACCGAACCGGCATTTGCCGATGAAATCGCCGCCGCCACCGGCCTCGTGGTGCGCAAGAACGGGCGCACCCCGGCTGTGCTGTTGCGCGGGCTCGACTGGCAGCCCACCGACAGCCGCGGCGCCGACATACTCAGGAAAAAACAGGAGGATATGTTCAGATGAAGATCGCGATCATTGGCGGCACCGGGCCGCAAGGACAGGGTCTGGCACTGCGGTTTGCCCGCGCTGGGATTGAGGTCGCACTTGGCTCTCGCGACGCCGAGCGCAGTGCCGGGATCGCCGCCGAGCTGATGCAGAAACTGCCCGAAGGCTCTGCCGAAATCTCTGGCCTTGGCAATATTGAGGCAACGCAAGCCGCCGATCAGATGGTGATCTGCGCCGTACCTTGGTCAGCCCATAACGCAACACTCACCACGCTCAAACCGCACCTCGCGGACAAGATCCTTGTCGATATCGTGGTGCCACTGGCCGAGGGTGACCCGAAAAAGGTCGATATGCCGCCAGAAGGCTCTGCCACCGAGGCCGCGCAGGCCTTGCTTGGCGATGAGATCCCGGTGGTGGGCGCACTGCACAATGTCTCCGCCACCACGCTCAACAACCTCGATTGGGACATCAACTGCGACATCCTGATCTGCGGCAACAGCCTGCCCGCCCGCAAACAAGTGATGGAGCTGGTCGGCGCGCTGGATGTGCAGACCTACAACGCAGGTGATGCACAATCTGCCCGCTGCATCGAGGCGATCACCCCGATCCTGATCCGTCAGAACATCTCAAAGGCAGTGCCCTTCACCCATGCGGGCATCCGCATCTGCGCCCCCGATCACTAAACCCACACAGCATAAAAACCTATTCCAACACGGAGGAAGACATGGAATTCGGAATTTGTTTCAAAGGCTTCGTTGAACCTGACCGCGCCCGCGCCCTAGTGCGTCAGGCCGAGAATGCAGGCTTCACCTATTGCTGGTTCTACGACAGTCACATCCTGTGGCGCGAGAGCTTCGTGGCGATGGCGATGTGCATGGAGCACACGGAAAACATGCGTTTTGGCCCGCTGGTCACCAACCCCAACTCGCGCGAATGGTCGGTTGCGGCCTCACTCTTTGGCTCGCTCGCCAAACAGTCCGGCGGCCGGTTCGACATTGGCCTTGGGCGCGGCGACAGTGCCGTGCGCGTGATGGGCAAGAAACCCTCGACGATCAAGCGGATGGAAGAGTTCACCCATGTGGTGAAATCCCTAATCCGCGGCGAAGAGGTCCAATACGGCGAATGCCCGGAACCAGTAAAGTTCCCCTGGGCCAGCGGTTATGAGCTCCCCGTCTGGATTGGTGCCTATGGCCCCAAGGCGCTGGCCTCGGCTGGCAAAGTGGGCGACGGCGTGGTGCTGCAGATCGCAGAGCCCAAGATCGTCAAATGGCTCGCGGATCAGGCCAAGGCCGGCGGCGACGCCGAAGGCCGCGATATGTCGAACTACCGCGTAATGGCGGCCGCGCCTGCGCACACCGGCCCGATCGAGGAAGGCATCGAGAAGACCAAGTGGTTCCCCGCCATGGTCGGCAACCACGTCGCTGACATCGTGGAGAAATACGGCACCGACGGCGATCACGTACCGACCAGCCTGACCGACTACATCAAGAACCGAAAAGGCTATGACTATTCCAAGCACGGCCAGAGCGATAACCCCTATCTGGACTTCATCACCGAAGACATCGTGAAGAGCTTCTGCGTGCTGGGCACCCCGGACGAACATATTGCCAAGTTGCGCGAGCTGGAGGCCGCCGGGACCACCCAGTTCAACATCTACCTCGACAGCGGCGATGAAGAGAAAATCATCGCCGACTACGGCGAAAAGATCATCCCGGTGTTCCAACAAGAAGCCGCCGCCAAAAAAGCTTCACTGGCCGCATCCTGACCTCACCACTCCCCGAGACAACTGGCCAGCAGGCGGGCACATGTTGCCCGCCTGTTTTTTTGGGCTCACGCAAATGTCACCCCGTTGAATTTCAAATCGGGCCCTTTTGCAGCCCCGCTCGCCCACGGGCGCTAGCCACGCCCTTTGACATGTGCCAATAGGTGCGCAACTTTATTTCAGCTTACAAATGGCGGACCCGTTCGATGGCGCGCATGTCAAATGCAAAACCAAAAACCAAGATCCAGCGTCAGAAAACCGAGCAAATCCTGACTGCGGCTCTGGAGGTTTTTGCCCTTCACGGGTCTTCGGGCGCATCCATCAATATGATCGCCAAAACTGCCGGGCTGACCACGCCCAACCTGCTCTATTATTTCGAAAGCAAGGACGCGATACGCAAGGAACTTCTGTCGCGCACGCTGCAACTGTGGATGGCACCGCTCAGCATGGTCAATCCGCAAGGTGATCCGGTGGAGGAAATCTGCGCCTACATCAAGCGCAAGCTGGAAATTTCAAAGAACTTCCCCCGCGAAAGCAAGTTTTTCGCCAATGAGATTCTCAGCGGCCTGCCGCAGTCTCGCAGCGAAATCTTCGGCCCCCTCAAGGAATTGTTCAACGCCAAGGTGCAAGTTTTTGAGGACTGGATCGAAGACGGGCGCGTGGCCAAGGTCGACCCGCATCATCTGCTGTTCTCCATCTGGGCAACCACCCAGCATTACGCAGATTTCGACGTTCAGATCGAAGAAATCGCGCCCGCCAAGCTTCAGGATCGCTACGCCGAGGCCGAGAGCTTCTTGCTTGAAATGTATAAAAAACTTCTGACGGTCTGACCGCCGCGCCCTCAGGGTGCCCAAACAAAAAAGAGGAGGCCAAAGCCCCCTCTTTTGAAACGTGCACGGCGCGACCTTACCAGGAGGTCAGCACGGTGCCGTTATAGCTCTCATCAATGAAGGTTTTCACCTCATCGGAGTGATACGCCTTGATCAGCGTTTCCACCCAAGGCGCGTTCTCGTCACCGCTGCGCACAACGATCACGTTCACATAAGGGTTTTCGGCACTTTCCATCGCGATAGAGTCGGTCTTTGGGTTCAGGCCCGATGCAATGGCATAGTTGGTGTTGATCAATGCAGCGTCCAGATCCGCCAGCGAACGCGGCAGCTGTGCGGCATCCAGTTCGGTGAATTTCAGCCCCTTGGGGTTCTCGGTGATGTCGAGAACCGTCGGCTTCAGCCCAGCGCTTTCATCCAGTTTGATCAGGCCCAGTTCCTGCAACACCAAAAGCGCGCGCCCGCCGTTGGTCGGATCATTCGGGATGCCAAAGCTTGCGCCTTCTGCCAGCACCGAAAGCTCTGTCACCTTGTCAGAATAGACACCCATCGGGGTGGTGATGGTGTTGGCCACCACGGTCAGATCAAAGCCCCGATCCGCCATCTGGTTGTCCAGATAGGGTACGTGCTGGAAGGAGTTCGCCTGAATGTCACCATCCGCCAGCGCTTGATTCGGGATCACGTAGTCGGAAAATTCCACAACGTCGATCTCCAGCCCCATCGGCTCGGCGACCTCAGCAACCAGTTCCATGATTTCAGCGTGCTCACCGGGGGAGACGCCGACCTTGATTTCAGCCGCCAGCGCGGCAGAGGCCGTGAGCGCCAGAACGGAGGTGAGGGTAGCAATACGCAGCATGTGTGTAGTCCTTGCTAGTACGTGATTGAGGAAAGGATTATTCGCCACGCCCCTTGGGCGCGCGTTTGTCCACCTTGGCAGCGATCCACTCTCCGATGGATTGCACAAGCTGTACGAGGACGATCAGGATGACCACCACAATGGCCATAACTTCGGGCATAAAACGCTGATATCCATAGCGAATACCAAGGTCACCGAGGCCTTCACCGCCCACGGCCCCGACCATCGCGGAATAGCCAATCAGGCTGACCACCGCGAGGGTAAGGCCCAGCGTAATGCCGGGCAGCGCCTCGGGGATCAGCACCTTGCGGATGATCTGAATGGGCGTTGCCCCCATGGCGCGGGCTGCTTCGATCAGGCCGCTGTCAACTTCGCGGATCGCATTTTCCACCAGCCGCGCGATGAAGGGCACAGCCGCAAGGGTCAACGGCACAATCGCCGCCGTGGTCCCGATTGATGTGCCCGCCACCAAACGCGTGAAGGGAATGATCGCAACGACCAGAATGATAAACGGCACGGAGCGGGTCGCATTGACCACCAGCCCCAACACCTTGTTGATCCACGGGGCCGAGAGCAGCTCGCCGCGTTGCGATGTGGCGAGAAACGTGCCGAGCGGCAGGCCAAAGAGCGTGCCGAGCAAGGTCGAAATCGCCACCATATAGAGGGTCTGACCCGTGGCCTCGATCAGCAGATTGATGAGGTTAGCCGACATAGCCGAGCACCTCCGTATTGAGGTTGTGATCTTGCAGGTAACGACGCGCCTCTTCGCCGCGCGCGGCAGGCAGGGACACCAGAAGATTGCCAAAGGGGTGCGAACCGATTTCCTCGACCGCACCGGCGAGGATATTCACCTCAATGCCCAGCTCTCCGGTCAGCTTGGCCAACATCGGGTCGGTGGCGTGCTGCCCAAAGAACGTAACCCGAATGACTTCTTCGCCGCCCTCGCTGGGCGTGTCCTGCAAGCGGGATTTGACAAATGCGGGCAGTTTCACCCCGGTGACACCCGACAGGAAAGACCGCGTGGTGGCATGTTTCGGCGCGATAAAGACATCATGCGTCGGCCCATGTTCCACGATACGCCCGCCGTCGATCACCGCCACATGGCTCGCGATATCGCGCACCACGGCCATTTCATGGGTGATCAGCAGAACCGTCAGTCCCAGATCGCGGTTGATGTCTTTCAGCAGCGACAGCACGGTCTGCGTTGTTTCCGGATCAAGCGCCGATGTGGCCTCATCCGACAACAGAACCTTTGGCTTGGTCGCCAATGCGCGGGCAACCCCAACGCGCTGTTTCTGCCCACCCGACAGCTCCGCCGGATAGCGGTTGGCCTGTTGCGAGAGCCCTACGCGTTCCACCAGTTCCGCCACACGCGCCGTAATCTCGGATTTTGCAACCCCCGCGATCTCCAGCGGCATGGCGATGTTGCCCGCCACCGTGCGCGAGGCCAGCAGATTGAAATGCTGAAAGATCATGCCCACGTCGCGGCGAATGTCGCGCAGGGCACGACCGCGTGCGGTGCCAACATCATGCGCGCCCACCAGAACACGACCCGATGTCGGGCGTTCCAGCCCGTTCACCATGCGCAAAAGCGTGGATTTCCCCGCTCCAGAGCGGCCGATAATACCTGTGATCGACCCCGGCTCGACGCCCAATGAGACGTCTTCCAGAGCGTGAACAGTACCGCCCCCCGGTTTGGCAAAAGCCTTGCCCACCGCCTCAAAAGAGATCGATGCCGCATCTCGGTTGCGTTCTGTCATTCCTGCTCCGACTCACCCTTGCCCGCTTCGTGCGCGTGGATAGATCGGAGTTTTCAACGGGCTTCAACCAATTCCCCTGCATATCTGCCTTGCATGAAACGGCAGGGTCCGCTGATTTTGCTCCGCTCACAGGACAGTTTAGCGGCCATGGGACGTCCGGGTACCGGCCTAAAAAAGCGCCCCACCAAAGGACCACGCAACCAATTGTCAGTCATCTGCGATCAAATGCTGTACATTGCGGCGCAATTGCAGGTATCGGTTGGGCGTTGAAATTTTGTTCACTTATCGCTTTCGCATGTTTTTGATTTTTCGCCTGTTCTTATTGGCCAGCTTCTTCGCGCTCCCCAATTGGAGTGTTGCGCAACAATCTTCTGAAGCCCCGCTTGAGATTGGCGACAGCGGTGCGGCCTATCTAAAAGCGATCCGATTTCGCCGCATTGATGTCGATGTGGCGTATTTCGACCCGACGCGCCCGCCTCCTCCGATGGAGGCCGGTCAGGAACCCACAGCCCCAGCGGAGCGAACCGACGTAAGCGGCGAATGGGCAATGGGCGACCTGAGTTTTCCCGGCTTAGTAATCTCTGCCGCGGTGCTTTTGCTAATTGCCTATGTCTTTGCCCGTTTCGGCGGCAACGTCTCCGTTTCAATGGGGCGTGACGCCGAAAACGCCAAACGGGAACGTGGCAAAACACCCTTTGGCAACAGAGGCAGCACCCACCCCGTACCCGGCAACCTCGCCAGCATCCTGCGCCTTCAGGATCGTCGGGAAGCCTTGGTCCAACTGGCACAAGCCGCTCTGGCGGCGGCGATTGCGGCAAATGGTGTGCTGTTGCAGCGCAGCTGGACAGCCCGCGAAGCCCTGCGGCATCTGCCTGCCGATCAAAGCCACCTCAGCGCACTGCGCAGTCTCGTTCTGGCCAGCGAACGGGTGCATTTTGGAGGGCGCGACGTCAGCGAAGAGGAATTTCAGTCCCATGTCGATGAGATACGCCCGCTGTTGCATGCAGGAGTCTCCGCATGAGCCTGTCTGACCCAAGCGCGCCGACCAACAAGCTCCGGCTGGAAACGCTGGCCATTGCGGGCTTTGCGGTATTGCTCATTTTTGTGGTGTTTTATGCTCTGTCGCAACGTCAGCAGGTGCTCAGGACCTCCCCTTCTGGGTTTGATGGTCTGCAAACTTGGCTCACGTCCGAGGACGTCAGTGCGCAGAGCTTCCTCGGCGGGTGGCAGGTTGACCAAAACTCCGTCGGATTGCTGCTGCTGCCGCTGTTTGACACCGCCCCCGATAGCCCCCGCAGCCATCCCTCGACCAAGCGCGAATTGCTGTTTCAGCAGGATGAGTATGATCTGGATATGCGCCCGGTTCTGGAAAAGGCGCGCCGGGTGCAAACGCTTGTGGTGCTGCCCAAATGGCGAAGCGGCATGCGGCTGGCTGGCGTAGCGCATCCGGTGTTGCTGAACGAGCGCGCCGCGACCCAACAGCTACTGCACGACCTGACTGGAGAGAATGACGCAAAAATTGTCGATGCGCGCGTCCCCTTCAGCGACTTCGGTTACAAGTCTGAAGACGGCCAAGACATGTCAGCGCGCATCTATGCCGCGCAGATGTTCAAAAGCGAGAGCTGCAGGCCTTTGATCGGCACTGAGGCTGCGATGATACTGGCAGACTGCGCCCTGCCCAAAAGGGCCATCCCCAAAAGCCAAGCGCGCAACAGCACCAACAACACGCGTATGCTGGTGCTGTCAGACCCCGATCTGTTGAACAATCACGGGCTGCGCATGGCTGATAACGCCCTGATTGCTAGTGATTTTCTCCGATCCCGCGCGGGCGAGCGCAATCTGGTAATAGATTACAGCCGCGATGTCTGGCTGACCGATCCGGATCGCGGCAGCCAACGTGAACGCACCTGGGCTGACCTCAAACGCTTTTTTGAGCCACCCTTTCAGGTTCTGTGGCTGGGCGGGCTGTTGACGCTGGCGCTGTTTATCTGGCACTCATGGCTGCGCTATGGGCCAGTGCGCCGCGACGCAGCAACCGCAACCAGCGGCAAGGCGCAGGCGCTATTGGCGCGGGGGCGCTTGATGCGCTTGTGCAATCAGGATGGGGCCTTGCTCGGCGACTATGCTCAGGCCCGTCTGGCCGCCACGGCAGCCACGCTCTTTGGCCCGGCCCATGCCCGCCACTACGCTGAACCCAAGGCATTTTTGGGATATGTCGCACGCCGTCATCCCGGCCTCGCGGATGCGCTGGAAAAAACCCTGACTGACATTCGAAGGCTCCAGCCAAGAACCGCCCCAGCGGAGGCAATCCGCCATGTCGATGAACTAGAAGCGCTATTGGAGCAGGTAATCCATGACACTTGAAACACTGCAACGTCGATCCGATGCACTGCGAGCCGAGATTGGCAAAACCGTTCTCGGGCAGGAAGAGGCGGTGGACATGCTCCTGATCGCGCTCTTTGCGCGCGGGCACGTGCTCCTTGAAGGACCGCCGGGCACCGCAAAAACCCTGCTTGCCCGCAGCTTTGCAGCGGCGATGGATCTGCAGTTCGGGCGTATTCAGTTCACTCCCGACCTGATGCCGGGAGATGTGCTGGGAACGTCAATCTTCAACTTTCAGACCAATGAGTTTGTACTGACACCGGGGCCGGTGTTCACGCAGGTGCTGTTGGCGGATGAAATCAACCGCGCCCCACCCAAAACCCAGGCGGCGCTGCTGCAGGCGATGAACGAACGCACCGTCAGCATCGACGGCACCGACCACGCATTGGGGCGCGAGTTCATCGTCGTCGCCACCCAAAACCCGATTGAGCAACAAGGCACATACCCCCTACCCGAAGCGCAACTGGACCGTTTTTTGTTCAAGCTCGTCATTGATTTCCCACCCGAAGAGATCGAAATGGCCATTCTACGCCAGCATGCCGGGGCGCCGATGGAATCCGGTATGGAAACCAGCGGGTTGGAAAAGACCCTCGATGCCGAGGCCCTTGCCGACAGCCGGGCGTTGATCGACGGGATCATTCTGGATGATGACATTCTTGCCTATATCCTGCGGCTGGTCCGCGCGACGCGAGAAAGCTCCGAGATCGCCTTTGGCGCCTCGACGCGCGCCGCCGATGCCTTGGCTGCCGCAACCCGGTCGCTGGCCGGACTAAGCGGGCGCGACTTTGCCATTCCCGACGACGTAAAGCGGTTGTTTGTCCCCGCCCTGCGTCACCGCGTCGTGCTCGGCCCCTCCGCCGAGATCGAAGGCCGCAGCGCTGCCATGGTGCTTGAAAACATCCTCAACCAGATCGAGGCCCCCCGCTGATCCGTCCTTCGCCCCGCCTGCTGATTGCCGCTTGCATTGCACTTTTGGTGTCAATGCTGAGTGCGGTATTTGCCAACGGACTGCGTGACATTGCGCTGGCGCCCTGGGGGCTTCTTGCGGCGCTGGCTGTGGTGGATCTGCTGCTGTCCTTCTCGCGCCGCAAACAGCTCAACTATGATATGGCGCAAGAGATTTTCATCGGTGAGAGCCAGCCCCTCACTCTCCAGATCCCACAGATGCCTGCCGGGCTGCGGGCGCGTTTGGCGTGGCCCGAAGGGCTGAATGGTGAAAGCGAAATCACCTTTGTGCCACAACCGGACGGCAGCGGTATGGCCGAAATCCAATGCCGCGGGGTCCGGCGCGGGGTCTGGGCGTTTGAGCACATCTGGCTGTGCTGGACATCGCGGCTACGGCTGTTTGAATTTGTCCCCCGGCTGGCATTTGATCTTGAGGTCCGGGTGGTCCCCAACATCCGGCTCGTGCAATCGGGCAAGATCGCAACCACGGTGCAATCGGCACTCTATGGGGTGAAGGAGAACCGGGCCATCGGTGAGGGATCGGAGTTCCATCAGCTGCGGGATTTTGTTCAGGGCATGGACGTCAAATCCATCGACTGGAAACGATCCGCCCGACGCCGGTCACTGGTGGCGCGCGAACTGCGTGCCGAGCGCAATCACCATGTTATCGTCGCTCTCGACAATGGCTATCTGATGCGTGAGGACATCGCGGGTCTGCCGAAAATCGACCACGCCGTGACCTCTGCGCTGGCGGTGGCGTGGGCTGCGGCGATCGGTGGCGATCAGGTTGGATATTACGCCTATGACGTGCGCCCGCGCTCCTTTGTGGCCCCAGTTGAAGGACGACAGGCTTTTGCGCGGCTGCGCAGCTGGAGCAGTGAACTGACCTATTCCGGGCATGAGACCAACCACACGCTTGCCCTGACCGAGTTGAACGCGCGCACCCCAAAACGCAGCCTGATCATCGTGTTCACCGATTTCATCGACACGACATCGGCCGAGCTGTTGGTGGAAAACCTGAGCATTTTGTCCAAACGGCATCTGCTGATCTTTGTCGCGATCCGAAATCAAGACACCGAAGCTTTGGTCGAAACCGCGCCCGATGATCTTGATGAGGTGGCGCTTTTGGTGGCCGCAAACCAAGCGATCAGTGAACGTCGGTTGGTCCTGGAGCGGCTGACCCGCCTTGGGATCACGGTGCTCGATGCGACACCTGAAACCGTCACAGGCCGGTTGATTTCAACCTATCTTGAGATCAAATCGCGGGAGATGATCTGATGTCCGATGCTGATCTTATGCGGTCGGCCCGGTTCCGCAAGGAACGCGAGGCGGGTTGGCAGCGACTTGAGGCGCTGGTGACCCGCGCCGAGCGCGACGGCCTGCAACGGATGGAATTTGCCGAAGCACGCGATCTGGCCGCGCTCTATCGACAGGCCACAACCTCGCTTGCCATTGCGCGGGAAATCTCTCTGGATCGTGCCCTTTTGACCTACCTCGAAGCGCTGACCGCACGGGCTTATTTGTCTGTGTACGCGCCGCAAGAACGTCTGGGCGGGCTCTTTCGCAAGTTTTTCACCCAAAGCGCACCGCAAGCCATACGCCGGTCGTGGCTGTTCATCGCCATCGGTTTTTTGTGCATGGGTCTGGGCGTTTTGGCCGGGTATTTCCTCTATCTGGAGAACCCGGCGTGGTTTCATGTGTTCATGCCGCCAGAGCTTGCGGGCGGGCGCGGTCCCTCTTCCACCACCGAAGCGCTGCGCCGTGTCATCTATGATGAAAACCCCGCATCCTCCGGTCTGGGCGCGTTTGCGACAACGCTGTTTTCACACAACACCCGCATCGCCATTTTTGTCTTTGGACTAGGGGTATTTCTCTGTGCTCCAGCGATTGTTTTGACCTTTTACAACGGTCTGATTTTGGGTGCGTTTTACGCTTTGCATGTGGAGCGCGGCTTGGGTGCCGATCTGGGCGGGTGGCTCTCCATTCATGGCGTCACCGAAATTTCAGCGATCTGTATTGCCTGCGGCGGCGGGGTAAAACTGGGAGCGGCTGTGTTGTTTCCCGGTTCCCGCACACGCAAGCACGCCCTGCAGCACGCGGGCAAAGATGCCGCCAAACTGGCGCTGGTCGCCGCCGTCATGCTGGTGGCGGCAGCGCTCCTTGAGGGGTTCGGCAGGCAGTTGGTGCAGGATATGACCGCACGCTATGTGATCGGCTGGGGCGTGGGCCTGTGCTGGTTGTCATGGTTTGTCTTCGCAGGCAGGGCACGCACATGAAGCTCAGATGGCGCAAGGCCCCCAAAACCAAACCATCGACCGGTGAATTGGTGCCCCCAGAGGGCGTTCCGCTCAAACTGGAAGTGGCCGGGCTGGGTGTCAGGCTCGCAGCGCAGATCACAGATGTGATCCTCACACTCGTTGCCTCGATTTGTCTGGTGATCCTTGTGGCCTCGCTGGGCTTCAGCTCGCCCGACACGCTGATAGCCATTGGCAGCCTGATGTTCTTCATTACGCGAGTGCCCTATTACGTCCTCACCGAACTTGCGTGGAACGGGCAGACATTGGGCAAGCGGCTGATGAAGATCAAAGTCGTCTCACACGACGGAAGGTCGCTTAGCACCCATGCGCTGGTTCTGCGCAACCTGATGAAAGAAGCGGAAATCTTTCTGCCTGCCACCCTGCTGTTATCTCTGAACGCCGCCACCCCGCTGGTCTCTGGTCTCGCTCTTTTATGGATCATCGCAGGATTGATGGTGCCTTTGTGCAACCCCTACCGGCAAAGGTTGGGAGACCTGATGGCCGGCACCCATGTCATTCACATGCCTGTGCCCGTCTTGCTCAAAGATCTCGCTGGAAAACCGGCAAAGCAGATCACCGAGAAAGAAGGGTTTGTCTTTCTGGCACACCAACTCGATCACTACGGCGCCTTTGAATTGCAAACCCTCGAAGCGCTGCTGCGCGCTCAAGAGACCGGCACTGCGCAACAAAAGGGTCAGAAACAAGGCGCGACCATCGAAGCGGTGGTGGAAAAGATCCGACAGAAAATTGGCTATGCCAACAAAGTGCCAGAGGCGCGGCGGCTGGAGTTCCTTCGCGCCTTTTACAACGCGCAACGCGCACATTTGGAACAACGGCAGCTTTTTGGTGAACGGCGCAAGGACAAACATTACGCAGCAGAAGATGCCCCCTCATGACAGAAATCCGGCAAATCAGCCTTGGTCATGAGCCATCAGGCTTGCGGAACGCCCGGCCCGGCTCCAAAGATAACACCGTTAAAATACCGTTTACTCCCTCGCCGGGTCACCCTCGGACCCAAAGACATTAAGACAACTGAAAATACAGAGATGAAGGATTATCATGTCGAGTACTGCTGATACAGACGCCCGGATCGCATTGGGTGTCGGCGCGATCGTTGGCGAGAGCTTTTCGATCTTCTTTAAAAACCTCATCCCCGTCACGCTTATGGGCTTGATTGCAAGCCTCCTGAGCTTGCTCCTGACTGGCGCGCTTGTCGGCGTCGATGTGGTGATTGGTGTCGCGTTGCCCGACATGAGCACTCCGGCGGGTGTGTCAATGTGGGCAATCACTGTGGTTCTGCAAATTGCGTTTTACAGTTTGGCTTCTGCCCTGCTGGTTCAACTGGCCTATGATGCAAAACTCGGAAACCCTATTCAGATTGGCCGCTATATTTCTCCCGCGATCCGGGCAATCGTGCCGGTTGCCGTGCTCTCTATCGTCGTGGGACTCATGATAGGGGTTGCGAGCATAGCGCTCATCATTCCGGGCCTTTGGGTTTATGCGGTATTCTCCGTCGTCACCCCAGCAGTTGTGATCGAGCGCATTGGCTTTGGCGGGCTTGGAAGAAGCGCGGATCTCACCAAAGAATACCGCTGGCCCATCCTGGGGGCCCTGATCCTCATCGGGATCTGCGTTGCAATCATTAACTTTGTCGGCCCCTTCCTTGCGGGCATCCTGATGGTCAACGCAGGGATTTTGTTGGCGTCGATTGCATATGTCGTCACCTCGGCACTGGGCTTGGGTCTGAGCGGCATTTCAATCGCGTTGATCTATGCGCGGCTGCGCGAAATCAAAGAAGGCGTCACCGTCGATCAAATCGCCTCGGTTTTTGATTGATACGCTGGCCAAAGTGATAAATTGGCCTGATCTTCAGACAGGCCAAAGGGTCCGCGCAGCGCCTGCGCGGACCACGCCCGCCGCAAATCGCGCCATTCCGGCAATTTATCTGGGAGCTGCCAGTTCTCAACCCTGCGGAAGACGATAAACATCCACCGTGTGCCCGCAACTTGGGTCGGTGGTTCTTCGGTCAAAGACCATCCCGAGCTTCTGCATAATGCGCGCCGACGCACCGTTTTCAATCTGGCATATGCTAACGATATCGGTGATGCCCCGCTCTTTCACACCAAATGCGAGCGCCGCCGCCGCTGCTTCGCTGGCGTACCCCCTGCCCCAGTTTGGTTTTGAAAACCTCCAGCCGATTTCGACAGAAGGATACACTTCTGGCAAAAAGTCCGGCGACGACAAGCCGGCAAAACCGATCAGATCCCCTGTATCTTTGGCCTCAACCGCAAATAGGCCATAGCCCCGCACGCGCCACCCTTGATGAAACGACGCAATAGAGCGCGCGGACTGATCCCGAGTGCGGGTCTTTCCATCTCTAATGTAGCGCATGACCTCTGGATCGGCGCACATGGCCGCAAACGGTGCAAGATCATCGGGCGTCCAGCCCCGCAACAGCAATCGTTCGGTATGGATAAACGGCGGTGTCATAGCCTTTTGTAACCAAAACACCCAATCCTCGCCCAGTGTTTTTGCCCCCATATGGGCACCGCTACCGTCACGCATTCCCGGCACGCAGTGCTCAAGCGCCGTTCACCTGGTCCCAGTCGATGCCGAATTTGGCGAGGTATTTACGCAGCCGGTCGGCGTCATTGGTAGATTTGCGGCGGTTTCTGGACTGCGCAAAGAGGTTGCGCCCGGCCTCACTCAGGCTGGCACTCTGCCGGCAGGTACGGATCACTTCGGCCAGTTGCGCACGATCAAAAAGGTCGATGTCATCGACTTGCGGCCCAAGGAGGTCAGCCAGAAGTTTCAAATCCGGATCGCTTTGAGAGGCCGACCACAACCCGCGCAGACGGCGAATTTCTTCTTCGACCATTGCTCGGGTGATCCGCCCACGCGCCGCCAGGATACACATGCGCCGCACCGAGGCCCCGAAATCACGGAAGTTACCCGGCCAGAGCGTGGCCGGGTCACGACAGAATTTCAGATACCGCTCCCGCGCATCAAGATTAAACCCATATTGCACGCCCAACTCACGCTCTGCCCGCGCCAACTCAAAGATGAGGTTGGGTTCAATATCTTCGCGACGCTGCCGCAACGGCGGGATTTCAAACGTCCATGCTGTCAGGCGGCTCAAGAGATCCTGCCGAAACAGGCCATCCGCCGCCAGTTTGCGCAGATCACGGTTCGCCCCGGCAATCACTTGAAACTGACTGGTGACCTCATAATCTGCCCCCAGTGGATAATAGCGCCCCGTCTCGATTGCATGCAGGATGACCGCCTGTTCGCGCAGGCCCAACTCGTCAATTTCATCAAGAAACAGGACACCGCCATCCGCCTCGCGCAGCAAGCCGTTGCGCTCTGACCCTGCCTGCCCCGTATACCCGCGACGCTGGCCGAAAAGCATGGCAATCCCGTCGGCCCCACTGAGCGTGGCGCAGTTCACATGCACCATCCGCCCTTTAATCATTCGCCGGTCGAGCTTTAGCGTATGAATGCGTTCAGCGAGTTGGGTCTTCCCGGTGCCGGTCTCGCCCAATAGCAGGATCGGCGCGCGCGTCGCGCCTGCGACGTGTTCGATCTGGGAAATCAGCCCATTATACGCAGTATTCCGGGTCTCAATCCCACCTTTCAGCAGGTCACTGTATTCCTGCGCGATCAGATCGAACCGATGCTGCAGCGCATTATAACGCCGCAGATCCAGATCAATAATATCGAGCTTCGCCAGTTCATCTTCATGAAGCGGCGGCCCGGTTTGCAACAGCAGAGCCGGGACATGGCGGCTTTCGGCCAGAAGGAACCAGCAAATCTGTGCGACATGCGTCCCCGTGGTCAGATGGATGTGATAGCGCTCACGATCTTCATCAAAACCATAGCCACGGGCAAAGTCAAAAAGCTTGGCGTAGACCTCCTCAAAATCCCAAGGATCACTGAGATCAAGCCGGTTGAGTACCACTTCGGTGTCCGGGCTAGCCGCTTCGATCTCACGCTTTACCGCATGCGCCAGACGGTTGAACTTAAAATCATAAAGCAGCTCGAGCCGATCCACATGAAATTCGTCATGTTCGACGAGTGATAGCGTAGGCTTCCAGCGCCGGTTCTTACCGACGTCGAGCTTGACTCCCAGAAATCCGATTACGACGCTCTGCACTATATCAATTTCTATAACTTACGATTTATTTTTATAATATACGAAGCAGGCCCATAACGCAATTCAGCGCATTTTCCATTCTTATCAGCAACTTACGTCACTTTCATTTTCACCTTTGGCGAAGCACCGCACCCTGCAACAAACAGGGCACCGAAAGAGTGAAGAGAGAGAAGAGCGGGCAAATCCGTGTCCGCTGAAACGCTGGGGGCCTTGGGCCCATTCCCAAAGCCCCCAGCACTTCGCACCCTATTTTAGACGAAAGGCTTGAGCCCAAGGGCCAAGTGGTTGAGATGGAAAAAGATACAACGATGACGCCGATTACTGGCAAAGAGCTGGTTGCATGGGGGCATATCCCCGGAGCACAATTCCCAGCTCTTATTGCGCGCGCAGAGGCGATGATGGCCGACGGCGCAGATGCAGAGAAAATCCGCGCGACACTCGATCAGGAGCGGCCAAAGGCGCTGCCGAAACTCCCTCTCCATGCTGCAGGGGCGGTGCCGTTTCATGAAAACATTCGTGCCGAAACACCGGACGAAGAAGGCAACACCACTAAAGTGCGTGAGACCATGACGGTTTTGATGCGCACCCCCACCGTGGTCAGCGGCGCTGTGATGCCTGACGCCTGTCCCGCAGGTCCGCTGGGCACGATCCCGGTCGGCGGTATCGTGGCGACAAAGAACGCAATCCACCCCGGCATGCACTCGGCCGACATTTGTTGTTCGGTGATGATGAGCGATCTAGGCGATGTGGATCCAAAGGCCGTCTTGGATGCGGCGCAATCCGTGACACATTTTGGCCCCGGCGGGCGGCGCAATGGCGCACGTTTCACAACCTCGCTCAAATTGCTGGACGCATTTCGCGAAAACCGGTTTCTGAATCACCCCAAAATCTTGCGGATGGCGCAGGAGCACATGGGCACACAAGGGGACGGTAACCACTTCCTCTTTGTGGGGCGTGCGCGCAGCTCTGGGCGCGTGGCCATGGTGACCCATCACGGGTCGCGTGGTCCGGGCGCTGTACTCTACAAGCTCGGCATGGAAGTGGCGCAAAAGTTTCGCAAACGCCTCTCGCCAGAGACGCTGAAGCAAAACGCCTGGATTCCGGCTGACAGTGACGAGGGCATTGCATATTGGGAGGCTCTCCAGCTGATCCGCAAATGGACTAAGGCAAACCACAACGCGCTCCATCAGGCGACCATCGAGGCCGGTCGCATAGGAGATGTCGGGGAGCGGATCTGGAACGAGCACAATTTTGTCTTCAAGCGTGACGGTCTTTTCTATCACGGCAAAGGCGCAACCCCTGCATGGGATGACTACGCACCTGACGCAACGGGCCAGACGCTCATTCCGCTCAATATGTCGGAACCCGTGCTTGTGGTGCGGGGGGCCGACGCCAAGCACGCTCTGGGCTTCAGCCCGCATGGTGCAGGACGCAACTTCTCGCGCTCCGAACATCGCCGCCGTATGGGGGAGGTGACACCACAAGAGCAACTAAAGGCGGAGACCAAAGGTCTCGATGTGCGCTTTCACGCTGGAGGTGTCGACGCTTCTGAATTGCCGTCGAGTTATAAAAGCGCGGCCTCCGTGGTCGAGCAGATCAAAGACTACGGTCTGGCCGAGATCGAAGACTACATCGATCCCTACGGCTGCATCATGGCCGGCGATGTGCCGCCGTTCTGGCGAGAACGCAAGAAAGGCCGCAGCTAACACTGGTAAGACGCAGACAAGAAACGGGCAGGATGGGAAGACCCCTCCTGCCCTTTTGTGCAACTGCGCGCGAAAGCGCCCCGTGGGCACAAGCGGCTCGCTCCTTGCAGCAAGACCGGATTCTGTAAATCAGAGCCGGTGCGCCTTAACCGCATGCGCTGCGACTTTCACAACTTGGCAGTTGCATCGCGGCAGCCTGTTTTGGTTTAACCTGCCTGTAATTTCTGAGCAGGATACGAATATGTTAGAGTTTTTTTGGGGCATGGTCGGAAGCCGCCCCGTTGAGTGGATTGCGGTTGTCTGCGGGATTTTGAACGTCAGCCTGATCATCCGGCGCTCCATCTGGAACTACCCATTTGGTTTTGCAGTGGTGACGCTCTACTTCTTTATCTTCTGGGAATACCGGCTCTACAGTGACGCACTTCTGCAAATTTACTTTTTCATCATTCAGATCTACGGCCTTAACATCTGGCTGAAAGGACGCGCTCAGGACGGTCGCGTCGTCGTTGCGCCCTTGCGTAGCGCCACCTTCGCACTTTACCTCGGTGCCACCGCTGTGGTGTGGTTGCTCGTTGCAACCTTGATGGCGACCTATACCGATGCCGCCGCACCGTTCTGGGATGCTGCCATTGCAGCGCTTAGCATCTCTGCGCAATTTCTCTTGTCGCGCAGACACCTGCAAAGCTGGTACTTGTGGATCGCGGTAGATATCTTGGCGATTGGCCTCTTCTACACACGCGGGCTGGAACCAACAGCTGCCCTTTATGTGATTTTCTTGGGGCTTGCGATCACAGGATTGATCCAGTGGCGCCGGGCACCAATTCAGCACGCTGCACCATGACAACGCACGGTTTCTTGCTTGGGAAGTTCATGCCGCCGCATGCGGGGCATCTGTTCTGCGCCGAAGTGGGTAAAGCGCGGTGCGATGTAATGACCGTGCTGGTCTGCAGCCATGACGCAGAACCGATCAACGGGCACTTGCGCGCCAAATGGATGCGGGCCTGCCTACCGCATCCTGAATATCGCGTACTTCACCTACATCGCGACATCCCCCAGGCACCTGAAGATCACCCCGATTTTTGGCAGATCTGGCGTGCGGCCATCACAGAGTTCCACCCCGAGCCAATTGACTGGGTGTTTGGATCGGAAGGATACGTCCACCGTCTCGCGCAAGAGGTCGGCGCGCAGCCCTTCCCAGTGGATTCTGAACGCCGAATTGTTCCTGTTTCCGCCACCGCCATTCGACAGGACCCATGGGCGAAATGGGATCATGTGCCCGGCCCCGTGCGCAGCCATTATCAGCGTCGCCTCGTTTTGCTTGGCGCAGAAAGCACCGGCAAAACCACATTAGCCCAAACCTTGGCCGCCCGGCTCTCGGCAGCGCCGGTCCCTGAATACGGTCGTGAATATGACGCGGTGTTCCGACATGGGCAAAAATGGCACGCAGCAGATTTCGAAGCCATTGTCGCTGGCCATATCGCGGTGGCAAACTCAATCGCAAAACGTGGCGGCCCAATTGTTGTTGAGGACACCGATGCGGTCCAGACATTGGTCTGGGCTGAGGCCTTGCTCGGACAGATTCCAGAGATGCTTGTCGATCAGGCAAGAGCCGCCGTTGCAGGCAAAACCTACCTTCTGCTCGATCATGCGGTGCCATGGCAGGATGACGGAACGCGCTACTTTGCCGACACCGCGCACAGGGGATGGTTCACCGACCGGCTCATCACATGGCTCGACACGTTTGGCGCAGATTGGCAGCTTATCGAAGGTGAGGATTGGCTCGCACGTACGGAGGCTGCGGTGGCCCAACTGGACGGGCTCACCCCGTAACCCCCAATGGGTATCCCTTTGTTCAGCACGGACTCTTTTGCGAATACCCACTTGGAGATGCAGAGCAATAGGCTTACGCTAAGAAGACGTACCATCTTGGAAGATGAAGCTCCCACTTTGAGACGGCACATTGCAGCCGGGAATGTCCTTCTTCAGTTCAACTGTGGAAGGCCGTCACATGAACAATGCTCTGAAAATACACTTCGTTCCGGGGCGCTATGCTGTCTCACGCCTCGCCCCCAATGCCACCATTCCGGATTGGTTCAATGGCCCTGCCTTCAAGGCCGTTATCTACTCTGACGACGAGACAACCATTGTTTGTCTCGAAGATCGCGTTCCGGCTAAAATTGAAACAGAAAAGGGATGGGCTTGCTTGCGTACGATTGGCCCCTTCCCGTTTGATGCGGCAGGGATCGTTCAGTCTTTGGTCACGCCACTCTCCACCAATGGCATTGGCGTCTTTGTCATCTGCACATTTGACGGAGAGCATGTGCTGATACCTGCCTCGGACACCAAAAAGGCCAGCCAGGCTTTAAAAGCGGCAGGTCACGACTGCCAGCAACCGCGCTGAGCCATCTGCTCTACAATGAGAGCAACGGAAGCACAGGCCAACTCGCCCGTCAGGCATCCGATCACCTCGGTTTCGATCTCATCTTGGATGACAAGGGGCACAAAATCGACGACGTCCATAACCAAATGCGCAGCCGCGACATCCAACCTTTGCCCTCGGCTACGCCTGCGGGCCGCACCAACCCGGTCGAATAGCATTGCCTCGCCCCCTCCCGCGTTCGCCCGCCGCTTGAAACTTGGGGCAGATCAGCAGGAACAGGCGACATCAAAGTCTGAACCTGCAAATCAGCCCTGATTTTCCGAATGGAAGGTCAGATCAACGCAACAAGCCACACGGCAAAACAGTGGATTGGGTCAGTTTATGACGCCTAAGTCAATTTCGTCTGACGTTCAACAAGGGGTGTGAAACGTCGGACACCTTTGACTCAATCAACGGTCAAAATCTGAGGGAACAGCAGAGACGCGTATTTCAAATCTGACCCAAACGTCAAGCATTTCTGACCCAGAAGACCGCGTATATCGATAAGCGCGCTTACCTGCGCCAGGAACTAGCGGCCCTGTCCGGACTTCCGCCGGGATGATCATCACTGCAGTGCAGCTTCCCCGAAGCGGTCATCTATAGCTTTATGCAGCATCGTCGGCAGGCCAAGGACAGCAGTGCGGAGCGTGAAGCTGCCGTTTCGGCATCAGCAGCCAGCCGGAATGACCGCCCAGAGCGGATGCAGGTGCCTGTGGCTACCTGGAGCAGATTGGGACTTTGCGGCTTTTTTTCTTGCTTCGACGCTGCAGAAGCCATTGACTAGATAAAAATTTTGAGGTGCCGTTTTGAAACAGATTTCGCGGGTATGGGGCGTCCATATGGGCGAGCACGTCGGCAATCGCCCATTGGACGAGGGCTATGTCGCAATAGGTTGGTCAGCCTTAGGCGACCCAAGGCAATACGCAGACCGGGAAACAATCAAGGCCGCGCTGGCTGAGCACTACCCGGACAAGAAGGCCGGGTCGCGGCCGGTGGATGCAGGCATACTATATCGCTTCGCTTACGAAATGCAGGCGGGCGACATCGTTGTTTATCCGTCAAAACACGACCGGATGGTCAACATCGGAAGATTTACCGGCACCTTTGACCATATTGCTGATGATCCCGATGACTACCCGAACCACCGCGGTGTGGAATGGATTTTGCACTTGCCCCGAAACGAGTTTGGGCAAAGCGTCCTCAATGAGATCGGTGCGTTTATCACTGTCTTCTTGATCCAAAGAAGTGCGGACACATTCCTCGGCAAACTAGGTGTGTCCGGTTCCGCAGGAGTTATGCCCGAGGATGAACCTGCCGTTGAAGTAGAGGACGACGATACAGCGACAGTCGCAGTCTCCAAGCAGGCGGAGCTGACGACTGGGGACTTTATTATCCGTCAAATCATGACCAAACTATCAGGCTACGAGTTCGAGGAGTTCGTCGCGCATTTGCTTGAGTGCATGGGGTATACCGCGCGCGTCACGCAACGCTCGAACGATGGCGGGGTCGATGTGATTGCGCATCGTGACAAGCTTGGGTTCGAGCCGCCGATTTTGAAAGTTCAGTGCAAGCGCAAGACCGATCAGACACCCCGCCCGGAAGTGGACCAATTGCTCGGAACCTTGGGAGAAGGCGAGTATGGGCTGTTCATTGGACTGGGATCATTCAGCCGTCAATCCGTGGAATTGGAACGAAACCGCCCCAAGCTCCGCCTGATTGACGGCGAGCAATTTGTGGAGCTTGTGATCGAAAACTACTCCAAGCTGTCGCCGCGCTACAGGACCATGCTCCCTTTGAAGCAGATCTATGTGCCCGATCTCCCAGGGTGAAGGTTCCAGAGGTCATTTCTATCCACACCCGTCGGCGCAGCGCAAAAGGCGGAGTTCGACCCACGGGCGACCTTGGGCTGCCGCATGCCGTTGACCGAAAGCGGTCGGTCGCGTCACGCTGTTATCGTATTTCAGCTTTTAGCCCACGCTTCATTTCGCATTATGCTCAGATTTAGATGGCCATTGGACGGAGAACATAAAGCCCTTGGAACTAGTTTTGGTTTTGCTCGCGGTCGGCGTAGCAGTTCTTTACTTCTACCTGAATTCTCCCACAGTGATTGGCGCAGAAGGCGAACGACGCGTTAATGCGTCGCTCAGCCGAACACTAGATGAACAGAATTATATCCTCCTAGAAGATCTCACCTTGCCAACCAACCATGGCACGACACAAGTCGACCATATCGTCTTGTCACGTTTCGGTGTTTTCGTGATTGAAACCAAGAACATGTCAGGATGGATTTTCGGTAGCGAAACTCAAGGACGTTGGACGCAGGTCATGCGTCGCCATAAATCACAGTTTCAGAATCCCCTTCGTCAGAATTACCATCACGTAAAAGTCGTCCAAGACTTGCTTGGTATCAGGCTAGATCAACTAGAAAATCTTGTAGCATTTGTCGGCTCAGCGGTACCAAAAACTGCAATGCCAGCTAACGTGTTTTGGGACAGACGAGAGCTATCGAACTACATTGCCTCGCGGACAGACGTTCGGTTCACTGAAAATGAGGTTCGCGATTTTGCCCGCATACTCCGCAGCAGCGCTTTGGATTCCAACAAGGAAACGCGGCGTGCGCACGTCCAGCACATCCGTGAAAAAACCAATCAAAAAGAAACTGATCTCACGAAATGCCCCCGATGTAGGTCGAAGATGATCGAGAGAGCCAATCGAAATGACCTGCCCCCCACTGGTCCCTCGTTCATGACGAGAGTCTGCGGGTTTGATTTTGGTAGTCGTCGGTTTCGGGCTTGGCAAGCGCGCCGGGCGCGGAGCCCTCAAATTGCTCAAGCGTCCGGCGGGCGTCGTCCAGGGTGTCAAATATCTCCTCGTTCAGCAGTTCGTCGCGCAGGCTGCCGTTGAATGACTCGATAAAGGCGTTCTGCTGCGGCTTCCCTGGGTCGATATAGTGCCACGGAATTGCGTTCTGATCGGCCCACCTCAGAATGGCCCGGCTCGTGAACTCTGTCCCGTTGTCGCTGACTATGCATCCGGGTTTACCGTAGATCCGCACCAGCGCATCCAGCTCACGCGCAACACGCGCGCCGGAGATGCTGGTGTCAGCAATCAGGCACAGGTTTTCGCGGCTGCAATCGTCTATCACTGCCAGGATGCGGAATTTCCGGGATGCCCCGAAGCTGTCAGCCAGGAAGTCCAGAGACCAGCGCGCATTGGGATACGCAGCCTCCGGCATCGGGGAGCGCGTTCCACGGGACCGCTTGCGGCCGCGCCGCCGCTTCACTGACAGCCCTTCTTCCCGGTAGAGCCGATACAGTTTTTTGTGGTTCATTCTCATGCCCTTGCGCTCAAGCAACACGCCAATCCGGCGGTAGCCGAACCGGCGCCGCTTTCCGGCGATCTGCTGCATCTCATTGCGGATCTCAGGGCAGTCCGGCGGGCGTTCGCGCCGGACTGTCTTTGGGTCGACACCGACAAGCCGGCAGGCCCGGCGCTGCGAGATGCCGTGATCCCGCATCGCCCTGAGCGCTGCCTCTCGCCGCTTGGTCAGCGTCGTCAGTTCTTTCCCAGAAGATCCTTCAGAACCACATTGTCCAGCATCGTATCGGCCAGCAACCGCTTCAGCTTGGCGTTCTCGTCCTCCAGCGCCTTCAGCCTCGCGGCCTCCGACACCTCCATGCCGCCGTACTTGGACTTCAGCTTGTAGAACGTTGCAGGGCTGAGCCCGTGCCTGCGGCACACCTCCGTCGTTGGTATGCCTGCCTCTTGCTCCTTGATCATCCCGATGATCTGCGCCTCGGTAAAACGGCTCTTCCGCATTCGTCTGCTCCTTAAGGGTTGGGCAGACTCTACATCATGGTGAGGGATTTCGCGGGGGGCAGGTCATCTGGCACTTCCATCTCGAAGCCGAATGAGCCTAAAGCTGTGCCAGTAATCATCAAAGGGAACTGCGCCTTGTCTGGAATTGGGCCGGAGTAACGCAATCTCGAATTGATACCCGCAAGAATAGCGGAAAAAGCGTCATGAAAAGCCGTAGCTGCTTTTCCGGCGAAATCGGCGGAAATGGCGTGACTTCCGATGACCGGCTCACCGCGAAATGTTAGGGCAAGCTTCTCAGGTTCCGGCCGAGCATCCGGCAGAAGCATGAGGTTGCTATTCAGCTCCGCTAGTCTTTGTTCAATGCTGAATCGGTCAATGACATTCTCCTCCGGTATTTCGTCGAGAATAGATTGAACTTGCTTTATTTCAGCTTTGAGGTTTTCGGCGCGCGTGCTCATGGTTTAAAACCTGATGCTGTCACCTGTGCGAGGGCTGTTTGGGCCGCAGAATCGTTGACAGGGTCTAATGGAAGCTGCGCAAACCCCTTCCAGAGGCCGTCACGCCGATGCGACCAAAGACTATACCAATAGCAGACGTTTGGAATTGTAACCTGATGCAAGCTAAAAACATGCGCATCGACCTTATACTTTGCCTTGGTAGCGTTTTTGTCCATTAGCGGTGCCAGTGCAGGTAGTAGCGAAGCCTGAGAGGTTCCAGTTGGTATCACAATATAGGTTACCACATCGACATCATTTGGGGGCCGACTTTGGTTGGTTTCGATGTCCTCCAAGAAGCTGCCATTAACCCATTGAAAACCATCAACGATGCCGGTTGCGTAGAGGTCTGCACGGTAGTCGATGAGGCCTTCTAGTATTGCTGCTCTCTCGGGGGAAGTAGCAAACCTGTTAACAAGGTCGTGCAGCGAAACTGCGTAGGGCGAACGGTCAGGGCCCGCTGGACTAGCTCCCGGTCGCACAGGGGGCAGAGCTCCAGCCATGTTCCAATTGGGTAAGCTCAATGATCTATCATATCTTTTTGGTCACACGGGAAAAGATGCTATTCAGCCAGTCGCGCAACCACTGAGAGTTAATCACATTAGGATTCCGCTGTGCAAGGGTGACGCTTTTCACTTCCTCTTCTCGCGGGTCCGCCTTGGCGTTAAAAGGCAGCTATGGCGGGCCGCGCCGCAGCATCCGAGGAAGCCTTTCGACGTCTCAATTGGGCCGGTCGGAACACACATCTCGCCAGGGAGACCTCAGCTTTGCAAAGGTCGCTATCTGCGCTTTGCCGACCTCTGAGCTGAGCGCGGCATCGCCCTGGTCATCGGAGCCGTTCGAAGGTCCGCTCTCAGGAGATCGTTCGCGCTTGCAGCAAAGGTATCGCTGCACCTTGCATGAGTGTCGTATTCGGGCTGGCTACGGTCATCGATGCGGGTATCAGCACTAGCGGTTGGGTCCCAAACCTGTGAACTCAGTTTTCAAAATTGAATGACCGCAACACGGAGGCGGGCCTGATGGCCCCGCCGCTTCTGTTTTGTGGGCCAGCGGGATTTGGACAAGCCAAACGCCCCTGGCCGTCAGGGAGAGGGTGCTACCCTCCCCCTCGGGCAATCCGATTAGACCGGGCCGTGTCCCGTGTCCTCGGCTGCGCCTGCGGGCCGCACCAACCCGGTCGAATAGCATTGCCTCGCCCCCTCCCGCGTTCGCCGGCCTTTAGAAACATCGGGCAGATCAGCAGGAACAGGCGACATCAAAGTCTGAACCTGCAAATCAGCCCTGATTTTCCCAAAGGAAGGTCAGATCAACGCAACAAGCCACACGGCAAAAACAGCGGATTGGGTCAGTTTATGACGCCTAGGTCAATTTCGTCTGACGTTCAACAAAGGGGGAAGTGGCGGACCGAGGAGGATTCGAACCCCCGACCCCTTGATTCGTAGTCAAGTACTCTATCCAGCTGAGCTATCGGTCCACTGAGGGCGGGGTTTATAGCTGGCCCTCGACGGGCGCAACCCCAAATCAGAACTTTTTTGAACCATCTATGACAGCGCGCCCTGTTGATCGCTCCGAGGGTAGAGATTCTCCTAGCAGAAAGGAGACCCTTGGAGGATGCCGCCGTCGCAATAAAGAGCATTCAGGCCACGGCTTAGACCGGTCAGCGTTTGTTCACCAAAGACCCCCGCAAAGAACTCTGTAATTGCCCCGGCTGACATCATCGCAACCACCCAAACCCAGCAGATCAGAGAGTTAAACCGCGCCATCGCCTTTGGGCAGGCAAATCTCAAACACCGTGCCTTCTGGGCCGGTTTTGCCCAGCGTCAGTTGTCCGCCGTGCCCTTTGACCAGTTCCGCCGCAATCGCCAGCCCAAGTCCGGTACCGCCCTTGCGCGCACCGCCCTGAAACGGGGTGAACAGATTGTCGAGCGCCTTTTTCGGCAGACCGGGGCCATCATCGGCCACTTCGATCCACCACGCATCCTCTTCTTCGCGCAAGGACACCGTAACGCGCCCATCACGCCCTGTGGCGATGATCGCCTGCCGGGCATTGCGCACGAGGTTCATGATCACGCGAAAGATCTGTTCCTTGTCGCAGCGGATCATCGTGGGCAGCGGCACAGTATTGGCGATCTCCACCAACACATCAGAGGCGACGAGGTTTTCACTCTCTGCCACATCATCAATGATCTCACTGAGGCACACCCGGCCAAATGTCGGCGCCGGTTCTTCGGCGCGCCCAAAGGCCAGCGTGCCCTCGCAGAGCGACACCGCGCGGGTGATGGAATTCACCAGCTTCGGCGCCAGACGTCGCACAAGGGGGTCTTCGCTCATCTCGATGCGGTCGGTGAACAGTTGCGCCGAGGTGAGGATATTGCGCAGATCATGGCTGATCTTGGCCACCGCACCGCCAAGCTGCGCCAGCCTCTCGCGCTGCTTTAGCGCATGGGTCAGCTCGGTCTGGAGCTTTTGCAACGCCTCTTCGGCTTCGCGCAGCTCGATCACCCCGGCCTTCGGAGTAATGATCCCACGTGCATCTTCGGGCGCGGCTGCATAGCGCTGCATATAGCCAATCACACCCTTGATCGGCTTCACCAGCACCATGCGCACCGCGATAAACAACAACACCGCCGTCAGCACAGAAATCACCGCCGAGAGCAGCAGGATACGCAGGCCATAGTCGATCATTGCCGTCCGCAGCGGACCGGTCTCCATGGTGATCTCAATAAGCAGACCCGCATCCCGCACCGGTGCGCCGATCACCCGAATGATGTCGTTGCCCGGCGTCGAAAGGCGCATCAACGCATCGCCAATCAGGGTCAGCGCGCTGGCGTCGCGCAGATCAAATGTCGCACCAATCGGGCGCGGGATGGGCGAGGACAGCACCAGTTGGCGCATCTCGTCGCGTCGAAGCACCACGTTATAAACGCCCGCATTCTCCAACAGCTCCCGCTCTAGGCTGCTTTCGATCATGTCATCGGCCAACAGCGCAAGCGAGGCGATCTGGGCCCGCTCCAGACGGTCCTCCAGATAGTCCTGCCGAAACCGAGAGATCGAGGGGACAAAGATCAACACCTCGGCCAACATCACGAAGACCGTTGTCAGGATCAGGAATCTGCCCGAAAGCGTGTTTAACATCAGTCCCCGTTTTCGCCTCAGGGTAGCCAGCGCTGCACCAGCCGGACAACCCGTTTTATGCCGGAATTTTCAAATAGTCTCGGTGAGAAATACGCCCCCGCGACCCGTTTGTTAAGTTCCGCGATTGTTGGATAAGGCGCAACCATTGCGGCGATTTGGCTCATCTTCATCGCATTGGCAATGGCAAGCGACCATGTGGCGATCAACTCTCCGGCCTGATGACCGGCAATGGTCGCCCCCACCGGGCGGCCCCTGACCACCATCACCTTAATGAAACCACGCGCCTGACGGGTCGCAATGGCGCGGTCGTTGTGGCCGTAGTCAAACCGCGCCACCTCCAGTCGCCCCTCGTATTTTTCGCGCGCCTCAGCCTCCGTAAGCCCCACTTGGGCGATCTCCGGATCCGTATATGTGGCCCGCGGGATGTGGTCGCCCTTGGCCTTGGCGGGCAGGGCAAACAGCAAAGAGCGGATAATGACACTGGCGTGATAACCCGCCAGATGGGTGAATTGCCCCTGCCCGGCCACATCCCCGATGGCGTAGACTTTGGAATTGCTGCTGCGCAGGTCCGGCCCGACCTTGATACCGGCGCGTGTGACATCGACCCCTGCTGCCGCAAGGTTCAGCCCGTCGATATTGGGCTTGCGCCCCACCGCCACCAAAAGATGCGAGCCAGAGACCGTCCCGGCGCTGGTCTGCACCACGATCTTGCCTGCCTCCTGCCGCACAGCCTGCGCTGCGGTGTGTTCGCGAATGTCGATCCCCTCGCCGCGCAAACGCTCCAGCACAAAGGCTGCCGCCTCCGGGTCATCGCGCCCCAGCGCGCCCTGCGCCTCAAGCACCGTGACCTTACTGCCCAGACGGCGATGCGCCTGCGCCATCTCCATGCCGATCGGGCCGCCGCCAATCACAATCAGATGCGCCGGACGTTCTTTGAGATCCCACAGCGTTTCATTGGTCAGATAGGGCACATCCTCCAACCCCGGTATCGGTGGCACAAACGGGCTGGACCCCGTGGCAACCACGATCCGCCGCGCGGTGATCCTTGTCTCGCCAGCCTCCACCTCATTGGGGCTGACAAACCGGCCCTGTTCACGGATGACCCGCACGCCAAACCCTTCAAACCGCTCTTGACTGTCCACCGGCGCGATGGTGTCGATCACCTCCTGCACATGGCCCTTGGCGGCGGCATAATCCACCTGAGGCGCATGATCCGCGATGCCAAACGCCGCGCCATGTGCCTGTGCATGGGCCATATGGCCACTCGCCAGCAGCGCCTTTGACGGAACGCACCCGTAGTTCAGACAGTCGCCGCCCATCTTGTGCGCCTCAAGCAGCACCACATCGGCCCCCATCTGGCTTGCACCCGCCGCCAGCGACAGCCCGCCGGACCCCGCACCGATAATAAGCAGATCACATTTGATCGATTGCATCTCTCAGACCTCCGTCTTGCCGCGCAGGGCCTTGATGACAATGGGCAGCGCCGCCAGGGCACACAGACCAAGGATCGGCCCCAAGACATGCGGCTCCCACAAAAGGCTGAGGTTCGGGTTTTCGCCGCGATCAAACACCTCGCCTAAACCGACACCAATCCATGTGAACACAATCGCCCCCGGAATGATGCCCAGCGCCGTGGTCCAGAAGAAATTCCACAGCTTCACCCCCACCAGCGCCGGCAGGAGGTTCGCGACAAAAAACGGCACCGCTGGCACCAGACGCAACAGCAGCAGCACCTCGATCTCGGTGTCATGGAGCGCAGCTTTCAACCGTTGGACACGGCCTTCGCTGGCCGCCATCTTGGCCGACAGTGTCGCCCCCAACCCCCAGCGCGCGGCCAGAAAGATCGCCATCGCCCCAATGGTGGCGGCGATCACGTTGAACGCGGTGCCCGCGATCAGACCAAACAGGAACCCCCCGGTCATTGACGCCACCGCCGCGCCCGGCAACGAAAAGGCAACAATCACGATGTAAGCGGCCAGAAACGCCAACACGAGCCCCACATAGTTCTGATCCCGAAATGCCAACAGCGCCTCGCGGTTGTCACGCAGGGTTTCAAACGACAGCACATCCCCGAGGGTCACAGCCCCAATGATGGCAACGACCGCCACGAGGGCCAAGGGCACATGTCTGGCCCAGGTCTTTTGGGGCGGGGAGGGCGGGGTTTCGCTCATCATCTCATATTCCTTACGCGGGCTCTGCAGGCATCCGTCGGTGCGGGTGCTCTTTTGCTCTAGCGCTCTAGATGTGGAAATGGCGAGAGCGCTGCAGCCTCTCTCACGCCCGCTTGATGACGGCCTGCCGTTTCGTGATGATCCGGGCCCTTCGATGACAGAATTGAAACATTTCCTCGACGTTGCGCGCTGTGCATTTTGGTGTAAGTGATTCCCTTCGATGACGTGTCACCGCCGCGCCATTGGGCGATTTGCCCCGTTCGATCGCGCCGCGCCTTGCGTTTTTTAACAGAAATATGGCAGCAGGCGCTGAAATTGCCCGCATGGGGTTTGACAGCCGGGCATCAGGCGTCTAGAGACCGGGCTTCGAGATAGACCCCGGGGGGCGATTCCGCGCCGTACCCGATGACAACATTTGGAGACCGGAGCGATGAAACGCACCTATCAGCCTTCGAACCTGGTTCGCAAACGCCGCCACGGCTTCCGTGCGCGTATGGCCACCAAGGCAGGCCGCAAAATCCTGAACTCACGCCGCGCACGCGGTCGTAAGTCCCTGAGCGCATAAGTTTTCGCGCTCAAACGACTGGTTCTGACGGACATGACACCGCCGGAGGCTCCCATGGACGGCAAAGCTGACCAGGGGACACAGCCTCCGGCGGTGTCCGTTTGCGCATCTGCCACCCCCAAAACAAGCCGCGCCCCGCGCCCGTCCAAGCCTGCAAAGATTCGGGCGGGAATGGAACTCTTGACCAAACGCGGCGATTTCCTCGCTGCCGCCCGCGCGCGCAAGCAGGGCACAAGGTCGATGATGGTGCAGGGACGCAAGCGCGGCGACGATGATCCGTTTCGGGTTGGCTTTACCTGTTCCAAAAAGGTCGGCAACGCGGTGATGCGCAACCGCGCCAAACGGCGCTTGCGTGAAATCGCGCGGCTGCTGTTGAAAGAGCACGGCAAACCCGGCTGGGATTATGTGCTGATCGGACGCGCAGGCGAGACCACCACCTGCCCGTTTGAGCAAATGCAAAAAGACTTTGCCTACGCGCTGCGCAAAATCCACGGCTCCTGACAGCGGGAGGCTCCCGCCCGTGTCGGGTGCATTAAAATGCCCCCTCCCCCGTTGGGCCCAGCGCCGCTGCGCGGCGCGATCTGCCGCCCCATCAAAGTTGCGCTGTCAGATCCCAGCGCTTATGTCGGTGTCATGCGCTTTCTCGCCCGTCTCATCGCCCTCCCCGTCCGCGGCTATCGGCTGCTGTTCAGCCCATGGGTGGGCTTTAACTGTCGCTATCAGCCGACCTGTTCCGCCTACGCGCTGGAAGCGCTGGAGAGACATGGCCCCCTCAAAGGCACATATCTGATGCTACGCCGCATTGCCCGCTGCCATCCCTTTGGCAGCTCTGGCTATGATCCGGTGCCCGGCGCCGACCCTGAGCATGACCGCTGCTGCGGCCACGACCACTAGGTCACTGGCGTTTTTCAAAGAAGATCGTAACCTCGCCCAACGTCACGCCAAAGCGCTGCATGTAAGCGATATTCAATAGACGCCCATCCTCCTGAAGCCACATCCAGTCGTCAAAATCGACCCGCATGCTGTCGCCATCGGGCATCGGCAGATCAATGGTGTAGGTCCAGTTAAACGTGTCTCCGACCTCGCGCCCCTGCGCCTGCCCCTGCACCCCTTCGGCGGTGCCAACCCATTGATCCGCGCCAGCTTTCGTCAGCACCCAGTTGCGCGTCTCGCTTGAGCCATCCGCATAGGCGAACCGCTCGTTCAAGGTGAGCTGCTCGCCATCCCATGCGCCGTCGATATCCACTTTGAACCGTCGCCGCACTGTGCCAAAGCGATCCTTGAACTGACCGTAGGCCACTGTTTTTCCGGCAAAATAGTCCTCAAGATTGAGCTGCCGATCGCTGAGTTTTGCATCCCCCAGCGAGGGCCGCCCGCAATTGGCAAGCCCCAGCATTGCCAGCACTGCAGTCACCATCAGCGCCGCGCGCCATATGTATTTCATCGCGCTCTCTCCCTGCTGTTACATGAGGGAATACGCGCCATCCCCCCGCGTGGATCGAAAGTCTGCGGATCTTTTGCGCAGGCTTCATGCAGGTTTTACTTGGCAAGCCCTCAGACAGGCGCTACGGGGCGCTTATGCTGGACCAGGACATCGACGACATTCACCCGCTCTTTCACGGCGCGCCGCAGACCACCGAGTTCAAAAAACTCCGCAAACGTATCGTGCGCTACACGCGCGAAGCGGTGGAGCAATATGGCATGGTGGAACGGCGCGAGGACGGCTCTGTGCCGAAATGGCTGGTCTGCCTTTCTGGCGGCAAGGACAGCTACACCCTGCTGGCCGTGCTCTATGAACTCAAGTGGCGCGGGCTGTTGCCGGTGGATCTGCTGGCCTGCAACCTTGATCAGGGGCAGCCGGGGTTTCCCGCCACGGTGCTGCCGGAGTTTCTGGAAAAGATGGGTGTGCCACACCGGATCGAATACCAGGACACCTATTCCATCGTGATGGACAAAGTCCCGCAAGGACGCACCTATTGTGCCCTGTGTTCGCGCCTGCGCCGTGGCAATCTCTACCGTATTGCGCGTGAGGAAGGCTGCTCCGCCGTGGTGCTCGGCCATCACCGCGATGACATCCTTGAGACGTTCTTTATGAACCTCTTTCACGGCGGTCGTCTGGCCACCATGCCGCCGAAGCTGGTTAATGAAGAAGGCGATTTGTTTGTGTTTCGCCCCCTTGCCCATGTGGCCGAGGCCGATTGCGAGAAATTTGCGCGCTCGATGAATTATCCGATCATCCCTTGCGATCTTTGCGGCAGTCAGGACGGGCTGCAACGACAGCAGGTGAAACAGATCATTGATACATGGGAATCAAACAGCCCCGGACGGCGTCAGGTGATGTTCCGGGCGCTGATGAATGCGCGCCCGTCGCATCTTCTGGACCCTAAGCTGTTTGATTTTGCCGGGTTGGCGCTTAAAAATTTCGAAGATGTGACGGAATCCGAGGAAATCCCGCAGCTGCGTTAACTCCTCAGTCAGACCCGCGATTTAGTCTGTGCTTGCACCACCGGCGAAGTCGAAAGGTCTCGAACTCATGAATTTTCCGTATTCACGTCTCCTACAGCGGGTCAGAGACGGAATCTCGCAAGTGGTGTTCGGCCCGCCGATGCTGGCCTTCCTGCCTGCGCTCACCCTTGGGGCGTTCTGGTTTGGTGGCGAAAAAGCATTGGTGGCGGTGGCGCTCGGCCTGCCGCTGACATTTGCCCTCTTTTCTGGTTTCTCCCGCAAACGCGTGGTCACACCGGGGCGTGACGGCTTGACGGGTCTGTTGCTGGCGTCCGGGTTTGAAACCCACACGCGCGACGTTTTTAATCGCACCGAGGACAGCGGCCTGAAATCCGCGCTTCTGGTGATCGAGATCGACGATTTTGACGAATTGATTGGCGCGCATGGTCAGGATGCCGGGGATATCGTGATGCAACGCGTCGGGGAGCGAATCCGTTCGGTTTTGCGCCATCGCGACACCGTGGCCCGGCTGGGGCGCAACCGGTTCGCGATTTGCCTCACCCCGATCATGCAGCTTGATCTTGAGCTGTGCATCCAGCTTGCGGGCCGGTTGCAGTACCGCGCCGAAGAACCCATTCCCTTTGGCGGCACCTCTCTCTTTGTGTCCTGCTCTATCGGCATTTGCCAGCGCCACCGCGTCCCCAAGGATGCAGGCAGCAGCTGGCTGGAGTGCGCGGTGGCCGCGCTCGACGAGGCGCTGATCGTTGGCCCCTCCAGCATCCGTGCCTTTTCCAGCGATACGCATGTGCACCTCAACCGCACGGATAACCTGCTGGAGGACGCCGCTTCCGCGCTGCAAAATGGCATGATCCAAGCATGGTTCCAGCCGCAGATTTGCACCGATACGGGCCGCGTCTCCGGGTTCGAGGCCCTTGCGCGCTGGTGTCATCCGGTAAAGGGCATGATCCCGCCCTCGGCTTTCCTGCCCGCACTGGAGCAAGCTGGCCTTTTGCAAAAGCTCAGCCAGGTCATGGTGCAACAGGCGCTGACTGCGATCAAATCATGGGACGCTGCTGGCCTGAAAGTGCCGTCGGTTGGGGTCAACTTCGCCACTGACGAGCTGCGCGACCCTGCTTTGGTTAACCGCATTCGCTGGGAACTTGATCGCTTCGGCCTCACGCCCGACCGGCTCACCGTCGAGGTGCTGGAAACCGTGATGACCGATCAGCCCGACGAGGTTGTGGCGCGCAATATCACAGCGCTTGGCGAGATGGGCTGCCACATAGATCTCGATGATTTTGGCACCGGTCATGCCTCGATTGCCTCCGTGCGCCGCTTTCGGGTCTCCCGGATCAAGATTGACCGCTCCTTTGTGACCAAGGCAGATCACGATCCCGAACAGCAGAAGATGATCGCCGCCATCCTCACCATGGCGGAGCGTCTGGACCTCAAAACCCTCGCCGAAGGGGTGGAAACCGCAGGCGAGCATGCGCTCTTGGCACAATTGGGCTGCGACCACGTACAGGGGTTTGGTATTGGCCGCCCGATGCCCTTCGACCAGACGCTCGATTGGGTGATAAATCACGAGGCTAAGCTGCAAGACGCCCCAGCCATCGGTCGCCAGCGTCACTGACAGATTTCACTGACAGGTTTCACTGACGACAGATACCACGCCTTCGCCTGGCTATCGCGGGGCAATCTAGGCGTGGCAAAAACGGCGAATCCCGGCGGCTGCAATACACGTCCGGAGACGCCCCCCTCTTATGCAACGAGACAGGCGGGCTGCATCCACTCTGATACGACTTGCCGCACCAAAGCCAATGTTTTTGGGGATTCCGCCCCTTGCGCGCACTACGATCCCCGGATTTCCCTTGACCTTCTGGACCGACCTCTGTTGAACCACACCCTGACTTTGCATGCATGAGGTGGCTGTCCAGATGGACGATCAGAACAAGAATCTATTGCTCGCAACCGCTCTGAGTTTCCTAGTGATCCTCGGCTGGTACTTCTTCTTCCCGCCCCCGGAAGAGGCCCCGCAGCCAGCGGCACAAGTCACCGAAACCACCGCGACACCGGGCGACACCTCTGGCCCTGCGGCCGCGCCCAGTGCCGGTGAAGCAACCGCTGAGGCTGACGCGGCCGCCACCGCCGAGGTTGACGCAGCCGAGGACGCCCCGCGCCTGGCGATCAACACGCCGCGGGTTGAGGGCTCCATCTCGCTCAAAGGTGGACGTATCGATGATCTGCGCCTCAAGGATTACCGCGAAACGCTGGACGACGATTCGCCCATCGTGACGCTGCTGTCCCCCGCCGGTCAGGCCAACGCCTATTATGCGCTCTATGGTTGGGCGCCGGGCACGGGCCTCGGAATTGAGGACGTCCCCACTGCCAACACCCGCTGGCAGGCGGCAGATGGCGCAACGCTGACGCCCGAAACCCCGGTGACCCTCACGTGGGACAACGGCAAGGGGCTGACCTTCTCGCGCGAGATCGCCATCGACGAGGACTATATGTTCTCGATCACCCAGTCGGTCACCAATACGTCTGGCGAAAGCGTCGCACTCGCGCCCTACGGCACCTTGGCCCGCCACGGCCTGCCTGCAAATCTTGAGAATTTCTTCGTCCTGCACGAAGGCGTCGTTGGCATGGCCGATGGGGAACTGGCCGAAATCGACTATGACGACATGACCGATTTCGACCCCGATCCGCGCGATGGTTCGCGCTCTCAGATCACTTCCGTCACTGAAAACGGCTGGATCGGTTTCACGGGCCACTACTGGATGTCGACGCTGATCCCCGCACCGGGCGACGCATTCCGCTCTATCGTAAAATACGACGAGCGCCGCGACATCTACCAAACCGACGTTGTATTGCCGACCGTAACCCTCGCCGCGGGCGAGAGCACCTCGGCCAGCACCCAGCTTTTTGCCGGTGCAAAAGAATGGGCCACCATCCGCGAATACGAACGTGGCGGCATCGCAGGTTTCCTCGACTCGATCGATTGGGGCTGGTTCTTCTTCTTCACCAAACCGATCTTTGCTGTGCTGCATTGGCTAAATGCCGCCATCGGCAACATGGGTGTCGCGATCATCGCGCTCACTTTCCTGTTGAAAATCCTCGTCTTCCCGCTGGCCTATAAATCCTACGCCTCCATGGCGCGGATGAAGGAACTGCAGCCTGAGATGGAAAAACTGCGTGAACGCGCAGGCGATGACCGTCAGAAGATGCAAAAGGAGATGATGGAGCTTTATAAGCGCGAAAAGGTGAACCCGGCTGCGGGCTGTCTGCCGATCCTGATCCAGATCCCGATCTTCTTCTCGCTCTACAAGGTGATCTTCGTCACGCTGGAACTGCGCCATTCGGCCTTCTTTGGCCCGTTCCAAGACCTCTCCGCACCCGATCCGACCTCGCTCTATAACCTCTTTGGCCTACTGCCATGGGGTGCGCCTGCGCCGGATTCGATCCTTGCGCTGGTCTTTATCGGCATCCTGCCAATCCTGCTCGGTATCTCCATGTGGCTGCAGCAGAAGCTGAACCCGGCCCCCGCCGATGAGACCCAGAAGATGATTTTCGCGTGGATGCCTTGGGTCTTCATGTTCATGCTGGGTGGTTTTGCCTCGGGCCTCGTGGTCTACTGGATCACCAACAACGTGATCACCTTTACCCAGCAATACCTGATCATGCGTTCGCACGGCTACACGCCGGATGTGTTCGGCAATATCAAGTCGAGCTTCAAACGCGGTGAAAAAGCCGAGAAGGCCGATAAAAAATGACAGCAACTGTCAAACAAATGTGGCGGCACCCGATCAAAGGGATCGGGGCCGAACCACTGACAGAGGTCCGCTTGGAAACAGGCGGGCCTATGCCTTTGGATCGGGCCTGGGCGGTGCTGACCGGCACATCCGAGGATACCGGCGCGTGGCAGCCCTGCCGGAACTTTGCCCGTGGCTGTTTCGGCCCCGAGCTGATGGCGATCACCTCCGAGTGTAACGGCGATCAGGTCACTCTGCGCCATCCCAAACAAGGCGAGATCACCCTTGATCCGGCCACCGATGGTGCGCGGCTTCTGGACTGGCTGTTGCCGATCTACCCGGCCGAGCGTCCCCAGCCCCACAGCCTGATCAAGGCCCCTGCAGGCGGCATGGCGGATGCGAAATTCTCTGCCGTCTCGATCCTGTCGCTGACCTCGCTAAAGGCGCTGGGTGATGCCTTGGAACAAGACCTCGACCCGCGCCGTTTCCGTGGCAATCTCTGGATCGACGGCACCGCCCCTTTTGAAGAATTCGACTGGGTGGGACGGGAGCTGAAAATCGGCTCCACCCGGCTGGAAGTGGTGGATCGCATCACCCGCTGCCGCGCCACCGAGACCAACCCCGACACCGGCGAACGCGATGCCAACACGCTGAAGGCACTGCGCGCGCATTGGGGCCACACCGATTTTGGCATCCGCGCCAAAGTCCTGAGCGGTGGCGACATCGCGCTCTCCGACAGCCTAGAGGTTCTGTGATGCAGCTTCCCTTCCCCCTCGCCGAAGATCCCGAAGCAGTGGCCGCAGAAACCGGGCGCAAGCTCTTTGCCGGCCAGTCCGAATTCCTCAAGGGCGTGGTGGCCATGTCCGGCCTGCCCCCAGCGGATCGGATCGAGGTCTGCTTTGCCGGGCGCTCCAACGTGGGGAAATCCTCGCTGATCAACGCGCTCACGGGCACCAAGGGGTTGGCGCGCGCCTCAAACACGCCGGGGCGCACGCAGGAGATCAACTTCTTCACCCAAGGGCCCGAGCTCTATCTCGTTGACTTGCCCGGCTATGGCTACGCCAATGCGCCGCTGGCGGTGGTGGAAAAATGGCAGCGCCTGCTGAAACAGTATCTCTCCGGTCGCCAGACCCTGCGCCGCGCCTTTGTGCTGATCGACACCCGCCATGGTGTCAAAAAGGTCGACGAGGAGATCATGAAGCTTCTGGATAGCGCCGCCGTGACCTTTCAGGTGGTGATGACCAAGGCCGACAAGGTGAAGGAGAAAGACCGCGCCAAGATCCTCGATCAGGTGCGCGACGCGCTCTCCAAACACCCCGCCGCCTACCCCGAGATCGTGCTGACCTCGTCGGAAAAAGGCGACGGCATCGCCACGTTGCGCTCCATCATCGCGCATCTGGACTAAGCCGCTGCGCCGCCTCATGCCATATCTGGGCCTGCTGGCCATCCTGATCGCCGGGTTGATCCCGGCGGGCTGGATGCCGGTGACGGCGCATGATGGCAAGGTGCTGCTGGTGCTTTGTACGGGCAACGGCCCGGAGGAACGTTGGGTCGACCTCGATGAGGGAACGCCCGCGCACGACGAACACGAAGAGGACGAAAGCGCCAGCCGCAATTGTCCCCTCGCCGCCCAGCCGCAGCTCGCGGCCCATACGGCCACGCAACTGCCTCTGCCCCTGATGGGGCCAGAGCGTGACCTGTGGTATCGCGCCCCCTTCACCCATCACAGCGCCGGGTTTCACTGGCGCTATGATGCCCGCGGCCCGCCCGCTCTCTCCTGATCCTTCGCAAAATCACCCTGATTGCACCGCGCTTTGACGCGGCTTTACTGGTATGGAGAACTCCCACAATGGCACTCAGCCAAACCGCTGGCGCGGATAGCCGTCCCGCCACCCCGAATCTGTCGCAAAAATTCTATTTCGCCGCATGGCGCTGGCATTTCTATGCGGGCCTCTACGTCATTCCATTTCTCATCATGCTGGCCGTCACCGGCCTTGCGATGATGTATATTTCGATCTTTGACGGGCGCGATGGTGAATATGTTGCCGTGCCCGTCGGCGCATTGGTGCAGCCCATCGAGGCCCAGACCCAAGCGGCCGTGGACGCCATTCCCGGCGCCACGCGTGTTGAATGGATCGGCCCCAAGGCCGCAGATCGCGCCGCCGTGGTGCGCGTCGCCACCGAGGGCGGCATGCGTATGGTCGCCGTTGATCCCTACACCGCCGAGGTTGTGGAGACATGGGACCGCCGCGCGGGCTGGTATGACTTCCTCTCTGACATTCACGGCACATTGCTGATCGGCGACACCGGTGATCGCCTCATCGAGATCGCCGCAGGTCTCGCCATCGTTTTGGTGCTCACCGGGCTTTATCTGTGGTGGCCCCGCGGCGACTGGACCTCTGCCTTTGTGCCGCGCCTGCGCGCCAAGGGCCGCGCCCTGTGGAAGAGCCTTCATGCGGTGATCGGCGTCTATATCTCGCTTATTCTGGTGGTGTTTCTGGTGTCCGGCCTGTCCTGGGCCGGGATCTGGGGCGAGCGTTTTGTGCAGGCCTGGTCCACCTTCCCGGCGCAGAAATGGGAGGCCGTGCCGCTCTCGGACAGCACCCACGCAGACCACATGAACCACGGCGCCATGAAGGACACGCCTTGGGCACTGGAGCAGACCCCGATGCCCGAATCCGGCTCTGACGCCGGGATCACGGGCCTGCCCGAAGGCAGTGCTGTGACCGGTGACAGCATCTACGCGCTGGCACGCACGCTGGGCTACGAGGGCCGTTTTCGCATCGTGTTTCCCGGTAGTGACACCGGCGTCTACACGATCAACCAAGACAGCATGAGCAACGACAGCGCCTGCCCGACGTGCGACCGCACCGTCCATGTCGATCAGTTCACCGGCAAGATCCTCGCCGATGTGAAATTCTCCGACTACTCACTGGCCGGGAAGTCCATGGCGGTGGGCATTGCCTTTCACGAGGGCGACATGGGGCTTTGGAACATCGTGCTGAACACGGTGTTCTGCCTCTCGGTGATCTTCGTCTGTGTGTCGGGCGTGGTGATGTGGCTCAAACGGCGCCCCTCGCGCGCAGGCCGTCTTGCCGCGCCGCCAGTGCCGCAGGATCTGCCGTTCTGGAAAGGCGCTGTGCTAATCGGGCTCTTTGCCTCATTGGCCTTCCCGCTGGTGGGTCTGACGCTCTTGGCGGTGCTGGCACTGGATGTGTTGATCCTGTCGAACCTGCCCCGCCTCAAGCGCGTGGTCAGCTGACCCTCGGCCCGGCTTTGCGCGCAAGGCCGGGCCAATCCCGCTCCGCTCAGACGTGCTGCGCGCCGTTCACCTCGATCTCGGTGCCGGAAATATAGCTGCTCTGTTCGGAGCACAGGAAATAGATCGCATCCGCCACTTCAGAGGGCTGACCCAGCCTGCGCAGCGGCAGTTTTTCCACGATCTTGTCGGTGCCGGGGCTGAGGATCGAGGTCTCCACCTCACCCGGCGCAATCGCATTGACCCGCACGCCCATCGGCCCGAAGTCATGCGCCATCTCGCGCGTCAGCGCCGCTAAAGCCGCCTTGGAGGTCGCATAGGCCGCGCCCGCAAAAGGATGCACCCGGCTGCCCGCAATCGAGGTCACATTGACCACCGCGCCCTTGGCGGCCGCCAGTTCCTCGCGCAGGCCCCGCGCCAGCACAACGGAGGCAAAGAAATTGACGTGAAACACCTTGGCCCAGTCCATCAGATCGGTGTTGAGCGTGCTCAGGCGTTCGCCATCGGGTCCCTTGGGCGAGATCCCGGCGTTGTTCACCAGCGCATCCAGCTTGCCATCCTCCAGCCGTTCCTGAATGATGCCAACCGCGTTGATGGTATCTGAGGGATCCGACAGATCCAGCTGCACGTGGTTTTCCTCGCCCCCACCCCAAGGGCATTCCTTTGGGAAAGGCTGGCGCGAACAGGTAATCACCCGCCAGCCCTCGGCATTGAACCGGCGCACGGTGGCATGACCGATGCCCCGGCTGGCTCCGGTCAAAAGCAGGGTTTTACGACGCATGGGATGTCCTCTCGCGGGTGATGCTGCGCCTGCAACAGTAGCATTCGGCGCGGCAACGGCAATGGGATGCGTGGCTGTCAGGCCAGATCATCCTTGGCAGGGGCTGCGGAAATGCGTAACACCTCAGTGACACCCCGCTCCGGTGCGCCGGGGCCTCAGGACCTGACAGCGATGAAGACCCGAGACATGAACCGCGACTGGATTGCCACTGCTGAAACCCTCTCAAGCGCCCTGCCCTACCTGCAGCGCTATGACGACGCCATCGTGGTGATCAAACTTGGCGGACACGCCATGGGCAGCGACGAGGGCATGGAGAGCTTTGCCCGTGATGTGGTGCTCTTGCGTCAGGTGGGGGTAAACCCGGTGATCGTGCATGGCGGCGGGCCGATGATTAATTCGCTGCTCGATAAATTGCAGATCAAATCCGAATTTGTGAACGGCAAGCGTGTGACCGATGCGGCCACCATGGAAGTGGTGGAGATGGTGCTCTCCGGCATGGTCAACAAACGCATCGTGCAGGCGATCAACGCCCAAGGCGGCAAGGGTATCGGTCTTTCCGGCAAGGACGCCAACCTGATCACCTGCGAGATGACCGATCCGGCCCTTGGCTTTGTCGGCACCCCCTCAGAGGTGAACGCCGACATGCTGAAGAACCTCTTTGAAAAAGAGTTCATTCCCGTAATCGCCCCCATCGGTGCAGGCCGCGCGGGCGAGACGTTCAACATCAACGGCGACACCGCCGCCGGTGCCGTCGCCGCCGCGCTCAAGGCCGACCGGCTTTTGCTGCTGACGGATGTGGCGGGTGTCAAAAATGCCGAGGGCGTGGTGGTCACCGAACTCAAAGCCGCCGATGTCGAGGCCATGACCGCAGCAGGCGTGATTGCAGGTGGTATGATCCCCAAAACCGAGACCGCGCTGACAGCCGTCCGCGGCGGCGTGCGCGCTTGTACCATCGTCGATGGCCGCGTGCCCAATGCAGTGCTGCTGGAACTGTTCACCGATCACGGCGCAGGCTCGATGATCCGCAGCTGATCGCACAGATCACGAAGGTCGCGTAACGCGCGACTTGTCAGCACGCCCGCTTCGGGCTTTGCTGGCGCTATGGTCGCAAATGATCCCCACGCACTGACCGATGACCGCTATGGGCAGCTTGATGTGGCCCTCGCGCCTTATGGTCTGATGATTTACGGCGGCATTCACCCTAGACGTGTGCCCGTCCCCGAATACGACAGCGGCACACTGATCCTCATCGGCACCGCTCCGGCGTTTTGGGACCGCCTCCGCGCGGCACCAGAGGGACGCGACCAAGACCCCGATCCGGTGGATCGCTATTCCCTGCGCGTGCTCGGCTCCATCGCTCGCAAGCACCAGGCGCAGGCCGTGAAATTCCCCTTTGATGGTCCACCCTACGCGCCATTTATCGCTTGGGCGTTGGCCTCCGGGCGCGCTTTCACATCTCCGTCGCAGATGCTGGTGCATGATGAGGTTGGCATGCTGATTTCCTACCGCGGAGCACTCCACTTTGACGAGACTTTCACGATCCCACCACCCAAATACCAACACTCCCCCTGCAAGACCTGCGCGACGCGGCCTTGCCTCTCTGCCTGTCCCGTACACGCGTTGGTTGACGAAGGCCCCTATAAGCTGGCAGCCTGTCACGACCACCTCGACACAGCACAGGGGGCGGAGTGCATGGCATCGGGCTGTATCGCGCGCCGAGCCTGCCCGCTCAGTGACGGTGCCGGGCGCCCGCCTGCGCAAACTGCCCACCACATGAGATATTTTCACCGCCCATGACCTGCACCCTGTATCTGACCCGCCATGCCAAATCCGCCTGGAACACCGACGCCCCGAGCGACCACGCACGCCCCTTGAACAAACGCGGTCGCCGCTCTGCCGCGGCCTTGGGCGCCTGGGTGCGCGAGCAAGAGGTCCAGCCCCTACAAGTTCTGTCGTCATCGTCGCAACGCACCCGTGAAACCTATGACCTGATGGAGCTTACGGCACCGGCGAGTTTTACGGAGCGTCTCTATCACGCGACGCCCGAAATCATCCATGATGTGCTGCACGAGGCAACACAGCCGCAGGTGCTTTTGCTCGGTCATAACCCCGGCCTGATGGAATTTGCCCATGAGATCGTGAAACACCCTCCGCCCCATTCGCGGTTCGACGACTACCCGACAGGGGCCACATTGATCGTGGAGTTTGACATTGCGCATTGGGCCGAAATGCAACCCACCAGTGGCCGGGTGATTGATTTCGTGGTCCCGCGCGAGCTTTTGGGCGAATAATCCTTCTGTTCTGAATAGTTGCATGGACCCGACGCGCAGGTTATCAAAGACCACCGACATAGGAGTTTTGATGTCCCGTTGATGCCGGTGCCAAGGCACCAGTACCGCAAGAACCAAAAATGCGAAGGCAGCCCATCCGACTGCCGCTTTTGACTTGCGCAATAGAAACATCAAATTCGTCGCCTGCAGGCGACTCTAAACGGGATACCCCTGACAATGATCAGACCCTATTCTCCGTCGGACAAACCGGCGGTTCTTCATATCTGGCGCGAAGCCAGTGCCATCGCGCATCCCTTCCTGAGCGCGGCCTTGGTCGCACAGGCCGAAGCCATGATCCGTGACCAGTTTCTCGACCTCGCGGAAACCTGGATGATTGACGCAGATAACACGCCCGCAGGCTTTATCGCCCTGCTCGGCAATGAAGTCGGCGGCCTTTTTGTACTGCCCTCGCATCAAGGCAAAGGGTACGGACGCGCGTTGCTGGATCACGCGCTGCACACCCGCACAGAACTGGAACTCTGCGTCTTTGCGGCCAACCACCGGGCACGCGGTTTCTACAAGGCCAATGGTTTTCAGGCCGGGGAAAAACGGCTCAACAGCTTCTTCGATCAACCTGAAATCGTGATGCATCTTTCACGCTAACAACACGCAAACGGGCGGGTGAGCGCTCCCGCCCGTCTCCCTCGCATTAAAATGCGATATCGCCCGTTGGGCCGGGCGCGCCGCTGACGCGGCGCGATCCCGCTCTGCCTTCAGCTTTTTCCAAATATCTCGGGGGTCGGGCCCGCAGGGCGCGTATGGGGGCAGCGCCCCCTCATGCCCAAAACATGCGAAAAGGCCGGGCATCGCCCGGCCTTTTCTCAATTTAACAACAGATCTCAGTGACCGAGGATCTGGCTGAGGAACAGTTTGGTACGTTCGCTCTGCGGGTTGTTGAAGAACTCTTCCGGCTCGTTTTGCTCCACGATCTGACCGGCATCCATAAAGATCACCCGGTTCGCCACCTGACGGGCAAAGCCCATCTCATGCGTCACACAGAGCATCGTCATGCCTTCTTCGGCGAGCTCGATCATCGTGTCGAGCACCTCCTTGATCATCTCCGGATCTAGCGCCGAGGTCGGCTCGTCAAACAGCATGATCCGCGGCATCATGCACAAGCTCCGTGCAATCGCCACCCGCTGCTGCTGACCGCCCGACAACTGGCCCGGATACTTTAGCGCCTGATCGGGGATCTTCACCTTCTCGAGGAAATGCATCGCGCGCTCTTCGGCCTCTTTCTTGGGCGTCTTGCGCACCCAGATCGGGGCCAGCGTGCAGTTTTCCAGAATGGTCAGATGCGGGAACAGGTTGAAGTGCTGAAACACCATACCAACCTCGGAGCGGATCTTGTCGATGTTCTTGAGATCATTCGACAGTTCCGTGCCATCCACCAAGATCTTGCCCGCCTGATGCTCTTCGAGCGCATTGAGACAGCGGATCAGGGTGGATTTGCCGGAGCCCGAAGGCCCCGCGATGACGATACGTTCGCCTTGGTTCACCGTCAGGTTGATGTCGCGCAGCACGTGAAACGCGCCGTACCACTTGTTCATATCGGTGATCTGGATGGCGACCTCATCCGAGACTTTCATCTTGGAGCGGTCGATTTCTCGGTCGAGAGCAAGTTCAGACATATGTTGAACTCCTTAACGGTGGCCAGTCTGGAGTTTGCGCTCCAGATACATGGAATAGCGGGACATGCCGAAGCAGAAGACGAAGAACAGCAGCGCGATGAAGCCGTAAAGCTCCCACACAAGACCATTCCAGTCCGCATCAGCACGGATGGCGTTTGTCAGGTTCAGCGGGTCAAACAAACCGATGACCGACACAAGGGTGGTGTCCTTGAAAACGCCGATGAAGGTGGAGACGATGCCCGGAATGGAGATCTTCAACGCCTGCGGCATGATGATCAGCCGCTGCGCCTGCCAGTAGTTGAGGCCAAGACTATCGGCCCCCTCATACTGACCTTTTGGCAGCGCCGCGAGACCGCCCCGGATCACCTCGGCCATATAGGCGGAGGCAAAGAGCGTCACCATGATGAAGACCCGCATGATGATGTCAAAGTTGGTCCCCGGGGGCATGAAGATGTTCAAAAGCGTCGAGGCCACGAACAACAGTGTGATCAACGGCACGCCTCGAATGAACTCGATAAAGCCCACGCAGAGCGTCTTCACGATCAACAGATCCGACTGACGTCCCAGTGCCAGCACGATCCCGATCGGCAGCGACAGGCCGATGGCCACAACGCCGATGGTGATCGACAGCATGAAGCCCCCGAACTGACGCGATTCCACCGATTCCAATGCCAGTGGGACCACTGAGGCCAGCGCCGATGAAAACAGCGAGGCGACAAACAGCCACCACACAAATGCAGCGACAACACCGACGATCAGGCCGATCAGCTCCGATGCGCTCTGAGCGAGCGCTTTATAGACCACGTAGCCCAGCACAAACCCAAGTGCAGCAGACACCGGCGTCCACACGGTGCCACCCCACAACAGCCAAGGCATCAGGAACGGATAAACTGCGGTGAAGTAGATCAGCTTGGCCGGGACCTTGTCGGAAAACAGCACCGGCGCCAGCGCGACGAACAGCAACACAAAGGCCAGAACCGGACGCCAGCGCAGGTCAGCCGTCCCTTCCTCGTACCCATTGGGATAAAAGCCAAACAACAGCTGTGGCCAGCGTTCGGCAATCACGCCCCAGCACGCCCCAGCGTTGTGGCCGCTGCGCCCCAGCTCTTCAAAGATCACGCGGCATTCTGGCAGCGAGGTGGCGGACCATGTCGGCACCCATGCCCAACCAATCAATCCGATCAGGATTTTGATCACGAAGTACAACGACACCACTGTCAGGATCGAGTTGAACCAACCGGAGAACAGATTGGCGCGTGCCCATCCGACCACGCCAACTTCGCTGGCTGGCGGATCTTTGGGTGGCAGCATCTCCGTGCGAACGAAAGAAATGTCACTCATATTACCGCTCCACCAGTTTGACGCGATTGTTGTACCAGTTCATGGCGCTGGAAATCAGCAGGCTGATCGTGAGGTACACGAGCATGCCCAAGAGAACGGTTTCCAACTCCCGTCCGGTCTGGTTCATGGTGATCCCCATCAATGTCCCGGTCAGATCCATGTAGCCCACGGCAATGGCGAGCGAGGAGTTCTTCGTCAGGTTCAGATAGTTGGAGATCAGCGGCGGAATGATAACGCGCAACGCCTGCGGCAGAACCACGAGGTTCATGATCCGCTTGGGGCGCAGACCCAGGGCCGCAGCCGCTTCTGTCTGACCTTTGGAGATTGCGAGAATACCGGAGCGCACGATCTCGGCGATGAAGGCTGCCGTATAGAGCGACAAGGCCAACCACAGCGCAATCAAGGAGTTGCGCAGATGGGTCCCGCCCGAGAAGTTAAACCCTTTCAGCGCCGGGTAACCAAGGTGGAAGCCCAGCACCAACATCAAGAGTGCGGATGGAACGATCACAACCGCTGCGCGGATGTGCCAGATCGTTGGCCGCCGCCCAGTGGATTCCTGCAGCGCGTCAGCCCATTTGCGAATGCGCGTGGAAGCATAGAGGCTGCCGCCAAGCACGATCAAAAAGGCCATCAGATCAAGCGAGACATCAAAGCGCAGCGCTGAATCGCCGAACACATGCACGTTGCCAAGCGAGTTGTGAAACAGCGGCTCTGGCACATAGACACCGCGATTGGTCACGGCAACGCTGTCAAAGACGCTCATCGTGGCTTCGGGAGTGTCCCCCCTAAAGGCGCGAGGCGCAGGCAGTGTCTCGATCAGGATCGCCATGATGAAAACGATCCACAAAAGCACCGGCACGTTGCGGAACATTTCGACGTAGATGGTCATCAAACGGGCGACAAGCCAGTTCGACGACAGCCGCAAGACGCCGATGATCACGCCAAGGATGGTTGCAGTGATACAGCCAAGAACGGCCACAACCAGCGTGTTCAGCAGGCCAATCAACGACGCCCGCATGTGGCTGTCTTGATTGTCATAATCCAGAAGCCGCTGGTTGATGTCATAGCCCGCTGGCTCTGACAGGAAGCTAAAACTGGGTTCTTTACCCAGATCCGTGAGGTTGTGAACGGTGTTGCTGATGATTGATCCGATAAGGATCATAAACCCGATCATGGCAACCACCTGAATGGTCGCGGAGCGATAGCGGGTGTCGTAAATCAGCATCGACAGCCGAAAACTCTCTTTCGGCGGGTCAGTCAAAGTCGACATATATAGGGATCCCCGAGGCCTGCAGTTCCAATCCTCCCGGCGAGGTTCATCCTCACTCTGTGACTGGCCGCAGATTTCGTTATTCTTTACTGGGAAGAAGGGCGCGAGGAGAACCTCACGCCCTTTCCGGTTTCAAAACTTAACGGAACGGCGGTGCGTAAAGCAGGCCACCATCGGTCCACTGGGCGTTCAGGCCACGGGCCAGACCGACCGGAGTGTCCTCACCAATGGTCTTGGCAAAGATCTCACCGTAGTTACCACCAGCGGCCAGCGCTTTTTGGGCCCAGTCAGCGTCCAGACCGAGCATCTCGCCGAGGTTGCCCTCGGTGCCCAGCAGACGGTTGATTTCCGGGTTGTCGGTGCCAGCTGCTTTTTCGGACATGTTCGCGGAGGTGATGCCCAGCTCTTCAGCTGCGACCAGCGCGTTCAGGGTCCAGCGCACCACGTCGCCCCACTCGTTGTCGCCGTGACGGACCAGCGGGCCGAGCGGCTCTTTGGAGATGATCTCCGGCAGGATCACGTGGTTGGACGGATCGTCAAAGGTCGCGCGGGTTGCCGCCAGACCGGATGCGTCGGTGGTGTAGACGTCGCAAGCCCCCGCCAGATACTGCTGGCGCGCTTCTGCGTTGGTCTCGATCGGAACCGGCTCATAGGAGATGTTGTTGGCACGGAAGAAGTCCGCGAGGTTCAGCTCGGTGGTGGTACCGGTCTGAATACATACGGTCGCGCCGTCCAATTCCTTGGCCGAGGACACGCCCAGCTCTTTGGGGATCATGAAGCCCTGACCATCGTAGTAGTTCACGCCGATGAATTCGAACTTCAGGTCAACGTCGCGGCTGAAGGTCCAAGTGGTGTTACGGGCCAGCACGTCAACCTCGCCAGAGGCCAGTGCGGTGAAGCGGGTCTTGCCGGTGGTCGGCACGTATTCGACCTTGCTCGGGTCACCAAGGACGGCTGCTGCCACAGCGCGGCAGACCGCGATGTCAAAGCCTTCCCACTCACCGTTGGCGTTCGGCGCAGAAAAGCCGACCAGACCGGTGGAGACCCCGCAGTTCAGTTTGTCGCGTGCCTTGACGTCGTCCAGCGTGCCGGCTGCTGCAGCACCGGCTGCGAGACCGGCCACGGTCAGCGCGCCAAAGAATACGGAATTGTTCATGTTTACCTCTTCCTGACTATCCACCTGAGTTGGTGGTTCTTTATCACCCACCCCGTCACGGTGCGGGCTGTTTGAAGCGAGGTTGGCCCCGCTTTCGAGGCTGAGTTTGGGCGGATTCATCAACGTACGTCAAGGGCAGTATCACCGAAATCAATGGGCTTTTCGCCTTGATCGGCTTGAGCTTGGTATTTTTTGGGCAATGGATTCGCGAATCATCGAACCCCTGATTCGACAAACGGCGCCCCGATTGGGACGCCGCATTGATGGGCCGCCAACCGCTGGCGACAAGCATGAATCACTCAGCCCGCGCTCAGACCCGCGCGTAAAAACCCGCAGCGTGTTCAAAGGCCTGTTTTTTCTGGGCTTCAATAGCTTGCGCCTCGTCGTCCGGGCCCCAAAGCTCCTCTTGCCAGCGCTCATCAATGCGCGAGATTTCCCAGATCTCATCCAACGAGCGCCAGCCCTCTGCGGTGGCGAACCCAAGGATCAACGAACCGGTCAGCCCCACCAGATCGTGAAACGCCGCGAGCTGAAACGGCGTCATTTGATGCACCCGTTTGCGCAGCACCTCCAATGCAGCCCCGTCTTGCGGCGCATGCAGGATGCCAGCGCGCGGTAGCAGGCGTGCGCCCAGCGCAGCCTCGGCCCAATCCAGCGCCGCATCCCAAGATTCGCTCTGACGGGCGACCAGCCCCTCGGGGCTTTCGGCGCGGTAACACAACAGATCGCTGTCGCCGTACTCCGCCAGCATATCGGCAACCTCGGCGAACTGCACCGCCACCTTGTCGATCGCCGCATTGGCCGATCGCGTGTTGGGCATCGACAGCGGATCGATCTGCTCGTCCTGCGCGTCCCACTCGGCGGCAATCGCCTCAGCCAGCGCCCGTGTCGGCACCACCAGCGCGGTTTTTGCCGGTGTTTTCACGCGCCGCCCGTCCAGCGCCACGGCAAAGCCCGCGCCGTCTTCCTCGACGCTCACCTCTTTCCAGAATCGCTTCTGTTTCCATTCACTCATCTCGGTCAGTCCTTCTTCGTCTCGGGCGTGGTCGCGGCAGGATCAGTCCGGCCAGATCCGGCGCAACAGATCCGGCAGCGCGGCAAACTCCGCCAGCATGTGATCGGCCCCCAGATGCGCAGCCGCATGGTAGCCCCAATCCACGCCGATGGTCGTCACCCCGGCGGCGCGGCCCATGTCCATGTCAAATGTGGTGTCGCCAATCATCACCGTGTCGGCAGGCGGGATGCCCGTCTCCGACATCGCCGTGAGGATCATCGACGGATGTGGTTTGGAGGGGTGATGATCGGCCACCTGACGGGTGACGAACATGCCCAGATCATGCCCCTCGATCAGCGCGTCCAAGCCGCGCTGGGATTTGCCGGTGGCCACGCCAAGGATATACTCCGGCACCGCATGCAGCGCGTCCAGCACCTCGCGGGCTCCGGGATAAAGCGGTGAATGCGCCGCTCCTTTGTGTAAACGCTCTGCCTGAAAGGCACGTTTGTAGCCCTCAACCAACGCGTCCTGAACCTGCGCGGACTGATCCGCCGCCAAACGCGTCATGGCCTGCGGCAGCGACAGCCCCACGATGGACAGGATCGCCGCACGTGAGGGAGGCACCAACCCCGCACTTGCGAAGGCCTCATTCATGCAAGACACGATCGTCCCCTGGCTGTCCACCAGGGTCCCGTCCACATCAAACAAAATGAGCTTCAGCGCAGAGGTCAAAACAGCGTCTCAAAGGGATCGTCGGCGGCCAGATCCTCGGTCCAGCCAAAGGTGTCCCAGCTCTCTTTCATATGATCCGGCAGCGCGGCTGTCACCGTCACGACCTTGCCGGTGACAGGGTGTTCGAACTGCAAACGGCGCGCGTGCAGGTGCAGTTTCTTCGAGATCAGACCGCCAATTTGCGCGCCCCACCCATCGCCGAGGTTCTCCTGACCGGAGCCGCCATATTTGCCGTCCCCAATGATCGGATGCCCCATGCCCGCCATATGCGCCCGCAGCTGGTGGGTGCGGCCCGTCACAGGCTCCATCGCGACCCAGCTGGCGCGGCTCGCCACGCGGTAGAGCGTGGCATAAAAGGTATGCGCGCGCTTGGCCCCCGGCGTGGCATCCACATCGCGCGGATCAACCGGGATCATCTTTTCCCCCTCGCCGGATTTGCCGTGCCCGGGTGCCTTCACCAGCCCGGTCTTGATCTCGCCAAGGTAGGGCGTCGGCACGCCTGCGACCAAGGCCCAGTAGATCTTGCGGGTGTTTTTGTGGCGGAAGGCTGCGGTCAGCCCCTGCGCCGCCTTGCGGTTGCGCGCCAGCACCAGCAGACCCGATGTGTCCTTGTCGAGACGATGCACCAGCCGCGGCTTGTCCTCGGCGTCAAAGCGCAGTGCTTCCGAGAGGCCATCCACGTGTTTGGTGGTGCCAGAGCCGCCCTGCACCGCCAGCCCCGCCGGTTTGTTGATCACCAGAACATCGTCGTCCTTATAGACCACGCAATCGCGAATCATCTTGGCGTCGGCATCCGAGATCTTCACCGGGCGCGCCTCGGCCGGTTTCATGTCGCTCTCGGCCAGCGGCGGCACCCGCACCACCTGTCCGGCCTCGACGCGGGTGTTGGCCTTCACACGGCCCCCGTCCAGACGCAGCTCGCCCTTGCGGCACATCTTCTCGATGCGGCCCTGGTTCACATGCGGAAAAAGCCGCCGCAACCAGCGGTCGATCCGCTGGCCGCCGTCGTCCTCGGTGACGGTGATCATCTGCACGCCGCTCATGTCAGCACTCCTCTGGCCGCCATCATGCCAAGGGCAAGGGCTGCAATGGACAGGCCTGCGGAGAGGCCAATATAAAGCGCGGCCTGCCCGAAGGCCCCGCGCTCGAACAAGGTAACCGCCTCCAGCGAGAAGGCCGAAAACGTGGTGAAACCGCCCAGAACGCCGGTCATCACAAAGGGCGACAGATGCGTCAGCCCCTTATGCGCCGCGAGTACCACAAAGGCGCCCATCAGGGCTGAACCCAGGATATTCACCCCCAACACCCCCAGCGGAAACGGGGTCGGCCCGAGCATGCGCAGCACGCCCACCCCCACGAGGTAGCGACAGCTTGCCCCAATCGCGCCGCCCAGCGCCACATTCAACACGGTTATCAACATGCCCGCTCCCTTCGCGCGAGGCGCGCTGGATGTCAAGTTTTGCGGCCCAATCGCGCCCCATGGCCGCTCTGCACCAGACGCAGACCGGGCCGTTCACAACTGCGTCAGCTTCCAGTGGGTGGAAGTCTTGTTCCCGACCGCTCGCTGGTTAGGCTCAGGCAAACGATATGAAAGCCCATCTTATGCGCCTCAGCCGACGTCACGCCCTGCAAGGACTCACCGCCCTCGCCACGCTCCCCGCCCTACCCCGCATGGCCCGCGCCACGGCCCATCGCCTGACCCTCGCGCCCGCATCCCAGCAAATCGCCCCGCCAAACTACCCGGCGACGGATCTGTGGTGCGTCAACGGCACGATGCCGGGCGAAACCCTGCGCCTGAAACAGGGCGCACGGCTGGTGGCCGAGGTCGAAAACCGCCTGTCACAGCCCACCAGCCTCCATTGGCACGGCATCCGCATCGATAACGCCATGGACGGGGTTCCCGGCGTCACGCAGGACCCGATCCAGCCCGGTGAAACCTTCACCTATGATTTCGCCCTGCCCGATGCGGGCAGCTACTGGTACCATTCCCACGCGCAATCGGTGGAACAGGTCGAACGCGGCCTGCAAGGCGTGTTGATCGTCGAGGAACCGGATGCGCCGGATGTGGATCAGGACCTGCCGCTGGTGATCGACGACCTGCGTGTCACGGCCGAGGCCGCAGTCGAGACCACGTTCAATGCCCCGCATGACCTGTCACACGCGGGCCGCATGGGCAACGTGCTCTTGTGCAACGGCAAGATGGTGGCGGACCACCCCGTCAAAACCGGCGACCGCCTGCGCCTGCGCCTCATCAACAGCGCCAATGCGCGTATCTTCACCCTCGGCCTTCAGGGACTGGAAGGCTGGGTGATGGCCTATGACGGCATGCCACTGGCCGCGCCGATGCCGCTGCCGGATCAGCTTGTCCTCGCCCCCGCCCAGCGCATCGACCTCTTTGTCGACGTGACTGCCAAGGCTGGCGAGGACGCATTTCTCCTCCAGTTTGAGCGCGATGGCGGCTATGAACTGGCCCGCTTTCCGGTGTCATCCGGCGCCCGCACCCGCCGCACCGCGCCCGCTGCCCTACCGCCCAACCCCGACTTTCCCATAGATCTGAACGCCGCCCGCAGCGTCGATCTGATCACCGAAGGCGGCGCGATGGCGTGGCTGCAAAACGCCACATTCAAAGGCGAAGACCTCTCCGGCCAAGACCTCGCCCAATTGGGCCAGTTCTGGTCCTTCAACGGCACCGCAGGCCGCCCGATTGAGCCGCTGATCACCGCAAGCCCGGGGGAGACCATCCGCATCCGCATGGTCAACGACACCCAGTTCCCGCACGCCATGCATCTGCACGGGATGCATTTTTCCGAGGTCCTGCCAGACGGCACCCTCGGTCCGTTGCGCGACACGCTGCTGATGCTGCGCGGAGAGACCCGTGAGATCGCCTTTCAGGCCCATAACCCCGGCGACTGGCTGTTTCACTGTCATATGCTGTCGCATCACGCTGCGGGCATGGGCACATGGGTGCGGGTGACAGCCTGACGCCCCAGCTCTTCTAACCGCAAATATCCCCGCCGGAGGCCTTCAGGTTTTGCCCGCAAAACCTGAATTACTCTCCCTGGCGTTGGATGCGCTTCTTGGCAAAGAACTCCGTGCGTTTGCGCAGCTCGCGCTCAAACCCGCGTTCCACCGGCTGATAGAGCACAGGTCGTTTCACCCCGTCGGGAAAGTAGTTCTGCCCCGAAAATCCATCCTCGGCGTTGTGGTCGTAGTCATAGCCTTTGCCATAGCCCTGCTCTTCCATCAGCTTGGTCGGCGCATTGAGGATATGTTTGGGCGGTGGCTCTGACCCCGTCTCCTTGGCCAAGCGCCGCGCCGCCTTATAGGCCATGTAACCCGCGTTGGTCTTGGGTGCGAGCGCAAGGTAAATCACCGCCTGCGCCAGCGCCAACTCCCCCTCGGGCGAGCCAAGCCGCTCATAGGCTTCCCAGGCTTGCAGGCAGATCGCCTGCGCCTGCGGGTCGGCAAGCGCAATGTCCTCCACCGCCATCCGGGTCAGACGCCGGGCGAGGTATTTTGGATCTTCGCCGCCCTCCAGCATGCGCGCAAACCAATACAGCGCCGCATCCGGGTCGGAGCCACGCACCGATTTATGCAGCGCCGAGATGAGGTTATAATGCTCATCGCCGGATTTGTCGTATTTCGCCGCCCGCCGCATCAACCGCGTTGCCAGCGCCTCGCGGCCCAGGGGCTGATCGACCTTCCAGGCCGCGACCTGCTCGATCAGATTCAAGAGCGCCCGCCCGTCGCCATCGGCCATCTGATGCAGCGCATCGCGCGCCTCGGGCAACAGCGGCAGCTTGCGTTCCAGCGCCTGTTCCGCACGCTGCGTCAGCCGCTCCAGATCCGCAAGGCTCAGGCGCTCCAGCACCAGAACCTGCGAGCGCGACAACACGGCGGCATTGAGCTCAAAACTCGGGTTTTCCGTCGTGGCCCCCACCAGAAGGATGGTGCCATCCTCCATATGCGGCAGGAACCCGTCCTGCTGCGCCTTGTTGAAACGATGGATCTCATCGACGAACAACAGCGTGCCCTGCCCGTTCTGGCGCCGGATCTTGGCCGCCTCGAACACTTTCTTCAGGTCCGGCACACCGGTAAAAATGGCCGAGATCTGCACAAAATGCAGATCGGTTTCCTGCGCCAACAGCCGCGCAATGGTGGTCTTGCCCACCCCCGGTGGTCCCCAGAAAATGAGCGACGAGAGGCTCCCGGAGGCCAGCATTACACCCAGCGGTGCCTCTTCGCCCAAGACTTGCTCCTGACCGATCACCTCGGCAAGCGTGCGGGGCCGCAACCGGTCCGCGAGCGGGCGCGGCGCGTCATTGGCCCCGCCGTGATCGCGCTGAGCGCCCGCATCCCCGCTGTCAAACAGATCCGCCATCGCTTTAAAGCCGGAACCGCAGCGACACGCGCTGGCCCTGTCGCATCAGATCAAGCCGCATCCAGCGGCCACTGTTCATCAAGAGGTTCGCCACATCCTCCGGCGCGGCGATCTCCTCGCCATTGATGGCCAGCAACAGGTCCCCCGCGCGCACGCCGCCGCGCCCCGCATAGGGGCCGGGGTCCATCACCACCACCCCTTCGGTCGACAGCGGCAGCTGCATCTTGGTGATGACCTGCGGGTTCACCTGCCCCACCACCAGCCCCGGCATCGGGGTCTGTTCGTTCAGCGTGATCGGATCGGCGGCCGGAGAGTTGGGCGCCTCCATCAGCGCGACCTCAACGGTCTCGGTTTCGCCCTGACGCACCCGCGTCACCGCGCTGGTGCCACCCAGTTCCGCCACCGACAGACGAAAGGCCATCTCAGAGGGCGAGTTCACCGGCTCACCATCCACGGCCAGCACCACATCGCCCACCTCAAAACCCGCCGCGACAAAGGGGCTTTGCGGATGCAGCTCAGAGATCAGCATCCCATCCACCTGCCCGAGGCCCAGGGCTTCTGCCAGATCAGAGTCCACCGGCTGGCCCGTCATCCCCGCCCACGGGCGCTGAAATTCGCCTTCGCCCTCTCGCGCCTGACGCACAAATTCGTGCACCAGATTGGCCGGGATGGCAAAGCCAATGCCGTTGGAGCCGCCCGAGCGGCTGAGGATACGGGTGTTGATGCCAATGAGATCACCATTCACATCAATCAAGGCCCCACCAGAGTTGCCGGGATTGATCGGCGCGTCGGTCTGGATGTAATAGCCAAACCCCTGCCCGCCGCCAGTGCCCGTGCGTGCAAGGCCCGAGATAATGCCCGAGGACACCGTCTGCCCCACCCCAAAGGGGTTGCCGATGGCCAGGGTCAGCTCGCCCACCTCGACCTCATCGCTGTTGCGCAGGCCAAGGAATGGCAACCCTTCGGCGTCTTTCAACTGCAAGATCGCCAGATCGGACGCCTGATCCGCGAGGATCACCTCGGCCTGATATTCACGGCGGTCGTTGGTCACCACGCGAATATCCGACGCCTCGCCCACGACGTGATAGTTTGAGACTACAATGCCATCGTCGGACAGGATCACGCCAGATCCGAGCGAGTTCTGCACCCTTGGGCGGGGCTGGGCAAACTGGCGAAAGAAATCATCAAAGAACGGATCATCCGCAAAGGGGCTGCGGGCGCGGTCCTGCCGGATGATCTTGGCGTAAATATTCACAACCGCCGGTGCGGCCTCTTTGACCAGTGGCGCAAACCCCAGTGAAATCTCGGTCTGGCTCTGCGGGACTTTGGTCTCTGCCTGCGCCGCAAGCGGCAAGCTGGTCACCAGAGCGAGGGTCAGGGGAAGGGCAAGACTGCGGATCATGGGGCCTCCGGACATTTTTCTTCGGTGCTGATGATATGCGGAGGCCGGCAGATGATTGCAAGCATGTGCAGAAAAACCGGGGCTTAAGGGGCGCTGCCCCTCCTGACCTGCGGTCAGTTCACCCCGGGATATTTTTAGTTAGAAGATGAAGGGGGCGGGATTGCGCCGCCCCCGGTTCCGATCAGCCAGCAAGGCGCGCGCCGAGGGTGCGGCGGGTCTGTACCGCCTGCGCCAGTTTACGCAGCTCGGCCTCGGTTTCCTCCCAGCCGATGCAACCGTCGGTGATCGATTGACCGTAGGTGAGTTGTGACAGATCCCCGTCCTTGGGCAGATCCTGACGGCCATGCACAAGGTGGCTTTCGATCATGATGCCGGTGATGCGGGTTTCGCCCTGCGCCATCTGACCGGCCACATCCGAGAGCACCTCGGGCTGTTTGGCCGGGTCTTTGGCGGAGTTGGCGTGGCTTGCGTCGATCATCACCTGCGGGCGGATGCCATCGGCGGCGGCCTTCTGGCAGGCGGCATCAATGCTGGGCGCGTCATAATTGGTGCCACCGCCCCCGCGCAGGATGATATGGCAATCGGGGTTGCCAGCGGTGGCGGCAATCGCCGCAAGGCCCGAAGGCGCCAGCGCCATGAAATGATGCGGTGTGGCCGCAGAGCGCACCGCGTCGATGGCGATCTGCACATTGCCGCGGGTGCCGTTCTTGAACCCCACCGGGCAGCTCAGGCCCGAGGCCATCTCGCGGTGGATCTGGCTCTCGGTGGTGCGGGCGCCAATCGCGGCCCAGCTCACCAGATCGCTGATGTATTGCGGCACCGCCGCATCGAGGAATTCGGTCCCCACCGGCAGGCCCATCTCGCTCAGGTCGAGGCAGAGTTTGCGGGCAATCGACAAGCCCTTGTTGATGCGGAACGAGCCATCAAGGTTGGGGTCGTTGATCAGCCCCTTCCAGCCTGCAATGGTGCGGGGTTTTTCAAAGTAGACCCGCATCACGATCTCCAGCTGGTCGCCCAGCTCGGCGCGCAGCGGTGCGAGACGGCGCGCATAGTCCAGTGCGGCCTCGGGGTCGTGGATGGAACAGGGGCCAACCACCACGACCAGCCGGTCGTCTGCACCATGCAGGATCTTTTGAATGCTGGCGCGTGCGTTCAATACGGTCTCGCGCGCCGCATCGGTCAGCGGGTGTTTCACCGCGAGGGCTTCGGGGCAGATCAATTCCTGCATATCGGTAATCCGGAGGTCATTTGTCGGGGTCGCAGAGAGCGTTGTCATCGGGGCTTTCCTTTGGCGGGTGCCCCGTCTGGACCTCTGGACAACAAAAAACCGCCCTTGGTCCCGGGGCGGTTTGGTGCGGTATTCTGGTGTTTCTGTCAGTTCAATTCAGAAACGCGAAGACCCTCCGTCCGCCATGTGGCGCGGATAAAAGTAATACCAGAACTGAGCGAACTGTTGGGTCATGCGTCGGACGCTAGCGAAGATTCGCGCCCCTGTCGATCCCCAAAAATTGCCATGATTTCATTGCGGGCACCGGGAGGAACACGGACGGGAAAGGGTTTGTACCTGCGCGCCGTGCGACTAAATAGGACCAGCGGATGCTCCGCAACGACCAGGATGACGGAGACCCGCACATGCAACAGGCCAAGTTTCTCAAGGGCAATTTGCTGCGCCATATCACGGTGATGTCGCTCACCTCCTCGGTGGGGTTGATGGCGGTGTTTGCGGTGGATTTCATCGACATGGTCTTTATCGCCATGCTCGGCAAAGAAGAGCTGGCGGCCGCCGTGGGCTATGCCGGTGCGATCCTGTTTTTCACCACCTCATTCAACATCGGGATTGCCATTGCGGCAGGTGCGTTGGTGGCGCGGGCCTTGGGCGCGGGGGATCATGTACTGGCCAGGCAGCAGGCCTCTAACGCCTTGATATGGGGCGGGGTTTTCTCGGCTCTCTTTGCCGTGGTGATCTGGATATACCTCTCGCCTCTGGTGTCGCTCCTTGGGGCCAGCGGGCGGGCGCATGATCTGGCGGTGGACTATCTGCAAATCATCGTGCCGACCTTGCCGCTCCTGTTGATGGGGATGGCGGGAGGGGCGATCCTGCGCGCCCATGGCGATGCGCGCCGCGCCATGATGGCAACCATTGCCGGGGGGCTGGTCAATGCGGTCTTGGACCCGATCCTGATCTTTGGCCTCAATATGGAACTGACCGGCGCGGCCCTTGCCAGTGCGGCCTCGCGCGTGGCGGTTGCAGCCTTTGCCTTGGGGCCGATCTTTCGCCACCACGGCGGGTTGGAGCGCCCGCCGCTGTCGCTGTTTATCGCCGGGCTTGCGCCGATCTTTGCGATTTCCTTTCCGGCGATTCTCACGCAGCTGGCCACCCCAGTCGGGCAAGCCTTCGTCACTCGCGCCATGGCGGAGTTTGGCGAGGACGCGGTGGCGGGCATGGCGATTATCGCCCGGATGTCGCCGCTGGCCTTTGGCACCATCTTTGCGCTGTCGGGTGCCGTGGGGCCGATTGTCGGACAGAACTACGGCGCCGGGAATTTTGCCCGTGTGCGGCGCGCGTTTTGGGATGCGCTCCTGTTTACCGGCATCTTTGTGGCGGTGATGACGGCGATCCTGTTTGCCCTGCGCTCGCATGTTGCGGCGCTGTTTGACGCCGACGGCACCGCGCTCACGCTGATCTATCTGTTTTGCGGCCCGCTTGCGCTGGCGTTCTTCTTTAACGGAGCGATCTTTGTGGCCAATGCCAGCTTCAACAACCTTGGCCGCCCGTTCAACTCCACCTGGCTGAACTGGGGGCGCAATACCATCGGAACCATCCCGCTGGTCTGGCTTGGCGCGCATTTTTATGGCGCATCCGGCGCATTGATCGGTCAGGCGGTGGGCGGTGTGATCTTTGGCGTCTTTGCGATCTGGCTTGCGCGGCGCGTGATTGCCGAGGTTGAGGCCACAGGTGGCGCTCCCAAAGGCCCCGGCCTGTTCCAGCGTCAGGCGCGCCAGATCATCCTTGCTTTTGGTCGGCGCTAGGCTCTTTGGGCGTGGCACGCCCATAGCCGGGGCGCCCTGTGCCGCTTTGGGCGACGTCGAAATTCCACACGATGCAGAGGTTAGTGAACATCGCGCCAATAAAGGAATAGATCAGCTGTTCGGATGACAGCACCAGCGCGGCAGCGGCAAAGACACAAGCGTCGACGCCCAGTTGGAACCAGCCGGCCTTGAACCCGGTGCGGTGCTCGATGATGATGCCAAGAATGGTCATGCCACCGGCAGAGGCATTGTGGCGAAAGATCGCGATCAGCCCGGCCCCGCTGCACGCCCCACCCAAGAGCGCCGCAACGCCGATGTGCAGCGCATCAAAGCTCAGGTAGTGCGGCAGGATCTGCGCCCCGGCAGAGATCCCCAGAACCACCATCACCGTGCGCAGAGCAAAAACCGCGCCGCGTTTGCTCCATGCAAGGATCAGAAACGGAATCCCGATCATAAAAAACAGCGGCCCAAAGCCCAGCGGCAACACATAAGAGAGCAACAACGCAATCCCCGCCGTCTGCCCGGTCACCAGCCCCGCGGCCTTGAGGAACACCACGCCGAGCGAACACATCAACACGCCAAAGACCAGACCTTGCAGATCAAAGAGGGTCAGGAGGGGTTTGGTCTGTGTTGTGCTCATCAAAGCTGTCCTTGCGTTGCTGTGCATTGGTGATAGGACGCTGCAGCGCAGAAAACAATGTCTGAGGCGCGCGGGAGGTGGATCACGCAAGAGTGCACTGGACCGAAGCTCCGTTAACGCTATCCTCCCGCAAAAATATGAGGAGGACGTCATGCGTATTTTGTTCACCGGAGGGTCTGGCAAGGCCGGGCGTCATGTGATTGCCTATTTGCTGGCGCGGGGGCATCGGGTGGTCAACATGGATCTGAAGCCGCTGGACCTGCCCGGTGTCGACAACCGCATCGCGGATATTTCGGATGCCGGTCAGATGCACGATGTGGTGCATGCTTGGGCGGGCTATGACGAGATGGAGCATCACCGAACCCCGCCCCCCTTTGACGCGGTGGTGCATTTCGCCGCCGTGCCGCGCCTTTTGATGACCTCAGATAATGAATGCTACCGGATCAATACCATCGGCACCTACAATGTGATCGACGCGGCGCTGAAGGCTGGTGTGCGAAAGGTGATCTTTGCCTCCTCCGAGACCACCTATGGCATCTGTTTTGCAGGCGGTGAGCGCAAACCCGAGTATCTGCCCATCGACGAGGACCACCCGGTGGTGCCCGAGGATGCCTATGCCATGTCCAAGGTCGCCAATGAGCACGCCGCACAGAGCTTTCAGCGCCGCACCGGTGCCGATATCTATGGGCTGCGCATCAATAATGTGATCGAGCCGCATGAATACAAGGCGAACTTCCCCGCCTATATGGCCGATCCGGACATGCGGCGGCGCAACATCTTTGCCTATATCGACGCACGGGATCTGGGCCAGATGGTGCAGCGCTGTCTGGAGGTCGACGGCCTTGGCTATGAGATCTTTAACGTGGCCAACAGCGATCACTCAGTGAACCTGACCACCTCGGAAATCATCACCCATTATTATGACGGCATCCCCGCCAAGGAGATGGGAGAGGATGAGACCTTTTATTGCATTGAGAAGGCCGAGCGATTGCTGGGTTTTGCGCCTGAACACAATTGGCGCATGTATCTTCATGACCCGCGCGAGGCGTAGGCGTCGGGCAACATTTGACTAGGCGCAGGCGGGGCGAGGGAGTAAGGGGAGTGTCATGACAGATACCTTGCCCCCCTGCCCCGAATGCGCCTCGGTCTATACATATGCGATGGACGCCCTGCTGGTCTGCCCCGAGTGTGGCCATGAATGGTCTGCTGAGGCTGCCTCAGACGCGCCGGTGGTGCGCGACAGTGTGGGCAATGTCCTGGTGGATGGCGACACGGTGACAGTGATCAAGGACCTGAAGGTCAAAGGGTCCTCTTCTGTGGTCAAAGTCGGCACCAAAGTGCGCGGCATCCGTCTGGTCGACGGCGATCATGATATCGACTGCAAGGTGCCGGGCATCGGGCAAATGGGCCTCAAGAGCCAGTTTGTGAAAAAGGCGGCGGACTAAAATCGCCGCATAATCAGGCCCGCATAATCAAGACAGAGCCCGGGCTTAGGGCAAAAGCCCCCTCCCGAGGGGAAGTCGGGGGCTGGCCGGCCTGACGGTCGAACAGGACATCGCCATCATCCAAAGAAAAACCCCCGCCCTGTTGCCAGAGCGGGGGAAAGTCAGACGGTCAGATGACCGTGAGATCTTATTCTTCGTCTTCGACGGCTTCGATTTCTGCCAGACGGGCCTTATCGGCTGCGCCTTTTGCGGAAACGTCGCGGTCTACGAATTCGATGATCGCCATAGGCGCCATGTCACCATAACGGAAACCGGCCTTCAGGATGCGGACGTAACCGCCCTGACGATCCTTGTAGCGCGGGCCCAGGACTTCGAACAGTTTCGCGACGTCCTTTTCCTCTTTCAGCTTGGAAGCGGCCTGACGGCGGGCGTGCAGGTCGCCGCGCTTTGCCAGCGTGATCATCTTTTCGATGATCGGACGCAGTTCTTTTGCTTTGGGAAGGGTGGTCTTGATCTGTTCGTGTTCGATCAGCGAGCCAGCCATGTTGGAGAACAGGGCCTTACGGTGCTCGTGAGTACGGTTCAGGCGGCGATAACCACGTGCGTGACGCATTTTCTATATCCTTTAACTTGCGTTTTGCTTTGTCAGGCAGCTGATGCGTGTCGGCTGCTCACCTTGGGGCGGAAGGCCCAGATTTTCCCCGGCAACTCCGGGAATTTTGAAGGGGGCCTTAGCCCCCCTCAGATCGAAAGTCCAGCTTAGAAGCTGTCTTCGAATTTCTTGGCCAGCTCTTCGATGTTGTCCGGCGGCCAGTCCTCGACGTCCATACCGAGGTGCAGACCCATGCCAGACAGCACTTCCTTGATCTCGTTCAAGGACTTGCGGCCGAAGTTCGGGGTGCGGAGCATCTCGGCTTCGGTTTTCTGGATCAGATCGCCGATATAGACGATGTTGTCGTTCTTCAGGCAGTTTGCCGAACGCACGGAGAGTTCCAGTTCGTCCACTTTCTTCAAGAGAAGCGGGTTGAACTCGAGACCATCGTCCTCGTCCTGACGGCCTGCGGATTCCGGCTCGTCGAAGTTCACGAAGATCGACAGCTGGTCCTGCAGGATGCGGGCTGCAAAAGCCAGCGCGTCCTCGGGCGTGATGGAGCCGTCGGTGTCAACCTTGAGGGTCAGCTTGTCATAATCCAGCACCTGGCCCTCACGGGTGGGCTGAACGTCGTAGGAGACCTTCTTGACCGGGGAATAGATTGCGTCGATCGGGATCAGACCAATCGGAGCGTCCTCGGGCTTGTTCTTGTCGGCAGAGACATAGCCTTTGCCGGTGTTGACGGTCAGTTCCATGAACAGATCCGCACCATCGTCGAGGTGGCAGATGACGTGCTCGCGGTTCAGAACCTCGATGCCAGCGGTTTCGGCAATGTCGCCTGCGGTGACGACGGCCGGACCTTTGGCATTGATCGACAGGCGCTTGGGCCCTTCGACTTCCATGCGCAGGGAAACCTGCTTGAGGTTCAGGATGATGTCTGTGACGTCTTCACGAACACCGGCCACGGAGGAAAACTCGTGCAGCACGTTGTCGATCTGAACGGATGTGATGGCCGCGCCTTGCAGCGAGCTCATCAGGATGCGGCGCAGTGCGTTGCCGAGCGTCAGACCAAAGCCACGCTCCAGCGGTTCCGCAACGAGCGTTGCCTGACGTGCCGGATCATTGCCCGGTTTCACCTCAAGCTGCGTGGGCTTGATCAATTCTGCCCAATTCTTATGGATCATGCGTTCCCTCCATTCCTGTCTGAACCCCATGTCCAAAGGATCAGACGCCCGAGGTTTCTAATGACGAACTGAGGCCCTGCACTTGGCAAGGCCCCAGTATTCTTTGCTGTCGCTTAGACGCGGCGGCGCTTCGGCGGGCGGCAGCCGTTGTGGGCGATCGGGGTCACATCACGAATGTTGGTGATGTTGAAGCCGATTGCGGCCAGCGCGCGCAGGGCGGATTCACGACCCGAACCGGGGCCTTGAACCTCGACCTCAAGGGTCTTTACGCCGTGATCCTGAGCCTTGCGGCCCGCGTCTTCTGCAGCCATCTGCGCAGCATAGGGCGTGGACTTACGGGAGCCCTTGAAGCCCATGGTGCCAGCGGAGGACCAGGAGATCGCGTTGCCCTGAACGTCAGAGATCAGGATCTTGGTGTTGTTGAACGAAGAGTTCACATGGGCAACGCCCGTTGCGATGTTCTTACGCTCTTTACGCTTCGTGCGGGTTTTATCACGTGCCATCTGTCAGGACCCTCCCTTACTTCTTCTTACCAGCAATGGCCTTTGCGGGGCCTTTGCGAGTACGAGCGTTGGTGTGGGTACGCTGACCACGAACCGGCAGGTTGCGACGGTGGCGCAGGCCACGGTAGCAGCCGAGATCCATCAGGCGCTTGATGTTCATCTGCACTTCACGACGCAGGTCACCTTCAACGGTGAAGGTTGCGTCGATGTGTTCGCGAATCGCCAGAACTTCTGCGTCGGAGAGTTCGTTCACACGACGGGTTACGTCGATGTTCACGGCCTCGCAGATGGCTTTGGCGGATGCAGGACCGATACCCGTGATATAGGTCAGGGCGATCGGGACCCGTTTGGCAGTCGGGATGTTAACGCCGGCAATACGTGCCACGTGTCACTTTCCTTTTTGGTTGCGGTTCCGTAGCTCCAGAACCTTTTTTCACAACACTCGACCAATTGGCGTGTGCCAAAGGGTCTCGCATGTCTCGAGGTAATCAGGTGGGCAACGCAAATTGCCCGCCTGGAATGATTCCCAGCAGGGATGTGGGTTCGTATGTGGATTTGGCGGATGGGTCAACCCTCAAACCGGAAGGAAACGGCGTGGGCTGTAACTCCTGTTGCGTCACGTCAGTATCGGCCATCTCGGCAGAGTCAGCAATGCCCAATTTGAGAGCATATCGCCCCTGCCTTGCGCTCCCTGCCCCCAAAAGAAAAACAGGCCGCCCATGGGCAGCCTGTCGAGAAGTTCTGCAATGAGAATCAGGCTTACTCGCCCAAGATCCACGCGATGGATTTCTGCACCTCATCAATGGAGGCCATACCGTCGAGGCGCTGCAGGTTGCCCTTGGCCCAGTAGTAGCCAATCAACGGCGAGGTCTTTTTGTAGTATTCCATCAGGCGAATACGTACGGATTCCTCGTTGTCGTCCGCACGCGCTTCTTTGCCCGCAGCGCGCGCCTCTTCGGCGCGGTTGACGATGCGCTTTACCAGCACCTCGTCATCGACCTGCATCTCGATCACTGCATCGAGCTTCAGATCCATTTCCGCCAGCAGTTTCTCAAGCGCATCCGCCTGCGCCAGAGTGCGCGGGAAGCCGTCGAAGATGAAACCACCCTCTGAACCCTCCTGCAGGCGTTCACGGATCAGACCGATCACGATCTGGTCGGTGACAAGTTTGCCCTCGGCCATGATCGCGGCAACTTTCTTGCCCATCTCGGAGCCGGAGGACTGCGCAGCGCGCAGCATGTCACCGGTGGAGAGCTGAGTCATGTTGCGGCTTTCAACCAAATGGCTGGCCTGTGTTCCTTTGCCTGCGCCCGGCGGGCCCAAGAGAATGATATTGGTCATCGGCGAGACGGTCCCCGTTTGGTGCGTTTCTTGTTACGACCGCGCAGTTGGCTCTTCTCAATGAGGCCTTCGTATTGGTGCGCGAGAAGATGGCTCTGTACCTGTTGGATCGTATCCATGGTCACAGAGACCACAATCAGAACCGAGGTACCGCCAAAGTAAACCGGAATGGCGAAATTGTTGCGCAAAATCTCCGGCAGCAAACACACCAGTGCGAGATAGCCTGACCCGAGCACAAGGATGCGGTTCACCACATATTCGATGTATTCCGCAGTCTTCTTGCCGGGACGGATGCCGGGCACAAAGCCGTTCTGGTTCTTCAGGTTTTGCGCAACTTCATCCGGCTTGAACGAGACGTTGAAGGTGTAGAAATACGCAAAGAACACGATCATCCCTGTAAAGAACAGCAGATAGAGCGGCTTGCCGGGGCCAAAGTTCGCCAAGAGCCAGCTCATCACCGGGCTTGTTGCGGCCCCCTGGCTAAAGGTGGAGATCGTGGTCGGCAGCAACAGCAGCGAGGAGGCAAAGATCGCCGGGATCACGCCTGCCGGGTTGACCTTCACGGGCAGATGCGAGGAGCCACCATCATAGACCTTCATGCCAACTTGGCGACGCGGGTACTGAATGTGGATCTTGCGCAGCGCACGCTCCATGAAGACCACGAACATGATCACCGCAACCACCATCACGATGACCGCGATGATCACCGCCGGAGAGATCGCACCAGACCGGCCAGAGGCAAAGAACTGTGCAATCGCGGCCGGGATTTCCGCAATGATGCCGACGAAGATAATCAGCGAGATACCGTTACCGATGCCGCGGTTGGTGATCTGTTCACCCAGCCACATCAGGAACATGGTCCCGCCCACCAGCGTGATCATGCACGACAGGCGGAAATAAAGACCCGGATCAAAAGCCATATCCCCCGCTTCCAGCGAAGCCGCAAGGCCATAAGCCTGCGCGGTTGCCAGCACCACAGTGCCGTAGCGGGTGTATTGGTTGATCTTCTTGCGACCCTGCTCGCCCTCTTTCTTGAGCTGTTCGAGCGCGGGCACCATGGAGGTCAGCAACTGCACGATAATGGAGGCCGAGATGTAGGGCATAATGCCCAGGGCAAAAATACCCATGCGGCCCAATGCACCACCGGTAAACATCGACACCATACCGCCAATGCCCTGTCCGGCGGTGTCCATGAACTGGCGCAATGCATCGGCGTCGATTCCCGGAACGGGAATCCAAGTGCCCAAACGATAGACAATCAAAAGTCCGATCGTAAACAGGATGCGGTTGCGCAGATCCGTGGCCTTGCCGAGCGCTGCCCAGCTGGTGTTCGCCGCCATTTGTTCTGCTGCTGATACCATAAAAGGAGTCTCTTCTTGCGAAAACGCCGCCCGGAACCGTTTTCCGGCTCGGACGGCGTATGGGAAAACTGATGACTTATGTAAGCGGCTTACGCGCCGCTCACAAGCCGTTACTCAGCTGCGGCCTCAGATGCCACGGTCAGGGCGCCGCCTGCCTTGGAGACTGCCTCAACGGCAGCTTTGGAGGCACCGGTCACAGCGATGGTCGCTTTTGCGGTGAATTCACCTTTGGCCAGCACGCGGATGCCGTCGAGCTTGCGACGAACCAGACCGGATGCAACCAGGCTGTCTTCGGTCACAGACGCCGCGTCGAGCTTGCCTGCGTCGATGAATTTCTGGATCAGGCCGAGGTTCACAACAGCGTATTTCTTGGCGTTGGGCTTGTTGAAGCCACGCTTAGGCAGACGCTGGTAGAGCGGCATTTGGCCACCCTCGTAGCCGTTGATTGCTACACCGGAACGGGACTTCTGACCTTTGATACCGCGGCCACCCATTTTACCTTTGCCGGAACCCGGACCACGGCCAACGCGGGTCCGTTTCGAGGCTGCACCTGGGTTGTCGCGCAGTTCATTGAGTTTCATATCGCTTCTCCTACAGCCGGAAGTGACCCCATGAAGCGATCAGGGTCAGACACGGCATTTCTTGGTTTTGATTCTTGCAGCACAAAAGGCCACCGGGGGCGTATAGACGGGATGCGGTGCGGGATCAAGAGCGGCCTCACCCGATGCCCGCCTGATGACCCAAGGCAGCGCGCGATATCGCGGGGCTATTTCTTCAACGCGCTGGTGATGGTGACCGTCTCTTTGGCACCGGACCCCACATTGACTGTCCCGCCCGTCACCGAGACCTCGCCCAGAAGGCGCCCCAACTCATAGCCCCAGGCGTGATAATCATAGCACCCGGCCTGCACCGCAAACGCGCGCGTCTGACCCGGCTCGATGGTCTCTTTGGGAGCCATGGCATCTGGGGTGCGCTTGCCACAGGGGCTGATGCTGACCGATGTCAGCGCAAAAGGCGTGGCATTCCTGACGATCACTTGCGCCTTGGCCTGCGCCACAGGAGGCGTATTGGGCGCGGTGGAGCGCCCCGCGCCGGAGCTGTCCTTGCGCGCCTCCAGCACATATCGCTGCGCCGCCGCATCGAAACGATAGTTTTCCACACGGTAGATCACGCCAGTATCGGCATTATACCGCACCGCGCTATACCCCGACGTGCCAGAATAGCTGGAGAAATTCGCCTGCATGTTCCGCCCACCCTGCGGGTTTTTGGCCACCGGCTTCCCGTAGAGAGCAATCACCTCTGAAATAGTGGTGCGTCCAGGTTCAATCGCGCTCATCAACGCCGCGCGCCCCTCCGGTGAATCCCCGATCTGATTAGAGCCGCTGATGTCATCGCTCATACAGCCTGCGGCCAAAGTCAGACAAAACAGGGCAATCAGGCTGCGTCGGGCGCGAAACATGGCATATTCCTCTCAGATAGACTGAGTGGACCGTGCCGCATCGCAGCCACGGTTGTAAATCCCACAGGCGCTGCCATGCGTCATTGGGGTGTATTTTACTGCGTCTCTTCCGCTGTCTTTGTGATGAGGGCGCTGAAAGTGATAAAGGGCGGCGCCGCCAGTTTGGAAGTGGATCGGAGGCGTCACCCTCCAAGAAGAACAGATATCTGACCTTGCACCCCCAGACGTCACTCCGGGGGTCCTGCTCCAGATTGGCCAGCCTGCCACGACCGGCCTGCGAGTTGCGCAACTCGCCGAACACAATGCCCTATCTACACAAAGATCCCCCTACCGGACCGCGCGCCCCTTGCGCAACAAAAACGCCCCCACGATGTGGAGGCGCTTTTATGGGGCTACTCATCCTAAGGGAGGAGGATCGGATGGCGGCCGCCTTATCTCAGAGATCGAGCGTTCACGCACCGTAAACGTGGGTGCGCGCCAGATCAGCGATATCGCAGCGACGGATGCCGATGTCGGCCAGATCACGGTCGGTGAGCGCGTCCAGCTCGTCATAGGTGCGCTTATATTCCTTGTAGAGCGCCCAGGAGGTGCGGGCATTCTCTGCTACGCCACGCAGGCGGGCAAAAAGGGAAGAAGACGCGATGTTTGTGTTCAGTACATGTGCCATGTGTTTTGGTCCTTATCTCTAGCCGGGACGGGTTTCCGCGGCTCTTGTTGTCTCTGTTCAATTCCTTTGACACTTGCGAAGATAAGGCAGGGTGTTGGCGCTAACAACTGACAGTTCGGAACACCCGCTATGCTGCAGGTGCATAGACGATCTATTAACCCGCATTTTCCCACCTGACATTCCCCTCCCCTTTCGTGAGAGTGAACGAAAGACACGGTTTTCTCTCTTTCCCTTGCACACCAACCCATTGCGAAGGTGCCATGACCGAACCCGCCAAAGACATTTACGACCCCGAATTTGTCGCTGACCTTTTTGATCGATGCTCCTCAAGCTACCGCAGCTGGAGCGCCGTGAGTTCGTTTGGATTTGTCGCGATCTGGCGACATCAATGCGTCGCGCGCCTGCCGCGTCGCGTTGGATCGCGCCCTGTTGTGGTCGACTTGATGGCTGGAACCGGCGAGGTCTGGCCCTATGTGCTGCGCAGGATACCCGAGGTTGCGACCATCACCGCGTTGGATATTTCGCATCGCATGCATCTTGAGGCCGTTGAGCGGCTGCATCACAGCTATTCCGATAAGATCACACATATCGAAGCCAATGCGCTGCAAAGCGATCTGCCCGCAAACCATGCGGATTTACTTGTCTCGACCTTTGGGCTGAAGACCTTCAACACCGATCAACAAAGCGAGTTGGCAAGACAGATCGCACGCATCCTGAAACCCGGCGGCAGCTTTTCCCTGATTGAGGCCTCCGACCCCAAAGGATGGATACTGCGGCCCTTCTATCGGTTCTATCTCGACAGGATGCTCCCTTTGATTGAGCGGCACTTCCTGCGCGGCGCAAATGATTTCAGCATGATCGGCGCCTACACACAGAATTTTGGCGACTGCACATATTTTGCGGATGCATTGCGAGCAAATGGTCTTTCGGTCGAGATGAAGAAACACTTCTTTGGCTGCGCCACCAGCGTTGCGGGCACCAAACCACCGCAGCACACGTAGGATGGCGCGCGCCCACCGGCGCATTGACCTTATCAACAAAAAAACGCCCCCGGATCTCTCCGAGGGCGTCTTTAGTGCATGTCGACAAAGAGGCTTAGCCGCGCTCTTCGACGATTTCCACCAGATGCGGGATCTTGTTGATCATGCCGCGCACGGAAGGGGTATCTTCCAGTTCGCGGGTTTTGTGCATCTTGTTCAGGCCCAGGCCGATCAGGGTTGCGCGCTGTTCGGCGGGGCGACGGATCGGGGAACCGATCTGTTTCACGACGATGGTTTTAGCCATGGATCAGTCTCCTTACGCTTCTGCTTCCGCAGGTGCTTCGTCCCGCTTGGGCAGGATGTCAGCAACCTTTTTGCCGCGACGCTGAGCAACAGAGCGCGGGCTCTGCTCTTTTTTCAGGCCGTCGATCGTGGCGCGGATCATGTTGTAAGGGTTCTGAGAGCCAACGGACTTGGAAACCACGTCCTTGATGCCCAGCATTTCAAACACGGCACGCATCGGACCACCGGCGATGATACCAGTACCTTCCGGAGCGGTGCGCATGACCACTTTGCCGGCGCCGTGGCGACCGTACATGTCGTGGTGCAGGGTACGACCCTCTTTCAGCGGCACGCGGATCATCTGGCGCTTGGCTTGCTCGGTTGCCTTGCGGATCGCCTCGGGCACCTCTTTGGCTTTACCTTTGCCGAAGCCGACGCGACCTTTTTGGTCACCTACGACGACGAGCGCGGCGAAGCCGAAGCGCTTACCACCCTTAACGGTTTTGGACACGCGGTTGATCGCGACCAGACGATCTGCGAATTCCGGTGTCTCTTCACGGTCGCGGCGGTTGCCGCGGCGGTTTTCACGTTCTGCCATTTGGCATTCCTTCATGATGTGACGAGGAAGTCAGACCGCCCCGTCAAATGTTCCAATCCTGGTGAGCTTGCCGCAAGGCACGCTCCCGGATCATCGGGACCACCAAGGCGGTCCACTCTTTCCAAAATCGCTCGGGCGCCCCGGCCAGCGGGACGCCCGGTTGATCCTTAGATCTTCAGACCACCTTCACGCGCAGCGTCGGCCAGAGCCTTCACTTTGCCATGATAGAGGAAACCGCCACGATCGAAGTATGCTTCGGTCACGCCAGCCGCTTTCGCGCGCTCTGCGATCACGGAACCCACTTTGGTTGCCGCTTCGATGTTGTTCTTGCCTACAAAACCAAGATCCTTTTCCAGGGTCGAGGCTGCGGCGAGAGTCACACCTTTGACGTCGTCGATCAGCTGAACAGAGATGTTCTTGTTCGAGCGGTGCACGGAGAGACGCAGACGACCTGCGTTCACCTTGCGAAGCTTGTTCCGGACGCGCAGACGACGCTTCAGAAACAGGGTACGTTTGCTGTTTGCCATTTTGCTTGTCCTTACTTCTTCTTGCCTTCCTTGCGGAAGATGAACTCGCCTTTGTAGCGGATGCCTTTGCCTTTGTAGGGCTCGGGACGACGCCAGTCGCGGATTTTCGCCGCCACTTCGCCTACCGCTTGCGCGTCTGCACCTTCCACAACGATTTCGGTCTGCTTCGGTGCGGTGATGGTGACACCTTCCGGAGCAGTGAAATCGACGTCGTGGCTGTAGCCAAGGTTCAGCTTCAGGGTGTTGCCCTGCATCTGAGCCCGGTAACCAACACCCTGAATTTCAAGCTCTTTCTTGAAACCTTGGGTGACGCCCTGAACCATGTTGGCAACCATGGTGCGGGACATGCCCCACTGCTGACGCGCGCGCTTGGATTTACCGCGCGGCTCAACTTTCACCACGTTGTCCTCAACGGTGAGGGTGACGTCGTCAGTTGCGGTGAAGGTCTGGGCGCCTTTCGGGCCCTTCACTTCGATGGTCTGGCCGGACAGGCTCGCGGAAACACCGCTGGGCAGGTCGACCGGTTTTTTACCAATACGAGACATTGTGCACAGGCCTCCTTAGAAGACGGTGCAAAGCACTTCGCCACCAACGTTGGCCGCGCGTGCGTTTGCATCCGACATCACACCTTTGGGGGTGGAGACAATCGACACACCCAGGCCCTGACGGACCGACGGGATGTCATTGACGCCCATGTAAACGCGACGACCGGGTTTGGAGACCCGCTTCAGTTCGCGAATAACAGGTTCGCCTTCGTAGTACTTCAGGCTGATTTCCAGCGCCGGGTGGCCGCGTTCATCAGTCGCGCTCTCATAGCCGCGGATGTAGCCCTCGGACTGCAGCACATCCAGAACCCAAGCGCGCAATTTGGACGCCGGAGTCATGACAGTGGATTTGCCACGCAGTTGAGAGTTACGGATACGGGTGAGCATATCGCCGATAGGATCGTTCATATTGTCTCTCCCTTACCAGCTCGATTTCACCATGCCGGGGATCTGGCCATTGGAGCCCAGTTCCCGCAGAGCGATCCGGCTTACCTTCAGCTTACGGTAGTAAGCGTGGGGACGGCCGGTCAGCTGGCAGCGGTTATGCAGACGGGTTGCCGAGCTGTTGCGCGGCAGTTTCGCCAGTTTCAGACGCGCTTTGAAACGCTCTTCCATCGGGCGGGATTCGTCATTCGCGATCTCTTTAAGCTCGGCACGTTTGGCAGCGTATTTGGCCACCAGGCGCTCGCGCTTTTTCTCGCGTTCGATCATTGCTTTTTTAGCCATGGTCTCTTCCTCTCCGCGATCAGCTGTTGAAGGGCATGTTGAAAGCTTTCAACAGCGCCTTAGCTTCCGCGTCGGTGTTCGCGGTGGTGGCAATTACGATGTCCATGCCCCAGGCTTCGTCGATCTTGTCGAAATCGATTTCCGGGAACACGATGTGCTCTTTCAGGCCAAGGGCGTAGTTGCCACGACCGTCGAAAGAGGTGCCGGACACACCGCGGAAGTCGCGGATCCGGGGCATCGCGATGGTGATCAGACGGTCGAGGAATTCATACATCCGCTCGCCACGCAGGGTCACCTTTGCACCCATCGGCATGCCTTCACGAACGCGGAAGCCAGCGATGGAGTTCTTTGCAACGGTGGTCAGCGCTTTCTGACCGGCGATCTTGGTCAGGTCTTCCTGAGCCGATTTCGCCTTCTTGCTGTCTTTGACGGCTGCACGGCCGCAGCCGATGTTCAGAACGATTTTGTCCAGCTTAGGGATCATCATTTCGTTCTTGTAGCCGAATTCCTCTTTGAGGGCGCCACGGATGGTGTCCTTGTAGAGGGTCTTCAGACGCGGGGTGTAGGTTGCATCGTCAAGCATCAGACAGTCTCCCCGGTGGTTTTTGCAAAGCGCACCTTCTTGCCGTCTTCTTCGCGGAAGCCGACGCGGGTTGCTTTGCCGTTGGAGTCCAGCAGAGCCAGGTTCGAAAGATCGATCGGCAGGGCCTTGGGCAGGCGGCCACCTTGCGATGTCTGGGTCTGACGGGTGTGACGGATGGCCATGTTCACGCCATCTACGACAGCTTTACCGGCTTTGGGGTCAACGGAGGCAATGGTGCCTTCTTTGCCCTTATCGCGACCAGCAAGCACGACGACCTTGTCGCCTTTGCGCAGTTTAGCAGCCATTAGAGCACCTCCGGAGCGAGCGAGATGATCTTCATGAAGTTCTTCGCGCGAAGTTCGCGAACAACCGGGCCGAAGATACGGGTGCCGACCGGCTCGTTGTTGTTATTCAGGATAACAGCAGCGTTACGGTCAAAACGGATTGCGGTGCCGTCTTCACGACGGACCTCTTTGGCGGTGCGAACGACAACGGCCTTACGGACGTCACCCTTCTTCACGCGACCGCGCGGGATGGCTTCTTTAACCGAGACAACAATAATGTCGCCAACGGAAGCGTACTTACGCTTGGAGCCACCCAGAACCTTGATGCACTGAACTCGGCGAGCGCCGGAGTTATCAGCTACATCCAGATTTGTTTGCATCTGGATCATGTGGTTTCTCCCGACCTTTGGGGCAGCGATGCGTGCTGTGATCCCCCAGGGTTTCGACTGTGCTAAAAAGCCTAGTCGCCAGGAGCCTGAATTTCAGGCTCTTAGGCTTCCAGAACTTCCCAGCGTTTCGTTTTCGATTTCGGCGCGCATTCGATGATGCGTACGGAGTCGCCGACCTTGAAAGCGTTCTTTTCATCGTGAGCCCGGTACTTTTTGGACTTACGGATGGTTTTCTTCAGAACCGGGTGTGTGAAACGACGTTCCACGGACACGGTGACGGTCTGAGCGTTTGCGTCGGAGGTCACGACGCCTTGCAGGATACGTTTGGGCATCTGTAGAGCTCCTTATTCAGCCGCTGCTGCGGCTTTTTCGTTCAGGATGGTTTTCACGCGAGCAGCGTTGCGGCGTGCCGCTTTGATGCCTGCAGTGTTTTCCAGCTGACCGGTCGCTTGTTGAAAGCGCAGGTTGAAGCTCTCTTTTTTGAGGTTTGCGAGTTCATCGCGGAGCTCGTCCACGGTTTTGTCGCGCAGATCCTTGGCGTTCATCGCCTTGCGTTCCTTTCCTTGGCACCAGAGGGCCCCTTATGCTGGGTCACCCTTTACCCTGGTGGGTTATGTCGTCTGCAGGATATGCAGAAAAAGAATCGCCCGACACAATCCGACTCGCGAATTGCGGTGAGCGATGCGTCCCTCTACAGGAGGGGGGCTGGGAGGGCAAGGGAAAGATGCGCGTCCCTTTGGACGACCGAAAATCTTTATGCTCGCCCGTCCCTGCTCAAATAATCTCGTCCTCATCAAACATCGCTGCCCCATCAAGCTGCGCGTTCAGCGTCTCGATCTGCTGCTCTGCGGTTGCTGAGTTCACGGTGGCGATGTGAAACAACGCATCCCCTTCGTTCACGATGGGTAGGTTGGCACGGCCGATGATGAGGCCCGTCTGGCTGGCGGTCAGCTCCATCTCTTCCTCGCCGAAAGGATCAGCGACGATCCCCAGCACGTCACCGGGCTCGACCATCTCTCCGATGGTTTTATAGGCGCGCAGCAGCCCCCCTGCCGGCGCGCGCTCCCACGCGGAATCGGCGGCGCGCACCGGCACGCCTTCGGCCAATGGTACGCCGTCCTCAGGGATCATATCGAGCGCATGCATCACCCGCAGGATGCCCGCAACGCCAACACGGGCCGATTGTTCGTCAAATCTCAGCCCCTCCCCTGCTTCATAGAGCAGAATATCAACGCCCGCCTTTTGCGCTTCTTTGCGCAGGGACCCATCGCGCAAGCCCGAGCGGATCACCACCGGCGCGCCAAAGGCATCAGCATAGGCGAGGGTCTCTTGCGCCTTGGGAGAAACGCGGATCTGCGGCAGGTTTGTGCGGTGGATCGCAGCGGAATGCAGATCAATACCAAGGTCCGAGCGCGCCACGATCTCGGTCATAAAGAGATGCGCCAGACGGCTGGCGAGTGAGCCGCCTTCGCTGCCGGGAAAACAGCGATTGAGGTCACGCCGGTCCGGCAGATAACGCGAATGATTGAGAAAGCCAAAAGTGTTGACGATGGGCACAACGATCAGCGTGCCGCGCAAGCGCGAAAACTGGCGGCTGCGCAACAGGCGGCGGGCAATTTCCACGCCGATCACCTCATCGCCATGAATGGCCGCCGACACGAATAGCGTCGGGCCGTCCTCAGCGCCGTGGATAACATGGGCGGACATATTGACCGGCGTATGGTCGGACAACACGCTCACCGGCAGATCGACCGTGCGCCGGGTGCCGGGCGGAATATGAAAGCCGCCGATTTCAAAAGGTGAACGCCGCGCCATGAAAAAGCCTCTCGGAAGTGTTTTCCAAGAGGCTATGCAGCTTTGCGGGTATTTACAATCTGTCTGGCGCGCTCAGGCCCAAGCGTAGTTGAAAGACACGGAAATCCGCTCGTCTTCGGACATGTTCATCGGCACCTCATGGCGAATGAAGCTCTCCCACAAGAGGACATCGCCCACATTTGGTGCCTCGTAGACAAAGGTGCGCAGCTCACGGCGACAGTCTTTGGTGCGGGGCGGGTGCGCCATCATCATGGCGTGACGCGGATCTTCCAGTTTCAGCGCCGAGGCTCCGTCCGGCATCGACACATAGGTGGTGCCAGAAATCACGGAATGCGGGTGGATGTGGCTGGCATGGGTGCCGCCTTCGGGCAGGATGTTGATCCACAGATCCTCCAGCTTCAGCTCACGCCCGTCGAGATTGAGTTCCAGATCCTGCGCAAAGGCCGCGACATGCGCATCCAGCGATTTGACCAGATCGGCAAAGATCGGGAACCGCCACGGCAGATCGGTGAGCGACGCATAGGAGGTATAGCCGGGATAGCCGTTTTCCTCGCACCAGTCCTGCCCCGCCTCGTCATCCTCGGCGATGGTGATGCAGGAGGCTTCCATCTCCTGCGGGTCAATCTTGGGGCCGTGCTCGGAGAGCGCAGCCCGGTAAAGGCGGGTCACAAAGAGGGAATCGATCTGGGCCATGGCGCTCTCATAGCGCAAGCGCGGCAGGTTTGGCGAGAGGCCCCGCATTCCAGATCTCTTCTTGCAAGGGTGCACACGCCAGACGTGGGCGTGTGCTGTGTCACAGAGGGTGACCGGTTATTCGTATTTCGCCATGATTTCGGCCTGCGTGCCGTCGTCAATCATGCTCTGCAGCGCCTCTTGCATGCGTGCGACAAGGGCCTGATCAGTCTTGTGGCTACAGGCCACCGACATGGTGGTTGTTGAAATCACCAGCGCCTCTTCGATCTCGGCCCCATCGGCAAGTGCTGCCTCCAAGAACGAACCAGAGGTCGCCATCAGATCAATACGGCCCTGAAGCAGTTTTTTGAGCGTCGCAGATTGCGAGGGTGCGAGATCGATCGCCTCAAACCCTGCCTCCTCCAGCACTCCAACCGTGTAGTCCCCGGTCTGGGTGCCGGTTCGATATCCGCGCGCATCGTCGATTGAAGCCGGTGCGATATCGCTGCCCGCCTTGCGCACCAGAATGGTGCTGTCGCTCGCCAGAGGTTCAACCCACTGAAAGTTCGGGTCACGCTCTTCGGTGTGCGTGGTGCTGAACACGCAAGTATTGGGGCGGCGTTCCGCCTGCCCGATGGCGCGTGACCATTGCGTCAGTTCCGCCTCATAGGTGATCCCGGCACGGTTCATCATTTCAAAGACCTGATCCGCCCCAAGGCCGACGATTTCGCCGTCGCGCTCAAAATTCATGGGCGCATAGTCCTCGGTCAACAACATGACATCTGCGGCCTGCGCAGCCCCTCCAAGACCAAGGGCAACGGCGGTGGCGACACTGGTTACGAACTTCATGAGGAAGCTCCCTTTTGTTGGTTTCTATTCCGAGCCGGAGTTTATGTGCAGAATCTGAATGAATGGTTCTCAGCGGTCAGCTCTGGGCGGATCATCAAAAACATAGGCGCAGCCCTCGATCACCATGCCCCGATCCGATGCCATTGGATTCCCCACCAAGAACCAGCGCCAGCCTCCGCCGCCTGAAATCCCGCGGGAATAGGTGCAGCCATTGGCCAACGTCCAATAGGTGGCATCCTGATACCGATAGGGCGCCTGAGATATCCGGGTGACCTGCGACGGGTCGGAGCTGTCGATAGACAGAGGCTCTTGTGTGCAGGACATCGCAACACTCAGGCATAGGGCCAAACTGCAAAGCAAAACGCGTCGTATGGGTATCATGATGCAGCCTCGTTCGGTCAAAACGCGTGTCACCCACGCAGCACCGACCATAGGAACAATTAGTGAACAATTGACCAATTCAGCATGAGACCAGCGTGAATTCACCCACCCGAGCCGATGCTAACCGCCGCCATCGCCCCCCAGAACAAGGTGATTTTCTTTGGCGGTGCAGCGCCTTAGCATCGGCGCATATCAAACACGCAGAAAGGTCATCGCAATGCTGGAAATTTGGGGGCGCAGATCATCATCAAATGTTCAGGCCTTGATGTGGTGCGTTGAAGAGCTGAACCTTGAGGCGGTGCGCCATGATGCGGGTTTTATCTATGGGGTGACCGACACGGATAGCTTTGCGAAGATGAACCCAAACCGAACGGTTCCCGTCCTAAAAGATAACGGTGGGGAAGCCTTATGGGAGACGGGCGCAATTCTGCGCTATCTGGCAGATCGCTACGGGCCCTCCTCCTTCTGGCCCAAAGCCCCCGCAGAGCGCGCGCAGGTGGATAAATGGGCAGAATGGGCCAAGCTCAATGTCGCGCTGCAGTTTACGGGGCCGGTCTTTTGGCGGGTTGTCCGCACGCCGGAAGCCGACAAAGACCCGGAGGCCATCGCCTCTGCCCTTCACGCTCTTCACGCAAATTTATTGATCGCCGAGGAGCACCTGCAGCACAACACCTGGCTTTCTGGCGATAGTTTCACCTTGGCAGACATTCAGATGGGGCATGTGCTCTATCGATATTTTGACATCAATATCGCGCGCCCGAAGCTGCCGAATTTGCGGCGGTATTATGAGCGCCTGATGGAACGACCTGCGTATCTGGCGCATGTGGCAATCAGCTATGATGAACTGCGCGGCGCTCTGCCGGGTTGAACCGCCCGTCCGCAGGGCCACCGTATCAAACGAAAAGCCCCCCGCCAGTTGCCTGACGGGGGGCTTAATCAGTTACGGAAAACCGGGATTACCAGTCTTCACGCACCACGATGCGGGTCTGAACCGGCAGCTTCATGGCTGCGAGGCGCAGAGCTTCGCGGGCGATGTCTTCATTGACGCCGTCAATTTCAAACATCACGCGGCCCGGCTTCACTTTGCACGCCCAGAAGTCCACGGAGCCTTTACCTTTACCCATACGCACTTCGACGGGCTTGGAGGTCACCGGGGTGTCCGGGAAGATACGGATCCAGACACGACCTTGACGTTTCATGTGACGGGTCATTGCACGACGTGCAGCTTCGATCTGACGGGCGGTTACACGCTCGGGTGTCACTGCCTTCAGGCCGTAGGTGCCGAAGTTCAGGTCGGAACCGCCTTTTGCGAGGCCTTTGATCCGGCCTTTGTGCATCTTGCGGAATTTAGTACGCTTTGGCTGAAGCATGTCGCGTTCTCCTTAGCGATCGCCACGACGGTTGCCGCCTGCACCGCGAGGTGCCGGACCGTCCTGGAGTTCCTGAGCCTTGCGATCACGCGCCTGAGGATCATGCTCCATGATCTCACCTTTGAAGATCCAGACCTTGATACCAATGATACCATAGGGGGTGGATGCTTCAGAGTGTGCGTAATCGATGTCTGCGCGCAGGGTGTGCAACGGCACACGACCTTCACGGTACCATTCGGTACGTGCGATTTCTGCACCGCCCAGACGACCAGCGACGTTCACCCGGATACCCAGGGCGCCCATGCGCATAGCGTTCTGCACGGCCCGCTTCATCGCGCGACGGAAGGACACACGGCGCTCCAGCTGCTGAGCGATGGACTCGCCAACGAGCTGTGCGTCGAGTTCCGGCTTGCGAACCTCAACAATGTTCAAGTGCAGCTCGGAATCGGTCATGGAAGCGATCTTCTTGCGAAGAACTTCGATGTCCGCGCCTTTTTTGCCGATGATCACGCCCGGACGCGCGGTGTGAATGGTCACACGGCACTTCTTGTGGGGGCGCTCGATGATCACGCGGGCAACACCGGCCTGCTTGCACTCTTCCTTGATGAACTCACGGATCTTGATGTCCTCGAGGAGGAGATCACCGTAGTCCTTGGTGTCAGCGTACCAGCGGCTGTCCCAGGTGCGGTTGATCTGCAGGCGCATGCCAACCGGATTGACTTTATGTCCCATTAGGCTTGCTCCTCAACTTGACGCACCTTGATGGTGATCTCAGCGAACGGCTTCAGGATCTTGCCGAAGCGACCACGAGCCCGCGGGCGACCGCGCTTCATGGTCAGGTTCTTGCCGACCCATGCCTCGGCGACGATCAGTTCATCGACGTCAAGGTTGTGGTTGTTTTCGGCGTTCGCGATGGCGGACTGAAGGCATTTCTTCACGTCCTGCGCGATCCGCTTGTTGGAGAAAGTGAGGTCGGTCAGAGCCTTGTCCACTTTCTTGCCACGGATCATCTGAGCCACCAGGTTCAGTTTCTGCGGGCTGGTGCGAAGCATGCGGATTTTCGCCATTGCTTCGTTGTCTGCCACGCGGCGGGGGTTTTTATCCTTGCCCATGACTTACTTCCGCTTCGCTTTTTTGTCAGCGGCGTGACCATAATAGGTGCGGGTCGGGGAATACTCACCGAACTTCTGACCAATCATGTCTTCCGAGACGTTGACAGGAATGTGCTTCTGGCCGTTGTACACACCAAAGGTCAGACCCACGAACTGGGGCAGAATGGTGGAACGACGGGACCAGATCTTGATCACTTCATTGCGGCCGGACTCGCGCGCTGCTTCGGCTTTTTTCAGCACGTAAGCATCGACGAAGGGGCCTTTCCATACAGAGCGAGTCATAGATTAGCGCCCTTTCTTCTTAGCGTGACGCGAGCGGATGATCAGCTTCTGCGACGCCTTGTTGGTGTTGCGGGTGCGCTTACCCTTGGTCGGCTTACCCCATGGGGTCACCGGGTGACGACCACCGGAGGTCCGACCTTCACCACCACCATGGGGGTGGTCGATCGGGTTCATAACCACACCACGGACGCTCGGACGCTTGCCCTTGTGGCGCATACGACCGGCTTTACCGTAGTTCTGGTTGGAGTTGTCGGGGTTGGACACGGCACCGACGGTGGCCATGCATTCCTGACGGACCAAGCGCAACTCGCCCGAGGACAGGCGGATCTGAGCGTAGCCACCATCACGACCAACGAACTGAGCGTAAGTACCGGCTGCACGGGCGATCTGGCCGCCTTTGCCGGGCTTCATTTCGATGTTGTGAACGATGGTACCGATCGGCATGCCCGAGAACGGCATTGCGTTGCCCGGCTTGATGTCTGCCTTTGCGGAGGCGATGACCTTGTCACCAACTGCCAGACGCTGCGGCGCGAGGATATAAGCCTGCTCGCCGTCTTCGTACTTCACCAGTGCGATGAAGGCAGTGCGGTTGGGGTCATATTCAATGCGCTCGACGGTCGCGGCGACATCAAATTTATTCCGTTTGAAGTCAACGATCCGGTAAAGACGCTTTGCGCCACCACCACGGCGGCGAGAAGTGATCCGTCCGGTGTTGTTCCGGCCGCCCGATTTGGTCAAACCCTCAGTGAGAGACTTGACCGGACGCCCTTTCCAAAGCTCCGAACGGTCGATCAGAACCAGCCCACGCTGGCCCGGCGTCGTCGGTTTATACGACTTAAGTGCCATGCTTTCTGTCTTCCGTTTAGCGTGCCGAGCCTTAGGTTATTATCTTTGGCCCAGCTATGTTAAAGCCCCCTGCCTTGGCGCATCCGCGCCGGGTTCAGGTGACCGATGAAGGGCCCCGAAGGTCCCTGGGTCGAATGTCCCGACAAAGATAACGGCCCCGGAACGAATCCGAGGCCTGTCAGGATTGGTGCGATGTAGCAGAGGTTGGGAGAGGTGGCAATGGGGAAGCGGCAGCAGGGAAGTACTTGCCTTCTACGAAAGGGTGTTTTCTGTTTTGGAAAGGTTGTTAACGCACTTGGGAAGCTATTTATGGAACGAATTCCAACAAAAGTGATCGGTAATCTAAGTTCTATTCTGCCTGATTGGTACTCTCATGCAGGAATAGATGCTCTTTTTCTATATGCCGGGGCACCAGAAGAGGTGCCTGATTTGAGTAAACCTAAGAAAGTTGAGACTTGGCTGCGATCCACAAACAAATTCGTAGACGAGCCCTTGTCGGTACTGGAGGTAATTCTAGACGACTTCTTCGAAAAGCCACTTGAACAGTTTTCGGCGTGGATGCCAGAGGCAGGTGAGCGGCAGGAGAAACTCGATGCCGACAAACGAAAGCTCGACCGCACCTTGGCAAGCGGGGGGCTAGTGTTTTCCAGTGGAAAGCTTCGGCCGACCCGAGGAAGTAGTAGTACCCTGTCACTCGAAGAAGAAGTTAGGCGACATGGCCTCTCATCCGTCGACAAAGAAATCAAACGAGCCCTAGAGCAGGTGGAAAAAGATCCACACGCCGCCGCGCACTATGCAGGCAACGTTCTGGAAGCCGCTTTCAAGGCATATTTGGATAAGAAAGCCATCAAGTACTCTCTCTCATACTCTGTCAGAGCTATGGAAAATGGTGGCCAAAGATATTGGTCTCAAACCCGGTGAATTAGAAGACAAGGACTTACGAAAGATCGCGTCAGGCATGCATAGTGTCGTGGATGGCATAATGTATCTTCGCAACAAAAAGAGTGGTGCCCACGGAAAATCCGAAAGTGAAGCCCGTACCTACAAGATTGCGCCACGCCATGCGCGCCTCGCAATAAATGCAGCACATACCATCGCTGCATACGTACTCGAAGTTGCCGACTGATCAAAACCAAGCAATGCTATCAACCTTCACTGATAACGCGGCCGCAGGCCGGGCAGCGCCCGACCCTCCCCACGGGAGGGCGCTTCACGCCCACCCAGGGTCAGGCGCTACCCTTCGTGGTATCCACCAACAGAGAAAGGCCCCCGCTTTCGCAGGGGCCTTTCCAATTCTCAGACAAGCAGATCTCAGAGTCCGGTGGACACGTCGATGGTGTTGCCTTCTTCCAGGGTGACGTAGGCTTTTTTCACGTCTTTCCGCTTGCCCAGCTGGCCGCGGAAGCGCTTGACCTTACCCTTGGTGACGGTGGTGTTGACCGCTTTGACCTTCACACCAAAGAGAGCTTCGACAGCTTCTTTGATCTGCGGCTTGTTGGAGTCGATTGCCACCTCGAACACCACTGCGCCGTGCTCGGACGCCATGGTGGATTTCTCGGTGATGATCGGCTTGCGGATCACGTCGTAGTGTTCTGCCTTCGCGCTCATTTCAGGCGAGCCTCCAGTGCTTCGACAGCCGACTTCGTGAGCACGAGGGTGTCACGCTTCAGGATGTCATAGACGTTTGCGCCCATCGACGGCAGGATATCCAGACCTTCGATGTTCTTGGCGGCACGAGCGAAGCCTTCGTTGACGGCAGCACCGTCGATGACCAGAGCGCGTTTCCAGCCCAGGTTTGCAACCTGTTTGGCCAGAGCAGCGGTCTTGCCTTCGGCTTCTGCGTTCTCGATCACGACCAGTTCACCCGCTTTTGCTTTGGCGGACAGCGCGTGGCGCAGACCCAGCTTGCGGAATTTCTTGGTCAGATCGTGGCCGTGGCTACGCGGGGTCGGACCCTTGTAGATACCACCTTTGCGGAAGATCGGCGCGTTACGGTCGCCGTGGCGTGCGCCACCGGTGCCTTTTTGGCGGTAGATCTTCTTGGTGGAGTAGGAGGTCTCGGAGCGGGTCTTCACCTTATGGGTGCCGGCCTGCGCGTTGTTGCGCTGCCAACGGACCATACGGTGCAGGATGTCCGCACGCGGCTCCAGGCCGAACAGGTCTTCGGACAGTTCGATGTCGCCCGCTTTGCCGCCGTCCAGTTTGATCACGTCAAGTTTCATGCTTCACCCCCTTCCGCGGGTGCTTCAGCCGCAGCTTCAGCAGCAGTCTTCAGAGCCGCCGGGAACGGCAGACCTTCGGGTGCTTTCTTCTTCACGGCGTCTTTGACGGTGACCCAGCCGGATTTCGGACCAGGAACAGCGCCTTTGATGAAGACCAGACCACGATCGGCGTCGGTTTTGACAACCTCGAGGTTCTGGGTGGTCACGCGTGCAGCGCCCATGTGACCGGCCATCTTCTTACCTTTGAAGACTTTGCCCGGATCCTGACACTGACCGGTGGAACCGTGGGAACGGTGAGAGATCGACACGCCGTGAGAGGCACGCAGACCGCCGAAGTTCCAGCGCTTCATTGCACCGGCGAAACCTTTACCAATGGAGGTACCGGTGACGTCGACTTTTTGACCAGTCAGGAAGTGCTCGGCGGAGATTTCCGCGCCGACTTCGATCAGGCCATCCGCGGGAACGCGGAATTCAACCAGCTTACGCTTGGGCTCAACTTTGGAGGCCGCGAAGTGACCGCGCATAGCCTTGGAGACGCGCTTTACTTTTGCGGAACCAGCACCGAGCTGAACGGCGGTGTAGCCGTCTTTGTCTTCGGTACGCTGAGCGACAACCTGCAGGCCATCAAGGGAAAGAACGGTCACAGGGATCTGCTTGCCGTCTTCCATGAACAAGCGGGTCATGCCCACTTTTTTTGCGATAATACCAGAGCGCATATGAATTACCCTCCGATCTTATGACTGCAGCTTGATTTCGACGTCAACGCCAGCAGCCAGGTCGAGCTTCATCAGCGCGTCCACGGTCTGAGGAGTCGGGTCGACGATGTCGAGAAGACGCTTGTGCGTACGGATCTCGAACTGATCGCGGGATTTCTTGTCCACGTGGGGACCACGCAGAACAGTGAATTTCTCGATCTTGTTCGGCAGCGGGATCGGGCCGCGCACTTGGGCGCCGGTCCGCTTGGCAGTGTTGACGATCTCTTGTGTGGACGCATCCAGCACACGATAGTCAAATGCCTTCAGCCGGATACGGATGTTTTGGCTTTGCATCGTATAGCCTTTTAGTCAGGCGTTGAGGTTGAGAGGAAGGTCCCGTGCTCGTCACGCACCCTCATCGAACCCAAAAGGCGGGAATCACCCCGCCCATTTCCCGCAGTGCGGGATGGGGCCTGTTACACCTGTTGCGACAGTGTGGCAAGGGGGAGGAGAGGCTTTATGGATCATCGCAAACTCTCCCGCTCAGAACGGATCAAAACAAAACCCAGAAACACCATACCAACGCTAAAGCCCAAGAATACAATTTCGCCGATCCAAAGCCACACCACGGCTCGCCCACGCCTGTCAGTGAACACCTCCGCATAGTAAATTTTTCCCTGCAAATCGTGCCCCTTGCGCCGAAGGTCGTTCTTGATGCGACGGGCGTCAATATCCCCGTAGTCCGCAAAGCCGTGGATACGAACATATGCGGGCAATTCCCGCTTCCCGTGCATGAGAGTGCTGAGATACGATCCGATGTTATGGTTTCGTTGAATTGCGATCAGATGCGGGCCCTCCTTGCTAAGGGGGAACGCGCTAAAAACAGCGTATGACCTCGTTCCCTTATCAACGTCGTAAGAACCCGCCAAGCCAGCGAACCAACCACTGACATCAAACTCGTTGAAAGCGCCAACAAAATAGCCGGGATGTAGAAAACGAAGCTGGACAGCTCTCGGTCGCTCGCTATTGCCCTTGATTGCTTTCTCGACGTTATCTTGGAGAGACAGCAGCGCAACCAGCGTTAAACCAACCCCCATGAGCATGAGACCCGCGCCAAATACCAGCTGCGCCATTCTCTTCAGGAATGAGAATGGCATCTTAATCAAATCAGAAACCCAGACATTCAATACTCAACTTTCGACAACGTCCACTGCTTCTCTGAGCAGAACTTTGTAAGTACATCTCCGGTGGATGCGAACGGTAAATAACATAGCCTACTGTTCTCGGCTTGGAAAAGCTCACCGCCTCTAGCCCAAGCCCTGTTACGCGCCTGCTTACCTCTTCCGGCGCGCGAGGTTGCGCGTTGCAACCCAAATGGGCGCTGTTTGAGCGTCCTCAAACCTCTATCTGACGCGCCAACTCTTGCACGTCCCGCACACATCACGGGGCGGGCCGCCCTCATAGGTCGCGCCCCCCCCCCGCCCTTGCCCAATCAGCGCTGCTAAGAGACCTTTTCCTTTGGCAGATCGAGCCAGATCTTGTCACGGCGATAGCCACCACGCACCACCCTGCCCGCGGCAGTCTCCTTCGCAAACTCCTGCTCCCAGTCGCGAAACCGGTCACGGGAAATCACGATCCCGCCGCTATCGCGCGCCAGCTTTAGGATATGCGGATCAGCAGGTTCGCCCTTGTGCACCACATGAGACTGCGAAGACCGAAGGCCAAGCCTTTTGGCAAAGCTCGGCCCGTTCAAGTAGCGCCCGGCCACCAGATAGCCTGCGTTCGCGTCGAAGACTACGCAAGGGCGGTAGCCGGCTGTCTCCAACGCTTCGATCGCATCTATAACAGGCTCCAGCGATAGAGCCTCACCCTTCCAGTAGAGCAGGTTCGATCCATCAATAATGGCAAGCCTTGTGGCCTGCCTCCCACGGCGACGCAGGAGAAAAACCAGAAGGCCAACTAAAAATGCAAAAAAGAGAAATTCAACCATAGGCGGATTTGCTCTGAAACCACCTTGCAAATCAAGGCGCAAATTCGTCGCCCGCTGACTTTAGCCGCACGACACTTTGAGCCCCGCACGCACTGATCCACCTCTCACCCCAATTGCCGCATTCAATAGAGTTTTTCACTCGCTTTAAACGAATTGCACATATCACACCGACAGACTTCGAAACGGGTCAGATCAACTACGGGGCGACCGATCATGCAAACTCAGTATATCATTAACGGCACAGAAATCGCAGTTCAGCTCGCAGCTGAGGACGCTTACAGTGTGGGCTCAGACGAGGTGTTGTCCACCAAGTTCGACGATATCACCAAACACACCGACTGGTATGACGCTGGCTATACGACACTAAAGGCTGATGATTTTTATGATCCGGCCACGATCTACAGCGAAACCACAGCGGCAATTGTCAAGATCATCACTGAGTTACGCCCAGAAATTGACCTCAGTGGTTTTACACTAGAGCGGTATCACGCTTACGTCGACGATGCGCTCCATGGCGAGGTGATCAAACGTAGCCGACGCCTGTTTCCCGCCGACCTCGGCTTTGATAGCGCCAAGATACTTAAAAATTTTAGCACCTACCTCGGGGTTGATCTGAGCTTTACCAATCCGCAAACGAATACGGATGTTTGGATGATCGCGCGCATCAACAAGCCCAAAAGTCACAACTACAATACGGTTCACAAAGACATCTACGAAGCCTTCGACCAACACGGTTCCGTGCCCAAGATGGTCAATATCTGGATCCCTGTATGTGGCGTGAACGATTGTAGTGGGCTACCGATGGCCCCTGGAAGCCACCTTCTGCCAGAGAGCAAAATCACCCGCACCAAAGCAGGTAGCACGATGAATGCTCAGCGCTACAGTGTTGCAAGTATTCGCGATTGGGGCGGAAACTCCAATCTGGTGCGAGAAAACCCGAAATCTGATGAATTCCTGATTTTCTCCTCCCATCTGATTCATGGCCTCGCCCTGAACAACAACGAAGACGAAACGCGCGTCTCCTTCGAATTCAGACTATACGAAAAGCTCTGACAACGTGCGCTATGGCAAGATCGGATTTGGCTGCTGGCAACTGGGTGGGGAACAGACCATTAACGGGATGCAAAATGGTTGGCGCGTGGGTCCTGAGGCGCAACGCATCAAGCTCATCGAAGACGCAATCACGAGCGGGATTGATGTATTTGACACAGCGCAAGCCTATGGCGACGGAATAAGTGAAACCTTGCTCGGAACAGCCGTAAGCCGTTCCGGGCAGAGAAACGATCTGCTGATTGTCACAAAACTCTCGCACCTCAACACATTAGCACCGGACGAGATCAACTGGTCGACGTTCCTCTCCTGTCTTGATGATAGCCGCAGGCGGCTCCAGATGGATGTGATCGATGTGGTGTTGCTACACGGCCCCTCACTAGAAATGCTCTCTGATCAGATTCAGACACTTTTTGAGAGGGCGCGAGAGGAGGGATACATCAATTCCTATGGTGTCAGCCCCCGCGGCTGGGAGGATTTGCAACATGCGACTGACATCGGGTTTGGAACCTATCTGCAATGGAACTATTCGGCGCTGGAGCGCAGATGCGATGAACAGTTTTTATCGAAACTGCGTCGGCGCGGGCAGAACTTCATTGGTCGCTCCACCCTGTTTCGCGGCCTGATAACTGAAACGTTCTTTCGCGACGGTCCCGCCTGCCCCTTTTATGACGCAAGAGACCAGCTTCCTCAGGTGCTTCTGACGGAAATCCACGAGAAAATCTCTGCCTTGCGTCCCGTTGCACAGGCTCTTGATCTTACACTCAGCGAGCTTGCAATTGGGGCCACACTGTTAAATGAGCTGTCGCTGTGCAGCCTTGTTGGCATCAGCAAGCCAGAGCACCTGACCTCTATCATCAAAGTCAGAGACCTACCGCAAACAAAACTCGACGAGATCAAATCTGCTCTTGAGGCCCTATAGATGTACCGCAGCGCTAAGGTAGAGCGCTGCCCTATCTCCTAGGGCGAATGCTTCATCTTTTCCCAAATACCTCGGAGCGCGAGGCGGCGCCTCGCAACAAAAAAGGGCCTCCCGCTGGGAGGCCCTTTCTATTGTCACTCGCCGTTTAAATCAGGCGAGGCTCTTCGCTTACGCGAGGATCTTGGACACAACGCCCGCGCCAACGGTGCGGCCGCCTTCGCGGATTGCAAAACGCAGACCGTCTTCCATCGCGATCGGGGCGATCAGTTCAACTTCGAACTTCAGGTTGTCGCCCGGCATCACCATCTCGGTGCCGGCAGGCAGAGTCACGGTGCCGGTCACGTCGGTGGTGCGGAAGTAGAACTGCGGACGGTAGTTCGCAAAGAACGGCGTGTGACGGCCACCTTCTTCTTTGGTCAGAATGTAGGCTTCTGCCTCGAATTTGGTGTGCGGGGTCACGGAGCCCGGCTTACACAGAACCTGACCACGCTCAACCGCTTCACGGTCGATACCACGCAGCAGCGCGCCGATGTTGTCGCCTGCTTCACCACGGTCCAGCAGTTTGCGGAACATTTCCACACCGGTACAGGTGGTGGTGGTGGTGTCTTTGATGCCAACGATTTCGATGTTGTCGCCAACATTGATCACGCCACGCTCAACACGACCGGTCACAACGGTACCACGGCCAGAGATCGAGAACACGTCTTCGATCGGCATCAGGAAGGGCTGGTCAACAGCGCGCTCAGGGGTCGGGATGTACTCATCCACAGCCGCCATCAGCTCTTTGATCTTCTCTTCACCGATGTTGGCGTCACGGCCTTCCATCGCCGCCAGAGCGGAACCTGCGATGATCGGGATATCGTCGCCGGGGAAGTCATAGGAAGACAGCAGTTCGCGGATTTCCATTTCGACGAGCTCGAGGAGCTCTTCGTCGTCGACCTGGTCCACTTTGTTCATGAACACGACCAGCGCGGGAACGCCAACCTGACGCGCCAGCAGGATGTGCTCGCGGGTCTGGGGCATCGGGCCGTCTGCTGCGTTCACAACCAGGATCGCGCCGTCCATCTGCGCCGCACCGGTGATCATGTTTTTCACATAGTCAGCGTGGCCGGGGCAGTCGACGTGTGCGTAGTGACGCGCGTCGGTTTCATATTCCACGTGGGCGGTGGAGATGGTGATACCGCGTGCTTTTTCTTCCGGTGCGCCGTCGATCTGGTCGTATGCGCGGAAGTCGCCGAAGTATTTGGTGATTGCTGCGGTCAGCGTGGTTTTACCGTGGTCAACGTGGCCAACGGTGCCGATGTTGACGTGCGGTTTATTACGTTCAAACTTTTCCTTAGCCATGATGGCCTCCTTTTAGCTTTGGGAGGGAGCGCCGGCCGCGGCACTCCCCCAAATCGTCACGCTTACGCGTATTTCGCCTGGATCTCGTCAGAGATGTTCTGCGGGACCGGATCGTAATGCGAGAACTGCATCGTGAACTGCGCGCGGCCCGAAGACATGGAGCGCAGGGTGTTGATGTAGCCAAACATGTTCGCGAGCGGCACGTTTGCGTCGATCGCAATTGCGTTGCCGCGAGGCTCCTGACCGGACACCTGACCGCGACGGGAGGTCAGATCGCCGATGATACCGCCAGTGTATTCTTCCGGGGTGATCACTTCGACTTTCATGATCGGCTCGAGCAGTTTCGCGCCAGCTTTGCGCATGCCTTCACGCATACACATACGGGCTGCGATCTCAAACGCCAGAACGCTGGAGTCAACGTCGTGGAATTTACCGTCGATCAGGGCAACCTTGAAGTCGATCACAGGGAAGCCAGCAAGCGGGCCGCTGTCCATGACCGAGTTGATGCCTTTTTCAACACCGGGGATGTATTCCTTGGGAACCGAACCGCCAACGATGCGGGACTCGAAGGAATAGCCTTCACCAGCTTCTGTCGGCGAGATGATCATCTTCACCTCAGCGAACTGACCCGAACCACCCGACTGTTTCTTGTGGGTGTAGGTGTGCTCGACCTCGTGACCAATGGTCTCGCGGTAGGCAACCTGCGGGGCACCGATGTTGGCTTCGACTTTGAACTCGCGCTTCAGACGGTCCACCAGGATGTCCAGGTGAAGTTCGCCCATGCCCTTCATGATGGTCTGACCGGACTCGAGGTCGGTTTCGACGCGGAAGGACGGGTCTTCGGCAGCAAGACGTGCCAGACCTTGGGACATTTTCTCCTGGTCGCCCTTGGTTTTGGGCTCCACGGCGATCTCGATAACCGGATCCGGGAAGGTCATGGTTTCCAGAACCACCGGCTCCTTGGCGTCGCAGAGGGTGTCACCGGTGGTGGTGTCCTTAAGACCCGCCAGCGCGATGATGTCGCCTGCAAACGCTTCTTCGATCTCCTCGCGGTTGTTGGAGTGCATCATCATCATACGACCGATGCGCTCTTTCTTACCTTTGGTGGAGTTCAGGATGGAGTCGCCCTTGTTCAGCACGCCGGAGTAGATCCGGGTGAAGGTCAGGGAGCCAACGAAGGGGTCGTTCATGATTTTGAACGCAAGACCGGAGAAGGCCATGCTGTCGTCGGCACGACGCGGGATGTTACGAACTTCTTCTTCGTCGCCCGGCTTAAAGCCCATGTAATCAACAACGTCGAGCGGGCTCGGCAGGTAGTCGATCACAGCGTTAAGCAGCGGCTGAACACCTTTGTTCTTGAACGCGGAACCGCCCAGAACCGGAACGAAGGAGAGCGACAGCGTACCTTTACGCAGCAGGCTGCGCAGGGTCGCGACGTCGGGCTCTGCGCCGTCCATCAGGTAGTTTTCCATCGCGTCGTCGTCCATTTCGACGGCCGCTTCGATCATCTTGCCGCGCCATTCGTCAGCCATGTCTTTCAGGCTGTCGCGAATGTCGACCTGAATCCAGGACGCGCCGAGGTCTTCACCCTGCCACAGCCACTCTTTCATGGTGACCAGGTCGATGAGGCCTTCGAGCTCGTTCTCGGCGCCGATCGGAATACCAACCGGAACCGCGCGGGCGCCGGTGCGGTCTTCGATCATGCGAACGCAGTTGAAGAAGTCCGCGCCGATCTTGTCCATCTTGTTGACGAACACCATCCGCGGAACCTTGTAGCGGTCAGCCTGACGCCACACGGTTTCGGTTTGGGGCTCAACACCAGCGTTGGCGTCGAGAACACAGACTGCACCGTCGAGAACCGCCAGCGAGCGCTCAACTTCGATGGTGAAGTCAACGTGGCCGGGGGTGTCGATGATGTTCAGACGGTGCTTCGGAGTGTCAGCGGTTTCGCCGTCTTCGGTGCGTTCCCAGAAGGTGGTGGTCGCAGCCGAAGTAATGGTGATGCCGCGTTCCTGCTCCTGCTCCATCCAGTCCATGGTGGCTGCACCGTCGTGCACCTCACCGATGTTGTGGGATTTGCCGGTGTAGAACAGGATGCGCTCGGAGCAGGTGGTTTTACCTGCATCGATGTGCGCCATGATACCGAAGTTACGGTAGCGGTCTAGCGGATAGTCGCGTGCCATATTGGATCAGCCTCTGAAGAGTTACCAGCGATAGTGCGAGAAGGCTTTGTTTGCCTCTGCCATCTTGTGAGTGTCTTCGCGCTTCTTAACGGCAGTACCCCGGCTTTGTACAGCATCGAGGAGTTCACCGGCGAGGCGTTCTTCCATTGTGTTCTCGTTGCGGCCGCGCGCAGCGGTGATCAGCCAGCGGATTGCCAGCGCTTCACGACGCTCGGGGCGCACTTCGACGGGAACCTGGTAGGTTGCACCACCCACACGACGCGAACGGACCTCAACGGAGGGTTTCACGTTGTCGAGAGCTTCGTGGAACACTTCCACGGGCGCGCGCTTGATTTTCGATTCAACGCGATCAAAGGCGTTGTAAACGATGCGCTCTGCGACCGATTTTTTACCATCGATCATCAGGTTGTTCATGAATTTGGTGAGAACGCGGTCGCCGAACTTGGCGTCGGGCAGAACTTCGCGTTTTTCAGCAGCGTGACGACGGGACATCTATGCTTATCCTTCTTCTTACTTAGGACGCTTCGCGCCATACTTGGAGCGACGCTGCTTACGGTCTTTGACACCTTGGGTATCCAGAACACCACGCAGGATGTGGTAACGGACACCCGGAAGGTCTTTTACACGGCCGCCACGGATCAGAACCACGGAGTGTTCCTGAAGGTTGTGGGATTCACCGGGGATGTAGGAGATCACTTCGAAACCGTTGGTCAGGCGAACCTTCGCAACTTTCCGCATAGCGGAGTTCGGTTTCTTAGGTGTGGTGGTGTAGACGCGAGTACAAACGCCGCGCTTCTGCGGGCACTGCTCCAGGTGCATGGACTTGGAGCGTTTTACTTTCGGCTGACGCGGCTTGCGGATCAGCTGTTGGATCGTTGGCATTCCGGTTATTCCCCGTTTTGCAACACTATGTCATGCACGGCACGCGCCGTGCGGCGAGATCTTCAGCAGCGTCTGCGCAAACGCAAAAACCGCAAACGTTCCCATTCCGAGGTGAACGTCGCGGTGGGTTTACAGAGGGTCCGGGTGAAAAAAGTGCCCTGACCTTGAGCCACTACAGATATGAGTTCGGCGTAAGAGGGACTTCTCCCCCATGCCGGATAGCGCGCGTATATTGAGAGTCGCAGAGCTTGTCAACACATGCCCCTGCTTGCAGACCTTGTCCGGCCGGGTTCGGCCCGCCATAGTCGCGCGTGTTTCTTCATGAGGATTTTTAGTGATGCAAGTCATCGGGCTTTGTCGATTTTCCTATCCTGCCATCGGCGGCTTTCAAGTAGAGCACGACAGCATCGAGGAGCGCATCGCCTTTCTCTACGGCGAGGCCCGCCTTGAAGAGCGCTTTCGCCTGTTTGAAACGGTCGCCCTGCCCTGTCTGCGCGCGCAGACAGATCCCGATTTCGATCTGATCGTCGTCATTGGTGACAGCCTGCCCGCCCATCACGAGGCGCGTCTTCGTGACCTCGTCGCCGGGATGCCGCAGGTCCGGATTGAAAAACACCCCCCAATGCCCCAGCGCGCGGTCATGAAGGACATTCTGAACAAGGCGCGCCGCGATCCGGACAAACCGTGCCTCCAGTTTCGATATGATGATGACGATGCAGTCTCGGTCGATTTCATCGAGCGGTTGCGTGGCACCATTTCAGACTGCCCCGGACTGGTCGCGCGTCATCGCAGCGTGGCGGTCGATTTCAATATGGGTTATGCGGCGGAGTTCGGGGCGAATGGGATTTCTGCGGCGGAAATTCACCGCCCCTATTTTGTCGCGGGCCTTGGCATGTATGTGCGTGGTGGCACTAAACTCACCATCATGAATTTCGCCCATGAGAAGATCCTGCGCTTTATGCCCACCATCACGCTATCGGATGCGCCGATGTTTGTGCGTGGGCTGCATTCTTCCAATGACTCCCGGCAAAAGCGCGTGAAACCCATCCCCGTGACGCCGCTCACGGTCGAGCAGGTCGCAGAGTTCGAGGCACGCTTTGCCATATCCGAGGCAGATGTGCGTCAGGTGTTTTCGGCAACCTGACGTTCGCGCAGCAACGTGAACAAGCCCGCCGCGACCACAATGCCAGCCCCAAAGAGCGTAAGACCGGAGGGAAATTCACCAAACACCAGCCAACCGAGCAGCAACGCCCAAACGAGCCCGGTGTAGCGCAGCGGTGCTACGGCAGAGACCTCGCCGACGCGAATGGTCATCACCGCACAAAGATAGGCCAGCAAGATCAGCACGGCAGTGGCAGACAGCAAGAGCCACTCGCGCCCGCCCACCGGCTGCCAGCTCTCGCCAATACCCAAACCAAGGCCAAACAGCATCACCGAGAACGCCGATAGAAATGTCACGGTGAGCGAAGGCACCGCCGGTGACATCTGCCGCGTTACCAGATCCCTGAGCGTCAGCAGCGCAACGGCCAGCAACGCATAAATCGTCGCCGGACCAAAATCCGCACCACCGGGGCGCACAATCAGCAGCATACCGACAAACCCGAGTGCGATGGCAAGGCTCCGCCGCCAGCCGACCGTTTCCCCAAGGAACAACGCCGCACAGAGCGTCACAGTCAGTGGCAGCATTTGCAGCACAGCCGTGATATTCGCCAGTGGCATCTGCAAAAGGGCCGACAGAAAGAAATAGGTCACAGCCATTTCGGTCGCGCATCGCGCCAGAACCAGCCCCCAGTCACGACGCGAGAGATCAAAGCGCAAGGCACCCATTGCGCGTGCGAGACACAGCAGCAGGACGCTCGCCATCACGCCCCGCACAGTCACGATCTGCCACAAAGGCACGGTTTCTCCCACCAGTTTGACCAATGTGTCGTTGATGGTGAAGAACGCCATGCTGCCCAGCATCAGGAGCGCGCCTTTCTGGTTCGGGCTCAACGATCCTGTCATGTCAGATCGCCTTAAGCGCACGAAGGCTCATGCCAAAATGGGTTTGCAGGTCTGCATCAATCTCGGCCTCGGTCTGCCGCGCCGTCAGCCCCATCATTGCCGGGGTAGAATGGTTGTCACCGTGGACCGTCCGCAAAAAGGATGGAACGGCAATATCCGAAAACAGCGGGTAATGCTGGGCAAACTTGCGGTGATTGTAGCGATAGGGATTGCCCTTGCCCGACACTGGCCGCACCAACGCGGAGCCCGCCGAGAGCGGCGCCCGTTCGCAACTGTCCACCACGACGGGCGGTTGGCCTTCTTCGCGAACAAGGTAGATGCCGCGATTAAAGGCGATGGCAAAAGGTGTCTCGGCGCTTGCCTGCAAGGGGAGAAGCCCCGCGGCGAGCCGTTTGCACCGGGCCACATAGCCGCCGTCCAATGCATCGTCATCATCAAGGCGAAACAGGATACGGTGGCTTTCGCCCTGTTCCGGAATTGCGCCGTAGGCCTCTTTCAGGATTTGAAAGTGGTTCTCCGGCGCAAACTGCAACAGCCGCATGTGATCGTGCGGGGCAAGCAACTCCTGTAGGCGTTTCAACACCGGTTGCGGCAGACGATCAGAGGTCGCCACCACCAAATGGAAATCGGCGTCCCCCTGCCGCACCAAGGAAGGCAGGCACAGCTTTTCAAACAAGTGCAGCCGCAGTGCCATGCGGTCGGGCGCAAAAATCGCCTCAGCGGCGGCGTCCAGATCCGGGTAGCGGTCTGCATTGAAGGTCGGTGTCAGCAGCGAGAAGCGGATGACCCCCACCATATTGAATGTTGCCGCCATCGCGTCGTCTCTCTCCCCCGGCCTTGATCACCAACAGAAACCACGCCCTCGCCCGCTTGCCAAGAGGCTTGGTGCACCGCCTGCCCGGCCCCGCGCACGCAACGAAAAAGCCCCGCGTCACAGTGGACGCGGGGCTTTCTCAATTCAGCAACAAGCCGTCGGGCTTAGTCGCGGCTTTCCGGGGTTTCCACGAGGAAATCCGCATCCGCAACATCATCCGCCATCGGCGCTGCAAGGGCTGCTGCCGCTTCGGCCTCTTCGCGACGGGCCTCAAGGACCACATTGTCGCGCGAGGATGCGATATGGCGCACCTGCTGGGTTGCACCACCGGTGCCCGCCGGGATCAGACGACCCACGATGACGTTTTCCTTCAGGCCGACCAGCTTGTCCTTCTTGCCCTGCACAGAAGCCTCGGTGAGGACTCGTGTGGTCTCCTGGAAGGAGGCCGCGGAGATGAAGGAGCGGGTCTGCAACGACGCCTTGGTGATGCCAAGAAGGATCGGCTCGCCTTGTGCCGGGCGCTTGCCACGGCTGAGCGCCTTCTCGTTTGCCGCGTCGAACTCCTGCTTGTCGACGTGTTCGCCCTTGAGGAGCGTGGTCTCGCCAGAGTCGGAGATCTCCCACTTTTGCAGCATCTGGCGAACGATCACCTCGATGTGCTTGTCGTTGATCTTCACACCCTGCAGGCGATAAACGTCCTGCACTTCGTCGATCATGTAGTTCGCCAGAGCCTCGACACCCATGATGGACAGGATGTCATGCGGCGCCGGGTTGCCGTCCATGATGTAGTCGCCCTTCTGAACGAAGTCGCCCTCGACAACCGGGATGTGCTTGCCCTTGGGCACCATGTATTCCACGGCCTCCATGGACTCATCGGCCGGCTCGATGGAGATGCGACGCTTGTTCTTGTAGTCGCGACCAAAGCGCACGTAACCATCGATTTCGGCGATGATCGCGTGATCTTTCGGACGACGCGCCTCAAAGAGTTCGGCCACACGCGGCAGACCACCGGTAATGTCCTTCGTCTTCGCACCTTCACGCGGGATACGCGCAACAACGTCACCGGCTTCGATCTTCTGACCGTCTTCACAGGACAGGATCGCATCCACGGACATCGGATAGGTCAGCGGGTTGCCAAGGGAGTTGCGGACCGGTTCGCCATCATCACCCACAAGGATGATTTCCGGCTTCAGGTCAGAGCCCTTCGGTGCCGCACGCCAGTCGATCACGATCTTCTGGGTCATGCCGGTGGCATCGTCGGTTTCTTCGCGCACGGCCAGACCGGACACGAGGTCCACGTACTTCGCAGTACCTGGCTTTTCAGCGATGATCGGCAGGGTGTAGGGGTCCCACTCGAACAGTTTGTCGCCGCGCTTGACCTGCTGGCCTTCCTTGACGAACAGCTTGGTGCCGTAGCCCAGCTTGTGGCTGGAGCGCTCTTCACCGTGCTCGTCCTGAATGATCAGCTTCATGTTCCGGCCAATGGTCAGAACTTCGCCGTTGGCGTTGGTGAGCGTGTTCGTGTTCTCGAACACGATCTTGCCCTCTTGGGACGCCTCAAGGAAGGACTGCTGACCACCCTGTGCCACGCCGCCGATGTGGAAGGTCCGCATCGTCAGCTGTGTGCCGGGTTCACCGATCGACTGCGCCGCGATGATGCCGACGGCCTCACCGGAATTGACCATGGTACCGCGCGCAAGGTCACGGCCATAGCACATGGCGCAGACGCCCTCTTCGCTTTCACAGGTCAGCGGGCTGCGGATGCGCATGGACTGAACACCGGCTTCCTCGATCGCGTCCGCCATGCGTTCGTCGATCAACTGACCAGCGGCGACCACGATCTCTTCGGTGCCTGGACGTTTGACATCATCCGCGGCAACACGACCCAGAATACGCTCGCCGAGGGAGGCCACGACCTCACCATCATTGACCGCAGTCTCTGCAGTGATCGCACGCTCGGTACCACAGTCGTGCTCGCGCACGATGCAGTCCTGCGCCACGTCCACAAGACGACGGGTCAGGTAACCGGAGTTCGCCGTCTTAAGCGCCGTATCCGACAGACCCTTACGGGCACCGTGGGTGGAGTTGAAGTACTCCAGAACGGTCAGACCTTCTTTAAAGTTCGAGATAACCGGGGTCTCGATGATGTCGCCGTTCGGCTTTGCCATCAGACCACGCATCCCGCCCAGCTGACGCATCTGCGTCACGGAGCCACGCGCACCGGAGTGAGCCATCATGTAGACCGAGTTCGGTTCCATGTCGGAGCCGTCTTCAGCCTTTTTGACCGCCGAAATGGTGGACATCATGGCTTCGGTGAGCTTGTCGTTACACTTCGACCAGGCATCCACGACTTTGTTGTACTTTTCGCCCTGAGTGATCAGGCCGTCCATGTACTGCTGTTCAAAGTCTTTCACCTGATCGCGGGTGTCGTCGACGATGGTCCACTTGTTGTCAGGGATCACCATGTCGTCCTTGCCGAACGAGATGCCCGCCTTGAACGCCTCGCGGAAGCCCATGGTCATGATCTGGTCACAGAAGATCACGGACTCTTTCTGGCCGCAGTAACGGTAGACGGTGTCGATGACCTGCTGAACTTCACGTTTGCGCAGCAGACGGTTCACCAGTTCAAACGGTGCCTTGGCGTTTTTCGGCAGCAAGGAGCCCAGACGGGCACGGCCCGGCGTGGTCTCAAAGCGTTGGAAGACCTCGTTGCCCTCTTCGTCGATCTGCGGAACCCGCACGGTGACTTTGGAGTGCAGGTGCACAACACCGGCGTCCAGCGCGTGCTGAACTTCATCGAGGTTGCCGAAGACCATGCCTTCGCCCTTCATGCCTTCACGCTCCAGCGTGAGGTAGTAAAGGCCAAGAATCATATCCTGCGACGGAACGATGATCGGCGCGCCGTTGGCAGGCGACAGAACGTTGTTCGTGGACATCATCAGGACGCGCGCTTCCAACTGGGCCTCAAGGCTCAGCGGGACGTGCACAGCCATCTGGTCACCGTCGAAGTCAGCGTTAAACGCCGAACAGACCAGCGGGTGCAGCTGGATCGCTTTACCTTCGATCAGCGTGGGTTCGAACGCCTGAATACCAAGACGGTGCAGCGTCGGTGCGCGGTTCAGCATCACCGGGTGCTCGCGGATCACCTCGTCGAGGATGTCCCAAACTTCGGGACGCTCTTTTTCAACGAGCTTCTTCGCCTGCTTCACGGTGGAGGACAGACCTTTGGCCTCCAGACGCGAGTAGATGAAGGGCTTGAAGAGTTCGAGCGCCATCTTCTTGGGCAGACCACACTGGTGCAGCTTCAGCTCGGGGCCGGTCACAATGACCGAACGACCGGAGAAGTCGACGCGTTTCCCCAAAAGGTTCTGACGGAAGCGACCTTGCTTACCCTTCAGCATGTCGGAGAGCGACTTCAGCGGGCGTTTGTTGGCACCGGTGATGACGCGACCACGACGGCCGTTGTCGAACAGAGCGTCAACGGATTCCTGCAGCATCCGCTTTTCGTTGCGGACGATGATGTCAGGTGCGCGCAGCTCAATCAGACGCTTCAGACGGTTGTTCCGGTTGATCACACGACGATAGAGGTCGTTGAGGTCGGAAGTCGCGAAACGACCCCCATCCAGCGGAACCAGCGGACGCAGTTCCGGCGGGATAACCGGGATCACGGTCATGATCATCCACTCGGGACGGTTGCCCGACTCGAGGAAGGATTCCACGACTTTCAAACGCTTGATGATCTTCTTGGGCTTCAGTTCGCCGGTGGCCTCGGCCAGTTCGGCGCGCAGGTGCTCGGCTTCTGCCTCAAGATCGATCGCCGCCAGCATTTCGCGGATCGCTTCGGCACCGATATTGGCGGTGAAGGCGTCCATGCCATAGGCGTCTTGCGCATCCATGTACTCTTCTTCGGTCATCATCTGGCCGTATTGCAGGTCGGTGAGACCCGGCTCGATGACAACGTAGTTTTCGAAGTAGAGAACGCGTTCCAGATCACGCAGGGTCATGTCCAGCATGAGGCCGATCCGGGAAGGAAGCGACTTCAGGAACCAGATATGCGCAACGGGTGCCGCCAGTTCGATGTGGCCCATGCGCTCACGGCGCACTTTTTGAAGGGTAACTTCAACACCACATTTCTCGCAGACAACGCCGCGATACTTCATGCGCTTATATTTGCCGCAGAGACACTCGTAGTCTTTGATCGGGCCAAAGATACGCGCGCAGAACAGGCCGTCACGCTCGGGCTTGAACGTACGGTAGTTGATGGTTTCCGGCTTTTTGATCTCGCCGTAGGACCACGAGAGAATCCGTTCCGGGCTGGCCAGCGACACCTTGATCTCGTCAAAGACCTTCGGCGGGGTCAGCGGGTTGAACGGGTTATTGGTGATTTCCTGGTTCATTTTGATACCTCAAATCTTGCGGAAGGGGGGACGTGGGGTGAGGGGAAGCCCCCTCACTCCTCAACCTCCGCATCCAGGAGTTCCATGTTCAGGCCGAGGCCACGGACTTCTTTAACCAGAACGTTGAACGATTCCGGTACGCCCGCTTCAAAGTTGTCCTCGCCCTTGACGATCGACTCATAGACCTTGGTCCGGCCGGCGACGTCATCCGATTTCACGGTGAGCATCTCTTGCAGGGTGTAGGCGGCGCCGTAAGCTTCCAGAGCCCAGACCTCCATCTCACCAAAGCGCTGACCACCGAACTGCGCCTTACCACCGAGCGGCTGCTGGGTAACCAGCGAGTACGGACCGGTGGAACGGGCGTGGATTTTGTCATCCACGAGGTGGTGCAGCTTCAAGAGATACTTGATGCCCACGGTCACCGGACGTGCGAACTGCTCACCCGTGCGGCCGTCGAACAGGATCGACTGACCGGACTGGTCAAAGCCCGCGCGCACCAGCGCGTCGTTGACGTCATCTTCTTTTGCACCGTCAAAGACCGGCGTTGCGATCGGCACACCACGGGTGACGTTGCCTGCGGCCTCGATGAGCTGGGTTTCGTCCATGGAAGAGATACCCTCTTCATAGACGTTCTCACCATAGGCCTCGCGCATCGCATCACGCACAGGGGTCAGATCGCCAGTGCGGCGATAGTCCTGCAGCGCGTCGTCGATTTTCAGACCCAGACCGCGTGCGGCCCAACCCATGTGCGTTTCAAGGATCTGACCAACGTTCATACGCGACGGTACGCCGAGCGGGTTAAGGCAGAAGTCCACCGGGGTACCATCTGCGAGGAACGGCATGTCCTCCATCGGCACCACGCGGGAGATAACACCTTTGTTCCCGTGACGACCGGCCATCTTATCGCCCGGCTGCAGCTTGCGCTTAACGGCGATGAAGACTTTGACCATCTTCATCACACCCGGGGGCAGATCGTCGCCGCGACGGACTTTCTCAACCTTGTCCTCAAAACGAGCGTCCAGAGCACGTTTTTGTGCTTCGTACTGCTCGTTCAGAGCCTCAAGGATCTGAGCGTCCTGCTCTTCTTCCAGAGCAAGCATCCACCACTGACCACGGGTCAGCTGGTTGTCCAGCAGATCCTCGTCGATAACGGTGTTGCCGCGCACGCCTTTGGGGCCTTTGACGGCAGTCTTGCCGAGCAGCAGATCCCGCAGACGGGCGTAGATGTTGCGGTCCAGAATGCCGAGTTCGTCGTCCCGGTCACGGGCCAGACGTTCGACTTCTTCACGCTCGATCTGCAACGCACGTTCGTCTTTTTCGACGCCGTGACGGTTGAAGACGCGAACCTCAACAACAGTACCGTAGTCGCCCGGCTTCACACGCAGCGAGGTGTCGCGCACGTCGGAGGCTTTCTCACCAAAGATGGCGCGTAGAAGCTTTTCTTCCGGCGTCATCGGGCTTTCGCCCTTCGGTGTGATCTTACCCACGAGGATATCGCCCGGCTCCACATCGGCACCGATGTAGACGATGCCCGCCTCGTCGAGGTTGCGCAGGGCTTCCTCACCGACGTTCGGGATATCGCGGGTGATTTCTTCCGGCCCAAGCTTGGTGTCACGGGCAGCAACTTCGAATTCCTCGATGTGGATCGAGGTGAAGACGTCGTCACGCGCGATACGCTCGGAGATCAGGATGGAGTCCTCGTAGTTGTAACCGTTCCACGGCATAAACGCGACGACCACGTTTTTACCGAGAGCCAGTTCACCCATATCGGTGGAGGGACCATCTGCGATCACTTCGCCCTTCTCGACCGTCTGACCCACTTTCACCAGCGGACGCTGGTTGATGCAGGTGTTCTGGTTCGAGCGCTGGAATTTGCGCATGCGGTAGATGTCCACGCCTGCGTCGCCCAGCTCCAGATCGGAGGTTGCACGGATAACGATACGCTGAGCGTCGATCTGGTCGATCACGCCTGCGCGCTTCGCCATGATCGCCGCGCCAGAGTCGCGCGCCACGATTTCCTCGATCCCGGTGCCGACCAGCGGCGCTTCTGCGCGCAGCAGCGGAACCGCCTGACGTTGCATGTTCGAACCCATCAGAGCGCGGTTAGCATCGTCGTTTTCAAGGAACGGAATGAGCGAGGCCGCAACAGAAACCAACTGCTTGGGCGAAACGTCGATCAGGTCAACGCTCTCGTTCGGGGCCAGCGTGTAGTCGCCCGACTGACGGGTGGACACGAGGTCGTTCACAAAACGGTTGTCGTCATCGAGGTTGGCGTTCGCCTGCGCCACGGTGTGACGCATTTCCTCGGTGGCGGACATGTAGTGAACCTCATCGGTCACCTGTCCTTCTTTCACCACGCGATACGGGGTCTCGATGAAGCCGTATTTGTTCACGCGGGCAAAGGTCGCCAGCGAGTTGATCAGACCAATGTTCGGACCTTCCGGCGTTTCAATCGGACACATCCGGCCATAGTGGGTCGGGTGAACGTCGCGCACCTCAAAGCCAGCACGCTCGCGGGTCAGACCACCGGGGCCAAGCGCCGAGAGACGGCGTTTGTGGGTGACTTCCGACAGCGGGTTGGTCTGGTCCATGAACTGCGACAGCTGCGAGGAGCCGAAAAATTCACGCACAGCCGCGGCAGCGGGCTTGGCGTTGATCAGGTCCTGCGGCATCACGGTGTCGATCTCGACAGAGGACATACGCTCTTTGATCGCGCGCTCCATGCGCAGCAGACCAACGCGGTACTGGTTTTCCATCAGTTCGCCAACGGACCGCACACGACGGTTGCCGAGGTGGTCGATGTCGTCGATGTCGCCCTTACCATCGCGCAGTTCCACCAGCGCCTTGATGCAGGCGACGATGTCTTCTTTGCGCAGGGTCCGCTGGGTGTCTTCTGCATCCAGAGCCAGACGCATGTTCATCTTCACGCGGCCAACGGCAGAGAGGTCATAGCGCTCGCTGTCGAAGAACAGAGTGTCAAACAGCGCGGAGGCCGCTTCGACGGTGGGCGGCTCGCCCGGACGCATCACGCGGTAGATGTCCATGAGCGCGGTGTCGCGACCCATGTTCTTGTCTGCCGCCATGGTGTTGCGCATGTAGGGGCCGACGTTGACGTTGTCGATGTCCAGAACCGGAATGTCGGTGATACCCGCATCCAGCAGTTCCTTGACGGTACCACCGATGATGTCGCCGTCTTTGTCATACTCGAGGGTCAGCTCATCGCCAGCCTCGACGTAGATCGCGCCGTTTTCTTCGTTGATGATGTCCTTGGCGACATATTTGCCAACGATATGCTCGAAGGGCACCAGAAGCTCGGTGATGGTGCCTTCGTCGATCATCTTCTTGACCGCGCGCGGGGTCACTTTCTTGCCCGCTTCGCAGATGATTTCGCCCGTGGCGGCATCTACGAGGTCATAGGTCGGACGGGTGCCACGCACACGTTCGGGGAAGAAGGGCGTGACCCAGCCGCGCGACTTCTCAAGCTTGAAGTCGACGGTGTTGTAATAGGCATCCATGATGCCTTCCTGGTCGAGACCCAGCGCATAGAGAAGCGTGGTCACCGGCAGTTTGCGGCGACGGTCGATGCGGGCAAAGACGATGTCTTTGGCATCGAACTCAAAGTCGAGCCAGGAGCCGCGATACGGGATGATGCGGCACGCAAACAGCAGTTTACCGGAAGAGTGGGTTTTGCCCTTGTCGTGGTCAAAGAACACACCCGGTGAGCGGTGCATCTGAGACACGATCACACGTTCGGTGCCGTTCACGATGAACGTACCGTTCGGGGTCATCAGGGGCATATCGCCCATAAAGACATCTTGTTCCTTGATGTCTTTTACCGATTTCGCACCGGTGTCCTCGTCGACATCGAACACGATCAGACGCAGCGTGACCTTCAGCGGTGCCGAATAGGTCATGTCGCGCTGCATACATTCGTCGACGTCGTACTTGGGACGCTCAAGCGCGTAGTTCACGAACTCCAGAACGGAGGTTTCGTTGAAGTCCTTGATCGGGAAAACCGATTGGAACACGCCTTTGATGCCTTCGCCGTCAAGCGGCTGAGGTTCATCGCCGGAGCGCAGGAAAAGATCATAAGAAGATTTTTGAACCTCAATGAGGTTCGGCATATCCAGCACTTCGCGGATCTTGCCGTAATATTTGCGAAGACGTTTCTGGCCAAGGAACGTTTGAGCCATGTCAGAGTTCACCTTTCAGAGTTCTCAACAAACAAGGCAGCCGCCGGGCCCCGGCACCTCATCCGTCAGAGACAGCGTGGTCTGGATCAATTCATGGCCACCGTCCCGAATGGCGACCTCCCGATCCAACGAACCTCGCCTGAAAAAAGGGCCACCACACTTAGGTGAAAAGGCCCCTTTCTGAGACAGGTTCAGCTGGACCCGGGTTTCCCCGGATCCAGCCAAATGATTTGAGGCCTATAGAGCAGAAGTTCCCGCAGGAAATCCAGCCCGAATGTCCTCTATCGAAGGGCTTAAGCCAGCTCGACTTCGGCGCCAGCTGCTTCCAGCTTGCCTTTGATGTCTTCGGCTTCGTCTTTGGAAACGCCTTCTTTGATCTTGCCGCCGGCTTCAACGAGCTCTTTGGCTTCTTTGAGGCCCAGGCCGGTGATGCCGCGGACTTCTTTGATGACGTTGATTTTGGATGCGCCGGCGTTCTTCAGAACGACGTCGAATTCGGTTTTCTCTTCCTCAGCAGCTGCTTCGCCGCCTGCAGGACCAGCCATCATCACTGCGCCGCCAGCTGCGGGCTCGATGCCGTACTCGTCTTTGAGGATGGTTTTCAGTTCTTGTGCTTCCAGCAGGGTCAGACCAACGATGCTTTCCGCGAGTGCTTTCAGATCAGCCATTGTATTAGCTCTTTCCGTTTACAGATGTGTGTTCCAACGTGGGTAATGTCACCCTACGCCAGTCATTAAGTGCCAACCGCTTACGCAGCTTCCGCCTTCTCTTCGATGGTCGAAAGAATGCTTGCGATGTTGCTTGCAGGTGCGCCAATTGCGCCGGCGATGTTGGAGGCCGGTGCGCCGATGCAGCCAACGATGGAAGCAATAAGCTCCTCGCGGGACGGCATTTTCGACACGGCTTCAACGCCTGCGCGGTCAAGAGCGTTCTCGCCCATTGCACCGCCAAGGATTTCGAACTTCTTGTTCTCCTTGGCGAAGTCCTCGGCCACCTTGGCTGCTGCCACGGGGTCCTCGGAATAGGTCAGAACGGTCATCCCTGTCAGCAGGTCAGACATGCTTTCACACGGCTTACCCTCGAGGGCGATTTTGGCGAGCCTGTTTTTGGCAACACGCACGGAGCCGCCCGCGTCACGAGCACGTGCGCGAAGGTCCTGCATCTCGGCAACTGTCAGACCGGTGTAGTGGGCTACGACCACCACGCCAGAGCTTTCGAAGATCTGGCCGAGTTCCTCGACCACTTTCTCTTTCTGGGCTCTATCCACAGTTCTCTCCAAATTAGGGGCAGATGCCCCGGCTCATTTTCTGCCACACCCCGAAAGGTATGGCGGTCAAGTCCGTTTTACGGGGTTTCAGCCAAAGTCGCCCGAGAGTCGAAAAACCCTCGATCTTTCATTGGTCCTACCCGTCTCAGGAGGGAAATTAAGGCCCGATCGACAGGCCACCCACCATCTTGGACGAAAAGGAGAAAAGCGCACGACGAATCGCACGCTTTGCTCCGTGGAGGCTACATAGTCCTGCGGGTCATGATTTCCAACCCCTAAACGACACATCAACCCATCGGGTATGTGTCATCAAGGCGCGTCGATGCGTTCCAGATCGATGCCGAATTCTCGCTGCACCAGCGCGGTCAAACCCCACTCGAGCCGCAAAAGCGCATCCTCCCGTTCCAGATGCGCCACCTGATCAGGGCGTAGCGCATGAAGGCGAGAGAACAGATCCCGCAATTCCTCTTCGCGTTGTGAGGAAGCCAGTGCCGCCTCAATGCGCTCTGTCAGCGGATCGGTAAAGCCGCGCGACCCGCAGCGCCATGCCAGCTTGTTACGCCAGATTTCAAAATCGGCCCCGATCATGTGCAGCAAATGCGCGCCATCACGATGATCGAGCAGAACCTCTTCTCCCGCCTCCACGGTGCCAGCACGCGGCCAATGTTGGCGCAGCTGCAATCCCGCGACACCGCACCGCACGAAGGATTTCCCCTGCGGATGTCCCACCAGACCGGACCGTTTGGGGCCAAAAAGTTTCGCATCCGTGCCGTAAACCGATTTGCGTACATCATAAGCCATGGGGCGGCGGAACAAAGTCTCGCCCACCCCTTCAGGCGCAATCACACGCTCTGCCGTGATGACCCGGATCGACAGCGCCTGCCCGCCTTCTTGCTGCAGCACATCCGCTACACCGCGCCCCTCGAAATACATGAACTCATCCGCATCGACGTTCAGCAGCCAGCCGTCAGGATATTGTCCATAGATCCATGTCAGCGCTGCATTCTGGCGTTTGACAAATGCGCTCTCGGCTGTGAGGCCAAGCGATTGCCAAAATGCCGGGGTGCAGGGAATGCAACGCACGCGAGGATGTTCGGAGAGGGCTTCAATCGCTGGGTCATCAGGATTGTCAAAACAGATCGTTAGCTCGTCAGCACCCAGCGCGAGATACCACGCACAGAACTTCAACACCTCTTTGAGAGGTTCATTCATGATGGCGCCCACGCGCCAAACCTGCGTTACAGTTGGTGCCATTTCCGCACTCATTTCACTCGTCATTTTGCCAATCAGCACTTTCTGCCTGATCGCCCTATCGGCGCCGGATTCCTTGCCGTTTTCTCACTATACGGAGATCTTGCGCAAAAAAAGGCGACACCGAAGTGCCGCCTTTCTTTTCTCAAACATGGAAGGGTCCGATTACTCGGAAACAGCGCCGTCCACGTCAAGTGTCACGCCCGGGCCCATGGTGGAGGACAGGACGATCTTTTTCATGTAGGCACCTTTGGCACCGGTCGGCTTCGCTTTGGCCACTGCGGACACAAATGCGCGCACGTTTTCAGCCAGTTTGGCTTCGTCGAAGGACGCTTTGCCAACGCCTGCGTGCACAACGCCACCTTTTTCAGCTTTAAACTGAACTTCGCCGCCCTTGGCTGCTTCCACGGCCGCTTTCACGTCCATGGTCACGGTGCCAACTTTGGGGTTCGGCATCAGGTTGCGCGGGCCGAGGATCTTACCCAGACGACCGACGACGGGCATCATGTCCGGGGTTGCGATGCAGCGATCAAATTCGATGGTGCCGCCCTGGATGGTTTCCATCAGGTCTTCTGCGCCAACGATGTCTGCGCCAGCGGCCTGCGCTTCTTCAGCTTTGGGGCCACGTGCGAACACAGCAACACGCATGGTTTTGCCGGTGCCGTTGGGCAGGCCAACAACGCCGCGCACCATCTGGTCTGCGTGACGGGTGTCAACACCGAGGTTCATCGCGATTTCGACGGTTTCGTCGAATTTGGTGTTGGCGTTTGCCTTCACCAGTGCGACGGCTTCCTCGATCGTGAGGTTCGATTTGCCTGCGAAGGCTTCGCGCGCTGCGCGGGTACGTTTACCGAGCTTTGCCATCTTACTTCACCTCGATGCCCATGGAGCGGGCGGAGCCCAGGATGATCTGCATCGCGGCGTCGATGTCGTTCGCGTTCAGATCTTTCATCTTCGCTTCGGCGATCTCTTTCACCTGAGCGGCAGTGACGGTGCCTGCGGTCTCACGGCTCGGGTTGTTCGCGCCGGATTTAATCTTCGCAGCCTTCTTCAGGTAGTAAGACGCGGGCGGCGTCTTGATGTCCATGGTGAAGGACTTGTCCTGATAGTAGGTGATCACGGTCGGGCAAGGAGCGCCGGGCTCCATGTCTGCGGTCTTGGCGTTGAACGCCTTGCAGAATTCCATGATGTTGATGCCGCGCTGACCCAGCGCCGGACCGACCGGCGGGGACGGGTTTGCCTGACCTGCAGGAACCTGCAGTTTCATCGAACCAACAAGCTTCTTAGCCATGTGGTTGTCTCCTTTTCAACAGCTTTTGGGCGCGCCCAAGAGCTCTTTTACGTTGCGTGGTTCGACCCATCACGTCGCGACGCTTGGGCCTCCCACAAGAATCACGCCCGGTTAAGGAACCGGGCAGATTGGCGGCTGATACGCCCCCTTGCTGCAGGAATCAACCCCCGGCGCTGCGCTTTGCGCCTTGATCATGCGCATCATGCGCCGCAAGGGCTGCGGCGTACCAGCTCTGTGCTACCTGCGCCCATGGAAACGCGGCCTCGGCCTTGATCCGCGCTGTTTTCGACAGGGCCTCGGCGCGTTCCGGCTGTTGCGTCAACTCTACAATCGCGGCAGCCAAGTCCCGTACCACCTGTGCCGGATCATGGGCCTCGACGAACAGCGCTTCGTCATCTGTGGCAAGCCCAAGCGGGCCGCCCCAGCGCAACGGCACCACCGGTAGGCCAATGGCCATGCATTCCTGCACAATAATGCCATTGGCCTCCTTGAGGCTCGGGAACAGCAGCGCACGATATTGGCCCAGCTCCTGCGACAGATCCTCATGCGCGAGCCAGCCTGCAAATGTCACCCGCTCAGAGAGGCCCAGATCCCGCACCAGAGCCTCCAGCGCGGCACGTTGCGGCCCATCCCCATATAGCGTGAGCCGCGCCTCCTCTGGGGCTTGAGACAGCGCACGAATAGCCAGATCTGCCCCCTTGTAGGGCACCATGCGGCCAATCCAGACAAAATGCGCCGGGTTTTCAGCCGGGCACACACGGGGCCGCGCAAAGAGGTCATCGCTGAGCCCGGCGTCCCAAACATCTCGCATCCGAGCCTCGGGACAGCCCGCCCAGCCCAACGCCTCTCGCGTGCGCATGTAGCCCGAAACCAGCACCCTGTCGGCGCGCGCAAACTGGCGAGAGACCAGTCCCAGAGCCTTTTGCAGAGGGCGATAGATGCGCTGCTGCAGTCGCAGGCTTTTTTCCGCGAGATGCTGGAACCCTTGCGGATAGAAGATATTGCCCGAAAGCGGCCCGATCACATAGCGATAGCCCTTTGGTGGGAAACGCTGCTCCACCGGTGAGATCGGACATAAGTAATGGATCACCACCTGTGCGGGATCAAAGCCGCGACAGATCCGGGCGACCTCCACATGGAAGAAACTGTTCACAAATCGCGCCAGACCCGGCGTGCGCCAGCAGGTTTTCATCATGGCGCTGTCGCGCACATAGATCACCCGATCCGCTGGCAACTCCTCGGTCAATGCATCACGGCAGCGTTCGTGGGTGATGAGGGTTGCGTCGCGACCATCTGCCAGCAGTTGCTGCATGTATTGCAGCGCCTTCATCGCCTCGCCCCCCATCGTCAGGGCAGCATTCGTCGACACGACGAGCAATTTCATGGACGCAAAACTCCAGTGAACAAAACAAAATCGGCCCCACTCTAGGGGCCGATCGTCAGGTTCCCAATGGGAAATGCGATGTGATGTCCGGCATGTGTGCCGAAACAGGCGTGGATTACACCTGTTTGGTGACCTGCGTGAAGTCCAGCTCCACCGGGGTCTCGCGACCAAAGATCGACACGGTGACCTTGAGTTTCTGGTTCTCGTCGTCCACGCCTTCGACCATACCGTCGAAATCCTCGAACGGGCCGTCGTTGACTTTGACCTTCTCGCCCACCTCGAAGGAAATGAGCGTGCGCGGTGCCTCAACACCTTCTTCGACGCGGCCCAGAATGCCCTGCACCTCAGCGTCGCGCATTGGCATCGGGCGACCTTGCGGGCCGAGGAAGCCAGTGACGCGGTTGATGGAGGAAATCAGGTGATAGCCCTGATCGGACATCTCCATATGCACCAGCACGTAGCCCGGCATGAAGCGGCGCTCGGTCGAGACTTTTTTGCCACGACGAATTTCGATCACTTCCTCAGTGGGAACCAGAACCTCGTCGATCTCGTCCTCAAGACCCTGCTCCACGACTGCGGTGCGAATCTGTTCTGCGATTTTCTTTTCGAAGTTCGAAAGAACGCTGACCGAATACCACCGTTTCGCCATGAACCTGCTCGTCCTTCTTGTTCCCTGCGGGCCTGTGCCGCGAAATATCTCCGTGCAGCCATTGGCTGCGGTCCAACAAAAATCGGCGTGCGAATCGCCGCACGCCTCATCCAGTATCGGCTGAACTATCCCTCTGAGCAGGCAAGATCAAGAGGCAACGGCACCACAACAACTGCAGCACATCAAATGCCTATCTTAGCCAAAGATCCCGTAGATGCCGCTCAGACCGGTGCGGATCAGCAGATCCACCACTGCAAAGAACGCCGCAGCCAGTGCCGCCATGATGAACACCATGACCGTGGTCAGCAGAACCTCGCGGCGAGTCGGCCAGACAACCTTGCTGACTTCTGCGCGCACCTGCTGGATGAACTTAACGGGATTGATGGTGGCCATAGGGCTCTCGCACTCTCTCTTGTCGACTAGGAGGGCGATCTACCCGAGAGCGGTGGTAAATTCAAGGCCCGCCGCTCGGATGGAGCGCCTCTGCGGCCAATTCAACCTCAATTTCTGAAAACCACAGCTTGAATCCACCGAGCCGCGAAAATCTCACCTGTGTCGCACAAGGGCGTTCCACGGCTCCGCAGTCGCCTGAAACGGGGCAAGATCCATCACCATCGCCTGCTTTGACCGCGATCAATTCGTTGGAAGTATCTGGCAACATCGGAAAAAATCACAAGTGCCCAACATAGAGGTGATGGGTCAGCGGTGAATTTTCTGATGTCATTGATTTTAATGGCAGGGGCAGCAGGGTTCGAACCCGCGACCTACGGTTTTGGAGACCGTCGCTCTACCAACTGAGCTATACCCCTGTGGTGCGGCGTTCCTAAGCGAGTGCGCCAGAGGACGCAAGAGAGAAGTTCGCATTTTTGCACTTGCCAGCACGCGCACGGATCAATGACCTCAGGTATCGTACCGCGCATTCCGGAAATAAGGCGATGTCAGCACCGATTCCGTCTCTGGTTTATGCCGAAAACAGACCCATCGCCTTTCGCTTGAGGCGGTACGCCCAGCGCCGCACGAAAGGCCAGCGCGGGCCGAAATCGCCATCCACCATTGTTTTGACCAGAGGCTCAACACGCTCAGCGGGAAACTCCAGTTCCTGCTGGGCGGCGTAGCGGTCGAACATGGTTTCAGCTGGAACAACGTCCTCCCACGGTGCGCCAAAGTGTTCTGCGGCGACCGCTGCGGTTTGATGGGAAACTCTGTGACGTATATTCTCGGCATATGCGTTGTCACAGCCAACAAAACCCGTCTCAAACCCCTCAAGTTTGGTCAAGACCGACTTAAACTCCAGACGCCTGCGGCGGCGCTCCGGTGCAGTGATGTCAGAGGGCAAACGCGCATATATTTCCCGAGCGACATGGATCGCAAAGGGCCCCATGCTTGGGTTTTGAACAGAAATAGCCTGGGGCTGGCATCGATCGATTTCTTCGCTCGAACGGCCCATCGCCTCCAGAAACACATATTCCAACGCTTTGCTGTCGCGACGAAAGGGCAAGGCAATCACCGGTGCGGCAGCGGCGAAAAACTCTATGCGTTCCGCATAGTTGCAATACCCCTGCTTGAGCTTTTCCTCTGCGTAGTCCTCAAAAGAGCAGCCTGCATTAAAGCGTTTGACCGCCTGAACATAGAGAGAGTTCAGATAGGCGGGTGGATCGCGCAGAAAGATAATGAACCTTGTCTCCAACCCAAGGTCGGCAAAGAAGCGCACTAAGCGCCTGACATGTTCTGGCGCCTTCATCCGGTCACTGAAAGTCTCCGAAGAGATCACCACATCGCCCGAGGTTTCTGCAACAATATCTGCAAGCTGCGCCCATGACTCGGTCTCGGACAATGTGTCAGGTGCAGTGCGCGCCTCTAGCGCCAGCACTTTATGTGCAGCATCTTTTGGCGTCAGGCCTATGTCGGGATACACGATCCCAAGTTGTGCGAGCGTATTTGCATTCTTGCGCATCCAGCTTTGCAGATAGGTCGTGCCAGTCTTGTGCGTACCGATATGGACATATGCTGTGCGAGGCAAAAAATCGTCTTTCCGTTTTCATATCCACCAGAAGTCCAATGTGGCGATCTGGCGAAAACACCCATTTTTCATGTGTATGCACAGCCTTGAGCACCGAGGCAAGGCATCCCGGCGCCAAGGCCCAGAACGCGCAAAAACATGAGAAAAGGGCCTCCCGTTGGGAGGCCCTCTCTATTATCACTCGCCGTTTAAATCAGGCGAGGCTCTTCGCTTACGCGAGGATCTTGGACACAACGCCCGCGCCAACGGTGCGGCCGCCTTCGCGGATCGCAAAACGCAGACCGTCTTCCATCGCGATCGGGGCGATCAGTTCAACTTCGAACTTCAGGTTGTCGCCCGGCATCACCATCTCGGTGCCGGCAGGCAGAGTCACGGTGCCGGTCACGTCGGTGGTGCGGAAGTAGAACTGCGGACGGTAGTTCGCAAAGAACGGCGTGTGACGGCCACCTTCTTCTTTGGTCAGAATGTAGGCTTCTGCCTCGAATTTGGTGTGCGGGGTCACGGAGCCCGGCTTACACAGAACCTGACCACGCTCAACCGCTTCACGGTCGATACCACGCAGCAGCGCGCCGATGTTGTCGCCTGCTTCACCACGGTCCAGCAGTTTGCGGAACATTTCCACACCGGTACAGGTGGTGGTGGTGGTGTCTTTGATGCCAACGATTTCGATGTTGTCGCCAACATTGATCACGCCACGCTCAACACGACCGGTCACAACGGTACCACGGCCAGAGATCGAGAACACGTCTTCGATCGGCATCAGGAAGGGCTGGTCAACAGCGCGCTCAGGGGTCGGGATGTACTCATCCACAGCCGCCATCAGCTCTTTGATCTTCTCTTCACCGATGTTGGCGTCACGGCCTTCCATCGCCGCCAGAGCGGAACCTGCGATGATCGGGATATCGTCGCCGGGGAAGTCATAGGAAGACAGCAGTTCGCGGATTTCCATTTCGACGAGCTCGAGGAGCTCTTCGTCGTCGACCTGGTCCACTTTGTTCATGAACACGACCAGCGCGGGAACGCCAACCTGACGCGCCAGCAGGATGTGCTCGCGGGTCTGGGGCATCGGGCCGTCTGCTGCGTTCACAACCAGGATCGCGCCGTCCATCTGCGCCGCACCGGTGATCATGTTTTTCACATAGTCAGCGTGGCCGGGGCAGTCGACGTGTGCGTAGTGACGCGCGTCGGTTTCATATTCCACGTGGGCGGTGGAGATGGTGATACCGCGTGCTTTTTCTTCCGGTGCGCCGTCGATCTGGTCGTATGCGCGGAAGTCGCCGAAGTATTTGGTGATTGCTGCGGTCAGCGTGGTTTTACCGTGGTCAACGTGGCCAACGGTGCCGATGTTGACGTGCGGTTTATTACGCTCAAACTTTTCCTTTGCCATTCCTTAGGCGCCCTTTTGAAAATTGGGGGGTCCGACCGGACCCGGTTTCCTCTGCGCGCGCGGCTTATTTGGTTTGCGCGCAAAAATCAAGCGGTTCGTTCTTGACAAACGCGCTATCCGCTGGCCGCGTCGGCGGCGTTCTCAACCACATCCGCCTCACGCGCATCAAACCAGCCGTTTTCCTTATGCTGTTCAACCATCCAGGTTTCGATGGCCCTGACCGCATTGCGGGCCAGACCCTGCATCTGCTCTTCACGTGTGCGGGCATGGCCCGACCCAACCAGGAAGCTCTCTCCCGAGGTGGTTTCAAAAACGGTGAAGGTTTTGGGCTCTGTGTTCAGCTTCTTATTCGCGGCGTCGTCCCAGACGGTGACATTTACCGCAAGCACGGATTTCGGGCTCAGCACCAGAGGCACACCGCCGGGAGCGACAAAATACCCCTCTACGCTGATGCCAAAGTGATAAAGCTGATCGCCCTCATACTGAGAAAATCTTGCGGACACTTCATTGGTCAGCAGATCGACCCATTCCTGCGCCTCCACCGGACGGGAGCCGGGTACCATCTGCACCTTGGGCGCGACCACGATATTGTGGCCGAGTTTGTAGCTGCCAAGGTCGCGCAGCTCATCGTCGGGGCTGGGCGGTGTACAGGCTGCGACAAGAACGGTCAGGGCCAGAAGGGCTATCGTGCGCAACATCAAATCTCTCTATCTCGCTCTCGGATCAGGGTGGCCAAGTGATAGACCGGGATTTCCCTCCCGGTAAACCCGCACAAAAGCGAACCCCCGCGCGGTTGCGCAGGGGCCACATGTTTTCCGGCAATATATTGCCGTTATTTGAATTTGTAATCCTTGGGGAACCCATAGGGGGGGCGCTTGCCAACCCCTGCCCGCTTGCCGAGCCACTGGCTGAGATCGGTTTCATGGCGGGTTTTGCCGCCGCCCATTTCCCACTGCAGCCCTTCATCCCAGTTGAAGGTGGTGACATCCGCAAGGCCGCCATCCAGTTCCAGCGAGCCCTGACGCCCTCGGGCCATGTTGTATTTCTGCAGGCGCACGCCCTTGCCGCGGGTGAGTTCAGGCATTTCCTCAATAGAGAATACAAGGAACTTGCCGTTCTCGGAAACCACCGCAACGTGATCGCCAGAGACAGGAATACAGATCTTGGCGCGCTCGTCGTCCTTGACGTTCAACACCTGCTTGCCGCCCCGTGTCTGCGCCACGATCTCTTTTTCTGCACAGACAAAGCCATTGCCTGCATCCGATGCCACCAGCAGACGCCCTTCCGGGTTGTGGATGAAGAGATCAACGATTTCGACCTCATTGGGCAGGTCCACCATCAGGCGCAGAGGTTCGCCCATACCACGACCGCCGGGCAGATTGGCCGCTGACAGGGTATAGAACCGCCCGTTGGAACCAAAGACCAAGAGCCGGTCGGTGGTTTCCGCATGGAAAATAAAGCGCGGGCCGTCGCCGTCCTTGAACTTCAACTCACGGTTCAGGTCGATATGGCCGGTCATCGCGCGAATCCAGCCCATCTGCGAGCACACCACGGTGATCGGTTCGCGGTCGATCATCGCCTCAAGCGGCACGTCTTCGACCTCGCCCGCCTCGGCAAACTGGGTGCGACGACTGCCGCCCTCATAGTCTTTGCCGAACTGTTTTTTGGTCTCACGCAACTGTTCGGTGATCTTCTTCCATTGCAGATCTTCACTCTCCAGAAGCTCGGCCAAGCCCGCGCGTTCTTCGCGCAAGGCATCCCGCTCGCGGGTGAGTTCGATCTCTTCGAGCTTGCGCAAGCTGCGCAGGCGCATGTTGAGGATCGCTTCGGCCTGCACCTCGGAGAGTTCACCTTCGCCTGCGGCAGGCGTGATATACTCGGCCTCGGTGAAGGCACGGGGATGTTCGCGATCCCAGTTTTCACGCATCAATGCCGCTTTGGGATCATCGTCATAGCGGATGATGTCGATCACCCGGTCGAGGTTCAAAAACGCGATGATGAAACCGTCGAGCACCTCAAGCCGGTGGTCGATCTTGGCCATCCGGTGGCGCGAGCGGCGCTGAAGCACATCACGGCGGTGATCAAGGAAGGCGCGCAGCACCTCCTTCATCGAGCAGACTTTGGGCGTCACACCGTCGATCAGCACGTTCATATTGAGCGAGAACCGCACCTCCAGATCGGAGTTACGATACATCAACCCCATCAGGACCTCGGGATCGACGTTCTTGGATTTCGGCTCCAGAATGATGCGGATGTCTTCGGCGCTCTCATCGCGCACGTCTGCAAGGATCGGCACCTTCTTGGTCTGGATCAGCTCCGCGATTTTCTCGATGAGCTTGGATTTCTGCACCTGATAGGGGATTTCGGTGACAACAACCTGCCATTGGCCCCGGCCCAGATCCTCAATTTCGTGTTTGGCGCGCAACCGGAATGATCCACGGCCCGTGCGATAGGCCTGTGCGATGTTTTCCTTCGGTTCCACAATGGTGCCGCCGGTTGGGAAATCCGGCCCCGGCACATATTGCAGCAGCGTGTCATCACCCGCGTTCGGTGCCTTGATCAGGTGGATACAGGCATCGATCAGCTCGGAAATATTATGCGGCGGAATATTGGTCGCCATACCCACGGCAATACCGCTGGATCCATTGGCGAGAATATTCGGGAAGGTCGCAGGCAGAACGCTCGGCTCTTGCAGGCGGCCATCATAGTTGTCGCGAAAATCGACCGCGTCTTCGCCCAGCCCCTCCAGCATCGCCTCAGCGATGAAGGTCATCCGTGCCTCGGTGTAGCGCGAGGCCGCAGGGTTATCGCCGTCGATGTTGCCAAAGTTACCCTGACCATCAACCAGCGGATAGCGCACCGCAAAATCCTGCGCCAGACGCGCCATGGCGTCATAAATCGCCGCATCCCCGTGAGGGTGGAAATCCCCCATGGTGTCGCCAGAAATCTTGGCGGACTTCAGAAACCCGCCCGATGACGACAGACGCAATCGGCTCATGGCGTAAAGGATGCGCCGATGCACAGGCTTCAGGCCGTCACGCGCATCGGGCAAGGCCCGGTGCATAATCGTGCTCAGCGCATACGTTAGGTATCGCTCGCCAATGGCGCGGCGCAGCGGCTCGCGCAGCTCGCCATTTGCAGGCATCTCGGGGGTCGTGGGATCATCAACGATGTCGGTCATCTCATCCTGATACTGCCCACCTCGTCATGCGGCAAGCGGGCATCGCCCGTTTTCCACAGAAGAGCGACATGGCGTGGCCGCGTTGCCCTGAAATCATTTGAAAATTCGCCCCATCAAGCCACTGCGGGGGAGGAATTTGCCACCTCTCCCCTCGTTTTATGTTAAAATTGTAGAATATGATCGCACCCAATGCGATTCTCGCTGCCAATTTCAGGTTCGGAACATCTATGTGCCTGCCGCGTTGAGCGCGGGAGCGGGGTAAGCTGCTTGTTTTACAGCGATCAATTTTCGGGGGAGTGTACGCGATGTCGCGGTTTTTGGTGGTTTCTTTTGCCGGTTTGGCACTAGCTTTTTACGAACTCAGCGGAGGTGCGGATTTCTCCCCTCCCGAGCGCCCTCAAACTGAGACCCCGAGTGCCCGCGTCGCCGCAGCCAGTGACCGTGGCCGGATCATCAGCCGCCCTGCGGAAACCCAGCTCGCCAGCCCTGTTCTGACTCCATATAGTGCACCGGCTGTGATCAAAACCGCCACTGGCAATCGCGCAGATACCGCATCCGACACCCCGACCGGGTCGGATGCTGCGGTTATCAACATCTCCTTGCGCGAACCGGCCTCGGTGGTTTCCCTGCCGCAGCCGATTTCTCTCAATCTGCCCGTCACGGGTCTGCGGATCGGATCGATAGAGGGGGGTCTTGGCGCGATCACAACCGATGAACCGCAGCCCGTCGCTGCTGTCGCAACCCCCGAGCCGATCGGCGACATGCGCAAGATACGAGCCTCTCGCGCCAATGTGCGCCTTGGGCCCGGCACCCGTTTTCCGGTGCTGATGCAACTGCTTGCCGGGGACAAGGTGCGCGTGCTTAACGACGATCCTTCCGGTTGGTCACTGCTGGAAAACCCAAAGACCGGACAAGTGGGCTGGATTGCGGCTTCCCTGCTGAGCGCGAAACAGTCATAACTCGGCCCCGGACCTACCCGGGGAGCGACGATGACCAAAACCTTGCTGATTACTGGCTGCTCATCCGGCATTGGCCACGCAGCCGCCCATGACATGCGCGCCCGTGGTTGGCGGGTGTTTGCCTCATGCAGGCAGCAGCGCGATTGCGACCGCCTGCGCGCCGAAGGCTTTGAAAGCCCGCGCATTGATTATACCGACGCAGACAGCATTAAAACTGGGCTGGCCGAAGTGCTAAAATCCACCGGCGGCACGCTGGATGCGCTGTTCAACAACGGCGCACACGGGCTGCCCGGTGCGGTCGAGGATCTGCCCACAGATGGCCTGCGCGAGATTTTTGAGACCAATGTGTTTGGCTGGCACGAACTGATCCGACAGGTGGTCCCGGTGATGCGCGCGCAGGGACACGGGCGGATAGTGCAAAACTCATCTGTGCTTGGTCTGGTAACATACCCTTGGCGCGGGGCCTATGCGGCAACAAAATTTGCAATCGAAGGGCTGAGCGACACCCTCCGGCTGGAGCTGTCCGGCACCGGGATCGACGTAATCCTGATTGAGCCGGGCCCCGTTACATCCAAAATCCGGGAAAACTCCATTCCGCATTTTGAAAAGCACATCGACTGGAAAAACTCGCCGATCCGCGATCGATACGAGGGATCACTGTTGAAGCGGCTTTATGAATCCAGCGGGCCAGATGCGTTTGAACTGCCACCTGCGGCAGTGTCCAAGAAACTCGCGCACGCCCTAGAGGCACGCCGCCCACGTCCGCGTTACTATGTCACCACGCCAACCTATATCGCCGGGACGCTGCGCAGGGTACTGTCCACGCGCGCGATTGACCGCATCTTGCTGCGGTATAGATAGACGCACCACAGCGAACCGAATGCAAATCAGAGGCATCCGGCGCCACAGGACAACAAAGGACCACACGGATCATGGGCTCTCCACTTTATATTTTGGGCATCCTCGCAATGGCCGCAGTGGCCATCGTGCTTGCCATCGGCATCGGCGGCTTTGGCGTCGGCGGAGAATTCAACCGCAAGAACGGCAACAAGATGATGCGCCTGCGTATTTTCTTTCAGTTCATCGCCGTGGTCTTGATGGTTGCTTTTGTCTATTTTGCCGGCACAGGAAACTAACATGGTCGTTCTCAGCAAAATCTACACCCGCACCGGCGATAAGGGCGACACCGCGCTTGGCAATGGGGCGCGCGTTGCCAAACACTCTGCCCGTGTGACCGCTTATGGCACTTCGGATGAGTTGAACGCGCAGGTGGGCGTTGCCCGACTGGTCGCTGAGGGTGACATGGACGCCGCTCTGGCACGCATTCAAAATGACCTCTTTGATCTTGGCGCTGATCTGTGTCGGCCCGATATGCATCTGGATGCAGACGCTGAGTATCCGCCGCTGCGTATCGCGCAAAGTCAGGTGGATCGCCTCGAGGCGGAAATCGACGTCATGAACAAAAATCTGACGCCCCTGCGCAGTTTTGTTCTCCCCGGCGGCAGCGCGCTTTCGGCGTATCTGCACGTTTGTCGCACCGTCGCCCGCCGCGCTGAGCGTTTGACAACAGAACTGGCCACAGAAGAAGACGTCAACCCATCGGTGACGATCTACCTCAACCGGCTTTCGGATTGGTTCTTCGTGGCCTCGCGCATCGCCAACGAAAATGGCGAGAAAGATGTGCTCTGGGTGCCCGGCGCTAACCGGTAGTCCTTTTTTGCCTGCGGAGCAGTTCCAGCTTCAAAGAAGAAAACTCTACAGGCCACCGAGGTCTTCAGTCGAGCAACGCCCACACGCAACCTGTTCCTTGGGGATACCGCTCTGAGGATCCGCAAGGTCTGGTTGAGTGCCTACGTTCCAATCGCAAATGTGGGACAATCGGCAAAATGCGTCTCGGCGGTGTTCAAGGCCTCGACTTCATCAAGGAATGACAGAACATTGCCCGATTGAAATGCCTTAAGTGTTTCCAATGACAGGTCCCACCACTGTGATTGCAGCAGTCGCTCCCGCACCCTCTCCGGAAAGCGGAACCGAATGTGACGTGCAGGGCTTCCTGCGACTATCGAATATGGGGCGACATCTTTAGTGACCACGGCATTTGCGCCAATAACGGCTCCTGCCCCAACAACCACACCCGGCATGACAATGGCCCCATCTCCGACCCAGACATCCGCCTGCAGGATGGTGGGCGCATCTCCCCTGGAGGCAGCCGAGAACTCAAGTGCCTCCATCTCATCTGCGCTATAGAATGCTTCGGCAGGCCCCTGTGCCAGCGCAGGATTTGTAGACACTCCCGTCATGTAGTGCGCACCTGCTGCGATCGACACGCGACGACCGATACTGCAGTACCGACCGATAAAGACCCTGTCCCGCACAATGCCCGAATCATTCATATAGCTTTGGGCACCGATGAACACGCTGTGCTGCGAAATAGGGGCCGGGCTTTCCATTCGCGCACTCTGCTCAAAAAGGAATGAGCGTAGAGGTGCGAACTCTCTCGCCAGTCCTGCAGCGCTTATGCTCTTGGCATCCAGCCTGACCGAAGGGGCGAGTGTGCCCGCGACAAATTGTGCTTCCTTGCTGGCCAATGACTGCATTCGTAAATTTCTCGTCGATTTTTTTCGAATGAAGTGAACTACACAACTGTTAACAAACCCCATTCAAAAGTCATAAAGCGCACGCATACATCAGCCGCGACCTGCGTTTCGCCGAAACCCGAATTGGCCCGGGTACTGCCCGACTATCGGCGGGAGGAACTTTTATATGCCCCTCAGCAGGTTTGCGGAAAGAAAATTCCGTAACGAAATTTGGCGTTATTGCTGCAAACGCGACGTCCTCGAGCCACAACGTGACGATTTTACCCTGTTGCCGTCGCCCTCTAGTCGGTATCAACACCTCGAGAGCATTCATGGGACCCGTGGGAGCGGGGCCCGATTGTTAAGGAGAAACGCACTATGAAGGTACTCGTGCCTGTCAAACGCGTGATCGACTATAACGTGAAAGTCCGCGTCAAAGCGGATGGAAGCGGTGTTGATCTCGCCAACGTCAAGATGTCGATGAACCCCTTTGACGAGATTGCCGTCGAAGAGGCCATCCGCCTCAAAGAAGCGGGCAAGGCGGATGAGGTGGTCGCAGTCTCCATCGGCGTCAAGCAGGCTCAGGAAACCCTGCGCACCGCGCTCGCCATGGGTGCCGACCGCGCCATCCTCGTAGTTGCAGCCGACGATGTGCATCAGGATATTGAACCGCTCGCGGTTGCCAAGATCCTCGCCAAAGTTGTCGAAGAAGAGCAGCCGGGCCTCGTGCTGGCAGGCAAGCAGGCGATCGACAACGACATGAACGCCACCGGTCAGATGCTGTCGGCACTGCTGGGCTGGTCTCAGGCAACCTTTGCGTCCGAAGTCGACATCGACGGCGATAACGCGAAGGTCACCCGTGAGGTGGACGGCGGTTTGCAGACCATCTCTGTGAAGATGCCAACAATCGTCACCGTGGATCTGCGCCTCAATGAGCCGCGCTATGCCTCCTTGCCGAACATCATGAAGGCAAAGAAAAAGCCGCTCGACGAGAAAACCGCTGCTGATTACGGCGTCGACGTCACCCCACGCCTGACCGTGGTGGAGACCAAGGAACCCGAGGCCCGCTCTGCAGGCATCATCGTGGGCTCCGTGGACGAGCTGGTTGCGAAACTCAAAGAAGCGGGGGCTGTGTAATGGCTGTTCTTCTCCTTGCCGAAGTCAACGCAGGTGAGCTGGCGTTTGATGCCACTGCAAAGGCTGTTTCCGCCGCGAAATCTCTGGGCGATGTGACCGTATTGGCTGCAGGCGCATCCGCTGCTGCAGCGGGCGAAGTTGCCGCCAAAATCGATGGCGTTGCAAAGGTGCTGGTTGCCGAAGACGAAAGCCTCGGCCACCGTTTGGCAGAACCCACCGCAGCGCTGATCGCATCGCTCGCGGGCGATTACAGCCACATCGTTGCGCCCGCGACCACCGATGCCAAGAACATCCTGCCCCGCGTGGCAGCTCTGCTTGATGTGATGGTGATCTCGGACGTGACGGCCGTGGTTGACGCCGACACATTCGAGCGCCCGATCTACGCAGGTAACGCCATCCAAGTGGTGAAATCAGCGGATGCAAAAAAGGTCATCTCCTTCCGGACGTCCACCTTTGATGCCGCTGGCGAAGGTGGCTCGGCTTCTGTCGATACCATTTCCGCAGCCGATAACCCCGGCCTCAGCTCTTGGGTTGAAGACAAGCTCGCCACCAGCGACCGCCCTGAGCTCACATCCGCTGGTGTGGTTGTCTCCGGTGGTCGCGGTGTCGGCTCTGAAGAAGACTTCAAGATCATCGAAGCCTTGGCCGACAAACTGGGCGCTGCGGTTGGCGCATCCCGTGCCGCGGTCGATTCGGGCTTTGCTCCGAACGACTGGCAGGTGGGTCAGACCGGTAAGGTGGTTGCGCCTGAGCTCTATATCGCTGTCGGCATCTCCGGCGCGATCCAGCACCTTGCAGGTATGAAAGATTCCAAGATCATCGTCGCCATCAACAAAGACGAAGAAGCACCGATCTTTCAGGTTGCCGACTACGGGCTGGTTGCAGACCTGTTCCAAGCCGTACCGGAACTGACCGAAAAGCTCGGCTGATCCAAACAGCTTCGAAGAATGCGAAAGGCCCGCCAATTGCGCGGGCCTTTTTTGCATTTCAGGCGTATTTCCGTGTGGCTCAGGCAGCCGCCAACATATTGAGTAGTCTTGACGCCACGACATCCGCGATCCGGTCATGTTCCTTGGGGCCAAGCATCATCTGCGCAGCAGGCAGGTCCATCGGGCCAAACATCATCCCCGGAATATCCTGCGCCTGCCCGGCTGTCGTCACCTCAAGCTCAATCACGCCAGATACACGCGGACGCAGAACATCAACCATAGACCGCTCCACAAGGCTTGGAGAAGGGCCAAGCGTGTCGACCGTTCCCATATCATACCGGAGCCACAGCAGCACAACCCGCCCACCAAGCGCATCCACGATGCGGCTCATTCGTGTCAGCCAAGTTTCTTGAAGGCCAGCCCTTACCCGCTCAAACCGGTCCTCGGACACGTCCTTAAGCGATGTCAGCAGATGCTTGTTGAAGTTGAAGTCGGTAAAATCGACCTCTGGAAACAAATGCACAAGCGCGTCATAGGCGCGCAAAAAGCGATCATTGCGCCGAGGATGGACCTTATAGAAACTATTGGTGAGGTTCTGCGCCCCCATCACCTGCAGCACGGTCATTTGCCCACCTGCCGCTATGTCCATCAACGACTCATCATGTAAAAACGCATCAACCCCTGCGTTCACACAACCAAGGTTGATACAGGCCAAACCAATTTGCCCTTCAACGCCTTGGGCGAAAGGCCGTTCAACGAAACGCCCAAACACTTCGGTTCCACCAAGGAAACTGATGTAAGGATCACTCAGCGCACGCGCCGGTCCCCTGACACGCAGCCGCGACTCACCGTAGCTGCATAACTCGCTCACAAGCGCGTCTGCGCTTTTGAGTTCATAGCTCATTTCATCCACCACTTTTTCACCCAAGAGCCATATTGCCGCCCGAATCTTTCCAAACTGCTAAACGGCGAATTTGCTGAAAACAGAGGCAATCGGCCTTGTTTCTGCAGGCGCGAAACCTTTAGTATCCGCCCGCAGGCACTAGGCAGGCGCAAGGAAAGGCCATCCATCATGGACGTGAAAAAAGTTGGGGTTATCGGTGCAGGTCAGATGGGCAACGGCATTGCCCACGTCTTGGCGCTTGCAGGATTTAATGTTGTTCTCAATGACATAAGCCAGCAGGCGCTCGACAGCGCGCTGTCACTGATCCAGAAAAACCTCGCCCGTCAGGCCAGCCGTGGCAAGATTGAAGACGCTGAAGTTACCGCCACGATGGACCGGATCTCGACCACGCTCACTCTGGCAGATTTGGGTCAAACCGATCTGGTGATCGAAGCTGCAACCGAGCGTGAAGCCGTAAAGCAGGCAATCTTTGAGGATCTGCTGCCCCATTTGCAACCGCATACGATTCTCACGTCCAACACATCGTCGATCTCAATCACACGTCTGGCGAGTCGCACGGATCGGCCTGAGCGTTTCATGGGGTTCCACTTCATGAACCCGGTACCGGTGATGCAGCTGGTCGAACTCATTCGTGGCATTGCGACTGATGAGGACACGTTTCAGACCTGCCAAGCCGTGGTTGAAAAGCTTGGAAAGACGGCTGCCAGCGCCGAGGACTTCCCTGCTTTCATCGTGAACCGTATTCTCATGCCCATGATCAATGAGGCGGTCTATACGCTCTATGAAGGCGTAGGCAGCGTGCGCTCCATCGATGAATCCATGAAACTTGGTGCAAACCACCCGATGGGTCCACTGGAGCTGGCGGATTTTATCGGCCTCGACACCTGCCTTGCGATTATGAACGTGTTGCACGACGGGTTGGCCGATACGAAGTACCGTCCCTGCCCCTTGCTAACCAAATATGTCGAAGCGGGATGGCTTGGCCGCAAAACCCAACGCGGTTTTTACGACTACCGCGGTGAAAGACCCGTTCCAACGCGCTGACAAATCACTTTGGGAGTTTGTGAGAGGCGCTACGGGCTGCAACTGCTGTTGAGCGCCTTATGGCGTCTTGTCCACAACGCTTGATCTCAGCTCGGAAGCGATTGAATGACACTCAGTCAAGCCTCATGATCGACATCCAGCCGCTGGCCATTTTGCGTGAAATCGAACGGACCGGTAGCTTAACCGACGCCGCGGATCGGCTGAACCTGACTCAATCGGCCGTCAGCCATGCGGTCCGGCGCTTCGAAGAGCGTCACGGCGTGAAGCTCTGGGATCGCGAGGGGCGCAAGCTGCGGCTCACGCCGACAGGGGAATATCTGCTTGGGTTGGCCATGCGGGTCTTGCCGCAACTTGAACACGGCGCTTCGGTGCTGGAGGATTACGCGCGCGGGCGACGTGGGGCGATCCGGGTCGGCATGGAGTGCCACCCATGTCAGGACTGGCTGATGCGGATCGTCGATCCGTTTCTCGCCGACTGGCCAGATGTTGATCTCGACGTGACCTCGGCTTTTCAGTTCGGCGGGCTCGCTGCCCTGCTGGGGCACGAGATTGATCTTCTGGTCACCCCCGATCCGATAGAGCGTCCAGGCCTCGAATACCGGCCTGTTTTTGACTACGAACTGGTGCTGGCGGTAGCCAACGACCACCCGCTGGCCCGGAAAGCGCAAATCATGCCCACCGACATCGCGGCGGAGACGCTCATCACGTACCCAGTTGCGCGCGAGAGGCTCGATATCTACACGCAGTTCCTCGTGCCTGCCCACGCCCTGCCTCGCAGGCACCGCACGGTGGAGACCACTGACTTAATGTTGCGGATGGTCGCCTCGGGTCGTGCGGTCAGTGCCACGCCGGACTGGCTGCTGCGCAACGTCAAAGATGTGACAGGCGTGCGCATCGGCTCCGGCATCCCGAAGTCCATCCATCTTGGCTATCGGGCAGGGACGTTACCGAGCTATCTCGACGGATTCATCCAGCTGGCGGAAACAGTCGAAATCTGACGGCCTGAACCTGATGCAGAGCTGTGAGCTCGCACCCCAACACATGACAACAGGTCATGTTTTCTTTCTGATAAGTCATTTTTATTCATGTCAAATCTGCGGCAGAAGGAGGCATTGCCAGAAACATCGGGCCGTTCGTCCGCGACCACTGGCCTCATGACTTTTGACTGGAGACCGGAGCACCATGACCGAGCCTTTCTCATTCCAAATCAAGAGCCTTCGGTTTGACGAGGGTTACATGCCCGAGAGCGGCACGAGATTGACCACGAATTTCGCAAACCTTGCGCGCGGAGACCATCGCCAACAAAATCTGGCCAACGCGTTGCGCATGATAGACAATCGGTTCAACGACTTGGCCAACTGGGACAATCCGCAGGCGGATCGCTATGCGGTCGAACTGGACATCATTTCAGTTGATTTGAACCTTGGTGGCAGTGGCGACGTGTTCCCCGCGATTGAAGTGCTTCAGACGACGACCTTGGACCGTAGAACCAACACTCGCTCGCAAGGCTTGGTGGGGAACAATTTCTCGTCCTATGTGCGGGATTATGATTTCAGCGTGGTGCTTCCAGAGCACAACAAGGGGCGCGACGGTTTCAGCCTGCCGAGTGATTTTGGCGAATTGCATGGCAAAATCTTCAAAGCGTTTATTGCCTCCGGCGCCTTCAAGGCGCAGTTTCGCAAACCGCCAGTGATCTGCCTGAGCGTGTCTGAATCCAAGAGTTACGAGCGCACAGCGAATGTGCATCCCGTGCTTGGTGTCGAATATGTCCCGAGCGGTGCATCCTTGACCGAGCAGTATTTTGGTAAGATGGGGATGCAAGTTCGCTATTTCATGCCGCCGCGCAGCGTCGCCCCCCTCGCCTTCTACTACTTTGGTGATTTGTTGAACGATTACAATAATCTAGAACTGATCGGAACGATCAGCACCATGGAAGCCTTCCAGAAGATCTACCGCCCTGAAATCTACAACGCCAATTCAGTAGCAGGTCAGACTTACCAGCCCAGCCTGAAGCATCAGGATTTCTCGCCGACCCGCGTGGTCTACGATCGTGAAGAACGCAGCCGCCTCGCAACCGAGCAAGGCAAGTTCGCTGAAGAAGCTTTCATCAAACCACACCGTGCTCGGTTGACCGAATGGTCCACCCAATTCGCCGCCTGATTCAAAAACCAAGAAAGACTTTACCATGACCAAATTGCTCCCCACCTCCACCGCTGGCAGCTTGCCGAAACCCTCTTGGCTGGCGGAACCCGAAAAGCTCTGGTCTCCGTGGAAGATGGACGGTGACGCCTTGGCGCAGGCGAAAAAAGACGCCCTGCGCGTGACCCTCGGCGAACAGCGTGGCGCAGGAATCGACATCGTCAGCGACGGCGAACAGACCCGTCAGCATTTCGTCACCACCTTCATCGAAGGGCTTGAGGGCGTCGATTTCGAAAAGCGCGAGACGGTGCGCATCCGGGATCGCTATGACGCCAGCGTGCCCACAGTGGTCAGCGCTGTATCCCGCCCCCGCTCGGTCTTTGTCGAGGATGCAAAGTTCCTGCGCAGCCTCACCGACGCGCCGATCAAATGGGCGCTGCCCGGGCCGATGACCATGATCGACACGCTCTATGACGCGCACTATCGCAGCCGCGAAAAGCTGGCCTGGGAATTTGCCACGCTTCTGAACGAAGAGGCGAAGGAGCTTGCGGCCGCAGGGGTAGACATCGTCCAATTCGACGAGCCTGCCTTCAACGTCTTCTTTGACGAGGTGAACGACTGGGGCATGGCGACGCTGGAGCGCGCCATGGAGGGGCTGAAATGCCAGAAGGCCGTCCACATCTGCTATGGCTACGGCATCAAGGCGAACACCGACTGGAAGGCGACGCTTGGTTCTGAATGGCGGCAGTATGAGATGATCTTCCCGGCGATCCAGAAATCCAGCGTCGATCTGGTGTCCCTCGAATGTCAGAATAGCCATGTCCCGATGGAGCTGATCGAGCTGATCCGCGGCAAAAAGATCATGGTGGGCGCTATTGATGTGGCAACCAACACGATTGAGACGCCCGAAGAGGTCGCCGCTACTCTGCGCAAAGCGCTGCAATTCGTCGATGCGGACAAGCTTTATCCCTGCACCAACTGCGGAATGACGCCCCTGTCGCGACAGGTTGCACGCGGCAAGCTGGAGGCGCTGAGCGCAGGAGCCGAGATCATCCGGCGCGAGCTCGGGGCCTCTGCGGCGGCATGACCCTGGCACCGGCGGATATCGACCCCGATGCGCTGCGCACCTGTTGCGGCCGTTTCGCCACCGGCGTAACGGTCGTCACCACCCGCACGCCCGAGGGCGATCACGGTATGACGATCAGCGCTTTCATGTCGGTCTCGCTCGACCCGCCGCTGGTGTGCATTTCCGTGGGATGCGGGGCGCGGATGCTGCCCAAACTGCGCGCCTCCGGGCGCTATGCGGTCAACATCCTGGCCGAGGACATGCGCGCCCATGCACTGCATTTCGCCGGGCGCCCCGCTGCGGACTTGCGCGATCTGTTCGAAAACCGGCACGGCCTGCCGGTCTTGCGGGGTGCGACAGCAGTACTGGTGACAGATGTAGTCCAGACAATTGAGGCTGGAGATCACGTACTGCTGATCGGTAAGGTTCGACATCTCGATAGCAGCGCCGAAGCGCGACCGTTGCTACATCACGGTGGACAGTTCTGTGGTGTAGCTGTCAATAAGACCTGAGGCGCTCCAAAACGTAATAGCCGAGCCTGCCTTGGTAACAAAGGTCAGCCAGCTATTGGTAACCGCCCTCAGGTATCACTGCAACGCCCGCATCCGCTCGCTGTGTTGAGGCGCGGTTTGAAGGCACTGATATTATTGGGGAATTAGTATTGGTTGCGGGAGTAGGATTTGAACCTACGACCTTCAGGTTATGAGCCTGACGAGCTACCTGGCTGCTCCATCCCGCGGTGTTTGTTTTGTGTTTTTGTTTAGAGAGGTTTTATTTGGGTTCTTATTAGGTTTGGCGGTGCCCTACTCTCCCACACCTTAAGATGCAGTACCATCGGCGCAACAGCGCTTAACTTCCGGGTTCGGGAAGGGACCGGGTGTTTCGCTTGTGCTTTGGCCACCAAACCGAATAAGAACCCATGATCTTCGATCCTGGGTTCTTATTCGGTCGGCTGTGAGAGACTTGTGAAGCAAGTCTCGTAAGCCGCCGGAAGGCTTGTACGTTTGTACGAGCCACCCAGGGTCTAGATTTATCAACGTGTTGATCGTCCTGTTTTCAGGAGGGTCAACGTGTTGTCCAAGTCAGTTTTGCTTTTTGGTGTTTGGCTGTCTTTTACTGGATCAGATCAAGCCAATCGGGCGATTAGTACCGGTCAACTGAACGCATTGCTGCGCTTACATCTCCGGCCTATTGACGTGGTGGTCTTCCACGGCCCTCAGGGATACCTTGTTTTGAGGGGGGCTTCCCGCTTAGATGCCTTCAGCGGTTATCCTTTCCGATCATAGCTACCCTGCACTACCGTTGGCACGATAACAGGTCCACCAGTGGATCGTTCACCCCGGTCCTCTCGTACTAGGGGCAACTCCTCTCAAGTATCCTACACCCACGGCAGATAGGGACCGAACTGTCTCACGACGTTCTAAACCCAGCTCACGTACCTCTTTAAACGGCGAACAGCCGTACCCTTGGGACCTGCTCCAGCCCCAGGATGAGATGAGCCGACATCGAGGTGCCAAACACTGCCGTCGATATGGACTCTTGGGCAGTATCAGCCTGTTATCCCCGGCGTACCTTTTATCCGTTGAGCGATGGCCCTTCCACTCGGGACCACCGGATCACTATGGCCGACTTTCGTCTCTGCTCGACTTGTCAGTCTCGCAGTCAGGCTGGCTTTTGCCATTGCACTCAACGAGCGATTTCCGACCGCTCTGAGCCAACCTTCGCGCGCCTCCGTTACGCTTTAGGAGGCGACCGCCCCAGTCAAACTACCCGCCACGCAGGGTCCCGGACCCAGATAATGGGCCGCGGTTAGACATCAAGAGTGCGAAGGGTGGTATCTCAAGGAAGGCTCCACCGCGACTAGCGTCACGGTTTCGATGCCTACCACCTATCCTGCACATCACAATCCTGATGCCAGTGCGAAGCTGTAGTAAAGGTGCACGGGGTCTTTCCGTCTAACCGCGGGAAGCCTGCATCTTGACAGGCAATTCAATTTCGCTGAGTCGATGTTGGAGACAGCGGGGAAGTCGTTACGCCATTCGTGCAGGTCGGAACTTACCCGACAAGGAATTTCGCTACCTTAGGACCGTTATAGTTACGGCCGCCGTTTACCTGGGCTTCAATTCGGAGCTCTCACCCCTCCTTTTAACCTTCAGGCACCGGGCAGGCGTCAGACCCTATACGTCGTCTTGCGACTTCGCAGAGCCCTGTGTTTTTAATAAACAGTCGCCACCCCCTGGTTTGTGCCCCCGGATTCCACTTGCGTAGGACCCGGGCCTCCTTCTCGCGAACTTACGGAGGTATTTTGCCGAGTTCCTTCAACATCGTTCTCTCAAGCGCCTTGGTATTCTCTACCAGTCCACCTGTGTCGGTTTAGGGTACGGTCTGATGGAGGGCTATTTCCAGGGACTGCTCAGCAGCCTGCTCAATCCGATAAGAGCAAACTACCTTCGCAATCCGTCACATCCTCCTGGCCCAGGAATATTAACCTGGTTCCCATCGCCTACGCCTTTCGGCCTCGGCTTAGGGGCCGGCTTACCCTGCTCAGATTAGCTTTAAGCAGGAACCCTTGGACTTTCGGCGAGAGTGTCTCTCACACTCTTTGTCGCTACTCATGTCATCATTCTCGCTAGTGATCTCTCCACGGGATCGCTCACGCGCCCGCTTCATCGAAAGAACTGTTCCTCCAATACGCCCGAAGGCGTTAAGGAGGAGCTGTTCTATGTCACACTACGCTCTGCTACCATGCACTATGTGCATCCTCGGCTTCGGCTCATGGCTTGAGCCCCGTTACATCTTCGCCGCAGGACGTCTTATTTAGACCAGTGAGCTGTTACGCTATCTTTAAAGGATGGCTGCTTCTAAGCCAACCTCCTGGTTGTTTTGGACATCCCACCTGCTTTCCCACTTAGCCATGAATTAGGGGCCTTAGCCGGAGGTCAGGGTTGTTTCCCTCTCCACTACGGACGTTAGCATCCGCAGTGTGTCTGCCATCTAGTACTCCCGGGTATTCGGAGTTTGGTTAGGATCAGTAAGCCTGTGGGGCCCCATTACCCATCCAGTGCTCTACCCCCCGGGGTATTCGGATGACGCTCTACCTAAATAGATTTCGCAGAGAACCAGCTATCTCCGAGTTTGATTGGCCTTTCACCCCTAGGCACAACTCATCCCGACCTTTTTCAACAGGTGTGGGTTCGGACCTCCAGTGCGTGTTACCGCACCTTCATCCTGGTCATGCCTAGATCACTCGGTTTCGGGTCTGATCCCACGAACTCATTCGCCCTATTAAGACTCGCTTTCGCTGCGCCTACACCTAACGGCTTAAGCTTGCTCGTAAGACCAAGTCGATGACCCATTATACAAAAGGTACGCTGTCAGCCCTCAAGGGGCCTCCAACTGATTGTAGGCGTTCGGTTTCAGGTACTGTTTCACTCCCCTCGTCGGGGTGCTTTTCACCTTTCCCTCACGGTACTGGTTCGCTATCGGTCAGTAAGGAGTACTTAGCCTTCGGAGGTGGTCCTCCGATCTTCAAACAGGATTTCACGTGTCCCGCCCTACTTAATACGTCCCTCAGAGCTTCCTATACGGGGCTGTCACCCGCTATGGCTGTGCTTCCCAACACATTCTAGTCACTCATCAGGCTCGGCTGGTTCCCGTTCGCTCGCCGCTACTAGGGAAGTCTCTATTGATGTCCTTTCCTCCGGGTACTTAGATGTTTCAGTTCCCCGGGTTTGCTCTTAAAACCC
>NZ_CP126134.1:0-160000 GCF_030127025.1 Tritonibacter sp. AK171 | reverse complement strand
CTATTCCCTACCTTTGGGTACGTTCCCACGCGTTACTAACCCGTCCGCCGCTAGATCCGAAGATCTCGCTCGACTTGCATGTGTTAGGCCTGCCGCCAGCGTTCGTTCTGAGCCAGGATCAAACTCTCAAGTTGAAAGCAACTTACGTTGCTATCCTTGACGTTCGAACCTCTGCACATCACTGGTTGCTTTAACAAAATCAATCAACCACGGGGGGCTGACTAACTTGCGATCTGACCCGGCTAGGAACCAGAAGTGCAACCAATTATTCTCTGTCTGTTGTGCTTGGTTTCAAAAGAAACCGAAGCCGAACAAGACAGTGAAGCTGACACTCCATCATCGAACTTGCGTCCTAAGAGCGTTGATATACAGACGTTGATCCATCGAAATGAACCAAACCGCCCACATATCTCTTCAGTTATCCAACAATGTCAAAGAGCAAACATCCAAGACCCAAAAGCAGACCGTCGCGCAAATATTGCAGCGCCACCGCCTACATCCAACCAAGAATGCCCCAGTCTCTCCTGAGCGTCTAAACCGTCTTTCCGGCCCGTCATCTCCCGTCGTTTCCGCGTCGCCGCCGCCCCGCCGGTGTCTCTCAGTAGCGCCTCAGCGCCGCCGGTGAAGGGGGTTCTAAGCATAACCTCAGATGCCCGCAACCCCTTTTTTGCAAAACTGTCATTTTTTCACCCAAAATCAACAAAACTACATGTTTTCATATACTTACTCGCGCCCCTCAGGGATGCCGACATTGAGGATTTTGCTCACTCTCCCCAAACTCGATGGTTTGCCGTGAGGTGAATCGCGAAGCGGTGCGAGGAGATTCCGCTGCGCTCAAGCCCGTCGTGGGACCGGGAGTTTCAGCCTGAGCAGCAAAAGGAGACTGATTCCACCCAAATAGAGCAGCGGTTCGATCTGAAACCCTTTCGCGAGCAACACAAAGTGCAGTGCTGCCAAGAGTGCTGCCGGGTAGGCGAGTCGGTGGAGCTTGCGCCATCGCGGCCCGAGTTTACGAATAGAGGCCGTATTTGAGGTCACCGCCAATGGGACGAGCAGCACAAAGGCGGCCATACCGACCGTGATATAGGGGCGCTTGGCGATATCAGCGAAGATCTGGCTCGGGATCTGCACATCCAGCAGCAGCCACACCAGCAGGTGACAGACAACATAGGCAAAGCACAAAAGCCCCAAGGCCCGGCGATGCAACACGAGGTTCACCCCCGAGAAGCGCCGCAATGGCGTCACCGCAAGTGAGGCCATAAAGAACTGAAGCGCCAGCTCGCCGTAGCGATGCTCCAGTGCCTTGATCGGTTCCACGCCAAGCCCGCCCGTGAGGCCCTGCCAGAACAGCCAGACCGCCGGTGCCAGCCCACATATATATATGAGCCACGACGGCACCCGGCGCAGAGCGGAATTCAGTGTCGCAAGATCCATCAGAAGTTCTTTGTCAGATCCAGACCATCATAGAGGGATGCGACCTCCTTATCGTAGCCATTGAACATCAGGGTCGGCTGACGGCGCGAGAACAGCCCGCCACCGATGCGACGTTCTGTGGCCTGGCTCCAACGCGGGTGATCCACCTCCGGGTTCACATTGCTGTAAAAGCCGTATTCGCGTGCGTTGGCCATATTCCAGCTGGTGGGCGGCTCTTGATCGGTGAGGGTGATCTTCACCACCGATTTGATCGACTTGAAGCCATATTTCCACGGCACCACCAGACGCAACGGAGCGCCGTTCTGGTTTGGCAGCGGCTTTCCGAAGATCCCCGTCGCCATCAGGGTCAGCGGATGCATCGCCTCATCCAGCCGCAGGCCCTCGCGGTAGGGCCAATCCAGAACCGGGTAGCGGGTGCCCGGCATTTCATCCGGACGCAGGAGCGTTTCAAAGGCAACGTATTTCGCGCCTTCCTGCACACCGGCCACATTCAGCAGGTCGGCCAGCTCAAACCCTTGCCATGGAATCACCATGGACCAGGCCTCAACACAGCGGAACCGGTAGATCCGTTCCTCGAGCGTCATTTCCGACAGGATCTGCTCAAACCCATAGGTGCCGGGGTTGTCGACCATACCGTCGATCTCGACCTCCCAGGGGGACGTCGTCATCTGGCCTGCATATGTGGCAGGATCGGTCTTGCCGGTGCCGAACTCATAGAAGTTGCAGTAAGACGTGACCTCTTCCCATGTGTTGGGATCAAGGCTCTCCGTCTCGGCCTGTGCAAGCCCCGCCCCAATACTGCCAAGTCCCACACCGCCAAGCCCGGCGAGGATCTTGCGCCGGTTCCAGAACAGGGGTTCGGGCGTGATGTCGCTTTGGGTCAGGTCGTTCTGCCAGCGGTGGGCCATATGTGCGCTCCTTCAAGTCGGGTTGCCCCATGAGGTAACGCCCCAAGGCCTCAGGGCAAAAACATATCCTGTCACATCTCCGCGACAGCACTGTAACTTGGCAGGATCTCATTCATCGGACGCGAGGAGCCATCCTCCTGCACGATGCGCATGTGACGGCGACGCATCTTGCGCGGCTCATCCACACCAACCGAATGGGCGATGGTCTCCACCTCGTGAATGACCTCGCGGGCATAGCGGGCGACTTTCAGGTATTTATCCTCAACCACAAGCCCCTGCTGAAAGCGCGGGTCGTGGGTGGTGATGCCGGTCGGGCAAGTGTTACGATTGCATTTAAGCGCCTGAATGCAGCCCAAAGAGAACATGAAACCCCGTGCAGAGGTCACAAAATCCGCGCCCGCCGCCAGCGCCCAGGCCACATCGCCCGGATTGACCAGCTTGCCGCTGGAGATGAGGCGGATGCGCTCCTTGAAACCATACTCGTCGCGCAGATTGCACACCATCGGCAGCGCCTCGCGCACGGACATGCCCACGAGGTCAATCAGCGGCATGGGCGCCGCCCCGGTGCCACCTTCGCCACCGTCGATGGTGATGAAATCCGGCACATCATCGGGACGTGCGGCGAAGTTCAGGAACATCTCGCGCAGGGCGACTTCGGAGCCTGCGACGGTTTTGATGCCAACGGGTTTACCTGTGATCTCACGGACCCGCGCCACCATATCCAAGAGTTCGTCATAATTTGCGATATCAAGGTGACGGTTGGGGGAAATGCTCGCTTCGCCCTCGGTGATGCCACGAATTTCGGCGATTTCGGCATTGACCTTGGCCGCTGGCAGGATGCCCCCCTTGCCGGGCTTGGCGCCCTGCGCGAGCTTCAGCTCGAACATCCTCACCTGCGGGATCTCGGAGATTTCCTTCAAGCGCGTATCGCTGAGATTGCCCGCCGCATCGCGGACCCCGTATTTAGCGGTGCCGATCTGAAAAACGATGTCGCAGCCCCCATCAAGGTGAAACGGGCTGAGGCCACCCTCGCCCGTATTGAGCCAGACACCTGCCTCACGCGCGCCACGACTGAGGGCCGTCACAGCGGGTCGTGACAAGGCCCCGTAACTCATGCCCGAGATATTGAAGAACGATGGTGCATTATAAGGGACGCGCGCAGTGGGGCCGATCAGCATCGGCTCGGTCGAGGCGGATTGATCGTCCAGCGGCGGAAAGGGCGCGTTCACAAAGATCGGCGTGCCCGGCACGGATGTGTTGCGGGTGGAGCCGAAGGCAACCGTATTTGTCACCCCGGCACAGGCGCGCGCGATCCATTCCCGCTGTGCCCGGTTGAAGGGCAGCTCCTCACGGTCCATCGCAAAGAAGTACTGACGGAAGAATTCTCCCAAAGTGCTGAACAGATGGCGAAAACGCCCAAGGACCGGATAGTTGCGCCGAATGGCATCCTGCGTCTGCGTTCGATCAGAAATGAACATCACAAGCCCGACGAGGCCAAACACGCCAATCAAGCAGATAAACACCACCGCGAGGATCGACACCGCATTCATCGCAAAACCCATCGCACTTCCTTTCCGTACTCAAATTGCGCGGCCCATTTGGACCTGGCTGCACTCAGCTATAACACGTTGATCCATGACAGGCGGATGACGTTTACCGCACCGCCGATCACGAGAACTCATATATGCAAAAAAGGGCCGCCCCGCAGGGCGACCCATGACCATTCTATAAGGGCGATCAGTGCACCACGGCATCATCCGGTCTCGGCCGGTCAGAGCTGCCGACACGATCCCCGATCACCAAACCCTCAGCGCCCGCGGAAACAGGAACGGTCTCACCATCCTTGATGTCTCCGGCCAACAAGGCCTCCGCCAGCGGGTTCTGCAAGGCACGCTGAATCACGCGCTTGAGTGGCCGCGCACCAAACACCGGGTCATAGCCCTCATCCGCGAGCCATGTTTTGGCACCGTCATCCAGCTCCAGCGTGATCTTGCGCTGCGCCAGACGTTTGGCCAAACGCCGCAACTGGATTTCGACGATGCCGTCCATGTCCTGCCGCGCGAGGCGATCAAAGATTACGGTCTCATCGAGACGGTTCAGGAACTCGGGCCGGAAATGCGCCCGCACCGCGTCCATCACGTCACGCTTGGCATCCGCCGCATCCGCACCATCCGGCAACTGGCTCAACGCCTGTGCACCGAGGTTCGACGTCAGGATAATCAGCGTCTGCTTGAAATCCACGGTCCGACCCTGACCATCCGTCAGCATCCCATCGTCAAGCACCTGCAAAAGCACGTTGAACACATCTGGATGCGCTTTTTCGACCTCGTCGAACAGCACCACCTGATAGGGCCTGCGCCGCACGGCCTCCGTCAGCACGCCGCCTTCGTCGTAGCCGACATAACCCGGAGGGGCGCCGATCAGACGCGCGACGGCGTGTTTCTCCATGAACTCCGACATATCGATGCGTACCATGGCGCTGTCATCGTCAAAAAGAAACTCAGCCACAGCCTTGGTGAGCTCGGTTTTCCCCACGCCGGTCGGCCCGAGGAACAGGAACGACCCCAGCGGACGGTTCTCATCATTGAGCCCCGCGCGCGCCCGGCGCACCGCGTTTGCCACAGCCGTCACGGCAGCATTCTGGCCGATGACGCGCTTGTGCAGACCGTCTTCCATCCGCAAGAGCTTCTCACGCTCGCCCTCCAGCATCTTGGAGGTCGGGATACCGGTCCAGCGCTCAACCACGGCTGCGATCTGTTCTGGCCGCACCGCTTCCTCGACCATCAGGCCCTGCTCTTCTTTCTGCTCCGCTTCCGAGAGCTGCTTTTCCAACCCCGGAATGACGCCATAAGAGAGCTCACCCGCCTTGGCGAGGTTGCCTTCGCGCTTGGCGATGTCCAGTTCCGCACGAGCGCGATCCAACTGCTCTTTCAGATCACGCGCCGAAGCGAGCTTGTCGCGTTCAGCCTGCCATTGCGCCGTCATCTCGCTGGAGCGCTCCTGAAGATCCGCCAGTTCCTTCTGGAGATGCTCCAGACGGTCCTTCGACGCCGCGTCATCCTCGAGCTTCAGCGCTTCTTCCTCGATCTGCATTTGCAGGATCTGACGGTCGAGCGCGTCCAGCTCTTCGGGCTTGGAGTCCACCTCCATGCGCAGACGCGAGGCTGCCTCATCCACAAGGTCGATCGCCTTGTCGGGCAGGAATCGGTCAGTGATGTAGCGGTTTGACAGCGTCGCCGCAGATACCAGCGCCGCATCCGCGATGCGTACACCGTGGTGCAGCTCGTATTTTTCCTTGATGCCACGCAGGATGGAGATCGTGTCCTCCACCGTCGGCTCGGTCACCATCACGGGCTGGAAACGGCGCGCAAGGGCTGCGTCCTTTTCCACGTACTTGCGGTATTCGTCGAGCGTAGTCGCACCGATACAGTGCAATTCTCCCCGCGCCAACGCCGGTTTGATGAGGTTTGCCGCATCCATCGCGCCATCGGATTTACCCGCGCCCACAAGCGTGTGCATCTCGTCGATGAACAGGATGATTTCACCCGCCGCATCGGTGACTTCGTTGAGAATTCCCTTGAGACGTTCCTCAAACTCGCCGCGATACTTCGCACCCGCAATGAGCGCGCCCATATCGAGCGCCAGCAGGCGTTTGTCCTTGAGGCTCTCCGGCACGTCGCCGTTTACGATGCGCAGGGCCATGCCTTCGGCAATCGCGGTTTTACCCACGCCCGGCTCACCAATCATGACGGGGTTGTTCTTGGTCCGACGCGACAGCACCTGCATGGCGCGGCGGATTTCATCGTCGCGGCCAATAATCGGGTCGATCTTGCCTTCGCGGGCGCGCTCCGTCAGGTCGAGTGTGTATTTCTTCAACGCCTCATAGGTATCTTCGGCCGTCGCCGTGTCTGCGGTACGGCCTTTACGCACATCGTTGATCGCCTCATTCAGCTTTTGCGCAGACACACCACCTGCATCCAATGCCTCTTTGGCCTTGGATTTCACCAGTGCCAGTGCTGTCAGCAGACGTTCGACCGGGATAAAACTGTCGCCCGCTTTCTCGGCGACCTTGCCAGCTTCATCCAGAACCTTGGCGGTCTGCCCATCCAGATAAATCTGGCTTGCATCACCAGAGACCTTTGGCAACTTGCCAATGGCGGTTTCCACAGCCTCGCTGACGCGCGCCATATTGCCACCTGCGTGGGTAATCAGGTTCGCCGCCATGCCCTGGTCGTCGTCCAGCAATGCCTTGAGAATATGTTCCGGCGTCAGCCGTTGGTGACCTTCGCGCAAAGCAATGGTCTGGGCAGCCTGCACAAAACCGCGCGCCCGTTCAGTGAACTTGTTCAAGTCCATCTTCTTCTCCTCTTCATAAGCGCCCCTCGCATGACCCCGCCCGCTTAGCAGCACAGGATCGGTGTGGGCCTCGGATAAAGATGTGGGCATTTGCGCCCCATCTTCAAGTCCCTCAGTACCACATCAGAAGTTGACGAACCTTGACCCTAATCAAGCCTCGCAAAAAGCCACCATGCACCCTTTTCGAGACAAGCCGGAGGCAGTAGGAAGGCGCGACCCAGCGCAGCAAACCGGAGTATCCAAAATGACCAGCCCCCTCGCCGATGACCGCCTGATCGTTGCAATGGATGTTCCAAATGCCATTGCTGGCTTAAAGCTGGCAGAGCAACTCGGCGATGCTGTCTCATTCTATAAGATCGGGTTGGGCATGCTGACCGGTGGCGGCCTCGCGCTGGCCAATGAGTTGAAACAGGAACTCGGCAAGAAGATCTTCCTCGACATGAAGCTCTTTGACATTGGTGCCACCGTGGAAAACGCTGTGCGGGGCATTGCCCAGTTCGACCTCGATTTCCTCACGGTGCATGGAGATCCTTACGTGGTCAGCGCCGCCAAAGAGGGTGCCGCGGACAAAGACCTGAAAATCCTCGCCGTGACCATCCTCACCTCGCTGGATCGCGAAGACCTTGACGGGGCGTTGATCAAATCCGGCGCGATCAAGGATCTGGTGCAGGAGCGCGCAGGCAACGCCTTGGCCGCCGGTGCGGATGGCGTGATCGCAAGCCCGCAAGAGGCGGCCTTGATCCGCGCTCTGCCCGAAGCCGAGGGCAAACTGATCGTGACACCGGGTGTGCGCCCGGTTGGGGCCGATCTGGGCGATCAAAAACGTGTCACGACACCTGCGCAAGCGCTGGCATCCGGCGTCGACCACATCGTGGTTGGCCGACCGATCTGGCAGGCCGAAGCGCCGCGCCTTGCAGCCGAAGCCATCATCAAAGAAATGAACAGCCCGCAAGCACAGACCCCAAATCAGGGCTGACGGGCGCTGTTCACCCTCAATCCGTGGGCGTGCCTAAAAAACAAGCGCAAATGAAACGCACGGGTGTGTCTCGCTCTCTAGCGTGAACCTAACGTGTTATCTTGCTGCAACCCGTAGCGATCAAAGAACAAATCGAGCCCATATGTGGCTCGATTTGAAATATTGAATGCATGCTCCGTGACATTGAAAGCACAGGGCACACCGTTAAATCCCCCCATACATGCCCTCAACCTTTGCGAAACTGGCCCAAATGGTCGATTCTGGGGTCGAGACACTCCCCTGACGTTTACCTCTTCCTGAGAAACGTCACCTTCCCCCGCCAATTGTGCGGGGGCTTTCTTTTGAAAACGCTAAATTTAGCAGCCAATCCTCTTTGAGGAAGCTGCCTTTCCTCCCATCACTCGCTGGGGCCACCACGGCAACTTTGCAGGTAATCTTGCAACCGTACCTTGAATCGCGGGATGCCCAAGGGGTGCGCCGCATACTCATCCGGGTTCATCAAATCCCAGCGCTGGCCCTCATCGCCAAAGCGGATGTCATCGACGCTGCGCGCTGAGATCTCGGCGGCAAAGAACCATGTGGCGCCATCAGGTCGTGGGTAACGGCGGCTGTAGTGAATGGCGGCTTCGGGCACGATCAGCCCCACTTCTTCGCGGGTTTCACGCAATGCACAGGCCTGTGCTGTCTCGTCGCCTTCGCGCCCGCCGCCGGGGAAATCCCAGTAGCCGGGAAAGGGGATATCCGCCTTCTGGTCCCGCAGAATCACCAACAGCCGTGGCCCGAGAAACAGCAGCAGTTTCGCTCCCTTAAAGCTCATGATACAATCCAACTCTGCGCCGATGCGTCTGTTTGCAATGCCTGCACGCTAACGGGAATGACATCGGTGCACACCCCCGTTTTTGCCTTGCCCGAGCACATCATGCCTGCCCTTTGTCGCGACTGCCTGCATTGTTTCAATCCCGGCACGCAGCCACGCGGTCCGCAACGCTGCCCATCGTGTCGCAGCCCCCGTATCAAGCAGCATGACGAACTCTTCACACTCTCTATCGCGCATATGGATTGTGATGCGTTTTATGCAAGTGTTGAAAAACGCGACAACCCTGAGTTGGCCGACAAACCAGTGATCATTGGCGGGGGCCATCGCGGCGTTGTGTCTACCGCATGCTACGTGGCGCGTATTCGTGGCGTGCGTTCGGCGATGCCGATGTTTCAGGCGCTCAAACTCTGTCCCGATGCGGTGGTGATTAAACCGCGTATGGAGGCCTATGCAGAAACCAGCCGCGCCATCCGCGCAATGATGGATGAACTCACCCCCGAGGTGGAGCCGCTCTCGCTAGATGAGGCATTTATGGATCTCTCCGGCACCGAGCGCCTGCATGGTGCCCCGCCCGCAGTGATGCTGGCACGCCTTGTGAAGCGCATGAAAGACGAGTTGGGCGTCACAGGCTCTATTGGCCTCAGCCACAACAAATTCCTCGCCAAAGTCGCGTCTGACTTAGATAAGCCGCGCGGTTTCTCAGTGATAGGTGAAGCTGAAACAGCCGAATTTCTGCATGATAAACCTGTGCGCCTGATCTGGGGCATTGGCCCTGCTGCACAGGCTTCCCTTGAAAAAGCAGGCATTCGCGCGTTCTCCGACCTCTTGCGCTGGGATCGGCGTGATTTGAACGACAGATTCGGCAGCATGGGTGACCGGCTGTGGCATTTGGCGCGCGGAGAGGACCGCCGCAAAGTGTCTGCCCGCAATCCTGTCAAATCGATCTCGAAAGAGACGACCTTCTTTTCGGACACCATGCATATTGATGTCTTGGACGGGCATCTGTGGCGATTGGCCGAACAAGTCTCAGACCGGGCCAAGGCAAAAGGCCTGGCAGGACGGGTGGTGACGCTCAAGCTGAAGCGCGCGAACCATTCGACCCTCACACGGCGGCAATCACTTCACAGCCCGACACAATTTGCCGACCAGATCTACCGCACTGCGCGGCATTTGCTGGACCAGACCGTGAGTCAGGGGCCGTTTCGTCTGCTGGGGTGTGGCATCAGTGACCTGGTCCCCGAGACCGAAGCCGATACAACAGGCGATCTGTTGGACCCCAATGCCGCCAAACGGGCCAGCGCAGAACGCGCCGCCGATGAGATTCGCAAACGCTTTGGCAAAGAGGCGATTCTGAAAGGGCGCGCCCTTCGCTAAGGCCTGAGCCTACTCGGCCGCCATCGGCTTTTGATCCTTGCGCAAACCAGATATCCGCTGCAACGCCTGCGTGAGACGCGCACGGATCGCCTCAAACTCGGCGTTAGGCGCGATATTGGCCTCATCCATATAAAGAGAGCGGTCGATCTCGACCTGAATCGCATGCTGTTGCCGAAATGGGCGACCATAGGTTTGGGTGATATAGGCCCCCGCAAAGGGGCTGTTACGCGCGACGCGAAACCCAGCCTCGGCAAACGCAGCTTCAACCTCATCGACAATTGAACCATCCGCCGCTGCGCCAAAGCGGTCTCCCAGTACAATCTCGGGTCGCTTTTCACGCAGGGGCGAACAATTTTCGATCGCCTCATGGGGCATTGAGTGACAATCGATCAAAATCGCCTCGCCAAAGCGGGTGTGGGCTGCATCCAACAACCGCTGCAAGGCGGTATGATACGGGAACCAATAGTCATCGATTCGCATACGCGCCTCCTGCATGGTGATTTTGCCGCTGTAAATCGCACGTCCGTTCGACACCACGCGAGGAATCACACCCAATCCGGAGGCCACACGGGGATTCTGTCCGCGCCTACGTGCACCTTCAATCAGGGCAGGATCGAGTTCCTCTGAAGAGCGGTTGAGGTCCACATAGGCCCGCGGCATTTTTGCTGCCAGCAATGGCATGCCCAACCGGGGCGCTGCCGCGAACAGTAGATCAACAAAGGCATCCTCACTGCTGCGCAACCGTTTTGCATCCAGAACCGACTGAGAAACAAAGGTTTTTGGGTAATTTGATCCGCTATGAGGAGACGCAATCACCACTGGTGACTGCCACCCTTGCGGCATCTCAATAGAATATGCCTGACCTGACATGCCAGCTCCGCCTTCCCGCCTGAGATTCCCAGCATAGAGTTTATATTTCTGTGGCAAAAGCTCTTGCGCCCACAATCGACTCCTTTTATAGACCCCTTCACCGACGCGAAGCGATGCGCCACTCGGCGCAGCGAAATTCGTTTTGAGTTGGTATCATGGGCGGTTAGCTCAGCGGTAGAGCACTTCGTTGACATCGAAGGGGTCACAAGTTCGATCCTTGTACCGCCCACCATGATTTCGCTGTTTTGAACTTCGGTTCAGGACGCCCCGCTAACCCAGGCGCTGGTTCGCGCCGCAGAAAAGGAGAGAGACCATGAAGGTCAAGAACTCGCTCCGCTCGCTGAAGAACCGGCACCGTGACTGCCGGGTTGTGCGTCGCAAGGGCCGCGTTTACGTCATCAACAAGACGCAGCGCAAGTTCAAAGCACGCCAAGGCTGAGCACTTAGCATCAGACGCCTCTTTGCAGGCTCCGAAAAACCGCATCTCCGGATGCGGTTTTTTGTTTTTTGGGCATAGCGCATTCAGCAGGTGCCCTGCCCCTCGAAACCGCCGATGTCATCGGCTGTGTCGGCATGTCGCGGGTGTCGAATAACTTTTCTGACAGAATTAATCGGTTACCCCTTACATTTGGTCTTCAATATAGTAATTGACTAAACAACTTGGGAATTGACCGACGAGGCATGACCCAGGGACTAGCGACATTCACGAGGATGGAAATCACATGAAAACCAAAGTCTTCACTACTGTAATCGCCGCGAGCCTTGCCACCACTGCCGTTGCTGACGGTGTGGTCAACCTATACTCGTCCCGCCACTACGACACTGATGAGCGCCTCTACTCTGATTTTGAGGAAGCCACAGGTATCACCATCAATCGCATCGAAGGCAAAGCGGATGAACTGATCGCCCGCATCCAGGCCGAAGGCGCAAACTCCCCTGCAGACGTGCTGATCACCGTCGACACCTCCCGCCTTGAGCGCGCGAAGGATGCAGGTGTTCTGCAGTCCATCGACAGCAAGGTTCTCGAAGAGCGCATCCCCGCCAACCTGCAAGACAGCGACAACCAGTGGTTTGGCTTCTCGCAGCGCGCGCGCATCGTGTTTTATGACAAAGCAGACGTGACCAACCCGCCCGCAACCTACATGGATCTGGCGAAGCCCGAATACAAAGGTATGGTCTGCCACCGTTCGTCCTCCAACGTCTATTCGCAGACGCTGCTGTCCGCGATCATTGAGAACCACGGTGAAGAAGAAGCCCGTAAATGGGCAGAAGGCATCGTCGCGAACTTTGCCCGTGACCCACAGGGCGGTGACACCGACCAGCTGCGCGGCCTGATCTCCGGCGAATGCGATGTGTCGATCGCCAACACCTACTATTTCGCCCGTGCCCTGCGCAAAGACGTCAAAGGTCTCTCCGCTGACATCGAAAAAATCGGCGTAGTCTTCCCGGCACAGGACGCGGAAGGCGCGCATATGAACCTTTCGGGCGCGGGTGTCGCAGCAAACGCCCCGAACCGTGAAAATGCAATCAAGTTCCTCGAGTATCTCGCGTCCGATCAGGCACAGCAGTACTTCTCCGGCGGCAACGATGAATTCCCAGCCGTTCCGGGCGTCAGCAAGTCTGAAAGCGTGGCAAAGCTCGGCGAGTTCAAAGCGGATGAAGTCGACTTGTCCAAGGTGGCCAAGAACGTCCCGACCGCACAGAAGATCTTTAACGAGGTTGGCTGGGAGTAATTCTCTCCGGCACTCGACCAGAGGGGGCGCAGTCTTGGCTGCGCCCTTTTTCTTTGCGCTCAATCCTATGGCAGGGGGCTAAACAGCCTTCGAATCCACCAGAGATTCGCCACGGTTTCACGGATTTTCAAAACTGGAGCCGCCAAAACATGCGCAAAACAGCATAACAAAAAATTGAACCGTCGCACAATTTTCGTGCAAAATCAGAGGCCAAGCCTCGCTTGGGTATACCTGACAGGTATCCCGCCCAAGGTTTGTCTGGACCGGTCACTTCCCACGACCTATAGAGTTGCGCCAAGCAAGACGAAGAGTTTGCAATCTCACACAATGGGGAGCTCGGCTGACATGCCGTTTGCGTTGCATTTTATGCGCGAGGGCACGGCCTGATGCGCATTCCGGTTACAATCATCAGCGGATATCTCGGCGCGGGAAAAACCACGCTGATCAACTCCCTTCTTGGCGAAGACCACGGGCTGCGCCTGTCGGTTCTGATCAACGACTTCGGCAGTATCAACATCGACGCCGCGCTGATTGCGGATGAAAGCGTCGATAGCGTCGCTCTCACCAATGGATGCGTCTGCTGTTCGCTCGGGGATGATCTCGCGGTGAGCGTCAATGACGTGCTGTCCCGCACACCGCAGCCAGATCACATCCTGATCGAGGCAAGTGGCATCGCTGAACCCGTGACCATTGCCAATGCGCTGTTGAGTGACAGTCGCCTGAGCTATGCTGGCATCGTGACGGTTGTGGACGGATCAAACTTCGCCGCACTGATGGATGACCCGCTCCTCAAGCCGCAAGTGTCGCAACAAATCCGGGCGGCTGATCTGGTCTTGATCAGCAAGCAGGATGAGGCCTCGAACGATGCTTTGGTTGCCGAACTGAGCGCGCTGGGTGCCCGCACACCAACCCGCACCGCTGACATTGAACTGTCCCGTCTGCTGTTTGACATCACCCCGCTGCCGCGCGGTAAAAGCCTCGTTTCGCATCCGGGATATGTAAGCTGGCAGCACCGCAGCACCGAAATCATCGACCGTCGCGCATTGGGCGATAAACTCGCCGAACGGCCTGAGGGGCTCTATCGGATGAAGGGGTTTGTGCTGACCTCTGGCGGTGCCTATGAGCTTCATATCGTGGGACGCCATGTCGAAGCCCGCCGCTGCGACGCCGAGGAGACGGTACTGGTTGCGCTTGGACCGGCGCAACGGGTCAGCCACGCCCAAATCGAGGCTTGGTGGGCCGGTAGCTGAGGCTCCGCTCAGCTGCGGCGCCGAACCTGACGGCAAACCAAGATCACCGGCAACAACCCAACAGCCATAATCACGAGGGACGGCACCGCAGCCCCCTCCAGCCGTTCATCCGCGGCCAGTCGATGCGCCTGCACCGCAAGGGTGTCGAAATTGAACGGGCGCATAATCAAGGTTGCTGGCAGTTCTTTCATCACATCGACAAATACAATCAACAACGCCGTCAGCAGGCTTGGTGTCAGGATCGGCAGGTGAACGCGGCGCAGCATGCCCAGCGGACTTTGCCCAAGCGAGCGCGCGGCGGCGTCCATATTGGCATGTACCGTGGCCTGCCCGCCCTCATACGCGCCAAGCGCCGCCGCCATAAACCGCACCATATATGCGACCACCAAGAGCCAGATTGACCCCGTCACCAGCAACCCGGTGCGCAGACCAAAATTAGCTTGCATCCATGCATCCAGAGCATTGTCGAATGCGGCGAAGGGCACCATCAGACCAACCGCAATCACGCCACCTGGCACGGCATAGCCAAGGCGAGAGATATTGGCCGCTGTGCTCGACACCCGCCCCGGCTGCAAACGCTGATAGAACCCAAGGCTCACAGCCGCGAGCAATGTCACAAGTGCGGCCGTGCTGGCGAGCGTCAGAGAGTTGGTGATAAACGCAATATAACGACGGCTCAGAAGGTTCTGCTCAGAGTTCAGCCCCATCAATGTGAGGCTCACCAGCGGTACAAGAAACCCAAACACAACCGGCAGTGCACAGAGGATTATCGCCCCGGTGGCCTTTGTCCCCGATAGTGTCGCAGGTGGCAGCGCAGCCTGCTGCTTGCCCGCGTGATGATAGCGCGCACGCCCCCGGCTAAGTCGCTCTGCCACCGCAAGCATCAATGCAAAACCGAGAAGGCACAGCGCCAGTTGCGCAGCCCCCGCACGATCCGCGAGGGAAAACCAGCTTGTGTAGATACCGGTGGCAAAGGTCTGCACGCCAAAATAGGCGACCGTGCCGTAATCTGCGATGGTTTCCATCACCGTGAGCAAAACGCCCGATGCCACAGCGGGCCGCGCCATCGGCAGGCTGACACGCCAAAACGCACGCCACGAACTGTCCCCCAGTGCGCGCGCTGCCAAGAACGCAGAGGAGCTTTGTTGCAGGAATGCGGCGCGCGCCAGCAAATAGACGTAAGGGTAAAGGACCAGAACCAACATCAGCGCGGCCCCGCCAAGGGATCGGATTTCCGGGAACCAATAGTCACGCGGTCCCCATCCTGTCACCTCGCGCAATGTGGTCTGCACAACGCCGGGATGATCCAACAAAAAGGTATAGCCATAGGCCAGAACATAAGCTGGAAACGCCAGCGGCAACACCAAGGCCACCTCAAAGAACCGCACCCCCGGAAAGCGGGTCATCGTCACCAACCATGCGGCCCCTACCCCAATGGAGAATGTGCCCAGCGACACCAGCAGGACCAGATAGATCGTCGTGCGCGCATATCGCGGCAGCACGGTCTGCCCGAGGTGAGTGATGGTATCCACACCACCTGTCATCGCAGCGATCGCAACGGCGGCCATTGGCAGCAAACAGGCAAGAGCGACACACCACGCCACCACCTGAAACCTGCGCGCGCCTTTGACGCGGGCAGAGGGTCTGCGACGGGTCACTGGCACTTGGGTTTGGCTTGCTTGCGTCATTCATCCTGCCTTCAAACAGAGTCGGCCCTGTTTCAAGCATTTTTGTCGGAAATTCCAGCGCGAAACCGCCGCTGCGACGGCATGTCGGCAGCGGCGGCTCCTATCGCTGTACCAGAGAAACCTTGTCAGTCGTAGCTGCGCTGGTCCTCGATCACCAAGCCATCTTTGGGCAGCGTACCCGGCGCCACAATGTCCACGCTGCCCTTGAGTTTCAGCACATCCACAACGGATCGGGCAAAGGTGATCTCATCGCCGCCATTGGCCTCGATGCGAACGGTCATTACATCCATCTCGCCACTGCGCGATGCGACCACGCGGGCTTTGACGATCTCGTCGTGTTTGTCGACCAGTGCGGCCACCTGCTCGGGGCGCACAAACATCCCCTTGATCTTGGTGGTCTGGTCCGCGCGGCCCATCCACCCCTTGATGCGCATATTGGTGCGGCCACAGGGGCTCTGACCGGGCATAACCGCGCTCATGTCGCCGGTGGCAAAACGGATCAGTGGATAGTCCCGGTTCAGCGTCGTGACCACAACTTCGCCCACCTCGCCCGGTGCAACCGGGGTGCCGGTGCCGGGGGTGACGATTTCGACGATGACCTGCTCATCGACGATCATGCCCTCCATGGCGGCGCTCTCATAGGCGATATTGCCCAGATCCGCCGTGGCATAGCATTGCAGGCAGGAAATGCCGCGATCCGCATAGTCCTGACGCAGGCTCGGGAACAATGCGCCCCCCCCAACCGCCGCCTTCTTAAAGCCCAGTTCGAGGCCCATGGCCTCCGCCTTATCCAAGATCACCTTGAGGTAATCCGGTGTGCCGGCATAGGTCGTCGCCCCAACATCGCGTGCCGCGGTAACCTGCAGTTCGGTCTGACCCGTACCCGCAGGCAGAACAGAAGCCCCCACCGTGCGGGCACCATTTTCAAAGATCATCCCAGCCGGTGTCAGGTGATAGCCAAAGCAGTTTTGCACCACATCCCCCGGCCCCACGCCAGCCGCATGCAGAAAACGCCCCATGCGCCACCAGTCATGATCCACGCCACCGGGTTCGTAAATCGGCCCCGGAGATTGGAAGATATGGGCAAAGCCATGCGCGGGTTTTACGGTAAACCCACCAAAGGGCGGCTGTGCGGCCTGCGCCGCGCTCAAATCCGCTTTCCGCAAAACGGGCAATGATGCCAGCGCCTCCACCGAGGTGATCTTTGCCGGGTCTACATCCGCGAGCAGGGCGGCAAAACCACGAGCGGATTTGGCCCGTGCGATCTGTTCCGGCAAAAGCGTCGCCAGATCTGCGGCGCGTTCTTCGGCACTGCGGGTTTCCAGTTTATCAAAAAAGGTCATCTCGTCCCTCCCCGCCTTAGCTCAACCACCTTTTGCGACGGCGATAGGAACGCACATCGCGGAAACTCTTGCGGCCTTCTTCGGACATACCAAGGTAAAATTCTTTTACATCAGGGTTTTCACGCAAATCTGCTGCAGGGCCGTCCATCACCACGCGCCCGGATTCCAGAATGTAACCATAGTGAGCATAGCGCAATGCCACGTTAGTATTCTGCTCAGCCAACAAGAAGGTCACGCCTTCGTTCTCATTGATGGATTTCACAATCTCAAAGATCTGCTCCACCAACTGTGGTGCCAGACCCATGGAGGGCTCATCCAGCAGGATCGTCTCCGGGCGGCTCATCAGGGCACGCCCCATGGCCACCATCTGCTGCTCCCCACCGGAGGTGTAACCGGCCTGACTTTTGCGACGTTCCTTCAGGCGCGGAAAGTAGGTGTAGACCATCTCAAGATCTTCTTGGATCTTGGCGTTGCTATCACCGCGTGTATAGGCACCCGTCAGGAGGTTCTCCTCGACTGTCAGATGCTCAAAGCAATGGCGACCTTCCATCACCTGAATAACGCCGGTCTTTACCAGCTCTGCGGGATCCTGCTCGTGGACATCCTTACCACGATAGCGCACGGAGCCTTTGGTCACCTCGCCGCGTTCGGAATGAAGCAGGTTGGAAATCGCCTTTAGTGTCGTGGTCTTGCCCGCCCCATTGCCACCCAGCAATGCGGTGATGCCGCCTTTGGGCACATTCAGGCTGACACCTTTCAGCACAAGGATCACGTGATTGTAGATCACCTCGATATTGTTGACCTCAAGCAGTGTTTCCGCCTGCACGTCTGTGGAGTTGGCCGCATCCAGCATCTCGACAGCTATCCTTTCGCCAGCGTCCGCTCGGGACGGATCAGATGTGGTCGGTTCCGCCACATCGGGTAAATCTCTTGATCCGCGCCGGAGCCGAAGCCCCGGCGCGAGGGGCGCTTAGTTGCAGCGCTCTTCGATGTTGTTCTCAGCCGCGTAGGATGCAGAATCCTCTGCCACCAACGTGCCGATCACCTCGCGGTCCGTCGGGTTAAAGCCCGAGATCAGAGACCACGTCTGCGTGTCGGCGTCCCACTGGGTCACACCCACCAGACCGGGGCCACCGTGGTTTTCACAGCTGACGTTGAAGGCCGGGCCAAAGTTCGCCATGCCAAGGGCGTCCATCTTCTCGGCTGTGATGGAGAGCGCTTCCATCCCGTCGCGCATCATGGACGCGTCGATCTCGGCGGTGCCGTGGATTTCCTGCGCGGTCTTGGCAGCTTCGACCGCCAGCATCGCTGCATACATACCGCGGTTATAGGCAACCTTGCCAACCTGATCGCCGGCACCTGCCGCGAGACCTTTGTCGACGACATATTTGCGCATGTCATCAAACACCGGGAAGTCATCGCCCACGTTGTGGAAGGTCACAGCCTTGTAGCCATCTGCCTTGGCCCCAGCCGGGATCACATCGTGATCCGAACCAGACCACCAGACGCCGATGAAGTTTTCCATCGGGAAGCGGATGTTGGCGGCTTCTTGAATTGCCACCTGGTTCATCACACCCCAACCCCACATCACGACGTAATCGGGGCGATCACGGCGGATCTGCAACCACTGCGATTTCTGCTCTTGGCCCGGATGGTCAACCGGCAGCAGGCTCAACTCAAAACCATGCTTTTTGCCCAGCTCCTCCAGCGTGCGGATCGGTTCCTTGCCATAAGCAGAGTTGTGATAGACCAGCGCAATTTTCTTGCCGTTGAGGTCGCCTGCGTTTTCTTCCAGCAGGTGATTGATCACACCAGACGCGCCGTCCCAATAGTTGGCCGGATAGTTGAAGACATTGGAGAACACCTTGCCGTTGGCGGCAGAGGTGCGACCGTAGCCCATGGTGTGAAGCGGGATGCCATCTGCGGTCACCTTTGGGATCAGCTGGTAGGTGATCCCGGTGGAGAGCGGTTGATAAATCAGCGCGCCTTCGCCCTTGGTGGACTCATAGCATTCCACACCTTTTTCGGTGTTGTAGCCGGTTTCACATTCGATCACGCGCGCCTTGACGCCCCCGATGCCACCGTCACGCTCATTCACAAGGGTGAAATAGTCGTTATAGCCATCAGAGAACGGAATGCCGCCCGCTGCATAGGGGCCGGTGCGGTAGCTCAGATCCGGGAAGACCAGATCGGCCATTGCGGGGCTTGCTGCAATCAGCGCACTCAGCGCCACGCTCGTCAGTTTCAGTTTCATCGGGTGTCATCCTCCCTGAATTTTTCCGATGTTTTTGTAGTTCGGGGCCGACCTCCTCTTGCCGCCCCCGGCGAATGTCTTGTCATCCTGCTCGTTAGTGCGGGAACGGCCAGAGACGCAGTTTTTCTTTGGCAACGCGCCACAGTTGCGCAAGGCCATGCGGCTCAAGGATCAGGAACGTGATGATCAGCGCGCCAACAATCACCAGCTGGAAATGTGCCACGATATCCGTGGGCCAGCCCAGCCAATCGACGCCCACGACCTTGAGGATCACCGGCAGCAGCACCAGAAATGCAGCCCCCGCAAAGGAGCCAAAGATCGATCCCAATCCGCCGATGATGACCATGAACAGCACGAGGAACGACTTGTTGATGCCAAAGGCCTCACCGACCTCGACCGCGCCGAGATAGACCGAGAAGAACAGCGCCCCGGAGATGCCGACAAAAAAGCCCGAGACCGCAAAGGCTGTCATTTTTGCCTTCAGTGGGTTCACGCCGATGATTTCAGCCGCAATGTCCATGTCGCGGATCGCCATCCACGTGCGCCCTTGGGTGCCCCGTGTCAGATTGCGAGCCATAATGGCGCAGAACGTCAGGAAAATCAGACAGAACATATAGGTCGCCCAAGCCGGTGCATTGGGGCCGGTGATGATGATGCCAAACACGTCCCGTTCCGGTGCGTTGATCTGGCCAGAGGCCGAGTAGTTGTAGAACCACGGTACCCGGTTGAAGAGCCAGACCAGAAAGAACTGAGCCGCCAAGGTTGCCACCGCAAGGTAAAATCCCTTGATGCGTAGGCTGGGCAAACCAAACAGCACGCAGACCAGCCCGGTGATTCCACCCGCCAGTAACACGTGGATGAACATGGACACCTCGGGAAAGGCCGTCATGAGCTTGTAGCAAGCGTAAGCGCCCACCGCCATGAAGCCCCCGGTGCCCAGCGAGACCTGCCCGCAGTAACCAACAAGGATGTTCAGCCCGATCGCCGCAATCGCGTAGATCAGGAAGGGCAACAAGATCGCATTGACCCAGTAGTCATTGACCAGAAACGGCACCACACCAAAGGCCACGGCCAGCACCGCATAATAGCGATAGCGGTCGAATTTGATCGGAAAGGTCTGGCTGTCCTCGACATAGGAGAGTTTGAAATCCCCGGCTTCACGGTAGAACATGGCTCAGAGGCTCCCTTCTTTGAATTTATCGTTCTGCATCAGACCTCTCCCCAGTTGGACTGTGCCTCATCCCGCTGACCGCGGGTCATGCGGTTGGAGGGTTTCGCGTAGCCTTTGCGTTCTGAGATCCGCACAAGTTTCAGATAGGCGAAGAGCCCACCAAACAGACCCAGTGCCGCCAGCAGAGTCGCGACGGTGATCTGCCCGGTGGAGTACCCCTCGCCCGTCAGCGCAAGGTAGCCAAAGGCCCAAAACCCGGACCACGCAATGACGTTCAGCACAGCGATCAGCTTGCTCATGACAGGGCCTCTCCGTTAACCATTTCGTCAGGTTTCCGCGTTTCGCCACATTTTGCCCCAATCTCACCAGCACGTTGCGCGTGGGAAAAGTGAGTGGGTGATATGACCGTAATGCTGGAGAGACTCCGGCAGCTGGATGCTGCACGGAAACGAGGTGACCTGACCGATGCGCAATATGCCGATGCCCGGTCAAAGCTTTTGTCGATGGTCGAAGATGCCGAGGTAGAACCCGCCGGACCGCATGCGCGTGGCGCTGCTGCCGCGAAAGCGGCGCGTCCAAGGCCACGCCCGGCCGCCACGTCCTCCGCGCGCCGCGCTGCACCGATGGTGGCTCCGCAGCCGGATCCTGCCGAGAGCCACGACATGTCGTTCTTCTGGGGGCTCATTCTTGTGGGGCTCTGCGCCGCAGGCTTGATGACCTTCCTCATCGGACGGCTCATCGGGGATATCACCATTGCATTGACGCTCGCGGTCACGGTCTTCGCCGCCGTGGTCATCGCCGCCTTCCAGCGGATGCAGAACTGAGTCTGCACACCGCCGGAGGGGGGGAGGATATGCGCCTCAAACCCGTTCAATGATCTTCTCGCCAAAGAGGCCCTGTGGGCGGAACACGAGGAAAATCAGCGCCAGCACATAGGCAAACCAGTTCTCGGTGGCACCGCCCACCATCGGGCCGATGAGGAACTCAAAGAGTTTCTCGCCCACACCGATGATCAGCCCGCCCACAATCGCCCCGGGGATCGAGGTGAAACCACCCAGCATCAGCACTGGCAGGGCTTTGAGCGCGATCAGCGACAGCGAGAACTGCACGCCCGATTTTGTGCCCCACATGATGCCGGCAACCAGCGCGACAAATCCCGCAACCGACCAGACCAGCACCCAGATGAAGTTCAGCGAAATCCCCACCGACAGCGCCGCCTGGTGATCATCCGCCACCGCACGCATGGCCCGGCCTTGCTTGGTGTATTGGCTGAACAACACGAGGCCCGTGACAAGAAGCGCTGCAATGACCGTCGCCACGATATCGAGATTGTCGATAAAGAAACCGTAGCCGAAGATCCCAAAGGTTGTCTCGTCAATCCAGAGGTTGATCCCTTGTGGCAGGCCCACATCAAGCGTCTTGATCTCGGACCCCCACATCAGATCCGCCACACCTTCTAGGAAATAGGCAAGCCCGATGGTGGCCATAAAGAGGATGATCGGCTCTTGCCCCACGAGGTGTTTCATCACGAGGACCTGCACCAGCCATGCCAACAGAACCATCACCGCGACCGTCATCAGGATTGCCACGAATGAGGGAACCGTCCAGCCAAAATGGGTGATATGGCCGCCAAAGACCGCGTTGATCACATGCGAAAACGGCACCTGCCCCTGCATGATCCCCACCAGCGTCATGGCCGCAAACAGCGCCATCACGCCTTGGGCGTAGTTGAAGATGCCAGAGGCCTTGTAGATCAGGACGAAGCCCAGCGCGACCAGCGCATAGAGCACCCCGGCCATCAGCCCGTTCAGCGTCACCTCCATGGCAAAGATCAGTTGATCAGGCATGGTACGCCTCCTTGTTCATTGCTGTTGCGCAGGCGAAATCAGTCATGGGACACCCCCAGATAGGCGTCGATGACGTCCTGATTGTTGCGCACCTCATCCGGTGTGCCATCGCCAATCTTCTTGCCGTAATCCATCACCACCACCCGATCAGACAGGTCCATGACCACGCCCATATCGTGCTCAATCAGGGCAATGGTGGTGCCAAACTCGTCGTTCACATCGAGAATAAAGCGGGACATGTCCTCTTTTTCCTCGACATTCATGCCAGCCATCGGCTCATCCAGCAGCAACAGCTTCGGCTCTGCCGCCAGGGCGCGGGCGAGCTCGACGCGTTTCTTCAGACCGTAGGGGAGACGCGCGACGGGCGTTTTGCGGATCGCCTGAATTTCAAGAAAATCGATGATCTTTTCCACGACTTCGCGGTTCTCGACCTCTTCTTTCTCGGCACGGCCCTTCCAGAAGGCCTGCTGGAACATGCCCGCCTTCATGTAGTTCAACCGGCCGGTCATCACGTTGTCTAGCACGCTCATACCATCAAACAGCGCGATATTCTGGAACGTGCGCGCAATCCCCTGCCGGGCTACCTCATAGGGTTTCATCGGGGGGCGTTTGGCCCCATGAAACCAGACCTCACCCTCTTGCGGCACGTAAAAACCCGAAATCACGTTCAGCATCGAGGATTTCCCAGCACCGTTTGGGCCGATAATCGCGCGGATTTCCCCTTCGCGGATGTCAAAAGAGATATCCTTGATCGCCACCACACCGCCAAAGCGCAGGGTGATGTTCTTCATCTCCATGACCACGCCGCCAATGGTGCGGCCATCCTCGGTCACATAGCTCTCAGCCGCATCAAGCATGGGCCACTCCTTTGGAATTTCGCGCCAGACGGGACGGCGGGCGGGGCGATGTGCAGCTTGCCTGCACGAGCGTCGTCAAAGCCGTCATTCCGCTGCCACCTGCTGCGCCATGGGGGATTGCACCTTCGCATCCACACAGGTCAGCGTCGCACTGATCGCGCCTTTGCGACCGTCTTCATAGGTGACCTCGGTCCGGGTCGAGATCTGCTCGGAGCCATCATAAAGCGCGGCAATAATGTCGGCGAATTTCTCCTCGACGATGCGACGGCGCACCTTGCGGGTCCGCGTCATTTCACCATCATCGGCGTCGAGTTCCTTGTGCAGCACCACAAAGCGATGCACCTGACAGCCCGACAGCATCTCATCCTGCGCCACCGAGGCATTCACCGCCTCCACATGGTTCCGGATCGTCTCCAGCACGCGCGGATGACCGGCCAGCTCCTGATAGGAGGCATAGGCGATATTGTTGCGCTCCGCCCAGTTGCCTACCGCCGTAAGATCAATGTTGATGAAGGCCACACAGCGGTCGCGGCCATTGCCAAACAGCACCGCCTCCAGAATATCCGGATAGAACTTCAGCTTGTTCTCGACGTATTTCGGCGCAAACATCGCGCCGCTGGCCATTTTGCCAACATCTTTGGCCCGGTCGATGATCCGCAGATGGCCGGAGCTTTCCTCGATAAAGCCCGCATCGCCCGTGGCGACCCATCCCTCGGCATCCTTGGTCGAGGCGGTGGATTCCGCGTTCTTGTAGTATTCGACAAAGGTACCCGGCGAGCGGTAGTGGATCTCGCCTTTGTCGTCGATCTTGATCTCCACATCCGGCGCAGGCACGCCCACGGTATCGGCGCGCACTTCGCCATCGGGCTGCACGGTAATGAACACCGTGGCCTCCGTCTGACCATAAAGCTGTTTGAGGTTGATCCCCAGCGAGCGGTAGAAATCAAAAATCTCCGGCCCGATCGCCTCCCCCGCCGTATAGCCGACACGGATACGGCCATAGCCAAGCGTGTCCTTCAACGGCCCGTAGACCAAGAGATCGCCAAGGCGATACTTCAGCCGGTCCATCATGCCGACGGGTTTGCCATCTAGGATCAGACCGCCCACTTTTTTGGCATGAGCCAGGAAGTGATGAAACATCTTCTGCTTCAGCTTGCCCGCGTCTTCCATGCGGATCATCACATTGGTGAGCTGACCCTCAAACACCCGCGGCGGCGCAAAGAAATAGGTGGGACCGATCTCGCGCAGATCGGTCATCATGGTGTCTTCGCTCTCGGGACAATTGACGCAGAACCCACACCAGTAGGACTGCCCCAGCGAAAAGATGAAATCCCCCACCCATGCCATCGGCAGGTAGGACAGGATGTCTTCTTTCTCGGTGAGCTTGTCGAACATGCTCACGTTCTTGGCGCTCTCGACAACATTGCGATTGGAGAGCACCACGCCCTTGGGCCGCCCGGTGGTGCCCGACGTATAGAGCATCACGCAGATGGAGTCATAAGTGAGCTTGGCCTTGCGCGCCGCCAGATCATCGCTGAACTCATCGCGCGCGGCACGTCCCTGTTCCTGCACGTGGCTATATTGATGCAACTGGTGATGGTCGTATTTGCGCAGGCCCTTCGGGTCCACGTAGATCATATGTTTGAGGTTGGTCAGCTGGTCCTTGACCTCGATAACCTTGTCGACCTGCTCCTGATCGCCGGCGATCACATAGGCCGCACCGCAGTGATCCAGCACATAGGCCATCTCTTCGGCGCTGGAGTCCTGATAGACAGGCACCGGCACCGCGCCAACACTTTGCGCCGCAACCATCGACCAATAGAGCGAAGGCCGGTTGCGACCGATAATGGCGATAAAATCTCCCTCAGCCACGCCGAGGTTCAACAGACCCAGTGCAAGCGCCTCGATTTCCTCGGCGGTTTGCTTCCAGGTCCAGCTTTGCCAGATGCCAAACTCCTTTTCCCGGTAGGCCGGGCGGTTGGCATGGACAGTTGCGTTTCTCTCCAGCAGAGCCGGAACAGACATAAGCTGCCCGGCGCCAGACGATGTCTGCGCAGCGGTCTGAGACACGTATTTACTCCTCCCATATCCGGTCCTCCCCGACCGGATTGATCGCTTCTTCCACAGGTGCGGCGTGCGATCCTTATGTCCGCATTAGGACTGCTCCTTTGTAACAAAGCAAGTTTTTCGCGATGATTTCTGAAACCTATCGAATTGTAACAAGGTCGCGAAAATGCGACGCTGGGGCCGAGCCGACCGGCGCAAGAAGCCACTTTGCCAATGCTGCGCAAGCTGCTAGCCCATACGTGGGGAGCTTAAATGAAACAAACCACCGCACAGCGAATGGCGATGATTGACGCCGGACTCAACCTGATTGCGCAGGCGATGTCGATCTATGACAGTGATTTGCGCCTCGCCGCCTGCAACCATCGCTTTCAGGAAATGTTCTCTCTGCCCCCCGAATTGGTCAAAGTCGGTGCCACCTTCAGGGACACCATCCGCTTCATTGCGGAGCAGGGCGATTACGGCCCTATTGATGACATTGAGTCCTTCGTGCAACTGCGTGTCGATCAGGCCCGCGCCTTCGTGCCCCATTATGTCGAACGCCAGCGCGCCAATGGGCATGTGATTTCGATCGAGGGGGCGCCCCTACCGCAGGGCGGCTGGGTCACCGTTTACACTGACATCACCCGCACCAAACGGGTCGAGGAATTGCTGCGCGCCCGGTCCGAGGAACTCTCGGATCAGGTGATGAGCTACACCGAAGAGCTTTCGGCCACCAACCGCAAGCTGGCCGCGACCATCACCACGCTGGAGGAAACCAAGCGTCAGCTCACCCAGACCGAAGCCCGCACCCGGCTGACCACCGAAATGATGCCCGCGCATATCGCCCATGTGGACCCGGAGGGATATTACACCTTCACCAACGGACGTCTGAACAAGGTGTTTCCCGGGCGCCCCTCCGATATTCTTGGTGAACATATTGCTGACGCCCTCGGGCCAGCCGCATATGGCCGCATCGCCCCGCATCTGGAGGCCGCCTATCAGGGCGAAAGCCCGGTATTTGAGTTCACAGAGGATCACGACAGCCGCCGCCTGCGGGTGGCCTTTACGCCCGACAATGAGGGCGGCGTCTTTATCCTGTCGATGGATGTGACCGAGGAAACCCAGACCCGTGTCGCACTGCAACAGGCCCGCAAACGTGAAATCGCGGCACAGATGACCAGCGGTCTGGCGCATGATTTCTCCAATCTCCTTACCATTATCCTCGGTATGCAGACCCGTCTGGCCCGTATTTCCCTGCCCGAGGGTGCAGGCGAGCTGGTTGAGGCGACGCTATCCGCTGCACGACGTGGGGGGCGTCTGCTGGACCGGATGGCGGAGATGACAAGTCATCGGGGATTGCGCCCGCAAGCCACCGATTTGCACGCGCTGCTGGAGGAGATGAAGATCCTCGCCACGCCCTCACTGCCACAGGGCATTGGCCTCAGCGTGCTGGACAATACTGGCGAAGGGCGGTTCCTTCTGGATCCGGGCCGGTTGCAGGATGCGCTTTTGAACCTGATCCTGAATGCCCGCGACGCCTGCGGCACCAGTGGACAAATCACTGTTGCCGCCCATTTGGTCGGGCAGACATGGATTGAGTTTTCCGTCAGCGACACCGGCCCGGGGTTTTCCACGCAAGCCCTTGAAAACGCGCTCAATCCATTTTTCACTACCAAGGGTCAGGAAGGCTCGGGCCTCGGGCTGTCGATGGTCTATGACATGGTGAAATCCGCCGGGGGTGACATTCGCATCAGCAACACAGTGTCTGGCGCCATGGTCACCTTGCGCCTGCCCCACCGCCCAGCGCCCATGGCTGCAGGCGGCATTGCCCTGTTGGTGGAGGACAGCGACGCGCTCCGGGCGACCTACCGGCAAGTGTTGATGGACCTTGGATATTCGGTGATTGAGGCCACCAGCGTGGACGAGGCCATAGCGCTACTGGCCGATGTGGAGGGGATCGCGCTGATCCTGTCGGACATTAAACTTGAGGGCGAGGCCACCGGTGTCGATCTCTGTGCACGGCTCGGGCCAGACGCGCCGCCGGTCGTGTTGATGACCTCCCTGCCCCACACGGACCCGCTGTACCGCGCGGCATTGGCCTCTGCGCCGCTGTTGCCCAAACCCTTTGAAAGCCCCCACCTGATGGCGCTCCTGCAACAAAAGGCCGACCATGCGTGATGCCAATCAATCCCCGCTCGTGACGATCCTCGATGATGAGCCCGAGATCCGCCAGCTGCTGACCGAGACACTGGAAGATGCGGGCTATCGCACGCAGAGCTTTTCTCGCGCGCGCGATTTCGAGGCGGCGCTCAAACGGGTGACGCCGGACGTCTGTCTGGTGGATCTGTCACTGCCCGACACCGACGGGCTGGCGCTGGTTCATCGGCTGGCGCTGGAACAGGGCGCCAGCGTCATCATCATCTCGGGCCGGGCACAGGTGCAGGATCGGGTAACAGGGCTGGAGCTGGGAGCGGATGATTACATCACCAAACCATTTGATCCCGCCGAGGTCGTCGCCCGCATCCGGGTGCGCCTGCGCGACACGCCGCGTGGTGGACAAACGCCATCCGGGGATCGCGCACAGTTCTCAGGCTGGACCGCACATTTCGACCGCTACGCGCTTGAGGATGAGAACGGGGGCGAGACCGCCTTTTCCCACGCCGAAGGCGAGGTGCTCAGGCTGTTTCTGGAAAGCCCAAAGCGACTGATCTCGCGCGCACAGATGATGGAGCGCCTGGGCGGAGGGGCAGGTGACAGTTTCGACCGCGCCATGGATGTGCGGGTCTCGCGCCTGCGCACAAAATTGCGCGAAGATCCCAAGAACCCGCGCCTCATCAAAACCATATATGGCGCAGGCTATATTTTCCTGGGCGATGTCAGCTGGAGCTGATCGTGTGTACCGGACACGGATACCCTGATCGCGACGGGGGCGCTCCCGCCCCTGCAGATGCTTTGCCTGCGGCAAAACCCCTTGGCAGCGTTGGGCCGAGCGCTTGCCCTGCCGGGCAAGCGGTCACGCCGCGCCAAAGGCGCGGCGCCGGGCCCAACGGGAGCGGAGGAGATTTCTCCTCTGGCGACGGGCGGGAGGGCCCCCGCCTCTTGCGGCGGTGATTCGGGTGGCGTAAAAAGAGCTATGGCCACCTGTCTGCTCTATCGCCACGCTGAAACCCGCCCTGCCCGGTTCTATCGGATCGAACTGGCGATGAACCTCTTTGACGAGGTCTCGCTCTTGCGGGAGTGGGGCATCAAAGGGGGCAAGGGGTGCTCAACAATCAACATCTTCGGAAATCTGCGCGAGGCCTCCGTCGCGGCAGATCGCCATCGTCACCGGATGTTGAAACGCGGCTACGACCGCGCCTGAGAGCGATAGGTCCAACTGCCTGCATCCGGCGCATCGCTCACCGCGCGCTTACACCCAATGCAGTTTGACCCTTTTAACCCGGACGCCCCTCCCCTAGTACTTCTGCAACAGGATCGAAGGGGCGCGCATGTCAGAGATAACGCTGGTCCGCCACGGCCAGGCCAATACCGGGGCACGGGACGAAGCCAGCTACGACAAGCTGAGCGCCCTTGGTCATCAGCAGGCCCAATGGCTGGGCCACTATCTGCGCAACTGCAAGGACACCTACGCCCGCATCTATTGCGGCACCCTGATCCGGCACGAAGAAACCGCCCGCGCCATGGGCTTTGATGCGGGGCAATTGATCCGCGACCCCCGCCTCAACGAGATGGAATATTTCACCCTCGCACAGAGGATGGAGGCCCAGCACGGCCTGCCGATCCCGCAAGAGCGCGAGGGATTTGTCGCCCATCTCCCACAGGTTTTTGCCGCGTGGGAGGCCGACAGGATCAGCGCCCCGCCAGAAAGCTGGCGTGATTTTGAATCCCGAACCAAAGCCGCACTTGCGGAGATCGCAGAAGGTGAAGGTCCTGCATTGGTTGTCACATCAGGCGGGCTGATCTCCATGGTGATGCGCCAGTGTCTGGGGCTCGATACGGCCGCAACCGCGCGCATGGCGCTGGCGATCATGAACACCTCGCTGCACCGCCTGCACAATATCGGCGGGACCTATGCGCCGGTCCTCTTTAATGCGGTGCCGCATCTGGAAGAGCCGGACCGGCAATACGCGCGCACCCACCTCTGAGATCCCCGCACAGGAGACAGCCATGCAACTTTACTACGCGCCCCACACCATCTCCATTGCGGTCGCCATTGCGCTCGAAGAGGCTGGCCTCGCCTATGAGGCCATCAAGATCGATTTTGCCGAAAAACAGCAAACGACCAAAGCCTATCATCAGATCAACCCGAAGGGCCGCGTGCCGGCTTTGGTGGTCGATGGCGGCATCCTCACAGAGACCGGTGCGCTGTTGGAGTATATTGCCGATCTGGCGCCTGATGCGGGGCTGCGCCCCACCGGTCCGGTCCTGACAGCCCGCATGCGCGAGGTGATGTTCTATCTTGCCTCCACCATGCATGTGAACCATGCCCACAAACTGCGCGGCGCGCGATGGGCCTCCAATCCCGCCTCGTTCAAGGACATGACCCGCAAGGTGCCCGAAACGATGGCTGCCTCCTGCGAGCACATCTGCAACCATGGCCTACGCGGCCCGTTTGTTCTGGGTGACTCGCTGAGCCTCGCCGATTGCTACCTCTACGTGATCAGCACCTGGCTGGAAGGCGACGGGGTCAAGCTTACAGGCTTTCCAAAACTCCAGGCCTTTATGGAGGCAATGGAAGCACGCGACAGTGTCAAAACTGTGCGCGCCAAAGATATGCTTTGAAGGACAAGACTATGACACATCTCTGGGTCCGGGCCGAGCAACGCCCGAACGAGGATCGCGTGGGGCTGACGCCTGCGGGGGCAAAGGCCCTGTTGGACGCAGGCATTCGCGTCACCGTCGAAGACAGCCACAGCCGCGCCCTCCCGCTGCAAGGCTACATCGACGCAGGCTGCGAGATTGCGGCAGAAAACTCCTGGCCCGATGCGCCGCGCGATGCGATCATCTTTGGCCTGAAAGAACTGCCCGAGGACGGCACCCCCCTGCCTCATCGCCACATCATGTTCGGCCATGCCTTCAAGGGCCAGCATTCCGGCAAGGAGCTTTTGCGGCGCTTCCGCGAGGGTGGCGGGACGCTGTATGATCTGGAATATCTTGTGGACGAAACCGGACGCCGGGTTGCCGCCTTTGGCTATTGGGCGGGCTATGCGGGGGCTGCCGTCACACTCAAGGCTTGGGCTGCGCAACAACGCGATGAAGTCTGTGGCCCGGTTGGTGTCTACAAAAACAAGGACGCTCTGCTCTCTGATCTGGGGGAGGAACTGGATGCATCCGGCGCTGAGCGCCCCACAGCCATTGTCATCGGAGCCTTGGGGCGCGTGGGCACTGGCGCGGCGGACCTCTGCGAGGCGATGGGCGTCACGGTCACAAAGTGGGATATGAAAGAGACCGCCAGCGGCGGGCCGTTTCCCGAGATCCTCAACCACGATCTGTTCCTGAACTGCATCTTCGCGCGCCCCGGCACACCTGTGTTTGTGCCGCAAGACGCGCTTCAGGCCGACCGCAAACTGACCGCGATTGGCGATGTGGCCTGCGATCCCGACAGCGATTACAATCCGGTTCCGGTCTACTCCCGTGCCACCACATGGGACGCGCCTGTGCTGCGTGTTGCCAACGCCCCGGTGCTGGATGTGATGGCCATCGACAACCTGCCCTCGATGCTGCCCGCCGAGAGTTCCGAGGATTATGCAGACCAACTGCTGGCCAGCCTCTTGACCCTATCCGATCTGGATGCGGGTGTCTGGGGCCGGGCCAAGGCAGTCTTTGACGAACATGTGGCGGGCTAACCAGCCTGCCCGGACGAAGGAGAACAACTATGACTATTCACTGGTGCGGCACTGGCCTCTCCGCCATTCCCGGCCTGCGTCGCCTGCTCGAAGCGGGTCACGACGTGGCCGTCTGGAACCGCACACCGGAAAAAGCCGCCGAGGCCGTTGGCGACCTCACCACCAACATCCACAAGTTTTCCATCGCGCGTCTGTCGGAACTCCTCAGCCCCGCTGACGTGGTGGTCTCGATGCTGCCCGGCGACTGGCATGTGGAACTGGCAGAGCTCGCCATCAACAATGGCGCGCATTTTGTGTCCTCCTCCTATATCTCGCCAGAGATGCGGGCGCTGGATCAGAAAGCCAAGGACGCAGGCGTCGCGCTGGTCAATGAGGTCGGGCTTGATCCGGGTATTGACCACCTGATGGCACATGCCCTGGTGGCCGAATATGCGGAATCCCCGGCCTTTGACCCCGACAATGAGATCAGCTTTCTGTCCTATTGCGGCGGCATCCCCAAAACCCCAAATCCCTTCCGCTACAAGTTCAGCTGGTCGCCTCTGGGCGTGCTCAAGGCACTGCGGTCCCCCTCGCGCTCGATCCGCGATTTTGAGGTCCTGGACGTCGCACGCCCTTGGGACGCAATCTCCACCTATGACGCGCCTCTGGCCACGCCAGAGAGCTTTGAGGTCTATCCCAACCGCGACAGCCTGCCCTTCATGGCGCAATACCATTTCGACAAGGACTGGAAGGTCAAAACCTTCGTGCGTGGCACGCTGCGTCTGGACGGCTGGACCAAGGCCTGGGCGGATGTCTTCAAAGAGGTCGAAACACTTGAAGGCCCCGAAGGCGATGCCCGGCTCAAGGAAATGTCCGACCAGTTCTGGGATGAGAACGCCTATGACGAGGGCGAGCCGGACCGCGTGGTGCTCTGCGTGGACCTCAAGGCGGAAAAAGACGGCCAGACCAAATGGCACAAGACCTATGTGATGGACGCATGGGGCGACGAGCGCGGCAGCGCCATGGCGCGTCTGGTGTCCTATCCGGTGTCCTATGCCATCGAAGCCGCGATGAACGGCAAGATCACCCCCGGCGTCAGTGCCGCACCCAGTGATCCGGCGCTTGTCGACAGCTGGATGGGTCGGATCGGCGCGCTGGCCCAGCACCTTCAGGTGGTGTCACACCGCTCCTGAAATCGGTGAGATAAGAAGAGCCCCGTCAGAGAAATCTGGCGGGGCTTTCTCTTGTTATTTACCGCCCCATGACATCCTCGGCGGCGGCGGTTACATCAACGCCCAGCGCCTCCAACCCTGCCTCAATGTCATAGGCAAGGTTCGGGGTCGCGAGGAGATAATCCTCGGTTGGCGTGGTTTTCTCGGCGCGCGCCGTGGCCACCGCCTGACCAAACTCCTCCGCCTCAAAAACACCGCGCCCCACCCAGACCAGAGCCACAAGCTCCGCCTGCTCATCCTCATTCATATCGGCAATGAAGGCGCGCAGCTCAGGTTCCGCACGCTCGATCTCACGCGCCAGCAGCGCGACCTGTTCCGCCTTGTTGCTTGCAATCTCGACCATCCTGCGCGTCCTTTCCATGAAGCTATCGGGTGCTGCAACAGTGACACCCATCGCAGGCCGTGACCTTGATCTACAGCAAATCAGGCCGCACCGGGCTCACGCATGCGCTCCTGACGTCCAAAGAGGGCAAGCGGCTGGCTGCGCCCGCGCAAGGGCGCCGGTTCCAGCGCAATCCAGTCCTCGCGCGCGGGCTCCCCTGCCGCCTCAAGAACCGCGCCCGATACGATGATCTCCATTTCACAGGTCTTGGTCATCTGCTCCAGCCGCGCCGCGATGTTCACCGTATCGCCAAGGGCGGTGTATTCCAGCCGGTCCTCATCACCGACCACGCCAGAAAACACCTCGCCCCAATGCAGCCCGATCCCCACATGCACGGCGCTACGTCCTTCTCGCTGACGCGCATCAGACCAGTCATGCATTTCATCCGAGAGACGCCGCGCGCAGTCCAGCGCGCGATGGGGCGCGCCATCTCCGTCAAACAATAACATCGCGCCGTCCCCGATGAACTTGTCCACCATACCACCGGTCTCGCGCGCCGCTTTTTGCACGCGGATACGGTACTCTGTCACAAAGCCCCCCACCTCCGCAGGATCACGACCTTCGGCCCAAGAGGTGAAGCCGCGAATGTCCACGAACATCACCCCCATGTCCTGCCGCTGCTCCTGACGCATATCGTCCAGGTTTTCACCCTGCACCCGGTTCGCCAGCCGCGCAGGCAAATAGCGCGTCAGCAGCAGGCGCTTTTCTGTCTCGATCAGCGCGCGATGCAACAGATCCCGCAGCGCCGCCGCAGCCACCACCAGAACCACGCCCGCCAGCAGAATCATGGTCAGCCGCACAATATTGGGCGGCACCGACACCAGATGCTTCAGGCGATTGGCTATCTCTGGCGACACGGTCACATCGCTGACAAAGCTCAGGTATCCCAAGCCCCCAACAATCAGGGCCACGCAATAGGCCTGCAAATATGGGTTAAACCGCAGCACCGCAAAGGCCAGCACCACCGGCACCAGCCATGTAGGTGGCAACAGGAATGTCAGCGCACCGGGCATGGAGACATTCTCCAATCCCACCCATGCATTCACCAGCATGAACAGGCAATCGAGCGTCACAACCGGCCAGACCATCCAGCGCCGAAGCCGCCCACTGCGGGCCAGCCACAGGCTGAACACCCCCAACAGAAGGTATGACACCATCGACAGGATCGCAAAGATCCACTGTTTGCGCAGAAAGTCGGCAATCTCAGCCGGGGGTTCTCCCACCGCCAGGAAGAAAACCACCATCAACCCCAGTGCCACAAAAATCCGCAGGATAGAGACGACCTTTTCCGCCCGCAGTTCCGCTTCGCGCAACAGCGCCGCATCCGGTGCCATCCGGCGACGTGTCAGCCGTATCATTCGCCCGGGCGCTCCAGCGCCACCACCTGAGCCATGCTGTCGGGGCTCAATTCCTCAAAGTCGAAATTATCAAGCCGCTGCGCCCGTCGTCCGGCCTTGTCGGCGCTGATCTTGATGTCGGCGATATCCTTCTGCGCCTGGCTGAAATGCCGGTCCAGATTGCCAACCCGGTCGCCGAGACGCTCCACATCCTTGTGCAGCAGACCCAGCTCTGTGCGGATTGCACCGGCCTGTTCGCGCATGCGCGCATCTTTCAGGATTGCACGCATGGTGTTGAGGGTCGCCATGCAGGTGGTGGGTGACACGATCCAGACCTTGAGCGAAAATCCTTCGCGCACCACGTCAGAGAAATTCGCATGTAACTCCGCATAAACAGCCTCAGAGGGCAGAAACATCAGCGCCCCGTCGGCGGTTTCCCCATCAAGGATGTATTTCTCCGAAATGTCGCGGATATGCTTGCGCAACGCCCCCTTCAGGAGCCGCGCCGCCTGCGCACGGGCCTCTTGGGTCTCGGCATTGCGCAGCGCCTCATAGGGTTCCAACGGGAACTTGCTGTCGATCACGATCGGCCCCGGCGGGTTGGGCAGGTGGATCAGGCAGTCCGCCCGCTTGCCATTCGAGAGCGTGTATTGAAACGCATAGGCGTCGCTGGGAAGCGCCTTTGACACGATGTCATTGAGCTGGATCTCTCCAAAGGCCCCACGGGTCTGCTTGTTCGACAGGATATCCTGCAAGGACAAGACATCGCCTGACAGTTTGGTGATATTGTCCTGCGCCTTGTCGATCACCGCGAGCCGTTCCTGCAACTGCGTGAGCGAGGTGGCGGTGCGCTTGGCGTTGCCGTGCAGGCTCTCGGTCATGCGCTCCTGCATCTCTGTCATGGCCCGCGCTTGCCTCATGGCGTTGTCGGCCAGCCGGTCGTTCATCCGTTGCTGTACGTCACCAAGCCGCGCTTCCATGGTTTGCAGGATCTGCAACTGCGCATTGGCTTGGGTGTCAGACACCGTCTGCAGATTGCCCCGCAGCGCCTCCTGACCGGAGGATAACTGCTGCGCCACCTGCCCCAGAGTACTCATTTGATGGGTCAACGGTTCAATCGCACGCGCCGCGCGGGCAGAATTGCGCATCGACTGGATCAGGAGCGCAAATAGCAGGACGACCCCCACTGCGGCCCCCAGCAGGATCATTCCAAGACTGTCCATATTCGCGAGGGCGGTGTCCATGCCTTCCATCCGGGGTTCCTTTAGCTGCGACCAAACAGGCGTTCGATGTCAGCGAGTTTGAGTTCAACATAGGTGGGGCGGCCATGGTTGCATTGGCCGGAATGCGGCGTCGCCTCCATCTCGCGCAGAAGCGCGTTCATCTCCTCGCCGCGCATCCGCCGCCCGGAGCGGATCGAGCCGTGACAAGCCACACGCGACAGGATCGCCTCCAGCCGCGCCTGTACCAGCTGGCTCTCGCCCTGATCGGCCAATTCATCCAGAATGTCGCGGATCATCGCCTCGGCATTGACCTCGCCCAGAATTGCCGGGGTTTCGCGTACGGCTACGGCGCTGCCGCCAAAGGCTTCGATCCCGAGACCGAATTTCGCCAGATCATCGGCCACGTCCAGCAGGCGCGCGCAATCGCCATCCGAGAGTTCGACAATCTCGGGGATCAAAAGGCCTTGGGTCGCAACGCCATTTTCAGCCATCTGATGTTTGAGTTTTTCATAGACCAGCCGTTCGTGCGCGGCGTGTTGATCGACGATCACCATACCGTCACGGGTCTGGGCAATGATGTAATTCTCATGCACCTGCCCGCGCGCCGCGCCCAAAGGCAGATCCTCTACCGGGTGCGCTTCTGGCTCTACTGCAGCGTCTTCGACCAGACGGCCACTGTAGGCGCCGGACATCTCGGCAAAGCCGGCAGGTTCAGCCGATGGCGGCGCAGGATAGGACGGTGCGGGCGGCTGACCGGGGGCTTGCGCCGCGTAAGAACTGTTGCGTGCGCCCAGGGACGGCCGATCCATCTGATAGACCCTCGGCGCCCCCGTCGCGGTGGGGTGCTCGGGCCGCATCGCGCCCAAGGTCGCCCCTGCCACAGTGCTGGAGGCACGGTGGCCAGCGTCCGCCAGCGCATGGCGCAACGCCGAGACAATCAGCCCGCGCGCCAGTCCCGGATCGCGAAACCGCACCTCGGATTTCGCCGGGTGGACGTTCACATCCACCAGCGTCGGATCGCAATCGATGAACAGGGCTGCCGCCGGATGGCGATCGCGGCTGAGGAAATCCATATAGGCCGCCCGCAGCGCACCTGTGAGCATCTTGTCCTTCACCGGCCGCGTGTTCACGAACAGGAACTGCGTCACCGCAGCCCCGCGCGAATAGGTCGGCAGGGCGGCATAGCCATAAAGGCGGATGCCCTCGCGCGTCGCGTCGATCTTCAGCGCGTTCTCCGCAAATTCGCGACCAATCACATGCGCTAGCCGCCCGTGCAGCGCATCAAAGAGATCCCCGCTCATGGGGTCGGCGCGAAACGTCACACGTCCCTCACCACCGCCAGAGACATCGCGCAGGGTAAAGCCCACGGCTGGCTCCGCCATCGCAAGTCGCTTCACCGTGTCGGAAATCGCCTGTGTTTCAGCTCGGTCGGTGCGCATGAATTTCAGCCGTGCAGGCGTCGCAAAGAAAAGATCGCGCAGTTCCACAATTGTGCCCTGCCGCAGCGCTGCCGGTTTGACCGGCTCCAGATGCCCACCCGCGACGCGGATCTGAGCCGCATCGTGCCCTTCGGCCCGGCTGGTGATGGTGAGCCGCCCGACCGCACCCAAACTGGGCAGGGCCTCGCCGCGAAATCCAAAGGTGTGGATGTTCAGAAGATCCGAGCCGTCGATTTTCGAGGTCGCATGGCGTGACAGCGCCAGCGGCAGGTCCTCGGGCGTCATGCCACAGCCGTTATCAATCACCCGGATCAGGGTCTTCCCGCCATCGGCGATCTCTACCGTGATGCGGGTCGCCCCGGCGTCGATGGCGTTCTCCACCAATTCCTTGACGGCAGAGGCCGGGCGCTCAACCACCTCACCCGCTGCAATGCGGTTGATGGCGCTGTCATCAAGCTGGCGAATGACAGGCCGATGAGCCTCGGTCGCCTGTTGCACTGGGTTTTCGCTGATTTGGGGGTCGAGTGTAGCCATGACCCAAGATTTAGCATGAGGGTGCACGATTCTGCCACCCGGAATACGTGCTCCGAACAGTGCCTACAACGTGCCTCAGATGTTCGGCAACTACACGCCGGACGGTGCTCCGGCACGGGCGCGACAGGGGCCAACCAAGGCCGTAATTGCAAGGATCAGACCAGATACGGTTGCGATCATACCCGCAGCACTCACCGCATCGCCCATGCCGATCCAGATCGGTCCATACCCTGCACACACATAGCCGATGATCGCCGACAGAGTGGCAAAGACGACGCTCCACGCGATCTGCACCTCCAGCCGATTGGTCATCATTCGCGCCGCTGCGGGTGGGCAGATGAACATGGCGATCACGATGATCGACCCCACCGCATCAAAGGCCGCCACCGCCGCAATCGCAGCTGTGATGACCAGCGCCAGACCCAACAGGTCCGTTCGCATCCCCATCGTGCGGGCGAAGCCTTCGTCAAAGGTTGAAATCTTCAAAGGTCGCCAGAACAGCGCGATAAAGCCAGCAACCACCACCAGCGTCGCTGCCATGCGAGGCAGTTCCACCGGCAGATAGGCCAGCGCCTCGGGGTCCAGAAGCGACCCCCAGCCCGTGCCATCAAGCCAGATCAGGCTCTCCAGATTGCCGTAAAGCGCATGTTCCACATCCAGATGTACCGAGGAAGTATCGCTCTGTTCCAAGAGCAAAACACCCGCCGCAAAGAGTGTGGTGAAGACAACACCCATCGCCGCTCCGGGCTCGATGCGGCCCAAACGGCGGATACCTTCGATCATCACAACCGCGACCACCGCTGCGCCTGCCGCACCCAGCATCATCGGCCAGGTGGAAATCGCGCCAGTCAAAAGGAACGCCACGACGATGCCCGGCAAAGCCACATGGCTGATCGCGTCGCCAATCAGCGCCTGTTTACGCAAGAGCAAAAAGTTCCCCGGCAGTGCGCAAGCCACCGCCGCAAAGATCCCGATCAATAGCGGCGTAAGAGAGAGGGTGACAAATTCGCTGCCCATCTAACAGGCCTCCTTTGGCGTGCTGATCTTACGGTCAATCTCGGCGATCTGATCTGGCGTCAGGACGGTTTCAATCTCGCGGAGACCATCATAGAGCGCGGCTGCTGCCTCTTGCGCCTGATCGCGGCGCAGAATGTCCCAGCGATGTTCATCGCGAAGCGCCTTGGCCGCTCGCGCACGGCCTGCCTTTGTGGCCACACCATCTGCCCGCACCAACCCGCGCTTACTCAGCAGCCGCAGCGTGAGGGGTTCATAGATCGTCTGATCTTGTGCAAGTGCCAGAAGACCCTGACGAATATGCACCCGGCGTTGGAATTTTTGATGCCGGAGGACCGCAGCCAACACACCTCGGTTCGGCGCGACCAACAATGACAGAGCAAAAAGCGCAAAACTCATCAATACAATGATCGGCCCTGTCGGCAGGTTCGGGGCAGACGCCGAGATTGCCGCCCCCAGATAGGCGGCCACCGCCCCCAGAACACCGGCAAGAATCACCACCTGATCGGCGCGCTCCGTCCAGAAACGGGCGGTGACTGGCGGGATAATCAGCAGCGCCACGATGAGGATCAGCCCCACCACCTTGAGGCCCACCACGGTCACAGCCATCACCAGACCCATCATCAGCATGTCGACCTTGTCGACCGGCAGACCGCGCGCGGCGGCATATTCGGGATCAAAAGCCACCATCGTCATGGGGCGTCGCGTCAGCAGGATCAGAAACAGCACCGCCGCACCGCCTGCCGCAATCACCAGTGCATCTGAATAGAGCATGCCTGCGGTGGAGCCCAACAAGAACCCCTCAAGCCCGGCCTGGCGTCCGACCCCCAGCGTTTGAATGACCGTCAGCAACACCACGCCAAAACCGAAGAACACAGAGAGCACCGCGCCAATCGCGGCATCTTCTGCCAGCCGCGTGTTGCGTGTCAGCCAGTTCATGCACCAAAGCCCGATGCCAGCCGACACCGCAGAACCGATAAGCAACCCTGCAAGATTGCGGCCATCCCCACCCAGCGCCACGAGGACCAGGAACGCAACGCAGACGCCGGGCAGGGTGGCATGGCTCACGGCATCCGATACCAGCGCGCGCTTGCGCAGGAACAGGAAGGTGCCCGTGATCCCCGAAGCTGCGCCCAACAGCGCCGCTCCGATCGCCACCAATGTGGCGTTATACCCTAATTGCAGGAACAGTGCGTCGATCAGCATGCTCCGCCTTTCTCTTTCTGGATTGGCATTTCACCACTCACGCTGGCCGCGCGATCTGTTCGATCTGCGCCGTTGCCAGCCGGCCACCATAGGCTGCTTGCAAACTCTCCGGCGTAAAGGCTTCCGCCACAGCGCCCTCGGCAACTTTGCGGGTATTGATCAGGAAGACATTGTCGAAATAATCCTGCACCGTCGCCAAGTCGTGATGCACCACAACAACCGTTTTGCCTTCAGCCCTCAGAGCCTTGAGCACGCCAATAATGGCCTTTTCCGTTGCCGCATCCACGCCTGCAAACGGTTCATCCAGCAAGTAGAGATCCGCCCCCTGCGCCAGTGCGCGCGCTAGAAACACCCGCTGTTGCTGACCGCCAGAAAGCTGACCAATCTGTCGCTCGGCAAACTCGCTCATACCGACACGTTCCAAACAGTCTCGCGCGATCTTGTGATGGGTGCCGCGAATGCGCCCCAACAGCCCTAACTCGCGGTATAGCCCCATCATCACCACGTCGATCACCCGCGTCGGGAAGTCCCAATCGACCGAGGCGCGTTGCGGCACATAGGCGATGCGCGCGCGCTGATGATCCAGCGGACGACCAAACACCTGCACCCGGCCCGACACCGGCGACACAATGCCCAGCGCCGCTTTCAGGAGTGTGGATTTGCCGGCACCGTTTGGCCCGATGATTGCAGTCATCTGCCCCGGCACCACGGTCATATCAACGGAAAAGACCGCCGGTTTTTCGCCGTAGCTGACGGTAAGACCGCGGATCGCGAGCGGGCTTTGGTCCAGCCCTTCCTCTCGCGCGGTCTGACCGTTCTGACTGGCAAGTGAAAGTTGCATGTTAGTGACCTGCCCCGAGTTTGCCGTCCATACCGCCGGTGGGCACATCCGCACCCAGCGCACCGGCAATGGTGGTAAAGTTGTGATCGAGCATACCGACATAGGTGGCCTCATAGGTCCCATCCTGACCCATAGCGTCCGAAAACAGCTCGCCGCCGATCACGACGTCATGCCCTTTGGCCGCCGCCCCTTCGATCAATGCGCGCATGGAGCGATCCGCGACTGAGGTCTCGACAAACACGGCCTTAATTTGGCGCTCTACCAATACATCGACCAACGCGCCAATCCGGTTCAAACCGGCCTCAGACTGCGTCGAGATGCCCTGAATGCCCAACACCTCAAATCCGTAGTCGCGGCCAAAATAGCCAAAGGCATCATGCGCGGTGACCAACACACGGTTGCTGTCTGGCACCCCGGCCACAACTTTGCGACCGTAGTCGGACAGGCGATCCAATTCCCCCAGATGCCGCTCCAAATTGGCTGCAAACAGATCCGCAGATCCCGGGCGTGCCTCGGTGAGGGCGCGTGCCACTTCGCGTACCACATGTTTCCACAGCTCCGGGCTCATCCAGACGTGCGGGTCGTATTTATCGGCGTAATCATCATGGCCACGCAGCAGGTCCTTTGGCATTGCCTCGGCCACTGCCACGACCTCGCGTTTACGTGCGAGCGAGTGGAAGAAATCCTCCATCTGCGCCTCAAGGTACAAACCGTGCCACAACACCAGATCTGCACGGGTCATCGCAGCAATATCACTGCGGGTCTGGCGATAGGCGTGCGGATCAACGCCCGCTCCCATCAAGGCGGTCACCTCGACCTCCGCAGCACCGATTTGACGGGCTGCATCGGCAATCATCCCGGTGGTCGCCACCACCGTCAGTGGTCCGTCAGAGGCTGCAACAGGTGTCGCAGCAAGGGCCACCATGGCCCCCATACCCAGAAGAGTGTGACGTCGGTTCAGCATAAAGGTGCTCCCTGCCCGCAAGATTCTCGTTTCGCTTACCCGCAATATGAGAACGATTCTCAACTTCGTCAATGAAAATGAGAATTATTCTCACAATATCTTTGATTTTTGTCCTCTTGGTAAAAAATGGAACGGGAAAACCTTTGGGAAACCTTGCATCAAAGCGGGGTGGCATGCGATTTTGGGTGTGAAACGTTCGAGGACTCCCACAAATGGACAGCCAAACCGCAGAAGACGGCACGCAGCCGCCGAACACCTCCGCTGCCAACCCGACCAGCAAGGCCACACCGCCTGCCGCGCAATCTGCCGCCCCTCAGGGTGCGACCCACAGCGATCTGCCCCGCAACCCCGGCATCGCGCTCGATCTGGATTGGGCTCTGGGCCTTGAGGCAAATACCTCCGCAATCGAGCGCCGCTGTGCCAGCCTGCCCGGTCGTCGCTCGGTCAAGAAGGACTATCAGGCCGCGTGGCTGCTAAAGGCGATCAGCCTGATCGACCTCACGACGCTTTCCGGCGACGACACCGAGGCCCGCGTCCGCCGCCTCTGCGCCAAGGCGCGCCAACCCGTGCGCGCAGATATCCTGTCAGCACTGGGGATGGACAGCCTCACCACGGGTGCGGTCTGCGTCTACCACGACATGATCCCCGCTGCCGTGCGGGCGCTTCATGGCACCCAGATCCCTGTTGCAGCCGTCTCTACCGGGTTTCCGGCAGGTCTTTCGCCCTTCCACCTGCGAGTCGAAGAAATCCGCGAGAGCGTCCGGGCTGGTGCCAAGGAGATCGACATCGTGATTTCTCGCCGCCACGTTCTTTCGGGCAACTGGCAGGCACTCTATGATGAGATGAAAGCCTTCCGCGAGGCGTGTGGGGACGCGCATGTAAAGGCCATCCTCGCCACCGGAGAACTTGGCACCCTGCGCAATGTCGCGCGAGCCTCAATGATCTGCATGATGGCGGGCGCAGATTTCATCAAAACCTCTACCGGCAAGGAAGGTGTGAATGCCACCCTGCCGGTCTCTCTGGTGATGATCCGTGCCATTCGCGACTACTATGAACGCACTGGTTTCCATGTCGGCTACAAGCCCGCAGGCGGCATCTCCAAGGCCAAGGATGCCCTGGTCTACCTCAGCCTGATGAAAGAGGAACTGGGCAACCGCTGGCTGCAACCGGACCTCTTCCGCTTTGGCGCATCCAGCCTGCTTGGCGATATCGAACGTCAGCTCGAACACCATGTGACCGGCGCTTACTCCGCTGGCTACCGCCACCCGATGGCGTGAGGACCAATAGATGACAATCAAAGAGATTTTTGACACCATGGACTATGGCCCCGCCCCCGAAAGCGCCGCAGAGGCCCTCGCTTGGCTGGTCGATCAGGGAAGCCAGTTCGGTCACTTTATCAATGGTAGCTTCACCGCTCCGGGCCAAACCTTCGAGAGCAAGAACCCCGCAACCGGCGAGGTGCTGGCAGAGCTGACGCAAGCGACACAAAAAGACGTAGACGCCGCCGTCAAAGCTGCCCGCGCCGCGCAAGGTGCTTGGGCCGCGATGGGTGGCTCTGGCCGTGCGACATATCTCTATGCCATTGCGCGTCTTCTGCAAAAGCACAGCCGCCTCTTTGCGGTGCTCGAAACACTCGACAACGGCAAGCCAATCCGCGAGAGCCGCGACATCGATATTCCGCTGGTGCAACGTCATTTCTACCATCACGCAGGCCACGCGCAGCTGATGGATGAGGAAATGTCGGGTCGGGAGGCGCTTGGCGTCTGCGGTCAGATCATCCCGTGGAACTTCCCGCTCCTGATGCTGGCATGGAAAGTCGCGCCCGCGCTGGCGATGGGCAACACCGTGGTCCTGAAACCGGCTGAATATACGTCGCTCACCGCGCTGCTGTTTGCCGACATCTGCCGTCAGGCGGGCTTGCCCAAGGGCGTTGTGAACATCATTACCGGCGATGGTGCCGTGGGCGAGATGATCGTCAATGCGGACGTGGACAAAATCGCCTTTACCGGATCGACTTCTGTGGGGCGCAAGATCCGCGAAGCGACTGCAGGCACCGGCAAGGCGTTGACTCTGGAGCTGGGCGGCAAGAGCCCCTACATCGTTTTTGACGACGCCGATCTGGACAGCGCCATTGAGGGGCTGGTGGATGCGATCTGGTTCAATCAAGGTCAGGTCTGCTGCGCCGGGTCGCGCCTTTTGGTGCAGGAAGGTGTCGCAGAACGCTTCCACCAGAAACTGCGCGCGCGGATGAAAACCCTGCGTCTGGGTGATCCGCTCGACAAATGCATCGATGTGGGTGCAGTGGTGGATCCGGTTCAACATGCGGAAATCACCCGCATGGTCGCATCCGCGAAAAACTGCACTGTGCATCAAACCGCAGTTAATATGCCTGCCAAGGGCTGCTTCTTCCCGCCCACCCTTATTGAGGGCCTCTCACCCGCTGATCCGTTGATGCAGGAAGAGATCTTTGGCCCGGTGCTGGTCTCTACCACCTTCCGCACCCCTGCTGAGGCTGTCGAACTGGCGAACAACACCCGCTACGGGTTGGCCGCGACACTCTGGACCGAGAACGTGAACCTCGCCCTCGATATCGCACCTAAACTGGTTGCGGGCGTGGTCTGGGTCAATGGCACCAATATGTTCGACGCCGCCGCCCCCTTTGGCGGCGTACGCGAAAGCGGCTTTGGCCGCGAAGGTGGCGTCGAAGGCCTGATGGCCTACACCAAACCCACAGGCGCGTTGGACACGCTGAACCCTGTTGTGGCCTTTGAAGGCGACGACAAAGGTGCGGCACCCGCGGGCATCGACCGCACCGCCAAGATGTTCACCGGTGGCAAACAAACCCGCCCCGACAGCGGCTATTCCAAATCCGTCTACGGCCCCAAAGGCGACCTGCTGGGCCACGTCGGCGCTGGCAGCCGCAAGGACGTCCGTAACGCGGTTGAGGCCGCAAACGCCGCCAAAGGCTGGGCCAAGACCACCGGGCACTTGCGGGCGCAGATCCTCTATTATCTGGCCGAAAACCTCGCAGCTCGTGCGGGTGAATTCGCCGCCCGCATTGATGCGATGACAGGCAAAGGCGACGGCACAGTGGAGGTCGAAGCCTCGCTGCAACGGCTGTTTTCTGCTGCTGCATGGGCCGATAAATACGACGGGCTGGCGCATGGCGTGCCGATCCGGGGCGTCGCGCTTGGCATGAAAGAACCGGTTGGCACCATTGGTGTTCTCTGCGCCGATGAAGCCCCGCTTCTGGGTCTGATTTCGGCGATGGCCCCTGCAATTGCGATGGGCAACCGTGTGGTGCTGGCGGCGTCTCAGGCCTTCCCGTTGGCGGCCACCGACCTCTATCAGGTGCTTGAGACGTCAGATGTCCCTGCGGGTGTGGTGAACATCCTCACCGGCGCGCACAAGGACCTTGGCGACACTATGGCCAAACATCTCGATATCGGCGCGGTCTGGAGCTTCTCTTCCACCGATCTGTCGAAGATGATCGAGGCCGAATCTGCTGGAAATCTCAAGCGTACATGGGTCAACAATGGCCGCGCCTTTGACTGGTCGCGCGACCAATCCAAACGCTTCTTGCAGGCCGCGACCGAAGTGAAAACCGTGTGGATTCCCTACGGCGAGTAACACCTCGACCCCAACACAAAAAAAACGGCGCGGCTCCTATTTGGGACCGCGCCGTTTTTGTTTCAGGGATGTTTGCCCAGTGCCTAGTTCGTGGACTTCAGCCCTTCGGGCTCTCCAACCACCACGAACCGCAGCCCCTCGGGGTCCAGCAGTTCTTTGGCGATCCGGTTCACATCATCCAGGGTCACCGCCTCGACCTTTTCGTTGCGGGTGACCACATAGTCGGTGGGCAGGTCATCCATCTGCATCGACACAAGGATCGCAGCGATCTGACTGTTGCCGTTGAAGCGCAAAGGATAGGCACCGGTCAGATAGGTCTTGGCATCCTGCAACTCCGCTTCGGTAACGCCGCTGTCCACCAAGGCCTGCCACTGGTCGCGCACAACGCCGACCGCTTCTGCCATCTTCTCATTGGCAGAGGCAAAAGACCCCATGTAGGTCGAGGCCAGATCACGCGGCACCAGATAGCTATAGGCCCCATAGGTGAGGCCACGTTTGGTGCGCACTTCCTGCATCAAGCGCGTCTCAAATGATCCACCGCCGAGGATCTGGTTCAGCACATAAGCGGCAAAGAAATCCGGATCATTACGGTCGATCCCCTTCTGCCCGAAGAGCGCCACAGACTGCGGCGTGGCAAAGGGCACCACCGTTGTACCACCCGTCAGCAGCACCTCTGCCGGGCCGGGCATCGGCGCTCCCTCGGCGGGCAAATCGCCCAGCAATTCGTCCAGTAGCGTGCCCAGTTCATCGGGTGTGATATCACCAACCGCGCTTACGTACAGACGGTCACGGGCAAAAACAGCCTCATGGGCGGCAAACATGTCCTGACGGGTCAGCGCCGAGACGCTCTCCACCGTGCCCTTACCATCGGTGCCATAAGGGTGGTCGCCAAATGCCAGCTTACCAAAGGTCTTGCCCGCAATCGCATTGGGATCGGTCTGATCAGAGCGCAGCCCCACCAGAACCTGTGCCCGCACCCGGTCCAGCGCATCCTGATCGAAACGTGGCTCCTGAATGGTCTGGCGCAAGAGCTCCATCACCTCATCGCGGTTTTCGGTCAGGAAACTGGCGGAGATCGCGACCATGTCCTTGTCGGCGTCATAAGAGAAATTGGCCGCCAGAGCCTCCACAGCGCGGGCGTAGTCCTGCGCGCGCAGCTCTCCTGCACCCTCTTCCAACAGGCCGCCCATCAGATGTACGGCCCCGCGTTTGCCGGGCGCGTCCAGTGATGTGCCGCCACGAAACCGCAGTTCCAACGCAGAGAAGGGAATGCTGTGATCTTCGACCAGCCACGCCTTTATCCCGCCGGGAGATGTGACTTCTTTGATGTCGATCTCAGCCCGTGCCATCTGCGCGGCAAAAAGCACTGCAAACCCAACCAACAGCGCCAGAACGGCACGTTTTAGCGGGCGCAGATCGACTGCGCGGACGCGGGCGGATGTTTTGTTCCGGCTCATTGGTCAGCCTCCTGCTGGCTTTGGATCAGGTAACCGGTGACAGATGCCTCGGGCCGCAATACCTCGCGTGCGACGGCAATAATCTCATCCTCAGTGATAGATTGAAGCACGCGCGGCCAATCCTGCACGTCCTCAACCGTCAACCCCGATGTGAGCGCGCGGCCATAGCGGTTGGCAATGCGGTCCACGTCATCCCGAGCATAGATTTCGGAGGCGCGCAGCTGCAGCTTGATACGCTCAAGCTTTTGGCTGTCGACACCTGTCGCGAGGAACTGCTGCACGCTGCGATCAAGCGCCGCCTCGGCCTCTTCGAGGGTCACACCATCAGCGGGGACAATCACAAAATCAAAGGTGGTGTCATCCAGCGACACACCGGAATAGAAGGCCGCCGTATAAACCGCCACTTGCTGTTCAAACTGCAGTGCATTGGCCAGATAGGATGTGGTTCCCCCACCCAAGAGCTGCGAGAGCAGATAGAGCGCGGCGGCCTTTTCCTGACTGCCACTGTCACGCTCCGGCGCCAGATAGGATCGCTGTACATAGGGTTGCGAGACCCGCGCATCGGCAAAGGTCAGACGCCGCGCTGCGGTTTGCGGTGGCTCCTCGCTGCGCAACCGTTCCGGCAGATCTGGATTGGCCGGGATCACACCATAGTAGGTCTCGGCGAGCTTGCGCACCTCGTCGGGTTTCACATCGCCAGACACCACAAGGATTGCGTTATTGGGTGCATAATAGGTGCCGTAGTAGGACAGTGCGTCCTCCATCGACAGGGTTTCCATCTCGTGCCGCCAGCCGATCACCGGCTGACTGTACCGATGGTTCAGATATTGCACCGCCCGCATCTGTTCACGAAACAATGCAGTGGGATCATTGTCGGTGCGCTGGTTGCGCTCTTCGAGGATCACTTCGCGCTCGGTCACGATATCGGTCTCAGTGAGGCGCAGATTGCGCATCCGATCCGCTTCCATCTGCATCATCAGCTCCAGCCGATCTGCTGCGACACGCTGAAAATAAGCCGTGTAATCATAGCTGGTGAAGGCATTGTCGCGACCACCGTTACGCGCAACTGTCGCCGACAGCTCGCCCGCGTCCAGCGTATCGGTGCCCTTGAACAGAAGGTGTTCGAGGAAGTGGGCAACACCGCTCTGGCCCACGGGCTCATCGGCAGAGCCTGCACGATACCAGACCATATGCTGCACCACAGGGGCGCGATGATCTTCGACCACCACCACCATCATCCCGTTCTCAAGCGTGAAGGTGGTGACCATCTCAACGCCGGTTTGCTCGGATTTAGGTGCCGCGTCACTTGCCGGAGACGCCTCCTGCGCGGAAAGCACAGGCGCGCCAAGGCCCGCTGCCATCACAAGGGCACAAAGCGCACCCCGCCAGCTGGCCCGCAGCCCGGACGGAATCGCTGCCTCAGATGTCATATGTTCTATCCTCCAGATCGGTCCCCCGAGCGCGCGCAATGGCACGGCCCGGCGCAGAGTCGTTTTGGCCTGCTGCGCATCAAATTACGGTGCCGACCGTCAGCCACAAGACGGTTTGCCGAAATTGTGAAGGATTATTCGCCTTTTGGCGGTGAAGACGGGGTCGGAACCCCGGCGCGACGGTAGGCTGTGCTAACATCTTGCGGATCGAGTGCTTCTCGCTCGTAGGTTTCGGCGTAGCGATCCACGGGGAAGAGCTTGATATTGGCGAGGATACCCGCCCGCTTGCGCCGCTTTGTATCCTCAGCAGTCAGCGTTTCCCGAATGTCGCCCTGCACGCCGTGGCGGCTTGCGGCTGTCACCAGTGCGCCGTCAGAGGCCGGAATACCCGCGCCACTGGGTCGCCCGCCCAGCGCCACGATGGCCTCGGCTTGCGGGTTGCGGTCGGTACGATTGCTGCCACCGGGGGTCGGTTGCGGCAGTGCGGCATAGCTTTCGGGTTGTTCCAGCGGCTTGTTGGGCAGCACGAGGAACTCGTCCGGCGTGTTGCGACGTGCATCAAGATCATGCAGCGGCTTGTTGGCACAAGCAGCCACCAGCAGTACGGAACTCAAGATGATCGGTGCAGTCACAAAGCGCATGGGGCGCGGTCCTTCTCGTGCATGTCGCGCAACAGTCAGAACCCGTTAAGCGCGCCTCAGACATGCGTTATCAATGAGTTGAAGCGAGATGCCGGGGCCCCGCGCTTCAGACGTTCTCAACACCTCTAGCGCAAATCACGCAGGAGGTCACGCGGGCTTTTTCGCCCGCCCCTCAAACAGGATCAACCCCGCCGCACCGCCAAAAACAAATATATCGGCGACGTTAAACACATAAGGGTTATTGAACCCGCAGCAGGACATATTCAGGAAGTCCAGCACATAGCCGTACAGCACCCGATCCAGCACATTGCCCAGCGCGCCGCCAATTACCAACCCGGCACTGATCAGCATCATCCGGCTGCTTGAATGGCTGCGGCGTACCCATATGAACACCGCAGCACAGATCACCAGCGAGATGGCGATCAAGATCCAGCGGCTGGAGTCGCCACCATCATTGAACAGTCCAAAGTTGATCCCCCGATTTTCGCCGTAGCGAAAGTTCAGGAGCGGCGGAGCCACGTCAATGCGCAGCAGGTTCACCAGATCAAGGCCGAACACGACCCCGATCTTGGTGGCCTGATCGACGATCAGCGCAAAGAGGGCCGCAAAATATAGCGCGTAGCTCCGCATATCAAATTGCTCCGGGATCAGTGACGGAAGTGGCGCATGCCGGTGAAGACCATGGCAAGGCCCGCTTCATTCGCGGCCTTGATGACCTCATCATCGCGCATCGACCCACCGGGCTGAATGACGCAGGTTGCGCCATTTGCCGCGGCTTCCATCAGACCATCCGCAAATGGGAAGAACGCATCCGAAGCCACGGCAGAACCTTTGGCAAGGCTTTCCGGCAGTTCCATCGCATCCGCCATCCGCTGCGCCTTGACGCCAGCGATCGTGGCCGAGTCCACGCGGCTCATCTGGCCGGCGCCGACGCCAACGGTCTGGCCGTCTTTCACATAGACAATCGCGTTGGATTTCACATGTTTGGCGACTTTCCACGCAAACAGCAGATCCGCCATTTGCTCATCGGTCGGCGCTTTTTCGGTCACCACCTTGAGGTCATCCATGGCGCGGTGGCCAACGTCCTTGTCCTGCACCAGCATGCCGCCAGAGACCTGACGGGTGGTCAGACCTGCGTCCTGCGGGTTGGGCAAGCCATCGGTGATCAGCAGGCGCAGGTTTTTCTTTGCCGCAAAGATCGCCTTGGCCTCATCAGAGGCCCCCGGTGCAATCACCACTTCGGTAAAGATCTGGGTGATCGCCTCGGCGGTTGCCGCGTCAAGCGGCATATTGAGCGCCACAATGCCGCCAAAAGCAGAGGTGCGGTCGCAGTCGAACGCCTTGTTATAGGCATCCAGCAGGGTTGCGCCGCGCGCCACACCGCAGGGGTTGGCGTGTTTGATGATCGCCACCGCCGGGCCGTCGGCAGGTGCAAATTCACTCACCAGCTCAAAGGCTGCATCGGTGTCGTTGATGTTATTGTAGGAGAGTTCCTTGCCCTGCAACTGCTGGGCGGTCGCCACGCCAACGCGCTCGGTGCCATCGGTGTAGAAGGCCGCATCCTGATGCGGGTTCTCGCCATAACGCAGCGTCTGTGCAATCTGACCGGCAAAAGCGCGGCGGCGTGGTGCCTCCAGACCGATCGCACCGGCCATCCAGTTTGAAACGGCGGCATCATAGGCAGCCGTGCGGGCATAGGCGTTCTGCGCCAGCCATTGGCGGAAGGCAAAGGAGGTCTGGCCGTCGTTCTGGTTCAGCTCTTCCAGCAGCACGCCGTAGTCTTCGACATCGACCACGGTGTTGACAAACGCGTGGTTCTTGGCCGCCGCGCGGATCATCGCCGGGCCGCCAATGTCGATGTTCTCGATCATTTCGTCATAGGCCGCGCCCCGCTTCAGCGCCGCCTCGAACGGGTAGAGGTTCACCACCAACAGGTCGATCTCGCCGATGCCATGTTCGGTCATCGCCGCCACATGGGCGTCATTATCGCGCAGCGCCAGCAGGCCGCCATGCACCATTGGGTGCAAGGTTTTCACACGACCGTCCATCATTTCCGGAAAGCCGGTCACATCAGAGACATCCCGAACGGCGAGACCCGCATCACGCAGCGCTTTTGCAGTGCCACCGGTCGAGAGCAGTTCAACCCCGCGCTCAGCGAGGGATTTGCCCAGCTCGATCAGCCCGGTTTTGTCAGAGACGGACAGAAGGGCGCGGCGGACGGGGTGGAGGTCGGTCATCGGTGTCAGAATCCTTGTTCAGGTTCACTCTTCGTAAGCCATGGGTTCGTCGCGGGCCAGATCGCGCACGGCCACGGCCGTTTCCTGCGCCTTGCTGAGGGTCCAGCGGATCTGGGTCGCGTATTGAATGGCCCGGCCCGACAGGACAATTTGCAGCGATTGACGCGGCTTCAAGCGGGTTTTTTCCAGGTAAACGCTGGTTTCCAGCTTCAGGTCGCATTGACCGTCGTGACGGAATACCCAGATTTCCCCACTCTTGAGCGCCATGGATACTGCCGCGCCCCCTAAGTCAAGGGCTGCGTCCACATCCGGGTGCAAATGGAACCGTAAATCATAGCCGATGCCCTTCAGGCCGCCTGCATCCAGCGCTTTATCAAAGCGTTTCTTGGCCGCGCCATCCAGCGCCAGCACCATGTCTTCGCCAGCAACAGTGCGCCCATCCACCGACAGTTCCAGTGACCGCGCCACCGTCACACCAAAATGTTTGGCATAGCCATCATGGGCACCTTGAAAACGATAGCCGTCATCCAGATCGTCCCGCTCGATCGGCACGTCGGTGGGGGGCTCGATCAGGAACTCATGGCCGGTGCCTTTCTGTGGTGCGGCCAGCCGTGCGCTGGAATGCCCCTCCACACATAGGGCGGAATGCGACGGCGTGGCCCGCCCGGCCCGACGCCACTCCAGACCGAAGTTCTCGCCCGCACCGCAGTTCACGATCAACGGGCGTCGCCCCGAGGTCAGCTCAAACGCCAATGTGGAGGCATGCGCATTATAGGATGCCTTGCCAACCGGCGGCACATTGGCATCGACAATGATCGAGGTGCGCCGCGCCGAAAGCCGCGCAAACCCCATTGCCAGCCCTTCATACGCTCTTGCCGGAACATGCGAGGCGGCCAGCGCATGGTCAAGCCAGCCCTCCTGTCCACGTCCACCGCCATGAAACCGCGCCAATGCGCCATCGCTGTGACGCAAGGCACGCAATGTCGGCGCGATCCGATCCAAGGCTGCGTGATGCTCGCGCGGCACAGATCGCCCCGCCTCATGAAGCGCAGCCGCCGCCCAAGTGAGCAGCGTGAACACATCCAGTAGTTCTTCGGGATTGCGGGTGGGCAGCCCCCCATCGGCATTGATCAGAACTGCGCAATCCTGAGAGAGCGCTTTGACCGCCGGGTCCGCCAATTCCTCGCAGCCTTTGAGCGCAAGCCCTGCATAGATCAGTCCGGTCAGCGCCTCAAAGCGTGGCAAGCCGGGAGACGCCCCCTTCCAGCGCTGCGCGAGGAACCAAGTTTGCTGGGACAGCGAGCGGTAAAAGGCGTCAGAGGCGGCTTTGTCCTGACCACTCAACAGGAACAGCGCGTGGTTGATCCATCGAATCACCCGCCGCCCGGTCAGATCCGGCGACCAGCCGGGACCCGCGCCATTGCCGAACTCATCAATCCAGCCCCAGACCCAGTGCTGCGCCTTCTTGCGCGCCCTGAGATCTCCCACAGCAGCCAGATCGTCCAGCCATGTGCAGCCTTGCCGCTCTGCCTCAAAGGCAAAATCTGGCGCGTCCACATCCCATAGTCCCGTGGTGTCGCTTTCGACCAGATACCCCGCAAACAACAGGTTCCCCGCAACAAGCTGCCGCCCACGCGCGAAACTGCCAATGGTGCGCGGCTCCGGCTGGGAAACAAACCCCGTGGCCGCAGGCTGCTTGCGCGCCTTCCAAGCGGTATAACGGTTCAGCAGCCGCGTGCCGCGACTGGCCATTCGATCATATCTGGACATGCACTCTTGCCTCACACGCCTTTGGCGTTTTGGCCAGAGGATAACGCGCCTGCCGCCGGGTGTCATGCGCTCTCTGCCCTCTGTGGGGCATCACGGCAAACTCTCCCGCCCGTCGCCGGATCATGCAGAGATGATCCGCTCCCGTTGGGCCCGGCGCCCTTCGGGCGCAGGCGGTGGCGATTCTGATCGTTGCGATTAGTGCTCGGCCTTGACGAGTTCCGCCATGTAGAACCCGTCCATGCCGCCGATCTCGGGCCAGTAATCCGGCCGAAGACGCAGGCCGCCTTCCTCGGTGATCCACGCCGGATCAATGCCTTCGAGTGCCTGAACCCTGTCGCCGATCCGGGCCTCGGGGAACATCTCCAATGCATCCTCGATTTGGCACTCGCCCTCATCCGGCAACAAAGAACAGGTGCAATAGACCAGCCGCCCGCCGGGCCGCACCAATGTCCAGGCATGCGCCAGCATCTGCGCCTGCAACTCGATCAAGGCGCCAAAACCGGCCCCGTCCTTGGCATGAGGCAGATCCGGGTGGCGGCGGATGGTGCCCGTCGCGGAACAAGGCGCATCCAGCAGAACCGCATCATATTGCCCCTTCTGCGCAAGCACATCACCCGCGATCACATTCGCCGAAAGCCCGGTGCGGGTCAGGTTCTCTTGCAGACGCGCCAGACGGCCCTCGGAAATATCAACCGCCGTCACATCGGCCCCCGCCGCGGCCATCTGCAACGTCTTGCCCCCCGGTGCCGCACAAAGATCTAGCACCCGTTCACCTGCCTGCGCATGGATCAAACGAGCCGGAAGGGCTGCGGCTGCGTCCTGCACCCACCAATCGCCTTGCGCATAGCCTGGCAATGCTGAGACCTGCCCCGCGTCATCCAATCGCAAACTACCTGTCGGGGTTGGCTTGCCCCCTAACGCCAAGAGATCCGCGCCCGATTTAAAGCTCAGATCAAGCGGCGCGCCCTTTAAATGGGCAGCCTCGATGGCCAGCATTGCATCACTGCCCCAGGCTTGCGCCAATGGGCTACGCAGCCATTTCGGCAATCGTGGCACGCGCAGCTTGGCCCACTCGGTCGGACCATCTGTCGCCACTTTACGCAGAACCGCGTTGACCAGCCCCTTGAGCTGTGCGTGACGGCGATGACGCGCCACCAGATTAACGATATCGTTCACCACCCCATGCGCGGCCCCACCAGAACACAGTTCGACTGTTCCCAGACGCAATGCGTTTCTGACATGAACCGCGGGGGGCTTGCGCAGATGTTTCGCCAGCACCCGATCCGCGCGTTCGAGGGATCGCAGCACCTCCAGCGCCAATCGCTGCGCGCGCGCGCGATCCGCAGGCTCCAGCCGCTCCAGCACCTGCGCTTGACACTCTGCAAGCAAAAGCCCCTCGCCCAGAACCTTATCAAGAAGCGTCACAGCCGCACGGCGTGCGTCAGAGGCAGATGTGGGGCGGTCGGTCATGGGTGAGGGCTCCTGATCGGGGATCGGCTTGTCCATAGCGGACGCGGGCGTATATCATGGTGTCAGAATAAAGAAACCCACCCTGCGGAGAAGCCCCCATGAGTGACGCCCCCGAATCCCAACGGGCAAAGGATCTGCCCGCAGCGGCCCAACGCGCCCTTGCCGAGGCCGAAGAACGCCGCAAAGCCCGTGAAGCGCAACACCCTCAGCCAACCGAACTGGGAGGGCGTGATGGTCCCGATCCCGCTCGCTATGGTGATTGGGAGAAAAAAGGCATAGCGATTGATTTTTGAATTTGGCGGATCAGGGGCGCTGCCCCTCGCGCCCTTTGGGCGCTCACCCCGGGATACTTCAGGTTAGAAGAACGATGAGCACTTCATCTTCTTCTAAATATCCCCGCCGGAGGCAGCCGCCCGCAAGGGCGGCCCGTGATCCTCACAAGCCAAGCACGTCGATCATATCATAGGCACCGGCGGCTTTGCCCTGCCCCCAAAGCGCGGCCTTGAGCGCCCCGCGTGCAAATATCGCACGATCAGTCGCCATATGGCGCAGGACGATCCGTTCGCCAGCCGCCGCAAACAGCACATCATGTTCGCCCACAATGTCGCCGCCGCGAATGGCGGTGAAGCCAATGTCGCCTTTCTTGCGCGCCCCAGTGATGCCGTCCCGGCCCCGGTCCGCGACATCGGCCAGTTTGACACCTCGACCTTCGGCCGCTGCTTCACCCAGCATCAAGGCCGTACCGGAGGGCGCATCGACCTTGTGATGGTGGTGCGCCTCAATGACCTCAATATCGAACTCCTCATCAAGGGCCGCCGCGACCTTCTTGGTCAATTGCACCAGAAGGTTCACCCCAAGCGACATATTGCCCGCACGCACCAGCACGGTGTCGCGAGCGGCAGGGTCCAATGCTGCGATCTGCGCATCACTCATGCCGGTGGTGCCGATCACGTGGACGCAACCTGCCTGTGCAGCCAGCTTGGAAAAGGCAATCGTGGCCTCTGGTGCGGTGAAATCAATCACCGCCTGCGCTTCAGAGAACGCCGCCAGTGCATCGTCGGTGACCGCCACGCCAAGCGCTGCACCGCCCATAGCGATGCCAATGTCCTGACCGACCCAATCGTGACCTTCGCGTTCCACCACGCCCGCAAGCTCGGCCTTGTCGCTTTCCAGCACCGTCTTGATCAACATTTGCCCCATGCGCCCCGAAGCGCCGGTGATCACGATCCCTGGTTTATCCGTCATGGCTTTACTCTCTGATTGGACTATCCGCTGGATTTCTCCTACCCTGACGAGGACCGCTTGGCAAAGGGCGGCTTTCGGCATAGATCGAGTCTCATGGCTAAGAACAAATTTCACGACGGTCCCGGTCCTTCTCAGCGTCAGCTTCGTGTGGGCGAGGTTATTCGCCGCACACTCTCTGAGGTGCTGGCCCGTGGCGACATCCACGACCCGGAGCTGAACCGTCTGTCCATCACCGTCGGCGAGGTGCGCACCTCGCCGGATCTCAAAATCGCGACCGCCTATGTCCTGCCCTTGGGTGGCAAAGGGCAGGAGGACGTGCTGCAACTGCTTGCCCGCAACAAGAGCGAGCTGCGTCGGGCGATCGGCAAGAAGACCGGGCTGAAGTTCACCCCGGATCTGCGGTTTCAGATCGACGAAACATTTGACCGGATGGATGACACCCGCCGCCTGTTCAATCAGGACGCGGTGCGTCGCGATCTGGAGGACTGAGGCGATGCGGGCCTCGTTACTGTTGAGCCTGTCTCTGGGGGTCACCCTTTGGGCCGGTCAGGCGGCGGCAGTGGAATGCCGTGACGAGAGCTATCAAGGCAATCGCTATTCCCTGTGCGAAGTGGATGCCAGCCGCGAAGAATTACGCCTGTTCCTGCGCGATGACACAGGCGCAGTGATGGGGCATTTCTCCACCATCGAAGACGGTCTGTCAGCCGAAGGAAAAACACTCTCCTTTGCCACCAACGCGGGGATGTATCACACGGATCGCTCCCCGGTCGGGCTTTATCTTGAGGATGGCAACGAGGAAATGCGGCTGGTCACCAATCCCGGTCCCGGCAATTTCGGTCTCGTGCCCAATGGCGTCTTTTGCCTGCGCGACGGGCGCGCCGATGTGATCGAGACACTCGCCTTTGAGGCCAGCGCCACCACCTGCAAGAGCGCCACTCAATCGGGGCCAATGCTGGTCATCGACGGCGCGTTGCACCCGAAATTCCTGCAGGACAGCGATTCTCGCTATATCCGCAATGGTGTTGGCACCAGTGCCGATGGCCGCCGCGTGGTTTTTGCGATCTCGCGCAACACGGTGAATTTCTATGATTTCGCGAGTCTGTTTCGCGATCACCTCGGCCTGCCGCAGGCGCTCTATTTTGATGGCAATATCTCACGTCTGCACGCGCCCGACCTAGATCGCTCCGATGCCGGGTTCATGATGGGGCCTGTGGTTGGCGTGGTTGAGGATATCGCAGGGGACGACGCAGGCACGCTGCAGAATTGACAGCCCTCGCGTCCTAGGCTACCTCGCGCGCCTTATCCGACAGATCAGAGGACATTCATGGGACGCAAACGCAAGGGACGCGACATTTCCGGCTGGCTGGTGGTGGACAAACCCGCAGGCCTCACATCTACAGCTGTAGTCAACAAGGTCCGCTGGGCGTTTGACGCCAAAAAGGCCGGTCACGCTGGCACGCTCGACCCCGAAGCCACCGGCGTTCTGGCCGTCGCTCTGGGCGAGGCAACCAAGACCGTTCCCTTTATCACCGACGCCATGAAAGCCTATACGTTCACAGTGACGTTGGGGGCTGCGACCAACACCGATGACGCCGAGGGCGAGGTGATTGCAACCTCTGCCGAGCGTCCCTCGGATGAAGACATCAAAGAGGCGCTGCTTGGGTTCATTGGCGAAATCCAGCAGGTACCGCCGAAGTTTTCAGCCGTGAAGGTCGACGGCCAGCGCGCCTATAAACTCGCCCGCGATGGCGAAGAGGTCGAGCTGTCCTCCCGCCCGCTCTGGGTCGAAGAACTGGTGATGCTTGATCGCCCCGACGCGGACCACGTGGTGCTGGAGATGACCTGCGGCAAAGGTGGTTACGTGCGGTCCATTGCCAGAGATCTGGGCGAGAAACTCGGCTGCCTTGGTCACGTGCAGGAGCTACGGCGGATCTGGTCCGGCCCGTTTGATGCCGAGGACGGCGTCACGCTGGAACAGATTGACGATCTGGCAAAGTCGCCCGAGATCGACCAGTTCCTGCGGCCGCTCGAAGAAGGGCTTGCGGATCTGACTGAGCTGAAATGCACGCCTGAAGGGGCAACCCGGCTCAGGAACGGTAACCCCGGCATGGTGATCGCGTCAGACGTCGAGTATGGCGATGAGGCCTGGGCGTCGCTTGAAGGCAAAGCGGTTGCCGTGGGGATCTACAAGGCAGGTGAATTGCATCCATCGCGGGTGTTCAATCAGGATTGATACGGCAACACGCAGGCGCATCACCTCCGCGGTAGATCCGTTAACATCATCTAAATGATAGAGAAAACACGCTGACTCATTGTTTCGCACACGAAACAATGAGTCATATGCGTTGACCTACTCATCCAGCAACTAAATACAGAAATTCAACCGCGGGATCAGGCCATTTCCATGGGGAATTGCACAGCGCGCAGCGATACGCCAAAACCGTCACGATGATAACCCGCCATCACATCAAGGGCGACGCGCCCTCCACCGCCGTTTATTCGGACTGCGAAACCTATCGCTACAGCCTGACACGCGTCTGGGACCCAGAGGGGCAAAAGGTGATGTTTGTGATGCTCAACCCATCCAAAGCCACCGAGGTGCAGAACGACCCCACCATCGAGCGCTGCGAGAGGCGCGCCCGCGCCTTGGGGTTTGGCGGGTTTCAGGCCACCAATATCTTTGCTTATCGCGCCACCGATCCGCGCGACATGCGTGCGGCCTGCGATCCGGAAGGGCCGGAGAATATGTCGGTTCTGCTTGCCGGGGTGGATTGGGCGGACATGGTAATCTGTGCGTGGGGCACCCATGGCGCGCATCGCAACCAAGGCCCCGACGTTGCCGCAAGGCTGCTTGCCACGGGCCGCCCTTTGCACCACCTGGGCCTAAGCAAAGCCGGCCACCCCAAACACCCGCTCTATATCTCTTACGCACAGAAGCCCTTGCTTTGGCAGCAAGATGTTGACCTATAAGGGTTTCATTAACCGACGTTCCCGTTTTGTTTGGATTTTGACCGCATGCTTGTGGCACTCTTGATCCCGGTTAAGTGTGTTTAAAACGAAGTGGACCAGTTCGGTGTTGTGGTTGGCCAGTATTCTTGGGATCGTCGCCGTGGGCAGCGCGATCATGATCGATTTTGAATCCGACGACGAGGAAGCAGAAGACAACGACGTGACCGCAGAGGCAGACACCTCCGGGAGTACGATTGTCTCGCCAGAGGTATTTTTATCCGGCGGGCAGGCCGACGAAGACCCGACGGAAGGCGTTTCCACCACCGACACTGGCGACACGGAGAACGATACGCCCCAGGATGGCGGGATCGAGGATGGCGGCGTGCTGATCGGCTCTGATGAACTTGATCACATGTCGGGCAGCGATGCGGATGACGCGCTGCTTGGTTTGGGGGGCGATGACCAGATCAATGGCTTTGGCGGCGATGATAGCCTTGAAGGAGGGGCGGGCGATGACGACCTCTACGGCGGCGAAGGTCAAGACACGTTGGAAGGCGGCGACGACAACGACACATTGAACGGAGGGACGGGCCAGGATTCGCTTGCGGGAGGCGCGGGCAATGACTCTCTTTTGGGGGGATTGGGCACGGACCGTATTCAAGGGGATGAGGGCGACGACACCCTGCATGGCGGTTCGGGCAATGACCTTGTCCAAGGGGGCGCGGGCAATGATTCAGTCCATGGCAATGATGACGATGATTTGGTGTTTGGTGGCACCGGGGAAGACGCGCTCTTTGGGGGGCGCGGCAATGATGTGGTGAGTGGGGCAGATGACGGCGCGGAGAAGGATTTTGTGAACGGCGGCGACGGTGACGACACGCTGATCGCGGGTGCCTCAGACGTCGTGACCGGGGGAGATGGTGCAGATCAAATTCTTCTGGGAGATTGGATCGCAGCAGGCACAGTCGAGTTAATCGATTTCGACATTGCTGAGGACCAGCTGCTGCTGGTTTACGATGGCGATCAGGGCGTTCCGGATCTGGAATTGGAACCGGATCCCGATGCCCCCGGCGAGACGATTCTGCGTCTGGATGGAGAGATAGCCATGCGCCTTACAGGAGCCGAGGCATTGACGGCTGATGATATCTTTCTGGTGGAAGCCGATGAGGGCGACGTCGCGCATTTGCCACTCCCTCAGTAGTCAATCGCTCCCATTCGCCTGTGTGGCGAATAGCGCCATATCTAGCCAATTGATGGATCATCCGCGCGTTGCGCTGTCGTAATTTGAGATGTTTCGCTTTGGGCTTTGCCCAAAGCGACCCGCGCCGCGCTGGCCTGAAAGGCCAGCGCGGCGCAGGGCCCAACCATGTGATGGGTCCGTGAGGACACGAACATGGGCGGGAGTTCTCCCGGAGTTGAAGTTATGCGCGTGGGACAGCACTCAGAAACACTAGATCAGTCGCCCACGGATCTCAGTACTCACTCCAAATATCTTTGCAAAACATCATTGAACAACTCCGGCTCTTCCAATGGCGGCGTGTGACTGCTGCTTTCAAACAACGCAAACTCCGGTGCATTGTTTGCAGGCACAAGAGGCAACCACGTCTCTACCGGCGCCACGAGGTAATCATGACGCCCCAGACAGATCAGGGGCGATTGCTCTAACGCCAGCAGCGCGCCTGCCGCATCAAAGTTGCAAAACGCCTCTCCCCAAAGGGCGTCAAAAACCGGCATGTTGACCTGGACCCCCTGCCAGAGGTCCGTGGCATCAAAACAGGGGTTAAACCAACTGCGGGCAGCAAGGCCGAGGCACATCCAAATGAACCTCTGTTCGGGCTCACTTTCGATGCGGTGATGCATAACCTCCAGATCCTGCATCAGCCGTTGTTTTCGCTCCGGCGCGGCCAGCATCTCCCAGATACGCTCTCCATGCGCCATATGTTCGGGCGCGTGGCTGGGGCCGGTGGCCACGACCACGGTTTTGCGAACCAGATCCGGACGGCAGCGTGCAAACTCCAGCGCCATATACCCGTGACCGGAATGCCCCAACACATCCACGCGCATCAGATTAAGCGCGCTACAAAGGGCCGAGAGGTCGTCCATGATGGTCTCAAGCGTGCAATCGCACGGCTCGATCACGCGGTCTGCATGTGCAAATCCACGATGATCGACAAAGATCAGCTGTCGTGTGCGGCGCAAATCCTTTGAGAACACACGCGGATAGAAGACATGACTGCCGATGATCAGCAGCGGGTCGCCTTCCCCTTCGATTTGGTAGCCGAGCGTAAAGCCATCACGGCAGAGATACCCCTGAACGGGTTGAGATTTTTCCATAGGTTTTATCCGCAAGAGACAGCCTCTTGCGCTCCGATTGTAGCAGTTTGAAGTCTCGACCGGTCAGATCCGAACGGTCGACGTGGGACTCACTGCAATCTTCGCTAACGGATAAATTTCATGGCTCTCTCGTGCTCAACCTGAGAGCGCACTTAGTCAGCCCGCCGACACCCGTCAAGACGATCTCCGCCAGCACAACACGCCTGTGCTGTGGATTTCCTTTGCAAAACGGAGCCGAATTCCGTAATCACCCGCATCCCGAAGTGGAATCAACGCCGCCTCGGGACTCTCCATGGGCCTGCGCTGGACGACATCCCGGCCTGCGCCATCCACTCTAACCTTACGAAGGAGACCCCGATGTCGATTACTGCAGAAGAAAAAACACGCCTGATGAAAGAATTCGCGACCAAAGAGGGCGACACCGGTTCTCCGGAAGTCCAGGTCGCAATCCTGACCTCGCGCATCAACACGCTCACCGAGCACTTCAAAACCCACAAGAAGGACAACCACGGTCGTCGTGGCCTTCTGAAGATGGTTGCTCAGCGCCGTAAGCTGCTGGACTACCTGAAGGGCAAAGAAGAAGCGCGCTATCAGGACCTGATCAAGAAACTGGGCATCCGTCGCTAAGACGCCGCTCAGGACTTCGGTCAAGAAACGCCCGCCCTCTTGCAGGTGCGGGCGTTTTTTATGCGCAATCCGCAGTGCGGCAGATGTGTTGCCCAGAGGTCACGGGCAGTGGTCACGGGCGAAAAATCACAATTGCTGCATTTGTCGCCTTATCATAGATCGAGCGAACTCTAGCCAGGTAGGGTCGATCCTTCGTCCCGTCCCCCGCAATGACACCAATTGTAGAGGGACAGACACAAGATGCAGCGCATCTCCACCAAAAAACTGACAGCCCTGTTGCTGACAACTGCGATGCCTTTTGCCACGACGGCAGGGGCTCAGGACGCCAGTGGCGTTATCGAACTCGAAGAGATTCGGGTCGAGGCTGCAGATGCTCAGACCCTTCTGGGCAATGACGAAATCACCGAAGACGAGATCGAGGCGCGCAACCCCTCCTCCACCAAAGATGTCTTTGTGGGGGAAAGTGCGATCACCACGGGCGGCGGCGCGGCCATCGCGCAAAAGGTCTATGTGAACGGGATCGAAGAAAGCCTTCTGTCCGTCACCATCGACGGCGCGCGGCAGAACAAATCCGCATTTCACCATACCGGCAATGTGCTGCTTGATCCTGAGCTTCTGAAACGTGTCGAAGTCAGCAAAGGTCTGGCCCCTGCAGACGCAGGTGCAGGCGCTGTCGCGGGCGCGATTGCCTATGAAACCAAGGATGCACGCGACCTGCTGGAAGCGGGTGACACCTTTGGGGGGCGCCTGCGCCTGTCGACCGACAGCAACGCCAACAGTCAAGACGGCTCGCTGACCATCTACGGTATCAACGGCGGTTTTGAATATGTGCTGAGCCACACCCGCCGCAGCAGCGACGACTATGAAGATGGCGACGGCGTGGTCGTCCTCGGCACCCGCGCGGAGCTGACGGATTATGTGGGCAAAGTCGCCTATGAGAGCCTTGAAGGTCACCGGTTCGAATTCGCAGCCTCGCGCACCGAAGACAGCGGCCCGCGCAGCGCGCAGCCGGGACCGGGGGGTGTCTATTTTATCCGTCCCGATTTTGGCGGCCTCACCACTGGTCCGAGCGTTCTTATCGAGGCGCTTTCCCGGCGCACCTCCTACACGCTGGGGTATAGCAACACGCAAGCCAGCGGGATGTGGAACCCCGAGATCCAGCTGAGCTACAACAAGCAGGAAATCGACGCGATTGGCTCTTATGGGGTGAACTCCAGCTTCAGCGCGACGTTCAAGAACCGCTTTGACATTGCTGGCGGCAATCTGACGGCCGGTTTGGACTTCTTCCGCGAGACGGCTGAGGGGCGCACTGGCGGCGCGTTTGGCAGTGGCGGTGAAGAGACGCTACGCAATACCGGCGTCTTTGCGCAGGCCCGTCAGGATCTGAACGACACGTTCTCGGTCAGCTACGGCGCGCGGATCGACAGTCAGAAATTTACCGGAGCCGACGGCACCAAGTTCTCCGATACCGGCGTCAGCATCAATGGCACGGTGGATGTGCGTCTCTCTGACACCTGGTCGCTGAATGCAGGCATTGCGTCGACATGGGGCGGCTATGAACTGGGGGAAGCGGGTCTGGTGAATTTCTTCACGCCTTGGGATTATACTGGCTTCACGTCCTCTCGTGCGAAATCTGCGCGTCTCGGGGTCCGGTTTGACAACGGCACTTGGAAAGCAAGCGCGGCACTGTTCCAGACGGAGGTCGACGATATCGCAGCCGTTCTGCCCTCGGGTGGTGCGCGCGGAGAGCTGTCTGATCTGAAGAGCCGCGGGATTGATACCTCCCTGCAATACAACTGGGCCAATGGGTTTGCGCGGGTGAACTGGACCTACGCGGATGTTGAGGTGGATGATGCGACCATCACGTCCACCGCCTATTATCTCGGCCGTCCGCTGGGGCATATCATCGCGCTTGAAACGGGAATGGAGCTGACACCGGAATGGCGCGTTGGTGGATCTGCACAGATCGCACTCAGCAACGACGACACCACACCGGAATTGCCGAGCTATGAGGTCGTGAACCTCTATGCAAGCTACACACCGGCTCGCTACGACAATCTTGAACTGCGATTGGACGTGCGCAACCTGTTTGATGAGACCTATTACAGCCGCAGCGCGGATGGGCTTGATAACAGCCGCGTCGTGCCGCTCAATGAGCCGGGTCGTACCATCGGATTGACCGCGCGCCTGCGGTTCTGATCTGCATCTGACCGTGGACGAACACACCGCGTCCCTTGAATTGGTGGGCGCGGTTTTTCATTTCAGGGGGCTTGCCTCTTTCTGCACTTCGTGATTGTTACATTATAACATTTCACACAGGAGTCGCAGATGTCCGATCCCCGCCTTCCCGTTACCGTCCTCTCTGGCTTTCTCGGAGCGGGCAAAACGACGCTTCTGAACCGTATCCTCAACAATCGTGAAGGCCGCCGGGTGGCGGTGATTGTGAACGATATGAGCGAGGTCAACATTGACGCCGATCTGGTGCGTGAGGGCGGCGCAGACCTGAGCCAGACCGAGGAAACGCTGGTGGAGATGTCAAACGGTTGCATCTGCTGCACCCTGCGCGATGATCTCCTGGCGGAGGTGCGCCGCCTCGCTGCTGAACAGCGGTTTGACTATCTGCTGATCGAATCCACCGGGATCTCGGAACCGCTGCCCGTCGCCGCGACCTTTGATTTTCGCGATGCCGAGGGCGAGAGCCTCTCGGATGTGGCGCGTCTGGACACGATGGTCACGGTGGTCGACGCGGTGAACCTGCTGAACGATTTTGCCAGCCACGACCTGCTGGCAGACCGGGGCGAAACGCTGGGCGAAGAGGACGAGCGCTCCCTCGTGCATCTGCTGACCGACCAGATGGAATTTGCGGATGTGGTGGTGCTGAACAAGGTGAGCCTTGCCAGCCCCGAACAAGTAGACGCCGCGCGCAAGATCATCCGCAGCCTCAACGCAGATGCCGAGATCATCGAGACCGATTTCAGCGAAGTGCCTGCCGACAAGATCCTCGACACCAAGCTGTTTGATTTTGAAAAGGCACACGAGCACCCGATGTGGGCCAAGGAGCTTTATGGTTTTGCCGATCATGTGCCGGAGACCGAAGAATACGGTATCGCGTCCTTTGTCTATCGCGCGCGTGCGCCGTTTGACCCGAACAAACTACATGCGGTGCTGAACGGCAATCTGCCCGGCGTGATCCGCGCCAAAGGCCATTTCTGGGTTGCCACCCGCCCCGAGTGGGTGGCGGAATTCTCGCTCGCGGGGGCGCTATCAAGCGTGGCGCCCTTGGGGACATGGTGGGCCTCCGTCCCGGCAGAACGCTGGCCCACCCACCAGCAGGCGCGCGACTATATGCAGGCGCATTGGCAGGAGCCCTTTGGCGATCGCCGTCAGGAACTGGTGTTCATCGGTGCAGGCATCGACTGGCCCGCGATCAAATCCACATTGGATGCCTGCCTGATCCCAGAAGCAACGGCCGAGACTCTGCCGGACTACGCGGATCTGGACGATCCCTTCCCGCTGTGGCGGCGGGCCGATCAGGCGGCGTAACCATGCGACGTCGGGATAAGAACGGCAACCGGGGGGCAGTCGCACTGCCCACCCGGCGCAGGCGCGAGGACCCAATGGCAGCTTATGATCGTCTACCCGCACCTTTGCGCGCCTGGCTGCAGGAGGCCGCATTGCCCTGGTCGGCGCAGTCCTGCCAGCGCATCTGGCAAGCCGCGCGCCGTGACGGCCTGTCGCCAGAGGCCGCCCTGGCCCGGCTGGATGCCGCCGAACGTAAGACCCTGAACCGCAGCGCTCGTGTTTAATCCCGCGCGGCGCATCGCAAGCGAACACTTTCTTTCTGCGACGAACTCATGTATGGGCGGAACTATCTGAGACGATGTGCCCAGACCCCGGCACGCGAAAGAAAGATAGCATAAGGGTCGGCGGCAATGGGGCCGCCACGCAATTAGGAGACCCGGGATACGCCTGGGAGCGCTCCGACTTAGGATACGATAGATGTTCAACGTAACAACGAAAACAATGCAGTGGGGCGAAGAAACGCTCACACTGGAAACCGGTAAGGTTGCGCGCCAGGCAGATGGCACCGTAATCGCGACCCTCGGCGAAACCTCGGTCATGGCCAACGTGACCTACGCCCGCGAACAAAAGCCCGGTCAGGATTTCTTTCCTCTGACCGTGCACTACCAAGAAAAATACTACGCCGCCGGTAAGATTCCGGGCGGCTTTTTCAAACGTGAAGCGCGTCCGACTGAAAAAGAGACGCTGACTGCACGTCTGATCGACCGTCCGATCCGCCCGCTGTTCGTTCCCGGCTTCAAAAACGAAGTTCTGGTGATGTGCACCGTGCTGTCCCACGATCTGGTCAACGACCCCGACATCGTCGCGATGATCGCTGCCTCCGCGGCGCTGACCATCTCTGGCGTGCCGTTCATGGGTCCGATCGCGGGTGCGCGCGTCGGTTACGAGGATGGCGAGTACATCCTGAACCCGACCGTCGACGACATGCAGGACCTGCGCCTCAACCCCGAGCAGCGTCTGGACCTTGTTGTTGCAGGCACCAAAGACGCCGTGATGATGGTCGAATCCGAGGCTTACGAGCTGACCGAAGAAGAAATGCTCGGCGCCGTGACCTTCGCACACGAGCAGATCCAGCCGGTCATCGATCTGATCGTCTCGCTCGCGGAAGAAACCGCAAAAGAGCCGTTCGACTTCACCCCGCCGGATTACTCCGAGCTCTATGCTGCCGTTAAAGCAGCGGGCGAAGAGAAGATGCGCGCAGCCTATGCGATCTCTGACAAGCAGGAACGTGTTGCTGCTGTTGGCGCCGCCAAGGAAGAGATCATCGCGTCTCTGACCGAAGAGCAGCGGGAAGACGGCAACCTCAGCTCCGCGCTGAAAAAGCTCGAATCCGTTGTTCTGCGTGGCGACGTTGTGAAGAACGGTCGCCGCATCGACGGTCGTGCACTGGATCAGGTCCGCGCGATTGAGTGCCAGACCGGCCTTCTGCCGCGTACACACGGTTCTGCGCTGTTCACCCGTGGTGAAACACAGGGTCTCGTGGTGACCACGCTGGGCACCGGCGACGATGAGCAATTCATCGACGCGCTGCACGGCAACTTCAAATCGAACTTCCTGCTGCACTACAACTTCCCGCCCTACTCGGTTGGTGAAGTGGGCCGCGTGGGCTCGCCCGGTCGTCGTGAAATCGGTCACGGTAAACTGGCATGGCGCGCGCTGCAGGCGGTTCTGCCAGCACCGACCGACTTCCCCTACACCATCCGCGTGGTCTCCGAGATCACCGAATCGAACGGCTCCTCCTCCATGGCCTCTGTCTGTGGTGGATCGCTGTCGATGATGGACGCAGGTGTGCCGCTGAAAGCACCGGTTGCCGGTGTGGCCATGGGCCTCGTGCTGGAAGACGACGGTTCCTACGGCATCCTGACCGATATTCTTGGCGACGAGGATCACCTCGGCGACATGGACTTTAAGGTTGCGGGTACCGAAGCAGGCATCACCTCCTTGCAGATGGACATCAAGGTTGCGGGCATCACGCCTGAAATCATGAAAAACGCGCTGGCTCAGGCCAAAGCGGGTCGTCTGCACATCCTTGGTGAGATGGCAAAATCGCTGACCGAAGCGTCCGAGTTCTCGCAGCACGCACCGCGCATCGAGACCATGCAGGTTCCGACCGACAAGATCCGTGAAGTCATCGGTTCCGGCGGTAAGGTCATCCGCGAGATCGTTGAAGTCTCTGGTGCCAAGGTCGACATCAACGACGATGGCGTGATCAAGATTGCCTCCGCAAACGGCGAAGCCATTCAGAAGGCCTATGACATGATCTACGCGATCGTGGCAGAGCCGGAAGAAGGCGCAGTTTACACCGGTAAGGTTGTGAAGATCGTCGATTTCGGCGCCTTCGTGAACTTCTTTGGTAAGCGCGATGGTCTGGTGCACGTGTCCCAGATCGAAAACCGCCGCCTGAACCACCCCAGCGATGTGCTGAAGGAAGGTCAGGAAGTGAAAGTGAAGCTCCTGGGCTTTGACGATCGCGGCAAGGTGCGCCTGTCCATGAAAGTTGTGGATCAGGAAACCGGCGAAGAGATCGTCGCCGAGAAGAAAGAAGATGCAGAGTAAGATCTGTCCCACGACAGTTTGATCTGACATAAGGTGCCCGGGAGCGATGTCTCCCGGGCATTTTTTATGGCTTTCCCCCCGATGCACTGAAAGGGACGATATGACCCGCGTTACGCTCGTCACTGTTGCCTATAATTCTGCTGCGGTTCTGCCGACGCTGCTGGCGTCGGTCCCAGAGGATGTGACCTGCATTGTGGTGGACAATGGTTCCAATGACCCGAGCGCGACGCGCGCATTGACCGAACACTATGGTGCAGAACTGATCATATCGGAACGCAACATCGGGTTTGGACCGGGCTGTAATCTCGGGGCTGCGCAGGCAACCAGCGAGTTTCTCTTTTTCGTCAATCCAGACGCGCAGCTTACGCCCGGCGCAGTGGATGCGTTACTGGCAGCGGCGGATGCACATCCTGAGGCCTGCGCCTTCAACCCGCGTCTGCGAGAGGGCAACGGCAAGATCGCCTTCAAACGACGCAGTAAACTGCTTGCCAAATCCCAATGGCTGTCACGGGATGCGGCGCAGGCTGACTGCGAGATTCCAGTGTTGCAGGGGTCGGCAATTTTTGTGCGGCGGGCAGCCTTTGAGCAGGTGCAGGGGTTCGACCCCAACATTTTTCTCTATCACGAAGATGATGATCTCAGCCTGCGCCTGCAAAAAAGCTGTGGCGCATTGCGGTTGGTGACGACGGCAGAAGTTGTCCATCTGTTTGGTGAATCGACTGTAAGGTCGCCCCAGACAGCGGCGCTGAAGGCATGGTACATGGGGCAATCCCGTGTGTATGCCTGCCGCAAACATGGCATGCCCAACGCCTTTGGCACTGCATTGCGAGAGGCACTCGCGCAGTTGCTATCCCCGGTGACACTGCTGTCCCGTCGCAAACGGGCAAAAAACTGGGCTTATCTGCGTGGCATCTGGAACGCACGAAATGCACAGGACGCAAAACGTCCGTTTCAACCAACCCCGTAAGGGCGCGCGCTTGTGCTGATCCAGAACAAAAAAGCCATCGCAGCAGTTGCGATGGCTTTTGTCTTTTCTTTGGGTCTCGAACGACAGGCTTACTGCGGCGCTTTTGTTTTGCGCAGGTAAGGGAAGATGGTCTCGAACTCGCCAAACTTCGCTTTTGCATCTTCATTGGAGACCGAAGGCGGGATGATCACATCTTCGCCGGGCACCCAGTTTGCGGGGGTTGCAACGCCCTTGCCGGACATTTGCAGACCGTCCAGCGCCCGCAGAATCTCGGCAAAGTTCCGCCCCACGGTCATCGGGTAGGTCATTGAGAGCTTCAGTTGCTTGTCCGGGCCGATGATGAAGACCGAACGCACGGTGGCGCTGTCGGCAGGCGTGCGGCCATCGGGCAGGTAGGCTTCGGCGGGCAGCATGTCGAATGCCTTTGATACCGCAAGCCCCTCATCTGCGATGATCGGGAAGCCAGCGGAGGCCTTACCATAGCTCTCAATATCACCTTTCCACTTGCGGTGATCCTCGGCGCTGTCGACGGACACGCCAATGACTTTGGTGTTCCGTGCGGCCCACTCCTCAGAGAGCTGCGCCACAGCGGAAAATTCGGTGGTGCAGACCGGAGTGAAATCCTTGGGATGCGAGAACAGGATCGCCCAGCTGTCACCAATCCAGTCGTGAAAGGTGATGGTTCCCTGATCGGTCTCAGCCGTGAAATTCGGCACTACGTCGTTAATACGCAAACCCATTTGAGTGCTCCTCTTGTCTGAAGTCGCGTGAATCGCTGAGGCAACCCTACTCGCTTTCTCCGGGGGTTAAAGGGCATAGCCCGCCTGCCTTTGAATTTGTCGCAGCTTACCGGCGTGTCGGCAGGAGTATGCGCGATTTCAGAATTTGATCAAAAATCTGACTTGCCGCGCAGCACCGGCGCTGACACAGTGGCGCCAGATGGCCGCCAGTCGGCCAAATTCCAAGCCTCGATCAGGGAGCCTACCATGCTTGAGAAACGCGAATTCTACATCAATGGCCAGTGGGTTCAGCCCTCGGCAGCCAATGACTGTGCCGTTATCGACCCATCCACCGAAGAACCCTGCACGGTAATTTCGCTGGGCAGTCAGGCTGACACGGATGCCGCCGTTGCTGCCGCCAAAGCCGCCCTGCCCGGCTGGATGGCCACCCCACCGTCAGAGCGCATCGCGCTGGTGGAAAAGCTGATCGAGGTCTACAACACCCGTGCCGAGGATCTGGCACAGGCGATGTCGACCGAAATGGGCGCACCGATCGATCTGTCGCGCTCCAGCCAGGTGGGCGCCGGGACCTGGCACCTGAACGGCTTTATCGAGGCCGCGAAGAATTTCCAGTTCGAACGCCCGCTTGGCGATCACGCCCCCAACGACCGCATCATCTACGAGGCCGTCGGTGTCGCGGCGCTGATCACCCCGTGGAACTGGCCGATGAACCAGATCACGCTGAAATTTGGCGCTGCTGCGATTGCGGGTTGTACCATGGTTCTGAAACCGTCTGAGCAAAGCCCGCTCAACGCGATGATCTTTGCGGAATTGGTGGATGAGGCCGGTTTCCCTGCTGGTGTTTTCAACCTTGTGAATGGGGATGGTGCGGGCGTTGGTACCCAGCTTTCGTCGCACCCGGATGTGGATATGGTGTCCTTCACCGGCTCAACCCGCGCGGGCACCGCGATCTCCAAGGCGGCAGCGGACACGCTGAAGAAAGTGCATCTGGAACTGGGCGGCAAAGGTGCGAACCTTGTCTTTGACGACGCCGATGAAAAGGCCGTGAAACGTGGCGTGCTGCACATGATGCAGAACACCGGCCAGAGCTGTAACGCGCCCTCCCGCATGCTGGTTCAAAAAGGCATCTACGACCGCGTGGTCGAAGAAGCCGCCGCAGTGGCCAATAAGGTCGAAGTCGGCCCCGCGTCCCAAGAAGGTCGCCATATCGGCCCCGTGGTCAATGAGCTGCAATGGACCAAGATCCAGGATCTGATCCAGAAGGGCATCGACGAGGGTGCACGTCTGGTCGCTGGTGGCACCGGTCGCCCCGACGGCCTGAACAAGGGATACTATGTGAAGCCCACGATCTTTGCCGATGTGAACAATCAGATGACCATTGCGCGTGAAGAGATCTTTGGCCCGGTGATGACCATCATTCCGTTCGAGACCGAGGAAGAAGCGGTAGAGATCGCCAATGACACGCCGTACGGCCTGACCAACTACGTGCAGACGCAGGACGGTGCGCGCGCCAACCGTCTGGCGCGGGTTCTGCGCTCCGGCATGGTGGAAATGAACGGTAAATCCCGCAGCGCCGGTGCTCCCTTTGGTGGCATGAAACAGTCCGGCAATGGCCGCGAAGGTGGCGTCTGGGGGCTGGAGGACTTTATGGAAGTCAAAGCCGTAGGCGGCTGGACGCCAGAAACCTGACCGTTACATATCGCGATTGGAGCCGCCCTTTGGGGCGGTTCTTTTTTGTTCTCCGGCACTACACATAGATTTGTCTTCAAACATTCACTCAAACTTGCAAGGCTTGCTGCGGCGACCGGAAGGTTGGTGATTTGTTAGATTTGTTTTTAAGAACACAGAAGGCCGGCACATGCCGGGAGGTACAAAATGGATTTCCGTGCCGCATTGGGGCTCAATGTTGCCAGCGACGCAACGCCCGATGACATCCGAGGGGCTCTGGCGATATCAAAGACAATCGTGGTGCGTACCGTCACCTCGATCCCTGACCCTAGCGTGATCTGTGGCAAGTTCCTCCGCCTGCAACGGTATTGCGCCATCGCGACACAGATGCACTTGGAGGGACTGGATGAAAACAAGCTCCATCTCAGAGCCGATCCATCCGCAAACCGACAAGATATTGAGGCGCAGCTGATCGTCTTGCATGCGCTGATGGAGCGTGCGGGGCTAGAGGTGCGCACCTCTCGCGAAGGAGAGATCCGCTGGCAAGGCCTACCGGCGCTCCCTGCCATTGATACCGGCGAGTCTGAGAGACTCAGCGATCATCTGCACCGGTTGATCGCAAGCGATCCTGCACGGGCGTGGCGGCTGGAGGATACGGCCGCAGCGCTTGGCCTCTCAACCCGGAGCCTACAGCGGTATCTACTGGCTGAGGGGGGCAGTTTTTCGGCCACGTTGCGCCATATGCGTACGGACCTTGCCTCACAGATGCTTCGACGCAGCACCACAAGTCTTGCCGAGATCGGGTTCTGTTGTGGCTACGCAGATCAGGCCCATTTTCAGCGCGAATTTCGTAAAGTCACCGGCCAGACACCCCGGCATTATCGCACACAGCCCAAGGCCACGATTAAAACGGCGCCTTAGCCCGAAATTTCTGCGACGCACCGCCCTCGGGGTGTTTGAGGCGTAGCTCTTCGGAATGCAGCATCATGCGTGGATAATCCCGCGCTGCACCACTGGCGTAAAGAGGATCCCCGAGGATCGGATGGCCAAGCGACTGCATATGAACCCGCAACTGATGTGACCGGCCAGTTTTGGGCTGAAGCCGCACGCGCGTCTCATCCTCGCCGTGGCTTATGACCTTCCAGTCGGTATGGGCAGGCTTGCCGGTTTCCTTGCAGACTTTTTGCAGCGGACGGTTGGGCCAATCCACGATCAGCGGCAAATCTACTGTCCCCGAACGCGGCTCCAGCTTGCCAGTCAGACGGGCAACGTAGGTTTTCTTGGTCATGCGTTTTTCAAATTGCAGTCCCAGATGACGCTGGGCATGTGCGGTCATCGCAAAGACCATGACCCCTGACGTGTCGCGGTCGAGCCGATGCACCAAAAGCGCCTCAGGAAAAGCGGCCTGAATACGGCTGATCAAACAGTCCGACAGGTGCTCTCCTTTACCCGGCACGGACAAAAGCCCTGCGGGTTTGTTGACCACAAGGATTTGCGCATCGTGATGCAGGATGTCGAGCGGGTCGCTCGGGGGGCAATACTCACTGGATACCGTCATGCCCGCTGCCTAGCGCCGCGCCGACATAAGGGCAAGATGAACTGTACCGCACACTTCCCGAGAGGCCACGTTGGGACACGATCAGCAAATGCGCGCCCTACAAGAAAAGTTGAATTGCCGCTGTCAGCGCAGCCACTTACCTCTGCTGAGGGGTGGGTTTGACCACCAGGTATTTAACAGGATTGCATCATGTTTCGTTTTATTCTCGCTGTGCCGGTCGCCGCATTGGCTATGCCTGCCCTCGCTGAAACGGCTGTTCCCGCAGACACCACGCTTTCGACGATCCAGACCGAGTACACATGCGAGCGCGGAGTGCGCGTTCCGGTGGTGTTTATCAACTCCGAGGCAGGCGAGTCGCTGGCCATCGCGCAACTGGATGGGCAGCAAGTGGTGATGACGCAAGTGGTTTCGGGCTCCGGCATGCGGTACCGGTCGCGCGATGAGAACCGCCCTTACGAGTTGCACGGCAAGGGCAACGACGCATTGATTGCCTATGGCCCGGAAGAAGATGCCGATCTGATCCTGCGCGATTGCGTCAGCAACTGACCCCGCGCCTTAAGGTTCGCGGGCAGGCGCTGCCTCGGTAAGCGCCTCTCGCCCCTTGCGCCGCATTTCGCGCAGCAAGGACACTGAATAGATCACCAACGCCGCCCAGATCAGCGGGAAGGCCACCATGCGCGCACCGCCAAAAGGTTCCTTGAACACGAAGACCGCGACCAGAAAGATCATGGTCGGCGCAATATATTGCAGGATCGCAATGGTTGAGAGCTTCAGGAGCTTTGCGCCATTGGCGTAGATGATCAGCGGCACCGCCGTCACCACACCGCAGCCCAGCAGCAACAGCGTATCAAACCGCACGTTGGCAAAGTGGCTCTGCCCGGTGGCGGTCAGGTAGATAATATACCCCAGCGCCGGAATGGTGAGGATCAGAACCTCTAGCAAAAACCCCTGATTTGGCCCGATGGGCAGCGACTTTTTGAAGAAGGCGTAAAACCCCCACGAGACAGTCAGCCCCAGCGCCGCGAGCGGCAAACGACCAGTTTCCACCGTCAGAATAATCACCGCCAGTGTCGCAAGCCCCACAGCCACCATCTGGGCGCGGGTCAGCCGCTCTCCCAGCAACAGCGCCCCCAAAGCGATAGAAAACAGCGGGTTGATATAGTAGCCAAGCGCTGCCTCCAGCGCATAGCCAGAGCCGACCGACCAGACGTAAATGCCCCAGTTCACCGATACAAAGGCTGCGGTCACACAGCCCATCAGAAGTACGCGCGGACTACGCAACGCAGCCTTCAGGTCTCCCATACGTCCCAAAAGCAGCAGCAACACCCCGGCGATCGGCACGGACCAGATCACGCGGTGAGCAACCACCTCTGTCGGCGGAATATGAGCGAGCATCTTCATATAGAGCGGCAGAAAGCCCCACATGACATAGGCCGTCAGCGCAAAAGCAAGACCTTGGGGGGTGTCCACATTCTCGGGCTTCGTGGTCATGGACATTCTCCCTCAACGTCGATTCGTGCTCGGGCAATCTGCCCGCAACTGCTTAACGTATAAAGCAAAATATCGCCCTATCGGGTTACATGTGCTTCACATTCGCAATGCGGAATTCACAGGCATGAATACCAGTGAAGGAATGCCACAAAGGCAATCGGTCTCAATCGCGCTGAGGCAGACCGTCGGCGATTTCATAGTAATCGCCTTTGTCAGCGACAAAGATATGCTTTTCCAGCGTCACTGTTGTGGGGCTGGTGACGGCACCAAGGGCAAAGCTGGTAGTGTCCTCATCATGGGCCTTCCAAAATAGAAAAGACCCGCATTGGGCGCAAAAGCCGCGCTTTGCTTGCGCGCTTGAGGCGTACCAACTGACGTCGCCGGTGATCGTCAACGCATCATCTGCAACATAGGCCGATGACCAAATACCACCGGACTGACGGCGGCATTGACCACAGTGGCACATGGATGGCCCTTCCGGTGTGGCTGCAGTCTCAAACGCGATATTGCCGCACAAGCAGTGACCTTTAATCATTTTTTCCACCCCTGTAATTGCTTCGCCTTGCTGGCGAGCTGGTAATATCTGGACCCTAGCGAAACCGCCAAGATTGTTAAACAGTCAAGCGCGAAGGAGTGGGTTCAGGGTCCGGCTTGGGGGCTGGGGGTGCTGCTGGCCCCGAGAAGTATCCCATAGATGATAAAACAGACCGCCAAGATACGGCGTATCCAGACGTTGAAAACGGCGGCCAGTGCTGCGCGCCCCATCACGACACCCAGCAATGTGAACCCGGTATAACTGAGCGCCGTCAGCGTGAGTGCGGTGGGCATGATCACCACCATCTGCGACCAGATCGGCACATCAGGCTGCACGAACTGCGAAAACGCCGCAAGATAGCCTGCAACGCTCTTTGGGTTGATGGTGGCGATGGCGAGCGCGTGTAAATAAACATGCCGCGCCGGGCGCGCGGCAGTGGGCACTGGCTTGCTGGCATTGCGCCAGCCGCGAATGCCTAAGAAAATCAGAAACCCCGCCCCCACCAGCTTTGCGATAAAAAACGCGGTCGGTGACGCCGCAATCAAAGCCGTCACGCCCAGTGCTGAGAGAACCAGAAAGGCGCTCGCCTGCGTCAGGATTGCCAGCACCCCGAGCATCGCCTTACCAAAGCCAAGGTTCATCCCGTTGGAAATGCAATTCACCGCATTTGGCCCCGGCGTGGTGACAAAGGCGATCCAGAAGAGAGTAAAAACGATCCAAGCGTCAAAGCTCACGAGCGAGTGATCCTATCATTTGGCGGCAGGGAGGCTGCCAAAAACTGCATCCAGCAAGCTCTCAAGCGCCGCCTGATCTTCTTGATCGAACGCGGCGGGCTGGTTGCTGTCGATGTCCAGCACCCCAATTACCTCGCCCGCCTTGTTGCGCACTGGCAGGACGATTTCCGAACGGGTCGAAGACGAACAAGCTATATGGCCGGGGAAGGCCTCGACATCATCAACCAGTTGCGTCTCGTTCAAACGCGCCGCCGCGCCGCAGACACCGCGTGCAAAAGGGATCACCAGACAGCCGTGCCCGCCCTGATAGGGGCCGATTTTCAACACCTCAGGCTCTGTCACGCGGTAAAATCCGGTCCAGTCGAACCGGTCATCCGCGTGATGGAGCTCGCACGCCACGGTGGCCATCAGGGCGACCTCATCCGTTTCTCCCTCGGTCAGCGCCGCCACTGTCTTGGACAGATCCTCGTAATTCACCCGCATGGAACATTTGCCTTTTTAAATATTGAGGAAGGGTCGCGCCCTCCAGATAAGTAAAAAGCGGCGCATCTTTTGCGCCGCCCTTATGCGTGCCCTGAGATCAGGCGCGTTCAATCGCGATGGCTGTGCCTTCGCCGCCGCCGATACAGATTGCAGCGATACCGCGCTTGAGGCCACGTTTTTCCAGGGCGTTCAAAAGCGTCACCATGATGCGCGCACCAGACGCGCCGATCGGGTGACCCAACGCGCACGCGCCGCCATTTACGTTCACTTTCTCACGCGGAATTCCCATCTCGCGCATGAATGCCATCGGCACCACGGCAAAGGCTTCGTTCACCTCCCAAAGGTCTACATCCTCGACGTCCCAACCGATCTGCGCCATCAGCTTTCGCGCAGCCGGGACGGGGGCGGTGGTGAACCAGCCCGGTGCCTGCGCGTGGCTGGCGTGACCCAAAATATGGCCGCGCACCTGCAGTCCACGGGCTGCAGCGGCCTCCTCAGACGCCAACACGAGCGCTGCAGCACCATCCGAAATCGACGAGGAATTGGCCGCTGTTACCGTGCCGCCCTCGCGGAAGGCAGGTTTCAGCGTCGGGATCTTGTCAGGGCGGGCAGATTTGGGCTGTTCATCGGCGTCTGTCACGACCTCGCCTTTGCGGGTTTTCACTGTCACCTCAGTCAGTTCGCCCTCAAACGCGCCGCTTTCTTGTGCCGCCAACGCATTTGACAGCGACCCCAGCGCAAATTCATCCTGCTCTTCGCGGGTGAACTGGTAATGCTCGGCGCAATCTTCGGCAAATGTGCCCATCAACCGGCCCTTATCATAGGCGTCTTCAAGACCGTCGAGGAACATGTGATCAATGACCTGACCATGCCCAATCCGCGCACCACCGCGCATCTTAGGCAGCAGGTAAGGCGCGTTGGTCATGCTCTCCATTCCCCCCGCAACCATCACATCCATATGGCCAAGTGCGATCTGATCATAGGCTATCATCGCGGCTTTCATCCCCGAGCCGCACATCTTGTTGAGAGTGGTGGCCGGGACGTCCTCGCCAAGGCCTGCGGCGAATCCCGCTTGCCGTGCCGGAGCCTGCCCCTGCCCTGCGGGCAAGACGCAGCCCATCAGAACCTCATCCACAGTTGTGGCACCGGACCGTTCCAGCGCAGCCTTGATCGCCGCTCCGCCGAGATCCGCCGCGCTCACATTCTCATACATCCCCTGAAATCCGCCCATCGGCGTCCGGGCTGCCCCCGCGATCACGATCTTGGTCATTCTCTTAACTCCTCCAATTGTCGGCACTATCCATACTGAATGATAACATTTAAGGTCTAGGGTGAGTTCCAAGTATGACGAGCCGAGGAACACTCTCATGAGCCTTACGAGCACGGAAGCAGGTGGTGCACAAGTCGTGACCGTGAATGCCCAGCGCATTGACGCAGCGATGGCGATTCAATTCAAGGAAGACATGCGTACGGAGACCGAAGCCGGTCCAGAGCGCGTGATTCTTGACCTGTCTCATGTGGATTTTATTGACTCCAGCGGGTTGGGCGCAATCGTCGCCGCGATGAAGCAACTCGGCAAAGAGCGCAAACTGGATCTCGCTGGCCTGACGCCAATGGTCGACAAGGTGTTCCGCCTGACACGCATGGACACTGTCTTTAACCTATATGACACACTTCAGGACGCGCTCGATCCAGAGCACGCCGCGAATTGATACTGCCGGGATCGTCTTTGAGGACCAAAATTCATGGTTGAGACTTTCGCCTGCTCCTTCAAGGCGACCGAGATAGACGCCAGACGCGGCGTTGTCTCGGTGGTTCAACGGTTGAAGGACATGGGTATCGCAGATACCCGGGTTGACGAGGTGCAGATCGCCCTCGCCGAGGCGGTGAATAATGTCGTCGAGCACGCGTATGCCGAAAGCGCGACGGGCGATGTTTTGATCCGCTGCAATCTACACCCAGACCGCTTGTGGGTGGAAATCCGCGATGCAGGCGCACCATTTCCAGATGCAAAACTGCCCGAGGGTAAACCTGCACATGTGGATCCCAACATGCCGCTCGACGATCTGCCCGAAGGAGGCTTTGGCTGGTTTTTGATCCGCGAACTTGCAAGCGACATCCAGTACCAGCGCAATACTGACAACAACCAGTTGTCGCTGTGTTTCGAGATCCAGCTGACACAGTAGGGCCTTCCCATCAGATGCGGCCGGTAGGATTTTAGAAACTTCACGATACCAACAGATCGCCCACCGCATTTCTGCCACATTGGCGGCAAATGAAGGCCCTAATGCTGCGCGAAACATCAACACAGAGCTGGACTATTTAGCTTGCCCCGGCGTCGTGTAATTTGCCCCCACCAAGCGCGTGGCGTCGGGGCTATAGTCCCCAAACCTATCCCTCTTTTGCACGCCAACTTCACGCTGCATTTGCGTTTTGCCATTGCCTCGATCCGCAGGACCTCTACGCTCGCCGCAAAAGAGGAGGACAGGAATGCGTGATTTCCAGACACCGGGCCGCTCTGCGGTCTTCGCGCAAAACGGCATCTGCGCCACATCACATCCGCTCGCAGCACAGGTCGCCATCGATATTCTAAAGCGCGGCGGCAACGCCATGGATGCTGCGATCGCTGGGGCTGTTTTGCTCGGTATCTGCGAACCACAGATGACCGGGATCGGCGGCGATTGTTTTGTTCTTTACAATCGCGCGGGCGAAAACACGGTACGGGCGCTGAACGGCTCTGGACGCGCGCCCAAGGCGGCAGAGGCGTCGGCATTGCGTGCGCGCGGCCTGCAAACAGTGCCCCTGAATACAGCCGATGCTGTCACGATCCCCGGCGCGATCGACGCCTTTTGTCATCTGTCTGAAACCGAAGGTAAGATCGGCCTCGATGCCGTGTTGGCCCCAGCCATTCACTACGCAGAAGAAGGCGTGCCCGTCGCGCCGCGTGTGGCCTTTGACTGGGGGAATGACGCCGGCACCCTTCAGGGCAGCGCCCGCGACACATATCTGGTCAATGGACGCCCGCCGCGCGTGGGCGAGATCTTCCGCGCACCGGGTCAGGCCGAAGTGCTGCGCCGCATCGCCCGCGAGGGCCGCGATGCCTTTTACAGCGGCGAGATTGCGGAGGACATGATTGCAGCTCTCACCCAACAGGGTGGCGTTCACACTGCCGAAGATTTCGCAACGACCCAAGCCACTGCCACCGATCCGGTTTCGGGCCATTACAAAGGCGTCGACCTGCTGGAGCACCCGCCCAACGGTCAGGGTGCGACCGCTATCCTGATGCTCAATATCCTGAAGCATTTCGACATCGCAGCGATGGATCCCTTTGGCGCGGAGCGTGCCCATATTGAAGCCGAGGCTGCAAAGCTCGCCTATGACGCGCGCAACCGCTTTATCGCCGACCCTGAGCATATGTCCCGACTGGATCACATGCTGGCACCGGAAACGGCTGCGCGCCTCGCCGCATTAATCGACCCGAAACGCGCCATGGCCGCCCCACGTGAGGTGAGCGAAGCGGTCCATAAGGACACCATTTACATCACAGTGGTTGATAAGGACCGCATGGCCGTGTCCCTGATTTATTCAATCTTTCATGGGTTTGGCTCCGGCATTGCCTCCGAAAAGTTCGGTATCCTGCTACAAAACCGAGGTGCGGGATTCTGCCTTGAGCCCGGACATGCAAATGAGCTGGCTGGTGGCAAACGCCCAATGCACACGATCATTCCCGCGATGCTGGCCGAGAACGGTCGTGTGACCATGCCGTTTGGTGTCATGGGCGGCGCCTATCAGCCAAACGGGCATGCGCGGTTTGTGTCAAACCTGCGCGACTTCGGCATGGGGCCGCAAGCCGCGATGGATGCACCGCGCGCGTTTTCCGATGGTGGCACGTTCAAGGTTGAACGTGGCTACAGCGATGCCGTGCGCGCCGAGCTATCTGAGATGGGGCACAAGGTTGAGGTGCCTGAAACCGCGATTGGCGGCTCGCAGGCAATCCATATTCACGACACCGGTGTTCTGGAAGGCGCAAGCGATCCGCGCAAAGATGGCTGCGCGCTCGGTTACTAAGTTTTGAGGGATGCCGGGTTATCCCGGCGTCCCGCTTCAGTTCAGCTGATATTGCAGTTGATAGTTGCCGTCATCAAAGCCGGTGAACATTTCATGCAAATCCGGATGGCTCACAGGTTCGCCGGAGTAATCTGCCACCAGATTTTGCTCTGAGACATAGGCAACGTAATAGGTCTGATCGTTTTCAGCGAGCAGGTGGTAATAGGGCTGTTCCTTGGCGGGGCGGCTTTCTTCGGGAATCGCTTCATACCATTCTTCGGTATTTGCAAACTCGGGATCCACATCGAAGACAACGCCGCGAAACGGGTGCTTGCGATGACGGACGACCTGGCCAAGATTATATTTTGCGCGCGTTTTCAGCATGTTTGTCGGCCCTCTTCTTTCCCTGTACTAGCGTTTTCCGGCATTGAATGTCCAACCTTGGCGCGGAAATTTTGCAGAAACAGTCTGTCCGGCTGCGTTTTACAGTTCGGCAAGCCGATAATTTCAAACATATTTTCTGCAATCCGCGCAAAATGTTACCGCATTTCAAAAGGGATTTTCTCTCTTGGCGTGATTGGTTAAGCTGCCAAAAAAATCAAAAGGCAGAGGCAATGAGCAGAATCATAAGTGCCCTGGCGCTCTTGTTGGCATTGGCCGCCTGCGGTGGAGGCTATAATTCTCCCCCTCGGGATTTGGACAATGCCTGCAGCATTGTGACGGAGCGCCCGAAATACCTGCGTGCGTTCCAAGACACTGAACGCCGCTGGGGTGTGCCCATCCATGTGCAGATGGCCACCATCCACCAAGAAAGCCGCTTTATCGGCAACGCCCGCACCCCGCAGAAATACACTTTGGGCGTCATTCCTATGGGCCGCGTATCAAGTGCTTACGGATACGGTCAGGCGCTGGATGGCACGTGGGAAGACTATAAGAAAGACACCGGTCGCCGCAGGGCGCGGCGCGACAAGATCGAAGACGCAACCGATTTTATGGGTTGGTACATGACACGCAGTTTCCAGCGCAACGGCATCCCGCTCACGGATGCTCGCAACCAGTATCTGGCCTATCATGAGGGTCACGCTGGCTATGCCCGTGGCACCTTCAGCAGAAAAACATGGCTGTTGAATGTCGCCAACAAGGTCGAGGCACGCTCAAACGCCTATCAGGTCCAGTTGAGCAATTGTCGCAAGCTGCGCTAAAGCACCAAATATTCTGATTTTACTGCCCCGCGCCCAATAGGTTCGGGGCAGTTTTCGATTCAGCGGTCGCGTTTGGGGCGCGAAATGCTGAACAAGCTAGAGGGGAAGGACATCCCTGTCTTCATGTCGCCGAGGATCACAGTGGTCTCCTCGCCAGAGCCACCATGAATAACCCATTTGCGCAACTGCACTGGATTATCCGTGAACATCATCTCGATACTGCCATTCTCTGGCGCTTTGGGATCATGCGCGCGCACAATGGTCGACACACCGTCAAACCCATGCCCCACCACCATATTCGCCCGGCCCAAGTTTACATTGCGGGCCAGAATAATCGAAAGCGGCGTACGGCTCAGCGGGTAGGTTTCAGGTGGCTGGTTGGATTTGGGATCCATGATCGCAACGGTCCCAGCCTCTGCTAGCACCAGCCCGCCGTTGTTTGCATACTCAAACCGTACTTTGCCCGGTCTGCGCAGGTACAGCTGGCCCGTCGACAGGCTGCCGTCGTCATTCACCTGTGTGAAGTCTGCCTGCGCGGTGGCAAAGCTGTTCAGATAGGCCGAAATCTCATTCAGACTCAGCTTCTCCGCCGCAGTTGCAACGGTAGAGGCCAGAGTGGTTGCGCCGAGCGCAAGAGCAAAGACAAACTGTTTCATGACTTAGAAGATATGCGTGTGTGATCCAAAGTGAAGAGGCCGGGCAGAGCGCCCGGCCTTTTGTCGCCTATTGCTCGGGAACGAGAATTTCCCTTTTACCAACGTGGTTTGCGGCAGATACGAGACCTTCTTCCTCCATCTGCTCCACCAACCTCGCGGCCTTGTTATATCCGATACCGAGCTTTCGCTGGATGTAAGAGGTCGAACATTTGCGATCTTTGATGACGATTCCGACCGCCTGATCGTAGAGCGCATCCTCGCCATTGGTGTTGCCGCCCGTATTGAGGCCCAGCACCGCGTCGATGTTTTCCGCTTTTTCATCGTCAGGGCCATCCAGCACGCCGCCGACGTAATCGGGGGGACCGAATTGTTTCAGGTGGTTCACCACCTCCTCGACCTCTTCGTCAGATACAAACGGGCCGTGACAGCGGGTGATCTTGGCGCCACCCGCCATATAAAGCATGTCGCCCATCCCGAGGAGCTGCTCGGCGCCCATTTCGCCCAGGATGGTGCGGCTGTCGACCTTGGAGGTCACCTGAAAGGAGATCCGCGTCGGGAAGTTTGCCTTGATGGTGCCGGTGATGACGTCCACGGAGGGTCGCTGCGTGGCCATGATGAGGTGAATACCCGAGGCGCGCGCCATCTGCGCCAGACGCTGGATGCAGGCCTCAATTTCCTTGCCCGCAACCATCATCAGGTCGGCCATTTCGTCGACGATCACGACGATATAGGGCAGTTTCTTGGGCTCGAACTCTTCGGTCTCAAACACAGGCTCGCCGGTGTCGTCGTCAAACCCGGTCTGCACGGTACGGCTGAACATCTCGCCTTTGGCCAGCGCCTCAGAGACGCGGCCATTGTAGCCCGCGATATTACGCACGCCCATTTTGGACATCTTGCGATAGCGGTCTTCCATCTCGCCCACGACCCATTTCAGGGCCACAACCGCCTTTTTCGGGTCGGTCACAACGGGCGAGAGCAGATGCGGGATGCCATCATAGACAGAAAGCTCCAGCATCTTCGGGTCGATCATGATCAGGCGGCATTCCTCGGGCGTGAGCTTATAGAGAAGCGACAGAATCATGGTGTTGATCGCCACCGACTTACCGGAACCGGTGGTCCCCGCGATCAGCAGGTGAGGCATCTTGGCGAGATTGGCGACCATGCTGTCACCGCCAATATCCTTGCCCAAGGCCAGCGGCAGGTTTTGGTTGCCATCGCCAAAGTCACGGCTGGCGAGGATTTCGCGCAGCACCACTTTTTCGCGGTTCTCGTTTGGCAGCTCGATCCCGATCACCGTCCGGCCGGGAACGGTCGAAACCCGCGCCGACAAGGCCGACATGGAACGCGCGATGTCGTCGGCCAGACCGATCACACGAGAGGCTTTGAGACCCGGTGCTGGCTCCAACTCATACATGGTGACGACGGGGCCGGGGCGCACCGAGACGATCTCACCTTTGACGCCATAATCATCCAGAACCGTTTCCAGCATGCGGGCGTTTTCTTCCAAAGCCTCATCGCTCAGGTGATGACGTTCGATTGCTGTCGGGTTGGTCAACAGCGACAGCGGCGGCAATTCAAAATCGCTGTTATCTTCTTTGAAGAGGTTCGGTTGCGCTTCGGCCTTGGCGCGGGTCGAAGGTTGAACCGGCTTGCGCTGGGGCTGTTCGACCACGGCCTTGCGCGGCTCTGCCACCGGAATGTTCATTGCAGCACGTTCAACGGGTGCATGCTCTGCCGGGGCAGGGTCAGCACGCGGTGTGATTTGAACGCGCGGCGCAGCCTCTGCCACAGGCGCGGAGGGCATGGTTGCAACCGGTTCCTCTGGCAGATCCTCAGTCGGCACCTCATCCACAAAGAAGGCCTCAGGCGACGAGGTCGCGGTATCCTCAAGAGTTGGAGCCTGTGGGATCACGCTGGTAATCGTCGGCGCGGTTGGAATCTGTTGCGCGGGCGAAGAAATCGGCGGCTCAGCTGCCGTTTGAGCGGGCGCGTTAAAGATCAACGGCTCCGGGCGTTTGCCACGTCCTTTGGTGAGCGGCAGATTGGGATCTGGCTCTGGCGGTGTGGTTTGGGCACGGCGGATACGCACCGCGTTGGCGATCTTCTGTGCAATACGCTCATCACCCGGGGCCTGCTCCACGTCGGCAACAGGTTGTTGTTCGATCAGTTCAGGCTCCGGCATCTCTACCGGTTCTGCGCGGCGAATAAGGTTCGTCGCGCGACTCAGTAGTCCACCACGTTCCTCAACGACAGGTGCAGCAGCAGGCTGCGGAGCCGGTGCGGGCGCATGCAGGCCAAACTGCGGCTCGGCGCGGGTGAAGCTGCTCGGCTCCATCGGCTCGCTGTAGACCAGAGCATCGTCCTCATAGTCGATGACCTCGGCGCGGCGTTCTGCACGGCGATGTTGCCATGTGCGCGCAGCCTGAAGACCGCCGCTGGCGCTGCGGCCCAGAAGACGTGCAATCATGTCATATGCCAGCAGCACGCCCAGCAGCAGGAAACGTCCGATACGCTTCAACTCATCCCGCGAGAACCCGAGTACGAAGGCGCCCAGCGCGATCATCGCAACAGCTGTCAAGAACGACAGCGATTTCACCAGAAAGGCCAGCCCAAAGGGCAGAAGCGCCAACAGACCGCCAAGGGCTGTATTGCCGATCATACCGCCAAGACCGGAATTGTGGAACGCGCGCCATTCCTCGTCCGGAACCAGCGTTTCAAAATGCAGCGCCACCACGATGAGCCAGAACACCAGCATCAACGCAGGCCACAGGATGCGCCCCTCGCCCTTGTGCAGCAGGAAACGTGTTCCCCATGCAAACAGGAACACGGCAATCGCCCAAGATCCCTTGCCAAGGAAGGTGATCAGCAAAAAGGCAATTGTCGCGCCAGTCTGACCCAGCATGTTCTGCACCGGCGCATCGGTGGAGACCATCCAGTTGCTGTCATCCGGCGTATAAGAGCCAATGATTGCAGCCACCAACAGGCCAACGCCAATCAGCAGAAGCCCGATCAGCTCCTTGCCACGCTTTTCAATGGCCGCCTGCATGTTGCTGTCCAGGAGGGGATTCCTGCTGCGGGTTTGAAATGCCATGCCTACCTCGGTTCGCTCGCGTGGGGCATCGGCTGTTTCGCTCTTGGATCAGCCCCACGGGTGTTTCGTCTTGCTTTTGGCCTGCCCCCGCACTGGCGGAAGCAGGCATTTATATCAGTTCAATAAAGACAATCGCGCAGCGACTGCAGCGCCGTGCGTGTCTGTTCCTCGGGCGCAACAAGCGCCACGCGGATATATCCATGCCCGGGGTTTGCCGCGCCTTCGCCTTGCGCCAGAAACGCACCGGGCAACACCCGCACACCGGTTTCCTGCCAGAGTTTCAGTGTTGCCGCCTCGCCATCCTCAACCGGCAGCCACAAAAAGAACCCTGCCTCGGGCGACATGTAGCCGTTCAGCCCTGCAAACACTTCATCCGCGATGCGGTATTTTTCCTGATAAAGCGCGCGGTTCTCAACCACATGCGCCTCATCGGCCCAGACCTTCGCGGCCGCAGCCTGCAAGGGACCGGGCATCGGCGCACCGGAATAGGCGCGCAGCTTCTTCACCTGCACCAGTGTTTCGGGACCACCGGCCAGCAGGCCAGAGCGCAGCCCCGGCAAGTTCGAGCGTTTGGAGAGCGAGTTGAACAGAACCACCCGCTCCGGGTCTGCACCCATTTCATCTGCGACGGTGAGCGCTCCGACGGGGGCCTCATCGCGATAAATCTCTGAGTAGCACTCATCCGCGAAGATCTTGAAATCGTATTTCTCTGCCAGCGCGATCAATTGCTGCCAGTAGGCGCGCGAGGCCACCGCGCCCTGCGGATTGGCGGGCGAGCAGATATAGGCCACGGCGGTGCGGTTCAGCACATCCTCAGGCAGAGAGGCATAATCCGGCAGGTGGCCGGTCTCTTCGGTTGCGGGGACGAACACCGGCTCCGCCGCCACCGAGATCGCTGCGATCATATAGACCTGATAAAACGGGTTCGGGATCAGAACCACTGGCCGCTGGCCATTCTTTTCCTCGGGGCAGAGCGCCATGGCCGCATTATAAAGCCCCTCGCGGGTGCCGTTGAGGGCCATGAGCCGGGTCGCCGGATCAAGCGTCACGCCATAGCGCTGCGCCGCCCAGTCCGCCATTGCACCGCGCAGCTCGTCGGTGCCCTCGTTTTGCGGGTAGTTGTTGAACGCAGAGGCATTCTCCACGATCACATCGGTGACCCATGCGGGAAATTCGTGTTTTGGTTCGCCAATAGTCAATTGCACCACGTCGCCACCGGGCGCGTGATGGTCAAGAAGCGCACGCAAACGCGGGAACGCGTAGGGCGGCAGATGGGCAAACCGCTCAGGAAACTTCATGTCTGTGCCTCAATACCGGGATCGTAATCGCCCCGTTTGCCCCGTAAGTTACAGGCCAAACGGGCATGCGTCCACCCGCTGATGGCGCGGGTGCAACAGTGTGTCTTTCAGGCCAGTGCAGCCTCAACGCCCGCGCCAATGCGCAGCAACGCCTCCTCGCAATCGGGCTGGCCGATCACCTGCAATCCGCAGCTTGGTGTGCCCGTGGGCAGCGAGAGCGCGCACACGCCCATCAGGTTACCGATGCGGGTGTTCCTGAGCGCCATCAAATTCGAGGTGACGTAGTAGTCATGATCGCTCTGCAGGCGGGCCAGATTCGGTGGCAGGATCGGTGCCGCAGGGGCCAGCACCGCATCAAAGCCTGCAACGGCCTGATCCCAAACCATGCGCACCTGTTCAAGTTTAGCCCATGCCGCCACGTAATCCGCACCAGAGAACTCCGCCCCCGAACGGAACCGGGCAAGGATTTCCGGGAACATCAGGTCTGGCGCGGCTTCAATCACATCTTTCCACAGGCCATAGGCCTCGGTGGTGAAAAGGATCGCCGAAAGCGCCATGGCATCCGGCAGCTCTGGCACCTCAAGTGGGACGATCTCCGCTCCGCCTTCGCGCAGCTTGTCTAGCGCCGCAGCATGTGCGGCGGCAACCTCGGGGGCGAGGTTGTCCTGCGCCACGGTTTGAAGATCCGCAAATCGTTTGCCCTCAACCGTGGCACCACCCAGATCCGGCGCGGTGGCCGATCCCTCAATCAGCGCCAGCATCAGTGCCGCGTCCTCAACCGTACGGGCCAATGGACCGATGGTGTCGAACTTCAGGCACAGGGGAACAACGCCCTCAAGACTGACGCGGCCGGAGGTGGTTTTGAGGCCCACAAGATCATTCCACGCCGACGGGATCCGCACCGACCCGCCAGTATCAGACCCAATCGCACCCGCCGCCAGTCCAAAGGCCACCGAAGACGCCGCGCCTGACGACGACCCACCCGGCACCGCCTCGGGATCATTGACGCAGGGCGGTGTGGCCTTGATCGGATTGAGGCCGAGGCCGGAGAACGCCAGTTCACTCATATGGGTCTTGCCAAGGCACACAGACCCCAGCGCGGTTGCGTTCTCCAGAACCAGCGCATCGTGATCTGGCACCCGCCCCTTCAGAAGGTCAGAGCCAGATTCGGTTTCCACCCCGGCACTGTCGAACAGATCCTTCCAGCTGAGCGGAACACCGTCGAGCGGTGAGCGGCGCAAGCCTGATTTTGCGCGTTCTTGCGCGGCCTTAGCCTCGGACAAAGCACGCTCGCGGGTAACTTTCGTGTAGATTCGCGCAGTCTCAGGGTGGCTGTCGATCGCCGCCAGATAAGTCTCTGTCAGCGCCACCGGGTCGATCTCTCCCGCGGCGATACCGCGGCCCAGTTGCGCGGCGCTCATGGTCAGCCAATCCTGCATCGCGTGTGCCTTCTTGTGATCCCCGTGACGGGGCAGATTTCCATTTGCCGCCACCGTAACGAGAGCGCCGAGGCCGCACAATCCCGTGCAGTCATTCCGTGCTTGATGTGCGGACTGCGGCAGCGTGCCTCTGGACAATGGCATGGACAATTCCACCTTAGGGCGCATATTGCGAGGCATGACTGATATGCGTGATATCCTGATCGTGGGCGGCGGCCTGAACGGCCCCTCGCTCGCCCTTGCGCTGGCGCAGGCCGGACACTCTGTGACGCTGATTGATGCGCTGCCCGCGCCGACCCGCGAGGACGCCGATTTCGATGGCCGTTCCTACGCACTGGCGCTCGCCTCTGCGCGGCTTTTGCAACAGATCGGAGTGTGGTCGCGCATAGAGGCTCACGCGCAGCCGATGAATGAAATCAAAGTCAGCGACGGTATCGCCGGACGCGGCCCCTCACCGCTGTTTTTGCATTTTGAGGAAAGCGATCTGGATGAAGGCCCGATGGGCTATATGGTCGAGGACCGCTACCTGCGCCGCGCCCTGTTGGAGGCGCTGGATGCCGAACCTAAGATCACGCAAATCTCTGGTCAGCGGGTGATCGCGCAGACCGTCAGCACAGATGCGGTCACCGTGACACTTGAGGATGGCTCCCAGCTTTCTGGCGCGCTTTTGGTGGGCGCGGACGGTCGCCAAAGCGGTACCGCAGAACGCGCAGGTATCAAGCGCACGGGCTGGGACTATGGCCAGACCGCGCTGGTCTGCGCCATTTCGCACGCCCAGCCGCACGACGGCATCGCGCATCAGTTCTTCATGCCGCCGGGACCACTGGCGATCCTGCCCCTGCCCGGCAATCGCAGTTCCATCGTCTGGAGCGAAACCCACGCAGAGGCTGCGCGCATTCAAGCACTCTCGGATGAGGACTACCTCACCGTGCTGCGCCCGCGATTTGGGTCATTTCTCGGAGAGATCGGGCTAGAGGGAAAACGCTTCAGCTATCCGCTGAAACTGAGCCTCGCCAATGCCTTCTACGGCGAACGTCTGGCCTTGGTCGGCGATGCGGCACATGGGTTGCATCCGATCGCGGGTCAGGGGCTCAACGCCGGCCTGCGCGATATTGCAAGCCTTGCCGAAGTGCTGACGGATGCCGCGCGGCGCGGTGAGGACATCGCAAGCCCGCTTGTGCTGGCGCGCTATCAGCAGTGGCGGCGGTTTGACACGACGTCCCTGGCACTTGCGACAGATGTGTTCAACAAGCTGTTTTCTAACGACAATCCGATCCTTCGCGCCACCCGAGACCTCGGCCTTGGGCTGACCAACGCGCTCCCCGGACTGCGCCGGGGTTTTGTGCGCGAAGCCGCAGGGCTCTCGGGGGATCTGCCGCGTCTGTTGCGCGGGCGCCCGCTCTGACCGCGCGCCCGGTGCAAGGTTACTCCAGCGGGCGCGCCTCATCCGTCAGCATCACGGGGATCCCGTTGCGGATCGGAAAAGCAAGGTTTGCAGGCCGCGAAATCAGTTCCTGCGCCTCGGCATCATATTCCAGCACCGTCTGAGTAACCGGGCACACAAGCGCCTCCAGCATGTGCCGGTCAAAAGCAGGTGTTGTGTCATTCATTGCAGTTTTTCCTCAAGCGAGCCGCCGCGTAGGGCAAACTCCATCAATGTGACCAGCGTTTCACGCCGGGTAGTGAGGCTTGGCGCTTCTAGCAGGGCCTGCTTGTCCTCGGGTTCGAAATCCAGAAGCATGGACAGCGAATTTACCAAAAGCTCATCGCCCGCCTCATCCAGCACGCCCCAATCCGTCGACATCCCGCGTGCATCCAGATAGCGCCCCAAGAGCCCCATCAAGGCCGCGCGATCAAACCCTTCGTCGCGCTCCGTCTGGCCAAGGTCCACGTCAAACCCGTTCCAATCGACAGAACATCGCCGATAGGGGGTGAACCCCTCCACCTCTGCCTTCACACGAAACCGCGAAAGGCCACAAAGCGTGATGAAGTACCGCCCGTCCTCGGTCTCGGAAAACTGGGTCACGCGCCCGGCACAGCCAATAGCGTGCAAGCCCGAGCTGTCCGCATTACGGGCACCACAGGGCTGGATCATCCCGATGACCCGATGCCGTGTTTTGAGCGCATCCTCAAGCATCTGCAAATAGCGCGGCTCGAAGATATGCAGAGGTAGCTTTGCCCGAGGCAGCAAGAGTGCTCCGGGCAAAGGGAAGACAGGGATTGTATCCGGCAGGTCTGCGGCTTTTATCATGACTGTGAACCTAGCGCCGCGATCGCGTCAGGCAAATATCATAGAGCTCAGTTTGCGGCGGCCATTCAGCACCACCGGATCATTGGGCTTCAGGGCCTCAAAAATGGTGAAGAGCTGGGCCTTGGCCGCGCCCTCATTCCACTCGCGATCACGCCGGAACAGCTCCAGCAGTTCATTCACTGCGGCCTCAGCCTCACCTGCGGCGTGCAGTGCCTGTGCCAGATCGAACCGAGCCTGATGGTCATCTGGGTTGGCGTCAACCGCCGCACGCAGTTCCGCCACGGGACCTGCGTTTTCCGCCTGCCGCGCAAGCTCAATCTGGGCATGCGCGGCTTCAATTTCGGCTGCGGTGGAAATCTCGGCAGGTGCGCCATTCAGCACCGCTTCGGCCTGATCCAGCTCGCCCAGGGCCACGTGGCACCGCGCCAGACCACCGTAGGCCGCCGCGTTCTTGTCGTCTTCGCCAAGGATCGCGGCAAAGACCTGCGCTGCGTCCTGAGCCGCGCCTTCTTCCAGCATCTGCTCAGCGGTCTCAATGGCCTCGCCGAGGCCACCATCGGCAGTGCTGCCTGCGGCCTCTGCAAGCTTTTGCAGGAAGGCGTCGATTTCAGATTGCGGCAGCGCACCTTGGAACATGTCCACGGGACGGCCCTGATAGAACCCGACCACCGTCGGTATTGACTGAAGCGGCAGCCCCTGCTGCGCGAGTGCGGCAGCCAAACGCTGATTTTCATCAACGTTGATCTTGGCCATTTTGACCGCGCCCTTGGCCTTGGTCACCGCTGCCTCCAGCATCGGGCCCAGCGTCTTGCAGGGGCCACACCACGGTGCCCAGAAATCCACGATGACCGGAACTTCCATGGAGGCATCGACCACCTCAGCCATGAAGGTCTCTTCGGTCACATCCTTGATGAGATCGCCCGCAGGGGCCGCACCGGCTCCACCGCCCAGAATGTCCATCATTGCTCTGCACTCCTTTTCGAGTCTTGCTTGCGCCCTATATGCGATTTCAGCGCCGGAAAACCAAGGGATGAGTTTGGCGTCAAGATCGCGTCTTGCGCACGCCGCACCGGCAGGTGCGGCGCCCGGCCCAACAAAAATGCGCGCCCCTTGGGGCGCGCGTCTTTTGGCGGGAGCCTCCCCGCCCCTTGATCCCGGATCTCAGAGATCAAACGTCGCAAAAACCGGCGCATGATCGCTTGGCTTTTCCCACCCGCGCGCGTTGCGCAGGATGCGGCTGGAGTGCGTGGCGTTGGTGATGTCGGGCGTGGTCCAGACATGGTCCAGCCTGCGCCCCTTGTCGGCGGCGTCCCAGTCCTTGGCCCGATAGCTCCACCAGCTATAAAGCTGCCCTTCGGGGATATCCTTGCGCGTGACATCGGCCCAGCCGCCCGCCTCCATCACCTGCGCCAGATGTTCCACTTCGATCGGCGTGTGGCTCACCACTTTCAACAGTTTCTTGTGGTCCCAGACATCATCCTCGCGCGGCGCGATATTGAGATCCCCGACCAGCACTGACTTCTCTGGACGGTCCGCATGGAACCAGTCCCGCATCTCGGTCAGATAGTCGAGCTTCTGGCCGAATTTCACGTTCTTTTCGCGATCCGGCTCATCACCGCCAGCGGGCACGTAGAAATTGTGGATGGTCACACCGTTTTCCAGCCGCCCCGCCACATGGCGGGCATGGCCGAGGCTGGCAAAATCCTTGTCACCCACATCCTCAATCGGCAGCCGTGACAGGATCGCCACGCCATTATAGCCCTTTTGCCCGCGTGCAATCATGTGCTGATAGCCCAACTCGCGGAATGCTTCCATCGGGATCTTCTCGACCGGGCTTTTGCACTCTTGCAGGCAGAGCACATCCGGCCCTTCTTCTTGCAGCAGCTTGATGACAATCGGTTCGCGCAGGCGCACGGAGTTGATGTTCCATGTGGCAAGGGTAAAGGACATGCGGGCTCTCTATCTCTGGCAAGTGTTTGTGGGGATATTGCCTGTGCTCTGCGCGAGATACCAGTGGGGTGGATGCGGTTTCCTGTGCAATCACCACGCCGTGAATTTGCTTGCAAAGGGCGGTACCACATACTTTACATTGGCAATAGCAACCCACGAACGGACTGGCCGAACCCATGGTACCGGTATTGGGGCAACGCCCCGGGCACCCTTACAAAAAGGCCTATGACTGGTGGCCGCCACCGGCACCTGATGCTGCGCCCTGACGGGGCGAATTCACCACATTTAGCATCCCAAACGCCAGGAGGATTCTCATGGCACAGGCCGTTTTGCAGCCCGAGGACGCATGCGTTCTCGTCTCTTTCACCGATGGCACATCCGCCCGCTACCCCTATATCTGGTTGCGCGACAATGATCCCGCCGGGTTTCACCCCGACACACAGGAGCGGGTCACCGATCTCTCCGCGATCCCACCCAACCTGACCGCAGCATCCGTTGCGATCTTGGATTCGCATCTCGTGGTTCACTGGCAGGGTGCAGCCCAGAGCAGCAGTCGCTTTGATTTGGCTTGGTTGCGCGCGTGTGTGCCGGGCACACGCGTATTCGATCCGGCCCACACAGGGTTTCAATCCTGGCGCAGTGATCTGGGCGCAGACGGCATACCCCGCGTCGCGGCGCAGGAGGTGCTGACCTCGGATCGCATGTTGCGAAACTGGCTGGAGCAGACCCAGATCATCGGCGTCTCGATCGTCGAAGGGCTTGCGGACACAACCGAGGCCGGCATGGAGGTCGCGCGCCGCATCGGCTTTCTGCGGCAGACAAATTTTGGCGTCACGTTTGAGGTGAAATCCAAACCCAATCCCAACAACCTCGCCTACACGCCGATCGCCCTGCCCCTGCACACGGACCTGACCAATCAAGAACTGCCGCCGGGGTTTCAATTCCTGCACTGCCTCGCCAATGAGGCTGTCGGAGGTGGCTCGCTGTTTTGTGACGGCTACGCCATCGCCGAGGACCTGCGCGACCAAGATCCCGAGAGTTTTGAGCTGCTCTCCACCGTCTCAGTCCCGTTTCGCTTCCACGACCATGAGACCGACATTCGCAACCGCAAGAAGGTCATCAACCTCGACGAAGAGGGCCGCGTGATCGAGATCTGCTTTAACGCCCATCTGGCGGATATCTTCGACCTCGAACCCGCCTTGATGCAGCGCTACTATCGAGCCTACCGGCAGTTTATGATTATGACGCGATCGCCTGAATACCTCGTGACACTCAAACTCAAGGGCGGCGAGATGGTTGTTTTTGACAATCGCCGCATCCTGCACGGGCGTGACGCCTTTGATCCGCAAACAGGCTATCGCCACCTACACGGATGCTACGTGGATCGTGGTGAGTTCGAGAGCCGCCTGCGCGTTTTGCACCGCACAGCCTGACACGCACGAATTGACATGGCATAAAAAAAGGCCGGGCACGAAGCCCGGCCAGTCCAACAGGGAGGATGCATATCATGACCCGGATATGCGCGGGATCTCACGTGTGGTTCGACCGTATAACGTGTGTGGTCGAAACTTGTTCCACACCTGATTGTCGCTTAGGCCACCAACCGGTAACCGCCTGATTCCGTCACAAGAAGTCTCGCATTCGACGGGTCGGGCTCAATCTTCTGGCGTAGACGGTATATATGGGTCTCTAGGGTATGCGTTGTAACCCCTGCGTTGTAACCCCAGACCTCATGCAACAAAACGTCGCGGGGCACCACGCCGTCGTTGGAGCGGTAGAGGAACTTCAGGATGTTGGTTTCCTTCTCCGTCAGACGAATTTTACGCTCGTCTTCGGTGATCAGGATCTTCATCGCAGGTTTGAACGTATAGGGCCCCAACACAAAAACCGCGTCTTCGGACTGTTCATGCTGGCGCAACTGGGCGCGGATACGTGCCAAGAGAACCGGGAACTTGAACGGTTTCGTGACATAGTCGTTAGCACCCGCATCGAGACCCAAAATCGTGTCCGCATCACTGTCGTGGCCAGTGAGCATCAGGATCGGAGACTTCACGCCTTGTTTGCGCATCAAGCGGCACAATTCGCGCCCATCAGTGTCCGGAAGGCCCACGTCAAGAATGATCAGATCGTAGATCGCTTCCTTGGCGCGTTCCATCGCGCCCTGCCCGTCTCCAGCCTCGAAGACATCGAAATCTTCGGTCATAACAAGCTGTTCGCTCAGCGCCTCGCGCAGATCCTCGTCATCATCAACGAGCAGGATTTTCTTCAACTGGGCCATCGGGTCTCTCCTGGTGTCTTGTTTTCACAGATGTGCGCAAGCTCACGAAAGAACAAGCTTTGCGGTGATCGCTTCACGTCGACGTGTCCTCTGGGGCGGAAATATTTCACTTTTGCAGCAATTGAGCATAGGAGTAGGCTCCTGATGTTACAGCCGGGAACGAAGACCTGATGAGCCTATTGCCGACAATGCTGGAGCGGATTGCCCGTGCCAGAGTGGATCTGAGGATGGGATTACCGGTGATCCTGACCACAGGTGACACCGCTATTCTTGCAATCGCGGTTGAAAGCCTGAGTGCTGCCCGCCTCGCGGATCTGCGCGATTTGGGTCCGGTATCGCTCGCATTGACCGCGCGGCGTGCCGCCACGTTAAAGGCTCGCGTCTATGACGAGGACATCGCGCGGATCACCGTTCCGACCGATGTGGAGCTTGGCTGGATTGAGGCCATTGCTGACCCGGCAGATGACCTGCAGACGCCGATGAAGGGACCACTGACGAGCGCGCGCAGCGGTGATGCGACGCTCCCCCGCCTTACCATCGCATTGGTGAAATCCGCGCGCCTTCTGCCTGCGACCGTCTATGTCGCTCTAGAAAATGCAGGAGACTTTGCCCTCAAACACGATTTGACTCTCCTGCCCCAATCCGCTGCTGAGCCGCTCCTTAATAAAAGCTCGCCGCTGCATCCGGTTGCAGCGGCGCGCCTGCCGATGGAGGCGTCGCAGGCCGGGCGCTTGCACATCTTCCGTCCCGAGGATGGCGGTGAAGAACATTACGCAATCGAGATCGGGCGTCCGGACCGAAACACGCCGGTTCTGGCTCGGCTTCATTCTGCCTGCTTTACCGGTGACGTGCTCGGTTCACTCAAATGCGACTGCGGGCCGCAACTGCGCGGTGCTCTGGGGCAAATGGGAACGGAGGGCGCAGGCGTGCTGTTGTATCTCAACCAAGAGGGACGCGGCATTGGCCTCGCCAATAAGATGCGCGCTTATTCCCTGCAGGATCAGGGCTTTGACACCGTTGAGGCCAATCACCGGCTTGGATTTGAGGATGACGAACGCGATTTCCGACTCGGAGCTTCGATCCTGCGCGAACTGGGATTTTCATCTGTCCGGCTGATGACAAACAACCCCGGAAAGATTGCAATGATGGAAAAAACCGGCATCACGGTGGTGGAACGGGTTCCGCTGAAAGTTGGTGAAAACGAGTTCAACCGCCATTACCTCGCGACCAAAGCCAGCAAATCGGGCCACATGTTATGACCCCCTCGGATCTGGTTTTAACCCCAAACGGACTGCGTTTCATGGGGCGGAGATTTCCCTGCACTATCGGCAAAGGAGGCATTGCGCCAAACAAACGCGAAGGCGACGGGGCCACACCTGTGGGCACTCACCGCATTGTCGGGATGCTATATCGCCCAGACCGTATCCCAGCGCCGCAGGATTGGGCCACACCGATTCTCCCCGGTGATCTGTGGTCGGATGATGGCGAAGCGCAGGACTATAATCACATGGTTCGCGCGCCTTACGCTTTCAGTCATGAGACCTTGCGCCGCGCCGATCCGCTCTATGATTTGGTGTTGCTTACGGATTGGAACTGGCCCAACTCCGTCAAAGGGCGCGGCTCGGCGATTTTCCTGCATCAATGGCGCAGGCCCGGCTATCCAACAGAAGGCTGCATCGCCTTTTCACGCCAAAACTTGCGCTGGATTGCCGAGCGCCTGCAACCGGGCGCTCGGGTCATCGTGCAGTCACGCTGAATAGGCGCGTTCCCCAAAGATTGCCGAGCCGACCCGCACATGGGTGGCACCAAGCGCAATGGCGCTCTCAAAATCTCCGCTCATCCCCATGGAGAGCCCGCTCAACCCATTGCGCTCGGCGATTTTGGCGAGCAGTGCAAAATGCAGGCTTGGTTCTTCATCCACCGGCGGGATGCACATCAGCCCCTTGATCGGCAGGTCAAGCGCGCGGCATTCCTGAATGAAGCCATCAGAGTCCTTGGGCAGGATACCCGCTTTCTGCTCTTCTTCACCGGTATTGACCTGAATAAACAGCTCCGGGCAGAGCCCGAGCTCCTGAGCGAGGCGCGCAAGCGTTGTAGCCAGTTTCGGGCGATCTACGGAATGGATCGCGTTGACCAATTCCATCGCCTGGCGTGCTTTGTTGGTTTGCAGGGGGCCAATAAGGTGTAGGTCCACATCTGAGAATTTTTCACGAAATTCGGGCCATTTTCCCGCCGCTTCCTGTACGCGGTTCTCGCCAAAAACCCTGTGCCCTTCCTCAAGGACAGCTTCAACCCGCTCGTTTGGCTGTACTTTGGACACGGCGATCAGTTCTACTGATCCGGGCGCGCGACCCGCAGCGGTTTCAGCGGCGGCAATGCGGGATTTGATCTCACTCAGCGACATCTCGGCCTCGTTTAGCTAGGGGGTGCTGTTTGGCCGGACAAAACACTGTTTACGCACAAAAGAAAAGGGCGAGCTCCGAAGAGCCCGCCCCAAGAACCGAATGGTTCCGTTCTCCAATTAGAAGGAGAAGGACACACCGAGGTCTGCCAGAGTGTTGCCGGAGGAGTCGGAACCAACACCACCTGCGAGGGTCACACCACCGCCGAGGCCGTGGCGGAAGCCGAGACCGTATGCGGTGTCTGCGCCGGTCACACCACCGTCAGCAACCAGTGCGCGGATGGAGGTCGCGGAGGACACTTCGTAGTTGATGGATGCGGACACGGACACGTCGTCCTGGTTGTCGCCGTCGCCAACCATTACGGTGTAGCCAACTGCGCCTGCGGTACCGTTCAGGCCCAGAACCCAGTAGTCGCCTGCGGAGTCGGTGTCAGAGTAAACTGCGCCGATCGCCATGCCGTTTGCCAGGGTGTAACCCAGACCCAGCTGCCACTCTTCGTCCGCTGCAACTGCATCGTCGTTGTACACGACTGTGGAAGCGCCACCGGTTGCCGCGCTCCAGAGAGTGGTCGCGGAGCGAGCTTGCTCACGGGTCTCTTTGTAGGAGAGCGATGCGGAGAAGTCACCAACAGTGTAGCGCACTTTGATGGTGGTTGCGTCAGCGGAACCTGCGCCGAAACCGGTTGCCGGACCGTTGAAGTTGGAGTTCGCTTCCAGGAAGGAAGTGAAGCCGATGCCGTAACCGTAGTAGTCAACCTGGTCACCGGAGTCCAGAACGTTGGACACGTGACCAACGTCAACACGCAGACCGCCATAGGACACTGCGAAACCAGCTGCGCCCGGGCCACGACCGGAGATGGAGTTCTCGTGGTCATCTTCGTTGGCTTCGAGACGGAAGCGCGCTTCCAGTTTCACGCCAGCGTCGGTTTCCGCGATGCCGGTGATGTTAACGCGCATACGCTGTTCGATGCGGGTCTCGTTGGTTTCGGCTTCGTTGTATGCCAGACCAAAGCGAGCGGAGCCGCCGATGGTGATTTCTGCTGCTGCGACGCCTGCGGTCGCGACCAGTGCGGTCGAAGCGAAGAGAATCTTTTTCATGGTTTTCCCTCGGGTTTGAATTTCCAAAGAAGCAATCGGCTGACGCCACTTCGCTCCTCAAGTACGCACATCCTCTCGCTCGTTTTGGGGTCATGAAGCAAGCATGTGCTGAAAGCTGAAAACCATTCATCAACCAAATGATGCATCGAGGCCACAGTCCGTTTCGGCGCAAGCCCAGCGAAAACACAGCAGAAACGAGTCTTTAAAAGAATAGGCTTGTTGGCGCATGCCCGCTTGTCTAGGAGTAGTTCAACTGCAAATTCAGGAGCGGGCCCGGTCAATATGCGTGGTATCAAGACCTTTTTCCTTCTTTCAACGCTGGCTGTCACAGCCTCTTGCGGTGCATTCCGTTCGCTCGACACCAGCACAGAAGTCGATAAGTCCGATACGATCGTCCTCGCGGGCGAAGGGCGTGAAGCGCACGACGACAAAACCACAATCTGGGAAGCCTTCGGTCCGCGCAAAAGCGAACAGCGCGTTCAGGTGAATCGCTACCTTTGGGCCGCAAGCCTTGATGTGCTTGATTTCCTGCCGGTTCAGTCCGTTGACCCCTTCACTGGCGTTATCATCACAGGTTACGGCACACCGCCCGGTGGCGGCCGCGCCTATCGCGCCACGATTCACATCAAAGACCCCGCACTTGAGGCGCGCGCCCTCAATGTCGCGCTGCAAAGCCGCGGCGGTGCTGTCAGCTCTGCAACCGCGCGCGCCGTCGAGGATGCGATTCTCTCTCGTGCACGTCAGCTACGCATGGCCGACAAGAAGATCTGACGCCTCTGCACTGGAACCCAACACGAATACCACGTATCAGAAGCGCCGGGTCTAAAGCCCGGCGTTTTTAGTCTAAAGGACCGCTCACATGTCGCGTTACGAAGCCTCGGACATCGAAGCCAAATGGCAAAAAGCCTGGGAAGAGGCCGCCATTTTCCAAGCGAACGAAGATCACAGCAAACCCAAATACTATGTGCTGGAGATGTTCCCGTACCCGTCGGGCAAGCTGCACATGGGCCATGTGCGCAACTACACGATGGGCGACGTGATCGCGCGCTACAAGCTGTCCACTGGCCATAACGTGCTGCACCCGATGGGGTTTGACGCTTTCGGCATGCCTGCGGAGAACGCCGCGATGGCCTCGGGCGGGCACCCCAAGGACTGGACCTATTCCAACATCGACACGATGGTTGAGCAGATGAAGCCGCTGGGGCTCTCGCTCGACTGGACGCGCATGTTTGCCACCTGCGACCCGGAATATTATGGCCAGCAGCAGGCCTTGTTCCTTGATTTCCTTGAAAAAGGTCTGGTCTACCGCAAGAACGCCGTGGTCAACTGGGACCCCGTTGACATGACCGTTCTGGCCAATGAGCAGGTCGAGGCTGGGCGTGGCTGGCGCTCCGGCGCGTTGGTGGAACGGCGTGAACTGACGCAGTGGTTCTTTAAAATCTCTGACTACTCGGATGAGCTGCTGGACGCACTCGACGGGTTGGAGAACTGGCCCGCCAAGGTCCGCCTGATGCAGGAAAACTGGATTGGCAAATCGCGTGGCCTTCAGTTCAGCTTTGAGCGCACCGATGGCGGTGAGGCGATCGAGGTCTATACGACTCGCCCCGACACGCTGATGGGCGCGAGCTTTGTTGGCATCTCGCCGGATCACCCGATTGCCAAGCAGCTTGAGACCGAATCGCAAGAGGTTGCAGACTTTGTTGCGGAATGCCGCAAGGGCGGCACCACCGAAGAAGCGATCGAAACCGCCGAAAAGCTGGGCTACGACACCGGATTGCGGGTCAAGCACCCGCTGGACCCGAACTGGGAGCTGCCGGTCTGGATCGCCAACTTCATCCTGATGGACTACGGCACCGGCGCGATCTTTGCCTGCCCGGCGCATGACCAGCGCGACTTTGAATTCGCCACCAAATACAACCTGCCGATCATTCCGGTGATGGAACCGGTCTCAGGTGCCGACGCTCTGACCGAGGCCTATGTGCCCACCAAAGCCGAAAAAGTCCGCTATGTGCGCGGCTTTGCCGGTGCGGAGGAACAAACTGGCGAAGAGGGTGTGAACACCGCCGTCGACAAGGCCGAGGCCGAAGGCTGGGGCGAAGGCGTCACCAAATTCCGCCTGCGCGACTGGGGCCTGTCCCGTCAGCGCTACTGGGGCTGCCCGATTCCTGTCGTCCACTGCCCCGACTGCGGCGTGGTGCCGGAAAAGAAAGAGAACCTGCCCATCGCGCTGCCGTATGATGAGGACGGCAAGGCGATTGATTTCTCGGTGCCCGGCAACCCGCTGGACCGTCACCCAAGCTGGCGCAACTGTGCCTGCCCTAACTGTGGCAAGCCCGCCCAGCGCGAAACCGACACGATGGACACCTTCGTGGACTCCAGCTGGTATTTCGCCCGCTTCACCGCACCGCGCGCAGAAACACCGACCGATCTGGAGGCGGCCAGCTACTGGATGAACGTCGATCAATACATCGGCGGCATCGAGCATGCGATTCTCCACCTGCTCTATTCGCGGTTCTTTGCCCGCGCGATGCACATCTGCGGCCACCTGCCCGAGAGTGCAAAAGAGCCGTTTGATGCGCTCTTTACGCAAGGCATGGTGACTCACGCGATCTACGAGAATGCCGAGCGCAAGGACGACAACGGCCGCGCGATCTATCATTACCCAAGCGAGGTCGAGGAACGCGACGGCGGTGTCTTCGTCAAGGAGACGGGCGAGCGGATCAAGGTGATCCCCTCGGCCAAGATGTCCAAGTCCAAGAACAACGTCGTCGACCCGCTGGCGATCATCTCAACCTACGGCGCCGATACCGCCCGTTGGTTTGTTCTGTCCGATTCGCCGCCCGAGCGGGATGTGGAATGGACAGCATCTGGCGCCGAAGCCGCCTACAAGCACCTGAACCGGGTCTGGAACCTTTGTGATCGCATTGGCGAGATGGACCCGGATGCCAAGGGCGAAGGCGATGAGGATCTCCTGCGCGAGATGCACAAGGCGATCCGCGATGTGACGCTGGGGGTCGAGAGTTTTGGCTTCAACGCCGCCATTGCCAAGCTTTATGGCTTCACCAACACCCTGTCGAAATCCAAGGCCAGCGCCGCGGTACAAAAACAAGCCATCAAGACCCTGGCGCAGCTGATGTCGCCGATGACCCCGCACTTGTCCGAGGATATCTGGGAGCATCAGGGTGGCGAAGGTCTGATTGCCGATTCCCCCTGGCCGGTTGCGGATGAATCAATGCTGGTCGAGGACAGCGTCACCCTGCCCATTCAGGTCAATGGCAAACGACGCGGTGAACTGACCGTTGCCAAGGATCTCGACAAGGCAGAGGTTGAAAAACTGGCGCTGGCGCACGAAGCTGTGCAGCGGGTGTTGGAAGGTGCCGCACCCAAGAAGGTGATCGTTGTACCGGGGCGGATCGTCAATGTCGTTGCCTGACCGACGCAAATTCCTGAAATTCACGCTGGCGCTGCCACTTGGCGCCAGCCTTTCGGCCTGCGGGTTTGAGCCGGTCTATGGCCCCAATGGCGCAGGCACCGCGCTGCGCGGCCAGATCGCGTTTCAAGCCCCAGAGACCATTGGCGCACCGCGTGATACCGACGCCTATTACTTTGTGCGCAGGCTAGAAACCCGGCTGGGTCGTGCGGGGGCTCCGGCCTATCGTATGGATCTGACCCTTGATACCGAAGAAGTCGGCCAAGCGATCACCGCAGAGGGCAGCATCACCCGCTATTCTCTGACAGGAACCGCAGGCTACAGCCTCGTGCGCCTGTCGGACGGGCAAATCGTGGCCAGCGGTGAGGTCGAGAATTTCTCGGGCTATTCCGCCAGCGGCACCACGGTGCAAACTCTCGCCTCTGAGACAGACGCACACGAGCGCCTGATGGTGATTCTCGCCGATCAGATCGTGACCCGGCTTTATGCGGTGCCCGGATTGGGCACGACGACCGGCGCATGAAACTCAGCCCGCGCGAGGCCGAGGGCTATTTCGCCCGCCCCGACCCCGGCAAGACCGGGCTGTTGATCTACGGCGCGGACGCGATGCGTGTTTCGCTCAAACGTCAGCAAATGCTGGCCGCACTCCTTGGTCCCGGTGCCGAGGAGGAAATGCGCCTGACCCGCATGCCCGCAAGTGATCTGCGCAAAGACCCGGCCCAGTTGCTGGACGCGGTCAAAGCGGTGGGCTTCTTTCCCGGCATCCGCGCGGTGTTTGTCGAGGATGCCAATGACACCGCAACCCCGGCGATCGCCACTGCGCTGCAGGAATGGCAGCCGGGTGACGCGCAGATCGTGGTCACGGCCGGGCAGCTCAAGGCGTCGTCCAAGCTGCGCAAAGCCTTTGAAACCCATACCAACGCCTATGCCACGGGTATCTATGACGACCCGCCCTCGCGCGCCGAAATCGAGCGCATCTTGGGCGAAGCAGGCATGCGCGATGTGCCCGGCGACAGCATGTCGGCCCTGACGGACATCGCCAATGAGATCGGCCCCGGCGATTTCTCCCGCACGATCGAAAAGCTGAGCCTCTATAAACATGGCGATAGCACACCGCTGACGTTGGAGGACATCGGCGCGGTCGCACCGCAATCCACCGAGGCCGCATTGGATGATCTGCTGAATGTAGTGGCCGAAGGGCGCAGCACCGATATTGGCCCCGTGTTACGCCGACTTCAGGCACAAGGCACCAATGCGGTAACACTCTGCATCGGGGCGACCCGGCATTTTCGCACGCTTTACACCATCGCCGCCCACCCAGGCGGTCCCGCGCAGGGCATCGGCGGCTTACGCCCGCCTCTATATGGCAAACGGCGCGACCGCATGCTTCGACAGGCGCAGGGCTGGGGCGCGCAAAAGCTGCAAAACGCGCTGACGATTCTGACCGACACCGACCTGCAACTGCGCTCCGCCGGGCAAAGTGCACCAGCGCAGGCACTGACCGAGCGTGCAATGATCCGGTTGGCCATGTTGGCTCGGTCACGCTGAACTGCGCGGCGTCAGGACGTGACGCAGCGCTTGACCTTTCTCGCACTCGCAGCAAACCTGCCCGCAAGCGAGCGAGGAGAATTTTCATGTATAAAGTGATCGGCTTCCCATTGACCCGCACCTTTCGGGTGCTCTGGGCGCTGGAAGAACTGGGGCAAGCCTATGAGTTGACCCCGGCAAAGCCACAAAGCGATGAAGCACGGGCTGCCAATCCTTCGGGCAAGATCCCGGTGTTGATCGAGGCCGGTGAAAGCATCACCGATTCCATCGCGATCATCACTTATCTTGCGGACAAACATGGGGCTCTGACGGCGCCTGCGGGCACCTTGGCACGCGCCAAGCAAGATTCGATCACCAATATGATAAATGACGAGATGGACGCGATCCTCTGGGCCGCTGCCCGTCACACCTTTGTCCTGCCCGAAGAGCACCGGGTTCCTGAGGTCAAAACCTCGCTGCGGTGGGAATTTTCCAATTCGATAATACGGGTTGAGTCCCGGCTGACAGATGAGTTTATCGCAGGCGATCAATTCACCATTGCTGATATTCTGCTCACTCATTGTCTCAATTGGGCACGGGGCGCGAATTTCGATGTCGAGAGCGAAGCCCTGCTAGATTATGGCAAACGCATGCGCGCACGTCCTGCCTTTCAGCGTGTTGCAGAACTGGCCAAGTAACGTGCAGCCGCCTGCCCGGCCCAGCGCCCGGTGGCAAAGCAGGCAGTCAGCAGATAGCCACCTGTAGGTGCATCCCAATCCAGCATTTCCCCGGCGCAGAACGTGCCGGGGATCGCTTTTAGCATCAGACCACCATCAAGCGCATCGCGGCGCACGCCGCCCGCAGTCGAGATCGCCTCATCTATCGGACGTAAGCCTGCGTGACGCACTGGCAGATGTTTGATGACATGCGCTAGGTCTTGCGCATGCTGCGGGAGCGGGCGGCCAAACTCCTGCAGCAAGGCCATTTTTACTGGAGCGATCTTCAGCACCCGACGCATATGGTTGGCCCAGCTGGCCTTGCCGCGCGGTCGCGCCAGACGTGTTGCAAGGTCATCTTCAGTCAGATCCGGTGCAAGATCTACGAACAAGTCATGCCCTTCGCGCAGCGCAGGTGTCAGCGCGTATAGTCCCCCGCCCTCGATGCCGCGCTTTGCAAGCGTCGCCTCGCCGCGTCCCTGCAGATCACCCGCCTGCCACGCAACCGCCTTGAGCGCCGCTCCGAAATGCGGGGTCATGTGGTCGCTCCACGAGATCGAGAGCGCAGCATTTGAAGGCTGAAACGGAGCCAGCGCCACGCCGCGTGCCGCCAGTGTCGCCGCCCATGCGCCGTCGGACCCAAGCCGCGCCCAGCTTGCTCCGCCCAGCGCAAGTATGGTCGCACGCGCACGAATAAACTGTGGCCCTGCGGCGGTTTCAAACTTCAATTGCCCGTCCTGCCAACCGCTCCAACGCCAGCCAAGCTGCCGGGCCACGCCATGACTGTCCAATTCCGCGAGCCACGCCCGCAACAGAGGCGATCCTTTCATAACGGTAGGAAAGACCCGCCCGGTAGAGCCTGTAAACAGCTCCTGCCCCAATCCACGCGCCCAATCCTGCACAGCCGCTGCATCAAAAGCCCGGATCATCGGCCCCAGCCACTCCGCTGCTTCACGGTAATGCTCCAACAACGCCTCACAAGGTTCGTCCTTGGTCAGGTTCAAGCCGGATTTCCCTGCCATCAGGAATTTGCGGGCCGGTGAGGGCTTGGCCTCAACCAACAGAACCCGGTGACCCTGGCGTGCGATTTCGCCTGCAGCCATTAACCCGGCCGGGCCACCACCGATCACGACTGCATCCCAGTCCTGCATGCTTTTGCCTCTTGCTTGCCTTCGCAATGTGGGATCTGCCGGAAGCATATGCCCGCAGCCCCTACATCCCACGTCCTGCCGGTCATCACCAGACATGATGCGCGCCTACGTCTGCACAGATCCCTCACAGTTGCAGCGGATGCGCCTATGGTGCCACTCTTGCAAAACACGTATAGCGATGCCGGGATTGAAACCGCCCCCGCGCATTTGACATAGAAATACACCGCCATGATCCGACAGTTTTTCGACTATTACCGCCCGTGGAAGACCTTGTTCTTTCTCGATTTTGGCTGCGCCGTCGCTTCCGGCTTGTTGGAGCTTGCGTTCCCTGTGGCCATCAAAGGTTTTATCGATGTTTTGCTTCCGCGTGGCGATTTGTGGCTCACGGTTCTAGCCGCAATTGGCCTGCTGGCTATCTATCTGGTCAACTCCGGATTGATGGCCATTGTGATCTACTGGGGGCACAAGCTGGGCATCAACATCGAAACCGAGATGCGTCGCAAAGCCTTTGACCAGCTGCAACGGCTGTCGTTTTCCTATTTCGACAAAGTCCGTACCGGCAAACTGGTCGCGCGCGTGACCCGTGATCTGGAAGAAATCGGCGAGGTTGCGCACCATGGCCCCGAAGATCTCTTTGTTGCGCTCATGACTTTTATCGGCGCGTTTCTCATGATGCTAATGATCGACATGCGTCTTGCGCTCATTACCGCGACGATTTTCCCGCTCTGCGTGATTATCGTAATGGTCTTTGGTGGGCGCATGACGCGCACATGGCAGGCGATCTATTCTCGCGTCGCGGATTTCAATATTCGCCTTGAGGAAAATGTCGGTGGTATTCGCGTGGTGCAGGCCTTTGCCAATGAAGAGCATGAAAAACGCCTCTTTGCCGACGACAACGCCCGCTACCGCGACACCAAGCTTGCGGCCTATAAGGTCATGGCCGCCTCCTCGACCATCAACTACATGGGCATGCGTTTTGTGCAGGTTCTGGTGATGGTGGCAGGCGCAATCTTCGTGCTGCGCGGAGAACTGACAACCGGCGGCTTTGTCGCCTTCCTGTTGCTGGTCGGGCTGTTCTTTCGCCCGCTCGAAAAAATCGCTGCCGTGATCGAACTTTACCCACGTGGGATTGCCGGGTTTAAACGATATCTGGAGCTTCTGGCCATTGAGCCAGAGGTGGAAGACAGCCCCGATACCCGCCCTGCCCCTGATCTGCGCGGCGCAGTTCAGTTTGAAAACGTGACATTCGGCTATGATCAGCAGCGCCCGGTGCTCGACGGGATCTCGCTTGATGTCGCCGCTGGCGAAACCGTGGCTTTTGTCGGCCCGTCCGGCGCGGGCAAGACGTCACTCTTGGCGCTGGTACCACGTTTTTATGAACCCCAGTCTGGCCGGGTACTGATCGACGGGCATGATATTCGCACGCTTACTTTGCGTTCCTTGCGCACGCAGATCGGGATCGTCAGTCAGGATGTATTCCTGTTTGGCGGCTCGCTGCGCGAAAATATCGCCTATGGCCGATTGGACGCCACCGAAGAAGAAATCCGCCTCGCCGCCCAAAAAGCCCGCCTGAGCGATATGATCGACCAATTGCCAGACGGGCTTGATACTATCGTGGGCGAACGGGGCGTAACGCTCTCGGGCGGGCAAAAACAACGTGTGGCCATCGCCCGGATTTTCCTGCGCAACCCGCCAATCCTCATTCTGGATGAGGCCACTTCCGCACTTGATACCGAGACCGAACGCCAGATCCAAAGAGCCCTTGAAGATCTCTCGGTGGGGCGCACGACATTTGTGATCGCCCATCGGCTCAGCACGATCCGCGATGCGGACCATATCGCCGTGATGGAAGCCGGGCGCATTGTCGAAGTGGGCACCCATGCGGAACTCCTTGCCCGCAATGGGAGCTATTCAAGGCTGAGTGCTGCGTGAAACAAATAAGCGGGCCGGTGAGATCCCACTCACCGGCCCGCATCATTAATACCCCAAGCTTAGCGCGTGACGTGGTCGCGGGCGAGCATGTGGTAGACCACGCCCCCCAGAAGCGCACCAATTACCCAGTTGTAGCCTGACAGGAAGGCAAACCATGGCACCCAGACGGTTGCGACCGAGAAGATCGCCGCCAGCCCAAAGGCCTTGACCGCTGCACCGTTCCAACCCTCGTTGTAATGATAGGTGCCGCCATCCATGTTATAGAGATCATCTACATTGAGCTGTTCTTTGCGGTGGACGTAGTAATCCACGATCATGATCCCAAAGATCGGGGCGAGCGTTGCGCCGAGTGTATTCACAAAACCGCCGATGCCGAACTGACTAATAAAACTGGTCCAGAAACCGCCAATGACCAGCGCAAACACCGATGTAATCAGGCCCGCTTTGCGAAAGCTGATCTTTTCAGGGGACAGGTTGGCAATGCCATTCACCGCAGGGATGAAATTTGCCACGAGGTTGATGCCCACTGTTGCCGCAAAGAAGGTGATCGCTGCGATGATGCCCAGCAGCACACTGTCCGTGCGCTCCACAATTTCAGCCGGGTTGATGATCGCCTCGCCGTAGACCACCGCTGCACCACCGGTCGTCAATAGGGCCAAAGCTGAGAACAGGATCATGTTGAAGGGCAACCCCGCAAGATTTCCGAGCACCATCGTCGGCTTGTCCTTGGCGTAGCGGGAGAAATCGCTGAAGTTGATCATCACCGCCGCGAAATAGGCGACCATCGTGCCAACGATGGCAATAAACCCTTTGAATTCAGTCCAGAAAGTGCCCTCGGGATTGGCAAAGATGGTAGCCGTCGCCGCCAGAAGCTGCCCGTCCGAGCGCTGCCAAAGTACAGCCAGCAACCCGATCATGACCAGATAGACAAACGGCCCCGCGATATTGAGGAAAGTCTCTACCCAGCCCATGCCGCGCCAGAAGATCACGATGTGAAACACCCAGACCATCACAAACGAAATCCAGTCGATCCCTGTGAGGCCCAGTATCTCCGCACCTCCACCAAGGCCGGTAATCGACCGGATCAACAGCGCCAATGCGGTTGAGGCAAAATAGACCTGCACCCCATACCAGAACACCGCAACCGTTGCGCGCAATACTGCAGGCAGCTTCGCGCCCTGTGTACCGAGGCTCGCGCGTGCCAGCACCGGATAAGGAATGCCATATTTCTCACCCGCAGCACCGGACAGATTCACCATCCACATCACAAAAACCCCGGAGGCGATCAGCGCTGCAAACGCTGTCCAGCCGCCAACCCCATAGGAGATGAACAGCGACGCCACCAATGAATAGCCAAAGAGCGACTGCACATCATTTGCCCAGATGTTGAAAATGGCAAACCAGCCCCAGGTTTTTTCATCCGTGCCAACAGGGTTGAGTGTATTGCCGTCCGGGTCCAGCGTATCGCCGCTGGTCACATGTATTTCATCAGTTGCGGTCATGTTTTTCTCCCTAAAGCCCCGTGCCCGGGCGACCGTCAACCGGGCCACCTCATTCATGCGATTATTGAGCTTGCAACTAACATGTTAGAAGGTATTCTAGAAACTACACTATAAAAAATTTTAGGTAGGACCTTAAGGAAACTCTAGGAAATACCGCACGAGGGTCTGTCGATGAACCAGATGCAGGACGGCCAGCTTCTAGCAGAGCAGGCACAAGAGGCGCTTTGGGATGCGCTCCGCAACGGCACGCTGCGCGACGGGCAATTTCTGTCTATGTCTCAACTGGTTGAGATCCTTGAGTTTCCTCTTGCCGCGACTCGTGAGGCCGTGAAACAGGCGTGCTCACAAGGGCTGTTGACCACATGGCCCAAGCGTGGCGTACAGGTGATGGAAGCCCGCTCTGAAACGATCCGCGACTGTCTCGACTTTCGGATGGTGCTTGATCAGGAAGGCGCACGCAGGCGGATTCAGCAGGGCGACCTGACCGGGCTGGATGCTTTGCGTGCACAACATGAGACGCTTCGCGACGCTGCCGCAAATAACACTGCCAATGATCTGCCGCCGCAAGCGATCGGGATTGATTTGTCACTGCATGACTATCTGGCGGCGGGGTTGAATAATCCGCAATTGGCAGCGGCTTATAGCGCCAATCGCATGCGTATTGCCATTATCCAGAATGTGCGCCCCTTCCTTCAGGTGCGGATTGTGTCCGCAATGGAAGAGCATCTTGCGATTATTGAAGCATTACAGAGCGGGGACACAGCCGCTGCGACCGATGCGATCCGCCATCATTGCGAGCAAACTCTACAATGGTGGGGCGTGGATTAGAGCCGCTCTTTTCTATCGCCAAAATCAGAACACCCCACCCGAAGACTCCCGGCTTTCGGTATATTGCGCACGCTCTGCGCATCCAGAAATTTCGCCCTTAGGTGGAACTAATTTGTTCACGTCTGCGTTAGGTCAACGCGCCTCCATTAGGCGCCAATAGTTGATTTATAGAACAAAGGGATCATTGGATGCAGGGATTGATAAAACGCCTCGGCCTCAGGACCGACCCATATATTTTCTTCATCTCCGCCATTTTTACAGCCCTTTTTGTGCTCGCTCTGGTGATCGCTCCCGAAGAGATCGGCAACGCCTTTGCAGTGGGGCGTGCATGGATTGTTTCGCGGCTTGGCTGGTTTTTCATACTAGGTGTCAACGTCTGGCTCGGCTTCTTGATCTGGGCCGCGATGAGCCGTCACGGCCATATCCGCCTTGGGCCGCGGGACTGTCGACCGGACTATTCCAGCCTGTCATGGTTCACCATGCTGTTTGCCGGTGGGATAGGCACCGTTTTGATGTTCTGGGGTGTCGCTGAACCCATCAGCCATTTCTCCAACCCGCCACTGCCGGGGGTTGCACCCCATTCCGAAGAGGCCGCGCGCGACGCGATGTCCATCGCGATCTATCATCTGGGCTTGCACACATGGACCATCTTCGCCCTTCCGGGGCTGGCCTTTGCCTATTTCATCAACCGTTATGATCTGCCTGTACGTGTTAGTTCCGTTTTCTATCCGCTGCTCAGAGAGCGCATCTATGGCCCATGGGGAAAAGCCATTGATATCGTTTCTATTCTTGGCACTTTGTTCGGTGTTGCCGTGTCGCTGGGCCTTGGTTCATCACAAATTGCGGCAGGCCTGTCCGCGCTCTTCGGCTGGGATGCGGGTGTGCCGCTCAAGGTCGCCATTCTCGCGGTACTCACCGGGGTTGCCGTGATCTCGATCGTGGCGGGCCTCGACAAAGGGGTGAAGCTGCTCTCCAACATCAACATCGGGATGGCGGTTGGTCTCATGGTGTTTGTGCTGGTGACCGGATCAACGCTGTTCCTCTTGCGTGGCATGGTTGAAACGCTCGGCCTCTATCTGAGCAACTTGCCGAGGCTCGCCTTTTGGAACGACATGCTGGCCAATACCAATCCAGATAACGGCGACTGGGGCTGGCAGGGCAGCTGGACTGTATTCTATTGGGCGTGGACTGTGACATGGTCGCCCTTCATCGGCCTGTTTGTGGCGCGTATCTCGCGCGGGCGCACCATTCGTGAGTTCGTATTCGGTGTCCTGATGGCACCTTCGCTCTTTACCTTGGTGTGGTTCTCCATCTTCGGCTGGCAGGCCATGGAAATCGACGGCCTTGGTGTCGCCGCCCGTGCAGCATTGGGTGATCAGGCCGGAGCACTGAGTGCAGCCGTTTCCGAATCCGTCCCACTTGCCATGTTTGCGTTCTTTGAGAACTTCCCCTTCGCCACTTTTGTGCAGGGCATCGCGGTGTTGGTGGTTGCGATCTTCTTTGCCACCTCATCTGACTCGGCCTCTCTGGTGGTCGACATGCTCTGTACCGGCTCGTCCAAGCCCGGACCGGTCCAACAGCGCGTGTTCTGGGGCGTCTCGGAAGGATTGGTAGCCGCTATGCTGCTGATACTGGCCGGGGATCTGGGCCTTACGGCTTTGCAACAGGTCATCACTGTGGTCGGACTGCCGATCTTCTGTCTCGTGTTCATGATGATCCCCTCACTCATCAGGGGGTTCCGTAATGAGGATATCGACCATATCACCATCGGGAAACGGCCGGGCCTGAGAGAGTTCTGACTGGAAAGCCATTACAGAGCCACAAAAACTCAGAACCGGCTTAACCGGGCAAAGCCTGTGATCGGCCTCATTGCAGGCCGATCTTAAAATATCAAAGCACAAGCCGCAGCCACATCATCGGGCCACATGTGACGTGTCGAAGGATGCATTCTAATCCGATTTGTTTTTTGCACCGGACCAAGGGCCTGTATTCGCAGAGGCCGAGACCCGACAGTGTGCCGTCGGTCACATGCTCAAAACCGGGTGATGACGGTCGCGCCAACTGACTGGAATTTATCCATATTCATCAACGCTGATGGGGCTTCTTCAAGGCTGATTTCACGACCCACAAGTTTCTTTGGATCAAGTTTTCCCGAACTGATCATATCCAGCATGGCACCATAGCGATGCGCTTGCATCCCGTGAGACCCGAGGATTTCCAACTCATGCCCAATCACTTTTGCCATCGGAACCTGAGGCGAGCTATGTGCACCCAACATAAGGCCCACCTGGACGTGTTTACCACGCGGGCGCAAATTCTGGATCGAATTGAAGCAAGTCACCGGATGCCCCAACGCATCCAAGGAGACATGCGCGCCGCCACGGGACAATTCGATCACCGCCTCAGCCACATCCGCCACCTGAGCACCGTTGATGGCGGCAACCGCACCAAGCTCTCTGGCGAGCGCCAGTTTTTCATCGTCAATATCAATGGCGATGACATTTGCCCCGACTGCATGGGCGATCATGACGGCCGACAAACCCACTCCGCCGCAGCCATGCACCGCAACCCATTGTCCAGCGCCAACTTTACCCTGATCGACGACAGCTCGAAATGAGGTTGCGAAACGGCAACCAAGGCTCGCGGCGGTCGCAAATTCCATGACATCCGGCAGCGCCACTACATTCAGATCCGCCTGATGAATGCCAACGTATTCCGCAAATGACCCCCAATGCGTGAACCCCGGTTGCTGCTGATTGAGGCATACCTGCTGCTGGCCTGCGTGACATTCTGGACATGAACCGCAGGCCGAAATGAATGGCACTGTCACACGATCACCGACCTTCCAGTTGGTCACGCTCCTGCCCACCGCTTCGATCACGCCTGCCAATTCGTGACCGGGTACATGTGGCAGATCAATGTCGCTGTCGTGCCCCATCCAACCATGCCAATCTGATCGGCACACACCAGTTGCCTCGACCTTGATGACCACACCATCAGGTTCTGGCGTCGGATCATCCACTGAGACGACCTTTGGAGCCTGTTCGAATTTCTCGTAGAGGACGGCTTTCATCGCGGCTGACCCTTCTGTAACGCGCTTTGATTGAGGTCACTCTACCCCGTAACCGCAAAATTACTTTGCCAATCTCCTCTGATCTGAAACAAAATGAGGCAGAACCCACTCGAATTCAGAAGCAACGCAGAGGTTTCTGCCCCGTGCCCGATATTGATGCTGCGAACGCCAAGATACTGTCTCTGCTGCAGGAGGATGGCCGCATGACCAATGCCCGTCTGGCTGAGCATCTGTCGATGAGCGAGACACCCTGCTGGCGTCGGCTAAAACGGCTAGAAGAGAGCGGCATTATCGAAGGCTATCAGGCCAATCTCAATCGTCGCAAACTGGGCCTTGGCGTCATGGCGTTTGTTCAGCTCAGCTGTTCAGAGCACGATCAAGCGGCCACCGCTGAGTTCCAACGTATCGTAGAGATCACTCCCAACATCCTCGCCTGTCACAACACGACCGGGGCGGATGATTTCCTGTTGGTCGTGGTGGCGCGCGATCTGGATGACTACAGCCGGTTTATTGACACAACGCTGCGCCAACTACCGGGCGTGACCAGCATTCGATCCAACCTGTCGCTCAAAGAGATGAAATCGTCGAGCAAACTACCCGTCGAGATCAGCCGCAGCTGATCGCCTTCGCAAGAGGCTGCCAGCCATTCAGTTGCGCGACGACTCCCGCTCTATCCTTGCCAAGTGAAGAAACTTCGAGCAGGTTTTACTATAAGTTACCGATCACATAGAAGCGACAGCCCCCGTAGCGTGCGACCATGCACTGCGTTGGGGGAGCATATTTACTGGGTGGACAATGAAAACACCGCTGATTTTCGACGGTCACAACGATCTTCTGCTGCGCCTTCATAATGGCGATGTGAGCTTGGACGATACAGGGGTTTTAGGGGGAGGAGGGCGTCAGATTGATGTCCAAAAAGCCCAAACCGGGGGATTTGCGGGCGGTTTTTTCGCAATCTTCATTCCGGGCGGGGACTCCCTTTCTCATGATGATGAGATGATGAAGGATGCCTATGATTTGCCTCTGCCTGCGATGGTAGACTGGCAAGACGCGATCAAGGTTGCCTTGTCTCAGGCCTCAATCTTGATCGAGTTGGAGCGCCGGGGCGCTGTGCGAATCTGCCGTTCCACCGCAGATATTCGTGCCGCCATGACGGAGGGCCGTATGGCCGCGATCCTGCATATGGAAGGCGCCGAAGCGATCGACCCGGAGTTCAATACGCTGGAGGTTCTACATTCGGCGGGCCTACGCTCACTGGGGCCTGTCTGGAGCCGCCCGACGTTGTTTGGGCATGGTGTTCCGTTTCGCTTTCCTTCCAGTGGTGACACTGGCGAAGGGCTGACACCCGACGGCATTCGCCTGATCAAACGCTGCAACGAACTGCGGATAATGATTGATCTGTCGCATATGAACGAAGCAGGCTTTTGGGATGTCGCCCGCATCAGCGACGCGCCCTTGGTTGCAACACATTCGAATGCCGGGGCCCTGACGCGCCACAGCCGCAATCTCTCAGACCGCCAACTGCATGCGATCCGCGATAGTGACGGGATCGTGGGACTGAACTTTGCCGTTGCTTTCCTGCGAGAAGACGGGCGGATGGACGAGAACACACCAATTTCGCGAATGCTCGATCATCTGGACTATCTGATTGCGGAAGTGGGTGAAGACCGGGTTGGCATGGGGTCCGATTTTGACGGTGCGACCGTACCCGCAGAAATCGGCACCATCGCCGGGTTGCCTGCCTTGCGCGAGGCCATGATCCAGCGCGGCTATGATGCCGCACTGATGAAGAAACTCTGCCATGAAAACTGGCTGCGTGTCCTTGGGGAAACCTGGGGAGAATAACAAAAAGCCGAAGAAAAAATCGGCACCATAATAACCAAATCACAAACAGGGAGTTCATTACATGAACGTGTTTACAAGACTGATTAGCTCGGCGGCTCTGGGGTTGGCCATGGGGGTCACAGCACTGCCAGCATTGTCCGCCACGCCAGACAATATGCTGGTGATCGCAAATCGCATCGACGACATCACCACGCTGGATCCAGCCCAGAGTTTTGAGTTTGCGGGCGCAGACGTCATCCGCAATATCTACGGCAAGCTGGTGAATTTCGACCCGTCCAATCTCGACGCAGGTTATCAGCCCGATCTGGCAGAAAGCTGGACAGTCTCAGAAGATGGCAAGACGATTACTTTCACCATGCGTGAGGGCGTGAAGTTCCATTCCGGCAATCCCGTGCGCGCAGAGGATGCGGCCTTCTCGCTCCGACGGGTTGTCAAACTGAACAAAACACCTGCGTTTATCCTGACGCAATTTGGCTTCACACCTGAAAACGTGGATGAGGTCATCACTGTCGACGGCAACACCCTGTCGATCACCACCGACAAACGCTATGCGACTTCGTTTGTCTTGAACTGTCTGACGGCAACGCTGGGCGCAATTGTCGACGAAAAACTGGTGATGGAGCACGAAAAAGACGGCGACATGGGCAACGAGTGGCTGATGACCAACTCTGCTGGGTCCGGCCCCTACACGCTGTCCTCTTGGAAGCCCAAGGAAAGCGTCACGCTGACTGCCAACCCGGATTACTACGATGGCGCACCTGCGATGCAGCGCGTTATCGTGCGTCACGTTCAGGAAAGCGCGACCCAGCGCCTGATGCTGGAGCGCGGCGATGTCGACGTGGCGCGAGACCTGACGCCCGCTGATGTGGATGGCCTTGACGGCGTTGAGGGTGTCGGAGTCCAGCGCGAGATGCGTGGCCGTCTGATGTATGTGTCTTTCAACCAGAAGCACCCCGAACTGTCGAAGCCACAGGTGCGTCAGGCGCTGAAGTACCTGATCGACTATGATGGGATGGAAAACAGCTTTCTCAAGAACTGGTATGTGAAGCACCAGAATTTCCTGCCCAAAACCTATCTGGGTGCGGTGGATGAAAATCCGTTCTCGCTCAATCTGGAAAAAGCCAAAGACCTGCTGGCAGAGGCGGGCGTGCCTGAAGGCATGGAGCTGACCGTTGGCGTGCGCGAGGCACAAGAGCGGCTGGAGATCGCGCAATCGTTGCAGAACACCTTTGCGCAGGCGGGCATCAAGCTGAACCTTGAGGTGGGCACCGGCAAGCAGATCCTCGGGAAATACCGGGCGCGTGAACTGGATATCTACCTCGGCGCATGGGGTCCGGATTACCCTGATCCGCAGACCAATGCGGGCACCTTTGCTTACAATCCAGACAACTCTGATGAGGCCAATGCCACCGGTCTCTTGGCATGGCGCAACGCATGGGACACCGGTGGGTTGACCACTGAGGTCGAGGCGGCTGTGGTTGAAGGCGACACTGAAAAGCGTGCTGAGATGTATCACCAAATTCAGGCTCAGTTCCGTGAAACCTCACCCTTTGCAATCATGTTCCAACTGGTCGAACAGGCCGGCATTAGTGAAAATGTCGAGGGCCTGAACCTTGGCGGCGCGATCACCGCTGCGGCGTATTGGGACGTGACCAAATAAGATGGCGTTCTACAGCAACGTCCCGAAGAGGCAGCCCTGGCTGCCTCTTCCCCCATGGGCGCGAAGCATGGGGATTACCCTGCTTTCCGTGTCGATCACCATGCTCGGGCTTTTGTTCGTCACCTTCCTGATCGGGCGCGTCATGCCGATTGATCCGGTTCTGGCGGTTGTTGGCGAACGGGCAAGCGAAGAACAATACAATGCCGTCTATCAAGAGCTCGGCCTTGATCGGTCGCTCATTGTTCAGTTTTTCTACTACGTCGGGGATGTGTTGCAGGGTGATTTCGGCAAATCACTCCTGACCGCGCGCCCGGTGTCACAAGACATCGCCCGCGTCTTTCCCGCGACGTTTGAGCTGGCAACCATCGGCATCATCTTCGGCTGTGTGCTCGGCATACCCCTTGGGGTCATCGCAGCTGTACGCCGGGGGAGCTGGGTCGACCAGATCGCTCGCGTGGTCGCGCTTGTGGGTTATTCGATGCCGATTTTCTGGCTGGGTCTGATGGGGCTTTTGCTGTTTTACGGCATGCTCGGCTGGGTCGGCGGCCCCGGACGGCAAGGGATCTTTTACGAAGATATGATCCCGTCGGTCACTGGTATGATCCTAGTGGATTCGATTATCGCAGGTGACTGGGGGGCCTTTTGGGATGCCTTTTCCCATATCGTGCTGCCCGCATCGATCTTGGGCTATTACTCGCTGGCCTACATCAGCCGGATGACGCGCTCTTTTATGCTGGAGCAGCTCTCGGCAGAATATATCACCACGGCCCGCGTCAAAGGCATGAGCGAATGGGCCGTGGTTATGCATCATGCGTTCAAGAACATTCGCGTGCAGCTCATCACAGTGATCGCCCTGTCTTATGCAAACCTTCTGGAAGGGTCGGTTCTGACCGAGATCATCTTCTCGTGGCCGGGGATCGGGAACTACATCACCACGGCACTGCTGTCGGCAGATATGAACGCTGTGCTTGGCGGCACTGTCGTTGTGGGGCTGGTGTTTATCGTTCTCAATGTCTTTTCCGACCTCCTCTATAAAGTCTTTGATCCGAGGTCGAAATGAGCAGCCAGAGCATGACACTTCGAGAATGGCTTTTGTCGGAGACACCCACGTCGCGCCGTCAGGCCAGACTGGCCGCCTATTACAAGGGTTGGCTGACATTGCGGGCCAATCACATGGCGATGGCGGGGCTTGCCATCATCGTGCTGCTGGTGGGCGTTGCCATATTCGCGCCGCTGCTTGCGCCGCATGATCCCTACTATCAGGATCTGGGGAACAGGTTGCAGCCCCTGGGCACCGAGGGGCATGTCCTCGGGACGGATTCACTGGGTCGTGACATCCTGAGCCGTTTGATCTGGGGGGCGCGGATCACACTCTATATCGTGGCGCTGGTGGCAATGATCGCGCCCATTGTCGGTCTGCTGGTCGGAACCGTTTCCGGGTACGCGGGCGGCTGGGTCGATATCGTGCTGATGCGGGTGACGGATATTTTCCTCGCGTTTCCCCGCCTTGTGCTGGCGCTGGCCTTTGTGGCGGCACTAGGGGCCGGGATCGAGAATGCGGTTCTGGCAATCTCGCTCACCGCGTGGCCACCTTATGCGCGTCTGGCGCGGGCTGAAACCTTGACCATCCGCTCGTCGGATTTCATCAGCGCGATCCGGTTGCAAGGGGCAGGGCCGCTTCTGATTGTCACCAAACATATCTGGCCGCTGTGCATCAGTTCGCTGATCGTGCGGGTGACGCTGGATATGGCGGGGATCATTCTGGCGGCGGCGGGTCTTGGTTTTCTGGGCCTTGGTGCGCAACCTCCGAGCCCCGAATGGGGCGCGATGATTTCCGAGGGGCGCCGCTTCATTCTGGATTACTGGTGGGTCGCCACCATGCCCGGTCTTGCCATCTTTGCCGTTTCGCTGGCCTTCAACCTGTTGGGGGATGGTCTGCGCGATGTGCTTGATCCAAAGGACAGCAGCTCATGAGCACGCTTCTGGATATTGAAAATCTCTGGGTGAAGTTCCCGACCCGCAGCGGCATGTTCGATGCGGTGCGCGGCGTGAGCTTTTCTCTCGGGAAGGAACGGCTTGGCATTGTGGGGGAAAGCGGCTCTGGCAAATCCATGACTGGGCGCGCCATTCTGCGACTGATCCGCAAACCCGGCGTTGTCGAGGCCGGCCATATCAACCTACATGACACCAACCTTCTGGACCTGTCTGAGCGCGATATGCGCAAGGTGCGGGGAGAGAAGATCTCCATGGTGATGCAAGATCCCAAATTCTCGCTCAACCCGGTTGTCACCGTGGGCGATCAGATCATCGAGGCTTATCGCTTGCATGCCAAGGCCAGCAGGGCAGAGGCCCGTATGAAGGCCATCGAGATGCTGGAGGCGGTGTCGATCCGTGACCCCGAACGGGTGATGAAAGCCTATCCGCACGAGATGTCGGGCGGCATGGGCCAACGCATCATGATCGCGATGATGCTGATCCCGAACCCGGAAATATTGATCGCGGATGAACCCACGTCGGCGCTGGATGTTTCCGTGCAGGGGCAGGTTCTGTCCATCATGGACAAGCTGGTGCGCGAACGTGGCATGGGGCTGATTTTCATCAGTCATGATCTCAATCTGGTGTCGCAGTTCTGCGACCGGGTGCTGATTATGTATGCGGGCCGCATCATCGAGGTCTGCGATGCGGATAAGCTTCATGAGGCTCAACATCCCTATACTCAGGGGCTCTTGGGGTCGTTGCCGCGGTTCGATCAGCCGAAGGCGCGACTACAGGTGTTGGATCGCGACCCCCAATGGCGAGACGCCGCAAGCGTGGAGGGCAGACCATGAGCACAGCCATCGATATCAAAGGGTTGAACGTCTACTTTGGGGACAGTCACAACCTCTTTCACGCCGTCAAAAGTGCTGCTTTTGCGGTGGAAAGCGGCGCGAGCTTTGGTCTTGTGGGGGAGTCCGGGTCGGGCAAATCCACGATCCTGAAGGCGATCACCGGCCTTGCACCCTATTGGGAAGGCGAGATGACCGTGGCTGGCCAGCCGCTCGGGGCCAAGCGCGACCGGGTGTTTTACAAGACGGTACAGATGGTGTTTCAGGACCCCTATGCGTCACTGCATCCGCGCCAATCGGTCGATCAGGTGCTGTCGGAAACGCTGCGACTGCATGGGTTCAAGGACATCAACGACCGGGTCGACCAACTGCTGAAGGATGTCGGTCTTGGACCGGCGTTCCGGTTTCGCTATCCGCATCAGCTCTCGGGCGGACAGCGCCAGCGTGTCGCCATTGCCCGTGCGCTTGCGCCAAACCCAAAAATCCTGTTGCTGGATGAGCCAACATCGGCGCTGGATGTTTCGGTGCAGGCCGAAATCCTCAATCTGCTGAAGGATCTGCAGGCCGAGCATGACCTGACTTATGTGATGGTTTCGCATGACCTCGCAGTCGTGGCGCATATGTGTGATGCGGCAGCGGTGATGCGAAATGGTGAGATTGTGGAGATCCTCAGCATCGAGGATATGCGCGCCGGCAAAACCGCGCATGACTACACAATGCAGCTGTTGAACGCCTCAGCAAACCGCGTCGCCACAGTGGCGGCGGACTAAGCATAGGTGCGGGGCTGGCAAAGCAATCACCCGGCCCTGCACCCATTAGATCGCCGTGATGCGGCTACTGATCGGTCTTGCCGCTCATTCGACCAATCCGCGTGGCGAGTGGCGTGGACGTCAGCCCATGCAACAGGATCGACAGGCCCACCGTTAATGTCACGCAGGCCAGCAATTCTTCTTCGTTTGGGATATCAAACTGATCCATCATCAACAGGGTGAACAGGATTGAGGCCAGCCCACGCGGGCCAAACCAGCCAAGAAATAGCTTTTCTCTGGTCGCCAACCCACTGCCGGACAGAGATAGAAAGATTGGGACTACGCGCACCACTGTCAGAAACAAGAGCGCAAGAATCACTGTGGACATGCCAGCATGTGCCAACCCGTCAGGCAAGAGAAATGCCCCAAAAACCAAGAACGCAGCCATGGTGAGCAATTGCCCAGCGCCCTCCATAAACTCGCTGATGAAGTGAATATTGTGGCGATAGGAGTTGCCGAAAACCATCCCTGCAACAAAAGCGGCTATGAAGCCGTTGCCGTGGATTGCAACCGCCAACAGATAGGCGGCGAAGGCCGTGACCAAAAACACAATCGCGCCCGCCGCTTCCAGCATCACATCGCGGTTCTGCGCCCAATCCATCATCTTGGCAGCAGTCCGCCCCACCGCAATTCCTGCCAGCGGACCAAGGATCACTTCGATCAAAGCCTCAAGTGCCAGCCCATCGGTATTGGCTTCTCCGCCGACAGCAGAGGCCAGAATTGCCCCCGTAAGCACAAAGGGTAAAACCAGCCCATCGTTCAACCCGCTCTCAATATTGATCGTTTGCGCCAACCGGTCGGGAACATCCGGACTGTTGACAACCGATTGCCCCAGCGCCGCATCGGTAGGCGTCAGCACAGCCGCCGTAAGTAATGCGACGGCCAGACCAGAGGTCGGGTTCAGCCAAAATGCCACGGCGGTCCCCAGCGCAATCGTGAGCGGCAAACCTATGACCAGCATGCGCGTGGGATACTGCCAGTCCATCACGAGCTTGCGAAATCGTACGTGGCTCGCATCTGAAAACAGCACGAGGATCAATGTCACCTCAGCGAGGCCCTTCTTACCCTCATGGATCACATCACCCGGCAGCGCGTTCTGAAGTGGGGCAGAAAGTGCCAAGCCAAGACCAGTAAACAAAATTGGCAACGTCAAAAGGCTTCGATCAATCGCTTTACTGAAAAGAGAGTAAGCAGCAAAGGCAACGAGAACGATCAAAAAGAGTTCAGTCATGGGGCGTCTGGTTCCTCGTATCGTACCTTACGTTTTTCAAAGAATCCCTCGGAGAAGTAACTCGCTGAGGGTGTCATTTGGTCGGATGCATCGCGACATTCTATGTAGTTCGGCCCGAAAGCCCTGCTCTCGATACTGGCTGAGATACGCATTCCTCGAGTTTACAGATGGCGCGCCACTCAAATTCTGTCTTTGCGCCGCCTACAATGGCATTCGACCCTTTGCTCCCTGACAACAGGCACTGCGAGACCCGATTACGCCAGACATTTATAACATAAGGAAATCATAAATTTGATTGCGGTGGAACTGCAGACCCCCTCCTCGAACATTAATACAACCCCGAGACTGCCCTGATATGCCCCAAGGGAGACATCTGCCTATATTTGGACTATCAAAATAAGGATGCAGGACATGTGATATTCGGTGCTAGGTTGAGGTCATGAAACGCTTTTTTCGAAAACTTGCTGCCCTTGGTATTTTGTTGGCCGTGTTGGTCATGCTGGCACGAATTGCATTCCCCCTGCCTGACCTGTCAGATCGCCCCGCAAGCAACGCAATTGCCGCCAATCGCGACACCCAGATCGGTGCCGCCGTGACACAAGCCAGTGCCGCTCATAGTGGTCAGACAGGTATCATCGCGCTGCAAAATGGTCATGACGCTTTGGCGAGTAGAATTGAACTTGCCGCGGTCGCTGAACAGTCCATTGATGCGCAGTATTACATCTGGCACAATGACACCTCCGGGATCATGTTGCTCGGTGCGTTACTGGATGCCGCAGCGCGCGGAGTTCGCGTGCGTTTGCTCTTGGATGACAATGGTGTGCCCGGACTTGACGACATCATGGCCACCCTGAACGCACAGGACAACTTTGAAATCCGGCTCTTTAACCCCTCGACCGTCCGCCAGCCCAAACTCCTTGGATACGCCTTCGATTTCTTCCGGATGAACCGACGGATGCACAATAAATCCTTCATTGTGGATGGGTCGGTTGCGATCATCGGTGGACGCAATATTGGGGATGAATATTTCGACGCCGGTGCAGACAGCTTCTACATCGATATGGACGTGCTGGCAGCAGGGCAGGTTGTGCCGGAAACCGCTCAGGTTTTTGATGAGTATTGGAACAGCGCATCTGTGTTCGAGCTAGAGACAATCGTTGATGGCACAGGTGATCTACCCGCGTTTGAGGCGCGCGTTACGGACGTGATGCAAAGCCCAGAGGCACTCACCCTCATCGGCAATATTCAAAACAGCGCGGATCGATTTGCGCGAGGGGAAATGCCGATGGAGTGGACGACCGTTCAACTGGTTGCAGATGACCCTGTTAAAGGACTGGGAATAGCCACCCCTGACCAGTTGATGATCAGCCGTCTCGGCGAAATTTTGGGTGAGGTCGAGAGGCGCATGGACGTGGTCTCAGCCTATTTCGTGCCCGGACGCAGGGGGACCGAGTATCTCGCAGATTTAGCCACCGCCGGCGTTGATGTACGCGTGCTAACCAATGCGATGAATACAACCGACGTCCTAATGGTGCATTCTGGGTACACGCGGTACCGGCGGGCGTTGCTCGAAGCGGATGTATCGCTCTATGAGTTGAAACTGCGCGGTGAGATGTCTCCTGAGGCTGACATGCAAGTCAAACCCTTCGGGTTGTCTGGCGCCAGTCTCCACGCAAAGACATTTGCGGTGGATGGGAAGCGTATTTTTATCGGATCGTTTAATTTCGACCCGAGGTCGGCAATCCTGAATTGTGAAATGGGCTTTTTGATTGAAAGCTCCACGCTCGCCAGTCGGGTGAATGCGGGCTTTGATGGTCCTTTGGAGACGATTACCTATCAGCCCGCGCTCACGCCCGAGGGTAAAATGGTGTGGCAAGAACCGCTGAAGGATCAAGATACCGTTATCTACCAAGAAGAGCCGGGCGCGACGTGGTTTCAGCAAATCGCGATTGCAGTGATCGGAATATTGCCGGTGGAGTGGCTCCTGTAGGGCCCCTCCTCACCGTAGGTGTCGCTGCGGTAGAGGGTAAAGGCAACTCCGTTCAGCGATCCACGCGCAACCCGCTGGGAACGCTATCGGGCACCCCGAGCCGCCCCGCTGCCGCGTCCTCATCTGTCAACGCCCGCAAAAAGGCCACAATATCAGCCACTTCATCTGGCGTAAGTGATATCGGCGGCACGTCCACAGCTGCGATGAGCGCAGCGCGTTCTTGTGCGTTTTGTTGAATATTCCAATCTTCCGCCCCGTCCAGATTGGGAAGTATGGCTTCTGTTGTATCATACCCATTTAAGGACTGCTCAGGCGACATGTGGTGCTGCACCACCCCCTCCAGCGTCGTAAAAGCACCAGAATGGCCATATGGCGCAGTGAGGCTCACGTTTCGCAAAGAGGGCGTGCGAAAGGCAAAGGAATCCTGTGATTTGCCAGTGACGCGGATGCGGCCTTCGTCGCGGTTGTGGGGCTCGAACCGAGCCGCTTTGCCCGGCCCAATCTGCGGCACCGCCAGCGCGTGAAAATCATGATCGGTCTGAAACCAGCCGGAGTGGCACTGGCTGCAATTGGCCTTGTTGTAAAACAGCTCCATTCCGCGCGAGGCGGGCGCAGGCAGATCGCCCTGCCCCAGCATATAGGCATCAAAGGGGCTCATATCGGCGCGCCACTCGAACCGTATAAAATCCGCCAGCACATTGCCGATGTCGGCAAAGGTGATGGGCGCGCCCTCCCCCAGCACCGCATCAAAACCAGCGCGATAGGCGGGGATGGCCTCGACACGTGCGGCGATCCGGTCCCATGCGCCGCCGGGCGTGGACAGTTGCCCCAGCCGCACCGCCTCTGCGACCTCGTTTTCCGAGTAATGCCCGGCCATTTCATCGGCGGAGAGCACCGGGAACATGGCCTGTGCGGCAAGCGCGTCGTCAAAGCCCGCAACCATATCATCGCCCAAGGGGGTGCGGATACCGCCGGGGTGGTCGGGGTGATCCTCCAATCGTCCATCGTGAAACATCACGGTGAATTCCGGTGCACCAAGGTTCCACAGCCCCGGCGCATTCCGCGGGATGCGCTGTTCCGGCAGGTTGGCGGGATCAGCGCGCCGGTCGGGGCCGAGGCCGATGCCGCCCTCGCCCAAGCCCAGCGACAGACCGTCGCCGGTGCCAAAGCGCGGGTGGTGGCAAGTGGCGCAAGAGATGTTGCGATTGCCCGACAGGATCGGGTCGTAGAACAACAGCTGCCCCAGCTCCACCGCCGCCATATCCGGTGCCGGGAACTGCGGGCGCGGGCCAAGGTCAGGGCGCATCTCCGCCTGTGCTGTCGTGGCTCCAAACAGGGCAAGCGCGATCATCCGGTGCATCAGACCCACCCGAATTCAAGGCGCAGGCATTGACGGTAGGGTTGATCCGGGGTCGCGATCACGCTGGGAAACTGTGGCAGGTTCACCGCGTTGGGAAAGCCCTGCGGCTCAAAACAGACACCCATGGCGGGGCCGATCTGCTGTCCTGACAGAGCACCGGACTGGGGCGGCAGGGCGGCGGCAGTATAAACCTGCGCGCAGGGCTGATCGCTGACGATCCGCATTTGCAGCCCATCCGGTGCGGTCAGTGTCGCCACCGGCAATTGCGGATCACGGCAGGTGTCGAACACAAGTGCCACATCGCTGCCCCGGTGCTCCGGGTCGAGGTCGGAAAAACTGCGCCCCAGCCGTAAGTCATGATGGCTGCCATCCAGCGCCGCGATTTCACCGGTAGGCACATTGGCGTTGTCCAACACGAGAAAGCTGCTGGCGTCCACCTGCAAGCGGTGATCGCGGATCGGCTGCGCGCCACCCGTCAGGTTATAATAATTGTGCTGCGCGAGGCTGATCGGGGTCGGTGCGCTGACTTCGGCCCGCATGTCATAGGTAATCTTCAACCCCTCAAGCGTGACGGTCAGCGACACATCCACTGCGCCGGGAAACCCCGCCTCACCATCCGGTGAGTGGTAGCGCAGGCGCGCGCTGGCATCAGAGAGCAGCTCAAGCTCCCAACATACATGAGAAAGCCCCTGTGCGCCGCCATGCAGCAGCGTATCGCCTTCATTGGCATCAAGTTGGTAGCTCTGCCCATCGAGCGCAAAGCGCGCGTTCTTGATCCGCCCGGCCACGCGGCCCGCAATCACGCCGAGATAGCCCGGGTTGTACAGATAGGCGGCCGGGTCCTCAAACCCGAGGATCAGCGGGCGATTGCCCTGCAAAAGACGCAAATCGCGGGTCACGGCACCAAAGTTCAGCAGGCTGACGGAGAGGCCCGCGCTATGCAGCCGCGCCTCTTTCAGCATGTGGCCTTGGTGGAGGCCGTGATCCACGATCTGCGCGTTGCTCATTCAGACAAACCGGTTGATGACGTTTTCCAGATATTCCTGCCGCCCGGACCGGGGTTTGGGGTTGATGTCTTCGGCTTCTACCCGGTGTGCGATGTCGTCCAGTGACAGCTTGCCCGAGAGCATATCCTGCGCGTCGTCCCGCTGCCACCCGGCGTAGCGGTCGGTGACAAACTGATCCAATGTGCCGTCCTCGATCATCGCCGCAGCGGCCTTGAAACCGCGCGCACAGATGTCCATGCCGCCGACATGCGCCATCAGCAGATCCTCCGGGTCGATGGACTGGCGGCGCAGCTTGGCATCAAAATTGGTGCCGCCCGAGGTAAAGCCGCCGTGTTTCAGGATGTGGTAATAGGCCAGCGCCACCTCCGGCGTGTTGTTCGGGAACTGATCGGTGTCCCAGCCGGACTGGTAATCGTTGCGGTTCATGTCGATGGAGCCAAAGACGCCCAGCGCCTGCGCAGTGGCAATCTCGTGCTCGAACGAATGTCCTGCGAGGATTGCGTGGCCCTGCTCCAGGTTCAGTTTGACCTCGCCTTCCAACCCGTGGCGCTTGAGGAAGCCATAGACGGTCGCCGCGTCGTAGTCGTACTGGTGTTTGGAAGGCTCCTGCGGTTTCGGCTCCACCAGGATCGCCCCCTTGAAGCCGATCTTGTGTTTGTATTCGACCACCATGTTGAGCATCCGGCCCATCTGCTGGTCTTCTTGCGCAAGATCGGTGTTCAGCAGCGTTTCATAGCCCTCGCGACCGCCCCAGAGCACGTAGTTTTCGCCGCCGAGACGATGTGTTGCGTCCATGCAGGTCTTGATGGTCGCCGCCGAGAAGGCAAAGACATCCGGGTCCGGGTTGGTCGACGCCCCCGACATGAATCGCGCGTTGGAAAACAGGTTGGCGGTGCCCCAGAGCAGTTTGACGCCGGTTTCTTCCTGCTTTTGCGCGAAATACTCGACGATCTCATTCAGGTTACGGGTGTTTTCCGCAAAATTCGCCCCCTCCGGCCGCACATCCGCGTCGTGGAAACAGTAGAAGGGCGACTGCAACAGGGTGAACATCTCAAACGCCACATCGGCCTTGAGCTTGGCCGCCTCCATCGTGTCCTTGAACCACGGGCGATCAAAGGTCTGGCCGCCAAACGGATCGCCGCCCGGCCACACGAAGTTGTGCCAGTAGCAGGTGGCAAAGCGCAGATGCTCTTCCATCCGTTTGCCGAGGATCACCTCGTCGGGGTTGTAGTGGCGAAAGGCCAGCGGGTTGGTGCTGTCTGCGCCCTCATATTGGATTTTGGAAACGTCGCCAAAGAAGCCGGTAGTCATGTCATCAGTGCCTTCATGTTGGGATAGAGCGCGCGATACCGGGCGTATGAGGCGTCATAGGCCTCGGCCAGGTCGCGGCGTGGATCAATGGTGTGGGCGATGGGCGGTGCAGTCATCACGGCGGAAATGTCGGCGCCGGTGGCTGTCATCGCCAGACGGGCGGCGCCCAATGCTGCGCCAAACTCGCCCTTGTCGGGAATGTCGAGGGACACGCCAAGAACGGTCGCGAGGGTTTCCACCCAATAGGGCGACCGGGTGCCGCCCCCCACTGCTAGCAGGCGTGTGAGGTTGGTGTCGGTGCCCTTGAGCGCCTCAAGGCAATCGCGCAGGGCAAAGGCCACGCCTTCCATCACCGCCTGTGTCAGCTCTGCCGGGCCATCGCCAATATCAAGCCCTGCAAGCGTGGCGCGAATGCGGGCGTCGTTGTGCGGTGTACGCTCGCCAGAAAGATACGGCAGGAACGTCACCGAAGACGGACCCGTGACCTGATCCGGCAACAGTCCTGCCAGCGTCGCCGGGGTCTGCCCAAGCGTGCGCGACAGCCAATTGAGACAGTCCGTCGCCGCAAGGATCACCCCCATCTGATACCACGTATCCGGCACCGCGTGGCAGAAGGTATGCACAGCCGAGGCCGGATCAGGTCTATAAGCAGATTTGGCGGCCAAGAGCACGCCGGAGGTGCCAAGGCTCACAAAGCCCTCACCCTCACGGAAACACCCGGCCCCGCAGGCGGCAACCGCGTTGTCGCCACCGCCCCCGGCGACAACCACCGGGCCGTCGATGCCCCATTCATCGCGAAGCGCGCCACGCAGATCGCCGCTGGCGACGGAACCTTCGACCAGGTCGGGCATCTGGTCGCGGCGCATGCCGGACACCTCCAGCAGCTGTTCCGACCAATCCCGCGCGCCCACGTCGAGCCATGACGTCCCGGCGCTGTCTGACATGTCAGCGACATAGGCGCCGGTCAGCCAGTACCGCAGGTAATCCTTCGGGAGCAGAACCTTGGCGACCTGAGCAAAGATCTCCGGCTCATGCGCCTTGACCCAGGCCAGTTTCGGCGCGGTGAAGCCGGGAAACACGATATTGCCCGACAGATCCCGCACGCCTTCGGTACCATCCAGCTGGGCCGCCTCTGCAGCCGAACGCGTGTCGTTCCACAGGATACAGGGGCGCAGAACCTTGCCCGCCGCATCCAGCAGAGTGGCCCCGTGCATGTGGCCGCTGAGGCCGATGCCGCGCAGCGCGGCGAGCTCGGTCGGGTGGTCCCGACGCAACGCCGCAATCGCGGTCTGGCAGGCAGTGATCCAGTCCTGCGGGTCCTGTTCGCTCCATCCCGTACGTGGGTGCGAGACCCCATAAGCTGCATCCGCCACGCCAATGACATTGCCACCCTCATCGGCCAGCAACGCGCGCAGCCCCGACGTCCCCACGTCAAGACCAAGAAACATAAGATGTCCTCCCAATCGCCAGACGCACACGCCTCTCATGATCGTGCACATATTTATTTCGGCTAATAAAATAAAAACAGGTTTGGCGCGGGCTGTCAATCGGCGAGCAGACAAACAGGTGCATCGACTGGACCAGTGGCCAGCCGGTTTAAGATCTCTGATTTTGAGGGAAGGAGGGCCTGACCATCTCGCAAAGCATCGCTTGTGGAATCAGTTTGCCTCAGCACGTGGCGCGTGGGCGGGCGTCATTAACAGCACGCCAATCAAGATCCGCATCTTTGCGGGAACGCCTGCGGAAGCATTCTCCGCAGGCGCATCGTCGTCGCTCAGGAATTCATTTCTTCCAGTAGACCATCGTAATACTCGCACACTTCGGACAGATCCTCGGCGTTCTCGAACATGGCGGATTTCTCCATCATCTCGGTGGCCACTTCCTGCATGCGCTGCGGATCCTTGGCTGCCAACTTCTGCAGACCTGCGTTTACTTCCATGGATTTCGCCTGTGCGAGTTCCGCGGTGCACTCCTCAGCAAGAGCAGGTGCGGAGAACGCAACGGTCAGTGCGAGTGCGGCAAGTTTCGTTTTCATAACAATAGCCTATAAATCAGTGGTGATAGTCATGCGCCGGTCAATCCGGGCCGCGCTCACCTACTCAGATCGCGCAGGGCGTTCCAGCCCAGAAGCAGGCTCAACCAAAAGAGGAGCGAAATTCCGCCAACTGTGGCAGGAAACCGCCGCACCCTGACGGTGGAATGCGGCGAATTCAAGGGTGTGTTTAGCCGAGATACACATCGCCTTTGGGATACCGCACCCGTGGCCTGCTGTGGGTCGCAAGGAAAAACCCAAGCGTCAGAGGCCCAACTCGGCCCAGGAACATGATCGCGATGATCACCGCCCGGCCAAAGCCATCAAGTTCCCCAGTGGCACCGCGCGAAAGACCAACGGTTCCAAAGGCAGAGGTCGCTTCGAACGCAAGGTCCAGAAACTCTTCGTCATGAGAAATCGAAATCAAGAAGATCCCCGCCAACACGATGAATATGCTGATGGTGGTCAGCGCCATCACTTTCATCACATCCTCCACCCCGAGGCTGCGCCCAAAGACATGCAGCGCGGTTTGGCGGCGAAAGAATGCAACAGTGCCGATCAACAGGACGATGAGCGTGGTTACCTTGATACCACCCGCCGTGGAGGTGCTGCCACCCCCCACCAGCATTAGCGACATGGTCATAAGCGTGGTGCTGTCGTGCATACCGCCAGTGTTGATTGTGTTGAAACCGGCTGTGCGCGGGGTCACCGCTTGAAACCAGCTGGCCCAAAGGCGACTGGCTGTGTCCGGAAAACCACCAAGCGTCGCCGGATTTGTCCATTCAAGCGCGGCAAAACCCACCCAACCCAAAAGGATCAGCGACAAGGTACCCGTCAGCATCAACTTACTGTGGAGATTGAGCCGTTGCCACGACCGCGCCCGCACCAGATCCCCCACCACAACAAAGCCCAGCCCCCCGAGAATGAACAGCGCCGGGATGGTCAGATTGATGATCGGGTCATTTACATAACCCGAAAGGCTATCGGAATAGAGCGCAAAACCTGCGTTATTGAAGGCTGAAATGCTGTGAAACACCGCATGCCATAACCCCATCGGCCAGCCTAGGTCCGGCACAAACACAAAAGACAAAATTGCGGCTCCGGCCAGTTCGCACACCAATGCCACCAGCATGATTGTCCGCACGATGATCGCCAGCCCGCCAAGGGAACGCTGGTTGAGATCTTCACGTAGCACCAGCCGTTGCGGCAAGCCGACCGGGAGGCCCAGCGCCGACAACAAAAGGACCGCAAAAGCCATCAACCCCAACCCACCGAGCTGGATGAGCAAGGCCAAAATAACCTGCCCGATCAAGGTAAGATCACTGCCGGTATCGACAACCGCCAGCCCCGTCACCGTCACAGCCGAGGCAGATGTAAAAAACGCATCGCCAAATCCGACCGCACCAGTATGCGACATTGGCATCCACAAGAGCAGTGCCCCGACAAAGATGCTGGAAAAGTAAAGAAGAGCCAAAATCAATGGCGGCGGCAGTCCACGCTCAACCGGCGGAGCGGTCTTGATTGTGGGGCGTTTCACGACAGGCTCGCTGCAAAATTGCGCAGGTCAGAGCGTTTGCCCAGCAGGATCAACAGATCATCCTGCGCAAGGGTACAATCAGAGCCATCCTGACCGAGAAACTCAGTCCCGCGCATCACGCCGATGCAGCGTAAATTGTGGCCAGAGGCGTAGTGGATATCCACCAGTGCCTTGCCTTCCAGCGACTGCGGGATCTTAAAGTTCACCACATGATAGCCATTTCCAAGGCTGACATAATCACGCACCAATGGGTTGTGGAGAACCTGCGCGATATGCATGCCCACGTCGACCTCGGGATGGATGATCCGGTCCACCTTCAGTTTACTGAGGATGCGGTGATGAGTCTTGGTGGTCGCCTTGGCCCAGACCACAGGCACACCGATGGTTTTCAGGTTGATGGCCGCAAGGATGGAGGCCTCCAGATCCGATCCCATGGCGACCAGCGCCACGTCACAATCCGCAATCCCGGCCTGTCGCAGGGCAAGATCATCACGGGCATCGATTATTAGGGCTTGAGACAGCTCATCAGCGCATTGGCTGACTCGAGCTTCGTTGCAGTCCACCCCAATCACATGATTGCCGAAGCGGCTCAATTCTCGGGCGACAGTGGTTCCGAAGTTTCCAAGACCCACAATCACGAAGGTCTGGCGTCGCTCCGCGCTTTTGCGTTTGGCAGTTAGCATGCGCGTTTTGCTCTCTGTGGCGTTGCCGGCTATGTCCGGCGACTCTTGGACAGAGCAAAGCCCTACGCGCTTGGCAAGCCTTTCTGACGGCTGTTCACTGACATTCCCTCAGGGCACATCTCATCACAAATACAAAAGGAGCGCCCAAGCGGACGCTCCTTTAAATCTGGTAACATGTTGTAATCAAAAGGAATTCACCAACGTCAGGGTTGCCTCACGACCGCCCCCATAAGAACAGACATAGGCCGTTTGGCACCCAGTCACATATGCATCATCTGCAAGGTTGGTGATCGCCAGACGCATATCTATGCCATTGTTAAAGCCATAACTGACATAGGCATCATAGAGTGTGGCACTTGGAACCTGCAGCGTATTGGCGGCATTTGCCTGACTGGTACCGCGATGACGCAGACCTGCGCCGATACGCAATCCATTCAACTGCGGTGTGCTAAATTCATACTCTGCCAAAAGGCTCAACTCCAGTTCCGGCACCAGTGTCGGAGACAGCCCGATCAGGCTGGAATTGCTGTCCGCAGTGATCTCTGCATCAAGCTTGGTTGCAGCACCGCGCAGATGCAGACCATTGCCAAAATCATAGGCTGCTTCCAATTCCACCCCGCGCATGCGCACTTCTCCGAGTTGGTCAAAAGTCGGCCATGCGCCCGTGACCACGTTTTCCTGATCGATCTGGAAAATCGCCCCGGCGAGGCTGAAATTCCCCCCCGCGGGAATCCACTTGAACCCCAGCTCAAGCTGGTTGCCCTGCTCGGGCATGGTAACGCCGTTCGCGGGTGAGGAGATCAGCGGGTTAAAGAAGCTCGCATAACTCAGGTAGGGCGTGAAACCATTGGCAAACTCATAAGCTGCGGCTGCGCGATAGGAGGTCTCACTATCGGAGCGTTCAAACCCGGCGCTACCGTCTTGTTTTGTTTCCACCCAGTCGTGGCGAAGGTTCCCGGTAAGGATCAGGCCGCTCGCAAAAGTGATCTGGTCCTGCAGATAAAGACCAACCTGTGTCTGGGTGGTCAGCGCGTCCTGATACACCGAGGTCACGGGCGTGCCCGGCGCGGTGGGGTTCACCACCGTGTTGGAGCCAAAGCCAGAAGCCTGAACTTCGTCCAGTTGGTAGCGGCGTGCATCCAGACCAAAGAGCAGATTATGTTCTGCACCGCCGGTGCTCACGCGACCGAAATACCGGATATCCGCCTGTGCACTACGTACAGTGGTGTCATGCTCAAAGGCGATCAGGCTGAGGGTGCCATTGGGGTCCGCTGGTTGCTGTGCATAGCCTGCATAGCCATAGGGGTAGTAATAAGACTCCTCAACCGAGGCATAGCCCAAGCGCGTAATCCCGGTCAGGGTAAACCCATTGGCGAACTCATGCTCAACGATTGCAGAAACGGTAGCCTGATCGCGGCGATAGCTGTCCCAGTTGGGGTCGGAGAAGTTGGCGTCAGGGTCGATAAAGCCAAATTCTGCGGTGGGCACGACAGTGCCATAATAGGGCAGAAAGGTGCTGCCGTTATGTTGCTCATCCGCCTTATGGAGATTTGCGAGCAGGGTAATTTCAGTGCCCGTATCAAGCGCCATTTTGAAGCCACCCGCCAAGGTGCCACGCCAGCCGGAATTCAGATCGTCATAATTGTCACCCGCCTGCAAACGCCCGGTTAGGCGAAAGGCACGATCCGCGCTCAGGTCCTCGCCATAGTCAAATGCCAGACTGCTCTGCCCCGCATCATTGATACTAAGAGACAGTTCGCCCACATGTCCGCCCGGACGTTTGGACACGTAATTCAGAATACCACCGGGATTAGACCCCCCATATAGGGCCGAGGATGGTCCGCGCAGCACCTCGATGCGCTCCAGTGTGTATGGATCGATAAAGAAAGATCCGAACGCAAACGCGAGGTTCTGGGCATTGTCGAGGTAGACTCCGGTCTGGTCGGCCTGAAAGCCGCGCACGCGAATCCAGTCGTAGTCCTGATCGTTGCCGAAAACCTCTGTGGTTACGCCTGCGGTGTAACGCAGGGCTTCGCTGACTTGCGAGGCGGAAAAGGTCTCAATCTCTTGGCGTCCCAATACCGAGATCGACTGCGGCACCCGGTTTACCTCAAGTGGAACCTTGCCGCCCGTTGCCGTGAGTGGATTCACAGTCCCATTGACCGGTCCGGTGGCGCTTTCGGTATAGGCTACGTTGATGTCCTGTAGAACAATGACATCCTCATCTGTCGTCTGAGACGATGCGGATGTTGCACTACACAGGAGGAGGGCTGTGGCCGACATGCAGAACACATCCGACCTGAATAGAGTTTTTTGCACTGGCATGGGGCGCCCCTGTTTCGTTTCGATACGCTAGGCCCGTGGCCTGCGGTTTCCGAAAACTGTGGTCCGTGGGGCGGGCGGGTGCGGTTCCATAGATCAAGTCAGGAGGCGCGGTCTTGTAGGATCGGCGCAGAAACTGATTGGGTTGGTTCATTCATCCAATCACTGGGCACCTGCCCGGTCAGGGATTTGAACACCCGGTTGAAGTGCGCCTGATCCGCAAACCCTGAATGCAACGCCACCTCGGCAAAGCTTTGCCCGCTCGCAAGCTGCGCTTTGGCATGCTCGATGCGTTGCGCCAAGACCCAGCGGTACGGCGACAGGCCAGACGTGCGGCGCATCACGCGGTTGAGCTGGGTGCGTGACAAGCCGACATCAGCGGCCATGTCATCAACTCCGATCTTACGGTCGAGGTTTTGACGGACATACCCCTGCAGGCGACCCACCACATGCGTATCTGAGACAATCTCGCGTTGCGTCGAACGCTGATTGAGAAGCTCCAGAATAATGCAATCAGCAAGTTTCTCGCGCAGCGGCTCCGGTCGGTCAGGGTCCGCCAGCATTTGAACCAGAGGGCTGATGGTGCGTAAATCGCGCAGGAAGAATGGGGCAATGGTTTCGGGCGGACGCCCCATCAACCCATGCAGCCGATCCTGTGACACATGGATATCCATGTGGCGCAACGTGCCGGGTTGCGCGATCTTGCTCCAGACCTCCATGCCTGCGGGGACAAAACAGGCGGCGCAATGCTGCAGATCACCATCTCGGGTCTCGCTCAGTGGGATGCGATACCCATCGCGCATGATCACAAAACGGGGATGGCGTGACACGTAATGTCCGCCCGCATGAGCGCTGTTGCGGACATGCCAACAATCCACCGCTAAGCCGTCTGCGGTAAACGTGCTGCTGTCAGAAAGCGGCGTAAAGCCATGAATGGCAGCCATCATGCGGGGGTGAAAACTCATAACATCCTCAGACCTTACAGGTATTCGCGCAGACAATGAGGCGCGAGAATACGATCAACAGGCTGGACTGAGGACTCAATCTGGCTGCCTGACATTAGCATTTCACGATATCCAACACCACAGGGAGCAATGCATCGGGCGAGAATGGGATCGAGATGCGCGCTTTCCCCCTGTTCCGGAGGGGCGAGCCTGTTGAGTTCACCATCCAAAGCGCCTATGTCGATCTCAATTCACAACACACAGCCAGATCAGGGACCGCGACGTGGCCACGCATCTATACCAGAACGACCTTCCGGATTCTGTCGATCTGGGCCCCGTGGTTGCCATTGACTGCGAAACCATGGGTCTGAACCCGCATCGCGACCGCCTGTGTGTGGTGCAAATGTCGGGCGGTGATGGAGATGCGCATCTGGTGCAGATCAGCAAAGATCAGACCGAAGCACCGAACCTGACCTCAATGCTGACCAACCCGGATGTGCTGAAGCTGTTTCATTACGGTCGGTTTGACATTGCCGCACTTTACCACCGCTTTGGCGCACTGACCGCGCCAGTTTACTGCACCAAGATCGCCAGCCGATTGGTACGAACCTACACCGACCGTCATGGGCTGAAGAACCTGACACAGGATCTGCTGGGACAGGATATCTCCAAGCAGCAGCAGATGAGCGACTGGGGTGCGGACACACTCACTCGGGCGCAGATGGACTATGCGGCTTCGGATGTGTTGCACCTGCACCGGCTGCGCGACGCGCTTGATCTACGGCTGGCCCGCGAAGGGCGCAGCGATCTGGCGCAAGCCTGTTTTGATTTTCTGCCAACACGCGCACGACTGGATCTGGCTGGCTGGCCGGATACCGATATTTTCGCCCATTCCTGACGCCATCTCGCCGTATCACGCATTTAGTGCGGCATTAATAGCAACACGATAACAGAGAGGAGACACAGCCATGGATCGCTATTCACGCGTCGTCTCTTATCTCAAGGTTGCGCTACCGCTGGCCGCACTGGCGCTCTTATCGACGTTGTTTTTGATTTCACGAACCATCAATACCGACCCCTCGATCCCATTTGCGGATTTTGAGCTGGAAAACCGGCTGCGCGGCCAACAGGTGACCGCTCCCTTCTTTACCGGCACGACGGCCACCGGGCAGGAAATTACCATTGCCGCCACCAAGGCGTTGCCCGGTGGTGGCGGTGAAGGGGCCTCTGCCAGCGACCTCGAAGCGGAGATCCTCACCACCGAGGGCCGCCGTATTCTGATGCTCTCGGACAGCGGCTCCATTCGCCCGGATCAGGACAGCGCCGTATTGATGGGCAATGTGCGGATTTTAACCCCCGATGGAACCCGTGTTGAAACCGAGCGGTTGAATGCACAGCTCAGCGGTCTGGAGGTGATCAGCCCCGGCGCTGTCACCGCGGAGGGGCCAATGGGAGATTTTAGCGCCGGAACAATGCGGATCTTCACGGATTCGAAGAACGCCCCGGTACATATAGAGTTCACGGAAGGCGTAAAGCTGGTGTACGATCCTGCAAAAGTAGAAAGATAACCCGTGCGACGACTGACATTTGTTATTCTCTTTGGTTTGACAACCCTTGTGCATGCCCCCGCCCTGATGGCGCAGGGGACAGGTGTATCCTTTGGGGTACTGCAGACGGACACGTCGCAACCTGTCGACATTACCTCCGACAATATGAGCGTAAATCAGGAAGATGGCTCTGCATTACTGACCGGTAGCGTGTTGATCATTCAAGGCGAGATGCGCCTGAGTGCGGACAATGTTCTGGTGGTCAGACGGGCTGAGGGCAACGGAATCGAACGCCTGGAAGCACGCGGCAATGTGTTGCTGGTCAGCGGCGAGGATGCCGCCGAGGCGCGCGAGGCCGATTACACCATCGAGAGCGGCACCGTAGTGATGCGCGGCAGTGTGCTTTTGACCCAACAGGGCAATACGCTGGGCGCAGAACAGATGACAGTCAATATCACCACCGGAAACGCCACACTGAGCGGTCGCGTCCGTACCACTCTTCCGGGCAGTGGCGGCAACTGATGGCCAAACCAAAGTTAGAAGTCACCTCCGGCTCGTCCGGGCTGCGCATTGAAAAGATGCGCAAGAGCTATCGCAAACGCGTGGTGATCCGCGACGTGTCGATGGAACTCAACCGCGGTGAAGTGGTGGCACTGCTGGGGCCGAATGGCTCTGGCAAGACCACCAGTTTTTACACCATCGCCGGGCTGGTCTTTCCTGAGGCCGGGCGGGTTACGCTTGACGGCCAGAATGTCACCTCATTGCCGATGTATCGCCGCGCGCGCATGGGTATCGGCTATCTGCCGCAGGAAATGTCGATCTTTCGCGGCCTCTCAGTCGAGGACAATATCTCGGCGGTGTTGGATATCGCGGTCTCTGATGACCACAAACGCCGTGAACGCCTCGAAGAACTGCTGTCGGATTTCTCTATCGAACATCTGCGCCGCGCCCCTGCGCTGGCACTGTCGGGGGGGGAACGCCGCCGAGTGGAGATCGCACGCTGCCTTGCGGCTGATCCAAAATATCTGCTTCTTGATGAGCCTTTTGCGGGCGTTGACCCGATTTCTGTCGGCGACATCCGGAATCTTGTGGCGGACCTCAAGACGCGGGGCATCGGCGTATTGATCACGGACCACAACGTTCGCGAAACGCTGGAAATCGTCGATCGGGCCTATATCCTGCACGACGGGCAAGTACTGATGTCTGGCAGCCCCTCTGAGGTAGTCGAGAACGAAAACGTCCGGCGGGTCTATCTTGGTGACAACTTCCGCATTTCCTGACCTTGGCTGTGTCCACTGGTCTTTGGGCATATAATGGCGGTCATACGATCACTTAACGCTCTCATTTGGCGAGGGCTCGCCGACAAGTTGTCTACCCCCGCAAAATGCACGCTGAATTGCATTGACTCCGTGCGGGCTTTGTCATCGAATTGACGTATGGCACATGTGCAACCCGCTGCAGTCTACCTGGCAATCCCGATTTCGGGGTACCGCTTTCTGCATGCTGCATATTGTGCCCATCCTTCCTGGCGATCCTGAAACAGACTGTGCACACACTTCGCACCCTGCTGTGCGGACCCAGGCAACACAAAAAGGAGATCACATGCGTTACAAAGTCAGCGGAAAACAGATCGACATCGGCGAATCTCTGCAAACTCACGTAGAGACGGAGCTGAGTGCGGTCTTGGAGAAATACGCAGGCCGACCGACTGATGCTCAGGTCGTTTTCTCCCGCAACGCGCATGAATTTGTCTGCGAAGCAATCGTGCACCTGTCCACCGGGCTTACCTGTCAGGCAAAAGCTCATGCTACTGAGATCTATGCGTCTTTTGAGGCCTGCCTTGAAAAGATGGACAAACAGCTACGCCGTTACAAGCGGCGGTTGAAGGACCATCACCGCGATCGGGCCGAGCCGGTTGAACTTATGGGGGCTAGCTCGTATATCCTCGCGTCTGAAGAAGTGGAATCCGACGTGGAGCCGGACTCGCTGCAGCCCATTATTGTGGCGGAGATGGAAACCAAGATCCCATCACTGTCGGTGGGTGAGGCCGTCATGCAGATGGAGCTTGCTGGCTCCCCCGTTCTGGTGTTCCGCAACGAAGGTAAAGACGGACTGAACGTGGTGTATCGGCGCGAAGATGGCAACATCGGCTGGATCGATCCCTGATTGAATTGCGAAGGGGCCAGGATAAGGCCCCTTCACCCCGAATGGAGCAGTGGCAATGCAGATTTCGAACATCCTCAAGCAGGAGGCCGTCCGTGTTATCGGAGCGGCGTCGAGTAAAAAGCGCCTGTTTCAGGAAGTGGCTGAAGTTGCGCAAGCAGCCTACGGGTTAAAAGCCCAACTCACTGTCGAAGCGCTTCTCGATCGAGAGAGCCTCGGACCAACTGGTGTGGGACATGGCGTCGCCCTGCCCCACGCACGCCTCGACGGGATTGATCGCGTTGTTGGTGTCTTTATTTCCTTGGAAAAACCACTGGATTTCGGCGCAGTGGATCGCCAACCCGTAGATATTGTCTTTGCCCTACTCGCACCGGTAGATGCGGGTGTTGAGCACCTGAAAGCCCTTGCTTTGGTGTCACGGACCCTACGTGAGCAGAGCTTTTGCACCAAATTGCGGGCCAACCCGGACCCGGCGACCTTGCATACTATTCTCACTGAGAGTCAGTCGGTTCAGGCCGCTTAGATCGGCGACCTGATCAGGTATCAGCCCTCGGGTCGTGCCCAATCCTCAAAACCGAAGGTCAGATAGTCGCGCGCATAAACCGCGCGACAAAGAGCTTCGAGCTTTTCATCATAAATATCAGCAAGTGCAATGGGCCGATCATCAGGCACAGGTGGCACATCGCCCGGAGCCATTCGTCCGAGCTTGCGTGCCAGCCACGGTAAATCCTCTGCCAGTTCATCCTCACGCAGGATTAGATCAGGAGCACCAAGGTCTGCAAAACCGCTGATAATCTGCGCCTGACTGGCCCAGCGCGCGTCCACTCTGATCGCTGTCTGCCCGGCGAGATTGGCCTTGAGAAAGGTCAGGAACTGCTCGAATGCGGCGCGATGCATCGGGCGGGTATAGCTCTCATCCGGGTTTTCCTGCGGGATCTCGAGATTAAACTGCCGCCGCAGCGTATTTCGGATCTGTTTCATCGTGCCCGGACCGCGCGACAGAATCTTGGTGCAAAAGACATCATGCGCACGCGCCAAAGGGTGACGCACTACGGTAAAGCTGCGATAGCCCGGGTTGCTATGTCGCCATTGCCGCAACTGCTTTTGGTTCATCCCGGTGATCAGCCCATCGGCAGAAACTTTATCAAGCCCACCCATCCAGTTGGTCACATGCGTCTCCAGACCATTGCGGACGGGCATATAGAGGATCGGCGTTACCACACCCGCGACATATCCCGGAACGGCAGGCCCACGGCGCGGTTCAAAATTCGGGGTGCGTGTCAGGTTAAACCGATCCATTCCCGAAAGCGCACCGATCATTTCGTCCGGGTTTTTGACCTTAGAGATCACTGGCGCCGGGTTCTGGCGCTTCAGCTTGTCATCCAGCGCATCTAAGCGCGCAGGAACCCCCAGCCACGCCGCCAACCCGTTCATTACATCAAGGTCCTGAAGATCCTCATAAGCGATATAAAACGCAGTCTGGCCACTGCGTTGCAGATGGTTCAACACAGCGACCTGAAACTCCTGCAGCCGATCTACGTGTTCGCCAAATTCCTCGACATCAAATATGGCTTTGGCATCTTTGCGCCGCTTAACATTGGTAAGCTTCCACTGCCCTGTGGCCTGCGCGATCTTCCACGACACATAACTATCGAGCGGATTGCGGGTCAGGATGATCTTTGCCACCTGCGGATCATCAAGGATCGTATCAAGGATGCGGGGATCGTGATCATGAAAATAGCGGAATCCGCCTAGGTCTGCGTCATCACGGATCGCCGCCAAAAGCTGGTGCGGGTCATCCTCGCGCCCCTGTTGCGAGATGCCAAGGATCTCTGTGGAATTGGGGTAGCCGATGAAATGCGGGTTAAATGCCTCGCCATGGCAAGTCACCCCCTCAAGCGCATTGAGGTTCGCCTCGAGAAAATTCGAACCGGTGCGCATTTCTGCAAGCACAACAAAGGAGCTAAAACTGCCGGACATCTGGCTACTTCACTACATAGGTTTTGCGCATCGGGCGCGCAGGGCGCGCCGGTGCGGGTGTGGTGGGGAAATCGCCCATCAGATAGGGATGCATTCCCTGATTTTTCAGGTTTTGCAGAAACTGGCCAAAGCCGGTCAGATCCACCATGCGCGGAGCCTCTGCGATATGGCTGCGCGAGATTGGACCGATTTCATCAATAATGGTTTGCAGGTTCTCCATCGGGGCCTCAATGAACTCCGCCATACTCCAGACCCGAATACGCGCGTTGGTCCAGCGTCCGCGCAGGATTTTCAGATGCTCCGCTTCAATTCGCTGCAACTTGGCCGCCTCACGACGTAGATCGGCAAAGCTGCGATTGGTCTTGAACAACGACACAGACCACGCCCCGGAAATGACCGAGATCTGCGCATTGCTGTCCTGCGCAATAAACCAGTTGGCCGCCTGAGTGTCGCGTGGGCCGAACTGAAAACACTGACGCTCGCCCCTAGTGTTCCAGATCAAATTGGTGAGAAAGCTCTGTGGATTGCGGTCGCGGTGCAATGCACTGTCACTGAGACAGCCGTTGAACAATTTCTGTCCGCCGGAAAACTCTGCCCGCTCTGGGGCAAAGAGATGGCCATGCACCCGCGCCCCCGTGGCGCGTGCTAGCCAGCTTTCGAAGTCTTCAAACAGCTCTGAGAAGCCTTGAAACATCGAATAGGCCCCGCAGGTCTGTTGATTTTCAACTCCTTTTGCGGGGTAGCGGCTCTGCATATAGAGCCCCTTACGCCCCCGTGTGCGCCGCTCTACCGCCTTAGCAAAGATCCGGTCGATCTTGCCCGGATTTGGTTCGGTGCGGTTGATGTCGGCGGCTGTGGGCGACAGGAACGCCTGATAAAGTCGCTCCGCATGGGGCCATATCTTACGCGCGACAAAGCAGTCCGAGCGACGCAACAATTGCAGATGGTCGTCGTAAAAAACATGCGGTTTGCCCTGATAGTCAAATTTCGACAGCGTCAGGGAACGGCTCTCGATATTGTCGGAATGCAGGCGTGCGAGGGTCTGATAGTAGCTCTCGTCCGGTATCCAGACGTGGCGAAAATAGGTGTCATATCGCGCCCGGTCCGCATCCGTGAGAATAGCCGTGAGGGTGCGACGGGTTAGGCACCACCATTGGCTTCCCATATGCGGTACCAGCCCGGCCGGGATACGGCGGCGCAGCTTCAGCCTACGTTGCAACCGCACATAGCCGTCAAACAACCTGCGGCGTTTTTTCCACGAAAACGGGAACCGCAAGGTAAAGCGTTCAGTGCTGAGACCGCCCACGATCCACGGGACATCCGCAGTTGTGGCGCTCTCGATAAAATCGATATCAGGCCGTGCTGCCAGATAGGTCTGCAATTCCTGAACCGGGCGCAAAGGCAAGCAAGAACCGGATGCCAAGTAGACATGATCCACATCAGCAAACTCTGAAAGCAATAACTCAGACGCACATTGAGAGGCTTCGACGATCCCCCATGTGCCCCATTCGCAGCGATGACGGCGCGAAAACCGCACCAGTGGATCGTTCTTCAGGCGCGCGCAAAACGCCTGAAACACCTTTCGGTCTACCTGTCGGTCTACATGCAATACCACGGGGCAGCCTGAGGCCGTCCAATGCCGCACAACCTGTTCCGCGCGGTCCAAAGCCGTGTGCACCAGCATGATGACGCCGACGTTACTCATGCCCAGTTCCCTTTGGACATCAGGCCGAGGATCTCCAACTGGCGCCAGTTGATGTATTTTTCGCTCCACTTGCACCACAGCTCAGGCGCGGCGTCGGCTGTTTTGGCATAGGCCGTATATTCAATGGAGCCCGCGTAATGCTGTCGGCGTTTGAGTTCCTCTTCGGCCTTGGCGGTGAAAGTGTTGAGGAATTTCGTGTGCATCAGGATGCCGCTGGCTTTTTCGCCGCCATCGGTTTCATAAACCTGATTGAGACCACGCGGCAAAAGCATATGGGTTGAGCTGACATAGGCGTAGCGACGATCCCATTTGACCAGTGGGATTTTATTCAGCGCAGGTGCTAGCTTAGGCCGGTCAGCAAAAAACACCCGCGCACGCGGGCCACCCTGTATCCACAGGTTACCGTAACGCGCATTTCGCGTAATCGTGTAATTTCCACTGTCGAACCAATGGGCAATGTCCAGCGGATCCTGCCCCGACTGGTAAGGCACCTCGTCAATGCGCCCCTTGGGATAGACATCCAGAAGCATCGCCGAAAAGCTGCGAATTTGCGAACTGTCCAGCCAATCTGTGAGCGCGCGCACCGGGCGCGTATCACAAAACGGATAGACGAACAGCTCATCTGCGTCGACGACAAGGCACCAGTGGTCATGGCCGTATTTGCGCAACAACGCATTGACCCAATCGACGCCAAAAGTGGCCCGCTTATAGCTGCCGCGCGCATTCCAGACAGAGACGTCTCCCATGCCCGACAAATAGCCCTGCGCACCATCGCTTGAGCCATTGTCGATAAAAAGGAAGTGATTGACCCCAAGGCTGCGATAATACTGCAGAAAGTAAGGCAGTCGGATCTGCTCGTTGCGAAAGGTGCAGACCAGCAAAATATCACCAGGACGGATGCGACCTGTGTTGTTTTGCACGCAACGTAGATTTCGAGATTTCCTTAACGCACGCAGAAGCCGGCGCTTGCGCCTGATCCGCATACGGTAAGAGTCCCAAAGCCCCAATTCAGTGTCCCCGCTCTCCGGGATCTGCCCCAAGACCCCGATACAGGCGCCGGTCGCCTCAACCCGCGCAAGTTCGCATTAATATGTCATGTCCACGATTAGGAAACAATGCGTTTAGAATTGGTTACGCCGCGAAGGTAGGCTTGTGACATCTTCGTCAAAACCCCGACAAAGCCCAAGCTCCGCCAGCTGCTCCGGAGTCCGGTATTGCTGCGCCTCGGGGTGCCAGAGGTCGGGTTGCGCTTCAATCTGTCTGTAGTAACCGTCAAACATCGACGGTGTGTGGAAATGTTCAGCGCGGTTGCGTTCAACTGCCGCCTTGCCGACCACTTCGGGTAGAAACTTCGTATGGAGCAATACGCCTGAGGGCAGCTGCCCTTTTACACCATCATAGAGCGCGTTTAACGCACGCGGCAAAAGCGCGTGGGTCGAATTGGTATAGGCATAGCGCCAGTGCCAGCGGATCAAGGGGATCTTGTTCAGCGTTGGACTGCGTTCGGGCGTATTGCTAAAAAACGCGCGCTCACGTGCGCCACCCTGAAGCCAGAGGTTGCCCTGCGGTGCCTGCCGCACCGCGCGATAGGGGGCTTCGTCAAACCACCGAAGAACCTCTGCCGGATCCTGTCCGGCGCGGTAGTCCTGCGCCCCCAATGGCCCTTTCGGGTAGAGGTCAAGCATCAACGCGCCAAACCCCGTCTGCCCAATCTGCTCGAGCCGGTCGGTCAACATAGGGAGCGGCATCTGGTCCATCTCTGGGTAGACCAGCAGCTCATCCACATCCACGGTGAGACACCAATGGCGATGACCGAAATGCATCAAGAGCCAGCCGGACCAATCCAGACCAAAACGGCTGTCACGATAGCTGCCATCCGCCTGCCACAGAGATAGGTCCCCACGCTTTGCTTCGCGTTGCAACAGCGCGAGGCTGCCATCGTCGCTGGCATTATCCACCACAAGAAAATGCGCCGCGCCAAGTCTGCGGTAGTGGTCCAGAAAGTAAGGCAAGCGCAGGGACTCATTGCGCAGAACCACTACGACGAGGATATCATTTTGCGCAATATGGGCCGTGTTGTCCGCTATGGCGCGCAGATCTCGACGTGCCCGAAAGGCACGCCACAGATACCGCCGCCGCTTCATGCGCAGCCGATAGGCTGACATAAGCGAGATCGGAGGCAGCTGCGGCGCAGTCACATTAACGCTCGTAATGGCCGCTTTGATGCCAGCGCCACGCATCGGCAATCATCTGATCCAGGGTGGAGCGTTTTGGCTCCCAGCCCAGTTCATGACCTGCGCGGACAGACCCGGACACCAGTTTGGTGCAATCACCGGCGCGGCGCTCTCCAATCACATGGGGCACTTCGGTGTTGGTAACGGCCCGAGAATGCGACAGCACTTCCTTTACGGAAAATCCGCTTCCGGTGCCTAGATTGAAAACACGGCTGCCTTTGCCTTCCTCAAGCCATTTAAGGCCAAGGATATGAGCATCGACCAAATCACAAACATGGACATAATCACGAATGCAGGTGCCGTCCGGCGTGTCATAGTCGGTGCCAAATACGGTGAGCGCCGCGCGCTCGCCCTTTATGGCTTGGATCATCAGTGGCACCAAATGCGTTTCAGGCTGATGGAATTCCCCAACCTCGGCCTCCGGATCTGCACCCGCCACGTTGAAATAACGAAAGATCACACTGCGCAGCCCATGGGCGGCCTCGAAATCCCGCAGGATATCCTCAACCGCGCGTTTTGACGCCCCATAGGCATTCAGCGGCTGTTGCGGCGTGTTTTCATCCAACACTACATTGTCATGTTCGCCGTAAGTGGCGCAGGTAGAGGAGAAGACGAAATCTAGACATCCGGCAGCAACTGCGGCCTCGATCAAACACAAGGAGCCACCAACATTATTGGCCCAATAGCGCCCCGGCTCTGTCATCGCCTCGCCCACTTGGCTGAGGGCGGCAAAATGCATGACCGCAACGGGTTGATAGCGGGCGAACACCTCGTCAAGGCGGGTTCGATCCGTCAAATCTCCCTGCTCAAAGGGGCCGAATTTGACCGCATCCTGCCAGCCAGTCACCAAATTGTCGTATGTGACAGGCGTATAGCCTGCCTGTTTGAGTGCCTTACACGCATGGGAGCCGATGTAGCCCGCTCCTCCCGTCACCAATACATAGGTCACTCTCGCCTGCCTCCTAGATGAAATCTGTATCAATAATGCTTAGAAAAAAGCCGCCCCGCAAAAGGGGGCGGGCCTAAATTCGGGGAGTGGAGCGCCACTTATTCCGCAGCGCTGCGTGAAGGTACGACCGTGGAGATATACTCCATCAGGTCATCACGCAGTTCTGCGCGCTCCAGTGCAAAGGCAACCGTCGCCTGCAGGAACCCGGATTTCGAACCGCAGTCAAAACGGCGCCCATTAAAGCGATAGCCATAGACCGGAACGTCGCGCGCAATATCCTCGGCGATTGCATCGGTCAGCTGAATTTCACCACCGGCACCCTGTTTGCGTTTGTTGAGGTTATTCAGCACCGAAGGTGACAGGATGTAACGCCCAATCACCGCAAGATTTGAGGGCGCGTCTACACTCTTGGGCTTTTCGACCATCCCGTTCACCGAAACCACAGCGTCGTTGCTGTCTTTGACGTCCAGAATACCGTACGATGAGGTTTTCTCCGGCGCGACTTCCATCGCCGCAACCATGTTACCGCCAGTTTCCTCGTAAGCCTCAACCATCTGCTGCAAACAGGGTTTTTCTGCAGCGATCACATCGTCTGGCAGCATTACAGCGAAAGGCTCATCTCCGATCAGGCGACGGGCACACCATACCGCGTGCCCCAAACCAAGCGCTTTGTGTTGGCGGATATAGGCGATCGCACCAGAATCCATGTTGGTAGATTTAAGAACTTCGAGCAGCTCATCCTTGCCCTTCTTGCGAAGTTCCTGCTCCAGAACAGGTGCGTGGTCAAAATAGTCTTCGAGAGCGCCTTTGCCGCGCGAGGTGACAAAGATAAATTCCTTGATGCCAGCAGCACGCGCCTCATCGATTGCGTATTGCACCAGCGGGCGGTCAACGAGAGTCATAATCTCCTTTGGCACCGATTTTGTTGCTGGAAGGAAGCGCGTGCCGAGGCCCGCCACGGGGAAAATAGCTTTTGTTACTTTTCTAGGCATTCAAACTCTCAATTTTTATCGAAGTTGACCCGGACCGACAGACGTCACCCCTTCAACCACAGTTTCATGACGACTGTAGGGCGAACCCCAAACTGCGTCATAAGTTTCAGGCCAGCACCGGTTATTTAAACCAGTTTTGCGCAAATTCGCCTATTCCAGCCCCATCTTTAGCATCATTGATTCAATTTTTGGCATGTCTTGTGGGTTGTTGAGTTCCCAGAACTCGCGCCCCCGTGCCTCAACAACCACACACAGGATCTTGCGCCCGTTCTCAAGAAAGCGCAGCTGTTCTAGCCCCTCAAGTGTTTCCAGCGGCCCCACCGGCCAATCCGGATAAGCTGCAAGCGCATCCGGGCGGTAGGCATAAACGCCGACATGATGAAACACAGGGGTGTCGTCCGCATCCTCATAAGCACCTGACTGGTAAGGGATTACCTCCTTAGAGAAGTAAAGCGCGCTGTGATCTGCGGCAAAAACCGCAGTGGTGCCGCCAACCCGCCCCTCTCGGCGATCCTGCAACAAACTGTTGAGCGTCGCGCCATCACATCGCAATACAGGTGTGGCGAGCCCCATATCAGGTGCAGCTTTCAACCCGTTTACCAAGTCCTCGATGAACCATGGCGGCGTCAGCGGCGCGTCACCCTGCAGGTTCACGACCACCTCAAAGTTTCCGCCCAATGCCGCATGCGCTTCTGCACAGCGTTCGGTCCCATTGGCGCACTCGGTGGAGGTCATAACCACCTCCGCCCCGAACCCTTCAGCGGCCTCCTTAATGCGGTCGTCGTCCGTCGCGACCACCACGCGGTCCACGCCGTCAACATCACAGGCCGCGCGCCAAGAGCGTTCAATCAAGGTGCGCGTTTTGCCGGTTGCGCCAGTGAGTTCCGCGAGCGGTTTCCCCGGGTAACGGGTGGACGCATAGCGCGCCGGGATCACAATCAGGACAGACATTTATGCCTCTTTCAACTCGACGGCGGGCGCATGAGCGATGAAGAACGGGTTTGCGAAACCTTCTTTGCCGTAACGCAGCGGGCTGTGGTCATCAAAACGCACCACCGTCCCACCGGCCCCATTCAAAACGGCGTGCCCGGCTGCGGTGTCCCACTCCATCGTGCGACCAACCCGTGGGTAGAGATCCGCCTCACCGGTAGCTACCAGGCAAAACTTGAGAGACGAGCCAGCACTGCGGGTGTCTTTGACGTTGTAATTGTTGATGTAGTCGTCCGTCGCCTGATCACGATGCGATTTCGACGCGACGACCAGCAATGCGTTGTTGTCACTGTCGGCGACGCGAAGGGCGACGGTCTCACCAGCACCATCTTTTGCGAAGGGGCCTTTTTCCTCGACAGAAGAGCCATCTGCGAGCGTGTAGAACATCCGTTCGCGCGCGGGCGCATAGACCACGCCACGGGTCGGCACACCTGCTTCGACGTAAGCGATATTGACGGTAAAATCACCGCGCCGATTGATGAACTCCTTGGTGCCATCCAGCGGGTCGACGATCAGGAAAGTGTCGCCCTTGGCACTGTGAGACTCTGCCTGTTCCTCAGTCACCAGTAACACACCCGGAAATGCCGCCCGCAAGCCTGCGGAGATCAAGGCATCGGCGGCCTCATCGGCGGCAGTCACCGGGCTGTCGTCGGACTTCTGTTTTACCTCGAAGTCATCCGCATTGTAGATCTCCATGATCTTGTCCCCGGCCTCCAGCGCCAGACGCCGCATCACCACCACCAGATCGTCATAATTCACTCGAAGACCTCCCGAAGACCCACATGTTGCCACAAAGATTTGCGCTTCTTATGCTTACTTCGCAATGGATCAGCAAGAAATCCATGCGAGAATAAGCCACATACTGCTGAATCCTGAGGCCATGTTTCGTTATCGTACCGATAAATCGTCGCTTTCACGCGCCATCACGCTGAGTGAAGTTGTCTTTCACTCGGTGGTGAGGAGTGTCCGGTCGAAACATAACAACGCATTCATGGCCCTCGGCACAAATATCGTCCAGTCGGTGATGTTTGTGATGTTCTTCTACTTCATGTTCACTGTGATGGGCATCAAAGGCGCTGCGATCCGCGGCGACTTCCTCCTTTACATGATGTCTGGCGTATTCCTGTTCATGACCCATACCAAAACAGTGGGTGCGGTCGTGGGGGCAGAAGGGGCATCAAGCCCGATGATGCAGCACGCCCCGATGAACACCACGATCGCCATCCTGTCAGCTGCGCTTGGGGCGCTGTATCTACAGGTGTTGTCGATGCTGATCATTCTGTTTGCCTACCACGTGGCCTTTACCCCGATCCATATCGAGGAGCCCATTCCGGCGTTTGGAATGATGCTCCTGTCATGGGCCTCTGGCGCGGCAATCGGGCTGGTTCTTTATGTATTGAAACCCTGGCTGCCGGGAGCAATTGGGATCATCTCCACGATCTATCAGCGCTCTAACATGTTGTTTTCAGGAAAAATGGTTTTGGCAAACACGCTCCCCGGATACATGTTGCCAATGTTCATCTGGAATCCGCTGTTTCACACGATCGATCAGGCGCGTGGCTATATTTTTATAAACTACAACCCTCACGTCACATGGTGGGAATATACCGTGTGGCTCACACTTATCTTCCTTGTGCTGGGGCTTATGGGCGAGTTTTACACACGCCGTTCGGTGTCGCTCAGTTGGGGTGCAAAGCGCTGATATACGCGCCTTGCCGCTCAGGTCACGACTCTCAATGTGAGATTCACGCGACCACCTTTCGGCAATAGTCGGGAGGAGCGAAACCGAATGCGATCCACCCCATGATAGGCCAGACGCGCATCCCCTCCCATTACCACAACGTCGCCAGAGTTGAGCCAGATCGATTCCGTCTTCTCTTTGCGTGACGTGCCCCCAACACGCAGCAAGCCGTCATCACCCAAAGATATCGACACCACCGGATAGGAAAAATCCGCCTCGTCTTTGTCCTGATGCAGGCCCATGCGAGCGCCCTCGCCATAATAGTTGAACAGACAGCAATCCGGCATTCGATCCCGGTCAATGAGCGCAGTCCAGATTTTCAGGACTTCGGCCGGAATCTCCGGCCATACCTGCCCCGAAGGGTGGCGGTCTGCGTACCGATACCCGCTTTTATCACTGAACCATCCAAAGGCACCAGCAGAGGTCATGCGAACCGACATCTGACCGCCCCCGGGGACTTCTGGCGAAAACAAAGGCGCTGCACGCAGCACCGGGCGCAACGCTTGAATCAACTCCCGCTGCGCTTCGGCGGCGAGAAAACCCTTGTGAATTTCGAATCCGCGCACCTTGAGCCGTGCCATTTACCCAATCTTCACTCTGTTTGTCGCAAAACCGCCCATAATTGCCTATGACTGGGCAATCGCGCGGTTGCAGGGGTGATTTTCGCTCCCTATATACGCCGGGAAGCGGTCGGGTGCAGACCCTATCGCAACTGAATCGGGGCCGGAATGCCAAAACGGGTTTCGGCTTCGGGTAATCGCCTTGTGAAGTAAAAGGGATCGAACACAATGAGCAAAGTGATCGGGATTGACCTCGGTACCACCAACTCCTGCGTCGCCATCATGGACGGCTCTCAGCCCCGCGTGATTGAGAACGCAGAAGGTGCACGCACCACCCCCTCCATCGTCGCCTTCACCGATGAAGAGCGCCTTGTTGGCCAGCCTGCAAAACGTCAGGCCGTGACCAACCCGGACAACACCATTTTTGGTGTGAAGCGCCTCATCGGTCGCCGGTTCGACGACAGCGACCTCGCCAAAGACAAAAAGAACCTGCCGTTCAACGTGATTGACGGCGGTAATGGCGACGCTTGGGTAGAAGCCAAATCCGAGAAGTACTCCCCCTCCCAGATTTCCGCTTTCATCCTCGGTAAGATGAAAGAAACCGCTGAGAGCTATCTTGGTGAAGAAGTGACGCAAGCGGTCATCACCGTTCCAGCGTACTTCAACGACGCCCAGCGTCAGGCCACCAAAGACGCCGGCAAGATTGCCGGTCTCGAAGTGCTGCGCATCATCAACGAGCCGACCGCGGCTGCGCTTGCCTATGGCCTCGACAAAGCCGAAACTCAGACCATCGCAGTCTATGACCTTGGTGGCGGTACCTTTGACGTTACCATCCTCGAGATCGACGACGGCCTGTTTGAAGTGAAATCCACCAACGGTGACACGTTCCTCGGCGGTGAAGACTTCGACATGCGCATCGTGAACTACCTCGCGGATGAGTTCAAAAAAGAGCACGGCGTTGATCTGACCAAAGACAAGATGGCGCTGCAGCGCCTGAAAGAGGCGGCCGAAAAAGCCAAGATCGAGCTGTCCTCCTCCAGCCAGACCGAGATCAACCAGCCGTTCATCTCGATGGATTCCTCGACCGGCCAGCCGCTTCACATGGTGATGAAGCTGACCCGCGCGAAGCTGGAGACCCTCGTTGGCGACCTGATCAAGAACTCCATGAAGCCTTGCGCCGCCGCGCTGAAGGATGCTGGCCTGTCCGCGTCCGACATCGACGAGGTTGTTCTGGTCGGTGGTATGACCCGCATGCCGAAAGTCATCGAAGAGGTGACCAAATTCTTCGGCAAGGAACCCCACAAGGGTGTGAACCCTGACGAAGTGGTTGCCATGGGTGCCGCCATTCAGGCCGGTGTTCTGCAAGGCGACGTGAAGGATGTTGTTCTTCTCGACGTGACCCCGCTGTCCCTGGGCATCGAGACCCTCGGCGGTGTCTTCACCCGTCTGATCGACCGCAACACCACCATCCCGACAAAAAAGTCGCAGGTCTTCTCCACTGCCGAAGACAACCAGAATGCTGTGACCATTCGCGTGTTCCAGGGTGAGCGCGAGATGGCGGCCGACAATAAGATGCTCGGTCAGTTCAATCTCGAAGACATCCCGCCCGCACCGCGTGGCATGCCACAGATCGAGGTGACCTTCGACATCGACGCCAATGGTATCGTCTCGGTCTCTGCCAAGGACAAAGGCACTGGTAAAGAGCAGAACATCACCATTCAGGCATCTGGCGGTCTCTCTGACGAGGACATCGAAAAGATGGTCAAGGACGCCGAGGACAATGCCGAGGCGGACAAGGAACGTCGTGAGCTCATTGAAGCACGCAACCAGGCCGAAAGCCTGATCCACTCGACCGAGAAATCCATCGAGGATCACGGCGACAAGGTTGACCCCTCCACGATTGAGGCGATCGAACTGGCCATTGCCGCGCTCAAGGACGACCTCGAGGGCGATAAAGCCAATGCCGAGAAAATCAAATCCGGCATCCAGAACGTCACCGAGGCTGCTATGCGTCTTGGCGAGGCGATCTATAAGGCTCAGGCCGAAGACGGCGACTCTGACGAGCCGACCGCCGCTGACGAAGGTTCCTCTGCAGGGTCCGACGACGACATCGTCGATGCCGAGTTTGAGGATCTGGACGACAACAAGCGCTAAGGCTGCACCTTGGCCAAAGATGGGCCGGTCCGACCCCGGACCGGCCCTCTTTCGTTGAGGCAGAAGGGATATTCCGATGTCAAAACGTGACTATTACGAGGTGCTCGGTGTCTCTAAGGGGGCAAGCGCCGACGAAATCAAGAAAGGCTTTCGCAAGAAAGCCAAGGAACTGCATCCGGACCGCAACGCGGACAATCCAGACGCAGAAGCACAGTTCAAAGAAGCCAATGAAGCCTATGACGTTCTAAAAGATCCAGAGCGCAAGGCCGCCTATGATCGCTATGGCCATGCCGCATTTGAAAACGGCATGGGTGGTGGCGGCGGTCGCGCAGGTGGGCATCCCGGAGGAGATTTCTCCTCTGCCTTCTCCGATGTCTTCGATGATCTCTTTGGCGACTTCATGGGTGGTGGCGGTGGCCGCGGCAGCGCACGGCAACGGGCAACCCGCGGGGCAGATCTGCGCTACAACCTGCGCCTCTCCCTGGAAGAGGCGTTTGCCGGGCTGCACAAGACCATTAACGTGCCGACTTCGGTCAGCTGTACGTCCTGTGACGGCACCGGTGCGGAGGGCGGCGCAGAGCCGACGACATGCCCGACCTGTTCGGGGATGGGTAAAGTGCGCGCACAGCAGGGCTTTTTCACGGTTGAACGCACCTGTCCGACCTGCTCCGGCCTCGGTCAGATGATCAAAAACCCCTGCAAGACCTGCCACGGTCATGGCCGGGTTGAAAAGGATCGCTCGCTTTCCGTGAACATCCCGGCAGGTGTGGAAACCGGCACGCGCATCCGCCTTGCCGGTGAAGGTGAAGCAGGCCTGCGCGGTGGCCCTCCGGGCGACCTTTATATCTTTATTGAGGTCGCGCGCCACGAGCTGTTTGAGCGTGAAGGCAACAATCTCCACTGCCGCGTGCCGGTTTCCATGGCCAAAGCAGCGCTGGGCGGTGCCATAGAGGTTCCCACCATCGACGGGGGCCGAGGCCGTGTACAGATCCCCGAAGGCAGCCAGTCTGGACGCCAGATGCGTTTGCGAGGCAAGGGCATGCCCGCGCTACGGGGCGGAGGAACCGGTGACATGTTCATCGAGCTTGCGGTGGAAACCCCGGTCAACTTGACCCCTCGCCAGAAGGAGATCCTGAAGGAGTTTGACGAGATTTCAGAGGAAAACACCAACCCTGAAACCCGCAGCTTCTTCTCCTCGGTCAAAAGCTTCTGGGACGGCATGAAGGGCTGATCTCGGCCCAACAACCGACGGGCCTCCGGGCCCGTCTCAACCAGCAAAACGCCCTTCGGGGCGTTTTTCTTTTTGCTAGCCTCACGATCCGGGCCCCGCATATTAACGCCTCGATAACCAAAATGGCCACACGATGGCAGTATGGGAAAATCGGGCCGCTTTGAGGAACAGATGCTGCCCCTCTTTGGGGAGCGGGTTGGGGATAGTGATGAAGCCCCTGCCCTTCCAGTGCCACAGGGTCGCCTGCCATCCTACATCAAGGATCATCGCGCCCGCCTGCGCGCCCGCTTCATGAGCGGGGGGGCTGCCGCATTGCCTGACTATGAACTCCTTGAATTGATCCTGTTTCGCTCCATCCCACGCAGAGATGTTAAACCCTTGGCGCATCAGTTGCTGACACAGTTTGGCGACTTTAATCGCGTGCTATCCGCTTCGCCAGAACGGTTATCAGAGGTGCAGGGCATCGGTCAGGCGGTGATCTGCGATCTCAAGATCCTCGAGGCCGCCGCGCAGCGCATGGCACGCGCAAAGGTGATGCAGCGGCAAGTGATAGCAAGCTGGGACGCGCTATTGGACTATTGCCACACTGCTATGGCCCATCGCGAGACCGAGCAGTTCCGAGTGCTCTATCTGGATCGTAAAAACGTCCTGATCGCAGATGAAGAACAAGGACGCGGCACGATCGATCATGTGCCTGTATATCCGCGCGAGGTTGCAAAACGGGCGCTGGAACTCAATTCCAGCGCCCTGATTTTAGTGCACAATCACCCTTCAGGCGACCCCACGCCCTCGCAGGCAGATATTGCGATGACCCGCAAGGTAGAGGCCGCACTGGACGCGCTTGGCATCACTTTACATGACCACTTGATCATCGGGGCCTCGGACGAGTTGTCTTTTCGCTCCGAAGGGCTGCTTTAGAAGTCCAGATTTTCCACGCTCAGTGCGTTTTTCTGAATGAACTCTCGGCGCGGCTCAACCACGTCACCCATCAGTTTGGTGAAGAGATCATCCGCTTCGATCATATCGTCCACGCGCACTTGCAACAGGGTCCGGGCATCCGGGTCCAATGTGGTCTCCCACAGCTGATCCGGGTTCATCTCGCCCAGACCTTTGTAACGCTGCAACGTCAGACCCTTTTCGCCTTCTTCCAGAATGGCCTTCAGCAGATCAAGCGGTCCGTAAATAGCTTGCTGGCGATCCTTGCGGTGTAGCACGGCCGGTGCACCATAGATCTCTTGCAAGGATTTGGTGAAGCTGCCTGTCTTGCGCGCTTCACCAGAGCGCAGCATCGGCCCATCCAGCGTGCGGACCTCTTCCACACCGCGCAAGATACGTGCCAGACGAATGCCGTGATCCTGCGTGATCCGCCCTTGCCAGCCGCGCTCATATTCCAGCGCAATCAGGTCAAGGCGGGTTGCAACTTTATCGGCGACGCCCTGCAGATCGCTGTCCACAGCACCAGGCACAAACGCGCCTGCAATCGCGGCCTGCTCAAGGATATGACGCGGATAATGGGTCGGGAACGCATCCAGAAGACGATTCAGACGGCGCGCCTCATCCACCACGCGGGTCAGGTCTTGACCAGCGATCTCAGATCCATCTCCGAGGCGCAGGATGGCTCCATCAACCCCTTGATTGATAAGGTATTCCTCCATCGCCGCCTGATCCTTCAGGTAGACTTCGGACTTGCCACGGCTCACTTTGTAAAGCGGCGGCTGCGCGATATAGAGATAGCCCCCTTCAATCAGCTCCGGCATCTGGCGGTAGAAGAAGGTGAGGAGGAGTGTCCGGATGTGCGCACCATCGACGTCCGCGTCAGTCATGATGACGATCTTGTGGTAGCGCAGCTTCTCGATGTTGAATTCATCGCGCCCAATACCGGTGCCAAGCGCCATCACAAGGTTGCCAATCTCTTGGCTACCAAGCATCCGGTCAAATCGGGCGCGCTCCACGTTGAGGATCTTACCTTTCAAGGGCAGGATGGCCTGCGTCTGACGGTCGCGTCCGGTTTGCGCAGAGCCACCCGCAGAGTCACCCTCGACGAGGAAGACTTCGGTCTTTGAGGGGTCTTTCTCGGAACAATCCTTGAGCTTACCTGCAAGGAAATTCACGTCCATTGCGGTTTTGCGGCGGGTGAGTTCACGGGCCTTGCGCGCCGCTTCGCGGGCCAGTGCGGCCTCGATGATCTTGCCGACCACCTGTTTGGCAACATTGGGGTTTTCTTCAAACCACTCGGCGAGTTTTTCGCCCATCAGGCTCTCAACCACCGGGCGTACCTCGGAAGAGACAAGCTTATCTTTGGTCTGAGAGGAAAATTTCGGGTCCGGCACTTTTACCGACAGCACACAGGTCAGACCTTCGCGCGCATCATCGCCAGTGAAGGAGACCTTTTCCTTTTTGGCAATCCCAGAGGATTGTGCATAGTTGTTGATGGTGCGGGTCAGTGCACCGCGGAAGCCCGCCACATGGGTACCACCGTCGCGCTGGGGAATGTTATTAGTAAAGGGCAGCACCGTCTCATGGTAGCTGTCATTCCACCACATAGCGATCTCGATGCCGATGTCGTCTTTTTCGCCTTTAATGTAGATCGGCGCGTCCATCACCGGTGTCTTTGAGCGGTCAAGATATTTGACGAACTCATTGACGCCGCCCTCATAGAACAGCTCACTCTCAAGCCGCTCTGCCGGGCGTTCGTCCGTAACAACAATACGCACGCCAGAGTTCAAGAAAGCCAGTTCCCGCAAACGCTTTTCCAGCGTCTCGAAGGAATATTCGAGGTTGGAGAACGTATCGGTCGAGGCAAGGAAGCGCACTTCGGTTCCCGTGCGATCACCGCAGTCCCCCACAACGGTCAAATGCTTCACCGTGTCACCGCGTTCAAAACGCGCCACGTGTTCTTTGCCGTTGCGCCAGATACGTAGTTCCAGCCAATCAGAGAGCGCGTTCACAACCGAAACACCCACCCCGTGCAGACCGCCAGAAACCTTGTAGGAATTGCTGTCAAATTTCCCGCCCGCGTGGAGCTGGGTCATGATGACCTCGGCCGCAGAGACGCCTTCCTCAGCGTGAATGTCGACCGGGATACCGCGTCCGTTATCGCTTACTGAAACGCTGGAATCCGCGTGGATTGTGACCGTTACACGGTCCGCATGTCCCGCCAGCGCCTCGTCGATACCGTTGTCCACAACCTCATAGACCATGTGGTGCAGACCGGAGCCGTCGTCGGTGTCGCCGATGTACATGCCGGGCCGTTTACGCACGGCCTCCAACCCCTTGAGAACTTTGATGGAATCTGCGCCATATTCTGTCGGAGCTTGCTCGTTTTCGGACATTCACGTCATCCTATTCTTGCTTTCGGATTTTATACGCGTTCCGGGGGGGGATGTCACGCGCAACCCCCCTTTTTTCTTGGCAGAATCACGCAGCGGCTCGACCAAGTTCTGCCACTGTTTTCTGCCAGTTTTCCACCTGCCCCGGCTTAGGTTCTGACGCTGGGGCGAAACCGGTGTAGCGCACCGGTTTAATCCCGACAAAACCGAGGATTTGCCGCGATAGGATTTTCTTGATCGCGTTGCCGTAAGAGAGCCGCAGAAACCATGCAGGTGTATCTGACGTCATCAGCACACGCGCGGTTTTTCCTGACAGCATGGGTGCAGGCAAACCCAATGCAGAGGTGTTCCGGGTATCAAAAGCCTGTCCCGGCAAAAGCGCGCGATCAAACAACCCTTTGAGCTTTGCCGGGAACGCACCCCACCACAGCGGCGTGGTGAGGACCAGATGTTCGGCCCACTGCAAATCCGACACAAAGTTCTGCAGATCGACCTCCAGTGGTTTTGTATTTTGATAGCCTCCTTGACCAAAATCCATATCAAACTGCATTTGCGACAGGTCGTGATAGCGCACCTCGTGACCGGCTTTTTCTGCCGCCTGCAGATATTGATCCGCGAGGGATTTATTGAGTGACGTCTGACCGGGGTGGCCATTCAGAATGATGATCTTTCGCGTGGACATGAGAGGCTCCGCATAGCAAAATGTGACTTCGGTCAACTTAAAGACTGAATAAATGACCATGGTCAATTATAATATTGACCGAGGTCATTATTTTTGTGCAGGAGATATGTGCTCATGACCCGTGCGCCACAAAAACGCCGATTGGAAACAAGGGCAAAGCTCTTGTCGGTTGCCGAGGATCTCATCGATGCCAATGGCGTATCTGCCTTGCGGGTTGAGGATGTCGTAGCCCGTGCAGGCGTCGCTAAGGGAACGTTCTTTTCCCATTTCGGCGACAAAGACGGATTACTTGCGGTGATTCTGGGGGCCCAGGTGATGCACCACATAGAGGACATGGACGCCGCACCCGCCCCGAGCACGCCTGCCGAGATTGCACAACGGCTCTCGCCGTTGTTGGATTTCATCTCCCAAGACCGGATGATTTTTGACCTGCTGCTGCGCTATTCCGGCACCACCGGCGCGGAGGTAGACGAGGTCGTTACCCAAGGCTTCCTGCGCCAGATTTCGATGTTCACGGGGTGGATCTCTCAGATGCAGGCCGCTGGCACATTGCGCCGCGATGCCAATCCGGAATTTTTGGCCGAGGGGATACAGGCCTTTTTAAACCATGTGCTGGCCACGGGGTTCTGCATGGAGCATGGCGATTTGCCGCCCCCGGCAGAGGCACTTGTTCCTTATCTGGAACAGTGGCTACTCACGTGAAGGGAATGATACAGGCCACTGCAATCAGCAGATAGCCTGCGCCAAGGTTCATCCGCCTCAACGCCGTGGGCGAGGACAAGAGCACTCGAACCTTGCTCACAAATCCAGCCAAAATCACATTGCCAAGCATTGGAACGACCATAGACACACCGATTATCGCGGCCATGTCGCTTGGCGTTACCGCTGATAAATCAAAAAAGCCCGGCAAGATTCCCATGTAGAAAAGCGCAGCCTTTGGGTTGCCAAGGATCACGATGACGCCCGCCAAAAAACCCGCCCATCCGCCCGGTTTGGTCAAACGATTGTTGCCCGAAATAGGCGTTCCAGCGCTGCGAATGGTGCTGATCCCCATCACCAGAAACATAAGAACGGCAACACCTTTCAAAACCAGCGCAATCTGCTCGGATGCTGCCGAGAGGGAGCTGACCCCGATTACCGCGATGAGCGGCCAGAACATGTCTCCAACTGCGACGCCCAGCGCCAACGGCCAGCCCGCGTGAAATCCGCCTGACATGGAGCGGGCAACAAGCGCGAGCCAAACCGGACCCGGCGTCAGAAACAGGACGAATACCGCGCCTGCATAGATCGCCAGATCCCAAGCCGTTAATGTCATTCTTGAACCACTTCACTCAAACCATTCTGGTCAATGACTTCCAAATGCTGGGCGCGATCCCCGAGCTCCTGAAACAACTCAGGGCCGGTTCCTGTCATCCACGCCTGTGTCCCCAAAGCGTAAATTTCATCATAGAGCGCCGCCCGCCGATTCCCGTCAAGATGCGCCGCGACCTCGTCCAACAGCAGAATTGGCACGGACCCTTCTTCGGCTTGTAGGGCACGCGCGTTGGCAAGGATTAGCGACACCAACAGCGCCTTCTGCTCACCAGTGGAGCAATCCTTGGCAGGTAGTCCCTTGGCAGCATACGCCCCCATCAGGTCACTGCGATGCGGCCCCACCAACGTCCGCCCAACAGCCAGATCCCGCATTCGCCCCGCATCCAGTGCAGCGCGGAGATCATCAGCACTTTCGGGCATCTCACCTTCAGCTTGAATGAGCTGTAGCTCCGCCACCGGAAAAGCGGTTTCCGCTTCCTTTTGCGCGGCAGTCAGCCGCGACACCGCATCTACACGGGTCTGATGAATGCGAAATCCTGCTTCGGCCATCTGCCCTTCCAGCACCCGATACCATGCAGCATCGCGCACATTGTCCTTCAGCAGACGGTTGCGTTCTCGCATCGCTTTTTCATAGGCCAGCGTCGCCTCGGCATGATCGGGGTCAAAGCTGAGCGCGATACGGTCCAGAAACCGCCGCCTCCCCTCTGCCCCTTCGATCCACAACCGATCCATCGCCGGAATGAGCCAGACCACCCGCGCAATGCGCCCCAAAGCAACCTGACTGGCCGCTTTGTTGTCGATCTTCACCTGTCGGGCATTGCCACCTTCTGATGAGGTCTCAACCTCAAAGGTCGGACCGGTGGTTTGCAACAGTCCCTTCAGCTTCCAGCCCAGAGCCTCCGGTTGGCGCGCCATATCCGCAGCGGATGCCCGCCTGATCCCACGTCCAGGCGAAAACAGAGACACTGCCTCAAGGATATTGGTTTTGCCCGCACCATTGTTGCCGTGGATGGCGACGGGGCGCGCATCCAAATGCAAATCCGCCCGCAGATGCGAGCGGAAATGAGACATGAACAGGGAGGTCAGTGCCAGCACGGGCCTTCATCTTTTCCAAAATACCTCCGCCGGAGGCCGGGCCGTCAGGCCCGTTCCAATGATGCGTCAGACGCGCATCGGCATGACCACATAGACCGCGCTCTCGTCGCTGCCTTCGCGCATCAATGTCGGATCGCCAGAGGAGTTGAACATAAACACGGCGTTTTCACGATCCACCTGATTGGCGATCTCAAGGAGGTATTTGGCGTTAAAGCCAATCTCCAGCCGCTCGTCGCTATAAGCTACAGCAAGTTCTTCTTCTGCGGCACCGCTGTCCGGTGCGTTCACCGACAGGACCAAACGATCCTCGTCCAGTTGCAGCTTCACGGCGCGAGAGCGTTCCGAAGACACGGTTGCGACCCGGTCCACTGCCTTTGCGAACTCGCTTGCATCCACTTCAAGACGGCGGGTGTTGCCGACCGGAATAACGCGAGTGTAGTCGGGAAAGGTACCGTCGATCACCTTGGACGTCAGGGTGATGTTCGGCGTCGCAAACCTCACCTTGGTTTCTGACACAGACACAGCGATGTCCATCTCATCATCATCCAGAAGCTTGCGCAGCTCGCCCACGGTTTTGCGTGGAACGATGACGCCGGGCATATCCTCTGCCCCCATCGGCAGGTCCGCATCAATGCGCGCCAGTCGGTGACCATCCGTCGCCACACAGCGCAGGGCCTTACCACCGCTCTCGCCGGTGGCCACATGCATATAGACACCGTTCAGATAGTAGCGGGTCTCCTCAGTGGAGATGGCGAACTTCGATTTATCAAACAGACGTCGCAGCACCGCAGCGTTGGCGGTGAAGTTGGAGTGATACTCCGATGTGGCCATCACCGGGAAATCCTCGCGCGGCAGGGTTGCCAGCGAGAAGTTCGATCGGCCGGCCTCGACGGTCAAGCGACCGGTCGCAGCATCCGCATTGAGCGTCACCAGCGCCCCATCGGGGAGTTTGCGGACAATCTCATGCAAGGTGGTGGCGGCAACTGTAGTGGCACCAGCGCGCTCTACCTGAGCGGGCGCTTTGTCGACCACCTCAATATCAAGGTCGGTGGCGCGGAACATCACATCACTGCCCTCGGCCTCGATGAGGACATTTGCGAGGATCGGAATGGTGTTGCGGCGCTCAACCACCGACTGCGCTTGGGCCACAGCCTTCAGAAGCGTTGCGCGTTCAATGCTGATCTTCATTTCCCTCTATCCTCTTCGGCTGGCAGTCTTTGGAAACATGTGGTTCGAGCGGAACGGCAGATTAACCTTCCTGCCCCTCAACACAAGGTTTTTTATTGATTTCTCCAAGGGAATGAGAGGTGCGTCAAGAGCAGAGCGGAATGCCTGCCCACAAAGTCACAAAACAGTCAAAGATGCATCAGATTTGCCGCTTGCAAAATAAGAACGGCCCCGGTGGGCATCCGGGGCCGTGATCTCTTGGCAGGCGGGGTTGAGGCGCAGCCTGCCGATCTAAGTTTGTGGTTACGCCTCGAGCGAACGACGCAGCATTTCGACGTCTTCGGCGATCTGCCCGTCGATAGTCTTGAGCTCTTCGATGCGGCGTACACCGTGCATCACTGTAGTGTGGTCACGGCCACCAAAGCGACGGCCGATCTCTGGCAGCGAGCGACTGGTCAACTGCTTGCACAGGTACATTGCCACCTGACGCGGCCGTGCATAAGACCGCAGACGCTTGGGACCGATGATGTCGGACATGCGGATATTGTAGTATTCTGAAACCTTACGCTGGATTTCCTCGACGGTGATTTTGCGCTCGGAAGCGCGCAACACATCCGCCAGACAATCCTGGGTCAGGTCCATGTCGATCTCACGACCTACGAGGGAGGCGAAGGCGAACAGACGGGTCAGCGCCCCTTCGAGAACCCGCACATTGGTCGAGATGCGATGCGCGAGCAATTCCAACACACCATCTGCGATTTTCAGATCCGGGTAGTTCTTGCGGTTCTGTTGCACCTTGGTCTGTAGAATTCCCAGACGCAGCTCATAATCGGTCGGGTGCAAATCCACCACGAGACCACATTGCAGGCGCGATTTCACACGATCCTCAAGATCCTTGATCTCGCCAGGTGCGCGATCTGCGGAAATGATGATCTGCTTGTTCTGATCCACCAGCGCATTGAAAGTGTGGAAGAACTCTTCCTGCGTGGAATCCTTGCCAGCGATGAACTGAACGTCATCCACCATCAACACGTCCACGGAACGGAAAAGGTGTTTAAAGTCCATCATCTTGCGCTCACGCAGGGCCTGCACAAAGCGGTACATGAACTGTTCTGCTGACAGATACAGAACGTTCAGTTCCGGGTTGCGCTCTTTCAGTTCCCACGCGATGGCGTGCATCAGGTGCGTTTTACCAAGGCCCACACCGCCATAAAGCACCAGCGGGTTAAAGGTCACAGGACCACCCTCACCGACGCGGCGCGCGGCAGCATGCGCCAGTTCGTTGGGTTTGCCGACAACAAAGCTGTCGAAAGTGAAACGCGGATCCAAAGGCGCCGCCTGCAGTTCTTCCAGCGGCGATTTCACAGAGGCGCTTCCTTCCTGAGTGGTCCCCTGATCCACAATGGTTGTCGGAGCAGGAGTAGGCTCTTCGATAGCTTCGGACACCGTCGGCTGCACCGGACGGGTTGGAGAGTTTGCGGCAACCTTGAAGGCTAGTCGCTGCACAGGTTCCCCCGATTTGTTGAACTCATGCAGAATCAGATCTGCAAAGTTCTGGCTGACGTAGTTGCCCATAAAATTGGTGGGCACGTGGAATGTTGCCACGCCTCCGTCGACCTGATCCAGCTCAAGCGGCTCAATCCATGTTGTAAAGTTGTTCTGCCCGACCGTCTTTAGCAAACGTTTTCTTAGTAGACCCCATGTGTCGTCTGTCAT